>CAVWUF010000001.1:0-412500 GCA_963758135.1 uncultured Acidobacteriaceae bacterium
GTGCCGGCGCGCCCTCCGCTCGAATGCGCGCCACCAGTCCGGGGCGCGCGCCATACCCGCCGAAATGCGGTTTCGTGCCGGCCTCGATAATCTCCAGGCCCTCGGGCATCGGCCTGTCGTGTCGCGTGAGCAGAATCGCGCGCGAGGTGTGGCCCATCGCCGCGTGCTCGCGGGGCTATTGCGCACAGGAGCGCGGCCGGGCCGCCGGAGGCCGGTTCGAGAGAATCGATGAGATGGAGAATGGTGCGGCCCATGCGTCGTGATTTACGGCAGGAACTGTTTGTAGAATGCGATGTAGCCTTGCGCCATCCGTTTCACGGAGTACTGGCGCGCATTTGCGATGCCGGTGGCGATCAATTCCGCGCGGCGGGCCGTGTTCATCGCGAGAAGCGAATCAATGGCGTTCGTCCAGTCGTCGTCCGCGACGAGCAGCGCCGCGCCACCGGCGGTCTCGCGCATCGGATCGCGATCCGGAATCAGCACCGGGCAGCCGCACGCCTGTGCTTCGAGTATGGGCCAGCCAAATCCTTCCGCAATCGACGGGAAAGAGAAGCCCCTGCGCCATGGCGTACAGGGCGCGCAATGTGGAATCGGAAATGCCGGCGAGGAGAGTCACTTCGTTTCGAAGGCCGGCCTTTTGCAACCATGAGAGCAGAGCCGGATCGAGCGGCGGCCCTGTCAGGATGAGGCGCGGCGCGTGTCTGGTCTTTTGGCGCAGATCGATGAACTCGCGGATCACACCGGCGCGGTTCTTGTACCATTGGTTGCCGCCCACATGCAAGAGGTACCCGGCTGCGCGCGCCTGGGCATCCACGCCGGCACGCTCGATCTTGCGCCATGCCGAGCCCGCTTCCATCGGCGCCCAATGTGATTCAATGCCATTTGGAATGAGGCAGCTTTCGCAAACGAGCCGGCGCACATCGGATTGCGTCGCGCTCGAAACGGAGACGAGACCGCGCGCCCGTTTCAGGCCCCGCATTACCATGCGCTGAGAGAATCCGGCCGCTCAACCCGGTGCGATGCTGCGGGAATTCCCCGAGCGCGGAGCGAATCGCCAGCAAATCATGGCAGGTCACGACCGCGCCCGGCAGCGAGCCGGCCCAGATTGCATTCCCCTGGTCGGTGATGTGTACGATGCAGCCCGCGCGCGCGGCCTTTCGCAGGGGGCCGCGGAAGAGCACGAACCTGTCGATATATGCCAGCCACTTCGCTGCCGGGCCGGATCTTGCGAGGCGGCCCAGCATCACCGCGGGCTGGATCATCTCCGCGTCGATTCCCTCTTCGCGCAGCCCTCGAAGGAGCATCGATGCAAAGCGATCCATGCTCCCCGGCCTGTCGCCGGGATACGTGCCGACCAGTAGAATTTTCATCGGCTTTGATCCTTGATGGTTTCCGCGTACCGGCTGCGGCCGCGAATTCTGCGGCGCGGCATGGGCTCGCTGGCTCCATTGGGGCCAACTCAACCGGATCCTGCGCGCTGGCAAGGCAGAGGCTGGCAGTGAAAACTGCAAACCCGCTGACCGTGGCCTGGCCCCATTGGCCGATGGTGAGATCCAGGAAGCCCGCGGCCAGCAACAATGTCGGCAGTAATTCGCCCCGCCGCCGCAACGCGCGGATCGCCCGCGCAAGCAGGAAGAACGCGATGCCGACGCGTAGCGCAATCACGGCGGAGCCAAGCAGTTGCCCGCTCTCGAGAATCACGCGCGCCCACTCCCCCTCCGCGAGCAGAAACTGGAAGCCTGCCGGTCGCGAGGCCCGCTCCCACATTGGTGCCCATGCCGAGGCCGGAGCCCAGAAAACCGGCGTTTCGCTCAGCATATCCCTGCCGCGGCGAAGTTGCCGAGCCAGCGATCGATGATCCCCCCTCCTTCACGCCGCCTGCGCTCGGCGAAGCGGGTCCTGTTCACATCCAGGCCCGCGGAAATCAAAGGAAATGGAGCGCGAAAAAAGCAAGCAACACCGCCGCGAAAAGCCCGGCGCGGAATCCGCCCGAGCTGGCGCGGATTGCCAATGCAGATCAGCGCGGCGATGGCCGCCACCACGCCGGCGCCAAGGATCGCCGAGCGGCTCCCCGAAACACCCAGCGCGAGCACCAGCGCGACCGTGACCGGCCAGAGCCGCCGCATCGCGCCGCCCTCGATGAATGCCTCCAGAATAAACGCGCTGCTGAGCGCAAGGAACGAGACCATGCCCGTGACAAACGAGAATTTACCCGATGGCCGCACGCGTCCCAAGGCCGCGTAGAGCTGGCCCGCGCCCACGCCCACTGTGCCGGCTGTGGTTTTGTTCAACCACGAGCCCGGCCCCGCGCGGAATTGTACCAGCGCGAGCAGCGCCATGCCCGGCAGAATGATGAGCACACAGCGCCCAACCTGTCGGACTTCCTCCAGGTCAAAGATCACGGGCATGAGGAAGATCAGCGGAATCTGCCAAAAATCGGTGCGCAGCCCGAAGAGCGCGATCGGGATGGGACAACCCACAGCAAACGACGCTATCATGCAGAGCGCCGCGAGAACCAGCGTGGCCCGCACCCACATCGAGCGGGGCCAAGCGCCGTCAAAAATCGCCAGGATGTAAATTGCGAGCAGAAAAGGATCGCGAATCAACAGCAGCGGCCCGGAGAGCGAAGGCAGAATCCACTTCCGCAGCGCCCCCTCGAAGATGAGCAGGAAAAAGTAGGCGTACACGAGACGCCGCATCCAGATGCGCCTGGTGCTCATGGCGTCAGAGCCGCGCTGATTCCCGACGCGTACGATTCCCAGGTGTATTGCGCCGCCTTTTCGCGCGCGGCACCGGACATCGCCTCGAACAGCGCCCGGTCGTCGGCCAGTTGCGCGATACGCGCGGCGATAATCTCCGGTGAGCGGATCGGCAGGAGAAATCCGGTGCGGCCTTCCTCGATCAAATCTTCGCCGCCGGCATTCGGCGTTGCCAGCAGCGGCAGGCCGCGGCTCATCGCCTCCTGCTGGACCAGCGCGCGCCCCTCGACTATCGACGGCAGCAGCAGCAGATCGCACGTGGCCATCAGCTCGAGCACGCGCTCGCGGGCGCGCGGAGCTTCATATTGGAAACCGTTAAATTCGCGGCGGTAAAATTCCATCGGTGCAACGGGGCTGCCCATGACGACTAGTTGGATATCCCCCCGGCGCAAGAGCTTCATCGCTGCAAAGCAATCGGCGAGCCCTTTGCGCTGCGACATCGAGCCGGCGAATAGAACCGCAGCGAGGCCGGTCGGGTTTGGCTTGCGCATCTCGCCGGGTGGCGGTGATCCGAACGGGGCGATGATTGCGCGCGGGCGGATCGGCTCCGGCAGCGAATCATGTACGAACCGGCTGGGACAAATCACGCGTTCCGCAAGTTCCAGTTCCTCTGTTTTGCGCACGTATTTTTCGGCGGAATCGCGCGTCGAGCCGAGCGTCGGCTCCCACGCGGGCAGCCGCGCGGCTTCCTCATCAAGCAGCAGGCGCGTCGTCTCCCAATAGGCGATTGGCAACTCGTACGCGGTGCGAATGCCGGACTGCTTTGCGACGCGAAAGGTTTTGAGGGCGCCATCCTCGTAGGCATAGACCCAGTCAGTCTTATTGATCCGCAGCCAATCCGAGACTCGCTGATCCAGCGTACGGTAAACTGCATCGATGGAGGCCCACCCAGTCTCGTGCCGGGTAAGAGGCGTATTGGCGCGAGAAAGCCAGAGTCGGAGCAGTTCATGAGTGCGGCTGGCGATAATCCGGTGGGGTGGTACCGCGTATTTTCTGCGCTTGAAAATTTCAAATCCGCCGGGGAGTTTCATGCTGGCCACCGTCGTAAAGAAATGCAGGAGTCGCCCCTCGCGTTCGAGTTGCTCCAGCAGTGCCCTGACGAATGCATTGCCCGTTGGATGACTGACAACGATCATTGCAGCGCCTCCTCGAAGACCGCGAGGTATTGCTCCGCAACCACGCCGGGCCGGTGCCGCGCCAGGTGCGCCGCGGCGCGTCCGCGCAGGGCCTCGATCAGCGCGGGATCGTTGAGAAGCGTTCCAATCGAATCGGCGAGCGCCGCCGCATTCCCATTCGCGAAGAGCATCCCGGCGTCGCCCACCGCCTCCGGCAGCCCGCCCGCGTCGGCCGCGACCGGCATGCAGCCGCAGGCCATCGCCTCGAGTGCGACCACGCCGAACGGCTCCTCCCAGCGCGACGGAATCGCGAGCAATTGATGCCGGTTCAACAGCGGGACAAGATCAGGCGTGCGCACCACGCCGGCGAACGTCGCCTCGATTCCAAGTGTACGCGCCTGCTCTTCCAGCCGGGGCCGCTCCGGGCCATCTCCCACCGATCGTTGCGCGCACCGGCGTGCCGCGTTGTTTGAGCAGCCCCAGCGCCTCAATTAGCAGATCGGCCCCCTTGTCCGAAACGAGCCGGCCTAGAAACATCACCTCGCGCTCCCGCACATCGCCGGTGTTGCGGAAAAGATCTTCGCGGTAGGGATTCGGAATAACCCGCGCGGGCGCAGGCAGGCTGGAGGCGATTGCCCTGCTGACCGCGATGTTGTGGGCGAAACGCAACGCGCGCAGCTTCAGCAAATCCCGCAACACGCGGCGCCCATCGGGCCGCGCGATCCATGTATGATGCGCGATCACCCACGGCCGCCGGATTTCCACCAGTGGCCATGCCGTCTGGAGACTGATGTTATTGTGAAAAACAAGCTCGGCCCGGCGTGTGAGTCTGATCAGTTCGCCGACACCCGGACGGCGGCGGACTTCAAATGGAAACGGATCCGGCGCCGGCTCCGACGTTTGCGTGATGACAATAACCTCATGTCCCAGGCTTGCGAATTCATGGGCGAGGATGCCGCCGACCTGTTCTATGCCGCCGATTCCGGGCGCAAAGAAATGGGACGAAAACAAAATCCTCACGGGGAGTGGCTCAGGCTGTGAAGGAACTGCGCCGCGATCTCCGGCAGGCGGGAATGGGGCTCGCGCCGAGGCATCTTTTCCAGCGCATCCGGGAGCCGGTTTGCGACGAGGATCACGCCCTCGGGCACCGGCTCGGCCTTGGCTACGGCAAAATGCACGTCGTTACGATTCACGATGAGCGGCACCCCATGTTCGATCATCGCCACCCCAGCCCCGCTCTTGCCTAGAAGCGAAAGCGGCGTTGTCGCAATGCCGAAATCAAGCGCGCTGAGAAGCAGCGAAATCTGCTCCGGAGCATGCGGGCCGTGCCGATGGAAGGTGAAGCGGTTCGCGAACCGTACCTGGATATCCGACCAGACGCCCTCACCGGTGCCGATCCAGCCAATATGGTGCAACTCGAGCGGGTGCGGAAGTCTCGCGATCAGCGAGAGCAGCGGCTCCGGCGGCCAGACCGGGTGAAGCTGGCCGAAGAAACCGAACCGCAGCGAATCGCGCGGCGGATGCACCGGCGGCGGGACGATCGGGATGTTGCCGAACAGCGGCAGAATATCCGCCCGAAATCCGTCCGCCGTGAGCAGCGCCGCGTACGCCGCGGTGCTGGTGTGGATGCGGCGCGGGGCCAGCGTGGCAAAAAGGCGGCGCATCACGGCGCGCTGGGCGCTGCCCGTCACGCGGTGAGCCAGCCGCGCTCCGGTCTCCGCGCCGATCCAAATTTCGTGGCACATGATGTGGATGGGGCGATGGCCGATGATGCGCTTCAGCCCTTTCTCGATTCCCCACGGGATTCCGCGCGCGTGGAAAGAAGGGGACCCATTGCAGGCTCACCGCCTCGGCGCAAAAGCGTTCCACGGCGGCGTGCGCGTGCTCGATGCGGTCCATCCATGGCATCGTCGCGCCGAGCCGCAGCGTCGATTCCGTCTCGTGCGCGCCGGTCTGGAAGCGGTCGCTCAGCGCGATGACCAGAGCCGGGTGGCCCTGCCGGCGGCACTCCGCCGCCAGCGCGATGGTGTAATCCCCCACGCCGTCCCGCCCGGGCTCGGCGCACCCGCACAGGAAGGCAATTGACTTCCCCGTCGGCGGCGGGTGGGTTTCGAGCATTGAGGCAGAAGACACGCCCGCGGATCATACATCCCCGGGCCCGTGCAAACCACAGATTTAGGGGATCACTATGGAAACGAGCGGATACCCGACCATCCGATTGGCCCTGCGGGCCGAGGAGGCGGAAGGGACTCGCGGTGGTCGGAGGGCGGGCGAGCCAGCCCCGGGGTATAAACCCGGGGTTAACCGAACCGAACGGCCAAGCCTCGGCAGGTAGCGTCAGAGATTCGTTCCGCATTAGGCAAGGTGTTCGCGGCGAGCCCTCCAGACGTTCGGTTGTGCCGACGACCATCCTTGCCACGGCGGATTCCGCGACTATCGTACACGCATGTCAATCACGCTTGAAGTTGACGAACAGACGCCTCGTGCCCTGCCTTTGGGGCCGGGTGAACGCGAGCGGCATATGCAGATTGACTGGCCTGCCGCTATTTTGCCAAAGGCTGGCTGAGCTTCGGTCAGGCGGCGCGTATGGCGGACCTCGACCAGTTTGCTTTTGCATGCGAACTTGCCGAGCGCGGCATCCCGCGCAACTTCGTGGTAAGAGACGCGCTTGAAGACCTCGCGGATGCTCGTAGTCAGTAACACCTCGCCGGTTTCAAACCTTGCGATCATTGGCCACTCGGCTTGCTCCGCGAACGGTATGGGAGGGTGGCCATCCCGAAAGACAGATGTTACATAATAGTGGCTTGACAACGCGGTGCAACTGAGACAGAAGACCAATTCTTCCCGCGGAGCGTTTCCCCAGCTTCGCTTGTGCGTAGCAACATTAAACCAAAGTCAGCATTCCACCCATGAACAAAGCAGAACTAGTCGAAGCCGTAGCCAAAACACTGGGCGCGGCGAGCCGGGCCGAGGCCGAGCGGGCAGTGACGGCAGTCGTGGACGGCATCAAATCGGGCATTCGCAAGGATAAAACCGTGCAACTCGTCGGTTTCGGGACTTTCAAGGTCAGCGAGCGCGCCGCCCGGATGGGGGTGAACCCGAAAACGGGCGCCAAAGATCAAGATCAAGAAGTCGAAGACCGTGAAATTCGCAGTCGGCAAGGAATTGAAGGCGAAGCTGTAATTCCTCTGTTTTGCCCGAGCAGAAACGCCGTTTCGCCCTCCGCGAAACGGGGTTTTTCATTTTCTGTGCCAGCATTATTGCGGAACAAGTTCACAAATAAGGACTTGAGCCCCCCAAATTTTCGCTTTTAGTTTCAGCGCAACCGATTGCCTTGGCCGGGGTTTCGTGGAAGATCATGTTCTCCCCGCGCCTGAACAGCCGTATCCCCCTCCCCTTTTTCCCAAACGCGATGACTGCCGATGTAAGCGCCGTCTCACCCGCGCAGCCGCTGCCCCTGAGCGCCGCGGACCAGGATGTTTACTGGATGCGGCGCGTCGCCGCGGGGAGACATGGACGCGTTCCAGTCGCTGATCGAGGTGCATCAGGCGCGCGTGGTGGGCACGGTGGCGAAGATGCTGGGGGACGACGTCGATTCCGAGGACATCGCGCAGCAGGTCTTCATCCGGGTCTGGAAATCCGCCGGCCGCTACCAGCCGACGGCGAAATTCACCACCTGGCTTTTCAAGATCACGCGCAATCTGGTTTTCAATGAATTGCGCCGCCGCAAACGCCATCCGGTGACGCCGCTGCGAGCACGAGGAAGAGGAGCACTTCTTCCAGCCCGCGGACTGCGGCGGCATGTCGCCGGATGCGTCGCTGCTGGATGCGGAGTTGAACGACGCCATCCAGCTGGCCATCGACGCGCTGCCGGAGACGCAGCGGATGGCGATCGTGCTCCGGCGTTACGAGGAGATGCCGTACGAGGAAATCGGCGAGGTGCTGGGGCTCTCCGTGCCGGCGGTGAAGAGCGTGCTCTTCCGCGCCCGGGCGGAGCTGCGGGAGCGACTGCGGAAGTATCTGGAGGGGTAGGGCTCATGGGTCCCATGGGCATGGTCTTTCGTTTTGAAGTAATCATGATGCGATAAGGGCGAGGCATCGCGCGGGGTTGGAATGGAGGAGTTCGCGGATTTGAGGCAAGGGGGGTGGTCCGGGAAGTGGTCGGCGAGCAAGCATGCATCAATCTTCGATATCCATCCCCCTCCTTTTTGCTTGGACGCAGGGTGGCGCCGAAGATAAAGCGGGGTTCCCGATTCCATGAAAAAGTACATCCTTCCGCTGGCGGTGGTCTTGATCCTTGCGGGCGCGGCCCTTTACTTCCGGCGGCATGGCGCGGCTCAGGTGCGGCAGGCGGCGGCGTGGGTGCCGGCGGGCACGGTGATTTTCGCGGACCTGCCCGACCTGCACCGCAGTTCGGAACGCTGGCCCGATACGGCGCTGGCCCAAATCATCGCCGAACCCGAGGTGAAGGCGCTGATCGAGAAACCGGCCGGCAAATTGCCAAAGCACGATGACTTGGACAAGCTCACAGCGCAATTGCGCGGGATCGATCCCACGCGATGCTTCCTGGCCGTGACCGAGCTGAGCGGCACTTCCGCTCCGAAAGTGGTGGCCGGCATCTCCTACGCCGGCAATAAGGCCGACCTCGACTCCCTGGTCGCAGAGCTTCGCATGGCCGCACAAAAGAAATGGCCCCAGGCTAAATCCGACATCGAGAATT
The DNA here is from genome assembly GCA_963758135.1 of uncultured Acidobacteriaceae bacterium. Lineage (GTDB taxonomy): Bacteria > Acidobacteriota > Terriglobia > Terriglobales > Acidobacteriaceae > Palsa-343. The sequence continues at coordinate 8,595 of CAVWUF010000001.1, forward strand.
ACGGCAACGGCGAGATCGAGACTTTCTCCGGCCCCGGCGTTTCCGCCGCGCTCGCGTATCGCGGTCAATGGCTCTTCGCTGCCGACGACGAGGCGCTACTTAAGGAGACGCTGGACCGCTACGACGGCAAACCGGGCCCGGAAACACTCGCGGGGAATCCGGCGTTCAAGACCAGCGTCTCGCACATGCCCTCGTCGCCGGACGGCCTCGTCTTCGTGCGCGTCGGCCAGCTCGCGGACCGGCTAAGCGCCTATATAATGATGCTGAGCCCCACCTCGGACCCGAATGCGTTCGATGCATTGAAGAAGATCGATGCGATCACCTTCGTGTCGAAGATGGATGGCGAGTTGATGCGCGACGCATTCTTCGAGATGACGGCTCAGCCCGGCGAAAGCACCCCGCTGACGCGCGACGTCCTGCGGCTCTCTTCGACCGGGACGATCATCGCCATCGACCAGCGAGTTGCGTCGCTGAAAGAAGCGCGGATGCCAGACCCGAAATCGGACCCGAGCGGGGTCATCGGGTTGATCGACTCCGACCTGAAGATTTTCACCGACCAGGGGCTGGGGATCGATGCGTTTCAAAAGGCATTCGGCCCGGAATCAGGTTTCGTGATGGATTGGCCGCAGGGGACGATGATCCCGACGCCGCTGCTCATGCTGGATGTGCGCGATGTCGCGCAGGCGCGCAAGTTTCTCGACACGCTCGCGGCCATTCCGCTTGCCGCCGGCGTCAGCTTCACCAAACAGGATGCGGGCGGCATCACGCTCTACTCGCTGCCTCGATCGGGCATCGGATTCTTCCCGCTGCAGGTCACGCTCGGGCTCACAGGCAAGTGTGTGATCGGGTCGTTGAGTGCCGACGCTGTGAAGGAGGCAGCGAAGAAGTGGGATGCCACCGGCGGCACGCTGGCCAATGCGGACGCCTTTAAGACCGCATCCGGCCTCGTGCGCACCCCCACGCGGTCGATGACCTATATCGATACACGGGCGATTTTCGAACGGCTCTACGGCCTGTTTCGCGGCGTTGCGTCGATGGGATTCGTCCCGCACCTTGCCGATTACATCGATGTCTCGAAACTCCCCGCCGACGAGACTATTGGCCGGCATCTAAGCCCAATCGTGGCATCTGGCTCCGTGGTCGATGGCGGCGTGCTGGTGGAATCCGCGGGTCCGGTGACGTGGTTTCAGGCCATGATGGGGGTCGGAATGGGGGCCGGAGCGGCCCTCGTGCCGCTGATCGAGATGCAAATAAAGGGACAATCTGTCCCCTTCCCGGGAATGCCCCGGATGCGGCATGCCGCCCGGCCCCCAGTGATCAATTGATTCACATGTCCTTTGAATCAAGCAGCTTCCACCTGAACTTCTGGTGCCGTTCCGGCCGCCGTTGGGACACCTTCGGCAAGTCCCTCGGATGGAGTGAAGCAGGGGATCCAAGAAAAATCCTCGCACGGTTGACGAAATTGTGTTAAGTTGATCGTTCTATGGCTATTCAGAAGAAAAATGCTTTTTCACGTCGCGTTCCTGACCTTGTCACAGAGGAGTTGGTGAGCGTCCTCTCGTCGAAAAGCTCTTTCGAATTCAAACAACTTTTTGAAGTGGTCCACGAGAATCTCCGCGCCCGCAACGCTGCAAGCGGCGGCGAGGAGATGCTGCGGCTCCGCGCTTACGAGAAGCTGCAAAACCTGGTCGCGCGTGGCGTGGTGAAGAAGAACGGCAAGAAGTACAAGGGACTTCCCGCCGGTCTGGCCACTGTGACGGCGGCTGCTGCGGCTGCCGTCGCTGCTCCGGCCTGCCTGCCGCGGTGAGCTAAGCCGCGTCTCGCGAGTCCAGGGGAAGGGAGCTTCTCATGCTCAAAGACTATCTGCCGATCCTCATTCAGGTGATCGTCGCCATCGGCTTTGTCGCGTCCGCGCTGATTTTCAGCGTGATCCTCGGCAAGGCCGGCCGGCGCAACCCGACCAAGGATACTCGCGTATGAGTGCGGCATGCTGCCGCGAGGGCGGCGCCCAGTCGCGCTTCAGCGTGAAGTTTTACCTCGTGGCGATGTTGTTCATCCTCTTCGATATCGAGATGGTGTTCATGTACCCGTGGGCCGTCGTTTACCGGGAATTCGTCGCCGGCAATGGGCCGCTCGTATGGACCATCGGCCCTTTCTGCATCGCACGGAGATCTTCTGGAGCATGCTCTCCTTCGTCGTTCGTCCTCACGGTCGGATACGTTTACGCGATCATGAAAGGCGCGCTGGACTGGAAGCGATAGGGGCGCGGTGCGTCCACCACTTGCATCATCTGAAGGCTCGCAAGATCGCAGAGAGTTGCAGGCGTTCGATAATCCTTGCTTGCGGACCCCGCGTTTCCTACAACCTGATTCGAATGATTCATCACATCGAACTGTTCAAGCTCCGCCCGGAGGTTACTCCGGCCAAGCTCGAGGAAATGATGATGAATACGCGGATGATCCTGCTGAAGATTCCGGAGGTTCTTTCCGTGAAATGCGGCAAGAAGGTCGATCCGAAGAACGAGTGGCCCTTTTTCATCGCCCTCGAGTTCGAGAGCTCGGACAAGTTTGCCGTGTTCATGGGGGATGCGATTCACCTGAAGTTCATGGAGGAAGTACGTGCATCGACGACGAAAATCAATGGAGATGGGTCGTGACCCTGCATCTGTGTTTTCCTCGCCGGAAGTGGAATTACGGCCGATCCCATTTCGTTGCGCCGGCAGTCGGTCGATGGGAGAACATTGACCTCGCGCGGGTGCCTCAACACCGGTCTCGGTTCTATGAACCGGCCGCATTGTCATCTGCATCGTTGTTCAACCGATATGGAAACATTCAAGCCTCGAGCGTTCGGCTCATTGCCTGCCCGCCGCCGCTTTCGAGGTGGAAATCGACACTGATCTTATCGGCGGAATGTCCGGCGCCTTCAGCCGGAAATCACAACGCGGTTCAGATGGCGGGCCAACTGTCTCCGGCTTGTCCGGACCGGGCGGACGATAACTTCTCATAAGTAATTGCAGCGGACAGTAACAATAACCCTGCGGCTTATCCACATTCCCATCCCGGGACTGCTAACTCGCCTTTCATTCCACCGTTAACAACTGAATAGAGACTCTCCGTCTCATCCCCACCGGCGCGCCGCCGATAAAGCCACAAGTGTCGCCTCCATCCAGGGATAGCTCCCGAATCCTGAGCACCGGAGAAAGGGTGTTGTAGGCCGCGGCCGTGGGTTGACACAGATACGGCGGACGAGAGGAGTACTTATGAAGGGTTATTACTATCTGTTTCTGGGAGCATGGGCTCTGGGGGTCACGGGTGCGGGACAGGCAGCCGCGGGACAGGCCGAGCCGCCGGCGCGCGAGCACCCGCTCGCGGTGGAGTACAAAGGTATCCGAATCATCCCCGGGGGCTTTTTCGCCGCGGAGGCGCTTTACCGGAGCCATGCGGAGAATGCGGACATCAACACAACGTTCAACAGCATCCCGTACGATTCGCAGGTCATGGCGCATCTGAGCGAGTTTCGCGCGACGGCCCGGCAGACGCGGCTTTCGCTGCGCACCGACAGCACAGCGGGAAATGCGGCCATCACCGGCTATTTCGAAACAGACTTTCTGGGCAGCGGCTCGGGCGCCAGCGAAGTGCAGAGCAATGGATACAGCAACCGTATCCGTCAGTTATGGGGCCGGGTGCAGTTTCCGACCGGGTGGACATTCGCGGGCGGCCAGATGTGGTCGCTTTTCACAACCGGCCGCACCGGGATAGAGAACCTTGCGGAATTTGCCACCCCTCTGGTCGACGGCAGCCAGATGATCGGGAACGATTATGCTCGCCAGACGGCGTTCCGGGTTACGAAGGCTTTCGACCTGAGCAAGGTGACGGCTGCATTTGCGGCTGAGAATGCGGCCACCGTAGGAGTAACTCCAGCGAACGTGCCCGCCAGTGTCACGAACCTGCTGTCCGGTTTATCGACTACCGGGACGGGCGCCCTGAGTAACACGACTTATTCGACCAACGTGGCGCCGGACCTGATTGCCAAAGTTGCCTTCGATCCCGGCTTCGGACATTACGAGATCAAGGCGATCGGCCGCACCTTCCGCGACCGGATTGACTCGACGGCGACCACGAAGGGCCACAACAACACCATGCCGGGCGGCGGGTTCGGCGCGGCGGCGCTGGTTCCCGTGTTCACCAAAAAGGTCACCTATATTGCGGAAGGCACGTGGGGCGAGGTCGGGCGCTATGGGGCGACATCGACCGATGTTGTGGTGACGCCCACTGGCGCCCTTGCTCCGGAAAAGAGTCTGCACGCGCTCACAGGTTTCGAGACTCATCCTTCGCCGAGGCTGGACTGGTACGGATATGTCTCCGATGAGTTCCTGCCCCGCAACTTCGGATACGGACTGAAGACGATCAACAACGCGGGGTGCTTTATTGAGGCAACAGCGACCTCATCGACTGCGCCATCCTGCTCTCCGAGCACAAGAAACCTGGAAGGCGGGACGACAGGGTTCTGGTACCGCTTTCACAAGGGGGCGGGTGGCACGGTGCAATACGGGGCAAATTACGTTTATATCGTCAAGAACACCTGGGTGGGTGCAGGTGGGTCTCCGCGAGCGATTGAGAATGTCATTGAATCCTCATTCAGGTACTATCTGCCCTAACTGAATTTCGTCGGTCAGCAATGAGGCGGGACCCTGCGAGGGTCCCGCCTCTTTTGTTGCGCGCTCGCGAAAATGAAAATGACTGGATGGGACCGGGACTCAGGCCTTCATGCGGCGCTCTCCGCGCTGCCCGTGCAAGCCATGTCCAATTCCAGGACAGTCATGGGGCGATCCCTCACTCCAGGTCTGGCGGAAGAGACCGTTTTGGTCTTACTATCGTCAAAGCTTAAAAGGAACTTTAATCGACGATGACTTCCTGAAAAGCCAGATCGCGCACTTTATCAGGTGCGGTTTCATCATTTGCGTTATTCAACGGAAAGGGAGTGCTTCCATGATTTCTTCTGTCAGGTTAACTCGCTCGGTTGCTCTGGCCGGGCTTCTCGCACTGGGTTGTTTCGCTATAACCTATCCCAGCCAGGCAGAAACCATCCCTCCATCCACTGCGATTCCTGTGATCTTCACACAGACTCTGGAGGCGGGCACGACCCGGCCCGGTGCAACGGTCGTCGCAAGAACCACGGAGGCTGTCTATCTGCCGCAAGGCCAGGTTCTTCCCACCGGGACGACTCTGATCGGGCATGTGGTCGAATCAGCGCGGTTCCATTTCGACCCCGCTCCATATGCGGTTCAGACACCGTCGGCCCTTGCGGTTCGCTTCGACGAGATCGCGGAGGGCGGTTCGAGGATTCCGGTGATCCTTGAGGTCCGGGCGATCTCGGGTCCGGTGGCTGCCCATGAGGCCAGCATTCCGCACTATCGGGACGAGACCGATATGACGGGGAGGCGCATCCTGATCGGAGGCAGCGAGTTTTCCCCTCTTGAAAGCGCGGTTCTGGCTCCCGATGGCGACATCGCGGGATATAGACGCGCACAAGGTGTGTTTGCCCGGCTGCTGGCGGGGGATTATTTCGCGGGAGACTCCATGCTGCATTGCGAGGGAACCAGCACAGAACAGTCGGTCGGGATCTTCTCCGCAAACGCCTGCGGCGTTTACGGTCTGGACGAGGTCTCGATGCCGGAAAACGGCAACCACGGAAACGGCGCCTTCGTTCTGGAATCGCGGCACGACACGGTAAAGCTGTACGCCGGAAGCGCAGCACTGCTGCAAGTGACAGGGGCTGAGTGACGGCTGAGTCCGCCTTGGCCCAGCACCGCATTCGGACGCCTGCGAGTAGAATCTCTGAAATTACGTGGTCCCTCGCGGTAGAGATCGTCAGGGTTGTGATGACTCAATCACCAGCTCCTGGCCGTCTCGCTTGTAGATCACGCCCGCTTTCATTACAAAGTTGACTTTGCTCATAACGGTGATGTCGTCGAGCGGATCGCCGGGTACGGCGACAAGGTCGGCGTACTTACCCGTGGCTACTGTGCCCAGTTCGTCATCATGCCCGAGTAACTGGGCGGCATTGATGGTGGCCATCTGCAGGGTATAAGCAGGGGGCAGGCCGGCCTTGACGAGATAGATGAAGTCTTCCCAGTTCTGGCCGTGGGGGTAGACGCCGGCGTCGGTGCCATAGGCGAATTTCACACCACCCTTGTAGGCGCGGGTGACGGTCTTCATGATTTGCGGACCTACTTCGAGAGCTTTCTTAGCAACGGTAGGAGGATAGGCGCCTTTCTTCGCCTGCTCGGCGACAAACTGGCCGGTGTAGACGGTGGGGCAATAGAAGGTGCCGTGCTCTTTCATCAGCTGGATATCGGCGTCGTCCATGAAGGTACCGTGCTCGACGGAATCGACGCCGGCAACGACCGAGCGGCGGATGGCCTCGGCACCATGGGCGTGCACGGCGACTTTCATGCCGTAGTCGTGGGCGGTCTCGACGATGGCGCGAATTTCATCTTCGGTCATCTGCGGGCCGGAGCCATTGGTTCCGAGGTCCATGACGCCGCCGGAGGGCATGGCTTTGATAAGGTCCGCGCCTTCTTTGTAGTGGAGGCGGACGACCTTCCGGGCTTCATCGGGGCCGTTAAAGATGGATTGGAGCGGGCCGGGATCGCCCTGTAGATCCATGCTGAGGCCATTGGTATGGTCGGCGTGGCCGCCGGTGGTGCTGATGGCAGGGCCGGCGGTAAAGATGCGCGGGCCGATGACGGCGCCGGCGGCTACAGCTTTACGGAGGGCAACGGTGTCGTAGTCCGTGTCGCCGACATTGCGCACGGTGGTAAAGCCGGCCATGAGTGTGCGACGCGCATAAAGGGTTGACTTCAGCACCTCATCGGCAAAGTTGGTGTGGGCGGCCTCCGCGTAAGTGTTCTTACCGAACTGGTCGTCGAGATGGACGTGGTCGTCGATCAGGCCAGGGAGACACGTTGCACCGGCTAAGTCGATAACCGTGGCGCCGGCGGGACTTTGTGTGCCTGACTCGACCTTGTCGAACTTATCGGCAACGATGAAGACCGAGGAAGGACCTAACATTTTGCCGGCAGCGCTGTCGAAGAGTTTTGGGCAGTGAACGACGGTGAGGGGGGCGGGCGGAGCGGCGACCGAGGCCTCCTGCGCCCAGGCCATTGCAAACGGTGCAAAGGCAAGCAGGACGGCCATTCGACCAGGCTGAAGGATCAGGGCCATGAGTAACTCCTCCTATTTCCACAAAAAGGTTTGCGTTTTAGCTACTCGGTTGTTTTCGCTGGCAATAACTTTGTTGCCTGTTTCAGGAGGCTGGCTTCGCGTTCGAGTGCGGCGGCAACGCGGGTAATCTGCTCGTCGGCTTCAGACCACTTCTTCTGCTCGATAGCTTCGCGGACTCCCGGCATGGTTTTGACGCCATAGCCTGTATAGAAGCCTGGAGCGTAGAGAAGATGCTGGAACCATGGCCGATTGGGCAATCCTCGCTCGTCGGTGAGCAGACGTTCGCTGGTGATCAGGTCGGGATTGAGCTCCGGCGGAGCCGTGCCGCCGGCAGCGGCGAAGGCCTGGTCAAAGGACTTAGCGGCATCGGTCAGGTCGTCGGAAGCCTGGTCGAGAGGGGCGAAATTGAGATAGGGAGGTACAGGTTCGACGGGCGGAGGCACCATGTGCTTCTTCGGATCGTAGAGGGCCTTATAGACACCGTCGGATATCTCGAGATTGCGTTCTTTTGTCTCGTCGCGTTTGTCGGTGGCGAGGGTTTTGAGCTGAGTAATGTAGAGGTGAACAGTGTCGGCAAGGTCGGTGAACTGGTAGGGCAGAATATCGGCGTCAGCCATGCGCATGACCATGGTGCCGGCGGTCTGCGCGAGGGCGCGTCCATAGCTGAAGTCGGTATCGAGGAAGTGGGTGTAGTAGTAGAAGTCGTCGTAGATAGAGTGATACTGGCCGCCTTCGTCTTCGCCGCCATAGCCCAGATTGACGCTGGCCACGCCGAGATGGTCGATGAAAGCCGTATAGTCGGAACCCGAACCGAGAGCTGGAATTCGAGAATCGGAGCGGGTGCGAATCTCGGTGCGGGTTTGGGCGTTGGCGCGCGAGATCTGGAAGAGGTGGTCGCGCTTCCACACGGTCATCTTCGTTTCGGGATCCTGGATATCTTTCGCGACGTCGTTGACGAAATTCTCGAGGGAGTGGGAACCTTCGACGAATAAGTAACCGCGGCCGTTACCATCGGAATTGAAGTAAGCGACGGCGTGCTGCTTAAGCTCGTCGGCATGGGTCTCCACCCACTCCGTCGACCCCAGCAGGGCAGGCTCTTCACCATCCCAGAAGCAGTAGACGATGGTGCGCGAGGGCTTCCAACCCTGTTTGAGCAGGGCGCCGAGCGCTCGGGCTTCTTCTAACTCAGGACTGGCGCCGGAGAGGGGATCTTCCGCACCGTTCACCCAGGCGTCATGGTGGTTCCCGCGAATGACCCACTGGTCAGGATATTTCGCGCCGGGGATGCGAGCGACGACGTCATTGAGAGGTTTGCGGTCCCAGTTAAAACTGAGGGCTAAGTGGGCCTTGGCTGTGCTTGGTCCTACATGATAAGTGAAAGGTAAGCCGCCGCGCCATTCTTCAGGAACGGTATCGCCGCCGAGAGCCTTGAGGAAAGGCGTGGCGTCAGCATAGGAGATGGGCAGGACCGGAATCTTTGTGATGGTCTGCACCTGATCGAGAGGGATGAGCTTCACGCCCTCGACCGCGCCCACTCCTGGAGTTTGCGGGTCGCCCGGGTAGATGGGCATGTCCATCACGCTGCCGCGCTGCGCGCCTTCCGGCGGGCGCATGGGGCCTTCGGGGTAACTATCACCCTGGAAGTAGCCGTCTTCACGGGGATCGGAGTAGATGAGGCAGCCGACTGCACCGTGCTCGGCGGCGACCTTGGGCTTGATGCCGCGCCAACTGGCGCCGTAACGGGCAATAACGATGGCTCCTTTGACGGAGATACCCATGCGATCGAGAACTTCGTAGTCTTCGGGGCGGCCATAATTCACGTAGACGAGAGGGGCAGTTACATCGCCATCGCGGGAGTAAGCGTTGTAAGTGGGAAGTTGCTCGCTGGTCTGGTTGGATGTGGGATCGATGTTGAGGGCAGGCTCCTGCAGTGTCGCAGTGAATGGGGTGGGGCCCAGCAGCTCCAGCTTTCGCGATTTTGGGGTTGGGAAGAGAGCCGAGAAGGTTTCAATCTTCGCATCCAGTCCATAGGACTGTAACTGAGCCAGGAGCCATTCCGCGTTGTCTTTGTCGTAGGGCGAGCCCACGTGGTGCGGACGGGCGGAGAGGCGGCGCATGTTTTCGCGAATGTGGTCGCGGTCGGGCAGGTCTCGGAATTTCTGCTCCCAGCTGACTTCAGTTGCCGAGTCCTCGGCGGTATAGCCACGCAGTGGATGACCGGCGTCGACGGCGTGAGCAGCAAGAGCAAAGAGGCAAACAGCAGCGACAGGCAGGCGCATAGGGTGGAACCTCAAAAGGGGCGGTGAGCAGGCTGCGGGGGATGAAGCAGATTGTGCGATTGAAACACTATAGCGTATCGATCCTGATTCTGAGAGCCGGGTCGAGGCGGCCGAAGATTTCTTTTGCGGGATTCGATCGAGGCGACGTGGGCCACGGGCTTTTGAGATCCGACTGCGCCTTTCAGCGCGGGCCAGCATCTTTTAAGCATGCCTGAATCGGGGGCGGTGGAAACGGGAGCTATCGAAAGCGTGCCTGTGGTGGAGCATTATCGCGACGGGCGATATTTCAATCCTGGAGTGGCGGAGCATGGTTTTGCGGAGTTTCGAAAGTGGGTGACGAACCGCAAGCCCGGAGCGTGGCGCAAGTGGATTCCTTCGACGCCGGGGCCGAAGCCACCCGCGCGGGTCGAAGGAGCGGAGCTTCGCGTGACCTTCGTCAATCATGCGACGGTGCTGCTGCAGACTGAGGGCCTTAATTTTCTGACCGATCCGGTATGGTCGTTTCGGGTTAGCCCGGTTGGTTTTGCAGGGCCGGCTCGGCATCGCGATCCGGGAATTCGATTTGAGGACCTTCCGCGGATCGACTGCCTGCTGATTAGTCACAATCACTATGACCATTTCGATATTCCGACGTTGAGGCGGCTGGCCAGCGCGCACGGCCCGGCGGTTTTCTGCCCATTGGGGCTGCGGAAGACACTTCGAGGGCTGGGGTTCCGGGATGTAGTGGAGATGGACTGGGGGCAGTCGCAGGCCTTTAAGGCAATGCGTGTGCACTGCACGGAGGCGCAGCACTTTTCGGCTCGCACGCCATTCGACCGCAATAAGACGTTGTGGTGCGGGTGGGTGCTGGAGACGCGGCACGGCAACATTTATTTCGCGGGCGATACGGGCTTCGGCGATGTTTTCGCGGCGCTGCGGGAGCGGTTCTCCACGATGCGCCTGGCGCTGCTGCCGATCGGCGCCTACGATCCGGAGTGGTTTATGGGGCCGATTCACATGACGCCGGAGCAGGCGGTTGAGGCGCGAACGATCCTGGGGGCATCGGTTGCGATCGGCATCCACTTCGGGACGTTTGCGCTTGCCGACGACGGCGAAACCGCGCCTGTGGAGCGGCTGGGGGCGGCGTTGCAGGGGCGCCAGGATGCGGGGCAATTCTGGGTGCTTGAGGAAGGCGAGGGACGGCTGATTCCGTAACAAATACGGTTACATATTACGTCTCCGGCGTGTCTAATGCTTCTCGGAGGAAGGGCGGAAGCCGCTCTTCACGAACATTGTCGTAACACTGCAGGGCGGTGAAGCGGGTGATGGCCGCGGGAATGCCGACCGCCGTCCAGCCTGGATGGCCGGTGGAGGGATAGGGGCCGCCGTGGTTCATGGCGGGGCTAACGGCTACACCGGTGGGCATTTTGTCATTGAGGAAGCGACCGGATTTTCGGCGGAGCAGCGGAGCCACACGGTTGTATAGATTTTCGTCGCCGCCGGTGGTGGACGAATAGATGCTGGCGGTGAGATTTCCTTCGAGGTGATCGAGAACGGCGAGCAGTTCCTCGCCGCTCGCGACGGTGACGGCGAGGACTTCGTTGCCGAAGGCTTCGCGCTGAAACTCGGCGGGGGCGGAGAGAAAGGTTTTGCCGGTTACGCGGAGGAGGGTATTTTCGTGGCGATAGCCGGGGCCGTCGATATTTCCCCCACCCGTTACGATTTCTGCGCCGGCCTTCTTCAGCGCGCTAATGGAGTGGTTGAGATGATCGCGTACCGAACGGGCGAGCATGGTGTGCGGCTCGCGTGCTTTGAATGCAGTCGCCAACTCGCTGAGGAAAGTCTCGGAGGCGGCATTGGCGATCATGAAAACGAGGTTGGGGCGGGTGCAGAACTGGCCCGATCCAGCCGTGCAGCTGTCGGCGAGCTCAGTGGCCCACTTCTGTGTGTTCTCTTTCATGCCCTCGGGGAGAAATACGACGGGATTCAGGCTCGACATTTCGAGATAGATGGGGCGGCCGGCCTTGTCCGCCGCTTCCTTCAGTGCAAGGCCGGCGGCTTTGCTCCCAGTGAAGGCGACTGCACCGACACGTGGATCGCTGACCAGTCTTAGTCCTGTTTCCGGTTCGAGGTGATAGATCATCTGCACCATCGCGGGCGGCAAATTCAGCTTTTTGATCACGGGCAGCGCCATGGTGGCCAGCATGAGGGAGGTGCCTGGATGCAGAGGATGTGCCTTGGCGAGCACGGGATTGCCGGCGGCGATGGCGGCGGCGAAATCTCCGCCGCAGACGGCATTGTAGGCGAACGGAAAATTGTTGGGGCCGAAGATGACGACGGGGCCAATGGGAGCGAGGCAGGAACGCAGGTTGCGCTGGCGGTCGATGGTGATCCTGCGCCACGACCGCTCGCGAGCAGCTGCGGCGGCCTGGCGCAGCTGATCGGTGGTGCGCGGCAATTCCACTTCGATCAGACGCGGCTTATAGGGCAGGCCTGTCTCCTCATGGGCGAGGTAGACGGGGGCTTTCCAGTTGAGGTCGATGGAAGCGGCGTAGCCGTCGAGGAAGTCCGCGATTTTCTCGGACGAGATGTGTTCTAACTCGTGCGCGGCTTTGGTAGCGGCGGTCAGGGCCGCATCGCAATCGCTCCACCGGCTGACCGGAAAGACACTGTTGATCTGGCTGCCGGTTGAGGGGTCCTCGGCACAAAACACCGAAGCTGCGTCAGCCTCCCGCCACTGGCCATCGATCAGTACGCGCAACGCGTTCATCTGTATCTCCTTCTCGGACCATCCTGGTTCAGCCGACTGGATTCACGAGGGTACCAATTCCATCGATCGTGATGCGGATCGTGTCCCCTTTCTTCAGCGTAAAGGAATCGGGGGGAACAATGCCGGTTCCCGTGAAGAGGAAGCAGCCGGCGGAGAAGGTTTGATCGCGGTAGAGGTATTCGACCAGCTCTTCGGGCTGGCGCTTCATTTGGTCGAGAGTGGTATCTCCGGAGAAGACGGTTTGCTCGTTGCGCACGATGTTGAGGGTGATGCGGGTGCCTGGGAGCAGTGGCTCGTCCCGGACGAGAATGCCGGGCCCGATGGCGCAGCTGCGGTCGTAGATTTTGGCTTGCGGCAGGTAGAGGGGGTTTTCGCCCTCGATATCGCGGGAGCTCATGTCGTTGCCGATGGTGTAGCCGACGATTTTTCCTTTGGGATCGATCACGAGGACGAGTTCCGGCTCCGGGACGGACCAGGAGGCATCGCTGCGAATGGCTACGGGAGCGTTGGGGCCAACAGCTTTCCACGGCATGCATTTGAGGAAGAGCTCGGGGCGCTCGGCGCTGTAGACGCGGTCGTAGAAGCTGCTGGCCTGCTCGGATTCCTCCATGCGGGCAACGCGGCTGCGGAAGTAGGTGACGCCTGCTGCCCAGACTTCCTGGCTCTCGATGGGGGCGCGCAGCTTCGAGTGATCGAGATTGACCGTTGCGGATGCATTGTGGATGCGCTGGTCAAGAAACGAGTGCAGGCTGGCTTGGATGAGAAGCTGATCCAGCGTTTCTTCGACGCGAAGCACTTTGCCTTCATGCTCAACGACCCAGCCATCCGTCAGCCGATAGAGGATCAATGTTGCTCCTTTGTGCCTTGCAGGTGAGGCGCTGGAACTGAGTGAGCGACAACTTCGCGATCGGCGCCGGGGGACTCGAGGCGCGCTGTAATCGCATCGACATCGTAAACGCACCCAGCCCAGATTCCGCCACTGGCTTCGACGAGCGCGGCCCATAGCTTCGTATCGGGGGGAAGGGCGGGATGGGGTTGCAGATCGGCTCGCGGGGATCTGGCTGACAGACGCCGCGTTCCTTCTGCCGGGGAAAAGGCTTCGTTTTGCTCGCCTACCAGGTTCACGGTGGCGAGGAGTTTGCTGCGATCGATGCGAATCTCGATCAGGTCGCCATCATGAACTTTTCCGATGGGGCCGCCAGCGAGCGCTTCGGGCGAAATATGGCCAATGCATGGGCCGGTGGAGACGCCGCTGAAGCGGCCGTCGGTGAGGAGCGCCACGTGACGGCAATGCGGTAAGGCTTTCAAGGCCGCGGTGATCTGGTAAATCTCCTGCATGCCGGCGCCTTTGGGGCCGCAGCAGATCAGGACGATTACATCGCCGGCTGCGATGTGACCGTGGCGAATGGCGTCGATGGCGGTGGTTTCGGCTGTAAAGACTCGCGCTGGGCCGCGATGAAGGAAGATGCCGTCTTCGCCGATGAGGGTCGGATCGATCGCGGTGCTCTTGACGACGGAACCCTCGGGAGCGAGGTTGCCGGTGGGAAAGCAGACGGTCGAGGTCAATCCTTTGGCGCGCGCGCGGTCGGGCGAGAAGATCACGTCGCCGGGGTCGATGCCATCGCGATCGCGCAGATTCTGGCGGAGCGCGAGGCGGCGCTCGCTCTGTTGCCACCAGTCGAGACATTCGCCGAGCGTGACGCCGGCTGCAGTCATCGCGGTTGTGTGCAGCAGGCCGGCGGCGCGCAGGTGCAGCATGACCTCAGGCACACCGCCGGCGAGAAACACCTGGACGGTTGCGAAATTGCGGGGGCCGTTGGGGAGGGCGTCGACGAGGCGCGGGACTTCCCTGTTGATCCTCATCCAGTCGGCGACGGTTGGGCGCGTGCGCCCTGCTGCGTGCGCGATGGCGGGGAGATGGAGGAGGAGATTGGTCGATCCTCCAAAGGCAGCGTAGACCACCATCGCATTTTCGAATGCGGACTGGGAGAGGATGCCACTGGTGCCGATGCGCAGCTCGCGAAGGCGCAGCAGGGCGGCTGCCGAGCGCTTCGCGGCATCGAGCCAGACGGGCTGCCCGGACGGGGCAAGAGCGGTATGAGGCAAGGCGAGGCCGAGCGCTTCTGCGACCACCTGCGAGGTTGCGGCGGTTCCCAGGAACTGGCAGCCGCCTCCGGGTGTGGCGCAGGCGCGGCAGCCGACGTCGGCCGCGTATTCAAGCGTGATCTGACCCCGGGAGAAACGAGCGCCGATGGTCTGAATCTTCCCGGCGTCCTCGCCGTCTTCGGGCAGCAGGGTGACGCCACCGGGGATCAGGACGGATGGGAGGTCGCCAGAGGAAGCCAGGGCCATGAGCATGGCGGGCAATCCCTTATCGCAGGTTGCGACACCAAGCACGCCAGCGCGGGTCGGCAGCGAACGCATGAGCCGGCGGAGGACGATCGCCGCATCGTTACGATAGGGCAGCGAATCAAGCATGCCGGTGGTGCCCTGCGTGCGCCCATCGCAGGGATCGGTGACGGCTCCGGCAAAGGGCAGGGCGTCAAGCGCCGTCAGTTCGCGGGCGGCTTCGGCCACGAGCAGTCCCACTTCCCAGTGTCCGGTATGGAAGCCGAGTGCGATGGGCGAGCCATCCGGGGCGCGCAATCCGCCGTGCGTGCTGAGAATGAGAACCTCGGGGCCAGCGAGGCGCGCGGGGTCCCAGCCCATGCCTGCATTCATGGTGAGGCCGAAGAGATTGCCGGAGGGTTGGGTGAGCAGCATTTCCGCGGTGAGCGGCAGTGCGCCAGCCGGGCCGCGCGCATGGGTGGCGACGGCGCGCAGATCGAGCTCTGGCGACTGCAGCACTTGCTCCACGGCGATTGTCTTCATAGGCCGCTAACCTATCCTGCGATTCCGCAAAGGAGCCGAGTCCGTGGAGGCCGCGCCCGGCTGCAGCGCCTGTCCGGGTTTGATGCCGAGCAGCAACGCACCCGACAGGATAAGGGAGAGCGACATGAGCAGAAAGCCGGCGGCCGAGGAGCCTGTAAATGTCTGCAGGACACCGACGAAATAGGTTCCGAAGAATCCACCGAGGGCTCCGCAGCAATTGATGAGGGCGAGGGTTTCGCCGGCCACATTGCGTGGCAGCATCTCCGGCACCATCGCCCAGAAGGGGCCGTAGGGGGCGTACATGCAGCTGGCGGCCACGATGAGGCAGGCAAAGGCGAAGGGGAAGGATCGATTGACGGTGAAGAAGGAGCCGGCGAGAGCCACGCCGCCGAGCATCAGGATGGGCCAGACAAATTCGCGGCGGCGCGCGGTGCGATCGGAAAAATGCGAGACCACCAGCATGACGATTACGCTCGCCAAATAGGGAGCGGCGGAGAGCAAGCCGGTTCTGCCCATTCCCGCCCCTGTAGCGTTACGGACCACTACAGGCAGCCACAGCACAAAGCCATAGATGCCGAGGCTCCAGAAGAAATAATTGACGCACAGCCAAACAACGTTGCGCTGTCTGAACGCGGTCCGGAGGTTCGCGATCCGCGGCAGCTGCCGCTGCTCGAGATCGAGCGTGGCCTGAAGCTCGGCCCGCGCTGCTGGGCTCATCCATGGCGCATCCGCAGGACGATCACGGATCAGGGCGAGCCAGAAAGCGCTCCAGAGGACGGCGACTAGCCCCTCAATGACGAAGGTCTGCTGCCATCCTCGAGCGCGGATCAAGAATCCGGTGGCGGCAGACATCCAGAGCACGGTGACCGGGTTCGCGAGGATCATGAGCGCGTTGGCGCGGGAGCGCTCGGCGCGGGTAAACCAACGGGTGAGCAGGATGAGCAATGCCGGGAAGACGAAGCTTTCGGCGACGCCAAGGAGCAGGCGATCGGCGGCGAGGAGCCAGTAGGTGCGGATGACGCCGGTGAGCGCGGCGAATGCTCCCCATGCGACGAGCGCGGCAAAGATGAGCAGCCGCGCGCTGTGGCGTTGCACCAGGATCACGCCGGGAATTTGCGGAAGGCAATAGCCGAGGAAAAACAGCGAGCCCAGCAGGGACGACTGGTATCCGGTTATGTGCAGCGTCTGCGCCAGGCCGGCTGCGGCACCAAAGCCATAATTGGTGCGGTCGAGATAGGCGAGGCTGTAGGTGATGAAAACCGCAGGCAGGATGCGGGTCCAGCGCTTGCGGAGATCGGTTGCGGGGAAACGCATCGCATTCATCGGCGGTACGGGCTAAGGGGCCGGGGCGATTCAGTAGATCACACTGGCGGGACGCATGGCTCCGCTGGGTTGGGTGTCGGGGCGGGCCGGCGGGCTGGGCAGTTGCGCGGAGCTATCATCGATGCGCATGGCATATTCGGGTCCATTCGCGAGCTATCCGAGCCTGAAGGATCGCGTGGTGGTGGTAACGGGGGGCGCAAGCGGAATTGGGGAGGCGGTGGTCGAGGCTTTCGCCGCAAATGGGGCGCGCGTGGCATTTCTCGATGTGCAGACTGAGTGCGGCGAAAGGCTGGTTGCGCGTCTCGGAGCGGCAGGTGGGACGCCGCCGGTTTTTCTGCCTTGCGATCTCACTGACCTGGCCGCGCTCGCATCCGCGTTACGCTGGATCCATGAGCGATTCGGCGCGGTGGACGTGCTGGTCAACAATGCGGGCAACGATACTCGGCACTCCATTGAGGAGGTCACACCGGAGTTCTGGGATCGAGGGATCGCGGTCAACCTGAGGCATCAATTTTTCATGGCGCAGGGCGTGATCGACGGCATGCGGAAGGCGGGGCGGGGATCGATTATCAATATGAGCTCGATCGGGTGGGTGATTCCGTCGACCAATCTTCCGGTTTACGTGACGGCGAAGGCCGCCATTGTGGGCATGACGCGCACGCTGGCGCACGAGCTGGGACAGTTCAACATACGCGTGAACTGCGTGATGCCGGGCGCGATTCTGACCGAGCGGCAGCGGCGGCTCTGGTTCACCCCGGAATATGAAGCCGAAATCATGGCGGCGCAGGCGCTGAAGCGCTTCATTTTGCCCGAAGAAGTCGCGCGCCTGGTTCTCTTCCTCGCCGCCGATGACAGCGCTGCTATCACGAGCCAGAGCTATGTGATCGACGGCGGTTGGGTGTGAGCCTCAGGGGCTGAAGCATGGGATTTTGCAGCCCTTTACGGCACGACTAATCTCCGACGCGGGCCGCCTATCCCAGGCCCCGCGCTCACATCCTGCGCGGAGCGCCGTGTGGCCCCATCGCATGGCGACGGGGCAGGCGACGCGAAGGATCTGCGGTTGCCGTTCGCATCGGCACCTGAAATTTCTGCAATGCCGACAACTCGCCCAGACCCCTCATAATTTCTATCGTTATCTTTCACGGAGCAAGCACCGCAAAAAGGCTACAGTTGTCTGATGAGAGCCAGAGTGGGAGGAACGCTGCGAATCACGCTCGTGCTGGCACCTTCATTTCTGTCACTTTTCATGGTCGCTCAGGCGCAGAAGTCGCAAGGCGGCGCAATCGGCGCGATTAGAGGGACTTGGGTGATCAAGTCGATATACCACACGGACAATATCGAAGGTCCCAGCCCAGATGAACAGAAGAAGCTGATCGGGTCGGAGATTGAGTACGGTGATCGATCACTCGAATCGTGCGGGCAATCGGTGCCGATTACAAGGGTTGAAGAACATCGAGTTGACGCAGCTAAGTTTCTTGCCGATACCCGAGTGCGATTTTCGGAGGTCGAAATCAATGCGCCAAATGTGGTGGAGGTTGTCTTAAATGATCGGCAAGCAGGCACTTGCTTTGGGGCATTTCCGCAGCCCGGACAGGATGTCTACTTCAAGAGTAAAGATGAGATTCTGATCGATTTCGAGGGTGTATTTTATCGAGCAGTGAGAACGAGATAGTCGTCCCGGGTATTCAGGCTTCGTGCTGGCCGTGTAACCGGCTTTTCGGAAGTTACAGTTGCCGAACCTTTGCTCACTGGCTGAGTGCCTGGGTGAAGCACAAAATTAGCACAAAACTTTCCTGACATTTTGTTCCTTATTGAATCAAAAAGCCTTGCCAGCCAAGGTTGCGATCAGGGCACGACTTTAGTCCTAATTTGTGCTTCACAGTTGTGCTTCGTGTGAATCCTGAGCATCTGGAGCGCTGAAGAATCAAGAACTTGTTTATTCTCAACCGTGCCTGAATCATGCGCTGACACAAAACCAAGACCCATTTCGTTGACGAATTTATAACTTGGGACGCTAGTGACCTGTCGCAAGGAAAACGTTAGCAGTTGGGAAAAAAGCAGGTCCCTCGCTCCGCCGACCCCATCTGTGCCTGTCGGCACGACGGGGCCCCAAAGCGCTCCGCTCGGGATGACAACGCTAAGGGAGGGCGGATGTGCGAGGAACGTCAGAAACACCACACTAACGAATTCACTGCGACAGCCGACTAGTCCTCGTCGCCCTCGTCGGGCATGTCGTCCGGGGCTTTCTTCAGATCGATGCGGGCATGGTGCGCGGCTTCGAGCACTTTGTTGAGCTCCGGCAATTGTTTCTCGCGAAAATCAGACCACGCCGCCAGCACTTGCTTGACGCTGGCCTGCGCCTGGGCCGATGCGATCACGAGAGCCTGAGTGGGCACGCCATCGGATTGCTCCAGCTCGCCGTAGAGCTGGCTGACTCCGCCGTTGACCTCGTCGATGCCGGGCTCATGCTTCGCCGGAGTGCCGGTAAGGATGGCCTTCAAAGCATCGCTGAAAGGCGCAAGCTGCGCGGAGAGAGACGCGTTTTGGGGCGATGCGATCTGTTCGGCGACGGCATGCGCGGACAGATCGGCTTTCGCTACGGCGTCAAGGTTTTCGGCCATTTTCATCTGCGCCATGTGCAGCGACTCAAGGTCCGATGGATCAGTGTGGACTCTGGGATCGAGCTTTACGGCGATGGTTTGCGATTCGCTTTTTCCATCGACGGTGAGGCGCACGGTGTATTCGCCGGGAAGGACCAGAGGCCCCTGGGGTTTAAGCGGCGTGCGGTAAGGCACAGCGGAGATGGGGTAGTCGTAGCGTGTGGAGGTGGGTGTCGTCGAGCGCAGATCCCAAACCCAACGATGCATGCCCGCGGATACGGGCAACGGGCCGTGCACCTGCGGCCAGTAGGGCGGGATGAGATTCTTCTTCATCTCTTCCGGCGTGGGGGAGACGGGATCTTTGCTTGAATAGGTGCGCAGGACTTTGCCATCGCGGTCGAGGACGTCGAGGGTGACTTGCGAAGCGCTGGAGGCGAGGTTGTAGTCGATGAGCGCGCCATCGGGCGGATTTTCGCCCATGGGTTCATCGGGAGGGACCGGGGTGTCAGTGTATTCGGCGCTGCGCACACGCCAGGCAGCGGCGGGCTTGAAGAGCATCGATTTCTTCTCGCCGGAGTCGGCGGCAAGCTGGCGCAGCGGGGCTACGTCGTCAAGAATCCAGAACGAGCGACCGTGGGTGGCGACAATCAGGTCGTCGTCTTTGACGAGCAGATCGCGCATGGAGGTGGGGGGCAGGTTGTACTGGATGGGACGCCAGTGGGTGCCGTCGTCGAAGGAGGCCCAGACGCCGTGTTCCGTGGCGGCGTAGAGGAGGCCGGTTTGCACGGGGTCGGCGCGGATGGCATTGACGGGAGCATCGTCGGGCAGGCCTGCGCTGATCGATTGCCAGGTCTTGCCGCCATCGTGGGTGCGGAAGGCGTAGGGACGCATGTCGTCGATGCGCATGCGATTCACGGCGACGTAGGCGGTGTCGTCATTGAAGCGGGATGCATCGATCTGGGCGATTTTGCTCCACTCGGAAAGAGCTGGCGGAGTGATGTTAGACCAATTCGCTCCGTCGTCGCGGGTGATCCACACGAGGCCGTCGTCTGTGCCGGCCCAGATGGTTTGGATTGTCTTGTACGAAGCGGCAACAGAGTAGATGACGCCGCGGCGCTGCGCCTGCTGTTCCGGTGTGAGTGGCGGGAGCGATGCGGGCTGGCCGCTCTTTTCCTGGCTGAGGTCGGGACTGATCGATTGCCAGGTGTGGCCGTAGTCGGTGGTTTTGAAGAGGTGGTTAGAGGCGTAATACATGGTGTGGGGGTCGACGGGCGAGAAGAGGATGGGCTCGGAACGGTCGGCGCGAAATTCGCGGTTCCGGGCAGGCAGCGGGGTTACGTTCTGCACTTCGCCGGTGATGCTGTTGTAGCGGGAGACTTCGGTGCGGCCCGCACCGTAAATGATCTCGGGATGGAGCGGATCGGGCGCCGCGTAGCCATATTCGATGATGCCGGCGGGGTGCCATTCGCGGTAGCTGATGTAACCGTCGTTCCCACGGGTTGAGGTGCAGACGGAGCCGCTTTCCTGCTGGCCGGCGCAGACCAGATAGGGAAATGTAGCAGTGGCTGCTACATGATAGAGCTGGGCGGTGGGCTGGTTATACCAGGAGCCCCAGGTTTCGCCGCCGTTCACGGTGATGACCGCGCCCTGGTCGCTCACGAGCAGCAGAATCCGCGGGTTGAGCGGGTTGATCCACATGTTCTGATAGTCGTCGCCGCCGGGGGCGCCGCGCAGGCTGATCCAGGTTTTGCCGCCGTCGGTGGAGCGACAAGTAACAATGCTGGTTACGTATACGGTGTCGGGATCTTTTGGATCGACGACGGGCACGGACAGGTCGCCGCCGCCGATTTTCATCGCGGGGCGCGGGTCGTCGGTGATCTTCTGCCAGCTCTCTCCGGCGTCGTCGGAGCGATAGATGCCGAGACCGTTGCTCGACCCGTAGCCGCCTTCGGTTTTGGTTTGCAGCGATGCGTACAGGCGTTGCGGATTGCTGTCGGCGATGGCGATGTTGATCTGGACCAGGTCGGCGGGGAGGCCTTTGGTCAGCTGTTTCCAGGTTTCGCCGCCGTCGGTCGATTTGAATACTCCGCCGTGTGTACCCGAATATTGGTTGGCGTCTTCCCAGGGACCGAGGGTGTCCTCCCAAAGGGAGGCGTAGACAATGCGGGGATCTTTGGGATCGAGGATGACGTCCGATCCGCCCGTGCGCTCATCTTTGTAGAGGACTTTTTTCCAGGTCTTGCCGCCATCTTCGGAGCGGAAGATGCCGCGCTCTTCACTGGGGCCATAGGGGTGGCCGAGGACAGCGGCGAAGAGGCGGTTGGGATCGGCGGGATCGACGACGAGCGCGGGAATCTGCTCGCCTTCACGGAGGCCGAGATGGGTCCAGGTTTTGCCCGCGTCGGTGGAGCGATAGATACCATCGCCGACGGAGAGATCGGGGCGATGGAGGCCCTCACCACTGGCGACGTAGACGATGTTGCTGTCGGAGGGGGCGACGGCGATCGCGCCCACGGACTGGGTGTCCTGATCGTCGAAGATAGGGTTCCAGGTGCGGCCATAGTCGGTCGACTTCCACACGCCACCGTTGACCTGGGCGATGTAGAACACGTTCGGCTGGTCGGGAACGCCGGCGACGGCGCGGGTGCGGCCTCCACGGAAGGGACCGATCATGCGCCAGCGCATGTCGGGCATTGGGCCGGACTCCTGGGCGAGGAGAGAGCTTGTCGGGAGCCAAGCCGCGACGACGGCGGCGGCAATGAAGACGAGCTTTGAAGCTGAAGGCCTGAGCATGACGATCTGTTCTTCCTTTCGGGATCGGTGCCAGCGGCCATTGTAAACGCGATTGTCGGGAAATCGACTTGAGCGGCGCGGGGCTTGCTTATTTGGCGGATTCACCCTCACAATCGATTCACCCATGAAACCCAGCCGCTTTGAACGCCTGAGCCGATCGGCTCTTCTGCTCTGTTTCGTTTTTTCCTTCTACTCGCTATCGGCCGCGCATGCACAGACTGTGCCGCCACAACTTTTCGGCGGCCTGCGCTGGCGGCTGGTGGGACCTTTCCGCGGTGGGCGGGTAGTGGCGGTCAGCGGGGTTCCGGGCAGCGATACGACTTACTACTTTGGGGGCGTCGATGGCGGAGTTTGGAGGACGACTGACGCCGGCACCGTGTGGCAGCCGATCTTCGATCAGCAGCCGGTGGCGTCGATTGGGGCGCTGGCGGTTGCGCCCTCCGATCCCAGGGTGATTTACGCGGGAACGGGCGAGTCCGACATCCGCTCCGATCTTGCTTCAGGTGACGGGGTCTATCGCAGCGACGACGCTGGCGCGACGTGGAAGCACTTCGGACTCGACGACTCGCGCCAGATCAGCCGCATTCTGGTCGACCCTTCCGATCCGCGCACCGTTTATGTGGGGGCACTCGGGCATGCGTATGGGCCGAATGACGAGCGTGGCGTCTACAAGTCGACCGACGGCGGAGAACACTGGGAGCGGGTGCTGGATAAGGGTCAGAGCGTTGGCATCGCCGACATTGCAATGGCGACAAGCCGGCCGCGGGTTCTTTTTGCGACGACGTGGAATGCGCACCGCCCGCCGTGGAGCACGTATGCGCCGCTCGAAGGACCGGGCAATGCGCTTTACCGGACTACGGACGGCGGTTCGCACTGGACGCAGATTTCAGGCCATGGTCTGCCGGATGCAACGTGGGGACGGACGGGGATTGCGGTGAGTGCGGATGGGCGGCGCGTCTATGCGACCATCGATTGCCAGGGGAAGGCCGGGCTTTACCGGTCCGACGATGGGGGCGACAGCTGGACGCTGGCCAGCTCCGACGCGCGGCTCGTGAGCAGGGCATGGTATTTCAACTCCATCACGGTCGATCCTGAGAACGCCGATGTCGTCTACTTCCCCAACGTCGCGCTGTACCGCACGAACGATGGCGGGAAGACGATCGAGATTGTGCGCGGCGCTCCTGGCGGAGACGACTACCACCAGGTGTGGGTCGATCCGAAGAACTCGAATCACCTTGTGCTGGGCGTGGATCAGGGAGCGAGCGTTTCGCTCGATCGCGGGAAGACCTGGACAACCTGGTACAACCAGGCGACCGCGCAGTTGTATCACGTGACCACCGATCACAATTTTCCTTACAGCATCTTTGGGGCGCAGCAGGATTCGGGGGCGATCGCGGTGCACAGCCGGTCGGACCACCAGCACATCGATACACGAGATTGGTTTCTGCCCGGAGGCAGCGAGAGCGGGTACATCGCGATCGATCCGAAGGATGAGAACATCGTCTACCTCTCCGGCACATACGGCGATGTGCAGCGCCACGATTTGCGGACGTCGTTCAGCCAGAACGTGACGCCGTGGCCGCTGGGTGGGTTCGACCTCGAGATCAACAAGCGGCGGTACCGCGATCCATGGACACCGGTGCTGGTTTTTTCTCCGGCGGACAAGACATCGCTGTATCTGGGGACGCAGTTCGTGATGAAGACGACAGACGGCGGACTGCACTGGTCACAGATCAGCCCGGACCTGACGGGCGCGGTGAAGGGGACGAGCAGCGAAGGGCCAACCACTCCGGACAACGCCGAGCAGCGCGG
Organism: uncultured Acidobacteriaceae bacterium; assembly: GCA_963758135.1. GTDB lineage: Bacteria > Acidobacteriota > Terriglobia > Terriglobales > Acidobacteriaceae > Palsa-343. The sequence goes on from CAVWUF010000001.1 coordinate 32,248, forward strand.
CTACGGAGTGGTGTATACGATTGCGCCTTCACCTTTGCACGCGGAGGAGATATGGGCGGGCAGCGACACGGGGCGGATTCACATTACGCGGGACGGCGGCAAGACATGGACGGACATCACGCCCGAGGGAATTTCGGCGTGGAGCAAGATTTCGATGATCGAGGCTTCGCACTTCGACGCGGGCACCGCGTATGCGGCGGTCGATCGGCATCGGCTCGACGACCAGACGCCGTTGCTTTACATCACGCATGACTACGGCAAGACGTGGAAGCTTTCGGTTGAGGGCATTGCGCCGCATCATTTTGTGCGGGCCGTGCGGGAAGACTCGGAGCAGCGGAACCTGGTGTTCGCGGGAACGGAATTTGGAATCTATGCCTCGTTTGACGCGGGCGAGCATTGGCAGCGGCTGCAGATGAATCTGCCGGTGAGCTCGGTGCGGGATATGAATATCAATGGCAGTGACTTAATTATTGCCACGCATGGCAGGTCGTTCTGGGTGCTGGACGATATTGCCCCGTTGCGCCAGGCGGCTGCCGCGCAGACGGCGAAGGCGTATCTGTATGCGCCGCCGACAGCCGTGCGCGTGGATAACGACGGTTTTCTGGGGACGCCGCTTCCTCCGGAAGAGCCGCAGGCGGACAATCCTCCGAATGGAGCGATCGTCGACTACTACCTCGGCGGCGATGCGGGAAAGGTTACGCTGCAGGTTCAGGATGCGCAGGGCCATGTGTTGCGGCATTTTTCGAGCGCGGAGAAGCAGACGGTCAACCGGCCTCTGCTGCCGATCGCGGAGCGGTGGTTTCCCAAGCCGCAGGAGCTGGCGATCAGCGCGGGAGAGCATCGTTTCGTGTGGGATCTGGCGGCTGGCGGGTCGAGCGCGGGACTGGGCGACGACGACTCCGATGATGCCATCGGCCTGCCGGCAGGGCCGCGCGTGGCTCCGGGAATCTACACGCTGCGCTTGACGGTGGACGGGACAACGATGGAACGGCCGCTCCGCGTCATGATGGATCCGCGAGCGAAGGCGACCCAGCAGGCACTGGAGCAGCAGTACACGCTCGGCGCATCGGTTTACGCGCAATTGCGGGCCACGCACAAAGCGAGGGCAGAGCTGGAGAGCGTCGCGAGCCAGTTGAAGAAGCTGGAGGAGGCTGGTGACGCAACAGCAGCGCTGAAAGAGGCGATCCACAACGCGCAGGCGAAGCTCGATGCGATCCGAAGCGGAAAGCCTGGCGGCGAGGAGGCGGCAGGTGGGGAGGCCGGCCTCGCGGCGGCGGCGTCGGGGCTGGGGACGGATCTTCGGGTGGTTGAGAGCGGCGACCGCACGGCTCCGGCACAGGCAGTGGAGATCTTCGCGCAGATGAAGAAGGCTTCGCAGGAAGGCATCGAAGCGTGGCAGCGCTTCAAGACAGTCGACCTGGTTTCGCTCAATGCGGCGCTCGCCGACGCTCATCGGGAGCCGGTGCACATTGCTGCGATTGAGGAGCAGGTTCATTACGCGATGACGCGGTAAAACTGGTCCCGTAAGCTTCTGGCGGCCCGGGCTGTATCGACGGGAGCATAATGGATTCGCTTGATCGGTGCAGGAGACCTTTTGTGAAATTGCTCACCCGTCGCGAACTTGCTATTGCTTTCGTCTCGATTCTCGGAACCTGCTGCGCTTTTGCCGTCGCCGATCCGGGGCCGGCCATTTTGGGATGGGCGGTCTTCGACTGGAACTCGATTCCTGTGAAGAAGACCGATGTGGGCGAGAGCCGGCAGTTCGTTCGTCAGCCCACGGCTACGCTCGATGAGCTCGAAATCCACGCCACCACGCTCGACCTAGGCAAGCAATCGCACCCGCCGCACAGGCACGCCAACGAAGAGGTCATCATCGTCGATCAGGGAACTGTGGAAGCATTTGGCGACGGCAAGTGGACGCGGGTGGGACCGGGATCGGTGATCTTCAACGCAGCGAATTCGCTGCACGCGATTCGCAACGCCGGCGCGGGCCCGGCCAGTTATCACGTCGTCAGCTTCGTCACACCGGCGACAAAGAAGCTGGCTCAGCCTTAGGAAAAGGCCGCCTGCCAGCCGCTCTCAGCGCTGCCGCGCCAGGACGAGGGTTACGTCGTCTGGCTGCTCCTGGGCGCCGATCCAGCTGCGAAGGGTCTGGATCACCTGCTCGGAGATGGCTTCGAGGCTCAGATGGCGGTGACGCCGGACCACTTCGACGAGCTGGGACTCGCCAAATTCGCCAAAGTCGTTTTCGGGCTCCGTGACTCCGTCGCTATAAGCGATGAGGATGTCGCCCGTGCCAAGGTGAACGATTCCCTGCTCCCACTCGAGCCCATCGAGCAGGCCGACCACAGATCCACCGCGGTCGAGGCGGGTGACGGTGTCATTCTCGCGCAGCAGGAGCGGGGGCAGATGGCCGCCGTTGGAGTAGACGAGGCGGCGGCTGAGGCCTTCGTAGTGGCAGAGAAAGAGGGTCGCGTATTTTTCCGGCTGGGTGCTGCGGTAAAGGTGGCGGTTGAGCAGGGAGAGAATTTTGGCCGGCTCTTCGAAGAGCTCCGCGCACTCCACTTCCTGCTCGCCGGAATGGCGGGTGCGCGGATTGGTAAGGGCCCCTGCGCCCTCCGTCATCAGCTCTTCGCCGGCGAAACGGTAGGCGCGTACGGCGGAATGCAGCGTCGCCATGAGGAGCGCGGCAGAAATTCCCTTGCCGCTGATATCGCCAAGCGCGATCCCGAGTCCCGTCTCGCCGAAGAGGAGAAAGTCGTAGTAATCGCCGCTGACGGTCCGGGCGGGAAGACAGACGCCGTGGAGTTCGAGCATGGGCAGCGAGATGCGTCCGGGCGGAAACAGATTTGCCTGGACCTCCTGGGCGATGGAGAGCTCGTTTTGCATGCGCTGCTTTTCTCGTTGTTCAACGAGGAGGCGCGCGAGGGACGCGGCCATGCTGTTAAAGGATCGGCTGAGGGCGCCGAGCTGGTCGGTGCGCTTGACTTTGATGCGATGTTCGAGATTCCCGCCGTCGATGGCAAGCGTGGCTTCATAAAGGTCGTGGACGGACTGGGTGATGGTCTGATTGAGGCGAACTGCGGCCAGGAAGGCCAGGAGTTCGAGCACGCCAAAGGCGATGGCGACGGCAATCAGCATCTCACGCACGAGGTCGCCGATCGTCAGCGAGGTGATGAACAGCCGCCGGTACAGCAGGGAGGGGCGCGAGGTCACATCGGTGTAGGTGCTGAGTGTTTTACCGTTGCTCCAGTCGATGGTGGCGAGGGGGGCGAGAAAGCCGACAGGGACGTCGTAAAAGTGGAGCGGGGGCGGGAGGGATCCGCCGACGACGGCGTTTTTGCGCGCGATCTCGATGTTCTGGCCGCCGATTTGAATCTGGCCATCGGTTGACGGGCGTTTGGTTGAGAACTCTACTTTGGGCCGGGTAGGCGCAGTGTCTTCGCCGAGGTCGACCTGGGGATAGATGGTGACGCGCCCCAGCCCTTCAGCAAATGCCTCGACGTTCTCCTTTCCGAGGGGAACGCTGGAGATCACAACCGTCCTGTGACCGCCGAGGCTCTGCTCATTCACGGCCCGAAGCCATAGCTGGCCCTGATCCCAGGTCAGCCTGCTGAACTCGTCATGAAACCAGCCTGGGACAACCGGCGCGGCATCGGCATTCCACGCCTCCGGCATTAGCTTGACCCGCCTTCCATCCTGGTACACGGCAATCGTCATCCCGGTGTATTCGCGCTCGGAGGGACGACTTGCTTCGGGTGGCACCACAACCGTCTGCAATCGCGGGTTTTGTTGCAACGATTGCGCCATATGCACCGATAGGCTGCGATTCATCGAGGCGATATGGGCCAATTCGTCATGAACGACGCTGGTGGCGGCGAAGATGGCGAATTGTCCGGAGAAGACATAGATCAGCAGACCCGCAAGGGTGACAAAGAGCACGACGGGGGTTAGGCCCATCAGGAGATAGGTGACGATGAGGCGGTTGCGGACCTTCCACAGGAGGCGCTGAAAGATGAAGCGCCATAAAAGCGGAATGCAGAAGATGAGGAGGAGAAAGAAATCGAATTCAGCCAGACCGGTAAATACCTGGCCGGTGGCGCCGGGCAGCCAGCCGGGAATCGACAAGCCCAGATATCCGAGAAAAAGCCAGAAGGCGGCGCGATGGGCAAAGCCCTGCGGGGGGTCGCGGCGCATTCGGCGAAAGACCGCGGCCTCAAAATTTCGCAGCTTAGCCATGTTTGGTCAGTCTAGAGCATTTCATCGCGCAAAATTCGCGATGCGCGGCCTGCGGAGAAACGAGGTTAGACCTTGAGGAATATTTTTTTGCGATACAGGATGAGCATCGGGAGCCAGCAGGCGACCACGAAGGCGATGGAGTAGAGCAGAGACGCGACTCCGGGGGGTTGGACGAGCGCGAAGACATGCAGGTAAATCCAGTAGCCGAGGCTGACATGGGGCGCTATGGTGATGGCCCACAGAGGTGCCGCCACCAGGTCCGACATGACATAGCTGGCGATGGCGTTCATGCCGAAGACGAGAAAGAAGCCCCAGCCTTTGCGCCAGCCCTTGATTTCGATGAGCCAGATGAAAAGGGCCCAGAGAACCATCGAGCATCCGCCCATGAAGAGGACGAAGGAGCTGGTCCAGAGTTTTTTGTTGATGGGGAACCAGGGGTTCCACAGCAGGCCGAGGAGAATCAGGACGGAGCCTGCGCCGAGCATGCCCGCGCATTTGCGCTCGAGGGTGCGTTTCGTTCGCAGCCAGAGCGCGGTGAGCATGCCGAGCAGCGTGGTGCCGATGGCGGGAAAGGTGCTCAGCAGGCCTTCGGGATCGCGCGTCTTTTCGTAGAGGCGGCCGATGTGCATGGTTCGGTCGAGCCAGGCGACGATGTTTGCGTCTTTGTCGAGGAACGGCATGTCGCGGCCGGGGACTCCGAAGCCGGGCACGGGGACGAACCGCATGAGCAGCCAGTAGCCTGCGAGCAGGACGACGAGCAAACTAAGAAGCGGCGCGGCCTTGTTGGTAAGGCGGCGGTCCCAGAGATAAAGGAGAGCGCAGACGAGGTAGCAGAGTGCGATGCGCTGCAGGACGCCCCAGACGCGGATGTGCGACCAGTGAAAGAAGGGAAAGACCGCCAGAAGCAGGCCCAGTCCAAACAGAATTGCAAAGCGCCAGAAGATGTGGGGCACGAGGGATGCGGGCGAGCCGCCACGCTGGAGTCGCGACTCGGTGGAGAAGACGATGGTGACGCCCACGAGATAGAGGAAGGTGGGAAAGACCAGGTCGGTGGGGGTGAAGCCGTTCCAGTCCGCGTGTTCAAAGGGCCAGTAGGCGTGCCAGCCGTTGTTGTTGACCATGATCATGAAGGCGATTGTCACGCCGCGCAGCACGTCGAGCGACAGCATGCGCTGAGTGGCGGTCGCGGCTGGACTTTCTAAGGAAACAGTGGCCATGGGTCTTCCTGAAACTGGCAATCAGAGTACTCGTTAGGGGCGACGGCGACAAGAAATCTTCGGGGGCGGTTATTGAGGCCCGCTATTGGTGGTCGGTCATTGGCGGTCGGGCGTGATCTTCACGAAGACGCCGTCCGGCAGTTCGCCTTCGAGCAGGTGGACGACGCCATCCTTGACGTAGCCCTTCAGGGGCTGTGGCGGGGGCTGTTTCCCACCCTTTGCGCCAACGGAGTGCACGAGGGATGGGGCAGCCGGAGTGCTTTTTGCGGGCCGGCCAGTACCACGGTCCATGGCGGCGTTGGCGAGGCGATCGGCCCTTTGATTTTTGCCGCGGAGGACGTGCTCGATGCGGAAGGCGTCGAGCTTTGCGATGCGGCGCTTTGCCTCGTCGTAGAGCGGGCGCAGATCGGGGCTGGCGACCTTGTAGCGGCCCTGGATCTGCTTGACGAGCAACTCGGAGTCGCCGACGACGCGCAGGCGGCGATGGCCGGAGTGGAGGGCCCACTCCAGCGCGCCCAGCAGCGCCGAATATTCGGCGACATTGTTGGTGGCTTTGCCCAGGAATTCGCTGAGCTCGGCGAGTTTCTGACCGTTGGGACCTTCGATGAAGACGCCGTAGCCGGCGGGTCCGGGATTGCCGCGCGAGCCGCCGTCGCAATAGGCGGTGACCCAGTCCTGGGTGGGCCCGGCCAGGGCGGGATTTTCGCCGGAAAACAGATTGCCGGTGGCCTTCTCGTCGAGCATAGAGCGAGTGTAGCGGAAGTGCAGCTCACGCCTGCGATGAGGCCGATAGGTCGGTTTGGAGGAGTAAAGTAATCCCAAATCGATCTGCCGTGGGAGGTTCTGAGTTAGGCCAGAGCCTCCCAAAAGGCGAGAGGCGCACCGACCAGGAGGTCGACAGCGATTCAGGAATAATTGCGCGAGGAGGACAAAACAGCCATGGCTCGACACGCCATGGCGCTTTGCCTTCTTCAATTGGTGCGATGTTCTGCTTCTTTGCGGCGGCTTACTGTGACGTGCGATACGCGTGTTAGGGATCGTCTCCCGAGCGTTTCCGAAGTGCCTAACTTCCTGTTTGTTGGGTCTGTATTGGGCACTGAAGGGGGCGTTCGATGGCGCAGTCGCTTGCAGAGGGTATCGGTGACCGAGACTCCAGGGCAGATGAGATTCATGCCTTAGTCCTCAACATTGTTTGCGCCCTGGTGGATAACCCCGAAGGGGTGAGCGTTGAGGCGTTGAAGAGCGAGTTCGCAACCCGATTTGTAGTACAAACGGCTCCTGAGGACCGGGGAAAGGTGATTGGGAAGCAAGGCCGGATGGCGCAATCGATCAGGATCCTGCTGGGCGCGATCAGCGTGAAGATGGGGCATCAATTTACGTTGCAGCTGGTTGAACCGGAAGGCCCGGGGAAGGTTCCGGGTGAATCCCGCCGCGGCGGCCCGCTCGGCAGGCTTCGATAAGAGGTCAGCGTTGCATCGTGACGGAGAGGCCTTCGGGCTTGTTCGCTTGTTCGGGGCACAATAGAGCTTCATGGATCTTACTTCCCTGCTCCGGGCTACGTTTGGGTTTTCGGGTTTTCGCGAGAATCAGCAGGCCGTGTGCCGCTCCGTTGCCGACGGGCGCGATGTGCTTCTGGTGATGCCCACCGGCGCGGGCAAGAGTCTCTGCTACCAGCTTCCGGCGGTTGCGCGGGGAGGGACAGCGCTGGTGGTGAGTCCGCTGATTGCGCTGATGGACGACCAGGCGACGAAACTAACCGGTAAAGGCCTGAAGGTCGCGCGCATCCACTCGGGCCTCTCGCGTGAGGATGCCCGGCAGGCTTGCAGGGATTATCTGGATGGGACGCTGCAGTTTCTTTTCATCGCTCCGGAGCGGCTGCGGGTGCCTGGGTTTCCGGAGATGCTGGCGCGGCGGAGGCCTTCGCTGATTGCGATCGATGAGGCGCACTGCATCTCGGGATGGGGGCACGATTTCAGGCCGGACTATCGCACGCTGGGGGATTGGCTGCCGCTGTTGCGGCCGGCGCCGATTATTGCGCTGACGGCAACGGCAACGCCCATCGTGCAGAAGGACATTGTGGCGCAGCTGAACCTGATGGAGCCTGCGCTTTATATTCACGGCTTTCGGCGTGAGAACCTGGCGATTGAGGTGGTGGAGCTGTCGAAGCCGGAGCGGGCGGAGTTCGTCGAGAAGTTTCTGGGGATCGAAGCGCGGCGGCCAGCCATTGTTTATGCGCCTTCGCGCAAGGAGTCGGATGCGCTGGCAGCCCATTTGAGCGCGCAGTTTCCGGCGGCGGCGTACCACGCGGGACTCGATGCGGGGACGCGGGATCGGGTGCAGCGGCAGTTCCTTCGGGGCGAACTGGACGTGGTGGTGGCGACCATTGCGTTTGGGATGGGGATCGACAAGGCGAATATTCGGACGGTGATCCATACGGCGCTGCCGGGGTCGGTGGAGGCTTACTACCAGGAGATTGGCCGCGCGGGGCGCGATGGGCTGGAGTCGCGGGCGATCCTGCTGCACAGCTTTGCGGACCGGCGCATCCACGAGAATTTTTTCGAGCGCGATTATCCGCCCGTGGAAGATCTGGACCGGGTGGCGCGGCTGCTGACGCCGGAGTTTCAAGCGCCGGAGCCGCTGTGGGAGCGGCTGGAGATGCTGCCGGAGACGTTCAACAAAGTGGTGGAGAAGCTTTGTTCGCAGGGCGCTGCGCAGCTGGATATGGAAGGGCAGGTGCGCGCGACGGCTGAGACAACCGGGACGGATGGGTGGCGTTCGAGATACAAGACGCAGATGGCGCATCGGCGTGCGCAGCTGGAGCGGATTGTCCAGTTCGCGGAGACGCCGCAATGCAGGATGTCCGCGCTGGTGCGGCACTTTGGCGATGTGGCGGGAGCGAGCCGGCCATGCGGGCGGTGCGACTTTTGCGCTCCGCAAGGCGCAGCGGCGCGGCAATATGCGGACCCTGCGGTGGGTGAGGAGCGCGATCTGCGAAAGATGCTGGCGGTGGTGAAAAGCAGCCGGACGATTGCCGCGGGCCGGCTGCTCGCGGACGCGGCGGTGGGCAAGGATCGCAGGTATTTTGACCGGCTGCTGGATGGGCTGGCGCGGGCGGGGCTGGTGACGCTGTCTTCTGAGAGGTGGACGAATCCGCTGGGCAAGGAAGTGGCTTACCGGAAGGTTTTTCTTACGGAGGAAGGCCGGAGGCTGGGAGTTGCGGAGCCGCTGGGCGTGCTGCTGCCGGACAGCGGTGGAGGGGCGCTGGCGCGGGCGGGGCTGGTGACGCTGTCTTCTGAGAGGTGGACGAATCCGCTGGGCAAGGAAGTGGCTTACCGGAAGGTTTTTCTTACGGAGGAAGGCCGGAGGCTGGGAGTTGCGGAGCCGCTGGGCGTGCTGCTGCCGGACAGCGGTGGAGGGGCGAAGGCACGGGGGTCGCGGGCCGGGCGGGGCAAGGGAACTGATGCTGTGCAGGTGCAGTTCACGGAAAGGCAGGCCGAGCTGGAGAGCCGGCTGCGGAAGTGGCGCAAGGCGGAGGCGGACGGGGCGGGCAAGCCGGCGTTTTTTGTGTTCTCCGATGCGATTTTGCGCGCGCTGGTATTGGCTGCGCCGAGGACGATTCCGGAGTTGAGGACGGTTCGGGGGATTGGGCCGGATAAGGCGGAACGGTATGGGGCGGCAATTTGTGCGTTGTGCCAGGAGCAGGAGGTGATTGCATCCCTCAGCGGCTAAAGCCGGAGTCATTGGGCGACTGGGACGGCACGGCTGAAGCCGTGCCCCTTCCAAAGCGGCGCAGGGGCTAAAGCCCTCAACATCGTGCGGCGTATTGGCACGACTGAAGTCGTGCCCTGATACAAAAGCAAGCGTTTTTCTCGCAGGTGGTGAAGCTGTGCCTCTTCAAAGAATTGAGTTCTCTAGGGAATGGCGTTTTCTGCATGCTGGTTCCGCTTGGTGGTTGGGCTCACCCGAAAGTCTGCTCACGAATTCCGTGTTCGTGCGTCTTTTGAGAAGCGTTGTCTCGCACCCCACGCCTCAGGAGCCTTATGCCTGCCGATGCGCTTCGCTTTTTAACCCTGGCCCGGCCCTCCCCCGCCAAGCCTCGAATACAATCCTCGCGTATGCCCGGACCCCTGAAGGAGAACGTCCAGGAAACGGATTTGATTCGCGAAGCCCAGGCGGGCTCGCGCACGGCGTTCGATTCGCTGGTACGTCAATATGATCAGGCGGTCCTGCGGCTGGCCATGCACCTGACCGGCTCCGAACAGGACGCGCAGGACATCCAGCAGGAGGCGTTCCTCAAGGCTTATCGGTACCTGGGCAACTTCAGGTTCGAGTGCTCGTTTTATACGTGGATCTACCGGATCGTGACGAACCTGTGCCTCGATCATCTGCGGCGGCGCAAGTCGCGGCGCGAAGATCAGGCGGTGGTGATCGACTCCTCGGGCGAGGAGATGGACCTGATGACGAACGTGTCGGATGAGCGTTCTGGGGCTAATCCGGCGCGGGAGCTGGACAGGAAATTCCTCGGGCAGCGGATTCTGATGGCACTAAGCGAGCTGACTCCCCGCGAACGGATGGTCTTCGAGCTGAAGCATTATCAGGGGCTGCGGCTGCGAACCATCGGAGAGATGCTGAACACGACGGAGGAGACGGCGAAGAACACGCTGTTTCGCGCGACGAAGAAGCTGAGGTTGAAGCTGGCGGAGCTGCGGTAAAGCAGGCAATAGGCAACAGGGAATAGGGAATAGCCAGTAGGGAGTAGGTCAATAAACCGGACGAGTTAGATCCGGAAGGCATGGACAACGAGGTTTCTGAGGCGAAGTGAGGCAGGTACGGATATGAATTGCGAATTGGCACAGGAAGACATCGTCCTATCCGCGTATGGCGAGCTGGCGGACGAGCGCATGCATCTGCTGGAGCAGCATCTGGCGGAGTGCGAGCGCTGCCGGCAGGAGATGGAAGCGGTATCGGCTTTGCAGAAGGTGATGGCGACGGTTCCGGTTATAGAGCCATCGCCGAACCTGCTGGCGCGCGCGCGCCTGCGGCTGGATGAGGCGCTGGATGCTATGCCGCAGGGGGGCTGGGCGCGGCGGGTCAGTCAGAGATTCAGGCGCAGTGTGGGATGGTTGCAGGGCGCGCCGGTGATGGCGATGGTTCTGCTGTTGACGGGCGTCGCGGCTGGCGGATGGGGCGGGTACCGGGCGGCCGGACATTTCTCGAAGGCCGCGCAGGCGCAGGCCTCAGGGGCAGCCGGGGTTCCGGTGGTGGCGGACATTGACGCCTCGCAGATTGCCAGGGTGAGCAGCATCAGCCTCGAGCCGGGTTCGGAAAACGTGGAGGTGCGGTTCGAGCGTGTGACGCCGGAGACGGCCTTTGGGACGCTGGACGATCCGCAGATTCGGCAGCTGCTGCTGCTGGGGGCGCGCAACCGCGCCAATCCTATGGTGCATGACGATTCGGTGCAGCTGCTCGCCGAGGAGTGCCAGGCCGGCCACCAGTGCACGGATGGTCCGATCCGCAATGCGCTGATGGTGGCGCTGCGCTACGACAAGGATGCACGGGTGCGCCGGAAGGCTCTGGAGGGACTGCAGCCCTATATAGGGGTGGATAACAGCGTGCGCGATGCGGTGCTTGAGGCGCTGATCCACGATTCGGATGCGCGGGTGCGGACCGAGGCGATCGGGCTGCTGGAGCCGGTGGATGCGGATTCGAGTGTGCGGGAGGTTCTGGAGACGGTTGCGAACCGGGACCGGAATCCTCAGATTCGGAATATGTCACGGCAGTACCTCGAGCAGGTTTCGCAAATTCAGTAGCGACAGCCGGGCAGGCCCTTTCGTACTATGAACTGTGAGAGGCTGCGGTTGACCAGCGGCTTTTCGATACGTCCCACAACCGGAGTGTCGAGGCTCCGCGTATGACCCTGATTCCGAGGCCATTTTTCAGTTTCCTTTCCGCCGGAGCGGTTGTCGCCTGCGTTGCGTGCGCGCCGCAGGTGTTCGCGCAACACCCGGCCTTCGATCCCGCCAGCCCGATTCTGGGTGCGGCCGACCAACATGTAACCGTCCCCGGCACAGATCCGATGCTGAATTCGTCGCCGGGATTTCTGGGAGTGGGCCTGCGCGATGTGGACTCGGAGCGGGCCGGGCAGCTCAAGCTCAAGGCAGCCACGGGAGCGGAGGTCACGACGGTCGATCACGATGCCCCGGCGTGCAAGGCGGGCATTAAGGTTCACGATGTGATCCTGAGCATGAACGGGCAGGCGATTGTGGGCCAGGCGCAACTGCAGCACATGCTGCACGAGACTCCGGCTGGCCACACGGTGAGCCTGGTGATCAGCCGCGATGGCCAGCAGCAGACGTTCTCAGTGCAGCTGGCGGACAGAGCTACGCTGGAGGCGGACGCGTGGTCGCAGCACATTCCTGTTCCCGATCCGGACAGCGACTCCAGTGATCCGTCTGGCGAGCCCGCGGCTACGGGAGGAACGGCGGGCAACGGCATCTTCTCGTCGCTGAGCGCGAACCCGCTCTACACCGGCCTCGACCTCGACGTGCTGGGGCCGCAGCTGGCCAATTATTTTGGCATCCATGATGGGTTTGGGTTGCTGATTCGGCGCGTGGACGACAACAGCCCCGCGGCCGTCGCCGGGCTGCGAGCGGGCGACGTGATCACCAGGGTGAACGGCCAGACGATCTCGACCACGAATCAGTGGCTGCATACGATCCACGCAAACCGGGGGAAGCAGGTGCAACTCACGGTGATTCGCGACAAGCACGAAGGCACGGTGAGCATGGTGGCTGGGCGGAGTAAAAGCTAGTAGCCAGTAGCTAGTAGCCGGTAGCCAGTAGCCGGTAGCCAGTAGCCGGTAGCCAGTAGCCGGTAGCCAGTAGCCGGTAGCCAGTAGGCAGTAGCCAGTAGAAGGCTAAGGGACAAGGTGCGTTTAGTGCTGTTTGTTTCTCCTGGCTTCCTGGCCCTAGGCTGCGGTGGCGCTGCCCGTCGTTATTCCTCCACCGAAGACCGAGTAGGCTCCGTCAGCCGCCTTGTTCCAGATGGCGACGAGGGTTCCCTGATCGCCGGATCCGTAGTCGGCGACCATGGCGGGGGTTGGGTTGGCGGGAAGGCCGGCTAGCTGAAAGTGGTCCTCGTCGGGAAACGTGACCCAGTCTCCTCCCCAGGCAAGGCCCTGGGCCTTCATCGCGGCTACGAAGGCCTGGTACTGAGGCGTATGGGGGGTCCAGTTGAGCGCGCCGGTGCTGCCTGAGAGGTAAGGCACGGCGTCGACGGCAAGGCCGTAGTTATGCATGGACAGGCCCGCCCTGGCGTTGGTGACGATGTGGCCGCGGGTGGTGCGGCCCTGGGCATAGAGGGCGTTTTGTTCGGCCGCGGTGCGCAAGCCGGAGACCACGAGAAAGTAAGTGCCCTGGGTCGCGAGCTGGTCTGCAGCGGCCCGCACTTTTGCTGCGAAGTCCGGCCAAACGGTGGCGAGGGCCATCTCACTTCTGGGATCCATATCGAACTCCTTCCCTGCTTTTTCAATGGATCGGGGAAGTATAGCGCAGAGGCTTGCTGTGCCGAGGGCGTGCGAATCCGCAAGATTGGCGATGGAGGACTTTCAGGAACGCATCAAAGGTCGAATCGAAGGAGTCTTGCATTCATCCTGTGCTCGGCCATACGACGCGCGCGAGCCTTTTCCTGAGCTTCTCTCGACATAATTGATGAAAAGAGACAAAGGAAAAAGGCTACAAATAACCCGAAGAACATGGCTACGAACACTGCTATTTGCACGCCCATGGAGATATTGTACAAGGCGATCACAAGAACCTCCACCACAGAGGCCACAGGGAGCGTGGAGAATGCTTCAGAGGACGTGCGATCCGGTGCTAATCCTGAGATCTGGCGTGGAGCGATGCCACCGGGTCACTCCGAACGCGGCTGCCTTTTCATTTGGAGCCCGCGTGTGCGGGAGGGGTGTGTTTCAATAAAGACAGACATGCCAACGACGCGAAATCTGGCCCGTAAAATGACGCTTCGCCGGCGGCTCAAAGCCGCTTCGCGCAAGGTGCGGGAGCTGGCGCTGGTGGGGCATGCGCTGGCCTCGACGCGGCACACGGTGATGGCGCAGATTGTGCCCATGCGGCGGTGCAATCTTTCCTGCGCTTACTGCAACGAGTACGACGATGTTTCAAAGCCTGTGCCGGTCGACGAGATGTTCCGGCGCATCGATCACCTGGCGCGGCTGGGGACGAGCATCATCACGATTTCAGGCGGCGAGCCGCTGCTGCACCCCGACCTCGACCAGATTATCGGGCGGATTCGGCACCACGGACGGATGGCGGGGATGATCACGAATGGCTATCTGCTGATGCCGGAGCGGATTCAACGGCTGAACCGCGCGGGGCTGGACCATCTGCAGATTTCGATCGACAACGTGCAGCCGGATGAGATTTCGAAGAAGAGCCTGAAGGTTCTGGATAAGAAGCTGGAGTTTCTGGCTGAACACGCCGACTTCCACGTGAACATTAACTCGGTTGTGGGCGGCGGGATCAAGAATCCTGATGACGCGTTGACGATTGGGCGGCGGGCCGTGGGCCTCGGGTTTACGTCGACGATCGGGATCATCCACGACGGGAGCGGGCAGCTGAAGCCGCTCGGCGAGCACGAGCGCAGGGTGTGGACCGAGATGCGGTCCTGGAAGAAGAAGAATTATTCGCGCTTCAACCATTTCCAGGAAAAGATCGCGAACGGCGAGCCGAACGACTGGCGTTGCCGGGCTGGGTCGCGGTTTTTGTATATCTGCGAGAACGGGCTGGTGCATTACTGCTCACAGCAGCGTGGTTATCCCGGCGTGCCGCTGGCGGAGTACACGCGCGAGGATTTGAAGCGGGAATTTCTGACGGAGAAGGGTTGCGCGCCTAACTGCACGGTGAGTTGCGTGCATCAGATTTCGTTCATTGATTACTGGCGAGCGCCGCAGCGGCCTGCGGCTCCAGGCGGGGCTGAGGGGCTGGTTAATATTCGGTTGTAGAAACGTCCACCACAGAGAGCAGAACGATATCTCAATAGACGTCATCCTGTGCGCGTTCTTGCTTCAGGCCTCGGCAATCGCCGCGATGGACACTTTCATGCCGGGGATTCGAACCGGTAACTTCGCGCCTTGCCGTGGGGGCGGGTTTGCCGGAAACCACTTCACCCACTCTTCATTCATTCCGGCGAAGTCCGTTTCCTCAAGCAGGATGACAGTGGCACTTACGACGCGTTCGAGGGATGTGCCCGCGGCTTTGAGAATGGCAGACACATTCTCGATGCACTGCCGGGTCTGTTCCTGGATCGTATCCCCAACAATCTTGCCGGTTGCCGGATCGTGCGGCCCCGTGCCTGAGACGAACACAAGACCCGCTGCCCGCACCGCCTGGCTGTATGCCGGAGGCGGAGACGGGGCGTTCTGCGTCCGGATGATGTCTCTTGCCATGAGTTTCTCCTGTGCTGCGTGAAATGGGAATCGGTGGCTAAGGTCCGAATCCTTTTGCAACCTGTACGGCAAGGGTAAACTCGTGTTCTGTTACGAACCCGCCCCTTCGCGGCTGAAGCCCAAATCATTTTGGTGCGGTTACGGCAGGGCTGAAAGCCGCGCCTCTTTCAATACGGCGACTGAATCAGAGCTTCCCTAAGGTTTCACCGGCGCGACTACGTAGACGTATTCCAGAGGTTCAGCCCCGGTATTGCGGACATTGTGGCGGGTTTCGGGCGGGATATACGTCACAGCGGGTGCTACAAAATCGCGCTGCGGCCGACCTTCGATGAGAGCCGCGCCCTGGCCATGGAGAATCACCAGGGTCTCTTCGTGCGCGCCCGTGGTATGCCAGCCGACGGTTTCTCCGGGCTTGAGGCGAACGAAGCCGCTGCGCACTCCCGCGGTTTGGGGTGAGCCGTTCAGCAACTCCTGATATCCGCCGGAGGCCTTCAGAGGGATGACAAGCGGCTGCGGCCGGCTGGATTGGGGCCAGGCGGGAGCGGACAAAAGGACTCCGGCAGAAGCCGCAATTTGTAACAGTCTCTGGATCATTTCCCCACCATACCGATCGTCTTGAGCCACGTCGCCGCCAGCTCGGGCCAGTGGGTTACGGGCAGGTCGGTGGGGCGGAGGCCGTAGCCGTGGCCGCCTTTGGTGTAGACATGGAGTTCGGTCGGGACGCCGGCTTTCTTCAGCTGCATGAAGTACTGGATGACGTTTTCGACGTGGACCGGATCGTTTTCGGCCTGGACGAGGAAGGTTGGGGGCGTAGCGGCTGTCACCGGAATGTCCGGGTTGAATTCGAAATTCTTGTCGGCGAGCGCGAGATAGCCGGGATAGATCACGATGGCAAAATCGGGTTTGCAGGGTTGCTGGTCGGCTGCGTCGACGGGGGGATAGAGGCGCTGGTCGTAATGGGTGCTGATGGCGGCAGCGAGATGGCCTCCTGCGGAGAAGCCGAGGACGCCGATGCGGTTCGGGTCAATGCCCCATTCGGTTGCGTGCTGGCGGGCTATGCCCATGGCTCGCTGCGCATCCTGCAGGGCGGCGGACGATTTGGGATACGGGCCGCTGGCCGGGACGCGGTATTTGAGGAGGAGGCAGTTGACGTTGATCGAGTTGAGCCAGTCGCAGACTTCTGTGCCTTCGAGATCGATGGCGAGGATCGAGTAGCCTCCGCCAGGAAAGACGACGACGGCTGCGCCGGTATTGCCGGCTTTGGGCGCGAGATAGAGGGTGAGGGTCGGATCGGTGACGTTGCCGAGGCGGACCAGCGGGCGGCCTGCGATCAGGTTATCCTTCGGCGTCGTCATGTCGCGCTCTGGGCCCGGTGGGGGCGGGGGCATGGTTCCAGTTGTGGCTGGAGCGGGCGCGCCGTTGGGCCACAACGTGACGGTGGCGTGGGAGGGGCCGGGGGGCCAGCCGGACTGCGCGGCGGCGACCGAGGTTATGAGCAGGACTGCATACGAGAGAGACAGACGAGCGCGCATGGCCATTGAAAATCCTCCCGGCCATGATAAGGCGAGCGGAGATTCGAGCGTGAGGCGAGCGGAGATTCGAGCGTGAGGCGAGCGGAGATTCGAGCGGGAGGCGAGCGGAGATTCGAGCGTGAGGCGAGCGAAGGACTAGCGGAAGGCGGTTCGCGAAAGGCGTTTGGCGAAAAGCGATTAGCGAAAGGCGTTTGCCGAAAAGCGATTAGCGAAAGGCGTTTGCCGAAAAGCGATTAGCGAAAGGCGTTTAGCGAAATACTTTCAGCGAGACTGGTTTAGCTAAAGGCGCAGCAGAGGCGAGCGGACGGCCGCTTAGGTTTGTGGTTGAGAGCTTGATCCCGATCCTGAAGCTGGCTGCGATTGCCCGGTTGTTGAGCCGGAACCTTGCTGGGAGTTCGGCTGGGGCGCGGCGCCGGAGCCCTGAGTCTGACTCGAGCCCTGTCCGGAGCCTTGACTCTGCCCGGTTCCGGAACCCTGACCCTGGCTCTGCCCTGACGCAGGCTGCTGGGCGGAGACCGTTGGGGTATAGCCAGGGTCGCCGGGCCGCTGTTGATCTTTAGGGAAGTTCACCGGCGCCATGACCGGGTTCGGATTGTTCTTGTCGGTGGAGTTGGGCGTGGGGGGCTGCTCGCCGGGCTTGCGGAGGGTGGGGGCCGCGCGGGGAGCATTCTCCTCGGAGCGGTCGGCATCGGTGGCGTCGCCCAGCTTGACTTCATGCTGGTTGGCGGCAACAACCGGCAGGTTGCCCCAATAGTCGCCCATCTCGTTTTCGGTGCGGACCTCCATGGGCTCTCCGACTTTGGCGAGCTGCACGCGGGTGACAAAGCTTCCTTCAAAACGGACGAATTCGACCGGCTGGGGAGCTTCTCCGTAGACCCAGATCTCGAATTGCTTGCCACTGCCGGGCTCCTGCTCGCGAATCTTGCGGACCGGCTGGCCTTTCGAATAAACGACCATGTCGCGATTCATGCCGACGAGCACGCGATGCTCCACCACTGCTTTGTGGAGGAAGTCAGGGAGAGACTCCGCATAGGCTTCGGCGGGGGATTTGACGCCAAAGTCGATCATGGGCTTCAGAAGGGATTCGAGCTGCTCTCCGTTGAGATCGGGAACGCGCTCTTCAAAGAGCAGGGTCACGCGGGAGCCTGTGGGGGGCGCGCCGCTGTCCTGGGCCAGGGGCACCTCAGCTACGCCCATGCCGATCGAAATATGTCGCAGATATTTGTGCTTGTGCTCAGGGCCGCCGTTCAGGTCCAACACTACTCTCTGCCCTTCGATTTTGATGTCGGTGACGACGACGCGATCGCCGGGCTTCACGGAGATGCCTTTGGCGTGCAGCACGTCGACGTATTTATCGCCGGTGGGGTCCATGTGCCCGTTGGCGTGGAGGGTAAGGTTAGCGATGGGCAGGGGGCGCATGGCAAAGCCCTGTTCGGCCTGCATAAAGCGGATGAGCTGCTCGCGGCCGAGGGTGGTCATCGGCTCGTTCGGGTACCTCACGTGGGTGGGCGGAAACTCGGTGTAGTGCTTTTCGATGTGCTCGGGTTCGACGGTGAAGACCTGGGCGTGAAGGGGAACCGCGACGATCAGAGGGGAAAACGCACAAAACGCCGCCAGAGCGGGGAGGAGACGGACAGATGGGGACCCTCGCATAAGGCCCTTTCTCGTGGGTAGGAGCCGGACAACAACAGCATGGCCCCGTTTGAAGGAAAATACAAGGGGAATGGCAGTTCCATAGCCAATAACGGCGCAGGGAACGCACACCTGATGACCAGTTAGGAGGGGGTTGGAGCCGTTAACGTTGCCGGAGGGGAGTCTGGTGGCGCGGATTGTCGTGGGCGAGACCTGCGAGGAGGCGGAACCCGGCTGTCGGACGGACAGACACGGTTGTCTGACACGCGAAGCCTGGCTGTGGGACACACAAAGCAAGCTTGCCGGACACGCAAAGCGAGGCTGTCTATGAACCGCGCTGTGCAGCCAGAGCCTGCGGCTGTTCAGGGGACTCGTGGTGGTCCTCCTCGACGATATCGAGGGTGTAGCGGCGACGGTGCTTCATGCTGACCGCCCCTAGGATCGTCCTGAGGGAGCGTGCTGTTCGGCCCTGCTTGCCGATCACTTTTCCTACATCGGACGGCGCAACGCGCAGGCGAAGCGATGTGCTTTCGCCCTTCTCCACGGTCTCTACTGCTACTTCATCCGGGATATCCACCAGGGCACGGGCAATCTGGGTCACAAGTTCGGGCATGTCCTCTGAGCTGTCGGGCATCTGATAAAGTTCTCCGCTACTAATACGTATCGGCTCGGCAGCCGGATCTCTTGGGCCAAATTACCCCGAAATTCCCGAGGTGAATGTGACGAAGGTCACAGGACTAAAGTTTGCACCAGAATGCAACAGGATTACTCATGTGGTTAACAGGGGCGGCCGCCAGACCGCTCACGCCGTTGGTTTCCATTTGATTCCCTGCCCCCACTGGGCCTACAGTTCTTTCCATGACTCCGAGCGACCGTCGCACGTTTCTGAAGCGCACCGCCACCCTGGCGGGCGCATTTTCCGTCAACAGCCTCTTCCGCCAGGCCCACGCCGCAGACTTCGAGGCGGCATCGAGCACGGTGCGCGACCTGGCCCCGGCTGAAGTCGTTCAGAATGAGGACTACTGGAGCGTGATCCAGCGCGCCTATTCGGTCAACCCGGACATCATCAACCTGAACAACGGCGGGGTTTCGCCCGCGCCCATCGTTGTGCAGGAGGCGGTGGAGCGCTACAACCAGCTTTCGAACGAAGGGCCGTCCTATTACATGTGGCAGATCCTCGATCAGGGGCGGGAGCCGCTGCGGGAGAAGCTGGCGAATCTGGCCGGAGCCAAAACGGGGGAGATCGCCATCGACCGGAATTCGACCGAGGCCCTGAATACGATTATTTACGGGCTGCCGCTTAAGGCCGGCGACGAGGTGATCGGCACGAAGCAGGATTATCCGAATATGATTCAGGCCTACCGGCAGCGTGCCGAGCGGGACGGCATCGTCTACAAGCAGATCAGCTTCGATTTTCCCATTGAGGACGATGCGGCGATTGTCAGGGCGTATGAAGAGGCGATCACGCCGCGTACACGGGTCATCCACGTCACACACATGGTGAACTGGGTGGGGCAGACGATGCCGGTGGCGAAGATCGCCGACATGGCGCACGCGCACGGTATCGAGGTGGTCGCCGACGGGGCGCATTCCTTTGGGCTGCTCGACTTCAAGGTGCCCGATTTGCACTGCGATTATTTTGGGACGAGCCTGCACAAATTCCTCTCTGCGCCGATTGGTACCGGGATGATGTGGGTGCGGGAGGACAAGATCGAGAAGCTGTGGCCGCTCACTTGTAACTCGACGCCGCACTCGGCCGACATTCGGAAGTTTGAGACCCTTGGGACAAGGAGTTTCCCCCTCGAACAGGGCATCGGGGAGGCGATCAACTTCCACGAAGGCATCGGGAGCAAGCGCAAGGAGCAGCGCATTGGATATCTCAAGAATTACTGGGCCTCGCGGGTGCAGACGATGCCGAAGGTGAAGCTGCACACGTCGCTCGACCTGAGATATTCGTGCGCGATCTGCGGCGTGTCAATCGACGGCATGACGCCGGCACAGCTAGCCGGGGCGCTGTTCGATAAGTACAAGATTCACACGGTCGGCATTGTGTGGGAGAATATTAGCTGCGTGCGAGTAACTCCCCACGTTTACACAACCATTCCCGATCTCGATAAGATGGTTCGGGCTATCGGCGAGCTATCGCAGGCGTAAGTCACGCCGATGATGGGGAAGCGTCCGTTCACAGTTACGGTACTTAGCTGGCTCTTCATCGTTGTGGGCGCGGCGGAGTTGGCGGTCGATATTCGTCATCTGGCGGCCCGGCCTTTCCACCAGGAGGACATCTGGATCGGGCTCGTGCATCTGCTGGCCATTGTGGCTGGAGCATTCATGCTGCGCGCCGATAACTGGGCGCGGTGGCTGGCTATTGTATGGATGGCAGGTCATGTGGCCATTACGATACTGAACGCCTGGCACGGATTTGCGGTGCATGCCATTATCTTCGCGGGGATCGTGTTCCTTCTCTTCCGCGCCGATGCACGCGGGTGGTTTCGCAGGGAGCTGACAACGGCCAGCTAAGCGCGTTGTCGACTCGCGTTAAAGCTATCGATGATCAGCTATCAGGAATTCGTTGACTTGAGCGGCCCAGAGCCGGTCCGCGGCTTCCTGCACACGCCGGCTGGTCCCTCCACCGGCGCGCTGGTCCTGACCCACGGGGCGGGGGCGAACTGCCAGGCGGCGCTGCTGGTCGTTCTTGCCGAGGCATTTTGCGCGTCAGGGTTGACGGTACTGCGCTGTGCTTTGCCCTTCCGGCAAGAGCGGCCGCATGGTCCGCCGAACCGAAGCGCCGAGCGCGATCAGGCAGGACTGCGCGCGGCGGTCGAGGCCGTGCGGCGGCAGCCGGGCCTTAACTCTCCGGCACACATTTTTCTTGGAGGACATTCTTATGGAGGACGGCAGGCTTCGATGCTTGCGGCCGAGGAGCCCGGTCTGGTCGATGCGCTGCTTTTACTGTCCTACCCGCTCCATCCGCCGAAGCGGCCAGAGCAGCTGCGGACGCAGCACTTCCCCAGCCTGCGAACGCCCGCGCTCTTCGTTTCCGGAGTGCGTGACGGGTTTGCAACCACGCCAGAATTGGAAGCCGCCCGGCAACTGATTCCGGCGCGGACGGAGCTGTTGCCCGTTGAGGCCGCGGGGCATGAACTGATAACGAAGCGGAACCGCGAGGCGTTGCCGCGTTCGATAGTGGAGAAATTTGGAGCATTCGCTGCTATGGCCGGGACGGTATGACTTCGCCCGGGGACGGCGCGGGGCAATCCTCGCGGCGCGCCGACCCGTGGGGATGGGCCCGAAAGGAAAACGCCGCCACAGGGGACTGTGACGGCGTTTCAGGAGAACGAGGTAAGTAGGCCGAACGCTTGACTACTTTCCTACAATAGCTCGCCGGCTGGAAAACGTCAACCCCGATCGCAGAAGATTCTGTTACTACTGCATCGAGCGGGACACCCGTCAGGCTCGAATGGTCGGTGACCCACGATTTTCCTCCCGCCAATCGTCAGTGACCTTTGTAGTCGACGAAGAGTTCCGGGAATTGTTGCTTGAGTGCCTCTATCTTCGGGCGGTCGCAGACGAGGATATAGGGATTGTCAGGATTATGGAGCGCGTAGTCCTGATGGTAGTCCTCTGCGCGATAGAAACCCTGGAGCGGCGTAACCTGGGTAACGATGGGTTTAGGAAAGACTCTGGCGGCGTCAAGCTGCGCGATGTACGCCCTGGCGATGCGCTTCTGATCGTCATTGAGATAAAAGATGACAGAGCGATAGGAAGTGCCGACATCCGGTCCCTGGCGGTTGAGCTGGGTGGGATCGTGGGCGACCGAGAAAAAGATGCGCAACAGCTGTCCATAGGTGATCTTCGCGGGATCGTAAACGACCTCGACAGATTCGGCGTGACCCGTGGTTTCGGTCGTGACCTGATCGTAGGTTGCCGTGTCGGCAGAGCCGCCGGCGTAGCCAACGGTGGTCGACAGGACGCCCTTGACTCGTTCAAAGACGGTTTGCGTTCCCCAGAAGCATCCGCCGGCGAAGACGGCTTTCTGCTTGCCAGGCGTTGCGGCGAGGGTGAGATCGGCATTGGCCGGAGGGATGGGCGCGCGACCGGCGGCGCTGGCCGAGCAGGCGGAAAGAGAGAGCAGGCACGTAAACGCCAGGGCAACGCGGAACAGGCGGACGGGCATCGCGCAACACCTCCAGATGGACATTCAGATGGTCATTGGATGAGACGGATGGGGCTCGGATTCGGCATATGACTGCGGGGTGACAGGGAGGGTTCAATGCAAATTCATGCTCAATTGAAGACGCCGTAACCCGCACCGTTGCGCCGCGCGTGGATGATGCAAAAGGGCTTGCGGGCGCAATATTAAAGACCTGCCAACCCAAGAGGTATGTAGAAATGTCAGAGCAGGCAGCGAATCATCACAAGACGGCAGCCCACCATCATGGAATGGCCGCCCATCACCACGCAGAAGCGGCAAAGCACCATGAGGCCGGCGACCACCACCAGGCCGCTCATCACGCCCATCTGGCGCATGGACATCAGGTCCATGCCACCGAGCATGCGAATCACGCGGCGCGGCACCACCTGGAATCGCACGGACAGTAGCGCTGCAAAGCTTTGCCGCTGCCGGTGACGGTCGGGAATCGACAAGCCCTTGCGGCGGCGAAGTCGGCAACCACACCAACAATCTGGCGCTGCGCCGGGCGTTTACCTCTTGCGGGCCGGTAATTTAGCGGGTTTCTTTGCCGCTGTTGGCTGGCCGCGCTTGCCGTTCCCATCGGACGCGGTCCTTCGATGGCCGTCCGGCTCGTGGACGGGGTTGCGATCCACGATCGTCAGCACGACTCCATCGATGCGATTGTCGAGGGTGCGGTAGGGCGTAATGCGCATGCTGAACCAGTTGCCCTGGTCGTCCTGCACCTGCTGATTTTTTGGCTGCACCTCGCGCATCACGTCGAGCATGCTCTGCTCGAGCAGGCGCGTATCCACTTTGAGGCGCAGGCGGGGGATGGGGCGGCCGATGTCGCTGGGCACTAAACCGAGAATGGCTGTGGCCTGGGGAGTAAAGCGGCGCACGCTGAGGTCGGCGCTGACCATCAGCATGGGCAGGTTGATGCTGTTGAGCAGGTTGGTGAGGTCGTTGTTGAGCTGGTTGAGGAGGTCGTTGCGGTGCTGCATCTCCTCGTTGACGGTGTGCAGCTCTTCGTTGGCGGACTCGAGCTCTTCCTTTGAAGTTTGCAGCTCTTCGTTGGTGGACTGCAGCTCCTCGTTGGAGGCCTCCTGCATTTCGATAATGGACTGCATGTATTCCCTGGTCGCCGCGAGCTCCTGTTTTAGCCTGGCGATCTCCTTGTCTATTTCAGTCGGCGGCCCGATGAACGGCTCCGCATGGCGGGTGGCGAGCACCTGCTCGGTCAGGTTGACGGGCTCGAATATGATAAGCAGGCTGTGTTTCTCCTGCACTGGCGTGCGGAAAGGGACCACGCGGACGGTAACGGTATGTTCGACGCCGTCGGAGTGCACCCGCAGATTGGGGCGTTCGGCTTCGAGTCCTGAACTTTTTGCTTCTTCGATGGCGCCCTGGAGCTCGAAGAGCAGGCCATCGCGAGCCATTTTGAGCAGGTTGAGGCTTGCCTTACCGGGCGCCAGTTCAAGAAAGGTGCCGGTGCTTCCGCGGCTCTGGAGAATCTCCATCTGCTCGTTAATAACGACGGCCGGCGGAGCGTAACGGGTGAGGAGGAGGCGGTCGGCTTCGCGCTGAAGCTCGAGAGGAACCTTCAGCAAATCCGCATTTTTGCTGGAAGGCGAGGGGGATTCGGGAAGGTGGCCATCATGGTCAGGATGTCCCATCGCAAAACCGAAGGCGATGGGATTGGCCGCGGGCTTTTTGCGATAGATCTTCTGCTTTTTCTCGATCATGTCGAACAGGTCCGAGCCGGCACCCAGCAGGCCTTCAGTATTACCTATCATGAGAAAGCCTCCTGGGTTAAGAGCGTAGTGAAATGTGGGAATCACCCGCTTCTGGAGAGACTGGCCGAGGTAGATCATGACGTTGCGGCAGCTCACCAGATCCATGCGGGAAAAGGGCGGATCGTTGAAGACATTCTGGGTGGAAAAGATACAGAGATCGCGGATGGTCTTGCTGATCTGATAGCCGCCATCGGACTTGTGAAAAAAGCGGCGCAGGCGGACAGGGCTGAGATCGGCCTCGATGCTCTCCTTATAGACGGCGGCGCGGGCGCGCTGGATAGCCTTCTCGCTGAGATCGGTGCCGAAGATCTGGATGGGGACTTCGGTGCGGTGCTCGTCGAGAAATTCGACGAGTGAGATGGCGTGGGAATAGGCTTCTTCGCCTGTGGAGCAGCCGGGAACCCAGATGCGGATGGGACCAGATGCGGAGGGGCGCGACTTGAGCAGTTCGGGATAGACGGCCTGCTTCAGGGCATCGAAGGCGTCGGGATTGCGAAAGAAGGAGGTGACGTTGATGAGCAGGTCCTGGTAGAGGGCGTTCACCTCATTGCGATCGCGATGGAGCAGAGCAACGTAGTCGGCTAGTTCCTCGATTTTGTGGAGGACCATGCGGCGCGCGATGCGGCGGCCGATGGTGGGGGGCTTGTATTCGGAAAAATCCACCCGGGTGGCCCGCCGCAGAAGGCGAAACACCTGAGCCATTAAGGGGTCGCTGGACTTCTCCTCGTCTTCCAACGGTTTTGGGGCGGCTCCCGCAACATACGGATGGCTGCGGATGCGAGCGAGCTCCTCAGCTATCTCCTCGGGGGGCAGAACGAAATCGACGCAACCGGCGGCGATGGCGCTGGCGGGCATACCGTCGTATTTGGCCGAGCGCGTATCCTGCGCGAAGGTGATACCGCCTTCGGCCTTGATCGCGGTGAGGCCAATGGTGCCGTCGGAGGCTGTGCCGGAGAGGACGATGCCGATGGCGTTCGGACCCTGATCGGCGGCCAGGGAGCGGAAAAAGATGTCGATGGAGGCGTGTACGGGACGGGTCTGGTCGCGCTGGGTGGTGATCAGATGCGCGCCGACGATGGCCAGTTCGCAGTTGGGAGGAATGACGTAGACATGATCGGGCTGGACCCGCGTGCCGTTTTCGATCTGCACGACGGGCATGATAGTGGCGCGGCTGAGAATCTGCGGCAGAGAGCTCTCGCGCTGCGGGTCGAGATGCGGAACGAGGATGTATGCCATGCCGAGGTTGGGCTGGAGAGCCTTGAATAGCGCGGTGAAAGCTTCAAGGCCGCCGGCGGAAGCGCCGATGCCGACAGTGCAAAAGGGGGACGCCGGAGCGGATTCGACGGAGTTGGTTTCGCTGGCTGGCGAGGTTTTGGTCAGCTGGCTGCGAATTGGTTTACGCGGGCTCATGATGAAACGTGCCGGACGCCGCAGTATCCGCGTGACAGCGCAGTGAAGGTGACGCAGGCAACGGTGGTCTGGATTATAGGCTCTGCAGCGCGGCGAAAAGGGAAAGCCCGCGAAATGAGCATGACGTTCGAAACAGCACGCGCCCCAGGATAGAGCCGGCTACTATCTCAGCTGCAACTCCATTAACCGGCTTCTGAGCGCGGTAATGGCGGCCGAAACCTCCGCCATCAGCAGCTGATTGCTGTCACGCAGCTGGCGGGCGGTTTCGATTTTTGCGTTCAGGGCGAGCAGAGCGGCCATGGAATGCGACTGAGATTTGGCAGGGAGGCCGAGTTCGGCGCGGCTGCCGCAACGCATGGCGACCCAGGCATCGAGGTCGCGAGGACGCGCGAGGACAGCCTTTTTGTTGGAGTCTTTGGGACGGCGGACGGGGAGACCGAAGTCCTGCTCCCAACGCTGAACGGTGCGGACACCCTTGCCCATATAACGGGCGATGTCTTTCCAGGAGGTAAGGACAGCCGCATGGCCGTTGTGGTCATCCGGGTTCATGGCTCTGTTCCCCGTGTTATTCATAGTACGCTCCGAACCAAATTTCTGGATTCCAATCCACATTCGTGCGTTAGGTTTTGAGTTCGAACGACTAAAGAAGGGATGCCCGAAAGCGGCGAAAAATTATGCTGGCCTCGGCCCGGTACTGAGATCCCGCATGTGTTGGACGCGCGTGCACCCGTGGTGATGACTGCCGGTCATGTTCGAGGAAGAAGTGAGTGAGGGAGTTTCGAGGAGAATGCAGGAAGGAGGAAGTTTGACTCCTGGAACTTAGGCCGGCGGTATTGGGTTGGAGTTATAGTCTGCCGGGAGCGGCAGGCAACGGCGCGAGCGGCGGGGAACGGTAGCAGTTCTCTTCTGCGCTCCAGACCCAGAGTCAGCGCCTTGAGTGATCCGCCCGCTGCTACTGTAGATCGAGCTTGACCTTCAGAGCGGTCTCAATCTGCCGGAGTCTCTCACCTCCCATTACCTCGGTTTCACTCCCCTGGCGATTCCCCTTGCAATACCCCACTCCGCCCCGCAAACTGGAAATGAAGCCTGAACCAGAAGGACTCGCCATCGCGGGTCCTTTTCTTTTGGAGCCTCCAGGTCCCAGGACCTCCCGCGCGATCAAAACCCGCGCAACCCAGCTCTTTCTCATCGCCGCTGCTCTGCCGGATCGTTGAACGCCAACCGCTCAAATCTGGACCTTAGAAGGCCGACCGCCGACCCTGGGGAGGTGTTATCGAGCTCGATAACACCCACAAGGGCACAATTTTTCAAATACTTGCAAAAACGAGATAAGGGGGGGGGTACCCACCCCGGACGCTTTTCTGTTGCCTTTTGCCTACTGCCTGCTTTTCAACTCGGGGATGACGCGCAGCTTGCCAAGGCCGAGGATGTAGCCGGCAATTCCGATGGCGAGAACGACGGCGGCGATGAGGAAGGACGCGCGGAAATTGTGCTTCCCGGCAAAGTAGCCCGTGACGATGGGTGCCGAGATGGCGGCGATCTGGGTAGCGAAGTTCATGATGCCGCCGACCCGGCCGACGCTGGCGCGGGGCGCGATAAACGAGGGGATGGACCAGCCGACCGGGGCCATGGCGCCGAGGCCAGCCATGGCGATGCTGATCCAGATGAGGGCATGGGCGGCGGTATGCGCGAAGCTTGCGCCGTAGAGGGCTGCGCCAAAGGCGAGTCCGCCGACGAGTACGGATTGTCGGACCAGCCAGGGACGCGCGCCTCGGCTGACGAGCGCATCGACCATCCAGCCGCCGATAAGGAGGTCGGTGACGGTAGCGACGAGCCAAGGGATGCTGGTGTCGAGGGCGGAGTGCAGCAGATCGACGTGCAAGGACATCGATAGATAGCTGGGCAGCCAGGTAAGCACGAGATAGAAGACGTAGTTATAGGAGGCGAAGCCGATGGCCGCGCCGATGACCTGCGGCTGGCGCATGAGATAGAGGAGCGGAGCGCCATGAATGTGCGTAGCAGGCGCGGACTCCGGCTGGGCGTTGCCTTCGGCCATGAGGTTGCGCTCGGCGGGACTGAGGCGCGGGTCTTCGCTGGGATTGCGGTAGACGCGCCAGAAGAGCAGGAAGTAAAGAAAGCTGATGAAGCCGGTAAAGAGAAAGCTCCAGCGCCAGCCGAAGCCGATGAGCAGCAAGCCGAGGATCGGGACGCCGATGGCGGAGGCGAACTTGGCAGCGGCGTCGTTGATGGAGGTGGCGAAACTACGCTCGCGATCGGGAAACCAGTAGCCGATGGCTTTGGCGTTGGCGGGGAAGGTGGGGGCTTCGCCAACGCCGAGGAGCAGCCGCGCCGCGAAAAAGCTGCGCAGGCCGGGCGCGAGGCCGGAGGCGAAGGAGGCGAGGCTCCAGAGCAACGTTGCAACTCGGCCGACGCGGCGGACTCCCCAGCGGTCGAGCATGACGCCGATCGGGATCTGGAGGACGGCGTAGGTCCAGTTATAGGCGCTTGAAAGCACGCCAAAGGTAAGCGCGGAGATGCCCCAGGCCTGGCGGAGGGCATCGTGAGCAACGGAGATGTTGACGCGATCGAAGAAGTTGATGAGCACGCCGATGCCGAGCAGGACAGCGATGCGCCAGCGGCGATGCGGGGCGTGCGGCGAAGCGATGGATTGGAGCTGCATGGGCTTGGAGCATTGTAGATGGCGGGAGCGCGGACAATTCGGAACCCGGATCCAGGGCAGCGAAGACGCCCATGCGTGATAGAGTGAGGCGGGTTTCCGAGACGTTTGGACGCGCTTATGGATCTATCGTGGCGACTCTGAAGAAAATCCTCGCTCTGTTGAGGCGCCAGTACGGGCCAGCGATCCTGCCTCCGGCCAAGGGTCCGTTCGAATTGGTGTTGTGGGAGAACGCTTGTTATCTGATGCCCGACGATCGGCGGCGAGAGGTATTGGAAGGCATGCGCAAGGAAGTTGGACTGACTCCTGAAGCGATCCTCGCAGCCGATCGGGACGTCCTCTTATTCTGGGCGACCCGAGGAGGCATGCGGCCGGAGGTGCGGGTCTTCCGATGGCTTGAGATTGCGAGGATTTGCCGCGATCAGTTTGGCGGCAATCTGAATAGTATTCTCTCGCAGCCGTACGCGCAGGCGAAAAAAGCTCTCAAGCAGTTTCCTAATATTGGAGACCCGGGAGCGGAAAAGATTCTGATGTTCTGCGGAGCGGCGCCGGGTCTACCGCTCGAATGGAATGGGCTGCGTGTTCTGACCCGCGTGGGCTATGGACGCGAACATGTCAGAAATTATGGGAAGACTTATAAGTCGGTGCAGGATTCGATCGCTTCGGAAATACCCACGGATCCCGCGAAATTAGCGGAGGCTCATCTGCTGCTCAGGCAGCATGGCAAAGAGGTGTGCCGGAATAATCGTCCACTCTGCCATGAGTGTTCCATCTCCGCGTCTTGCAATTATGCAGCGAAGAGTTGAGGAGTTCCTGCTCCGATTTATTCAACGGCCTGAACCATACCGCGACCGAGGAGCAGCTCGGCTTTGTCGATGAAAGCGCGATCGGCGGCGACGGTAATGCCTTCGGGCTCCATGACCACGCAGTACTGACCGCGTTGTTCGACGTTGAGCATCACGCGGGCGGGGCCGGGAGCGGAGACAACCAGGTCGTGCAACTCAACGAGGGTAGTTTCGCTCATGCGATCGAGCGGGATGCGGATGCGGATGTTATTCGGCAGGCGCACCTTCACATCTTCGAGAGCCTGGATGGCGGAGACACAGAGTTTGGGCGCGGCATCCTCGTCGGCGCGGAGCTGCCCGCGGACGAGCACCGGGACTTCGATGCGGAGCTGCTGCGCGAGGCGCTCGTAATCTTTGGGGAAACAGATGAGCTCGATCTTGCCGCTGGCGTCTTCAAGCGCGGCCTGGGCGTAAAGTTCGCCGGAGCGCTTTGACTTGGCGACCTTGAGCCCGAGAATGACGCCGGCGATGGAGATTTCGTTTTCGGGGGCCTGGCCGCGGCGGCCGTTCGAGGGCGGCGGCTTCATTTCGAGGGCTGATTCGACGTCGACCACGCCGGGGAGGTTGCGCAGCTTTTCCGCGTACTTGTCGAGCGGATGGCCGGAGACGAAGAAGCCGAGGACCTCTTTCTCCGCGGCGAGGCGCTGGCTCTCTTCCATGTCGGGAACGTTGGGCAGCTCGTCGTTCTTGTGGCCGTTGGATGGGTCGTCGAAGATGCCGAAGAGGCCGGACTGGCCGGCTTCGATGTCGCGCTGCGCTTTCTGGGCGCGCTCCATGGTTTTGTCGACGGCGGCGAGGAGCTGAGCGCGGCGGCCGAAGGAATCGAGTGCTCCGGCTTTGATAAGGGACTCGATGACGCGCTTGTTCATGCAGGCGGAGGTCGATCTTCTCGCAGAATTCCCAGAAGGAGGCGAAGCTCTTCCCTTCCCCGGCGAGTTCCGCGCGCACGGCGAGGATGGAGTCGATGGCATTGCGGCCGACGTTCTTAATGGCGGTGAGGCCGAAGCGGATTGCGTCGCCGTGAGGGGTGAAGTCGGCATCGCTGTGACGAGACATCTGGGGGCTCGACGGCAATCTCCATCTCGCGGCACTCCTTGATGTACTTGACGACGTTCTCGGGCTTGGAAATTTCGGAGGTGAGCAGCGCCGACATGAACTCGACCGGGTAGTGCGTCTTGAGATAGGCGGTTTGATAGGCAAGCAGCGCGTAGGCGGCGGAGTGGGACTTGTTGAAGCCGTAGCCGGAAAACTTCGCCATCAGATCGAAGATTTCGCCGATGGCGGCCTTCGGATGGCCGAGGGCCGCGGCGCCGCTCATGAAGCGCTCGCGCTGCTCCGCCATGGCCTCGGCGTTTTTCTTGCCCATGGCGCGGCGCAGCAGATCGGCCTCGCCGAGGCTGTAACTGGCCAGCACGTTGGCGATCCGCATGACCTGTTCCTGATAGACGATGACGCCGAGGGAATCTTTGAGAATGGCCTCCAGTTCGGGAAGCAGAAACTCCACTTTGCGGCGTCCCCACTTGCGCTCGATGAAGTCGTCGATCATGTCCATGGGGCCGGGGCGGTAGAGCGCGTTGAGAGCGGTCAATTCCTCGACGGTATCGGGCTTGTAGCGGCGCAAAACATCGCGCATGCCGGTGGATTCAAACTGGAAGACGCCTGAAGTGAGCGCGGTGTGGAAGACTTTTTTGAACGTCTCGGGATCGTCGAGTGGGATCAGCTCGATATCGAGCTTCTCTCCGCGGGTCTGCTCGATGAGCCTCACGCAGTCGGTGATGACCGTGAGGGTCGCGAGGCCGAGGAAATCCATCTTTAGCAGGCCCATTTTTTCGACCGCCTTCATATCGTAGGCAGTCACGATTTCGTCGTTCTTGGTTCTGTTGAGCGGGACCAGCTCGGTGAGCGGACGCGGCGCGATCACCACGGCCGAGGCATGGACTCCGGCGCCGCGCACCAGGCCCTCGAGCTTTTTCGCGGTGTCGATCAGTTCGCGAATTTGCGGATTGCCGTCGTAGGCTTCCTGCAGCGGCGGCGAATCTTTCAGAGCGCGGTCGATGGTGATACCGATGGTTGTGGGGATGAGCTTGGCGATGCGGTCCACGTCGCCGTAGGGCATGTCGAGCGCGCGGCCCACATCTTTGATTGCGGCCTTCGCGGCCATGGTGTTGAAGGTGATGATCTGCGCCACCTGCTCACGGCCGTACTTCCGCGTTACATACTCGATCACTTCGCCGCGACGGTTCTGGCAGAAGTCGACGTCGATATCGGGCATGGTGACGCGCTCCGGGTTCAGGAAGCGCTCGAAGAGCAGCACGTTCTGCATGGGATCGATGTTGGTGATCTCCATTGCGTAGGCGACGAGCGATCCGGTTGCCGAGCCGCGCCCTGGACCTACGGGAATGCCGTGGTCGCGGGCGTACTTGATGAAGTCCCAGACGATGAGGAAGTAGCCCGAGTACTTCATTTGGCGGATGACGCCGATCTCAAAGTCGAGGCGCGACTGATACTCATGGACGGGTGTGCGCTGGACGCCGCGGAGATCGAGCTGGCGCACCGCTGTTTCGAGACGCTTCTTCAGGCCTTCGCGGCATACTTCTTCGAAATAGCTGTCAATGGTGTGACCGGGGGGAACCGCGAATTCGGGAAAGGGATTGTCGACCTGGTTCAGCTTGAGATGACAGCGCTCGGCAAACTGCATGGTGCGGCTGACGACCTGAGGCGCGTGCGCGAAGAGGCGCTCCATTTCGGCGGCGGATTTGACGAAGAACTCGCCGGTGTCGAATTTGAAGCGCTTGGGGTCGTTGATGGAGGCGAGGGTCTGCACGCAGAGCAGGACCTCGTGCGCGTGCGCGTCATCTTCGCAGAGGTAGTGGCTGTCGTTGGTGGCGACCAGCGGGATGTCGAGATCTTTCTCGAGGCTGAAAAGGTCGGCGTGAATTTTCTTCTCGAGCTCGAGGCCCTGGTCCTGAATTTCGAGGAAGAAGTTGCCGCGGCCGAAGATGTCCTGATACTGGCTGGCGGTGGCGCGGGCTGCATCGTACTTGCCGGCCATGAGGTTTTCGCATAACTCGCCGGCGAGGCAGCCGGAAAAGCCGATCAATCCCTTCGCGTGCTCGGCGAGATATTTCTTGCTGACGCGCGGCTTTTTGTAAAAGCCGTGCAGCGAGGCTTCAGAGGTGATGCGTACGAGATTGCGGTAGCCCTCCTCGTTTTCTGCAAGGACGAGCAGGTGGTTGTAGTCGTCTCCCTGAGGATCGGCGCGATGGTCCTCTTTCTGGCAGACGTAGAGCTCGCAGCCGAGAATGGGATGGATGCCGTGGTGCTTTGCCGCGTCGAAAAAATGCACCGCGCCGTAGATGTTGCCGTGGTCGGTAATGGCGACGGACTTCTGCCCGATGCTGGCGACGTGCTTGACGAGCTTTTCAACGTCGCAGGCGCCGTCGAGCAGGGAGTAGTCGGTGTGGAGATGAAGATGAGTGAATTCCGCCATGGTTGCTGCTTCTATTTTAGGTCGCGCGCGCCGGGAGGGGTCAGGAGGATCGTGGTGGCGTTTTGAGGAAAAGGCGGGACGTAATGGGACGGTCGCGGGAGGCGGTCGATTTTCGGGAGATGTGCAATCGGGTAGGATAGGCAATCGCGGAGGGTTCTATGGATAAGGTTGTGACATTCCTGATGACGCAGAAGCCGGACGAGGCCACTGCGTTTTATCGGGACAAGCTCGGTTTGAGTTTTCTGCGGGACGATGGGTTTGCGCTGGTGTTCGATATGAACGGCGTGATGCTTCGGATCGGCAAGACGCATGGATCCACTCCCGCGCAGAACACGGTGTTGGGGTGGGAGGCGCGCGACATCCGTTCCGCGATGGAGAAGCTCAAGCAGAAGGGCGTGACGTTCGAGCGGTATCCGAACATGGGTCAGGATGCGCATGGCGTCTGCACGTTTCCCAACGGAGATAAGGTTGCGTGGTTCAAGGATCCCGATGGCAATGTGCTGTCGGTTTCGCAGCACGCGGCCAAGTGACATGATGATTCACCGCCCCGTTTAGTGGGGCATGTCGCGATGAGCGGTCTTGGCGCGGTAGCCGTGGCGTTCGATGCGGCGGGCGACCTCCTCTGCGATCATGACGGAGCGGTGCTGGCCGCCCGTGCAGCCGAACGCGATGGTTAGATAGCTTTTGCCCTCGGTTATGTAGTGTGGAAGCAGAAAGAGCAGCAGCTCCGTGACCCGGTCGAGAAATTCGCGGGTCTGAGGAAAACTGATGATGTAGTTCTCGACCTTCGGATCTTTGCCGGTAAGGTTGCGGAATTCCGGAACAAAGTGGGGATTGGGCAGGAAGCGCACGTCGAAGACGAGATCGGCGTCGAGGGGCACTCCGTGTTTGTATCCGAAACTGACCGAGGAGATGAGCAGGCTTTTGCCGTCGCTCTCGCGCTCGAATTTGCTCTGTATGTAGGCGCGGAGCTCGTGGACATTGAACCTGGTGGTGTCGATGACGACGTTGGCAACTTTGCGGATGGGCTCGAGCAGGCGCCGTTCTTCCTGGAGGGCGCCGGTGACGCGCGCCTGGCGACCGAGCGGGTGGGGGCGGCGGGTTTCAGAATACCGAGCGAGCAGCGCGGCGCGCGAAGCTTCGAGGAAGAGCACAGTGGTGGGCAGAATGCCGCGTATCTCGCGCAGAATGGCGGGGAATTTCTCAAGACTCTGGCCTTCGCGCACATCGACAACGAGCGCTGCGCGACGAATGTCGCGGGAATGCGCCACCAGTTCCGCAAAATGCGGCGTGAGCGAAACGGGCATATTGTCGACAGCGTAAAAGCCGAGGTCTTCAAAAGCTTTGAGCGCGGAGGCTTTGCCGGAGCCGGAGAGACCGGTGAGAATGACCAGACTGCGCGGATTGACGGAAGGCTTCGAACGCGCCTTTGCTGGAGCGGCGCGCCTCCGGACTGTCTTCCGGCTGGGGGACATATGGCCCCATCGTAGCATTCGCCTCTGAACACGCCTATGAATCGGCAGAGGCGGAGCACGTGGAAAAAACTACGGTTTGCGGCATAAAGAGGATTGCAGCGCTGCGCAGACGCAGTCCATCTGTTGGTTAGTGAATCGGTTGAAAAAGGGCAGGGCCAGAGTTCGCGCGGCCACGAATTCTGTGACCGGCAGGTGGGAGTTGCGCCAGGCCGAATACGCCGGCTGCAGATGAATGGGCGCGAAGTAACGGCCTGTGGCGATGCCCCCGGCGGCCAGGGTGTGGCTGATGCGGTCGCGATCGGCCTGCGTGAAAGAGGGCGCGAGACGAACAACAAAAACAAACCAGCTGAGGCGCTGGCCGGGGATAGCTGTGGCAGGGACGATGAGATTCGGATCGCCACGCAGCAGATCGCAATAACGGCGGGCGATGGCTTCGCGGCGGGAGCGGATCTCGTCGATGCGGTCCAGTTGCGCAATACCGAGGGCGCACTGCATCTCGGAGAGGCGGTAGTTATAGCCGAGCTCGGCGTGGTCGAGCCAAGTGGATGTTTGCGCTGTCCGATCCGGAATTGAATCCTGAGCGCTGGATTCGTAACGGCCATGGTTACGTAAGGCGGAGATCCGCTGCGCGGTTTCGACGTGGCGCGTAACGACCATGCCGCCTTCGCCGGTGGTGATCTGCTTGTTGGGGTAGAAGGCGAAGACCCCGGAGTCGCCGAAGGAGCCGACCCGGCGGCCGCCAACTTCCGCGCCGATGGCCTCGCAAGCGTCTTCAATGACGCGCAGGTTGTGGCGGTTTGCAATTTCAAGCAGGGCGGCAATGTCGGCGGGACGGCCGAAAGTGTGCACGACGATGAGCGCGCGGGTGTGCGGCGTGATGGCGGCCTCGACCCTGGTGGGG
The DNA here is from genome assembly GCA_963758135.1 of uncultured Acidobacteriaceae bacterium. Taxonomy (GTDB): domain Bacteria; phylum Acidobacteriota; class Terriglobia; order Terriglobales; family Acidobacteriaceae; genus Palsa-343. Next base: position 67,096 of record CAVWUF010000001.1, read on the forward strand.
GAGAGGTTGAGCGTTTCGGAGTCGATATCCGCGAAAACGGGGAGAGCGCCGACGTAGCGGACAGCGTTGGCCACAGCGATGAAGGTGAAGGAAGGGACGATGACCTCGTCGCCCGGGCCGATGCCCAGGGCCAGTAGCGCGAGGTGCAGGCCCGCTGTTCCCGAACTGACGGCGACAGCTTGGGGCACGCCGATGTAGCTCGCCATCGCAGCCTCGAATTGCTCCATCTGTGGGCCCAGGCTTAAACGTGGTGTACGCAGGACGGAGACGACCGCGTTGATTTCAGCGTCGGTGATGTCGGGCGCGGAGAGCGGGATGTCGATTGCGGTCATGTCGCTTGCCTGACGGTGATCGGCATGGCGCGCTTGATGAGCAGTTCCTGGCCGAGGGAAACGCTGGTGAGGACTTCGACGATGCGCTCGGCGGCATGACCATCGCCGTAGGGATTGGCCATGCCATTGAGAGAGGATCGGAACGCGGGGCTGCGCGCTTCGGCGATCCGTGCGAGGATGGCTGGGGCGTCGGGCTCGGCGTCGAGAACGTTGCGGGCGCGCTCGCGGCCTTTCTGACGCAGCCCGACATTAATGGTGGGCAGCGTGAAGGAGGCGGTCTCCATAATGCCGCTCGAGGAGTTGCCGAGCATCAGATCGACACAGCGGAGGAGGCTCCAGTACGTCACAGGATCGAGATTGACGAAGAGCCTGGCAGATGAGTGCCGAGCGAGGAACGCTCGGGTGCGGTCGATCAGCGAGCGGCTGCCGGCGTCGGCGTTCGGGTAGCAGAAGAGTATCTGCATCGTGCCCTGGCTGGCGACTTGTTCGAGCGCGTTGAAGAGCGCATCGGCTTCCGTGGTTGTGTCGAGTTCCAGGGTAACGGGATGGTAGGCGACGAGCATCGCCGGCCTGCGCTGGTCGGGTCCGCGGAGATCGAGATTGCAGGCGGATTCGACTTCTTCGCGGGAGTGGAGCTTGCTGCGGCGCAGATGGTCGAGCGAGGGAGCGCCCGCGCGATGGACCCGCCACGACTCTTCGCCCATGGCGATCACGCGTTCGCGAGCGGTTTCTGTGGATGTGAAATGGATGTGGCTCATTTTGGTGAGCGCGTTGCGCACCGCGTCGTCGATGGCGCCTTCACTGATCTCGCCGCCCTCGATGTGCGCAATGGGGATACGCAAAGAGAGCGCGACGGATGCGGGGGCGAGCATCTCGTAGCGGTCTGCGATGAGAAGCAGCAGGTCAGGGCGCATTTCGCCCAGCGTATCGGCAAGTGAGAGCACGGCGACTCCGATGCTCTTCGCCATGCCGATGTCGGTGTCGGAACTGAGCAGGCTTTCAATGCGGGCGGCGATGGGAAAGCCGTCTTTCTCGATTTCGCGGATCGTCGAGCCAAATTCGGGCGAGAGATGCGAGGCCATTGCGATGAGGCGAAGGTCGACGGCAGGATGTTCTGACAAGAGCTTGAGCGGCCAGTAGAGATGGCTGTAGTCGGCTCGGGATGAGGTGACAACGGCGATGCGGCGCTTCATTGCGAGACGAATTCTGCGACGGCGTTGCGCAGGAGGATGCTCGGCTCATAGTCGGGAACAAGCCTTTCAACGAGCCTGAGCAGGAGCGCGAGGTCGCGGACGGCGATGGCGGATTCGAGGGCGCGGATGGCGTCGTCGAGGCCGTGAAATGCGGGGCTGATGACGTTGCGCAGATCAGGCGTGGCATTTGCGGCGTATGTTTCGCGCGGGGAGATCAGGGATTCGTCGAGCTTGTCGCCAGGGCGCGGCTCGGTGAAGACGATGGGGATCTCGCGGGTTTCCGCGCCGGCTGAAGTCATGCGACGAGCGAGGTCTTCGATGCGAATCGGGTCTCCGGGGTCGGGAACGAGAATGCCGTGCGGCGAATCGGCGATGGCCTGAACGAGAAGCGCGACGACCTCATCGAGCGTCAGGAAAAAACGGGTAGCGGCGGGGTGGGTTACCGTGACGGGACCGCCGGACGCGATCTGTTGGGCAAACAGCGGCGCGACGCTGCCCGGCGAACCGACAACGTTGACGAGCCGGACCGTCGTAAATTGCGGGTGCGCGAGCATGGTCAGCTCGGCGATACGCTTGGAGGCGCCCATGATGCTGTGCGGGGCGACCGCTTTGTCTGTGGAGATGAGGATCATCTGGCGAGCGCGATGGTCCGCGGCGATCTGCGCGAGGAGCCAGGTCCCGATGCTATTGGTTGCGACCGCCGCAAAGGGATTGCGCTCCATGAGCGGCACGTGTTTGAGCGCGGCGGCGTGAAGGATCAAATCCGGGCGATGCTCGTCGAAGATGGCGGTCAACAACGCGCGGTCGCAGACGCTGCCGAGGATAGGGACGCAGAGGTCTCCATGACCTTGCCTGGCAAGATTGGTTGAGATTTCGAAGAGCGGCTGCTCGGCGATTTCGAGAAGGATGATTTGCTGCGCGCCGGACGCGGCTAAAATCCGCGCCATCGCCGAGGCGATGAAGCCTCCGGCGCCAGTAACCAGAACGCGCTGGCCAGCGACGGGGGGGATGAGAATCGGGCCGCAAGCGGCGTTTGCGCGCCCGAGAATTTCGGCCCACGAAAACCAGGAAGCAGGGCCTGGTGTCCCGTTGGGGGCGTGGAACGAATCAGTCTGCACTCTGAAAAAAAATTATAATTGGCGTCGATTCCATTCATGGCCGTCACCCTTCTGCCCGCTACGGAACAGCTGTCGTTGCTGCGGAGGCGCGCGATCACGCCGCTGGAGCTGGCGGAGGAGTATATCGCGCAGATTCGCCGGCTGAATCCGGAGCTGAATGCGCTGGTGGATTTCGACGCGGAGCGGGTGCGCACGCAGGCGGCGCAGGTGCGGCTGGATTTGAACTCGGGCCCGTTAGCGGGACTGCCGGTGACGGTGAAGTCGTCAATTTCTGTCGCGGGGTATCGATGCGAGATTGGCAGCGTGCTGCATCGCGGAAACATTCCTGAGAAAAACGCTGTCGTGGTGGAGCGGCTGCTTGCGGCGGGCGCGGTGGTGCTGGGGACGACGAATTGCCCCGAGTTCCTGATGGCCTACGAGACGGAGAACCTGCTTTATGGGAGCACCCGGAATCCGTGGAACGTGGAATACACAGCCGGTGGATCGAGCGGAGGCGAAGCAGCGGCGATCTCTGCAGGAATGTCTGCTGCGGGTCTGGGCAGCGACAGCGGCGGATCGGTGCGCGAGCCCGCGCACTTCACTGGAATCTGCGCGCTGAAGCCGACAGCGGGGCGCTTCCCTGCCGCGGGACATTTGCCTCCTTGTCTCGGACCGTTTTCATTTCTGGGCTCGATTGGGCCCATGGCGAGGACGGTCGGCGATCTGGCGCTCTTGTTTGAGACGCTGTCGGGACAGGACGACACCGATCCGAACAGCGCGCCGGTAGCGCATCGAGTGGTTTCGCTCGAAGAGGCGAAGAGGGTTCCGATTGGATGGTTCGAGGACGATGGCCTTGCTCCTGTGACGGCAGAGACGCGGGCCGCGGTGAAGCAGGCGGCGCGGGCGCTTGAGCGCCAGGGGTTCACGGTGAAGCGGTTTCGGCCGGAGTCACTCGAAGCGGCGCGAAAATTGTGGTGGGTTTTCTTTGTGCAGTGCGGCGCGATGTTGTACGAGCCCACGATCCGCGGTCATGAAGACGAGTTGAGCCCTACGTTTCGCGATTTTCTCGCGATAGCGCGGGCGGAGGTTCCGCTGACGGGCGCTTCCCTGCTGGAGGCGTGGGTTGAGTCGGACAAAGTGCGTGGACGGCTGCTCGAAGAGATGCGTGAGTTCCCGATTCTGCTTTGTCCGGTGTGTTCGACCCCGGCGTTTCGGCCCTTCGAGCGCAGCTGGACGGTCGAGGGCCAGACCGTCGCGTATCTTGACGCGATGCGGTACACGCAGTGGTTTAATCTGTTGGGCGGACCGGCAGCGGTGGTGCCGGTGAGCGAGTCGTCAGAAGGGTTGCCGATTGGCGTGCAGATCGCGGGCCGGCCGTTTGCGGACGAGCTGGTGCTGGCGGTTGCGGGGGCTATCGAGAGCGAGTTTGGGTATCGGCCGCCGCCGATGGCGATGTGATACCTCGGCGCATGGCGCAAAAGCAATGGGTCCGCCGATAAGCGGACCCTATTTATATATCGCAACAAAGTTACGGCTTGAGGCGCGAGAAGAGGTTCAGCTTCGAGACATCATTGACCATGATGATCGCGAAGAACAGGATCAGCATGACAAAAGCGACCTGATACATGCGCTCCTTGAATTCCTGTTTGAGATCGCGGCGCAGCAGGCCTTCGATGCACAGGAGAAGAATCATGCCGCCATCGAGGATGGGGATGGGCAGCAGATTCATGATGCCAAGGTTGAGGCTGATGAGCGCGGTGAGGCCGATGATCGGCTCCCAGCCACGCATCTCGGCGGCTTCACCGGTCATGCGCGCCATGCCGATGGGACCGCTGAGCTGCTGCATCACCGCGCCGTGGTGGGTGAACATGCGGCGGAGGATTTCCAGAATATAGCCGGAGTAGCGGAGGTTATAGCTGACGGAGCGGCGCACGGCCTGGGGCAGCGGCAACTGCTCGACGTGGAACGGCGGCGGAGCAGGGGTGAAACCGAGCCGATAGCCAGGCTCCCCGGTACCGTTATCCGCCCAGATGGGCTGAATCGTCAGATTGAATTGTTTACCGTCGCGATCGACAACCAGGTTCGCCGGCTTGTTGCCACCTTCATCGAGCACCGCGATGATGGCGTGCACTCCATGAACCGGCTGTCCATCCACAGACACAATTCCGTCGCCTGCCTTAAGCCCAGCCTTCACTGCGGGAAAGCCGGACGTGACGTCGCCGATGATCACGGGACCGTCCTGCTCCTTTGGGAGCAGGCCCAACGATTCAATCTCGAAGTCCTGGCCTTTCGTGGGGTCGGCGAGCAACAGTTCGGTGCTGAACTGTTTGGCCTGTCCGTTTGCATTCCGCTCGACGGTAATAGGAACGGTGGAGTTGAGATCGAGCAATGCGCGGTCGTTCAGCTTTTCCCAGGTGGGATTCTTCTCTTCGTCGAAGCGGACGATGCGGTCGCCGGTCTGGAGGCCGGCGCGGCCGGCGGGCGAATTGGGTGGGACCACATCGAGAACCGCAGCAGAATCGAGGTATTGCTCGACCTCGTTGTGCATCATGTAGAGGCCTGCCATGAGCACGAAAGCCAGGATGAAGTTCGAGACAGGACCCGCCACGGCGATGAGGATCCGCTGCCAGCGCGGGTGGGAGCTGAATTCGCCTGGATCGCCTGTGGTTTCAGAGCCGGGTGTCTCGCCGGACATTTTGACGTAGCCGCCGAGCGGCAGGGCGCTGACGCGGTAGTCGGTATCGCCCCATTTGACGCCAAAAAGGCGTGTGCCAAAGCCAAGGGAGAAAACCTCGACGCGGACACCGCAAAGCTTGGCTACGGCGAAATGACCGAATTCGTGCACGAGCACCATCACGCCCAGCACGAGAAGGAAGGAGAGGGTTGCGACGACGGCAAAGGGCATATTCAACACTTGGGCGAAATCTGTTGCAAACCTCAGCAGAACACCGGAGAAACGGCAGACTCAGCAACGACGCGGCGCTCCGCGTCCCGCCAAAACCTCCCGCGCCAGCTCGCGTGCCTGATTATCAGCCGCGAGCACTTCTTTTATGGTCGCCGGGTGCGTCTCCGGGGTTGTCTCGAGTACCTGTTCTATTGTAGCGGGAATCCCCGTAAAAGGAATGGCCCGTTTGAGGAAGGCGTCGACAGCGATTTCGTCGGCGGCGTTCAGCGCAATGGGGTGGGCGCCTCCCTTCTCGGCGGCTTCATAGGCCAGGCGCAGGCAGGGGAAGCGCTGGAGGTCGGGCGGCTCGAAGTGCAGATCGGAGAGAGCGGTCATATCGAAGCGCAGATCGGAAGCTATCCGCTCCGGATAGCTAAGAGCGTAAAGGATGGGCAGGCGCATATCGGTGACTGAAATTTGCGCGATGAGGCTGCCGTCGACGTACTCCACCAGCGAGTGAACGGTGGACTGCGGATGCACCGTCACCTTGATCGCTGAGGGCGGCAGATCGAAGAGGCGGCAGGCTTCGATGATCTCGAGGCCTTTATTGAGCATGGTTGCCGAATCGATGGTGATGCGCTGGCCCATCACCCAGGTGGGATGGTGGAGGGCCTGTTCGACGGTGATGCTGTCGAATTTTTCGATGGGCAGAGTGCGGAAGGGGCCGCCCGAAGCGGTGAGCCAGATCTGCCGGACCTCGCTGCGGTGCCCTGCGCGCATGCACTGGTGGATGGCGTTGTGTTCGGAATCGATGGGCAGCAGCGCGACGTTTTTCTCGCGGGCGGCGGCGGTGAGAATCTCTCCCGCCGCGACCATGGCTTCCTTGTTCGCGAGACCGATGGTCTTTCCCGCCTGGACGGCGGCCCAGGTGGCTTCGAGGCCGGCAACGCCGACAATGGCGGAGACCACGAAGTCGACTTCCGGCAGCGTAGCGACGCGGACCGTGCCTTCGCTTCCCCACACGACTTCAGTGGTGGCGACACCGTCCTCGATGAGACGGCGCCGGAGACCGGCGGCCAGCTCTTCGGTGGCCATCGAGATGACATGAGGGCGCCATCGCAGACATTCCTGGTGAGCGGTATCGATGTTGCGGCCAGCTGCCATGGAGACAACTGCGAAGCGCTCGGGGAAGCTCTCGACGATGCTCAGAGTGCTCCGGCCGATGGAGCCGGTCGATCCTAGAATGGCGAGGCGCTTCAAAGTTGTCCTTCGACGTCGTCAAGTTTCATAACAAGCGGCATAATCCTGACCTAAAAGGACTGCTGCGCCAGCTGCGCGTACCACAGCACCGGCGCGGCCAGCAGCAGCGCGTCGATGCGATCCAGAACGCCACCGTGGCCTGGCATCAGATAGCCGGAATCCTTCACGCCGGCGCCGCGTTTCATGGCTGATTCGACCAGGTCGCCCAGCTGCGCGGCAATATTGATCAGCACAGCGAGGCCGATCCAGTGCAGGTAGTTTCCGGGATAGCTGAGCCACAGGATTTCGTGAGAGTTAAGGATTCCAGCCAGGAAGACCAGCAAGACCGTGATCAGAACGCTGCCCGCGACCGAGGCAAACGTCCCCTCCCACGTTTTGTTGGGGCTGAGAGTGGGTGACAGCGACCAGCGCCCGAAGGAGCGCCCGATGTAAAGTGCGGCGATGTCTCCGCACCAGACAACAAGAAGCAGGAAGAGAAGCAGCGAGGGTCCGTTGTCCTGCGCCTCCAGCAGGTAAATAGTCGACATCGACAGGCCGACATACACGAGACCGAAAACCGAATAAGCGGTGTCAGCCAGGACGCGGTTGACCGGAGAACGAAAAGTGCAAATGATGAGCAGCGCCAGTGAGAGACAGCCGAGGACGGAAGCCATCCAGTCGGGGCGGCGAAAGATAGCCGCGAGCAGTATCGCCAGGCAGACGATGACGACGATCCGAGGTGTTTTTGCGCCCATTGCGGCGGCGAGGCCGAGGTATTCCCAGAGGGCGAGGGCGGAAAAAACGAAGATGAAGCCCATGAGGACAAGCGGCCATTTGGGAGAAACGAAGATCACCACGAGGACGAGAGGAATCAGAATCGCGGCGGTGAGTATGCGCTGCATGCCAAGGGCAGAATACACGGCACGACGCGTGGCCAGAGTGTTTTCAGCCAGAAGAAAATGACTGCGTAGTTACTGCTGTCAGCGGATCGGCATCCACAAGCCGCGGCTTTCTCGCTATAGCGGCATCTTACTTTGCGTTCGGAATGCGGGTGGCCGGCATGTTGCGCAGGGTTGTGAGTTCTTGTTGCAACTTCTTCCACTGGCGGGGATGCTTCTTCGTCTCGATAGGCGCGGTCGGATCGGAGTAGAAGGCGAGGATGTTTTTCCGCAGTCCGACCGGAGGCATCGCGTTAACGGAGGTGACGCGGTGGAGCAGCGTGGCGTAGGTCTTATCGGTCAGATGGTAGGTTCCGGGACGGGTAGCGTAGCCTGTGTCGAGGTCGAGGTCGGGGACAGCAAAGCCGTCGTGACCCTTTTCCGCGAGTTCACGAAGGAGCTGCAGGTAACGGTCGGTGGAGCGGTTGACGCCCTCAATGTATTTCTCTTCCGAGTCGCGATCAGGACCGCGGATGGCGAGGTCGGAGAGGACCCCCAGCTTAGGCGTAATCGCGATGAACACCGCGAAGAGACGCGTGGTGAAGCTGGGCTTGCGCCTGCGATACGATTCCCATCCGCTGCGGGCAGACGTTTCTTTGAGCCGCTGCTCGAACTCGGGAAGGCCGGGAAGGTCCGCGTCGGGGGGAAGCTCTTGCGATGCAGCAGGACCTCGGCGTAGGCAACGCGGGGCAGAAACTGGCGGACGGACCAGTCGTAACCGTCAATGGCGTGCGATTCATTTCCGATGACGGTGTTGAGTCGCAGGCCATAGGTCACGTAGAAGGCGCGCTCCAGAAGGTCGAGGGGAACTTTGAAGCCGACGTGACGAAGATAGGCAGCTGGGGCAAAGCGGGCGTGACTGAGCTGATCGATATCGAAGGCGAACTCGGTGCGGATGTGGGAACACGGGGACTGCTCATAAGTGACAACCGGGCCATATTTCTTAGCCAGGTTCGGAAACTCGACGGCGACGGCAGGATTGACCGCTTCCATGTGGCCCATGGTGTCGCCCACGTAATGCGAGAGCGCGCCCAGAGCGAAGGCCAGCTCATTCACGTTGTGAGCCTGGTGGATGAGGTTGGTGATGAAGTCGCCGGTGCGCACGTAGTGGGTGAGGTTGCTGAAGGACGGGTGGCCGAAGGGATAATAGCCGGCATCCTGAATGACCGAACCGCCGTAGGCGTAGGCGTGCGCGGTGCGCAGCTGTTCCGGAGTGGTGTCGGGATACTGCCTGAGCAGCACCGGCTTGATACCGGACTCCCAGGTCATGTCGATGATGGTTTCGTGGGTAAGAAAGGACCAGGAGAAACAGAGGGGCGCAGCGAGCAGGAACCCAAGAGCGGCGAACGCGACTTTTGCTTTCATTCCTGCTGCCGTTCCTCCCCGGGGGTTAGGTTTCGTTTGGGGCCGGTTACGACCTTTAGGATGCCTAAAGCACCACCGGGATGTGTCGGGAGACGTTGGTTGGCTGTCCGGGACAATTATGGACGGTTTTGCGCCGCATGCCAGATGCGCAGTATTTCAATCGCGTCGTCCTTCAGCCGATAGACGGCGATGTAAGGCAGCCGCCCAACAACGAACTCGCGAGTTCCTTCCTCTCGGCCGGGGCGACCGAGCCGGGGAAGTGCCCTCAACGACTGCAAGGTTGCATACAACTCGCGCACCGTCGACTCGGCATGGCCGGAGCGATGTTCTTTGAGGTAATCCGCGATTTGTTCCAGATCGTCCGCGGCATGCGGCGTCCACCGAATCCGCATTCTCAGGGCTGAAACATCCGATCGACGCGAGCGTCCATCTCCGCCTCCTCGATCAGTTCGCCTCTGTTGGCCTGCGCAATGCCCGCCCAAACAGCCTCGCGGAATTGCCGGTCCTCGTCCAGGAGGCTCAACGCAGCATCCTTGACCAGCTGTTCAGGATCCCTGCCCACGACCGCGGCGATGGCCGCCAGTCGCGCTTCTTCATCGGGACTCAGGCGTACTTCCATGTGGCAAGTATAAGCCTATCCGGAAATCCAGTACCTGGCGACCGGTGAGGTCGCGCCGACAAATTAGCGGGTCTGTGACTTGCCGGTCCTCCTATCAATGAAGCGCTCTTGATTCTCGAAGTCGCTCTTTGGGATCAGGATCCGGCCGCTTTTCAGACGCACATACTGCGGCCCGGCCAGACGATTCTGGTTGTCAATTATCAGTTCCGAACCCTTCACAGCGGCACCCCCACCGTAAGGCAAAAATACTTCGTCCAAGATGATACCGCCTCCCCAGTTGTAGATCTGACAGTAATCAACATCTCGGGTTCCGTCGTACGAGCAATGCTGCCACCAGCCATCTCCCTTTATCCCATTCACATATACAGAATCGATTGGAACATTCTTAGGGCGAGGATGCCGGCACCCTGCGAGAGTGAGTGCAACAGCAGCAGACGATAAAACCACCGTGAGCAGCTGCGAAATTTTCGGCAATGCGAGGCGGAATCGCGTGGTATTCCTCACCGTCGACGGATACTCCCGAGTTATGGCCAACACGAATGCTTCGCGCGTGCGCCCTGCCGCGCGCTGCTTCCCGAGCGCTGACCGCTTTTGTGCTGACCGGCTCTCAGCTTCCAGCGTCTGATCTGCCTCACTCATACCTCAGCGCCTCAGCCGGCAGTACCCTTGCCGCCGAGCTCGATGGGTAGACGGTCGCCAGCAGAGAAACGCCGAGCGACAACGCCGTAACAATCACGCCATGCAGGATGCGTGGGGCGAAGGGAAGATAGTCCAGAGAATAGACGTTGGCGGAAAGATGGATGAAGCGGTAGTGGCCGCCGGCCCAGGCCAGCGTGTAGCCGAGAATAAGTCCGAAAATCGTTCCGATGACGCTGATCAGCAGTCCCTGCAACAGAAAGATGCGGCGTATCTGGCCTGGCTGGACGCCCATGGACATGAGGACGGCTATGTCTTTGGTCTTCTCCATCACCATCATGGTGAGGGCGATGAGAATGTTGAGGGCGGCGACGCAGACGATGAGGCCGATCACAATGAAGGTGACGATCTGTTCGAGCTTGAGGGCGCGGAAGAGCTCGCGGTTCTGCTCCATCCAGTTGGTGGTGGTGAAGCCGGGGCCGGCGGCTTTTTCGATTTCGTCGCCGATGACGTTGGCGCGGTAAAGATCGTCGACGCGGAAGGAGATGATCGAGACGAGGTCGGGTTCGCCGAAGAGGCGCTGCGCGTCGGCGAGGCGGATAAATCCGTAGCTGGAGTCGTATTGATAGAAGCCGGAATGAAAGATGCCGACGACCTGAAAGCGCTGGTATTTCGGGACGATGCCGTAAGGGGTGAGGTCGCCCTGGGGACTGGTGACCATAACGACGTCGTTGAGGCTGGCGCCGATGGTGTCAGCAAGGTCGGTGCCGATGACGAGGGGCGGAGTGGGCGAGCCATATTGGTCTTCGGAATTGGCGGTTTGACTGAGAGGCGCGACGCTGCCCGCTTTGAGGTTCGCGAGCATATCGGAGACGGTTCGCTGATCGGCGGGAATGATGCCGTTGAGCATGGCGCCGCCGGCGCGGGCGCCATTGCGGGAGATGAGGACCGGCTCGTAGAGTCCAGGCGCGGCGCCAACCACATGGGGTATATGGCGCAAGCGTGCCATGAGCGGACGCCAGTCGCGGATGCCGTCGCTCATGGTGCGCATGAGGTCAACGTGCGAGGTGGAGCTGAGGAGGCGATCCTGCAGATCGCGGCGCATGCCGTTGGTGATGGCCAGGGCGAGGATCAGGGAGGCGACGCCAACCGCAACGCCGACAATCGAAATCCAGGTGATGACGCCGATGACAGCCTGGCGGCGTTTGGCCCTGAGATAACGCGCGGCAACGAAAAGTTCGAAACGCATGCTTTTAGCTTTTAGCTTCTAGCTTTTAGCCTTTAGCTTTTAGCTCCTGGCTCTTAGCCCCTAGCTTTTAGCTCCTGGCTCCTGGCTGCTTGCCCCTGGCTTATAGCTGCTTGCTTCTGGATCCTGGCTTTCAGCTAACAGCTAAAGGCTAAAAGCTAATGGCTGCTTTCTCTCACCATCGTTTTTACCGTAACCGCATTGTCGTAGCGGTCGAAGACGCGGATGGCGATGACGTGCTCGCCTGGCTCGGCAGGCGCATCGACGTCGGGACGCGGATGCGGCAGCGGCGCGTCGAATTCGAAATGCTCGGTGAGGGCATCGGCTATCTTGCCCACCGGCTCGACATACTGCCAGCGTCCGGCATCGATCGAATACTCGGCATGCGAAACGGGCGAAGTGGCGTCGGTTGCGGTGAGCGATGTATGAATCTTGCCATCGGCTAGATGCGCTTCGAGTCCGGAGACGACAGGCGGGGTGGTATCGACGACGAATTCGTCGCTGACGCGGTCGGCGGTGAGCGCCTCCCCAGGATTGTGCGAGCGCGCATCGCTGGCCACGACTTTGACGCGGTAATGGCCATCGGGCAACTGCGACGAGTCAAACGAATAGAAGCGCTCGGTGATGTGGTCGCGGAGGAACTGCCAGTTGCGCTCGCCCTCGCCACGATAGTAAATGGCGAAGGACAGCTCGTCGCCATTGTCGTCGTGAGCGGCCCACCGGACAGTGACCGCGCCGCGGTCTTTGACGGCGGATAAGGGTTCCCTGCCCGGCTCCTGTCCGAAGTTGATTCCCTGATTCTGCGTGGGGAAATTGACGGTGATTTGCTGCGGCTGGCCGGGCTGTTGCTGATTGAAGTTGGCGCGCGCTCCGGGCGCGACCACGATTTCGTCGACCACGGGGGGAAGGTTCACGGGCAGGTAATTGATAGCGACCGCGCCAACGGCGCTGCCCGGATGCTCGACCAGCTTCCACTGCATGAACCGCGATGAGCCGATGCCGATCTCGCCGGTATTGGGCGTGAAGGGCTTCCAGTCGCCCCAGGCGCGCTGGGGATTTTCAATGTTGCCGGCGCGGGCGAACATCCGCACCGCCGAAGATGCCGGGGTGGGCCCGAGTTCCACTTCCGCGCGGCCCCATTGCGCAAAGACACCGGCATCGAACACCTCGCTGAGGTAGGTTCCTTCTGAGGCTTCATCGTGGCTCAGCATGAAGAGCTTGCCCGCATTGGCGGTGCCGACGTAGAGCCCCTTCGGTGAGTCCGCGAATCCGGTCACCTGCGATGTTTCGAGGTGGGCGATGTCGGCATAGGTGCCGTCGTCGTGAATGCGGTAGATGCGGCCGCGGTTGCCGGTGGCGGCGAGGATGCCGTCGGGAGTCCAGGCGAGCGCGTAGAGAATGTCATCGTGGCCAGCCCAGATTTTGCGCGGCGGACCATCGCCGTGAGGGATCTCGTAGAGCTCCGACCCCTCGGGGATAAGGGTGTTGCCGTTGAAGGCCTGAACAGAGCTGGGGGTGACGATGGTGATTGTCGCAGTCACAGTGGCTTGTCCGGTGACCGGCAGCGGGGGCAGATTGTTCCTTCCCTTCTCACCTACCCCTGCGGCGTAGATGCTGCCGTCGGGTGCCACGACGACGGAGGTAATTTCCTTCTTCGGCGCGTCGTAAAGAACGAATGCTTTGCCGTCGGGATCGATGCGGTAGATAAGACCAGTGCCATCGGAGCCGGCGATCAGGTTGCCGGATTTATCGAAGGCCAGGCAGCGGATGTGCTCCTCGTCGCTCTTGTAGAGGAGGGTGGCCTTGCCGGGGGTCTCCGGAGAGCCCGGGTGCTGCCCCGGTTTGGAGTCGCCGACGACGCCACCGGCATCGCGTGCGACGCGAGCCACACGGTAGATGGCCGCCGGAGCGCCGGTGGCGACATAAAGTTGCCCCGGCGCGTCGAAGGCCAGATCCCAGACGTATTTTGGTTTTTCCTGGGTTGCTGCTGGGTCGAAGACGACAGTTGCGGTTTCTTCATTCTTGTTCTCGGCGTGCGGATCGAGCTTGTAGACCTTACCCGAGGGCAGGGTGGCAGCGTAGACGGCGCCATCGGGGCCGACCCGGACAACCTGGACACTCATGTCCCGCGTAGTAAACAGCGTGGTCGATTTGCCTTCGGGGCTGACGCGCAGCACGGTCGCCGGGGTTCCCGTGGCGAGGTAGGAGTTGCCGTCACGGTCGGCCGCTACAGACCAGACGTAGGTGGAGGGCGTGGCAAAGATCGCCGTGCTTTCGGGGCCAGGAACAAGATGGCCGTCGCTGGTGATGGCGACGCCGTTGGGGGTTCCACGCTCCAGATCCTCGAATCGCGCTTCGGTCCAGAGGCGAGTGCCCTGCGCATGCGCGATCGAAGCGGGTTGCGTTGATAATGAGGCGGCTGATAACAGCAGCGCAAAAAGAGGCGCAGGCGATGCGAAGCGGCGAATCTGACTTGAATCCATGCTGGTTTTCAGTCTACAGAAAGCACTCTCTCGAGGCATTCGAACCATTGGGAGCGGGAAGCAAATGGCCTGGGACAAATGGCGCTTCGTCGCCTACACTGGGGTTTCGTTTCCTCCTCTTTCTTTTCCAATCCCGCGACCTGAGATTGCACCGACATGCTGAAACGCTGGAGAACCCGGATACTGTTCTTCCTCGCCGTGCTCGGCCCGGGATTCATCACGGCCAATGTGGACAACGATCCCAACGGGATATTCACTTACTCCCAGGCGGGGGCGCAGTTTGGCTACACGATGCTGTGGACCATGATCCCGATGACGCTGGCGCTGATCGTGGTGCAGGAGATGTGCGCGCGCATGGGCGCAGTGACGGGCAAAGGCCTGAGCGATTTGATTCGCGAGGAATTCGGCCTGCGGCTCACGGTGATCGTGATGTTTCTGCTTGTGCTGGTGAACTTCGGCAATGTGATTGGAGAATTCAGCGGCATTGCGGGCAGCCTGCAGCTTTTTCATGTTTCGAAATTCATTTCTATTCCGATCTGCAGCGCGCTGGTCTGGCTGCTCGCCGTCAAGGGCGACTACAAGAGTGTCGAAAAAATCTTCCTGGTCGCCTCGACCTTTTACTTTGCGTACATCATTGCGGGCGTGCTGGCGCATCCGGGCTGGCACGAGGCGTGGCTGGCCACCATTAAGCTGCCGCGCATGGCGGTCCTGCGCGATCCCAGTTACGTCTTTACGGTGGTTGCGGTCATCGGCACAACCATCGCTCCGTGGATGCAGTTTTACCTGCAGTCGTCGATCGTGGAGAAGGGCGTGACGGCGAAGACCTATGCCGGCTCGCGGCTCGATGTGATCGTCGGATCGATCTTTACCGATGTGGTGGCCTGGTTCATCATCGTGGCCTGCGCGGCGACGCTGTGGGTGCACGGCATCACCAACATTCAGGACGCCTCGAACGCGGCCGAAGCCATGAAGCCGCTGGCCGGCTCGTATGCCTTCCTGCTCTTCGCCTTTGGCCTTTTCAACGCGGGCTTCTTCGCTGCATCGGTGTTGCCGCTTTCAACTGCCTATGTCGTTTGCGAGGGTTTGGGGGTGGAGTCGGGCGTCGACAAGCGCTTCAACGAGGCGCCCTTCTTTTACGGCCTCTACACGCTGCTGATTGTGGGCGGAGGGGCGGCGGTGATGCTGATTCCCAATGCCAGACTGATGCAGTGGTACCTCGAATCGCAGGCCTTCAACGGCATTCTGCTGCCGGTGGTGATCGTGCTGATGCTGCTGCTTATCAACCGGAAAGATCTGATGGGCGAGCACGTGAATTCGCATTGGTTCAACGGAGCGGCATGGGTAACCGCCGTGGTAGTGAGTATCCTGTCGGTGATTCTGATGGTGCAGCAGTTCAGGCCCGGGAAATAACCGGGATACCTTTTTGAAGGAGGTCGCGATGAAAATTCTGACCGAAACTATGCGCGGAACCCGCCAAGGGCCTGCCGAATGGTTCACAGGAAGCGTGTGGATTGACGAGGTCGTCGCCTCCACACCT
This sequence comes from uncultured Acidobacteriaceae bacterium, assembly GCA_963758135.1. Lineage (GTDB taxonomy): Bacteria > Acidobacteriota > Terriglobia > Terriglobales > Acidobacteriaceae > Palsa-343. Next base: position 82,665 of record CAVWUF010000001.1, read on the forward strand.
CCGGCCCGCTTCAACTCCGCTCGCGTCTCCTTCTCCCCGGGGGCGCGCACCGCATGGCATACCCATCCGCGGGGACAGGCGCTGCATGTGCTGTCCGGAGTGGGCCGGGTTCAGCTCAAAGGCGAGCCGCCCCATGAGATTCGTTCAGGCGATTCGGTCTGGATTGAAGCCGGAGAGGTGCACTGGCACGGCGCTGCTCCGGGACGAACCATGGTGCACCTTGCGATTCAGGAAGCCGACGACAGCGGCTCGGCTGTAGTTTGGCTGGAGCACGTGACGGACGAGGAGTATGCCGCAAATCCGAAAGCCTGAAGCCGAGTACTAGAGCAGCTTGCCGGCGGCCAGGTCGCGGATCAGGTCGCGATCGGCTGCGAGAAAATCGTAGCCCGGGAGATCGCGCAACGGAGCCCAGCGGACGTCTTCAAAAATGTGGTTGACCAGTTCTCCTTCGAAGCTGTGGACGGCGAAGAACTGCAGATCGACAGCCCCCCCGCTGCGATAGGTGTGGCGCAGATGGGCGATTCGCGTGCCGATGGAGGCCTGGATGCCCAGTTCTTCGTCCAGCTCCCGGCGCAGGGCCTGCTCGGGAGTCTCGCCCGCCTCGATCTTGCCGCCGGGAAACTCCCATTTCAGGCCCATGGGCGAACCGGCTTTGCGCTGGCAGATCAACACCTCATCGCCGCGCAGAATGAGCGCAGCCGCCACAAGGCGGAGGGTTTTGGGGTCCCTGCCGTTTTGCGCCGCATCTGCCATATGCGCTCACCGTTTAGACGCGACCCGTGAGGGTTCGGCTCTGGTCGAGAACGCGAATTCCCCGGGTAGTACCGAAAATGTCAGGATGCAGGGCGGAGGCGATGGCGTGCAAGCCTTCGACCAGTGTAGGAGCGGGAGTATTGAGCAGTTCGTCGGCAATGCAATAAACATGGCCGTCGCGCACCGCGCGGATTTGCTCCCAGCCAGGACGCTCCGCCAGCTTTTCGAGGGGAACACGATCTCCGGCTCCGCACCACGCCGCGATGACAATGTCGGGGTTGGCCTCAGCGATTGCTTCCGGTTGAGTGACCGCGCCGGGTCCGCCGAGAAAAATGCCGCCCGCCGCCTCAACCAGCTCTTTGACCCACAGCTGCGAGTGGATCAGCGGCTTGCCCCACTCCTCGCAATAGACCACGGGCTTCTCGCGAAGGCTGGCGGATCGACGCCGAACATCACCGATCGCGGAACGCATTCCTGCGACAATCTTTTCTCCCTCGTCCCGGGCTTCGGTCAGCGCAGCAATTAGCCGAATATCGTTTTCGATATCGGCCAGGGAATGCGGAGCCAGCGCGAGTACAGGGCAGCCGGCTTTCAGGATGGCCGCCAGCGACTCGTTTCTGTAAGGAACCGAAGCTATGACCAGGTCCGGCTTGACTGTGAGCAGCTCGTCCACGGTCGTGGACCAGGAGTCGTGCACGATGGCCATCTGGCGCTGGCCCAGGGACGGAACGGCATCGACGCAATAGCGGGTGCAGGCGACAAGGCAATCGAGGCGGCCAAGGCGGTCGAGGATGATGCTGACGCTCGGCTGCAGCGCTGCGATTCTCACACTATTTCGAGTGGTCGGCCAATACCGCCGCCGGGTAGTAGACCTTCCAGCCACGCCGGGCGGCCATTTCCGCTAAAGCCGGCGACGGGTTGACGGGGAAAGGGCGCTCGGCCATCTCCAGCATGGCCGCGTCGTGGATTGAATTGCCGAAGACCGCATCGGGCGAGGAAATGCCGGCGCGCCGCAACGCTTCGGCCTTGCCCTCATCGGTGGGCACATCGACCAGGTCGCTGGTGATCAGGCCGTCCTGCACGCGCACACGTGCGGCGAGCACGCGATCAGGCCCGATGCCGAACCGCCTCACCCCCTCTTCGATGACCCAGTTATTGGTGGAGCTGACAGCCCAGATCTCCGTCCCGGCAGCACGCAGGTCGGCCACCAGAGTCTGCATCTCGGGAAAAATCTCCGCCTCGATATGCGCGGCAAAAAAGCGCGCCGCGGCGCGCCGCAGCTCTTCCTCGCGCAGGCCCGCGTAAATTTGCACCATCTCACCGCAAATCTCGAGCTCAGAAACTTCGTTGTGCCGGTAAAGACGATGACGCGCATCCATCCATGCGCTGGCGTCCCGCGAGAGCACCCCGGCATCCATCGACCATGTCATGAAGCCGAGACCGGCGTCGCCACTCCAGAGCGTCCCATCGCAGTCAAAGACCGCGGTGCGCGGCGTGCGAGAAAATACGGCGCGCCGGAATTCCTCATGGCTGAAGCGAACAGTCGGACTGGCCTGCACAGACGTCAACGGGGACCCCATCTCTACCCTACCAATTTTCGCGGGCACCAGAATCAGGCCGATTCTGATTTCTGGTATAAGGCACCAACATTGCAATCCATTGAACGGCCGGAACTTTAGATCGAGCGGCATCCTCTGCAACTGCGGATTTCCACAGAAGCAGATCCGGCAAATTCTTTTGAAGCGTCGGAGAGGCGTTACTCGCGGCCGAACCGAAGCTCGTGAGAACCGTGGATAACTTTGGAGCGAGATGAAGTTACCTGCAGGGTCAATTCCCTCGTGTATTTTGTTCAGATTGCTTGACGAAGGGATAGGCCGCATGGGTATCCTCCTGCAGGCAGCTACACCATGCAGAGCAATGGCCTGCGCGCAGCAGTGCGAACAGAATTCCGCCCGGCGCTGAACTCCATCGCGGAGGGCTTCAGAGCCCTGATGGACTCGAGCGGCGATTACATGTACATCAAGGATCGGAATCACGTTTTCGTCGCGTCCACAAAGGGGACGGCGGATCCTCCGGCAGAGGAGAACCGGAAGGCCGACTTCGCCGGGAGGACGGGGGACGATCTTTATCCGGAAGCGATGGCCGACATGCTCTACCGAAGGGATGAGCAGGTGATGGCCGAGGGCCGCAGCACGCATGAGATTCAGCGACTGCGGCTGCCGAACGGTTCTAATCGGTGGATCGACAACCGAAAGTATCCTCTGACAAATGCAGACGGCGAAGTCATCGGATTATTCGGCATTTGCCCCGACATCACGGAGGCAATTGAGGCGCAGTGCAAGGTCGACCAAAGCAGAGAGCTGCTGGAGCTTTTCATCGAACATGCACCAGCAGCCCTGGCCATGCTCGATCGCGACATGCACTACCTGGCCGCGAGCCGCCGCTGGCGCGAGGATTTCGGCCTCCGATCCGTAGAACTGATCGGGCGCTCGCATTACGAAGTTTTCCCGGAAGTCCCGGAGCGGTGGAAGGTGCTGCATCGCCGCACACTCGCAGGCGAAGTTTTATATTGCGACGAGGATCGCTTTGTACGCGAGGATTTCTCCATGCAATGGCTGCGCTGGGAGATGCATCCGTGGCGGACAGCGGAGGGAACGATAGGCGGCATTCTCATCTTTAGCGAAGACATTACGCAGCAAAAGAATGACCGCGAGAAGCTGCTGTTGGCGGCCAGCGTATTTACCCATGCGCGAGAAGGCATCCTGATCAGCGATCCCCAGGGGGCCATTCTCGATGTGAACGAAATGTTCACGCGCATCACCGGGTACAGCCGGGCGGAAGTACTGGGTCGCAACCCCCGCATACTCAAATCAGGCCGCCAGTGCGAAGAATTCTACCGCGATATGTGGCGGTCGCTGCTCGAAAACGGCCAGTGGTCCGGCGAAATATGGAACAAAGCCAAAGACGGAAGGACTTATCCTGAGACGCTGACCATCAACGCGGTTCACGATCGCGCCTCCAGGGTCCAGCATTACGTGGCTCACTTTTCCGATGTGACGCAGGCCAAAGAGCAGGAGCGCCAGCTCGAGCACATGGCTCATTTCGATGCTCTGACGAATCTGCCCAATCGGGTTTTACTCACCGATCGTTTGCAGCAGGCCATGGCACAGGCGCATCGCCGCGGACGGATGCTGGCCGTGGCCTACATGGATCTGGACGGGTTCCGCGCCGTGAATGACGACTATGGCCAGGACTCCGGAGACCAGGTGCTGATGGGCGTAGCGCGCCGCATGAAGCGGGCTCTGGGTGAAGCGGATACGCTGGCGCGCATCGGCGGAGACGAATTTGTTGCCGTGCTGCTGGATTTGGCCGATGTGGACGCGGCTCGGCCCATCCTCGCGGGGCTGCTGGAGTGCGCGACCCAACCCGAAAGAAGCGGAGACATCTACATCCAGGTTTCCGCCAGCATCGGGGTTGTCTTTTATCCGCACGGCGAGGAAATCGATGCGGATCAGTTGCTGCGGCAGGCCAGCCAGGCCATGTATCAGTCCAAGCTGGCGGGAAAGAACCGTTATCAGGTCTTCGATCCCGAACACGACATCACGGTTCGCAGCTTTCACGAAGACGTAGAGCAAATTCGCCGGGCCCTCGCAGCTGGGGAGTTCGTTCTTTATTACCAGCCCCGCGTGAACATGAGCACCGGAGAGCTGGTCAGCGCGGAAGCTCTCATCCGCTGGGAGCATCCTGGACATGGCCGGCTGACGCCCGAATCTTTTCTACCGGTCATTGAGGACCATCCCCTCATTGACCAGATTGGGGCGTGGGTGATGGAGCATACCCTGGCCCAGCTGGAGAGCTGGCACGCCATCGGACTGAATATTCCAGTGAGCGTGAACATAGCCGCACATCATCTTCAGCAGCCGGATTTTGCCGACTCTCTGCGCGCTCTTTTGGCCGCTCACCCGATCGTTCGACCGGGGTGGCTGGAACTGGAGGTTCTCGAAAGCAGCGCTCTGCACGACGTAGCGGAAGTTTCCCATGTGCTGGGTGCCTGCCGCGAGATGGGGGTCTCCATCGCCCTGGATGACTTCGGCACAGGTTACTCCTCGCTGACCTACTTCAAACGCCTTCCCGTCAACACTCTTAAGATCGACCGAAGCTTCGTGCGCGACGTGCTCGCCGATCCCGAAGACCTGAGCATCCTCGAAGGAATTCTGGGGATGGCTGCGGCCTTCGATCGGGTGGCCGTCGCCGAAGGTGTGGAGACAGTCGAGCACGGTAGGCTGCTTCTACAACTGGGTTGCATCTACGGCCAGGGGAACGGCATCGCCCGTCCCATGCCCGGGGAGGATCTGCCGGCGTGGTCAGCCGCCTGGGTTCCCGACCCCACCTGGATCGATGCGGAATCGGTCGCGCCACGCAAGCGCACGCTGTTGCACGCCGCGGTCGCGCACCGGGCCTGGGTTGCCGCAATGGAGTCTTTCCTCGTTGGCGGCCGCCGCGTACCGCCCCCGCTCGATCCACATCGTTGCCGCCTGGGACGCTGGCTGGACGGGGAGCGGAATAACTCCGTGGGAAATGCGTCAGCGTTTCAGAAGGTTGATCGGCTGCACATCGATATCCACGAACGAGCCGAACGCGCGTCGACTCGCGAGATCGCCGGTCCCGGTCCCAATGTCGAAATTCAGGTGCAAGAACTGCATCGCGTTCGCGACGAATTGCTGGAACAGCTGAACCTTCTGCTGCTGGACGGCGTCTCCTGATTCTTCAGGATTTCATTTGGCAGATTCCGGCGGGCGGCGAAGATGGCCGAAACCTGCAAGAGTTTCATTGTTACCGGGCACCGGCCTCGGGTGGCGCGAGCGCCTTCGCCTACCATAGAGGCGTGAGTTCCTTTGCTGAACGATTAAGTCGAGTGGAAGAACGCATCGCCGCCGCGTGTCGTCGTACTGGACGCCCGCGGAAAGAGGTGCGGCTGATGGGAGTTTCGAAGATGCATCCCGCGGAGGCGCTGGCAGAGGCTGTCGCTGCCGGAGTAACGCTTTTCGGTGAGAATCGCGTTCAGGAATTCGAAGCCAAGCGCGATCGGCTGCGCGACCTGGGAGTCACAGGCGCCGAAGTGCACCTGATCGGCCATCTGCAGTCAAACAAATCGGGCAAGGCTGCGGAAATTTTCGATGGAATCGACAGCGTGGATTCTCTGCGACTGGCGCAGCGTTTGAATGAGGCGGCCGATAGGCCGCGCCGACAGCTCCGAGTGCTGCTGGAGATCAAACTGAGCGATGAGCCCTCGAAAGCCGGCATTGAACCGAACAGCACAGAGTTGCGCTCGCTGCTGGAACGCCTGCCCGATCTGGAGCATCTTGCCATGCGCGGCCTGATGACGATTGCGCCGCTCGATGAGAACCCGGAAACTGCGCGTGCCTGTTTCCGCCGCCTGCGCGAATTGCGTGATTCCGTGACACGCGAATACCCGCGCCTCGATTTTCGCGAACTGTCGATGGGGATGTCCGGCGATTTCGAAATCGCGATTGAAGAGGGATCGACTGTGGTGCGCATCGGGACGGCGTTGTTTGGCAGTCGCTCCCCGACCAGATGACAATTCCTGTACGCGACACCAGTGCCGGCGCGAGTTTGAAGGTGCGCGTTCAACCCCGCGCCAGCCGAACGGCGATTGCCGGCTTGTTCGGCGAGGGCAACGAGATGGCGCTGAAGATTGCACTGCGGGCACCGGCCGTGGAAGGTCGCGCGAACGCTGCGCTCATCGAATTCCTGGCGAATCTGCTGGGGACGCCGCGGTCGGCAATCGAAATTTCCGGTGGCCAACACGCACGGACCAAGACCATCGTCGTGAGCGGTCGGAGCGCGACGGAAGTTTCGGCCACGATTGAAAAGCTCCTGCGGCCGGTCAACTAGCCAGGGTTCGCCGTTCGGCCAGCGCTTGTACGGAGGCACACGGTTCCAGTCTGTGGCCCGCTAGCTCGCCTTCTTCTTGCGCTGGCCGGTGGCTCGCTGCGGCGGTTTCTTTTCCGCGTTAGCCGTTTTTTCCACTCTGGCCGGCTTCGCCGCAGGGGCCGCATCCGGAGCCTGCGCCATGCTCTTGCGCAGCGCCTCCATCAGATCGATCACCGGCGCCAGCTTGCGTTTCGGCTGTTTCGATGGAGCAGGGGCCTCGCCCTGCTTGCTCTCGATGAGCTGCTCGACGCGATTCTCGTATTCGTCCTTAAAGTTCTCCGGATGAAAATCGCTGGTCAGTTGTTTCATGAACTGCTCGGCGAGTTCGACTTCCGCATTTTGCACCTCGACTTCGGGCTGGTTGTCGTACTCGGCGACGGCGCGAATCTCTTCCGGGTAGTACAGCGTGTGCAGCACAAGACCCTTCTCGAAAGGCCGGATCATGACAATCTGCTCGCGCTGATGCAGCGTGATCTTCGCGATCGCCCCAAGGTTCAGCTGCTGCATGCCCTTGTGGATCAGCGAATAGGCGCGGCGGCCCGGATCTTCAGCCACGCTGAAATAGGACGTCTGGTAGTAGAGCGGGTCGACTTCAGGCAATTTCACGAACTGGACAATCTCCATCGTCTCCGAAGACGAGGCCTCAAGCGCCTTCAGCTCTTCACTCGATACGAGCACGAAATTCTCTTTGTCGATCGGATAGCCTTTCGCGATTTCGCTGCGCTCAACCACGCGATCGCAATGCGGGCAGAAGAGCTGCTGCTTGACGCGCGTGCCGCACACCTGGTGAACCTGGTTGAAGCTGATGTGGTGTTCGCGCGCCGCCACGAACAAGCGGATGGGCACCGAGATCAGCCCGAACGAGATGTAGCCTTTCCAGACGGTCGAAGCCATAGGGACCTAAGAATATCGCAGAGAAAATCGAGAGGAAAATGAAAAACTCGGGCGGAATCGGGGCAATCACCCCGTTTCGCCGTGTCTTCGCCTGCCCTCGGATCGCTGCCCGGTTCGATGCAAAGGCCGCTAATGCGGCAATTCCGCAGCATAGATATTGGCCGTCGATAAGCGCGCGCTCACCAGGGGCACATCGCCAGGAGCGAGCCCCGCAAACCGGTAATCGACAACATTAGCGGAGCGGAGATCGTGCAGGTCCGCGACCCGTTCCACTTTCCCGGTTTTCAGAGTCACTTTATAGATAGGCTGATCGGCCTGCGCGAAATCGTGAAAAAAGATTGCGCTGTCATCGTGCGACCAGTTTGGATCCGCGATGTTCCCGTCGGCGACGACGCGCCACCGCCTCGCCGCCACATCGAAGAGCACCAGCTTCTTCTGGTCAATGGAGAGCGCGGCAATGTATTTGCCGTCTGCGGACCAGCGCGGGCTGAAGAGGCCATCGGAGCCCGGCAGCTTCGTCATGGCTTTCGCAGCCAGATCCAACAGATAGATCGCTTTGAACTGCAAGGCTTCGGCCATCAAATCGGGCAGACGACCGAAGACCAGCGTCCGACCATCCGGCGACCAGTCGGGATCGGCCTCGCTGCGCCCCTCGTCGAGCAGTTCCTGCAGGTGTCCGCCATCGGCGTCCATGGTGTAAACCTTCCAGGGTTTGCCGGGCTGCCGGCCCATCAGGACAAGCTGGCGGCCGTCCGGCGACCAGTGCATCATGAAAACCTGCATGGGCCGCCCGGTGAGCTGGAGCCTCTCCGATCCATCGCTGCGGCTGCGCCACAGAGAGTCGTCATCCTGGCGGATCCAGGCCACCCATTGTCCATCACGGGAATACTCCACACGCCGGGCACTGCTGAGTCCTGTGCCCGAGGGTACAAAGATGCTGGAGCTTCGATCGTAGCGGAGCAGCTCCGATTGCGTGTTCAGGCCGATGAAGAAGGCCCGTCGGCCGCCGCGCTCAATGATCGGTGCGCGGTAGTCCAGCGGACCATTGGTGATGGGGATCGGCTTCTGCGAAGCGCCGAAGATGCCGCCACGCTCGGGAATCGCCCATATATTGCTATTGCCTTCCCGCGCCGACTGAAAGACGTAATAGCTGCCGTCTTCGGTCCAGCTGCCGCAGCATTCCGCGGCCGGAAGGCTGTTCCATTTGTCGAGGAGCAGGTGCGCATCGCTGCCGTCGCCATTCACCTGCCACAGATTCGAGGTATGGGTTTCACTGTTGAGCAAGGTCAGCCGCAGGCGCTTGCCATCCGGCGACCACCGCAGCCAGAAGGCGCGGCCCGGCAGGGTTGCGAGCTTGCGGCTGTCGGCTCCATTGTCGCGCGCTATATAAAGGTCGTCGCCACTTGCGTACAGGATGCGCTGGCCGTCGGGCATCCACGTCGCGTCGTGCGCCAGAATGCCGGGTATCTGACGCGCCGTGCCGCCAATCGTCGATACGATCCACAGCGACTGCTCGGCCGCCGTTGCAAGATGATTGCGCAGCAGCAGCTTTGATCCATCCGGCGCTATATCGCCCAGCGAAGGCGCGGCAAGCTCATCCGGCAACGGGAGCGTGCTGGTTTCGCCATCAGCGATCAGAGCCTGGGCCAGCACACCGCGTCCGTTTTCAATTTGCTGGAAATAAATGCGCGATCCATCTGTGGCCGTCCCGGGGAGGCTCTCGAACAGCGGATCGCCCGGTGAGACGCGGCCCGAGAACGTCACCTGACGGATCAGCGGTGGTCCCGTCCACCTGCTGCGCATTCGAAACCCCGCGAGAAAGCTGCCGCCCACCACCAAAACGGCGGCGATCGTCGTTGCCAATATGCGCAGATGCTCGCTTCGCGAATCCCGCCCCGGCAAGGAAGCAGGCCGCGTTCCTTGCGCAATCTTTTCGTAAGTGCTCGACTGGATCGGGTGAATGCCGGCGACCGCATTGTGTGCAGGGCTGGATATCTCATCGTGCCCGCTGCCGGCCACCGCCACCGGAGCAATGAACCGGTAACCGCGGCGGGCCAGGGTTTCGATGAAGCGTGGATTCTCGGCCGAGTCTCCCAGCGCCTCCCGCAATTTGTTAATCGCGGTACCCAGGCTGTGGTCGAAATCGACCACGGTGTCAGTCCCCCAAAGCCGTTGCTGAATCTCCTCGCGGCTCACGACTTCCCCGGGACGCTCCAGCAGACAAATCAGTACTTGAAAGGGCTGGGCCTGCAACCGCACGCGGAGGCCTGACTTTCGCAGTTCTCCGGATTCGGCGTCGGCCTCAAACAGGCCAAAGCAAAATCTGCCTGCCGCATTTTCCTGTGGTTCAACGGTGGCCCGCATAGGAGGTCCCACCTGGCGGGGACATTACTTTGTACCTCCGATGATGCACACCGGTCAACGCAGGCAGCACCTTTTCCGACGGATGAAACACTGCCGTATCCTCCTGAAAATCGACGGTTTAGCTGGTGATGCAGATTTGATCGAAAAAAGGCTTGTTGTGCATTGCGAGCCGTGGATCGGAGCGAGTCTAGTTCACGCAGTCGCCGGAGTGTTTCGCAAAACGATACGTACCCATCCGGGACAAGCTTTGCGGTTTTGGGAGGCAACAATGATCTCGACATCGAAGAAATCGACAGCAAACGGAAGCCGATCTCATGCGGGCCGGTGGTTAGCCCTCATCGCCCTGCTGATCGTTCCGGCATTCTTCGCTGCGCGCCTGAGCGCGCAATCCGATACCGCCCAGATCCAGGGAACGGTCGCAGATTCCTCCGGCGCAGTCATATCAGGCGCAACCATCACCCTGACCAACAAGGGGACCGCAGCCGTACTTACCACCACCAGCGATAGTTCCGGCAACTTCGGCTTCAACGCGCTGGAACGCGGGCAGTACACGGCGAAGGTCACGGCCAACGGCTTCGAAACCGAGGTGCAGGACCTCACCCTGGATGTCTCGCAGGTTCAGGCCCTCAACTTCAAACTGAAAGCCGGCTCGGCCAGCACCACCGTCGAGGTCACCGGAGCGGCTCCGCTGGTTCAAACCGCCGACTCATCCCTGTCGACGGTCATCAATGACCGGCAGCTCGTCGACCTGCCGCTGAACGGCCGCAACTTCAGCCAGCTCGCGCTGCTGGCTCCCGGAGTCACGCGTGGCGCCTATGGCGGCATCCTGCAGGGGACTGGCGGTAACGCCGAACAGCTTCGTTACGGCGATACCGGCGGGATTGCCCTCTCCGCGAACGGCATTCGCCCGCAGGCCAACAACTATCTCCTCGATGGAGTAGACGACAACGAATCGCTGGCCAACGGTATTAACGTCTGGCCGGCCATCGAGGCCACATCGGAGTTTCGCGCCATTGTGGGTCTTGCGCCCGCCGAATTCGGGCGCGCCGGCGGCACCATCATCGAAACCTCCACCAAATCCGGCACCAACACCATCCACGGCTCCGCTTTCGCCTTCTATCGCGACAGCGTGTGGGGCGCCAATCCCAACTACTTTGGCGGAACTCCGACCAACTCTCACCGCGATCAGTTCGGCTTTACCCTCGGCGGTCCCATCATCAAAGACAAGCTGTTCATCTTCGGCGACTATCAGGGTCTGCGTCAGGCTCTGCCGCTTGACTTTTACGTGTCCACTGTTCCGACGGCCAAGATGCGCACCGGCGACTTCTCCGACTTACTCGGTGAAGGATTGACGGTCGTGCCCACTGTCTCCGGAGGTAGCGCTTACAGCCCCACCGGGTGCGCGGCTTTCCTTGGATTTCACGGCACCTACACCACCACCGCGCAGCTCGATGCGAGTCTGGACAGTGGCGCGATTTTTGATCCGACCACCTGCGCGCAATTTGGGCTAAGTGCGGGGGGAGCGGTTATCGGCTCTCCTAACGTTATTCCGGCTGCCCGGCTGAATAAAGCCGCCGTCAATTATCTCAACGCTTTTCCAGCCGCCAATCACACCAGCACCAACGTGCTGAATAACTATGGCCGCGAGCAGTTCGATACCAAGCGTTACAACGACTTCGACATCCGCCTGGACTGGAACGCCAGCGCGAAGGATTTGCTCTTCGCTCGTTACAGCTACCAGATGGACAACGATACGAAAGACACTCGCTATGCCGGTCTGCCCTCCGGATTCGGCTCTGGCGACAACAATACCCACCCGCGCGGCGTGGCCGGGGGCTGGACCCATATTTTTGGCGTGAATGCCGTTAACGACTTCCGCTTCGGCTACCAGCGCCCCTTCTACAGCTACATCAATCCTTATGAAGGTGTTCCGTTCTCTGCCAATTTGGGCATCCTGAACGCCAATCGCAACTCCCTCCTGGGCGGCGGAGCGCTGATCGGTGGTAATGACGGCGAAATCGGCTACACCGGTGACGGTGGTCCGTACGAGGTTCCCCAACACGCGTTCCAATGGCTCGACACCGTGAGTTGGACGCACGGCAAGCACAACTTTAAGTACGGCGCGAATATTATCTTCCGCGAAGTGGACTTCTTTCAGGGCGACTACCGTTCGAAGGGATTCTTCAACATCGCGGGTAACGGCGCCGACTACACCGGTTACGAGGTCTCCGAATTACTCGCGGCCTTCGTCGACAACTACTCGATTGCCAATCCTCTGGGCTACTATCACACGCGAAATTTCGAAAACGGGTTCTTCGGCGAAGACGACTGGAAGGTCACTCCCCGCCTGACTCTGAATCTGGGACTTCGCTACGACGTGATTACATGGCCCTATGAAGAAGACAACCGCCAGTCCAACTTCGACATCGGTTCGGGGAGATTGCTGGTCGCCGGAGTGGGAGGAAACTCGCGCAGCCTTATCAATACAAACTGGGGCGACGTGGGTCCGCGCCTCGGCTTTGCCTACGACATCTTCGGTGATGGAAAGACAGCCCTCCGTGGCGGGTATGGAATCTTCTACTTCCATGACCGCGGCGGCGTCGGTAACCAGCTCTCTGATAACCCTGATTTCAACGGCGCATCCTCGTACCCCAGCAATCAGGGCTATCGGGTTACGTTCACTGGGCAGAACACGATCAAGACTCCACCGGACAATCTGAATACCGATGCGACGAATCCTCTGCCGTCGGCGAACTTCACGGTTAACGAAGCCGATCCCACGAATGTCGCGGCAATCTCCTACCCCAAAGACAACAAAAACTCCATGTTGCAGGAGTATTCGATCAGCATCCAGCGGCAACTCGATAAGCAAACGGTCCTGACCGTGGCGGGGATGGGTACCAAGCAGGACCATCTCTTCAATAGCGTCAATTACACCGCTCCGCAGCTTGGGACTGGCTTCCAGTTCTTCGATAGCGGAACGGGTGTCACCACCAATCGCGGGCTCGGCGTCACTTTGAACGAAGATAACGGCACCGGCCATTACTACGGCTTGCAGACCAAAGTGGAGCGCCGCATGTCCAATGGCCTGCAGTTGATTGCGACCTACACCTGGTCTCATGCAACCGATGACTCGACCGGACCCTTTTCGCCAACCGGTGGCACCGGTAGCATCTATACCGACGCAACCGGGCCGCGCTTCGATCTCAACCGCGGCAACACGGGTGACGACCAGCGCCACGCCGGTACCTTCGCCGGCATCTGGGACCTGCCCTTTGGTCGCGGACGTCAGTTCGGCACCAACATGAACCGCGCCCTCGATGAGGCCGTGGGAGGCTGGGAACTTGATCCGTTCATCTATCTCGGAACCGGCACGCCAGTGGATCTCACCGTCAATGATTCGGCCGGCGGCGTCTTCAGCCGCCCCGATCTGGTGGGAGACCCGCACTTTGGAACAACGAAGAAAGACGGCCAGGTATACCTGTTTAACGCGGCCGCGTTCGCTCTACCTCCTACAAACTCAGCCGGCATCTATTTCCGTCCCGGAACCGTTTCCCGCAATGAGTTCTACGGCCCAGGTTACGACTCAGTCGACCTGGCACTGCACAAGGTCTTTTCCATCGGGGATCGCGTGAAACCCGATTTCCGTGCGCAGGCCTACAACCTCTTCAATCATCCGCAGTTCCAGGGCGCGAACGATACCAACATCAGCGATTATCTGGTGAATGGTACGCCAACGGGCCTGGGTAAGATCGGACAAAGTCTCCGCCAGGCCAGCGAGCGCGAGCTTGAGCTAGCCCTGCGCATCACTTTCTAACCCCATTGATGCACCGCGCCACGGCTGACCTACCGCCGTGGCGCCGACTTACCGGCATCATTGCGAAACCCTAACCCGTACCTTCGAAAGGTAACTCCATGATCGGCTCCGGGGGGCTGCTGGCTCTTGTTGCGCTTCTGCTCGCCTGCGCCGGATCGGCAACAGCGGCAACCGTCCCCGGCGCTGCTGGTGCGCTGCCCGCTTGCATCGAGACACAGGCTACAGCGCCTCCCTGCGTCGACAAAGTCGATCCACCGAACTGGTGGGTCGACTTACCGTCACCCATGCTCCTTCTCCATGGCGCCGGTCTCAGTGAAGCGAAGTTCGCCATCGCCGGCCACGCCGTATCGGTCACCCGATCGGATATTTCGGCCAATGGCCACTATGCCTTTGTCTGGCTCGCGGTCACAAACTCGGCGCCGCAGTCCATCCGCATTCACATCACTACCCCAGCTGGTTCCGCTGATGTCCCCTTCCGCCTGGCTCGCCGCGCTCCGGCGGCGCACGCTGGCTTTTCCGCTACAGACGTTATGTATCTCATCATGACCGACCGCTTTGCCGACGGCGATCCGGCGAATGATCCGCAGCCTTCTGAAAGAGACCTGCCGCGGGGCTGGCATGGCGGGGACTTTCGCGGCATCGAGCAGCACCTGGACTACCTGCAGCAACTCGGCATTACCACGCTGTGGACCACGCCGGTTTACGACAACGACGGAGCAACCCAGGCTTATCACGGTTACAGCGCCACCGACCTCTACCGGACCGATCCGCACTTCGGCTCCCTCGCCGACCTGCAGCAATTGTCGGCCTCATTACATCGTCGGCAAATGAAGTTAGTCCTCGATACCGTTCCCAATCACCTTGGCGCAGCTCATCCATGGGCCGCCGATCCGCCCATGCCCGACTGGTTTCACGGCACTCGCGCGAATCACCGTATCGCCAGTGGCAAATTCGAGGCGGTCATCGACCCGCATTCCACCTGGGAGCAGTGGCGCGATGTCACGGAGGGCTGGTTCGCCAATGTTCTGCCCGATCTCAATCAGGAAAACCCTCGCGTCCAACAGTACCTTATTCAGAATGTGATCTGGTGGATCGAGTGCACCGGCGCCGATGGCCTTCGGTACGATACTTTCCCTTATGTCGGCCGCGCGTTCTGGCAGGCTCTTAATGAGGAGTTACACGGGCTCTACCCGAAGCTAACTACAGTTGGCGAAATCTTCAATCCCAATCCCGTCACGACCTCCTTTTTCGCCGGAGGGGCGGTACGCGAGGGCATCGACACCGGCCTTTCAACCCCGTTCGACTTTCCCACGTACTTCGCATTGCGCAGGGCGCTCTCGCCTCAGGGGGGAACTGCGGCGACCAAGGGGCAAGACGGCCTGGCGGGCCTTGAGGATATCCTGCGCGATGACTGGCTCTATCCGCATCCCGAGAGGCTTGTTATCTTCCTCGGCAACCACGACACGGTGCGCTTTCTCAGTCAGCCTGGCGTGAGCGTGTCCGACCTCAAGCTTGGCTTCGCGCTTCTCGCAACCCTGCGCGGGATGCCGCAGATTTATTCCGGCGACGAAATCGCGATGCGGGGCGGCGAAGACCCTGACAACCGGCACGACTTTCCCGGCGGCTTTCCGGGAGACAAGGAGGACGCCTTCACCGCCTCCGCCCGAACGCCGGAACAGGCGGAGGTTCACGACTGGCTCGCGTCGCTGCTCCAGTTCCGGCTGCATCATCCGGCCCTTGCAACGGGGCAGCAGCAGGATCTTTTCTACGATGACACGGCCTTCGTCTTTGTTCGCACGGCCGACCTTCACAAGGGATGCATGCCGGGCAGCGGCGAGCATTACCTGGTCGCCGTCAATTCCTGGGACCAGCCCCGTGAGGTTACGGTGGATCTCGGCCGCACCGCTCTCGAAGGTTGCACTGCCTTCACGGCCGTTGTCGGCGCGTCGGGCGAGGTGCACGCAGCGGGCTCGGAAGTGACACTCTCACTGGGCGCAAAGCAGGCTGAAATCCTGACAGCGCAATAGGAACAGGTGAGTGGCCGCCGCCGCGTTCTGCGGCGTTGGAAGAGGCTTCGGGGAAGAAACAAGGACCGGCCTACTTCGCCCTCACCCGCAGCGGTTCCGCATCGATCCGGTCCAGGCTCTCCTGAATCTCCTCGACCGCCCGTTGCGCCGCCGGACGCCAGTCCCCGGATGGAACCTCCGCCGCAAACAAGACCACCTGCAATTTGTTCCGGATCAGATTCTCAAAAGTCTCACGGATCTGCCGCACTGCCTGCCTGCGCGCGCGGCGCTGCGCCGCCCGCACCGCAAAGAAAATGCTCCCGTGCAGCACCCCAACCGCAACCGCCGCGATCGTCGCCGCTTTCCAGGCAGAT
Organism: uncultured Acidobacteriaceae bacterium; assembly: GCA_963758135.1. Classification (GTDB taxonomy): domain Bacteria; phylum Acidobacteriota; class Terriglobia; order Terriglobales; family Acidobacteriaceae; genus Palsa-343. The sequence goes on from CAVWUF010000001.1 coordinate 98,828, forward strand.
ACATCCCGAAAAATCGCGAACACCACAGCAACCACCACCACTCCGGCGGCAGTGAGAACCAGTTCCAGATATCGGAGCAACCACTGCATTGTTCAAAAAGTATATTGCAATCCCGGTAAACCGTATGTCCGGCAGCAAGCCGATGCAGCTGCCAGGTTGCACCCGCCATTCACCACCGGTAAACCGTCAGATTGTCGATATACAGCGTCGATGAGCCGCTCGCGCCCAGTCCATCGACCTGCACATTGGTGAGCAGCGTCGAACCCCACCCCAGCGCAAACGCCGCCGGAACCGTCGCATTCACATCCTGCTCCACATCGTCCAGCCACACCGACTGGTAGGTCGCATTGCCCGCATCGTCGCGCGAGTAAGCAATCTGCACATGATGCCAGGTATCGACGCTCCAGTCCTGCAGATTGCAGGCAGCGCTCGAATGCAGCCACTGGTCCCTGGGGCTCTGCGGCGTCCCCGCATTCGTCGTGTAATCCCACGTTTTCGAATAGCCGTCGCACTGAAAGCCGAAGATCACCGTCTCCCCATTGGCCATGGCCTGATTCACGTCCAACTCGAGATTGGCCACATTGCTCACGGAACCGTCGAGGTATACCCAGGCGTCGTAAAGAAAATGAGTGGGCTCGGTATCGTGCCCAAAGGTGACGGAGTATCTCTCTCCGCCCCGGCCTGCATAAGCCGTCGCGAACTCGCGCGCTTCACCGCTGAGGGAAGGGGTATCGACAATGGACGTCGTGCCGCTTGCGCCGCCGCTCGTTCCGCTGGTCCCCGTGTCGTAGTCGGCCTTCCAGCTGCTCATCGCCTGGATGGCATTCACGGTGATTGCATCGGAGGGGACCAGACCGAGGGCCGATCCCGAACCGCCGGACGAGCCACCCGACCCACCACTTGAACCAGAACCCGAGCCGCTCCCGCCAGAGCCGGAACCTGAGCCTGACCCGCCCGATCCCGACCCACTACTGCCCGACCCGGATCCCGACCCTGAGCCGCCGGACCCGGAGCTACCGGACCCAGAGCTGCCTGATCCTGAACTCCCTGAACCTGAACTCCCGGAACCGGAACTCCCACTCCCGCCTGAACCTGTCCCTGAGCCCCCTGCGCCCGAGCCGCCCGAGCCCGAGTTACTGGACCCGCTGCTGGCCTGCGCTGTACTGGAATTGATCATGATGGAGCCGCATCCGGCGACGATCGAAGCGGCAATCAGAATGGAAAGTAACCCGGCGGTCCAGCGGACAGTTTTCACAGTCAAGCCCTGGCAAGCGAATTTCGAGCGCGTCTTCTCGGGCTTGCAGACACTACCGCGCTGGAACGCCCAGCCTGAACAGGGATTCCCCGCTAAAGTTTCTCCACGATCCGCATTTCTCTGTTAGCAGTGGACCAAAAATAAGCCAGGTTATCTGTACCGGCAATCACACGAAGGGGTAGCAGAGCAAAACTACAGTAACTTTCAATGATCAATTGAATTCCATGTATGTCAGCGATTTACTAATATCTTAATACACCTAAGTAACATTTGCTTGAACCGGTGCCAGGGGTCCACACGCATGAGACGGTCCAGGTTCTAAGCCCGCCCTGGGAACCCGTCCTGCTACCCTTCCCCCATGGCCGTTCGCAAGATCGTCCACGTCGATATGGACGCCTTCTACGCCTCGGTCGAGCAGCGCGACGATCCCAACCTCCGCGGCAAACCCGTCGTCGTCGCATGGCGTGGTAACCGCTCCGTCGTCTGCGCCGCATCCTACGAAGCCCGCCGCTTCGGCGTGCGTTCCGCCATGCCCGCCGTCCGCGCCGAGCGCCTCTGTCCCGAGGCCATCTTCGTTCCCCCGGACTTCGTCCGCTACCGCGCCGTCTCCCGCCAAACCCGCGAGATCTTCGCCCGCTACACAGACCTCATTGAGCCGCTCTCTCTCGACGAAGCCTATCTCGACGTGACCGAAAACAAGGTCGGCCTGCCGACCGCAACCAAAGTCGCCAGCGCCATCCGCCACCACATTCGCGACGAGCTCCATCTCACCGCGTCGGCGGGTGTCGCACCCAACAAATTTCTCGCTAAGATTGCGTCCGACTGGCGCAAGCCCGACGGCCTCTTCGTCATTCAGCCCGAAGACGTCGACGCATTTCTGCCGCCACTACCCGTCGAGCGCCTCCCCGGCGTCGGCAAAGTGACGGCAGAGCGATTAGCGACCCTCGGCATTCATACCGTCGGCGACCTGCGCGCCTTGGAACCAGGGGCCATCAAAGACCGCTTCGGCCGTCACGGCCACCGTCTGCACGAGCTGGCATACGGTATCGACGAGAGCGAAGTCGTCCCCGATCGCCCCACCAAATCCATCTCCGCCGAGGACACCTTCGAGCGCGACATCCCTCTTGAAGAAACCGAAGAGGCCATCCGCCGCCTGGCTGAAAAGGTCTGGAACGCATCGCGCAAAGAATCTCGGGTCGCGCGCACCGTCGTACTGAAGCTCAAGACCGCGGAGTTCAAAATCCTCACTCGTTCGCTCACCCCGCCCGAGCCCGTCGCCTCCTGTGACGAGCTCACCGGCATCGCCTTGTCGCTCCGCGAGCGCGTGGGCCTCGACCCCTCGCAGCGTTTCCGTCTCATCGGCGTCGGCTTCCACAACTTCAACGACCCGGACGAAGCTCCCGCCCAGCCCATCCTCTTCGATTAGAACTGGTCTCATAAACCTCACCGCATCGAGATCGTGCGTGTGAGACCCGCCATCGATGCGGGGCTCATGCAGTCCGCCAAAGCCGTCGCGCTGGATATGAGACCACTTTTTAGTGCCCTCTCTCAGAAGACAAATCAAAGCCTCTTCAGCCGTGCCAGGCGTGATCTAAGCCGACCTTTACTTCCGGTTTGCCGGTGATACGGCCAGAACCCATTTTGTGGGGGTCTTATTCCGTCTCGATTCAGCCCAGGAGTTGCAGAACGATCTTGCCGCTTTTATGAGGTGCACCGGCAAGCATCTCGTGCGCGCTGCGCGCTTCTGCCAGGGGCAGCACCGACCCGACTCGGGCGGAGATCCTGCGCGTTTCAAAAAGTTCTGTAACAGTATGCAATCTCTGGCTCGTAACCTCAGCGTAAAAGAACACCGACTGCATCCCTGCTCTTTGTGGATGTTCCGTGGAGGCCACCGATACTAGCCGCCCCCCGGGCTTCACTGCAGCGGAAAAGCGTTGGACTGTGTCACCACCCACGGTGTCGAGGACGGCGTCGACCTGAGGCAGGGGGTATTCGGAACCGGCAGCGCTCGAATCAAGGATCGTTTCGACGCCATATGCGCGGAGCAGCTCCTGGTCAGAGGAGCGCGCAACCGCAATCACCCTCATTCCGGCCCCAAGAGCCATTTGCACGGCATAGGCGCCTACGTTTCCTGCGGCGCCTGTGATCAAAATCGTATCTCCACTTTTCGCATGCGAGTATTCGAAGAGCATCTGCCACGCGGTAACTGCGACAACCGGCGCAGAAGCTGCCTCGAGGTGGCTCAGGCGCTGCGGTCTTGGCGCGATCATCCCCGCGAGTGCGACGGCGAATTCTGGCTGGGCGCCGCAGAATTGCGGGTTGGTAACTCCGTAGACTTCATCGCCAATTACAAATTGGCTTACATCGGGACCGACCGCCTCTACAAAGCCTGAAAGATCGGAACCAAGTGTCAATGGAGGCTGCGGACTTACCTTGCTCTTGCCCTCACGAATGATTGCGTCCCACGGAGCGACGCCCGCGGCAGCAACACGCACCAGCACCTCTCCTTTGCCAGGCGACGGCTGAGGTATATCTTCGACAACGACGACTTCAGGCGGTCCGAAGCGATGGATGCGCACCGCGTTCATGGGAACCACGCCTCCTTCACACAAACTAACGCAACGCGACTCCCGGCTCCCGGCTCCCACCTAACTCTTCAGCTTCACCACAGTGCTCGGCGGCCGAACCACCAATGGCACTACAACCGACACCAGTAGGATCACCGCAATCACATGCAGCCCATACGCGAACGAAGTGCCGTGCTGGCGCAGATACGCGATCAGCAGCGGCCCAAAAGCGCTCGCGCATCCCCACGCCGTCAGCATCAGCCCATAGATGGGCCCGATATTCTTCGCACCGAAATAGTCCGCCGCAAAGGCCGGCATCGTCCCGAACCCGCCCCCGTAGCACATCAGAATCACAAACGTCAGCAAGGTCAGCAGGCTCGCCGTCGTCACGCTGGGCATCACCCAGAACAGTCCCACCTGAACCAGATACATCACCACAAAGGTCCACCGCCGCGTAATCCCATCCGAAACCCACGCCCAGAAAACGCGCCCCACGGCGTTCCCAATGCTCGCAATGCCCACCATCCCCGCCGCCACAATCGCCGTCACCTTCGCGATCTCCTGAAACATCGGCGACTCCTGCGAGATAACCGAGATGCCCGCCGTCGTATTCAGAAACAGGGCCAGCCAAAGCGCCCACCACTGCCATGTTCCCAGCGCGCGCCCCAGCGTATAGTCTTCGATCACCCGCTGCTTCACCAGCGTTTCGCTCGGCTTCCATCCCGGCGGCGCATACCGGGCCGGCGGATTCTGCATGAACCACCCCGTCGCCATCACCACGATCAAATACGCAATGCCCAGGTAAGCAAACGTATGCAGCACTCCAACGCTCAGTATCAGCCTGGTCGCCACCGGCGCTGTCACTAATGCGCCCGCGCCAAATCCCCCTACCGCGACCCCGGTTATAAGTCCCCGCCTGTCAGGAAACCACTTCACCAGCACGGCGATCGGTACGATATATCCAAATCCCAGCCCGATTCCACCGATAACTCCGTACGAAAAATAGAGCCAGTGCAGGTTATTCGCCGAGTAACTGGCCAGAAACACTCCAAGACCGTAAAGAAAGCCGCCCGTCAGCGCCACCGGCCGCGGTCCCTTCTTATTCAGCCACAATCCCCCAAGGAACGCCGAAACTCCCAGCACAAAAATGCAAATCGTAAAAGTCAGCGTAACTTCGGAAATCGTCCAATGAAACGCCTTCACCAGCGGAGTGCGAAACACACTCCACGCATAGACGGCCCCCAGCGCCATCTGCATCAGGATTCCCGCCAGGGCGATCCCCCAGCGCTTACCATCCGACATATTTTCCCCTTCCTCGGCAGGAACTCAGGCGCGCCCTCCCTGCGACGGGCCGGGGGAGCAGCCCTTCTCTTTCAAACGCGAGCCCAGAGTTTCAAGAAATTTGTTGATCAGCGCCACACTGCGCCGCAGCTCCGGACGCCGAAACTGTCCTAGCAGCGAAAACAGCCCCGGCGGCTCGATCACCGGCCGCCGCTCGCTGCCCAGCGTCTCGCCCACCGCTGCCGCAAAGCACTCCATCAGGTCCGGATTCACCGCGCCCATCATCTTTCCAAAGATGATGGCATTCCGCAGCGCATGGATGGCCGCCGGTGTCTCGGTCTCCTTCACCACCGTCTCCAGCACATGATCCTTCGCACTCAACAGGCCGCGCAGCAGCTCGAACACCTGCGCGTCGTGCGCCTGCTGGATCAGCTCAAAGGCATCCAGCAGCGCCTCCGCATGTTCAGCCGGAGCCTTCTCCAGGCGCGTCAGTAATTCTTTCCGCGCATCGCGCGGCGGAATCTCAAGAGCAATCGGTTGCGCCATCTCTCGCCTCTGCTTCGCTGTTGCCTGCTGCCTGTTGCCTATTGCCTGCTTTTCTGAATCTGCACCAACCCATTGCCGCTGCTGCCCGGCTCCCGATAATCCCCGCGCTTCCACTTCCGCTCCACTTCCAGCCCCATCTGCGGAGTCGGATGCCCCCACCGCGAATTCGTCCGCGGCAGCGGATTCTCTCCCTGCTCCGCCAGCACCGTCATCCGCACCGACGATTCCTTATACGCCGGCGTGTGCGTCACCTTATCCGTGTGGCTGCTGGTCAGCCGATTCACCGGCTCATCGGTGGAGTTCATCGGCATGTAAAGCTCCGCCCCCGTCACCCGGTCTGTCACCACCGCCTGCACCTTCACCTCGCCATAGCGCGATGTCAACTCCACCCAACGCCCGCTCTCGATCCCGCGCGCCGCCGCCAGCTCCGGCGAAACCTCGATAAACGTGCACGGCGTCTTCTCTTTGATCCCTTCCGTCCGATAAGTCATATTGCCTTCGTGGAAATGCTCCAGCAGCCGCCCATTATTCAGATGTAAATCGTAATTTGCGTCCGGCTGGTCCGTTGGCTCACTCCACTCCAGCGGCCAGAACGTCGCCTTACCATCCGGAAACGCAAATTGCTTCGTGTAAAGCAGCGGCTGATCGCTGCCATCCGCCGCCACCGGCCACTGCAGCGTCCTGTAGCCTTCCAGCCGCTCGTACGTCACTCCCGCAAACATCGGAGTCAGCGCCGCAATCTCCTTGTAAATCTCGCTGGGGTGCGAATATTTCCAGCCCGCGCCCAGCCGGTTCGCGACATCCATGATGATCTGCCAGTCCGGCCGGCTCTCGCCCAGCGGTTCCAGTGCCTTGTACAGCCGCTGAATCCGCCGCTCCGTGCTCGTGAACGTCCCGTCCTTTTCGAGACTCGGGCAAGCCGGCAACACCACATCCGCATACCGGCACGTCTCGGAGAAAAACATCTCCTGCACCACGAAGAAATCCAGCTTCGCCAGCGCCGCATCCACATAGTTCGCGTTCGAATCCACCAGGCTCATCTCTTCGCCAAACAGGTACAGAGACTTCAGCTTTCCCTCGTGGATCGCGTCGATCATCTGGTGGTTGTCGAGCCCGTTCTTCGGCGGCAGAGTCACTCCCCACGCCTTTTCGAACTTCGCCCGAATCTCAGCATCTTCCACCTTCTGATATCCCGGGAAATTGTTCGGCATCGCCCCGTGGTCGCTCGCGCCCTGCACGTTGTTGTGCCCCCGCAGAGGATACGCACCCGTCCCCGGCCGCATGTAGTTCCCCGTCGTCAGCAGCAGGTTCGAAATCGCCGTCGACGTGTCCGAACCCATCGAGTGCTGCGTCACACCCATCGCCCACAGCACGCACATGCTCTTTGCTTCCACGATCATTCGCGCCAGCCGCTCCAGCGTCTCTACCGACAGCCCTGTCTTCCGGCTCGCATATTCCATCGTGAAAGGCTCAAGGCTCTTGCGGTACTCATCCGCCTTATTCACCCACTTCGCCAGGAATTCCTTCTTCTCGAGACCCTGATCGAAGATCCACTTCGTCACCGCGCTCATCCAGATAAGGTCCGTCCCCGGCTTCGGGTGAATGAACAAATCCGCCCGCTGCGCCATCTCGTTCTTGCGCAAATCGGCCACGATCAGCTTCTGCCCGCGCAGCTTGTGCGACTGCTTCACCCGCGTCGCCAGCACCGGATGGCTCTCCGCCGTGTTGCTGCCCACGATCAGCACCAGGTCCGACGCCTCGATATCGCTGATCGATCCTGAATCGCCGCCATACCCCACCGTCCGGAACAACCCAATCGTCGCCGGCGCCTGGCAGTAACGCGAGCAGTTATCCATGTTGTTCGTCCCGATAACTGCCCGCGCTAACTTCTGCATCAGATAGCTCTCTTCGTTCGTGCATTTCGAGGAAGAAACGAACGCCAGCGCATCCGGCCCATGCTGCGCTTTGATCTCTGTAAATTTCTGCGCTACCAGACTCAGCGCCTCATCCCAGGTTGCCTCGCGGAATTTCCCGTTCTCCCGGATCAGTGGCTTCGTCAGCCGGTCTTCGCTGTTGATGTAGTCCCAGCCGAACTTCCCCTTCACGCAGGTCGAGATCCCGTTCGCCGCGCCATGCTCCGGCTCGATCTTCAGGATGTGCCGGTCCCTCGTCCACACGTCGAAGCTGCATCCCACGCCGCAGTACGTGCAGACCGTCTTCGTCTATCTTCGTCCGCGACTCCCGCATCGCCGCTTCTACTTCCGATAACTGCAGGATCGATCCGTATCCCAGGTCCGGCTCGATCGCCTTTGACCACCTCGATCATCCCGTCCAGCGCATTCTTCGGCAGCGACGGTCATGTAACCGGCCTCGCCCAGCATGGTTTTCTCCATCAGCGCATTGCACGGGCACACCGTCACGCAGTGCCCGCAGGAAACGCAGCTGGACTCTCCAATCGGCGCACCGCCATCCCACAGCACCCGCGGATGCTCGTCTTCCCAGCGAATGCGTCAGCGTCTCGTTCACCTGCACGTTCTGGCACGCCTCCACGCATCGCCCGCACAGAATGCACTGGTCCGGATCGTACCGGTAGAACGGGTTCGACATGTCCACTGCGTACGGTTTTGGCTTGTACGGAATCTCCTGATGCTCCACCGCCAGCATCTTCGTCGTGTTATGGACCGTGCAGTTGCCGTTGTTGTTGTCGCACACCGTGCAGTACAGCAAGTGGTTGCCGAGAATTCGGTCGAATGCCTCGCGCTGCGCCTTGTCCGCGCGCGCCGACTTCGTCTCGACCTTCATCCCGTCGGCGGCGAGGGTCCCGCAGGCCCGCACCAGCTTGCCGCCCACCTCCACCATGCAGGTATCGCAGGTCTGTATCGGCCCCATTTGCGGGTGATAACAAACCTGCGGCACGTGCGACCCCGCGCGGTTCATCACATCCAGCAGCCGTTCCCCGGCTGTAAACTCGCGCGCTGTCCCGTCGATCAACGCTATAGGCATCGCTCACCTGCCTCGCTGCGGCGTCCGCCATGCTATCACGGAACTGTAACAATCGGTGTTAACGTAACGTGCAGCCGCGTGCTGTTCGATGCCTCGAAGGCAGCGGCGGACTCGCCGACTCCAGGCTCTTTGCTACCGGCCTGGCAATCGGCTACCGGCTAATAGTTCCTAGTGCCCATTGCCAACTCCCTGCCCTTACGGCTGCCCATCCGGCTCAGGATTCGCCGCCGTGAAATCCGAGCAGCACGGTTTCTCCACCGCTCCAAACTCCATCAGCTCCACCCGCACCAGGTCCGGGTCGTACATGTTGAACTGCCACTTTCCATCCTTCCCCAGCTGCGGTCGCGGCGCTTCACCGCCCAGCCGGTCTTCTGACGCCAGCTTCGTCACCGCCTTCTCCATGTTCACCACGCCCAGCGAAAAATGATCCAGCACTCCTAACTGCTTCTGCGAAATCTCCGCCGGAATCCCGCTCCCCGAAGGTCCGCTCGTCATCATGTACTCCAGCCAGTCCCCGCCCTCCGGAACCTCCTGCGATACCCAGTCTGTCTTATCAGGCTGCATTCCCCCATGCCAGTATGGACGGAACCCGAGTAACTCGCGATAAAACGCATCCTCCTTTTCCTTACTACCCACCAGCATGCCAACATGAATAATCCGCCGCCCAATAGGATCGGCCCCGGTTATCTCGTACAGTTTCGCCATGTCCTTCGTGCCCAGCTCCTTCGCCGGCGGCTGCACAAACTGCACTTTGTTGCCCTCAGGATCCTTCACCTCGAACCACGCGCTGCCATCGCTTGCATGCTGCACCGCGTCGGGCACCGTCACTCCGTGCCCGCCCAGATAAACCCGCAGCTTCTCGGCGCTGGCCGTGATGTAGGCCAAATGATCCAGCCGATTCACCCCGGCATCGGCGGGCAGCGGCAGCACCTCGATGAACTGCTCCTCGTTCACCCAGTACCGCGCGCCATCGCTCCGCTCCGGATCGTCGCCCTTCTTCAGCCCAATCTGCTGCACATAAAAGTGTTCCGCCTTCGCCGCATCGCTCGTGTACACCGCCATATGCGAAATGCCGAGAATCGCAGGCCTCGTCTGAGCTGCGCCACTCAATGTAACCAAGCCAAGAACCAGTACCGAAAGTCGCATGAACTTCCACCCCTCCCAATTGCGTATCAAGCATACCTCCGCGCATCGAGACCGCGCGGCCAAAATATCCCCCACACACGCGCCTCCGGGCGCGGCCCGGTAAAAGTAAAAATGCTCTACCATGTCCCCACGGATGAAACGTCGGAATCCCAAAAAATCCGGGTCGCCCAACCTGCTGCGTTTCCTGCTCGCTCTCTGGATCGTCGCCAGTCTTAGCTACTGGGTCGCGGGCATCGTTGATCTTTGGGACACGCGCGTTCACTGGGATCAGCGCGTCGATATCCCCTTCCGCTTCGACGCCGATTCCCGCAAGATTGAAAGTAACGATCTGGCGCGCTCCGCCCGCGCTGCCGGCATTGCTCCTGGTGATCGCATCGAATCGCTCAATGGCGCCCCGTATACCGGCCTTGCTCAATGGGCAACCATCCTTTCCGACAGCCATCCCGGCGACATCCTCGATGTTGAAGTCACAAAACCTAACGGCTCCGACGCCAGCTTCACTCTGACCCTGGCGCGCCCCGACTACTATTTCGGGCGCATGACGCCCCTGGTCGCCTATTGGCAGGGATTTTTCCTCAGTGGGATGCTGACCGTGACCTGTTTGATCATCGGCTATTGGGTGGTTTTGTCCCGCCCCACCGACCGCAACGCGTGGCTCCTGCTGGTGCTGCTGACCTCTCCCAGCGTCATCTTCATGAACAGCGGCCTCGCAACGGGAGTCGGACTCTTCCTGCGCGGTTTGTGGTATCAGACGCTGCAGCTCGCCGCCGCTCCGGCCCTGCTTCTCTTCGGTATCTACTTTCCGGAACGCTCCCGCATCGACTCGCGCGCGCCGTGGGTCAAGAGGGTGCTCTTCGCCGTTTTTGGCGCCAGCGTCGCCGTAGTCTACCCCGCCATTTCTATGGATTACTACGGCGGCGGCGATGGACCGTTTCTGACCCGCGCCAGCAACCTCGCTGGCGATGTAATCAACGCCTTCAATCTGCTCTGCGTCATCCTGTATCTCGTCCTCACCCTGGACAAACTCCGCTCCGCCTCGACCGAAGATGCTCGCCGCCGCCTGCGCGTCCTGACCGCCGGAATGACCGTCGGCATGAGCTCGCTCCTGATTGTTTTCGTGCTGCTGCCCCACTTCGGCATCTCCGGCTCCAATCCCCGCTATTACTGGCTTCGCTATCTGGGCGCGGTGATCTTCATGATCGCGCCCCTCACCCTCGCCTACGTGGTCGTGGTGCAGCGCGCGCTCGACCTCCGTGTCCTCTTGCGGATGGGCACCCGCTATGCTCTCGCCAAGGCGACGCTGTGGGTTCTGCAGATTGCCCTGCTCACCGTGGTCGGCATCCGCCTGTTACTGCCCGCAATCAACAGGAAACAGCCCACAACCTCCGACATCGTAGGCGCATTCATTTTCCTGGTCGTGATCGTCGCTCTGCGCCTCGGTGTCAGCAAGCGCCTCCAGCAATGGCTCGACCGCCAGTTCTTTCGCGAGGCTTATAACTCCGAGGTCATGCTGAATGAGCTATCCGACGAAGTGCGCCGCTTCACGGAGACTCGGCCGCTGCTCGAAACCGTTGCCCGCCGCGTTTGCGACACTCTGCATATTCGGCAGATCGCCCTGTTGCTGCGCCGCGGGGACTCGTTTTATGTGGAGCAGTCGCTTGGGGTTCAGGACGATGGCGCTCTGGCGCTTCCCGCCCAGGCCTCGTCGATCCGCTTCCTGCAGAACTCCAACGAACCTGCGCGCCTCTATCGCGACGATCCCGACGCCTGGTATCTCATGGCAGGCACCGCCGAGCGCCGTGCCCTCGACATGCTCAATGCCGAGTTGCTCGTCCCGCTCCCCGGCCGCAATCGCCTCATGGGCGTCATGGCCCTCGGCCCCAAACGCTCTGAGGCCGCCTGGTCCCACACCGACCTCCAGGTGCTGCAAACCGTCGCACGCCAAACCGGACTCGCCCTCGAAGTCAGCGAGCTCGCCCACTCCCTCGCCGCCGAAGCCGCGCAGCGCGAGCGAGTCAATCGCGAAATTGAAATCGCCCGGGAAGTCCAGGAGCGGCTCTTTCCCCAGGAGATGCCGAACATAATCGGCGCGTCGGTAGCCGGCCACTGCCGTCCCGCCCTCGGTGTCGGCGGCGACTACTACAACGTCATCAATCTTGAAGACGGACGCCTCGGCCTTGCCATCGGCGATGTCTCCGGCAAAGGCATCGCTGCTGCGTTGCTGATGGCCAGCCTGCGCGCCTCGCTGCGCGGGGTCACTATCGACAACCCGCGGAACTTCGCGCAGCTGATGCACAAGGTCAACGTGCTGGTTTACGAAGCGTCGGCTTCGAACCGCTACGCGACGTTCTTCTTCGCCGCCTACGACCCGCGCACTCGGCGCCTCGAATGCGTCAACGCCGGTCACAATGCGCCGGTGGTGCTCCGCAAGGGCGAGGTGATCCGCGTAGAAGCCGGCGGCCCTGTCGTCGGGCTGCTTCCCTTCGCGCCTTATGTCGAACAGGTCCTGACCCTCGAACCCGGGGACCTGCTGCTCCTCTATACCGACGGCATCAGCGAAGCAATGACCCACGACGATGAAGAGTGGGGCGAGGAACGGATGATCGAATCCGCCCTCAAAGTCCGCGATCGGCCGGCCGAAGAAGTCCTCAACGCCATCTTCGCGGATGCCGACAAATTTACTGCCGGAGCACCCCAGCACGACGACATGACCATGCTCATTTTGAAGCTGGATGGGTGACGAAACGGGGGTCAAGCCCTCGGTAAGTGGTTGATTCAATTGGGGCGGCGGTGGGGAGAAGCCGCACATATTAATACATTAGTTAATAGGATGCCGTTCGGCTTAAGCCCGATTTTAGTGTGGGGCTGGATGAGCCGCCCCTGACCGGCTCCTCCTCACAGCTTCGCGAACCACCCCTTCATCCGCTCCAAGCCCTCTGCCACATCCGCATGGCTCGTCGCGTACGACAACCGGATATGCTCCGTGGTCCCGAACGCCTCGCCCGGCACCGTCACCACATGCGCCTCGTGCAGCAGCCGCTTCGAGAGTTCCATCGCCGTCCCCACGCCCGCCTTCCCCAGATACGCCTTCACGTTGGGATAAACGTAAAACGCCCCCTCCGGCTTCGTGCACGTGGCGCCAGGAATTTTCGCGAGCCCGGCCAGAGCCTCATCCCGCAGCTGCAGATAATCCGCCCGCATCTCCAGCACGCAATCCTGCGAACCCTTGAGCGCCGCAATCGCTGCCTTCTGCACCAGCGCCGCCGTGCTCGACGTTGACTGGCTCTGCAGCTTCGCCATCGCTGCAATTACCGCCTTCGGCCCCAGCGCGAAGCCCGCGCGCCATCCCGTCATCGCATACGTCTTCGACAGCGACCCCAGTACCACCACGTGCTCCTTCGCATCGGTGAACGAGCCGCCGCTCACCAGCGCGCCCGTGTATTGCAGGTAGACATAGCATTCGTCGAGCAGCAACCAGATGCCGCGCTCGTGCGCCAGGCGCACGATCCGCTCCAGATCCCCAGGCGCTATCACCGCTCCCGAAGGATTCGACGGCGAGTTCAGAATGATGGCCTTCGTCTTCGGCGTGATCGCCCGCTCAATCGCCTCCGCCGTCACCCGAAAACCCTCGGCCTCCGGAGCCTCGACAAACACGCACCGCGCGCCCGCGTACTGCACTATGTCTTTGTACGAAACCCAGTACGGCACCGGCACAATCACCTCATCGCCGTGATCCACCAGCACCTGGATCGCGTTAAAGATCGCCAGCTTCCCGCCCGTCGAGAAGATCGCTTCCTCCGGCGTGTAACTCGATCCAAAATCCGTGGCATGCCGCTCGACGATTGCCTGGCGCAGCTCGGGAATTCCAGCAACCATGGTGTACTTCGAGAAATTTTTCTGGATCGCCTCGATCGCCGCGTCCTTAATATGTTGCGGCGTCGCAAAGTGCGGCTCCCCCGCGCCAAAGTCCACCAGCTTCGCGCCCTGCGCGCGCAGCTTCGCGGCCTCCGCGGTCACAGCCATGGTGGCGGATATCTCAATCCGTCCGATACGGTCGGAGAATACTGCGGCAGCAGTCGTAGTCATTCTGCTATTTTTTCAGGTTTTCGCCGCTGCCGCCGGAGATTTTTCAGCGCGGAAAGCTACCGGCTACAGGCCACCGGCTCCCAGCTCCAGGCTACCCTCACCCAAACGTCGTTACGCGCTTCGCAGCGGTCACGACATTCTGCGCGGAGTCCACCACGTCGCCGACCGCGTCCTTGCTCCGCTTCAGATACTTGTTCGCGGCATCGCTCACGCTGTCCGCCGCCTCCCGAACATAGTCCGTCGCGTCCGCCACCGTCCGCTTAATCTGCTTCCGCGTCCGCGCACCGGACTGCGGCGCGTAAATCAGAGCCAAAGCCGCTCCTGCTGCGACTCCAACCCCAAAAGCTGCCCAAAATTTCCATGCGTTCATCGTTGTTCTCCTGTCGGAGCTGCCGCTCTCCCCATCAGATACGGGCAGAGTGTCTGTTGGTTGCGTAGTATCTTCGAATTCCACCATCTCACCGTCTCTCGCTCAACACCCGAGCCTGCAGCGTCACCAGCTCGCTCAGGTCCTGCTTTTCGAGGCCATGCACCGTCTTGTTGAACTCATCCACCTTCGTCGACCAGTTCATCGAGCAAAACTTCGGGCCGCACATCGAGCAGAACGCTGCTTCCTTATAGTAGTCGTCCGGCAGCGTCTCGTCGTGCATCGACCGCGCCGTCTCCGGATCGAGCGACAGCGCAAACTGCTTCTCCCAGTCGAACGTGTACCGCGCGTAGCTGATCGCATCGTCCCGATCCCGCGCGCCCGGCCGGTGGCGCGCCACGTCCGCGGCGTGCGCGGCAATCTTGTACGCGATCATGCCGTCCTTCACGTCCTTCTCGTTCGGCAAGCCCAGGTGCTCCTTCGGAGTCACATAGCACAGCATCGAAGCGCCATGCCAGCCGATCATCGCCGCGCCAATCGCGCTCGTAATGTGGTCATAACCAGGCGCGATATCCGTCACCAGCGGGCCGAGAGTATAGAAGGGCGCGCCGAAGCAGTACTCCACTTCCTTGTCCACCTGCTCTTTGATCTTGTCCAGCGGCACGTGGCCCGGTCCTTCGATCATCACCTGCACATCACTCTCCCAGGCTTTGGCCGTCAGCTCGCCTAGCGTCTTCAGCTCGGAGAACTGCGCCTCGTCCGATGCATCCGCAATCGAGCCGGGCCGCAGACCATCGCCCAGCGAGAAGCTTACGTCGTGCTTCGCCATCACCTTTACGATGCGGTCGAAATTCTCATACAAAAAATTCTGCTTGTGATGGTGCGTCATCCACTGCGCCAGAATCGCGCCGCCGCGGCTCACAATGCCGGTAATGCGCTTGGCCACCATCGGCACATATTGGATCAGCACACCGGCATGCACGGTGAAGTAGTCCACGCCCTGCTCGGCCTGCTCTTCAATCACCTCGAGATACACATCGATGTTCAGATCCTCCAGCCGCTTCACGCGATTGAGCGCCTCATAAATCGGGACTGTACCAATCGGAACGGGCGAGTGCCGCAGAATCGCATCGCGAATCTCCGGGATCGCGCCGCCGGTCGAAAGATCCATCACCGTATCCGCACCGTGCTGGATCGCCATGTGCAGCTTGCGCAGCTCTTCGTCAATGTTTGACGTAATCGCCGAGTTGCCGATATTCGCGTTCACCTTGCACCGCGTCGCAATGCCGATGCCCATCGGTTCGAGCTCCGGATGGTTCACGTTTGCCGGAATGATCAGCCGGCCGGCAGCCACTTCGTCGCGCACCACCTCCACGGCCAGATCTTCCCGCTTGGCCACGTACGCCATCTCCTCGGTCAGCAGGCCTCTCCGCGCAAAGTGCATCTGCGACAGGTTCGTGTCGCCGGTGCGGGCAGCCTCAGCCTTGCGCCGAACGATCCAGTCGGCGCGTGGCTTCAGAATTTCAAGTGTTGGATTGGAAGTGGTGGAACTGGAAGCGGCCATCGTTCACCTCGTCATTGGGCTGGGAATCGAGTTGCGGTTGGTGACGCGAAGATCAAATTAAATTATAGATGCCGCCGCCGATACCGCGCAGACCCCACCACTCAAACGAATGTCATCCTGAGCGAAGCGCCGCAGGCGCGCAGTCGAAGAGCCTGGCCTGAGCGAGTCGGCGCAGCCGGCGAGTCGAACGGCACCTGCATTTCGCATTCCAGGCAGCGGCGCTGTCGGCGCAAAAAAAGTGCAAACCGGGTGCCCCACATCCCTGAAGTTGGGATGTGGGAATCGCGCGTGCTAACGACTCTTTTAACGAGCCACAAATGTGATCCTGAGCCTCATCCGGCGTCGCAGTTGGAGAGCCTGAGAACTTGTCAAGCCCGCACTCCCAAATCCAAAGTAATGGCCTAACATTTCACGCGAATTACAAGCCAACCTACCCGAAGAAAGTTGGCAGTTTTATCCTCCAACCTTGGTATTCTGATAATAGGGGGCAAGAAATAATTTCTCCCCTGACTCCTTAGAATCGGGCTCTGACAAAGCCTCGCGCAAGCGGGGCTTTTCATCCCATAAGCCACGCGCACATGATCACAGACCTCCAATTCCCGAAACCATTATTCCAACCCCCGGACTCCGGGAAGAATTTCCCCGAATCAATCGCGCACACAACTGACTCATTCGGATGCGCAAGTGAATCAATGACAAGCGCCAACCCATCATTCACACCCGCCAATGCATCATTGGCACGCGCGAGCCATCTGCCTTGCCGTCAATCAACTAGCCCCATCTCAAGCACCAATGACTCATTCAAACGCGTCAATGAACATAAGCCGCTCGGCTCCGAAATGACCTGCTCCGTATCAGATAACCGAAGTCACAAAGGTAACACCCCCCGCAACTCACACAAAACAAGTCAACTTCAACTTTCCTCGCGAAAAACTCCCCCCGAGCCCACCTTATACAGCCGGCCTCGAGTTTTCGCCCTGTGGCTTCACCCGTCAAATTACAATCAACCGTGCCGTGTGGAAATCTCGCCTGGCAAATTTGCGGTATCCTCCAGAAACCGCGACTGCCTGCGGCTTGCACGCGTGCCCAGCGGCTTTTCCGCGAAATGAGACGGCAAGCGAAGGAGTTCATATTGGAGGAGTTCTTCAACCGTAGACGTCACGTTGAATCGGGCGTGGGCGCCACGGAAGGGCTTGCATCCGAATAGAGGCGAAGGGCAAGACGACGGGACCGGCTTCCAATTCAGAAGCGGACCCCGGATGCACAATTCCACGACCGACCCCGATGCCGGTTACATGAGCAGAGCTTTAGCAGGGAGTCGCAACAATGGACAGATTACGCTGGCGTGTCGTGCTGCAATCGATGCGCATAGACCAGGCGGGTTTCAGCCGATCTGTCCTTGCTTTTTGGCGTGCTCTCGCTAACTTCGGAACGATCAGAGAGGTGCATGAGTTTATTCAGCTCAAGCCATTTTCCGAAACGGCACACAACAATCCGAGATTTGCCTTCAGGTATCTGACTCACCACTACCTTGCTCGAAGCCTGACCGTCGGCGAGCGAGCAGCCTGTTTTCTCCACCACCACCGGCGCATGCACGCACTGTTGCCGGAGGTTATGTTGCGCCAGATCCTGCTGGAAGATGTTACGCTCCACGAGATCGTGGAGGCGGATCATCGGTTTGCATTGACCCTCGGATTGACCAGGCCGCGCGATTGCGACAAGGAGGGTGAATGGTCCATTCATCTGTTGGTCGACGGAGAAGCTGTGTTTGTGCTGTCGTTCACCGTCATCCCGGGGTGGACGATCAGGTCGAAGTCGCCTGAGGTTCTGCTGATATCGCGGCTCCAGGGTATGCCGGGACGTTACACCCAAATCAAACTTGCAACAAAAACCCTGGTTGATGTTGCGCCGGGAGCGCTGCTTCTCGCCGCCTTACAGGGAATTGCCATGGCGCTGGGCATTGGCGATCTGGCCAGTGTAAGCGCGACGAACCAAAGCTTGTATTCCGAACAATACGACGGCGTTTTCAGGAGCGCCTATGACGAGTTCTTTACCGAGTTGGGTCTAGCGAAGAGTGAAGCTGGATTTTTCCTCAGCCCTGTTCCCATTGCCGAAAAGCCGTTGTCTCTCATCAAGCAGGGCCATAAGCTCAGAACAAGAGCGAAACGGGCTTTCAAGGCGGAAATCACGCTGGCGGTTGCGGAATTCTTCAGGGAAACCCTCATCTGCTCCGCCGAGGATGCCGCACGGCAGTCTGTGCTGTGGTGGAGGTTTGACCAGCAGGCAGTCAATGCCATGAAAGCCGATGAATCCGGCGCTGCCGAGAAGCTGGCATAGTGCAGTCGAGTCCGGGTTTCACTGCGGATAATGATTGGGCGGACAGATCGGGCTGGCGCTTGTGCTGCTCACAATCGCTCGCCAGGCCAAAAGGTTGGCGCGGGTAGAGGGCGGGATTCCAGTATCCTCACTCCATCCTCGAAGGAGCGTGCCGACGGTTAACCTGGCGAGCTCTCAGAAATCCCTGCAAACGGCGCTAATCTCATGTGTAAGTCTCAGCGCACCGCTGATCTGAGAAAAAAAGTAATTCTTCGAATCCGGCCTGCTCGGGCCAGGCCTCCGCGCCTGATTTTTGGAGCGGCGCGCTTTTGATTTTTTGGGCTAGTACACTAGCCGGTAACAATGATTTATGACGGATGTCCTAAGATTGGCGTACTCGCCATCCAGGGCGATTACGAAGCCCACGCCCAGGCGCTTCGCGAAGCTGGCGCCGAACCCGTCCTCATTCGGCAACCGGGACAGCTCGCTGACATCGACGGCCTCATCATCCCCGGTGGCGAATCCACGACGTTTCTAAAATTCCTGGAACGCGATGGCTTCCTCATCGCTCTACAAAACTTCGTTCGCAGCAAACCCACGTTCGGCACCTGCGCCGGATGCATCCTGCTTGCCACTGAAGTCACCCATCCGCCCCAGCAGAGCCTCGGCGTTCTTAACGCCACGGTCGAGCGCAACGCCTACGGCCGCCAGATCGACTCCGCCATCCAGACCAGCGAGACGAAACTCCAGGGCGGTCCGCTGGAGATGGTGTATATCCGCGCCCCGCGCATCGTGAAAACCGGCGAAGCGGTCGAAGTTCTCGCTGAACGCGACGGGTTCCCGGTTCTCGTCGAGCAGGGACACATCATGGCCGCCACATTTCACCCGGAGCTCTCCACCGACCGCCGCGTCCACCAGCGCTTCGTGGATCTCGTCCGCTCCGCAATTCAGGGCCGCTAGCTGATAGCCTGAGTTTATCGCTCCCGGCTCCCAGCCACAGGCTCATGAATTTCCTCCCACCCAACGGCGCGCTCCACGGCACCGCACTCGACCATCTGCTGGGGCTGAACCTCGCCATCGTCTTCTGGCTCTTCGTCGCCGCACAGGCTCTCCTCATCCTCGCGCTAGTTCGCCGCGCCTCTGCCCGCTCCTCGCAGACCTCCACAATCACCGCGAAGCCCAGCCGCGCCCTTGTCCTCATTGACTACGCCGCGCTGTTTGCCATCACCGGCCTCTACATCTGGATGCTGGTGAGCGGCCATCGGCTCTGGGCTGCGAGCCGTGAACAGTCTCCGGTCTGCTCCGAGTTGAGCGTCGAAGTCACCGGAGTGCAGTTCCAGTGGTACTTCCGCTATCCAGGTGACGACGGCATTTACGGCGCGACCCGCCCTAACCTGGTCAGCGCGCCCACCGGCAATCCGCTCGGCCTCGATCCCAGCGATGCTCACAGCCACGACGACATCGTCAGCGCCATCCTGGTGCTGCCGGCCGGCCGCCCCGTCGATCTCCACCTCCGAGCGCAAGACGTCATCCACGGCTTCTTCGTCCCCGGCATGCGGCTCAAGCAGGACGCCATCCCCGGCATGACCGGCATGCTCCGGTTCACGCCCGTCATTCCGGGCGACTACCCCATCCTCTGCACACAGGTCTGCGGCCTCGGCCACTACCGCATGCAGGCGCGCCTGCGCGTCGTATCTGCGGCGCAATTCGATACATGGCTCGCCGCCCGCGAAACCGCTGCCCTCAAGGCGAATAACGCCGACGCTCCAGGTGGAACTCGATGACCACTCCGCCGCTCACCGCAAAGCCGCGCGGCGTCTTCACCACGGAACCCGCTGCCCTCGCGCGCCTCTATCTCGTACTCGCCTTCATCGCCGTCGTTCTCGGAACCCTGCTCTCGCTGCTCATGCGCCTGCACCGCACGTGGCCGAACCTCGCCCTGCCGATCCACGGAATCATCCGTCCCGAAGACTACCTCGCGCTCGTCACCATGCACGCCACGCTGATGGTCTTCTTTGTCCTGACCATCGTGCCGCAGAACGCCTTCCCCAATCTCGTCTTGCCTGCTCAAATCGGCGCATCCCGCATGGCTTTGCCCCGCCTCAACGCCGCCGCATTCTGGATCACCACAGCGTCCCTCCTCGTTTTACTTGGGGCCTTCTTCGTTCCCGAGGGCGCGCCCATCGCCGGCTGGACCGCTTATCCGCCCCTCAGCGCACTCGCCGCCGCTGGCCCCGGACAAGGCCCAGGCACCGACTTCTGGCTTCTCGCCATCGCCCTCTTCTGTCTCGCCGCCGTCGCATCGTCGCTCAATCTCCTTGCCACCATCCTCACTCGCCGCTGCCCCGGCATGAACTTCACCCGCCTGCCCCTGACCGTCTGGTCCTGGCTAGTCAGCTCTTCTCTGACCGTCATCGCCTTCAGCGCTCTCTTCGCCGCGGCATCCATGCTCCTCGCCGACCGCCACCTCGGCACCAGCTTTTTTCTCCCACCCGGCATCGTCATCAATGGCATTCCGCAGCCTGGCGGCTCCGGCTCTCCCATGCTCTGGCTGCATCTCTTCTGGTTCTTCGGCCACCCCGAGGTCTACATCGTCATCCTGCCTGGCATGGGACTCGCTTCGTCGCTGCTCGCCAACTTCACGCGCCGCCCGGTCCCCGCCTATCGACTTATGGTCATCGCGACCCTGCTCATCGGCTTCCTCGGCTTGGGCGTCTGGGGCCATCACATGTTCGTCTCCGGCATGAACCCCTACGCCGGCACCGCCTTTGGACTTACCACCATCGCCATCTCCGTTCCCAGTTCCGCCGAGGTCCTCACCTGGCTCGCGATGCTCTTTCGTGGCCGCTTACGCCTGACGACTCCGATGCTCTTCACCCTCGGCTTCATCTCCTTCTTCATCGCCGGCGGACTCACCGGGCCCATCCTCGCCCAGCCCGCGCTCGATGCCTATTTGCACAACACTTTCTTCGTCGTCGCCCACTTCCATCTCGTTATGGCCATGGCTGGCGTCTTCTCCCTCTTCGCCGGCATCTACTACTGGTACCCGCTGCTCACGGGCCGCCTGATGAACGAAGCGCTCGGCAAAATCCATTTCTGGATCTCCCTCATTGCCGCCTACGGCGCATTCTTCCCCATGCACTTTGCCGGACTCGCGGGCGAGCCGCGCCACTATGCCCAGCTCACCGGGCCCGTCGAATCCTTCGCCAACCTCATCCACGTCGAACGCGGCATCACCTGGTCGGCTTTCCTGCTCGCCGCAGCCCAGCTGATTTTCCTCTTCAATTTTTTCCGCAGCGCCACCCACGGCGCCTCCGCGGGCCCAAATCCCTGGAAAGCAACGACACTCGAGTGGTCGCCGATCGCGCATCCCACAGTCAGCAACGGCCCCTACGTCTATGGACCCACAACCGGAACCGAGCTCCAGGACGGGGCCGAGGCAGTACCCCCAGCCCGCCCTCAGGAAGATTTCCTGCCGCAGTGGGAGCCCGAAAAACCTTTTTGATCGTGACTCCCGTCCAAGGAGTGTCATTCCTCAGCCAAACCGGAGTAAGCTTTTAGAACTTAGCCTCGGAGCCGTCCATGCCCGCCACCTTCACCCGCCATACGGTTGAAACCGAACGCAAAGACCCCGGGTTCGGTGGCAAGCCGCCGCTCGACCGCAGGCCCACTGGCGGTGGAGGAGGCGACGAGAACTGGGACTCCAGCAACTCCCGCCGCCGCGGCCCCCGCGAGATGCTGATCCGCTATCGCATGGCGGTGCTCTCGGGCCTCGCTGGCGACTTCGTCTTCTTCGCCGTCCTGGTCAGCGCCTTCTTCGTCCGCCAGAGCGCCGGCCACATCGATCCCAGCGAGAATTACGTCTCCGACTGGCATCCCCTCGCCGCGCCGCCGATCCTGTGGATCGACACCGCCATCCTGCTGCTCTCCACTCTGACCATGGAAATCGCTCGCCGCCAGCTCTTCCGCGAAATCGACATCATGGAAGAATGGCTTGGCCTTGGCCGCCCCGCGGTTCGTCGCGCCGCTCCCTGGCTCATCGCCACCATTGTGCTCGGCGGCCTCTTCCTCGCCGGTCAGTGGATCGCCTGGCAACAACTGGCTCAGCAGGGATTCTTCTTCTCCTCCAATCCCAACAGCCACTTCTTTTACCTCGTCACCGGAACCCACGGCATTCACCTGCTCGTCGGCATCGCCGCTCTGCTGTTCGCGCTCGTCGCCATGTTCCGCTTCAAGCGAGTCCAGCTGCGCCAGATCGCCGTCGACTGTACGGCGTGGTACTGGCACGCCATGGGGCTGTTCTGGATCTTCCTGTTTGTCCTGCTTGTCTACTTCCAGTAGCGGTTCGCCAGTCCGATGACAGTTGCACCGACATAAAGGCCCGAACCGGTGCCTGGTCAAGGACAGGCTTCGCTAAGCTCGCCTGAGCAAGCCCCGAAATAGGGGGTTAAGCCCTCAGCAAATTGTTGATTGGATTGAGGCGGCGCTTCGGGGAAGGTACTTATATTAACCATGTAGTTAATGTACTTACGGCGGAGAGAAGTTTTGTACCGGGGCACGCAAAGCTAACCCGTCCGCGATCAAGACGCGTTGCACATGCGCTTCATCTTAGCTAATATTTTCTTAGCAGTTTCAGGGGATGGGATGACCGAAGCCACGATGTTCGAGGCCAAGACCCGCCTTTCCGAGCTGGTAAAGCGGGCGCAGCGCGGCGAAAAGATCGTTCTCACCACCGGGCGGAAAAAGACGCCTGTGGCCATGATCGTGGCCCTGAAGCCTGTGAAGGAGCGCGTCTTCGACTTGTTTCCTCATCCTGATTTCGACATACCCGCCGACTTCGACGAGCTTCCCGAGGCCGACCTGAGAGCCTGGCGCGGGGAGTGAGTGAGAATTCTCATCGACACGCATTACGTGCTCTGGGCGGCGCTGAACTCGGCCCGCATGGAGACTTGGGCGAGGAAGCTGATCGCCAACCTCGACAACGAGATCCTGGTATCCGCGGCGTCCATCTACGAGATCAGTCTGAAGGTGCGGATCGGCAGGCTCCCTGAGGCGGTTGAGTTCGAAAGCGACCTGATCGCCAACATAGAGTCTCGTCTCGGATATACGCTTCTGCCTCTGGACCCGGAGACCATGATGCGCGCTGCGCGCTTCGAGCACGCCCATGCGGATCCGTTCGATCGCATGATCGCTGCGCAGGCGCTTCAGAACAGCCTGCCTGTTCTCAGTACGGATGACCGGCTGGATGCCTTCGGTGTGCGGCGCCTGAATAAACCCCGGCGGTGAGGGCACCACCCTGTACCCTGAAAGGTCATGCGCTACGCAATCCTGATCCTCGCCCTCGCCGGCGTCCTGGTCTCCGCGCTCGCCCTCCACGTCCACTACTCGACCGGCGTCGAGCCCTGCGACATCAATTCCCACTGGGACTGCGGCACCGTCAACCGCAGCTCCTATGCCACCGTCAACGGCATCCTGTGGCACATCCGCGCTGCCCAGAATCCTGACCTTCCCGGCCCCGCGCCCCGCACTGGCTTTCCCGTTGCGCTGGCTGGCATCCTCGGGTACGCTGCCATCGCGTTGGCGGCCTCCTTCCGCCGGCGCTGGCTCACCCTACTGCTGTCGGTCGGAGCCCTTGGCTTTGCGCTTTACCTCAGTAATATTGAGGCCCATGTGCTGGGCGTTTGGTGCCTCTACTGCGTCATCTCCCAGGGCCTCATCGCGCTCATCTTTCTGCTTTCGCTCATAACCCTCTTTGTCCATCCCAAAACCTCGTAGACCGGTTCCGCCGCCGACGCCGTATCATCACTCTATCGCCCTGCGCGCAATCGACCTGCGGCCTGAACGATGGACCACACGCCCCGCAATTACGTCCGTTGGCTCTTCGGCGGAAGCTCCGGCCCGCACGACCGATTTGCGCCCCGCTGGATCTTTCTCCGCGCCCTCGCGGCCATCTACTTCTCGGCCTTCCTCGCCCTCGTGTTTCAGATCAAGGGCCTCATCGGTCCGAACGGAATCCTGCCCGCCCAAAATTTCCTTGATGCGATAGCGCGTCAGGTGAGCGGCCCTGCGCGCTACTGGTACGCTCCATCGGTCTTCTGGCACTCCGCCAGCTCTCACGCCATGATGGTCGTCGTATGGACCGGCCTCATCGCCTCCATTCTTGCCTTCCTGAATCTCTGGCCGCGCATCACGTTCCTCGTCTGTTTCGTCTGCTTCCTCTCGTTCGTCTCCACGGCGGGCGACTTCTCCGGCTACCAATCCGACGGCATGCTGCTTGAGGCAGGCTTCCTCGCGCTCTTCTTCGCCCCTGGGGGATTCTGGCCGGGCTGGGGCGTTCAGTCTCCGCCGTCGCGCGCCGCGCTCTTCCTGCTTCAGTGGGAGTGGTTCCGCATCTACTTCGAATCCGGCATCGTCAAGCTGCTCTCGGGCGACCCCCAGTGGCGTCACCTTACCGCGATGGACGAGTACTACCAAAACGGCCCGCTCCCCACCTTCATCGGCTGGTATGTCGAGCACCTGCCGCACTGGTTCCACGTGGCTACCGCGGGCGGCACCCTGGTGATGGAGCTGGCCATCGTCTGGATGCTCTTCCTCCCGCGCCGCGTGCGGCTCATCTGCTTCTGCATCGTCACTCCGTGGGAGATCGGCGTTATCCTGACCGCGAACTACGCATTCCTCAACTACCTCGTCCTCGCACTCGGCTTTCTACTCCTCGACGACCGCAGCCTTCTTTCCTGGATTCCGGAGCGGCACCAGATTTCCCTCGATCACGTTGCGCCTCCGGAATCTATTGCGCCATCGGAGGAGCGACTTTCGGTGGTGGCGGCAACGGATGAGCGCTTCTCCCCAAGCCCGAAGCCCAAGCCATCCCGCTCCTCCATCCTGCGCAGCCTCCGCGCTCACCTCAGCGCTATACGCATCGCCGTCACGGCCGTCCTCCTGACCTGGATCGCCTACAACACGACCGTGGAGATGATCCGCATGCCGTGGCCTGGAGTTCCGCTCCCCAGCGCGCCCGTCACCGCGCTCGAACCCTTCCGCATCGCCAACCAGTATGGCCTGTTCGCCATCATGACCCGCGGGCGCTACGAGATCGAGTTCCAGGGTTCCAACGACGGCCAGAACTGGAAACCGTACCTCTTCCGCCACAAACCCCAGGCTCTCAACGAAGCGCCCGGCATCTACGCGCCCTATCAGCCGCGCTTTGACTGGAACCTCTGGTTCGCCTCGCTCGAGAACTTTCAACAGGCCGAGATCGTCCCCCTCACGGAAGAGCGTCTTCTCGAAGGCGACCAGGACGTCCTCTCTCTCTTCCGTGACAATCCCTTTCCCAAGGCTCCGCCGCGCTACGTGAAAGCCGTGCTCTGGCAGTACTGGTTCACCACTCTGGACGAGAAGAGCGCCACCGGCAACTGGTGGCGTCGTCAGCTCCTCGGCCTCTATGCACCGGTTCTCACGCGGGAGCCCACGGGCAAATTCGGAGTTCTGCAGTGGCCCGAACCGTTGCCACCCCACGAGTGATCGCGCGCCGGCCCCCTAACTGTCTTAGTTCTGTACCCTGTACCCTGTACCCTGTTCCCTGTAACCTGTATTCATGCCTGACCGCATGTCGCAATCGCTCTCCTTCGCCGACCCTGAAGTCTCCGCAGCCATCGACGCTGAAATCCGCCGCCAGCACGAAGGCCTCGAGATGATCGCCTCGGAAAACTTCGTCTCCCGCGCCGTCCTCGAAGCCGCCTACTCGGTCTTCACCAATAAATATGCCGAGGGCTACCCAGGACGCCGCTATTACGGCGGGTGTGAATACGCCAACGTCGTCGAGAACCTGGCCCGCGATCGTGCGAAACAAATCTTCGGCGCGGAACACGCCAACGTTCAGCCGCATTCCGGTTCCCAGGCCAACGCGGCCGCCTTTATGGCTGTTCTACAGCCCGGAGACACAATCCTCGGCCTCGACCTCGCCATGGGCGGCCACCTCACGCACGGCCACAAGCTCAACTTCTCCGGCAAGCTTTACCGCGTCGTATCGTACGGCGTGAGAAAAGACACGGAGACCATCGACTACGATCTGCTCGAGCAGATCGCGATCCGCGAGAAGCCCAAAATGATCATCGGGGGAGGCAGCGCCTATCCCCGCTTCTTCGATTTCGCCCGCATGCGCCACATCGCCGATGCAGCTGGCGCTATCCTGCTCGTTGACATGGCGCACTTCGCCGGACTCGTCGCTGGAGGCGTGCATCCGTCGCCTGTCCCGCATGCGCAGATCGTGACCACCACGACGCACAAAACCCTCCGCGGTCCCCGCGCCGGACTCATTCTCAGCCGCGAGGAATTCGCGAAGGAAGTCGACAAAGCCGTCTTTCCCGGCCAGCAGGGCGGCCCGCTCATGCACATCATCGCGGCCAAAGCCGTCGCCTTCCGCGAAGCTCTCCAGCCCGACTTCAAAACCTACGCCGCGCAGATCGTCTCGAACGCCAAGGTTCTTGCCGAAACCCTCGCCAACGCCGGCTATCGCGTCGTCTCCGGCGGTACCGACACCCACCTGATGCTCATCGACGTCTTCGCCAAAGGCATGCTCGGCAGCGAAGCGGAAGCTGCTCTCGGTGAAGCAGGCATCACCGTCAACAAAAATGCCATTCCTTTCGACACCAACCCGCCGCTTAAACCATCCGGCATCCGCATCGGCACACCCGCGCTCACCACCCGCGGGATGAAAGAGCCGGAGATGCGCATCGTAGGCAACTGGATCGCCGAAGCGTTAGAACACCGCTCCGACGCAAAAGCGCTCGCAAAAATCCGCGGGCAAGTCCTCGATCTGGCCGAACAATTTCCTCTCTACGGATGGCTCCGCGAACCCGCCAGCGTCACGCAGTAAGGGGTGGCGCCCCATTCAAGCCTATTTTCGGCTTGAACGAGCACAAAGCTGACTCTAGAAAAGTAAGATGCTGCTCTTCGGCTTGACAGACCAATTACACCTATGTAGAGTTTCTACATGCAACCCAAGTCGCCTCGAATCACAGGACCAACTCTCAAAGTCTTAAGGGAATTACTAACGCGCCCTCGAGAAGAGCTTTCGGGCGCAGAGATCGCTCGGTCTACAGGGCTCGCCTCGGGTACCCTTTATCCGATCTTGTTCAGGCTGGAGAAATCCGGATGGCTCGCTAGCCATTGGGAAGAGGTCGAGGCGTCGGAGGTGAAGCGTCCGCGGCGTCGGCTTTACCGGCTAACGGGGCTGGGTCTGAGCTCGTGCAAAACGACCTTCCAAGACCATTTTCCCGGCACAGGAGAATTGGCATGGGAATTCTGACAATTCTCAAAGCACTGTTCTTAGCGGTGGGGGGGAAATTGGCTGAGGACGAGATCAAAGCTTGGCTTCCCAGAATCACGACGAACTTGAAGGGCGCAGCCGTCCGCCGCCTACCGAAAGAGCTGCGTGCTCGCTACGAAGATGAATGGGAAGGTTTTCTTCTGGAGATTCCCGGTCCGCTGTCTAGAGTCGTGTACGCGGCCTCCCTCTTGAGAGCCGCGTCAGAAATCACCACGCTTGAATCGGGCTCCGACAGCCGGGCCGTTTCAACTTGGCAACGCTTTCGTGACGTGGGTGCCGCAATTCTAATGATTTCAGCGTATTTGCCGCTGGGCGTCTTAGCGGCAATGGCAATTCGGTTAACCTCCCCGGGGCCAGTATTCATGAGATATCCACGCGTCGGCCAAAATGGGCAAAAATTCATAATGTACAAATTTCGCTGCTGGCGGACCGCCCGTGAAGGCGCACCTAGAATTGGAATGGGCGGACTACTCGAACTGACAGATGGTGTCAAGCTCGAACCTACACGGGTCGGGCTGTTTCTGCAGCGAACCTCGTTGGACGAACTTCCCCAGTTCTGGAACGTCTTACGAGGCGATATGACCCTAGTCGGACCCGCTGCACCCCAGCCTGACTCGGACGCCCCCCCAATGACTCACAAGCCGGGAATCATCCGGACCTTGGGTAATCGACCGCCGGAAAGCATCGAGGCACTATCGGCGCTGGATCCGCAAAGTGGAAAGGCCGCAGAGGAGATTAACCATCGCAAAGAGAAACGTATTTGACTAGATCAGCGAAGGCATCGCCGCAATGCGGGCGCTCCGCGAGGGAAAAATGGGCTCCTTCCGCAAGCTCGGCGAGTCTCCACCGAAACCGAAAGCCACCTACTCGTCCCTCGAACTTGCCCTGGCAGAGCACGAGCGAAAAGAACCTCGCCGCCGAAGCCCACTAAGGCTTCGTGAAGAGTGGCATCGTGATCCGCGACGCCTATGGAAAGCTCTCCTGACCCCTTGGACGAATGACCTGTTTAAGCCTCATCGGCGTGAGTTGGGCACGGGAGCACCCACCACGCCCACAATCCGCCGAATCTGCTTCAAATGCGAACGCTCATGCACCGCCAGGCGCGTCGCATAGATCAGCACAGTCCACTCCAGCAGGCTTCCCGCTCCGGTAATGATCGCCTTCCGCGACCAGCTCTTGCGCGGCAGCGCTTCCAAAACCGCGAGCAGATCGGTTCGCTGCCTGGCAAACGCTTTGAACGAGGAGCGAAACTTCAACTCGGGGTAATTGGTACTCTTCATCCAGGTCCGGGGATTCACAGCCTGGATCGTCGGCGTCTCCTCGGCGAGAATCGATGCAATTCCGGCACCCCAGACATCCGCGCACGCCCGCAGATGCGCCAGGACGTCGTTGACCGACCACTCTCCGGGACCAGGCGAAGCATGCAACGCATCAGCCCCGAGACCGGCCGTCAATTCGCCGATCCGCGGCACCGTTTGTCGAAGCAAGGGCAAAACCTGTTCAACGATGAGCAATGGACGAGACACGCGATCTCTCCAATGGGTTAACGCATCGACTCCAGAGTACAGCGCCGCGCGCGACCTTATTGGCCCGCCGCACCCAGCCTGTAGAACTGCAGTTTCACGGGTGAACCGCAGACAGGCTTATCGGAGAAATCTGAAACTGACCCGTCAGGACGGAGCAGGAACACCGTGTACGGCGGTCCGACCATCGCATTCGGTTCCGACGCTTCCGATTCGAGAATCCTGATCAGTTCGGCCTTCGGGCTTCTCGTAATCCGTTTTGCGTACTCAGGATCCCGGGAGGCTCGTGCCCGCGCCTCGTCTACTTTCGTGCCGAAACCATACGGCATACCTTCGCGGAGCGGCACAGACACGATGCGCCGCGCGATCAAATCGGTCGCCAGGAATGCCTTGTAACTCCGAAAATCCCCGGCGGCTACCACCTCCACGATCCCCGCGTCCTCGGCCGCCACATCCGCTCGATTGGCAATTCCAACAGGCAGGGTCTGGTGATTTCCACGCATGATTTTCACTACCTTTTCGACCGTGACCTCGGGGTCTTCGAGAGGAAGCACGGACTCCGAGCGCTTCAAGGCGGCAAAATCCTCGAAATATCCAGCATTGAACAGCAGCCTTCCGGAACTGACCACGACCTTGCAGACGCTGGAGCGCGTCAGCTCCGAGCCGTCGTCGTGAAACATAAGTGTGTCACTGGCCAGCCACACGCCGTCGCTGGTGAGGACGTACACATGAGACGTCGCGTGAAGAGATGGGCTGAAGGACAGAAGCGCGGACCAGAGACTGACCAGGATTATGGCGCTGAATGGAACGCGATCGCAGCGTCGGGAGATGGATGGACGGGAGGGTGGAACCATCCCCGCTTCAGGTTTTGCTCCAGAGGCGTCAGCCATGCAGGGAATATATAAGCGAACTCAGGGACCGGCATCGAACGAAGGTTTAGCAATTGAGTTTGGCTGGGAAGCCTTTCGCCATTACTTCAGTAATCCCGATCGCTGATCAAGCCGCGGTATGAGAAGGCATTGCTTTAGTGGGGGCAGCGCTTGGCCGATCACAGGAGCGTTTCATTATCCTGATTGTGGGGTAGCCCAGAGGCCCACACCGTGTGCAGAAACATCAGGATCCTCTTCAATTTCGATCCGCCTGTGACGGACGAAGAAATCCGCGCCGCGTCTCTCCAGTTCGTCCGCAAGATCACCGGCTTCAACAAGCCCTCCCAGGCGAACGAAGCCGCCTTCCGCGCGGCCGTCGAAGAGATCGCCACGAGTTCCTCGCGCCTGCTTCACTCGCTCGCCACCAACGCCCCGCCGAAGAATCGAGAAGAAGAAGCCGCCAAAGCCAAAGCCCGCTCCGCCCAGCGCTTTAGCGCCTGAGAAGGTATGTGTAGGGAGATGAAAAGCGGTCAGGAAAAGCGGTCAGCTGAAAATGCGGTTAACAAAAGAGCGGTCAGCTGAAAAGCTGTCAGCCAAAAAAAACTGTCAGACGGACCGCTTTCAGCTCCCTACACATACTCCCACTTGCGCGCAAACCAGCGCGCCAGCAGAAACAGCACTGCTCCCGAAGCCACCAGCACCGCAACCTCCGGCCCGAGGCTGGTAATCGGCTCATCCCGCCAGAACACCTTGGTGTAGCCGCTGATCGCCCACGAGTTGAAGGTGAAGTAGCCGACCTTCATCATCGCGTCCGGCATCAGAAACTTGGGAAACATACTCCCGCCCACAGCGGACATGGTCAGCACGATCAGCGTCGAGACCGCCGCGAGTTGGCCGCGCGTATGCGTCAGGCTCGCCAGCAGCATGCCGTACGCGGATACGGCGAACGCTGTCACCGCCGTCATTACCAGAAATCCAGGAATATGCGTGAACAGGTCCAGCTTGAAAATCAGCCAGGCCCACAGAAACATCACCGTCAGCTGCGCAAAAGCCAGCATCGCCGAATACGTCATCTTGCCCAGGAGCAGGGTCGTCATCGTCACACGAGCCGAGAGCACGCGATCCAGCGCTCCGCTGTCGGACTCATCCAGCAGGCTGGCCCCCGCGGCCCCGGAAGTGAACAGCAAAAACATCACACCGACGCCCGCCGCGTAATACGCAATCATCGGGTTGCTCTTCCTGGCGCCCACCACATCCTGAATATCCACGGCCACGAATCCGCCAGAGTTCGACGCCGAGTCATTCGCAGTCGCCGTGCTCGGCGCATACTGTGAATCGGCACCCCCGGCATCCTGCAGCTGCCGCAAAAACGCCAGGCTCGATTCCATCTGCTGCCGCTGCTTCGGTGTCAGGCCCCCCACCTGTTGATCGAAATACTGCGACCCCGCCGCCGCCATCGTCGCCGGCAGTGACGTCATCACCACCTTCTGCAGCATTCCCGCTACTACCTGCGCCGCCACCGGATCGGCACTGTCATGGAGAATCCGAAACTTCGGCCGCGCCGCCCCAGCGCCTGCCGCCGGGCCAAACGAAATCGGGTTCGCCCCAAATCCCGCCGGGATAATCAACGCCGCCGGCGCTGCTCCGCTGCGAACCGCCGCCTCAGCAGTGGCTGCCGTATAGTCCACAGGCGCTGGGTTCTCCTTCGTCGGCTTCGCATGCGTCTCCGCCTGTAGCGAAGGCTCGCGCAAGAGCCCCCGCACAAGGCTCCGCGACGCAGCACTGTGATCCTCATCCACCACCAGAACATTCACTCGGGGCGTCGAGGAACCCTTCATGCTGCCAAACACAAACCCAAAAATCGTGAAGAACCCGATCGGGAGCACGAACGACATGACAAAAGCGCCGCGATCCCGCCGCAGCGACCGAAAGCTTGTCTGCAGAATTGCCCCGATCATATCGTGATCATGCCCTCAGCTCTTTCCCGGTCAGGTGCAGAAATACCGATTCAAGATTCGGCCGCTGCATCGTTACGTCGAGAATCTCCAGGCCGTCGCGGGTGGCCGCATCCAGCAATTCGGCAATCTCAGATGGTTTTTCCACTGAGCAATGGACCACCGAATCCTCCGCCGTAGCCCCATGAGCCGCGGCCCACGCCGCCATATCGGTGCGCGTCGCACCAAAATGCATCACCACCGAACTGCGCGACCCAAACGCCTGCGCGACCAGCGCCTCTTTCGTCCCCTGCGCGATGATCTGGCCATGATCGATGATCGCAATCGAATCGCATAGCCGCTCTGCTTCTTCCATGTAGTGCGTTGTGTAGATGATCGTCGTCCCGCCCGCCCGCAGCGCCTCCACCATCTCGAAGATCCGGTTGCGCGATTGCGGATCGACGCCTACCGTCGGCTCATCCAGCAGCACCAGCCGCGGCCGATGGATCAGGCCCGCCGCCATGTTCAGCCGCCGCTTCATTCCGCCGGAAAGCGTCTTCACCGGGGACTTCGCCCGATCGGCCAGCGCCGCCCAATCGAGGCACCATGCAATAGCCTCCTCGAGGGCATTGCCGTTGAGCCCTTCATAGCGCCCAAATGCATGAAGATTTTCGCGACACGTCAGCAGCGGATACACCGCAAGCTCCTGGGGCACCCAGCCCAAATCGGCGCGCGCCGCCGTCGAACCCACCGGCTCCCCGAAGATCCGGATGCTGCCCGAATCGGGCCGCACCCGTCCCATAATGCTGCGGATCAGAGTCGACTTGCCCGCGCCGTTCGGGCCCAGCAGCCCAAAGCACGCCCCGGCTGGAATCTCCAGCGAAACCCCCGCAACGGCGGTCACGGCGCCAAACCGCTTCACCACAGACTCCACCTGCAACGGCGGAGCCGGCACACGCAAGGTTGCCGGATTGACTGTTTCGGTAGACGAGGGCATGGCAATGCCAGGAGGCGTTGCCAAGAATCATAGTCGATTTTCGGAGAAGACAGTCTGGGGTCGGGCGACGATTCTGTTCAACCCTCGAAGGCGTGAGACCTGTTCCTTGTACCTGTAGACTGTTCAGCGGCTATCGGATGATTGTGCGATAGGCATTGGTCTGCAGCGTGAAGGTTTTGGTGCCTCCAAACGGAACCGTGATGGACTGTCCGGCAAGCTTCACTTTAACGTGCACCACGTTACCGATGTTGTTGGTCGAAGTCCCGCCGGCCTGCGTCAGATATTCGACAGTAATAGCCGGCGTGCCAGTAGTCCCCGGCACATAGAGACTATTTGTAACGGCGGTCTGCACCTGCGTCGTTGTCAACGGCGAGAGACTGGTCAGGCTGCCCATGCTCCCATAGCGGGCGCCGACATTGGCCGCATAGTTGGCGCTGCAATAAGAGATCAACGCCATCCCGTACAACGCCGTGCCAAACATCAAACTGCAGAATAAAGGGAGAACCATAGCGGTCTCCACAATCGCCGAACCGTCCGCCGACCTGCCAGCCCGAAGCAACCTGCGGATAAGGCGCCGGCTCTTCGCTCCCGCCGCCACGGCGTGCGGACGGATTGCGGCGGACGAATCGGCATGGCAAGCCGCCGCATGATTCTGCACCGCATTCCGGACTGTCTTCATTGATAGGGGATCTCCATCAGCGCTGAGCTGCTCAGGCTGAGACTGTTAGCAAGGGGGCTCCATGCGAGCAGGGCATAAGCTGTCCCCGTCGATGACACCTGGACAAACAGCATGGGAGAATATCCGTCACTGCAGGTGGAAGTTTTCGCCACCGAGCTTCCGTCCCAGGCGCACGAGTACACGGTTGTGACGGTGACCGCGACGTTCGAAACGTCCGGAGCCGCCGCTTTGCCCGCGGCTTCGGCCGCGCTGATGTTGGTTGAATTCATAGGAGCATTCGCCGGAATGGTGGCGTAGGTGGCCGCTGCGCCAGCTGCCGCGGTCACTTCCATCTCCTGATAGATATAGATCATGTAGTTGGCGATACCAATCAGCAACAGAATGAGAAGGGTGGAAATGACGGCGAACTCCACCAGCGCCTGCCCGCTCTCTTCCTCCCTCAGAAGGGTGCTAGCGGACTTGAGTATGCTAGCCGACATCATTGCACCAGCACCTGCTGCAGGCGGAATGGATTTCCGCCCGGAAGGTCGGCAAAGTTCTGGGAAGACCAGCTAAGCTCCCAATTCGTGAGGCTCATATTGTCGGTAACAATCCCGCACATGGTAGTGCAGTTATCGGAGCCGTTGAAAAATTAATCCCGGTGTCGGGAAGATACCAGACTCCGTTCGTTGTCCCCGAGCTGCTGTTGAAGTTGAAGTCCTGGGCGGTGCTGTTGGACCAGCTGCGGTCAAGGTAGAACAGCACACCGGCGAGCGCACCACCCGACCCGGACACAGCGCTCCCGAAGGTCCCACCGGTTGCGGCCGAAAGAGTGAGGACCGACAAATCGTTAATGAGCACGCTGCCGAAACTGGTGGAATGACCCGATACATTTGTGAAGTAAAAGGTCACGCCCGTCCCGGTCATGGTGGCGCGCTCCCAATTGACGCCACCGGTGATGATGTAAAGGCCCGGATTGACGGTGACGGTGTCGTTCAGCAGAGTTAGCCCCGGCGTGACCGTGGAGCCGCTCACCGATCCGCAGTAAACTCCGGGACTCAGCGTCACGGAAGTTGCCGACCCGGTCAGATTCCCCGAACTGAAGTTTGTGTGGTTGCATGCGCCCACTGTTGGCGCACTGATATCCGAAGAAAGAGGATCGGTGCGGGTTGTGCTGCTGTACGTGGCTCCCGACTTCCATCTGCCGCCGTTCGTCGATGTTCCGCTTGAAGTTCCCGTTAGATAGGTTTGCCACGCCTGCCACCAGTCTACGGTGCCATCGAGGCTCGCTCCACCCGCGATATAGGCGCTGCAGGGCAGATAAACTTCACCCCTGTTGGCGCCCTTAAGGACCGAAACCGTGGGGCTCGCCAGGCTTTTGGTGCCCAGAAAATACGCACACGCCGGAATCGCAGCGGCCGATTTAACCGTCACAGTGACTGACGGGATATTGGCCAGCTTCATGAACATTGTCGGGAACGTCTGAGAAATCTGAATCTGCAGCCCATCGTATTGGCCGGCGTATGCCCCTCCCTGATCGGAGTTGATCAGGTTGTTCGCCAGATAAGAAATGGTCGTATTGTTGGAGCCATCGGTGAAGCCGTACTGTGAGGCAACCGATTTCCCGGCATCGGAACCCGTCGGCGGCAGTTCGCGCTAAGCTGACGTTCGAAATAGAGTTCCTCGGCGACGGCCGCGGCGTCGGCTGCATTCTGCATCTTACCCCTTGCAAACTCCAGCATCCCGTAGTCCAGGGTCAGCCCACAGAAAAGCAGGAGAATAAACACGCTCACGGTGTAGAGAGCTGCCACAGAAGAGTCTCGCTTTCATTCGATTGACTGCGAAGCGCCCGCCGGATCATGAAGGCTGGGTCTTCCCACGCGTGCGACACGCAGGAGATAGTATCGACCCCCGTGCCGTCTGTTCTGTATCCCGCATTTGTGGCACTGGTAACCCTTTCCGGTTATGCCCCGACTCAACAGGCACAATCGGCGCTCTGCCCGGCAGAGGGGTCGGACGCGGCCCGCAGTCGATGGTGCGGGGATTATCGTCGCTTTAGGGCAAAGAATAAGGATGAGCAATGCGGCGGGGGAACGGTTCTGAGTCAACCTCGTATCGCCGAAATGGCGTGAGTAAAACACGCAGTGAAGTGGGCTGTGCCAAAACTGAAGTGCTGTGTGGGATGAGTCCTAGCGCGTGATGACTCGGTAGGCTTCTGTCGTCACGTAGTACGTTTGCGACCCCCAGAACGGGATCTGGACCGTCTGCGCCCAGATGATGCCCACGCCAATCAGGTCGCCGGTGTAGTTTCCTCCGACTCCCTGGGTACGGTTGCCGTAATCGACAAGGATGGTCGGGGTGCTGACAGCTCCGGGGGCAAACAGGTTGTCCTGGACAACCGATTTAATCTGGGCAACCGTGGCCGGACTGCCACTGCTCGCGCTGTGCATGGCGCCGTAGCGAGCCCCCACGCGCGCCGCATAGGTTGCGCTCATGTAGCCGATCAGGGCGAGCGAGAAGGCAACAAAACCAAAAAACATCAGGAAAAACACAGGCATCACCAAAGCCGTTTCCACCAGCATGGCGCCGTCCTGCTTCCTCGCCGCGCGCACGCCCCGCAGGAGTACAGTTCGCCACCCGAATCCTGCTCGCATTCCATCCTGTCCGCGGTTCATTGTCATTCCTTATAGGCCACTCTATAAGTGGCCGTCGCTGAGTATGTCTCGCTGCCAAACATCCAGCTGGCGAGAACCGGAGACAGCGTTGTACTGGCCGTCACCTGCACGTACTCCATTGGCCCGACGCCACTCGAGCAGCTGGTGGTTGCGGTGACATGGGTTCCACCCGGGGTGCAGGTATAGAAAGTCGTCGCCGTCGGTGTTCCGGTGAGCGTGATACCGTAGGACCCCGCATAGGCCGCCCAGGTTTGCATCCCTGAATCGTCGTTTTGGTTGCCTGGCGCCGAACCGTAGTTCGCCCCCTCCACCGCTGCTTCCTGGGTCGCCATGACCTCAGTCAGAAAGAAGGACAAATCGATCACGCCAAATACCATCACCAGGAAAAACGGGGTGAACAGAGCAAATTCGGCCAGCGCCTGGCCGCTTTCGGAGCCGAAGATCCTCTTCATTGCACCAGGCCCCCCATCGGAGTGAATGGCTCCCCTGTTGGCACCGTGGTGAAATTGCTCAGGGGCTTGAGAGCCGTCCCCACCAGGAACATATTGTCCACGTCGAAGCAGAGATAATGGGTGGCGGTGAACGCGCTCGACGAGAGCTCGATTCCGGTTCCCACCAGGTAGATGATTCCGTCTCCGGAATTCGTGCTGCTGCTCGTGAACTGAAAGTCCTGCACCGCCGTCTGCGTCCAGGCCGGATCGTTCATGATCAGGATCGTCGGAATACTTCCGCCCGACGCCGTGGTTGGCGCCGAGAGAGTCATCGGGGTGTTGGTGACCTTGAACTGGCCGAAATTCGACCCTCCCCCTTTTGTGAAATACAAGGTGACTCCGGTGCCCGAGACATGCGAACCCGACCACGTTCCTCCACCCGTGATGATGTAGAGACCCGAATTCAAAGTGACCGTCGAGTTCGTGAAACTGAAGCTGTTGCAGTAGGTCCCCGGGTTAAGAACATAGGTGCCCCCGGTCGACCACGAGTGGTTGGTGTAGTTGCAGGAGGAGAATGTGGGAGGCGTGATGCCGTACGCCGTACCGTTCACGCAGCTGGAGGAAAGCGTTGAGCACGCCGCCGTGTAAACCAGAGGATCCGACTGCGCGGTGGCGTTGTACCTCGGCTGGTGAAAGGCAGTGCCCGATAACGAAGAGGCGCTCGATGCGCCGACGACATTCGTGGCGTTGGCCCAGAGCTTCGACGATGAGTCGACGTTTAATCCCCGGTTGACATAGACCGGGCAGCCCATGGTGGAACCGTTTGTATATCCCAGGGACGAGGTCGAAGTCAGCGAAAGGGGATAGGTGGGGCTCGTTGAGGAGTGTGCCCCGGTCACGTAGACGCAGGGCGTCATGAGGCTCACGGCGGTCGCAGTGACTGTTTCCACCCCGCTATTCAGCCAGCCCATGAAATTCGAATGGACCGACTGGGTGATGGTCGCTTGTATAGCGTCATACTCGCCGGCATAGCCGCCGCTCGCCGGATTTTCATTCACCGTGACCGTGACGCCATTGACGCCATTGGTGAAGTTGTTGGTGGCCGCATCCGAGGAGCCGTTGGTGAGCCAGCTTGTGTCTTCCTGATCGTGCGACACCTGTGCCCCGAGCGCAGCGGCGTCGGCCGCACTCTGCATGCCATCGTGCGTCCTCTCCATAATCCCGATGTCGATTGTGAGACCGCAGAGCAAAACCGCAACAATGGTGCTCAGCACAAAAAATGGATACATCGAGTCTTCCTCGCCAGGCAGAACGGCCCCAAAAAATCTGAGGTCCACAACATCCGCAGCATTTACAAGCAGTTGGGCGCACCGGCTTGCCCACTGCGCAGGAGATAGTATGCTCCCCATACCGACTCCTCCGAATCCCGCATTTGTGGCATGCGTGACCCTTTCCGGTTATCTCCCGGCTCAACAGGCACCCGCCGGAACGTCGGAAAAAGATACGGGGTCTGCGGCGCAACACTCTCCTGCTGGCGCAAGCGCCGGAAAACAAAGGCTGTGCAGCATAGACCGCCTGCGGGACGTCGCTGGATCGCATGACGGAAACTGGCTCAAAGAGAGAGAGTGTGCGTTGCTGCATGAACGCACTGCGGTAACGCGCCCTGAAGGGGAACCGCTGGCAAGACGCGATTAGCGAGAAAAGCGGTTAGCTGAGAAGCTGTCAGATGCAGGCCGTGCCACATCCTCGCTGACCGCTTCTATTGCGCCACCTACGCCTGCGGTGCGGGCGGCGGAGCCTGTGGCCCCTGCGGCGGAGCGGGCGGCCGAGGAGCGGCTGGCTTCTTCGGCGCTTCCTTCTTCCCAGGCGCGAGAATCGCGTGCAGCGTGTTGCCTTCCATGCGCGGCATGAACTCCACCACGCCATTCTCTCCGATGTCCCGAATCAGGCGATTGATGATCGCGTAACCCAGCTCCCGATGCGCCATCTGGCGCCCCTTAAAGCGCAGCGAAGCCTTCACCTTGTCGCCGTCCTGCAGAAACCGGATCGCCTGGTTGCGCCGGGTCTCGAAGTCGTGATCGTCGATCGTCACGGAGAACTTCACCTCCTTGACGACGATCACCTTCTGTCGCTTGCGGGCAGCGCGATCGCTCTTTTCTTTTTCGTAGAGGAATTTGCCGTAATCCTGAATGCGGCAAACGGGAGGAACAGCCGTGGGCGAAACTTCCACCAGGTCAAGACCGCGCTCACGGGCAATCTTGAGCGCCTCAAACGGGGGGAGGATGCCGAGCTGCTCGCCATTTTCGTCGATCACGCGAATTTCACGGGCGCGGATTCGATCGTTAATGCGGACAAACTGCTTCGCGGAACGCTTATCGATGGGTTTTTCTCCTCAGCGCGGCCGTGCCACGCGGCAACTTAGTATATCAACCTTGCGCGTGTGGCCTCGCCTTGCGACTTAGCCAATTCCAAGACCCGCCGCCCAAATCTCAGTGCTTCGTGCTGGCTCGCGCGTCGGTGTCGTGCATCCGGCTGGCCTCAAAACTCACAATCTTCCATTGGCCCAGCCGCCGGTTGTAAACGCGCGTGTAGCGATACAGCCCGCTGATATCGCTGGCTCCGTTCGTCCCTTCCAGCTCCGCCTGCGACGTGACCACTGCCGTATCCCCGTAGACGCGGACGTGCATGTCGTTCAGCTCCAGTTTTGTGATGCGGACCGTTCCTGCCCGGCGCTGCGCCAGCGCCTGCGGCTTTGTCTCCAGCGTGCCGTTGGATGTGATCCCGATGTAGTCGTCGGCCAGCAACCGGTCCATTTCTCCCACATTGTTGGTCACCGTCGCCTGGCGCCACTCCTGCTCCATCCCCTCGATTTCCTTGTGGATCGCCCGCCCCTCATGGTGCGGCAAAGCCCACGCCGCATGCCACGCCGCCAGCAGCAGCAGCGCGGCGACTGCCTGTGGAACGGTGCAGGAACGCAAAACAGAACCCGGTTGGCGGCGCATGTTCGTACCGGATGTTAGCCCGTGCCGCCGCGGCCCGTCAAAAAAGAATCGTTGAAAGGTGCGCATTGGCTGCCGGAACGTCATATGGGTTGGGGAGCGCTCGCACCATGCCCGCTGGAAGCGCTATAGCCCGCAGCTCACTACCCTCTCAGACGCGAAAAAACACCAGATGACTGCATCCCGGGTCACGCGACCAGCGTCAGGTTCTCCACCTGCCGCTCCAGCATCATCTGGTAAAGCCCGCCCACCACGTATTCCCTGAAGTGCGCCGATCCGCGGTGCGCCTCTACGGCATTCTGATCCTTATATTGCTCGTAGATCACCACCGTGTCCGGTTCACCGTCCACCACATGTGGATCGTAGCTCACGCATCCCGGCTCCTCACGAGATTCCCGGGCCAGCGCGGTCAGAGTCTCCGCCACCCGCTGACGATCCTCGGGGCGGAATTTCATGCGAACTGTAAAGCTGATCATTGTATGGGTTCCGCCACTCGTCCCGTGGTTATGAGGCTCTGGTTTCCGGCGATCCGCTCCATTGCGTAGCGGAACTCCGGCATTTCAAGGGTCTGGTCCCGATCCGGCCCCGTCGAAACAAGAGCAATCTTCGCCCCCGTCTCTCGCTCCATGAATCGCAGATATTCCTGCGCCGGCTTCGGCAGATCATCGAAATTCCGAACGCCCTCCGTGGACCTCTTCCAGCCCTTCAGCCGAGTGTACACGGGCCGGATCGCCTCAATGCCACGCACATCGGCCGGCATCGTTTCCAGCGCCTTGCCGTCGATCTCGTACCCCGTGCACACCGGTATCCACTCCAGAGCGTCCAGTACATCGAGCTTCGTTATCACCAGCCAGTCCGTCCCGTTGATCTGGTTCGAATATCGCAACTGCGGCAGATCCAGCCACCCGCAACGCCGAGGACGCCCGGTCACCGCCCCAAATTCCTGTCCCCGCCGCCGCAGCTCTTCCCCCGCCTCATCCTGAATCTCCGTCGGGAAGGGCCCCTCGCCCACGCGCGTCACATAAGCCTTCGTCACGGCAATCACCGTTCCTATCCGTGTCGGCCCAACGCCGGTTCCCGTCGAAGCCCCGCCCGCTGCGGCCGACGACGAAGTCACAAAAGGATACGTCCCGTGATCGATGTCCAGCATTGTCCCCTGCGCGCCCTCGAACATCACACTCTGCCCCTCTTCGAGCGCCCGATTCAGCAACAATGCCGTATCGGTCACGAAAGGCCGTATCTTCTCCGCAGCCTGGGCGTACTCGTCATACATCTGCGCCGGATCGAGCGGCTCCGTGCCAAACAGCGCGTGCGCAATGGCGTTCTTCTCTCCGCACGCATTCTCAATGTGCGTCTTCAGCAGCGAGGTGTTCAGCAGATCCACCACCCGCAGCCCGTTGCGCGCCATCTTGTCTTCGTACGCCGGACCAATGCCGCGGCTTGTGGTTCCGATCTTCTGGCGCCCCGGCGCGCTCTCCGCCGCCAGCTCGATCATCCGGTGATAGGGCAAAATCACCTGCGCCCGGTTCGATACAAAAAGCCGGCTGTCCACATCGATGCCCAGATCCCGCAGCCGCCCCGTCTCCTTCAGGAAGGCCATCGGATCGAGAACCACTCCATTCCCGATCACCCCGCGGCATCCCGGCCGCAGCACGCCGCAAGGCACCAGCTGCAGGATGAACTTCTGCCCCGCAATAATCACCGTATGCCCGGCGTTGTGACCGCCCGCATAGCGTGCAACCACAGAGAAGCGCTCGCTCAGCACATCGACGATCTTGCCTTTGCCTTCATCACCCCACTGGGCGCCCACCACCACTGCCGATTTGGCTTCGCTCACCGGATTCCCTGCTTTCCTTCCATTTCCTGATAACCCGACGCAACCCCGCACACACCTTCGCTGTCACCTTCCAAACCTGCTGAATGTGAAAGCTGAGTGAACCTTGGGTGGGCCGGATGCGGGTATCAGTCCATCCGATTCCCAATCATACTATCGCCAAGGTGCAACCCGGATGGTCGCTCTGAATGCTGACCTTGCTCCCGCTAGCGCCCCTTGCCCAGCCACTCGCCGCATGAAGGTCGTACTGGAAGGTCGCCTGCCCGGCTCTCCGGATTGCAACGCGTCCAGTAAAGCAGGGAAATGATGCGTTCCGGGATCGGCCGTGACATCATTGTTACAGGCGTCCCGGTCGCCGCAGCTTGCGGGGGTTGCGATAGAAAGAGGAGGAATGTCGATTCAGATTCAGTTACCGCCCGATATCGAAGCCCAGCTCGCCGCCGAGGCTGAAGCGCGGGGGATGGCGAT
Source organism: uncultured Acidobacteriaceae bacterium (assembly GCA_963758135.1). GTDB lineage: Bacteria > Acidobacteriota > Terriglobia > Terriglobales > Acidobacteriaceae > Palsa-343. The sequence continues at coordinate 140,675 of CAVWUF010000001.1, forward strand.
CGAGAGCTACATCCGCCTCTTCGTCGAAGAGAAGATTCTCCAGGATCGGACCGTCCGCAAGCATCGCCATCACGCCGTGGAAGCCATGCTCGCTTTTGCCGAAACGCATAGAGGCGGTCTTAACGGAGAGATCATCAAAGGGATGGTCCACGAAGGCCACAAATACTAATGCCTTTTGTTCTCGATGCCTCGTTGACCATGAGTTGGTGTTTTGCCGAGGAGATGACTCCCTATAGTCGCAGCGTTCTTACGGCACTCGCAGACACCTGGGCGGAGGTGCCCCCGCTCTGGACATTCGAGATCGCCAACGTGCTGGCGGTCAACGAGAGGAAGGGTCGCATTGCCGCTGCGATCGCCGACCAGTTTCTTGAACCGCTCTCGGCACTTGACATTCGCGTGGATCGATCCCAGCCCGTCGACGGCAAGGCTTTGATGCCCCTCGTGAGACGTTACCGCCTCACCGCTTACGATGCAGCCTACCTCGAACTTGCCCTGCGCAGGGGCTTGGCACTCGCCACCTTTGATACCGACCTTATCGCCGCAGCTCAGGACGCGGCCATACCTCGCTTATTACTAGCCTGATTCTGTAAGTGGCCGGCAACCACGCCCCCAACTCTTCCGCCATTCTCCCCAGGAAAATGCCTTCGGCTGGACAAATTCCGGTCCAATCAATCCCGCTGTGCCAGCCAGATGGTGTGCTCGCCGCAGCTCGGGTCGTCGACCACATGCTCAACGACCTCGAAGCCGTTCTGGCTGAGCAGCGAGCGGTACTCCCCTTCGTCGAGGCTGCCGTGATACAGAGGCTCGCCCTCGAATTCTCCCAAAACCGAGCCGTGCTGCGGACCGCTGGTAAACATCAGCGGTGCTCGCGGGCCGGCGTGCCTCGCAAAGACAGGAAACATCGCCTGCTGGTCGTCCGGGGTGAGATGAAAGAAGCTGTCCCATGCGATGATGCCGGCGAATGACCGGTCCAGGTCCAGCGTCCGCATGTCGCCGGCAATCCATTCCTGTGCGGGATAACGGCTGCGGCTGAGGGCCAGCAACGGCTCCGACGTATCCACTCCTGTGACTTTGTATCCGCATTCGATCAGATAGCCGGCAATTGGCAGACCCGCGCCGCATCCCAGGTCAAGAATCCCTCCGCCGCCCGGGGGCACGAGCGCCAGGAACTTATCCAGCCACGGTTTCTCGAACAAATTCCCGGGAGCGCGCAGCCGATCCCACGCCTCCGCGTGGCGCTGGTACAGCTCAACGATGAGATCCGATTCCGAGGGCACAGGTTCAAGCTATCACCGCGACGGCTGCCCGAGCTAACCTCACGGTCAGCTTCCCGGGGCCGCTCCCGATATGGCGGGTTGGAGGTGCGGACGTTGCGCGAGCCAGGTGGTGTGCCGCCGGAGGGCGGGCCCTCGACCACACTCTCAACCACCTCGAAGCCATTCCAGCTGGGCAGCGAGCGGGCCTCCCCTCGTCCGGGCTGCGGTGACACAGCGGCTCGCCCTCGGATTCACTTCGAGCGGCGATGATCTTCATGGTCGTTTGGCGTCAACAGAATGCTACATAGGGTACAATTCTTCCCATGCCGGTCGACGCGAAGCTCTCGCATACCGCCGCCATGATCCTCCAGGCCATCCACGCCGGCCATATCTACGGCTTCAGCGTGATGCAGATGACCGGACTGCCCAGCGGCACAGTCTATCCAGCCATGCGCCGCCTCGAACGCGACGGGCTCATCCTCTCCAAATGGGAACGGCAGTCTATCGCCGATGCCGATCAGCGCCCACCACGCAAGTATTACCGCATCACCCGCCCCGGCAAAGCCACGCTGGAGGCTGTCTACCAGCGCTATCCGCTGCTGGAAAAAATGATTCCCTCGCCGCAGTCGACGCTCAAAGTGGAGGAGCGCGTATGAAGCGCCTTCGCTTCTATTCCGGGTCGCTTGCGCAAATCAACATCCGCGCCGCATCGCTGATGGTCCCCTGCCGCGACCGCGCCGACTGGACAGCCGAATGGACCGCCGAGCTCTACCACCTGTGCCACGGTTCCCCGGCCTGCGCACTCCATGCCGGCCCACTCACATTCAGCCTCGGCGGGTTTCGGGATGCATTCTGGATTCGCTGCAATAACCTGCTCTCGACGGCGCGATCCTTACTCCAGTCCGGTTCGGCTGCGCGCTGCGGCCTCATCCTGTCAGCCCTCGCAGCCATCGGCTTCCTTCTATGCGTCTGCCTGCCCCGTGCGCGCACCGTATTGCTGCCCTTCCACCCCTTCGGTTCGGCCGACCTGATCATGATCTCGGGCGCGGGTTATGCCGGTGCCCAGACCCCTACCATTCAGCTCGAAAATTACCAGGAATGGCGAGCCGACACCGACACGCTGTTTTCTCAGATCGCCTGGTATCGCGTCGCAGTCAAAAACGTGCATATCCCGCACCAGCGCACCGCGCGCCTTTCCGTCGCCCTCGCCAGCAACAGCCTTTTCCGGGTGCTTGAAGTTCCCGTTTCCGGGGCAACCGCGCACTCGCCCAACGGACCACGCGTCATCCTCAGCCAGGCTGCCTGGCGCACCTGGTACCACAGCGACCCTCACCTTGTGGGACGCACCGCCAGCATCGACGGCCAGCCCGCTACGATCGCCGGCATTCTGCCTGATGACGAAGGGCGATTGCCAGGAAAGATCGAGGGGTGGATTCTCGAGGACCAGCGTTCCCTCGCACAACTGCCGCCCCATGCAAAGGGCTTTGTCGTCGCCCGCATTCGCAACTCCGCCTTTCCCCCGCCGCGCGGCGGCATCCGCGTCATGACAGAAACCCGCGATGGCTTCACCCAATGCTTCGATTGCATCTCAGTGTCGTGGCTGGCGCTCCAGCCCACCTCGAATTTCGTCTTTGCGCTGCTGCTCGCTTGCCTCGCATTGCCGGCCACCACCGCCCTCCCGCTTGGCGATTATCCTCGCCGCCGCGACCGCATGGCTCTTCGCGTTCATGCGCGCCGGTGGATTTTTCTTGCCGTGAAGTTCGTGCTGGTGCTCGCGGTCGTCTATCCGGCATCCATCGTGCTCGCATGGGGGCCGTCGCTCGCCGGATCGACCGCCGTCTTTCTCCAGGTCGCGACCGCCTTCCCCGCATTGCTCTTCGCGTTCCGCTGGATTCTCCAGGACCAGCGCCGGCGATGCCCGGAATGCCTCCGCGTGCTTTCGAACCCTGCTCGCGTCGGACAGGCATCCTGTAATTTCCTCTCCTGGAACGGCATCGAGCTCTTCTGCGACCGCGGCCACGGCTTGCTCCACATACCCGAGCTTGCTACCAGTTGGTTCAGCACACAGCGCTGGCTCTGCCTCGATTCTTCCTGGCTCTGCCTCTTCGCGGAAACGCGTTCTCCGTCCGCTGGAATGGTCTGAGCACCGCAACATCTGAACCTCCGGCCCCTTTAACTCGATTTCCAGATTTGCAATAAACTAAAACCTCATTCGCCTGACCGGTTCTCTCGGAAATGGGATTTCGGCCTCGCGGCCTGCTCGCATTGCATCCACCACGCCGAACCCAAAAACAACCATGAGCCTGGAAAATTTAACACTCGCCGGTAAGCACATTCGTCTGGAACCGCTCGACCCGCGCCACATCGAAGGATTAGTCGCCGCCTCTTCCGATGACGAAGGCTTGTACCGCTGGAGCGCTGTTCCCCAGGGACTCGAAGCGACGAGGCTCTATGTGAACACCGCCCTCAGTTGGTGCAAAGCCGGCACCGCCGTTCCCTTTGCCACCGTGCGCCAATCCGATGGCGTGGTCATCGGTGCCACGCGATATTTCGACATCGAGCGCTGGGCCTGGCCCCAGGGTCACCGCCGCCACGGCCACCTTCATCCAGATGTCTGCGAGATTGGTTATACGTGGCTCGCCCCTTCATCGATTCGCACCGGCGCCAATACCGAAGCCAAGCTGCTCATGCTCACGCATGCCTTCGAGGTCTGGCAGGTGCTACGGGTGTGCCTGCATACCGACGAGCGCAACCAGCGCTCGCGGACAGCCATCGCGCGCATCGGTGGCAAATTTGAGGGCATTCTTCGCGCCCATCGCCTGGCGGCTGACAACACTCCGCGCAACTCCGCCCGCTATTCCATCGTCGCGTCGGAATGGCCGGGAGTAAAGCAACGGCTCACGGCGCTCCTCGACCCCCGCTGATTTGCGATTTTCGCGAGCCCAACCATGGTCCCTCTGATTGTCACATCTTGACAGTCAAACGGAGCGCCTGCTAGCGTGGTCTTCCATGAGCGACTCCAACACCAACGTCATCCAGGGCACGCTGGATATGCTGATCCTCAAAACCCTCAGTCTCGAGCCGCTGCACGGGTTCGGCATCGGCCGCCGCGTCGAACAAATCTCGCGTGGCGTGTTCAAGGTGAATCCGGGATCGCTGCTCACCGCTCTGCAGCGCCTGGAGCGCGCCGGATGGCTCGACTCCGAGTGGCGACAAACGGAAAACGCCCGCCGCGCAAAGTTCTACCGGCTTACGCGCAGCGGAAAAAAGCAACTCGAAATCGAAACCGCGGACTGGACCCGCCGCGCCTCCGCCATTCAGCGCCTTCTCCGTCAGGAGGGTTAATCCGTGTCCCTTTGGCGTCAATTCAGCTACGGCCTCCGCGGCCTCATTCATCGATCCGTAAAGGACAGCGACGCCGACGACGAGGTCCGCCAATATTTCGAAGAAACTGTCGCAGCCTGGCAAGCGCGCGGCCTGAGCGCAGAGGACGCCAGGCGCGCAGCTCGCCTCGAACTCGGCAACCCGACCGTCGTCCGCGAACAGGTGCGCTCCTATGGATGGGAAAACGCACTCCGAACCTTCGCCTCCGATCTCGGCTACGCCGCCCGCCAATTGCGCAGCCATCCGGGATTCACCATCGTCAGTGTGCTGACGCTGGCCCTCGGCATCGGCGCCAGCACCGCGATCTTCAGCGCGGTCGATCCCATCCTGTTCCGGCCACTGCCCTACCCGCATGCCGGCCGCATCCTGACCATCTGGAATACCTATCAGGGCGCCCGCTCCGAATTATCCTTCGGCACGTATCTCGAGCTGGCCCAGCGGAGCCGCTCTTTTGAATCGATGACTATTTTTGAGCCGTGGCAGCCGGCGCTCACTGGCGGCGAGCAGGCCGAACGGCTCGAAGGCCAGAGCGTGAGCGCCAGCTTCTTTCATGTTCTCGGCGTCGCCCCGGTTCTCGGTCGCGATTTTCTGCCGTCCGAAGACGTTTTCAACGGACCCAGAGTTGTCATTCTCAGCGATCGCCTGTGGCGACGTTCTGTTTCACGGCGATGCCGGTGTTCTCGGCAGTGCAATCAAGCTTGACGGCGACAGCTTCACCGTCATCGGAGTCATGCCGCGCTCCTTTGAGGATGTGCTTTCCTCATCGGCCAACCTGTGGACTCCCGCGCAATACGACGCACGGCAAATCACCAAGGACTTTACCGGCGCCACATGGGGCAATCATCTGCGCATGGCCGGCCGTCTCCGGCCAGGCGTCTCGCGCACGCAGGCCATTCAGGAGCTCGACCAGATCGCAAGCACCTCGTGGCCCGATTTCCCACGCCCACGCTGGGCTTCCCTCCAGCGCGGCCTCATCGTCGATTCGCTGCAGGATGACATTGCCCACACCGTCAGGCCCGCGCTGCTCGCGGTTCTCGGCGCAGTCCTGCTCGTCCTCGCCATCGCCTGCGTTAATGTCATCAATCTGCTGCTCGCCCGCAGTGCGCAACGCCGCGGAGAATTTGCGGTCCGTGCCGCGCTCGGCGCATCGAAGCGGCGCATCGTCCGGCAACTGATTACCGAAAGCCTGCTGCTGTCTCTGCTCGGCGGCGCTCTTGGGCTCGGAGTCGCCATGGCTGGGGTGCGAGCGCTCATCGCGCTGAGTCCTCCGGGACTTCCACGCGCCGATGCCATCACTGTCGACGCCATGGCGTTTGCCTTCGCGTTCGCTGTCACCACCATCATCGGCCTGGTCACCGGGCTTATTCCCGCCTTGCATGTCTCGCGCGACGAGGTGCGTCCCCGGCTTGAACAGAGCTCGCACCGAACGGCCGGCGGCCATGCACTCACCCGTCGCACCCTCGTGGTCACTGAAGTCGCGTTGGCTTTGGTCCTGCTGGTTGCCGCTGGCCTGCTGCTGCACAGCATGCGCCGCCTGCTCGCCGTCGATCCTGGCTTCGATCCCGCCCACCTGCTCACCATGCAGGTTCAGACCTCAGGCCATCAGTTCGACGAACTGCACTCTGCGCCTGGAACAGGCGACAACGCGCGCCGCCGCTTCTTCCGGCAGGCCCTGGACGCCGTGCGCCAGGTTCACGGAGTCGAACAGGCCGCGTTCACCAGCTTGTTGCCGCTCAGCGACGATCCCTCCTGGATCAGCACCTATGGCTCGCACTTCGAGAATGACGACCCGCAGGGTGGCCACAATGTCTTTCGCTACGCCATCAGCCCCGGCTACTGCGCTGCCATGAGTATTCCTGTTCTCAGCGGCCGCTGCATCGATGAACACGACACGGCCACCTCGCCCCCCGCCGCGCTGCTCAGCGAATCGCTGGCCAGGAGGCAGTTTCCCGGCCAGAATCCCATTGGCAAGCGCCTGCACGTCGGCCCCATCGATCGACCGTGGTTTACCGTCGTCGGCGTCGTCGGTGACGTGAAGCAAACATCTCTGGCCCTCAACGAGCCCAACGCTGTCTATCTCTCCACCGAACAGACCTGGTTCGCCGATCAAACCCTATCCTTCGTCATCCGCACGCGAGGGGATGCGGCAGCGCTCGCGCCAGCTGTCAAGAATGCGATCTGGTCCGTCGACAGGAATCAGCCCATCGTCCGCGTCGCCTCCATGAACGCCCTTGTAGCCGTCACCGAAGCGCAGCGCAATTTCGTGCTGATTCTCTTCGAAGCCTTCGGCCTCGCCGCGCTGGCTCTCGCCGCCGTCGGCATGTATGGAGTGCTCGCGGGCAGCGTTGCCGAGCGCACCCGCGAAATCGGCGTGCGCGCAGCCCTCGGCGCGTCACGCGGCAACATCCTGGCGCTGATCCTGCGCGACGGCATGCGTCTTACTGCCCTCGGCATCAGTATCGGCTCCTGCGCAGCCGTCTTCGCGAGCCACGCCCTCGTCACCCTGCTCTACGGGATCTCTCGCCTCGACTGGATGACTTATTTCGGCGTCATCGCTCTGCTCACCGTCGTTGCCGCCATTGCCTCCTGGACCCCGGCATGGCGCGCCGCACGCGTCGACCCCTCCATCACTCTGCGCGCCGAGTAGGTAATCGGTCCTCGCCGATGAGCAACGTCGCCCCTCACTGCGGGAGCCCAGTGCTCCGAACGGCCAATCTTTGGCCCAAAGCATTTCGCACCGCGGCCCGCACCTGCTCCAGCTCGTCCCCAATCACCTCCAGCCGCGGAGGACGAACCCGCGCACATCCCGTTCCCGTCTCCTGCTGCACCTGCTTGATGAGTTGAACGAACTTCGGCACCGTATCCATGCGCAGCAGAGGCAGAAACCATCGATATAGCGCGAATGCCTTCTCCGCATCGCCGCTTACCGCGTAGTTGAACAGCTCCACAGACTCGGCGGGAAAGGCATTCACGAGTCCCGCGACCCATCCCGCCGCGCCCGCCGCTATGCCCTCGACGATCGCATCGTCCACGCCGACAAAAATCTGCAGCCGGTCTCCCGTCAGCGCACAAATCGCCGTGATCCGCCGCACGTCGGTACTCGATTCCTTCACGGCGGCCAGGTTTTCGAACTCCCCCGCCAGTTCGGCGATTTGCTCCGGAATAAAGTCGGTTCTATAAGAAACCGGATTGTTGTAGAGCATGCAGGAAAGTTTCGTCGCGCGGAAGATCGCCGCGACGTGCGCCTTCATCTCGCGCCAGTCGCCGATATAAACATAAGGCGGCAACACCATCAGTCCCGAACAACCAAGCTCTTCGGCGGCCCGGGCCAGCACAACCGCCTCCGCTGTCGAAAGAGCTGAAATCGCCGCCACCACCGGTGCGCCGCTCGCACCCGCAACCAGGTTGCGCAGGATCGCTTCCTTCTCGGCAAACGTCAGCGTCGCCGCCTCGCCCAGCGATCCCAGCGCTACGATGCCCGTGCACCCATTGGCGAGCATCCAGCGCGCATGGCGCGCCATAAAACCGTGATCCACCTGCAACCGTTCGTTAAAGCAGGTCGTCATCGCAGGCATAACACCGCTCCACTTCATCGACCCTCCATGAGCTTTTCAGCCTCTTGCCCGGCCCCGGCAAACAACCGCTCCGGCCAGTAAGGCTCTGCGGGAATCTCCGCCTTCGCACCCATCACATGATCCGCAATCAGCCGCGCCGTCCCGAGCAACGTCGTGATTCCCAATCCCTCGTGACCCGTCGCCAGCAGCACCGATGCATCGGCAGGCCACGGTCCGATCAGTGGTAGCTTATCCGGTGTCGCCGCGCGAAACCCCGTCCATGTGCGAACCATAGAACACTCCGCAAGCGCGGGGAGGAACAGCTTCGCCCGCTCCAGCATCGCTGACATGATGGTCGGGTTCACCGCGAATCCCTCATCTCCAAATTGACGCGACGACCCAACAATAATTTCTCCGGACCTGCGCGGCTGCACATTGAACGCAACCGAGTCGGCTGTCATCGTGTGCGCCGTCTTCAGGTAGCCAAGCTCCACCAATTGACGCCGAACGAATCCCGGCCGTCGATCCGTGACCGTCAGGTGCCCCTTGCGCCTCCGAATCGGAAGCCCAGGAACGAGCATTGCAGACTCCGCACCGCACGCAATCACGACATGCCCTGTGTGCAATTCGCTCCCATCCTCCAGTCGCGCCCGCCCCGCCCCCGCCGACACCACTTTGCGCGGAGCATCAAGCATCGCTCCGGCTCGAACCGCTTCCTCCATCAGCCAGGCCGCCGCGCGGGAAGGATCGACCACGACATCTGAGGCGACCAGCAAAGCTCCCGCCATTGGCCGCCGCAGATGCGGCTCCGCATCTGCAAGCGCATCGCTGTCGAGGATCTCCGCAGCCACACCGGCGTCCGCAAAAGCCTCGTGCTTACGGCGAACCTCCTCCATCTCCTCTTCATCCGCCGCGATCCACAGCGTTCCCCGCTTGTCGAATTCCACATCCTCCGGCAAACGCTCCGCCAGCGCCCGCCACAGATTCTGCGAATAATGCGTGAGCGCGAACTGCGCCGGTGAATCGTTCATCAACACAACGTGGCCCATTGCCGCCCCGGTCGCCCCGCTCCCCACGCCGCTGCATTCGACAATCGCTGTACGCAACCCCCGGGTTGCGCATTCCCGCGCGCAAGCCGCGCCCACAATGCCCGCCCCCACGACCACCACATCCCAGTTCATGATCGGGCCAGCGCCCCCGGCGCCCGAATCCCCATCTGAAACGGATCACCCTCGGCAAGAATCAGCCTGCATTCCGCAGTGATGTACGCTGAGCCACTGATACTGGGAATCACGGCGCTCGGACTGACGCTACTCGGCACTACGCTACCTGGCATTACGCTGCCCAGCATTACCCGTCCCTCCGCCCCATGCACAACCCGATAGCTTCCCTCGAACACCGTCCCCAGGATTCCTTCCTGCCGCCATACCTCTCCTGGCGACAACTTGCCGTCCGCCGCAAGGCACGCCAGCTTCGCGCTGGTTCCTGTTCCGCACGGCGACCGATCATAAGCATTCCCCGGGCAGAGCACAAAATTTCTGCTGTTCACTCCCGCCGTCGCCGATCCGGAGAACACCTCGACATGATCGACCTCCTCACCCCCCGCCCCGGTGATCCCAGCCTCGCCCAGCCCCCTCTTCACGTCCATCGCAAAACTCATCAGCGTCTCTCTGTTCTCCAGCGTCAAGGGCACCGGCGCATCTTCGGTCAGGAAAAACCAATTCCCGCCCCATGCGACATCCCCCGTCACCCGGCCAAAGCCCGGAACCTCGACGGCCACGCCCTTCTTCGCGCGATAGCTCACGACATTCTCCACCGTCACGCGACCGTCGGCGCCGAGCAACGCCCCCACCTCGCCCACCGGCGTCTCGATCCTGTGTTCGCCCGGGGCAATCCGGCCCAGGTGCGCCAGCGTGGCCACTACGCCGATCGTCCCGTGGCCGCACATCCCCAGATATCCAATGTTGTTGAAGAAAATCACCCCCGCGGCACACGCCGCATCCACCGGCTCAACCAGCAACGCCCCCACCATCACATCGGAACCCCGCGGCTCGTTCACCACCGCCGAGCGAAAATCGTCGTGCTCTGCGGCAAAGCGCCGCACACGCTCCGCAAGGCCGCCCCGCCCCAGTTCAGGCCCTCCGCTGATCACCACGCGCGTCGGTTCGCCCGCCGTATGAGAGTCGATCGTTCGAATTTCAGACGCCCCGGTCACACTCGTATGCGTCATACTCGTCTGCTCGATGGCAAGTTTACCCTGCTGCAGTGCCCAATCACGTATGCTCATTCCGTATTCCCGGACCCCTGCTTTCCGATCGCCAATGATTCATGGGCTCTCTTGCATCTCAGGAGATATCGATGCTTCTTCTTTGCGCATTTCTTCTCGGCTTCGTCGCCGGCCTCCGCTCCATGCTGGCTCCCGCGGTTGTCAGCTGGGCCGCCTTCCTTAACAAACTCCACGTCGACCAAACTCCCGTGGCCCTGATGGGCTACAGAATCACGGCCGTCATATTCACGGTCCTTGCGGCCGCCGAACTCGTCGCCGACAAACTGCCCATGACTCCCAGCCGCAAACAACCGGTGCCCTTCATCATCCGGATCGTGACTGGCTCGCTCGCCGGCGCAACGGCCGGTGCATCCGCACAAAAGCTCTTGCTCGGCCTCGTTCTCGGAGCCATCGGCGCCGTCGCAGGCACGCTCGGCGGAGCCGCTGCCCGCGCCAAACTGGCCTCCGCTTTCGGCCGCGACTTTCCCGCAGCCATCGTCGAAGACATCGCTGCGCTCGCCATCGCCATCTTTGCTGTCACGAGGCTTGCATGAAGCACAACTTCGACGCCATCGTGGTCGGCGCTGGCCAGGCTGGACCCTCCCTCGCCGTCCGCCTCGCCAAAGCCGGTCAAAAGGTCGCCATAGTCGAGCGCCATCTCTTCGGGGGAACCTGCGTCAACAATGGCTGCACCCCCACCAAAGCCATGGTCGCCAGCGCCCACGCCGCTCATCTCGCCCGTCGCGGCGGCGACTTTGGCGTTCACGCCGGTCCGGTCTCTGTCGATATGCGCGCCGTCAAGGCCCGCAAAGACACGATCGTCCTCAACTCGCGCAACAGCGTCGAAAAATGGCTCCGCACCACCGAAAACTGCGCCGTCTTCACCGCAACCGCATCCTTCGCATCGCCAACAACCATGCGCGTCGGCGACGACCTCCTCGAAGCACCAAAAATCTTCCTCAACGTCGGTGCGCGTCCCCGGATCCCCAAAATGACCGGCGTCGATTCCGTCCCTTTCCTCACCAGCACCACCGTCCTCGACCTCGAAGAACTCCCCGCTCACCTCATCGTCGTTGGCGCCGGCTACGTCGGCCTCGAATTCGCGCAGATGTTCCGCCGCTTCGGCTCCCAGGTCACCGTCGTCGATATGGGTTCCCGCCTCGCCCCCCACTCCGACGAAGACGCATCCAAAGTGATCCGCGACATCTTCGACTCCGAAGGCATCGCCGTCCGCATCAACGCCGAGTGCATTCATCTAGAGCAACACGATCGCGATATCGCGGTCGGACTGGATTGCCATGACGGCGAGCCGCAGGTGATCGGCTCGCATGTTCTCCTGGCCGTCGGCCGCATCCCGAACACCGACGACCTCAACCTCGCCGCGGCAGGCATCCAGCCTGACAAGCGCGGGTTCATCCCCGTCGACGACCAGCTCCACACCGCCGTCCCAGGCATCTTCGCCATCGGCGACTGTAACGGCCGCGGAGCCTTCACCCACACCTCCTACAACGACTACGAAATTGTCGCCGAGAATCTGCTCGACGGCGCATCCCGTCGCGTGAGCGATCGAATTACGGCCAGCGCCCTTTATATCGATCCCCCGCTGGCGAGTATCGGCATGTCCGAGGCCGAAGTCCGCGCCACCGGCAAGCCCGCGCTGGTCGGCAAGCGCCCCATGACCCGCGTCGGCCGCGCCATTGAAAAAGGCGAGACCTTCGGCTTCATCAAAGTCCTCGTCGACGCCGAAACGAAACACATCCTCGGCGCAACCGTCTTCGGCACGGGCGGAGACGAAGCCATCCATTGCATCCTCACCGCCATGTACGCGCGCCAACCCGTCTCCCTCCTCACCCACTCCGTCCACATCCATCCCACCGTCGCCGAGCTTATCCCCACCACTCTCGAAGATCTCAAACCTCTTGAATAATGCTCCGCATTCCCTTCACTGAACTCGCCTCGACACTCGCCGGCATCCTCGTCAGCATCGGATTCGAGCCAGCCCGCGCCGAGCATTGTGCCCGCCTCTTCGCAGAAACCACCCGCGACGGAATCTACTCCCATGGCATCGAGCGCTTCCCGCGCTTTCTCGACACGATCCGCAACGGCTCCGTCGATATCCACGCCACCCCCGAGCGCACACTGCAATCCGGATCCATCGAGCGATGGAACGGCCGCCGTGGTCCCGGCAATCTCAACGCCTGGGCCTCCATGGCGCGCGCCATTGAACTGAGCCGCGAACACGGCATCGGTTGTGTGGCCCTGGCCAACACCAACCACTGGATGCGCGGCGGCACGTACGGCTGGCAGGCCGCGGACGCAGGCGTCATCGGCATCTGCTGGACCAACACCCTCGCCAATCTCCCGCCCTGGGGCGCGACGACCCCGGCTATCGGCAACAATCCGCTGATCATCGCCGTGCCGCGGCCGAGCGGCCACGTCGTCCTCGACATGGCTATGTCGCAGTTCTCCTACGGCGCGCTGAGCATGTACCGGCAGAAGGGACAGCCACTCCCCGTCGACGGCGGGTTCGACGCCGAGGGCCATCTCACCCGCGACCCCGCCGCCATTGAAGCCTCGCAACGTCTGTTGCCCATCGGCTACTGGAAAGGCTCCGGTCTCGCGTTTGTCCTCGACATGCTCGCCGCTCTGCTCTCAGGCGGCCTCGCAACGCACCAAATCCCCACCGATCCCCTGCGCGAAACCAGCCTCTCCCAGGTCTTCCTCGCCCTCGACCTTCGGCAACTTCAACCCGCCGAAGAATGCGCCGACACCGCCGATGTGATCGTGTCGTCCCTGCTCAAAAGCAATCCGGGGGCCGTGCGCTATCCCGGCCAGCAGGTCCGGGAAACGCGCGCAGAAAACCTGTCGCGGGGACTTCCCGTCCGCGAAAACTTATGGGAACAGCTGCGGAACGAGCTATTGGGTGGCTCTTAGCGCTGCTCAGGAGTCTTTGGCGTTCTTGTGAGCATCACATCAGCAGTTTAGTTTAGAAATTTTGCACTGGAAGTGTCGACCGCAAGGGGAGGGAGCTTCTATGGAAATGGTTACGCATATGCGTCGCGATCACGAAGAATTGCTGGAGAGCCTGGTGAGCGGCAAGCTGCCGCGCAATCTGACGTGGAGCGCTGTGGCAGGTCTGATCGGTCAGATCGGAGAGGTTGAGCCGCACGGAAACGATGAGTTCACCTTTATCGTTGGGTCACAGAGGGAGCTCTTCAAGCGTCCCAGCACGCACAATCTCGACGTAGAAGAGATTGCCCGGTTGCGTAAGTTTCTGCGGGAAGCCGAAGTCGAGGGGAAACCCGCCGAGGCGCGGCCGGTTGGGCGCGTGGTGGTGGTGATCGACCATCATGCTGCCCACATTTATCACGATACGGGCGGGAGCCGGCCTGAAGGCGAGGTAACGGTCAAGCCGTACGATCCATTTGGATTTCAACACCACCTGATCCACCGCAAGGAAGCGCATTACAAGGGGGAGCGCGTACCGGAAGAGGACTCTTATTATGAGGAGATCGCGCAGGATCTGGCACATGCCGCAACGATTGTGCTGATCGGCCATGCGACGGGAAAGAGCAATGCGGCGGTTTTCCTGAGCGAGTATCTGAAGACCCATCATCCGGAGACGTTCCAGCGGGTTATTGCCACCGAGGGGGCGGATTTATCCGCGCTGACAGAGCCGGAGATCGAGGAGATCGCGAGGAAGCATCTGACCGCTGGCGGTGCTTCCGAGGGAGATCGCGATGCGCAGGGCGGTGGAGGAAGAGCAGGAGCAGGGCAGAGATGACGACGCCGAGCGGGCGCGGGATCGGCTGAGGTTTCCTTTCCTGCTGACATTTCCGGTCCTCATCTGATAGACAGGAGAGGCCCGACGAAATGGAGTCCCAGCATGAAGACGGTCCTGCTCGCCGATCCGGTCCGCTACCCTCGCATGACCACCGAGGAACTCCGCAGCGCCTTCCTGGTTGAAGGATCGTACGCGGCGGGGGCTCTTAACCTGAGCTATGTCGACCTTGACCGCGCGGTCGTTGGCATGGCCGCGCCAGCCGGCAAGCCGATCGCCCTGCCCACCTATCCTGACCTGCGGGCCAGCTACTTTACGGAGCGCCGCGAAATCGGCATCCTCAACATCGGGGGGACGGGGGCGGTATGCGTCCAGGGCCGGAGTTTCACGCTCCGCAACCTGGACGTGCTTTACGTTGGCCGGGGGATTCCGGACATCAGCTTCGAGTCGCAAATGACGGAGCAGCCGGCCATCTTTTACCTGCTCAGCTACCCTGCCCACCGCAGTTATCCGGTCACGCTGGTCACGAAGGAAGAGGCGAAGCCCACTCCGCTCGGCAGCCAGGAAACCTGCAATCAGCGGATTGTGAACCGGTATATCCATCTGGAAGGGGCGCGCAGCTGCCAGCTCGTGATGGGCGTTACCACTCTCAACCACGGCAGCGCGTGGAACACGATGCCTCCGCACACTCACATGCGCCGCTCCGAGATTTATATGTACTTCAACCTTGCGCCCGATGCGCGCGTCTTCCACCTGATGGGACCGGCAAAGGAGACGCGGCATTTGGTGCTGGCCAACCGCGACATCGTCATCTCTCCCGGGTGGTCGATTCACGCTGGCATGGGCACGCGCGCTTATAGTTTCTGCTGGGGGATGGGGGGCGAGAACCAGGACTACGCGGACATGGATCCTGCACCGCTGGATACGCTGCTTTGACTTCCCTGGGAATGCTTCAGGAGAGGAGTTTTTCGATGAAATCCGTCCTGCTGGGCGCTGCCGTGCTCGCCGTCACCTTCTCCGCTGCTGGGCAGAGTCCGCAGTCGCCCCCGACTGCTGCTCACGATTCTGCCATCGTCTTCACTGTTCCCGACCTGCATACGCAACTGGAGAAGCTGGCAGCCGACGCAAAGGGCAAAGGGTCAGGCGGCGCGACGATTGAGGACTACGGCAGTTACAAATTGCAGCTCTCCGTCCGCACCGTAAGCGGCGGCGCCGAAGTGCATGCACACTGGGACGACGTGATGATGGTGGAGCAAGGCAGCGCTACGCTGATCACCGGAGGCACAGTCGTCGACGGCAAGACGGGGGCCGACGGCGAGACCCATGGTGCAAGAATCGAGGGCGGGCAGTCGCAGAAGATCAATCCTGGCGACGTTCTGACGGTCCGCGCAGGAACGCCACA
The DNA here is from genome assembly GCA_963758135.1 of uncultured Acidobacteriaceae bacterium. Classification (GTDB taxonomy): domain Bacteria; phylum Acidobacteriota; class Terriglobia; order Terriglobales; family Acidobacteriaceae; genus Palsa-343. The sequence goes on from CAVWUF010000001.1 coordinate 156,318, forward strand.
CCAGCTGATTCTCGAACCAGGGACTACGTACGGCGCCGTCGTGGTGAAGATTCACGAGCCGTGAACCGCAGGGCTCTGCAACCTGTAAACTGCTTCGCTCCGGGCTCCAGGCTCCTGGCTCCCGGCCCCAGCTCTCTTACAGCCCGTAATGCTGCAGGAAGGGCGAGGGATTGTGGGTTCTCTTGCGCTCGCGCACGCCCAGCGACGCAGAAATTTCCCTGCAGCAGCGCATCAGATGTTCAGCAATTCCTGGCACGCTCTGCTGCGTGATTCTTGAGGTTGGGCCGGAGACGCTGACCGCAGCCATCGGGTGCCCGCTCTCGCTCAGGATTGGCGCACCGATGCAGCGGACGCCGGCTTCCACTTCCTCGTCGTCGATGGCATACCCGCGGCGGCGCACACGGTCGAGCGATCGCATGAGGGCCTCGGGCGTCACCAGCGTGCGATGGGTGAAGCGCGTGAAGCGAATCCTGCCGATGATGTCGGCGGCCGCTGCATCCGGCAGGAATGCCAGCATCGCTTTCCCCATCGCCGTGCAGTAGACAGGGTTCGAGGTTCCAATGCGCGAGGCCAGCCATACGCGGCGATTGTTCGGCTCCACCTTGTCGAGATAGACCACGGAGGTTTTTTGCAGAACGCCGAGGTGCACTGTCTCGCCCACCTGGATCGAGAGCCGGCGAAACCAGGGATGCACGCGCGCACGCAGATCGATCTGCTCGACGGCGCGGCTGCCAAGCTCGTACAGCTTCAGCCCGAGGCGAAAGCGGTTCTCCGGGGTGCGCTCGATCAGCCCGCAGCGCTCGAGCACCATGAGCGCGCGATGCGCGGTGCTTTTGTGCAGGGCCATGCGCTCGCACACATCCGCCAGGCCGAGGGGTCCCTCGCTCTCGCCCAGCAGCTCCAGAACCGCGACGGCGCGGTCAAGGCTCTGCAGCTGATAGGGATCGGCGGGTCTGGTTTTTTCTGCGCGGCTCTGGGCCGGCGGCTCGACTGCCTTCAATTCCTGCCGCATCCTTAACCTCCTTTCCGGCCAGCTCTACCGAGCCAGCCAGCCGCCATCGACAACAAGAACGGTGCCGGTTACATAATCGCTGGCCGGCGAAGCCAGGAAGACCGCGGCTCCGGTCAGGTCTTCGGGCTCGCCCCAGCGTCCGGCTGGAATCCGTTCGAGGATCTGGCGGTTCCGGGTCTCGTCCTTCTGCAGCGCAGAGGTATTGTCGGTTCGGAAATAGCCTGGCGCAATGGCATTGACCTGAACGTTGCCCGCCGCCCACTCGTTGGCGAGGGCTTTGGTCATCTGCGCGATGCCACCCTTTGAGGCGGTGTAGGCCGCGATGCGAATGCCTCCCTGGAACGACATCATGGAGGCGACATTAACGATCTTTCCCTGCTTCCGCTGCAGCATCTCGCGGCCGGCGAGCTGGCACAGGCGGAACGCACTGGTGAGATTCACCTGCAGCACCTGCTTCCACGCATCGAGGTCGTGGTCCACGGCTGCGGCACGATGAATCGTCCCTGCGTTGTTGACGAGGATGTCGGGAGGGCCCATGGCGTCGCGCACGTCCGCGAAGAGGCGGTCCGCGCCATCGTCCGTGCTGAGGTCGGCGGAAAAACTGGCCGCCTTGCGCCCCGATTTGCGTATCTGCAGGGCTGTCTCCTCTGCCGGACGCCGATTGCCGTGGCAGGCGACGGCAGCGCCGGCATCTGCCAGCGCCAGGGCGATGGCCGCGCCCAGACCGCTGGCTGCACCGGTGACCAGCGCAGTCTTTCCTTCCAGCCGGAAGCGATCGACGATGCCCACGTCAGCGACTCCACCCTATTCCGCAACAAGGTACGGCGTACCGCAAAGCGAATCTGACAAGGTGCTATTTTCGGGACGATGCGGGAGGCTTGTCAAGCTGAAGGGGTGGGTGGGACTGAGCGACGTTGCGAAGCAAAGCTGTCGGGCTAGCCCGACGAATTCGAGGCTTCCTGAAGTTACTTTTCGACTGCGACGCGGTTGACAGGCTGGTTCAGCGCAGCCAGATCGCCGGCGCCGTTCTTCGGATCCTTGCGGACGAATACCGCGGCCACCTTGTCCTCGTAGGTGAGGTCAAAATGCTCGTCCATGCGGAGCAGCTGGGTCAGCGCCGCGTCATCGGGAGCAATCACAACGCCTGCGGATTCGAGATCGGGATCGGACTTCCATTGCGGGCCGCCGCTCCAGGTATGGCGGGAGCGATCGAGGAGTTTGTCGCCATAGAGTGCAGCGCGGCCGTCGATGCTGACCGGCTCGCGAAGGTTCCAGATCAGAAATCCGCCCCAGTCGTAGGTGTTGAAGAGAGCACCGGTATAGTGCCGCTCTTTGACGACCTGGACCGCACGCACCGGCATCTTCTCCGCCAACGACGATTGAAGCCGGCCGTTGTTCACGTGGAGCAGGGCCAGACTGGCGATGAATGCAGCGATGGCCGACAGTGCGCTGAGCGCTACGGCCCATCCGGCAAGCTTGTGTTGAGGTTCCTTATCCGAACGCCCGGGCAGTCCGGCGGCAAGAATGGCTCCAGCGGTAATGGCCATCACCCACAAGTCGCGCCGGGAGCGAAAGGAGAGAATCGCGGCCATGGCCAGCATCAGGGTCTCGAATGGCGCCAGATGCCGATAGCGGAAGAGGACGCCGGCGGCGGCCAGCGCAAGAAAGAGCAGAACGAAATCGCCCGACGCGCGGAACGGCAGCGCCATCATTTCAGCAACGCTGTCCAGCACACCGGACTGCGAGCCCAGCTGCCACGCGACTTTGTAAATCCCGGGGCCGTAAGGATTGAGGAAGGTTGCCCCGACGCAGGCGGCCAGCGTCAGCCACAGGTCGCGCGCCGGCGGGCATTTGGCATCCGACTTCCACCAGCGCGACAGCCAGGGCTCAATGGCCGCAATGCCCAGCACCAGCAATCCATCGACGAACTGAATATGCACGTTCGCCCACACCGCGAAGAGAAGAGGCAGCCACAACAGCTCGCGAGTCCCGCCCACGCGCCGCGCGTGCATCAGGATGTCCATCTCGATGGCAAAAAACAGAATCGTGAACAGCCACGGCCGCGGGGTGCTCATCCGGGAGAGGCAAAACATGACTGCGATGGTCAGCACCGCGCGCTGGGTGAAGTCCGCCTGGAGCCGGCTGGTCATGTGATAAATGGCAGCCGCGATCAGCGCCATCATGGCCGCGGTAAAAATCATCAGCCCTTTCAAATTCATCCACGTGTAGAGCTTGAGCAGCACCAGTTCGAAGAGCCAGCTGTAAGCCTGCCAGGGCGTACCGCCGGTCACGCGGGAGAAGGGATCGGCGTGCGGAAACGCATGGTGCTCAAGAATCCACTGGCCCGTCCGCAGATGCCACCCGATGTCGGGATCGACGACAGATTCGGAGGCGCCGCGCAGGCAGACGAACGCGAATATCGCTACCAGAAATCCGATCAGGAGAGAGCGCGCGACCTGGTCCGCGGGTTGTGAAAGGGTACGGCCGGATTGCAAGGTGATGCTCCTCTGCCGGGGTGGTCATGCCGCGGCGTGTGCGAGACATCCTCGGCCAGTGCCGCAACGCCGGCCAGGTGCGCCGCGGCCCACACAAGCACTCATTCGCGCCGTAAGCGGAAGCGGGTGGGAACGGCCCCTGCATTATGCTCGTGGCCCCATGGGATGCAGTCGATAGCACCCAGCTCCATCGGACTAACACCATCGTGGATATGTACCACTAAGGTGGGATTAGCCGGGCGGCGTAAGTCAGAAAATCGGGGATCTGGTCGTTACGGGTTTCCCGCGGGGAATTCCTGTCGGATTGAATGGGCATCTGCCCCAAATGGGTACTGACTTCGGTACTAACGAGTGATGGAGATATCCGGCTGATTCGATTACTTCTGAACATGGTTGGGGTGTTCGCAAATCGATGATTGGGGCTTCGAAAGCGGTCGCAGTTTCGCCAGAGAGCGGGGACCCCAGGTTACTCGACCATTCTGAAGAACCATGCACACAGTGCGCGCCGTCCGGCATTTCTTGCGGGTGGCAACCAGGAAGGTTGCAAGGCAGGAACAGTGGGATGCGGGACGTTCAGGCAAGCCTTTTCCTCGCGAGGTTTGGCCATGCGCGATCCGTTCGGTAATCGGAAGTACTGCCAGCAGTAACGAAGAATCTCTGGGTCATATGATCCTGAATTGCTTTGTTTTAGCACCGGAGTTTTGGACAAAAGTAGCAAAAGGTAACACTTAAATGGCATTGCGATGAAACACCGATACAGCGCAATGTGATGACAATCACCACAACAGCGGCGCGGTCCGGGGACAGGAACATGGATGGCCGTGCAGCTCTAACCCCAAGGAGAACGGAAAAAATGAACGTGACCAAACAGCTTCTCAAAAACCTGCTCAACGACGAGTCCGGCCAGGATCTGATCGAATACGCTCTGATCGCTGCCCTGATCGCGCTGGGCGCCATTGTGGCCATGCAGTCTCTCTCCGGAAAGATTGCCAACGAATTCAACACGGTCGGCAACAGCCTGTAACCCTCACTGATGTTCTGGCGGTTTCTGTTTTGCCGGTCTCTGGTTGGGTGTTACGGTTCAGGCGCGCTCGTACGCGATGAGTGCAACTGAACCGGTTAACTAGCTGAGGTCGCGGCCATCGTTCTTTCGGCCCCCGGTCGCGACCACCCACCTCTGCGGTAAATCCGGAAACGCCGGCTTTCAGAATGGCGACATGGCTTCAACGCTGCTCAGCGCAAGGCATTTCGAACCTGATTTGCCTGCATGGAAATTCACCGATGGACGACGCAGCATCATGCGGATTTCCTGGCCGCTCCCGCGAGGGAAAGCCCCAGGCCGGGATGCCGCGGCGCGATGTACCGGCAGGCCGGCTGAAGGTCTTCGCTGCCACATCGCAATGTCCCTCACGCACCGTCTCGGCGAGCCTGGCTTCCGTGCCGGTATCCGGGAACGCACGCAGGCCCGATTAGACGTATGGCTCTGGCCGCCAATCAAGCAGTCAGAGGGTAACGGGGATCATCGCATGTTCAACCTTCATACCGAGTGGCTGTTCCCGTCCGTCGCGCTTCTCTGCGCAGTCATCGGGGCTGGATTCGACGTCCACAGCCGCCGTATACCAAATTTCATCACGCTGCCGGGAATCCTGCTGGGGCTGCTGCTGCATCTGGCATTCGGCGGATGGAAGCAGCTGGCTTTCGCAGCCCTCGCCGGGCTGATCTGCGGCGTCCTTTTTCTCCTGTTCTGGCTGGCCGGTGGGATGGGCGCCGGGGACGTCAAGTTGATAACGGCAGTCGGCGCGATCGCCGGTATGCCTCTGGTTCCGTGGCTTCTGATTCTGACCGCGCTCGCCGGCGGTGTGATGGCGGTTGGTCTCGCTCTGTGGCGCGGCCGGCTCAAGGACACCGTCAGGAACGTAGGCGCTATAGCCCTCCACCACCGCATGGAGGGTCTGACTCCTCACCCCCAACTCAATCTCGCTAATGCGAGGACACTGCGCCTTCCCTATGCCCTGGCCGTTGCGGCGGGCACAGCGACGACGCTGTTCCTCACGGCGTTCCAGAGGTGATCTGATATGGCTCGCCGCATCGTGCTCGCCCTCTTCGTCGCACTCGTGATCTCCGGCCTTTTTACCTTCTGGCTGAGCCGGAGAGTCGCGCGTAATTCTCACCCGCCGGTCCAGCTGCCCAACCAGTATGTCTCGGCCGCGCGTTCGCTCGATCCCGGAGAAACCATCCGGCGCGAGGACCTGTCGATGATCAACTGGCCAAAGACGGATCCGCTTACGGGAAGCTTCGTCAAAGCCGATGACGTGATCGGCCGGGCGGTGCTGTATCCGCTGGCGGCCGGACAACCGATTCTCGATCGCCAGCTGGCTGCCGCCGGATCCGGCATCGGTCTCACGGGCAAAATACCGAGCGGCATGCGGGCCATCGCGCTCAAGTCGGACGAAGTTGTGGGCGTGGCCGGCTTCCTGATGCCGGGAACCCATGTGGACGTGATCGTGACTTACGTCGACAATTCGCATCCGGAACCGCTGACCGCGACGGTACTGCAGGACGCGGAGGTGCTTGCCGCTGGCCATCAGGTGCAGCCCGATCCGTCGGGCAAACCGGTGGCAGTGGATGTGGTCACGCTGCTGCTATCGCCGGAAGACGCGGAAAAAGCAGTCCTCGCCAGCGAAAAAGGCACAATTCATTTCGTGCTCCGCAATGGCGGAGATCATCGCCAGGCGGATGCCGTGCCGGTGGCGCTCGGTCAACTCGCCAGTCTTCCCTCGGTGAACACAGCCGAAGTCAAAGTAGCGGTGAGACCCATCCGGCACGCTCCCAAACCCTGGGTGGTGGAAACCATGATGGGGGACAAACGTTCTTCGGTAAGTTTCAACTGAGGCCTTTGCACATGAGCAGACAGAGCACAATTCGAAGACTGACCACCGCCCTGCTGGCGGGCGCGTCCTGTACTGCCGCGGGCGCATGGGGGCAAACCAGCTCGGTTTCCCCGGCGGAGTCCCTGCCAGTTAACGGGGCAATGAGCAGCAGCACTCAGGTAGTGGGAGAGCCGCTGCACGTGCTGGTCGGCCGCTCGATGTTCGTGAGCACCGAACACCGGCTGCGCCGGGTGTACGTGAGCAATCCCGACGTACTGGATTCGTTTACTTCCAGCCCCCATCAGATTGTCATCACCGCGAAGGCGCCTGGGCTGAGCACGGTTGTGTTGTGGGACGAATCGGGTGAGTCGCGCGCCTATCTGATCAATTCCGATGTCGACGTGGCGAACCTGCATCACGCCCTGAAGGATGCGTTTCCTAACGAAAACATCCGCGTGGAAGGACGCGGGGACCAGGTCGCTCTTGCCGGTACCGTTTCCAGTTCCGATACATCGGACGCGGTGGTCAAGCTGGCCGGCGTCTTTTCCAAGAATGTGGCCAACTCCCTGCTGGTGGCCACCAGACACACACCTCAGGTTCGGCTCAAGGTGCGGATCATTGAGATCGACCGCTCGCGCGCTGAGCAGCTGGGCTTCAACTTCTTCGGTCCGGGAGTCAATTCGTTCAGTTCGACCACCGGACAGTTCGGCGCTGTCACCGTGGGTGGAAATACTCCCAACGCCGGATCCTCTCCAACGTCGAGCACATCGCTGCTGAATCTGAGCAGCCTGCTGGGGCTCTTTTATTACAACCAGGACCTTCAGCTCGGGGCGGCCATCCAGGCGCTGGAGAACAAGCAGATCGCGCAGATCCTGGCGGAGCCCACGCTGACCGCGCTCAGCGGAGAAAAGGCTTCATTTCTCTCCGGCGGGGAGTTCCCCTACCCGGTGGTACAGGGTGGCACGGGTGGATTCACGTCGGTCACGATTCAGTTCCGTCCATACGGCGTCAAGGTGGACTTCACACCCACGGTTCTGGCCGACGGCACGATCATGATGAAGGTCGCGCCCGAAGTCAGCGCTCTGGATTATTCGAATGAAGTCACGATCTCCGGATATACGATTCCGGCGATCTCGACTCGCCGCGCTGAAACTCAGATCGAGTTGAAGAGCGGGCAGAGTTTCGCGATCTCCGGACTGCTGGATAACCGCACCACCGACCAGCTGGAAAAAATTCCGGGCATCGGCGATATTCCCATCCTCGGCAAGCTGTTTCAGTCCAAGGATGTGAAACATTCCGTGGCCGAGCTGGCGGTCATTGTGACCCCGACACTCGTGGATCCGCTGTCGGACAACCCCACGCCCACGCAGCCGAAAATGGTCGTTCCGTTCGACAGCGAATCGAAAGTCGATAAGGGTCTTGCTCCAAAGGTCCCTCCCCCTCAGCCGCAAACGGTCCCGCAGCAGGTTCCGATCCAGTGATCCAGTAACGGAGAGAGATTCCTTTATGAACCAGCCGTCCCCCAATCCGCAGACTCTCACCGTTGCGCTGCTGACCGTCGGTCTCGACCGCGATCTGACGGATAAGATTGTCCAGGCAGCCTCGCAGCACCACTGGACCGTCAGCCACGACGATTTCGACGAATATGTCTCGGCGGTTCGCCGTCCCGCCATCTCTCCTGAAGCCAAGGGGGCGGACGCGGTCCTGGCAGTCATCGACTTCGATCGCGATCCGGCCGGGGCGGCCGAAACGGTCAGCTACCTGAATCAGCTTTTCTTCGGAAGGTTCTTTGCCGCCGCGCTTTCCGGCCGAAACGACCCCGATCTTCTGCTTACGGCGATGCGCGCGGGCTGCAATGAGGTCCTTAAGAACCCTCTCGATGCCCGGCAGCTGGCCGACACGTTCGACCGCCAGGAGAGACAGTGGGCCAGTTCGATGGGCCGCTCCCGCTCCACCGGTCACATTCTTTCATTCTTCGGAGCGAAAGGGGGGGTGGGCACCACGACGGTGGCGGTCACGCTTGCCTACTACCTGGTACGGCAGAAGAACAAGAGGGTTCTGCTCATCGACAACCATCCCGAGTTTGGCCATGTTTGCCTCTATCTGGGACTGGACGGGACGCGCTACCACTTCGATGAGCTGATTCGGAACGTCAACAGGCTCGATTCGACGCTGCTGCGGGGCTTCATAGCGAAACACGGCAGCGGCCTCGAGGTTCTCTCATCCCCGGAGTCGCACGACCTGTCGCGCACGGTTGATCCGGATGCACTGGAGCGAACGCTGGAGTTCCTGCGCGGGGAGTACGACTACATCATTCTCGACTGCGAAACATCTCTTGAAGAAGTCTCGCTGGCGGTGATGGATCGGTCCGACCAGATCTACCTGGTGGCCACGCCGGACATCGGCGCGATTCGCGACCTGTCGCGCTATATCGACGGGCTGAGCCGCAATGAATCCACCTCGGCGCGGCTCCACGTGATCATCAACCGCTATTCGTCGCATGGGGCGATCGCGATCGAACAGATCGAGAAAGCCATTCGCGTGCCGGTAGAAGTGCGGCTATGCAATGCCTATACCGAGTGCCAGCGCGCGATCAATGTCGGGGAGCCGATCAGCATGGACAAGAAGTCGGAGATCTCGACACAGTTCAGCCGCTGGACCACGATGCTCACCGGCGACGAAGTTGTCAAGACTCCGCCGCCAGCCCGCAAAGGGTTTTCTTTGTTCGGGCAGAAAAAGGCTGACTAGCGATGAGCGACCTGACTCTGAATCTGACGCAGTCGCGTCCCGACAGCGGCAATTTACGCAACGGCAGCACCGGATTAAGGACAGCCACGCCCGCCGCAAGGCCGCTGCGGGAAAAAGAACAGCAGGAGCTCAAGTCGGCGGTCCACGCCGAGCTGATCAATCGCCTGGATCTGGAAAAGCTGGGCGAGGCGCAGGAGACCCGCGCCGGCCAGCAGCAGCTGTTCGCGCTTATTCAGCAGATCATCAGTGAGCAGGGGGTACCCCTGAGCTCATCGGAGCGGGATCGGGTCGCCCAGGAAGTGCTGGACGAAGTGTTCGGCCTGGGGCCCCTCGAGCAGTTGCTCAAAGACGAAACGATCAACGACATACTGGTCAATACCTGCAACGCGGTCTATGTGGAACGGCGGGGGGTTCTGAGCCGTACGAGCGTGACATTCCGCGATAACCGGCACCTGCTGCAGGTCATCGACAAGATCGTTTCCGCAGTGGGACGCCGCGTCGATGAATCGACGCCGATGGTCGACGCCCGGCTCAAAGACGGATCCCGCGTTAACGCCATCATTCCCCCGCTGGCCATCGACGGCCCGATCCTCTCGATTCGGCGCTTCGGATCCACGCCGCTGACGGCCGAAAAACTCATCCAGAACAAAGCGATGACCCATCCCATGATGGAGATGCTGCGAGCCGCGGTCCAGGCCCGGCTGAATATCGTGATTTCCGGCGGCACCGGCTCGGGAAAAACTACGCTGCTCAACGCCCTGTCCAGCTTCATCTCCGAGCGTGAGCGGATCGTAACCATTGAAGATTCCGCGGAACTCCAGCTTCGCCAGGACCACGTGGTCCGCCTCGAAACGCGGCCGCCCAACGTCGAGGGCAAAGGCGCCATCCGCCAGCGCGAACTGGTTATCAATGCCCTCCGTATGCGCCCCGACCGCATCGTCCTCGGCGAGGTCCGCGGCGAAGAAGCCATGGACATGCTGCAGGCCATGAATACCGGCCATGACGGATCGATTACCACTATCCACGCCAATACCCCGCGGGACGGGCTGGCGCGCCTCGAAACCATGTGCCTGATGGGCGACATTCGGCTCCCGGAAAAGGCCATCCGTCTGCAGATCGCCTCGGCCATTCACCTGATCGTGCAGGTCGCCCGTATGGGCGACGGGTCCCGGCGCATCACCCACATTTCCGAACTGACCGGGGCTTACAGCGACGTCATCAGCATGCAGGACATCTTCGTTTTTGAAAAAGAAGGGATCGGGGAAGGCGGCAAGGTGAAAGGGCGGTTCCGCTCCACTGGAATCGTCCCGAAATTCACAGAACGTCTGAAGGCTGCCGGCATTCCCATTCCGCACGGCCTGGTCGATCACTCGGTTGAAGTGTAGGTTCAACGTCCATGATATTGATTGCCTCCAGCTTCTTCGCCGTCCTTCTGATCACCTTCGCTGTGGTCACGGCGGTGGCATTTCCCGGCCGGGTCGACAAGGCTCTCCAGGCCCGGCTTGAGTCGATTACGATCGGCAAGGGAGGCCTGCCTGCCGGTCTTGGAGCCAGCGAGCTTCTGCGCAAGACGGCAACCAGCCGCTTCGACTGGATCGGCCAGTCCATCGGGAAGTACATCTCGATGCAGTCGTTGCAGAAGTGGATCTCTCAGTCGGCCATCAACACTACAGCCTCCGCATTGCTGGTGCAGTCGGCGGCGGCGGCGGGCATCGGTCTCGCTGTCAGCTTCTTTTTCGCGCCCATCCTCTGGGTGGAACTGACTGCCACCGCCGTGTGCGCGATGCTGCCATGGGCCCGCATCGCCTTCGCACGCCACCGTCGTCTGCGGGCATTCGATAAAGCGCTGCCTCACGCGATCGATATGATGGCTCGTTCTCTGCGCGCCGGGCACTCGACCTCGGGCGCCATCGAAATCATGGCCCAGGGCGCGCCGGAACCGGCCAATTCCGAATTCAGCGAAGTCTTCCGGCAGCAGAATTTCGGCCTTCCCCTGCGCGACGCCCTGATGCAGCTGCTCGACCGCGTGCCGTCCCAGGATCTGCGAGTGCTCGTCACCGCGATCGTGGTCCAGCGCGAAACCGGGGGCAATCTGGTGGAGGTCCTGGACCGCACCGTGGACGTCATCCGCGAACGGCAGCGGATCCAGGGGGAGATTCGCGTTCAGACCGCCCAGGGTCGGCTCACCGGGTGGATTCTCACCATGCTTCCCGTAGTCGTAATGGCTCTGATCAACTTCCTGGACCCCGGATACTCGAAGCCCCTTTTTAACGATCCGGCCGGACACAAGCTTCTTCTGCTTTGCGCCTGCCTCATTTTGCTGGGAGCCTTCTTCATCAACCGCATTATCAATTCCATCGATGTGTAGACGAAGACACTCATGACGACCTTTTTCTATATCGCGCTCTCCCTCACCGTTTTCCTGGTGATCACTCTGCTGTGCGCGCCCTTCCTGCTTCGGCCGTCGCTCCAGGCCCGGCGTCTGCTGGACATCGTCACCAGCAGCCGCCCCGATAAACGCACGGTTCGCACCAAGGAAGTTGCCAGAGATCGCCTTCTTTCCGTGGCTCGCGCCTTCCGCGCGCGCCTCGGGCTGTCTGACGACGAGAGGCTTCGAGAACGCTTCGTCACCGCCGGTCTGAAGGGAGGGAGCCAGCTCGACCTGTATTTCACAGCTCGTTTCGTTGGACCGGTAGCCGGCATTCTGGGCGGAACTTTCATCCACTCGAATACCGCGTTCTGGTGCCTCGCCCTGGCCGCGGTCGGCTACCTGCTGCCTGACATCTGGCTCACTCGCGCTGTGAATCGCAGAAAAAAGAAGATTCAGAAAGGGATTCCCGACGCGATCGACCTGCTGGTTATCTGCGTGGAAGCGGGCCTCGGACTGGATCAGGCCCTGCTGCGCATCGGTCAGGAAATCGGCGTCAGCTATCCGGAACTCAACGAGGAGTTCACCCAGGTAAATCTTGAACAGCGAGCGGGCAAGCCCCGTCTGGATGCGTGGCAAAGCATGGCAGACCGGACCAAGCTGGAGGAGTTCGCCGCCCTCGTGACCATGCTGCAGCAAACCGATCGGTTCGGCACGCCGATTGTGCGCGCCCTGAGCCGTTACGCGGAAGAGATTCGTACCGCGCGCCGCCACCGCGCCGAGGAGGCGGCGGCTAAAACCAAGATCAAAATTTTATTTCCCCTGGTCTTCTTTATCTTCCCCTGCTTGTTCATTGTGCTGTTAGCTCCAGCAGTTCTTACTCTGAGCGCCAACCTGAAGTGAGCCTGACCAGGGATTTAAATAACTCGCGTGCGTCACGAAGTGCTGGGCGCACCGGAAAGGAGATTTGCTAATGGAATCGCCCCTGATTGTTCGCGTTGCTGCTCTGGCATTGGCGGTGGTGGTCGGCGTCATTATTATTCTGCGCAGAAGGAAGTCGAAGTCGGCCTGATTTCCGGATCCTGATCTCCGGTTCCTGTCGCAATCCCATTCCGCAACTTCGGCGCCAGCCGGGAAAGGAGTAAAGCTATGGGTACATCCCTGATGATTCGTGCAGTCGCCGGTGCTCTCGGTGTACTGGTGCTGGGGGTTATCGTGCTGCGCAGAAAGAGAACCAACTGACTTTTTCAGGTGCAACCGGTCCTGGTAAAGCCGAGGACCAAACCCCAGGCGCGTGGATCTCCGCCGCGAATACATACCGTATTCGGGACGTTAGATGTGTCGCGCATCGACGGCAGTACACCGCCTGCACCCGGCGGAGAGGCAGAGCCCTGTGCAATTTCTGACAGTTACTATTCCCCAGAAGGCCGAAACCATCGGTTCCCGCATCGGTCTTGCGGATACCTTTCTTTCGCGATTGATCGGCCTTCTCGGGAAATCCTCCCTCGACGACGGCGCCGGCCTTCTCATTCAACCATCTTCCGGCGTGCATACCCTCGGCATGCGCTTCGCCATCGACGTCGTCGCCCTCGATAAGGACCTGCGAGTCGTCAAAACCTGGCAGCGTCTGGCCCCATGGCGCGCTACCAGCGTAAGCCTCAAAATTCACAGCGTACTCGAGCTCGCTCCCGGCAAAATCCGCCAGCACAATATAGAGCCAGGCGACCAACTCCTCGTGTCGCCTCTTTAGCCCAGTCCCCTTCCTTCAATACCCCACCGTGAAGCGCTCGCCTACATACCTCGACTGTTCCAGCTCATCCACAAGCGCTATCGCGTAATCTTCGGCCGAGATCCGACTCTGCCCTTGCCCATCAACCACCAAATCGTCCCTGCCCAGACGAAACGTCCCTTTGCGCTCACCGGGCTCGATCAAACCCGCCGGGCTGAAGTACGTCCACTCCAGGCCAGCCGCGGCATCGGTTTCGCGTAACAGCTCCAGCAGATCCCGATGCGCGGTGGCGATCGCCTGCCACTCCTCCGGTAAATGACCCGATTCGAGCAAGGTGACCCCGGGCGCTACAAACAGGCTCGCCGCTCCTCCGACAATGATCACCCGCCGGACTCCCGCCTTCCCCGCGGCAGCCAGAAGTCCGCGCGTGACCTCAATGAGCTGCTGTTCACTGCCCGTCGGCGGGCCGTATGCGCTGATCACCGCATCCGCGCCCTTCAGAATTTCCCCCACTGCTGAGCCATCGCTCACGTCGCATTTCTCCAGTTTCACACCGGCTCGGGATTCGACTTTCGAGGGGTTGCGCACGACCGCCGTCACCTGGTGCCCACGAGAAACCAGTTCCTTCAGAATGCGGCTTCCGATCATGCCGCTTGCCCCAATCAGCACTACTTTCATCTTTCTCGCCTCCGATAGAATGCTCGCTCAAACCGCCCCGCGAACCAATTCGCACTTTTTGACACCTGTTCGTTCCAACAACCATCCTAAGTCCGATGACACGCTCCGCTCCCCGTACCGCCAAATCCGCCAGTTGTGACGAGGAGGCCGTTTTCGTCGAGCTCGCCCGAACCTCCGACCTGCTCTCCCGCGGCCCGGCCCAGCTCCTGAAAAAACACGACCTGTCCTCGAATCAGTACAACGTGCTCCGCATTCTTCGCGGCGCTCCCGATGGCCTCCTCTGCGGCGAAATTGCCGCGCGAATGGTCTCCCGCGATCCGGACATTACCCGCCTCCTCGACCGCCTCGAAAAGCGCGGCCTCATCGGCCGCTGCCGCCGGCATCCCGACCGTCGCAAGGTTCTCGTTCACATTGCACCCCAGGGGCTCCACCTTCTTGCTCATCTCGATCAGCCGGTTTGCGACCTTCATCGCCGCCAGCTTGGTCATCTCGGTCCCAGGAAACTCCGTGAACTGGCGCGTCTGCTGCTCGCCTGCCGACAGTAAATTACGCGAATTTTTCCCAATTATTTGTTGCAACGAATAAAATCCCGGCGAATCCAAATAGCTGGAGGACAGTACCCGTCATGAGCGCTACCGCCGTTTCGCCCACCACAACCACCTGGACCATCGATCCCGTCCACTCTATCGCCGAGTTTCGCGTGCGACACCTGATGATCTCAAACGTCCGCGGCCAGTTCACCGGAGTCACCGGCAAGCTGACCTTTGACCCCGCGGACCTCGCGAAATCCCGCGTCGAGGCGTCCATCGATGTGAATACCATCGATACCCGCGACCCGCAGCGCGACACCCACCTCAAGAGCCCCGACTTCTTCGATGCCGAGAAGTTCCCCGCCCTCACCTTCATTTCCTCTAGCGTCTCCCGCACCGCTGCCGGGCACGTCCTGGTTTCCGGGCCGCTCACCATCCACGGAGTCACGCGGGACGTCGAATTCACTGTCGAGGGACCAACCCCGCCCGTCAAGGACCCCTGGGGCAATACCCGAGTTGGCGTCCATGCATCGACGAAAATCGACCGGAGGGAATTCGGCCTGACCTTTAACGCTGCTCTCGAAACCGGCGGCGTTATGGTGGGCGAAGAGGTTGCTATCACCCTCGAACTTGAATTCGTCCTGGGCTGAAGCGGATCGAATCGCAGATCGGGGCACCCGGGGCTGGGAATCGTCTGTAAAAATAGGATCGGCAGACAGGGGTTCACCGGCGATTCCCGGCAGTGCGACAATTCGGGTCCAGCTGCGAGTGCGCGGCGTTGTGCAGGGTGTTGGCTTCCGGCCATACGTCTATAAACTGGCACGCCGCCACTCGCTCGCGGGGTTTGTCCTTAATTCTCCCCGCGGCGTTTTCATCGAAGTCGAGGGCGACCCCGCCACCATCGACGCCTTCGTCGCAGCCCTTCCCGCCCAGGCCCCGCCGCTGGTGCGCATTGCCGAAATCATCCGCACCGAAATCCCCGCCGCCGAGGACTCCGGCTTCGCCATCCACGAAAGCGATGCCGAAGGCTCAGCCTTCGCCTTGGTTCCGCCGGACATCTTTGTCTGCGAAGATTGCCTCGCCGAAACCCGCGATCCACAAGACCGCCGCCACGATTACCCCTTCACCAACTGCACCAATTGCGGCCCGCGCTACAGCATCATCCTCGACGTCCCCTACGACCGCCCCATGACCACCATGGCCGAGTTCGCCATGTGCGACAACTGCCGCCGCGAGTACGAGAATCCCGAAGACCGCCGCTTCCATGCTCAGCCGAATGCCTGCCCCGTTTGCGGACCCCGCCTCATCCTCGTCGAACCCGGTCAGCCCGCCGCTCCCCAACCACAAACTTCCCGCGTCATCCTCGAACGCGTCGCGGATCTGCTCCGCACCGGCGGGATCGTTGCATGGAAAGGTCTCGGCGGATATCAGCTCGCGTGCGATGCGCGCCAGTCCGCCGCCGTTGAAGAACTACGCCGTCGCAAGCACCGCAGCGAAAAGCCATTCGCCATCATGGTCGCCGATGCCGATGTCGCCGCCTCTCTTTGCTTCGTCTCCGATCAGGAGCGTTCCGTCCTCGAATGCCGCGAGCGCCCCATCGTCCTGCTCCGTCGACGGGCCACCCCAGAACTCGGCGCGCCACTCGCCGATGAGGTCTCACCGGGCAATCCCTCTACCGGCGTCATGCTGCCCTGCACCCCCATGCACGACCTTCTCTTCCGCATCCTTCGCGACCGATCCGGCGCCCACGCCGCGCTCGTCATGACCAGCGGCAACATCAGCGAAGAGCCCATCGTCATCGACAACGCCGAAGCCGAAACCCACCTGGCCGGCATCGCAGACGCCTTCGCCCACCACAACCGCCGCATTCACACCCGTGTCGACGACTCCGTCGTCCGAATCGTCTCGGCCACAACCATGCTGCTGCGCCGCGCTCGCGGATACGCTCCCCAACCCGTCTGGCTTGGTCGAGGAGAAGCGGAAGTGCTCGCCTGCGGCGCTCAACAGAAAAATACGCTCTGCCTCACCCGCGCTGGATTTGCCCTGCCCAGCCAGCATCTCGGCGATCTTGAAAACTTCGAGACGCTCCGCTTCTTCGAGGAAACCCTGGAAAGAATGTGCCGCCTTTTTCACGTCCAGCCCACCGTTGTCGCGCACGATCTGCACCCCGGCTACCTCAGCACCCAGTTTGCTCAGAACATGCAAGGCCTGCGCCGCATCGGCATCCAGCATCATCACGCCCACATTGCCAGCTGCATGGCCGAGCACCATCTCGAAGGCCGTGTCATCGGCGTCGCCTGGGACGGGACCGGCTTCGGCATCGACGACACCATCTGGGGCGGTGAATTCCTGGCAGCCGACTACCTCAGCTTCGATCGCTTCGCCCGCCTCCGTCCCGTCCTCCTCGCCGGCGGCGACTCCGGCGTGCGCGAGCCGTGGCGCGTCGCCCGCAGCTATCTGCTCGACACGTTCGGCGCAATTCCGGACCAACCCCGCTGGAGCCAGATGGCCTCACCCGACCGCCTCCGCATCATCGATACCATGCTCCAGCGCCGCGTGAACACCATCCCTACCTCCTCCGCCGGCCGCCTCTTCGACGCCGTTGCCTCCCTCATCGGCCTCCGCCACACCGTCTCCTTCGAAGGCCAGGCCGCCATGATGCTCGAGGCCGCGGCCGACGCCAACTCCGTCTCAGCCGCAGATCCCTGTGACTTCGTCCTCACCGGCGCCTCGCCAGTCGAAATCGACCTGCGCCCCATGATTCGCCACATCGTCGCTGACGTCGAAACCAACCGCCCGCAGACCCTCATGGCAGCCCGCTTTCACAACACGCTCGTCGCCGTCATCGCCGCGGTCTGCCGGCGCATGCGTGCCGACCTCCAGCTCAACCGCGTCTGCCTCAGCGGTGGCTGCTTCCAGAACGCGCTCCTGTTTGCGGGCTGCCTCCGGACTCTCCGCGACGACGGCTTCGAGGTCTTCTCCCAGCGCGATGTCCCCGCCAATGACGGCGGAATTTCCCTCGGCCAGGCAGCCATCGCCTGCGAACAGCTCCGTCACGAGGGCTGACGGCATAACCTGGGCCGTCGGTTGGCGATCGGGTGCGCGGTGTCCATGTAAATTTCACCCTCGCACCCGCCAAATATTCCGGCCTGGCGGTGAATTTTTTGCACAACGGCGCTTTGGTTGCCTGGAAACGTTTCCTTTTTTTTGAATCCACCAGAAAAAAGGGTTTCATCCGCATGTGGAATATGTACTATTCGCTTATTAATGACTGTAACTCCACCTGTGTCGAGATCGCGGACACGAGGGGCAGACTCGAGCGGATATCCGCACTGGCGGGCCCATGCCCGCTGAGTGAGTTTTCCACCGGGAGAGGCTCAGCAGAGCCTCGCTGAGGCCAGTCTGCACGACCAATTCATTCACGAGTAGGGTCTCTGCAAAATGAATTTGTTCCGTAAGCTCTCGATTGGCTCGTCCATCGTAGCGATCCTGTCCGCCATCCTGGCCGGCCCCGCATTCGCCTCCGTAACCGTCAGCAGCCCAGGCAGCGGGGCGGATGTTTCCTCACCCTTCACTCTCTCCGCCGACGCCACGACCTGTTCCTCTCAGAACGTCGCTGCCATGGGTTATTCCTTCGACAGCAGCAGCAGTACAACAATTATCAGCGGCACATCGATCCAGACCTCTGTAACCTCAAGTGCCGGATCGCACACTCTGCACGTCAAGGCATGGGGCAATCAGGGCGCATCCTGCGTCACCGATGTCCCCATCACGGTTGGGGCCATCCCGGTGACTTCGGCCCTTACGATTCCCAGCGGAGCGGTTAGCGTGAGCAACATCCAGACCCTCAGTAACTGGTCTGCCACCAACGACTCAGGGGGAGCCGGAAGCTCAAACGGATCGACGCAGATCGTCGGCTCCCCCTCCCTGGCAGGCGGCACGCGTCAGTTCGTCAGCAATTACTCCAACGCCGGCGATGAGCGCTACAGTGCCTCCTTCGGAGACGACACAACCTCCACCAACTTCCTTTACGACGGATATGTGTACCTCACCAGCTCCTCGTCGAACATCGCCAACATCGAAATGGATCTCAATCAGACCATGGCCAATGGCCAGACGGTCATCTTTGGCTTCCAGTGCGACGGCTATTCCAGCACCTGGGATTACACCGCAAATAACGGCACTCCCACGAAGCCTGTCGAACGTCTGGGTGCGCTCCGGCGCCTACTGCAATCCCCGCGGCTGGAGCATTAACACCTGGCACCACGTGCAGATCAGTTATTCCCGCAATAGCTCCGGCCAGGTTACCTATAACGCGGTCTATCTCGACGGTCTTGAAGAGCCTATTAACGCAACGGTGTCATCGGCCTTCGCACTTGGCTGGGGCCCGGTCCTGTTGACGAACTTCGAAATCGATGGCCTCGGCTCTGGTGGCTCGGCTACCGCCTATCTGGACAACCTGACCATTTATCGCTGGTAGGAATGCCGTTGCCGCACGAGTTCTGAGCGTACCACCCAGAAGAGTAGCAGACGGGAGGATGCGCTTGTTAGGCTCTGGCTCCAGTGCGATGCCGGCCCTGTGAAGGGCGCGGCCCTGGATTGGTGGGCCATAAGGGCGCAAAGCAACAAAAGCATTACCGAGACGCCCAGGCTTCGACTCTCGCGGTTTGCTCAGAGAATTAACGAAGTGCCAGCACGGCTGAACTACCATGCTTGATCATGGACCAATCTTCCTTGCGACCAGCCGGCTCGAAGATCCCCTGGGTGCTGAGAGATCAAGGAAGACCGTCGATGGCGGTCCTTGTAGCGGTTATCGGTTTTGTGACAACAAAGGCCCTCGGCGAAATGCGGCTCATCGTATGCTTCGACCTTGCCGCGATTACCTGGGTGGGATTGTTCATCGTCCTCATGAACGTCGCAGCGGGGGAGGATTGCGCCGAATTATCCCGCTCACGGTGGCGGCATTTTCACTTGTTCTTCCTGATTGTGCTCACGATCGTTGGTATCGCGGCGATCCCGATCCTCTCGCACCCGGACAGCAGTTCTCAGTCGCGCCGTATTCTCCACTATGGCGCGGCGCTGCTGGCGATCGCGCTCGCGTGGCTTGTGGCCCACATCAGCTTCGGGCTGCATTATTCGAACATGTACTACAGCGACGCAACCCACAAAGACGAGGCGCAGCATGACGGGGGAATGGCTTATCCCGAGAGAAAGGCACCGGACTACTGGGATTTCATGGACTACTCCTTCACAATAGCGATGTGTAATCGAACCTCGGATGTGACGATTACGGGGGTAAAGATTCGTCGAGTGACGCTGCTGCACGCGATATTTTCATTCTTCTTTGTTGCGGCGATCTTCGGGCTCGTGGTCAATATCCTGTCAGACATTATCTGATAGCTGTGTAGCGAGACTTTATAAGTAGAGGGCTCCCTAACAAACCCAGCAAAAGCCCGCAGCACTTGTTCCGCATCTCAGTGGCGGAACAGCCCGAGGCTGCCCGCCTGATAGAGAATCAGCGAGCCCAGTGCGATTAATACGATTGGACTAAGGACTTTGCCATAGCGGCGAATCGGAGCACCCAGTTTCGGATGGTTCACCATGCCCTGTGCGAGGAAGCACCACAGCGCAATCATGGCAAGGAAGACCAGGGCAATTACAGCGATCTCGTAGGCCGAGCGAAGAGCAAACAGCGGGGTGTAAATCACGATGTTGTCGCCGCCATTGGCCATTGTCACCATGGCCACGGCCGTCGCACGCCCGCGCGCTGGTGAATCGGTGTGGCGCGCTAAACTCTGAGTTCTGTCGCGCCCGCGGTACAGATCGAACAGTTTTTTCCCGCCAATCAAAATCGGGAGCACTCCCAACAGGCCGACGTAAGCGCGAGGGATTTTCAGAGAGAGGAGGGATGCTACCAGGCTGACGCCAAACAGAGCCATGATTCCGGCGTATTGGCCGACAACAATGTCACGCGGATGCGATTTGGGATCGGCGAAAAAACCAACCAGGACAAAAATGTCGTCGATGTTGGTCGAAGCAAACAGCACAACGGCCGTGCCTGTCAGCGCGAGTAAAGATTCCATTCAACAGAGACCGTTCGTGTTCCAAGAATAGCAAAGGCTTTCGTCCGGTGGTCCTGCCTGAGACAGGTTCTAATCCCCCCACCGCTCCCGCGCCAGGCGCATCAGGGTCCGATGGCTGCCCAACGTCTCCGGTCCATCGGTATCAACTTCGGGATGGAGCCGTGAATAGCGGCCCGTCGCGTCGAGCGTCCACGCCTGCCGCGTATCGCGCAGAAAAACGTCCACCGCCTCCCACAACTTCTGCTTTGCCGAGGCGGCAAATACCGGGGTCACAACCTCGACGCGATTGGACAGGTTGCGATGCATCCAATCGGCCGATCCGATGAAAAATTCGCCGGCCATCGGATCTTCACTTCCATTGGCAAAGTAGAAGATGCGGGAGTGCTCGAGGAATCGTCCGATAATCGAGCGTACTCGAATGTTTTCCGTTCGGCCGGGAATTCCCGGACGCAGGCAGCAGAACCCGCGAATGATCAGATCGATCGGTACGCCAGCTCGCGAAGCAGCGCACAGGGCCTGAATCATCTCCGGATCTTCAAGCTGATTCATTTTGGCCACGATCCTGGCCGGCTTGCCCGATTTTCTATTCGCGATCTCCCGCTCGATCAGCGACAGCATGCGCGGGCGCATTGTGGACGGCGCAACTAACAACGAAGTGCAAGCCGGGGCGTGCGCGTAGCCGGTGAGGTAGTGGAAGAGGTTCACAACATCGCGCGTGAGCCGAGGGTCGCAGGTCAGTAGTCCGAAGTCCGCATACAGGCGCGCTGTTTTCACGTGATAGTTGCCGGTTCCTATGTGGACATAGCACTGGAGTCCGCCACCTTCCTTGCGGACTACAAGCGCGGTCTTGGCGTGGGTCTTCAATCCCGCTACTCCGAAGGTGACGTGGGCGCCGACTCGTTCCAGCTCCGCGGCCCAGTGCAGGTTGCGTTCTTCGTCGAAGCGCGCCTTGATTTCCATCACGCACGCGACCTGCTTTCCATGTTCGGCGGCGCGAATCAGCGATTTTACAAATGGCGTGTCATCGCCGACCCGGTAGGCCGTCATCTTGATGGACACCGTATCGGGATCGTCCGCCGCCGCGCTGACGAAGTGCTCGACGGTGGCGTCGAAGCTCTCGTAGGGGTGATGGACGAGAATGTCGCCGGCCCGGATGGCCGAGAAAATCGTCCCTTCTCCCAGCGAAGTGGGTGCAAGCGGAGTCCAGGGCTCGTCGCGTAACTCCGGCACCTGGAGTCCAGCTAATTCGAACAGCGACAGGTAATCGATTTCGTCATCGAGTTCGTAAACGTCCGCGGGCGCAAGTTGAAACCGCACTCGTAGCATCTCGCGGATGGCCGCGTCCGATCCGGGCCCGAACTCCAGCCGCACTACAGGCTCGTAGCGGCGTTGGCGGACTTGCTCCTCCACCAGCACGCGTATCTCCGCGGCCGAATCCTCCTCCAGCTCCACGTCGGCATCTCTGGTGATCCGCACCAGCGTCATGCCGGAGATGGTCATGCCGCCGTACAACGTCCCGATGTTTCCGCGGATGACTTCCTGCAACGGGACCAGCAGACGCTGTCCGTGCGGCACTTCCTCGGTTAGCGAGACCCACTGCTTCAATCCGGTGGGAATCTTCAGCCGCGCCACTCTCTGCTCGCCGCTCTCCGGGTCATGCAGACGAAATGTCAGCGACGTTGAGAGGTTCGAGAGAAATGGAAAGGGATGCTCGGGGTCGATGACCAGGGGCGTCAGCGCCGCTGAAACATGATTGTCGAAATACGCACTGGCCTCTTTCCGCTGGGCTTCGGTCAGGTCGTCCCAGCGCCGGAGCAGGAGGCCTTTCTCCGCCAGCCTGGGAATCAGCGACTCCCGGTAGCAGATTGCCTGACTGCGCAGCATGGGCACCAGTTTCTCTCGAATCTGCAGAAGCAGCGCGTGCTGTTCTTCCGATTGCCCCTCTCGAACCACGGCGAGCCGTTTCATGAAGAACTCGTCGAGATTCGATGTGAAGATCGCGAGGAACTTCGCCCGTTCCAGCAGCGGTGTGCGGTCATCCAGGGCTTCGGCCAGGACACGCTCATTGAAATCCAGCCAGCTCAGATCACGGTCGATCCAGACTTCGGACAAATCCGCGGGCAGCCGGGAGTTCAGGACTCCGCGGTCGCCGATCGACGCAAGAACCGTCGTAGTCGATTGTCTCGCCCGCGGTTTCGGATTGCGCGCGGCGCGTTTGGCCGGCGCTTTCACGGTTCGTTGCATCCGGCCTCCGATTCGCTTTCGTCACGAGGAGACGCCTCATCTTGGTCGAGAAGTTCGAGAAGCGGAGTACGACATAATTCGTCGGCATTGCAGGGCATGGCTGAGGTGGTATCTGGCGCGGGAATTTGGGGAAGGGGGCGCTTGTGGGAACGACCATATCAGACGCGGTCATCTGCCAGGAACATCGGAAATGTTAATTCTCTCGAACTGGCGTAAGCTGCCGGCGATCTCCCAGACAGTGCTGGCTGCCCGGGCAACGTGCTACAAAAACACATGGCTCGACTGCTACCGCGCTTCCCTGCCCTCACTCTGCTTGTGTTTGTGGCCACTTCGGCCTTCAGCGCCCGTGCTATAGGTCCGTCGCCAGCTATAAGTGGCCAGGCAGGGAGCGCATCCGCGGAATCGCCGAAGCCGCTCGCAGAGCGCACCGCCGCGATGCGGCATTTTGGCGGGTTGCTGCCGCTGGACTGGGATGCGAAGGCGGGCAAACTGTACCTTGAGATTCCGCTGACGGGAAATGCGGAACACACGCGGTCGGCGGATTTGATCTACGCGCATTCACTGCCCTACGGGATGGGTTCGAACGATGTGGGCCTCGATCGTGGGCAGGTCTCGGCGGGACAGCTGGTCCACTTCGAGCGTACCGGGCCGAAGGTTTTACTGGTTGAGTCTAATTCGGAGTTCCTGACCAGCTCAGAGGACCCGGCTGCGCAGCTGGCAGTTGCAGAGTCGTTCCCGGTCTCGGTTCTGGCTGGCTTCACCGTGGACGCGGAGGGCGCGGACGGAACGGTGCTGGTGGATGCAACACAGTTCTTCCTGAGCGATGTGCATCATGTGGCCGAAGCGCTGGCGGGGACGGGTCAGGGCAACTACCGGGTGGATGCCGCGCGTTCGACGATTGGGCTGGAGCGCACGCGGGCTTTTCCGAAGAACACGGAGGTGGAGGCGGAGCTGACCTTTGTGCCGCGGGAAGAGACGCCGGCGCCGAAGGGCAAATTCGTGATGGACGTGACGCCCGATCCGAGGGCGATGACGGTGCATGAGCACCAGTCTTTTCTGGAAGCGCCGCCGGGGGGGTTCACGCCGCGGCGATTCTCGCCGCGCGCAGGGTATTTTCCCATGCGGTATCGCGACTACGACACGGCACTGGGCGAGCCGCTCGATCAGCAGTTCATTATCCGGCACCGGCTGATTAAGAAGGATCCCGGCTGCACGCAGGCGTGCGAGGCGGTTGCGCCGATCCAGTACTACGTCGATCGCGGAGCGCCGCCGCCGATTCGCGAGGCGCTGGTAGAGGGCGCGCGCTGGTGGGATGACGCTTTTCAGGAGGCGGGCTGGGCGAAAGGGACGTTCCGCGTGGATCTGCTGCCCGCGGATGCCGATCCGATGGACGTTCGCTACAACATGATCGAGTGGGTGCATCGCTACACACGGGGTTGGAGCTATGGGGCGGCGATCGCCGATCCGCGGACGGGCGAGATTATCAAAGGGAATGTGACTTTGGGCAGCCTGCGCGGGCGGCAGGATTATCTGATTGCCGAAGCGCTGTTGGCGCCTTATGGCCGAGGCAAGCCGGCGGCCGAAGAGGCGAACGATGCGGCGTTGCAGATGGTGCTGCAGCGGATCCGGCAGCTGGCGGCGCATGAGACGGGACATACGCTGGGCCTGGCGCACAACTTTGCCGCCAGCAGTTTTCCGCACAAACCTGAGCAGACGGTTTCGGTGATGGATTATCCGCACCCGTGGGTGACGGTGGGAGCGGATGTGGTACCGGATTTGGCGCACGCGTATCCGGCGGGGATTGGGATTTGGGATAAGGTGGCGATCGATTACGGGTATCGGGAGTTTGATCGCAATGGGCAGCCGTTTGAAGACGCGGCGGGGCTGGATAAGATTCTGCGTGACTCGGAGAAGACGGGGCTGATTTACATTACGGACGAAGACGCGCGCCCCCTGGGATCGGCCCATCCGCACGCGCACCTCTGGGACAACGGACCTGACCCGGCTGCGGAGCTGGATCGCGTGCTCACGGTGCGGGCGGCGGCGCTGGCACGCTTTGGGGAAGATGCGATACGCGAGGGCATGCCGCTGGCGCAGATGGAGGACACGCTGGTCCCGCTGTATTTGTTTCATCGGTATCAGACGGAGGCGGCTGCGAAGGAGATTGGCGGGCTGGATTACCGCTACAACGTGCGAGGCGACGGACAGATGCTGCCGCAGATTGTCGCGCCGGCGGAGCAGCGGGCGGCACTGGCTGCGGTGCTGAAGACGCTATCGCCCGACACGCTAACGCTGCCGGAATCGCTGCTGCGGGTGATGCCGCCGCGTCCGCCGGGCCTTCCGCGGACGCAGGAAAGTTTCCCCGCGAATACCGGGCTGACGTTCGATCCGATCGCAGCGGCGCAGTCGGCGGCGGATTTGACGCTGGCGCTGGTGTTTAATCCAGAGCGGGCGAACCGGCTGGTGGAGTATCACGCGCGGGACAGCGCTGAGCCTTCTTTGGCGGAGGTGATTGAGGCTACGCTGGGGTCCACGGGAAGGGCGGCGGGGACTGCAGCGGGGCTGGCAGTTGAGGTGAAGCGGGCGGTCGAGGATCGCATTCTGGAGGCACTGCTAGGGCTGGCTGCGAATCCTGGTTCGTCGGCGCAGACGCGGGCGACGGTGCGGGCAGCGCTGACGACGCTGCGCGGAAAGCTGGCGGCGAATCAATCTTCGAATGACGAGGGGAGCGCGTTCCGCGCGATGGAGACGGCGCGCATCGATGAGTTTCTGCACGACCCTGCGAAGTTCGTTCCGGCGAAGCCGATACCCGCGCCACCCGGCATGCCGATCGGGGACGACGAGGAGTAGTGCTGTGGTGCCGTTGGGGCTTTTAGCCGATGGAGGCCGCAGCCGCGACAAAAAGATGGCGAGCCGCGACAAACTGACTGTATAGTGTCACCAGCCGAAAAGCCTGATGTGCAGTTCGGGTTGTCCCGGGCGGCTACTCCCCGCAGTTTTCCAAGGTGTCTTGCAGTCCCCACAAAAAAGAAAAGGATGGGTGAGAAATGGCATTTTGTGGCAAATGTGGAACGTCGGTGGCGGACGGCGTAGCCTTCTGCCCCAGTTGCGGAGCGCCGACCGGACCTGTGGCGGTGAGTACGGGACCCGGCCCGGTGGTAAGTCCGGTGGTTGCGCAGGGCAACTACGGCCTGACAGAGAACGTGGCAGGACTGCTGTGCTACGTACTTGGCTGGCTGACCGGAATCATTTTCCTGATCAGCGACAAGCGGCCCTTCGTGCGCTTCCATGCGGCGCAGTCGATTGTGGTGTTCGGGGCGCTGACGCTGCTGCGGATCATTCTGTCGTTCGGGATTTTCGGAACGTACAGTCTGGGGTTCTTCTCGATCTGGTCGCTGATTTCGATGCTGGTAAGCCTGGTGACACTGGTCGCCTGGATCGTGCTGATGCTGATGGCCTACCAGGGCAAGCGTTTCGAAGTGCCGATAGCGGCGGGAATTGCGAAGAGCATCGCCGGAAATCCGAATATTTAGCAAGAGATACAGGGCCGCGCGCTGTCCGGTTTGGCGTGGCGGCGCGCCGGTCACGCACTTTGCGGAGGGAACTGCCCCTTCGTCGAGGCGATCCGGCAGGGCGGTCCGCTTTCAGGGCATTTCAGCATGGAGAGTGAGAAAGAGAGAGGCTCATGGCAAGTTTTTGCACGCAATGCGGGACACCGAACACCGGCGGCTCGCAATTCTGTACGAAGTGTGGCGCTCCGACGGGAACTACGGGGGCGCCGGCGCCTGGTTATACGCCAGGGGCCGCGTATGGTCAGGGCGGAGTCGCGACCTCGCAGCCGTCTCCAACCGGCGGGGGAAGCAGCGCGCTCAAGATCGTCCTGATCATTGTGGCTGTCTTCGTTGGATTGGGCATTCTGTCGGTGTGCGGAGTGATCTTCGGGATCTGGCGCGTCTCGAAAGGGGTGCACGTAAGCGCTCTCGGAAATGGTGGCTCGGTGTCGGTGAGCACGCCTTCGGGCACGATGACGGCCGGAAGCGACGCCAAGGTCAGCGCTTCAGACCTGGGGGTCGATATCTATCCTGGAGCAACGCAGCAAAAGGGTGCGGTGCGCGTGAGCACGCCTGGCGGGAATGCGGTCACTGCGGCGTATACGACGAGCGACTCTCTGGACAAGGTGGTGGATTTCTACAAGGGGAAACTGGGCGGGGGCGCGTCGGTGTTCCAGAGTGAGAAGAGCGCGGTGCTGACCGAAACAGATGCGGACAAGAAGACCAGCATCATGGTGACGGTTGAAGGGGAGGCCAACGGCACGACGAAGTTCAGCATTCTGCATTCGACCACCGGCTCGTAGCGACCGGTCACGCAGGGCGGCTAGCGATGCTGGACCTGGGTTCCGGCGGCCACTTTCAGAGTAAACAGGCTGGCGGGCAGGTGGGCGTTGTAGCGGATGTTGGAGTAAGTCGCGGTGCGCGAATCGCCGGAGGGCTGGAGCATGACCACCTTGAGCGAGATGTCGCGGGTGGGATCGACCCAGATGGTTATGTGACTAAAGTTGTTGCGGACGTTGGCCTGCTTTGAGACGAGGTCCAGCTTAGCGGTTTGCACGCCATCGATGGTTTCCATGCCCTGAGGAGTGATGTCCCAGGAGGCGGCGAGGTCTTTGCCGCTGGCGCCGAAGCCGGTGGCGAGGAGGCTGTCGTATTGTGCGCGATTGGCGCCGGCGGAGACGATGGTTTCCTGCTTCGCGGCGGGCTGGTAGAAATCGAGTTCGCCATTCTTATAGAGGATGTCTCTTTCGCCCTGCTGGCCTTTGTCGAGGATCATGGCCATCTCGGTTGAAGCGCCGACGCGGCGGAAGGCGATGGCGCCCTTTTCAGTCTGGTGATCCTGGACGACGGCGGTGTAGTTGTCGTCGACGATGTCGGCCTGGACGTTCCTGAAATTTCGCGGAGGAGGCGTCCATCTGGCTCAAAATCTTCTGCAGGCTGGCTTCCTGGGCAATGACTGTATGAACGGCGAGGAGAATCAGCAGGGCACTCAGAGCTTTCATGATTTTCATGGATTTTGCGGATACTTCTCTATTCGAGCTGGGTCATCCTGATCTCGCTAACCCGGCCTGCGAAATTAAGATGCAAATGCGGAGCCTCGAAGTTTCGCGATGCGGGGGTTGGGACGCATCATGACGCTAAGCAGACGGCGCGTTTAGCGGTGGGCCCAAACACGCCAGGCGACCACGCTTCCGCCAATTTCCTTTACTGCTTGTTTGCGATCGACGACGATGGGGCCGGAAGTGGGGGCAATGGCGTCGGCGAGTTGCTGGTCGGTGGGTTGGACGTTCTGCGCCTGATTTAAGCCCTCAATCAATTCGATGGGAACCTCGTAAGTCATGCCGCCGGCGGGGTTGACCGAGGCGCGAATTTCATTCGCCGGCCAGTCGGGCTTGGGGCGGTCGCCGTAATCGAAGAATCGCGGGGTGAGGAAGATGAAGGCGAGGATCAGCGTGACCATGACGTCGTAGTGGACGTTGCCCCGCTCGTGCGTCCACCAGAGATAGCTGTTTAATGTGCGCCCAATGCTCAAGGCCTAAGCTCCCGTGCGCGGCTCGATGATCCGCTGCCCGCCCATATAGGGTACCAGCGCTTCGGGGATGCGGACGGTTCCGTCAGCCTGCTGATAATTTTCGAGGATAGCGAGCCAGGTGCGGCCTACGGCGAGGCCGCTGCCATTGAGGGTGTGGACGAAGGCGGCTTTATTCTGGCCTTTCGGCTTGAAGCGGATGTTGGCGCGGCGCGCCTGGAAGCCTTCGAAGTTGGAGCAGGAAGAAATCTCGCGGTAGAGGTTCTGGCCTGGAAGCCAGACTTCGAGGTCAAAGGTTTTGGCGGAGCTGAAGCCGGTGTCGCCGGTACAGAGGAGCATGCGGCGGTAGGGCAGGCCGAGGCGCTCGAGGATGGTTTCCGCATGGCGCGTGAGCTTTTCGTGCTCGGCGTCGCTGTCTTCGGGGCGGGAGAATTTGACCAGCTCGACTTTCTGAAACTGGTGCTGACGAATGATGCCGCGAACATCTTTGCCATAGGAGCCGGCTTCAGAACGAAAGCAGGGGGTGTAGGCGGCGAGCGAGATGGGAAGCTTCGCGTCGTCCAGGGTCTCGTCGCGATAGAGGTTGGTGACGGGGACTTCGGCGGTAGGGATGAGCCAGTGGTCGTTGTCACGATACTGTCCCGGGGTGAAACCCTCGGCGTCGTTGCAGCGAAAGAGGTCTTCGGCAAATTTGGGGAGCTGACCTGTGCCGAAGAGCGATTTGCTGTTGACCATGAAGGGCGGAAGGACTTCGGTGTAGCCGTGCTCGCGGGTGTGGACATCAAGCATGAAGGCGATAAGGGCGCGTTCGAGCTTTGCTCCATCGCCCCAGTAGACGGCGAAGCGGGCGCCGGAGATCTTCGCCGCGCGTTCGAGGTCGAGAATGCCGAGCTGCACGCCGAGCTCCCAGTGGGGTTTGGGCTGGAAGCTGAGGGTAGGGATGGTTCCCCACTTTTTGACTTCGACGTTGCTGCGCTCGTCGGGGCCGACGGGGACTTCGTCGCGGGTGAGGTTGGGAATGCGGGTGAGGATGGCGCGCAGCTGTTCTTCCGACTCGTTGGCGGCGGCTTCGAGCTCGTCCATGCGGGCTTTCAGGGCGCGAGTTTCTTCCATCACAGCGCCGGCATCCTGGCCGGACTTCTTCAGCCGCGCGACTTCTTCGGTGAGTTTATTGCGCTGCGCTTTCAGTTGCTCGGCTTCGGTGATGCGTTCCCGGCGGCGGTGATCGAGCTCGCTAAAATCTCCGAGGAGGGCGGCGGGATCCTGGCCGCGGTCGCGGAGTTTTTTCTCTACTAATTCCAGATTCGTGCGTACGAAACCCAGGTCAAGCATAGGTAATCAGGGTACAGGGTACAGGGCACAGGGTACAGGGCACGGCGGAGGAGAATGCGCGTGCGAATTCTGTAACCGGTGCGTTGTTCTCAGTCCAGTCGTACGAGCCAGGCCTGGCCTTCTGCGGGCTGGAGACTTTGAGCGATGGCAACCGCAGCCGTGCGGTCGTCGTTCGCGGGGCGGATGCGGACCCAATAGCCGGTGGGGCCCTGAAACTCGATGACGTTGGCGGTCCGGTATTCGCGCTCCAGATCGGATTGCAGGCGCAAGGCGGATCCCTGATGCAGGAATGCGCCGATCTGGACGCACCAGCGGCCACCCTCGTCGATCGGCCTGGGTGTGCTGAAGACGTCAATGCGGATCTCGCCGGTGCCGGCGCGCCACACACCGACGGCTTTGGCGGCGCCGATGGAGAGGTCGAGAATGCGGCCTGCGACAAACGGGCCGCGATCGGTGACGCGCATGACGGCGGACTGGCCGGTCTTTTCGTTGGTTACGCGAATAAGGGATCCCATGGGCAGGGTGCGGTGTGCGGCGGAGATGCCATTCTCGTCAAAGACCGCGCCATTCGCGCCGATGCGATTGTGGTAGGGAGGCCCATACCAGCTGGCGACGCCGCTCTCGGTGTAGATGGGTGTGTGGGTATCGACGAACTGCTCGTCCGCAGTAAGGGAAGGAACCGGCGCGGGCGCGGATGGCGCAGGAGCGGGTGGCTCAGGAGCGGGGGCGGCCTCGGTTGGCGCGGGTGGAGGAGGAGTGTAAGCCACCGGCTGTTTATGGGAGCACCCGAGCGCGAGGAACAAAGCGGCACTGAGATACCGGCCGAGACGCGAGGGGCGAGTGACGGCAGATAGTTGGGCAGAGGAGGGGAGGGTTCCGCGCATTGGCGGAATCAGGCTCTTTGCCTGCGTTCGAGGTGATCGGCGAGGCGCGCGAGCTGATCGGCTGCTATGCGCAGCGCCTTCGAGGAGTGCTGGCGTACTTCCGGGACTACGCGATCGTTGAGGTAAGTGATGACTTTCTTCACATCGTCTTCCACGCGGTCGCTGCATCCGCCGAAATGGTTATCGATTTTGCGTCCGAAGTTTTCGAATGGACCTGTGGCTGGCTCTGTCATACGTTCGCCTCCGGCCTTGCTGGTGCATTCAGTATTGCGGGATAGGATGCGGCGGTCAACTCATCCCTCCAGGACACGGCGCATGTTCGGAAACGAGCCCGATGCATGAATCCGGATGCATCCCAAATTGCGGAATTCTCTTCCAAGCTGATGAGATGACGGGGGACTTCTGAAGAAATTTCTGCCAGGTTTTTGTGGTTATCTTTTGATCCCGGTACTCCTCTTTTCTGCAGCAGCGGCCCGCTCGCAGACGTCGAAGGTCCTGCCGGATGCGCCAGAGCCATACGGCCTGGAGAGTCCGGCGGGTGGCCCTGGAAGCGATGATTTGGGCCTGGCATCGGGCTCCCTGGAGGAGAGTTTACAAAATCAGAACCCGCCGGCCCAGGCCGATCCGCAGGCGGCGAGCCCGATGAAGCATGCTCCGTATGAGACGCGGAAATGGTCGCAGTATGTCGATCCCGGGGAGCGGATTCCGGCGCTTTATCCTGGGGACAAGCTGATGTTCTGGCTGCACGAAGAAGCGCGCATTTCAACGGTATTTCCGGCCCTCCTTTCGGCGGGATACGGTCAGCTGACGGACACGCCAGATTATGGCAGCGACAGCGAGGCATTCGGGGACCGGCTGGGTGCGGCATTTTTGCGGCAGGCCACGATGCGGTTCTTCTGCAGCAGCTTTTACCCGGTTGTGTATCGCGAAGACCCGCGGTACTTCCGCAAGGCATCGGGCGGATATGGGGGCCGAGCAGGCTGGGCTGCGGAACGCGCCTTTGTGACGCAGAGAGACAGCGGCAGCCACGGGTTCAACTTCTCGAATATCATTGGGCACCTGACGGCTTCGGCGCTCACAGCGGCCTATTACCCCCAGAAAAGCGCGAATACTCATGTGGTGATGCAGACGTGGGGCACGTCGATCGCGGGGTCGGCGGGGAACAATCTCTTTCTGGAATTCTGGCCGGATGTGGTCAACGCCCTGCACCGACATTAAGACGGACAAATTCGTGTGGAACGTAGTGAGTTTCGTCTGTAACCTCTGAGGGATAGCGGCGGACGCTGGAGTTGGGTTTCCGTGAGCCGCGCTCCGGAGGTAAAACCAGAGCGAATGCTGTCAGGACAGTTGCGAGGATTCCCTGGACAACGGATTCGCCGGAGATCAAGGGGTGGGAGACCTGGTCTGGTGGCTCTCGGATGGAGTTGCTGCTTCCTTCTGGCCTGGGGGTGGACGACTGTTGGGCATGCCCAGGAGAAGCTGCCCGATGCGCCCGCGCCACACGATCAGCTGGTCGCCGATGCCACGATCGCGGATGGAGCCGTCGATTCTGTGTTTTTACCGCCGGGGGAACCAGCCGCCGGACAGGAGACGTTTCCTCCCGCGGCGAGGGCGGTGCCGGGGCTGAGCGTGCCGGGGCTGCAGCCAACGTATGTACCTGTCCCACAATATTGCAAAGCGCACGCATGCACGGAGGCGGGTCCGTTGCGGAGTTGCTGCGAGCCGGAGCGGGACATCTTTGGCAGTTATCTCAGACAAAACGCCATTCACATTTATTCGCCGCGTGAACTGGGTCGAATTGCGTTTAAAGGCGTGATCGACCCATTCAACCTGCTCACGATCGGCGGTACTTCGGTGCTGTCGGTGGCAACGGATTCGCATTCGCCTTACGGGCCTGGCGTGATGGGGTGGGCGAAAGTGAGCGGGGTGACGCTCACAGAGGACATGACGGGTGAATTTGTGGGAACGTTTCTGATCCCGTCGATCGATCACCAGGACCCGCATTATCACCGGATGCCGAATGCGTCGCTGGTGCGGCGGATTCTTCATTGCACTTATCAGCCATTCTGGACAACGAGCGATACGGGCAACGGGATGGTGAACTATTCGACGATCGTTGGCTCGATTATCGACGAGGGAGTCGACGTGACTTATGTGCCTTATCAGCGGGTGGGGTGGGGACCGGGAGCCGAGCGCATAGCCAGCGGCTGGGCCAGCGCGCCGATCGGCAACTTTGTGACGGAGTTTGTTCCGGACCTGGCGAGCCATATTAACTTCAAGGTTGTTTTTATCCAACGGATCATCAACCGGGTGGCTGTGGCGAATGGGGGGGCGTAGCGACTGCAGCCGGTAGCCGGTAGCCAGTCGCCAGTAGCCAGTAGCCGGTAGCCAGTAGGCGGGAGTCAGTAGCCGGTAGGCGGTCGCCGGTCGCCGGTAGCCAGTTGCCAGTTGCCAGTCGCCAGTTGCCAGTCGCCAGTTGCCGGTCGCCTGTCGCCTGTCGCCAGTCGCCGGTAGTCAGTAGCCAGTAGGCGGTCGCCAGTCGCCGGTCGCCAGTTGCCAGTTGCCAGTTGCCGGTCGCCGGTCGCCAGTAGCCAGTAGCCAGTAGTCAGTAGTCAGTAGCCGGTAGCCGGTAGTCGGTAGCCAGTAGCCGGTAGTCAGTAGTCAGTAGTCAGTAGTCAGTAGTCAGTAGTCAGTAGTCAGTAGTCAGTAGTCAGTAGTCAGTAGTCAGTAGTCAGTGAGGATTAGATGGCGGGTTCGCGGACTGAGTGAGTTGACACCGCCGGATTCGTCCGGACTACTTTGCGAGATATTTTGGTTGATGGCCTGGCTGCCATGGATCGTAGTGCTGGGCGAACTGGGCGCGCTCTTCGGTCGAGGGATGGTTGTAGGTCCAGAATTCGACGAAGGGGTTGGGATAGGGATCGTCGAGCCAGACGACGGCGTCGCTGCAGAACGAGCTGACGGTCGCGGCCTCGGGGTCGGGGACGAGGCCGTGAATGACTTCTTGGCCGTAGATGTCGGCTTGATGCTCGATCCGGCGGCTGAAGGAATTTGCGACGGGCTCGGCCAGAAAGTTGAGGACCGCCGCGAGCAGGAGGAGAAGCCCGAGGGAAGACCAGCCGGCGACGGAGTCGATTCCCCAGGATTGACTGCGTGCGCGGACGAGGAGCTGCATGAGGTGAAAGGCGATCCAGTAGAAGAAGAGAAAAACAGCGGCGGAGAAGGCGAGGCCCTCCGGGATGTGGTGCAGGACGTAGTGGCCTTGCTCATGGCCGTACGTGAAGAGAATTTCGTTGGGGGATTCAATGTGGAGGGTGGTATCCCAAACCACGATGCGTTTTGAGGCTCCGAGGCCGGTGACATAGGCGTTTGCGCCGGTGACTTTGCGGCTCGCGTCCATTAAGAAAATACGGTTGGGAGGGATGTTCAGGCCACCGCGCGCGGCAACGCTCTCAAGCCGATCGACGAGTGCGGGATTCGTGGCGGCCAACGGGGTGAAGTGGTTGAAGAGGGGGTCGATGATGAGGGGCGCGGCGAAGGTCAGCAGGACCGCGACTGGTACGGTGAAGATCCAAAACCAGAGCCACCAGCGGCGGGGAGAATGCCGCATGAGTGCGTAGAGAACGGTCAGCACGAGAACGCCGAGCAGCAGCGTGAGGCCGGTGGATTTTAGCCAGTCGATCCACCACGCCAACCAATTCTCTATGGAGAGGCCGTAAAGCAGACTGACGTGATGGCCGACCAGCGCGACTGGTAATTCGAGGGCACTGAGAATCAGGAGCCAGAGTGGCGCGGCGATGAGGCCCTGTGCCCATGTGCGCGGGGAAACTCGCGCCGCGATTTTCGCAATTGCGGAGCCGGCACGGAGGCGCACCAGAATCGCGAGCGCGACAATCAGCCATGCTGTTCCTCCGAAATAGAGAGCGGTACGCCAGTGGCTGAGAGTGATGGCCTCGGCGAGTTTTTCGGGAGGGAGGGAGCAGATTGGCTTTGCGGCAAGAGCCAGCAACATGGCGCCGAAGGGGGCGAGGTTAGAGATTGAACAACTCCCTTAGACGGCGGGTCTGTGCGCGGCTCACCGGGATTTCGGTCTGCTTTTTGTCGGCCATGCGGAGTTGATAGCTGCTCTTGAACCAGGGAACGACTTCGCGGATGTGATTGATGTTGACCAGGTAGGAGCGGTGGGCGCGCCAGAAGACGGATGGGTCGAGCAGATCGAACAACTCCTCAAGGGTGCGGCATTTGGACTGGCCTTCGAGGGTGGGGGTTACGACGGAGATGACCCCATCGTCGATCGAAGCGAAGCAGATGTCTTTCTGATCGATGAGGAGAAGACGGCTGGCGGCCTGGAGCACGATTTTGCCGCTGTGGGGTTTGGCCGACTGGTGCTGCTCGATGAGTTTGAGCAGCGTATCCACGCGCAGGCCGGAGGGGATGGACTTCGGTTCGCCGCCCTGCCCAGCCTCCTGCAGGCGTAGACGGGCACGCTCGACCGCCTGGAGTACGCGGTCGCGATCAAACGGCTTGAGGAGGTAGTCGATGGCATTGACGTCGAAGGCGCGAACGGCGTACTGATCGAAAGCCGTAGCAAAGATGATCTGGGGCAGACGCTCTCGCTCTCCGAGGTCGAGCAGCTTTTTGAGCACGGCAAAGCCATCGAGGCCGGGCATCTGCACGTCGAGGAAGACCAGGTCGGGGTGGTGGGTGCGGATGAGTTCGACTGCTTCGACGCCGTTCTTTCCCTCGGCGAGAACGTCGACGCTCCCGGTGGTGTCGAGGAGATACTTCAGCTCTTCGCGCGCCAGTTCTTCATCGTCGACGATGAGGGCAGTGATGGACATAGGGCGCGAGCGCGCAAGTCAAGAATATAGGAAGCGCTCAACCCGCGGTCAGCAACGGAGAAATCGTTACCCTACTCGGCAAATGCGTGCAGTCGCGCCGGGGGATGGTCGGCGGCGAGGTGATGGCCGCAGTAGACGCAGTAGAGGTCTGTGACGCGCGCGGTGCGATGGCAATTGCCGCAACAGGGTGCGACCTGATACGCACACTGGGGGCAGAAGTGGTAATCGCTTTCGATGCGCGCACCGCATGCCGGACAGCGCGACAGCACGGGGGCGCGCAGCAGGAAATAAAGGACAGCGCCAATGCCGCTGGGGATGATGACGCAAACCGCCATCCAGAGTGGGGTGCTCATGCCGCGACGGGGTGAGTCGCGGCTGATATAACCCACCATCAGCACGTAGAGGGCGGCGAGGGCGCCGATGCTGATGTTGAAGTAGAGGCGAAACCCGAAGGGCAGATTGGGAGGGTGATGCCGATGGGCGGGGACGACCACCCACATCACGTATTCCATGAGCGTGAACGCGACGACAGCTCCCGCGACGGACCAGAGAGGGATCAGCCGCAGTTCTCCGGAGAACCCGCTGGGCTGAGAGGGATCGCGTTGTGGCTTGTTGATATTCATGCCGGGAAATGCCGATCGGTGGCCTCGTTTACTCGTCGCGGGCGGCGCTTATCCTGCCTCTCCAGGTCATAAGCAGGATAGCGAACATCGCGGAGAGCAGGACCAGGGAGAGTGTCAACACCATCACCGGCATATCGAAAAAGTGCTCGCCAGTGGTGAGGTCGTTGGCCACGCTCCACAGGGCGGGCGTGAAGAGCACAACCAGAGCGCCCATGGCCAGCAGGGCGATGCCGGCGTGCCGGCGCCTGCGCACCCGCTGTGCCTGCATCTGATTGGCGGCTTCCATAACGGAGCGCCGGGTGCGAAGAACAACCTCGGGGATCGGGTGACGGCCCACGTTTCCGCGCGGAGAGAACAGGTCGCTGCTCATTGCGCACCCACGCGATGGGAGGCGGGAGCCATGGATCGGGTTGCTGGCTTCACGTGAGGCTTCAAAGCGGCCAGCCCGCGATACAAGCGCGACTTGACTGTGGAGAGCGGAGCCCGGGTCAAGCGGGATATTTCCTCGAGTGACATTTCCTCGTGGAAGCGGAGGAGCAGAACTTCACGGTGCAGCGGATCGAGCGTTAAAAGAGCCTCAGCCACGAGGTGGCCGCATTCGACCGTCGCCAGATGATCGAAGGGGGTCTTCTCGTGGCTCGGCGCTTCGAAGGGCCGCTCTTCGTCGGACGCTTCGAACATCTCTTCAAGGCTCGCCATGGAGCGGCGGCGGCGGAGGTCGATGACCAGATTTCTGGCGATGGTGAAGAGCCAGGTATCGAAGCGCGAATTGCCGTTGAACTGCGAGCCCCGCAGGAGCACGCGCATCCAGGTTTCCTGAAAGATATCCTCGGCCAGGTCGCGATTGCCAGTGAGGTACAGGAGATAGCGGAGCAGGCGATGCTGATAGGCAAGGATGAGCTCGTCGAGCAACTGCGGATCGTGGCGCTTGAGTCCTTCGGCAACGCGGGTGTTCTCACGCTGGACCTGGTCAGCAAGCTGGAGCGCCACTGCACTCATATCAATCTGACAGACGGGCGAATCGGCGCGGAAGACGCTGCGGGCAACAAGTTTTTCAAGGTTTTTGGTCAGATCCACAAGGGCGCCCAACCTTTCGAGCCGGATCACGAACTGGTGCCGGAAGGAAACAGCTTCTAACTCCTCCATTATCAGCCGGATTTGGCAGGCCTGCAACGTTAGACTGGATGTGATGGAAATGATTTATGGCCTGCATGCGGTGGAGGAAGCGCTGCGCTCGGGAACCAGGCGCTTCGATCACGTCTGCGTGGCCCGGGAGCGGCTGAACCACGGGGATGCCCGGCGGCTGGCTGCGATCATGGAGCTTTGCCGTGCGGCGGGCGTGAACGTCCGGACTGAGCCGCGGGAGGCTCTGACACGGCTGGCCGGGACTGGGGCGCACCAGGGGTTGGTGGCGGTGGTCCGGGAGCGGGAATTTCTGGGAGTCGAGGACCTGCTGGAAGGCGCGGAGCCACGTCTGGTGCTGGCGCTGGACGGCGTGGAAGATCCACAGAACCTGGGAGCGCTGCTGCGCACGGCTGAAGGGGCTGGGGTCGATGGGGTATTGCTCACAGAGCGCCGGTCGGCGCCGCTCAGTCCTGTGGCTGTGAAAGCGTCTGCTGGGGCCGCGGAGCATCTTCGCCTGGCGCGGGTGGTGAATCTGGTGCGGGCGCTGGAAATGCTGAAGGAGCGGAACCTGTGGTGCGTGGGCCTGGACGAGCGCGGTACGCAGGATTACGACCAGTACGACTTCACGTCCAACACGCTGATTGTGCTGGGACGGGAGGGTGCGGGGTTGCACGAGCTGGTGCGAAAAACCTGCGACCATCTGCTGCGTATCCCGATGGGGGGGAGGGTGGAGTCGCTCAACGTTGCAGCGGCGGGAGCAGTGGTGCTGTTTGAAGCGGCGCGGCAACGGCGGTCTGGGGCGGCTCCTGTCGCGAGTCGGCGTGCAAAGACAGAAAAGGGACGGCTTCAAAAGGGGCTGGGCTCGTGAAGTTTTGGTGCCTCGCGGCTGCTTTATTCAGCGGTTTCGTCGCTTTTGTGCAGCAGACCGGCACGCCGACAGAGAAGCCGCAAGTTCTGTTCTCAGGGCAGCCGCAGGCGACGGCTCAGAAGCCGGGGGCTGACCTGGAGAACGCGGCGGCTGTAACGGATGCTGTGCGCGCAGCTGTGGTGATTACCGCGTGGGATTTGGAAGTGCATCTCAGTCCAGGCGAGCAGTCGATGGAGACGCACGGGCTGGTCACGCTTCGCAATGGCAGCGATTCTCGGCTGGATAAGATCGCGCTGCAATTATCGTCGACGCTGAACTTCAAGACGGTCGGACTCCACGGGAAAAAGCTGGGTTTCGCGCAGGGTATGGTTGCCAGCGATGCGGATCATAGCGGGCAGTTGCATGAGGCAGTGATTGCGCTGCCCGAGCCGCTGGCGGCACAGGGGCAGCTGACGCTGGATGTCGATTATGGCGGCACGGTTCCCTTGACTGGGCAGCGGCTGACCGCGATTGGCGCTCCCGATGCGACGGCGAAAGCTTCGGACTGGGATCGCATCTCGGAGGACTTCACCGGACTGCGGGGATTCGGGAATGTGGTGTGGTATCCGGTGAGTTCGGTGCCTGCGGCTCTTGGGGAGGGCGCGAAACTTTTCAACGAAATCGGGCGGCAGAAGCTTTTGGATCAGGATGCGACGGTGAGGATTCGGGTCACCGACGAGTTTTTCTCCTCTGCGCCGACGGCGGCGGTTCTCGACGGACATTTCGTGAGCCTCGAAAAGCCAGTAGCGATGCCGAACGCTTCATTCCCTGGGGTGGTCACGTGTTCTCTTCCCGCGACACGGCTCGGCTTCGAAACGCCGTCGCTGTTTTTGGCTCGGCGCACTGAAACCGACGGGAACGGGCTGCGCGTGCTCGCTACTGAGACTGACACGGGAGGGGCCGCGCAATACCTTGCGTCCGCCAAGATGGTGGGGCCTCTGGTTCTCAGCTGGCTTGGGGATCAGCACAACCATCCGTTCACCATCCTTGATCTGCCTGAGGCGGATGATGCGGCCGCGGAGACGGGAGGTCTGCTGGCGACACCCGTGGGAAACGACGATCCGGCCCATCTGGCTGGGATCGTGGTGCAAGGGCTCGCTCATGGCGCTTTCGATTCTCCGCGGGCGTGGCTGAACGAAGGGGTGGCCAGCTTTATGGGGACGCTGTGGATCGAGGCGAATCAGGGGAGGACGGCGGCGCTGGAGAATCTAAACGCGGACCGGACGGCTCTGGCGCTTGCCGAGCCTGGAACGCCTGGCGAGGGGACAGGCGAAGGACTGCTGCAGGCGGTCAGCGCCGTTTACTACCGCACCAAGGCGACTTACGTGCTGTGGATGCTCCGGGAGATTGCCGGCGACCGGGCTCTCCAGAGCGCCCTCCAGGCTTACGATCCCGCGCAGGATTCGACGCCGGAGTATTTCGAGCACCTCATCGAGCATTCCAGCGGGAAGGATTTGCGGTGGTTCTTCGACGACTGGGTCTACCGCGATCGCGGACTGCCGGATCTTTCGATTGCGGGGGTATATCCGAGCCGCGAGGCGCACCAGCAGGTGCTGGTCGCCATCGAGATCGTCAACGACGGTTACGCCGAGGCCGAGGTTCCGGTCACTGTGAAAGGCGTCGACGGCGCGTTGACGGAACGGGTGCTCATCCCAGCGCACGGGCGGATCACGCATCGCATCACCTTCCATGAAGACCCTGTAGAGGTGGATGTGAATGACGGGACCGTGCCCGAGGTGCAGGCCAGCATCCATCGTAAGATTCTCGGCGCGCAGTG
The DNA here is from genome assembly GCA_963758135.1 of uncultured Acidobacteriaceae bacterium. Taxonomy (GTDB): domain Bacteria; phylum Acidobacteriota; class Terriglobia; order Terriglobales; family Acidobacteriaceae; genus Palsa-343. The sequence goes on from CAVWUF010000001.1 coordinate 196,144, forward strand.
AAAACGGCTATTGAATGACCGGTTGCGCCAGGGTTCCGGTGATTTTCACATCGCCGCCGCGAGTTTTGAGGTTGAGGTCCAGATCGCGGTCGAAAGAAATGCTGCCGCGGATCGCGCTGGTATTCGCCCCGCGCACCAATCCGCCGCTGGTAAGAGTTAACGCGCGTTTGGCGATGGCGCCTTTGGCCGTCCAGCGATCGAAATGCTCGAGCGAAGTGTCGTTTGCGTTTGGGTCAATGGGCATGCCACCGTTCTGCCAATCGAATTTGAAGTCTCCCGCTGCTGAGGAGGCCAGTTCGGCGGTTTGATAACCGGACATCGTCAGGTCGGTTTGCGCATTGAGAGTGCCGGCGCCCCATTGCTCGCCGAAAAGCGCGGCGATTTCACTGGCTTTTGCGTCTGATGCGCGGATCGACAGTTTCCAGCGCGGTACGGATTCCGTCAAGGTCATTTCACCGCTGGCCCGTATGGATCCACCCAGCGCGGCGGCTTCGAGCGAGGAAATGCTGAGCCTGGTTCCTTCGGCGCTTACGGACGCCAACAGATTGCTCAGGGTGAGTGGGCCGAGGTGGAGGGCGTCGCACTGAATGCGGCCGCGGAGTGGCGGCCATAGCGCTAACCTGGTTTCGCCAAGAGCGCTGGTCAGTAACTGGCCCAACAGACTGCCGTTCGCATTGCCGCTCAGCGCTGTCTCAATGGCAGCCGCATCGAGAGATCCGGCGGCAAGGGTGAAAGTGGCCGGACAAGCAACCGTCTGGTTGCATATGACGGGATACTGGATCGATCCGCGCATCGGCATGGTCTGGTATTGCAGCGCAACCTTTTGCCAGGAGATTTCCTGGGGCGTGAGGGCGATCTCGGCGGATTCGACTTCAACCGGGGCAGGCAGAAAAGCTGGCCGCAGCTCGGAGGCTTCAATTTTCAGGGCGCCGGTGGTTCCAATTCCCGAAGTCGGGCTGGGAAGCGGCCGCATCCAGTTGCCGGTGGTGGTGGTATTTAGAGTGGCGAGGCCCTTTGCCGGAACAAGGGCAAGGCCATTCTCCAGCAGGCCAAAGTTCCCCCCTGCGGGAATCAGCCGTGCCAGCGCAGCCTGTCCTGTCAGGTGGAGTTCGAAGCCGCCGGTAGTGAATCGGGCGTCAGCGACCAGCGGTTGCGGCGCACCCATGGCTATGGACACCGGTTGCAGGAGCAGCACATTCTGCACAAACGCCGGCTGAGGGGACGGTTTCGCCTGTGTTGTCCTGTGTTTCGGGGAAGGCAAGGAGGGTACGACGAAATGCATCGACTGCAGCGGCAACACGCCACCCGGGTAGGCAAGCGACACGCCTGTAGCGGTCGCGTCTCCGGAGATCAGGGGCCGCGGGCTCATGAGTAACCGAAAGTTGCCGTTAAGTGTGCCGGTGGCGGTTACATTTTGTGCGTTAGGGCGCATCAGGCTGAGAACCGACAACGGGAAGGCGGCGGGAATCCGGTTGATATCGAGATCGAGGGCGGCAACGCGTGACGCCGACAATTGCGCGCGACCGGTGAGGAGCAGATGGCCGGCAGCGACAGGCCAAAAGCAGGTGATATTGTCCAGCAGGCGCGAGGTGCGGGCGTAAGCACCGCGACAGGTGGCGTCAACGTCCATAGTCTTTGCCGGCTGGAATTCCTGCCGCCGTAGATCTCGGATTTGTATGCGGGACTGCAGGCGCAGGTCACCAGCGTTGCCCCGAATCGAGGCGGTCACATTCAGATCTCCCCGCCATCCGCTGTCCATCCCGGCGATCAGGCGGCTGACCTGGCCCAGTTGCGCGGCGCTCCACTCCACGCGAAGATCGACAGGCATTGCGTTCAGATCGGCAGCGCGGCGCAACGAGCCCTCCACATTGAGTTCCCCGGCCTCGGAAAGGTGGAGCTGCAAGTCTGTGCGCACCGGTTGTGCCCGCAAACGCAGGCGCCATTCGCCGCCACCGGCCTGCCACATCGAAAATTCGGCGTTCATGAGCGAGAACGGCTTCTTTTCAATACTGTCCTTGAAGTCGATGCGCGCGTTCGTCGCTTCGATGTAAGGGAAATCCGGGTGAGCGCCAAGGCGCCGTTCACCGGTCGGCGCATTGGGAATCTGCGAGGCTCGCAACAGGATAGAGTCGATGCTCCACTCGCCGGCGCCGTTTCCCACCAGGTTCAGATTGGCCTCATCAAGGCTGATGCGGCTAACCTCCAGACGCCCGCGCCACAGCGAGCTTAGCCGGAGGGTAGCGACAACCGACGCAGCATGGAGGGCGGGTTCATAGCCAAAGGCGGGGTCTTCATCGACGGTGAAGTCGCTCATCACAATGCCGGGGATCGGCAACAGCCGCAACTGGATTGCGCCGACATAGACGGGGCGGCCGAGAGCCTCCGACATATTGGCAATGAGGGTGCGGCGATACCTTCCGAGGTGGATGAGTGGCGGCAGGAAGATGGCGAGCGCCACCAGAAGGACGAGGGCTCCGGCGATCCCCAGCTTCCACCATGCCGAGCCGCCGCCCCGATGTCCCGAATCCTCGGAGGTCAGCAACTCCTCCATTCGGCTCATGGTTATTGCACTCGGTGCAGCGTACGGCGCCAGCGGGTCTCATCGAAGAAATGAATGGTCTCGTGCAGGATCCAGCCGATGCGGTCGGCCAGGGAAGTCTTGTACTCCTGCGTTTCCGGCGTATCGAAAGACCAGTACACGAACAGGGGCCGGCCAACGATGTTCGCGCGCGGCACGAAGCCCCAGAAACGGCTGTCGAGGCTGACGGTGCGATTGTCTCCCATGCAGAAATAGAGACCTGGGGGGACGACCAGGTCCTGCCCCTGAATGAAGGAGGGGAGAGCTTCAGCCCACTCCGCGGTGACGTCGGGGCTGGTGGCGGGAGGGACTGATGGGAAATCGTCGCGATAGGGCTGGTAGTCAGCATCGGTGGGCATGCCGGCGTAGGGTTCATCGAGGGCGACGCCGTTGCGATAAACGACACCGGCACGAAGGTGAATGCGATCGCCGGGCAGGCCGATGACGCGCTTGACCAGAAACAGATGCTCTCCGTTTGGCTCGAGAGTGGGCTTATAGAAAACGACGATGTCGCCGTGGCGGACATTGCGGTAATAAACGAACGGAGCATAGTGCGCGGGGGGCGCCAGGGTGATGCGATCGACCAGGACGTGATCGCCGACCAGCAACGCCTTGACCATGGAGGAGGAGGGAATCGCGAAATTCTGGAAGATAAAGGTGAGGACAAACAGGCCCACTGCCAGTACGCCACAAATGGAGGCGAAGGCCTCCAGGGGGGTCTCCTCATGCTTGTGCTTTGGCTGCTTTTCCTGGACTTCTGCCATCGGCTTTCCGGATATTCCTCAGCGAATCACGCGCAGAAAGCGATCCCAGCGCGCAAAGTTTTCGATTTTGTCCAGCAGATCGTTTTTCTGTCCGAGTCTATCATCCGGAAGCTCCGCGCCATCGGTGGCGGAGGACTCACGCAGGGAAAAATAGATAACGAGGGGGCGGCCGACAATGTGATCGCGGGGAACAAATCCCCAGTAGCGGCTGTCGCGGCTGAAATTGCGATTATCGCCCAGCACAAAGTATTCCCCCGCGGGGACAACCAGGTCGCCGCCGCGCACCTCGCGACGCATCTCCATCCACCAGCGGGGATCGACACCGGGATCGGTATACAGCTGAGTGGGAAAGCTATCGCGAAAATCGTCGTGGTCAGCGGATTCGAAGACCGCCCACGGCTCATGGAGCTGGTGGCCATCCACCCAGGCGAGGCCGTTTTCGAGATGGATGTGATCGCCGGGCAGACCGATCACGCGCTTAACCACATGCTCCGGGGGATCAGGGGGGAAGTGAAAGACCAACACGTCGCCGCGCTCGACACCGCGATAGGGAAGCAGCCACGACCATCGTCCCGGCGGGGCAAATGTAATTTTGTTCACCAGCAGGAAATCGCCGACGAGCAGAGTGCGCTCCATCGATTCGGATGGAATGCGGAATGGCTGCACGATGAAGGTCAGGATGAAGAGCGCGATCACCAGGACGACGAGCAGAGATCGCATCATCTCCAGGACGCCTGGAAACAGGATGATCCGGGAGCGGCCGACAGTGACCTGGCCGAAGCGGTCGCGCGAAAAAGCACTGCCGAAGCCGCTTTCCGTCGATGGGCGGACTACGGGTGGAGGAATTTGCGGAGGCGCGCTCATTCGGTTCCCTCCGCTGTTCGCAGCTTATCCATGGCACGGCGGGCGGCATCCTGTTCGGCGTGCTTTCTGGTGCGACCCTCACCTTCGGCAAGCGCGCCGCCGCCGGTACCGACTTCGACCACAAATCGCTTCTGATGATCGGGGCCGGTCTCCGCAGTGATGCGATACTCCGGGGGACCCTGCCTGCTGGCCTGCAGCAATTCCTGCAGCGCGGATTTGAAATCGCCCATGCCGGCATCCGCCGTCAGTTGCTCCCGCAGCGAAAGAATCGTGGGCGCAATCACGCGTGTCTCGATCAGCTGCCGCGCAGCATCGAGGCCCCCGTCCAGATAAACAGCGCCGATCACCGCTTCCATGGCATTGGCCAGCAGAGCGGTTTTCATGCGGCCGCCGCTGCGCTCCTCGCCGCGGCCGAGGAGCAGATACCGGCCAAGGCTCAGGCCTTCGGCGACGTCCGCGAGATGTTTGCGGCTCACCAGGGCGCCGCGCAGGCGGGTCAGCGCACCTTCAGACAGCTCGGGATAATGCCGAAAGACAAACTCGGCCGCGATCATGCCCACAACCGCGTCGCCCAGAAACTCAAGTGTCTCGTTATCCTCGCGCTGCGGCTCGGCGGCCCCGCGCTCGTGGGCAAGGGAGCTGTGGGTCAGCGCCCGCTGCAGCAGCCCCGGGCTCGCAAAGCAATGTTGCAGAGTTGTTTCGAGCTCCTCGATCGCTGTCGCATCTACCGCGGCTGACGGGCCTGAGGAAGGCATCTCGATGGACGTGCCGGGGGGATGTGCCGAGGGCTCCATGCGCGGGCTGCTTCCCTGATTATTGCAGAGGGCTCTACTGGGGATGAGACTGGCCCGAGGAGGCTGGGGGCTTGGGAGCATCCGGCCCGTCGTCGTTATCCGGCGGTGCGCGATGGGGCAGGGCAAAGGGCTGCTTTAGGCCGGCTTCGGCGGCCTGCTTCGTATCGGGCTGGCCATCGCGTACCGTCAATGCGGCCTTGTATTCCGCGACCGCCTCGTCTCGCTGCTCTTCAACATCGAGGATTCGCCCGAGGTAGATGTGCGACCAGGCAAGCATGCGCGGATCTTTTGAGCTGGTGAGCGTGTTATGGAAGGCACTCTGCGCATCGTCGATCTTGCCGCTCATCAAGTCGACCCGCGCCAGGATGAAGTCCGCCTGGCCAGGGTCGCCGGTATGGTTGTCGATGGCCTTCCGGGCGAGTTCGGCGGCGCCGGCTACATCGCCCTTCATCAGCTTCATTTCCGCGACGTTGAGTTCTTTTGGCTGGGGCGGACGCTGCGGCGAGTGGCTCATCAGGTCGCCTTCCCCGTGCGCATCGAAGGTGATCTCGCGCGCCCGATGGGTCTCGACACCCACGTCCATGCCATAAACCATTGGTCCGATCGCCTCGTTCAGGCTCTCGGGGCTCTTTTCGAAGTTCCTGAGCTGGCTATAGAAGTATTGGGTGAGCACGTATCCCTGAGTCATGGCCTTATTGACGGCCTGCTGCCGTATGGCCTCCATCTTCTGCTGGGCGATACTGCGCGTGTGTTCGTATTGTTCGGCTTCGCTGTGCGGCAAGTTCGCGGGCACCTTGACCTCGGCAATGCCCGTGTCCATGGTGCGCGTCTCAATCGCCTTGATCATGCATTCGATCACCAGCGCCACAATGTCGTTCTTGAACTCGTAGTCGAGAGGAGCGTCCTGAACCGCTTTGAGGATGGGCATCATCCGCTCGTCCACCGAGTTCTCGCGGGCATACAGCAGCGGCTCGATCTGGTAGTGCAGGTAGGCATGGCGCACCAGATCCATGGAAATCTGGCCGTTCTTCGGAGAGGCAACCACGACGTAGTCTGGTCCGTAAACACGGGCATTGGTCTCTTCCGGCGACAGCATCGGTTCCAGCACGACCAGGAAGCGGCGGCCGCTGTAGGTTGAGGCGGGCGTCTTGATGTAGTAATTCGTGCTGACGATCATCTGCGTGAGCGGATTGTGCAGGCGGCTGGTCGCTGCTTCGTACGCGGGGCGGTTCTCAACCCAGATAGCGTGCAGGTTAATGGCGTCGGCAAAGCGGCGCAGCAGAGGCAGCATCGGCTCGACACCGATCGCGTCCGGAGGCATGTCCTGTTCCTCGACGCTGGGCGTCATCTCCGGCGGCGGAGTCAGATAGAGCGCAAGGGAAACATATTGGGCGAGGTTGTGCGCGGGATCGCCAAGGCGATGCTGGTCGATGAAAAGGCAAAGCTTGTCGCGATCGTCACGAGCCTCGGCGGAGGTCTGCGTCGCCTGATTGACCTCGTCGCGAACCTTCTTTCTTACGGGCTCGGATTCATCGAGACCCTGGTCGTAACCACACGCATTCAGTGCCACGCCGATGTCGAACATCGCTTCGCTGGTTTCGAGGCTCACGGTCGGACCGGCGGGATCCATCAACGCAGGTGGTTTGGGCGAGCCGGTCTGCTCAGTCTGCGCAGGGATCTGGCGCAGATTACGCGCAGGGTTTTGAGAACTCTGGCCGGGAAGCTGAGACGGGGCCTGAGACGACGAACTCTGCGCGGGTGAGGATGGCGCGGGATCTGGACTCGGCGGATTCTGATTCTGCTGCGCCCGACACGGGAGGACAGACAGCGCACCGGCAAGCAACAGGGACAGCCAACAACAGCGGGAAAACGACGGCATATTCACTTGGACGAATCGGCTGCTCTTCAGTCTATGCGCGGCTCCTGAGGGGGTCAATCGCAGATCGCGGGAACCGCCACAGCGCGGGGGGTGCCGTACAATTCTTTGAACCATAGTTGGTCTCCTGCCCAAATGAAAACGAACTCTATCCATATCTCTGTTGGCCGCAATCTGCCTGTCCTTTTGCTGTCCGCGGTCCTTACCGCGGTCCTGCTCCCACTCGCCGCTCAAACTGCGCCGCCCACGCAGGACGCTGCGCCGGACGATGCGAGCCAGACCGCGCTGATGCTCAAAAACGATCAGCCGGTGCGCACGCCGCACGCGATGGTGGTGACGGTTCATCATCTGGCGACGGATGCCGGGGTTGGGATTCTGAAGGCCGGCGGCAACGCGGTCGACGCCGCCGTCGCGGTGGGATTTGCGCTCGCCGTCGTCCATCCGCCTGCTGGCAATATCGGTGGCGGGGGTTTCATGCTCGTTCATGAGCACACCGGCAAAGACGTTTTCATTGACTACCGTGAGAAAGCTCCGCTGGCTGCAACCGCGAACATGTATCTCGACGCGAGCGGCAATATTATCCCGAACGCGAGCATCGTCGGGTATCGCGCCATTGGAGTGCCGGGTTCGGTGGCGGGCCTGGTTTATGCGGAGAAAAAGTATGGGCGTCTCACCCTTGCGCAGGTGATGGCGCCGGCAATTCACCTGGCCGCCGACGGTTTTGTCCTCACCGACGACGAATCCGCCAGCATGCACGACCAGGTTCTGACCGGCTTCCCTTTTTCGAAGCACATCTTTCAGCGGGACGGCGATTTCTATAAGGCGGGCGAGCTTTTCCGGCAGCCCGAGCTTGCCGAGACGCTGCGGCGGATCGCGAAAAACCCCGACGACTTTTATCGCGGCGCGATGGCGCGGCAGATCGCCGACGCGGTCCAGAAGGGCGGCGGCCTGATCACGGCCGAAGACATGGCTCGATATACGGTGAAGGAACGCGAGCCGATCACGGGCACGTATCGCGGATACACCATTGTGAGCGCGCCACCGCCGTCGTCGGGTGGTGTGGCGCTGATCGAGATGCTGAACATTCTCGACGGCTACAACCTTCGGCCGCTGGGCGATCGCACCGCTCCGGAGATGCATCTGGTGGTGGAGGCGTTTCGGCGCTCATATATGGACGGTCCGAATTACCTGGGGGATCCGGATTACGTGAAGATCCCGATCGAGCAACTGATCAGCAAGAAGTACGGTGAGGCGTGGCGCGCCTCGATCGATGCGGACAAGGCGAGCGCTTCGGCGAAGCTGGAGCGGCCCGAGGGATTTCTGCCTGCCGCGCCGACGATGGCCGACGTGCGGCAGGAGGCGGCCGATACCACGCATTACTCGGTGATGGATGCGGAGGGCGATGCTGTCTCGGTGACTACCACGCTCAATGGATGGTACGGCTCCGGCGTTACGGTGCCGGGGCTGGGCTTTCTGCTGAACGATGAGATGGACGACTTTGCATCGAAGCAGGGCGTTCCGAATATGTTTGGGCTGATCCAGGGACCGGCGAATGCGATTGCTCCGGGCAAGCGGCCGCTCTCCAGCATGACTCCAACCATTGTGCTCAAGGACGGCAAGGTGAGCATGGTGCTGGGGTCGCCGGGTGGCGGGCGGATTATCACGGTGGTGGCGAACATCTTTCTGAGCGTGGCGGACGAGGGGCTGAACATCCAGCAGGCGGTGGACGCGCCGCGGTTCCACCACCAGTACATGCCCGACGTGGTGTTCATGGAGCCGGGCTTCTCGCCGGCGACGATCGAAGGGCTGAAGGCGATGGGCTACAACCTGAAGGTGCTTGGACACTGGAGCGATGGGGAGTGCATCGCGGTCGATCCGGTGACGGGCGAGCTGAGCGGTGGACAGGACCATCGGCATCATTTCGGGCTGGCGGCTGGGTACTAAGAGCAGGCAATAGGGAATAGGGAATAGGGAATAGGGAATAGGGAATAGGGAATAGAAGCCCCCACCCCCCTCTCCACTGCTTGTTCAGGTGCGACGGCTTAAGTATCTGATTCGGTTGGGGCGTGGGATTTTGGCTGGCGGTCATCCTATTTGATTTCGGGATACTTGCGGCTATCTATTGTGGATTCATATTGCTGCGTGTCGTTCATTTTTGTGTGTCGCGTATCGATTTGATTCTGCAGTTGAAGATATCGTTTCATCTGATTGCAAAGTACTTGCTGGGAGCTGGGAGCCAGGAGCTGGGAGCCCGGTGGACTCGGGTTGCCGGAGACTGTCTTATTTTCGGGCGCGAAACGCTATGCGCTTGAAATCGCGCTGGTTCGCAAACGTTGACTAGCTCGACAACAACTGTTAACAGGCTCGATAAACAGCGCTGGGTTCGGGAGCTACTTCCGTGTTGAGGCTGCGCCGGGGTCCAGACGAAAAAGCCTCGCTCGAAGGCGAGGATTTCTTTTCTTAGTCCCTATTTTTAGGATACCAAGGCCGGAGGGAAAAACTGCCAACTTTTATTGGGGGTTTGGCTGGGAATGGCTTTTATTTGCAACGTTTGTGACTTTAGTTTTTTGCACAATGCTTGACAAAATTTGGAGTGAACCCCTCGAGCTAGACAGTTTGGATTTTGACAGTTCGCCGTTGACTGAACCGGTTGTTATTTGGACTGGAGCGTTGCAGACTCAGCCCCGGTTACTGACACGGGCATGCACTCGACCACGCGAGCCATTGTTGCGGACCGTAGCGCTCCTGTCCCGGACCGCCCCATTCCCGCCCGGTATCGGATGATGTCCTTCTGCCGGCGAGGTCCGCCGGGGCCGCTTCCTCGATGGTCTTGCGGCCTGGGGCCGCTTGCGCCCCTTTGCCGCTGGCGCAGTCGGGGGGTGCAAAACCGTCAGGACAGCGCCCGGATTCTCCGCAATCACCTTCAGAAACGCCCGCGTCGCAGCTTCCGGGGTCCGCCGGCCGCCCTCCCAATGCTTCACCGCATCGAGACTGAAGCCAAAGACCTCGGCGAAGCGGGCCTGCGTCATGTCCAGCCGCTGCCGAATGCTCTTCACATCGATTTCCGCGGGAAGACTGACCTTATAACCGGCCTTCTCGTTGGCGAGAAAAGCCTCCACTTCATCGAGGCCCGTCATCATGTCGTCAAACATTGCGCTCATGGCTTTCCTCTGTATCTTTCAAAAATGTCATCGGCGCGCTTCACCAGTTCGTTGCGCTCGCTCCTGGTGAGATTATCTTTCTCATTCTTCGCGTATACCGTGATGAGAAAAACCGGGAACTGCTCATTGCGAAAGATGTAGATCACGCGCGCGCCACCTCGTTTTCCTGTTCCCTTGCGCGCAACGCGAACTTTGCGAAACCCGCCGGTTCCCGCGATCAGTTCCCCGCAATCCGGGTTAGCCGCAACCATCGCTACAATCGCGTCTCCCTCAGCCTCGCTGAACAACCCCTCCGCCGCATTCAGCCACGAGGGCGTCTCGACGACAGTCTGCACAGTCCGTTTGTACTCCACTGGACACCTTAGGGTCAAGCATTGTACTCATGGCCCAATCGCTCCAACGCCGTCAAGCCCGCAGATGGCGGTACAGTCATTCAGAGTGCTACCTGTAACTGGTTTATTATCAGATCTTCCTGACGACGGAATATCAAAAGCAGGCAGTGGGCAGGAGGCTGAGCCGCGGCACCAAAAAAGTCACGTCCGGTTGAAAAATATCATGTCGATCGCCTCGAAGAAACTGTGGATTGACTCACCTCCGTTGACGCCCAGTTCAAACTGCTTCCTGACCTTCGTGAACGGGTAGACGGCGTTGGAGTCGTCAAGAAACACGCCCCACTGATCGCCTCTCTCTCGCCACAGGCCACCATAGACGTTCCGGATGCATTCACCGAACCACGCGCCGAAGATCTGAATCAGTGCTTCTGTCCCGTCTGCCGTCCTATCCGCGTCCTCTCTTAGCTTTTCAATGAATTCTTCGATCCGCATCACTGAGTGGGTGTCATAGCCGAAGGACCTTACGTCACGCCGCGCGGATGAGAACTTTTCGTTTACCAGCTTCGCATTGGCCAGAATCTTGTCTTCAGCAGTCATATGATGGGACGCCAGGCTGGACCAATCTACACCAAATTCCTATGCCTCGGGGCTCCCTTCCTATCGTAGCGGCTGCGAGCCCCTGGCATATCCTTCACGAAAAGCGCAAAATGCGGGGGGAGTTTTCCCACCGGAGTTTGTATGCCAGAGGCCAGTTGTGACGCGGCCTCGGCAGTGTGTGGATGATGCTCCTTCAAAATTCCGCTTCCTGGCAATTCTCATTTTTTCTTGCCGGGACACCAAGGCGTGGTCTAGGCACGGCGCTGCATCGAATCAGTCACTTCCGTACCGTTTGCCCGGTTTTGGATAGCTCCTAACACATTGGTGCTATGGGACTTAAGGACCAGTGTGCGTAACCATGGTAATCTGACGGAAAACCGTGCACCAGCAGATAATGTGTTTGTGGAGCGCGTCATCGAGCACAGCGAGATTTCGCTTCTGCTTCCCGCGTACTACCCGATCACCCAAAGTTTGGAGAGTGTATGACTGAAGCGATCCATCTCCACCCCCTCGTCTTCACCTTGCAGAACGCCGTCGAAGGGTGCGGATTCCTGGCGGGCATCACGATCCATGGCAAAGCTGTGATGGAGAGGGACGAGAAAGATGAGTGGTGGATGTATGGCGTATGTCCTGGCGCGATTGCGGCAGGAGGCAAGACGCCGAACGAGGCTTTTCTGAACTTCAGGAATCGGTACAAGGATGTGCTGTTCGACCTAGCAGAGGAATGCGGCGGTTTTCTGGCGTTCAAGAATGCGACGGAAGCGTTCTTCAAGGCGGAAGACGCTGAGGAGAAGGCCCGGTGGGAGCAGGGCCTGGACCTGGCCCGGCGAACCGGCTCTGCGCTTCCCGAGCCGTTCACCGAACTGCCTCGGAGGAAGGCGGAAGACTTCCCGGTGGGCATCCAGATCGAGCGGCTCGAGAACAAAGAGAGCCAACAGTTCAAGCCCACCAACAATATTCAGGATTCGATGTCGCAAGCCGCCTGATGTCTGCGTCAGCAGCTTTTTCAACCATCGAGAAGATGCTCAAGGACTGCGCGCCCGGCTCGACGGTTCGCCTGGCGAACCATAGCCGGGTGGTTCATTTTGCGGGAAGGGCGTATCCGTCGCTTCCCAAGTTCGACAATATCGAACACGGTCACATCAGAAAACTGGTTCGCTACCTCGGCATCAGCGTTGACTGCGCAGCAAAGCATCTGCCCACGGTCTTCAAGCCTGAATCAAAGCCCTGAAACGCAGACATGGTGCAGTCTGGGAAGCGACCTTTCTACCGCCGACGTGTCCTGGCCCCCGTTTCTTAAATGGGTTCTTCCGTTCAGGCGCTGGCTTATCTTTTTTGAAAAGCGCAAAATGCGGGGGGGAGTTTTCCCGCCGGAGTTTGTATGCCAGACGCTACGTGTGACATTGGCCTGATCGGCCTTGCTGTGATGGGGCAGAACCTTGTCCTGAACATGAATGACCACGGATTTAAGGTGGCCGTCTTCAACCGCACCGTCTCCAAAGTGGACGATTTTCTGGCCAACGAGGCGAAGGGCACGCAGGTAGTGGGCGCGCATTCGGTCGAGGAGTTTGTGGGGATGCTGAAGAGTCCGCGGCGGGTGATGCTGATGGTGAAGGCCGGCGATACGGTCGATCAGATGATCGACCACGTGCTGCCCTTCCTGTCGAAAGGCGACATCGTTATCGACGGCGGCAATTCTCTGTTCACGGATTCGAACCGGCGGACGAAGGATCTTGCAGCGAAGGGAATTCTGTTTATCGGGACGGGGGTTTCGGGCGGCGAGGAGGGGGCGCGGTTCGGGCCGTCGATTATGCCGGGGGGCAATCCTGAGGCGTGGCCGCATGTGAAGGAGATTTTCCAGTCGATTGCGGCCAAGGTGGATGAGGGCGCGGGGGGGAACGGCAAGGGAGGCACTCCGTGCTGCGACTGGGTGGGCGATGCGGGCGCGGGGCACTTTGTGAAGATGGTGCACAACGGCATTGAGTACGGCGATATGCAGCTGATCTGCGAGGCATACGATTTGCTGAAGCATGCGCTGGGGCTGAGCGCGGACGAACTTGCGGCGGTGTTCGCGGACTGGAATAAGGGCGAGCTGGATAGTTTCCTGATTGAGATTTCGTCGCTTATTTTCGCGAAGAAGGACGAGGACGGCACGCCGCTGGTGGATAAGATTCTGGACACGGCGGGGCAGAAGGGCACGGGCAAGTGGACGGTATCGAGCGCGCTCGATCTGGGAATGCCGGTGACGCTGATCGGCGAGTCGGTGTTTGCGCGGTGCTTGTCGGCGATCAAGGAAGAGCGGGTGGACGCGTCGAAGATTTTAGAAGGGCCGACGGGGCAGGCGGCGACTGCTGACCGGGCGGACTTTATCGAGAACGTGCGGCGGGCGCTGTATTGCTCGAAGATTATTTCGTATGCGCAGGGTTATATGTTGCTGCGCGAGGCGGCGAAGGAGTTTGGGTGGCGCGTGAACATGGGCGGCATTGCGCTGATGTGGCGCGGGGGATGCATTATCCGGAGCCGCTTCCTGGGCAAGATCAAAGAGGCTTATGACAAGCAGCCGGAGCTGCACAATTTGCTGTTCGACAGCTTCTTTGCGGGGGTGCTGAATAACTACCAGGCATCGTGGCGGAAGGCGGTGGTGAAGGCGATTGCGCTGGGGGTGCCTGCTCCGGCGTTTTCAACGGCGCTGGCGTTTTATGACGGGTACCGGACGGCGCGGCTGCCGGCGAATCTGCTGCAGGCGCAGAGGGATTTTTTTGGGGCGCACACGTATGAGCGCGTGGATCAGCCGCGGGGGAAGTTCTTTCACACGAACTGGACGGGGCGGGGTGGACGGGTTTCTTCGACTACGTATAACGCTTAGGGTGAGTTAGAAGGGCGCGTCTGGCTGAAATTAGGATTTTCTAATAATTCTCTTCCCTGCGCCGATGTGCGGGGTAATGAGAATCATGCTTGCGTTGCCGGTGCTGTTGGGTTTGAGCCTCACGCATTGTTTTGCTCAGCGAAGTTTGCTTGTAGAGGCTCCTTTGGCGGCGGATCCGGTGGCGGCTTTCGCGGGAACGCCTCGGTTTGACGGCGGGGTCGGCCGGATTCCGCAATTGCGCCAAGAGAGCCAGGCACGACCGGGGCTGAGGCTCGACGACTGGATTCTGATAGGCGCTGCGGCGCCGCTTCGGTTTTTTGATTACAAGAGCACTGAGAGAGCCTTGTCGGAGCCCTCGCGATTCCACGAGGCGGAGCTGCCTGCGGCACTGGTTCGTAACCAGGCGGGGTTTGCGGCGTTTGAAGCCGGGACGGTGGTAGCTAATTACTATGTCTATCGGTTGCTGGTGCGGCACCGGCATCGGACGCTGGCTCGGTGGGGACAGGTTATTAATTTGGGCGCGTTGTCGTGGTCGGTGGAGCACAACTATCAGCTATTGGGCGAGGCGCAGGGGCAGCCATAGAGGCGGAGATTTTGAAACGGGAGCGGCCTCGAGCGTGGCCGGAACTCGTTCAATGAGGCCGGCCGCGCATGACGACGGGGTCGTGCACACAGGCCTGGCGCGACGGGGCGCCGGGCTGGGTTAGAGCAGGTGCTGCAAGGCGTCCCAAACGTAAACGCCGAGGATGGCAACGGTCAGGACGCAGGTGACGCCGGTGACGACATGGATCAGGGGCTGAATTTTGTTGACCTTCACCAGCAGGTCTTCCTGCTCCCTTTTCTGGTGGTTGGCCGACTCATCGAGGAAGATCTGGTCTTCTTCGTAGCGGGTGAGATTGGAGCGGTAAACAAGAAGGATCAGCAGGAAAGTTATGACTGCTGCCCAAACGATCCAGACAACGGGCATGTAGCTCAGAATGGAGCTCATAAGCGCCTCGAGGGTGTTGATTCCGATTCGAGTGCGGGGTTTTCGGGCGAGCCGCCGGGAGTGCGGCCGGTCGATTGCTGGTTGACCGGCTGCAACCGAGGGCTGGCCGTAAGGCCGAGCCACGAAACGGTTGAGCCGGCTCCTGGTGCCGCGGGTCCGGAACCTGTGGTCGGTTCGCGGCTCGGGAGGCAGGAGGGGCCGTCCGGGGAAGAATGTTAGCTCCGTTGGCCTACGGTTGAACAGGGAAATTTACGTTTGTAACAGTACTTTTGGCAACCTGCCGGGAATCAGAGGATTCCATGCAAGGGCGAGGCGAACGACCATGCGGGAGACAAAGCTTTCGGAACTGACGGTGCGGGTGGCGGCGACGGTGGGACTGTGCGCGGCGATGCTGTGGGTGGCGTCGTGCAACGCGAACGGCACGCCGGAGTCGGATCGGCAGATTCAGCAACAGGCTCAACAGGCCACGGAGCGCGCCAAAGTGGCTGCGGACAAGGCTGCCGCGGAGGCGCGGGTGGCGGCGGCGAACGCGGAGCGCGAGGCCAACGACGTGGCGGCGGGCGTGAAGGCCGGACTTCATAACGGCAAGAGCGGCGGCATGGATCTGAATTCAGCGACCCGGGCCGACCTGGAGACGCTGCCTGGGGTGACGGCGGTGACGGCCAGGCGGATTGCGGCGAATCGACCGTATGACACGCCGCATGACCTGGTGCGGAAAGGCGTGGTTTCGCAGGCGGAGTACGAGCGGATTGCTGGGGATGTGGTGACGAGGTAGCAGGGTGCAGGGTGCAGGTTACAGGGTACAGGTTACGGGTTACAGGGTACGGTGCGGGTTACAGGGTACGGTGCGGGTTACAGGGTACGGTGCGGGTTAGAGGGTACGGGGTGCAGGGTACAGGGTGCAGGTTACGGGTTACAGGTTACAGGGTGTCGGGTTACAGGTTGCGGGTTACAGGTTGCAGAGTGGAGTTGCGACCGGGGTATCGCCTGGTGATTGCCCGGTTTCAGATCTACTTACGGACGGTATAGTGCAGCTTGACTGAGCCGTCGGGGAACTTTGTCGAGGAGACGAGTTTTAGCTGCACGGTGCGGCGGGCGGGCGCGATCAAGGGGATGCCTTCGCCGATCAGCGTGGGAATTACGTGAATCACAAAGTCGTCGATCTCACCTTCGTCTAGAAACGACGCAATGATGCCGGCGCCGCCCATCATCCAGATGTCTTTGCCCTTATTCTTGCGCAGACGGGTTGCGAAGGCCTTGATGGGTTCGCTGACGAACTCAACGCCCGGGGGCGGTGGTGACGGCGGGGCACTGCGGCTGAAGACATAGTTCTTTACATTTGTGTCGAAGGCCGACCCGGGCACGCCTTTCTTTTGAAAGTCGAGCGCCATGTCGCAGGTCTTCCTGCCCCACAGGATGGTGTCGATGGATCGGTAGAACGCAGCCATGCCGTAGTTGCCCTTCGGAGCCGGACGGTCGAGCCAGTCGACGGAACCGTCGGACCGGGCGATAAAGCCGTCGGCGCTGGTGGCGACGGAGACAATGATCCTGCGCTTGCGGGCCATGGCGGTGGCGATGCGAGCAATGTTAACCCGGGTGCGGGTTGGGATTCCAACGACTGGGACGCGGGAGACTCGGTTAGCGAGAAGCGCTTAGCGAGGTACGTTAGCGAGAAGCGTTTAGCGAGGTACGGTTAGCGAGAAGCGTTTAGCCAAGTACGGTTAGCGAGAAGCGCTTAGCGAAGTACGTTTAGCGAGAAGCGTTTAGCGAGGTGACGTTAGCGAGAAGCGCTTAGCGAGATACGGTTAGCGAGAAGCGCTTAGACAGGCGAGGTAGAGGTCCTCGAAGGCGGAGTCGTAAGGAATGTTGGGGAAGGCAGACTTGATCCGCCTTCTGGCGGACATGCTACTTCGTGGCTTCGGTAGCGATCTCAAAACAAAATGTAAAGGACCCTTGACAACATCTTGCTGGTCGATGTATGGTTTACTTGTCTTTATGTAAAGGAGGCTAATCATGTGGTGCATTTCGAATCCTGCGCAGAGCAGGTATGTGGTGCGGATGTTCGTGGCGGCGCTGTTGTGCGTTGTGTTTTCGTCGCTGGCTGCGGTTGGGTTTAAGTTCTGGCACCTGACGGGCGTGGTGGCATGGGTGGTGGCTGCTGTGTCGGCACTGCCGATTGTTGGAGCGCTGGTTTGGACGGGGGCTTATCTCAACGAGGAGAAGGATGAGTTCCAGAGGAATCTGTTTATTCAGGCGATCCTTGGCGGAATCGCGCTGACGCTGGCGACGACCACCATCTGGAGCTACCTCGAAGACTTTGCGCACGCGCCGCATTTGCGGCTGGTATGGATCTATCCGATGTTCTGGATCTTCGTGGTGGCGGCGTTTCCATTTGTCTGGCTGAGGTACCGGTCGTGAAGAACCGGTTGCGGGTGCTGCGCGCGGAGCGGGAGTGGTCGCAGGCCGATCTGGCAAAGCAACTGGAGGTTTCGCGGCAGTCGGTGAACGCGATCGAGACGGGGAAGTTTGATCCGAGCTTACCGCTGGCTTTCAGGCTGGCTCGGTTGTTTGGGATGAGGATCGAGGAAATCTTTCAGGATGAGGGGTGAGGTCAGGTTACAGGTTACAGGGTACAGGTGACAGGGTACAGGGTACAGGGTACAGGGTACAGGGTGCAGGTTACAGGTGACCGGTGACAGGTTACAGGGTACAGGATGCAGGGTGCAGGGTTACAGGGTGCAGGGTGCAGGTTACAGGGTGCAGGGTGCAGGGTGCAGGTTACAGGTTACAGGTTACAGGTTACAGGTTACAGGTTACAGGGTACAGGTTGCAGGTGCAGGGTACAGGGTGCAGGGTGCAGGGTACAGGTTACAAATGCAGTTACTCTTCACCTTCGAGATTCTTCATCGGTCTGCGCGTCAGGGTTGGTTCGGAGCTGTGGGATGGGTCGTAGCAAAAGCCTTTGACCGACCAGGCCGTAAGCGTTGCGGATGGTGTTCTAAAACAGGCATATCCTGTGCCCCGACCTGCAACCTGCAACCTGTAACCTGCGACCTGCAACCTGCAACCTGTAACCTGCAACCTGTAACCTGCAACCTGTAACCTGTAACCTGCTATTTGCCTCGAGAGAGGGCATGGGCCTGGTTGGCGATGAGCAGGAGTCCCTGGGCTCGAGCGTCGCGTTCGAGCGCGTTGAGTTGGGAAACGGCTGCCGCCGATCCAGACCAGAGCTCGATTTCTCCGAGGGCGAGGCGGCCCTGGTATTCAAATGGGCGATAGCCGAAGCGGCGGGTGGAATCGATCATGGATTGAAGTTCCTGGCGAGCTTCGGCCGATTTGCCCAACTTCGCCTTGACGCGAGCGTCGGCCAGAACGGCTTCGAAGCGCGCGCTTGCTACCGCGGTTTTCGCGGAGAGCGCGATGGCCTTTTCGGCCGCGCTGCGCGCCTCCGCTAAATTCCCCACACCCAGCAGGTTCCTGGATAAGAGAGCCTGAGCCCACGCCTCACCGGAGCCTGTGTCCGATTCCAGGACCACGGCTGCCTGCCGCGCCAGCGACACACCGTCGGCGAAGCGTTTCTCGGCCAAATCTACGGCTGCCAGCGCGACTCCAAGCTGGGCCGAATAGTCCTCTTTCTTTAATTGGTTGCACAACGCAAGGGCTTGTTCATATTGTCTGCGCGCGCCTGCCAGGTCGCCCTGGGCGAGGGCAACGTCGCCAAGACCGGAAACTGGATAAGGCTCGCCGACACTGAAGCTGATTTCGCGAGCCAGGGCCAGAGACTTCTCGTAGTAATCCCTTGCCTCACCGAGATTACCCATCTCTACCTGCAGGTCGCCCAGATTACTCAGGTCTGCCGCGGCGCCGCGCCGATTGCCAACCTGGTCGAACGCGGCCAGAGATTGCTGGTTCATCTTCAAGGCGCCGGCGAGGTCACCGAGGCCCTCCAGGGCATTCGCGATGTTCCCGTAATCGCTGGCCAGGCCGCCGGGATCGTTGACTTGCCGATCGAAGAGCAAGTCCTGGCGGTAATACTTCTCCGCCTCGCGCATGTTTCCGACACTGTAGGAGACGTTGCCGATGCGCTCGACGGTGGCGCGAATACCGCGCTCAGCCCCGATCTGCTGAAAGACTGGAAGGGCCTGGTCGAACTGCTTGCGGGCACCGGCAAAATCGCCTTTATCAAAGAGCACATCGCCTACGTTGAGTAAGGTAACGGCGGCGCCTCGCCGATCGCCGGCGGCGACAAAGAGGTCACTGGCCTGTTGGGAACGGTCGATTGATTTCTGGGTTTGGCCCATGCGCTCCCACGCGTTCGCTTCAAGCTGCAGGGCGTGGGCCTCAAGCAACCTGGCGCCGATGGCGCGGCCACGGTCAGCCGCTCGTGCGGCGACGGATTGCTGCTGAGGAAAGTCACTCAGCGAGGCCGCGATGCCGGCCTGGGCCAGATCAATGCCAGCCGCGTCGGCTTCCGATACGGATAATTTGCGCAGCTGCGCGAGGGTCTTTTGCGCATCGGCCGCATGACCTGCGGCAACCTGGGTGCGGATGAGGGCCAAACCATAATCCACGTTGTCGGGGAAAAATTCCCACAGAGAGCGATAGCTCTCGACGGCTTGCGCGGTCTCAGAGGAGAGCTCGTGAGCCCGCGCCTCGATGAGCAAACGCTCCTCGCGCGAAGTGTGTGCGGAGAGCGCGAGAGCGCGCTGGGCCTGCTGTTTCGCGCGGTCTTCGTAGCCAAGTGTGGACCAGGCCGCAGCTAAAGCGGAATAGGTCGAGGCGTGGTCAGGATCAAGCGTTGCCGCCTTCTGCAGGAGGTCGACCGCGGAGAGCGCATCGAAGACGCGCAATCTTTGCAAGCCTTCGGCATAGAGGCGGGCGGCCTCGGGGTTGGAAGGCAGGGCTGCCGTGACGAGTGTGGACTGTGCGCCGGAGAGAGGGCCGATATCGAGTTTTGCTCGCAGTTCGGCACCGGCTCTGCTGACCAGTTCATCGATGTCGGATTCGTTGCCTTTCTCGGAGATGGAGGCGAGAGTCTCGCCAGCGGCTGTATCCTGGAGCCGCAGATCGAGCCGGAGCTGCCCATCGCCCAGCGGAACATACGAGCCCAGCACTACATCGTCGCTGCCAAGATTTTGACGGATGCGACGGAGGGTCTCGCGGCCATAGCTATCCGCATCCTTGAGGGCGAGATTCAGCTTCATTTCCGCGACGCTTTCGCCGGGAATGGTGCGCAACTGGTCTCCCTGGCCGAGTTCGGTGGTGAGCATTTCGGAGAGAGCCGTCGAGAGCCAGGACTGATCTGCTTTGCCGGAGAGATTCTGGAAGCCCAACACTGCAATCGTTCGGCGGCGATTGACGAGTGAGGAGGCTGCTTGTTGAGGTTTGCGGTCGTGGAAGAAGAGGGCGGCGGCGCCAGTCAGCAAGAGCACCATCGCTGTGAGAGAGCCAAGCCACAGCGGTTTTTGCCAGGCGCGCTGTTTGGAGAGAGGGGCTGGAGTTGCGTCGGGATGACGTTGCAGTCGCTCGAGGTCCGCGCGCAGATCGGATGCGTGCTGATAGCGCAGCTCGCGGTCTTTCTGGAGGGCCTTGGCGACGATGCCATCGAAGCCGGGCGGCAGGTGAGTATTGGAGCGCGTGGCGGGAACCGGCTGCCGGTTCAGGATCCCGTCAAAGATGGTTGCGGCGCTATTGCCGCGAAAAGGCGGGAGGCCGGTCGCCATTTCATAGAGCACCGCGCCAAAGGAGAACAAATCTGTACGGGGATCGAGTGGTTTTGCCGCGGCCTGCTCTGGAGACATGTATGCGATAGTGCCGAGCATGAAGCCGGGGGCGGTGAGTTGCGCCAGGTCGTCGGCGCCGGCGGCAGTTTCGGCGGCTGCCGCGGGGCGGGCGGAAACCAGGCCGGTGAGCTTGGCTAAGCCGAAATCCACGATCTTGGCATGGCCGCGTTCGGTGACAAGAATATTCGCGGGCTTGATGTCGCGATGAATGATGCCCTTTGCGTGGGCCGCGTCGAGCGCGTCGGCGACCTCGATGGCCAGGGGGAGCAGAACATCCAGGGGGAGTGGGCGGCCGGCGATGCGATGCTTCAGAGTCATGCCATCGATGAATTCCATGGCGATGAAGGAGGTGTCGCCCCACTTTCCGATCTCGTAAATGGTGCAGATATTTGGATGGTTGAGAGCGGAGGCGGCGCGGGCTTCGCGGCGAAGGCGTTCGAGAGCCTGGGAGTCCTGGGCCACCGCGCCGGGCAGGAACTTCAACGCAACCAGGCGGGAGAGTTCGGTGTCCCTCGCTTTATAAATCACGCCCATTCCGCCGGAGCCCAGAGGCGCGACGATGGAGTAGCGGCCGACCATCGTGCCAGGAGACAGGCGGCTGCCTATCGCGGAGCCAGTGGTGGTTTGCGAGATATCCTGGGGCACAAGGAGCGGCGCGGCCATGAAGCTGCCGGCGCGATCGTTCTCCAGCAGCAGCTCATCCACCAACTGACGGAGCTCGGGCGAATCCCTGCACGCCTGATCCAGAAAGGCGGCGCGGCTCTCGGGGGCCAGGTCTAATGCGGCTCCGAACAATTCCTCCGCGGATTGATCCCATTTACCCATCGTTCCTGGTTACAGGTGACAGGTTACAGGTTACAGGGTGCAGTTACTGGCTACGTTCGGAATCCTTCAGGCGTCAATGGGGCGGGGATCGTTTGGACCGTCGGGATGAAAAGGGATGGAACTGGCAGAGGGATCAGTGCACAGAGCTCAGGTCACAGGACTCGGCTTCCGGGTTGGGTGCGTGCTGGTCTTCAACGGTCGATTGAGAGGAGAGATGCCGTGCCGCATTGGGCGGTAATTCACTGGCGAAGAAGTGGTCGACGGCTTCGAGGATGGCAGCGCCGGATTTGGCTTCGTAGATGGATTTGCGGAGGGCGGCGCCGCCGCGAACTCCGTGGGTGAACCAGGAGGCAAACTGCTTCATTTTGCCTGCGGCTTCGGCGGCGGGGGCGCGGGAAGTGTCGGTTGTGAGCTCGGTGAGGAGCATTTCGAAGTAGGTGCGGATCATTCGGTAGCGGTCCTGCTCGGTGGGCAGGTCGTAGCGGCCGGTCGCGGTATATTGGGCAATTTGCCGGAAAATCCAGGGATTTGCAGGAGCGGCGCGGCCGATCATGACGGCGTCGCAGCCGGTTTTGGCGATGAGGGCGCAGGCGTCCTCGGGGGTGCGTACATCGCCGTTGCCGATGACGGGGATTTTGACGGCGGATTTGACTTCGGCGATGTGCTCCCAGCGGGCCTGGCCGGCGTAGCCCTGTTCGCGGGTGCGGGCATGGATGGCGACGGCGTTGAGGCCGGAGTCTTCGGCAAGTTTGGCGAGGGGGACGCAGACGATGTGGTTGTCGTTCCAGCCGAGGCGGAACTTGACGGTGAACGGAATTGTAACCGCGGCGCGCACAGATTCGAAGATTTTGGCGATGAGGGGCAGGTCGCGGAGGAGGCCGCTGCCTCCGTTGCAGGAGACGACGCGCTTGGCGGGGCAGCCGAGGTTGAGGTCGACCAGGTCGAAGCCGGTTTGCTCGACGATGCGGGCGGCGTCGGCGAGGGTTTGGGGATTCGAGCCGAAGAGCTGGGCGGAGATGGGGTGCTCGTCGTCGTAGAAGGTGAGGTAGCGTTTGCGCTTGGATTCACGCATGCGGGCGAGGCCGTCGGCCGAGGTGAACTCGGTCATGATGAGGCCGCAGCCGGACTGCTGGTTGGTCACCTGGTCTTCTACGGAGTTCGGGTGATCGGGGCCCGACGTGAAGACGCTGGCGTTGCGGATGAAGCGGCGGAAGACGGTGTCAGTAACGCCGGCCATGGGCGCGAGGACGGTGGCGGGGGCTACGGTGACTGGGCCGATTTGGAGGGAGGCGGGGACACGGGTGCCGGGTGGCATGGGGTGCTCTTGCGGGTTGTCCCAGTGTTTTTTCATTTTCGCGAACCTGTCACGGTTTTGGCGCAGCGATCAAGTTGACTCCTGCAGGACCCGCCGCCGATGACAGAGCGGAATCCAAAGTAGCGAGCGGGTAACCTTTGCGTTTTGCCAATTCCAAATAAGCTGCGTCATAAACTGTGAGTCCATAATGCGCGCTCAGGCCAAGAACAACTTTGGCCTGGGCGGGCGAAAGCGGCGGCTCGACGTCAATAGGCAAAACTGCCAGCTCATCCCAAAACAAATCGGGTCGATCCGGCTGGATGCGCTGCCTCCGATGCGCGGTTAAGAGTCCGTTTGAGATTTCCGTGGGCCAATGTGCTGGAACTGCGATCGTGTCTCCAGAGCTAAGACGGTGGAGCAAACTATCGGTCCAGGCGGTCGCTTCGTCTTCGAAACACCAAGCCAGGGTCACGGACGCATCCACGACAAAAATTGCCATCAGTATTTACGGCCTTCACGGACCAGATCGGTGGTGCTGAGACCTCCCAACGTGTTCCCCTTGCGCAGCTCTCGAATGCGGTCGATTGCATCAGCTATAGAGCCTTGTTCAGCAGGCCACGCACGGCTCGATCCGGCCAGCTTTTCGAGGATGTACTGTTCGAGCGCCATGCCGCAGGCGTGGGCTTCGGCAATAAGTTGCGCTTCAATCTCGGGCTGTAACTGAATCTGGATCATGACAGCTCCTGGCTGGCAGCGTAGCACGGTCAGCACGAACAAAACATGCCTGCGATATCACACATCAAAAAGCCCCCGCCGTGGCGGAGGCCTTTTGTTTCGAGTGCCGCTGATGGGTTACTTTGCAGCGGCGGCTGGCTCCGGTTTGGCTTCGGTTTTGGCGTACTTGCGGCGGAAGCGCTCGACGCGGCCGGCCGTGTCGACCAGCTTTTGTTTGCCGGTGAAGAACGGATGGCAGTTCGAGCAGATTTCGGCGTGGATATCGCCTTTGTGCGTGGACTTGGTGGCGAAGCTGTTGCCACAGGCGCAGACCACGCGAATCTCGTGGTAGTTCGGGTGAATTCCCTCTTTAGGCATGGCTCTTCTAGGACCTTTCCTGCTTTGTCTTATTTTATCGTGAATTGGCGGAGCGGCCAATCCTGCGTTCGATGCTCTCTGGATCACAATGGATTCAGCCATTGGCCGGAACGGGTTGCGGGTGAGCGGCTTTGTCCTTTTCCTGAAGGAGCTCGATGATCTTTCGGTAGAGGCGATCGCGGACCTCGACGCGGCCGGAGGCGCGGGTGACATAGCGGATCTGCATGTCGATGCCGGCGGCGGAAGGGCGCAGCAGGATGATGGGCGATGCTCCCTGGCGGGTGAGGCCGGTGACCCGGGTGCTGCGTTTCCATTCCTGTTCGGCGAGGCGGGCGCTTTCCTGGGTTTCCTCGCGAGCGGCTGCTTCGACACTCTTTGAGAAGGCGAGGATGTCTTCGCTGGCGGGAACGCTGACGGTGATTTCATCCCACAGCCACTGGCCTTCACTGGAAAAATTGAAGTACTGGCCGCGGATGGCGAAGCTGTTGAGGAACGAAACGCGGCGGCCGGTGGGCTCGCCTTTGTCGGCGAGGCAGGTGGTTTCAAGCAGCGTGGTGCTGACGAGGCCGACTTCGATCACTTCGCCGCAGACGCTGTTGATCTCGACCATATCGCCGACGCGAATGCCGTTCTTTCCGACCAGGATGAACCATCCGAGGAAGGCGAGGATGTAATCCTGGAGGGCGATGGTGAGGGCGGCGGTGGCGAGGCCGATCATGGTGCCGGTCTGGTGGGGCGGACCGAAGACGATCAGCAAAATGAAGAGAACGCCGAGGATCTGGACGCCTACTTCGAGGATGGTGCGCAGGGTTTCACGCTGTTTGCGATCGAGTGTGGGGTGAGCCATGAGGCGGCGCACCAAGCCGTCGCCGGCGATCATGCAGAGGACGACGAAGAGGATGAGCTCGAACGACTGCAGGATGAGGTGGAGGACGATGCGGTGCTGCAGGAGGACCTGGGCGGCCCACTTGGAGTAGACGCTGGCCAGCTGCTGATCGGTTTGAATGCGGTCATCGTCGATCGAAAGAATCTGGCGTTCGATGCTGCGATTCTGAATTTCTTTGAGGGTAGATGGGCCGGTGCGGGCGGCGGCGCTGGCTTTGACTTTGGCTTCGAGGCCGTTGTGCTCGGTGGTCAGAGCGCGGGCATCGCTTTGCGCTTCGGCGAGGGCCTGCTGGATGGTGGCGTAGCGGCTGCGCTGGTCGAACCAGGCTTTGATGCGGCCGGCGAGGGCGCCATGACTGCGAGCGGAGACGGACGCGGACTGGCTCGCGGCCTGCTGCTGACTGTCGTACTTGCGCATGGCGGCCTCGTGAGCAGCGAGTTCACTTTGAATGCGGACGCTCTGGTTGCCGGTAGCGCGATCCAGATCGCTCTGCGCGTCGTTGAGCTCGTCGGAGTCGAGACCGAGCTGGGCGTTGGCTACCTGGAGGGCGTCGTTCTCCGCGGGCGGGGTAGTTCCCTGCGGCGGCGATTTCGCTTTTAGCTGCTCGACGAGGAGGCGATCCTGGGCGATTTCCTGCTGGAGTTCGGCGACGCGCTGGGAGAGCGCGAGGGCTTCGCCGGTCAGCACCCGTTGGCGGGTTCGCAGTTCCGCCTGACGGAGAGCCGCAGCGAAGGCCTGATCGACCTCATGATCGGCGAGGTGCTCGGCCTCGTGGGCGTATTGGATTTCTTCCGAGCTCACGGCGAGCGATGCGAGCGTTTGCGCGTTCTGCCAGGGACGCTGGTCGACGAGGGATTCGCCGGCGGCCCCGGCTCCGGCGCGGAGGGAGGCGAGGGTGGCCATGGCTCCGCGGGTGAACCACGACCAGGCGACGCAGAGCGCCAACACGACCGTTAGCGCGATGAGGACGATAAGCCTGACCCTGCCAAAGATGCGGGAGGGACCTGCGCTGGCGGCGCCGATGGGGGGAGTGGCCATGGGTATGGGTCCATTGTATGCAGGCTGGGGTGGGGGGGACGGGAACGGGGCGCGAAGACGAAAGACAATCGTGGGGAGATGAAATGTGTGCGATTTTCCACGGCAAAGGCGGCTTCGGGCTTGCAATCCAGGGATGGTGCGGGTAAGTTCATCGAATCAGCGGAAGGATCAGGCCCGCCCCAGCGTGTTCCTTTCGACAAACGGAAAAAGGAGAGATCTTATGGGATTGCTCGAAGAACTGGCCGGAGCCGCGGCCGCAGTGGAAGGCGCGAAGAAGCTGGATCCGAATGCAGGGCTCATCACCGAAGGCGTCGCCGCTGTGGCTGGCTTTGAAGGCACCGAAGCGGTGACGAACTTCATCCACAAAGAAGAAGAGAAGCACGAGGAGCAGAAGTAGCAGGGCTCCTCAAGGAAGCTCTGATTCAACCCGTGAAGACCGATCGCGGCGGAATGCTGCAGAGCGAAGACAGCAGCGGTTTGCCGCGCGCTTATTGACTGGATCAGGCCACCGGAAGGTGGCCTTTCCTTTTGGCGTTGGCTAAGGGGCCGTGCGCAGATATGCTGGCAGGCATGAGGCATGGCGGATTGGTTGGGGCTGGATTTGTTGCCCTCGGAGTTGCGGCTCCGGGGTTGTCGAGCCGCGGGCTGGTTGGGCCGGGGCTGGTTGGCCTCATCGTGGCGATCAGCTTTGCGGCTGGGCTGAATGTTTACGCGACGGTCGCGACGCTGGGGCTGCTGGCGCACACCGGGTGGGTGGTGTTGCCGCCGGGTCTGCATCTGCTGACGAGCTGGTGGGTGATCGGGGCGTCGCTGGCGCTTTTTGCGGTTGAGTTTTTCGCGGACAAGATTCCGGCATTCGATTTGTTCTGGAATGCGCTGCATACATTTGTGCGGGTTCCGGTGGCGGCGCTGATGGCGTACGGCGCGAGTTCGCAGCTAACGCCCGAGATGCAGCTGGTGGCGACGCTGGCGGGTGGAGCGATTGCGCTGGCTACGCACGGAGGCAAGACAGCAGCGCGGGTGGCGGTGACTCCTTCGCCGGAGCCGGTTTCGAATATCGCGCTGAGCACGGGCGAGGATGCGCTTGCGGTGTCTGTGACGTGGCTGGCGACGTACCATCCGATAGCGGCTGGGGTGATTGCCTGTGTGTTTCTCGTGGCGATTGTGGTGGCGGTGCGGTGGGTTTGGAGGATGGTCTGTCGCGCTGTTGGGTCGTTGGGCCGATCCCAGATTCAGGCATCGTCAAGGTCACTCGGGGACAACTCGTTATGATCGTGTTCTAAAGTTGTGGATTAGCCCGATGAGGGCCGCGACGGTAAGCCAACATATAGAACCAGCGGCCCCAAGGATGCCGCCGAGAGTCGCAAAAATGAAGGGCTCACGCCATTCGTCCGGCAGCGGGAGAGGGAGCCAACCCACACATCCGCATATACCCGGGAAGCACACAGCGCTCCCCGCCACAACGAGTGCTAAGGAAATCAGCAGCGCTATGGCGGGTCTCTTCACTGGAATACCTATTCTAATGATAGTGCGGACTCTGAGCCATCGGCTTGACTATTTGCCAGCCGGAGAGGAACGCAACTCGGCGACGATTTCGGCGGCGGCTTTGCGGGCTTCGTCTTCGCGGTCGGGCGGGAAGGAGATAGCGCCGACGCGGGCGTGGCCGCCTCCGCCGTAGCGCTCGCAGATGGTTGCGAGGTTGACCATGTTTTCGGGCGGGGTTTTAGTCCAGGGGTTCGAGCCGACGGCGACCTTAGTGCGGAAGCTCGACTTCGACAGGCCGATGGAGTAGGTCGCTTCCGGGTGAAGGTAGTAAGGGATGAATTTGTTGTAGCCCTCGAGCGGCTGGTCGGTGATGTCGAAGTAGATGGTTCCCTGCTTCGACTCGGAGCGTTCGCGGATGAGGTCGATGGCGAGCTGGTGACGTTTCATGAGCGGTGGAAGGAGGCTGGCTACCCAGGGCTGATCGAGAACCTGCTGGAGCGGCATGCGGGTGAGCAGGGGGATGAGCTTCGGAATGAACTCTGGATCTTCGGAAGACTCGATGATGAGGGTGAGCTTCATGGCGGGCTCGGGCATTTCGACAGCGGACTGGGGGCTTTCGTAGAGAGCGCCGTCGACGATGTCGGCCCAGCGGACAAGTTCGGCGACCGGGGTGGGGTCGAAGCCGAACTGCGTGGACGCGATGTGGGCAAGAAAGCTGGTGCAGGAGACGTAGTTGGGGTCGAAGAAGCGGTGGCCTTTGTAGCGGCCGTCGGCCATGCCATCGAGGTAGTCCTGGTGGTCCTCGGGGGTGAGGAATGCCGAGAGGTGGTGATCGAACCACCATGTGATTTTGGGCGAAGGAGAGTATTTGAAGTCGACGATGGCATTCTCGTCGCCGGTGAAGTCGGCTTCGTTAAAGAGGGCACCGGCGCGGTGGACGAGGCCCCAGAACTCGTAGGCAGCGCCCGGGTGGATGCATTCCTGGTGAAAGCGGGTGAATAACGAAGCCGAGCAGGCTCCGTCGAAACACTTATCGTGATAGAAGACCCGCACCCTCAAGACGCCGCCGCCCCCGCCCACCGCCGGCAAGGCAACGCCGGTCAGGAAGCTATTAGCTTACCGGGTGGGCGGGTGGTGTCAAGGGTTACCGAGCATTTGCGGCAGGCAGGGGAAGGCCGGTATCATCGAAGCATAAGCATGCGCGCGGCTATCTCCAGATCGCGAGGCCTGTTTGGGATCGTCTGCATCGCGCTCGTCCTGATGAGCGGGGTGGTGCAGGCGGCGCATTTCCATGCGTCCGGGGAGCCGGATCACGACTGCACGCTGTGCATGGCGGCGCACCACGTGGCGCGGATCGCCGCGCCGGTGACGTTCAATGTGAGCAGCGTGGCGATTGCGAAGGTGATCGTCGCGCACAGCATCACCAGGCCGCAGCCCGCGGTCTTCTTCCGGCTCTCCAGCCGACCTCCGCCCCTGGGCTCCGCTCTCAGCGCGTAGTTCCCTTTCAGGCCCGGGCTTTTCACCCATTCAGGAGGTCGTGCATGCGCACATTGCTGCGTCGCGCCGCTGTTTCTCTACCATTTCTATTTGTTGGCATGTTGCTCTGCGGGCCGCTGGCGGCCGCGCAAACCGGAACCATGTCCGGAACGGTCGTGGGCACCGTGACCGATCCCACGGGTGCGGTTTTGCCGGGGGCAACGGTGAGCATCCAGAACCCGGTGAGCCAGTACGAGCGCACCGCAAAGACGGATAGTTCAGGGCATTTCCAGTTCGCGAATGTTCCTTACAACTCGTACCACATGACGGTGAACATGACGGGCTTCGGGACGTTTGTTCACGATGTGGACGTGCGTTCGAGCACGCCGGTGACGGTGCCGGTGAGCATGGCTTTGGGAGCGGCGGCGACGACGGTCGAGGTGACGGGCGAAGATTTGGTCAACAATGCCGCCAGCATGGACACGGACATCGACCGCAAGGCGTTTGCGGAGATTCCGCTGGAGAGCACAACGTCGGGGCTGAGCTCGCTGGTTACGCTTTCGTCGCCGGGGGTATCCGCGGATTCGAACGGGCTTTTCCATGGTCTGGGCGATCACGCGGAGAATTCGTTCTCTGTGGATGGGCAGCCGATCACGGATCAGCAGAGCAAGGTTTTCTCAAACCAGCTTCCTTCTTCGTCGGTGCAGTCGATGCAGGTGATCGAGGGCGCACCGCCGGCGGAGTACGGAGACAAGACAAGCCTGGTAATCCAGGTGACGACGCGATCGGGGCAGGGGCTTACGAGGCCAACCGGGCAGTTGAATGCGTCTTATGGATCGTTTGGGTCAACGTCGGGCGGATTCGATCTGGGATATGGCGGGCAGAAGTGGGGGAACTTTATCTCGGCGGATGGCACGAATACGGGGCGGTTTCTGGATGCGCCGGAGTTTGTGGTTCTTCATGACAAGGGGAACGAGGAAAACCTCTTCGATCGGGTGGATTATCAGATCGACACGGCGGATTCGGTGCATCTGAACCTGAATTACTCGCGGTCGTGGTTTCAGACGCCGAATACTTTCGACAATCTGAACGCGGGTGGACTTAACCTGGCCGGGGCGGCAGTGACGGGGCAAACGGATCAGCGGTCGAAGATCGGGACCATCGACATAGCGCCGAGTTATACGCGGGTAATCAGCCAGGAGTCAGTGTGGAATATCGGGGCCTATCTGCGGAAGGACAATTATCACTATTATCCGAGCGGCGATCCGCTGGCCGATCTGGGGCCGGTGCAGCAGGAGAGCATCGGACAGGATCGCAGCCTGGCCAATGACGGCGTACATACGGATATTTCGTATGTGAAGGGCATCAACAATGTAAGGCTGGGCGCGATGTACGAGCAGACGTTCCTCGACGAGAGCGACTCGCTGGGCATCGTGCTTCCGACTTATCTGGATTCTCTGGGATGCATGTCGGGCGGATCGCCGGATGTGCCCACTGGGCCACCGTGCACGACTTTGTATCCTTACGATCTGACGCGGGGCGGCGGGTTTTACGATTTTCTGGGGCATACCGATGTGAAGGAGCTGGCGCTTTATATCGAGGACCAGATCACCAAGGGGAACTGGCTGATTAACGCGGGGATGCGTGGCGATCTTTACAACGGATTGTCGGACGCAAGCCAGGCGGAACCGCGCGTGGGTACTTCTTATACCGTCAAGCGGACTAACACGGTGTTACGCGCTTCGTATGCGCGGACGCTGGAGACGCCATTCAACGAGAACCTGATTCTTTCGAGCCGGGGATGCCTGAATGCGGTGGTGAATCCACTGCTGCTGTGCCAGGGCGGTGACTCAGGGGCGCTGTCTCCGGGCTTCCGCAATGAGTTCCATGCAGGCCTGCAGCAGGTTTTCGGCAGCCATTTCGTGGTGAGCGGGGAGTACATCTGGAAATATACCCACAACGGTTACGATTTCAGCGTGCTGGGGTATACGCCGATTACTTTCCCGATCGAGTGGCATAACTCGAAGATTCCCGGCTTTGCGCTGCGGGCGAACGTGACGCCGGTGCATGGGTTCAGCGCGTATGTGGTGATGTCGTCGGTGGCGGCGCGGTTCTTTCCGCCGCAAGTAGGTGGAGCGGGGGCAACGGTGGGACAGACGGGGCTGCCGTTCAGGATCGACCACGACGAGCGTTACAACGAGACAACGCACTTTCAGTATCAGATTCCTGGGAAGCACAGCCCGTGGTACAGCCTGAACTGGCGTTTCGACAGCGGCCAAGTGGCGGGCGCAGTTCCCTGCTATAACCCGCTTTCGAACGACCCGAACAGCGCCTGCGGCGCGACGTCGACAATGCTGAACGGTCAGCCGGCGGTGAACCTGGCCAACCTCGATGCGGATGAGGAGTTCGAAGCGGGGCTGACCTGCGATGGGGTCAGGGCAACGCCGGGGCATCCGCTGCCGGCCACGTGCCTGGCGTCGCAATATGGCTCGACGCTGGTGAACATTCCGGCGCCGAACAAAGGCGATAACGATCATGACCCGCAGCGCATTCAACCGCGGAGCCTGTTCGATATGTCGTTAGGCGAAGATAATCTCTTTCACGGTGACAAATATAAGTGGGGTGCGCAGCTGACGGCCATCAACGTTACGGATAAGTACGCGCTTTATAACTTTTTGTCGACCTTCAGCGGGACGCATTATGTCACGCCGCGGTCGGTGACGGGGCAGATCAGCCTGCATTTTTAGAGGAGCGTGTTTCAAAAGTGGATGGACGATTATCAGGCTCGAATCGCGTGGGGGCTAAAGGTGTTTCGGCACGATTGAGCAGGTCGCGCAAAGATCGGCATGGGGCAGGGGAGAAGGACTATCGGGCATTTTTTTGAGGCTCTGGCTGGGCGTTCTCCTGTGGAACTTCTTCAGGAGCCAGGACGATTCTTTCCCCATCATCAAAGATGACGATGGTGTAGCCGTCTGGACGATCAGCCACTGTCGCTCGCCTTCCATTTATAGTCTCTTGTCTGACCATGTTTCTATTTTAGTCCCAAAATGCGCTTCATCTCTTCAATCCTGTTCAGACGGTCAATCCCTCTCTGATACTCCCGCAGCTCGGGTAGTGCCCTTTCAAAACGGTGCGAGACAGTACTTTGGGGTGGATCGAGAATAGAGTCCCATTAACGTCCTAACGGCAGGGGCGTTTGCTTCTTGCTGTGGGGTGAACCTGGCTCTCGCGGGGTTTTGGGTGTGGGTTAGTTTTGTGTTTCGGGCGGGCTGCCTGGGGCGGTTTTTTCGAGCATGTATTGCGCGGCGAGATCGGTGAAGCGCGCGACTTCGGCTCGGCTCCAGGCTTCGTCGCGGCCCAGTTCGTGGGCCAGGAGGCGGGCGGCGGTCGGCGCCATGGCAACGGCTGCGCGTGCGTTGAGGAGGAGAGCTCGCGTGCGGCGGGCGAGGACATCTTCAACGGTGCGCGCCATCTCCTCGCGCGCAGCCCAAACAACCTCGGCCGCGATTTGGGGCAGGCGGTCGTCCATCTGCTTTGCAAGTTCCGAGGACTCGCTGGCCAGCGCCAGAACCTTCTCCGCTTCCGAGCCATAGACCCACAGGCCGCCGTGCGGATCGTCTCCCTGTTTGTAACCGTGAATGCGCAAATCCCTGGTGATGCAGGGCCGGTCGTCCAGCTTACCCAGCATGATGGCGTGGTCGACGGTGTCTTCGGCCATGTGACGATAAGTGGTCCACTTGCCGCCGACGATGGTCAGCAACCCTGAGTGATCGATGTGGATCGTGTGGTCGCGAGACAGGGCCGAAGTTTTGCTTGAATCCGATCCGGCGGCCTTTACGAGCGGGCGGATGCCCACATAGACGCTGAGAATGTCGGCGCGGGTGGGCTTGTGGCTCAGGTATTCGCCGGCCGTCTCCAGCACAAATTCGATTTCCTGATCGTAGGGGAGCGGCTCATAGGACGGTTCGTCGATGGGCGTGTCGGTTGTGCCGACGACTGTGTGCTCGTGCCATGGAATGGCGAACAGCACGCGGCCGTCGCTGGTGTGGGGCACCATGACCGCGGTCTTGCCGCGGAGGAACGGGCCTTCCAGAACCAGGTGAATGCCCTGGCTCGGCGCCACCATTCCCTTCGCGGCGGGATCGTCCATGCGGCGGATTTCATCGGTGAAGATGCCGGTCGCATTCACGACGACGCGGGCGGCAATTGAGAAGCGCTCCGAGGTCTCGCTGTCGATGGCCTCCACGCCGTTGACATAACCGTCTTCGTCTTTTCGCAGAGCAACGACCGGCATGTAATTGACGACCACGCCGCCATGATCGACAGCGGTCTTCATCAAGTCGATCAGCAGACGCGCATCGTCGAACTGGCCGTCGTGGTAGACCACGCCGCCGCGAAGACCCTCGCGCTTGAGAGTCGGAAGGCGCTCCAGCGTTTCTTCCTGGGAGAGGATGCGCGATTTTCCGAAGCCGTACTTGCCTGCCAGGACGTCGTAGACTTTCAGGCCGATTCCGTAAAAGGGCGTCTCCCACCAGGAGTAATTGGGGACGACGAAGGGCAGGTCGTGGACGAGGTGCGGGGCGTTCTGCAGCAGCAAGCCGCGTTCCTTCAGGGCTTCCATCACGAGCGAGATGTTGCCCTGCTCGAGATAACGCACGCCTCCGTGGACGAGCTTGGTGCTGCGGCTGGACGTTCCCTTGCCGAAGTCCTCGCGTTCGAGCAGCAGCACCGAAAATCCACGGGAGGCCGCATCGACAGCAACGCCGGCGCCGGTGGCTCCGCCTCCGATGACCACTACATCCCAAGGATCGGAAGATTCCGCCGAGCGTTGCCGAACCCGGGCAATCATCTCTTCGCGTTTCATGCCTGCCTCATTTCGTCTGGGCGGTTCCATCCGCTGGCGCGTTTGACCGCGTCTCTCCATCTTGCGTGGCGAGACGCCATCTCCCCTTTGCCCGCCTTTGGGTGGAAGACAGTGTCGTTGGCACGCTGTTTGGCAATCTCCTCGATGTTGTTCCAGAAGCCGACCGACAGGCCAGCCAGATAGGCGGCACCGGCCGCCGTCGTCTCCAGAATGGCGGGACGCCGGACCGGCAGCTGCAGGAGGTCCGCCTGAAACTGCATCAGGATGTCGTTGGACGCGGCTCCGCCATCGACGCGCAGTTCGCGAAACGGCTGCTTTGTGTCGTGACTCATCGCATCGAGCACATCGGCCACCTGGAAGGCGATGCTTTCGAGGGCGGCGCGCGCGATGTGCCCGATCTGCGTACCGCGTTCGATGCCGATGATCATGCCCCTCGCATAGGGGTCCCAGTGGGGCGCGCCGAGCCCGGTGAAGGCGGGGACGAAGACGACCTGGTTCGCGCCGTCGACCGACGCGGCGACCTTTTCGACGTCGGGGGATTGCACGAAGAAGCGCATGTTGTCGCGCAGCCACTGGACCACCGCGCCGCCCACGAAGACGCTGCCCTCGATCGCATAGACGAGCTTCTTATCGATGCTGCAGGCCAGCGTCGTAATGAGCCGGTGATTGGAAAGCGTGAATTCGTTCCCGATGTTCTCAAGCAGAAAACATCCGGTGCCGTAGGTGTTCTTCGCATCGCCCGGGGAGACGCAGAGTTGGCCGAAGAGTGCCGCCTGCTGATCGCCGGCGATGCCCGCGATTTCTATGTCGCCCAGGCCCAACGAAGTTGTGACCCTGCCCATCGAGTCGCTGGACCAGCACACCTCCGGCATCATGCTGGCCGGGATATTGAGGAGCTTCAGGAGTTCGTCGTCCCAGCGGTCTTCGACGATGTTGTAGAGCATGGTGCGGCTGGCGTTGGTGCGGTCAGTGAGGTGGCGGTGGCCGCTGGTCAGGTTCCACACCAGCCACGCGTCGACGGTACCGAAGGCCAGCTTGCCCTGATCGGCGCGGGCGCGGGCGCCTGGCACGTTATCGAGAATCCAGGCGATCTTGGTCGCCGAGAAATAGGAGTCGATGAGCAGGCCGGTCTTGCGCCGGACAATTTCCTCAGCGCCTTCGTCCAGGAGCTTTTTGCAAAGCGGAGCGCCGCGGCGGTCCTGCCAGACGATGGCGTTGTAGACGGGCTTGCCGGTTTCGCGGTCCCACACGATGGTTGTTTCGCGCTGGTTGGTGATGCCCAGGGCAACAACGTCGCGGGGACGAGCGCCCGCCTTCCCCAGCACTTCAACCGCGGCTGTTAGTTGGGAGGTGAGAATTTCAAAGGGATCGTGCTCAACCCACCCGGTATCGGGGAAATGCTGCGTGAATTCATGCTGCGCAACCCCGGCGATGCTGCCGTCATGCGCAAAGAGGATGGCGCGCGAACTGGTCGTTCCCTGATCCAGAGCCAAAACGTAGTTCATAGACTTCCGAGGCGCGGAGGCCCCTGCGAAAAGGAATTATAGCCAGAGATGCTCCTCCATGAGCGGAGAGAGCATTTGCTGCTTCAACCGGACCTATGATGTGCGGGCGGCGCAACGCTTCGATAGCCGCTTGACATTGGCCGCGCCAGCAAGCAAACTTCGCCTACGGGAAAATCTCCCGAAAAACCAGCGATCCGCGAAGCGAGGAAGGGCCATTGACAGGACAGCAGGCAAGCCGCGTCACCTACACTCTGGATTCCTCGCTGGACAGCGTCAACAAAGTCGAGGCGACCGCCGAGCAAATGGCACGGAAGGCCGGCGTGGACGAGGATGAGATTTTTCGCATCTCGATGGCGGTGCGCGAGGCAGCTGTGAACGCGGTCCTGCATGGCAATGCTTATGACCCGGAGAAGCGCATGACGGCCTCGTTCGAGAATACCGGCTCGTCGCTGGTGATTCGGATCACCGACGAAGGCAAGGGGCTCGACCCCGCGACGCTGCCCGATCCCCTGGCCCCGGAGAATCTGCTGCGCGGCTCTGGCCGCGGCATCTTCCTCATCCGTTCGTTTATGGATGAGGTACACTTCAGGCAACTGCATCCGGGAACCGAGCTGACGCTGATTAAGCATCTCGGAGCCGCTCCGGCCGGGGCTTAAATTTCAGTTTCAAGTTTTCCAAGGAGGAATTTCACGTGAGCATGAAAATCAGTACCCGTCAGGTAGACGGCATTACGATTCTGGATCTCGGCGGACGGATCACTCTGGGCGAGGGCAGCGTGCAGTTGCGTGATTCGGTTCGTGACCTGCTCGGTAAAGGGCAGAAGAAGATTCTGCTCAATCTGGGCGACGTCAATTACATCGACAGCTCGGGGATCGGTGAGCTGGTCAGCGCCTACACGACCGTCCGCAATCAGGGCGGCGAGCTGAAGCTGCTCAATCTGACGCGCAAGGTTCACGACCTGCTGCAGATCACCAAGCTCTACACCGTCTTCGACATTAAGGACGACGAGGCCAGCGCCATCGCTTCTTACGCGCACGCCTGAAGGGCCGACCGCTTCACAGAAAGAATGAAAAGAGGCTGCATCCGTCTGGAGGCAGCCTCTTTTCATCCCGCCTTGGAGTCGTTCGGGATGGTGCGCTCCCCGCGCCGTTGTACAATCCGTTGACCTCCTCTGAAACCTGTTGCTTTTCTGTCGTCCCTTATTGAAGATAGGGCGAGTCCTTCAAGCCCATGCGCAAGTCACGGTCGGTCCCACTTACCTTACTGGCGGCTGCCGCTATCTCAGTTTCCACGGGATGCGACGCTCCGACTCAGGTCCGCAACTGCGTTGACGACCAGAATCACATCGTTCCCGACGATCGTTGTAACCATATGGTGGGGTCCGGAGGCGGAGGCGGAATCCCGGGGAGATATCGCTATGTCTATGGGGGAGCGAGCGGCGGTCGTGTCGGAGACGCAGTGGTTGGCGCATCGACCGAACCCGCAGCCGGTACGCGCGTTGTTTCCGGAGAAACGGGCGCGGTAGTGCGAGGTGGCTTCGGCGGAGGCGGGGAAGGCGGCCACGGTGGAGGCGAGTAGTGCAGCGTCATAGCATCCTCAGCCGCCCTGACTGGCAAAAGAAGGTCGAACAGGTCGGGCTTACCTACCACACCATCGCCGGCCAAACCTATTGGGACGAGTCGGCCTACTGGGAATTCACCGCCGCGGAAGTTGATCGGATTGAAGCCGCCACCGCCGAGTTGCAGAAGATGTGCCTCGCCGCTGGGGATTACATCCTCGACAAAGACCGTCTCGACGCCCTGCGCATCCCCACATCGGCGCGAACCCGCATCCGCGAGACATGGAACTCCGAACCTCCCGCCCTCTACGGCCGCATGGACCTCGCTTACAACGGACGCGACCTGAAGCTGCTCGAATACAACGCCGATACGCCCACCTCCCTTGTCGAAGCGGCCGTCGCGCAGTGGTACTGGCTCGAAGATCGTTTCCCCGCCGCCGATCAGTTCAACTCCATCCACGAACATCTCATCGCTAAATGGAAGGACGTCCTCGACTACGTTCGTCAGCCCGTCTATTTCGCCAGCGACCCCTCCGACGAGGACTGGATGACCATCACGTATCTGCGCGATACCGCGCAACAGGCTGGCCTGCGGGCCGAGTCCATCGCCATGGGGGACATCGGGTGGCATCCAGCGCTGGCCCGCTTCGTCGACGGCTCCAGCCGGCCCATGGAAACCATCATGAAGCTTTATCCCTGGGAGGCTCTTCTCGCCGATCAGTTCGGGCCCCACGCCCTCGAAACCATGGGAGCTACGCAGTGGATCGAACCCATCTGGAAAATGCTCTGGTCGAACAAGGGGCTGCTTGCTGTGCTCTGGGAGATGTATCCGGGGCACGAGCTGCTGCTGCCCGCTTATCTCGACGGTCCGCGCGAGATGGGTGCCTGGGTCCGCAAGCCGTTGCTGGGACGCGAAGGCGGCAACGTTACCGTAAATCTAAATGGCATCACCGTCGAAGACACCAGCGGCCGCTATGCTGACGGTGGCTTTGTCTACCAGCAATACATCGACCTTGCCTCTGTTTGCGCGCAACGAATCGTTCTGGGCAGCTGGCTTGTGGATGGAGAGCCCTGCGGCATGGGCATTCGCGAGCCTGACGGTTATGTCACCAACAATAACAGCCGCTTCGTGCCGCACCTTTTCCGTTAACGGCACCTATCGTCTCAGCAAGTCGACCGGCTCATCGGCATCCGTTACCCGGAAATAGGGCGCCAGCGACGGATGCTGCCGCTCTACTGCGCGATACATTTCCCAGGCCACGCGGCGATAGGAGAAGTGCCCCTGTGGCGCCGAGCGGAGTTCCGAAATGTACAGCGCCTCGGCAAAGTCCATCTTGAACAACGCGCGATTGCGGGTGCCCAGCGGCAGTACATACTGCGCAGACGCGGCTGCCTCAGGTCCCGAACCCGCAGCCAGCGCGGCATAGGCTGCATGCGCCGACTGCATCGTCTCTTCGTAGAGCGCTTGCACTCCAGCTTCCGCCACTCCTTCGGGAATCGCGTAGCCATGCGCCGAGGTGAATGACTGCAGCACCTGGACGCAGCGCCGATGCCGATGCATGTCACGGAAGCCGCCGATGTCCATGAGGATGTCGAAGCGCAGGGCCTGACCGGCCGAGAATTCCCGCAGCAGCTCGTCGTGACGCCCGCGATGCCGCATGCCCAGGGCGATGATCTCATTGCAGCGAGCCTCGCTGAGCGAGGCTACATGATTCCGAATCTGGCGGTATGGATAGTGACTCTGCCCGTAGAGCAGGGTCGTCGCGAGGTCCACCTCCAGGGAATCCGCGCCATCGATCAGATCCACCAGCGGCGCGGCTTCGATGGGCTCGCCGGCCAGCAGCTCTGCCGCGGCCTGCCGCAAATCCTGCCTGGTCCGCATCAGATAGTCGTTGGGCGAGGCGTACTTCACCAGGGTTGGCGCCGTCTTCACCTCGCGCTTGAGCAGCGCGGCGGCGCGCTCACCCAGGGCAGGATCGAGAGCCGCAATCTCCGCGTGCAGCGCAGCCAGCTCGTCGCCGTGAACATTCCACGCAGCTCCCGCGGCCGCAGCCTGGAGCCGCTCGCCCAGTTGCCGAACCTC
Organism: uncultured Acidobacteriaceae bacterium; assembly: GCA_963758135.1. GTDB lineage: Bacteria > Acidobacteriota > Terriglobia > Terriglobales > Acidobacteriaceae > Palsa-343. Next base: position 234,853 of record CAVWUF010000001.1, read on the forward strand.
GGCTGTTGGACTCGAGAGCAGGCGCGAGATTTGCGCCTCGAGGGTGCGCGCATTCACAATCTGGCCCAGCGAGGTGTTGGTCGCCAGCGGAAGCAGGTACCGCGCGACATCGAACGCCCGCGCTCGCAGGGTGCGCTCGTAAGCCTCCTGCTTCATCTCCTCCGGCTTCCGCACCTGTCGCGTGAGAGAGGCAAAGACCGCTTCGAAGACATCGTGATACCGGGAAAACAAGTGCTCGATGGTTTCCCGGTATCGGCCGGGTGCACCCGAATCCGCGCCAAAATCCGGCTCGTACCAGCCACTCTTGCGGAAGTTCTGATAGCGGGTCGAGCGCTCCTGCCCATCCCACCGCTGCTCATCGACCAGCACGATGGCGGCCAGCAGGGACAGCTTCTCAATCGCGAAGGCTACGTGCGCCAGATCGGCGATCGACCGATGCCCGTACTGGAAATAAAACGTGTTCAGAAACTGCTCGGCCCGCTGGCTGCTGATCTCGCGCAGCGACTCCTTCATCGAGAGCGCCGAGCGCGAATACTTCGCCATCGCGTAGGCCAGCACTTCAGGATCGGCGCCGTGCACCGCGAACACTTCGGTCTGCCCATTGCGGGCCTCTTTGCCGGACGCGTTGCGATGCTCGTTTCCGGGTCCGCTTAAGGGTTCATGCGCTGGCGGCGTTTCCGATCGCACTGGAGGAGTCTCTGTCATGGGGGTCATGCACGAATGCTAAACCCAAACGGTGCGGATATTCCGTTCCTCCCGGCGGAACCCGGGACGCCGATGTCCCAGGCGAAACCTCGCATTGTTATGCCCCTGCAAAGAAAGAACGGGTACCATAGGGAGTGTTTTTGCCGGTGCATTGCGCATCGATTGCTGCCTCGGAACGGCCCACGTGCATGAACAACATTCTTTCGACCACCGAGCATCGTCCGTGGCCCCTCCCAAAGTCCCCCTGGGTAATGACCCAACGCTGGAACGATCTGCTGTTTGCGCACTGGCCCATCCCGGCCAGCGAACTGACTCCTCTGCTGCCGGACGAGCTCAACGTCGACACCTTCGACGGCTCCGCATGGGTTGGCGTAGTCCCTTTCTGGATGGACGAGGTGCGCTTTCGTTCACTCCCCGCCATACCCGGCGCCAACCGCTTTCCTGAACTCAACCTGCGGACATACGTGCGCGACCGGCATACCAACCAGGCCGGGGTGTATTTCTTCTCGCTCGACGCCGCCAATCCATTCGCCGTCTCCGTTGCCCGCATCTTCTTTCACCTGCCCTACTACTGGGCGCACATGAAAGTGGAATCCGACGATAGCCGCTTCGTCCACTACAGCAGCGAGAGACTCCTAACCCGGCGGCCGGCCCGGCTGCGCGCGCGCTATCGCAGCCTGGGCAAGCCGTGCACCAAAGGGGGCATCGAGAGCTTTCTTACCGAGCGCTACGCGTTGTTCACGGCCAAGCGGAGCGGCGATATCGCCCGCGTGAACATCCACCATCTGCCCTGGCCGCTCGAGCTTGCCGAGGCCGACTTCGAGCTGAACGACCTGCCGCAGGCGCATGGCATACGGCTGCCCGAAACCAAACCGCTTCTGCAGTACAGCCGTGAGCTGATGGTGTACATCTGGGCGCCTGAAGAATTGCCGTCGCGCGCTGCCCGGCGGGCCACTGCACCCGTTCCCGCGGGACCGTAAGGGTTCGCTTACAGGGCTCGGGCGCAACCCTGCGATTGCTCCTTGAGGCTGCGGTAGGCTATAGCCATGTCGTCATCGCTACAGGGAAAAATCGCTCTGGTTACGGGAGCCTCGCAGGGGATTGGACGCGCCTGCGCACTGGCTCTGGCCAAAGCCGGGGTGCGCGTTGGCCTGGCTGCGCGCAACGAAGCCAAGCTGAACGACGTCGCGGCGGAAATCGCAACCGCCGGCGGCGCGGCTGCTGTCTTTGCTCTCGATATGGCCAGCGAAGAATCGATCAGGAACTGTGCCAAAGCCGCCGTCGCCCACTTTGGCAGCGTCGATATCCTCGTCAACAACGCCGGCATCACCCGCGATACGCTGGCGCTCGGCATGAAGCGCGGCGACTGGGACGAAGTGATCCAGACCAACCTCACCGGTACATTCCTCATGACCCAGGCCGTGATGCGCTCTATGCTCAAAACCCGCTGGGGACGCATCATCAACATCTCGAGCGTCGTCGGTGAGACCGGCCAGGCGGGCCAGGCGAACTACTCCGCCAGCAAAGCGGGACTCATCGGCCTCACCAAATCCCTGGCCCGCGAGCTGGCGTCCCGCAATATCACGAGCAACGCAATCGCTCCTGGATATATCGAGACTGCCATGACCGCGGTTCTGGACGAGAAGCAGCGCGAATCGATGCTGGCGCAAATCCCGCTGGGGCGGGCAGGAACCGACTCCGACATTGCCAACGCCGTCTGCTTTCTCGCCTCCGACGAGGCCGCCTACATCACCGGTCACGTGCTCGACGTCAATGGCGGCATGTATATGGGCTAGAACAGGTCTTACCAGCTGAGAAGTTCAGGCGGCATCCTGAAAGCGTTTGACCGAGACTTCGGCCAAACTCGCCCGATTAGCGCAGACTTTAATGCTCGCCGCTCTCGCGGCGGTTCAGAATTGCCTCACGCCCTGGGAAGGTCTTACCCATAGCGGCACGTCAGATCCCTTTCGCAACGGTCTTGCGCAGGTGAGCGATCTGGCTCGATAGCGACTTGTACTCATCGGGTGCAAGAGTGACGAACATCTCCTGAATGAGAGCTGCCGCCGCCGGCTCAAGCGTACTCTTCAGGATGCGCCCTCGCGCGGTGAGAAAGACTCTGGAGACTCTGCCGTCGGTCTTGTCCTTTTTTCTCTGCACGAAGCCGTCACGTTCCATCACGTCGAGGCCCACCGTAACGGTTCCGCCAAGCTGCTCCAGTTGTTCTGCAATCTGCGTCGTCCGCAGCCCATCCTCTTTCCACAGGCAGCAGAGAACACCCCAGTGCAGAGGAGTGATTCCATGCGGGGTAAGAATCTCCTGAAAGCGCCTGGTCATCTGCTGCACCAGCAGGAACATCTGGTAGGGCAGGTTCTCAGGGGCGAGAACGAGACGATCGGATGACGGTTTCGCAGCTGGGGCCTTGCGCCTCACAATTCCAAAGTATCAGCCGCACGGTTATTTACTTCAAATTTAAAGTAGCTTGTGTATATTGGTGCCGCGGGTGCCCGCCCGACACAACCTTTATGGAGGCCGCGGTTGATCGTTCCATCGGCAAGTCCATCCAGTTTTCTTCGCTATGACTGCGTTGTCCGTCTCACGCAATATGTCCCGGCTGGAGCGGCCGCAGCCTCGCCACAGGCGTTCCTGGCAGCGTGGACGGAGGCCTTTGGCGGCTCCTCTCCCGATGGAGTGTTGTACCGGGAGCTCTGCCGTCAGGTGCCGGAGTGGAGTGCGCTTGCGAAGCGAGAGATCGACAATCCGATTGAGGCGGCATTCATCGAATACATGATCGTTGAGCCGTGGGTCGACCTTTCCGCCCTGTCCGCTGTTCCTGCCACACAGCAGGCCTCCTGGTCCATCACCCAGGACGTGCACAGTGTGGCCTTTCACTTCGCTAAAGAGTCGCAGCAAGCACCCGGCGCATTGATGTTCAACCTCTTTGAGATCGACGGTCCCGCCGGCATGGAGCAGGGGTTCCTGATGGCATGGCCGCCGCGGGGCGAGTTCAAAATTCACGAGCACACTACGATATCCACCGTGCTTCATCAGCGGATGCTGCCCCACGCCACGATCAAGGCGTTCAATCGAGCCGAGGTCACCAGTGCGGAAGACTACGCCGAAGGGATCGACCGCTTTCAGCAGGCATTCCCCAGAGCCGAACGGAAGGCCGGTACCGAAGCACCTCCAACCGGCAAGCCGCCCATCCGAAGCCATCTTGGCCTATTTGAGATTGTGGCGGGGGCTGCTACCCGATCCAGTGCTCCTGCGAAGAGGATGAAGGCTGTGGTTGCCCGAGAATATGGTCCATCTTCGGTACTACGCGTGGAGGAGCTGCCAATCCCGTCACCGGGTCCGGCACAGGTGCGCGTCAAGGTAGTCGCATCCTCCATCAACCCACTTGACGTAAAGATGCGTTCCGGAGATGTCCGTCATATCTACCCCGCCTGGTTTCCTGAGGTCTATGGCTACTCGGTCTCCGGCATCATCGACGCGCTCGGAGCCGGAGTAAGGAGCCGTAAAGTCGGCGAGGAGGTTTACGGAATCAACAATCCCATCATGCGACATGGATACGCGGAGTTCCTGTGCGGTCCGGAATCGAACTTCTATCCGAAGCCGGCCACTATGGACTTTCCCACGGCCGCCGCAGCACCTTCTATCTTTGCCACCGCTTTCGGAGGTCTCTTCCTTCGGTTCCCGTTGCACGCGGGACAAACCGTTCTGATCCACGGTGGCTCGGGCGTGATTGGAAGCTGCGCGGTGCAGCTTGCCAGACAGGCTGGGGCTCGCGTAATCGCCACAGCCTCCACTCCGAATGTGGATCGCGTCCGTGCGCTGGGTGCAGACGTTGTCGTCGATTACAAGCGGGAGCGGTTTGAAGACTTCGCCCAGGGTGTGGATCTGGTGTTGGACACGGTTGGCGGGGAAACCCGTGAGAGGTCGTGGCCGCTTATCCGCAAAGGAGGAGCGCTGGCTTCACTGCTCCCGCCACCTCCCGATCCGGCCACCGCTGAGCGCTATGGCGTTCAGGCATTCATGGTCCACGGGCATCCGAACATCGTCGAGATCATGCCCGATATGACACGCCGTCTGGAAAGTGGAGAGTTGGCCTTTCCGGAGATTGCAAAGACGTACCCTCTGGTCGACGCCGCCGCTGCCCATGAGGATTTCGAGCGCTCACCGCCTCGTGGACGGTTGGTGCTTCTGGCTTAGAACTGGTCTCATCATTTTCCGGCATCCGCAATGCCGCGGGTGAGACCCGCCATCGAAGCGGGGGTCATGCAGCCCCCGAAGCCACTGCGCCATAGATGAGACCGGTTCTGGCGACCTGAACGCTGCACCGGCTTTTCGGATCTATCCCCAAAGACTAGCTGTTCTCAGGACGCAGAGGATCGGGGCTGGGCAGCATGATGTCCATGCCGTAACGGCCAACCACCAATAGGCGGGCGCGGAGTCGACATTATGAATGAAGAGTTCCGATCCGGGCATCGGTGGCAGAGTAATTTGTAATGTTTGTGGTCATGGTAGCCTCTGTGGATGAATGGCGGGAAAATGGCGCATCCGACTGATGGAGCAGAACGGTTCGATCATCGGTCACTTGTGATGCGGAATCAGAGGATGGGGCGGCTCAGTTTGGTATGAAATCACCGGTTCCAGGTGCCTTGCGTGGGTTTGTGACCACCAGCGCCATGCGCTGCCTCGGCCTTCGACTACCATCGTCTGGTTGACATGAAAATTCTGACCGCCGAAGAAATGCGCACCGTCGATCGCGTGACGACCGAGCGCTATGGCATTGCCTCCATCGACCTGATGCGCAACGCCGGTGCGGCCGTAGCTCGTTTTGTGCTGCGGGAATTTTCCGGCTGTTCGCACATCGTCGTCCTCTGCGGCAAAGGGAATAACGGCGGCGATGGCTTCGTTGCCGCCCGCGAATTGGCCGCCGCTGGACGCAGCGTCCAGGTTCTGCTCCTCGGCGATCCATCCCACCTGAAAGGAGACGCGAAGGCCACCTTCCAACAGATGGGGCTGACTCCGCTGCTCGCGTCCGACGAAGCGTCTCTTCGCTCAGAAGAAAATCAAGACGCGTTCCGTTCCGCGGATCTATTTCTTGACGCGGTGGTCGGCACGGGTTTCAGGCCGCCTCTGCGCGGGGTCGCGGCAGCACTGCGCGATCAGATCAATGCCCTCTCCGCGCCCGTCGTCGCCGTCGATCTGCCTTCCGGCTGGGACGCCGACTCGCGCGCCTTCACCGTCGAAGGAGCATTCCGCGCCAACGCTGTCGTCACCTTCACCGCGCCCAAACTGGCGCACCTCTCCGGCAACCTCACCGGCAACGCTACCGGACCCATCGTCGTTGCCCCCATCGGATCGCCCGAGGAGGCGATCCAATCCGCGACCAAGCTCACCTGGGCCGGGGCGTCAAAATCCCTCATCGAGCAACCGCGAACGGCCGATGCCAACAAGGGCCTCTACGGACACGTACTCGTCGTCGCCGGGGGCCGGGGCAAGTCCGGAGCTCCCGCCATGGCCTCGCTGGCCGCACTGCGCGCCGGAGCCGGCCTCGTGACCGCGGCCGTCCCTCACTCCATCCTGCCTGATGTCGCCGCCATCACGCCCGAGCTGATGACGTTGCCGCTTGAGGAAGACCAAACCGGCGCCATTGACGGATCGAATCTCGACGCCTATCGGCTGCGCCATATGACCGAGCGGGCGACCGTGATCGCTGTTGGCCCAGGTATGGGCACCGAACCGGAAGCGTTCGTCCTGGGGCTGATCGCAAAGACCACGCTCCCCATGGTCATCGACGCCGATGCGCTCAACATCCTCGCCGAGCATCCGGGCACAATCGACGGCCGCAACCGCACGGTCGTCCTCACGCCTCATCCCGGGGAAATGGCTCGCCTTGCCGGGATCACCACAAAAGAAGTCCAGGCCAACCGGGAACACCTCGCGCGGGAGTTTGCAGCAGAGCACAATGTGACACTTGTGTTAAAAGGTTGGCGGACGCTGATCGCCCATCCCGATGGCCGCATCGCAATCAACTCGACCGGCAATCCGGGCATGGCGAAGGGCGGCAGCGGCGACATTCTCACGGGTATCGTCGCAGCCCTTCTGGCACAGCATCCTGACCATCCCCGCGAGGCTGTGGAGGCCGCCGTGTACCTCCACGGGCTTGCCGCCGACTTCGCGCTGCGCGAGCAGGACGAGCACACCCTGCTCGCCACCGACACCGTCGGTCATCTTTTCCACGCTTTTCTCTTTCGTTCAAGGGACGAAGCGGGATATGTTTGGTTGGAGGGAATTCCATCCTCTCCGGCGAGGTCAAGATGACGCAGACGGCAGACCTGAAAACCTATCAGTTCGAGAGCCACAGCGGGAAAGAGACCATCGAAATTGGCCGCCGGATCGCCGAGCTGCTCACGCCGCCGAAGTTGCTGATCCTGCGGGGCGACCTTGGCGCGGGCAAAACCACTCTCGTTAAGGGAATCGCCGAAGCGCTCAATGCCGCCGACCCCGATGAAGTCACCAGTCCCACCTTCACTTTGATTCACGAATATGAAGGCACGCGCAAGGTGGACGGGCATGAAGAGCCGGTGATTCTGTATCACCTTGACCTTTACCGCATTCAGAACGAGCGGCAGCTGGACTCTCTCGGCCTTGAGGAACTGGTGGCGCCCGACAGCATCGTGCTGGTGGAGTGGGGCGAGAAGTTTCCCAGCGTGGTCAAGCGCAGCCAGGGCGAAATCGAGGTGCGCACTACACGCGGCGACTCGCGCAGCATTACCCTGACCCTGAAGGACTGAGCTTCCGTTCAGAAGTGGTGAATTTTCTCCGGCTGCGGTATCTCCACCGGCCGTGCCGCTTCCCGCTCCAGCGACCGGCTCACCAGGTCGCGCGAGCCCAGCCCCACGGCTAAGGAAAGGGCAAAGACGATCCCGCCGAAGAGAATCCCGAATCCCAACTCGACGATGGCTCCGCCCAGCGCCAGATGATCGAGCACCATGGCCCCGGTCAGCACCAGAATCATCCAGCGCACGCCCATGCTCAGCAGGCGCGCATAACTGAGGTTGAGATTGACCCCGGTTATCAGAACGCTTCGTGAGACAAACCGGGCGAGCACGTTGCCGGCAAGCAGCAGGATGGCCGCCCCAATCACCCGGGGAACGTAGCCGAGAATCCAGCCGGAGATGATGTGCTCGGAAGTACCTGCCTCGAATGCGGAAACACCCACCACTACTCCGGCAATTACGAAACACCAGAAGACAATGCGCGCAATCAGCAGGGAGGGAGTGGCGCGCGGACTCCACTCGGCGATAGCGCTGGCGCCGCGGCTCATTCGCTCGTCGAACTTCACCGCGGTAAGAATCCATTTCACCAGCAGCGATAGCAGCCAACCCACGAGAAGAAAGAGGAGAAAGGCAACCACGAACGCAAGAATCCCGGGCAGCAACGTGGCCATCCGGTTCATCACGCGGCCCATCGATGACTGAAGCGATTGTTCTACCTGCTGCCACATATCTTAGTTCTCCTCCGCGGTCGAGCCCGAGCAGGGGGAATTTGCTAGGGATTGAATCGATCCGGCCATCTCCACCTCTGCAATAGATACGGCTTCTTATCCTCCCACGCGCGGGAGAACTGCTCCAGACGCTGCTCCGCCGCGCCGCTGCTGAGAGTGGATACCTCGCGGACATAAGATGCAACCCACCCCAGGTATAAAGGCGTAAGCGCGCCCAGCAAATGTACGCGGCTGATCGTGCGTAAACGATAAGCCAGCGCGAAATCGAACACGATGCTCGCCCATAACTCGTCCGGCATCCGGAATTGTTCAGGCGTCATCCGGGTCAGCCGGCGCAGCTCCAGCAGAGTGTTGGGCGGAAGCACCAGCCGCCACACTTCATCGAGATTCTTCGATCCCAGCAGAAATGAATCCAGCATCGGCTGGGCGTCGATCGGCTGACCATCCGGTTGTCCATCAGCAGCATTGCCCCAGATCGGCGTCGCCTGCGACCCGCGGATTCGCTGCCAGTGCGCGGCGCAGTGCTCCATCTCGTAAAAAAGGGAGCCCGCAATCTGTCCCAGCACCGCGCTCAGTTCCAGTCCCCCGGTTGCTACTTCGTGACGAACCTCGACGTGGACTTGCCCAACCGGGACCTGAGGAAACTGCGTCGCCGCAACCGTGACCGGCCACAACAGCGAACCGCCGGAGTTATCCGGCGCCGCCATCGTTCGCGCCAGAGAACCGCACAGCGCGCCCGACGCAGCAAAGTCGAACGCGAGGGGATAGCGCACTCTCCTGCCGTATAAGGCGCGGCTCAGCGGGCAGAGGATTCCGCTGTTGATGAGGCCTTCGTATTTTGCGGCGGGATAAACGGGCATCACAAGGCCGCACTGCCGATCGAGAATCGCGTAAACAAGAAGCTGGATGACATGCGGATCGAGCGCTGCCAGGTCCGATCCAAGAACAATGCACGCGCGCGCGTTCAGCGACTCGGCAAGAGCCAGGACCGCGCGTTGGTGGGCCGAGACCGCAGTCCAGAATTCGCCCGCCGGCGCTGGCGGCGCAAGTGGCGCCACCGTGAGCGAATTCCCAGTGCCGTCTTCCGCTCCCGGAGTGGCTCCGGGCCAGGTGAAGACAAACCGCAAGCCGGAGAGGCCCGAACCCAGTTCTTCGATGACACGCGCGGCGCGGACGCGCGCATCGTCCACGGAAACCGCGCCTGCAATGCCTACCACTACATCCGCGGTCCCGATGCGCTCCGTCTGCTGCTTCGTCTCTTCCGTGATTTCGACGCCTGCCATTTCAGTGCTCATTGCTCAGTTTCAGGACGGAAGAGAGAGGATGCCATGCAGTGGAATAAGAATCCACGCAGGCCGATTGTCCAGCTCGTAGACCAGCTCGTACAGCGCTTTATCGAGGATATAGATTTCGAGCAGCGCGTCGAATTCCTCCCGCGCCGCGGGAACAACCGCAGAATCGCCGATCGCCTCGCGATAGGCGCGCAGGAATTCGCCCGAAGCCGAAGCTTCCCACAGCCGAGCCCACGATTCCAGCTGGGCGAAATCCTCCGGCCGTCGGGTCGTATATTTCGTGAGCGCGACGAAGGCGGCATAACTGAAGGAGCGCAGCATGCCTGCAACGTCCTTCAGGGGCGAGTGTTTCATGCGCCGCTCCGCGAGAGGCCTCGCCGGCTCGCCTTCAAAATCCAGAATGACGAAATCCCCTTTCGAGCGCAGCACCTGGCCCAGATGATAATCCCCGTGAATGCGGGTCCACTGCCCCGGGCTGCGCAGACTATCCAGAGCCCGGAACTTCGCGAGCAGGGCGCCGCGCCGGCTCAGCGCCAGGCCCGCTGCCTCCACAGTATCGTCGGGCAATCCGGAAAGATGCGTCTTCAGCAAATCGAAAGCGTGCGCGGCATGGCCCGCCAGCTCGTCGCGCAGAGTTGCCAGTTCGCTCGGCTCGGGCGTGTGCGGCGCAAAAGCCGCCTCGCGGCCCGAAGCAAGCGCCAGGTGCATCTCCGCGGTACGGCGCCCCAGCATTGCTGCAGCATCCAGATAAATACCGGCGTGCTCGCGCGCCTCGGGCGGCACAACGTCCGACGCGGCAGAAGGAAGGGCCGCTGGACCCCTTACCGAAGCTGTGCTTTCGTAATAACGATCCAACTCATCGAGCGTCCACTGCCAGCCGTCGCCCTCGTTTTGTACCAGCCCCTGGAGCAAGGCGACCGTCGCCGGCTCGGCGTCAGCGCGCCGAACTTCAATCGATCCCCCAAACGGCGGAATATTCGCGAACTTCGCGGTTTCGGTTAGAAAGCGCCCGATCTCCACGTCCGGATTCTGTCCGGCTTGCTGGCGTCGAAACAGCTTCATGATCAGCCGGTCGCCGAAGATGGCCGAGGTATTGCTCTGCTCGGCGCTGCTCACCCTTGCAACCAACGGTTGCGAGCCGCGCAGTCCGTCCAGCACGGAGCTCGGCAGCCCGATCATTGTGCCGCTGCGGGTGTGCAGTCGCTCTCCTTTGGCCAGAATCTCGAGCAACGCCGCGGGCACGCTGCGCAAGAGCCCCTCGTGCAAAACGCCCGCCTTTGTGGCCGACCCAGCTGTTGCCAGAACCTGGCCCGGGGTCGACTGCCGGACGCCATTGGCCACATCGCCAAAGCTCATCGCCAGGCAGAGAAGCCAGCTATCGGGCTCGCCCTCGACATAATCCACCGAGACCCATAACAGCGCGGAGCGGTGTTCATCGAAGAGGAGCGAATCGGCGATTTTCGCGCGAACAATATTGCGGGACTTACTCCCGAACCAGCGTTGCCGTTGCATATAAGCTGGAAGTATGGCCTCCAGCCGCCGTACTCCCTCTCCGGAGAGAATGCTCTGCCAGTCCCGCTCATTCTCCACATAGAAAGCCTGCTCCCCGTCCGAGACGGATGAAGCCTCACCTGCATCCATTGACGGCTGTAACTCGAGCCACAAAAAGCCATAGGGGCCAAGAGTAAGAGAGTAAGGAGCCTTTGTAATGGGCGGAAACTGAACATAGCCCAGCATCTCAACCGGGGTCATGCCTTCCATCCCGCCTAAATCCAGCTGCACCGGCTGCGCAAAACGCGACAAGTTAGCAACGCACAGGACGGTCTCATCCTGAAATTGCCGGATGTAGGCCAGGATCTTCCGATTGGAGGGATCGAGAAAACGCAGAGAACCCCGGCCGAACACCTGGAAAAGCTTGCGCAGGGCGATCATATTGCGCATCCAGTTCAAAAGTGACGAAGCATCGTTCTGCTGCGCTTCTACGTTGATCGCCTCGTAACCGAATACCGGATCCATTATGACCGGGCTGTAAAGCTTCGCCGGATTGGCGCGCGAAAAGCCCGCGTTCCTGTCCGGGGTCCACTGCATCGGCGTGCGCACCCCATTGCGATCGCCAAGATAGATGTTGTCGCCCATCCCGATCTCATCGCCGTAGTAAAGGATGGGAGTTCCCGGAAAAGAAAACAAAATACTGTTGAGTAACTCGATCCGGCGGCGGTTGTTATCGAGCAGCGGCGCCAGCCTCCGCCTGATCCCGATATTGATCCGCATCCGCGGGTCGGCGCTGTAAGCCAGATACATATAGTCGCGTTCATCGTCGCTGACCATCTCGAGCGTCAGTTCGTCGTGATTGCGAAGAAACAGTCCCCACTGGCAGTTATCCGGAATCGCGGGCGTCTGCGCCATGATATCCGTAATAGGGAGACGGTCCTCCTGGCGCAGGGCCATGTAGATGCGCGGCATCAGGGGAAAATGAAACGCCATATGGCACTCGTCGCCGTCGCCAAAGTACGGCCTCACATCTGTAGGCCACTGGTTTGCCTCAGCCAGCACCATCCTTCCGGCGTAGCCTTCGTCAATCGCGGTGCGAACCGCCTTGATCACGGCGTGCGTTTCCGGGAGGTTTTCGCAGCTGGTGCCGTCTCGTTCGACGAGATACGGGATAGCGTCGATACGCAGCGCATCCACGCCCATATCGAGCCAGAAGCGCATCACCCGCAGCACTTCTTCGAGGACCGCGGGATTGTCGTAATTCAGATCCGGCTGGTGCGAGAAAAAGCGATGCCAGTAATACGCGTGCGCTACCGGATCCCAGGTCCAGTTCGATTTCTCCGTGTCGGTAAAGATGATGCGCGCGTCTTTGTACTTCTGGTCGGTGTCGCTCCAGACATAGAAGTTTCGCTCCTCCGAACCAGCCGGAGCGTGACGCGCCCTCTGAAACCACGGATGCTGATCGGAGCTGTGGTTGATGACCAGCTCGATCATCACCTGCAGTCCCCGATCATGTGCCGCATCCAGAAATTGGCGGAAATCCTCAAGCGTCCCGTAACTTGGGTGCACGCTCATGTAATCGGAGATATCGTAACCATCGTCACGCAGGGGTGAGGGAAAAAACGGCAACAGCCATAGGCAGGTTACCCCGAGGTCCTGCAGGTAATCCAGCTTCTGTGTTAGTCCCTGGAAGTCGCCGATGCCATCGTTGTTGCTGTCATTGAAGGCCTTGACATGGATCTCATAAATTACCGCGTCCTTATACCAGAGAGGGTCAGTGACGCTGCCCGCCTTGCGCACGATCGTCTTCGTTTCCGGCATGGGCTCCTGGGCCTTCACTGGTAGTAATCGAAATCTTTTTCCGACCGCACTTTGCGCAGGACGCGGAAGATATGCGCGGGTATCCTGTCGGGCGCCAGCTCTACATAGTTGCGTGCCCCTTGCCACAGATAACGAGCCCCGGTGAGTTCGTCGAATACCTGAAAGCTCTCATCCGGGCGCAGACGCAACCGGGAAAGGTCAAGGTTCACCCAGCCCGATTGGGTGTGGAAGAAATCCAGATTCACCACCGTCAGCACCGTGTTGCTGCCATTGAGACTCGACTTACTGTAGGCAATGAGATACGGATTGTCGGTCGGATGAAAAACGAGGCCGTAACTCGCCTGCAGCGCCGGATTCCCGCGCCGCGCTCGATTCACAGTCGCCAAAATTCCCCGGAAGCTCTGTGGCGCATCGAGATCCCAATGGCGAATCTGGTATTTTTCCGAATTTAGATACTCCTCGCTGCCTGGCCGGATTGGCTGGTTCTCGCCTAACTCGAAGGCCGGCCCATAGATGCCGTAATTCGGCCCAAGCGTCGCGGCCAGCACCAGCCGGCTCAGAAACGCCGGACGCCCGCCAATCTGCAGGGTTTCATGCAGGATGTCCGGAGTATTCGGCCATAAGTTCGGCCGCATATATTCGCGGACCCGGGTCTGCGTCAGCTCGGTGAAATACTCCGTTAGTTCCTGCTTCGTATTCCGCCAGGTGAAATAGGTATAAGACTGAGAGAAACCCAGCTTAGCCAGCCGCTGCATCACCCGCGGCCGTGTGAATGCCTCCGCCAGAAACAGGGCATCGGGAAAATCGCGTTTCACCTCGCCAATGAGCCACTCCCAAAAAGGAAATGCCTTGGTGTGCGGGTTATCGACACGGAAAATGCGGACGCCCTGCTCGATCCAGAACAGAAATACGCCCAGCAACCCGTCCCACAACCCCTGCCAGTCGCTGCTCTCGAAATCGAGCGGATAAATATCCTGGTATTTCTTCGGCGGATTTTCAGCGTATTGAATCGTCCCATCCGCCCGCTTTTTAAACCACTCCGGGTGCTCGCTCACCCACGGATGATCGGGTGAACACTGGAACGCGATGTCCATCGCCAGCTCGATGCCCTTCTTAGCCGCGTTGTCGAGAAGACTGCGAAAATCGGCCAGCGTACCCAGCTCAGAAAGAATCGCGGTATGACCGCCTTCTTTTGCGCCAATCGCCCACGGACTGCCTACATCGTCAGGCTCGGCCGTCGTCGAATTGTTCTTGCCCTTGCGGAAGCTCAGGCCGATGGGATGAATGGGCGGCAGATAGAGCACGTCAAATCCCAAGCGGGCAACGTAGTCGAGACGGGCCTCACAGTCTTTAAAGGTTCCGTGCCGCCCCCGCTCTGCCGCCGTCGAGCGAGGAAACAACTCGTACCAGGCCGAAAAGCCGGCCTTCTCGCGATCGACCGTCACGTGCAGCTCCCGCTCGTAACGTGTCTCCAGCGCCGGATCGAGATACAGCGCCATCGTCGCAGCAAGCGCGGGATCGAGCGCGGCTGCCTGCGCGGCATCCACATCTTCGGTCGCCCGCACCACCGACGCCCAGCGGCGCAGCGCATCCGCGTCGTCGCGCCCTGCCCGCTCCGCAGCCTGCTCCACCAGCTGCGCTCCGCCCAGCAGATCGACGCGAATATCCTGGCCGGCGGCAATGCGCTTCTCCAGATCGCTGCGCCAGGTGTCGAAGTGGTCGATCCAGCCCGCGACCGTGTACAGATATTCGCCCATATGCGCGACCGGAAACTCGCCACGCCAGCGGTCGTTACCCACCGGCTGCATCGGGACCGCCATCCACTCGGCTACGTCATGAAATCGAAACAGCAGGCGCGCGGCTACGTGATCGTGGCCATCGGCGAAGACATCCGCCTCCACCTCGACCGTATCGCCGGCGATTCGTTTGATGGGATAGCGGCCCGCATCGATCTCCGGCTCGACGCTTTCGATGACGACGCGTTTCCGTCCATCCGCGGGTTTCTGCATAGGTCCGATCGGCTTTCCGGCAAGCCAGGCAATGCTTTGAGCGCCCGGCCGCTTGCTGGCGGAGTTGCGGTATCCCGCGCGCGTATTCAGTTACGGCATTATACGGACAACGGCCTCGGAATTTTCGGTCCACTTCCGAGTGTAACCGCAGGTCATGTCAAGGTGATGTGATTCGATGCCCGCCAGGCCGGTTGCCGCGCAAGCCCAGAACAGCGTGCGCTAGTTGTCGGGAAGAATATTGGATTCTTCCGAGGCGCGCAATCTCACCAGGCGGTCCACTGTATAAGGCGCGCGCTGCGTGGCGGTGTGATAATGGCGGACCTGCAATTCGCCCAACAGGCCGATCGCCAGCAGCTGCGTTCCCCCGAGGATCATGACCGCGGCAATCACGAACAACGGCCCATGCTGGTCCATTACGGGTTGACGGGTGATCAGCTTGAGCGCCAGCAGAAAGGCGGAGAGGGCGCCGCCGCCGAAGATTCCAAGGGCGCCGAACAGCCCGAAGAAATGCAGCGGGCGGGTCATGTACTTCAGCAGGAAGCGAATGGTCATCAGGTCAAAGAAGACCCGGAAGGTGCGCCCGATTCCGTAATGCGATTTGCCCCGGAGCCGGTTCACGTTGGTGATGGGCACCTCGCAAATGCTGGCGCCATACCAGGAAGCGAGGGCGGGGATAAAGCGATGCATCTCGCCGTAGAGCGGAATGTTGTGGATCACCTCGCGCCGGTATGCCTTAAATGTGGTCCCGAAATCGTGAATGTCCACGCCGGACAGCTTGGCCATCAGCCAGTTCGCGCAGCGCGAGGGAAGGCGCCGCATGACGAAATTGTCGATTCGCTCTTTGCGCCATCCACTGACAACGTCGTAACCCTCTTCGAGCTTTTCGAGGAAGGCAGGAATCTCGGTGGGATCGTGCTGCAGATCGCCGTCCATGGCGAGAATAAATTCGCCCTCGGCATGATCGAAGCCGGCGGCGAGCGCGGAGGTCTGACCGAAATTGCGCCGCAGCTTTACGACCAGCACGCGGCTGTCGACAGCCGCAATCTCTTCCAGAAGCCTGCAGGTGCGGTCGTTCGAGCCATCGTCCACAAAGACGAGCTCGAACGGATCGCCGACGTGCTCCATGACCTGCTTCAACCGGTCGTATAGAACTGTGACGTTGTCTTCTTCGTTGTGGAAGGGAACGACGATGGAGTACCTGGTCATCGACTTTAATTATAGACATCAGAAGCCGGCAAACTGCGGCCCTGGGGTTGGTATTTATATTGAAACTTCACAAAGGGCCGGGCATCTCGCCTGGCGTACCCCCGGCGGACGCGCCCCCCCGGGGATGATAGCTTTGCTTGAGGTACAGCGCAGTTACGCGGCCAGGATTTCCACCGCAGCGCGTGCCGCCTCTTCGCACGCCGCCCGGTCCACGTCCCGGTGGGTCACGAAGCGGATTCCGTGACGCCCGGCGTTGCTCACCAGAATTCCGCGCCGCTTCATTTTGACGATAAAGTCGTCAGCGCCCGTCATATCCCGCAACCTGAAGATCACAATGTTGGTGCGCACCGCATCGAGGTCGATCTCGACCTGGCGAACGCCGGCCAGGGATTCGGCCAGCAATCGCGCATTCGCGTGGTCTTCATGGAGCCGCTTCGGACCCTCCTCGAGAGCAATCAGTCCCGCAGCGGCCAGGATGCCGGCCTGCCGCATGCCTCCGCCGAGCGCTTTGCGAATCAGCCGCGCCCGATCCATCTGCTCGTATGTGCCCACCAGCATCGACCCGACCGGCGCTCCCAGACCCTTCGACAGGCAGAACATCACCGTAGTGAATCCGCGCGTCAGCTCGCGCACGCTCACTCCCAGCGCCACTGAAGCGTTGAAGATTCGCGCCCCATCCAGGTGAACCGGGAGCCCGCGCTTCTCCGCTCCCGCCCAAATCTCCTGCGTCACTTCGAGCGGCGTGACTGTGCCGCCCGCCATGTTGTGGGTGTTTTCAAGCGCGATCAGCCCGGTCGGCGCCCGGTGGTGGTGCTTGCCGGTGATGTGCGGCTCTATGTCGCGCCATGTCAGGATTCCGCGGTCCGCCGGCAGGGTTCGCAGCTGGCAACCGGAAAACGCAGCCGCCATCGCGATCTCCCACTCCACAATGTGCGACCGCGCCTCGCAGATCACTTCCTGCCCATGCTGGGTGAGCAGCCGGATGGCTGTCTGATTGCCCATCGTGCCGCTCGGCAAAAACAGAGCGGCCTCGCGGCCAAAGATCTCGGCGGCCCGCGCTTCCAGGCGGTTGATGGTGGGGTCCTCACCGTAGACGTCGTCGCCGACCTCAGCCTCAGCCATCGCGGTGCGCATGGCAGGGGTGGGTTTCGTCACCGTGTCGCTGCGCAGGTCGATCGTCGCCACAGGCGAAGACGAAGCGGCAGCATCGAGAGTGAGAAGAGCGGTATCAGAGGACATTCGATTCCCTTCCGCAACAGCCAATATTCGAGTATTGCACTACGCGGTCCCTACGCGACGACCGGCTCCGCCAGAAACCGTCCAAAAACGTCGTTAGAGAGGAGGCGTCCGCGTGCCGTCAGCGCGACTCGGTCGCCGTCGGCAAAAGCGATCAGGCCATCGCCTTCCAGTTCGCCGATGGTGGAGAGGAATTCGCGGACCGCAGAAGCCGAAAACTCACTGCGCAGCGCCCCGAGGCTCACGCCCTCATTCAGCCTCAGACCCAGGAACCATGCCTCCTCCATTTCCTCTTCACGATTCAGACGGCGTGGCTCGTCGCAGACCGGGCCCTCCAGATACGCGTCGAGATTGTCGCTCGCGCCAAACCGCAGAGGCGCACCCGCGTGCGTCCGCAGCATCGAATGGGAATCCAGTCCGAATCCGAGATAAGGCTGGCGCCGCCAATACTTCAGGTTGTGCCGCGACTCCGAACCGGACCGAGCGAAATTGGAAATCTCATACTGCGCCAGTCCGTGTCCTGCGAGAAACGCAATCGCTTCGGTGTAGAGATCGGCGACATCATCGTCGGCCGGGACCTCTTTCGCTCGGTAGCGGCCGCCATTCACCAGCAGTTCGCGCCCCAGGCGCGATTCGTCGTCGACCTCGAGCATGTAAATGCTCGCGTGATCCACTCCTGAATCCGCCAACACTCCGAGCGATTCATACCACGATTCAACGGTCTGCCCCGGCAATCCGGCAATCAGGTCGGCGCTGATGCCGGCGATCCCCGCAGCCTCGACCCGGCGAATGTCATCGAGCGCGACGGCGCGCCTATGCAGGCGGCCAATGGCTCTCGCTTCACTGTCGATAAAGGACTGCACGCCAAAGCTGACGCGCGTCACGCCGCCCTCCACCAGAGTGTCGAGCACCGGCTGCTCCAGCTGCCCCGGAGCGCACTCCACCGTAATCTCCGCTGTGGGCAACACGGCGAACTCGCGCCGCAGGCTTGTGAAGAGCCGCCGCAACAATGCCGGCGACAGCAGCGTTGGAGTTCCTCCCCCGAGATAAATGCTGTCAACAGCCTGGGGCAGTGCTGCGCCCCATTTCTTCACGCGCTTGCGTATCGAGCCAAGGTCCTCTTCAACTCGGGTGACGTAGCGATCGTGATAGCTCGCAGGAAAAACCCCCGAAGCAAAATTGCAGAATGTGCATTTGGAACGGCAGAAGGGGACAGACAGATAGAGCCCGAGCATCTCCATATATCTTTATTTTCCCACCGCGACCGCCTTTCGCCTACCGCTTGTCGAATCAGTCATCTTGACAACCCTCGGCTGCCTGTGCATTCCCGCCGCAACAATTCAAGCGCATTTGCGTTCATTCCCTGCAGAGACGATCCGGTGAAAGAGGGCCGGATAAAGGTTCCAAACTTCGAGAGAAGTTCGAAGCGGAACACAGGAGGTCTCTTATGAAAAGCATTCTTCGCGCACTTGGATTGGCCGGCATTCTGGCTCTTGGCGCAGCGGCGGCACAGGCCCAGCCCAGAGTGTTCGTCGGCGTCGGCTTTCGCGCTCCTGTTGTGGTCGCCGCCGTTCCGCCTTGCCCTGGGGTTGGGTATGTTTGGTCTGCCGGCTATTACGATGGCCCGGTCTTCGTCCCAGGCCGCTGGATCTACCGCGGATACGACACACGCGTCATCGTGCGCGATATCCGGCCCGCATACCACTATCCCGTGCGTTTTCGCCGGTAAGGAAAAAAGATGAGGGCCGCGTCCCCAAAAACCGGCCTATGCGCACCCGTTGAAGCTCCCCGCTTCCGGGTGCGTTTCCGTCTCCGGCTTCTTCAGAAAATGCGGCCGGCGGCTCGATTGGGGTCTATTCTGTCGGAACAAGGCACCCACCCGCTGCGTATCTGCTTTCGGAACCCTTGCGGAGGCTTCTATGGTCGGACTCATCGGCGTTGGACTTTACTTTTTGCCTTCCCTGCTCGCGGCTGCCCGCCACACCCACAATACGACCGGCATCTTTCTGTTCAACCTGTTTCTCGGGTGGACGGGCATCGGCTGGATCATCGCCCTCCTGATGGCCATCTGTTCGAGCCCCTGCTACGTCCACCCAGGCTGGTACTACCCTCCCCCGCCCAGACGCTGGTACTGAACTTCGAAACGAAACGTCGAAGGGTTGCCCAACGCCGGCCTCCTCCTGACCTGGCCTGCCAACCCGCGCGTTCGTTGGCGTTTCGCACTTTCCGTCCGTTGAATCGGCGCAACATTTTTGGGCGTCTAACGTTAGTATCGGTAGCAAGCTCTCCGGTCCACCCACAGGAAACCCGGAAGGCAGCGTCAGATCGAAAACTACATTTGAGGGTGGTCTGACAGGAGGTTCCATCATGCGCGTACTGCGCTACGTTATGTTGGTTGCGTTGCTGGCCGCGCCATTCGCTCTGGCCAGGCCAGCGCAGGCCCAGGTCGCTGTAGGTATCGGCATCGGCCCGGTCGTCGGCTATCCAGGCTACTACGACCTGGCAGGCCCCCCGGTTTGCGAGTGGGGCTATTACTCGTATTATCCCTATGCCTGCGCCCCGTACGGCTATTGGGGTCCTGACTGGTTCTACGGCGGAGTCTTCATCGGCGCCGGTCCCTGGTTCCACGGTTGGTACGGTCGTCCGTGGGGTTGGGGCTACGGCCACATCGGCTACTACGGCGGGTTCGGCTATCGCGGCGGCTACGGATATCGCGGCGGGGTCGGCTATCGCGGCGGTTACGCAGGCGGCTATCGCGGCGCAGTCGGCGCCGGTGGCTATCATGGCTACGCTGGCGGATACCGCGGAGGCTACTCCGGTGGGGTTCGCGGCGGAGCGGTGGGCGGATTCCACAGCGGTGCGGTTGGCGGTGGTGGATTCCACGGCGGTGCTGTCGGCGGCGGATTCCATGGCGGCGGTGGCGGCCATGGGGGCGGCGGCGGACGCCGCTAATCCGGCCTGCTAACTGTGTCCAATGAAAACAAGGCCCGCTCTTCGGAGCGGGCCTTTGTGTTTCTGAATTGTTCTATCGCCCATCGCTATTCCCTGCCCTTCGTCTTTCTATTGCCTACTCCCTATTACCTATTCCCTGCTTTTCGCCAGCGCCATCGCCATACCGGCAATTCGCTCCGCGGCATCCGGATGCGCCAGCGACCGCGCGTTCTCCGCCATCCCTCTGAGCTTCTCGGGTTCAGTCAACAGATCGCTGAGGGTGCCCAGCAGCTGGTCTGGCGTCAGGTCCGCCTCCAGCAACACGCGGGCCGCGCCCGCCTGCGCCATCACCTCGGCGTTGCGCCGCTGATGATCATCCGCCGCCTGCGGAAACGGAATCAGCACCGCTGGCTTCCCTGACGCGGCCAGCTCCGCCACCGTTGACGCTCCACTCCGCGCCAGCACCAGATCCGCCGCAGCAAAACGGCGGGGCATATCGTCCAGAAACGCCTCCACCTGCCATCGGTCCGCTGCGGCCCCGCTGGCCTGGTAGGCCGCCAGCGTCGTTTCCGCATGGCGCGCACCCGCCTGGTGCAGAATCGTCAGCCCTGAAACCCGGTCGAGTAGAGCCGCCGCGATCTTCGGCATTGTTGTGTTGAGAATCCGCGCTCCCTGGCTGCCGCCAAAGACCAGCAGATGCGGCGCCGCCCCGGCCGGCCGAGGCGTGAGGCGAAAGAACTCCGCCCGCACCGGGATTCCCGTGATATGCGCGTTGCGGAAATAGCGCGCCGCCGGCTCAAAGTTGACTGCGGCCGCCTTCACCCTGCTGCCCACGAGGCGGTTTGCCAGACCAGGCACCGCGTTGGGCTCGAACGCGAGCGTCGGAATCCCCATCAGAATCGCCGCGCCCATTACCGGCCCAGACGCGTATCCACCCACGCCAATCACCACTGCGGGACGAAACCCCCGCAGCAGTCCGAAACACTGCAGCAGGCCAGCGGGCAAATCCACCAGCGTCTGCAACCGCGTCGTCAGCGAAACGTTATTCAGCTGCCCAACCTTGATCAACTCCAGACGGTAGCCGGCCTGCGGCACCAGCCGCGATTCCAATCCGCGTGCCGTGCCCACAAACAACATCTCCGCCCCATGGCGCGCCTTCAACTCATCGGCGATCGCGAGCGCCGGGATGATGTGCCCGCCTGTCCCTCCGCCGGCAATCAGGATGCGTGTCGTGGATTCCATCGCTACGTCATTTTAGGGCCTGCGGTTGGTCCGCTATTTCCGCTGGACATCGGTTTTGCTACTAGCTAATCTGTGATTAGCTAAGGGCAGCTTTTATGGCAATCAGCACTATTCACGAAGCAAAGACGAATCTCTCCCGGCTGATCGAGCGCGCTGAGCGGGGGGAGGAGATCCTGATTGCGCGCGGCAAGCAGCCTGTCGTGCGCCTGACGCCCATTAAGAAGCCCGGCAAGAAGAGGAAGCTCGGATTATTCGAAGGCGAATTCGAGGTTGGCCCCGAATTCTTTGAGCCACTTCCTCCGGATGAGTTGGAAGGCTGGGAGTAGTTGCGCATTCTGCTGGACACCCATGCCCTTCTGTGGGCTGGGAGCGCTCCCGCAAAACTGACGGCCCAGGCGCGATCGCTGATCGAGTCGTTCTCAAGCGAAGTATTGGTAAGCGCCGCTTCTGCCTGGGAAATCGCAACGAAGGTTCGCATCGGCAAGCTTCCCCAGGCGGCGGCATTCTCGGCGGAAATGCCCAGGCGCCTGGAATTGCTCGGCTTTCACCCGCTGGCCGTGACCATGGAACATGCCCTGCGCGCTGGCCAGTTGCCGGGAAGCCATAAGGATCCGTTCGACCGCATGCTGATCGCGCAGGCGCAGGCGGAGAATCTGGTCCTCATCAGCAACGAGCGCGTTTTCGATGCTTACGGCATCCGCCGCATCTGGTAGCAGTTCCCTGTTCTCTGTTGCCTATTCCCGGTTGCCTGCTTCTGGTCAGTCCACTTCTTTGGTGATATTCAGCAGCACGCCGACCGGCACCAGCATGATGAACAGCGAGGTTCCGCCGTAGGACACAAATGGCAGCGTGATTCCCTTTGTTGGCACCAGCGCGAGCACCACACTGATGTTGAAGAACGCCTGGATGAGAATCGTCGCCGTGATCCCGAAGGCCAGAAACCGCGCAAAAGGATCCGTCGACAATACCGCAGCCCGCATCCCGCGCCATCCGATAAACACAAACAGCCCGACGACGATCAGCGCTCCAATCAGCCCCAATTCCTCAGAGATGTTCGCGAAAATGTAGTCGGTATGCGGTTCGGGGAGATAGAAGAGCTTCTGCCGTCCATCCATAAAACCCACGCCGCGCAATCCCCCTGAGCCGACGGCAATCAACGACTGAAGGATGTGGAAGCCCTTGCCCAGAGGGTCCGACTCGGGATTGAGGAAGGCCAGCATGCGGTCCCGGCGCCACTTGACGTAAAACAGCATGAAGTAGAGCACCGGTGCAGCGGCCAGCGCGGCATAGCCCAGATACTTCATGTTTATGCCCGCGAGCCACAGCATCAGCGCCGTGACACCTGCGCATACCAGCGCCGTGCCAAGGTCGGGTTCTTTCAAAATCAGCGCAATGAAAATCAAGCTGGGCAGCGCCGCCGGCAGCAGCGTTCCGCGCACATCGTCCATAGCATGCATGCGGTTCTGCAGGAACCACGCGAGAAACAGCACCAACGCCGGCTTGGCAATCTCCGACGGCTGAAACGACAGGATGCTGAGGCGAATCCAGCGATGGGTGTTGTGCGAGTCGTGCATGAGAAACGCCGCCAGCAGCAGGATGATGGTGATCCCCACCACGGGAAACACAACGGTGGGCCGGTTGTATTTGCCGTACGGGACCTGGATCAGGAGCGTCATGGCGAGCAGCCCCAACCCCGCCCATACCGCCTGCCGCAAAACAAAGTTATACGGCGAACCGAACCGCACACTGGCCATCACCGCGGATGCGCTGAAGACCATCGCCAGCCCGATCACCACCAGCACCAGCGTGGCTCCGTACAGCCACTTATCAACGCCTACTCGTTTCGCCATGATTTGCTTCTCGCTCGCCTAGCTGCCCGTTCTAAGCTGTCAGCGCGGCCAATCCGCGTCGCGCCACGACCGCTTCCTTGAAAACTCTTCCCCGTTGCTCGTAGTTCTCAAACTGATCGAAGCTGGAACAAGCCGGCGCCAGGAGCACGATCTCTCCGGGCTGAGCCGCCGCAGCCGCCCTGGCGATCGCAGCATCCAGCGTGCCGGCCGCGACGATGGGAACCGCACCTTCGATATGCGTGTGAATCTTCTCCGCAGCCGCGCCGATCGTGTAGACCGCTTTCACCCGCTCCTGGAGCAGCGTCCGCATCTGCCGGTAATCGGAGTTCTTGTCCTTACCGCCCAGAATCAGGTGAATCCCCCCGGGAAACGCGGCAATCGCCTTCATCGACGCGTCCACATTGGTCGCCTTCGAGTCGTTGTAGTAATCCACGCCATTGATCTTCGCCACAAACTCCAGCCGATGCTCAACCGCGTGGAACGCCATCACCGCCCTGCGAATCGCAGCGGCCTCCACGCCCGCCAGCCGCGCCGCGCACACCGCGGCCAGCACATTCTCCACGTTGTGCGCGCCCTTCAGCGGAATCTCCTCCACCTTCATCACCGGCTCCGGCGGCGCCAGCTCCGTAGCGCGATACGTGACCACGCCCTCGTGAACGAACGCTCCCTGCCGCACGACGCGCCTCCGGCTGAACCAGAACACCCGGGACCTGGCCCGCGCCGCGACGCGGCGAAGCCGCATCGTCGTCGGCGTTCAGCACCAGCGCATCCTCGCCGGTCTGTTGCGCGAAAATCCGCTCCTTCGCCGCCACGTAGTTTTCGAAGGTCCCATGCCGATCCAGGTGGTCCGGAGTGATGTTCAAAATGACAGCAATCTGCGGATGAAAATCAACGGTCGTCTCCAGCTGGAAACTCGAAACCTCCAGCACCGACCATCCATCGTCGCGCGAGGCATCCACCAGCGCAATGACCGGCACACCGATGTTGCCACCCACCTGCACCGGCAACTTTGCTGCGTCAAGAATCTCGCCGCACAGGGTCGTGGTCGTGGTTTTGCCGTTCGAGCCCGTGATCGCCAGCACCTTGCCGCGCAGATAATGAGCCGCCAGCTCCAGCTCGCCGATAATCGGCAGCCCGAATTTCCGCACCTGGGTCAGCTCCGGCGTATCGACTGGAACCCCCGGACTCACAACGATCAGATCCTGCCGCCGGAAGGTCAGCAGGCCATGCCCGCCCGCCTCGACCGCAATTCCTTCATCGATCAGCGCCGGGATTTCTTTGGCCAGCGCCTCAGCGCTGCGCACATCCGACACTGTCACCTGCGCGCCGCGCCGACGCAAAAACAATGCCGCCGCCAGCCCCGACTTGCCGAGCCCAACAACCAGTACTTTTTTCCCTTTAATTTCCATCGAAACTCACAGTCGGCTGGCCTATTGTGTCACGCCGGCTCTTCTCTTTATCGCAGCTTCAGGGTCGTGAGTGCAAAGAGTGCAAACACCAGCGCCCCGATCCAGAAACGCGCGATCACTTTCGACTCCGACCAGCCCAGCAATTCGAAGTGATGATGCAGCGGCGCCATGCGGAAGATGCGCTTGCCCCCGCGCAGCTTGAAGCTGCCCACCTGCAGAATCACGGAGACCGCCTCGATGACGAAGATCCCGCCGATAAACGGCAGCAGCAGCTCCTGCTTGATTACAACCGCCACCGTGGCGATGGCCCCGCCCAGCGCCAGCGACCCAACATCGCCCATGAAAATCTCAGCCGGATGGGCGTTGTACCAAAGGAAGCCGATGCTCGCGCCCGTCATCGCCCCGCAAAAGACCGTCACCTCGCTCACCATGGGCATGCGCTGCAGCTCGAGGTAATCCGCGAAGATCACGTGCCCGCTCACATAGGTCAGCACCGTCAACGCTCCGGCCGCGATGATCGTGCAACCAATGGCCAGCCCATCGAGCCCGTCAGTCAGGTTGACCGCGTTGCTCGAAAAAACGATCACCAGCATCACGAAAGCGATGAACGGGAGAAAAGCCAGCACCCCCAGGTGGGGGATATGCAGCAGCGACGGAATATCGAGCCGCGGGCGCAGAAACTTGGCAAAGGGCACCATCAGCCGCGTGGAGTAGCTGCCTTCGAGGTCCATCACCACCAGCACGATCGCAATGGCAGCCGCTGCCAGAAACTGATACGCCAACTTTGCGCGTCCGGTCAGCCCCAGATTGCGCCGGTGAACCACCTTGATGTAATCGTCGGCGAATCCAATCGCCCCGAAGGCGGCCGTGGAAAACATCACCACCCATATAAAAGGATTCGACAGATCCGCCCACAACAACGTGGGCAGCAGGATCGCGATGCAGATCAGCACGCCACCCATGGTGGGGGTTCCCGCCTTTTTCTGGTGCGCCTTGGGGCCTTCTTCGCGGATGTACTGGCCAATCTGGAATTCGCGCAGCTTCTCGATCACGTACGGCCCAATGATCAGCGTGATCAGGAGCGCGGTCAGCGAAGCGAAGACCGTGCGAAACGTCAGATAACGGAAGATGCGAAAGGGGCTGAAGTAGAGATAGAGCTTCCGGTAAAGCAGCCAATAGAGCAAACTTCCTCCTGCCTTGCTGTCGGGTTTCCCGCTATCTTACAGCGCCCCGCCGTGCGATTCGCCTTCTTAGTCCTTTGCTTCGATCCCATCCAGCGCCCGCTCCAGCCGCACCCCGCGCGAAGCCTTGAGCAGAACGGCATCGCCCGGTTCAAGGTGCTCCCGCAACCACTGCCCGGCTGCCTCTGGCGTCTCCAGAAACAGCGCCTCCGCACCGGCCTCGCGCGCCGCGTCCGTAATGTGCCGGGCCTTCCCGCGCACACCCACAACAATATCCACGCCCGCCTGGGCGGCCGCCTTCCCGCATGCCGCATGCAGAGCATCCGATTCAGGCCCCAGCTCCAGCATCTCACCCGCGACCAGGATTCTGCGCCGCGCCGGCATCCCCGCCAGCGTCGCGATCATCGACTTCAGCGCCTCGGGATTCGAATTGTACGCATCATTGATAAGGGTTGCGCCGCGCACGGTCAGAATCTGCCCGCGTTTGTCCTCGGGCCGCAGCTTTTCCAGCGCCGAGCAGCAATCCGCCAACGGAATCCCCGCCTCAACGCCCACCGCAATCGCGGCCAGCGCGTTCCAGCCATTGTGCTCGCCTGGCAAATGCAGATTGAGCTCGCAATGCTGCTCCCCGGCGCGCACCCGCATCGTCAGCCCCTCCGCGCCCAGCAACTGCAAGCTCTCAACATGCGGATCGCCGCAGGGCCCGCGCCCGAAGTAAACCGCCTTCCCCTCAAAATCGCGCCCGAACTGCGACACGTACGGATCGTCGCAGTTCAGAAACGCCACGCCATGGCGCGGAAGCGCCGCGACCAATTCGTATTTGGCGCGCGCGATCCCGGCAATTCCATCCGCAAAGCCCTCCGCGTGCGCGTGACCCACATTTGTCACGACACCCCAATCCGGCGCGGCGATGTGGCATAGCGCGGCAATCTCGCCCGCCGCCGACATGCCCATCTCGATCACCGCGACTTCGTGCTCGGGCTCCAGCTTCAGGATTTGCAGCGGCAAGCCGTATCCATTATTCAGGTTGCCCTGCGACTTGAGGACCGCGAACCGCGTCCCCAGCACCGCCGCGACTGCCTCTTTGGTCGTGGTCTTTCCCGCCGAGCCCGTAATCCCGATCACGCGCTTGCCCCAATGCCGCCGCACTGCGGAGGCCAGCCTTTGCAGAGCGGCCAGCGGATCATCCGCGGCCAGCAGCGGATACTTTGCCGCACTTTCCTGCAGCCCTGCAGCCCGATCCCGGCCGATGACCGCCGCGCACGCACCCCGCTCGAGCGCCGCCGCAACAAAGTCGTGACCGTCAAAGCGCTCGCCGCGAATCGCAAAAAACAGATCGCCTGGCCGGAGCGTGCGCGAATCGATTGAATAACCGGTGGCGGTTACTGCCTCTCCGCCGCGCACTCCATCGGCTGCCGACCAGCGCGCGATCTGCTCCAGCGTGAGCTTCATGCCCGCACCCCTGTCGCTGCCCGGATCGCATCGGCGGCGACTTCCACATCGTCGAAGGGGATCGCGCCATCCCGCAGCACCTGCTCCTTCTCATGCCCCTTGCCCGCCAGCAGCACAATGTCCCCCGGCCGCGCCTCCTCTATGGCGATGCGAATTGCCCGCGCCCGGTCCGGCTCGGCAATGAATTTCGTTCCTGTTTCCAACAAACCCGGCAACGCATCCTGCATGATCGCTTCAGGATCCTCGCTGCGCGGATTGTCCGACGTCAGCACGACCAGGTCGCTGCCCTCGCCGGCCGCGCGTCCCATCTTCGGGCGCTTGGCCTTGTCCCGATCTCCGCCGCAACCAAACAGGGTGATCACGCGCGCGCGTTGTCCCACAAACTCGCGGGCCAGTACCGTTAGATTTCGCAGAGCATCGTCCGTGTGCGCATAATCGACGACTACCGTGAACGGCTGCCCCGTGTCCACCGTTTGAAACCGCCCCGGTACGCAGGGGAGGTCTACCGCACCCTCGGCAATCTGCTCCAGGCTTAAGCCTCTCGCTGAAGCCGCGCCCGACGCAGCCAGCAGGTTGTAGAGATTCACCCTTCCCGTCAGGCGCGTTCGAACATCGACCTCACCAGCGGGCGCAACCAGGCGAAAACGCATGCCGGAAGCGCCCATCTGCGCATCTTCCGCGCGAAACTCCGCCGCGCCCAATCCATAGGAATAGATCTCCGCCCCCGCTTTGCGCGCAATCACCGCCAACTCCGCGCCATAGCGATCGTCAATATTGATCACAGCCACCCTGGGCGCCGCGCCCAGCTCCCCATCAAACAGTGCCCGCTTCGCCGCTAAAATAATTCTCCATCGTTCCGTGATAATCCAGGTGATCCTGCGTCAGGTTGGTGAAGATCGCAACGTCGTATGGCAGGCCATACACGCGGCCCTGCGCCAGAGCGTGCGACGAAACCTCCATGACTGCTTCGGTGGCACCGGCATCCACACCCTCTCGCAGTAATTCCAGCAGGTCGCGCGACTCAGGCGTCGTGTGCGGAGCCGGCCGCACCGCTCCCGCAACATGATTCTCAATTGTGCCCACCAGCACAGTCTTTCGATTCGCCGAATTCAACATCGCATCCAGCAGGAACGCGGTCGTCGTCTTGCCGTTGGTCCCCGTCACGCCGGTCAGCTTGAGCCGCCGCTCCGGGTGGCCAAAGAAATTCGAAGCAATCGCGCCCATCGCGCGCCGTCCCGCGCCCGCGGGAATCTCCGCAACAGCGACATCCGGAAACCGCATCGCCGTGTCGTCGAACGCCTCAGACGAATCCGTCACCACGGCTGCTGCTCCCTGAGCGATGGCCTTGTCGATGTACCGATTGCCATCTGTCGTGCCGCCTTGCATCGCAAGAAACAAAGAGCCGGGACCGATCCGCCGCGAGTCGTACTCCACAGCCCGAATCGCGGGTCCGCTGTCGACGCTGGGACCAGCCCTCCGCACCTCCGCAACCCCGCTCAGCAACTCTTGAAACCGCATATGAAGCTGATTGTAAGCGCAGCATTCCTGGCAGCGGCAAGGCTCACCCACTATCACTGGGCCGCCGGGGGTGCGGCCGCATCGTGCGAGAATCGCACCACGATTTCCGTCCCCGCCGGCACCAGCGTCCCCGCCCCCGGGGCCTGCTCGCGCGCAATGCCCGATCCAACCACGCGCAAGCCGAGGCCAGCTCCGCTCGCCTGCACTACAACGTCGCGCAACGATTTGCCGGCAAAAGACGGAACCGCCACGCGCTGGTTAGGAACCGCCACCGAGCCATCCTTGGCCCTGGCAGCGGACTCAACTCCAGCCCCCGCGCCTGGTTCGCTGTGCTCTGAGCTCTGCACTTTGCCCTCTGCTTCACTGACCGTTGACCGCTGATCGCTCGACCCTGGCTCGCTGTGCCCTGTGCCCTGTGCCCTGTACCCTCCGAGATCCGTCGAGCCCTGGCTCGACGAATCTCGCAAAGGATCGTCCGCCGGCAGATGATTGACCTCCGCAAACAGCGACTCAAGATCCTCCGTGTGCTCCTCCGGCGCCTGCTCCGCAGCCGGCTTGCTGGTCTTCGCTGCCAACTTCTCCGGCTGCAAATCCTGATCGTGCGGCACGCCCAGATACTCGAGGATTTGTTGCGCCAGATCGTGAAAGACCGGCGCGCTTGCCGCGGTGCCAAAATGCGATCCCTTCGTCGGGGAATCCATAACCACGGCGATCGTAACGGCGGGATTGCTCACCGGCGCGAATCCCACAAACGACGCCACGTACTTCGTCTTCGAATATGTGTGGGTTAATGGATCGATTTTCTGCGCTGTCCCGGTCTTGCCCCCGGCGCTGTAGCCGTCAAGCTGCGCAGGCCTGCCGGTGCCGTAGAGCACCACGCTTTCCATCATCTTGCGCATCTCGGCCGAGGTCATCTCCGAAATCACGCGATGCGCGCCCGGTGGCAGCGGGTTCGGCAGTTCATCCTCTGGCCTGAACGCCGCAGCCTTCAGGCTCCCGCTTCCCTTCGTCTCCTGCGTGCTCTCAAGCACGACATGGGGCGGAAGGTATATGCCGCCGTTCGCAATCGTCGAAGCCATGGTCACCAGCTGGATCGGCGTGACTGCGATTTCCTGGCCCATGGGAATCGATCCGATCGTCGTCGGCTGCCATCGTGCCGGCGGCTTCACCAGCCCGCGCGTCTCCCCCGGCAATTCAATCCCCGAACGCATCCCGAATCCGTAACCGTGAATGTACTGATAGAAGCGATCCGGCCCCATCCTTTGCGCCAGCTCAATGGCCGCCACGTCGCTTGACTCTTCCAGCGCCTGCGTTGCCGTCACCACGTTGCCGTGTGCAGCTTCGTAAATGATCGCGTCGCGGTCGTCGTGCACAATGCGCCCCGCCACGTTGATCTGGCCGCCCAGCGTGCGAATCATGTCGTCCGGCTTCACCACTCCCTGATCCAGCGCCGCGGAATAGGTCACCAGCTTGAACGTCGATCCTGGCTCATACACATCGCTCACCGCATGGTTTTTCAGGAGCGATGGATCGGTATGCCGAAAGTCGTTCGGATCGAAAGCCGGCCGAATCGCAAGCGCCAGAATCTGCCCGGTGTGTGGATCCTGCACCACCACCGTGCCGTTCAGAGCGCCTGTCCGCTCCATGTTCCGATCGAGAGCCTGCTCCGCCATGAACTGGATGTTGGCGTCGATGGTCAGCACTAAATTTTCGCCTGGCTGTGGATCGCGCTCCTCGCTGTCCAGCACACGGCGGCGCGCATCGATCGCCGTCAGCATGCGCCCCGGCGTGCCATGTAGCTGCTTTTCGAAATCTTTCTCCACGCCGGCCAGCCCATCATCGTCCATGCCTACGTAGCCAAGCACCTGCGCCGCAAGTTGGCGGTCCGGATAAAACCGCTTGAACTCCTTCTGAAAATAGATCCCCTTCAGGTTCAGCGCCTGCACCTTCGCGATAATCGCCGCCGTCTGTTTGCGCGCCACCCACACAAAATTGCGCGAGTCCATCAGCCGGGCCAAAATTTGCTTTTGCGAGGTAAACCTGTCTTCGGGATCCGTGTGAACTATCCTGGCCAGAATGGCAGCCGTTCGTTCTTTATCGGCGCCCATCTCGGAAGGCACCGCGTAGATCGAGTCGGCAACGACCGTCATGGCCAGTTCGTGCAGATTGCGGTCGTACAGAACGCCCCGCCTCGGGGCCACATTGAAGGTCCGCTCCTGTTGCCTCGCCGCCCGCTCCGCCCATTCCGCATGCTGAAACGTCTGCAGCCAGATCAACCGCCCGGTGATCAGCAGCGACCATCCCAGAAAAATGCCCAGCACGGCCAGAATGCGCGTGCGGCGCATCGGCGTTACCAGATACGGAGCAGCTTTGAAACGGAAAAAAGAGGAATCCCCATCGCGCCGAGCCTGGACGCGATGAGGATTTGTGGGCTCTGTCCCCGCGTCGCGTTCGCTCTCAGCGCGCCACGGAGACGGTTCGGAGGAGAAAGCAGGACGATTCACAGCGCAACGATCTCCTCACTGGGGGAAACTTAACGAATAGCCGGTAGCGGTGTACGGGCCTCCGCCATTACCGCGCCATTGCCGGGCGCAACATCCGTATTCGCGTGCACAACCTGCCCTGGATGCGGAGCGGTCAGTCCAAGATTTCGCGCCATCGTATCGATGCGCCCCGGCTCGGCCAGCTGCGCTTCGGTCAGCCGCAGTTGCCGGTTCTGCTCCTCCAGCTGCTGCATCTGCTGCTTCTCCGCCTGAATGCGGTAGCCGCATTCAATCGCGCTCAGATGCTGCCATCCGTACATCATCGCCAGAGACAGCAGAAACGCCATGGCGTAGGCAAACATCCGCATCTCTTTCGCGCGCGCCGGGTCGTCCGCCTTCACCAGACGCGAATTGTCGATGCGCTTCGGAAAAAGCGCCTCAGGCGTGGGACCGCGCCTGCCGCGCCGCTCCGCCGCCATCAGCCTCGTGTTGTGCTCAACAATCCAATCCATGTCGCGACCCAATCCACTGATCGCCGGTACCGCCATCGCCTGTGTAGCCATCATTCCTCTCCCTCACCACTCGCCCTGCTGTTCCCTGTACCCTGTCCCCTGTCCCCTGTCTTTCGCTCCGCCGCCCTCAGCTTCGCACTGCGTGCCCGCGGGTTGCGATCCGTCTCTTCCGCATCCGCCATCAACGGCTTCCGCGTCAGCACTTCCCAAATCCCTTGCCGCGCTCCCTCGCGCAGCGCATCTTTCACCCGCCGGTCTTCGAGCGAATGAAAGCTGATCATCACCAGCCTTCCCCCGGGCCTCAAGACCTCCGGTGCTAACTGCAGCAGCGCATCGATCTCGCTCCAATTCCGCATTCACATAAATTCGAAGAGCCTGAAAGGTCCTGGTCGCCGGATGCATCAAATGCCGCCCTCGCTCGTGTTTCATTGTTCCGGGGCGCGCCTGCAACGACTCTGGCTAACTGCCCCGTCGTCGTTACCGGCCGCGCCCTGACAATGGCTCTGGCGATTCTCCGCGACCTCCTTTCCTCTCCGAATTCGTAAATCAGATCGGCGAGTTCTTTTTCTCCGGCCTGATTTACCACTTGTTCGGCGGTCGTCCCCTGCCGCGGATTCATCCGCATATCGAGGGGCCCTTCCGCCTGAAAACTGAATCCTCTGTGCGCCTCGTCAAACTGCATCGAGCTCACTCCAAAATCCGCGAGCAACCCATCCACTTGCTGGCCTGCAAGCAGCTTCGCCAGCTCGCGAAAACTCCACATCGTGCAGGACCACCTCCGGCATCTCCGCCCCCAACTCTTCCCTGCAGAGCGTTCAGCCTCTCCTTCGCCAGCTCCATCGCTTCAGGATCGCGGTCGAAGCCGATCAGCTTTCCCTCCGGCCCCAGCCTCCGCGCAATCTCGCTCGCGTGGCCTGCATTGCCGAGCGTGGCATCCACATACACCCCGCCCCGGCGCACATTCAGCATTCGGATCGCAATTTGTAAAAGAACCGGCACATGCCTGGCCGAACGTTGTGGCCCTTCCGTCATGTGCTCCCCCTGAGGGGTTTGGTCTGCGTGGTTCTGGGCCGTTCTAGACCCCGTTCTTCGAGAGCTCGATCCAGTCGTCCGTCGTCATCGGCTCTTCTGCCATTTCCTTGTCGTACTCGGCCCGGTTCGAAACTTCGAGGTGCCACTCGTTCCCTGACACCACAACCTCCGCGATCAGGTTCGCCTTCTCCCGTAAGATCTGCGGCAACAGCACCCGTCCCTGTCCGTCCAGTTCCGCCGTCGCGCCGTAGTAGTTCAGCCGCTTCATCAGCTTCTGCTTGGCCAGGTTAAAGCTGGGAACTGCCCCCAGCTTCTGTTCAAACTTTTCCCACTCCCGCATCGGGTGAATTTCGGCCACCTTCCCGTCCCGGCTGGTGATGTAGAACTTCTCCCCCGCATACTGCTCGTCCATCTGGCGCTTGAACTCGGCCGGAAGCTTGAGCCGCCCCTTCTCATCGACCCGCGTAATGTGGCTGCCGCGAAACATCCCATCCCGTACCTGAACCGGCGTATCTAACCCGGAACCCGTGTAAATTCAATGGCTCCCGGCTGCCTGGAGGGTGTATTCTGGGCGCTGGGACGCCGTTCCTGGGAGGGTGTGAGTGTTGAGTGGATCTTCAAGAGAGCCTGCTCCACTACTTACCACTTTCTCCCACCGAACGTAGCGTAACCGAGTGGATTCCACCTGCAAAGGGGAAAATCGCGAACTCTGTGCATAACGCAGGAGCTAAATCTCACGGCGTCCGCGAGTTACACCGCAAAACCTCACGACTTGGGTGTTTTCCCGATCCCGACCACAAGATGTAGTAGCTATCGAATCTGGTTCCCGACGGCCGGAAGTTATACCTGCGGCCCTTGCCAGTGAGCAGAATTAGCGGTATGCTTCGCCAAATCTTCGCCTACCGCGATCTTCGCCTTACCCATTCATCGCCGGCCGCAAAAATCCCCACCGCTTCTTCGCTGACCGCTTGTCGGCTACGAATCTTACCGCCACGCCTCACCGCTCCCCTTTCGCTGCCTTAGGCTGTAAGGATGCGTCTCGACAAATGGCTCTGGGCGGCGCGCTTCTTCAAGACCCGCACCCTCGCCGCGAAGGCCTGCGAGCTCGGCCGGATCGAAGCCAATCATCAGCCTGCGCGATCGTCTCGCGAGGTGCGCGTCGGCGACATATTGTCCATCAAGAATGAAGGCGGAGACTTCGAAGTCGAAGTTCTGGCGCTCAGCGACGTGCGCGGACCAGCGCCAGTGGCCCAAACCCTCTACCGGGAAACCGAAGGCAGCCGCGAGGCCCGCAGGAAATTTGCAGAAGAGCGCAAGGCTGGTCTGCACTTCACGCCCGCACCCGCCGGGCGCCCCTCCAAACGAGATCGCCGCCGCATCATCCGCTTCCGCGAAGGTTGATTTGAAACTGCGCCTGATCTTCCGCAGCCCGCTTGGCGTCCGCTGCCCGTTAGTCCGCTGCCGGTTTATCTCTGACAGGTTTTTCGCTGCCCGCTTCTTCGCTAACCGGTTCTCAGCTGCCCGGCCCTCTGCTGCCTTTCTACGGAATACTTACCGCAGACGGAGTCGACGGTGTGCTCTCAATCCCCGATGCGTCGACGCTGGTGATCTGGTAGTTGTAGCTCGCCCCATTCTGCACTGTCGTGTCCGTCCACGACGGCTGGGAGATAGGAGATGAATTCATCACCGCAAATGTCCCGTTTCCCGTTGCCCGATAGACGTTATATCCGGCTACCGGGTCGGTGGATGCCGTCGGCGCATTCCACGCCAGCTCCACCTGATAGGCCTGCGCAATGCCCGTGCCGCTGAGCGAGATGGAAGTGGTCCCTCCGCCCGTCGCGCTGCTGCTCAGGGTCAGCGTTCCGGTCGACGACGACAGCGTGGTGGGTGTGAACGACAAATTGAGCGTGGTCGTCTGGCTCGGATTCAGCGTTAGCGGGAACGTAAGTCCGGATATGCCAAAACCGACGCCGCTGATACTGACGCTGGTCACGTTCAATGCAACGGTGCCGCTGGCGGTAATCGTCACCGGCTGTGTCGCTGTCGTGTTCTCGACCACGTTGCCGAAGGCCACAACGGAGGTGCTGGCGTTCAGCGCCACCGTTGCCGCATTCAACTGCAACGGATAGGTCACCGTCACCCCGGCAGAGGTCGCAGCCAGGGTCGCCGTTTGCGCAGTGGTGACCGCCGTCGCGGTCGCGGTAAACGGGGCGCTCGAAGCTCCCGCACCAATCGTTATTGAAGCCGGCGCCGTCACCGCGCTGTTGCTGCTCGACAGGTTCACCGTCACCGGGCTGGTGGCGGCGGACGTCAGCGTTGCTGTGCAGGCGTCGGTTGCCGCTCCGGTCAGCGAAGCGCTGGTGCAGGAGACCGCACTCAGCGTCGCGCCCGGCTGTCCTGTCCCACTCAGCGCGATGGTTGGGGAGCTGGACGCGTTGCTGCTGATCGTAACGCTGCCGCTCGCCGCTCCGGTGGATGTTGGATCGAAACCGACGGTCAGAACCGCCGTCTGTCCTGGATTCAGGGTGATCGGCGCGTTAATCCCCGATACCGAGAATGCCGCTCCGGTCGCTGTCGCTCCACTCAGGATCAGCTGTGCCGTTCCTGAAGACGTCACCGTCACTGTCTGGCTGGTCGGGGTGTTGACGAGAACATTGCCAAAGGCCACATTCGTGGTGCTCAGACTCAGGCCCGGGACGAACGCATTGAGCTGCAACGGATAGGTCACTGACGCGCCGGCCGAGGTTGCAGTGAGGGTCGCCGCCTGCGCAGTGGTCACGGCGGTCGCAGTTGCCGTAAACGCGGCGCTCGACGTTCCCGCGCCCACGGTGACCGAAGCCGGCACCGTCACCGCGCTGTTGCTGCTCGCCAAACTAACCGTCATTGCAGTCGCTGCCGTTCCCGTCAGCGTCACCGCGCACGCGTCGGTCGCCGCTCCCGTGAGGGACGCGCTGGTGCAGGAGACCGCACTCAAGGTCGCGCCTGGCTGTCCCGTTCCGCTCAGCGTGATGGTTGGCGAGCTCGAAGCGTTGCTGCCGATCGTCACGGTCCCGCTGGCCGCTCCCGTGGACGTTGGATCGAAACCGATGGTCAGCACCGCGGTCTGCCCCGGATTCAGAGTAATTGGGGCGCCGATCCCCGATACCGAGAATGCCGTTCCCGTAACTGTTGCTCCATTCAGGATCAGCTGCGCCGTTCCTGAAGAGGTCACCGTCACTGTCTGACTGGTGGGAGTGTTGACGAGAACATTCCCAAAGGCCACATTCGCGGTGCTCAGGCTCATCGCCGGTATGGCAGGGTTCAATTGCAGTGCGTACGTGGTCGATGCGGCCCCCGCGGTTGCCGTCAGCGTCGCCGTCTGCGTCGTGCTGACCGCCGAAGCCGTTGCCGTAAATCCGACGAGCGAAGCTCCCCCTGTGACCGTCACGGAAGGGGGCACGGTCACCGCGCTGTTGCTGCTCATCAGACTCACGATGGTTGTATTCGTGGCCGCCGACGACAGCATCACCGTGCACGCATCAGTCCCCGCTCCGGTGAGAGCGGCGCTGCTGCAGGACACTGCGCTCACAGCCGCCGACGCCGGTGAAGTATTCTGCCCGGTTCCAGTCAATGAAATCGTTGTATCGGTTGGTGTGTTGTCGACAATTGTCGCGGTTCCGCTGAAGGCGCTCGCGGAGTTGGGATTAAACGTAATGACCAGCGTTGCCGACTGACCGGGAGCCAGAGTCAGGGGCGTCGCGCTCAATCCCTGCCACGAGAATCCCGATCCTCCCGTCATTACCGCGTATATCGTCAGCGGCGCCGTTCCTGAAGAAGTCAGCGTGACCGCTTTCGTGGCAACTTGATTCAGAGGCTGAGTTCCGAAGGCCACGCTTGCAGCGCTCAGGCTAAGCGCCGGCGCGGCCGCATTCAGCTGCAGGGCGTAAGCCTGCGAAGTGCCGCCCGCTGTCGCGGTCAGGGTCGCGGTCTGCGACGTGCCCACGGCGGTTGCGGTTGCTGTAAAGGCGGCGCTCGATGCTCCAGCTGCAACCGTCACCGACGACGGCACCTTCACTGCGGAGTTGTTGCTGGCCAGGCTCACCTTCTCCGCGCTGTTCGCCGCGGCAGACAGCGTCACGGAACAGGCGTCGCTACCCGCCCCATTCAGCGACGCGCTGCTGCAGGAAACGGCGCTAACGCCCACCGCAGCCGTATTCGCTTCAAGATAGGTGCTGTCGCTTGACGACCAGGCACCATTCACCAGCCAGAGCAACCGCACATAGAGGATTGCTCCCGTTGTCGGCAACCCGCTCACCGTTTTCGAAATTGTCGAGGCCTTCGTCGAACCGAAGGTATAACTTTCGAGGTTATTTGAGCCCACGCCGGTCGTACCCAGCCATAGCTGATACTGGCTCACTGAGCTGCTGGTCGTCCATGTGAATGTCGCGGAGGAGCCGCTCAAAATGCTCCCGGCTGCCGGACTCGTCACCGCCAGGTTCACACTGGCAGGTGACTGCTTGCTGGCATTCCCCCTCTGACCGAACAGAACAAGCGGAAGGCAGCACGCGAGCGCGGTCATCAATCCGGTTCGCAGCGCCTGCTGGCGAAGCCTAAATTTTTTGGGGGAGATTCTTAAGCGGTTGGAAAAGCCAAATGCGCACGCCGCAGCTTCGCGAGCGAAGGGGGGAGGGACGGAATTTACGTGCATGCAACAGCACCTCTTCAAGTGCCGGCACGTGCCGTCTCGTCTTCGCGGAACTCTTCAGTGGAAATAGTCGTCCGTGGGGAAGGACTGCGTGCCTGGCTTTGTCTGACTTCAAAAGACCGCTTGAGTGTCCCGGTACTGACTAAACAGAAAAACGCGAAACCTGACTCGCGATATTCTGCCTAACAGCACATCGTTCTGATGGGAACAACGTGCAAACAACCTTTCTCACTCGACTGAGATGCCAATAGCACGAACGCAGGCGTAAAGATCACCGCCAAAATAGCTCATCTGAGGAAAAAAATGCTGCTCGCGGAGAAGTCGCCTGTTTCTGGGCCCGGTGGATTATTAAAAAATGCGCTTCTCCTGAACTGAGCCTAATATAGCCTGGCGCGCACATGGGAGCGCATTGCTACCTGTGCAATAGCAAATTTGAGTCTCCCGCTCTTCCGGATGGGAAATGCCACAATAAGGCAGTCGCATAAGCCGCTTCTATCGCTTGGTTTAGCTTCACTCCGTGGGTCTTCTCCGAGCTTTCGGCGCTTCTCCTTGCCCGCTCGGCGATCCACAGATGCTCGCAGTTCATGTGGAAAATCCGTCCCAATCTGGTACGTTCGCCCCACATTCGCGGCTCGCGTCTTTCCGAATTTCGCCGATTTGCTAAACTGAATTTGCTTCCGGAAGGTTGCGACCCTCCCGGAAGGTTGTGCTACCGAAGCAGCAGTAGAAGCGTTAGGACTACGACTGCCATCACAAACCGCCAATCAACGGCGATTGTGATTAACACCCGCATCCAGGATGACTTGTTATCCATAGGCCTCACCTCCTTCATTGGAACGGCCCGCAGGTCGTTGCATGCGACCTGCGAGCCGTTGGCCCAATCCTCCGAGCCAATTTCAGCGCAGCCGCTTTCGCACTCTGAAAGAAGGTAGTCC
This sequence comes from uncultured Acidobacteriaceae bacterium, assembly GCA_963758135.1. Taxonomy (GTDB): domain Bacteria; phylum Acidobacteriota; class Terriglobia; order Terriglobales; family Acidobacteriaceae; genus Palsa-343. The sequence goes on from CAVWUF010000001.1 coordinate 273,355, forward strand.
CAGCCTAAGTTCTGTTGGCCTGGCGCAACAGATTACCGAAGAGGTGTTCGTGCGCGGGTTTTCACACCCGCTCTGCCTTTATATCGATCCCCAGCTGTTGGCACTTTTTGTAGAAATGACTCCGCTCGAGGCCGAGCGCCTTCGCCGCATTCGTTACGTGACCTCCGCTCCGCTCCAGCTCGGCCAGCAAGGTTGTCCGCTCAAACTCCGCCACGCGCTGGGCCAGCGGACCAGTCCCCACTCCAGCATCCATGTTCCCGCTGAAACCGCGCGAAGATAATGTCTCCCGCTGTGGAAGCGCCATCCCCACCGTCGCCGCATCCACTTCATCCGCCGCCAGCAGCAGCAACCGCTCCACAGCATTCCGCAGCTCGCGAATATTCCCCGGCCACGGATATCCCTGCAGCGCCTCAACTGCCTCCGGCGTAAACGGCACAGCTTTCCACCCGTTCTGCGCGCACACCTGTCGCGCAAAGTGATCCACCAGCGCGGCAATATCTTCGCGTCGCGCCCGCAGCGGCGGCAGGGTTATGGGAAAGACAACGACGCGATGATACAGATCCCGCCGAAAACTTCCCGCCTCCACCATCTCTTCGAGATTCCGGTGCGTCGCCACCGCAACGCGCACATCGACCGCGACCGGCTTGTCGCCGCCCACCCGCTCCACCTCTGACTCCTCCAGCACCCGCAGCAGACGCGTCTGCATCGCGAGCGGCATGTCGCCAATCTCATCGAGGAAAAGCGTCCCATGATGCGCCTGTTCGAATTTCCCGATGTGCCGCTGCATGGCCCCGGTAAAAGCGCCCTTCTCATGCCCGAACAGCTCGCTCTCGATCAGCTCCCCGGGAATCGCCGCGCAGTTCAGCGTCACAAATGGCCCGGCGGCCCGCGCGCTCTTTTCATGCAGCGTCCGCGCCACCAGTTCCTTGCCCGTGCCCGTCTCGCCGTAAATGCACACGCGCGATTCGCTCGCCGCCACGCGGTCGATCTGCGCCATCACTCGCCGCATCGCCTCGCCAGTCCACACCAGTTCGTGTCTGCCAACCCGGCGCCGCAGTTCGGAATTTTCGGTCTCCAGCCGCTTCAGCCGCAGCGCGTTGTCGACGGTCAGCAGCAGCTTGTCCGTCGACAGCGGTTTCTCCAGAAAATCCAGCGCCCCCAGCCGCGTCGCCTTCACTGCCATCTCGATGTGCGCCTGCCCCGACATCATCACCACCGGCGCAGCCACGCCGTTCATCTTCAGATCCTCAAGCAGAGCCAGCCCGTCACGCCCCGGCATCACTACGTCGGACAAAATCAGATCGAACGGCCGCGCCTTTGCCAGCTCCAGCGCCTTTGCCGCGTTGTCGCAAACCGTCGCCTCGTGCCCGGCCAGCCGAAAGGCCCGCGCCAGCGACGCCAGCGTGTTCGCCTCGTCATCCACAATCAGGATGTCGGCCTTGCTCATGCTCTTCTCTTTTCCATCAGCGGCAACCCGATCACGAAGCGCGCCCCGCCGCCTTCCACACTCTCCACGCCGATCGTCCCGTTGTGATCGGCGATCACCGTCTGCACAATCGCCAGCCCCAACCCTGTTCCATGCTGCTTCGTCGTGTAATACGGAGTGAACAGCCGCTCGCACTCCTCCGGCGTCAGTCCCGCGCCCGTATCCGCAACCGAGATGCGGACGATATCCTGCGCTCGCGTCGCTGCAACCGTCAGTGTCCCGCCTTCCGGCATCGCATCCATCGCGTTCAGCACCAGGTTTGACAGCGCACGGTGCAGCAACTCCGAATCGCCCAGAATCGGCAGCGCCTCTGCGCTGATCGCCGTCCCCAGTTCAATGTGCTTCTCTTCGAGCGCCGGCCCATAGAGCTTCACCACCCGCCGCACCGCCTCGCGCGCATCCATCTCCACGGCCACCGGCTTTGGCAGTCTCGAAAAATCGCTAAACCTCCCCACGATCGTCTTCAGATTTTCAATCTCCGCCGTCAGCGTTGCGGCGCTCTCCTTGAATACTTCGTCGAATTCCTTCTTCGGCAGCTTCTTCGCCTTCACCATGTTCTCCACGGTGATCTGCAGCGGGGTCAGCGGATTTTTCAGCTCATGAGCCAGCCTCCGCGCCAGCTCCCGCCACGCCGCCACTCGCTCAGTCTGCACCAGGCGCTCGCGCTGCTCCGCCAGCTGTCGCGTCATGTTGTTAAAGCTGCGCCCCAGATCGCCCACCTCATCGAGCGAACGGATATCGACCCGCGTCTCCCAGTCGCCCCCGGCTACCTGTTGCGCCGCGCGCGCCAGGTCCTCAATCGGGCGAGAGATGCGCGCCGCAATCCACAAGCTCGCTCCCACGGCAAAGATGATTCCCAGCCCCGCGATGCCGTACGCTATGTCGCGGAAATGCCGCTGAACCTCCACCATGCTGCGCCGCGAATTTGCCACCACCAGCACCGCCAGCACATCGCCCCCCGCACCCTTCAGCGGAATCGCCGTTACGCTCATGCTGTCCTCGCGCTTTGCCGTCACGTACACCACGCCATCGGCATTGTGCCCATTGGTGCGAGCCTCGTCCACCAGAGCACGGTAATGCTCCGCTTTACCCAGATCCTGCGCGGCCCCCGCAAAGTTGTGCGCGTCGAACGGCCCCGACACATTCCTGTAAATCAGCAGCTCGGTCCCCGCCGGGACCGGAAAGTCCCGCAGAAAGCCTGCATCCAGCTGTCTGCCGCCCACCACATACAGCGGCGGCTCAGAACCATTCACCGCGCGCGCCGCGAACAGTCCAATCTGCGAAGACCCGTCCGCCAGGTCTTCCTGCTTCAGAAATGCCGGCTTGCCCGCCGCGGCAATCGCCGGCTCTTTGTATCCAAACCGCGCTGTCCACTGCAGCGACGAGATAATGCTTCCGTCGCGCGCCACCAGCTCCAGATAATCGAGCCGATACTCCTGCGCCAGCGGTACGGCCACCGTCAGATACGCTGCCGCATCCCCGCCATTCGCAAGGTCAAAGGCCATCCGCCGCAGCGCGTCGCTGGCCGCCATCCGGATCACCGCCCCCGCTGTGTCCGACGCTCGCTGATTGAATTCGTGCTGGAACTGGCCCACCAGCGTATCTGTCTGCTGCCGGTCCAGATACTCGAAAACATGCCGTACCCGCACCGAGCCCGTCCATCCCACCGCCGCCACTACGCCGAATACCGTCAGCGCCAGCATCAGCAACATCTTCTGGCGAAGTGTCACTTCCCGCCTTCCACCGACGCGTCCGCCAGCAACGGTTCGCCGTCCACTGAGAGCCTCAGGTCGCGCACGCGCTCACCCAGCGCCCACGCCCGCGGCAGCCACAACAGAGGCACAACCGTCTCGTTATCCAGAATTCCGCGCTCCGCCTCCCACAACGCCGCTGCATCTGTGCCGGTCACCGTACCATTTTGCCCGAATCGCAAAAGCATCTCATCGAACGCCGCTCGCGGACTCCCCGCTTCCAGATGGACCCGGCACAATTGCAACGGTGTCTGCCGAGCGCCCGCCGCAGTCACCTGCACATTGAATCCAGCCTCATGCAGATTGAGCGCCAGCCGCTCCGCGGCCAGCTGCATGGGGGCGCTCGTATCCGACGCGCTCAGCGTCAACCCCGAACCATTCGCCCCTCCGCGCAACGCGCGCGCCCGGTCAAGTTCCTGCTCCGCAGGAAACAAAAACGAATACCCGCTCAACGCTTCCGGCAGAAGGCTCGCCGTCACTTCTCCCTGCTTCTCAAAAATCACGTTGGAGATCGCGGCGCGATCCACGGCCAGCGCCGCCGCCTGGCGCATCTCCCGGCTGGCCATCGCGCCGTTCGGAGCAATCGTCAGCGCCAGCAAATCCACCGGTTGCGACACCAGAAGGTTCAAATGCTGTTGCTGCGCCTGGCGCACCAACTCCGGCGGAACCTCCACGATGTCCGCCTTCCCCACGCTCAGGTCCAGCCACTGATCCCGCACTGTCCGCCGCGACCGCACTTCCACCGCGTCGACAAACGGCCTGCCTGCCCAGCAATCGTCATTCGCCACCAGCGTCAGCGCGCCGTTCGCAAAACCCGTCACCCGAAACGGACCCGTGCCCAACACCGCTCCCGTTGCATCCTGCCGCGCGATCGCAAATTCCGTCTGCCCCAGCAGCTCCGGCAAATCCGGCACAGGCGAATCGATCGTGAAGATCACCGAAGGCCCGACCGCGTGCACCGCCCGCCACGGGCATGCCGCCCCCGCATGCGAACACGACTCATCGAGCGCCGCGGCCACCGCGTCCGATGTCAGCGACGTTCCGTCCTGAAAATGAACTCCGCTCCGAATCCAGAATTCCCATCTGTGATCCGCATTTTGCGATTCCCATCGAACCGCCAGCGCAGGCCGCGCGCCACCGCCATCGTCCACCGTGGTCAACGTATCCAGCACCAGCCGCCGCGCGATGCCGTCCGGTGTCTGCCACGGGTCGCCCTGCGTCTCGATACGCAGCGTCCCGCCATAGTGCGGACGCGTCCTCGCGCAGGCCGGCAGCGCCGCGCAGACAACCAAGGCGCTAATTACAAAATGCCGACGCATTCCACACCTCATAGCGTAAAGGGCCGTCCCGCCGCACCATCACCGTCGCGCTCGTTCCATCATTGGCAGTATGAATCGCCGTCACCGCTCCCTCCACCGGCAGCGGAGCGCTCACCGCAATTGCCTCGCGTCCGACAATTTCATAGGCGCGCAGACTATCGCCCGCCGCCGCGGCGCCCGAACCCGACACCACTACCTGCACTCCCGATCCGCATCCCGAGCGGATCACCGCAAAGTCACTCCCCCAGTCATTGGCCCCGCTCACCGGCTTCAGAACGCGGTTCTCGATCAGCGTCACTTTGCCATCCACTCCAGCCACCAGCATCCCCGTCCCCGTCGGCCGCGGGATGTCCGACGCCTGGTAAAGCGGAGCAAGCTCCATCCCGAATCCCGGGGCCAACACGCCGGTAAAGTAATCCCGCAGCGCGTTGTAGAAAGCGCGTTGTGTCGCGCCGACAGCCCACGGGTCGTCGCTGTCCGCGCACAGCACAGCAATCTGGGCACCCGTGTTTGTCCCGCTGCATAGCACCCCCGGCAGATACGCGTCGAACAGATGATCCCCCGCCGCCACCAACTCACCACGCATATCCCGCGGAAACGGCCGCCCGTGTCCGATCGCGAAATGCTGATCCTCAATCCAGCTCGCATACTCACTGCCAGCCACCAGCGGCGCGGCATTTCTCACGTAGGTCACGATCCGCTCCGGCTCCAGCACCGCCAGCCGCTGCGCTCCGCCCACGGAAAAGGTCTGTGCATCGAGCACCGGCTCCGTCAATGTCACCGTCAAACTCCGCCGCAGTGTCAGACTCGGCCCGCCGGTCTCCGCCGTTGTGCCTAACCCCACCGGCAGCATCGTCACCCGCGTCTCGGTTCCCTCCACGACCTCCGCAACCCACAGCCCGCCATGCAAATTCTCAGACAGAGTCACCCTGATCAGAGTGGCGCTGTCACCTCCGCCAGCAATCACTCCGAATCCGCGCAGGTCGCGCTCCAGGAGTCTCCGAATCGCCGGAATCTCCGCGCTCGCGAGCGATGAATTGTTGCGGACCACCAGCCGCGCCGGACCGGGACCCGCGATCGCCGCAATCTGCTTCGACAATTCCGCCGCCGGCTGCTCCCAGTTCGCCGCGTGCGCCGCCGGCAACAGGCACACCACAGCGGCCAGCACTCCCCAAAAACTCCACTTGTCGATCATTCGCTGGGGCGGATTATATCCTGCGTTCTCCATCGCATCTTCTCCCGCATCCTCTCTACAAAACCCACCTCGGCCGCCGAGTTATGACAGCCGAGGTGGTTAAAGGCCCGCCCTCCCCAGAGCCCGTGCTTTACAAGCCGAAAGGGCCAGCGAACACCGCATCAGTGACCTGTCCCGCTTCTGGCCGGCGCGGGACCATCTCCTTCCATCTGTTGCTGCATTTGTTGGTTCAAGGCAGAATTGGCATCCATCCCTTTAAAGACATCATTGGCAAAGAAAAACTTCCCGTCGGACGGCACCATGACCATCTGAATTTTGTCCGACAAGCGCTCCGCGATGATTTTGTTGATCAGCAGGGGCGACTGGTTCAGCAGCTTCGCCTCGCTCGTCATCCGTTCCGCGTCCGCCGCCGACGTCACCCGTATCCGATTCGCCTCGGCGTCCGCCAGCAGATTCCGCCGTTGCACCTCTGCCTTGCTGTCGATCACTTTGGCCTGTGCCTCGGCATCGGCGTTCTCGATCGTCGCCTCTTTCCGCGCTTCCGCTTCCAGCTTCGACTGCTCGATCTGCTTCTGCTTCAGAGGCAGGGTGTACTGCATCGCATCGCTCTCGCCTTTCGCCTCCACCACCTTCGCGTGCGCGTCGCCCTCAGCCTCCTTTACCTTCTGCGCCGCGTCCGCCTCGGCCTGCAGCTCGGCGATGCGTACCTGTTTCTGCTGCATATCCGTTTGCACCGTCAGCTGATCGTCCTGTTGCTCCTTCAGCAGCAAATCCTGCAACCCCTTCGCATACTCCGGAGGCAGCTGGATATTCCGCAGCATCACTTCCTCCACCAGAATCCCGTCCGCCCCCAGCTTCTTCGTAATCACGGTTGACGCCTGCGAGCGAATCTCCTCGCGTTTGGCGCTGAAGATGTCCCGGACCGTGTAACCCGGCGTCAGTTCACGCCACGCGCTCGCCACCACCGCCGGCACCATCTGCGAATCCACCGGCTGCGGCAGATGGCTCTCGATGTAGTCCAGGCGATGCGGATCGAGGCGGTACCGCACCGTGATCGCCAGCCCAATATCCAGCCCCTCCTTCGACTGCACATCGAGCGGCTGCATCTCCATCGCCGCTGTCTTCAGCCCCGGCGCCGGGCTCACCGTCGCCGCGCCTTCGACCACTCCAGCGGTAAACAGCTTGTCCCGGAGATCGAACATCTCCACGCTCTCCACCAGCGGCGTCACAAAATGCGCGCCTGAGTACAGCGTTCCCGGCAGCGTCCCCTGCATCTGGCTCACGCGCACTCCGCCCATTCCGGCAGGAATCACTACGATGCTCTCCGCCAACAGCAGCGGCAGACACGCAATGAAGCAGAGCATCACAGAGCCCCGCCACCGAATCGGCACAGGCTCCATCTCCGTCACTCCCTCGGCGTCGGACGGCAGCTTCCGCCGATGCTCATACATCCTCCACAGGTCATACAACGTGATGGCGAATGCGGCAGCCAGCAACAGCACTCCCGCGGCGATCAACAAATCCTTCAGCGCTATCATCTCTGTCCTCCCATTTCCTTCCCCGCCCGTTAGTCAGTCCCCATTCACTTCTCCGCTTCCGTTCCTGCCGTCTGCCGCATGGCGACCCGCTGCGGAGAGAAGAACAACCGCACCAAACCTCCAAACAGCAGCTCCTCCAGCAGCAGCCCGCACGAGACGCTCAGCAGCATTGCCCCCACCACACTCAGCGCTTCAGCAAACGTTTCCATGGCGATTCTCATTTCCTCTCAAGCGTTTGTGCCCGCCGGCTGCCTCTCCGCAATTCCAGCGGCCGCGCGCTGTCAGACGAAGCACGTGGTGCTCCATCCTTGAATTGCCCAAAACATTCGAGATAATCAGCAGTGAGGGTGATCGATGCGTGTCGTGGCAGACACGCGCGTGTCATGGCAGACACAAGGCTGTGGATGGCCTCATACCCTTCCGCCGGTGGCAGACGCAGGCTGAAACGAATCCAGCCTCAGCCAACTCCGCCCCGCATCCCGGCGTCTTCCTACAGCATGGAAATGCAGCTCGCCAAACTCATCCGCCGCAAGATCGTCGTCCTCGGTCCCAAACTCCTCGACGGGAACAATAAAGATGAGGCGAAGCTGGAGACTGTCACCCTCGTCGGAGTCGAAGCCTCCGGCATCTGGATCGAGAGCGAGGAAGCCGCCAACCGCATCGCCGATAAGTTCCGTGTCAAACCCGCCAGCCCCTCCGCCTTCTTTATTCCCTTCGCTCAGATCGTGACCATCCTCGCAAGCAATGACGCCGCAGATTCCAGCGATACCCCCAACACCGTCACTGAAAAAGCGGCTTAGTCCTTACCACAGAGTGGCTTGCAGTCTCACTAATCCGGCGCTCACCCCGCTCTGGATGGGCTTAATACCTGCCTTCGGACCTTAGATTATTAGTATTGGCGCGGAAAGTACCCCGTGCTATCCTGTGTCCCTCCCCGGAAAGGCACAATCTATGGTGCAAAGGATTCTCGAATTGGGGGCTCCCTACGTCCCTCAGTTAGCCATTGTTCTTTTTTTCTTCCTCGCCATCATTTTTGCCCTGCTTATGCTGCGAGAACGAGGCAAGACCCGGCGCGAACTCGGCCGCCAGGCATACATCCGCCTTCAGACCGAGATGGAGCGAATTACCGAGGACGCCGCCCGCAGCCATGACCTCGCACGGCAACACGTCGCCTCCATCGCTTCACTCAAAACCGCTGCTCAGAACGATGCCGATCGCTTTGAGGAGCAGCTTTCCGCCTCGAGACAGGAATTCCGGCAGCTCCTCGCGCAAATCCGCACCCTGAGCGAGCAAATCGTGGGCCTCGCTCCCCCTGCCGAGGATCCCGAATGGACGTCACCCGAAGCGCTGCTCCGCCTGGCGCGCACGGCCAATGACTGGCCGCAGGCTGCCGCATACCTGGCCCGCATCGATCCCCATACGGCAACCTCAAAAAACCTGGAATCCGCCGCCAGTATCTGCCGCGATCACGGCTTCCATGCACGAGCCGTCCAGCTTTACCAGGAAGCCGCGGCCCGCGATCCGGAAAACGTGAGCGCCCGTACCGAACTGCTCGCACTTTCCGCCGAGATCGACTCCGCCAAGCGCAACGATTCGCTGCGCGGCTTACAGGAAATCGTCACTAAGACCTTTATCGAGGGCCACAACGGTATCCATATACAGACCAGGTTCTTCGGCGTCCTCAACGAACTCGGCCGCCATACGGAGATGGTGGACTTCTGCGAAGCCATGCTCAAGCGTCCCCTCTCGCCCTATGCCCAGAGCGCACTGCACCGTCATCTCGCCCTCTTCTATCGTTCTGTCGACAAGCACGATGTGGCCCTGACTCACTGCGAAGCAGCCCTGAAACTCTCCGGCGAAGACCCTGCCCTGCTCGCGCTTCACGCTCAGCTTCTGTTTCAGGCCAAAAAATACGATGAGGCCTTCCGCATCGCCCTTCGCAGCCTGCAGCGCGATCCCACCTCCGCGCGCAGCTACATTCTCCTCGCCGAAGTACAGGAAAAACGCGTCGGCCGCCACGCCTCGCGCGACCTCCTGCAAAAGGCCGTCACCTGGGCCGATGCCTCGGAGCTGGCTGAAATCGAGTCCCATCTCCGCCGCCTCAATGCCCTCGACGACCTCGCCGAGATTCTCCCCACCACCCAACCGCAACTCATCCAGGCCTGAATGGGTGTCTGACATAGAGTCCCTGTGCGCCCATTCCTCCCGCTCAGAAATCGAGGCCGGCACCAGTTCCGATCCCTCCTCGCCGCTCTCGCCGCGATTTTCCTGACAGGCGAGAGCGCCCCGGCCCAGCGTTACATCGAACGCGAAACCATGATTCCGTGGGTGCAGGCCGCTCCCAACGGCCTCGATGCCCTGCTCGTCTACGCCGACCTGCCCGGCCTGCATCCCCTCGCCGTCATCACCCATGGCTCCTCCCGCAAGCAGGAGGAACACGCCACCGTAACTCCGTGGGCGTTTCTTCCCCAGGCCCAGTGGTTCGCCCGCCGCGGATTCGTCGTCCTCGTCGTCGTGCGCCGCGGCTACGGACGCTCCGGCGGCGAGCAGGATGGCCGTCACGCCGGCCATTGTCCCGCCACCGACTACCAGTCAGGCGCCGAGTATTCCGCGCAGGACCTCCGTTTCGTCATCGACTACGCCCGCACCCTGCCCAACGTCGATCCGCAGCGCGCCATCGCAGTGGGCATTTCAACCGGCGGCCTCGCTACCGTGGCTCTTACCGCGCAGGCCCCACCCCAGCTCGTCGCCGCTATCAACTTCGCCGGAGGCCGCGGCTCACAAGCCGATCACGACGTCTGCAATCCCGATGACCTTATCCACGCTTACAAGGAATTCGGCAAACACTCCCGCGTGCCTATGCTGTGGATCTACGCCGAGAACGACAAGTTCTTCTGGCCGGAGCTCGCGCAGAAGTTCGACGCCGCTTTCCGATCCCAGGGCGGAAACGATGAGTTCGTCCTCGCCCCTGCCAACGGGGAGGACGGGCACCGCCTGTTCTCGCACCCCTCCGCGTGGTCCGACACCGTTGACGCTTTCCTCACCGCGCACAACCTCAATCCGCTGCCGCAACCCCTTCCCGAAATCCAGCTGCCCAATATCCCGCCTCCACCGGGCCTGTCGGCAGACGGACAGCAGGCATTCCAGCGCTACCTTCTCCTTGGCCCTCACAAAGCATTTGCTGTCTCCCCGCATTCTTTCGGCTTTGCCACAGCCCAGATGACCACCGACGACGCCCGGCACAAAGCAATCGAAAACTGCAGTCACAACGCCCAGAACAAAGAGGATTGCGTCGTGGTCTCCATCGACAATACAGAAACGCATTCCGTCAACTAACGACCCCGGCACCGGCGTTGCCCAAGCTGGGCGAACGGTATGGCTCGCATGGTATTCGGATGTGGGAGCCGCGCAAAACGCGAACCGCTTCCCGCCACCAGCTTCTGGCTGCGGGTTTTTTCCGGTCTTCCCCTTGACATCCCATCGGTTCGTGGTAACTTACCGTTAGTGGACACTTACCTACAAGCCGGTCTCGACGCCCTGGGCGACCAGACCCGCATGGCCATCTTCCAGAAGCTTGCCTCCGGCCCGATCGCCGTCAACGAACTCGCCCGCACCCTCCCCGTCACCCGCCCCGCCGTCTCGCAGCACCTGCGGGTCCTTAAGGAAGCAGGCCTTGTGACCGATACCCGCGCCGGAACCCGCCGCCTTTATCAGCTCAGCCCTGAAGGCATCGCCCGCCTCCGCGCCCACTTCGATCAGCTCTGGGACAAGGCCATGCGCAACTTTCAGGCAGCAGCCGAAAAATCCCCGCCGGAAAATCCCCCCAAAAACCAGACCTACAAAGGAGAAAAGCATGCCCCTGCAGGCAGAAGAAGCAATCGTTCGTAAAAGCGTGCTGGTGCATACCAGCGTCGTTCGCGCGTTTTCCGTTTTCGTCGAACAGATGGAAACCTGGTGGCCCGCCACTCACCACATCGGCTCCACGCCCTTCGAGGCCATCTTTGTCGAGCCGCGGGTTGGCGGCCGCTGGTACGAGCGCAACGCCGCCGGCGAGCAGTGCGAGTGGGGCGAAGTCCTCGCCTGGGATCCCCCGCGCCGCGTTTGCTTCTCCTGGCACATAGGCCCCGGCCATGACCAGCCTGACTGGAAATTCGATCCAGACCCTGCCAAAGCCAGCGAAGTCGAGATCAGCTTCGTCCCCGAAGGCCCGTCCGCCACCCGAGTCAACCTCGAACATCGCGGCCTGGAGCGCCATGGCGAAGGCTACGAGCAGCTCGTTGCAATATTCAACAGCCCCGGCGCCTGGATTGCCATCCTCGAGAACTTCGCGCAGGTAATCGGCAAAGCCGGCGAGGGAGCGGGCGCATGAAGGCCACCCTGCCGCTCCGCATTGCCTCGGTCCTCGCCTTCATCCACGCGGTTCTCCACACCATCGGCGGCGTCTTCGGAAAGACGCCGCCCGGCCCCGCCACCATGGTTCTCCAAACCATGCAGGCGAACCCATTCACGATTATGGGCGTCACTCGGACCTACTTTCAGTTCATGCGCGGCATGGGACTGGGCGTAACCATATCCCTCACCGCCGAATCCATCGTCTTCTGGCAACTGGGTTCGCTTGCCCGAACGGCAGCTCCTCAGCTCCGCCCCATCTTCGCCACTTTCCTCGTCGCCTATCTCGCCTTTGCCGTCAATTCGTACTTCTATTTCTTCTCTGCCCCTGCGATCACCGAAGTCCTCATCGCGGCCTGCTTCGTCTGGGCCATCGCTGCCGCCAAACCGGCCGCTGTGGTTTAACGCACTCCGAGTGCCTCCCGCCCGCCTCCTATGCCGCAAGGTTTGGGAGGCGCGCATCCTGGCCGCTCACCCCCGCCCCGCGCCGCGGTCCAATGACTGCAGCTAAAAGAATAAAGAGAATTCCCCATGCGCACTACAATGGTTCCCGGAGGCCGCCGATGACTACCCACCGCCTCGCCCTCACCGCGTTCCTTCTGGCGGGAACCCTCGCCGCCTCGGCCCAAACCTCGCCGCCTCGGCCACCTGCACCCCTGCCTGAAGCTACGTCCGCCGCGCAGCCGACTCCCACGGCGGCAACGCAGGCCGTCCCCGCTCCAGCGCCGGCTCCAGCAGCCAACATCATTAACATTCCCGCCGGCACCAAGGTTCTTCTCGAGGTCCGCAGCGCCATCAACACCAAAAGCGCCCGCCCCGGCGACGGCGTCTACCTCTCTTCCACCTTTCCGGTCGTCGTCGGCAATCGCGTCGTTATCCCCTCCGGCGTCTACGTCCAGGGAGTCGTCGACAGCGTCGTCCGCCCCGGCCGCGGCATTGGCGCGCAAAAAGCCCAGCTCAACATGCACTTCACCTCCATGATCTTTCCCAACGGCTCGGTCGTTGAAATCCCTGGCGTAGTAAACAGCATGCCCGGAGCCGAACATCAGAAGGTCAACGGCGACGAAGGCACCATCGAGCAGGATGGCGGCAGCAACAAAGCGCACAATGCGGGCGAAACCGCCAAAGTCGCCGTGCCCACGGGCGCCACTATCGGCTCCATCGGAGGCCTCGAAGGCGGCCATCCCCTCGCTGGCGGACTTGAAGGAGCCGGGGCGGGCCTCGCCGCCGCCGGAATCGTCGCGCTCTTCACCCGAGGCGCCAACGTCAACATTCCCTCCGGCACCCAGGTCGAGATGGTCCTTCAGCGTCCTCTGTTGGTGCAGGAAGCTAACATCAATGGACCTACCAGCCTGGTCCCCGCGTCAGGCCAGCAACAGCCCCTGCCCAAGCCCGGCCGTCAGCCAATCCTCTGCCCCGCCGGCAGCCTCGGTTGCAGTTAGCGTGGCATTGCGGAGAAGTCCGCTCCTGAATCCCCGTGCGCCTGAGGGCACAGTTCCGCGGACCTAACTGACGCTGTCGCAGCACGCAATGGTTCCAATGGGTACCGGCATCTCACAAATTGTGGAAACACATTCACGAAAAATTACGTAGATTAGATTCAGCGAGGAACCACCGCACGTGCTCAATCCCCGTCTCCGCGTCTGGGCCCGCGACATCGCGATCTCCGTCGTCGCCTCTTTCTTCATCGTCACTGTCTTCTATCAGCCGGTGCGTGTCGAAGGCACCAGCATGCAGCCCGAGCTGAGCGACCAGGACCGCCTGTTCATCGACAAATTCTTCTTCCGCTTCGAAAAAATCAGCCGCGGCAACGTCGTCGTCTTCCACTACCCGCGCGATCCCGAGAAGAGCTACATCAAGCGCGTCATCGGCCTTCCCGGCGACTCCATCTTTATCGATCATGGCCGCGTCTGGATCAATGGCGAGCCCCGCGACGAAGCCTACGTCCCCCACCGCTACCGCGACACCCGCTCCATGGCGGAATTGATCGTGCCCCCCGGCGAATACTTCGTGATGGGCGACCATCGCTCCATTTCAAGCGATTCCCGCGACTTCGGCCCGGTCGAGCGCGACCTCATCTACGGCAAAGCCACGTTCATCTACTGGCCCGCGGACAATATGGGCGTCGTGCGGTAAGACTCAGGCAAAGCCGCATCAATACCCAGCTTCGCGGCCATGGCGAATCGCGAGCACAACGACCCGTCTTCCATCAAAGTGATAGAGCGCGACGTACGCGCCCTGGCCAAACTCGATAATCCACTCGCGGAATTCCGGAAGCATTCCCTCTACAGGTCTGCCGATCTCTGGATGAGTCGTGAGAGCCTTAACCCCTCGTCTGAATGGCGCGGCGAGCCGCTTCGGGATTTTTGGCGGCGAGAAAATCGCTGAGGCGGCCGATATCCTGAAGCGCCGCCTCAGACCACCTTACTTGTGGCATTTGGGAGGCGCGGCGCGCTTCCCGGCTTCAAGCTTCTTCAGCCAGGCATCGGCTTCGGCGCCGGTCACGTGCAGGCCGGTCTCCTCATAATGCTCCCAGGCTGCAAGCGCATCCTGACGCAGTTGTTCGCGCTTTTCCTCGCGCTCGACGTACTGCTCGACGGCCTCGCGCATGATCCAGTGAGCCGTGCGGCGGCGCGATGCGGCAAGGCGCCGCACTCGCTCTTTCGTAGTCGCATCGAGCTTCAGGCTGGTTGTGGTGGGCGAGGGCATGGGTGTTAAAAGGTGTTACCTGTTGATACTCTAACACCGCTCGGATCGAGGCGGCTTCATTTACTCGCCCGCCGGCAATCTGCCGCCGCGCGGTCAATGAAACTCGAGCCAAATCGCGCTGATCATGAGCTGTCGCCTGTTTCTGCGCCGAGTCTGCAATCCGATCATATGCTGACTCGCGTACAACAAGCGGGCACCTGTCCTCTCCGGCCTGCAAGCAGACGAAACCCGAGAACCCGCCCGTAAGCCTGTTCGAAGATCGCGCCTATCTCGACCGCCGCGATCCTTTTTCAAAGTTCGACTCGCACGTCTGACTGAAAAAAGCTGCCTGGCATGCAAGCGCATCCCCGCGTGGAGCCCTCCCCCGGGTTCGACTCCGCGTCCGAGCCCAACGCACGCCCAACCATGTTTGGAGACCTCAATGAAGCTGGAAGAAGTGACTCGTATTGCAGGGAATCGCCGCGCGTTTCTCAAAGGCGCCGGCATGGCCGGGATCGGTCTGGCTGGCGCAGCCATGATCGGAACCGATCTCGCGTTCAACCAACAGAAGGTCGAAGCCGCCTCCAACTACAGCGACGAGGAAATCCTTAACTTCGCTCTCAACCTTGAATATCTCGAAGCCGAGTTCTACGCAATGGCCACCTGGGGAACGACTCTCGTCAATCTCGGTGTGATCAATGAGGACGACACCACCGGTCCAACCACCGGCGGCAACATGGTGAAGGATTTCGGAGCTTCACCGCTGGCCTTCCTCGCCACCGGGCTCCGCGAAGATGAGATCGATCACGTCATTTACCTCCGCTCGGCTCTTGGCTCATCGGCGGCTAAGAAGCCCGCGATCAACCTCAACGCGCTCGGCTATGGCTACTCCAGTGTCGACAGCTGGCTGAAGCTTGCCAGGCAATTCGAAGACGTCGGCATCAGCGCCTACCTGGGCGCCGCTCCGCTGATCAGCAGCAGCACCTACCTGGCCGCTGCCGCCGCGATCCTCTCCACCGAAGCCCAGCATTCGGGCTCCATCCGCTCTGCCTGCATCCAGAACAGCGTCACCAGCCCGGCGGTCGATTCGAACGATGTCCCTCCGACTTCGAGCAAACCCTTCAACGTCGACAAGAACGGGCTCAGCATCCCTCGCACGCCCGCTCAGGTGCTCAACATCGTTTACGCCGGCGGCCAGTCTTCCGGCGGATTCTATCCCGCGGGAATGAACGGCTCCATTACCGCCCAATAACAACGCACGAGCTCAGGCTCCGGCGGCGACTCCTCCCGCCGCCGGCGCCACGAGGTCGCGACGGAATCATCTCGGCAATTTCCCGCCACCACCGTCCCCACCGGTTTTCCACCACCGATTCTCTTTTCCCCTCTCCCTTCGGGCTTACAATTCCTATCGTCCTCGGATACCGCCAACCGGTCACTCCCTCCTCGGAGGTCCCTCGATGCAGTCCCTTCGATTCCCCCTTCTGCTCCTGTCCGTCACAACCTGCGCTCTCGCACTCCTGCCCGCAACCTCCATCGCTGCAGAAAAATTCGACGGCCAGTGGCTCGCCACGCAGGACTGCCCCGCAAAAGGCAAGATGGAAGAGCTCATCCGCAAGATCCCCGTCGTCATCGAGAACAACAGCCTCAAGGGCGACAAAGGCACTCCCGGCGAGCCGGGTTACGAAATCATCCAGGGCCAGATCGCCGCCAATGGCGACGCCAAACTCACCGTCGACGGCATTCTCGCCAATCGCGCCAATGCCCATGGTCTCTTTGCGCATAAAGGCGAGGCCTACAACTACACCGTCAAATCCCACTTCGACGGCGACCAGGGCAAGGGCACACGCGACACCGGCCTCGGCATCGAGAGCCGGCCCTGCGACTTTATTTTCGTGAAACAGCCCGTGCCCGCCACATCCCCGGCATCAACCCCGCAGTAGCGAGAAGGCGAAACGCCCGGGAGTCAACATAACTGGCTACCGGCTACCGGCTACTGGCTACAAGCTACCGGCTATCAGCTCCCACCGGCTCCGCAGCCCGCCCCGCATAGCCCTCTTGCGCCATGCGCTTGCCCATGGGCTTGTACGCCTCGATGCCCTCCGGCTGCCAGGTCGCCAGCCCATCCACGTAGCGGTTGTACATCGAGAACGCGGCCGCTATCAGCACCGTGTCGTGAATCTCCCTGTCGGTGGCGCCCTGCGCCCGCGCCGTCGCAACGTCGCTCTGCGTGACCTTCTTCCCGCTCTCACGCACTTTGCTCGCGATGCTCAGCAGAATCCGAAGCTTCGGTGAAACGTCCGCCGAGTCAGGATTGGCCTTCACCTCGTCAATCCACTGGTAGTCCGCGTCTCGCCCCCCGCGATGCTCCGCCGCCGCCGCGCTGTGCGAGAGCTGGCAGAAACGGCACTCGTTCCCGTTCGAAACCACCGCCGCAATCGCCTCACGTTCCGCGCTTGTCAAAGTGCTCGGCCCGCGCAGCAAAATCTCTGCCAGCTCACGCATCGGCTTCGCCGTCTCCGGCCGGAAAGCAAACGCCCCCACGATCCCTGGAACACCCTCTTCAATCGCAATATGTGCCATCGTCCACCTCCTCAAATTCCGGAACCCGCGGCCCCGCTGAGCAGCGTGTCTTCTGCCTCGTCGCCCGGCGCTGCCTTATACGGCGCGAACCGATAGGCCGGTAGTGCCATCATCGCGAGCGCGGCCACCAGCGTAACCGTGCAAAACGCGTCCATCATCCCCGTGTACGATCCCGTCTTGTCGTAAGAATGCCCCAGCACCAGGGGCGCAATCGCCCCCGCCACCGCAAACGTGCTGTAGACCAGGCCGTACAGCGTCGAGAACGACCGCAACCCAAAATAGCGCCGCAACATATACGGGACCAGATCCAGCTCGCACCCCGCGCCCAGCCCCGCAACGAACGCCGCGGGAGCCGCCGATCTAAAGGAATACGCGTGCGCCAGCATCAGCATCCCCGTACCCGCCGCCAGCAGCGACGCGACTGCGATGTACGAGCCCTTCACGAAATCGAGCAGCCATCCCAGCAAAAACCGGCCCGCCACACTCGAAATCCCCAGCAGCGACGCGACAAAGGCAATATCGCGCCCACGCAGCCCGCGATCGCTCAGCATCGGCGCCAGATGCGCGAGCGCTCCGTTCTCGCTCAGGGAAAGCGCGACCACCCCGAGCGCCAGCAACCAGAAAACCAGCGACCCCGCTGCCCGTTGCCAGGTCAAGCCTTCCGTCGCAACGCCAGGCGTCACGCGTGCCGTCCCATGCGTCTGGCCCACAACAGGCGACCGCGCAAACACCAGCGTCAGCGGAGCCCCAACCAGCAGCGGCAACGCCGCCAAACCCAGGTACGTCGCCCGCCATCCATATGCCGTCAGCAGATGCGCGACCAGCGGTGGAACGATAAACGACCCCACGCCCGATCCAGCCACCACAATCGAGAGGGCCGCGCCCAGCCTGCGCTCAAACCACGCCGCGATTACACGCGCATAGCCTAACTGGTAGGTCCCAGTCCCCGCGATCCCAATGAAAACCGCGTTCGCGTAAAGCTGCCACAGATGCGGCGTCAGAAATGCCAGCGAGCCCATCCCAAGCCCAAATGCTGTCATAAATCCCGCAATCAGCTTGCGCGGATCGAATCGGTCGAACAGCTTTCCAATGAACGGCGAGAAAATCGCCACCGAGATCGCCGCCAGACTGAACGCCCGCGCAACCTGCTCCCGATCCCATCCAAACGCCTGCCCCAGCGGCTTCACCATGAAACTGAAGCTGTAAATGAAAACCGTCGCGAACCCCGTCAGCACGCCAATGTGGCACACGACTGCAACACGCCATCCCGGGTAAGCGAGATGGTTCTCGGCGGAGCGCACCTGAACTGCGTTCATCGTCTGCGTCATACTTGAAACGATTCAGTCCTGAGGATCAGGGGCGCCGGACATGGGGACCGGCATCAGAACGAGCGACGCGATTATCCCCGCCTCAGCCCATTCCTCACAACCGCACGCAGTTGGGTATTGATCTCAACCTTTCGACTGATGCGTGAACCTTCGACCAGGCCGTACCATCCCATGCATCGTCCCCGGACATTTCCGCGCTCGCATAGGAGCTACCCTCCATGGCCTACATCAATCTGCCCATCGCCCCCGAGCTCGGCCGCGAATTTCCCGGCATCGTCGGGCCCATGACCTTCCGTCCCGAAACCGCTGGACCCATCAATCAGCTGGTTAACATTCTTTTGCGCGGCGAAAGCACGCTCACACCCGGCGAGCGCGAGCTCATCGCCACTCACGTCTCCTGGCGCAACGACTGCTACTTCTGCCAGAACATTCATGGTGCAATCGCCGCCGCCCAGCTCGATCACGACGAAGCTCTCGTGCACAAAGTCAAGACCGACTGGCTCCATGCCGATATCTCGCCGAAGCTGAAGGCCCTGCTCAACATCGCAGGCAAAGTGCAGCAGGGCGGCAAGCACGTAACCGAAGAAGACATTGCCACCGCCCGCCAGGCCGGCGCCACCGACCGCGAGATCCACGACACCGTCCTCATCGCCGCCGTCTTCTGCATGTGTAACCGCTATGTCGATGGCCTCGGCACCTGGGCGCCTCAGGACCCCGACATCTACCGGGCCCGCGCCGCCAGGGTCGTCGAGCATGGCTACACAACGGTCACCGAATTGGCCATCGCTCAGACATCAGCCAAATAGCGCGACCTTTTCCCCACCCGAGAGCCACTCACCCGAAGGCCTGTCAGAACGCGGTTTTAGCGAGATAGACCATGGTGTTGCCGTTTCCGGCACCCGACAGAGAATTGGTGCTCGTTGCATGAAAACGGAGTCCTGAAAGCAGCGATCAGCGTTCGGCGGCCGGTTTCGCCGGCGATTTCCTCGAGGACTTTCCTGCCGTCGACGTAATTCTCCTGGCCGCGCCCGGAGCCAGGATAACTACCGCCGTGACCGCCAAAGCCGCCGCCATGTCCGCCGGGCGTGGTTGTTTGGGCGGCGAGCGAGAAGGTGGTGGCGCGAGCGGCCACGAGCGCAACCCTGCCGGGGTTTCGACGAAAACGCATGGGGGTTAACGAAGGATCGCGGGCGGGAGTTAGGGCTTTCTCCGGGAATGGGCACCCTGTTTTCTAACCCAGCGCCGCCGCAATCTCCTGTCCGTTCGGCGATCCCAGTCCGGTGCAAGCGTCCCACCCCGGCCCCGCGGAAAATGCCCCATTGTTCCCTTGTGTGATGTCGTGGAAATCCGCTGCATCCTCATACAACGAAGCATTCACGAACCCCACGGGCGTCCCCTTCAACTGATTGATCAAGGCGATCAGCGCAGCCCATAGCGGAGCCGCCGCGCTTGTACCGCCCACCACTTCCTTCTGCCCATCCACCAGAATGTTGTACCCGCTCTCGGGCGATGCATCGCTGGCCACGTCCGGCACGCCCCGCCCACTGCCCGAAATGCCCGCGCTCGACTGCCACGACGGCAGCGGGAACAGCACGCTGAAACCTCCACCGGTCGCACCGCCGCCGCTCGCCTGGTCGTTCCACACAACCTCTTCCTCGATCTTCGTCCCCGACCCGATCAGCTCCGTTCCTCCGCACGCAAGCACATGGGGGCTCGAGGCCGGAAAATCCACATTGTTGCCGGTCTCGCCGTCCGTCGAGCCGTTATCCCCTGACGCCACCGTGATGGTCACCCCCAGCGCCGCCGCCGACTGGCATGCATCGTCCAGCGCCGTCACCGACGCCTGCGCCCACGTCGACTCGGGGCCTCCCCAACTGATCGACAGCACCGAAGGCTTGTTGGCCGTGTCGTGCACCGCTGTCGTTATCGCGTCGATGAACCCCTGATCTGTGTTGGGGGCAAAATACACCGCAATCCGCGCCCCAGGCGCAATCGCTCCCGCCACCTGAATATCGAGAGCCACTTCCCCATCCGCGCCATTCGGATCTCCCGGCGCGTTCGTTGCCCCGTCGACAGAAACCGCCACCACGGTGGGCGGCGTCAGCCCCAGCCCGGAGAAATAGGTTTGGATATCGCTCGTCTGGTACCCGCCCCCCAGCTCCAGAATCCCAATCGTCTGCCCCGTACCATTCACACTGGCCGGAAAATTGTAGAGCTCCGCCACCTGCGGCGGATTAAAAGGTTCCGGCGTCGCGGCCGCCGGAGCCGGCTTCGGCTTTTTTTTCTTCTTCAGGTCCTTCAGAAATCGAAAGTGTGGCTTCGCCACCGGCCTCGCATCCAGCCCCAGCACCGCCTCTACCAGCGGAGCACGCGTCTCCGGCATCGTTACCTGCCCGCTGAACGTGTGATAGCGCTTCTTTGTCGTCGCATCTTCGTAATCGTGCAGCTCCACGCCAAACGCACGCTCCATCGCCTGCGCGGGCCCGCGCAATACGATCGTGCGCCGCGAAAGACTCGATGCCGACTCGTCCACGGTCAGTCCGTTCTCATGCGCGAACGTTCGCAGCGCATCGAAACTGGCCGGATCGGCGGCGAATTGCGTATCGAAATCCGCGCGCGACACAATCTGCCCGCCCAGAGCGTGCAGGTCCAGAGGATTCTTCCGTTTCACAATGACCGACACGCTGACGATCTGCTGCGGATTGGTCAGTCCGATGTGTTTGTCATGCGCGGGAACCGCGCGATCGGATCGGGGCAGGACTACACGTTTCTGAGCGGGGGAGCTCATCGAGAAAAACCTCCTGAGGACTCCGCCATCCTACCGCAAAACGAGCGAAGAAGCGGTCAGCGGACAGCTAAAAAGCGGGCAGCAATGACACGGACAGCGATACTACCGTCATCTGAGAACCGGTCAACCAAAAACCATCTGACCGACTCTTCGTTGGCCGTTCTTTAGCTGGCCGTTCTTTAGCTGCCTGGCTCTTAGCTGGAATATTCCGCTACAACGGAATATTCCCATGCTTCTTCGGCGGATTCCGATCGCGCTTCCCCTCCAGCATCTCCAGCGCCGCGCACAGTCGGCGCCGCGTCTCATGCGGCAGAATCACCGCATCAACAAAGCCCCGCTCCGCTGCCACATAGGGATTCGCAAACTGCTCCCGAAATTCATGCACCCGCGCAGCCCGCGCGTCGTGCAGAATTGCGGCTCGCCGCTCCTCGCTCAGCTCGCCCTCGCTCTTCTCCGCCAGACGCACGGCCTCCGCCAGCTCCCGTCCATACACGATATTCACCGCGCCTTCCGGACCCATCACCGCAATCTCCGCCGTCGGCCATGCCAGATTCACATCCGTCCGAATATGTTTGGAGCTCATCACGCAGTACGCTCCGCCATACGCCTTTCGCGTAATTACCAGCAGCTTCGGCACCGTCGCCTCCGCAAACGCGAACAGCAGCTTCGCCCCGTGCCGAATAATCCCGCCATACTCCTGCTGCGTCCCCGGCAAAAATCCCGGCACATCCTCGAGCGTAATCAGCGGAATATTGAATGCATCGCAGAACCGCACAAATCGCGCTCCTTTCACGCTCGCGTTGATGTCCAGCACCCCCGCCAAAAAGGCCGGCTGATTGGCCACAATCCCCACCGGCCGCCCGTTCATCCGTGCAAACCCCACCACAATGTTCTTCGCGAAGTGCTCATGTACCTCGAAGAAATACCCCTCGTCGACAATCCGGCTAATCACATCCTTCATGTCGTAAGGCTGGTTCGACTCCGCCGGCACAATCCGATCCAGTTCGCGATCGGCCCGATCCACAGGATCGTTGCAAGGCTTGCGCGGCGGATCATCCAGGTTGTTCGACGGCAAAAAACTCAGCAGCTCCCGCACCATCGCCAGGCACTCGGCATCGTCGTGCGCCTCAAAATGCGCGACGCCCGAAATCTCGTTGTGCGTCGCAGCCCCGCCCAGCGCCTCTTTCGTGACCTCCTCATGCGTTACTGTCCTGATCACGTCCGGCCCCGTCACAAACATGTACGACGTCTTGTCCACCATCAAAATGAAATCCGTAATTGCCGGCGAATACACCGCCCCGCCCGCGCACGGACCCAGGATGGCCGAAATCTGCGGCACCACCCCGCTCGCCAGGGTATTGCGCAGAAAAATGTCCGCATACCCCGCCAGCGAAACCACGCCTTCCTGAATCCGCGCACCACCGGAATCGTTGAGGCCGATAATCGGCGCGCCCACCCGTATCGCCGTATCCATCAGCTTCACAATCTTGCCCGCGTTCGCCTCCGAGAGCGATCCGCCAAAGACGGTAAAGTCCTGCGCGAAGACAAACACCGTCCGCCCATCGATCCGCCCATACCCCGTTACGATCCCATCGCCAGGAAAGCGTTTCTCCGCCATCCCGAAATCCGTCGCGCGATGCGTAACGAACCGGTCCGTCTCCTCGAATGTTCCGTCGTCGAGCAGGAGCGCGATCCGCTCCCGCGCCCCCAGCTTTCCCTCACGCTTCTGCTTCTGCTGCCGCTCCGCGCCGCCGCCATCTTCTGCCAGCTTGTTCCGCCGCTCCAGCTCTTCCGACAAATGCCTTTTCATCGAGTCGGATTATAGCGGTCAGCTCTGTAATCCCGAACGGAACGCGGAAAAGTGGAGAACCTCGTGTTTCCGTGACGGCCGCTGCGACGAGTCACTGCCCCTGCAGATACTTCTGCAACCACGCCACGCTCCGCGTCAGCTCATCCTGCTGGTGCTCGCGCTTGATGAATCCGTGGCCCTCCTCCGGGTAATACACCGCATCCACCGTCCGCCCTTCGCCCTTCAGAATCGAAACCACCTGCTCCGCCTCCTCACGCGGAACCCGAATATCCCGCTCGCCCTGCAGCACCAGCAGCGGGGCCTTCTCGTCCCGGATATACTTCAGCGGCGAGCTCGCCTCATATGCGCTGCGATCCTTTTCAGGGTCGCCCAGCAGGCTCTTCTCGTACTCCTGCAGTCGCGGATCCTCGTGCTGCAGCATCGTGTACCAGTTCAGAATTCCGTACTCGTCCACCGCCGCCGCCCAGACATCCGGCGTCTTCCCAATCGCCATCAGCGTCATAAAGCCGCCATACGAGCCGCCCCAAATCCCCACCCGCTTCGCATCGATAAAGCCCGTCGCCTTCAGAAAATCCACCCCCGCAACCTCGTCCTTCAGATCGGCCCCGCCCAGATCTTTGATGTTCGCGTTTTGAAACTCCATCCCATATCCCGTCGACCCGCGCACATTCGGCGCAATCACCACAAACCCCCGCGACGCCAGCAGTACCGCCCGGCCGTTGAAGTTGTCCACCACCTGCCCCGTCGGCCCACCATGCGGCATCACCACCGCCGCAGCCGAGTGGTCCCGCTTCAAATTGAATGGCACCCACACGAATGCCGAAATCAGCCGCCCGTCAAAGCTCCGGTACGTCACCAGCTGCGACCCCGGCGCCACGGCCGCCTCCAGCGCCGCGCTTTCGTTATGCGTAATCTGCCGCAGCCCGCCATCCGCGTGCAGAACATAAAGCTCAGCCGGATGCGTCGAGTCCTCATGCGACAGCAGCATCGATCCGTCCGGCAAAAACGCACTCGGCTCGCCAACGGGAACGTTCAGCCCCACCGGCACGCCCCGCTCCGATGTCTTCAGCGTCGCCAGATCCACAAACTCCGTCGTTATTCGCCCATCCGCATTCACGACATACGTAAAGCTCTTCCCATCCGGAGAGAAAGACCCCGAACTGGCCGACCACTGCGTGTCCGTCACCCACCGCGCCTTCCGCATCGTCAGGTCCAGCAGCGCCACATTCTCATACCCGCCCTTCTCATTCGAGGTGATCAGCAGCGTCCGCCCATCCGGCGAAACATCCGACGCGGACACCAGCTGTTTGCCGGTGTGCGACAACAGCTTCTCCGCCTGCCCGCTCCGCGCATCGATCCGGAAAACATCGGCATCGTCGATCCCCACAGCGCGCACTGCATAAATGAACTGTCCATCCGGGCTCCAGCACGCCGCCTGCCAATTCGCCTTCGGATCGCTCTCATGCGTCAGCGCATGCACCGTACCCGACGGCCAATCCATCAGCGCCAGATCCGTCATCGACGAAACCTTCGGCTTGCTCTCAAATACCATCAGCCGCCCGTCAGGCGAGAATCGCGGCGAGGTCTCGCTGATCGTATCCGTGTGCGTCAGATTCCGCGGCAGCCCCCCGCTCACCGCCACCGCGTACAGGTCATACAGCTCGTCGCCGCCCGTGTCCTGCGCGTACACCACCTCTGCCCCATCGTGCGTGAATGCCGCGTTCGCCTGCCGGTCATTTGACTCGACCAGCTGATGCGCATTCGACCCATCCACATCCATCAGCCACAGGTTCAGCCGCCCAGAAGCATTGCTCGTGTAAGCCACACGCCGACCGTCCACCGAGATCGCCGCACCGCCCACGCGAACCGTCTTCAGAAGCGAGTCCACCGACACCGGCCCCGTCCCCGTTCTCGCCGCCGACACCACACTCTGCGGATCGGTAACCGTGCGATCAGCAGGGCCGGAACCCTCCGCATAACCACCGAGCAAGACCACACCACACACAACAACTCCAAAACGAGCACTCAAGGCAGCGCGCATACCGTTCCTTTCAGGCGGGACTCTCAGATCGTTGTTCGTCGTCACGGATTATAGCGGCGGAAAATCCTGGTTCCCACAATCCTGGTGCCCACAATCATGGTGCCCACAATCCTCGGGACCAGGTTCGCTCGATCCCATCCGTACCCCCAATCTGACAACCCACAGACCTGCTTGTACGAATGATCCATTCCGCTAACTGCAGTCTTCGGTCGCTTCGGCAATGCCGGGCCTGCTTGACCTCAACCTTCTCCCCCGACAGGGAATGAACAATCGACTGTCCGGGCCCGTACCATAAATGCCGGCAGGTTTGAGCTGAATCCAGGTATCCGTATCGAGCATGCCGTCTCTGGAGAAAACTGAAATGACCTCCTTTCTCGCACTGAATGCACGGAATTGCCGCCCCTTAGCGTTCGCAGTCGCGATGGCCATCACCGGCCTTGCCACAGCAGCATCGGCGCAGACGGCCGACGAGCTGATCGCAAAAAACATCGAGGCGAAAGGCGGGCTCGCGCAGATCAAGGCCATCACCAGCCTTCGCACTACCGGCAAGCTTGAGGTCCAGGGCTTTCAGATCGAAGCCGACTCCGACCAGAAACCGGACTTCCTCGTCCGCCAGGCCGCCACCATTCAGGGCATGACCCAGATTCAGGCCTACGACGGCTCGGTCGGCTGGCAGATCAATCCCTTCCAGGGGCGCCGCGACCCGGAACGTATGGGCGAAGACGATACCCGCGACATGGTCGAGTCATCCGACTTCTACGGCCCACTGGTGGACTACAAAGAAAAGGGCTCAAAGGTTGAGTACATCGGACATGACACAGTCGATGGCGATGACGCCCTCCTCCTCAAAGTCACTCTCAAAAATGGGGACGTGATCAACTACTACCTCGATCCAGATACTTATATCGAAATTCGCACCGTTCGCCAGATGCTTGTCCGGGGCAGCGTGCGCGAAACCTTTACGAACCTGGGCTCTTACAAAAAGGTCAACGGCGTCTACTTCCCCTTTGCTCTTGAGAGTGGTTCCCCGCGTAATCCCGGCAGCACGCAAAAGTACACTATTTCGAAAATCGAAGCCAACGTACCCATCCCCGACTCCGAATTTAAAATGCCTGCCAGTCCCTCGGCCGGAATGGCGCCACCACCGGCGCAACACTAAGCCAACAGCGTCCAATGACCGGCGCCTGCAACCGCCGCCAGCAATCACGAAATGCAATCGCAGAGGACTTACCAATTATGAGCACGCATACCACGA
The DNA here is from genome assembly GCA_963758135.1 of uncultured Acidobacteriaceae bacterium. Classification (GTDB taxonomy): domain Bacteria; phylum Acidobacteriota; class Terriglobia; order Terriglobales; family Acidobacteriaceae; genus Palsa-343. The sequence goes on from CAVWUF010000001.1 coordinate 299,523, forward strand.
CCACCGTCTGGATCCGATATTGGCTCACTATTCTTGCCGCCGTTCCCCTTGCATCGCCGGCCTACTCGCAAACTACCTCCGCCCCTGCCATCAAGTTCGATTCCGGAACCATCTCCGGATTGCCGGCCCGCAACATTGGCTCCGCCGCCATGAGCGGCCGTATTGCCGCGCTCGCCGGCGTCAGGGAAGAGGGCCGCACCACTTTATATGTCGGCTCTGCCAGCGGCGGTATCTGGAAATCCGTAGATGGCGGCTCTAATTTCCGTCCTGTCTTTGACCGTCCAAAGGTCCAGTCCATTGGAGCTCTCGCGATCGACCCCTCTAATTCGAAGAACGTCTGGGCGGGCACCGGTGAATCCTGGGAACGCAACAGCGCTTCCATGGGCGACGGTGTCTATAAGTCAACCGACGGCGGCGATAACTGGGCCAACGTCGGCCTCCCCAACTCCGAGCGCATCGCAAAGATTCTCATCGACCCCACCGATGGCAACACCGTCTACGTCTGCGCGACGGGCCACGCTTACGACGACAGTCCGGATCGCGGAGTTTATAAGACCACCGACGGCGGCCAGAACTGGCGCAAAGTCCTGGCGGGAGCCAATGGCTCTACCGGCTGCGGCATGATGTCGATGAACGCCTCCGAGCCGAACGTGGTTTACGCCACCATGTGGGATTTCCGCCGTCACGCCTGGACATTTCGCTCGGGCGGCCCCGGCAGCGGCATCTTCAAATCCACCGATCAAGGTGAGCACTGGACCGAGATCGACGACTCCGCAGCAACTGGCCTGCCTAAGAAGCCATGGGGCCGCATCGCCATCACCGTGGCTCCTTCTAACCCGAAAGTCGTCTATGCCATGGTGGAATGCGCATCGAGCGCTCTCTATCGTTCCAACGACGCCGGCAAGACCTGGACCCGCGAGGATGCGAGCCAGTACATGGTGTGGCGGCCGTTCTATTTCTCCAATATCATCGTCGATCCAAAAAACGAGAACAAAGTCTTCAAAGTTGACCTCGTCCTTCTTCTAAGCACAGACGGCGGCAAAAGCTTTCAAAATACCGCCGGCAGCGCTCATGGCGATCACCACGACGTTTACATTTCCCCCGACAATCCCAACCTCATCTTCACCGGCGACGACGGCGGCCTCTGGCGCAGCCAGGACGGCGGCACAGGCTGGGAACACATGATGAACCTGCCGATCTCGCAGTTCTATCATGTCAGCGTCGACGACGAGGATCCCTACCACGTGTACGGCGGACTCCAGGACAACAGCGCATGGGTCGGCGATTCCTCTTATCCGGGCGGAGTCGGCAACCAGCAATGGGAAAACATGCTGGGCGGCGACGGCTTCTGGATGTGGGTCGACCGCACCAACCCTACTTATATCTATGCCGAGTCGCAGGGGGGGTCTCTGGCCCGGGTGAACCGATATACTCACGAATCCCGGGGCATTGCTCCCTACGCCCGTTATGAGGACAAAAAGCTTCGTTATAACTGGAACACGCCAGTACAGGTGAGTCCCACCGACAAAAGCACTCTTTACATCGGCTGCCAGTATCTGTACCGGACACGCAACCAGGGACAAACCTGGGACCGCATCTCGCCCGACCTGACCACCAATAATCCCGAAAAGCAAAAACAGGAAGAATCCGGCGGCGTCACCATCGATAACTCATCCGCCGAGATGAATAACACCATCTACACCATCAGCGAATCCCCAAAGAACAGCAAAGTGATCTGGGTAGGAACCGACGACGGCAACGTGCAACTCACCCGCGACGGTGGCGCTCACTGGACCAATCTAACCTCGAAAGTCACCGGCATGAGCGGCGAGCCCATCGTCTCGTGGATCGAGGCCAGCCGTTACTCCGAAGGCACAGCATGGGTCACCTTCGATACCCACATGAATGGCGACCCCACGCCCCACCTCTTCAAAACCACCGACTTCGGCCAAACCTGGCGCGAGATCGATACCGCATCGAGCCACGTGCGAGGCTACTCCCACGTTATTAAGGAAGATACCGTCAATCCCGATCTCCTCTTCCTCGGCACCGAGTTCGGACTCTGGGTCTCGATCGATGGGGGGGGCCATTGGGCGCAATATACCGGCAGCGGTTTCCCCAATGTCGCCGTTCGCGACATCGTCATTCACCCCCGCACCTCCGACCTCATCCTCGCAACTCACGGAAGAGGTATCTGGATCATCGACGATATATCCCCCTGGCGCTCCCTCACCCCGTCGCTCATGGCCTCCGATGCCACCTTCTTCCCGACGAAGCCGGTCATCCAGTACATACCCGCTTTCGCGGGGTGGGCAGACGGCGATAACGCCTTCCACGGCCCAGGCCGTCCCGAGGATGCATCCATTACTTACTACCAGCGCACGCGCCATATCTTCGGCGACCTGAAGATTGAGATATTCGACGCTCAGGGTAATTTTGTCGATACTGTAACCAGCAGTAAGCACCGCGGCGTGAACCGAGCCACGTGGTCCATGCGCATGAAAGCGCCCAAAGTACCCCCCGCAGCCAGCGCCCTGTTCCAGGCGGCGCAGGGTCCGCGCGTTCTGCCCGGTATTTACACCGTAAAAATGACCAAGGGGGATCAGGTCTACACCACAAAACTCAATCTCGTCCTCGATCCGCGCGCTACTTACACCCTTGCCGACCGTAAGGAGCAGTTAGCTCTGACCCAGAAAATCGGCTCCATGCTCAACCACATGAGCTGGGCGGTTGACGCCATCGTCGCCGTTCGCGACACAGCCCTGGCCGACGCTGCCAAAGTCGATGATAAGGACCCCCTGCACGCCAAGCTAACCGGCCTTGCGCAATCCGCCGATGCCATCCGCACTAAAATCGTCGCCACCAAAGAAGGCGGAGCCATTACCGGCGAAGAGCGTCTCCGCGAGTACATGGGCGACCTCTACGGCGACGTTTCTTCTTACGAAGGCCGTCCTACCGATGAACAAACCGCGCGCGCCGAAGTGATGCATCGCCAGCTCGACGACGTGGTCGAGGAGTTCAACCAGCTCGCCGCAAAGCAACTGCCCGGCATCAACGCCGAGCTCGGCGTTAAAAACCTGAAAACCATCGAAGTCATCAACGAGCAGCAATGGCAGAAAGTGGCGTCAGAGACTTCATCGGCAAACGCTGTCCTGGCCGCTCGAACGCGAGGAGCCGACTTCGAATAGTCGTCCGGACAGGTCACGCTGTGCAAATCCAGCCCCGCGTGGCCTCAGCGGTCACCAGCCAACGTACGGGGCGTGCTGGCCAACCCACGCCGGCGAAAGTTACACTAAAACAGGTGCGCGGGTTTTCGCATGTCCTGACCGCGACCTGAATACCCGCTTTGCTCGGCTTCGTGGAACGCCAGTACAACGGCCCGGCCCCAAAACCTTCCCACTGGCGTTGCTCCGGCACGATGACCGAAGGCTCCCGCATTGACTGTTTCACTTCGCTGTATCTGTCTTGATCTTCGACAAGCGAGGGCCATTGATGTTCGAGATAACTTCCCCACCCCGCCGTCTTGCTATCCCTCTGGGACACAAGCTGATTGCCGCACTCATCGCCATTACGGTCGCCGTCGGCCTCCACGCGTGGTTTGCCCGCAACGCCGGGCCTGCCGCGCCTGCGGCGGAGCTCTCCTTCGATACCGCTGCGGCACGCCGCATCGATCCGGGCCTCGCGAACGCACCCACCCCAGCCGTGGCCATCGCCCAATCGTTTCTTACCGACCAGGCCGTTGCCGCACTTTCCAAATCCGCGTATTTGTCTACCTCCGCAATGAACGCTCGCGTGGGCGAGTTCCGCGCGCGGCTTGACCTCACCCAGCCTTCGGCGCATTTGCTGCGGGTGCAGTTTCACGATCCTGACCCTGCTAAGTCGGCTGTAACTGCAAACGCCATCGCAGACGCTCTCGCTTTTCCATCTTCGCCGATCTCGTCTTCTATCAGGCCGCCTTCTTCTATCTCCAATCCCGTGCACCCGTCTTCACCAAGCTCCTCCATCGCGACCCCCGCCAGGCAGTCCCTCCCCTCGTCTCAGGACCAGTCCGCTCCTTCACTCTCCGCTTCTCTCGCTGACATACAAGCACAGCTAGCGGCAACAGATCGCGATATCGAGAGGCTCACCTCCCCTGAAAAGAGACCTCAAGGCTGGCGCCGATCATGGGCGCATGATCCCCCTTCTTATACGCAGGCCCGGGAGCGCCAGCTACTCAAGGCCGCCGCGACCACGGCTCTGGCGCAACTCGGCAAACTGCGCGCGCAATATTCAAGCGAGCGCCGGCTCGCCGAAATCCAGCAGGAAATAGCTTCCATTCTGCCAGGCGGTAACGATTCCGGGCACGGCAGATTCAACGGCGCGGGAATCAACGCTGCGGAATTGCGCCGCGAGCGCGATCAGCTCACCCAGGCCCTGAGCCTCATCGAAATAGATCGTCAGGCCATCCAGCGCGAAGAAGCCGCTGCGAGCCCATCGCCGAGTTCCGCCCGAGCCGCAAAGGCAGCCGTGCAGCCCTCCTCGCCGTCTCAACAGCAGCCAGCCCCCGCAGCTCTACAGTCCGGAGCGGGCCCGTCATCGAGTCCCTTCACGCTGGCGCAAACCGCCGGTGCCGCGGGCGGCACATCGCGGCAGCCATTATCCTGGTGGCCAGCATCCTTGCTGCCAGCATCCTTGCAGCCTGCGTACCGGCGCTCCTCGTCCTGGTGGCTTGCCGCAGCAGCTGGACTTCTCTGCGGTTTGCTTTACTTCGCATTCGCCCGGCGCTATCGTCCCGTCGAGTACGAAGACACCGACATTGAACCAGCTACTTACTCCAGCTACCGAATCATTACTTCCGATCCCCCGCCTGTTGCACCAACTCCCGCGCCCGACGACAAACTAACTCCCCCGCCCGACGAAACGCCAACTCTCGCGCCCGCCATCAAACCCAGTTACGATTTCGTCGATCCTATACCCAACAAGCGCGCCTCATTCACCTTCGATCCTCCGAGCCCGCCGCGCAGAACCCCTTTTGACCCGGCGCCTCTCCAACCCAGCCCTTCTGTCGCCGAGCAAGAAGGCCCGGTCGACATCGCGGAGCCCAGCGTGATCCCCGACAACCGACCTGCTTCACGCGCGGAAAACGTCGTGAGGATAGGCGATACGTGGGCGGAACAAATCGCTAAAACGCTGGCTCAAACTGAAATCGGACGAATGCTCGAAGGGACCGGTGCGGAAGACAAAGCAACGGGAACCAGCCAGGAGAGCAGCGACAGCCAGAAGCCTTCGCCTCGCCCCAATCGACGCGCGGGATAAATGACCTCGCGCAGCCCCCTTTCGAGGAAGCCGCGCGCGAAGTCTCAGAACGTGAGCTTAAGCGCCAGCTGCACCAGGCGAGGATTGTTGACGGTTGAGTTGACGGCGCCGAATCCTGGCGCGTTGATGTCGTTGACCGGCATGCCGTACTCGGGATGGTTAAACAGGTTGAAGAACTCGGCGCGGAAGTTGAGTCCTGCTTCGTGCCACGGCAGCGCGAAATCCTTGATCGCCGAGAAGTCGGAGTTAACAAAATCGGGGCCGCTGACGGGAACCCTCGACGCATTACCGAGCTCGCCTGCGGGCGCGGCCGGGAAACATGCGGGGTTGATCCACTGATACTTACTGTGGTCGGCTGCAGAGACATCGCAACCGGATACCTGGTTCGGCCGGTTGTAATTGTAGTCGTCGCCGCCGGTATTAAAAGTAGTGCCTGACTGGTTGTTGCTGTCGATGAGTGGAACCGGGAATCCGGAGGAGATCCGTTCAATCAGCGTAACCTGCCAGTTGCCGAGAAGTGTATTGGTCGCAGGATTCCAGCTATTCCCAAACTGCTTACCCTTGCCGAAGGGAAGGCTGTAGAGGATGCTGCCAGTGAAGCTTTGATTGAGGTTGATCTGCGAGAGAGACCAGTCGAGATTTTGCCAGTTCGGGAGCGGGAAGTAAGGAGCGCTTAACTCCGAGCCCAGACCGTCCGAGAGGCCGTTGTCGTAGGTGTGGGAGTAAGTGTACGCAAGCAAGGCGTAAAGGCCGTTTTTCGGACTCTTGGTCTCGGCTTTGACCTGCAGTGAGTTATAGTGCGTGGTGCCCACGTCGCCGTAGAGCAGGATGGCGTTAAAGTTCGGAGGATTATAGGGATAGACGTAGGGAGCGCCGCCGGGGAGGCAACCGAGCGTATACCCGGTTATAGTTCCACAACCCGCCGGGCTGCTGGTGTTGAGGTCGTTGCCGATGACCAGCAGATGGCCGCCGGTTGAACCAGCATAGCCGGCCGTAAGCACGATATTGCCAGGCAGTTGGCGCTCGATGTTGACGTTATATTGGTGAACCCTGCCGGGCTGGAAGTTCCTCGGCTCATAAACGAACGTTCCCGGGTATGTAGGCACAGTTTGCGGGGTAGGAAGCAGGGGAAAGCCCGTGGAGAGGGTGAAGCCGTCTAACTCCGGTGTTTGTCCGAGCGTTGTGTGGCAGTAAGAGGTCGAAAAGGCGCAGCCCGTGGAAAACGTAGCGGGTAACTGGTCGGATTCGCCAAGGTCGGGCGGATTTTGCCATAGACCCTGTGCGCCCTGGTTCCAGGACGAATCGTGATAGATACCGATGCCGAGGCGCAGAACGGTCTTATCGCTGCCGAGTACTTTCCAGGTAGCGCCGAGGCGAGGCTCGTAGGCGCCCCAGTACATATTAATGCCTGCCGAATCGCTCACTCCACCCTGACCGGCAACGAGGAGTTGTCCCGTTTGGGGGATGTAATCCGCCATGCGGTTATGAATCTCGGTGATGGGTGTCGTGATATCCCAGGCCAGGCCGAGGTTGAGGGTCAGTGAAGGAGTCGCGCGCCAATCGTCCTCGACGAAGGGACGGATAATCTTCCAGCGGCGGCCGGTGGTGGGGCCGTAGTAGGTCTGATCGTGCACGCCAAGTCCGGTCATCCCCATCAACAGATCAGCCGCAGAATTGCCGTTGACGACGCCGGCGCCGGTGAAATCTCCAAACAGGCCGACAATCCAGAAGCCGTCCTGGAATTCTTCTGTGCCTACATTCATCTGGTTATCGCGGAAGTCGATGCCGGTGCGAATTTCATGTTTGCCGCGGATGAGGTCGACAACGTCTTTGTAGGAAAAGATGTCGGTTCCACCCTGGAACGGAGAGTAGCCGCGATCGCCGAGGGACCAGTAGCCGCCGGTGACTTCGGTGGAAACCACGCCCTGACTGTAGGAGCCACCGGGGAGGGCGGAGCCGGAGGACGAGCAGCCGAGATCGGCGCCGGGAATTCCCAACTTAGTCGAACCGCAGCTGAAGTTACCCAGCGAATCGATGTAGTCAAAGATGCGATCATAGCCCGCGGAGGCCGTGTTGATGGTGGTGGGCGAGAAGACGTGGCTCCAGCCGAGGGCGACGTTGCGCGCGTGGTTGATCAGGTTCTCATCGCTGCCGAAAGCATTGGACTCGGCTAACGTTGGCACGCCGCCCGCGGTGATCGATGTTGGCGCGCCCCCGGGAACGAAGGAGAAGGCCTGGTCGTAGCTGAAACGCTCAAAGGCGCTGTCTTTGGCGGAGATCGTTTGATCGAGACGAATATCGAACTTGGTTTCGTTGAGCTGGCGCACCGGCTCGTTGACGTAGTTATATCCGAGGGCAGTGTTGCTGGCGTTGGGCGCGGGATAGAGGTTGATCATGCCTTTGCCGACGCTGTCGAAGAGGTTGGAGGGAATCTTGTTGCAGTCGGTTCCCTTCGCCTGGCTGCCGTCGGGATTGGCTGGAATCGGATTTCCGGAAGCGTTGCACTGGAAGTAAGGATCGGCGGCACCGACCATATTCGGATTGGCAATGACAAGGCCGCTTGCCGGATTGCCGAAGGGATCGGCGGAAAAATCGCCGTTGCGCATAGCGAGGGATGGGACCAGGCCGGTGAAGGTGATGCCTTCCCGCTGATCCTTCTGCTCTCCATCGACGAAGAAAAACAGCTTGTTCCGCAGCAGAGGCCCACCGATAGAACCGCCAAACTGATTGAGTTTGAATTTCGGGGTTGTCGTGTCAAAATCGGCCTTCGCGTCAAGGTCGGTGTTACGCACAAACTCGAAGAGGGAGCCATGGTAATTATTGGTGCCCGACTTGGTGGTGATGAGGACAGTAGGTCCGGCACGAGTACCGAATTCGGCTGAGTAAGTGTAAGTAAGAACCTTGAATTCCTGGATGTCGTCGATGGAGGAGAAAGTGCCGATGCCGCCGGCAGTGAGTTCGTTATTGTCCACGCCGTCCAGCAGCCAGTCAGTGCTGTTCGGCCGTGATCCCCCTACCGACAATGAAAACGATCCGCGCGCGGCCACTTCGCTGTCGCTCCCGGAGGTGAAAAAGCTGTTTGGGTTCGTCTCTGCGGTAGCCCCGGCCGTCAGCGTGGCCAGCTGAACGAAATCGCGGCCATTCAGGGGCAGCTGCGCCACTTCCTCCGATGTAATCACCTGGCCGAGAGAAGGATTAGCGGTCTCGACGGCTACGGCCTCGCCGGAAACGGCTACAGTCGTCACAACGGTGGCGGGCTCAAGGGTAAAGTCGAGCTCGCGCGCTTCATCCACCTGCAGGTTCAGATCCCTGGTTTCAGCAATTCGAAACCCGGTCCCATTCACGCGCACGGTGTAAATCCCCACAGGCAGCAGCGGGATCAGATAGTGGCCGCCGTCGTCCGTCTTCGCATCGCGAACCAACCCGGTCGCATTCAGGGTTGCTGTGACCGTTACTCCCGGCACAGCCGATCCGGATTTGTCGACGATATTTCCGGAAAAACTGCCCGTCGCCTGCCCATGCACGGCCGGTGCGACGATCAGCACCAGAACGCAGGCCAGCAGCAGAAACACCTTGTGGGATTTCGAATCGGTCGAACCTTCCACCGATTGCGGACACTTCGAGCCTGCCATCGTGCATTTCATAGTCAAACCCCTCTCGAAAATTCGGCCAGGGCGGCTTCGCATCGACTGCGCTTCTTTCGTAGTGCTGCGTTGGATTCATTGACTGTATGAAGACTTGGGTCGAAAGTCAACATCGCCCGGTCGAACTCACCGATCGACAGGCCGCCAGCTTGCAAACCCGAAGCGTGTCTTAGGATGATCGCAGCATGCCCGATGACGCCGTTCACAAAAAACTCGATTCCCTGCGCGAAAAAATCCGCCACCACGAATACCTTTACTACGTCCTCGACCAGCCCTCGATCTCGGACGCCGAGTTCGACGATCTCATGCGCGAACTCAAGCGGCTCGAAGGCGAACACCCCGAACTCGTCACGCTCGACTCCCCCACCCAACGGGTCGGCGGCAAACCCAAAGAGGGCTTCGCCAAGGTCGCTCACTCTCGCGCTATGCTGTCCATCGACAACGTCACCAGCGAGCAGGAACTCCGCGACTGGGAGCGCCGCGTCCACTCGCTCGCCGGCGACAACGCCGACATCTCTTACGTCTGCGAATACAAGATGGACGGCCTCTCCATGGCCCTCCAATATCAGGCCGCACCCGGCCCGAATGCGCCCGGCTCGTCGCTTCTCCTGCGCGGCCTCACCCGCGGCAACGGTACCATCGGCGAAGACGTCACCACCAACGTCCGCACTATCCGTTCGGTCCCGCTCTCCGTCTCAGCGGCCAAACTCAAAAAGGTCAAGGTCCCACCGAACTTCGAAGTGCGCGGCGAAATCATCATGCCCCTCGCCGCGTTCCGCAAGGCCAACGAGGAACGCGAAGCCCAGGGCCTCGAACCCGCCGCGAATCCCCGCAACTACGCCGCCGGAACGATCCGCACCCTCGAACCCAACATCGTCGCGCAGCGCCGACTCGACTTCTACGCCTACTTCCTCCTCACTGAAACCGGCGAGGATCTTCTCCCCGAGCAATCCGAAGCGCTCGACGCCCTGACCGCCATCGGCTTCCGCGTCAATCCTCATCGGGAAGCCCTCACTTCCATCGAAAAAGTCCTCGCCTTCGTCGAAAAAGCTGAAACTACTCGTAACAGTCTCGGTTACGAAATCGACGGCGTCGTCATCAAGGTCAACTCCGCCGCGGTTCAGCGCCGCCTCGGCTACACCGGCCGCGCGCCACGCTGGGCGGTCGCCTACAAATTCACCGCCCGCGCCGGCATCACGCAGGTCGAGGACATCCGCATCCAGGTTGGCCGCACCGGCAAGCTCACTCCCGTCGCGGTCCTCACCCCCGTGTCCATCGGAGGAACCACCGTCTCCCGCGCCACCCTCCACAACGCCGACGAGATCGACCGCCTCGGACTCCTCATCGGCGATTATGTCAAAGTCGAGCGGGGCGGCAACGTCATCCCCAAAGTCGTCGAGGTCGTCGAGGATAAGGAGCACCCGCGCGGCCATAAGAAATTCGAGTTCCCAACCCACTGCCCCGACTGCGGCAGCGAAATCGTGCGCACCGAAGGCGAGGTCGACTACCGCTGCGTCAACGTCGATTGCCCCGCGCGGCTCACCGGCAGTCTCCTCCACTTCGCATCGCGGGGCGTCATGAATATTGAAGGCCTCGGCGAGGCCGTGGTCGCGCAGTTCCTCGACCGCAAGCTGGTTCGCAGCATCGCGGACCTCTACACGCTCACTGACGACGACCTCGCCCAACTGCAGCACGAAGTCGTGACGCGCGACAAAAAGACTGGCGAAGAAAAGACGCGAACCCAGGCCCTGGTGGGACCAAAAGAAAGGAAAGACCTCCTCGCGGAAATCGAAGGTTCGAAAAAGGCCGGCCTCGATCGGGTCCTATACGGCCTTGGCATCCGCTTCGTCGGTCAGCGCACCGCGCAGCTTCTCGCTGAAGAGTTCGGGTCGATGGAAGCCCTGATGTCCGCATCTCGCGAAGACCTCGAACGGGTCAACGAAGTCGGCCCCCGCGTCTCGGAAGCCATCCGCGAATTCTTCGACGAAGAAAAGAACCGCGACTTAATCCGCAGGCTCGAAAAAGCCGGGCTCACCATGACAGGCGAGAAGCGCAAAAAGACTTCTCAGCTCGAAGGCCTCACCTTCGTCCTCACCGGCACGCTGCCCGGCTTATCCCGTGAGGATGCCAAAGCCAGAATCGAAGCCGCCGGAGGCCGCGTCTCCGGCTCTGTGAGCAAAAAGACGAACTACGTCGTCGCCGGCGAAGACGCCGGATCGAAACTCGACAAAGCTCGCGAACTGAATGTCAATGTCATTGACGAAGCCGCACTGGAGGAGCTCCTTCGTGGACAACGCGAATAATTTGGATAACCTGGCCGATGTGAATGGCGTGAATAGCGTGACCAGCGCTCAATTCCCCTTCCCAATCTCCTTCGTCATCCCCGCTCCCAAAATCTTCCCTTGCCCTGGCTCCTGCAGAAACGCAACCACCCGCAGATTCCCAAAATCGGCGCCTGGCCACAGCTTCACATGAAACGCCTGCTCGAAGCTCTTCCCCTTCTCCAGCTTCCCAATCTTCACCATCTCCTTCACAACGGCCACGTTGGTCAGCTTCTTGCCGTCATTTTCCCCAGCCAACACGTCCGTCTGCGTCTTGTCCAGGGCCACGGCCACATACACATCGCCGTTGCGCTTCTCCGAGGAACCATCCACCGTAACGCGCCCTGTCAGAACATCCGACTCCCCGCTCGCAATCGCCACTGATTCGATCCTCAGCGGAATTGTCTGCATCCCCGCAGCTTTCAGCAGGACTTCCTTTACCTGAGCTCCATTCGCAAGGTGCACTTCCTGGTTCCCATCGACGATGATTTGCGGCGTGTACACCTCGGTGGCTCCGAGCGCCTGCGCGTACCCTCTCTGCCGCGCTGTCAGTTGCGCCGAGGAGTAAGGATCTTTCCAACCATCATGGTCCCAGTAATCCACGTGCTCGCTGAGCACAATCAGCTGGCCACCGGCAACCGGCTGTACCGCATCGAGCTTCTCCACCCAGTTATCCGCCGGTGGACAACTCGAGCAACCTTCCGATGTGAACAGTTCCAGCAGGATCGGCGTGCGAACCGCACCTGGCTCGGCAGCCCGCAACACCCCACACACCGCGAACAAAGACACAAGCAGCGCGATCGCGCGCCACGCAGACGGTTTCAAGCTCATATTGCCTGATTATCAGCAACCGGGCCGACGCGCACCATAGCCACTCGCAGCTTCACCTTCACCACAAACGGGCAACCCAGCGCGCCCAACGGGGCAAACCGAATGCTAAGCGTTGTTCCCTGTTGCCTGTTCCCTATTGCCTACTCCCTGTTCTTCAGCCCTTCGGTGCGAAGTACCCCTCGCGCACCCGGACCGTAAACCGCCGGTCCAGACAATAGAGATAGATCGGCCGAAACGCCCCGTCCGCCTTGAAGTCCGCCGGCTTGTAGACCAGCGCGTACTGGCTGCGCAGCTCCTCCTGAATCTCCCCGAAGCTGTTGGGCATGTCCTCGATGCGTGTCGGAAAGAACGCCTTTCCGCCCGTCGCGGTAGCCATCTTCTCCAGGATGTCGTCGCCGCGGTCGCGGCTGGGGCTCACGTTCGTGCTGATCGCATAAACGATGGTCTCAGCCCGCTGGCATTCCTTGATGGCGTCTTCCAGATAAGCGTGGCTCTGATTGTCGTCGCCGTCGCTGACCAGCACGATCGCCTTGCGAACCGGTTCCTGCCCGCGCGCCGTCAGCAGCTTGTCGCGGCAGCCGCTGTACACCGCGTCGTAGAGAGCCGTCCCGCCGCCCGGCCGCAGCCCCTGTATCCCGGTGGTCAGCGAGTCGATGTTGTTCGTCCAGTCCTGACGATAGTCCGGCGTTACATCGAAGCCCTCGATGAAGGCTTTGTCGGTCGCGGGCCTGAGAATCTGCAGCAGAAACGAGGTGGCCGCCTGCTGTTCAAACTGAAATCGCTGACGGATCGAGGTGCTCGTATCGATCAGGATTCCCACCCGCAGCGGCAGATTGGTCTGCTGGGTAAAGCTGTACACCTTGTCCGGCGCCTTGTGGTCGTCCAGCAGAGCAAACTGGCTCTGCTGCAGATCGCGGATGAAATGCCCGTGCTTGTCGGTAACCGCAAATTCCAGATACACCTCGTTCGAGTACACGGGAATCGTGAGCTGGCCCTGGCCGCCGCTCTGCTGCGGGTTCTGCGACCCATCCGGCTGCCGCTGCTGCAACTGGGGCGGCGCCTGCGCCGCATCCGCCGGGGAAGCGGGAGGGGTTTGCGCCGGTACACTGGCCGCCGCGGCTAATGCGCATACCAATATCAGGAGGAGTCGAATCACTACAGTTTTCATCGAATCGTTCTTCGATTTTACCTTGCGCGGTTTGGACGCGCACTGACCAAAAGGGGTATCCTGGCCCGCTCAGTGATGCCCAACGTACCATCCTTGCCACCCGGCTCTCGGCCCGGCACAATCGTTCCATGAGCCATTCGCCGAAGTCCGCAGTCTCCACGCCACACGCCCCCGCCGCCATCGGGCCCTACTCTCAGGCCATCCGTCTCGGCGATCTCATTCACACCTCGGGCCAGATCGCCCTCGATCCCGCAACCGGCCAACTCATCGCCGGCGGCATCACCGAACAGACCACGCGCGTGCTCGAAAACGTCAAGGCCATCCTGACCGCGGCGGGCACCGATCTCGCCCACGTCATCAAGACCGTGGTCTTCCTGAAGGACATGGACGACTTCGCGGCGATGAACGCCGTCTATGCGACGTATCTGGCTCCCGAGGGCATCGTTAAACCCGCGCGCTCCACGGTCGCCGTCGCCGGCCTGCCCAGAAACGCACTCGTTGAGATCGAAGTCATCGCCAGCGTGGACTGAGAGCTGAGCGGACGAAGCGAATCGAGGAACCCGCCTCCTCCATCTAATTGCAAGGAGACCGCCCATGCCTGAGACCAAGCCCGCAGAAACCATCCCCGAAAAGATTCAGAAGAGCGACGCCGAGTGGCGCGCCCAGCTCACCCCCGAGCAGTACCACATCACCCGCCAGAAAGGCACAGAAGCCCCCTTCACCGGAAAGCTGACGTTCAACCATGACGACGGCATGTACCACTGCGTCGCCTGCGACGCCGAGCTTTTCCCATCTGATACGAAGTTTGACTCCGGCAGCGGATGGCCCAGCTTCTACCTGCCTGTTAAGTCCAGCGCCATCGAAACTCATGAAGACAACACCCTCGGAATGCGCCGCGTCGAGGTCAACTGCGCCCGTTGTGGCGCTCACCTGGGGCACGTCTTCCCCGACGGCCCGCGTCCCACCGGCCTCCGCTATTGCATCAACTCCGCGGCCCTCAACTTTGAAAAGGCCAAATAGGGCCGCTAAATGAATCTCCGGGACGATTGTGGCGTAGTCCCATTGTGACTACAATCGTCTCATGACCGCCAGAGACACCTATGTCCGCGCCCGGATTGACGCACGAACCAAGAAGCGCGCGTCGGGTGCTCTTGAGAAGATGGGTTTGTCGATTTCCGACGCAATCCGCCTTCTGATGGTCCGCGTCGCCGAGGAACGCCGCCTGCCATTTGACGTAAAGACCCCCAATGCCGGAACCCGCAGAGCCATCACCGAGCTCGAAAGCGGAAGAGGCAAGCGATTTGAAACGGTCGACGCTCTGATGGCAGACCTGCATGCGGACGATTGAGCGCTCGTCCGCCTTCAAAAGGGACTACAAGCGCGAAGCCGCGGGCCGGCACCGAAATTCTCTCGATGCGATCCTGTCCGCCGTGGTCGGAGATTTGGCGGCTGACCGGCAACTGGATTTACGCCATCGTGATCACGCTTTGAGCGGCGACTGGGCGGGCTATCGGGAATGCCATGTAAAGCCGGACCTTCTGCTCATCTATCGCAAGAGCGGAGAACTGTTGCGCCTGGCGCGGCTCGGCTCCCATAGCGAGATCTTCAGATGACAAGCCTTTTTTCGCGGTCACAACAGTGCTGGAGCCGAGCACTCCTCTCCCTGCTCCCCGCGTTTGCCTGCGCATCGCTCCTGATGGTCATGGGCGCCATGCAGAATCCAAATCCCGAGCACCATGGTCCCCCCTGGCGTTCGCCCGTTGCATCG
Organism: uncultured Acidobacteriaceae bacterium; assembly: GCA_963758135.1. Taxonomy (GTDB): domain Bacteria; phylum Acidobacteriota; class Terriglobia; order Terriglobales; family Acidobacteriaceae; genus Palsa-343. The sequence goes on from CAVWUF010000001.1 coordinate 314,550, forward strand.
ACGCAAACCTTCCATATCGCCGGCTCGACGATCCAGGTTGACTTCGCACCCGGCTCCCTCGATCTGCCCACTCCGCAAATCCTGCAGTGGGTGGAAAACGCCGCCAGCTCCGTCGCAACCTATTACGGCCGATTCCCCGTCCCTCGCGACCGCATCCTCATCGTCCCCGCGGAGGATCGCAGCGGAGTTCTTCAGGGCACCACCTGGGGCAACGTCGGCGGCTTCCCCGCCTTCACTCGCATGCGCCTCGGCCAGCACACCACGACCGGGGAACTCACAGAAGACTGGATGATGACCCACGAGCTCACCCACACTGGATTCCCCTCTCAGGAGGACGATCACCACTGGATCGAAGAAGGCATCGCCGTTTACGTCGAGCCGGTGGCCCGCGTGCAGGCTGGCTTTTTGCAGCCAGAGAAGATCTGGGCGGACATGGTGCGCGATATGCCAAAAGGCAATCCGCAGCCCGGCGACCAGGGCCTGGACAACACCCATACCTGGGGGCGCACCTACTGGGGTGGTGCGCAATTCTGTTTGCTCGCCGATGTCACCATCCGCGAACACACCCATAACAAAAAAGGATTTGAGGACGCTCTGCGCGCCATCGTGGCAGCAGGCGGAACCATCGATCAGGACTGGCCGATCGAGAAAGCCTTCGCCGCTGGCGACGCCGGAACCGGCACGCACGTCCTCGAAGAACAATACGACCGCATGGCCTCGACGCCGGTCACCATCGACCTCGATGCGCTCTGGAAGAAATTAGGAGTTGTGCGTACCGGAGAAGATCAGGTCCGCTTCGATGACGCCGCCCCCGAAGCTGGCATCCGCAAAGCCATCACAGAAGCACCCGCAACCGGCCGCATCGCACCATCGCCTGGGAAATCAGGGCAGAGCCCTTAGTCTGGTGAACTCTGTTGCCTGTTCCCTGCCCTCAGGCCTTGACGACCTTACCGGCCTTCAAACAGCTGCTGCAAACCCGCAGCCGCTTCGCCCCGCCCCCAACCTTGGCCTTCACCGGGTGCAGATTCACATTCCAGCGCCGCCTGGTGATATTGTGCGCGTGCGAGATGTTGTTCCCAAACTGCGGACCTTTGCCGCAAATATCGCAAACCTGTGCCATGTCTTCTCCAATAAAGACGATTCCCCTCGAGGATGTCGTCAAAAATGCGGCCATTCAAGCCTGGCTCGAACCCGGCAGGTCCCGCCACCCGGACCGATACCGCCATCCAGCGCCGACGACTCGCGCCGCACACGCCGAAACCTTAGTTTAACGGGAATTCAGGCATCGAAGCAATCCGATCTTCGTGAAGAAGAATTGGCCGGATACCCCGCACCATTACCCCACATGCAAGGTACCCACATGCAAGGGCCGCCTTCGCATTCCCAATCCCCTGGCCGGTTGAGGAACTTCGAACTTAACCCCGCTCCCACCTTTTCGCCATTGGACGGCACCCGCAACTGGCTTATCCTTCAACAAATTCCATCGACAGCGACCCTGCGGGGACATACTTCTCCGCCCACTGGATATCCGAGTCTGCGCACCGCGAAGGAGTCTGCCCGTGTCCCCCGTTGACGTTGAAGTTCTCCCACAGCGAAGGCGAGGGTCATCGCTCCAGCACAGCGCGGCTATCGCGGGCACCAGCGATTTTGTGGAGGTCGCGTTCCGGAAAGCGATGGACCGGCGAAAGCAACTTCTCCTGGCGGTCGCCGTCGTGGTCGGGTTGAATCTCGCTTTCCTTCTCAGCTTCTGGAACCGGTTTCTGGGACCGGGTGTGTCCGGGATGTTCCTGGAATTTGCGTCCCGTTTGTTATCGGGCAAGGTCCCTTACAGAGATTTCTACGTTGTAGTAACTCCATTCTATATTTTCAGAACAGCGGCCATCGTAAAACTCTTTGGGCCAAGCCTCGCGGTTTTGCGACTTGTTGACATCGGCTATCGATGCGCACTGGCAGCAATTCTGGTGATCTGGCTCGCCAAAGTGGTGCGAATTCCCTATGCGGCGCTCGGCGCACTTGCGGCGATCGCTGTTTTTTCGACGGATCCTGCCGACCCTCTGATTTCCTATCATCTGGAAGCGACGTTTTGGGCCCTGATCGGCGCCTTCCTGATCTCGTATGTCGGGTGGGAACGAAGAAAGAGCCTGAGAAACATCTCCTTGATTGGTATCTCGGGTGTGTGCTGCTCGGTCTGCTTCTTCACGAAGCAGACCGAGGGTGGAGGTATAACTCTCGCACTGATTTTGGTAATTGCCGGTTTATCATTACGCGATTTGGGCTGGCGGCTGACGCTTTTACGTCTCCTCGCTTTTTGCGCGGGATGGATCATGCCCGCGGTGGCAATCCTTGGATGGCTCGCGAGTAAAGGCGCATTGAGGGCCTTTGCAATTGCAATTTTTGCAGACGGGCCGTCGGCAAAGGGATCCCCGGGCCATATACTCACGCGCGTGTTTCTCAACGGGTTCGGCTCCTGGCCAGGAAATGCTGTTTATCTGCTGTTCGCGATTTGCATCATGCTGCTGGTGGTTCGTATGGTGCGAAAAGGGAGCGCCGCACCGCCTTCCTCCGTCCCGGGGATGTTACAGCTCGCCCTGATCGCAGCGGCAGGCGCGGGCGCACTGGTCGTGGGGTACGCAGGAGGAGCCGCTGTTCCGCGCATCTCCGTTACGGCGTATGTGCTGGAAATATGGTCGATTCTCATTGGCTTCTTTGGCGTCTTCTCGCTCGCGGTCTATTACACCGCGATCCTGACTCAGCGCGGCATGACCGAAGTGGAAAAGCAGCGCTGGCTGCTTGTAATGGCCTCCTTCTGGATCTGTTACACGATGTCCTGGTCATGGGTAGCGTGGGGACCAATGGCGTTTCCGAGCCTGGGAGTCGTGATAGCAATCGTGCTGGAAGATCTTGCTTCGAGGCCTCGCACGTCCCTTCTCCGCTATTCGTTCGCGGCGGCCGCGGTTCTGCTTCTGTCAGTATGTGAAGCGGGCAGAGTGTCCTGTCCATTCAGCTGGGACAGCTGGACTGACGAGCCGATACGGAATGCTACCGCCGCCTCCAGGCAGCCAGCATTAAACGGGATATACATGTCCCCGGAAATGGCCGCCTTTGTCGACCGTCTTACGAATCTTATCCACGACCACTCTCGGGTGAACGACTCGGTCTTTATCTATTCCTATCAGCCCCTGTGGTATGTATTGGCCAATCGCTGGCCACCTACCTATGCTCAGGTTCACTTTTTCGATGTGGCTCCGGACGATCTGTGCCGGAGAGACGCCGAACGAATTGTGAAAGCGCGACCTGCGCTGATAGTGGACTTTGTTGGCGACAGCGAGCTATTTAACGAGAATTTATTTCGGGCAGGCAGGAGAAGTGGTCAACGGGACTTACAAGATCAGATGTACCGGCTTATAAATACCGATTACCGCATGGAAGCGGCCATACCAATCAAAGAGAGCCCTGTGCCGGTAAGGGTATTTGTGTTGAGGAGTGAACAATGATCGCGACCGTTGTGGAACCGGCAGCGAATGGGCGGCTGACGGAGGAGGAACTGGAGGCTGCCAGCTCAACAGCCTGCCCAGCAAGGCCGGCGATGCCTTCGCGCACGCAAGCCAGCAGCTCAACCAGGTGCGTAAAGAGCATTACCGTAATATTTCCGGCCTACAACGAGGAACAGAATATCCGTTCAGCAATTGCACGAGCTGTGGAGGCTATGCGACCGCGGTTTCAGGTTTTTGAACTGCTGATCATTGACGATGGCAGCACGGATCGCACAGGTCAGATTGCCGAGGATCTGGCGAGGGCATACCCTGAGATTACCGTTCTGCACAACCAGCAAAACCTGGGGCTGGGTGAGACTCTCTATCGCGGATTTCAATGCGCCCGGGGAGAATTAGTGATCCAAAACGCGATGGACTATCCGCTTGACCTCTGCGATCTCGACAAGATGATTCCTCTTCTGGAGGAGGCGGATGTAATCGTTGCAACGCGAAAGGCCTACGCCGGCTATAGTCCCTACCGAAAGCTGACGTCCACAGTCAATCGGTTAATCCTCCGCCGGCTCTTCTCTCCAAAGCTGCGCGACTATAATTACACGCAGCTTTTTAAGCGGGAGGTGCTGATGGCAGCGCGGCCGAGCTCACGAAGCACCGTTTTCATCGTCCCGGAAATCATCATTCGCGCTTACGAGTTAGGCTTTAAGATCATAGAGCTGGATGTGGACTATTACCCACGCGTCTTTGGCGAAGCCACTTCGGGCAAGCCGAGAATCATACTTCGGTCTTTGCGCGATATGTTCAAATTCTGGATCGAACGCAGCCTGCATATCGGCGCAGCGACGGCTGGTTGAACACGCGGCGGCTCGAACACAGGAGCGGAACGCATGCCCTCGATGCACGACGAACAAAAGGTCCATGCGCTCAAGCTCCAGGCGGCGCAGCGTGCTCTCGAACTGGTCAAGCCAGGCATGGCCGTCGGCCTTGGCTCGGGCTCAACCGCGACTCTCTGGATTCAGCTGCTCGGAGAGCAGGTCCGCGACCATGGCCTGAAAATCGAGGCCATCGCCAGTTCCGAAGACAGTGAACACCTCGGCCGAAGCTTCGGCATTCCGATCCTGACCTTCGAAGATTGCCCTCGCCTCGATCTGACCGTCGATGGCGCCGACGAAATTGCGCCCGGCCTCGCGCTCATCAAAGGCGGAGGCGGAAAACTTCTTCGCGAAAAAATTGTCGCCAGTGCGACAGAAAGCTTTGTCATCATCGCCGACGGCTCGAAGATCGTGAACAGGCTGGGCAAGGCAGCTTTGCCGGTGGAGGTCATCCACCTGGCCGCTCCCCTGGTGCGGAGTTCGCTCGAACGGCTCGGATTTACAGCGGCTCTGCGCAAAAACCAGGACGGCTCTCCTTACACCACAGACGAAGGCAACCTGCTCTTCGATTGTTCCGGGATGGAGATCGACGACCCTCCCGCGCTTGCCGCGAAGCTGGATAAGACAGTGGGCATTGTTGAGCACGGTCTCTTTCTCAACATGGCCAGCCTTGCAATCATTGCAACCGAGGAAGGCGTGGTGGAGCGCAGGTCTTAAGGAGATGGCCTCCCGGTTCCGGCCTCTCTGAAGACGAGGGAGCTGCGCGAGGGAAATCCGTAGTCAAGAATGGTTGTTGGGACGCGCACTGCCGAAGCGCCAATTCAGTGCCGGCTGTAGCGCCCGAATCCGCGCGCTATCCCAACGGTTATATTTCTCTTTTCATCAAGGATGGTAGTTATGCGGGAGCCGGTACGGGTGGGCGTGGTCGGGTTTGGCCTGGCGGGGCGGATATTTCACACGGCGGTGGTGGAGGCCACTCCGGGGCTGGAGCTGGCTTGCGTGGTGCAGCGGCGCGGGGATGAGGCGGCGAATGCTTATCCGCGAGTGAAGGTGGCGCGGTCGGTCGAGGAGATGCTGGGGGATGTGGGCATCGAGCTGGTGGTGATTGCGACGCCGAGCGATTCGCATTACGAGCTGGCGAAGCAGTGCCTGCTTGCGCAGCGGAACGTGGTGGTCGATAAGCCGTTCACGCTGACATCGGCGGAGGCAGCGGATCTGATCGATACGGCGCGGGAGCGGAAGCTGCTGGTGACGGCGTATCAGAATCGGCGGTGGGATGGGGACTTTCTGACGCTGCGGCAGGTGATCGCGAGCGGCGAGCTGGGGCGGCTGGTGAGCTATGAGGCGCACTACGACCGGTTTCGACAGCAGCCGCGGATGGCGTGGAGAGAGATGCCTGGAAAGGGGAGCGGGACGCTGTTCGATCTGGGGCCGCATGTGATCGATCAGGCGCTGACGCTGTTTGGGGCGCCGGAGACGATCTTCGCGAGCGTGCGGGTGGAGCGCGAGGCCGCGGCGGTGGACGATGCCTGGGATATTTTTCTCGAGTACGCGCAGCCGCCAAAGACGGTGCTGCTGAGGGCGACTCTGACGGCCTGCGCGCCGGGACCGCGATATGTGGTGCACGGGAAGAAGGGGAGTTTTGTGAAGTGGGGGCTCGATCCGCAGGAAGATCAGCTAAAGGCCGGGATGGGTTTCGATTCGCCGGGGTTTGGGGAGGATCCGGAGACGGACTGGGGCGAGCTGAAGATTTGCGAGGGTGAGGGTGGTCCTCTGAAGAGCCCTGTGAGCAGGCGGGTGCGGACGGTGAAGGGGGATTATCGGGGGTTCTACGCGAATGTGCGGGATGCGCTGTTGGGGAAGGCGGAGCTGGAGGTAAAACCGGAGCAGGCGTGGCGGACGACGCGGTTGATTGAGCTGGCGCGGGAGAGCTCGGGGCAGGGGCGAAGGCTGAGAGTGGATTTTAAGACCAGGGATTAATGGGCGGGGAATCCCCTCTTGGCTGTGCTGTGAGGTCGATCAGGGGATGGCGCACTCAACGTCGGTGCAGGAAAAGTCGTTGCCCTTGAACAGCAGGGGCTCGGCGGTGTCTTTGGCCAGGGCGTAGGCGAAGCAGTCGCCGAAGTTGAGTTGGGCGGGGTGGCCGCTGCCTTTCCCGAAATCGCGATAGGCTTCTCGTGCCAGTCGAGCCTGAGCCTCAGTGACGGGCTCAATCACGATGGAGGCTGCGCGGACAAATTCGTCGAAGCGTCGACTGTCGATTGGGTTACGGCGGCCGTCGACAACGATGGCCGCCTCAAGGTAGTTGACAGCAGAAAGGCGGCGCGAATCGGCAGCTTCCATCACCTCGGCGAATCGCTTCGCCTCGGGCTCCTTTCGGAGGACGGCGATCAGCGCGGAAGTGTCGAGGATCATTTGGGAAGGCCCTTCTCGTCATAAAGAAGGTCTGCATGATCGAGCGAGCGGTAGGGCTCGGGCAGATTTGCAGAGTATTCGTCGGCGATAGCCAGCAGCCGGCTGGCCATACCTTTGCCCCTTCGCGCTCGCACGCGATCGAGGCGCTCGCGTACGGATTCGGTCACCGCAGTGGTGATGCTTTCGCCGGTTAAGAGAGCCAATTCTCTGGCGAGCTCGTGCGCACGTTCGTTTTTGATGTTCAGGCTCACGATGCTACCGTTCTACCACTATGTGGTTTAATTCTACCACATCTACCACGATGGGAGTGAGTTTTGGTTGAGGTTCGGAATGGTGGTTCAGGGAGTAAAGAGCGTCATTCGTTGCGCAGGACCTGCATTGGATCGGTTTGGGCGGCTCGGCGGGCGGGAATGAGGGCGGCGAGCAGGGCGGCGGCGATGAGCAGAGCAATGCTGGCGGCGATGGCGGCTGGATCCGCAGCGCTGGTCTGATAAAGCAAACTGCCGACGTAGCGGGCGGCGGCAAAGGCCAGACCGAGTCCGGCCAGGATGCCAAGGGCGACGGGGAGGGCGGCCTGGCGGGCGACGAGAGTCATGAGGGCGGATTTATCGCAGCCAAGGGCGATGCGGATGCCGAACTCCTGCTGGCGGAGAGAGACGGAGTAGGCGAGGACTCCGTAAATTCCGAGGAGAGCGAGGAGGAGAGCCGCTGCGCCGAAGCTTGACAACAGGAGGGTCTGGAAGCGTTCGGTGGCGACGGAGTCGGAGACCTGGCTGTCGAGGGATTTGAGGGTGGGAATGGCGACCTGAGGATCGATGTTCCAGATGACGCGGCGGATGGATGGGGCGAGAGCGGCGGTGGTCTGGGGGCTGCGTATGAGGAAGTTAGTACGCCACCAGGGATTCTGCCAATAGGGGAAATAGATCATGTTGGCGGTGTGCTTCAGCTCGTTGATGCGGGCGTCGGCGATGACGCCGACGACGGTGTAATCGGTGTTGTCGCCGAGATGGAAGATGCGGCCGATGGGGTTTTCGCCAGGCCAGATACGGCGCGCCGCTTGTTGGGAGATGAGCGCGTTGTTGGGATGGTTCTTGTCGGCTGGGGTGAGATCGCGGCCGGCCACAATGGGAATGCGCAGAGTGGATGCGTAGCTGGGGCTGATCCAGCGGATATTGGCGTCGGGCGTTTGATCGGCCGGCACAGGGTGGTCGGGACGATTGACTTCGTCGATCCAGGTTTCACCCGCGAGGGGACGTTCGCTGGTGACGGCGACAGATTGCACGCCGGGAAGGCGGGCGAGATCGGCGAGGGCGCGGTCGACGAAGGTACCGCGAAGGGCGATTGAATTTTTGTTCTGATCGCCATACTGCGGGGCGTAGAGGTAAACGGAGGTGAGGGTGATGTGGCTGGAGTCGAAGTCGCGGTTCTGGTTGAGGAGGGTAGAGAAGCTGCGGACGAGCAGGCCAGTGACGATGAGGAGAGCGAGGGTGCAGGCGACCTCAGCGGCAACCAGGATGTGCCGGGTGCGCCGGCTTTCGCGTGAGCTGGATACGCGGGTGGTGCTGGATTGGAGAGCGGACTGCGGGTCGATGCGCATAGAGCGGAGGGCGGGCAGAAGTCCGAAGAAGAGCGCAGTGAGAATGGAGAGAGCGGCGGCGGCCAGCAGAACGGGCCAGCTGACGTGGATGGCGTCGAGGCGCGGGAGATTCTGAGGCGCCGCGGCGAGGAAGAGGCGGACGCCGGCGAAGGAGAGCAGGATGCCGAGCGCCCCTCCGACGATGGCGAGGAGGAGCGAGTCGGCGAGGGCGGAGCCAACGAGGCGATCGCGGCCTGCGCCGAGGGCGGCGCGTACGGCGAGCTCGCGCTCGCGAGAGACGGCGCGGGCGAGCTGAAGGTTCGCGAGATTGACGCAGCCGATGAGGAGGACCGAGCCCACGGCTGCGAGCAGCAGCCACAGCGCGGCGCGCACGCGGCCTGCAACTTCACTGAGGAGCGGCAGGACGAGGACGGTTGGACCGACGGCGAGATGCTTTTCGTGGTTGAAGCCGGACTGGATGGTATCGAGCTCTGCCTCGGCCTGGCGGGGGGCGACTCCGACGCGCAAGCGGCCGATGGCGAGGAAATTAAAGTCGCCGCTGTCGCTCACCTGGTTGTCGTTGACCACCAGGGGACGGAAGATCTGGTAGGACTCTCCGCTGCCGGTCATAGCGCCGGGGAGCTCGCTGACGCGGGGGAAGCTGAAGGAGCGCGGCAGGACCCCGACGATGGTGAGGATTTCACCGCCATCGCTCAGGGTTCTGCCGACGGCGGATGGATCGCCTCGGAAGTAGTGCTGCCAGGCGTCCCAGGAGAGGATGGCGACGCCGTCATGGCCCTTGCGGTCTTCGCCGGCCTCGAAGCTGCGACCGAGGTAAGGCTGCACGCCGAGGACGCTGAAGAAATTGGGAGCAACGTTGAGGCCGGAGATGATCTCAGGGTGGCCGGTTCCGAGAGAGATGCTGAGGGCGTTGTTCTGGAACATGGCCATGCCGCTGAGGGATTTTGCATGATCCTGCCAGGCGTAGAAGTGGAGGGGATTGTCCGGCAGGGCGTTCGGGCTAACGGGAGCCAGGAATTCGCGAAGCATGACGAGTCGGCCGGGGTCGGGGAAGGCGAAGGGCTTGAGCAGGACCGAGTCGACGACGGAGAAGATGGCGGTGACTGCGCCGATGCCGAGAGCGAGGGTGAGGATGGCGGTGAGCGCGAATCCTGGAGACTTGCGGAGGGTACGGGCGCTGAAGCGCAGGTCCTGAAAGAAGGTTTGCATGGAGGCCTCGGGCACTATCGGTGGCTATGGAGCACATGATGGGCCATACGGCAGGGAACAGGCAACCGCAAAGCAGGCAATAGGCAACAGGCAATAGGCAACAGGGAGCTGCGAGGCAGCGGAGTCGTTGTCCGGGAGCGGGCGGTGGTGTACGGGGGTGGACAGGGAAAAGGCAGTAGCCAGTAGCTGGCAGTCAGTAGCCAGTAGAGAGTAAGCAGTTGCCAGTAGCGAGGCTGTCGTGCGGCTGGGAGAGATAATCGCCTGGCTTTGGTAACGCGCCCAGAGCGACTCAGTGCGGTCGCGTCATGGCTGGAAGACGAGGCGGCCTTCGCTGACGGAGTTCCAGAGTTTTTCTACATCGCTCAGGGGCGCGGCGGTGAATTTGATCTGGAATGGTTTTTTTGCTGCCTCCTTGAGAATCGCTGCCAGGGCGGCGAAGATTTTTTCCATCGGGACGCTGCCGAAGCCGCTGCCGAGGAGCTCGAGTCCGGAGCTGCGCAATGTGGCTGCGGGCAGGTTGATGGTGGGTCCGGCGCTGTTGCCGATCTGGATATAGCGGATCCGCCAGGATTCGTGGTCGAGGCCCTTTTGCACGATGGCGGAGAGGAGGGCTTCCGCGGGCGCGCCCCAGAGGTAGTCGAGGATGACGTCGATTTTGTGCTGAGCGAACTCGTCGCGAAAGGCGGACACGAGTGCGTCGCGATCCTGGTTGAGGGAGATGGTGGCGTCTGCGCCGAGGGATGTGGCTTCTTCGAGGGCCTGCGGGTTGCGGCCGACGGCGACGATGCGTTTTGCTCCAAAGCGTTTGGCGATCTGTACGGCGAGGTGACCGGCGGCGCCGGTGGCTCCGAGGATGAGGATGCTTTCGCCGGGAGTGAAGGCGATGCGCTGGGTGAGCGCGGCCCAGGAGGACATGGCGGGGTTGATCAAAGCGGCGACGGTGGCGTCGTCGAGCTCGTCGGGGAGGGGCGTACACATGAAAAGCCCGGCGACGCTGCGCTGCGCGAAGGTGCCGTAGGGCGGGCGCGCGGAGCCGAAGAGGACGCGTTCGTTGCTTTCGAGGCGGCCTACGCCGTCGACTCCGGGGATGAGGGGTAGGTGGCCCGTGCTGCCGTAATGGGCTCCTTTGGCTAAAGACTTGACGATGGGGTGGAGGCCCGCGGCGGTGACGGTGACGAGGACCTCGTCGCCCTCAGGGACGGGGTCGGCGAAGGTTTCATAGCGGGGCGGGCTGTCGAAGGAATGGACTACGGCTGCGTTCACGAGGCGTTCTCCGGGGCGGTGGGTTTTGAGCGGAGGAGGGTCCGCGCAGTGTGCAGTTATCGGAGCAACTACGAAGCTCGCTTCTCAGCCTCGGGAAAGTCGGCGCCGGTGGTGACGGGTTCCCAGGCGGCGATTTCTTTTTGCCACTGGGCGAGCTTGGCGCGGAAGCGCTGGAGCGCCATTTTACCGAGGAGGAGATGCAGGGGCGGATTGGGCGAATCGACGACCTGGATGACGGCTTCGACGGCTTTTTGGGGGTCGCCGGCCTGCTTGCCGTTTTGAGACTTGAGATATTCGCGGGCTTTGCCTGCGGTGCGGGCGTAGTCGGGGATTTCGAGTTGGGCGAGCTTGCCGGAGCGGCCGAGAAAATCGGTGCGGAAGGGGCCTGGTTCGACGATGGTGACGCGGATGCCGAGGGGCTTGAGCTCGTCGGCGAGGGCTTCGGAGAATCCTTCGATGGCGAATTTCGATGCGTTGTAGTAGGCCCAGCCCGCTGTGCCGATCAGGCCGCTGATCGAAGAGAAATTGACGATGTGGCCGCTGCGGCGCTCGCGGAAGTGAGGCAGAAACGCGCGCGTGGTGCGGATGACGCCGTAGATATTGGTCTGGAACATGGGCTCGAACTCGTCTTCGGAGGCTTCTTCGACGGCGCCGGTAAGGCCGTAGCCTGCGTTGTTGACGAGGACGTCGACCTGGCCGAAGGCGGCGATGGCCTGCGGCGCGACGCTGGCGATCTGCTCGGGTTGGGTCACGTCGAGGGCGAAGGCGCGGGCCTGGCCGGGATACTGCTTTGCGAGGTCTTCGACTTTGGAGAGGTCGCGTGCGGTGGCGATGACGCGTTCGCCGCGACGGAGGAGGTCTTCAGCGAGGAGGCGGCCGAAGCCAGTGGAGGCTCCGGTGATGAACCAGACGCGGGGGTTGGATGCAGGCATGGTGGCCACTCCTTTTGGCGAATTGGATGTGGGAGAGTGGCGTATGGCGTCAGGATCTGTTGTGACGCTCCATTTGCATCGTCGGTGCGGGTATGGTATTAAAGAACCAGTTCATGTTTGCTCCAAAAGAGCGAGCCTGAATTTCATGCAGAGTGGCTGAGGGACGGGCCCTGTGACGCCACGACAACCGGCCTGAGCAATTCAGGACAACGGTGTCAACTCTCGCTCGCCGTGAGGCGGGGAACATGAGATTCGGGGTGCAGGCTGTAACGCATCTCGCGCAATCCTCAGTAGTGCCGGAAGTAGCGAAGTACGTCGTCACGCGTGCCCGTAGCTGTTTTTCTCGAGGCCACTCTCGAAATGAGGGTGCGATGGCTGCTGCTTACGAACTGCGTTGCCGGGAATGCGCGAAGCGTTATGAGAACGCTCCGCTGTCGATTTGTGACGAGTGTTTTTCTCCCCTGGAAGTTTTTTGCGACCTCGATGCCGCGCGGCATACGTTTACGCGCGAGGCGATTGCGGACGGGCCGTCGAGCATGTGGCGCTACCAGGCGCTGCTTCCGGTTCCGGACGAGTATGTGGCGACTACGCCCGCGGGGTGGACGCCCCTGCTGCGCGCGCCGCGACTGGCGGAGCGCATTGGGGCGCGGAATCTGTGGCTCAAAAATGATGCCGTCTGTCTGCCGACCTTGAGCTTTAAGGATCGTGTAGTGGCGGTGGCGCTGGCGAATGCGCAGACGTTCGGGTTCGACACGGTCGGGTGCTCGTCGACTGGGAACCTGGCGAATGCGGTGGCCGCGCGGTGCGGCGCGGCTTGGGCTGAAGGCTTACATCCTGGTGCCCGCCGATCTGGAGCCGGCGAAGATTCTGAACACGCAGGTGTATGGCGCGACGCTGGTGCGGATCGACGGCAATTACGACCACGTGAACCGGTTGTGCTCGCAGATTGCGGATCGCTACAACTGGGGATTTGTGAACGTGAACCTGCGGCCGTACTACGCGGAGGGTTCGAAGACGGTGGGGTTTGAGATTGCGGAGCAACTGGGTTGGAGGCTGCCGGATAACGTGGTGGTGCCGATGGCGGGCGGGTCGCTGATCGCGAAAATCCGCAAGGCGTTCAAGGAGCTGATCGCGCTGGGGCTGGTGGAGGACAAGGAAGTGCGCTTCTTCGGAGCGCAGGCCACGGGGTGCTCGCCGATTGCGACGGCGGTGAAGACGGGAGCTGGATCACATTGAGCCGCAGAGGCCGGAGACGATCGCGCGGTCGCTGGCGATTGGGAATCCTGCGGATGGAATTTATGCGGCGCGGGCGATTCGCGAGAGCGGCGGATGGGCCGAGGATGTGTCTGACGTGGAGATTGTGTCGGCGATCCAGGAGCTGGCGGAGACCGAAGGCGTGTTTACGGAGACGGCGGGCGGAGTCACTACTGCTGTAACGGCCCGGCTGTATGCGCATGGCCGAATTCATCCCGATGAGCTGACGGTGAGCTGCATTACCGGCAACGGGCTGAAGACGACGGATGTGCTCGAGGGTGCGTATGAGCAGCATGCGGCGATTCGTCCGCGGCTGGGAGATTTTGAGACTTATCTGGATGACCGGAAAGAAGAAGGCGAGTTCGTGGGGGGAGGGGAATATGTCCGTTAGAGTTTTGTTGCCGAATGCATTTCAGAAGCATACGAACGGCGACGCGGGAGATACAGTCGAGCGCGGGGAATTTGCCGGCGCTGATTACGGAGATGGAGACGACGTTTCCGGCGCTGCGGTCGCACTTGCGGGATGAGTCTGGACAGGTGCGTAAGTTCATTAACTTTTATGTGAACGAGGAAGACATTCGGTTTCTGGGGAACGAGAAGTACTCATTTCAGGATGGGGATGAGGTGCTGGTGATCCCGTCGATTGCCGGAGGGTCCTTCGCGGACGGGCGGACGGCCTTTGGCGAGGAACAAAAACAAGAGCGGAGTGGTTGCAGGTGCTGTTCCTATTGCGGGCAGGAAGAGTGCATCTGCGGGGACTAATGCTCAGAATGGGTGGGCGTAACTAATCTGAGCCCCCCTTTCGGGTTAAATGGGACGGATCTGGTTCTCATCTTGCTCTCCGGTAGCCCAGACTTACTCTTCTTCTCATTGTTTTCCAATGAGCCGGGAGGAGTATGGCAATCACTGGATCCGTGGAGGCAGGACGCAATGTCGATGCTCACGCTTATTTTTGTGGCGTCGTTTGTATCTCTGGCGATAGTGTGCACGGCCATCGCGTGGGCGATTCACGCAAGGGCTGAGCTATCGGCGTGGAGACGGACGTACAGGAAACTTACCGAGGCGGAGAATTATGCTGCCTGGCGGAATAACCGGCAGATGATGATGCAGTAGGTTTTAGGCGGCCGGGCCGTCGCCCGATGGATAGTCGCGGTTGAAGGGGAAGACTAAATCCTCGACCGAGGCGATGGCGGTTCCGTTGAGGGTGGCGGGGTGGAAGCGCCAGGCTTTCACGGTGGTGAGGACGATTTCGTCGAGGTTGTTGCCAAGTCCCTGGACGAGCTTCTCGTCGGTGACGTTTCCTAAAGCGCTTACGTTGACTTCGACGATGATCTTCTGCTCGGCGGCGGGCAGGAGTGAGCGATCGGTTACGCCTGGAGACGGGTAGTAGACGGGGAACGCGGGCTCCGCATTGTCAGTGCCGGTGCCGGTCCCTATGGTCGCTTGCTGTTGTGGGGCGGCTATGCCAGGAACGGGCTGTGCGCTTTGCGCTGTGGGAATCGGCGAAGGATTGGCGCGCGAGTAGGACGCCGGAGTGGGCGTGGGAGCCGGTTTCAAGCGCTTGCTTTGTTTTGCAGCTGATTTGGGATTGTGAGCGCCACCGGCTGAGCTGCCGGTCCAATAGAGAGCGGTGGTGCAGCAGCGGCTTTCGCGATAGATGGGACGGATGCGTCCATAGTGGAGCGTGAGCAGAACGGCGACGCCGATGATGGCGGCGTGGGTGGCGCAGGAGAACAGGATGCCGGTCCGGCGGCGCTGATTCGCCAAATCTATAGAAAAAGTCATCGGAGTCCTGTTCACTGGGTTGAACAGCGCGTTAGATATGATGTTACTCGATAGCGTTACTCGGGAACCAGGAGTGGATTGCGATGGCATGGGCTGAGACGTTTCGCTGCGATGTTTGCAATAAGGCGAAGCGGGAGGAGTCAGAGGACTGGTGGCTGGCGTGGACGGAGACCATGTCTCCGGCCGAGGGTGAGCCGCAACAGAGGGTGATCAAAGTGACGCCGTGGCATGGTTTTCTGTCTCATTCGTCGGACGTGCGGCATTTGTGCGGTGCGCGGTGCGTGCACACGATTATGGATCGCTGGATACAGGCGCGCGAGTAGAACCGGCAGTTACCAGTCCTTAGTTGCCAGTCCCCAATAGCCAGTCCTTAGTTGCCGGTCCCCAGTCCTTAGCTGCCAATTCTCGGAACCGGCGGTCGGCGGCTCGTCCTGCCATTACGTCGGGCCGACGCCCCCATTGGCCGCCGCCCGCCGCCCTGCTCAAAATGAAAATCTAGTTGGTATAGATGCGGACGTAGTCGACGAGCATGCTCGAGGGGAAGACCGTGGTCGAGTTCGGCGAACCGGGCCAGGAGCCTCCAACAGCGAGATTGAGAATGATAAACATCGGGCCCTGATCGAAGGGCCACGTGCCCGAGCCCGGGCTGGTGGTTGTGAAGGTCTCGTAGATGTTGGTGGGCGAGTCGATGTAGTACTGAATTTGTCCTTTGGTCCAGATCATGCCGTAAGTGTGCCAGGCGGCGGCGGAGAATCCGGTGGTGGTGTAGGGGACGCCGCCGTTGAGACTGGTGCCGTGGATAGAGGACTGAGTCCAGTCGTAGCCGGGGGCGGGGCCGCCGACGTAATCGCGGGATTGCTGCCGTCGATGTGTTCCATAACATCGGCTTCGCCGCAGGCGGGCCAGGGATTGATGGTGATGTTATTGCCGAGGAGCCAGAAGGCAGGCCACATGCCCTGCGATTCCGGCAGCAGGATGCTGGCCTCGATGCGTCCATACTGAAAGCTAAAGAGGCCCTGGGATTTGAGACGCGCAGAGGTGTAAACGCTGGCGGAGGGGTTCTGCGCGACGATGTGCAGGTAACCGTCAGTGCCGACGTAGGCGTTGGGGCTGGATGGAGTGCAGGGGCCCGTGGTGGAACCCCAGGCGCAGTAGGTCTCAAGCTCGTTGTTGCCGCAGCAGTCGGTGCCGACGTTGTAGGTCCAGGTAGAGGGGTTGGGCTGGGCATTCGCGGTGCCGGAGTTGGAGAACTCATCGCTCCAGACAAGGGTGCCGGAGGCGATATTTGGGGAGAAGGTTTGGCTGGCGACCTGGCTGTTGAGATAGGTGGGAGCGTTGCTGGCTATGGCTTTGAGGGTCAGGTTGCTATCGACCAGGAATGGCGCAATGTATTGCGTGGAGGTATTGGTGGGGGTGGTGCCGTCGGTGGTGTAGTAGATGGTGGCTCCGGAGGTGGAGTCGGTGAGAGTGACGATGACGGCGCCGTTTTGAGCGGCGGTAGTGGCGATGGCGGGTGTGGCTACGGTTTGCTGCGTGGGAATGCTGTGGATGGTCCCACCACCTCCGCCGCAACCGGCGACGATGACGAAACCGAGGGCAGCGAGGGCGGTTCCGGCGCCGAGATGGGTAAGCGAACTTCTGAGCGTCTGGGCCTGCGGGGGCGTGGGAATTTTCATTGCGCGACTCCGATCTTTCGCTGGATGCCGGCCGGAGAAATCGAGCCGAGGCCAATCCGCCATTCACTTTACTGCTTTCGAGAGGCGGGCGGGAAGAGAAAACCGCCTGGCGGGAATGGCTCTGGTAAGCTGGCGCAATGCCGAGCCCCTTCCGGAGCCTGAGCTCGCGGCAGAGACACGCGTTTGTAGCGTGCTTCCTGGGGTGGTCGCTCGACGCTTTCGACTACTTCATCCTGGTATTTTGCGTTTCCGCGGTGGCGAAAGATTTTCGCGTGGCGCCGTCAGAGGTTGCGGAGGCGCTGTTCCTGACGCTGGCGTTTCGGCCGGTTGGGGCGTTTCTATTCGGCATGCTGGCGGATCGGTTTGGGCGGCGGCCAACGCTGATGTTCAACATTGCCTGCTATTCGCTGCTGGAGCTGGCGTGCGCGTTTGCCGGGTCGATGCACACACTGCTGATCCTGCGGGCGCTGTTTGGCATTGCGATGGGCGGGGAGTGGGGCGTGGGCGCGGCGCTGGCCTTTGAGACGCTGCCGAAGGAGAATCGCGGATTTTTCTCGGGGCTGCTGCAGGAGGGGTATGCGGTCGGGTATCTGGTGGCGGCCGCGGCTTACGCGCTGCTGTTTCCCTGGTTCTCGCACTTTACCTGGCACGCGCACGATTTTGGATGGCGTGGGATGTTTCTGGTGGGTGCTGCTCCGGCGCTGCTGGTTTTCTACATCGGCGGGAAGGTGGAGGAGTCGCCGACGTGGAAGGAAGGGCGAGCGCTGGAGACAAAGACCCTGCCGGAGATGGGACTGCGGAAAGGGTTGTGGCAGTATGCGGGGACATTTGTTTTCCTGGTGCTGCTGATGACAGGGTTCAACTCGTTTTCGCACGGGACGCAGGATTTGTATCCAACGTTCTTACAAAAGGACCACGGATTTTCGGCGCAGCTGACGGGCGGAATTGCGATTTTGTACAACATTGGCGCGCTGGCTGGCGGCATGGTGTTCGGGGGTTTGTCGGAAAAGATTGGACGCAAGCGAGCGATCATTCTGGCCGCGCTGTTGTCGTTGCCGGTGATCCCGTTGTATGCGCTGTCACACTCGGTGGTGGCGCTGGCCGGCGGCGCGTTCGCGATGCAGTTCATGGTGCAGGGCGCGTGGGGCGTAGTTCCGGCGTGGCTGAGCGAGTTGTCGCCGGGGCCGGTGCGGGCGACGTTTCCCGGACTGGCGTATCAGTTGGGGAATCTGATCTCGTCGAAGAACGCGGTGATCCAGGCGAAGGCGGCGGAGCGGCTGGGCGGGTATGGCGTGGTGCTGGCGTGGACGGTGGCGATTGTGGCTTGCTATTTGGCGTTGGTGGCGGGGTTCGGGCGGGAGTCGAGCGGGGCGGATTTGAGGTAACAGGGTGCAGGTTACAGGGTGCGGCGTGCAGGGACGGCGACAGGATCTGTGCTCGCGGTGGGGATACGCGCGAACCGGGTGGATCGGACAGTTGGGAAGCTGGCTCAGGAGTGTTGCCAGTTCTTGTAAACGAACTCGATGCTGTAGCCATCCGGGTCCAGCACATTGGCCGCGTAGTAGCGCGGATCATAGTAGAGACGCGCCGCGGGCGCTCCGTTATCTATGGCGCCCGCTGCGATTGCGGCCTTGTAAGCAGCTTCGACCTGTTTTCGGCTGTTGGCTACAAATCCGATATGCGCGGCACGGCTGTCCGCCGCGCCCTCACGCAGCCACAGGTACATGCGCCCGCCAGCACCGAATCCATTGAGGTCCGGATGACCCGGCGGCCCGTTCTTGCCGTCGTAATCAAAGCGCTCGTTGATGCCGAGAGGAGCGAGCGCTGCTTCGTAAAACCTTGTCGAGCGTTTGATATTGCTGACTGTAAGAAAGACGTGATCGAGCATTTTGTTCCTTTCGCATCCTTGGTCATGCGATGGGACGCGCGGCGAGGATGGCTTCGGCTGCTCGCAGGTCTTCTTCCGTATCGACGCCGATGGTGTCGGAGGGGGCTGCGGCGACGTGGATGTCAATGCCGTTATCAAGAAGGCGGAGTTGCTCGAGGCGCTCGACCTGTTCGAGCCAGGAGGGCGGGAGCGAGGCAAATTTCTGGAGCGCTGCTTTGCGATAGGCGTAGACGCCGAGGTGCTTGCGGTATCCAGCGAAACCTGTGTTATCGCGATCATGGGGAATGGTAGCGCGAGAAAAGTAGAGGGCGCGGTCGTCGGCGGCGGTAACGACTTTGACGGCGCTGGGGTTGTTGATGTCGTGAGGCGGGCAGCGGACGGCCAGCGTCGCGACCTGCACTTCGGGCCGCTCGAAAAGTTGGAGCATCGGCGTGAAGTGGTCGGGGGTGAGGAGCGGCTCGTCGCCCTGGATGTTGACGTAGATGTCAGCGGGGATGGACTGGGCGACGGCCCAGACGCGGTCGGTACCGCTGGCGCAGTCCTCGGGAGTGAAGACGGCGGGAAGGGAGTGAGCCTGGGCGAAGTTGAGGACCTCGTCGGAGTCGGTGGCGATAAGGACCTGATCGAGGAGCGGGCAGGCGCGGGCGGCACGATAGACCCAGGCGATCATGGGCTCGCCGGCGATTTCGCGCAGGACCTTGCGGGGCAGCCGCGTGGAGCCGAGGCGCGCGGGGATGACGGCGAGGACGTGGCCGAAGATGGAGGGCAACGGGGAACCTCTGGGATAGTGTAATGGCGTCTGTTCTGAGCATCAGATCGATCATCATTTGATGCTAGAATTGATGCGGGAGATTTTAAATGCGAACCACGGTGACGCTCGACGACGAGTTGTTGGCGAAGGCCCGGAAGTATACGGGCATCGAGGAAAAAGCAGCGCTGGTAAATGCAGGGCTCAAGGCGCTCGTGGAACGTGAGGCAGCGCGACGAGCCGCAGCCCTTGGAGGCATGATGCCGGGATTCAAAGCTGCACCTCGAAAAAGGCCCTGGGCGGAGGCTCGCCGGAGGAGATCGAAGGTTGCGTGATCCTCGCCGATAGCTCGATCTGGGTCGACCATCTGCACCGGCCAGACCCGGTGCTGTACCGGCTCTTTCACTCGGGAGAGATTCTGATGCATCCGGTGGTGATTGGAGAACTAGCCCTGGGAAAGCTGCCGGATCGCGTGGCTTCGCTGACTATCCTGAACGACCTGCCGCGGGCTGTGGTGGCGCAGCATGAGGAAGTTCTGCAGCTGATCGAAGACTGGGCGCTGGCTGACTGCGGCATTGGCTACAGCGACGCGCAACTGGTGGCCTCGGTGCTGCTAACCTCGGGTTCGCGGCTGTGGACTCGGGATCGTGCTCTGCGGCGGGTGGCGCAGCAGCTTTCCCTGGATGCGAAGCTGCATTAGCAGTCGAGACGCTATAGGAGCCAGGGCGTTCGGGTTAACGTTGTCACGATCCCGGACATGGCCCGTCCGGGCGGTTGCGCCGTTGCGGGTGGGGACGGTAGTGTGATCGGTGGAGAAAGCATGGCATCCGAGACCACGATCAACCCAAATTTAGAGACCATTCTGCGCGAGCACCGGGTATTTCCTCCGCCAGAGGAGTTCGCAAAAGAAGCGCACATCAAGAGCCTGGCTGAGTACCAGCGGATGTACCAGCGGTCTGTGTCGGATCCCGAGAAATTTTGGGCCGAGGCTGCGAAGGAACTGCACTGGTTTCGGCCCTGGACGAAGGTTCTGGATTGGGATTTGCCGTGGGCGAAGTGGTTTGTGGGCGGCAAAATCAATCTTTGTTACAACTGCGTGGATCGGCATGTTGCCGGCGGACGCGCGGAGAAGACGGCGATCCTATGGGAGGGTGAGCCGGGCGAGGTGCGGCGGCTGAGTTTTCGCGAGCTGCATTCCGAGGTGCAGCGGTTTGCGAATGCGCTGAAGGGGCTGGGGATTAAGAAGGGCGATCGCGTTGCGGTGTATATGGGGATGACGCCGGAGCTGGCGATTGCGATTTTGGCTTGCGCGCGGATTGGCGCGGTGCATTCGGTGATTTTTGGCGGGTTTGCGGCGAACGCGATCGTGGATCGTGTGAACGATGCGCAGTGCGTGGCGATTCTGACCCAGGACACTTCTTATCGGCGTGGGAATGAGGTAAGGCTGAAGGCGACGGTGGACGAGGCTGTCGGGCAGTGTCCGACGGTGAAGAACGTGGTGGTGTACCGGCGGTCAGGCTCGGCGGTGGAGATGAAGGCCGGGCGGGACCATTGGTGGCATGAGTTGATGACTGCTGCGGAGAAGGAGTGTCCGGCGGAGGAGCTGGATGCCGAGGATCCGCTGTACATCCTGTACACGTCGGGGACCACCGGAAAACCGAAGGGGCTGGTGCACACGACGGGTGGGTACTCGGTGCAGACCTATCTGACCAGCAAGTACATTTTCGATCTGCGCGAAGACGATGTTTATTGGTGCACGGCGGATATTGGGTGGGTGACGGGACACTCTTACGTGGTGTACGGGATTCTGCAGAATGGCGCGACGACGCTCATGTATGAGGGTGCGCCGAATCATCCGCAGCCGGACCGGTTCTGGAAGATTATCGACGACCACAAGGTGACGGTGTTTTACACGGCGCCGACGGCGATTCGCGCGTTCATCAAATGGGGCGACGAGTACCCGGCGAAGCATGATATGCGCACGCTGCGGCTGCTGGGGACGGTGGGTGAGCCGATCAATCCCGAGGCGTGGATCTGGTATCGCGAGGTGATTGGCAAGGGGCGATGCCCGATTGTGGATACGTGGTGGCAGACGGAGACGGGGGGAATCATGATTTCGCCGATTCCTGGGGCGGTGGCGGCAAAGCCGGGGTCGGCGACGCGGCCGTTTTTTGGAATTGTGCCGGAGGTTGTTACAAAAGAGGGCCAGCCAGTGCCGGCGGGGCAGGGCGGATTGCTGGTGATCCGGAAGCCTTGGCCTTCGATGGCGCGGACGATCTGGGGGGATGCGGACCGGTATGTGAAGCAGTACTGGTCGGATGTTCCGGGGTGCTACTTCACGGGCGACGGCGCACGCATGGATGAGGATGGTTATTTCTGGCTGATGGGGCGCGTGGATGACGTGATCAATGTGAGCGGGCATCGGCTGGGAACGATGGAGGTGGAGTCCGCGCTGGTGGCTCATCCAAAGGTGGCGGAGGCGGCGGTAGTGGGGCGGCCGGACGAGCTGAAGGGGCAGGCGATTGCCGCGTTTGTGACGCTGGAGGGCGGGTACACGCCGACGAAGGAGATGAAGGACGAGTTGCGGGCGTGGGTGGCAAAGGAGATCGGATCGCTGGCGCGGCCCGACGATATTCGGTTCACGGATCAATTGCCGAAGACTCGGTCGGGGAAGATTATGCGGCGGCTGCTGCGGGAGATGGCGACGCATGGAGAGATCAAAGGCGACGTGACGACGCTCGAGGATTTCTCGGTCATTGCAAAGCTGCGGGAGCAGGAGGAGTAAAAAAGCAGGCAACAGGAAACAGGGATGGAAAAAACGAGCGAAAGACGAGCTCTTTACGAGCGGGCAGCCTGGAGCAAGGCCAGCGAGAAGCGATTAAAGAAAATGCGCCGAGCGAGAGGCGAGGTAACACTGAGCCCCACGGCGAGCAAACACGGGCACCGACCGAACAAACAGAGAACGACAAGCGGATGACGAGAGGCAAAAGCGACCTCCGTCAGAGGCCGCGAGTCATCAAATCCAGCCTGATCAATCGTTTCAGCCGTGCAAGTCAATATTCCGAAAGTGATCTTGACAAATCTTCCGTTTGGGGAGAAGAATCGTCGGCGCTTATAAAGTCGGCATCATCTAACCCACAAACGGAGGTCACTCATGGTTCACCCTCTCCGTAAGACCCTTTGGGGGACCCTTGCACTTTGCGGATTCGCCGTGCTGGTGCTTCCGCTGACGGCCCGCGCCACCACTTCGTCCTGCAGCGACTACGCGAAAATCGGCGCGTCACCTTATTACGTCTACAACAACACCTGGAACCTGGGGAATGCCGGCTCGGGCTACTGGGAATGTGTTTACAGCAACGGCCTTTCCGGCGGGTCGGTATCGTGGGGTACCTCCTACTACTTTCCCGACGTGAACCCGTACGACGTGAAGTCCTACCCATCGATCGTGCTGGGATGGCAATACGGCTACACCTATTCGAATACGGGTCTGCCCGTGAAGATCTCGGCGGGCGATAACATCGAGTCGAGCCTGCAGTGGTCGGAAAACGGCAGCAACACCGGCAATGTAGACGTGTCCTATGACAACTGGATCATCAGCTCAACGAACGCATCCGGTCCGACTGCGGAGATGATGATCTGGTGTTACAACGACATCGGTGGACAGTACGGGGAGCAGGAGGGTTCGGTCACGATCGATGGCATCAGCTGGACATTTGTTTACCGCCCGGTAAATTACAACGGGACGGGGAATGGCTGGCCGGTGTTCAGCTTTGTCTCTAACAGCAATAAATCATCGAACCAGACGATCAACCTGAAAGACTTTCTGAACTACATCACTTACACCAAAGGATTGCTGAACAGCGGCCTGTATCTTGGTGGAGTGGAGTTTGGGACCGAGGTCTTCTACAACACGAACTCGAAGGACTCGGGCGCGCTGAACGTTCAGAAGTTCAGCGCCGTTGTTAACTAGCGAGTGGAGCTGAAGAGAACGGGGCGAGCCATGGTGCGGGCCGCCCCTTCTTCTTACTGCATGCAAATCCCGCAAAGATCTCAGAAGCGCCGGGCTGACATCATGTTGCTCGCTACCCTGTCTACGGCACGAATTCTTAAAAGATCCTCGGCTGTGATCGTCGCTATAGCGGCAGCTGCGAACGTGTGCCACGCGCAGACGGCTCCCGCGAATCCTAAAGCGGGAGTTATTCAGCAGCCCAGCGGCGAAGCATTGCTCGAAGAAACGATGGATCGGGCCGCGAACCTGCGGCTGGTTCGCAACCGCATCCAGCTTGTCCGGGATGGCGCGGAGGCGCTGACTGCGAACTATCCGGACAAGGCGGCGCAGTTATTGATGCGCGCGCTCCGCGAAGTGGATCGGGCGGAGGCTGAGCTGCCGGCTAACGATCCTGAACATGAAAAGAGGCTGAGCGAGCTGGAGTTTTTGCGGCGCCCCATTCTGCTGCAGCTGGTTCACGTCAATCCTGAGATGGCATTGCAGGCGCTGGCCGCACCGCAGAGCGCGGACCACGACGCGGAGTTTCAGCGGCTGATCTTCGAAGCGGTTGCGCAACTGAATCCGCAGATCGTGGAGAACGCCGCTCTGGCAAAGCTCGGGGGCGGCCTGAGCTCGACGGTGGTGAGCGCGTATGCGGTGCTGCGGCAGGCGGCGCCCGCGCTGGCGCGGCCGCTGGCGACAGCCATGGTGCAGCAGCTGGCGCAGGAACAACCGGGCGACGATCGGGATATGTTGTCGGCGACGCTTGAGTTTCTGCGACAGATGCGTGTGGACGAAGGAACGCGCGCTCCGGTGGTGCTGATCGACAGTCAGGCGCTCGATCCCGATTCGCTCAGCACACTCATGAACTCGCTGGCCGACCAGCTGCTGGCTGCTTCGAACCCGCGCGAAGCGGTCATCCCGCAATCGCTCGAGGCCTATATCGCGGCGATCGAGCCGTATGCGAGCGACAAGGCGGAAAAGCTGCGGGCGGCCTCGGCGGGGCTGACGACGAGCATCGATCCGACGCGAACGCTCGATGAGCCGGCCGGGCCGCCGGCGGCGACCGTTACCGCTGACGCCGGGCAAACTCCGGATCCCGGGCGTCTGGCCAGAGACGAGGCTGGCCGGGAACTGAGCGCGCAGCTCCAGGAGAAGCAGGTGCTGCTAACGAAGCTGGAGGGACAACTGCGGAATGCGCCCAATCTCGTAACCGCGCGGGCTGTTGTGCAAAGGGCCATCGACAGCACGAACAGCCTGATAGCGTTTGCGGCGGCGAACGCCATGCTTCTGGAGCCGGAGTGCTTCCGCGATGGCGAATACGAGCTGTACTCCTTTTCTCCGCTCATCACGCCCATTAACGCAACGAACCGGCTGATCGTCTCGCTGGCCGCGCAGAACACGAAGAGTGCTGTGGAGGCGACCGCGCAATACGACCACCCGGAGATTGAGCTGTATGCGCGGCTGGCGCTGGCTGAGGCGCTGATGAAGGAGAAGGCGGAAAATCCTGGCGAGAAGCGAGCGAAAAACGAGCGGGGAGCGACCAGCGAGGGTCCATCAGAGAATAGAATGCCGGTGAACCACCTCGCCTCCGTAAACTAGCCTGAAGGCGGCACGAACTGTGAGGCATGAGTTCAGTCGCGCCGCACCAATCGTCAAACAGAAATGGGGCCTGGCCCCTGAGGCATTCATCATCCAATGTCAAACGAAGATTATTCCGGCCAGGCCGGCTCCGCTCAGCGCCTGCAGAAAATCATCGCCGCCGCGGGCATCGCCTCCCGCCGCAAGGCGGAAGAACTCATCGCCTCCGGCCGCGTCCAGCTCAACGGCCAAACTGTAACCGAACTCGGCACAAAAGCCGACCCCGCCCGCGACCACATCCGCGTCGATGGCAAGCTGCTCCACGGCCCGGAGCGCCCCCGCTACTTCGTTCTCAACAAACCCAAAGGCTACGTCACCACCGCCAGCGATCCCGAAGGCCGCCCCACCGTCATGGACTTCTTCAAGTCCGGCGAACGCGTCTTCCCCGTCGGCCGTCTCGACTATGCGAGCGAAGGCCTGCTCCTGTTGACCAACGACGGGGACCTCGCCAACGCCCTTACCCGCGCCGGCGCCCGCGTGGAAAAAACCTACCTCGTCAAAGTCAGTGGCAAGCCATCCGACTCCGCGATTAACCAGCTCCGCCATGGCGTCATGATCGACCGCGGCACGCAGATTCGTCCTCAAATCCGGAATGCCGGGAGTGCTGCACGCGACGGTGTTGAACTTCGCCCCCGCCCCGGCAAAGACTCCGGCGAATCTGAAGCTCTCCCGCATGA
This sequence comes from uncultured Acidobacteriaceae bacterium, assembly GCA_963758135.1. Lineage (GTDB taxonomy): Bacteria > Acidobacteriota > Terriglobia > Terriglobales > Acidobacteriaceae > Palsa-343. The sequence goes on from CAVWUF010000001.1 coordinate 339,983, forward strand.
CAAAGTCCGCCGATCCGCCGCGCGCGTCATGACCGCCCCCGCCCGCATCCGCCTCCTCCGCGATGCCGACAACCCCTGGTACGAAATGATCCTCACCGAAGGCCGCAACCGCGAAATCCGCAAGATGTTCGAGGAGATTGGGCACCACGTCGAGAAGATTCGCCGTGTCGGCTACGGTCCGCTTGTCCTCGACCTCGAACCCGGACGCACCCGCGAACTCACCCCCGACGAAGTCGCCCAACTCCGCAGAGCCGCGCAGGGCCTCAAGCCCGCAAGATCCCCCAGACCTCAATCCCCCCGATTCGCCAAATCCGAAAAGCCAACCCGCAAAACACCCCGGCCAACTCGCACCCAACCGAAGCGCAAGGAAGTGCCTTCCACGCCACGGCCAACCTCCACCAGGCTCAAACGCCCCCGCCGAGGCAAATAAGCGGCGGAGTCACCGCAGCAGATGGCGGCTCAGAGAAACGGCTTTGGATAACTGCCGGGCAGCGCGGCAGGACGAGCGAGATTCGCTCGGGCGCATTGAGAGGGGTTCGAGGGCGGTTCGTGGCGCGGGTTAGGATGGTGCCAACTCTGCGTGAGTAAGGATATTGAAGATGATCCTGAGATTTGTTTTGTTGGTATTGATTCTGGTATTCCAAAAAACCCGTCGCGAACTCGTCGCGCAGCGCCTAAACGCTTACCTCAGCCATTAGCGGTCGTTGCATTCCCTGATTAGCTGGTTGCTAAAACAGCCCCGGCTGTTTCCTCGGCAGCGGCAGCCCGAAGTGTTCGTAGGCCAGTCTTGTCGCGACGCGCCCTCGTGGAGTTCGGTCTAAGAAGCCTATCTGGATTAAGAAGGGTTCGTAGACTTCTTCCAGGGCGTCTTCTTCTTCGGCTAGCGTGGCGGCTAAGGTTCCTAAGCCTACCGGGCCTCCGTCGTACTTTTCGATGATAGTGAGCATCAAGCGGCGGTCTAACTCGTCGAAGCCGTGGGCGTCCACCTCTAATAACTGCAGGGCGTCGCAGGCGGTTTCGCGGTCGATGCGGCCTGAGCCTCTTACCTGGGCGTAGTCGCGGACTCTTCTTAGCAGGCGGTTGGCGATGCGGGGAGTTCCTCGACTGCGCATGGCGATCTCTGCTGCTCCGTCCTGGTCGATTTCTATGCCCATGACTTCGGCGGAGCGGGAGACGATGAAGCGGAGGTCGTCGTCGGTATAGAACTCGAGGCGGAGCAGGATGCCGAATCTTGACCGCAGCGGCGACGAGAGAAGTCCCGGCCGCGTTGTCGCGGCCACAAACGTAAAGGGCTTGATCTCCATGACGTGGGTGCGTGCGGCAGGGCCCTGGCCGATGATGATGTCGAGCTTGTAGTCCTCAAGCGCGGTGTAGAGCTTTTCTTCGAGGACGGGCTGGAGGCGATGGATCTCGTCGAGGAACAGGACCTGGCGGTCGCGCAGGTTGGTGAGGATGGCGGTGAGGTCACCCTGAATCTGGAGCGCGGGGCCGGAGGTTTGCTGGAAGGGTACGTCGAGCTCGTTGGCGATGATGGTGGCGAGGGTGGTTTTGCCGAGGCCGGGAGGGCCGAAGAGGAGGACGTGGTCGAGGGCTTCTTTGCGGGAGCGGGCTGCTTCGAGAGCGATGGCCAGTTGTTCTTTGGCTTTGGTCTGGCCGATGAATTCCTGGAGGCGGCGGGGGCGGAGCTTGAGCTCGAAGGAATCTTCTTCGGCGGCGCGCGCGGCGGAGACGAGGCGGTCGGGGTCTTCGGTCTTTGGGTTGGGGGGCATGCTGATTGGGAGTTTATCAGCGCGGAGTTCAGCTTTTAGCTATTAGCTTTTAGCTATCAGCCTTTAGCTGCCAGCGGGGCGTTGGGGCGGCGGGTGAAAGGCTTCGCTCAGGACGACTTTTTTTTGTCACGGATTTGGGGTGGCCTGCGCACCGAGGATCAGGTGTTCAGTGTTTGAAGTTCAGTCCCACGTCGGGGTGGGAGGCGGTACCGCCGATTTTGATGGGGACGAAGGTGCCTGCTCCGTTTTTTGCGAAGAAGGGGTCGACGGGTTTGAGGAGCCAGGATTTCCAGCCGGTGACCATCTGTGAAATATGGGCATCTAGGCGGGCGGTACCGGTGAAGTCGAGGGTTTGGCCGGTGAGAGTATAGGAGCCCTGTAGGGCGATGGCGGCGCCAGGAACCTTGAAATCGATGGTGGGCAGGGTGAGTTTGCCGGAGCCGAAGGTGAAGGTGCCGCGCATGTCGGAGGCGATGTCGGCGGTCATGGGCACGAATTGGCTCTGATCCGGATTTTGCCCTGATGCGCCATCTTTCTGGGCTGCGTTCTGGGCTGCGTTCTGAGCCGCGTTCTGGGCTGCGGTTTTCTTCACGGCCGCACCTTCCTGTTTGGCCTGCTCGGCCTTGCCCTGGCCGCGGAGACTGAGCTCATCCACTTTGCTCTGAATCTTGTCGCTGGTGAAGTGCGCGCCGGTTAGCTCGAACGCGCCCTGGAGATGAAGGCGGTCGGTGACGGACGCCTCGCCAGGCGGGAGATCCATTTGCGCGTGGACCTTGACCTGGCCAGTCATGAGCGGGGGCTGGTCTTTAACGGCGAGCAGGAGCATGTCCTGAATGTGGCCGGGGTCGACGGTGATGTCGAGGCGAACGTCGCGGCCAGGGACGCCGGCGGAGCGGACGACCTCGCCCTGGGCGATGATGTGACTCTGGGCGAGCCATGCATCGACGGGCTGAAGGTAGGTGTCGCCGTTGGTGCCGTCGACGATGGCGTGGAATTTGGTGTTGAGGGGCATTGGGCGGTGGGCGATGTCGAGGCGGAAGTCAGGAGTGGCGGTGGTGCCGTCGACGATGATGCGACTGAGCTGGCCCTGGTAGCTGCCGTCTGATGAAAGGATGCCGCCGATCCCTTTAATGGTGCTGAGGTCGGCGTTGCGGAAGGTGTATTGACCGCTGACGGGAGTATCGCCAGGGCTCTCGGCGTCGAAGGGTCCGAAGTCGCCGGTCGAGTCGATGTGGCCGGTGGGACGAGGGTTGGTGAGGATGGCGTGGAACTTCATGGGACGCCCCTGGCCGACGGAGTTGAGGCGGAGTTTCTCGATGACGAAGTTGAGGGGGACCTTGCCAGGCTTGCCGTTTTCGATGACGAGGCTGGCGCGGGTGACGTCGATTTCGCCGACGAGGATTTTGATTTTGCCGTGGCTCTTGTCTTCGCCTGGCTTCTGTGCGGACTGCTGGGCCTGGTTCTGGCCGCCGTTCACAGTGCCGCGCTGATCTTTGGGCGGAATGTGGATGGAGAGGCCGGTGACCTGGACGCGATCGATGAACATTGGCGTGTGCAACAATTGGCGCCAGTCAAGAGCATGGAAAGAGAAGCGGTCGACTGAGATGAACGGGTAGTTGGTGTTGAAGTGGTTGGGGTAGAGCTTGAGACCGGCGCCAGAGACTTCGACGCCGCGGACGAAGTAAACGTGAAAAGTGTCGAGCTCGACGCGGCTGTCGAAACGGGTGCTGAGCGTTTCGACGACCTTGGCCTTGAGCATGGGGCCGGCGCGGTGGAGCAGGATGTTGCCCACGATCAGCGCCGCGATGATGAGAATGACGACGACGGAGCCGATCAACATAAGGACGCGTACGAGGGTGCGGTGAGGGCGGCGCTGGACCGGGGCGGCGGGTTCGTTCACTTGAGTGCTCAATCTTACCTTCTTTCCACCAGTGTTTCGATGCAGATCGGCGGTGGTTTGCTGTCATGGGCCCCAGAAACCGCCGGCATCCATCGTTCCGCACTCAGCGGGGGAATCCAGGTTTATGATGCATGGGCGGAAGTGTGGAGGTGGTTACGGCTGACAAACCTGGCGGGCTGAGGCAAGGATGTTGGAGTTTTGCCGCGGGGATCGCTGTGTCGCTGATGGCGGTTCTGTCTTTACGGGCGGCTGTCGCGCAACAGTCGCTGCCTCCGCGGAGCAGCCGGCCGGCTACGGCTGGGCACGCGGTTGAAGCGGCCCCGCCAATTGATGCATACATACAAAATGCGTGGGCGACCCTGACCCGATCGATGCTGGAATGCGCGACCCTGAAAGACCCGAAGGTGACCACGGCGCCGGTGTTGTATTTGCCCCAGGATTTTGCCGAGCCTGCGGAGGTCGCCGCGCTCGAAAAGAAGTGCGGAGTGCACGTGGATCGGCTGCCGGTGCCGATCGAGCAACTGGGACAGAATGTGGAGCTGAAGGCGCAGGGGTTGCTGTATTTGCCCCACCCTTATGTGGTGCCGGGCGGGCGGTTCAACGAAATGTATGGCTGGGACAGTTACTTCATTTTGCTGGGGCTGTTAGCTGGCCCGGCGAGCAGGAGTGCTGCCGACCCTGCGCTGAGCGGGAAGCAGCTGGAACTGGCGCGGGGAATGGTGGAGAACTTCTTTTTCGAGATTGAGCATTATGGCGGACTGCTGAATGCGAACAGGACTTACTATCTGACGCGATCCCAACCGCCGTTTTTATCGTCGATGATTCGCGAGGTTTGGAAGGCGGAGAACGCCGCCGGGCGGAAACAGGAGGCACAGGCGTGGCTGGAGGAAGCGTATCCCTACGCAGTGCGCGATCATGCGTTGTGGGTAAGCGAGGCACATCGCGCAGGAGACACAGGGCTGGCGCGCTACTACGACTTCGGCGATGGCCCGGTTGCCGAGATGGAGGACAACAATACTTACTATCAGGATGTGATTCGGTGGCTGCTGGCGCATCCGGCCGCCCAGAAAGATTATCTGGTCGAGGGACCTTCGATGTCTGCGCCGGAGGATCGTGACAAGCTAACGGCGGTGAGCTGCGATCCGGGAATATCGGCGGTCTGTGCGCGGGCCCATGTGGGAATTTACTGGCTGTCACAGGATTTCTACAAGGGCGACCGGGCGATGCGGGAGTCGGGGTTCGATCCCTCTTTTCGGTTCGGAGCTTTCAGCGGTTCGACGCACCACTATGCGCCGATGTGCCTCAATTCCCTGCTCTACAAATATGAGCGAGACCTCGCGTGGATGGCGAAGGAACTGGGGAAAAGCGATGAGGCGGTGAGCTGGGATGGGACAGCCCAGGCCCGGCGCGCAGCGATCGACAAGTATTTGTGGAATGCCGACAAAGGGATGTATTTCGACTACGATTTTGTGGCCGGGAAGCAATCGAGCTATGACTACCTGACGACTTTCTATCCTCTGTGGGCAGGGGCGGCGAGCGCGGATGAGGCGCGGAAGGTGGAGTCGCATGTGGGGCTGTTCGAGAAGCCGGCTGGGTTGGCGATGAGCACCACAGCGACGGGGGTGCAGTGGGATTTGCCGTATGGATGGGCGCCGGTGACGTGGCTGGCTGTTGATGGGATGAAAGCTGAGGCAGATTTAAAGGATGCGGAACGTCTATCTATCAAGTTCATGGAGACGGTGCGGGATAATTTTGAGTGCGACCATACCATCCGCGAGAAGTTCAATGTGGTGACTGGAACGACGGAGGCGCAGGTGGCGGTGGGTTATCGGCAAAACGTGGTTGGGTTCGGATGGACGAACGCGGTGTATCTGAAGATGCAGGATTTGCTGGAAGGCGCTGATGTGTCCAGAACCGGAGACGCGGGAGCGCATCGAGTGTGCGCTGCCGCTGAGTAAGGAAGGTCGGTGCGCGCCATGACCGTGAAAAAGACCGAACAGGAAAAGCCGGGGCAGGAAAAAACAGAGCAGCGAGTGGTGGTGGGGCTGGGCGAGGTTCTGTGGGATTTGCTGCCGGAGCAAGCGCGGCTGGGCGGAGCGCCTGCGAATTTTGCGGTGATGGCGGGGCGTTTGGGGAACCGCGCCGTGGTTGCAAGCCGAGTCGGCGCCGATTCGTGGGGAAAGCAGGCGCTGGATGGCCTCGATGCCCTGCCGGTGGAGAGCGGATTTCTCCAGACCGATCAGGAATACGCAACCGGCACGGTTACAGTTGAGTTCCGGGATGGGGAACCGCAGTACACCATCCACGAGCCGGTGGCATGGGACCGGCTGGCGCTGACGCCGGAGTGGAGGGAGCTGGCGCGAACGGCCGATGCGGTTTGTTTTGGGACGCTCGCACAGCGGGCTCCCGTCTCGCGCGCTGCGATTCTTGCGTTTCTGGATGAAACCCGGCGGGAGTGCGTGAGGGTCTTCGATGTGAACCTGCGTGCGCCGTACTGGTCGGGCGACGTGCTGCGGGATTCGCTGGGGCGCGCGACCATTCTGAAATTGAATGCGAGTGAGTTGCCGCTGGTGCTGGCTGGGACCGGCGCTTGCCCATACCCAACCGTGACTGAAGACGACGACGAGGTGCTGCGCGGTGCGCAACGGCTGATGGAGCGTTATCCGATGGAGCTGGTGTGCATCACGCTGGGGCCGCGAGGAAGTTTGCTGGTTACGCGACACGGACATGACCGGCACCCCGGCCTGGTGACGAAGGTGAAGGACACGGTAGGCGCGGGGGATGCCTTCACGGCGGCGCTGACGCACTATTATCTGGAGGGCGCGCCGCTGGCGGTGCTGAATGAGGCGGGCAATCGCTGGGGGGCGTGGGTGGCTTCGCAGGCGGGTGGGATGCCGCCGATGCGGGCGGAAACTTTGGGTAAGATGGCGAGGGAAATTGGGCGACGGCGGGTGGGCTGATTTCTTACTGCGGCGCACGCAGGGGAATGCGGGTCCTTCGTTTCGCAACTAATTTACTTCAGAGGATCACGAACAGGCGCACTGATTTTCAGGTGCTTCGTTCAGGATGCCACTCCTTATCTATTAATTCTGGAGCGGGGACAGTTCCAGCTACCAACGCGGAGACTCGCGCGGCGCTCATGGCAAGCTTCTGAACGCTCTCTCTTCGTAGCAGCCAGCGTATGTTAGATGTGATGACTCACATACCTACATCGCAGGAACGTCGGGCTCTGGGGCGGGCGCGACGGAAGCAGGTTCACCGGCAGGATCATGCGCACTGGGATGCGAAGCTGCGGCAGCATGATCCGCTGAAACTGGTGGCCGAATCGATGCGGGGGCGGGTGCCCACGCTGGTGACGCTGAAGTACGAGCGCATGCTGGCGTCGCCGCTGGGATTCTTCCGCGGAGCGGTGCCGGTGATGGCGGCCGATCTGGCGCTGCTGCCGCACACGGGGATCGTGAGCCAGATTTGCGGCGATGCGCACGTACGAAACCTCGGCGCGTTTGCGGCGCCCGATGGGCGGCTGCTCTTCGACATTAACGATTTTGATGAGACGATTCGTGGGCCGTTCGAATGGGATCTGAAGCGGCTGGCGACCAGTCTGGTGCTGGCCGCGAGGGCGAACGCCAACGAGTTGAAGGCGGACTCCACCGGGGCCCGGACATCGAAGGTGAAAGCGCGGGATTCGAAGAATGCACGCGAGGCGGTGCTGGCCTTTGTCGCGAGCTATCGGAGGTTGATCGCTACCTTGTCTCGAATGCCGGTGATCGAGGTGGCCCGGTACCAGGTACATCGGCTGCAGCGGATCACGCCGGTGAGTGACGCGCTGATGAAGGCGGAGCGGTCGACGCCGCTGCACACGCTGGATACGCTGACGGTGGCGACGAAGAAGGGCCGCGTGTTCAAAGATGAGCCGCCGCTGCTGCGACGGCTGACGCCGCAACAGGCGCGGCCGGTGCTGGTTTCGGTGAAGACGTATCGCGAGAGCCTGCTGCCCGAGCGGCAACATTTTCTTTCTCAGTACAGGGCGCTCGATGTGGCGTTCAAGGTGGTAGGGACGGGGAGCGTGGCGCTCAGGGATTACCTCGTCTATCTCGAGGGAAACGGCGCGCGTGATCCGCTGTTTCTGCAGGTGAAGGAGGAACCGGGCTCGGCGTATGCGCCCTATTTGCCAGGCTCGCCGGGTTCGGGGTCGGGAAACCAGGGAAGGCGCGTAGCGGATGGGCAGCGGGCGATGCAGTTCCAGTCGGATCCGTTCCTGGGCTGGACGACGATTGCGAATCGAGATTATCTGGTGCGCCAGCTGAACGATCACAAGGGGTCGATTGAGATCGAGGATTTGGCGGGGCAGGGGCTGATCGACTACGCGGAGATGTGCGGCGAGTTACTCGCGCGTGGGCATGCGCGCTCGGGGGACGCCTGTCTGCTGGCGGGATATGTTGGGAATGGGGAAAAATTTGGCGCGGCCATATTGAAGTTCGCGGAGGCGTATGCGGACCAGACGGAGAAGGATTGGAAGGCGCTGAAGAAGAGCCGCTCGTAGCTAGAAGCTATTGGCTGGAAGCTATTGGCTAGAAGATATTAGCTATTAGCTTTTAGCTACTAGATCTTAGCTTTGCTGCTGGCTAATTTGGGGGGCTCGGTGCTGGGGGCGGTTCGTGGCTGGGTTCCGTGCGAGAATCGGTGGATGAATGAACTGGCACTGACATTCAGTGGGGACAGCGCGCACGCGCCACCGTCGCATATCCTGGAAGACCTGAGTGAGGAGCTCGCCCACCGCACGATTGCGGACGCACCGCACAACATCTATGCCGAGGTGTGGCATGCGGCGTACTGGCAGGATGTGATGCTGGGCCGGGTGCATGGCAAGGGAACGCCGTCGCCGGAACACAACACGATGAGCTTTCCGGATGAAGCTGCGGTCGAGGCGGAAAAGTGGTCGGATCTGAGTGCGCGTTTTTTACGCGGCGTGACCAAAGCAGCCGCGATTGCGAGCGAGGACGAAGAAAAGCTGCAAAGGGTAGTGCTGTGTCCGGCACCTTGGAATCCGGCGCGGAGTATGACGGTCCGCGAGCAGCTGGAGAGCTTTGCCGCGCACAACGCTTATCATCTGGGACGGGTGGTGCTGCTGCGGCAATTGCTGGGGAGTTGGCCGCCTCCTTCGGGGGGCCTCACGTGGTGAAGACTCGCCATCGAGCAGTCCGGATTGAGGTAGATCGATGAGAAGTCGCTTTCTTTGGTTAGCCGGTTTTGCTATTGCTGAGTTTCTTCTGGGTGGTGTTCACGCTAAGGTTGCGAGGGCGGCCTCAGACACCGCCGCGACCGCTTCGACCGATGATGAAATCCGAGGCAAGGCGTGGTGGGCCCATGTGCAGGTGCTCGCCGACGATTCGATGAAGGGTCGGATGACCGGCAGCCCGGAGTTTTTGCGTGCAGCCGCCTATGTCGTGGATAAGTTTAAGTCCTATGGTCTGGAGCCGGCTGGCGTAGGTGGTACTTACTACCAGCCTGTGCATTTTATCGAGCAGTGGGTGAATGCGAGTAAGTCGTCGCTCGGGTTGGTACTGGATGGGAAAGCCGAACCGCTGGTATTAGGCCAGGATGCGGTCCTCAGTTCACGATCGCCCCAGCCAGCCACGGTGGATGCGGGCCTGGTGTTTCTTGGTTATGGGCTGCATCTGCCGGAGTCGAATTATGACGATTTCAATTCGGCGGAGGCGCCCGTCTCTTCGCTCAAGGGCAAGATTATCGTCGTGATTAACGGCGGCCCGGCGGAGTTGCCCGGCGCTCTGAAGTCGTTTGCGCGCACCTCGCCGATGGCGAAAGCCATGCGCGATGCGGGCGTTGTGGGGATCGTATCCATTCCCACGCCGAAGTCGATGGATTTCGGCTGGGAGCGTGTAGCCTCAAGCGCCTCGCAGCCGGGGATGTGGCTGGCGCCGGAACCGGGGGATGACGCGGTGGCGAGGCGGCATCCTGCGCTTGCCGACGATCACAGCCCGATGTTTGCAGCTGCCTTCAATCCTGCGCAGGCTGAGAAGCTGTTTGACGGAACCGGGCACAGCTTTGCGGAGATGCTGGCGCTGGCCGACGCGCAGAAGCCGCTGCCGCGATTCGATCTGCGGAAACGCCTGACGGCGACGGCGGCGACCGAACGGGACGCGGTAGTGTCGCCCAATATAGTGGCGAAGCTTCAGGGCTCCGATCCGGCTGCAGGATATGTGATCGCATCGGCGCACCTTGATCATCTGGGAGTGGGTGAGCCGATCAAGGGGAAGACGATTTACAACGGTGCAATGGACGATGCCTCCGGGGTAGCGACGGTGCTGGAGACGGCGCAGACGCTGGGCGCGGATGCGGAGCGTGGAGTCCGGCCGCGGCGCTCGGTGCTGTTTCTGATTTTCACGGCGGAGGAGAAGGGTCTGCTGGGCTCGCGTTATTTTGCGGGCCATCCAACGGTGCCGGCGGGGGCGATCAAGGCGGACCTAAACCTTGATATGTTCATGCCGCTGTTTGCGTTCAAGAAGCTTCACGTGCAGGGGCTGGAGCAATCGACGCTGGCCGACGATGCGCGACGCGTTGGAGCAGCGCACGGCGTTGTAATTGCCGGCGATCCGGAGCCGGATCGGAATTCGTTTATTCGGACGGACCAATATAGCTTTGTGCTGGCGGGCGTGCCGGCTTTGGCGATGAAGTTTGGATGGGAGGCTGGTTCGCCGGAGTATCACATGTGGCGCGACTGGCTGCGCGATCGGTATCACTCGACGCAGGACGATTTGAGTCAGCCGGTGGATTTGGTGGCGGCGGCGCAGTTTAATTCTTTCTTTGCGGATCTCGTGCGCGAGGTAGCGAACGATCCAGCTACTCCGCATTATCTGGAGAGTAGCTTCTTTCGTAGATTCGAAACGCAGTGAGGGGTAGCCCGCACCCATGAAAAGCCCAATGCTTTGGTTCGATCCCGAATATCGGAGAAGGCCACCGTCACTGTGGAACCTGCTGGCATTGTTATTACCCGGATTGATCGTTTTCTGGCTCTTCTACGAGTCGAAGGTGGATAGTGCAATTGCACTCAGGCAGCGTACAACGGAAGCTGTCATCAATGTCCACGATCCGCCGAATCATGATCGCTACGGTTACCAATTCACCGTTAATAAACACAACTATTTTGGCTGGGTGATCCCCGGGAGGATCAGTTACAGAATTGGGGAATCCGTTCTCGTATACTACGACCCAAACGATCCCCAGACAAACAATGCGGACAATTTTGCAGAGGTGGCTGCGAGGAGCGCGGCATTGACGGAGGGACCGATATTGATGATGGTCGGGATGGCCGCCTATATCCTCGTCCTGCGACGAAAGCGCTTAAAGCTGCGTTTGAAGGCCGATTCAAGATCATGAAGGAAGCCTCGCGAATTTGCGTGGGAATGTGAGGGGCAACGATGGATCGAAGACAAGTGATTCGTGCGGGGCTGGCGGCGTCCGCTTTGGCTTTCACCGAGCATGCGGCGAACGCGCAGTCGGGCTCGATGGTGGCTGGGCCGCGCGGTGAAATCAAGGGGCGGCAATATTACGAACTGCGGAAGTATCTGCTAAGGCGGGATTCGCAGGTGGAGGTAACGGAGAAGTATTTGTCCGGGGCGCTGATTCCGGCTCTGAACCGGATGGGAATTGGGCCGGTGGGCGCGTTCATGGTGGACATTGGGCCGGAGACGCCAACGTTGTATCTGCTGCTGCCGTCGACGGAGTTGGAGACGCTGGTGGGAGCGGGATTGCGGTTGCGCGAGGATGCCACGTTTTTGTCGGCGGCGGAGGGATTCTGGGATGCTCCGCAGACGACGCCGGCGTTTGAGCGGGTGGAGAGCACGTTGCTGATCGCGTTTGCGGGATGGCCGCAATTGACGGTGCCTCCGGTTACGGCGACGAAGGGGAAGCGGGTTTTTCAGCTGCGTTCGTATGAGAGCGCGAGCGATCGCGACCATGTGCGGAAGGTGGAGATGTTCCACGCGGGAGAATTCGAGTCCTTCCAGAGGGCCGGATTCTGGAGGGTGTTCTTCGGCGATGCGCTGATTGGGGAGCGGCTGCCGCAGTTGACCTACATGCTGAGCTTCCCCGATCTGGGACAGATGAATGCCATGTGGGACGCGTTCCGGGCCGATGCCGGATGGAAGAAGCTGCAGGCCGATCCGCGATTCAACTACGAGCAGCTCGTGGTAAAGATTACGAATCTGGTGCTGAACCCGACGGCTTATTCGCAGGTATGAGGGCGGCGATGGTGGAGCGCGGCAAATCCAGAACCGAGGCAGCAATGAGAGCTCCGGCGGCGGTTCGGCAGCCCGCAGGATATTCCGGCACTCCGTTGGCAAAGAAGCTGGGCGTGAAGGATGGTCAGGTCACCTGGCGGTCGAAGATGCCGGCCAGCGTGGCGGAAGAGATCGCGGAGGGTGGCCTCTCGCCTGTGTTGGTGAAGGCTCCGCGACCGGGTCTCGAAATGGCACATGTATTCGTCACGCGGAAGGTGGATCTCGCGGAGCACCTGGAACGGCTGCGCGGACTGCTGGCTTCAGATGGCGTGATCTGGGTTTCGTGGCCGAAGAAATCCTCCGGGATAGCGACCGATGTGACCGAAGATGTTATCCGGGAGATTTGCCTGCCGCTGGGATTGGTCGACATTAAGGTGTGCGCGGTGGATGCGGTTTGGTCGGGATTGAAGCTGGTGATCAGGAAGAGCGAGCGCGTAAAGCAGAGCTCTCGTTAATTCTGATTTTTCCCCGGCCGCCGGGGCCGCTGCTTCGCTGAAATGGATTTGATAATCAGGCGGCGCGGCTGGCCGGCATCGATTTTTTTCTCGGAGAGTTCGAGGGCCTGAGCGATGAGTTCCTGGACGGCGGGGTCGTCGATCATGACCGGGCTTCTCAGCTTGATGTGGCGGACCTGTTTGCCGCTTCCTTCAAGGTAGCCGCCGGGGTCGCGCAGGCGTGTGCCCTTCATCAGGAAAAAGAGGCTCACCCAGCGGGGAAACAGAGCGATGGAGAAGATGGCTTCGGAGGTGCGTTCGGTGGGGCTGAATCCGATAGCGAGTGCGTTGTAGTTGTCGTAGACAAGCTCGACGGCGCCAGGGAGCCGTGCTCGCATTTTACGCAGGGCGTCTCGCGCCTGAGCGGCTACCTCGGGAGTAAATTTGTCCAGAAATTCATCAAGCTGTGCGGAGGCGTCACGCAGGGCCGAAGGGTCGAATTCCTGCAGACGCGATCCCAATGGGCCTGCATTCTTCCTTACTGGGGATGTCTTTTTCATTGCCGGATCACGCCCTTCCCTTCCTCCACAGTAAATAGCCGACCCACCCCCGGAAGCTTCACCTTCTCTAACATCCCATCGGATACCCCAGGGGTCCTGGACTGTCGCGACGCGAATCACTTCTCCCGATAGCCCTGCCAGAGGTACTCGAGGGCTTCGGGGAGGGTTTGGAGTTTGGTGGCGTGGTCTACGTGGCCGGCGTTTTTTGCGAAGAGGAATTGGTAGTGGTAATGCTTTGCGGCTAGGGCGGCGGCCATCTTTTCGTTCGCCACAACCCAGTCGTGCATGTTATCGCGCATGGCGTTGGCGTTGTAGAGGTCGCGGTCGCCTACTTCCATCCAGATACGGATAGGTTTGCGCGGGGAGTTAGGGACTAAGTCGTCGACGAAGCCCCATGCGCCGTGGGGAGTGGCCGGATTCCAGGGCCACTGCTGGTTGATCCACGTGCCAGAGTAGGCGAGAACGCGTTGGTACCACTCGGGATGATACCAGGCCATGATGAGCGAGACGGCTCCGCCGGAGGAGCCGCCCATGGCTGCGCGGCCGTTGGGATCTTTGGTTAGCGTGACGTTGCATTTGGATTCGACGAGGGGAAGAACTTCGGACTCGACCCACTCGGCGTAGCGGCCGGACATAGTGTCATATTCGAGGCCGCGCTCGGAGCCTTGCGCGTCGCCGCCGCCGTTCTGGATGGAGATGGCGATCATGACGGGGACCTTGTGTTCGGCGATTAAGTTATCGAGTGCGGTGAAGAGGGAGCGATCGGGACCGTCGGCTCCGACGATGAAAGGGGCCGCGGCGCCGGGCTTGTATTGTGCGGGCACGTAGACGGTGACGGTGCGGGTCCATGGATGCGGATGCGAGGTGGTGACGATGGGACGCTCGGGATGGTCAGCATCGGCGGAGACGAAGGTGCCCGGGTCGCGGGCGATGCCGGGGTAGAGTTTGCTGTCGGCGGAGGTCATGGTGAGTTCGGTGACGGCGCCCTGGGGGACGGCGGGGTTAGGGGTCATCTCGGGCGCCTGGGGGTGCGTGGGTCCCAGGATAAAGTTGCCGTCTTTGTTGGCGGGTGGGACGGTCCCGTCGGGGAGTTCGGCGGCGCGGACGTAGCCTGGGGTGTGGGGGTCGCGGGTGGGTGGAGTGGGGCGGGGTTGCTGGGCTTGAGCTGCCGCAGTGACGAGGGCGATCAGGAGTGTCGTTGCAAGCTGAGTCATGAAATATGGGAGTGTCATCAGGTCCTTTGTCACGTCTGCCGGAATGATAGTCAGGGTTACCCGCTCAAGCCAACTGCGGCCTTGCATGGGGCACCGCGTCTCCCTTGAGGAGTAGCTCGTCGATGGCGTCGTAGCCGGTGGGGAGGTTGATACCGTGCGTTGTTGCCCCGGCGGCGAGGAGGGCGGCAACGGAGTCGGGTTGGCGGCGGGCCTTCCAGTAGGAATCGGTGCAGGCTTTGACGGCCAGCTGAAGTGCGGTGCGGCCGCGAAGGTCGGTGGCGTTGACGTTAGCGCCGCGGGCGATGAGTTCGCGGACGATTTCGTGTCGTGCGCGCCAGGCAGCGTTCTGCAGAGCGGTGGAGTTACGGGTCATTTCGAAGTAGGGATCGCCTTCGGGCCAGAGGGCGTCGGGTGCGATCCCGAGGTCGAGGAGGGTGCGGACGCCTTCGAGGTTGCCGACTCCGGCGAAGCGGGCGAGGAGAGAGCCTCCTATTTGTAACAGTTTTAATTGCAGATCGGGGTTGGCGGCGGTGAGCGTTCGGGCTTGGGATGAGTCCGCCTGGGCGCAGGCTGCCACGAGCTGGTCAAGGTCGGGCGTGGGGCCTTCGAAGTTCGCGGCAAAGCCGCGCTGTTCAAGGGCGGTGAGGATGTCGGCCCGTCCGTGGTATGCGGCCATCTGGAAGGCGTTGCGGCCGTCGGCGTTGCACACATACGGGTCTGCGCCGTGGTCGAGGAACATTTCGATCATGACGAGGCCGTTGTCGCGGCGGATGGAATGCTGGAAGGGAGTGTGCTTCCACTGGGTCATGTAGTTAGGGTTGGCGCCGCCGTCGAGGGCAAGGAGCAGGCCCTTCTCGTCGTGCCAATCGGCTTTGCGGGCGGCGAGCCAGGCGAGGGAGCGCTCGTTGCAGCGGCCGGACTCGATGAGGATCCGCATAACCGTGTTGTCGTAGGTTTCGGGGGCGTGGTAGCAGGTTTCATTGTCGTTGGGGTCGGCGCCGTATTCGAGCAGCAGTCGGGTAAGGCCCGGGTGCTTCGCGAGACCGGCTGCCGCATAAAGGACGGATTCCAGGAACTCGTGGGGCGGGTCATCGTCGGTTGTCTCCATCCAGCCGGTGTTGGCGCTGGCTCCGGCGTCGAGCAGCGCACGGGCGGTCGATACGAAGGCTTCGGAACGGGAGGGGTCGAGGCGGAGATAGCGGGAGAAGGCGAGGTAGGTGAGGGCGTTCCATTGATGCGGGCCGCCGGTGGCAGTGGCCAGTCTGGGGTCGTGCGCGAGGAAGTTGCGGACAGCGGCTTCGTCGGCGAGGACCGCGGCGGTGTAGATATTGGCGGTGGCCACATGTGGGTAGCGGCCGAGGATGAGCTGGGCGTGCTCGAGGGCGCCGGAAGCGTGCCAGCCGTGACGGGGGACGACGGCGACTTCGATGAAGAGCGAGACGGGGTCGCGGATCTCTTCCTGACTGGACGGAATCTCCAGGGAGCGAATGATGCGGAGGGTTTCGAGGTGGGCGGCAAACCTGGGCCAGGAGGGGAAGCCGTGTTCGCGCGCGAGGACGAGCTGGGCGTCGGCGAGGATTATGGTGGGGAACTGGGCGGGGAGCTGGTCGGGGTTGAGGTTGCGGAAACGCGGGTGGCGCTGCATGCGCTCGAGCGCGGCCGGTTTGCGCTGGACGCAGGCACGGAGTAAGTCTTTGGCTTGCTTCTTGTATTGTTCGAGGCTGGGGCGATCGGGGATTTCGGGCATACGAAGCTCCTTTCACTTTCCGCAGAAGCGGGTGCGCCTGGGATGTCCGCATGAGGTCAGGCTGAAAGAAGGTTCGCTGAATTGTGGAATTGCTAAGGTGGGCACGGCCCTTTCCGCGGACTGGATGCGCCCTTCGCGCTGCGTTCAAAGTAAAGCAGGCAGTGGGCAAAAGGCAACAGCGAACAAGGGCCGGAGAGAAACGCTCACACCACCGGAGCCCGGAGGACACAGACAAAGGAGACTGCGGCATGAGCGATTCGGTTTTTGCGCGGGTCGACCCGGCGTTGCTGCCGGTGCTCAGGGAATTGCGGCTTCGGGAGCCCATCTTTCATACGCAGGCGTTTGGGATGACAGCAGAAGAGCGCGAGCGCGTGGTCGCTCCCGAGTACTGGGAGGTGGGTGCTTCGGGGCGGCGGTATAGCCGGGCTTTCATCATGAAGTTGCTGGCGGAGAAGGCGCCGGTGGATGCCGCAGCTGCGGGCTGGGTGTGTAGTGAATTCGGCTTACGCCAGGTGGGAGCGGCGACTTACCTGCTGACTTACACGCTCGATCAGGCGGGGCGGATTACGCGGCGCGTGACGATCTGGGAGAAAGCGGTTGATGGGTGGCGGATTCTATTTCACCAGGGGACAGTGGTGACGGGGGAAGATGACACCATGCCGAAGCCTGAAGAAATGCAGCGTTGGAGCTGAGCAGCCGAGAGCGAGGGGTCAGGCGATGGCGATCGACTGGAGCGAGGCATACGCCTGCTTGTCGTGGCGGCCGGGATCGATGGTTAGCTCGATCATCGAGACGTTGGAAAGATTGATTGTGTAGTCTTCGACTTCGACGGTGGAGCCGTTGGGGGTGAAGCTCCACTGCTGCCGGAGGAGTTCGCGCTTCTCCTGAGCCACGACGGCGGCGAGGCTGAATTCCTGGGAGCGTTCCTGGGTTGGCTCGCGAAATTCGAGACGGATGCGGCGGATGGGCCGAGGCTCGTCGAAGGTGAGCCGGATGGTTTGCGGGCCAGGATCGGCGGCCTTCCAGCCTTCTGTTTCTTCGCCGCGGAGGGCGTCCTCAAAGGGATGGGCTGGATCTTCGGAGGAGATTTCGAGAGAGGCGAGGTGCTCGAGGTCGAGCCAGGTGTCGAGGGACGGACGTTGTTCGGGCGTCGACGGAGCAGGAGAAAAAGCGGCTTTGCGCATTCAATACCTCGATTATTGGATGCGCTTTGTGGGGCGAGGGCTTCGGAGGAGGAATAATGGCGCTGATCGGCGCGAAGGGGGGAATCGTGCCCGGTCCTGGATTCCAGGCCAACATGATGAGCAGCCGATGAAAGCTTGTGGAATGGAAGGATGGCTGGGAATCCTGGAAGAATTTCCGGCCATCCTTAGCCGGCTATTTCCACGACTTCGTAACGAACAGGAGAGGGAGAAATGGACTGGCCGCTGTTGCGCATTTCTTCAAGGTAGAGGGCAATGGCTTCGGCGATCATGCTGCGCGCTTCGTCGTAATCGCGACCGGTGGAAACGACGGCTCCCGGTTGCAGCTCGGGCGCATAGGCGCTGATGGTGCCGTCGTCGCCGCGCTCGTAGATGACGAGATAGCTGTTAGTCATCGCCTGATTCCTGCCTGCTTCATTATTGCAGAGAGCAAACCCTTTGGAACATCGTGCCCAGTTGAATGGACCGGAACCACAACGATTCCTTCTTTATGGGCATGGCGGTAAACCCGATGACTGCCGCTGGATCGAACGTGCAGCCAGCCGTCCCCTTCGAGCAGTTTGATCAGATAGCGGTAATTTCATTTGCGCCTGAAACTCGGGTTATGGGAGCTGTTGGGCTTCTGCCTCAGATTTCCAGAATCACGGGCATAATCAATGGCCGCCTGCTCGTGTTTTTCTGGATGTAGCGCTTGAGGTCGATGCGGATTTTTTCCTTGATGACGCCGTAGTCTGCTTTTTCTTCGGCGCTGGATGAATCGAGCGTCTGGGTGACGACCTGGCGCGCGCCTTCCATCAGGCCGGGCTCGGCGCCGACGAAGCCGCGGCTCACGAGCTCGGGCTGGCGTTCGACCTTGCCGCTTAATTTGTTGATGGTGAGGATGGGCAGGACGAAGCCGTCTTCGGAGAGATGGCGGCGATCGCGGATAACGAGGTCTTCGACCACGTCGGTAGCGGAGCCGGAGTCGATGCAAACGCGGCCGGCGGTGACTTTGCCGTTCTTGCGTGCATCGTTGCGATCGAGTTCGAGGATCTCGCCGTTTTCGAGGACCAGGGCGAGATCGACGACACCGAGGCGCTGGGCGACTTCCGCATGCTTTTTCAGATGGCGGTAGTCGCCGTGGACGGGGATGAAGAATTTCGGACGGAGCAGGTTAATCATCAGGCGCTGCTCTTCCTGGCTGGCGTGGCCGCTGACGTGGATGAGACCGGCGGCGCCATCGTCGTAGATAACGTCGGCGTCGCGGCGGCAGAGGTGGTCGATGACGCGGAAGATGCTTTTCTCGTTGCCGGGAATGACGCGGGAGCTGAGGACGACGGTGTCGCCGGCGGCGATGCGCGCGTGCTTGTGATTGTCGACGGCGGCCCGGCTGAGCGCGCTCATCGGCTCCCCCTGCGTGCCGCTGATGAGGATCATGATCTGCTCAGGCGGATAGTCGTTGATCTGCCCGGGATGGATGACAAGCGAGGCGGGCAGATCGAGGTATCCGAGGTCCTGGGCAATCTCAGAGGATTCGAGCATCGAGCGGCCGACGATGGCGACTTTGCGGCCATGGAGGCGGGCGAGCTCGGTGGCGATGCGGATGCGGTAGATGGAGGAAGAGAAGCAGCTGAAGAAGAGCTTCTTTTTGGTGCGGGAGAAAATTTCGTCGAGGCGCGGTTTGACGGCCCACTCGCTGGGTGTGTAACCGGGGCGGTCGACGTTGGTGGAGTCCTGCAGGAGGGCGAGGACGCCCCGCTTGCCGTATTCGGCGAAGCGGTGGAGGTCGAAGGCCTTGCCGTCGGGCGGCGATAAATCAATTTTGAAGTCGCCGGTGTGGACCACGATGCCGACGGGGGTTTCTATGGCGAGGGCGACGCAATCGACCAGGGAGTGGGTGACGCGGATGGGTTCGATGGTGAAAGCGCCGAGGGTGAATTTGCTCCCGGGGGCGATTTCGATGAGCTCGGCGTCGTCGAGCAGGGCGTGCTCGTCGAGCTTGCCTTCAACATAAGCGAGTGTGAACTCGGTGCCGTAGACGGGGACGTTGAGCTCGGAGAGTATCCATGGAAGGCCGCCGATGTGATCTTCGTGCCCGTGGGTGAGGATGATGGCGCGGACGTGCTGCTTGTTCTCGACGAGGTAGGAGATGTCGGGGACGACGATGTCGACGCCGAGGAGCTCGGACTCGGGAAACATGAGTCCGGCATCGATGACGATGATGTCGTCTTTATAGCGAAGGGCGAGGCAGTTCATGCCGAACTCGCCGAGTCCGCCCAGGGGGATGATTTGTAATTTTGCGTCGGCCATGGTGTGGGTCAGGGGTCCTGGTGAGGGTGCCGTTCCGCTCGTGTGGCGCAGGCAGGCGGTTGGGGCGCGGTGTGGGCGGGGGGGTGGAAATTCAGTAACTCAGGGCAAAGGACAGGATAACAGGCGAATGAAGTGTGGGGTTCGATAGGGTGGCGGGGATGGCTGAGGATTCGGAGGATTTTTTGGAGGGAGCTGGGTTTTGATCCTGGCTGCGATTCCGGCGTCGAGGACGGCCAGCGAGAGGCCAGCGGAATAGCGAGCGAAAGGCTGGCCAAAAATGTTCCTATTGACATTCTGCAGGAGGGAGAGAATAGTGGTTCATACAGGCATTCGATAGGGCGGAGGCGCATGGGAAAGAATCAGACAAATTTGCTGCAGGGAACGCTGGACCTGCTGATCCTGAAAGCGATTGGCGATGGCGAAATGCATGGGTTGGGGGTTTCCCGAAGGATCGAGCAGATCACGCGGGGGACGTTTCAGGTGAAACCGGGTTCGCTGTTTCCGGCGCTGCATCGGATGGAGGAGGCGGGGTGGCTGGCGTCTTTCTGGGGCGAATCGGAGAACAACCGGCGGGCAAAGTATTACCGGCGCACGAAGGTGGGCGCGCGGCAGGTGGGGATTGAGACGAAGCAGTGGATGACGATCGCCGAGGCGATGGCCAGCGCCCTGGAGGCATGAGGAGGCCGCGATGAGAGTGCTGTCGTGGATGAGGGCGGCGGTTCGTAACCTGTTCCACCGAGAACGGGCGGAGGCGGAACTGGACGCGGAGGTGCGTGCGTGGGTGGACACGGTGGCCGAGGAACGGATTGCCGCGGGGATGGCGCCGCAAGAGGCGCGGCGGACGGCGCTGGCCGAGTTTGGCGGGACCGAGCAGGTGAAACAGCGGGTGCGAGACACACGGGCGGGCACGGGTGTTCAGACGATATGGCAGGATTTTCGGTTCGCGCTGCGGATGCTGCGAAAGTCGCCAGGATTCACTACGGTGGTGGTTCTGACGCTTGCGCTGGGGATCGGTGCGAATACGGCGATTTTCAGCCTGGTGAATGCGGTTCTGTTGCAGTCGATCCCGGTGAAGCATCCGGAGGAGCTGGTGGTGCTGCGGTGGTCGGCGCATAAGTGGCCGGAGAGCCCAGGGATGGCCAGCTTTGGCGATTGCAAGATGCGGGGTGATGGCGCAGAGGCCAGCGCATGCTCGCTGCCTTATACGACGTTCCAGGAGATGGAGGATCGGAGGGAAGTGTTTGCGGCTGCGACGGCATTTGCGGGGCCGGCCGAACTCGATGTGGCTGGAAACGGGCAGGCCACGATCGCTCACGGGGAGCTGGTTTCGGCAAGCTATTTCGAGACGCTGGGCGTTCCGGCCGCAGTGGGGCGGACTCTGGCTCTGGCGGATGATCAGCCGGGGGCGACGGCGGTCGCGGTTCTGGATTATGGGTACTGGCAGAGCGCTTTCGGTGGAGCGCCCGGGGTGGTGGGCAGGACGATTCGACTGAACAACGTGGTCTTCACGATCGTGGGCGTGGCTGATCGAGAGTTCACGCGGCTGACGCCGGGGAAGCCTGCGGATTTGTATCTGACGCTGGCGCAGGGTAAGGCGCTGGGATTGCGATGGGGCGGCGATCAGAACGCTGGGTGGTGGCTGACGGTGCTGGGGAGACTCGGTCCGGGAGTAAAGAGGACGCAGGCAGAGGCGGCGATCAATCCGATGTTCCGCAATGCGGTGTTGCATGGGGCAAAGCCGGCCTGGAAGGCGGGGGACGATCCGCGGCTGATGCTGATCCCGGCGCAGAAGGGGTTGATGGGATTTCGCGGCTTCCTGAGCGAGCCGTTGCGGTTGCTGATGCTGGCGGTAGGGATGGTGCTGCTGATTGCGTGCGCCAATGTGGCGGGTTTGATGCTGGCGCGCTCGACGTTGCGGGAGCGAGAGATGGCCGTGCGTCTGGCGCTGGGAGCGAGCCGGCGGCGAGTGATCCAACAGGTGCTGACGGAGAGCATGCTGTTGTCGCTGGCGGGTGCGGCGCTGGGGGCACTGGTGGCGTATGCGGGAGCGAGCGTGCTGGCGGCATTCACTTCGGCGAACTGGTATCAGCCGCTCGTGATCGATGTGCGGCCGGATGCGCACGTCCTGTTGTTTACGATCGGCGTGGCGCTGGTGACGGGGATTGGTTTCGGGCTGGCTCCGGCGCTGCGCGGAGCGCGGACGCGGGCGGCGGCGGAGTTCAGCAGGGGGACGGCGGGCGGTGTGCCGCTGACTACGCATGCCGGAAGACGGCGCTGGCCGGGTCTGGGGAGTGCTCTGGTGGTGGTACAGGTGGCGCTGTCGATCGTCATGCTGACGGGCGCGGGATTGTTGTTGCGTACGCTGGGCAAGCTGCGGAGCGTGGATGCGGGGTTCGACACGCGGAATATTCTGCTGTTGTGGATCGATCCAATGCTGGCTGGATATGACAAGGCGCGGGCGCTGGACTTGTACGACAACCTGCAAAGCCGTCTGGCTGCGCTGCCGGGGGTGGTGTCGGCGAGTTATTCATCGGACGCGCTGCTGGACGGCAATATTTGGACGCAGGACGTAAAGGTCGAAGGCCAGACCAGCAAGCAGACGGAAGAGTTGCAGATGCTGAGGGTGGGTCCGCGATACTTCGAGACAATGCGGATGCCCGTGATGCGAGGACGTTCGCTGGGAGCCGCGGACATACGGGGCGGACCTCCGGTGGCGGTGGTCAATCAGGCGTTTGTGCGGAAATTCCTGGAGGGGCGCGATCCGATCGGACTCCATTTTGGATCCGATGACAAGAAGGCGACGCAGTGGGCGATCGTGGGCGTGGCGCGGGACGCGAAGTACGACTCGCTCACGGATGAGGATGCGCCAACGGCCTATGTTCCGCTCGCTGAGGGTGGAGCGGCGTTCGCGTTGCGCACCGCAATGGCGCCCTCGGCATTGATTCCGGCGGTGCGCAAAACGGTGCGTGACCTGGATGAGAACGTACCGGTGATGCGGGTGCAGAGTCAGTCGGAGACGATTGACCGGCTGCTGTTCAATCAGCGTCTGCTGGCGCGGCTGCTGGGAGTGTTTGCCGGGCTGGGGCTGGGGTTGGCGTGCATTGGGCTGTACGGATTGCTTTCGTACGAAGTCACGCGGCGGACGCGGGAGATTGGCGTGCGCGCAGCACTGGGGGCGCAGCGGAGCAATGTGCTGGGGCTGTTTCTGCGCCGCGGGCTGGTGATGGTGGTGCTGGGATCGGCGCTGGGCCTGGCATCGGCTGCGATGGTGACCAGGTTGCTGGCGAGCATGCTCTATGGGGTGAGAGCGCTCGATCCAGTGACGTTTGTGGTGGTTCCTGTGTTGCTGGCCGCCATAGGCATGGCGGCGTGTCTTTTGCCGGCATCGCGTGCTATGCGGGTGGATCCGGCAGTGGCGCTGCGGTACGAATAGCACGCCGTCCTGCGATCAGTGGGCCGCCTGCTGGGTTGCGATCCAGGCAGTGATTCTGGAGTCGAGGACGTTGAGGGGCAGGGCGCCGGAGTCGACGACCTGATCGTGGAAGGCGCGGAGGTCGAACTTCGGGCCGAGGGCTTGCTCGGCGCGGGCGCGGAGTTCGAGGATTTTGAGCTGGCCGCCAGGTGAGGCTCGAAAGCCACCGGTGTTTTTATCGCCCTCAACCCGGCCAGGTTTACGCCGCGCACTATTCTGAAACGCTCAGCGACGGAGAGCCCTCTTTCGACTCAGGCTCAGCTTTCCCCAAAAACCCAAAATGTGGAAAATCTGTCAAGCCCCAGCCCCGAAAACCACAGTAATGACCACTCATTACACGCAACTTATCCCCTGCCTAACTCAAACAAAGTTGGCAGTTTTTATCGCTGTAACTGTTATTCTGAAAATAGAGGGGATTTCTCAAAAAGAAGGCCTGCCTAACCGGCGGGCCTTTCCTTTTGTGCCCTCATCCTGCACGTGCAAAGGACCAAAGAACGACTATGAACATCTTTCAGAAGCTGGGCGTCAAAATTGCTGACTTCGGCAAATGGTTCGCCGGAACCGTTAAGACCATCGTCGGCCTGGCCATCCGGGTCGAATCCATCCTGAAGTCCGAAAAGCCCCTGGAGAAGCCCTTCATCGCCGGGCTCGCCACCGTGGTCGCCGACGTTGAGGCCCTCATCGCCGCCTCCGAAGGCGCCATTACTACCGACGGTCTCAACTTCGCCGCCGACTCGAAAGTCTACGCCGACTTCCTCACCCTCATCGACGACTTCAAGAAGCTCGCCCCCGTAGTCGAGCAGGCCATTGCCATCCTCGAAGGCAAGACGTCCACCACTGCTCCCGCCGCCAGTTAATCCGCTGCTTCGGGAAATGCGAAGGGCCGGCTAATCACCGCCGGCCCCGCATAAGTATCCTGGAATGACATTCGTTGATAGCTTCTATCGCATTTTCAAATACATAATTGACAGCCTTTTATAAGGGAAAGCTACGCATTTCATAACAAAATAGAAGGCCAAAAGAATCGAGGAATGATATGGATACGCGCCGCCAAAAGAATCCCGCCCCAGCAAAATCAAATACCTGGAGCCCAGCAACACTCGAAAGAGGCGTGGGGGGGGGCCTGTCATGACCTGCCCGGTGCCCCAGTGCTCGGCGCTCAGCGTTCCAGCGCCCGCCGCCCAATATCCCGCCGATAAACCATCCCTTCAAACGAAATCCGCCCCATTGCCTCGTAAGCCCATCCCAGCGCCTCATCGAGCGTGTCGCCCGTTGCAGTCACTCCCAGCACCCGCCCGCCACTGGTGTGGTACACGCCCCCATCGAGCGTCGTCCCCGCATGAAAAATCTCGACCCCGGGCAAACGCGCAGCCTCCTCAAGCCCCGCAATCGGCAGCCCCACGTCATAAATCCCCGGATATCCCGCCGAAGCCGCAACCACGCACACCGAAGCTCCCGGCTTCCAGCGAAACTCCGCCTCAATCAGCCTGCCCTCGACGCACGCCTCCAGCGCCTCCACAAGATCGCTCTCCAACCGCGGCAGGATCGCCTGCGTCTCCGGATCGCCAAACCGCGCGTTGAACTCCAGCACCATCGGGCCCTTCGCCGTCATCATCAGCCCGCAGTACAGCACGCCCACAAACGGAGTCTCCTCCGCCGCCATGCCGTCAATGGCCTTCTGCGCAATGTGGTGCAGGATCCACTCGGTCATTTGCGCGTCGAGCATCGTGTCCGTCGAGTACGCGCCCATGCCGCCAGTGTTCGGCCCCGTATCGCCTTCGCCGATCCGCTTATGATCCTGCGCAGGAACCAGCGGCGTCGCGTGCTTCCCATCACTCAGCACCAGGAACGACAGCTCCTCGCCGGTCAGGTGCTCTTCGATAACGACCGTCTTCTCTGCCGACCCCAGCAGCTGACCGCTGAACAAATCGGCGATCGCCTGCTCCGCCGCATCTTTGTCCTCGCAGATCAGCACCCCCTTGCCGCTGGCGAGGCCATCCGCCTTGATCACCACGGGCAGGTGAAACATCTCGAGCGCCTCCTGCGCCTCCTGCCGCGACTCGCACACTGCATAAGCCGCCGTCGGAATTGTGTGGCGCTGCATGAACCGCTTGGCGTGCGCCTTGCTGGTCTCGAGCAGCGCCGCTTCCCGCGTGGGTCCGAAAACCGCCAACCCCCGGGCTTGCATCGCATCCACCAACCCCAGCGAAAGCGGCAGCTCCGGCCCCACGACAGTCAGATCAGGGTGCTCACTCTCGACCACACGCAGCAGATCGCTCAGGTCCTTCTGATCGACCGCCACGCACCGGGCCACGGAAGCGATGCCGCCATTGCCAGGCGCGCACACCACGCCGCTCACGCGTGCAGAACGGCGGATCGCCGAGCACAGCGCATGCTCCCGACCACCACCACCAATTACGAGCACTTTCATGGTTCGATTGCCCCACCCGAGCCTACCGCAGCGCTGCCCTAGGCACCAAACCTTGCTCTCTTACGGGCTGGAGACGGCAAAAAGGGGCCTGAGAACCGGGAACTGGAGACTGACAACTGCATCTTGTCCTCACCGTACCGCCAGCCAGGCCTGCCAGAACACCACCACCATCATGAAGACCAGATACACACGCAGCGACCACACCAGCATCAGTTGCCAGCCGCGCAGCCGCCGCCGCGCCACCGGCACCTTCTTCGCCAGCGCGAGCTGGTCCGGCTCGAGGTTCGACAACACAAAGCTGGTGTCAGCCGCGCCAAAGTGCTCGGCCTGCTGCCCGCTTCCCCGCACGTCGTCCTTTCGGTGCTCGTCCCCCAACATCGCCTCCTACAACCGCCCCATCCACTCCAGCGCACCCGGTGCCACCACGCTCAGTCCGTACAGAATGCCTGCGGCCGTCAACAACACCACCACCGCCGCGGCCAGCATATTCATCCACGCGGGGCTCTTCACCCCTTCCATAATCTCTTTGTCGTTGACCAGCAGATACAGGAACACCAGCGCGGGCGGCATCGCCAGCACGGCCACTACGTTCACCACCAGCACCACAAATACCAGCGGCAGCCCCGGAATCAGCACAATCCCGGCAGCCGCGGCAGCGCACAATCCCAGAACCGCGTAAAACGACTTGCCCTGATTCACCGGCAGGTTCAAACTATGCGGCCGCTGCGCCACCTCGCCAAACGCGTAGGCCGAGGAAGTTGAAATCGTGATCGACGCCACGATTCCCGCCTCCACCATCCCCAGCGCAAAGAGGGCCGCGCCGAATCGCCCAATCACCGGCACCAGCGCCTGCGCGAACTGTGCCGCCTCGAAGTTTTCCGCGCTGATGCGCCCGAACAGCGGAGCGGTCGCCAGGATCGCGCCCACCGCTGCAGCCGCTGCCAGCGCGGCTCCCAGAAACGTATCGATGCGGCCGAAGCGAATATCTTTCGTCGTCAGCCCCTTGTCCACCGTGGCGCTCTGCTGGAAGAACAGCATCCACGGCGTCACCGTCGCTCCTATATCCGAGAGCACAATCAGCACCGTATCCCGGTTGAAACCCGGCATCGGCTTCCAGGTGAGAAACGCATGCCCTACCGCGCCCCAGTGGGGATGGGCCATCAGCGCCACGGGCACAAAGATCAAATTGAAGGCCGCGGCCGCGAGGACCACCCGCTCCCACGTCCAGTAGCGATGGCTCAGCAACGCTGAAAACAGCACGGCCAGCGCGACCAGGACCGCGGCCCACGGGGGCACACCGAAGAATCCCAGCCCGGCGCGAATCGCAATGAACTCCGTAATCAGCGTCAGGAAATTGCCGATTCCGAGGTCGATCATGGAAAACCAGCCCCAGAAAGGCCCGAAGCGCTCGAAGATCAGCTCCGCGTGACCGCGATGCGTCGCCGCGCCCAGGCGCACCGTCATTTCCTGAACGACCAGCGCCATGCCGAACGTCAGCACCACAAACGGAAGGAAGAATCCCACCCCGAACTTCGCGCCAGTCGCGGCGTAGCTCAGCATGCTGGGGCCGTCGTTTTCCCCGAGCATCACCAGAATCCCGGGCCCGATGAGCAGCCACAGCAACCAGGCGCGCTTGCGCAGGCCACGCCCGCCGCGCGCAGCCGTCACGCGCGCGCGGTCATGCGCACGATCGACGTCCTCGTGCGTGACGACCACTTCGTCTTCCACCGCCGTCAAAGCACGCAGTTCCCGCCCGGATTGTGCGCCCGCACCCATCCCGTTGGCTTCCCCTGAAAAAAATGATGCCCGCCTCAACTTTTGCGTCCGGACTTCCACAGAGGCCGGACCGGAGGCTGCAATATTCCGAGTCTACGTGGCTGGTCTCTGTTTGTAAACCATAGTTAACGTCAGGATGTTAAGAAATGTTCATATTCGGAGCAGACTGAACCTCCAGACAATCGGCCCACGAGGCCCTCCTGTAACCGGTTTTCAAAACTCACCGCAAAATGGTTTTAGAATAGGAAGCGATGATCGTCGATTCCGCGATCTCGTTTGCCCCGCTGCTCCGCCGCTTCCGGCGTGGGCGTCCCGACAGAGGACGACGCATTTCAGCCTGATTGGCCGCTCCTCATTCCGCTCCGCCCGTTAAACAGGGCGAGAGCGAAGCCCCTGCGCCCGTCACCGTGAAAGGAAACGCATATGAACACCTTCGGCAGCCAGTCCGAACTGAAATCCGGCGGCAAGACTTACGAAATCTTCCGCCTCAGCGCACTCGAAAGCCGCGGCATCCATCTCCATCGCCTCCCCTTCAGCCTCCGCATTCTTCTCGAGAACCTACTCCGCTATGAGGACGGCAAATCTGTCACCGCGGACGACATTGAGTTCCTTGCAAAATGGGAGCCCAAAGCCGAACCGTCGCGCGAAATCTCCTGGATGCCAGCGCGCGTCCTCATGCAGGACTTCACCGGCGTACCCGCCGTGGTTGACCTCGCCGCGATGCGCGATGCGATGAAGCTTCTCGGTGGCGACCCGCAAAAGATCAACCCTCTCCAGCCTGCCGAGCTTGTCATCGACCATTCCGTCCAGGTCGACGAGTACGGCAACGGCAATGCGTATTCGCTCAACGCGGCGCTTGAATTCCAGCGCAACCGCGAGCGCTATGCCTTTCTCAAATGGGGCCAGACCGCCTTCCGCAATTTCTCCGCCGTCCCACCCGGCATGGGCATCTGCCACCAAGTCAACCTTGAATACCTGGCACGCGTGGTCTTCACGACATCGGGCGCGAAACCCCAGGCATACCCCGATACCCTCGTCGGCACCGACTCCCACACCACGATGATCAACGGCTTGGGCGTCCTCGGCTGGGGCGTCGGCGGCATCGAGGCGGAAGCCGCCATGCTCGGCCAGCCCGTCTCCATGCTCGTTCCCCAGGTCGTCGGCTTCAAACTCACCGGCAAGCTGCGCGAAGGCGCAACGGCCACGGACCTCGTTCTCACCGTCACTGAAATGCTCCGCAAGCTTGGCGTCGTCGGCAAATTCGTCGAGTTCTACGGCCCCGGCATTGCCGAATTGCCGCTCGCGGATCGCGCCACCATCGGCAACATGGCGCCTGAGTATGGCGCGACCTGCGGCCTTTTTCCCGTCGACGCGGAGACCCTGCGCTACCTCCGCCTCACCGGGCGCCCTGCCGACCAAATTGCCCTGGTCGAGGCGTATTTCAAGGAACAGTCACTGTTCCATACTCCAGACTCGCCCGAAGCCGAGTACTCGCAGACGATCGCTCTCGATCTCAGCCAGGTCGAGCCCAGCGTCGCCGGCCCGAAACGCCCACAGGACCGCGTGCTTCTCCGCGAAGCTGGAGCGAGCTTCAAAAAACAGCTCCCCTCGCTCCTCGGCCCCAACGCCGACAAGGTCGGCCAGCGCCAGGCCATCCGCTGGGAAGGCGAAGGCGGCCATGCATCCGCTAACGGTAACGTGCAATCTACGCACGCGTCTCCGGAGCCATCAAGCAACGGCAACGGCCACATCGCCCACACCGTGAAAGAAAGATTCGGCGTAGATCCCGAGCCTTATCTCGACAACGGCTCCATCGTCATCGCCGCGATCACCAGCTGCACCAATACGTCGAACCCATCCGTGATGGTCGCGGCCGGCCTGCTTGCGAAGAAGGCCGTCGAGAAAGGCCTGAGCGTTCCGCCGTGGGTGAAGACTTCGCTCGCCCCGGGTTCGCGCGTCGTTACTGACTATTACGACAAGTCCGGGTTGACCGAATGGCTCGACAAGCTCCGCTTCAACACGGTCGGTTACGGCTGCACCACGTGTATCGGCAACTCCGGCCCGCTGCCGGAAGACGTGTCGAAAGCCATCGAAGATCACAGCCTCGTCGCCGTCAGCGTGCTGAGCGGCAATCGCAACTTCGAAGGGCGCATCAACTCAGAGGTACGCGCCAACTACCTTATGTCGCCGCCGCTGGTCGTCGCTTACGCCCTTGCAGGCCGCATCGACCACGACTTCGACAAGGACGCCCTTGGCAAAGATGCCACGGGCCAATCTGTCTTCCTCCGGGACATCTGGCCCACCCAGCAGGAAGTCGCGAGCGTCATCGCCTCCGCCATTTCCTCTGAGAGTTACACGAAGGAATACGCGACTGTCACCGACGGCGACGCGAACTGGCGGAAGCTCAGCTTCCCCACCGGGGACGTATACCAGTGGGAGCCGGATTCGACTTACATCCGCAAAGCGCCTTATTTCGATGGAATGCCGGCGCAGCCAGCTCCCGTCAAGGAAATCTCCGGCGCTCGGGTCCTCGCGGTGCTCGGCGACTCCGTCACTACGGACCACATCTCACCGGCCGGCTCCATCAAGCTCAACGGCCCCGCGGGGAAATACCTCACCGAGCACGGAGTGAAACCCGCCGACTTCAACTCCTATGGGTCGCGCCGCGGCAACCACGAAGTCATGGTTCGCGGCACCTTTGCCAACGTGAGACTGCGCAACAAGCTCGCGCCAGGAACGGAAGGCGGCGTCACGCGGCTGCTGCCCGAAGGCGAGCCGATGAGCATTTACGACGCCTCGGTCAGGTACGCCGAGCGCGGAACGCCCCTCATCATTCTTGCCGGAAAGGAATACGGTTCTGGTTCCTCCCGCGACTGGGCCGCGAAAGGTCCGCGCCTGCTGGGCGTCCGCGCCGTCATCGCCGAAAGCTTCGAGCGCATCCATCGGTCGAATCTCGTTGGGATGGGCATTTTGCCCCTGCAGTTTGAATCAGGCCAAACCGTCGAATCCCTCGGGCTCACCGGCGAAGAGACCTACGACATCCTGGGACTTAAGCCGCGCCTCGAATCAAAATTCGCCACCGGCCACACGGTGGATGTCCGCGCTACCGAGCCTGGCGGCAAGACCACAACCTTCACGGCCAGGGTCCGCATCGACACACCGCAGGAGATCCTCTACTACGAACATGGGGGGATTCTCCAATATGTTCTCCGCCAGCTCGCAGCACAGTAAACGGCTCCAGGCATCAAAGGCCGGCTATCATGGGTGGCCGGCCCCTTATTATTAAAATTCCCGTTTGGATTTCTTATCGCGCACTGCTAACCTTCCCTCATGCAAGTCACCGTGGATATCCCGGATGAATTCGCAGGCTACATCGTGCCCAAAGGGTCCGATCCCGCGCGCCTGCTGCTCGAGGACTCCGTGGCGGCGGCCTACCGCAATCGGCGGCTCACAATGGAGCAAGTGCGCCAGATTCTCGGCTTTGCCACCCGTCTGGAAGTTGACCCCTTCCTGCAGAAGTACGATATCTGTGACTACACTGTCGAAGATTTTGACAACGACAGTGCTGCGATGGATCGGTACCTGAGGACGAAGACCGGCTAAATGGAATGTTTGGCCCGATTGCTACCCCTCCCTGCGTAATCCACTCCAGGTGGATTCATGTTCGCCATTTCCGACACGAGCCCGCTGAACTACCTCGTCCGTCTCGGCTACAGCGACGTTCTTGAAGAACTCTACGGCACTGTGCTGGCGCCGGAAGCCGTATTTATGGAGTTATCCCAACCGGGTTCGACACCTGAAGTACGAGCCTGGATCGCGAATGCCCCAGGTTGGCTTCGGATGATTGGAATTCACACGCCTGATTTGACCCTGCCAGCAAACCTCGGCGCAGGAGAGCGCGAAGCACTTAGCATTGCCCAACTCAGTCCGGGGAGCATTCTGTTAATCGACGACCGCGAGGGACGGCTCGCCGCAGTCGAACGAAACATCGATATCGCAGGAACGATGACCGTGCTCAGCGAAGCGGCCCTTCGACGACGGCTCGACTTTCCCAAAACCATCGGCAGGCTGAAGACTTTGGGATTCCGAATTTCCACTGACCACGAATCAGCTATCCAGGAGCGTCACGCGGAAAAATTAAGACGAAAGCGCTTGTAATCGCCCCACAAACACCAGCGGCCACGCGAGGCGGCCTGACTCGTTTTTCTAATCAAGCAAGGTTTACGCGGCCAGCTTATGCGCCCTCAACTCGACCAGCCTCTTCGCCAGTATCGGGAGCCCAAAGGCCAGCCCCGTAATCAGCCCCGTCGACAACACATCGTTCCGGTAAAACGGCAGACCGGCCAAATAGCAAGCGCCGAGCCCCGCCATCGTGTGCGGATACATCGTTCCCCCCACCCAAACCGCATAATTGCTGACGAGGAAGAACGAAATCGAAGCCAGCACCGTCGCGCCGATTACCCTCGCCACCGTCACCTGCCGCCGCAGCAGGATCCACCCCAGCACCACCACCGCCGCGTACCAGACCCACGTAATCAAATACGCGCTCGTGTGCCACGGATACCGGTAGGCAAATACTGTCAGGTAATAATCCGTCGCCATCAACGACAACACCGGCAGCGCGATCTCGCGCAGCGGCCGCCGCGCCCCGAAATACAGCAGCCCCGCGCCCACCGCCGTGAAATTCATCCACGCATGCGGAATCACGCGGCTCAGCACAGCCAGAACAATCAATAAATATGCGGCCATTCGTCCCTCAATTTCCAGAATCGTCCTGTTTCCATTCTGGGGACCGCAGGCCCAGCGGTCAAGGTAATCTTCCTGTCCTATCAACCAGGCGCTTCATCCTGCGAACAAACCGAGCCCTGGTATGCACGTGCGCAAGGCTCGTTTCACTTTTGTGCGTGCCCCTGCATATACATCCCTTCAATCTCCCCGGCCGGACCAACATAAACCCATCCACCCAGCGTCGGATCGTGGCCTGCCCCCGCGGGCCAGTAGCCAAATCGCAAATCCTGAAACTCCACCGTGTGCCATCCCGGCTGAGGCAATATGTCCGCGCCCGGCGGCGCGACAGCTCCTACGTCTTCTGTTAAGGGCCACTTCGACCAGTCCAGATACACCCGCCCCAGGTATGACTGCTTCGCTGCCGCCACTGCCGGCGTCACCGGCGTCTTGTAAATCACATTGGCGTAATCGTCGGTCACCACCTGATCGCCGATCGTTCGCACCTCGGCCGTCTGGAAATAATCTTCGGTCTCCATGATCACGCGCCACTGGAACGGATCCATCATATGCGGCTCCGCCGCCGAGCGGATCAGCGGCTCCCGTGTATAGCTGCCTGTTCTCACCAGTTCAAGCGCGCGCCCGCGCTCGGCATTCCGCAGCCCCCACCACAACACAATGAAGACCAGCCCCGCGATTGCCCAGCCTCGGCCTCGAAACTGCTTCTTCCGAGCCCCAATCTCGCGATCCGTCAGGCCCAGGATCCCCGGCACTGCGATGGCCAGAAATAATGCCAGCAGAATCCAGGGATCGATGATGAAGACGATGCTCCACGCATACCACCTGGGGTCAAACGGAAAGAGCGGACGCACCCCATAATTCACGGTGTAATCCAGCAGGATATGGCTCAGAGCAGCGATCAGCGCAAAGAGCCACAGCAGGAACCAGCGCGGCTCCAATGCCCGCGGCAAGCCGCCGCTACTTTCCGTGGGCAGCTTTTTCCGGCGGAAGCGGTGCAGCAGCCACACGAATCCCACAACCGCCAGCGCTACCACCGGGGCGCCCACAAAGGTATGCGTCCAGCCGCGATGGTGCTCGAGCTCCGCGACCGGCCCGCGAAATCCCCACAAAATGTCGAGATCGGCGGCTTCCGCCGCCAGCGTCATCGCCAGCGTCGCATAAGCCGTCTTTCGATTGAATCCGGAACGTCCAAGGCACGCCCCGGTCAGAAAATGCGTTACAGGTTCCATGTTCTTCCTGGAACTAAATGATTTTCACTGCGGAAAGCAGGCGCCGCGCGGTTCGCGGCGCTCTCAAACTTGCCTACACCAACTTTGCGTCCAGCGTAATCTGCGTATTCCCTTTAAACAACCGCGAAATGGGGCAGCCATTCTTTGCGTTCTGCGCCGCCGTGTCGAAACTTTCTTCGCTTGCCCCCGGCACCTTCGCCCGCGTTGTCAGATGAATCGCCGTGACTCCAAACCCATCGTCGGTCTTTTCAAACTTAACGTCGGCCGTCGTCTCCAGCGACTCCGGCGTCAGGTTCCCATTGCCTAGCTGCGCGCTCAGCGCCATCGTAAAGCACCCCGCATGCGCCGCCGCAATCAGCTCCTCGGGATTGGTCCCGATCCCGCTCTCGAACCGCGTCGAAAACGAATATTGTGTGTCTTTCAACACGCCGCTCTGGCTCGAAATCGTGCCCTTGCCGTCCTTCAGACCTCCGCGCCAGACGGCGCTCGCCGTGCGTTGCATACGTCACTCCTTGTGTTGTCGGTTGTGGTTGTTGCTGAATGCCAGGATCAGTATTCCATTGGATGCCGCGGAACGCCGCGTGGGTGAATCAGCGAAGGCATCGACGGCACCCATAATATGCGATTTCAAGCCGCGCGCGCCCTCTGCCGCCTATCTTAGCTGCAATTTCACACGCCGCAGGGCTTGAGGCTTGGCCCAGGCCTTCGTTGACAGGCTTTTAGTTCACCGGATCTCACTGACCGACTCTTCGCTAATTGCTTTTCGCTCACAGTTGACTCGGCCTCCTCGCGTATCATGGTTTTCGCCATCGCCATGCCTCCCTTCTCCATAGGCGTCGATCTCGGCGGCACCAACCTCCGCGTCGCCGCCGTCACCCCAGCAGGCGAACGGCTCGACCACATCGGCCTGCCCACGCGGCTGGCGGCCGGCCCGCATGCCGTCCTCGACGACATGGCCTCCGCAATCCGGAAGCTCATCGACAAGCAGAGCGGCGAACTCCTCGGCATTGGCGTCGGCAGTCCCGGCCCCATCGAGCTGCCCCTGGGCGTCCTGCGCCATCCCCCTAATCTCACCGGCTTCGACGGCCTCAACCTCCGCACCGAACTTGAGCAGCGCCTTGGCCATCCCGTCCACGTCGGACACGACTCCGCTCTCGCCGCCTACGGCGAATGCCTCCTCGGCGCGGGCCGCGCCCACGCCGTCGACTCGCTTCTGATGTACACCCTTGGAACCGGCGTCGGCTGCGGCGTCGTCCTCGACGGCCACATCTGGAACGGCATGCGCGGCGCTGCGGGAGAATCCGGACACGGCCCTCTCATTCCCGATGGCCCCCGCTGCCCCTGCGGGGCGCGCGGCTGCCTCGAAATGTACGCCTCCGCAACCTCGATCGTGCGCCGCGCCCATGAACTCGGACTCGGCCCCGAAGCCGCACAGTCCGCCGCCTTACCCGCCCCAGCCGCCTCAGACAACGGTCGGGCGCCCCTCACCGCCTCCGCCATTGCCCAGCTCGCCACCGCCGGCGACGAGCGCGCCCTCCGCATCTTCGAAGAAGTCGGCTATGCTCTCGGCCTATCGCTCGCCCACCTCGTCAACGCGCTCGATCTCCCGCTCTACGTCATCGGCGGTGGCGCCGCGGCCGCCTGGCCGCTCTTCGCAGCGCGCATGTTCTCGACCCTCCGCGAAGGCAGTTACGTCTACCGCATGTCGATGCCCAGCGATCCCGCTGTCTTCGAACCCGGCAAAACCCACATCGCGCCGGCGCAGCTCAGCGACGCCGGAATCCTCGGCGCAGCCCTGCTGCCCCTCGCCACGCGTTCCGCGGCTATCCCATAGCTCTTTCCCGGAAAGAGCGACCCGCCATAATGGCCCGAAAGAGACCCCCTCATGATCCTTCACCACCGGCGAACTCGCCCCGTCTCCTGGGCCGACCGCAAATCCAGCCCCCGTCACAGCTGGCTCATTCCCATCCTCGCCTTCGATTTCGCCTGGGAGTGGCTCGCGTATCTCCTCAGCAACTGGAGCTTCCTCGAAGTCCTCGAATACCTCGGTAGCTTCTCCGTCCTCATCGGAGTCATCTTCTGGTTCAGCGAATCAGGCGCGCGCGTCGAACAGCGCCACTACCAGGCATGGCAGGTCATCAACACCGCCCAGGGCAAGGGCGGCAGCGGCGGCCGTATCGAAGCTCTCCAGGAACTCAATGGCGACCACATCTCCCTTACCGGCGTCAACGTCTCCTCGGCATTCCTTCAGGGACTCCAACTGCCCCACGCCAACCTCATGCGAGCCAACCTCAACGCCGCCGACCTCCGCGACAGCGACCTTCACCTCACGGATTTCTCCTGGGCCGACCTGCATTTCGCCAACCTGCGCAACGCCAACCTCGAACACGCCGTGTTCGATCATGCGGATTTACACGATGCCGACTTTACCGGGGCCGACCTGGCCAATGCGAACCTTGACGCCGCCGACCTTACCAACGCCGATCTCCGATCAGCCGATCTGCGCGGCCTCGCCTGGCAGCACATCGCCGCAATCCGCAACGCCAACATCGCGGACGTCAGGAACCCGCCTGAAGGCTTCGCTGCGTGGGCGCTCGGTAACGGCGCAATTCAGAGCGACGCTGAACGTTGACTCCGCCAGGCAGTGCTTCCCAGGACCACGATGGGGCTCCGCCCAACTGTTCTCCTCAAGTCTCGCCTTATTCCGCCGATTCAGGCAGCAGCGGGAGACCGGAGTCTTCCTCCACTCGATCGCTAACTGGAGGGGAAAATGAGCATCGACGAAGCAATCAAGGCCCATGTTTCGTGGAAGATGAAGCTATCAAATTATCTTGCCAATCCTGACCGCAGCCTTAATGCCGCGGAGATCTCAGTCGACCATCGCTGCGATCTCGGTCGCTGGATTCACGGAACAGGTTCGGCCTACGCGACCCTTCCGGAATTCGTTGCCCTCAAGCAGAAGCACGCGCATTTTCACAGGACAGCGGGCTCCATCGTCCCGCGGGCCGATCGGGGAGAAAAAGTGTCGAAGGAAGTTGTGTTCGGTTCCGGCAGCGATTTCGCGAAGGCTTCCAGCGACGTGGTCTCGGCGCTGATGAATATCAAGCTGAAGATCGTCGCCACATAGCCAGGGCCCAGATCATCCTGGCGATTGCCTCAAGTCCTGCACCAGTTGAATGCTGGTCGAACTCAGCATTATGCGGGTGGCGACGACCGCATCCCGCATGTTATAAAGCTGCTCACCAGCCGCAATCTTGCGCCCAGGACACCCGCCATGAAATTAAGCCTCGTCGCAATCGTCTCGCTATTCTCTGTAGCCGCTGCCGCCCAGCTCCCCAATGTGGCTCCGCCACCCATCAAAATGGGACTCTGGCAGTCCAGCGTCACGCTGAATTCCACGGGCATGGGGCTTGCCGGCGGTCACCCCATCGTCAGCCAGTCCTGCTACACCCCCGACAGCTGGAAACAGTCCATGCAAAAAATGCAGTCCCGCCAGCCCACCGCCAACTGCACCACTTCCAACATGCAGCAGGACAGCCACAAATTGTCCTTCGATGGCCAGTGTTCCGAAGCTCAGGGCATGAGCGTCACCTATCACGTCGAAATGTTCCTCGACAGCGACGAAGCCATGCATGGTTCCTCGAGCGCCAAGATGAGCGCCCCCCAGTTCCCCCAGGGAATGTCCATGAACTCCGTGATCAATTCGAAGTTCATCAGTTCCGATTGTGGAGACGTTAAGCCTGGTGAGAGCAAGCCGGTCCATCCCTGATTGGTTCGACTGCCCGATCGCCCGTCGTTACCCGTGCCTTTTCCCTACTGCCCGCCTCTTAACTAACCGTTCTTACGCTAACCGCTTCTTAGCTGCCTCTTACTCCTCATCCCCGACGGCAAAGTACCCCTTCCGCGCCTGCACCTTCAGATCCCCGTCGGTGTCCTTGCAGAAGATGTCCACCTTGCGAAACTTCCCATCCATCGTCTTGTTCGCCGGAACGTATTGCGCCACATACTGCGTCCGCAGCTCCTGCTCGATCTGGTCGAACGCGTCCTCGAGCTTCTTCCCGTTATTGCCCACGTTGATGACGCGCCCACCCGTTGCCTCGGTCAGCGTGCGCATCTGCATATCGCCCGAATAGCCCAGGTTAAAACCGCCGCCCCCGTAGAACCCGCGATCGGCAATCAGAATCACATAAATAATCGCGTTCGCGTTCTCCGCCGCGGCGATCGCGGCCTTTGGCTTCGTCACGCTGCCTTCGTCCTCGCCGTCCGTCAGCAGGATGAGCGCCTTCCGCCCCGACTCCGACCGTAATTTGTGTGTCGAAACCTCGTTCACAGCGTCGTACAGCAACGTTCCCTTCGGCGCACCCTGGGTCGGCACCGGCCCTTGGCCAATCCCCGGCACACCTGCCGAACCCCCGCCAGCCGCCGTGTTGATCTGCACTTTGCTAATCGCGCGATCCAGCTCCCGAACATTGTTCGTGTAGTCCTGCTCGAGGTTCACGCCCACGTCGAAGCTCACCAGAAACGCCTGATCCTTCTCCCGCAGGATGCGCTTCAAAAACGCGGACGCCGACTGCTGCTCCAGCGGCAGCACATTCATCTGGCTTCCGCTTGTGTCGATGAGAATCCCCAGCGTCAGCGGCTGGTTCGCCTCCGCCACAAAGCTCGTCAGTTTCTGCGGCTGTTTGTCTTCGAACACATTGCAGTCGTTCTTCGTCAGAAACGGGATGAGCGCATTCTTCTTATCCCGCACCGTGAAATACTCGCTCACCAGGTTGGACGTCACCTTCAGCGTCTCGTTGGGATTCTCCTCCGCTGCCGAGTTATCCATCGGCAAATTGCTCACCGGCGGAGCGTCGGGTGACGGAGCCGACTGCCCCCACGTCAGGGGAACAGCAGTCCCCAGGCACACCACCGGGATGCTCACAATACGCAGCCAACGCAAAACCATGCTCCTTAGACGGTACTGTTCGCTATTGGGTTATTCAAAACAGCGCGTCCTTCGCTGGGGCGTCCGCCGCTCTGTTAATCTTGAGCATACGCCCGAGGCTTTCCACCGGCTCCCGGGCGCATCTCAATTGGGTGGACACTGCGCGCATCGTTCCAGAAGACACGAATCGAATCGGGGACGGTCGCGTTTTGGTTTTTTGGTGGGTTTTGCGGATAGGAAGAGGGGGTTCATTCTGATGCGGGCCGTTCGGTTTACCGGTCTTTCGTTGGTTTTTCCTGCGGTTCTGGCTTGTACGGTTTTGGGACAGCAGCAGGCCGTCCCCGATGCTCCCGCCCCCCAGACCCAGACCGCTCCCCCCAGCGCGCCCGTCCCGCAGGCGCCGTCCTTGCTCCCCGATCTCAAAGACCAGGTCGCTCCCGGCAAAGGCACAACCTCTCCCGACGACCAGCAAACCTCTCCCGGCGTCACGCCGCCCCAGACGAACTCCGGCACCGCAAGCGCTCCTG
Source organism: uncultured Acidobacteriaceae bacterium (assembly GCA_963758135.1). Classification (GTDB taxonomy): domain Bacteria; phylum Acidobacteriota; class Terriglobia; order Terriglobales; family Acidobacteriaceae; genus Palsa-343. The sequence goes on from CAVWUF010000001.1 coordinate 378,506, forward strand.
CACCTCAACAGCCTCCGCCGCCGGACGCCGTCCAGCAAACGCCGCCCGACACAGGCACCGCCAGCCAAATCCCGACTCTCTCGGGTGTTGGTGTCACAGAAGTGATCGTGCCGGTCACCGTCAGGGACAAGCATGGCAAAGAGATCCCCGGTTTGCCCGCGTGGCGCTTCAAAGTTTTTGAAGATGGTATCCAGCAGCGCATCGTCTGGTTCAGCACCGACGCCTTTCCACTTTCCATTGCCTTCGTCATCGACGCGACCCTGCCCGAAGACATCATGGACAAAGTCAACCGGAGCCTTTCCGTCGTCTCCACTGGATTGACCCCCGCCGACACAGTAGCCGTCGTCAGCTATGGCGGCACCGGGCCGCAGCTGCTCACCGATTTCACCGCCGCTAACGGTCCGCGCTTGACTGCCGCCCTCCAGATCGCAAAGAAACCCGGCGAGCAAATGGGCGTACCCATGACCGAGGGCCCATTCGCCAGCGGACCCATCGTCAACGGGCAGCAGGCCGATCCTACCCTTGCTCCGCAGCGCGGCAATGCCAGCGGCTTCCTTCTCCAGCCCAAAGACGTTCACCCCCTCAACGACGCGATTCTTTACGCCGCCGAGCAGCTCGCCAGCCAGCCAACAGGCCGCCGGCGCGTTATCTACGTCATCAGCGATGGCAAGAACTCCCGCAGCAAGGCCGGCTATAAAGAAGTCCGCGATTATCTCCTCGCCCACAACATCACGGTCTCCGGAACCCAGGTGGGCGACTCTGCCATATGGGGCATCGGCGCGCTCGACCGCCAGAAGCTGCCCTTCCTGCAGCCCGAAGACCTGCTGCCACGCTACTGCGTTGCCACCGGCGGAGATGTCGATCACGAGCTCAGCGAGAACGGCATCCAGGAAGCCTTTGTCAAAATCGCAGACTCTGTCCGCACCGCTTATACCCTCATCTACGTCAGCCACCAGCCCGTTATCAGCGGCAAATACCACAACATTGACGTCCACGTCGAAGGCCTAACCGGTCTCGATGTCATCGCCAAACAGGGCTATTACCCGACCGCCTCCGAACAATAGGACGGCTGCCGTTATCTGGAGCGCTCGCAATGCCTTCAGGTGAATGGCTCGCGGGTGGGGGAAACGCTGCTCGATTTGGCCGATGTCTGGGCGGCCGCCAATTCGGTGACCGTTGCGATTGTGACGATACCGAGCAACCCTCGACATGACCGAGGCTCTCGGCATGGCGCCCGGCCTCTCCGGGCTCGTCGTCTACGTTGGATCTACCGACTCCGCCATCTTCAACGCCATGGCAACCACCGAGCCTCTCAATGCCGCTCAGCTCCTCCTGGACCTGGTACCCTGCCGATCCCAACACCGATAATCCCTACTTCGAAGAATTCGATGCGCCGGGGCAGAACCTCTTTCAAGCTGCCGGAAACGACGGTGCTGGACCGCCACCGGCAAAGGCTCTGAAATCTTCCCTGACGACGAATGGCGTCAACCGCATCAACGCCCTCGCCGGCTCCGCCTCGCAGACTCCTGGCTTCAGCCTCTCCGCCGCCCTCTTCCGACTCAATAGCCCAGGGCTCACTGTGCGGCGCAAAGCGAAGTCCTCACTGCCTGGAGCCTCATCCCCACCCGAGTCTCCAGCCAATCTTCATAACAAAGGCCCGGATCAGGAAATCCGGGCCTTCCCATTTTGATCTGCCCCACTTTAGCTGTCCTCTTCTGGCACGCCATCGGTGTCTCCAACGCATCTTTTCAAGCAATTGCTCTCTCCAGTCGATACCGTTTCTACGAGGGGGATTTTTATGGCCGTCCACTACTTCAACTCATCGCTCGACATCCGAGACTTCGACGTAGAAACGGAAGACCAGGACCGGTTCATCTCCGCCGCCGAAGCCAACGGCGAACTCAACGTCGGCGCTTGCCGCGGTCTCGCCCTTGCCCTGCTCCTCCAAACCGTCTTCATGATCTTCGGCTGCCTCTGCTGGCAAATCTGGAAAATGCTCCGCTGACAACTGCGGGGGCCCCACAACCTGGCATGAGCCCTCGAAGGCTTCCTGGTGCCTGGATGTGGGATCATCACCAACCCGTCATCTCGAAATCATCTGTAACCTGTCACCTGTACCTTGTACCCTGTACCCTGAAATGGATTTCCTCATCAACGGCCAGCCCCGCACCTTCCCCGGCCTCGCCCTTGGCGCCACCCTGCAGGACCTCCTCACCGCCCTCGGCCTCAAGCCCGATCGCATCGCCGTTGAGCACAACGGCTCCATCGTTTCTCGTCCTGCCTGGCCCTCCACCTCTATCGTCGAGGGCGACAAGTTTGAGATCGTCCACTTCGTCGGCGGCGGCGCGCCCGTCTCACCCACCAGTTGCCGCACGTAACCGGGCGAGCACTCTTACCCGGATTTCTCATTGCCCCAGCCCCGCCGCCCGTGTACTCTCAGAATCGCTGAGGTCCTCCTCAAGTTTTCCGTCTGCGTAGAGCAGAAATCAGGAATGACGCTTTGGCAGCTGGCTCGCGCGAATTGACGTCCCCATTGCCGGCGGGTGCCTTCTCAACCCATCCCGCCCCTTATTCTGCGCCAGGAAAGATTGCATGAATCAACCCATTATCTTCGTCAGCGGCAGCAAGGGAGGCGTCGGCAAATCCCTCACCGCGATGGCCGTCCTTGACTACCTGACCACCGAGCATCGCTATGTCCGCCTGCTCGAGGCCGACACCACCAATCCCGACGTCTGGAAGGCCTACCGCCGCACCGTCGAAGGCGAAGTCGCCAGCCTCGACGAGGTCGAAGGCTGGATCAATCTCGTCAACACCTGCGATGCGAACCCCTTCAAAGCCGTCGTCGTCAATACTCCGGCGCGCAACAATGACGCCGTGAAGGATCACGCCGGCATCCTGCTCGACTCTCTCAAGGAACTTGCGCGCCCCCTCATCACCCTCTGGGTCATCAATCGCCAGCGCGACTCCCTCGAGCTGCTGCACAACTATCTCGAAACCGTCAATGCGGGCGTTGTCCACGTCATCCGCAATGGCTACTTCGGCGATCAGAGCAAGTTCGAGCTCTATCAGTCCAGCACCATGCCGGAAACTATCCAGCAGCAGGGCGGCAAGAGCCTCTTTCTCCCCGACCTGGCCGACCGGGTCACCGACGAGCTTTACTCCCGCCGCATCACCCTCGGTGAAGCAGCCCAGCAACTCAAGCTCGGCGACCGCGTCGAACTCCAGCGCTGGCGCGGCCAGATCAAAGAGATGATGGTCCAGGCCGGGATCTGAGGGTCACCCATCCGTCCATGAATCCACGACGCCCGAATACTCTTCTTTCGCTGGCAGTTCTGCTCCTCACTTTGCCGGCTGGTTCCGCGTCAGGCCAGAGCATCGATAACTACACGAAGGTCGGGGACAAAATGCCCGATTTTTCTGTGGATCAGGCCTCGGGGGGCGCTTTCTCGCTCGCCGGCCAGACGGGGAAAGTGGTCGTCGTGAACTTCTGGGCTACCTGGTGCGAACCCTGTCAGGTCGAAATGCCCGAGATCGAAAAGCAAGTCTGGCAGAAGTACAAATCCTCGCCCGATTTCGCTTTCATTGCAATAGCCCGTGAGCAGGACAAGGACACCGTCCTCCGCTTCCAGAAGACCCACTCCACGCTGACCTTTCCGCTCGCGTGGGATCCGAAGCGAGCCGTCTTTTCCCGCCTCGCGAACGGCGATATCCCGCGAACCTATGTGATGAATCGCCACGGCGTGATCGTCTTTCAGGAAGCTGGGTATGACTCCGGCTCTGTCGCAACCATTGATCGCGCCGTCCGGAAAGCCCTCGCACAGCGGTAGCCCTCCCGCCAGCACTTTTCAGTTCAGAAGACGCCCTTCCGTTTTGTAAGCTGAGCCCTGTAACCTGCAACCTGTACCCTGTACCCATGAGCAACAAAGTCCGCTGGGGCGTGCTCTCCACCGCTAACATCGGCGTTAAAAAAGTCATCCCGGGTATGCAGCGCGGCCAGTTCTCCACCGTCGCCGCTATTGCCTCCCGCGACCTTGCCCGCGCCCGCACCGTAGCCGCGCAACTCAACATTCCTACCGCCTACGGCTCCTACGAAGAACTCCTCGCCGACCCCAACATCGACGCTATTTACAATCCCCTTCCCAACCAGCTCCACGTTCCCTGGACCATCCGCGCCGCCGAAGCCGGCAAGCACGTCCTCTGCGAAAAGCCCATCGCCATGAACCGTGCCGAAGCTGAGTCCCTGCTCCCGGTCCGCGACCGCACTGGCGTCCTCATCGGCGAAGCCTTCATGATCCGTTCCCACCCGCAATGGCTGCGCCTCCGCGCCCTCCTCGACGAAGGGCGCATCGGCCAGCTCCGCTCGATCGCCGCCTTCTTCAGCTATTTCAATAACGATCCCGCCAACATCCGCAATCAACCAGAAACCGGCGGCGGCGCTCTCTACGACATCGGCTGCTACTGCATCCACTCCGCGCGCTACGCCTTTGGGCAGGAACCCACCCGCGTCTGCGGCCTCATCGACCGCGACCGGCAACTGCAAACCGACCGCCTCACCTCCGCGCTCCTCGACTTTCCCGCGGGCCAGGCCATCTTCACCTGCAGCACGCAGCTTGTGCCGTACCAGCGCGTGCATTTCTTCGGGACAAAGGGCCGCATCGAAATCGAGATCCCCTTCAACGCACCGCCCGACCGGCCCACCCGCCTCTTCATCGACGACGGCCGCGACCTTTTCGGCGGCGGACTAGCCATGGAAACCTTCCCCACCGCCGACCAGTACACGCTGCAAGGCGATGCCTTCTCGCGCGCCATCCTCGAGGGCACACCCATCCCCGTCTCCCTCGAAGAAGGCATCGCCAACATGGCCGTCATCGACGCAATCTTTCAGTCAGCGCGGACAGATCAGTGGCAAACGGTTCACCCTTGAACGGAACTCCCGGCGTGAAGAGATGCGAATTCTAACCGGCAGCACCACCGTGGGGTGGCTGCCGCGCCTCACACCGTGATCACAACCTTCCCCACCTGTTCGTTCGACGCCAGATACTCATACGCCTCCCGCGCCTGCGCTAACGGGAACGCCTTCGCTATTTTCAGTTGGAACCGCCCATCCGCCAGCCGGTCGTAGACGTACTTCTTCGCGCCTTCAATCACCGCCGGCACCGTCCGAAACTCCATCAGCGAATACCCGCGCATACTGATTCCCTTCATCATCGACGCCCGTGTTGGAAACGGTGTTGGCTGTCCCGACAACGAACCATACTCATAGATCACTCCACCCGGCGCGGCCGCTTCCGCCAGCTTCTCTACAAACGTCCCCGCCACCGGATCGAAGATAATCCGCGCGCCTTTGCCGCCCGTGATCTCCTCTACCCGCGCCGGCAAATCCTCCTCATCGGTAACGATCACATCGTCGGCGCCCAGTTCCAGCAGCTCTTTCTTCTTCTTTGAAGTTCGCGTCGCTGCAATCGACCTGCCGCCCGCGTCCTTAACGATCTGGATTGCCGCTAGCCCCACGCTGCTCGACGCCGCTGGCAACAGCACAAAATCCCCCGGCCCGACTTTGCCCAGATGCACCAGCGCGCCCCACGCCGTCAGGTACTGCATCCACACCGCGGCGCCCTCCGCCGGCGACAGCTTCTCCGGATACTCGCCCAGCGACCGCGACGGCACCACCGCCTCTTCCCCCAGTACGCCATAATCGTTCATCGAGTAGCCAGGCACTGTGGCGACCTTCTTGCCGACCAAGCTCTTGTCGACGCCAGGGCCAACGGCCTCCACGACACCCGCCGCCTCATACCCAATCCGAGAAGGCAGCCTGGGCTGATCGAAATAACGCCCGGCCATGTAGAGCAACTCGGCTCGATTCAGCCCCGTCGCCTGCACTCGCAGCCGCACTTCGTCTTGCTTCGGCTCCTGTACCGGCCCGTCTTCCAGCTTCAGTTTTTCCGGCCCACCCAGCTCATAAAAGCGAACAATCTTCGACATTCAATTCCTCCCTTTCCCGTTTCGATGAAACCCCACCCTTACGGGCTCCATAACACTACGCTCCTGTGCGCTGTAGAATTCATCCCGCTAAAAGAATCGAGACCTCGTTCATGCCATCCAACAGCGATTTCCCTACTCGCCGCGATTTTCTTGTCGCAGCCGCTGCCACCACCGCAGGCTCCCTTCTGCCAGCTGCGCTCTCCGCCTCCACAACATCCGCGCCGCCCGGCCACTCCCCGCTGGGAGAATGGATCGACGACGACCATGGCTTGCCTGCGTACAACTACACGGGACCTCTGCGCTTTCCCTCCAGCCCTGTCCACGACCACACCCCCATGCTCCCCGACGATCCCTGGTTCCTCCTCGGCAACTATCGCCTCACCCTCTTCACCCACGCCAGCGGCGTGCTGCAGATGCTTACCGGCGAACGAGCCTGGGGTCGCATGAACCAGCCCCTCGTGAACCAGGATCCCACGCAGCAATCGTCCAGCTTCACTGGTGCTTATCAGGCATCTGTCACCATCGACGGCACAAATCAGCTCCTCACCGGCCTCGATTCCCCCGCCGCCCTCGCCGCTGGCAAACGCTTCGGCGTCGGCTTCGCCCGCTATGACTACGACCTCACCCCATCGCTCGCCATCACGCGCCGCATCTCCGTCCCACCCTCCACCAAATTCCACCAGGGCGTATCTGCTTTCCTCGTCGAAGTTCGTCTCCACAACACCGGGCATAACCCGCTGCACCTCGCGTATGAAGAATCGATGCTGGCCTGCTATCAGCCGATCTTCGCTCCCTGGGACACCGGCCAGCACGAAGTCTCCTACTCGCCACAAGCCGCTGAAAAAGCCGGCCGCGCCCTCATGGTCCGCTTCACCCCGAACCCCAGGCGCAAGCTCGCTTTTCCACCTGCCGGTCAGATGTCGCGCCTTGAGCAGTTCCCCCCGGCGCTATTTGTGCGGCCCATAGATACAAATACCCAATCCAGCGACCGGTCTTCCTCGAGGGGCGCCTGGCTCGGCGCCGAATGGTCCGGCGAACTCCAGCCCGGCGAACTCCGGGACCTCGCCTTCACCCTCGGGTACACTCGCGAGCCCTCGGAATCCGCCATCGGCGCCCTGGCCGCGCAGCTCCCACCCTCGCCATCGACCATGGAACGCACCGGCTCCACATTCGCCAGTGCATGGCTTGAAAAAATCCCCGCCTTCACCAACGAGGCCGACCCCGCTCTCCGCCGCGAAATGCAGTGGAACGCCGCGGTCCTCGAACAGATGGCCACGTGGCGCGAGTACTACGACGAAACCATCATCCCCCAGGGCACCGAATACGATTACGAATGGGGCTGGACCGGCTCCATGCGCGACCAGGCCCAGCACGCGCTCCCTTTCTGCCACTTCAACCCCGCTATCGCCCGCTCCACGCTGCGCTTCATCATGAAGCGCACCCTACCCGACGGCAACATCATGCTCAACGACCGCGGCTTCGGCTTTTCTCCTTCAGGTGCGCAGCAAACCAGCGATCAGCAGCTCTACCTCTTCCTCCTCTTCGCCGAATACCTCCGCGTCACCCACGACTCCTCCGTCCTCACCGAAACCATCGGCTACTATCCCCTCGAAAATTCCGGCCGCGATACCGGACTCGCGCACCTGCGTCAGGCCTTCCTCTTCCTCCGCGACCGCGTTGGAGTTGGCACGCACGGGATCGTCCGCCGCTGGAACTCCGACTGGAACGACATGTTTGGCTGGTGGCCCTCCCCGCATCCCTACAACGATGTCTTCGACGTTTCGGAAAGCCATATGAACTCCTCCATGGCCATCGCCATCCTCGGCGATCTCATCACCATGCTCGAGGATTCACAGCTTCCCGCTGCTGACGAGCTGGCCTCCGCCATGCGTGAATACCGCACCCAGCTCCATGAAGCCTTCATGCGCGACCTCGGCGACCGCGCCTTCCCTCGCCGCGCATACGCGTGGTTCAACGATCCCATCGGCGAAAAGGAAATGTGGCTTGAGCCGCAGGGCTTCACCCTCCAGATTCCCGAAATCCCCACCGAGCGCAAGCGCCGCCTCTATAGTGAGATCGAAAATCGCCTGCTCACAGGCGAAACCATGGGCCCGCGCCAGATTGAAACGCCCGTCGTCCGCCCCGGCACGCCCCAGGGCTCCCGCGAGAACGGCGGCTTCTGGTACGCCCTCAACGGCCCCGTCATCCTCGGCGTCGCTGCCTTCAACCGCCCCGCCGCAGAAGCTCTCCTCCACCGCATGACCTTCGCCACCTTCGCACGCGCCTTCCCCACGTATTGGACCGGCCTCTGGACCGCCTCCGACTCCATCGACTCCTCGCTGTTGCCCACCAACGGCCTCTCATCGATGATTCCCTGGTGCGCCCACGCCCACGCCTGGCCTCTTTACTGCTGGCTCCGTCTCCGCGAAACCAATCGCAGCGAGTGAGCATAGAACCGACCGCGTGAAACTCCGGCGCACGGCGGGGTCTGCCTCGAACGCCAATCGTTGTGTATGCTCAGTTCATTACCCGGGCTCTCCGGATTTTTGCAGCCGGCCCGGCGATCCTCCGCGAGGGAGGGCTCCAGCGATGCTCCCATCCCCCACTCCTCGCCGTGGTTCCGCGTGGCTCGTCCAGCTCCTCGGCTACGCCGCCGCCCTCGTCCTTCCCGCCGTTGCCGCCAAGCTGAGCCTGGAAAGCCACGTATTGCGCGGCACACCGCTCGCCCTCAGCTTCGTCCTGCTGGCTCTCATCACCGTCCTCAGCGGTCTCGGACCCGGCATCCTGGCCGCCGTCTCGGCCGCGCTCGCCTTCAATCGTCTCGTTCTCGCGCCTCCGCGTTTTCTTTCCATCCGGCCTGCGGCGCTGGTTTACACCGCCGCCATTTTCCTGATCGGCCTCGTCGTTGCGTTCCTGTTTGAGCGTCAGCGCATTATCGGCGGTCGCCTTCAGGCCACCCTCCGGTCCCTGCAGGCACGCACCGATTCCCTGATGGAAGCGCAGCAGGCCAGCAACGCCGCCGCCTGGATGTTCTCGACCGACGACCGACGCCTCTACTGGGCCGAAGGGGGCGCCCATGTCCTCGGTCGCCCCTCTCCTGAGGAAGAGACCCTCGACGCATTTCTCAGCGTGATCCACGAAGAAGATCGGGACCGCTTCTCGCGGGAATACGAAGCCGCGATCGCCACTTCTCGCTCCTTTCACTCGGAGTTCCGCATCCAACGGCCTGACGGCCACATCCACTGGCTCGAAAGCCGCGGCACTCCCTCCGCCGCCGATCCCAAAATCTGGCACGGCGTCACCCTCGATATCACCGATCGCAAAAAAGCAGAAGCCGCGCTCGTCCGTTCCGAGAAGCTCGCCGCCATCGGCCGCCTCTCCGCCACGGTTGCGCACGAAGTCAACAATCCCCTCGAAGCCGTCACCAACCTGCTTTACCTTGCCATGGCCGAACCGGGGCTGCCGCCCAAAGCGAAAGACTACCTGCAGCGCGCCGACCATGAGCTGGCCCGTCTCGCCACCATCGCCCGCCGCACCCTCACCTTTGTCCGCCCTAAATCATCCGCGGGCCCGGTGACGTCGTCGAAACCGTCGAGTCCGTCATCGACATGTTCCAGCCGCGCTGTGCCGCCCGTGGCGCGGAAATACGCATCCGCCGCAACGTCGAGCTCACCCTCCCCATGCCTGCCGACGATCTCCGCCAGATCCTCACCAACATCGTTTCCAATGCCTGCGACGCCCTTCCTGCTTCCGGCGGCATCATCGAAATCGAAATCGTACGCCACGACAAAACCGCCTCCATCTCCGTCCGCGACAACGGCATCGGCATCTCCCCGGAAAACCTCTCGCGGGTCTTCGAACCCTTCTTCACCACCAAAGAAGATGTCGGCACCGGCATCGGCCTCTGGGTCACCAAAGATCTGGCCGACAAGAATGGCGGCCGCATCTCCGTTCAAACCCACTTCCTTCCTCCCGGCTTCCGCACAATGTTTCGCGTTGAGTTTCCCCTCGCCTGACGACAGGAATGTAACGGGGCTCGGGAGAAAATCTCCCGAGCCCCGTATTTGTGCCCGCAACTGTTACCAATGCCACCAACCCTGGTCGCAGTCCTTGCCATCTTCCACCGAAGTCAGCACCTGCGCCGCCGCCTTGATCGTCCGGCTATAGCAAGCTCCGTCGGAATTCTTCCATGTGTAAGTCTGCGAAGTCTTGCTCCCCATCGGCCCGAGGAAATTTCCGCTCGCGTCGAACGGCAGCGTATCCGTCGACTTCACCTCGTTATGCACGCTGCTCTCATACACCGGCCACCCACCCTGGCTCGTCTTCTTGTGAGTGTCGTATCCCTGCGCAACCGTTGTTGTCTGGTCCACGCTGCCGTCGGAATTCACCACGTACGAAAAATCGATCGTCAGCGGATACCGGAAGTGCTCCTCCGTCGTCGTCTCCCACCATCCCTGCTTCGTCACGCTGGTTGAATCCACCGTCGTCAGCTGCTGCACGTTCTGAACGTCCGTTGCCGGCGACACATCGAACGTCTGATCGTTCGTGAACGCCACCTTCTCTGTCACCGTCGTCTCCACCCGCCCCTGCGAGGTGTTCACCCATCCACGAATCGAAAAGTCCCGCGTCGACGAAGTGTCCACAGTTCCCGTGTACGTCGGTCCCGCGCTGGCCGTGATGTTCTCGGTGATCGCCGGATCAGGCGCCGTGCTCAGCGTGTTGCTGATCAACCCGCCCGTCACCGTCGAGCTGCCATGATCCGTGTACACCAGCAAATTCGCCGTCGCCAGAAAATAGCTGTCCGCGTTGTAGACGCTCACCGCTACCGTATGCGTTCCGCCATCCGCCAGCACGCCCGCGAACGGCGTCAGGTCCACGCGATAGGGCACAAAATCCAGCGTCTGCACGCCCACAATCGGCTCCCACAAAAACGGATCGATTCCGCCCGTGAAAATCCACGGATACGCCGGCGCCACGCCCGCCGGCTGCCCATCAAGCCAAACCTCCGTCTCGCGGAACGCCGTGTTCCCGCAGCTCTCGAGGTTCGATTCCTGATCGTTCGGCACGCAGAAATACCAGAACTCATCGCTGCTCTGGTTCTGCGCAATCACATCCAGATAAGCGCTCTCCACATTTTGCGGCAGATTCAGCGTCTGCGTTATCTGGTCCGTCGTCGTGTTCAGCGTCCCCGCATCGCCCCCCGTCCCGTTCACCGGCACTACGATGTCCGGCACTCTCGGCGCGCGATCCCGATAGTCCGCCGGATAAAACTCCAGCGCAGCGTTCGCGTAGATGATCCCGTTGTAGTCCACCCCGTCGTAGACCCCAACATAGTTCCCAATGTTCGCCTCGCCCGTCTGCGCCGATTTGAAAATCGCCGACAGGTCCGTCACGTCCCGCTCCACGTGCCACGACGGGCTCAGCGCCGTGCGCGGCTCCGCCGTCGTCCCGTAATAAATGTTCGCGTGCCCCAGATAAAACGCGGCCGTCCGGTCGAATTGCGTTCCCGCCGTCACGGTGAAGTCCGCTGTGAACACCACCTTCGCCCACGGTCCAGGACAATCCGCCGGCGGTGTGTAACTGAACGTCGCCGGCGTGAAGCCCTCAAACGCCAGATTGTCGAACAACGAAACCACGCACGGCTTCGTATGTGGACGCGGCACCAGCGGCGCAGCCGTGATCGGGTTCGACGATCCGACCTGCGGATAGGTGGGAACAATCGTGACCTGCCCGCGTACCACGCAGACAGAAAAGAGCAGAAGCGCCGCAACCGGGGCAATCAAACGTCCCCGGCCGAAGACGGGCAACAGCGACACTGGCATGGCAAGACCTCTTGAAGGAATGAAAATTCCGAGGATGCTCCAAGCCCTTCGACGCGCCAGCCAACGGCTCAGCCATCCCTAAGAACGCTCAACAAAAATCGCCGCAATCATACCATGCGCCCACGTAATATGATCAACTCGCCATTTTTCCCCGCTCATCATTCTGTCGCTGCCGCTCCGTAAGTCCTTGGGCGGCAGGACGAACCAAGCCAGGAAGTGCGATGATGGCCGGTGTTAGCCTGTGAGCCTAAAGTGTCTGAACCTAAAGTGTCTGAACATAAAGGTCGGCTCTTTGTTGTCATCGTCCTGGCGCTGCTTACCCGCACCGCCCTAGCGGAAAAGCGACTCACTGTAGCTCAACTCGAACAAACCCTCACCGCCGACATCGCGGCCCACAAGTCCGACGCCGACATCGTTCGCCAACTCGCCGCAACGGACCTCACCGAGCGCTTCACCGAAACTACACTCAATCGCATCGGCGCACACTTCATCGGCACTCCCGTTGCCCCGGCCTTGCAGCTATTAGCGGATCGCTCCGCCTTCCTGGATCCCCCGCCCAGCGAGTTGCCTTCCAGGCCGGCTCCAGACAACACCACTCAGCAGCACATCCTCAGCTCCGCTCATCAATATGTAGTTGAAACCCTGCCACGCCTGCCCGACTTCCTCGCCACCCGCTCCACCCTCCACTACGACGATGGACCCTACGTCGCCAGCAAAGGCCAGTGGCCCTCGCGCGCGGGCCTGCACCTCGTCGACCGTACCAGCGAGGAAATTTCCATCCGCGACGAACGCGAAAGCAGGCTTCCCGGCCAACACTCTGCCGTCTGGCATCTGCAGGGCGGACTCATCTCCGGCGGCGAGTTCGGCGCGACCCTCGGTATGATCCTCACCGACACCGCGCAGGGCAAAATCTCCTGGAGCCACTGGGAGCAGACCCCAGACAGCGAGGCCGCCGTCTTTCAATATTCCGTTCCCCGCTCCGCCTCTCATTTTGAAGTCATCAGCTCTCTCGAGCACCAACGCGCCGCCGAAACCTACGAGGCGCCCAACGGCGGTGGCCGCGGCATTTCGAGCATCGGAACCAGGCCCTCCGGCGGTTCCAACGTCACTTTTCTCCGCACCGCCTCCCAGTATCACGGCTCGCTCTGGATCGATCCCGCCACCGGAACCATCCTCCGCATCACCATCCAGGCCGACCTCAAAAGCGAATCGCTCAATCGCGCCGCTATCCTCGTCCAGTATGGCCCCGTCCGCATTGGCGACGGCACCTTCATCTGTCCGACCCACAGCGTCGCCTGGTCCAGTGCCGCCACGAACTCGCAGACCATCGCCGACGATGCCCCTACCGAGTGGCTCAACGACACGGTCTTCACCCACTACCACCGCTTCGCCTCGACCGTCCGCATTCTCCCCGGCCAAAATCCAGGTGGCCCGGATGCCCGGGCCCAGACGCCTCCCCAGCCATAAGCGAAATTGTTATTCATGAGCCGGCACAACCCCAGGGCGCGATCCTGCCACCACAACCACCGGCATCGAAAACGCAATCACGGTTCGGGGAGCGAGCCAAAACGTCAGGGCTTTCAGGCATAACTGGCCTTTCCCGGCTTTCCTCGGAAAAAACCGGAATCAGGCGGAACAAAGTATCCGCACATCTCGTATTTTCCTCTTCCAATAGAGGTTCGAGTGGTGTATTGTTTTTCTCCCATAGAATATCTACCGAGAGAATCTATGGGAGGGACGTTTGATTCGTTCGAAGAAAGAGCAGGAGCTGTTGCTGGGGACGCTGGACATGCTGATCCTGCAGACGCTGGTGATGGGGCCGGCACATGGGCACACGATTGCGCACGTGATCGAGCACGCGTCGGAGGACGTATTGCAGATCGAGCAGGGGTCGCTGTATCCGGCGTTGCATCGGCTCGAGGATCGGGCGTGGGTTTCGTCGTACTGGGGCGCGAGCGAGAACAATCGCAAGGCGCGGTTCTACAAGCTGACGGCAGCGGGGCGGAAGCAGTTGCGGGCGGAGACACATCGCTGGCAGTCGATGGTGGAAGCGATTGGACGGGTGTTAAGCAACGCGGGCCGATTAGTGGAATGAGCTGAAAGTGGAATGCAGGGAGGACGGCGATGAGTCTGCGCCGGTATTTGCGACGACGGGAGTGGGACGAGGAGCGGCAGCGAGAGCTGGACGCGCACCTGGCGGAGGAGACCGCGGACAACGTCGCACGCGGAATGGCGCCGGGTGAGGCTCGACGGCGGGCGTATATGAAGCTGGGGAATCCAACGACGATTCGCGAGGAGATCTGGAAGATGAACAGCTTTGTTTCGGTGGAGGACCTGGGGCGCGATATTCGTTATGCGCTGCGGCAGCTGTGGAAGAGCCCGGGATTTGCGGCGATCGCGATCGTGACGCTGGCGCTGGGGATTGGCGTGAACACGGCGATTTTCAGCATGGTCAATGGGCTGCTGTTCAGCTCGCTGCACATCCGGCAGGAGAACCGGGTGCTGGAGATTGGGTCGCGGCAAAAGGGAGCGCAGTGGCAACCGCAGTTTTCGCTGCCGGAGTACGAGGCGCTGCACGGAACGACCAGCGATGTGTTCAGCGGCGTCGTGGGAGACGCGTACGGGCTGGATGGCCTGAGCATGGACGGCAACAAGCCGGATCGGGCGTTTACGGATTATGTGACGGGAGATTATTTCGATGTCGTTGGCGTCGAGCCTTATTTGGGGAGGCTGTTCCATGAGGGCGAAGGTGTAACGCCGGGCGCCGATCCGGTGGTCGTGCTGAGCTATTCATACTGGAGGCGGCATTTTGCGGCGGACCCCGGTGTGGTGGGGCGGCAGGTGCTTCTGGATGGACAGCCGATGACGGTTGTGGGGGTTACGGCGAAGGATTATCACGGAGTGAACACGGCGCTCGCCGTTGAAGCTTACCTGCCGCTGGCGATGATCGTGCCGATTGAGAACACGCCGCTGAGCGAATACCACAAGCCGACGAATCGCAACCTGCGGCTGTATGCGCGGCTGAAGCCTGGGGTGACGAAGCTGCAGGCGAACGCAACGCTGGAGGTGGTCTCGCGGCGGATCGCGGTTGAGCAGCCGGTTGCGGATAAGGAAGTGGAGTTGAGTTCGTTTGGTTTGTGGGTGGGAAGGAACGCGGGGTTCGATCCGAATAATGCGAGCGGGGAGGTTGCGTGGTTCATTTTGGGGCTGGCGGGCCTGGTGCTGCTGCTGGCATGCGTGAACGTGGCGAATTTGCTGCTGGTGCGCGCGACGGTGCGGGAGCGGGAGATGGTGATCCGGTCGGCGCTGGGCGCGGCGCGGTCTCGGCTGATCCGTCAGATGCTGACGGAGAGTATTTTGCTGGCGATGGTCGGCGGAGTGGCAGGCATCGGGCTGGGATTGTGGGGAAGCCGCCTGCTGAGCTCCATCCGCCTGGGCACGGATTTGCCGTTGCATCTGGATTTTGGATTTGACTGGCACGTGCTGGCGTTTTCGATGGCGGTAGCGGTAGTGGCGGGAGCGCTGGTGGGGATCGTACCGGCACTCCGTCTGGCGCGGGCGAATCTGAACCTGGTTTTGCGGGGGGGCGGGCGCGGAGTCGCGGGCGGCGGCCATAAATTCCGCGACGCGCTGGTGACAGTGCAGGTGGCGAGCGCGTTGATCCTGCTGATTATCGCGGGACTTTTTACACGGAGCCTGACGCAGAGCGAGCATGCGGACCTGGGTTTCAATCCGGCCAATGTGATGACGATGACGATGGACCCGGGCGAAATTGGGTACAACGATCCGCGAGCGCGAGACTTCTTCAAGGAGCTTCTGGAGCGAGTGCGGGCACTGCCGGGAGTGCGGACGGCGACGATTGCGGAGATCGTGCCGATGGGGCTCGTGGGCAACGCCGGAGACCCAATCACGGTGAACGGATATCAGCCGCCGGCGGGCCAGAGCGTGCCCGTGGTCAGTTACAACCTGATCGGGACGGATTATTTTGCGACGCTTGAGATTCCGCTGGAGGGAGGAAGAGATTTCAGCGCCGGGGACAACGAGAATCGCCCTTACGTTGCGATTGTGAGCGGGGCGATGGCGAAGAAGTATTGGCCGCACCAGGACGCGATCGGACGGCTGTTCACGATGACCAGCGATCCGGCACATGTGCTGCAAGTGGTGGGCGTGGCGAAGGACGCGCGGTATCAGGGATACAGGCAAGCTCCGGCGCCGTATTTCTATTTGCCATTTGCGCAGCACTACACCGGGAATTCTCTGGAGACGCTGGAGGTGCGAACGGCGGGCGATCCGGGGGCAATGCTGCCCGTGCTGGAGCGGACGATCCACTCCATGGCGCCGAACCTGCCGGTGTTCGATGTGAAAACGATGCATCAGGCGCTTTACACGCCGAATGGACTGCTGCTGTTCCAGATCATTGCGACGCTGGCCGGGGTGATGGGAACCCTGGGACTGTTGCTGGCAATTGTTGGCGTGTACGGCGTGCTGTCCTACGTGGTGAGCCAGCGGACGAGCGAGATCGGAGTACGGATGGCGCTGGGCGCGCAACGCGGCGACATTTTGAGGATTGTTTACAGGCAGGGGATGTGGATTGTGGGAATCGGATTGGCCCTGGGGCTGGCTGCAAGCTTCGGCATTGCACAGCTCCTGCACAGTTTGATTGTGGTCAGTCCCGCGGATCCGGCGACGTATGTGGGGGTGTCGGCGATGCTGGCGGCCATAGCGATGCTGGCCTGTTATATTCCGGCGCGGCGGGCGATGTATGTGGAACCGATGCAAGCGCTGCGGGAGTGAGGGCAGGCGGTAGGCAACCGGCGGTAGGCAACCGGCAGTAGCAACCGGCAGTAGGCAACAAGGGGCCGCGCGGATTGCGCGGCCCTTTTCCGTGGGCCTCCACGCGCTGGGCATTGCAGTCAGAGTTCGGGGTTGAGTTCTAATTCTTCGAGGCGGCCTAGTTTGTAGATGGCGATGGAGACGATCCAGGCGAGGGCGAAGATTCCGATGATGCAGTAGCCCAGGACTCCGAAGTTGTCGTTGAGGCGGACGATGAATCCCCAGAAGACCCCTTGCAGATGAAACTGGCCGCCGAGAAGGCCGAGAGCCTCGATGCCTCCCACGATTAATGCAACGATGACGGACACAGATGTGATGGTGAGGTTGTAGTAGAGCTTCCGGACAGGTTTGATATAGGCCCAGCCGTAGGCACCGAGCATGAGGATATTGTCTGTGGTGTCGATGAGGGACATGCCGGCGGCGAAGAGGACCGGGAAGACGGCGATCGACCAGAGGGAGAGGCCGCGGGAGGCTTCGGCGGCAGAGATACCGAGGAGGCCGATTTCGGTGGCGGTGTCGAAGCCCAGTCCGAAGAGGACGCCGAGTGGATACATATGCCAGCTGCGCCGGATCATGGCAAAGATGGGGCGGAAGATGCGGGCCAGAAAGCCGCGGTTGGCGAGAAGAAGGTTCAGGTCCTCGTCGACATAGGGCTCACCGCGGCGGACGCGCCGGAAGGTGGAGTAGACGGAGCGGAGGATGACGATGTTGGCAACGGCGATGGCGAGGAGGAAGAGAGAAGAGACGAGGGTGCCGATGACGCCGCCGATATTGCGGTAATGGTCGATGTGTTTCTGGAGGCCGAGGGCGGCGGCGGCGATGAGGAGGGAGCCGAGAATGACGATCGTCGAGTGGCCGAGCGAGAACATGAAGCCGACGGCGACGGGGCGCTTGCCTTCCTGCATGAGCTTGCGGGTGACGTTGTCGATTGCCGCGATGTGGTCGGCGTCTACGGCGTGGCGGAGACCGAAGGAGTAGGCGAGGAATGCGGTTCCCAGAAGGACGGGGAAACGATGAAACGCGGCAATGGCCCACAACCATGCCCCGGCATTGATGAGGATGAGCAGCGCATAGATGCCGATGACTTTGCCGCGGACATGGTCCGCACGATCGTTGAAGAGATTGCGCAAAGCGGAGGGCATCGTGGCTCAGTTCCAGAGCGGAGGGGGCGATCCGCTGGTTTGATTGTAGCCGTGGCTGGATCGATCGTCCCCAGTCCCAGTTCCCAGTCCCCAGTTTTTCAATGCCGGCGAGCCGCGATTGACCCTTTTACAAAGGTTTCCCTATTCTCGTAAGGACGGTTCAGGGCCCGCAGCGACAATCGAACGAGGATTCCCGTTCAATCGATATGACCGGGCGCTGCGTCTGCTGCATCTCATCGGGCACCAGGCATCCAACAAGGTTTCAAGGAGACAAAAATGGCAGAGATCAAGAGTCCTGCACTGAAGGAACTGATCGATGGGTTGCAGCAGGACCTGTCGCGCGAGTACCAGGCGATCATCGCCTACACGGTGTACAGCAACGTGCTGAAGGGCGCGCAGTGGATGAATATCGCGGGCGAGTTAAGGAAGCATGCAGGGGAGGAGCTGCAGCATGCGCTGACCATCGCCGACCAGATCGATTATCTGGGCGCGGTACCGAATGCCACGCCGAAGGCAGTGAAGCTGTCGGAGAAGGCGGAGGAGATGCTGCGCTTCGATCTGGACAACGAGACGGAGACGATACGGCAGTATCGGAAGCGGGTGCGGCAGGCCGAGGCGGTGGGGCATTTTGCGCTGGCGGAGAATATTCGGCAGATCATCGCGCAGGAGCAGGAGCACCAGCACGATCTGGCGACCGCGCTGGGGATCGACGTGCCGCATGTGCTGGAGGAAGGCGCGTAGAGCTGCTTCTCGGGCGCAGTCGGAGAAGATTCCCACCGACTGCTCTGTCTCCGTAGACTCGCAGCGAAATCAGCCGCGGGCAGGCAGAAAGCAAGACGGGATCGTCTCGCTGACGCCAACCCAGGAGTTCTTAACAATGGACTCCGACCCTTCTCCTCGAACAACACCATGAGAAAGGATGGGGCACCCAATGTTCTCAGGGGCGGGCAGTGAAGCTCAGATGGAACATGCAGTCCAGCAGGACTTTGCCGCACTGGCCGCCGATCATCGCATGAAATCCCTGTTCGTAGTCCTTATAGCTGAAGCGATGGGTGATGACCGGGGAGATGTCGACGCCTGCGGTGAGCGAGGACGGACATTTTGTACCAGGTCTCGTACATTTCGCGGCCGTAGATGCCGCGGATGGTCAGCATGTTGAAGATGACTTTGCGCCAGTCGATCTGCATGGGTTTGGAGGGGATGCCGAGAACGGCGATGCGGCCGCCGTGGCACATGTTGTCGATCATTTCGTTGAAGGCGACAGGCGAGCCGGACATTTCGAGGCCGACGTCGAAGCCTTCCTGCATGCCGAGGCGCTTCTGGACTTCGGCGACGGAGATTTCGCGGGGATCGACGGCGATGGTGGCTCCCATAGTGCGGGCCAGGTCCAGGCGGAAGGGGTTGAGGTCGGTGACGGCGACGTAGCGGGCGCCGGCGTGGCGGAC
The DNA here is from genome assembly GCA_963758135.1 of uncultured Acidobacteriaceae bacterium. Lineage (GTDB taxonomy): Bacteria > Acidobacteriota > Terriglobia > Terriglobales > Acidobacteriaceae > Palsa-343. The sequence continues at coordinate 397,730 of CAVWUF010000001.1, forward strand.
GATGGGGATGGCCATGAGGCCGATGGGGCCTGCGCCGGCGATGAGAACGTCTTCGCCGAGGACGGGGAAGGCGAGGGCGGTGTGGACGGCGTTGCCGAAGGGGTCGAAGATGGCGGCGATGTCTTCGGGGACGCCCTGGTGGTGACGCCAGATGTTGGTCATGGGGAGGGAGATGTATTCGGCAAAGGCGCCGGGGCGATTGACGCCAACGCCGGAGGTATGGGCGCAGAGATGGCGGCGGCCGGCGAGGCAGTTGCGGCAGCGTCCGCAGACGACGTGGCCTTCGCCGCGAGACGAGGTCGCCGACGTGGAAGTCGGTGACGTTGGCGCCGACGGCGACGATGGTCGCCGACGAACTCATGGCCGATGACCATGGGGACGGGGATGGTTTGCTGGGCCCACTCGTCCCATTGGTAAATGTGGAGGTCGGTGCCGCAGATGCCGGTTTGGCGGACGCGGATAAGGACGTCGTTAATGCCGATAGTCGGGCTCGGGTACGTCTTCGAGCCAGAGGCCGCGTTCGGCGTGGGCCTTGACGAGTGCTCGCATGGTGCTCCCTGAGATGCCTTTATGAGGGTACGGCATTTGGAGATGGCGGGCGATGGGGGCGGATGGTGAAGTGCCCTCCTGGCCTGAAGGCGCCCCTTGCGGAGTTTCCGATTCCACAGCCTGAAGGCTGTGGCTTCTACCGTCGCCTCGCTACGCTAAGCTCTGCACTTAGTCGACGACTTCGATGGCTGGGGAGAACTCGCCGCGGGCGATGAAGGCGCTTGCTGCTCTCCAGGCCCAGAGGACGGGGCCGGCGAAGTAAGTGGCGGTGAGGCTGGGGATTCGCTTCAGGTCTGTGGCGAAGGAGTGGGAGTCGTCGCCGACGAGGAGCGCGCCGTTGCGAATCATGTGCCAGTGAAAGGTGGCGGAGAGAGTGGTAAAGACGAGGGCGGCGATTCCGAGCTGCTGGGTCTGGCGGCCGTCGAGCCAGAAGTGCAGGGATGCATCGCAGCCGAGCGAGGTGAGGGGCACAGCGACAACACAGGAGAACCAGGCCAGGATTTCCGATCGTATTTGTAACGACTGCTGTTGCAGAGCGGAAAAGAAGCCGCAGGTGAGCAGGACGAAGGCGGCTTCAACGAGACCGAAGTGGTTGCGCGCGTGCGTTTCCACGTGGCGCAATGCGGCGACGCAGGCGAGGCCGCGCAGCACTGCGGTCATCAGAGCGACCTTCCAGTTCCAGTGAGTAAAGGGAAAGAACCAGGCCGGTGGTTCGGCTGCGTGGAATCGCGATTTTATGGTGTCTCTCATCGTCTGCGACTTTCGCGTTATGCCCTTGCCCCGGCCTTGGATTTTGATTCCGGTTGCTCTGATGCACAATGGCATCGGTGCGAGCAATGCACCGTAAAAAGGGCATTACATTTTGCACAATTTTGGTGGCACGGACCACTGTGGTCACCGAGCAGAAGCAATAACTTCGCGAAAGTTACCAAGGTGCGGAAATTTTTAGAAACTTCGGCCGCATCGTTGTGTTCACGCTTGCGACGGCGAGATTCGCCGATCAAAATCGAAACATCAGCGGTTCACGGGCACGCTTCACTCGCGCTTTGCGGCCGCCGCTTTCCGAGGATCACACCCTGGCTGCAATGAGCTCTCGCGTCTCGTACGCGCGCCTCCTCCCTGCGTCCAGGCCATGATCTTCCGCCAGCGGCAGCACGAACACGAACAGCAGCCCCGGAACTGCGGAAAGCGACTACCCTATGTCGACCCACGCGCACATCCGCTCACGCATTTCCGCTCTGTGCCTCAGCGCCGCTCCCCTTCTGCTCTCGGTTTTCCTGATCGTTGGTTGCGGTATGACCTCGGGCACTCAATCCTCAACCAATGGCACCACCGGCTCGGCCTTCGTGATCGGAACCGACGCGCCGCTGGCCAGCGTCGTGTCATTCACCACCACCGTTCAATCGATCGACGCGATCGACGCCAACAACAACTCTGTTCCGCTGCTGAGCGGATCGCCTTCGGTCGACTGGGCTCGTTACAACGGGCTGCAAACCATGCTCGACATGAATAACGTTCCCGCAGGCACGTATACGCAGATCCAGGTGACCTTTGCTACGACTCCCGCGCCGACCATCGGGTATCTCGCAACCGGATCGGGCGCGCCGACGATCCAGACCATGAACGGTACCTTTACGACCAATGTCGTGACCCAGACCCTGAACAATCCGCTGGTAGTCCCCGCAGGTGGCGGTCCAGTCGGCATCCACATGGACTTCCGTCTGGATAAATCCATTCAGGTGACGAGCGGAGCAATCACAGGACAGGTAGACCCGACCATCGAGATCCGCGCGGTAGGGCCGAGCGATCCTGGCGCCTACATCGATGAGTTCGTCGCCGGCGTCGTCAATCCCACCCTGACGGCGCAGTCGTTTACGGTTCAGGGACCGCACGGCCGCGTCTTCACCGTCAACGTGAATGGCCAGACCGAGTGGGATAACGGCGAAGGCCTCAGCGATCTCACTTCGACCAGCATCGTGCAGATTTCCGGCACGCTCGATCGCGACGATGCCACCATCGACGCCGACGAAGTCGCCATCCTGACCCAGGACGGCTTCTATGCGGCCGGGCAGGTCACTTACGTTCAGCCTTCCTCCGGCCCGGCGACCGACTTCCAGCTTTATGTTCGCGGCACGCTGCCGGCGAGCGGCGATGGCGTAACCGACGGCACGATCGCCCAGGTCGACCTGAGCGGTTCGGAGAAATTCTTCATCTACTGGATGCATAATGCGTTCACGCAGTTCCTGTTCAATCCTTCAGGGCTGCTGCCTGGCCAGCATGTCTCGGTGGGCGGAGCCCTGGCGGGCGCGGCGAACGGCAACGCACTCAGCGTGAAGCGCGTCGTGCTCCGTAACTGGGGCTTCAACGGAACCCTGGTCGCTAATTCGGTGAACACGGGCAACGGCACATTCCAGATGAACGTCACGGGATTTGCCGGCCTGCTGGTCCCTGGTCCGGTGACTGTCTATACAGCCAGCGGGACGAAGTACCGCAATGGATTTACGGGGCTCGGCGATGTGAGCGGCGGCACGAACATCCGGGTTGTGGGTCTGCTGATCAAGGACCCCACGTCGGGCGATCCGGTGATCCTGGCGCGGTACGTCGACGATGTGAACTAACCACTCCCCGCAACCTAACCCACGAAAGGCGGCGCGCTCGAATCTGAGCCGCCGCTTTTTTTGGGCTGCACCTTTCCAGCGGAGCGAAGCTGCCGAACATCCACTGTTTCGAGGCCGGGCAAACGAGACGCTCCCAGCGACCGGCTGACTTGCACGGTGTAAGCTTTACCCTGCACCCTGAACCATGCCCCAAATCGACCACATCGGCATCGCCGTTCGCAGCATCGCCAGGGCGCGCCCGCTCTACGAATCCCTCGGCCTCCACATCGTCCACGAAGAAACCATTGAGCAGGAGCAGGTCCGTACCGCCATGATCCCGGCCGGCGAATCCCGCATCGAGCTTCTCGAACCCACCGGCGAAGACTCGCCTGTCGGACGCTTCCTCTCGAAACGCGGCGAAGGTCTCCACCACATCGCTCTTCACGTCGACGACATCTCCGCCGCTCTGGAAACTCTCAAAGCCCAGGGAGCCCGTCTCATCTCCGAGGAGATCCAAATCGGAGCCGGCGCCCACCTCTACTTCTTTGTGCACCCCTCCAGCGCAGGTGGCGTACTGCTCGAAATTTGCCAGGACCCGATCGCGGATGTGTAACCTCCGCGATCTGGGATGGTCATCCTGAGCCAGGTTTGGCGCGCGAAATGCGCCAAGCAGCCGAAGGACCTGCAGGTCTCTCACAACCGCCGGCCCCGGCGGTTTTCCTGAACGCTGTACGCTGTACGCTGAACGCTGAATGCTTCTCGCCATCGATACCTGCGGCAACCTCGGCACCGTCGCCCTCGCCCACCTTGCGAGCGGCGACCCGGAAATCCTCGGCCAGACCGAGCTCCCCGGCAAAACCTACTCTGCCCAGCTCCTCCCCGCCATCCGCGACCTCCTCATCCAACACAACGTCACCATCGCCAGAATTGCAACCATCGTTGTGACAAATGGGCCAGGCTCCTTCACCGGCATCCGCATCGGCCTCTCCACCGCCAAAGGCCTGGCCGAACCCAGCGCCATCCCCATCATCGCCGTCTCGCGCCTCGCTGTCCTCGCTCACAAAGCGCAAAACCAAAATAGAGAGATTCAGGCCGCCGCCCTCGACGCCAGCCGCCACGAGTTCTACTTCGGCGACTGCTCCGGCCCGGCGCGCGCGGAATCGCTCCTCACCCACGACCCCTTCACCCAACTCGCTACCGCACTCGGGCCGCAACTTGCCATCTGCGAAGACTCCATCCTCGCGACGGCCCCCGCCGCAACGCTGGTCCCCCCACCCACCGCCGCCGACGCCCTCCGTTTCGCCCTGCCCCGCATCCGTGCTCGCGACTTCGACGACCCCGTCACCCTCGACGGCAACTACCTCCGCCGCTCCGACGCCGAAATCTTCTCGAAGGCCAAACTCCATCCCGCGCAAACATGACCGTCGAACCGCATCGTCACGAAATCCGCCACGCAACCCCCTCCGACCTCGAAGCCATCCTCGCCATCGCGGCCGCCAGCCCCGAAGCCCCATGGTGGCAGCCCTCCGGCTACCACCCGTACCTGAGCCCTGAATCCCCCAACGCGACCCTCCACCGAACCGCCCTCATCGCAAGCTGCGAGGCAAAACCCCTCGCCTTCGCCGCCGCCACCCTTCTGCTCGATCGCGAGCAGAACATCTGCCAGCTCGACTCCATAGCCGTCCATCCCGCAGCGCGCCGCCAAGGCCTCGGAACCGCCCTCCTCCGCGCCATCCTCGCCTGGGCCCTCCAGAACGGCGCCCGCCATCTCGCCCTCGAAGTCCGCGCCGGCAACTCTCCCGCCATCGCTTTCTACCAGCAATTCGGCCTGGTCGACGAGGGCCGCCGCCCCCGCTACTACACTCATCCGCAAGAAGATGCCCTGCTTTTGGGAATTCCGTTACCTTAGTGCGTTCCCTCACCCATTTTTCCACCAACAATACCGTTGAAGGTCAGGCCCCCACGGTGCTAGCGTGGTACGTCTCACTATGTGAGCGCAATTCGCCCGGCGAACCAGGATCCAGCCGCGGCTCCGCCGGGATAACCCGAAACGGAGGTGTCGTCTATGGATTTTGAAGCGAACGGTCAGCCGGATAGTGAAGCGATACGTCGCTTGGAAGAAGAGCATCGTCACTATTCGGAGAAGCTCGAAGCCCTGCTCCAAAAACCGTGGCTTTCTGAAGACGAGCAACTCGAGGAAGTTCGCCTGAAAAAGCTCAAATTGCATATTAAGGACCAGATGACCCTGGTTCGAATTCAGGCCCGAGCCTACAGCGCCGCCTGAAGCTCGCACGTCACAATCATCTCCCTGCGCGACGCAATTGCGGCGCCCCGTTTTGAGTGTGTGCCAATCGCGCCCCTCCGCGTACACCTGGAAGGCCCCTTTCTGTTTTACTCAACCGGCCATAGAATGAAAAAGACCTTCGGATGAACGTCCAGTTCCACTGCGCGCCGATATATCTAATCCTTATTTCCTCGGCCAACGGTCCGGTTCAACTGCGATCGGCGCGTCCAGGCCGCGTCGTCTGAAAGTCTGCTGTCTTGATTTCTCATGGTACGTGACGGATATTTCTACGGACTGGCCCTCGCTGCGGTGGCCGCCATCCTCTGGCTCTGGACCGGCCGCTGGGGCTGGGCCGTGCCCCCTCTGCTGTTCGCTGTCTTCTTCCTCTGGTTCTTCCGCGACCCCAACCGCGCCATCCCACCCGAGCGCGGCCTGGTCGTTTCCCCCGCCGACGGCAAGGTCACGCAGGTCGCGCGCGTCGAAACGCCGGAAGGCGAACGCCTCCGCCTCAGCATCTTTCTCAGCGTGTTCGATGTTCACGTCAATCGCTCCCCGGTCGAAGGCATCCTGCGCGAGGTCCGCTACCGCAAGGGTGAATACCTCAACGCCATGAACCCAATCTGCGCTGAACGCAACGAGCAGAACCTCGCCGTCGTCGACTGCATCGAGGGCTACCAGGTTTCCTTCATTCAGATCGCCGGCCTTCTCGCCCGTCGCATCGTCTTCACCAAAAAGCCTGGCGACTACCTCGAGCGCGGCCAGCGCGTCGGGCTCATCAAATTCGGTTCCCGCACCGACATTCTCCTTCCAGGCCACGCCGAGCCTCTCGTCAAACCCGGAGATCGCGTTCGTGGCGGAGCCAGCATCCTCGCCCGCGTCCACCTTCCGGAGACCGATCCCCTGCTTGCCTCCATCGACGCGGAGCTGCTCGCTTGAACGGCGAACCGCAGCCCTTCCTGCGTCCCACCGGCCCGTCCGGATTGCGCGGCCACGTCCCCCTGCCCCGCCGCCGCCCCCGCGGCATGTTTATCCTGCCCTCCATGTTCACCGCGGTCAACATAGCCGCCGGTTTCTTCGCCATCATGCAGAGCCTTGAAGGCTCCGCACTCGAACCCCACCACTTCGATTACGCCGCCCTCGCCATCGGCCTCGCCATTCCATTCGACGCCCTCGACGGCCGCATCGCCCGCCTCACGAACACCGAAAGCGATTTCGGCAAAGAACTCGATTCGCTCGCCGACGTCATCACCTTCGGCGTCGCCCCCAGCATCCTCGCGTTTGCCTGGGGTTTCCGTTCCCTCCCTCTCACCATGCCGCACGACTACCGGCTCAAGCTGGTTCAGTTCGGCGCCTTCGTCTGCTTTGTCTTCCTGCTCTGTGGGGCCAGCCGCCTCGCCCGCTTCAACATCAGCGTCAACCCGATTCCCAAAAATCCCGGCCGCCCAGGACGCAAATACTTCGTCGGCATGCCCATCCCAGCCGCCGCCGGCTTCGTCGCCGCCGTCATTCACGGCTTCATCGGTTTGCCCATCTTCACCTGGTGGCTCGCCATCATCTGGGGATTGCTGGTCGCCTTCATTGGCTTCCTCATGGTCAGCACCTGGCGCTTCTGGAGCGGTAAAGAGATCAACCTCACCGGCCGGCAACCCTTTCGATGGATCGTCTTCCTGGGTGTCAGCATCTATCTGCTGGTCTTCTTCTCCCGAGGAATCCTGCTCCTGCTCGCCTTCGTCTACATGTTTTCCGGCGTCATCGCGCGTCTCGCCTACTCATGGCGACGCCATCATCCACTGCATACTTCAGCCCAGGGTCCCGCCGCATGACCGATCGCACCAAAATTGCCATCGTCGGCGCAGGATCGCTGCGCGGCAAGGAACTCAACGACGCACTCGCCGACTCTCCCTTCGTCGACGCCGATTTTCTGCTCATGGATGACGAAGCCGAATTAGGCTCTCTCGAAGCCGTCGGCGACGAGGTCACTTTCATCCAGCGCATCGACCCCGGCTCCTTCCATCGCGTCGACTTCGTCTTCTTTGCGGGCGACGAACAGCTCACCCTCAGGCACTGGCAGAATGCCCATAAAGCTGGCGCCAGCATAGTAGATCTTTCCGGCGCTCTCGAAGGTCAACCTGGCGTGCTCGTCCGCGCCCCCTGGATCGACAGCGAATGGATCGACTGCGAATTCCAACCCATCCCCGCTAAGGTTGTTCCCGCTGCGGTTATCCCCGGCCAGAATCTGCCCGGCCTCGAAACCCCCGCCATTGTGCCCGCCCACGCCGTCGCTGTCACCCTCGCCCTGCTGCTCGGCCGTGTCGCGCAAAACAATCCCCTCCACAGCGCCTGGGCTACCGTGCTCGAGCCCGCCTCTGAATACGGCCGCGCCGCCATGGATGAACTCCACCAGCAGACCGTCAAGCTTCTCAGTTTTCAGGATCTCCCCAGGCAGGTCTACGACACCCAGGTCGCCTTCAACGCTACTCCAGCCTTTGGCGAATCGGCGAAGTTCTCGCTAGCGGCCAACGAGTCCCGCATCCGCCGCCACTTCGCACTGCTCTCCGCCGGTCGCCTCCCGGAAGTCGGTGTCCAGCTTTTGCACGCGCCCGTCTTTCACGGCTACGGCATCTCGATTGGGGTTGAGCTCACCACTCCCATCTCGCTCGACCAGATGGAAGCCGCGCTCGCTGGAGAGCACGTCGAGATTGTCACTGCGGAATCCGATCCGCCCACCAACCTCACCGTCGCCGGTCAGCCCAACATCCTGGTCCGCGCCCGTCCTCAAAACACAAAAGATCCGGAAACCACCCGCTTCTGGATCTGGGCCGGCCTCGACAATCTTCGCTTCGCCGCTGTCAATGCACTGGCCTGCGCCCTCGAACTCAAGCGCCTCCGCCCCTCAGGCAAAGTCCAATAGGCTGGCGTTCGCTGAGCGTCTTTCGCTAAACGCCTCTCGCGAAGCGCCTTTCGCTAAGCGTCTGTTGCTAACCGCCTTTCGCTAAGCGCCTTTCGCTCGCCCCTCGCCCGCCTCACGCTCGCCCCTCGCCCGCCTCACGCCCGCCCCTCGCCCGCCTCACGCTCGCCCCTCGCCCGCCTCACGCTCGCCCCTCGCCCGCCTCACGCTCGCCCTCCGCTCACGGCTTCTCGCGTCCTCTGGCCCGGCGCCGGCCCCGTCGATCTCCTCACCACCAGCGCCGGCTGCACCGCAAACTCGCCGCCCTTACTGCCATCCTGCCGGCTGCTGTACAGTGCCCGAAACGCCACCCGCGCAATCTCGTCGCGCGAAAGTCCCACCGTAGTTAACGCCGGCTGCGTGAATGCGCTGATCTGGATATCGTCGAATCCCACAATCGAAATATCTTCCGGCACCCGCAATCCGCTTTCGTGGATCGCACCCAGCGCCCCGATCGCCGTCATGTCGTTCGACGCCAGCACCGCGGTCGGTCGCGTCTTTCCACTCAGCAGCCGCGCCATCGCCTCGTGTCCCCCGCTCACCTGGTGATTCCCCTCCTCCATCAGGCCCGCCCCTATCCCCCTGCGCTTCAGGCACCCCACAAACGCCTCCCGCCGCACACGCGCCGAGCGCAGCATCATCGGTCCTGAGATAAACGCAATTTTCGTGTGCCCCAGCCCCACAATGTGCTCCACCGCCGCGTCTACTCCAGCCGCGTAATCCACCGCGATATTACTCGTCAGTTCGTGCGCGGTCCCCGTATCCAGAAACACCAGCGGAATCTCCCGGCTATGAAACTCCCGAATCCAGCGCTCATCCATTTCCGACGTCATGATCGCCACGCCGTCCACCTTGCGCTGCAGCATCCGGCTCACGCACAGCTCCATCCGCTCCGGATCGTAATTCGTATTCGCCACCAGCACTTCCTGGCCGTATTGCACAGCGATATCCTCGAAGCTCTTCACCAGCTCCGGGAAAAATGGGTTCGTGATGTCGGAAATAATCAGCCCATACAAGCTGCTCCGCCCCGAACCCAGCGCCCGCGCCCACGTATTCGGATAGAACTTCAGCTCCTCAATCGCCCGCTGCACCCGTTCCTTCGTTTCCGGCGTTACCTTGTCTGAACCGTTGATGGTTCGCGACACAGTAGCCGTCGAAACTTTCGCCAGGCGGGCAACTTCCCTGATATTCATATTGGGCGTTCGAAAAGCCTATATTCGATTTGCAACAGACTAGGGTAATCCCTCATCGATTCCTGAAGCCTCTGCAACATTAAGAACATGTCTTTCACCGGAGTCAGCCATTGAAAATCCGCCCCGCCCACTTCGCGACCGCCGCGCTTCTGTCTCTGTTGAGTCTTTCCGCCACAGCCCAGCCTTCCACCTTCACGCGATGGTCGGAATCTCAGGCGAATGAATGGTACGCCCATCAGCCCTGGCTCGTCGGCGCGAACTACATCCCCTCCAACGCCATCAACGAGCTGGAGATGTGGCAGGCCGACACCTTCGACCCGCCACCATCGACCGCGAACTGGGCTGGGCCGAAGCCATCGGCATGAACACCATGCGCGTCTTCCTGCACAACCTGCTCTGGGAGCAGGACCCCAAGGGCTTCCAGCAGCGCATCGACGCGTTTCTCACCATCGCCGCGCGCCACCACATCCGCCCCGTCTTCGTGCTCTTCGATTCCTGCTGGGATGCCGATCCCCAAGCTCGGCCCGCAGCATCCGCCCATCCCCGGCGTGCACAACTCCGGCTGGGTGCAGGCCCCGGGCGCCGCGATGCTCGCCGACCCCGCGCAGTATCCGCGCCTGGAGAGCTACGTCAAGGGCGTCGTCGGCGCCTTCGCCAACGACCCGCGCATCCTGGCCTGGGACCTGTGGAACGAGCCCGACAACGGCAACGACAGACTCCTACGCCAAGGGCGAGCCCAGCAACAAGAACCAGATCGTCCTCGAGCCTGCTGCCGCAGGTCTTCGCCTGGGCCCGCATCCGCGCACCCCACGCAGCCGCTCACCAGCGGCGTCTGGCACGGCGACTGGACCTCGCTCGACACCATGCCGCCCGCTGGCCCGCATCCAGATCGAGCAGTCCGACGTCATCACCTTCCACAACTACGGCTGGCCCGAGGAATTCGAGCAGCACGTCACAGCAGCTCGAGCAGTTCCACCGCCCCATCCTCTGCACCGAGTACATGGCCCGCGGCGCCGGCAGCACCTTCGACACCGTCCTGCCCATCGCCCAGCAGTATCACGTCGGCGCCATCAACTGGGGCTTGGTCGCACGGCAAGAGCCAGACCAACCTGCCCTGGGACTCCTGGCAGCGCCCCTACGTCGACCAGCCAGCCCACGATCTGGTTCCACGACATCTTCCATCCCGACGGCACGCCCTACCGCCAGCGCGAAGTGGACATCATCCGCGCGCTGACCTCCGCTACGAATGGCGCAAGCCAACCGACACCGCAATGAGGCGAAATGCCGAATCCCCTCCCCCAGCCGCATCATCGAAATGCCAACAGCCATCGGAGGAGAAACACTATGGCAGCTTTTTGCGGATGCTGTGGAGCAGAGATTGGCCCGAAGGCCGAAGCATGCCCCGTCTGCGGCACTCCCCGGCATGGAATGTTGAGCCTCGATCCCGCAATTCAATCGGACACGGGCTCCAAATCCGATAACCCCGCCACCATGCACCTGTTTTCCTGCGAGACGAGAAAGGAAACCAGCCGCCCGAAGGTATCGTAGGCTGAGGACAATCAAAACCACTCAGGAGAATCCATGAAAATTGCAGCTCTGATCTGCCGTATTCTTCTCGGCCTTGTCTTCGTGGTCTTCGGCCTCAACAAACTCTACCAGTTCATACCCGCCACCATGCCCCCCGGAGACGCAGGCACATGGTCGCTTCTGATGGTCACCCATCACTGGCTGGCGATCGTTGGAATCTTCGAAACCGTCGGCGGCCTCCTGCTGCTCTCCGGCAGATTCGTCCCACTCGGCCTCACCCTCGTCGCCCCGATCTGCGTCAACATCCTGCTCTTCAGTCTTCTCTTCTATCCCCAGGCCGCGGCCTCCGGCATCGTTGTGTCCCTCCTCGAGCTCTTCCTCATCTATGCCTATCGCGGGTACTTCGCGTCGCTCTTCGCGACTAAAGCGCAGATCTCCTGAGAAAGACGACTTGAAGTGCCGGTAAGACAGTAGTCAGCACGAGGTGTGTATTCCGACACACGCAACGAGCCCGAAGTTATGTCTGCAGGGGATTGATCAGCGGAGCCCAGGGAAGCGCGTGAAGTCGCGATCCGGCGTATGCAGGACACCGCCGAATTCGATGGTGAGGGCCGCGAGCCGCGCGCCACAGGTAAGAGAGCCGTGGGCCTGGCCTTCGATCAGCATCTGGCGGAAGAGAGTCCAGTGCCGTTGGCCGGGCGCCAGAGTCATGGATTGCATGCGGAGCATCATGATGTGAATCAGGCGCCCCAAAGAAACAGCCCGGGGACGCAAAAAGCCCGCTCCGAGGAGCGGGCTTTTTGAGTTATGCCGGCGATCACCTAATCTCCCACACACTTTCGCGTGCAGTACCATCGGCCCAACGAGGCTTAACTTCCGTGTTCGGGATGGGAACGGGTGGGACCCTCGCGGTAAGGTCACCGGCAAATTGAGGCGTTTGCGGGCGTCAGGGCCCGCAGCCGAAATCCTGAGCGTTTTATGCGAAGGATCTGCGGTTGCCTTTCAACTCGAGCGACGCCTGGCGGGTGGTTTCTCCCGCAGCCGAGGGGTCCGGACAGTTTCTTCATCGGACCGGCAGTCGGCAGACTGGCGTCACAGCTTAGCTGACCGGGAGACTGGAGCGAACTGGAACGAGCTCGGGCTCCCGGATCAGGGAAAACGAAAATCGATTGGATAATGCCTGACTGGCAACTACAAGGCTTCCGTTGAATGTCTGCAGAGAAGTTGACTGCGCAGAGTTAATTCTATGGACAAGCCGAACGGGCGATTAGTACTGGTAAGCTACACGCATTACTGCGCTTTCACCTCCAGCCTATCAACCAGGTGGTCTTCCTGGGCCCTTCATGGGAGATCTCATCTTGGGGCGTGCTTCCCGCTTATATGCATTCAGCGGTTATCACAACCGAACTTCGCTACCCAGCCGTGCCATTGGCATGACAACTGGAACACAAGAGGTTCGTCCATCCCGGTCCTCTCGTACTAAGGACAGCCCCCCGCAAATCTCCTACGCCCACAGCAGATAGGGACCGAACTGTCTCGCGACGTTCTGAACCCAGCTCACGTACCGCTTTAATAGGCGAACAGCCTAACCCTTGGAACCTTCTACAGCTCCAGGATGCGATGAGCCGACATCGAGGTGCCAAACCGGAGCGTCGATATGAACTCTTGGCTCCGATCAGCCTGTTATCCCCGGCGTACCTTTTATCCGTTGAGCGATGGCCCTTCCATACAGAACCACCGGATCACTAAGGCCTGCTTTCGCATCTGCTCGACTTGTAGGTCTCACAGTTAACCACACTTATGCCTTTGCACTCGACGGCTGATTTCCAAACAGCCTGAGTGTAGCTTCGCGCGCCTCCGTTACAATTTAGGAGGCGACCGCCCCAGTCAAACTACCCGCCTTACTATGTCCCTCTCCCGGATCACGGGAGGAGGTTAGAATCACAACACTCGCAGGGTGGTATCTCACCGTTGGCTCCACCAATCCGAGAATCCTGGTATCAAAGCCTCCCACCTATCCTGCGCAGCAAGAGCCATAACTCATAGTAAAAGTGTAGTAAAGGTGCACGGGGTCTTTCCGTCTAGCTGCGGGTAACCGGCATCTTCACCGGTACTACAAGTTCGCCGAGCAACTCGTTAAGACAGTCGTACGATCGTTACGCCATTCGTGCAGGTCGGAACTTACCCGACAAGGAATTTCGCTACCTTAGGACCGTTATAGTTACGGCCGCCGTTCACCGGGGCTTCAATTCAAAGCTTCGCCTTGCGGCTAACCTCTCCCTTTAACCTTCCGGCACCGGGCAGGAGTCAGCCCCTATACGTCGTTTTCGACTTAGCAGAGACCTGTGTTTTTGTTAAACAGTCGCCGTACGCGTTTCACTGCGGCCCATCCGAGGATGGGCGACCCTTCTCCCGAAGTTACGGGTCTAATTTGCCGAGTTCCTTAACAAGCTTTCACTCGAGCGCCTTTGGATATTCTCCTCGTCTACCTGTGTCGGTTTGTGGTACGGTTCCCAACTCTCTCCTTAGAGGATTTTCTTGGCAGCGTGGAATCAGCAGCTTTCAGCCATACGGCTTACTGCTTTACGCCTCACTGTTAAGCACCACCGGATTTGCCTGATGGCACCAGCTTACGCGCATCGAACCCCATAGCCATAGGAGGTCCTGCTTATCCTTCTGCGTCACCCCATCGTCAAACGAAAATTGGGAGGTCCGGAATATTAACCGGATGTCCATCGGCTACGCCTTTCGGCCTCGCCTTAGGGACCGCCTAACCCTGAGCGGATTAACCTTCCTCAGGAAACCTTAGACTTTCGGCGTGAAGGGTTCTCACCTTCATTATCGCTACTTATGCCGGCAGGGTCTCTTCGCAACGCTCCACCAGTCTTCTCAGTCTGACTTCACTGCTGTTGAGAATGCTCTCCTACCACGCACACCTAAAGGTGTGCATCCGCTGCTTCGGTATACAGTTTTAGCCCCGTTATATTGTCGGCACCGGACCGCTTGACCAGTGAGCTATTACGCTTTCTTTAAAGGATGGCTGCTTCTAAGCCAACCTCCTGGCTGTCTGGGCGTTCCGACTTCCTTTCCCACTTAACTGTAATTTTGGGACCTTAGCAGGCGGTCTGGGCTGTTTCCCTCTCGACTGTGAAGCTTAGCCCCCACAGTCTGACTGCCGGACTGGTTGTCACTGGCATTCGAAGTTTGGTTGGATTCAGTAAGCCGGAAAGCCCCCTAGTCCATCCATGTCTCTACCACCAGTGCAAATCACCCGACGCTAGCCCTAAAGCTATTTCGGAGAGAACGAGCTATCACGGAATTTGATTAGCCTTTCACCCCTACCCTCAGCTCATCCGAGCTTTTTTCAACAAACACCGGTTCGGTCCTCCAGTGGGTGTTACCCCACCTTCAACCTGGCCAAGGGTAGATCATCCCGCTTCGCGTCTATTCCTGCCAACTGAACGCCCTATTCAGACTCGCTTTCGCTGCGGCTCGCTTACGCTTAACCTTGCTGACAAGAATAACTAGCCGGCTCATTATGCAATAGGCACGCGGTCAGACATTCCCTTGCGAGGCATAGCCCTCCCACTGCTTGTAGGCACACGGTTTCAGGTACTTTTCACTCCCCTAACAGGGGTGCTTTTCGCCTTTCCCTCACGGTACTGGTTCACTAT
>CAVWUF010000001.1:417500-1254372 GCA_963758135.1 uncultured Acidobacteriaceae bacterium
GAGCTCGTGGATATCGTCATCCGGATCCCATTCCCAGGTACCGATCCGGGCCGCTACCTGCGCTAATTCAAGGCGCTCCGCTGTCTGTTCGATCCGCTTGCGCGCCGCGACTCTGTCAGTAACTTCGACGACGTGGATCAGGATGCCCTCGACGTTACCAGCCGGGTCGCGCACCGGCTGATACACAAAATCGAAATAGCCCTCTTCGGAGAGACCGGCAGCGGAGCGGTGGAGCGTCGCCTTCATTTCCCGGCCTATGTAAGGCGTTCCCGTGCGATATACCTTATCTCGCAGTTCGTGAAAGCCGAGGGTCTCAATCTCGGGGAGGCTTTCGCGCATCGTCTTCCCGATAAAGTCCGCGGAACTGCTTCGCCCCGTCATGCGGACGTAATGGTCGTTGACGTAAACCCATCTCTGTTCAGGGCCGCTCAACAGCCCAATACCGGCTGGGGCCACGCCCAGCAGGTCCTGCAGGTTATACCGTGCCAGCTCGGCGATGTCGGGCACGTGGGCGGTCATGAGCGCAACGCTGCGGGAACCCTGGGGCTCGTCCGCCCCCGGAGCATGGGTCCGGCGAGGGGCACGACGCGAGGGAACAGTCATTATTCCTCTTGGAGACAGATGCGGATTCCCGCGGTAACTCCACGCGAGAATCCCATTTTTAATTGGGAAATGCAGTTCAGTGGCTTTTGGATGCGAGCAGCGGACTGATGGTTTGCCTGGGCCATCCTGAAGTTGTTCTCTAACTGTCCACTTTCCGTCGCTTTGATAAAGCTTTTCTATATCATTGTTGAACTACTTGAGCGCCGCCTCAAACAGAACCTAGTCATACAGCTCCTCGATGCGCCATTCGGGCAGGTTTGCGGATCTCATGGGATTGCGAGCGATGGCGCAGCAGATCGTTGTGTTGTCGTCGGCGGAGCGGGCGGCGAGGTCCCACTTTTCCATCGACCAGCATTCGACGCCCCACCAGTTGCCGGAGAAATACCAGGGACCCCAGGCGCGCTCGACGGTGTAGCGCTTGTTGCGGAAGACGAAGGATGTGGGACGGCGCTGATGGAGGGTGACGGCAATGGGTTCTGGCGGGCGGAGACGGCGTTGGGCGGAGCGGGCCTGAGCCTGCGGTTCGGGAACGAGGGCGATGGCGGCGGGGATGGCGAAGGGCTCTATCCGGAATGAATCTGGCCGGTGTGTGTCTTCGAGGATGGCGCGTCCGACACGCTGCTCGCCAACGATGGCGCGGATGCGGGCGAGGGTGACATCGAGGCGGGCGGGTTCGGGAAGCTGCGGGGAGAAGAGGCCGAGCTGGACTTTGCTTGTTGCTCCGGGTTCGGCGGCGAGGGCGACGGAGAGGATGGCGGCGGAGGGCGGGTGCGCCTGGAGGTCGAGATGAAGGAGGCGGAGCCAGAGGCGGCGGTCGTTGGTGGGGAGGGCTGGGCGGACGGTTCTGGAGTGCGTTTGGGTTGGGGTGTGGGTGCCC
The DNA here is from genome assembly GCA_963758135.1 of uncultured Acidobacteriaceae bacterium. GTDB lineage: Bacteria > Acidobacteriota > Terriglobia > Terriglobales > Acidobacteriaceae > Palsa-343. The sequence continues at coordinate 418,981 of CAVWUF010000001.1, forward strand.
GGGCCTTCGAGGGTGAGCGTGACAGTGACGGAGGCGAGGGCGAGGATTTGGGTGGTGGCGCGGGCGATGAGGTGGTCGAGGAGGACGCCGAGGACGAAGAGCAGCGAGTCGAGGAGTTCGACCGGGGAGTCGAGCTCGATGCGCTCTTCGAGGGTGAATGCGGGCTCGGCGGGGACGAGGAGGTGTGGGGCCTGGCCTCGGGCTAATTGACGGAGGCGGCGGCCTTCCTGGCCGAGGCGGGCGATCAACTCTTTTTCGGGCAGGGCGGCGAGGGCTCCGAGGGCGGCGATGCCCCAGCGGGCGAGGGTTTCGGCGTGTTCGGGGGTGAGGTTGAGGACGGTGAGGGGCAGATGCTGGAGGGCGGCGGCTTCTTCGCCTGTGGGGATGATGGCGGTGGTCCATCCCGCCATCGTTGAGGTGGCAATGCGTGACCGGAGGCTGCGGGCGAGGCAGAGAGCCGCATCGATGTTGGCGCTGACGACGACGGCGGCTTCGATCCCGAGGGAGCGGACGGCGTCAAGGAGCTTTTTAGCGATTTTTTCGGGTGGGCCGAAGAGCTTTTCGGTTCCGGCGATGTCGATGACACAGCAGAAGGAGTGGGTGTCGGACGTTTGGAAAACCAAGTCACTCCGCTCCGTCTTCACTCGCTGGCGCTCGCTCAGACTCCGGCCGGGATGAGAAATTGTTGTGCCGGACGTGGAGCCGGGGAAATCCGGTGTCAGACATTCGACGCGCGGGGAGAACTGGCCGGCGGCCTGGAGCAGTGCGGCGCGAGCGCTCGATTCTTCGGCGAGGGAGCGCGGGAGGTGGGTGACGGAGGGGAAGACGTTAAGCTCGGCGCGGGTGGTTCCGGCTTCAATGCCGAGGATGTGGGCGTGGATATTACGGGAGCATACCCACTGGCGGGGCGGCGTTCCTTCCAGGATGACGACGGGGCTTTCTTTGAGTTGGGGGCGGAGGCGGAGCATGGCTTGCGCAGGAAATTCGCGGGCGTAGAGGGAGGCGTAGAGTTCGGTGGCAATGGTCATGGGCGGCCGGGGCCTTTTTTGCGCTCGGGGCGGGCCGCGCGGGTTGCGGCCCATGGCGCACGTGTTCCCCAAAGGATGCTGTGGTCGCTTTGGGGTGGTTTGCGGAGGAAGTCCGAGTGGGAGAAGCGTTCACGGGCGATGGTGAGGCGATTTTCTGCGCCGGTGAGGACGGTGGAGTCATCGGCAGAAACCTGGCTGGGTTGGCAATGGAGAACGAGGCCGGCACTACTTTTGGTGCAGGCGTGCTGGGTGAGCAGGAGGACGCTCGCGTGGGTGCGTTCGGCAGCTGCGCGGTAGCGGAACCAGGTGGCAAGGGGGATGCGGAGGGCGAATTCGGGGGGGATTGAGCCCATGTCGAGGACGATGGCGCTGAAGCCGCCGGCCTGGAGGAGTAGGTCGGTGGCGCGGAGTGCTTGATCGAGCCTCGACCATGGCTTTTTGACAGGATGCCGAGCAGAGAACAGGTTACAGGTTACAGGTTGCAGGTCAGGGTGCAGGGGAGCCGACGCGCGTCCGGCGGCCGATGCCAAAGTGGCAACTTGCGTGTGGTTGCGTCGGACTTTTGGCACAGGCTCAGCGCAGCGTGGAGCCAGGACAACAGGTGACAGGTTACGGGTGGCAGGTTGCAGTGGAGCGGAGTTTGGAGTTTGGAGTTTAGAGTTCAGGGCACGCGGCTCCGGGTGCCGGGAGCTCATTCGTGATGGCAAGTTTTCGCTCGTTCTGTTCTCCACAAAGCCAGGGAGGGGGAGTTGTTCGGCGGGTGGGCGGCAGCGGATCCAGAGCAGGCGCGCGAGGTCGACGCCGATGGCTGCGGCGGATTCTGGGTGGAGCGTATCGGAGACGTCAACCCAGGCGCAGACGCGGCCAGCGTTCGTGAGGCCGGCGACGAAGGAGAGAGCCAGGGACGTCCGGCCGGAGCATTCGGGTCCGGCAAGTTCGGTGATGGCGCCTATGGGAAGGCCGCCGCCGAGGTGGTCGTCAATGGACGGGATACCGGTGGGCGCGGTGGGGCGGATGACGCGGGGCGCGGGGGTGAGCGCGGATGGGATGCGATCGGCGAGGGCGGCTTCGATCTGGAGGCGGAGCAGGTGGGCGGAGGCCATGGCGGCACATCTTCGCCTTATATTCGCCTATCGGGAGGTGTGGCGGCAAGGGGGGAAATCCACAGGCTTAAAAGGGTGGCAGTAGTGGAGAAGCGACCAGCTAAGAGAGGGTCGGGCCGGGATGGTTTGATGAGGGCCGGTAGTTCTCGAATTCAGGAAAGATCGAGTTGGGCTGCTACCGATCGCGTGCGGGGACGCCAGAATTTGCGCAGACTCCATGCGCCGAAGCGGAAAGTCAGGAAGAGGACGCCGCCTCCGATGAAGAGGCAGATGGGGATGAGCCAGAGGCCGAGGGGGTCATGGCCGGTGGCGGGACCGGAGCCGGCGCCGAAGCCGAGTCCCCAGGTATTGGCATCGCGCGTGATGTTCAAGCCGGCGTGGCGCGGAAAGAGCGCCTTGAGCAGGGCGGCCATGACCAGGATGCCGCCGACGCAGTAACCGACGACCGAGACCAGAAAGACGAGCAGACCGACCATGCTGAGGGTTGCCAAGCGCAGCAGACTGCGCAGGGTCACGGCGGGGGATCGGCTTAATTGGGCGCGCTGCAGAAGCTCGTCGGTGCGATAGCGGATCGCGAGTTGCTCGGGGCTGCCCAGAGCGGCCAGTGTCGCGTGGATCGAGTCAGGTGAAGGATCGCCGGAGGTTTTGTCGAGAATGTGGGCGCGAATCTCCTCGACGATGTCGCGGGCGTCCTCGTCCATGAGCTCTCGCAGCTGTTTGCGGAGAGCGTTGAGATAGTTGTCGATGGATTTCTGAGATTCGGCAGAGAGGGTCATGATCGTTTCCTCGCGATGAGCTGAGAAACAGGCTGGGTGAGGGGACCGAGAAGGTTGTTCATGCTGGCTGAGAATCGCGTCCAGATGCGCGTCATCTCAAGTGCGCGATCGCGGCCGGCAGGGGTGAGGCGGTAGTACTTACGCGGGTGACCGGAGTCCGATTCGACCCATTCTGAGTCGACAAGTCCGAGGGCGCGGAGTCGGCTGAGCAGGGGGTAGACCGTACCCTCCACAACGACGAGGCCGGCGCTGGCTTCGAGATTGCGCAGGATTTCGAGGCCGTAGAGGGGGGCTTCCCAGAGAACGGCAAGGATCGCGAGCTCGAGCGAACCCTTGCGCAGCTGGATCTCCCACTTTTCCGGGCTTTCTGGGGTTGGCGGCAGAGGCTGCTTCATGGCACGATACTATGCGATGCAATGTATTATGTCAAGTCAATTGCCGAATGATTTCAGGACGGGAAGACCAGCAGAAAGACGCGCGGATGTCGACGGCCCGGACTGCGCGCGAGGAAGAGGGGATGTCGAGGGTTTAAAGCTGGGTCTGGTTTTCGCCTGCTTTGTAGAGGTACTTGATGCTGGCCTTGTAGATGAGTGCGCGGGCGCCTGATTCCGGTGATCGTCCACGGAACGGCGAAGACGAGGTACAGCGGACTTTAATCGCGCCGCGGTCGTACCACTCGATGCATCCTTCGATTTTTTCTCCGTCTTCGAGGACGAAGACCATCGGGGTCTGCGCCTGAATCTGCTTTTGAAAGTAGAAGGATTCAGCGTGGGAGCTTTCGTGGGTGGGGACTGCATGGGCGCTTGTTGACTGGACGATGAGCGCGGGTTCGTCGTGGCGCAGGAAGCGGCGGTCGCGACGCGAGCTGTCAGGCAGGGTGGGACGGATCAGCTTGCGCGGGCCGATAACATCCAGATCGAGCGTCTTGCTGGGTGGCGCGGATGCAGGCACAGGAGCCGGCACCGCAATGGGACCGGCAACCACGGAACCCAGCGCCAAAGCGGCACGCTGGGCTGGGGACTTCGTACTTTGCGGACGCAACGTCCGCACAGCTGAGGCAGGCAACTGGGACATAGGACCCACAATCCTTCACGGACAAGATTGCCTATGGGATGCAGGGAAAGCGCGCTGCGTCGCATGGGCGGGAACACAAATGGGGATGTGTTGGAGGGATCGTACCCTGGATGGGGTGTGGGAATCCACGAAGGCGGGGTGCGGGGTGCAGGGTGCAGGGTACGGGGTGCAGGGTACAGGGTACAGGGTGCAGGGTGCAGGGTACAGGTTACAGGGTACAGGGTGCCCTCGCGAATTCCGGCGAGCGATGCTCGCCGGAATTACTGACGCTCGGGAGGTGCCGTTCGACTCGCCGTCCACCGACGGCTCGCTCAGGCCAGGCTCTTCGACTGTGTTCGTCTCGCTTCGCGAGCCAAACTTCGCTCAGGATGACACAGTTATTGACTTAGTTGGGCGGCGAAGCTGTCGAGGGAGAGGGAGCGGAGGAGGTTGCGGCGCATGCCTGATTCGACCTGGCGAAGGCCGCGGGCGGCGGATTCGATCCAGTCGAAGGTGACGGCGGCGGACATGGCAGCGAGATCGCGCTGGAGATCGATGTTGCGGATGAGGTGTGGGGTTTCGGATTTGAGGAGGAGGAGGTCTTCGAGGAGCGAGGACGAGGCGCGGAGGAGGGCTTCGGTTTTTTCCTGGCCTTCGGCTCCGGCGCGGTAGGTTTCGGTGACTTTGAAGAGGTCTGAGGCGTCGTTTTGGCCGCTGGCGTTGCGGAGGAGGACGAGGGCGTCGGCGCGGCTGGCGAGGTATGCGGGGAGGTCGAAGTGGAGGGCGCGGCCGATGGCGCCTTCGGAAAGGCGGGCGATGAGGGCGCGTTCGGTGGGCTTGGTTTGAGGTCGGCGTTCGGCGAGAAGCTTCTCGATTTGTTCGGTGGGGATGGCGCCGAGGCGGAAGATGCCGGCGCGGGAGCGGATAGTCGGGAGGAGTTCGCCGGTGTTCTCGGCGAGCAGGATGATGGTGGCGTGGGGCGGCGGCTCTTCGAGGATCTTGAGGAGGGAGTTGGCGGCCTCCTTCATGAACGATGCGCTGGTGAAGATGGAGAAGGCGCGGCGGGCTTCGGCGGGGACGCGGTAAATTTCGCGGGTGAGGACGCGGACCTGACCGATTTTGATGAGGAGCTGTGGCGGATCGGGTGGGATGACGAGGACATCGGGGTGAGTCTGGATGAGGATGCGGGTATCGCGCTTGTCGGCGTCGCGGAGGTCTTCGCGGGCGGCGATGGCTTCGGTTAGGCGGGCGTCGAGGTCGTGGGCCTGGCCGATGCGCTGACAGTTGGAGCAGTGGCCGCAGAAGTCGGGGAGGTTGCCGGTGTCTGGCCCGGGAGTCGGCGGGTTGAGGCAGTTGGCGGCCTGGGCGAGCATGATGGCCAGTGTGTATTTGCCGGAGCCTCGGGGTCCGGCGAGGATGAGCGAGTGGGGGAGGCGTCCGGCGGCGATCGATTCGCGGAGGTGGCGGACGGTCGGTTCGTTGCCGAGGAAGTCGCGGAAGGGCACGGAATCAGGGTACAGGTTGCGGGGTGACAGGTCACAGGGCGTATGGCCTTATTGGTTGCGGAGGGTGCCGATGGGGTCGATGCGGGATGCCAGCCAGGCGGGAGCGAGACTAGCCAGTGCTGAGACGGCGAGGAGCAGGGTAGCCGCTGCGATGAAAGTAATGGCGTCGAAAGGCTGAACGCTAAAGAGCATGTGAGCGAGGAAGCGGGTGAGCAGGAACGAGGAGATCAGGCCGAGAGCCAGGCCGATGGCGGCGAGAGAAAGGCCACGGGCGAGGATCATCCGGAGAACCTCGGAGCGCGATGCGCCGACAGCGATGCGCAGGCCGATTTCGAAAGCGCGCTGGGTAACGGTGTAGGAGAGGACAGCATAGAGGCTGACGGCGGCGAGGAGAAAAGCGACGACAGCGAAGGCTCCGATGAGAACGGCCTGAAAGCGGGGCTGGGCGACGGTTCTGCCGATGAGGGCGGGATAGGGGTTGATCCGGTAGACGGGAAGGTCAGGATCGATGGAGGCGATGACGGATGTGACGGCGTGGGCATAGGCGTCGGGATCGCCTGCGACGCGGAGGACGAAGGATGCCGGTCCCACGGGGTTGGCGCCGTAGGGAAGATAGATTTCCGGGTAATCGGGCTGGGCGAGATCGGTGCGGTGGACGTTGTGGGCGACGCCGACGATGGTGTACCAGGGGCCTGTGTCGGACGGTGCGCCGGGAAGAATGGCCTTGCCGATGGGGTCGCGGGCCGAGAGATAGTTGCGGACGAAGGCTTCGTTCACGAGGGCGACAGGTTTCGAATCGGGTGTGTTGTCGGCGGGGGTGAAACCGCGGCCGCGAAGGAGCTGGATGCCGAGCGTGGAGAGGAAGTTCGGCTCGACATAGCTCATGTGGGCGTCGGGCTCAGAGCCGGCAGGTACGGGTTCGCCCTGGATGCGGAAGTTCAGGGACATATTTCCGCCGCTGAGCGGGAGTGGAAAGCCCGCGGTAGCGGAGTGGACGCCGGGAAGCGATTCAAAGCGGGTGAGAAGGCGGTCGTACAGATGGGCTTTCTTCTCAGGGGAATAGCGTTGTGGCGACACGCCGAAGCTGAAGGTGAGCAGGTGATCGGGATGAAAGCCGGGATCGACGGAGATGACACGGAGGAAGCTGCGCATGAAGAGGCCGGCGACGATGAGAAGGACGAGACTCAGGGCGGTTTCAGCGACGACGAGCGAGGAATGGAGGCGATGCCGGCCGCGTCCGGAGGCGCCACTTCTGCCGTCGCGCAGGAAGCGGGCGGGATCGACGCGGGAGAGCCTGCGCGCCGGGAGAATGCCGAAGATGAGGCCGGTGAGAAACGAGGCAGCGACGGCAAACGCGAGCACGCCTTTATCGATGGCGATGTGATCGACGCGGGGCAGGTTGGGAGGAAGGAGGATCGGGGCGAGCGCGAGCAGAGCCCAGGCAAGCATGATGCCCGCAGCGCCGCCGAGGGCGGAGAGAACGAGCGATTCGGATAGAAGCTGGCGGACGATACGGGTGCGGGTAGCGCCGAGGGCGGAGCGGACGGCCAACTCAGAGCGGCGACCTTCGCCGCGCGCAAGCAACAAGCCAGCCACGTTGGCGCAGGCGATGAGCAGCAGGGCGAGTACGGCTGCCATGAGGACACGCAGCGCGGGCCGCGTGTTGCCGACGATGAAGTCGAGTTCCGGTGAGACGACAGCGGCAACGGTTGTGGAGTCGCTTTCGGGGTAGCGCGCGGCGAGGCGTGCCTGGATGGCAGTGAGTTCGGCCTGGGCAGAAGGCATGGTGGCGGTGCTGCGAAGGCGTCCGATGACGGAGAGCTGGCTCCAGCCGCGCTGTTCGGTGGAGGGATGGCCGCCATTACCAACCGCGTCAAAGGCCGCGGCTACCCAGGCAGCCGGTGCGAGAGGCTCGAGTGGGAAGGCGAAGTCGACGGGCATGACACCGATGACGGTGTAGTCGCGGCCGTCAAAATTGCAGTGGGCGCCGATGACGGCGGGATCGCTGTGAAATTGCGATTGCCAGGCGGCATGACTGAGGACGATGACATTCGGGCCGCTGAGTTCTTCAGACGGCGCGAAGGTGCGGCCCAAGGCGGGTGGGATGCCGAGGACCTGAAAGAAATTGGCTGAGACGATGGCGATGCGCAGCTGTGCGGCTGCAGAGGAGCCGTTGAGCATTGTTGCCGAGTCCAGATGAAAGGCGGCGAGGAAATCGAAGGAGCGGCTTTGAGCGCGCCAGTCGAAAAAGTCCGGCCAGGAGATGTCGTCTTCACGGGCGGCTTTGAAATCCCGACTGCCGGGAGGGAGAACGAGAGGGGCTGCGTGGACGAGGCGCGCAGGATCTGGAAATGGCAACGGACGAAGGAGGATCGAGTTGACGAGGCTGAAGATGGCTGTGGACGCTCCGATGCCGATGGCCAGGGTGGCGACCGCGGCGATGGCGAAGCCGGGATTTGTACGAAGCTGGCGAAGGGTGAATCGGGCGGGGATGTGCATCGTCGATAGCTTATCGAGCAATTCCAGGGCCAGTTCAGGTTAAGGTTAAGGTTCGTGATCGAGTCTGTTAGGGAAATGGGAGACTGGCGGGCTGTCCGGTTTCGGAGGACTGCCGTTCAAAAATGGACGGCTGTACACCCCCGACACGTTTCAGGCTACAGAGTTGGTGCGGAATCAGGGTGCAGGTTACAGGTTACAGAGACGGATACCCGCTTGGCGCGTCTTTCCATATCCGCCAATGAGGCCGGATGTGGGGCAATCGGCTACCGCGACCGAACGATCAGATCGATCCCAATACCTATGAGGAAAACACCGACCAGGGCGAAGAGCAGTCGTCCCGACCATGTCGATCTCTTCTGCTTGTATGCGGTCGGCGAATTGACATTCACGGCGAAGAATTCCTTCCCAAATATCGCGCCGAGAATTGCGACACAGCCGAAAACTATAAGAAGAACGCCCATTCAAGGCCTCGTCACTCACTGCGAAAAGTTCGCGAAAAAAATTGTTGTCTCTGAGTCAGACCACCGAGTTGGTGCGGATTACTTCTTTGTAGAAGTCGTAAGAGAGCTTGGGGGTGCGCTTCTGGGTTTTGAAGTCGACGTAGGTTATGCCGAAGCGCTTCGAGAAACCTGAGGCCCACTCGTAGTTATCGAGGAGGCTCCAGAGGAAGTAGCCGCGGATGGGGACGCCTTCCGATACGCCGCGTTGCATTTGGGAGAGATAGTTGCGGAGATACATGACTCGATCGCTGTCGAGGACACGGCCGTCGGGACGGAGGATGTCGTCGGAGGAGCAGCCGTTTTCAGTGATGTAGATGGTCTTCACGCCCCAGACCTGGGATACGAGTTTCGGCGTCCAGTAAAGGGCTTGGGGGTTCATGAAGAGCCAGTCGGACGCCATGTGGGGATAGGTGGAGGGGCGCGGGACCATCATGAAGCCGTCTGTGTCTGAGGGGACGGCTTCCTGGGTGGTGTAGATGTTGATGCCGAGGAAGTCGAGGGGTGTGGAGATGATCTTGAGTTCCTCGGGGGTGAAGCGGGGCGCGTCGGCGCCGAGGTTGCGGAGGTAGCGATCGGTGTAACGGCCTTCGAGAACGACGGTGATGTATTGCGCGTTGATTTCGCGGAGGGCGAGTTCGGCAGCGCGGATGTGGGCTTCGTCCTCGATGGCGGGCATGGCTCCGGAGACGTCTTCAGCGAGGCCGACCTGCACCGGGCGAGTGGCGGCGGCGCGGATGGACTGGACGGCGAGTCCGTGGGCAAGGACGGCGTTGTGGCGGGTCTGCGCGACGTCGCGGCGAGAGAGGCGAAGGCCGGGCGCGAATTCGCCGGATTCGTAGCCGAGGTCGATGTAGGAGCCGAACTCGTTGATGGTCATCCAGTGGGTGATGCGGTCGGAGAGCTGGCTGACGGTGTAGTGGGCGTAGTCGGCGAAGGCATGGCTGGTGGCGACATTGGTCCAGCCGCCTTTGTCCTGGAGAGCCTGCGGAAGATCCCAGTGGAAGAGGGTACAGAAGGGCTCGATGCCGGCCTCACGAAGCGCATCCGCCAGGCGCTTGTAGAAGTCGAGGCCTTTGGGATTGGGTGTGCCGGTGCCTTCAGGGAAGACGCGCGGCCACGCGATGGAGAAGCGGAAGCCTTTGACGCCGAGGCGCTGCATCAGGGCGATGTCTTCTTTGTAGCGGTGGTAGAAGTCGTCGGCGACGTTGGCGGTTTGGCCCTGAAAGGTTTTGCCGGGAGTGTGGGAGAAGGTGTCCCAGATGGAGGGGCCGCGTCCGTCTTCGTGGACAGCGCCTTCGACCTGGTAGCTGGCAGTCGCGGTGCCCCAGATGAAGTCCTGCGGGAAGCGGTGGGCGGTGGGGGCTGTGATGGCGGGAAGAGATTGGGCGGCGGCCTTTGTGAGAGGAGACAGGGCAGGTGCGGCGGCGAGGGTGGCGGCAGATTTCAGAAAGGTGCGACGTTGCATAGTGGCCTCTTTTGTCGGCATCCAGCGTATCAGCGCAAACGTTTAATTCGGGGATTTTTTTCGAGGTGATGGTTTTAGGGTCATAGTTCGAGGGGGCTTGATATTTCTCTGGAATGCGACAGCGCAGTTCATGGGAGGGACTTGCAAAAGCCGCGCGAGGCAAATGCTTTTTGCCATAGGGGACACAGAGGGAGGCGGGCCGGCTCTGGGGTTTGAGCTTTCGAATTGGGGCGCGGGCGTAGATACTGGCAGGAAACGTAAAGGGGGTTGAGTCTGAACGCTTCGGCGACTGCTGCTGTTCTGGGAGAAGTTGGATTGCCTGCGCCGGTGCGCGAGCTGGCGGCGCGACCGTGGGATGTGATTGTGGTGGGGGCTGGGCACAATGGCCTGGCTTGCGCGGCGTATCTGGCGCGGGCCGGCAAGCGAGTGTTGGTGCTCGAAAGCCGGGCGCGGGTGGGCGGGGCGTGCACGATCGAGGAGCCGTTTCCGGAGACGCATCCTGGGGTGCGGATGTCGCCGTGTGCTTATCTGGCGGGGCTGCTGCACCCGCTGGTGGTGGAGGAACTGGGACTGGCGGCGCGGGGGTTTCACTGGACGCCGGCAGTGAATGGGCTGTTTGTGCCGTTTCTCGATGGGACGAGCGTTCAGCTTTGGGATGACGATGCGCAATGCGAGGCGGAAATTCGGCGATTTGCGCCCGGCGATGTGGAGGGTTGGAAGGCGATGAACGCGACGCTGGGGCGGCTGCGGGAGAAGCTGCGTCCGGCGGGCCGGACTGGGGAAGGCTGGGGGGATTGCTGGATCGGGGATGCGCCGACAGCGGAGGAGATTGAAGAAAGGCTGAGCGGAGATGAGGAGGCGCGGAAGCTCCTTTACGAGTGGTCGATGGCGGATTTTGTGGAGCGTTATTTGCGCAATGAACGGTTACAAATAGCGTATCTGGGGCAGGGGGTGATCGGGACGAACGCGAGCCCGTTCGATGCGGGGACAGCGTCGATCCGGTTTCATCATGCGTCGGGGCGGCTGGGTGGAATGCCGGGGATGTGGGGATACGTGCGGGGCGGGATGGGGATGGTGTCGTTTTACTTCTGCGACGCGGCGCGCGAGGCGGGGGCGGTGGTGGCTACGGGGATTGGAGTGGCGGAAATCATTCCCGGAGAGGGCGTGAGGCTCGAAGGTGGAGAGCGGATTGCGGCGCCTGTGGTGGTTTCGAATGCCGATCCGCGCGTGACGCTGCGGCTGCTGGGCGGGGCTGTGGATGCGGCCTGGAAGGCGCAGGTGGAGTCGGTGCCGATCGAGGGCTGCACGGTGAAGCTGAATGTGCTGTTGCGGGAGCTGCCGAATTTTGTAACAAGACCTGGCACAAATGAGCCGCATCATTATGGGCAGATCAATGCTCCGCTGACGAAGGACGAGTGGAAGGCTGGATTTGCTGCGGCAAGGCGCGGGGAGCTGCCGGAGGCGCTGTGGTGCGAGCTGTATTTCCAGAGTGTGCACGACCGGAGCGTAGTGCCGGATGGATTGCACACGATGAGCGTGTTTGCGCAGTATGTTCCTTACAAATTTGCGGAGGGGAGTTGGGAGACACGGCGTGAGGAGGTGCGGGGGCTGGCGCTCCAATCGCTCGGGCGGTTTTGTTCCAACATTGATGAGGCCGTCGTGGATGCGCAGGTGCTCGGGCCTCCGGACATTGAGGAGAAGGTGGGGCTGACGGGCGGACATATTTTTCAGGGGGAATGCTTGCCGGCTTATATGTGGTCGCGGCGGCTGACGGCGCGGACGCCGATGGAGGGCGTGTATTTGTGTGGGGCCTGCACGCATCCTGGTGGAAGCGTGATTGGGATCAATGGGCGGAATGCGGCGATGGCGGTGCTGAAGGACGCGGGTCGGGGCGCATGAGCGAGGCAGCGGTCAAGCCGGTTGCCGAATCCGGAGCGCAGCCGCGGCTGAAACGGGCGCTGGGCTTCCGCGACCTGACGCTCTTCTACATTGTGACGGGACTGAGCGTGCGCTGGGTGGCGACGGCGGCAGCGGCGGGGCCGGGTTCGCTGGTGGTGTGGGTGCTTGCGCTGGTGGGATTCTTTTTACCGCTGGCGGCGAGCGTGATGGAGTTGTCGTCGCGCTATCCGCAGGAGGGCGGCCTGTATGTGTGGACGCGGGAGGCGTTCGGGGATTTCTCGGGATTTTTGAGCGCGTGGATGTACTGGATGTCGAATCTTCCGTATTTTCCATCGGTGCTTTACTTCGGAGCGGGATCGCTGCTGTTTGCGGCGGGGGCGCGGGGGCATGGGTTCGCGGCGAGTCCGGCTTACTTCATGACGTTTGCGGTGGTGTGGCTGGCGATCATCACGGTCGTAAACATCGTGGGGCTGGATGCGGGCAAGTGGCTGAACAACGTGTGCTCGACGGGGGGATGGCCACCGATTCTGATTCTGGTTGCGCTGGCGGCGATTTCGGCGAAGCGGTTCGGGATGGCGACGCATTTTTCAGCGGCGGCGATGATGCCGCACCTTTCGCTGAAGAATGCGATTTTCTGGTCGACGATCTTTTTCGCGTTTGGTGGGTGCGAGACGGGATCGTTTATGGGCGAGGAGATCGAGAACCCGCGGCGGACGATTCCACGGGCGCTGCTGGTGGGCGGGAGCGTGCTGGCGCTGGGATACGTGGCGGGGACGGTGGCTTTGCTGGTGGCGCTGCCGCCGGGGGAGGTGTCGGGCGTGGACGGGTTCATGCATGGAGTGGAGATTTTGTGCGGGCGGTTCGGGGCGTCGTGGCTGGTGGTGGCGATGGCGGTGTTGCTGGCGGTGAATGCGGTGGGGGGAGCAGCGTCGTTTCTATCGTCGACTTCGCGGCTGCCATTTGTAGCAGGCATTGATCTATATTTGCCGCCGGTGTTTGGGAGGATTCATCCCCGGTTCAGGACGCCGTGGGTGGCGATCGGGGTTTACGGGCTGGCGGGGATGGTGGTGGCGGCGCTGGGGCAGGCGGGGACGACAGTACGGGGCGCATACGACGTGCTGGTGAGCATGGGGATCATCACGTATTTCATTCCGTATCTATTTTTGTTTGCGGCGATGGCGGTGTTGCAGAGGCGGCCCGCAGGGCCTGACGTCCAGCGTGTGCCGGGTGGGCGGCGCGTCGCGGTGGGCCTGGCGACACTGGGATTTGTGAGCACGGCGATGACGATTGTGCTTTCAGTGATACCGGGCGATGAGGAGCCGAATAAGCCGCTGGCGGTGGCGAAGGTGCTGGTGTCGACGGTAGTGCTGGTAGGGGCTGGGGTGGCGGTGTTCGCGATTGCGCGGAGGAAGAGGCGCAAGTTGCTGCTCGAAGGCAGTGAGTGATCAGCCCGCTGTTTTCTGTTTTTCGCTTTCGATGCGGGCGTGGAGGAGTCTTTTGGCGCGCTCGAGTTCTTTTTTGCGCGAGGCGGTGAGGCCTTTGCCGGCTCGATTGATGAAGTATGTGAGCATGCGCATGCCCGAGGCCGGACCCTTCGGCGAGACCTTCTTCGAGGCGAGCGAGCGGGCGATGACTGGCGCGCTTTTGGTGAAGAGGTCTTTGGGTGGATGGGTGGAGTCGGTGGTGACGGTTTTTACCCAGCGCTTCTTCGCGGGAGTTTTTGCGGATGCGGATTTTTTCCGGGTGGGCGCTTTCGATTCGGTCGGCATGGGCTCGCTCAATGCTTTTTGAAGTACTGGACTTCGCGTTCGTGCTGTTTGGCTTTCTCCAGCGAGTTAAAGGTTCCGAGGTTGCGCCGTTTGCCGGTGGCGGCGTCCTTCTTGCGCGAATAAAGGCGGAACTCACCGGATTTGAGTTTGCGAATCATGTATGGAGAGATGCCGAGCGCAGGGGGGCCGGTTGTCGGTAGCCAGTTGCCGGTAGCCAGTTGCAAGGACCCGGTCGCCAGGTCTCCAGTCGCCGGTTCCCCGCTTGTCAGTTGCTTTCGCCGGTCCGACTTCAACGCCAGGGATTCTGACCTTCGTCGTTTCAGCCCTTGTGTGCACCGTGCTAACCTGAGCCCAGCAGGGGTTCCGCGCATGACGAATCAAACATCCATCACCCTCGATGAGTACGCGGCCTTGGATGAACCGGAGGGCTCGCGCTATGAACTCAGCAGGGGAGAGCTGATCGTGACACCCTCGTCCAGTCCCCGCCACAATAAGATTCGCGACCGCCTCTGTGCGCGGCTTCTCACCTTTCCGGGGATCGAGCTGCTGGGTGACGTTTACACCGAAACGGACGTGACTCTGGCCAGCAACGTCGTCCGGCGACCCGATGTGGCCTTCCTTCGCGCGGATCGGATGATGGGTATCGACCTCGATCAGGTGCCCATGCCCGTTGCTCCCGACCTTGTTATCGAGATTGTCTCCCGGAATGACCGCGCGGACGATCTCATGGTGAAGGTGGAGCAGTACCTCGAAGCGGGCGCTACGGCGGTGTGGGTAATGTACCCGATGGCCGGGCTCGCCTACCGCTACGTTCCGGGCAGACTGGAGCCGCAGGTGCGGTCCGCCCTGGCCGATGATGTGTTCGACGAACCCGCTCTGCTGCCTGGGTTCTCACTGCCGCTGAGGGAAATCCTCGGCTGAAGGAGAACGGCTCATTAGGAGCGCACGATGCGGAGGTAGAGGACGATAATCGCTGAGAACCAAACAAAACCGAGACAAACCCGAACCAGTACGCGGTTCATACCCGTGTGCGCGAGGGCCCAAAGCCTCTTCGATGCCTCCGCGAGGGTTAGTAACGCAATAGCTCCGGCGGAAATAACAATCCGCGCATTCGCAAAACACAAAACAGCGATCCAACTCAGAACGGATACCGTCACAAGAACGACGTTTCTTAACGGAAATTTGGCCGGCGCAGCAAATGGGTGGTGCTTCGCAAGCTCAGTACGAATCACATCGTATCCACTTACGCAATTCGGAATCGCGATTTTTCTCCGGGGCTGAGAACTGCGAATGACCAGCCATCGCCGTTGCTCAGCCAGAGCGTCAACCTCCTGAAAGATAATCTTTACATCGGGGAATCCTTTTCTCTTTCGGACGATCCCCTCGTCATCCAAGACAAAGACCATCTCTCGTTCGGCATAGTTCAAGGTTTCCACGCATGACAGTACGCACGCGCCGATGACCGCGCTGAGGACGGCAAACACGAAGAGAGAACCGAGCCTGGGATCGGCGCTCGGAACCCCATTAACACCAAGAACGAACAGCAGCACAGCTCCTGCCGACAATAGCAAGACAATGCCCCAAGACTGCATTCTGAATCTTGAATAGCGCCTTATTGCATCCTTCTCGATTTTGAACGCTTGCGTAATTCGATTTCCTTTGGTTCTCGCGCCCAGTATAAGCCCGATTTGTGAGAGCTGGAGTTGGGGCTTCTTTCGGCTGGAATCCGCTTTGCTCGCATTCGTTCAGCGCCGATGCCTTAAGATCGCCTGAGTGCTGACGCTTGAAACTCCGGTTCAGTTTGTGAAGGGTATCGGCCCTGCCATCGCGAAAATGCTGGGCGAAAAGCAGGTTGTGACGGTTGAGGACCTGTTGCTGCATCTGCCTTTTCGTTATGAGGACCGGCTGAATCCGCGGGCGCTGAACGAGCTGAAGCCAGGCGAGACGGCGAGCGTGATTGCCGAGGTGCGGGGCGCGGTGCTGCTGCGAACGAAGCGCATGCCCATCTTTGAGATGACCGTGGGACAGGGCATTTCCTCGATGAAGTGCATGTGGTTTCACGGGACGTATCTTGAGGGGAAGTTCAAGCCTGGGCAGATGGTGGCGCTGTTCGGGAAGGTTGAGCCGTCCAGGTCGGGGCGGGGATTCAAGATGATCCAGCCACAGTTTGAGGTGCTGCCGGATGGGCACGACGACGCCCTGGATCGCGTCCTCGAGGTGGGGCGGATCACGCCGGTGTATGAGTCGCTGGGGGGGAACAAGCTGGCGTCGCGATGGATTCGGCGGACGGTTTGGAATGTGCTCGAAGAACTGAAGGGGATTCCGGAGACGCTGCCCGTTTCGCTGGTGGAGCGGCTGAAGCTGCCGCGCCGGGAAGAGGCGCTGCGGGAGGTACATTTTCCTCCAGCGGGAACGGCGATGGCGCAGTTGCAGGGGGCGGGGACGCCGGTGCACAAGCGGCTGATCTTCGAGGAGCTGTTCTACCTGGAACTCGGTCTGGAGGTGAAGCGGCGGCGATTCCAGGAGAAGACGGGGATCGCGTTTGAGACGAGCGAGAAAGTGCGGGCGGCGCTGAGGGAAATTCTGCCGTTTCATCCAACGGCGGCGCAGAAACGGGCGCTGGGTGAGATTGCCGGGGACATGCGGCGCGGGGTGCCGATGCGGCGTCTGCTGCAGGGCGATGTTGGTTCGGGGAAGACGATCGTCGCGTTGCAGGCGATGTTGATCGCGATTGAGAACGGGCACCAGGCGGCGCTGATGGCTCCGACGGAGATATTGGCGACGCAGCATTATTTGTCGGCGAAGAGAGTGCTGGAGAAGGCTGCGCACAAGTATCGAATCACGCTGCTGACGGGGTCGCTCGATGAGGATCGGAAGCGGGCGGCGCGGCGGCGGATTTATGAGGGCGAGACGGATTTGGTGATTGGGACGCATGCGCTAATCGAAGAGAAGGTGGAGTTTGCGAAGCTGGGGCTGGTGGTGGTCGATGAGCAGCATCGGTTTGGGGTGCTGCAGCGGTTCAGGCTGATGAAGAAGGATGGCACGGAGCCGGATGTGCTGGTGATGACGGCGACGCCGATTCCGCGGACGCTGGCGTTGAGTTTGTATGGGGATTTGGATTTGAGTGTGCTGGACGAGCTGCCGCCGGGGCGAACGCCGATTGTGACGCGGCAGGTAGCGGATGAGCGGGCGGATGAGGTTTGGGAATTTGTGCGGAAGCAGGTGGCGAAGAAGCATCAGGCGTATGTGGTGTATCCGGTGATTGAGGGGCCGAAGGACGATCAGCCGGAGCTGGATTTTGCTTTGCCGGATGAGGCGCCGGAGCCGGAGCCGGCGAAGAAGGGCGCGAAGAAAGCGAAGTCTGGTTCCGCAAACGGATCCGCAACACCGGCGCTGTTTCCGAAGCTGCCGCTCAAGTCTGCGACCGACATGTACGAACGGTTGCGAACGCAGGAGCTGGCCGGATTGCGCGTGGGTTTGCTGCATGGGCGGCTCGATGCGGATGAGAAGGAAGTCGTGATGCGGCGATTCCAGCGCGGTGAAATTGACGTGCTCATCGCGACTACGGTGATTGAAGTGGGCGTGGATGTGCCGAATGCGACGGTGATGGTGATTGAGCACGCGGAACGGTTCGGACTGGCGCAGTTGCATCAATTACGAGGCCGCGTGGGGCGTGGCGCGTCGAAGTCGTACTGCATTCTGATGACGGGCGGGAAGATTTCCCCGAATGCCGAGGAACGGCTGGCGGCGATGGTGCGGACGCAGGATGGGTTCGAGCTGGCGGAGCTGGATCTGGAGCTGCGGGGGCCGGGGGAGTTTTTTGGGACGCGGCAGGCGGGCCTGCCGGATTTTCGGGTCGCGAACCTGCTGCGGGATCGCGCGCTGCTGGAGGTTGCAAAGGTGGAGTCGGCTCGATTTGCGCAGAAGGCAAATGAAGAGGCGACGGCGGAGGAGAAGGCTCGGGTGTGGGCCAGGCTGAAGGCTGCGTGGCAGCGGCGGTACGGGCTGGCGGAGGCGGGGTAGGCGAAGCCAGCTTTCGGCGATCGGCGATCAGATCTTTGGCTGGTTGCAGAGGGGCCGATAGAGCCGTCGCTGGAAGCGCGGCGTTCATCGGGTTGCAAAGCACATCCTCCGCGGGGTGTGAGAGGATGGTGGGCGTCTGGCTGGCGGCTTCGGCAGATGGCAGGATTTGAATTCAAAACGCAGCAGGAAGGAGATCGAAAGATGCATCTCAGGCGAATGGTTATTCCGGCGCTTGCGTTGATGGTGCTCGTAATGGGCGCGCGCGTTGGCAGGGCAGATGGAGCAGGGGCACAGGGTCCCGGATATGGGCAGGGGCCGGGTTATGGACCGGGCCCTGGCGGATGGGATGTGCCGCCGCAGGAGTTGAACGAAATTCAACGGCAGGGCTTTCACGACGGCATCGAGGGCGCGCGGAGAGACTTTGAGAATCATCGGCCATCGAACGTCGACAATCGGGACGAGTACCGGCATCCGCACCTGCCGCCCGAGCAGCGCGAGGCGTATCGTGAAGGATTTCGCCGCGGCTACTACCGGGCGATGGCGAACCTGACGGGGACGCCTCCACCGGAGATGCACGCGGACTGGGATACGGTTCCGGAGGAGTTCAACGCGATCCAGCAGCGTGGTTTTCACGACGGCATCGTGGGAGCGCAGCGGGATTTTGAGAATCACCGCCCGCCAAATGTCGACAATCGCGATGAGTTTCGTCATCCGGATAATGTTCCGCCGGAGTTCCGCGAGGCTTACCGGGATGCGTTTCGGCGCGGATACAACCGCGCCATGGCTCATCTGATGGGCCAGCCCTGGAGGTACTGAGCAGCCAGCAGAAGTTGGGTTACAAGGGCGGCGTTCGCAAGAGCGCCGCCCTTTGTTTTTGCGCGAAACGGCGAGCGGGCAGGGCGTATTGGGAATGAACGTCCCTCGTTATAATTCGGACTGATTTTCGAGGAGGGACTGGATGGCAGAGGACAATGCGGCCATTGTGCGGCGGTTTGTGGATGAGGTGATCACGGGCGGCGCGATCGAGCGGGCGGGAGAGTTTGCGTGGGAGGATGTGGTCGAGCAGGTTCCGCTGCCGGGGCAGGGGCCGGGACTCGATGGGCTGAAGGACATACTGCGCGCGATGCGCACGGGCTTCCCCGATCTGGTGTTCGCGATTCAGGAGCAGATCAGCGAGGGCGATAAGGTGGCGAGCCGCTTTGAGTGGACCGGCACACACCAGGGCGCGTTCCTCGGGATTCCGGCAACGGGCAAGCCGGTGCGGGTGTGGGGCGTGGTGATCGACCGGCTGGTGGACGGCAAGATCAAAGAGACCCGGATCATCATGGACACGATGGGAATGATGAGGCAGCTGGGGGTGTAGCTGGGGGCGGCGCGCAGTTCGCGAGCAGTGGCCAATCTCGATATGCAGAGGAAAAGCCGGCGCTTCGTCGGGCTGAAGGCCCGTTGTCCTCAAGTCATCGCCGGATGCAGGCCTTGGTAATCCTTATCCTTAGTCCGATTGGCGCGGCTCCGACACTTCGATTGGCTGTTGCATGATGACATCGAGCGCGGTCAGGAAGCCGAAGATGACGGTAAAGAAGTCGGTCGTCAACGCCGTGATGTAGGCGGCGGCGCTGTATCGGAGGCCGAATAAGACATAGGCCAGCATTGCCAGCGTCACAACGGAACCGAGCACAACGAAGACCGCAAAGATGGCGGGCGGGGGTGCTGTGCCGACCGCCTTGCGGCGTCGCCTGGGATAGGTGGCCTGAAGATACAGCATCGGTATTCCAAAAAGCACACCGGACCCTCGCCAGATCCCCCTGTCCTGAATGCCGTAAAGCGCAAACAGGGCCGGCAGCAGTGCTCCCGCCGTCAATACGAAAATGTGGGTCATGACCGTTTTTGCAAGGTATCTGTCCAACAGAGACAACCTCGCTCCAGCGGCCTGCCGGACGACGAAGAGGAGCGCCGAGAACCCCGCGAACGTAATCATCAGGCCGGCCAATGTGTACAAAAGGGTTGCACCCTGGACTTCCATGTCTTGCTCACCTGAGGGTCAGTGTCGTGGCACGTTTCTGATCTTATGACAAACGCACGGGAAGGCCACTCATCCATGGAAACGCCGATGGGGAAAAGGAATACTGCACCCTGGCTTAACCAGCGTGGGGCAGGATTGCCGCTCGAGTGAGTCTGCCCAATCAAGCCAAAACCCGGCGTGAATGCCACCTGTAGCTGCCCGGCGGGGGGAGCTTCCTCGGCCTGCTTGGTCTGCGCCACGTTCCACTGGGGGTCGCCTACTTTGAAGCGGGCGAACCTTTTTACTGTGATGTTTTCGCCGAATCGCCGATCGGTGGCTCTATAATTGCCGCTATATAGCACTCTGTGCGCGACCACCAGATGCGGCTCGCTGGGTTTCTAATTTGTGCATTTCTAGCCTGCACTAATTGCAGACCGCAGCGTCACGCCGCAACCTCACCAGGTAGCCATGGCACCATAAATATTCTCCTGGCAAATGGCCGCGGTATCGTTTTGATCACGGACAGCAGGGCTACGTATTCGGACGGGCAACACCGAGACGACTCCCCAAAGCTATTTGAGCTTGACAACCATACAGTCTGCTCCATTGCAGGTTTCGCGACCGACCCTGGTCCGTTTCCCGAAATGAGACTTGAGATAGCAGGTGCAATCAGAAGCTTCCGCGAGGGCTTGGCGCATAATTACGCTCCGCTCTCGTTCAGGGACAAGGCTGGAGCTTTGGCCGAGTTTCTGCGGGCGCGCTTAGATCTCCTTGTGTATGGCTATCAAACCGCAGGCGTATTCAGAAGCATGACCGACTTCGGCCTCCAGGTGCTGATAGCTGGTTACGATCTCGACGGCTCGGCAGATGAGGCATCAGTCGAAATCGGCGCGTCCCGAATCTCGTCGGATTCACGCGATGGCCTTGTCGCGATGGAAGTGAAAAACATCTCTGTTTCGGAAGTCGACGACAGATTTTCATTTCGTACGGCTGGAATCGACGATTCGGTGCAGTCGAGACTAAAAGCTCCAGGCGCCTTCCTTGACGAGCCCGCAATAAGCTCGCTCTACTCGGCGCTAAAACGCGATGAAGGTGCAACGATGAGCATTGACGACCTCGCAAATCTCGCAAAATACCTCGAAAAAGACGCCGCACAGAATCCACACATCGGTGGCCCGATTCAGATTGCAGAGCTGCAAAAGGGTGATGTTGTTATGAGGACGCCAAACAAGCTATTTGTCGGTGCTGCCCCGAAACCACTCATCCTAGTGGTGCAATCCAGTTCTATCGGTCCGGGATTTCTATACCATTCTCCTGGCCTTACGTATGCGATGACGGCCTACATTAATGACAGCTGCATGAACTCTAGAATCCGTCTCGATGGCGCGATCATCTACAGCGGGGAGTTTGATGGCTGTATTTTTTTCTATAACGGCGGCCTCTTCGAACGTGGAGCGAGGGCCGTAATAACATCTGGATTGTTGGTGCTGGGTCCGAAGGCGCAGGAAGGTAGCGTTGCCGCCAGCGAAGCCATGAGAAAGCTGCCGGAGCTTAAGCCCGTATCATACAATGAGTTGCCCCTGTCGGAGAACCTGAAACGCCTACTCTGGGGTCCGCCACCAGATGGAAGGTAGCGGCGGAAACTCTTATTTCATCACTGGGAGCTTGGATTTGCGCGGCGGACGTCATGCGCTGTTCCGACGATTTCGTCCCGCGAGCGACCCGCCTCACCGGGCAGAGGACAATGCCAGCATTTCTGCCGGACTTGTGTATTAAGAAGCAGGTCCCTCGCTCCGCCTACCCCATCTGCGATGGGGCCCCAAGGCGCTCCGCTCGGGATGACAAATCAAATTATCGTATGCTGACCTCTGGTTATTCGGCGGAGGGGGTTTCTTCGGCCTGCTTCGTCTGCGCGACGGTCCAGTTGGGGTCGCCTACTTTGAAGCGGGCGAATCTTTTTACCGTGATGTTTTCGCCGAGTTTGCCTACCTTCTGGGCGATGAGGTCTTTGATGGTCTGGCTTTGTTCTTTGATGAAGGGCTGCTCGAGGAGGCAGACTTCTTCGTAGAACTTGGTCATCTTGCCTTCGACGATCTTCTCAACGACATTCGCCGGCTTGCCCATGGCAGCGGTTTGGGCGCGGTAGACGTCCTTCTCGCGGGCCAGATCTTCTTCCGTCACGTCTTCGCGGCGGACGTAGCGCGGGTCGGTGGCGGCGATGTGCATCGCGATGTCCTTGAGGAGCTCAAGGAAGTCGTCGGTACGGGCGACGAAGTCGGACTCGCAGTTGAGCTCGACGAGCACGCCGATTTTGCCGCCGGCGTGGACGTACTGGCCGACCGCGCCTTCGTTGGTGGAGCGGGAGGCCTTCTTCTGAGCGGAGGCCATGCCGCGCTTGCGCAGGATGACGAAGGCCTCTTCCATCTCGCCTTTCGATTCCTGGAGAGCCTTGAGGCAGTCGCCCATGGGGGCGCCGGATTTTTCGCGGAGTTCTTTTACCAGCTTTGCATCGATCTTTTCAGTCACCGTAGACATCCTTGATTCACCTGTTCCTTATCTTTTCATCCCGGCGTGGGTTCCGCAATGCGCGGGACGCGAGGCGGGGTTCCGTTAGAGGCTTTGGCGTTGGCGGTTAAACGCTCGCGCGTTCGCACGCGGACACCAAAACCTTATTATTCTTCAAGCTTGTTACGGCACGAGTAAACTCGTGCCCTGATACAAACCCTGGTGGCAGAGAAAAAGCGTGGCGCCGGTTGATGGGCCACGCTTCTCTGAAAACGCAGTCCGTCCGCTCAATATCCGCTTTCGGCAGCCTCGGCTTCTTCGAGGGCGGCGACGATGGCGGGCGCTTTGCGAATGCCTCCGCCGAGCGCGGCTTCGAGGTCGACGACTTCGACGGCCTCTGGGTCCGCTTCGGCTTCCGGCGCGGCTTCGAGCGCGGCGGGTTCGCCTTCGGCGACAGCCTGCATGTCGGAGGAGACCCCGGCCATTTCGGTTGCAAACTGCTTGTCGGTGGCGGCGGCAGCGCCTTCGGCGATCGAGTCGGCAATCTTCGATGTGAAGAGCCGGATGGCGCGGAGAGCGTCGTCGTTGCCGGGGATCACGTAGTCGACCACAGTGGGATCGCAGTTGGTGTCGACCACGGCGACCACCGGGATGCCGAGCTTGCGGGCTTCCTTAACGGCGATGGCTTCGTTCGACGAGTCGACGACGAAGATCGCGTCGGGGAGGCGGCGCATGTTCTTAATGCCGGCAAGGTTGGCCTGAAGGTGCTTGCGCTCGCGCTCGAGCTTGATGACTTCCTTCTTGGTGAGCAGGTCGTAGCGGCCGTCGGTGGCCATCTCATCGAGTTCCTGAAGGCGCTTCACCGATTTCTGCACGGTCACCCAGTTGGTGAGGAGGCCGCCGAGCCAGCGGTTGTTGATGTAGAACATCCCGCAGCGTGTGGCTTCTTCGGCGATGGCGTCCTGGGCCTGGCGCTTGGTGCCGACGAACAGAATGACCTTGCCGGAGGCGGCGAGTTCGGTGACGAACTTCGAGGCCTCTTTGAACATCTTGAGGGTTTTCTGCAGATCGATGATGTAAATGCCGTTGCGCTCGCCGAAGATGTAATCCTTCATCCTGGGATCCCAGCGCTTGGTTTGGTGCCCGAAGTGGACTCCCGCTTCGAGCAGCTCCTTCATGGTGATGGTTGCCAAACGACCTCCTTATTGGACTGCATTCCGGCATCGTTCATCGGGCCGGAATTGATGCCCCGGTTTGGGGCAGATTGAACTACCTGGGTACAGTCGGCAGTTTTTAGTTCCCAGTCCCCGATAGAAAACCACTGGAGACTGGCAACTGGTGACTGCTTTACCGCTTCGAGAACTGGAAGCGCTTGCGTGCTCCCTTTTGACCGTACTTCTTGCGTTCTTTGACTCTTGCATCGCGTGTGAGCAGGCCTTCGCTCTTGAGCGTCTTGCGCAGCTCGGCGTTGAACTGGAGCAGGGCGCGGGCGATGCCCATCTTGACCGCAT
Organism: uncultured Acidobacteriaceae bacterium; assembly: GCA_963758135.1. Classification (GTDB taxonomy): domain Bacteria; phylum Acidobacteriota; class Terriglobia; order Terriglobales; family Acidobacteriaceae; genus Palsa-343. The sequence goes on from CAVWUF010000001.1 coordinate 442,619, forward strand.
CGGCCTGGGCGGCTACGCCACCGCCGGAGACAGTGGTGACCACGTCGAAGGTCGCGGCGGTGTCGGTGAGGACGAGGGACCGCTTCGCGGCGACGCGCTGCTGCTCGGTCACGAAATGAACGTCGAACTTTTTGCCGTTGACCGCAAACTCCCCGGTGCCAGGGCGAAGATACACGCGGGCGATGGCCGATTTGCGCCGTCCCGTGCCGTAGTACTGAACCTTATCTGCCATTGAGCTTCCTTAATCCTTTACGCGTTTACTTCGAGCGGTTGTGGCTTCTGCGCCGCGTGCGGGTGCTTCTCGTCGCGATAGACATTGAGCTTGGTGGCCATTTTGCGGCCCAGTTTGGTCTTGGGGAGCATGCCTTTGATGGCCTCTTCGACGACCTTCTCCGGCCGGCGCTCGATGAGGCGAATGAAGGACTCCTCGCGGAGACCGCCGGGAAAGCCGGTGTAGCGGCGATAAGTCTTCGACTGGCTTTTGAGGCCTGTAAGGCGCACTTTGCTGGCGTTGATCACGATGACGTGATCGCCCATGTCGAGGAAGGGCGTGTACTTCGGATTACGCTTGCCGGCCAGCACGCTGGCGGCTTCGGTGGCGAGGCGTCCCAGGGTCTTGCCGCTGGCATCGACCACGAACCACTTGCGATCAATGTTGAGCCCGCTCGGAATATAGGTTGACATCTCTTGATCTTCTCCCCGGCCTTGCTGATTCCTGCTGCGCGGTGCGCCAAAATTGCCCACGCAACGCCCACATTGCTACGCAATCCTCAAACTGCCACGCAACTCACGCCAAAAAATCGCCACGCAAAGCCGACCACGGAAACTGAACTCTTCCGCGGCTTTCGGATGCATTTCGCGTGAGTTGGCGCAGAATTGATCGAACCCGGTCCGGAGTTTCGTCCAGATTTTCCCCGGATTTGCCTGTCCCCGGCTGCGGCGTAAACGCACAGACACGAGGACGCACACTGCGCAAGGAGTTCAGAATACTGGAATTTGGGCGTGGAAGTCAATTGTGGCAAGGGGCAAAGGAGGGCTGTTTCAGCGCCAAGGGCTGAAAAACTGGCGGACATCTTCGGCGAGCAGTTCTGGCTCTTCGGCGGCGGCGAAGTGGCCTCCGCGGGGCATCTCGGTCCAGCGCTGGAGGTTGTAGCCACGCTCGACCCAGCGTCGGGGCGGAAACGGGTCTTCGAGCGGGAAGCGGGCGACTCCGGAGGGGACGGTGACGAAGTCATCTTCTTTGAAGTGGAGCGGGGCGAGGCGGCTCTCCATATATAAGCGGAACGATGAGGCGATGGTCTGGGTCATCCAGTAGAGGGTGACGTTGGTGAGCAGCTCGTCCCGGGTGAAGCGGGTGAGCAGGTCGCCCTTGCAGTCGGCCCAATCATGAAATTTCTCGATGATCCAGGCGGCCAGGCCGGCGGGGGAGTCGTTGACTCCGATGGCGGCCGTTTGCGGGTGGGTTCTCTGGATGTGGGCATAGGCGCCGTGGGTCTCATACCACTGGGCGGTCGCGGCCAGACCAGCCTGCTCTGCCGGCTCGAGTTTCGCGTCAGGCGCCAGCCAGGGGCGATAGCTTCCGGGGATGTAGTTGAGGTGAATCCCTACCATGCGGTGCGGATGGCGAAGACCGAGCAGGGTGGTGACCGATGCGCCGAAGTCGCCGCCTTGGGCCGCGAAGCGGGTGTAGCCGAGTTCGGACATGAGCTGCGCCCAGCAATCGGCGATGGCGAAGGTGTTGACGCCGCGGACGGCGGGGCGGTCGGAGAATCCGAACCCGGGCAGCGAGGGGATGACTACATCGAAGGAGTCGGCGGGATCGCCGCCGTGGCTGGCGGGGTCAGTGAGGAGCGGCAAAATCTTCAGCATTTCGAGGAAAGAGCCGGGCCAGCCGTGGGTGAGGATCAGCGGGAGTGGGTTGGGACCTTTGCCGCGCTCGTGGATGAAGTGGATGCCCCCGTTGGCTGATTCGAAGCGGAAGTGGTGGAGGCGGGACAGTTGGTCGATCTGGCGCTTCCAGTCGAACCGATCTTGCCAGTATCGGCAAATGTCCTGGAGAAATTTGAGGCTGATGCCGTATTCCCATGCGGTGCCGGGAATTTCGTCTGGCCAGCGGGTGCGGGCGAGGCGGTCGCGAAGATCGTCGACGGCGAGCTGGGAGAAGGGAAGGACGAAGGGAACGATGGGCATGGGTTCGGGGTCAGGCTATAGGTTTACGGGTTACAGGTTGCAGGTTACAGGTTGCAGGTTACAGGTTGCAGGTTACAGGTTTTTTGCTGCATCTCTGCCGCGACCTGTCTGGTTGGCCAGCGCAATTGCCGCGATATGGCGTGAGGTCGCGTTGCGAGTCGGATACTCGGCGGCTGCTTGTCCCGGCACTGCGGTACCGCACGACCCCATGCTGTGGAATACTTTTTGCGGATTCAGATTCACCCGGCCCCTCGCGTACCGCCCAGGGGCCGAGAGGCTGTTTGTTCCGGCGGGAGTATTCTGGAACCCTTCAGGGACTTCATCTAAAAACCGTAGTTGTGCGGAGGATAAACCCATGCATTTTCGTCTATCGACTTTTGGAGGCCTGCTCACAGGATGCGCCATGCTGTTCGGCATGGCGGCTTCCGGGCAGACTACGTCATCGATCCCGTCAGCTCCGGCCCCTCAAAGCGCCGATCAGTCCGCCTCCCGGTGGGACGTATTCATGGGGTATTCGTACCTGGCCCCTCACGGCACGGTAACGACGAACGTGCCCCAGCCCATCAGCAATAACTACTCGGCAATCAACTACGGCGCCATCGGCAGCGTCTCGTACTACTTCAACCGGTATGCGGGCGCCCAGATCGAATACGCCAATCACCCCGACGGCAACAACGACGGGATTTCGACGGCGGAGGCAGGCATCGTTTTTCGCTATCCGACCCAGGGCATGTCGGTATTTGCCCACGGACTGGCAGGCGGAGCACGCATCGGCGGCCCCAACTACCCCGGAAACGGCACTCCCGATATTGTTGCGCACCCTTACACCTGGGGACCGGCCCTCACCGCTGGCGCAGGACTCGATTTTGACATCACGCATCGCATCGCATGGCGCATTTTCCAGGGCGATTACGAGTACATGCATGCCGATTTCGGTGCACAGGATTACACTGGCGGCCGCGCGAATATCAACGCAGTCCGGCTCAGCACCGGTCTGTTGATCCACTTCGGCAGCATTGTTCCTCCGCCTCCCTTGCAGTACGCCTGCAGCGTGAAGCCCTCCTCCGTCTTCCCGGGTGAACAGGTTACGGTCGCGGGCACTGCGTCCAATCTCAATCCCAAAAAGCAGCAGACTTACAGCTGGAGCGGCCAGGGCCTCACGGTGGCTGGTACTGCTGCCACCACGACCGTCGATACCGGCAGCCTGCAGCCTGGCTCCTACACAGTCTCCGGTCATCTAAGCGAAGGTCCGAAGGCCGGCGAGTCCGCCGACTGCACCACCCAGTTCACGGTCAAACAGTTCGAGCCGCCGAGCGTCAGTTGCACGGCCAATCCTTCGACCGTCCAACCGGGCGGCAGCTCCACCATCTCGGCTACCGGAATGAGTCCGCAGAGCCGTCCGCTGACCTACAGTTACTCGGCTTCTGCCGGATCGGTCAATGGCGCCGGCAACTCCGCTACGCTCTCGACCTCGGGAGCTTCCCCAGGAACCGTAACCGTGACGTGCAACGTAGTGGACGACAAGGGTCAGACTGCCACGGCCACGACCAATGTCACCGTAGAGGCTCCGCCACCGCCGCCCGCGCCGTCTCCAGAGCAGGTTCGCCTGGAGCAGCGTCTGGCGCTCCACAGCGTCTTCTTCCCGACGGCTCAGCCGAACGCTGCGCATCCGGAGGGTGGTTTGGTGGAAAGTCAGCAGGGGATTCTGCGCGCGCTGGCGACGGACTTCAAGAGCTATCTGGCGTTCAAATCCGACGCACGCATTACCCTTACGGGCCATGCAAACGTCCGTGGCTCCGTTGAGTACAACCAGGCGCTGACACAACGCCGTGTGAACCGTGTGAAGAACTTCCTGGTGGAGATGGGCGTTCCCGAATCGGCGGTTGATACCCAGGCCGTTGGCAAGGAACAACAGCTTTCCAGGGAGCAGGTGAAGACTCTGGTCGACGAGAATCCCGATCTGACCGATGTGGAGAAGAAAAAGATGGATCAGAAGCTGGCAGTGATCTATCTGGCTCAGAATCGTCGCGTCGATATCACCCTGAACAATACTGGCCAGCAATCGGTGAAGCTGTATCCATTCAATGCCGCCGATTTGAACACGCTGATGAGCGAAAAGGCTCCGGCGCCTAAGAGGAGGGCAGCGGCGAAGAAGCACTAAATCGCGCCGGACGCTAAGGACAACCCTGGGGCGTAGCACGCCTCAGGGTTGTCCGAAGGGCGATATCAGGTTGCTGGTTGCAGGTTGCAGGTTGCGGGTTCCAGGTTGCTGGTTACGGGTTCCAGGTTACGGATGTGAGGAAGCAGCTGGCGGCAGGGCGGCCAGTCTCCTGGTGCGGTTGTAACTTCCGTATGGCCGGCTAACCGCCATTTTGTGGAGAAAACTCCCCGTGTGCACGCCTAAGGAGTGCTCGATTTGTGATGATTTGAGTCCATGCGAGGGCGAAACAGAGCAAGCCAAACGCGGCATCAAAGGGCGTGGTTCCTTTCCTGTCTGTCATGAGCCACCAACTGGGCCAGTGAGGGCGGGTGGCCAACATTTCCGTTTGGAGTACGACAAGTGCAATCAGGAATCCGAGGTGACGCCAGAGTAGTCGCGGAATTTGCGGCTCAACGGCGGGACAAGAAAACTTGAAAGGCGGCACATTTGGGCCTGATGGTCCACCCCCATGGCGCGCGAATGTAAAGAACACCTCGAAAAGTGTGTAAGTGATTATGGACGCCTCCTGCAGTCCAAAGGGCCTGTTTACCGACAGTAAGAAAAGAGGCACACTGCCGATGGTCATAGATAGAAAAATGATCGTTAGCAGGTAAGAGCGCGGGTACGAGATCGAAAAATCTCGGCACGGGTCACAGTATGGCCACTTGTCCATCAAATTCGGTTCAGGTTTGAATGAAACAATTCGAGGAAGCGGAATGGCGAGGCGTTTCCGCCGACGGCCCCGAGGCGGGCTATCCGGAAAGATGACTTTGACGGAGAGCCGATCCCCAGTTTCGTTCAGCCCGAGAACTTCCGCGGTCATCCGTTCGCCACCCTCAAGCGTGAACACACCGACTGCGCCCAAATCAGCTTTATCAAGCCATTCTGGAGCGAAGCGTCGCTTTGCTTCGCTGGGAGTGAGCTTGCGCCGTGCGAGTTCGTTGTCGAGTACCTGCTCGGCTTCTGCTGTAAACCCGCCTTCCGCCCGAAGCTTCAAAAGCTCCTCGTCGGTGCGGGCCTTGTAGTGCTCGTCGAGCGCGTCTGCGTCAGGCATGAACCGACTCGAATTATAGATTCTGCTTCGCACGTGGGGTGGCTTTCGCGGTTCAGGGCGTGTAGCCGGCGATACGGAAGTCTCGTGGCGCTGGCGGCCGATGCAACCAATAAGGGAGGGGGGTTCCTCTTATGGGGCGCGCGGGGTTGTAGAGAGCGGGGGAAAGGGCGAGACTGAATAAAGGATGCGCGAGACCATCATGTCCATGGCGGAGCAGCGGGAGCCCTTTGGCGGGGCGATGACCGGATCGTTGCTGCTGCACATTGGGCTGGTGGGTGCGATGGCGCTGCTGGTTTTTGTGAACAACAAATTTCACGGCAACCAGTGGGGGACGAGCGGGACGGGGTCGATCCAGGCGAACCTGGTGAACTCGGCGCCGTCGATTCCGCTGCCGCAGACCGCGCCGCCCACCCCGAACGTACTGGCTACGCAGATGCCCAGCCCTTCGCCTGCGCCGCCTTCGAAGCAGACGATCCCGATTACGCCGCCGGATGCCATCCCGATCGCGGAGCATCAGCCGAAGTTGCGGCCAGTACCCAAGCCGGAACCGGCATCGCCGCCCCATGCTCAGCCGCTGAATCAACAGAACCGGGCCAACTATGGAGAGGCGGCGCCGACCCAGCTGGAACATGCGAACAACACGACTGCCCACAGCAGCAACAGTCCGGTGAGCGTTGCTGGGGGGGACTTCGCGTCGCGCTTTCCGTGGTATGTGGACAAGATCACGCGGCTGGTGAGCCAGAACTGGTACACGTACCAGATCGACCCGAGCACACATTACGGCAGTCAGGTCTCGGTCACGTTCACCATCCAGCGCGACGGCAGTGTGATTTTCACCAGCATCAACCTTCCGCAGCCCAGCCCTTCTTACTCGCTGAACAAGACGGCGAAGGAGGCGGTGCAGCGTGTAGGAAGTTTCGGGCCATTACCTGATCAGTACACAGGAAGGAACGTTTCTGTGGAGTACACTTTTACCTACGATCAGCCGTCGCACTAGAGGATTGCGATCGTAATTCGACGTGTGGAACCATCGATTTTCCATACCGGCAGCGCCATCCTTTGAGGGCGGCTGGACTTCCCACAGGACGAGCACACGAGGCCACAGGCCGGTGATTGGCTCGGACCCCAATCTTGATGGAAACGGATAAAGCATGATCGCGAGTTCCCCACGAATACCTGCTGTACTTCGGATTTTTGTTCTTCTCGGATCGGTAGCCATCATCGTCCCCGGACTGCAGGCGCAGGACTGGGTGCGCACCGGAACGAACCTCGGCGTATCGAAGATTCGCATAGCAGCGGCAGATTTCAAGCCGGGTTCGGCCGATCCGCTGACCGGCGGGCTGAAGTCGGCGTTTGATCAGACGCTGTACAACGATCTGCGTTATGCGGGCATCTTCGATGTGGTTTCGAAGAGCATGATCCCCAACGTGACGCCTGGGACACCGCAGGAGATCAATCTGCCGCAGTGGGCGGCGGAGCCTTCGAACGCGGCGATGGTGGCGTTTGGGACTCTGGGGGTGAGCGCTGGTCATCTTTCGGTGCAGGGATTTTTGTATGACACGCACAGCACGCAGAATCCACAGGTGCTGGGAAAGCAGTATGGGGGCGAGGCAACAGCGGATGCGTCGCGGCAGATCGCGCATCGTTTCGCGGATGAGATCATCGAACGCTTGGGCGGGGTTGCCGGCATAGCGGAGACAAAGATTTACTACGTCTCCAGCCGCGGTGGAAGCAAGGAAATCTGGGTGATGGATTACGACGGCATGAACGAGCGCCAGCTGACCCACCTGGGGACGATTTCGCTTTCGCCGCATGTTTCGCCGGATAATTCGCGTGTGGCCTTCAGTTCGCTGGGGAAGAACGGCTGGTCGATCCGGATGTTCTCTCTCGATCTGGGGAGGCTGTCGGCGTTTCCCGCGTGGGGAGGAACGACACTGTCGCCGGCGTGGTCGAGCGATGGCACGAAGCTGGCGTTTTCGTCCGACCGCAGCGGCGATCCTGAGATTTACGTCAGCGACGCGTCGGGTAGTGGTGCGCGGCGGCTGACGGCGTTTCGTGGGCCGGATGTTTCGCCAGTGTGGAATCCGAAGACGAATGCGCAGATCGCATGGGTGAGCGGGCGCACGCATTTGCCGCAGATTTATATCATGGATTCGGATGGCGCAAATATTTCGCGGATGACCGACGGTGGGTATGCGATTTCGCCCTCATGGTCGCCGAGCGGGCAGTTCCTGACATTTGCCTGGGACCGCAAGTACGGACCAGGAGCGCCGGGCGGCTATGACATTTACGTGATGGACATAGCCAGCAAACGCTGGACCCAGCTCACGCACGATTCCGGGGCCAACGATTTTCCGTCGTGGTCCCCGGACAGCCGGCACATTGTTTTTCAGCGTGAGCAAAATGGACATACGGAGATCTGGATGATGCTGGCCGACGGTACTGACCAGCAGCAACTGACCCACGGTGGCGGCAGCAACACGATGCCCAACTGGAGTTGGAAGTGACGAGTATGTAATTTGCAGGCGGAATATTCCGTTCTGCTTTGCTTTGGTAAAAACCCCGACAACGCTCCTTAAGGAGGAGAGAAAAGTGCAATATTCGAATCGTAAGTCCCTGATTGTGGCCGCAAGTCTCGCGGCTTTACTGACGGTAGCGGGATGCCACAAGAAGAATCCAGCGCCCCCGCCGCCGCCCGCTCCGCCAGCAACGGCTCCAACACCGATGGCGACGATCACCGCCGAGCCGAGCTCGATCGCTCCGGGCGGAAGCTCGGTGTTGACATGGAAGACCAGCGATGCGACGAATGTGTCGATCGTGGGATTAGGCCAGGTGGCATCATCGGGCACGCAGACGGTGCAGCCTTCGCAGACTACGAGCTATCACCTGATCGCGCAGGGCGACGGCGGCAGCGCGGACGCGACGGCGACTGTGACAGTGGCATCGGCACCTCCTCCTCCGGCGCCGATAACGGAGACAGGCATCGACGAGAACGCGTTTGAGGCTGCGGTGAAGCCTGTGTTCTTCGACTACGACAGCTACGACGTTCGGCCTGACGCGCAGACGACGATCCAGGGGGATGCGAATTTCCTGAACCAGCATCCGGAGCTGAAAGTAGTGATCGGCGGATACTGCGACGAGCGCGGCTCGACGGAGTACAACCTGGCGCTGGGCGAGAACCGCGCTAACGCCGCCAAGCAGGCGCTGGTTACGGCGGGTGTGAGCCCTGACCGGCTGCGGACCGTGAGCTATGGCAAGGAGAAGCAGTTCTGCAGCGACCACACGGAAGCGTGCTGGCAGCAGAACCGGCGGTCGCAGTTCACTCTGGACCAGTAAGGGCAGGCAATAGGGAATAGCCAGTAGCCAGTAGGGAATAGCCAGTAGCCAGTAGGGTGTAGCCAGTAGCCAGGAGGATGCAGGTCTCGGATTGCGGGAGTTCTGCCGCGATCTGAGACCTGCCCGGAAACAGCGAAAACCGGGCGCGCCCTCCAGCAGCCGAGTGCCGAGCAGATGGGATCGTACGCCCGGCATTCGCGCCTTCCGCGTCCTGTAATTAATAATGAAGAGAGCGCTGCCTGCGCTCCATCGGGGTTTTTTATGCGAAAGATTGTGGCTTCGCTCTCGACCGTTCTTGTGCTGGGTCTTCTCTGGCTGGCGCCCCCGGCCCACGCGGTCAATAAGGAAATGGTGCAACTGCAGACGCAGGTGCAGCAGCTGCAAGATGCACTGCAGCATCTGCAGGAGACCCAGGACCAACAGCTGAGCGTGCTGCAGCACGTGGTTCAGCAGATGTCGGACAGCGTCTCTCACATCAGCTCGACGGTGACCACGCTGCAGCAGCAGGTACAGGCGCAGAATGAAGCGGGTGGCGGGAAGATCGATCAGGTCTCGACGCAGATGCAGGGGATTAACGATTCGATGGACGCGCTGCGGACGCGAATCGACAAGCTCAGCGCACAGGTACAGGCGATGCAGTCGCAGCTGCAGAACATCAACACGCAGCCTTCGGCGCAGCAGACGAGCCCGACCGCTCAGCCGGGGCAGACGGGTGGCGATCCGAATCAGCCGCAACAGCAGGCGCCGGCGCAGCCGCAGGCGCCGCCGGTGAACGATCTTTACCAGGGCGGACTGCGCGACTACAACTCCGCGCGCTACGATCTCGCATCGGGGGAATTCGGCGATGTGCTGAAGTACTATCCCAACGACGACCTGGCGGGGAACGCACAGTTTTATCTTGGGGAAATTGCGTACCGGCAGGGAAAGTATACGGACGCGATCAAGGCTTACGGGGTAGTGCTGGCGCAGTTCCCGGGCAACCCGAAAGCAGCGGCCGCGCAACTGCGCAAGGGTGAATGTGAGTTGTCGCTCGATCAGCGGGACGCGGGGGTTCGCGATCTGCGCGCGCTGATTGGGCGCTATCCGGAGACGCCGGAGGCTGCGCAGGCGCGCAGCCGGCTGAACGGCATGGGCGTCCGCGTTGCTGCGAAGCCTACGGCGTACCGGCAGTAGGAGAGCCAGTAGCCAGTAGCCAGTAGCCAGTAGCCAGTAGCCAGTAGCATCAGACGCCCGAAGCCCGAGGAAAATTTTTCTTCTTGACATGGGCGGCGGGCGGAGTTAGTCCGCGCAAAATCGGCATGAAATGGCCGATTGGTGCGGCGTTGACAAAGCGCCGGGGCAATCGCACAATCGGATTTCAGCTAGATTCCATCGTCTCCTCCGGGACTCGTCGCTAAGACCCACGGATTGCGTCCGGCCACAGCCTCAACGATCGGTGTCCTGCGAAACAAAAACGGCTCACGATACTCTCTGAAGCCGGGGGAAGGGTTCGTCGAATTGAAAGCGCTGCTCGAAACCGACTTCCGCAACCTCACACTTGTAGCCCGCGGGAAGGTTCGCGACATTTATGCGCTGGGCGAATATCTGTTGATGGTGGCGACGGACCGGATTTCGGCTTTCGATCACGTACTGGCCAGCGGAATTCCGGGCAAGGGGATGATCCTGACGCAGCTTTCACTGTTCTGGTTCGATTTGCTGCGCGACATCGTGCCGAATCACCTGATCAGCGCAAGCGTGAAGGAATTTCCGGAGGAAGTATGGAAATACCGGAAGGAGTTGAAGGATCGCTCCATGCTGGTGACGCGCGCGCAGATGTACCCGGTGGAGTGCGTGGTGCGCGGCTACCTCGCCGGATCGGGATGGAAGGATTACGTGGCAACGGGGATGGTGTGCGGGAACCGCATCGAGCCGGGGCTGCGGGAGTGCGACCGGCTGAGCCGCCCGATTTTCACGCCGGCGACGAAGAGCTTTCGCGGGACGCATGACGAGAACATCACGTTCGACCAGATGGTGACGCTGGTGGGCGCGGAAGCGGCGGAGAAACTGCGGGAGATCAGCCTGAGCCTGTATAACAAGGCGGCCGAGCATGCGGAGTCGCGAGGCATTCTGCTGGCGGACACGAAGTTCGAGTTTGGGATGACGTTGGTGGGGATTGTTTTGGCGGACGAGGCACTGACGCCGGATTCGTCGCGCTTCTGGGTGCGCGATCAGTATTCGCCGGGCAGGGCGCAGCAATCCTTCGATAAGCAGTATGTGCGGGATTATCTGGAGAGTATTCACTGGAATAAGCTGGCGCCGGCGCCTTCTCTGCCTGAGAATGTAGTGAACCGAACACAGCAGAAATATCTGGAAGCCTTCCGGCTGCTGACCGGCCGGCCCCTGGCCGTTTAGTGGAGAACGCAATGGCGATCGTCGACTGGGTGATCCTGATAGTCTTGATACTTTCTGTGCTGTCGGCGGCGAAGACGGGGTTGATTGGTGAGGTTTTTTCGCTGGCCGGGTTGATCATCGGGCTGCTGCTGGCGAGCTGGGATTATCTAAAGCTGACTCCGTGGATGGCGCAGTGGATTCATTCGCCAAAGGTGGACGAGGCGCTGTCGTTTATTCTTATCGCTCTGGCGGTGATGATCGTGGCCGGAATAGCGGGCAGGATCGTTCGCTGGTCGGTGAAGTCGATTGGGCTCGGATGGGCGGATCGTTTGGCGGGTGCCGCCTTCGGTCTGGTGAAGGGATGCGCGCTGGTGACGATCGCGGTGATGGTGATCGCCGCGTTCTGGCCCGGCGCCACGTGGTTCCGGCAGTCGCGCTTTGCGCCTGGTTTTCTGATGATGGCGCGCCGTGCCGCGGTAGTGGCTCCAGCCGAACTGGGAGATCGGATCAGGAGCGGAGTGATCGTCCTGCGGAAGTCGCAGCCTGACTGGCTCAGGCCGGCTGCATAGATTGGGCTGCATTGAACGTTGAATTGTTCCCGGCTGGAACCGGGATTCGGGAAAGAGGTTCCTGTGAAACGCGAGCTGGACAACCTTGTCACCCAGATGCACGCAGGCGGCATCACCTACGACGAAGCGGTGCGCGAATTCAAGCGGCGCTTCATTCTGGAAGTACTCGCCGGCCACAGGGGAAACCAGTGCAAGGCAGCGCGGGAACTGGGCGTGCACCGCAACACGCTCAGCCGCATTCTGAACGAGCTGAAGATCGATCCGGCGCAGGTGCGCACCGGGATGCGCCGGCCGCCGCGCAGCGAACGGCTGGATTACGGGGCGAAACAGGGGACGCGCTGAAGGCGCCCCGATCCTGAAACTCATCCGGCTGCAGCCGTGGTTTCGCAGGTGCTGGTTGCGGCGCTCGCTTTCCTGCCTGCGGCTCAGCCACCCGCCCGACCTTATATCCTGTAGCTATGAGCACTTCGCCGGAGCCCCGCGTCTACGTCTGCGAGGGCTTTCACTGGGATGAGCAGCGGGCCTATCTTTTCGACATCGATGGAACGCTGGTGCGGCACCGCGACCGGGTTCACTTCGACGCTTTTGCGAAGAGCGTGCGCGATGTTATGGGACGGGAGCTGCCGCTGGATGGAGTTACGCTCTCCGGCAACACGGACCCGGGTATCTTGCGGGATGCTTTCCGACTGGCGCGCGTCGAAGACAGCCTGTGGCGTCCGCATCGCGAGGATGTTCTGAGGGCCATGTGCCTGCATGTTGCCGCGCGGCGCGCGGAGCTGCTGCCGACCGTCATGCCGGGAGTGAAAGAGACGCTGGCCCATCTGCGGGAGAAAGGCGCGCTGTTGGGCGTGGCGACGGGCAATCTGGAGGAGATTGGCTGGATCAAAATTGAAAATGCGGAGCTGAGGACGTGGTTCAGCTTCGGCGGGTTCAGCGACGGTTTTGAAGCGCGGGCGGATATGATTGCTCACGCTGCGGAAAAGGCGCGTGCGATCCTGCAGTCGAAGATCCGGAAACCCAGCGGGGCAGACGCGAACCTCGGTGAATCGGAAATGAGCATCTGCGTGGTGGGCGACACACCTTTCGACGTTGAAGCGGCGAGCGCAAATGGGCTGCCGACGATTGCCGTGGCGACGGGCCGGTACAGCTTCGACGAGCTGATGGGGCATAGTCCCGCGGTCTGCGCGACCACGCTGGAGGCGCTGCTCGAAGCCACTGACTCCAAAATGAAGGTGGGGGAAGATGCTTCGTAGGGTCGCAATTCCAACCGGGCTGGCGCTGGTGTTCGCTGCCGGCGGTTTTGCGCAGGCAATGCCGGCTTCCGCGCAGCAGACGCAGACTTCATCAGAACAGACGCCTGGGCCTGGGACGCAATCCGCCGCGAACCCGGCCGCACCGCAGACGACGGCCGGATCAGCGCAACCGGCAGCGGCCGCGTCCACGACGCCAACGGCGCAGGCGATTGCCGGACGATACGTATCCAAAAAAGGACGCGCCGAGGCAGCGAAGCTTTTTGTCGAGGGCGCGAAGGATGTGGACCACGATAATACCCGCGCGGCGATGGACGCTTTCACGCGTGCTGCGGAACTCGATCCCACCGAGCCGAAATACGCAATGGCCGACCAGATTGCGCGCCAGCGCCTGGTCAGTGAGCTTATCCAGCAATCGGACAAGGACAAGATCCTGGGGCATTTTGCGGATGCGCGCGCCAGGATTGCCGAGGCCCAGAGCGTGGATCCTGGCAGCCCGATGCTTGCCCAGCATCTGGATGAGCTGGCATCGCAAACGGTGGCCGCGGAACCGGCGGCGCGCTCAGCTGTGGCCGGCGCTCCTCCTATCGAACTGCAGCCCAAAGCTGTGCGGCGCAGCTTTCATCTGCATACCAGCGCGCGGGAGCTGGCGAATAATGTGTTGCCGGCTTACGGCATTCAGGCCACGCTGGACGATTCCGTCAGCGCGAACTCGGTTCGATACGACGTGGATGACGCCGATTTCGCCACAGCCGAGCGCACCCTGGAGCTGGCGACCGGGACTTTCTTCGTGCCTCTCGATCCGGGGCGCGTACTGGTTGCGAAGGACACTAAAGCGAATCGCGACAAATTCGAGCGCCAGGCAGTGGAGACGGTGTACCTGCCCGGCTTAGCGGCCGATCAGTTCACGGAGATCTCGACGATTGCAAAGAACGTATTCGCTGTGCACACTGCCTCGACCGACGTTGACCAGAGCGCACTCACAGTGCGTGGTTCCCCCGCCGAGCTGAATGCCCTGAACACCACGCTGACCAGCCTGCTGGAAGGGCGCAGCGAGCTGCAACTGGACGTTCGCCTTTATGAGATCGATCGCACCAAAGCCGTCAATCTGGGAGTGATCCTGCCGAACCAGACCACGCTGTTCAATGTGTATTCGGAGGCTCGCAACATACTCAACAGCAATGCGAGCCTTGTGCAACAGATTGTTTCGAGCGGCCTTGCGGCGCCCGGCGACTGGGAGGCGATTCTGGCGATTCTGATCGCGTCCGGGCAGATCAGTAACAGCATCCTCACGCAACCCTTCGGCGTTTTCGGGGGCGGACTGTCGCTGACCGGCGTGGTTTATCAGGGCGGATCGCTCAACATGCAGCTGAACTCCTCCGACGTACGCGCACTCGACCAGGTGCAGCTGCGCGCGCTCGATCGGCAGGAGTCGACCATCAAGACGGGCGAACGTTACCCGATTGAAACCTCCAGCTACTCGAGCCTCGGGGGCTCGTCGCTCAACATCCCCGGGTTGTCGACTGCCGGGCTTTCGAGCACTCTGCAGGGCCTGGGGGTAAGCGCGTCGTCGCTGCAGGCGGCGGCGTCGGTGAATATCCCGCAGGTGCAGTACCAGGACATCGGGCTGACGTTGAAGGTAACGCCGACGCTCATGGGCGCCGACCGGGTTTCACTGAAGCTTGACTTTACGCTGTCGTCGCTGGCCGGCTCATCGCTGAACGGGCTGCCTTTGCTGAACAATCGTGAATACAACGCGATCACTTCGATGCGCACCGGCGAGACGGCTTTGCTGGTCAGCTCGCTCTCCCGTCAGGAGTCGGATTCGATCACCGGTCTGCCAGGGGTGAGCGAGATTCCAGGCTTTCAGAGCACGACGAATAAGAACAGCGATTTGAATGTCGCTGAGCTGGCTATTGTGATCACGCCGCACATTGTGCGGTCAGTTCACCGGGGTGCGTCAGAAAAGATGATCATGCTGCCGGGGGGACCGTGATGCTGGCAGGCATGAGCCAGGACCGGGAAAGCCGAACTTGAAGGTCGAGATAAACGCACGTAGAATACGTGCAGCACGCGCTCCGCGTGCGCCATTTGGCGGTACAATGCGCAAGAAACAAAATGTCACCGTAAGTCTCAGTCCAGAAACCCTCCGGAAAGCCCGAGTGCTTGCAGTAAAGCGTTCGACTTCGATCAGCGGGCTGCTCGCTGAGCAGATCGAGACCCTCACAGGAGAGGACGAGGCGTATGAAAGGGCGAAGCGCTCCGCCCTTGCCCTGCTAAAAAAGGGGTTCCACCTCGGCGGTAGACCTGCCAGCCGCGATGAGTTGCATGAGCGGTAAGACATTCGTCGATTCCAACGTGCTGATCTACGCGCACGATGTCGATGAACCTGTGAAGCGTGAGACAGCAAATCGGATTCTTCAGGAGTTATGGAGCGATCGGGCAGGTGCGGTGAGCCCGCAAGTGCTGCAGGAGTTTTATGTCAATGCGACGCGAAAGATTGCATCGCCGTTGCCTCGGAAATCTGCGCGCCTGGTCGTAGATGCATATGCGCCCTGGTGCGTTGAAACCAGCGCTGCCGAACTGATCGCCGCTTTTCGCATCGAGGATGAGGCCCGCGTCGGATTTTGGGATGCGCTTATCATTTCCGCTGCGATCAAGGCGGGTGCGGACCGCGTTCTCTCGGAGGATTTGAATCCGGGTCAGCGCATCGCGGGTATAAGGATAGAGAATCCGTTCAAGTCTCCGATGTCCAGAGTACATTGACCGTGGCGCACGCAAAAAGGCCGGACCCTCGGGTCCGGCCTTTTGTTTTGTGGTTGAAGTTTATGCCGCACGCTGCGCGTAGGGATTCACCCGATCCGCGATCTCCGTGAGAAGGTGATCGGCATGGCCTTCTTCCTTGAGGGTTTTGTCGAGCAGCTCGCCGTGGGCCGTCTCTCCGAGAATCTGCGCCCAGCGCCGCACCGCCCCGTAAACGGCAATTTCGTAATGCTCCACGCGCTGTCCTGCGGAGATCAGCGCCGCGTCACGTACGCTTTCGTCGGCTGAGTCTTTGACCATGTCTTCGGTTTCGGTGACCAGCGCAGCGAGAACCTTGCACTTGATTGGTTTCGCTTCGCCGGCGGAGTGGTTCAGCATCTGCTCGATGCGCGTCACATGAACCCGCGTTTCCTGAAGATGCGACTCGAATGCCTGCTTGAGCTGCGTATCCATTGCTTTATCGATCATCTTCGGCAACGCTTCGATGATCTGTTGCTCGGTGGATAACAGCATCTGCAGCTGGTTGATGTAGAGCTTGCGGAGATTGTCGAGATTTGCGGAAAAAACCTTCATTGTCTCGCTCCTTGTGGGTGGGTATCTGAGTTGTTTCTTTCCTCGGTCTGAAGTCGTTCTCTTTTGACTAGGATGCGAGAGTTCGGCGGTGAGCACCCCTGAGGTAGTCAAAAGGCGTTGGCAGCGAAGCCGGGCGCGCAGGGTCGAGTTCAGCCGGACCAGACGGAACGCCGCGGCCTGCGTTTCCGCGCAGACGCCGTAGAAGGAGCGACGGCAAACCGCGGCCTGACGCGCGACGGCAAACTGCGGCTAGGTAAGGCGTGCGAACTTCTGCCGTCGTGTCTCCCACTCTGCGGTCGAGAAGAGCCGCGGACCCACTTCGATCAGGCGCGGGATCATGTTGAAGACGGCGACCGGGGTCCAGCGGCGGCCGTCGCGGGTGCGAAAGCCCTTCTCGTTCAGGTCGCTAACGATGCTCGAAAAGGGAAAGTCCTGCACCAGCATTTCCATCATCTGCAGGAGCGCCTGGTTCTCCTTTGGATCGACCTCGAGGCGCTGGCAGTCTTCGGAGATGCGGAGGCCGTAGGGAATCTCTTCGTGGAAGGCGCCCTCGGTGGGTTGCTCGGAATCGGGCAGCTCGCGCCTCCATTCGAGGGAGACGAGTTGCCAGCCGGTCGCGGTGCGCTGTTTTACGATTTCCTCGCTGAAGGGCCCGGAGATAACATCGCGAATCCGTTCAAAGTACGCCATGCAAGGCCTCCTATTGAGGCGCATTGGGAGCATTTTTCGCACCATACAACCGGCGGCGGACATAAATGGCTAAGTCCTGCTGCATCAATGCTGCATCGTCACCGCGTAGATGGCAGGCACAGCGGGGTTGTCCAGCTTCGGGGAATGCTGTCCGCTTCTGAACAGCGAGTTAGGCGAGCCAGGCCGGACCGGCCCTTACTCTTCCTCCACCTGCAGCGTGACCACTTGCTGTCCGGTGAGCACGGCATCCATGGGTAGAGAGGCCATCGGCACAGCCGATTCGCCGTTGAGCGCCATCCCTTTGTTTTCTCGCAGGGGCTCCATGGCATTGGCCATCGACAGCGGAATCGCGGTCAGGGTGCGCCCGTCGACGGCTGCCTGGGCTTCGGGCGCCAGGAGCGTGACGTAGAGCTGATCGCTGGTGTGCACACTGTTCAGCTGGGCGATGGTCGCGGCCACATCGAGCGGCTGGGCATTGAACTGCGCAGGTTGCAGCAGCCGATCCAGCGTGCCGCTGTCGCTCACGAGCAGACGCACGGGACCGGCGGGCAGATTGGAGGGCAGCTTGACCGGAATACGCACATTGCGCCGGTCGCCATGCCAGGGAAGGATCGTGGCTTCCACGGTGATGGTGTCGCCGGCGTGGACCTCCACGCGGCTTGTATGCGCGCTTTCGATCTCCGCGGTCAGACGGCGCGGGGTCGCGGCAACCTCGAGGTCGACGCTCTCGATGGGAGTGCGGCGGGCGGCATTGTCGTAAAGGCGTGTGAAGCGCTCGCCGAGCACCAGCGCAGTCTGGAGATTCGCCGGCAGCGCATCGGTTGGAGCCACCAGGCTATTCAGCTTGACGGAAGGGTAGCCGCTGAGCTTCACCGACCCCTGAACGTGATAGGTGGTCTGCGCGGAGTAGCTGTTGGCCTGCATGAGGCCCTGGTAGACGGCGACCATCACCGCCATGGGCGTGATCTGTTGTTGATCGATCACCTCAAAGTGCAGCGCTTCGGGTTGGCTGCCGTGCTCGGCCGGTTCGCCTTCGCGGACCACGCGCAGGGTCACCGGAATCATGCGGGCCGGTTTGCCGAACTCGCCCATGATGGCCGAGGCGCGATCTTCGGTAATGGAGCCGATGGTTTCGGTGGTGTTGATGATCTTGAAAGCGTCAAGGGGCGAGGGCAGAGTCGCGACCACGTCGGCCTTGGTCATGGGCATGGAGACGGGGCCATACTGGGTGATGGGGTGCCCGCAGGCCAGCATTCGCTTCGGATCGATGTAGGTCACGGTGCAGGTGGCCGCGATGTCGAGGTCTCCGCGCACCAGGATCGCGCTCACCGCCGAGCCGGGCATGAGCGGATCAGGCTGCTTCTCGTTGCTCTCCGAGCCGCCAACACCTTCGACTGGTGTCAGTCCCGCGGGCGCGTGCTCCTTCCAGAGCTTCAACGCGTCCGGACTAAAGCCGCTGAAGACAAGCGGTGTGTCCATGGGCTGGATGAGGGCTCCGCCTGGAGCGCCTGCCGCAGATGGGCTGCTGACGAGGGGTGAGCGAGGGTTGGCGACGCTGGACTGGGCGAAATCAGGCTCGCTCAAGCCAGGCTCACTCAGGGCTGTGTGCGCAAAACCCGCATCTGCGACCTCTGTCGCAGGCGCCGCGTGCTGGTCCTCCACGCCGAGCATGGACGCGATAGGGGTGATCCCGCAGATGGGCTCTTTGCTGAACATTCCAATGCGATACGACAAAGCGCCCACCAGCCGGCCGTCTACGTACACCGGGCTGCCGCTCATGCCAGCCACCACGCCGGTGTATTCGGGCTTCGTGCCTTCGAGGCGGGCCAGAATCATGTCCTGGCGGGGCCCGAGGGCATTGTGGAGCACGCCCAGAATCTCGATGCCCATGGGTTCGGGTTTGGTCCCCTCGAATACCGTGTAGGCCACGCCCTGCAGGCCCCTGTGAATCTCGCTCAGCGGAAAGAATTTTGTGATGGCAGGCGGGCTGGGAGGCAGGGCCACGGCGCTGGCTGCGGGGTTGGCAGGGACCGAAGTCTGGGCAGAAAGCGCCGCGCTCATTGCCAGAGCCAGGGCGGCGATCCATTTTTGGATATCCTTCAGGCGTTTATACACGTCCATAGACTAAGCTTCTCCCACGCTTGCCGCCAGGGCACCGGCGGCACGAAGATTGTTTCAGAGGTTTATTCATGAGGGAATCCCACCAGCGCTTACCGGCTCTTGCCGCTGTCGCCCTGCTGCTCTTTCAGACTCTTTTGCCCGTCCGCTTGTCATGGGCCCAGCAACAGTCGTCCTCCGGTGGGCAGCAAACCCAGACTCCGCCACCGCCCCAGCAGCCCGATCAGACGGCGCCCGAGGCCGGTGGACCTGGTAACGACAATGGTCCCATTGCCATCCCGAAAAAGAATGCGCCACCGCCCCCTCCGCCGCCTGAACCAACAGTGAAGAACCCTCCCGGGCTCAACAACTACTCGCTGCGCGTCGACGTGCCGGTCGTGAATGTCGACGTGGGTGTGATCGCGGAAAAGACGCATCAGTTTATCCCCAACCTCAAAGAGCAGAACTTCCGCGTATTTGAAGACGGCGCGCCGCAGGACATCGTCAGCTTCCGCCAGGTGAAAGCTCCTATCACAGCGGTTCTGCTGGTTGAGTTCGCCGCCACCAGCTACTCGTTTATTTACGACATGTGGAACGCAGCCTTCGCATTTATGCAGCAACTGCGGCCGGATGACTACATTGCCGTGGTGACCTACGACATGCATACCACGATTCTGACGGACTTCACGCAGAACAAAATGATGGTGCAGCAGGCGGTGCAGTCGCTGCAGATGCCCACCTGGCGCGAAACCAACGAATTCGATGCACTCTATGAGACGCTTGACCGGCTGTCCCGGATCGATGGCCGCAAGTACATCATCCTGATATCGTCCGGGCTTGATACGTTCTCGAAAATAACACTCGACAAGACGCTGCAGAAGATCAAGGAGACGCCGAACGTCACCATCTTCTCAATCGCCACCGGAGGAGCCGGAATCATGGGAGGCGGTGGATTTGCGAGCGGGCGTATGAACAATATCACGATGCTTCAGGCGCAAAATGAGCTGCAAACCTTTGCGCGGATGACGGGGGGCATGTACTTCGAGCCGCGCTTCGACGCTGAGATGCCCGACATCTTCACCGAAATTAACGAGTCGATTCGTAATCAGTATCAGATTACCTATAAGCCGACTAATCCCAAAATGGATGGGACCTATCGGCGCATCCGGGTGGAACTTGTGGACGAGGAAGGCCACCCACTGCGGATGCAGGACGAAAAGCATAAGGTCCTGAAGTACGACATCATTGCGCGAGATGGGTATAAAGCGAAGCAACAGGTGGAGTAAGCGGCAGTGTGCTGGTGTGCGATTCCCGAACTCGCAGTACAAAAGTTTCGGTACATCCGTCATAAGTAACGCGCGGATGGGGAGCGGCTCCCCTTCGAGGGAAGTGTTATAGCTTGGGTGTTGCCAGAGCGTCGATGCTTGTTGGCGCCAGGCAAGACACGGGTTTTCTTCCAGGGAAGTGCTGTAATGCATGACTTGATTTTTGCTTTGGCTTTTATTGCGATGGTCGCGGCTCCTGCCATGGTGGCCACGATCGGTGGCCGAAAAGAGTACAACCCAAATCCGAATATGCCCTCTCTGCCCCGGGTGAGCGACGTCAAGGCGCCACTCGCCGCGCCCCAGGTGCGCCCTCCGGTGAAGCACAAAACGATGGAAAAACTCCCGATTCTGACGTACGGGGACCTCACCCTGCCGGTGCACAACGCCCGGGGTATGTCGAACCGCTAAGGCCGTTCTCGCATCCTGTGACGCGGGTATCAGGGTTCCTGCGTGCGGACGTGCCTGTTTTGCTGCGCCTGGTTTTGAGCTTCTGAGCCACCGGTTTGCTACTCTGGCTTCGTTCTTATGGAGCCTCTTCTGGTGGTGCTGCTGGGTCCGACGGGCAGCGGCAAAACCGCCTTGTCGCTGACCCTGGCCCGCCGCTTTGGCGGAGAAGTTGTCAGCTGCGATTCGGTCGCCGTGTACTGCGACATGGAGGTGGGGACGGCGAAGCCAACGCCGGAGGAGCGCCGCGCAATTCCGCATCACCTGATCGATGTCGTGGCTCCGAGCCAGCTTTTCACCGCGGGGGATTACAGCCGTCTGGCCCGCGATGCGGTCGGGGAGATCGCTTCCCGCGGCCATTTGCCGATCGTGACCGGGGGAACCGGCTTGTATCTGCGCGCCCTGCTCGATGGGCTCTTCGCGGGTCCGCGGCGTTCGGAGGCGATGCGCGCTCGCCTTCGGGCCAGCGCGCATCGGCATGGTCCAGGTTGGCTGCATCGGATGCTGCGGAGGCTCGATCCAGCAGCGGCCGCGCTGATCCACTCGAACGACCAGCCCAAGCTGATTCGCGCCATTGAGGTTTGCCTGGCCGCGCGCAAGCCGCTCAGCGAGGCGTGGAAAGCGGGACGCGATCCGCTCACCGGCTATCGCATCCTGCGCATCGGACTCGACCCGCCGCGGCCGCAGCTCTACGTTCGCCTCGACGCGCGCGCCGCGGAGATGTTCGCTCACGGCCTGGTCGAGGAGACACGCAGCCTCATCGGCAAGTACGGCGAAGCGCCTCGCGCCTTCGATTCGCTCGGCTATCGCCAGGCGCGGGCTGTGCTTCGCGGAGAAATATCGGAATCCGACGCCATCGCCGCCACCGGTCAGGCTCACCGCAACTACGCCAAGCGGCAGCTTACCTGGTTTCGCCGCGAGCGGGAGGTTCGCTGGCTGCCGGGTTTCGGCGACGATCCATCGGTCGCGGGCGAGGCGATCGCGCTGGTACAAGAGAACCTGTAACGTAATGACCGCTTCTACAACACTGCATTCACCCCGGCGCTCCGCGCCCGAAATCGCCGCCGCGTCGGGCCCGCGGGGATCCCTCTCGTTGAGCCTGATTGATGCGGCGCTGCTGACTCCGGTGGTTCTGCTCGTCCACGGCTTTCATCCTTTTGCCGGGGATGCGGGCATCTATGTCGCCAGCGTTCGCCACATCCTGGGCCCCTCGCTCTATCCGCTGAACGCAGCTTTTGTCGTCGCATTCACGAAGTTTTCGGTTTTTCCGTGGGTCGTGGCCGGTGTCATCCGACTCTCTCATCTGCCGCTCGGCTGCGCGCTGTTCGCTACTCATCTGTTGTCGATCTTTCTGTTTCTCGCCGCTTGCGGGGAGCTGGCTGCCCGGCTTTTTGCCAGTCAATCTGCACGGTGGTGCTCTGTGCTGCTCGCGGCTGCGTGTTTCACTCTGCCCGTTGCCGGAACCGCGCTCGTTCTCATGGATCCCTACGTCACGGCGCGGTCTTTCTCTACGCCGCTGAGCCTGATGGCCGTCGCCGCATGCATCGACCGCGCGTGGTCGCGCACGGTTCTGCTGCTGATACTTGCGGCCCTGATCCATCCGCTGATGGGCGTTCACACCTCGGCCTTCGTGATCCTTCACGCATGCGTCCGGTCGGGCCGCACTCGGTTGGCAGTCGGACTTTGCGGCACAGCGACCGTCGCCTGCGGCGTGGCATTCGCAGCAGCGCACTGGACGCCCATCTCGCCTGCTTATCGGCAGGCCGTCGCGCTGGCTCCGCGGACTTTTCTCTTTCTGGCGCGCTGGCACTGGTATGAAGTGATGGGGTTGGTGCTGCCGCTGCTCTTATATGCCGTTGCTCTGCGCAGATTCGGGGTCAAGAGCAGGAAGGGCGCGGTGTGCCTCACCTGCCTGCTGCTCGGAACCACGAGCGTTGTTATCGCGGCGTCATTCGTCCCGCCTGGGGGCCCTTATCTGCTCGTTCCGCTCCAGGTTCTGCGCAGCTTTCACCTGATTTATGCGGTGGGCGTCGTGCTCAGCGGCGGAATTCTCGCGCCGCTGATGTCTCGCTCGCGGATCGGCGCTGTTGCCCTCGTTGTTTTGTCGTTCGCCGGGATGTTTGCCGCGCAGCTTGGGTCGTGGATGGGATCCGTGCACATTGAGTGGCCGGGGTCGCAACCCGCCAACTCTTACCAACAGGCGTTTCTCTGGATTCGCGACAACACTCCGCGCGACGCCGTTTTTGCCTTCAACCCACAACTGGTCTATTTGCCCGAGGAAGATGAGCAGGGGTTTCGCGCGATCAGCCTGCGGGATCATCTCGCCGACGACAAGGACGCGGGCGTCGCCGCGGTCGTGCCGCAGCTTGCAGACCGCTGGGCAATCCAGCGCAATGCCGAGTTTTCTGTGGATCGAATGACCGACGCGGAGCGAAGAACCGCACTCGTTCCGCTCGGTGCGAATTGGCTGCTGCTTCCGCCCAACGCCACGACAGGACTTCCCTGCTCTTACATCAACCGTGTTGCGAAAGCCTGCCGTCTGGATCCGTGACCCCGAATCCATGAATGCAGATCCATGACCGCAAATATTCAAGAGGGGCCGCAGATACTCAGGTGAGGTCCGGGGGAAGCCGGACCTCATCCGCAGAATCGATTCGCGAGTAGCTGAACACGGGTTCGGCTACCCAGTTGGCGGATCCATGAAGGTCGTTGCGCTCAAAGAGCGTCGATCGCTTTTGTTGCCGCGTCGATCGCCTCGGCGATCTTGCGCACCTGCTCGGGGGTCACGTTCTGCCGCGACAGCCGCGTCATTACCGCGCCGCGTAGTTCCATGAAAGCTCGCATGATCTCCGGTGATCGGCCTCGCTCGAAGCCCTTGCCCGCCTCGTCGAGGCGCGCAAAAAGTTCGTCGATGCGCTCCTTGTTCGCTTTCAGGTACTCGAGCCCTGCCGGCGTCACGGTGTAGACCTTCTTGTTGTCCTCGGAGGTCGAGACCGAGGCGAGCCCCTCTTCTTCGAGCAGCGTGAGGGTCGGGTAGATCACTCCCGCGCTCGGCGTGTAGCCGCCCGAAAGCCGCTCCTCCATGCGCTTCATCAGCTGGTACCCGTAGCTCGGCTCTTCGGAGAGCAGCTTCACGATCACCAGCTTCAGGTCGCCTGCATCGAAGAGCCGCTCGCGGCCTCCAAAGCCGCGCTCGAAGCGCCCGCGCCGTCCCCAGCCGAATCCGCCGTGGCGTCCTCGGCCCTCGCACGAACCCTCTCGGGCTTCGGCGCCTCCGAAATACCCAGCAGCAAACCAGCCACGAGGGCCGTGCTCAGGGTGGTGTTGGGGGTGATGTGCTTTGAAGTGGCATCTGCCGCGACTCGAATCTTCTTTTGTTGCAAATACTTGGTCAAACATTTTCATTTCTCCTGAAGACAATATATCGCACGATATATCTTATTGCAAGAGAAAAATATATCTTTCGCGGAAGGCTCTCGAAGCCCAGCCACGCGCCCCGTCGCCTTGACAGCCCTGGGCCAGGCCGGTAGTCTCGCGGAATTCCCTGGGCCCCCTCGAAAATCTCTTCCCAAGGAGCATTCCTCATGCGTAAGTGTGCTTGTCTGGCCGTGACGATCTTCGTCCTGCTGGCCCTCAACGCACCATCGATGAGCGCGCAGGCGAAAGCCTCCTCCGACGAGGCGGCCATCAAGGCCCTCTACAGCAAGTGGAACGACGCCTTCAACAAGAAGGACGCGGACGCCATCATGTCTTTTTACGCGCCCGACGTATTCGTCTACGATGTGATTCCGCCGCGCGCTTATCCCTCTTGGGACTCGTACAAAAAGAATTGGGAAGGGCTGTTTGCCCAGTTTCCCGGCCCGATTACCAACACCGTCTCGGATCTGAAGATTACGGTGGTGGGCCCGGTTGCGTATACACACTTCATCAACGACGGCACGATGACCGATAAAGACGGCACCCAAAGTCACGTTGTGGTTCGCAGCACCGATGTCTGGCGGAAGATTAATGGGAAGTGGCTGATCGTCGAAGAGCACAACTCTGTGCCGGTCGACATGACCACTGGCAAGCCAGACATGCTGTCGACGCCGTAGCCCGAACACCACAGCGCCAAGGCGGCGCGGAATGCCCCGCTCGCTTTGCTGCGCTATTGTTGTTCGGTTTGCAGGCCGCCGTCGGGGACTAAGACAAGCTCGCAAGTCTTGTCGCTGCCCTGCGAGCAGCTGACGACCGCACTGCGGAGCAGATGCGCCTTTGAATCCGGCGGGAGCAGCTCGGGAAATTTCATAGCGTCGATGGTTTTCTTTTCGGCAGTGAGTGGATGCGCGCCGGACATCTGCTGCGAGTCGATCACGCCTGCAGTCGTGATTTCAAGGCGGAAGGTCCCCCAGCCTTTCTCATCCGCGGCGCGGGGGATTTTGTAGGTCCGCAAATCCTGGAGGTCGGCAGCGCCGGTCGGCTGGTGAGCTTTTGCGCCGGCCGCTTTGAGGCGCGCAACGCTGTCGGATATATTGCCGCGCGTATCGGGTGTGTCGTTGCTCGTAAGAGCGGCTGAGGCAAATGTGTAGGCAGTGAGGGCGTCGTCTTTCTGGCCGAGGGCTTCATCCACCTGGCCGAGATGATCGCCGACTTCCGCCCGCAGAGATGCACGCCACGCCGGCGCAATAAATTGTTTTGCGGCATCGTACTTGCCTTCCCGGAAGAGGATCCAGCCCAGCGTGTCCCACGAAGCGACGAGCAGGTTGGCCTCGGCGAAGGATTTGCTGTTCGCTTCCGCGGCAGTCATCGTGGCGCTTTTTTCCTCAAGACGGGCGACGCTTTTGCGCGATGCGTCTTCGGCAATGGGCATATCGATCCCGGTTTCACTGAGCGCATAGGCGGCGTTGTTCAGGATTCCCGGATCGTCGGCGCCGTCGAGAACGCTTTTGGCGATGGCGGCCGCCTCTTCTTTGCGATCAAGGAGCAGGAGGGTGGTGCTGATCTGGACCTGGACGTTGCGATCGTCAGGATTCTGCTCGGCGGCGGTCTGAAGGGTCTTGAGGGCAGCGTTGTAGTCGTGCGCCGTGGTCTGCAGGGAGGCGAGATAGAGGGAGAGGCGCAGGTCGGGGTGCTCGCCCAGAAACTTCTGCAGCGTTTGGCGTGCGCCGACTGTGTCCCCGCTTTTCGCCTGAGCGGCAGCGAGCGCACCGGCGGCAAAGACATTGTCAGAATGCGCGGTTAGTTCTTTGCGGAAGTCGGCTTTGGCTTCTTCGTCATTGCGCTCCATGGAGGCGATGGCGCCATACATACCCCAGAGATATTCCTGGTCAGGATTTTTGGCCTTCACCTTGTCGAGGGTTTCCTTCGCCCCGCCCATGTCTCCCGCGCGCAGACGATCCTGGGCCTGCTTCATGAGGTCGGCGACAGAGGCATTGTCGGGAGTGGCGGCTTCAGCTGGCGCCGTCGCGTCTACGGCGCTGTTAGCGGGCGGCGCGACGTGGATGGTGACGGTCTTCGACCCTTCTGTGGCAGCCGGCGCAGTGGCGGACCCGGCTGGAGATTTCGGCGCGCCAGCGGAGGATGCGTTGCCGGAGCCCGGAGTAACAAGCGTGGGAGCCTTAGTCGCGGTGAAGTCCGGGGCAGGCTGGATGAGCTGAATCCAGTTTTCACCCGACAGGCTGATGTCTTTGGTGAAGGCCTCGTAGCGTTTCCACTCGGCCTTTGGCAGCTTCTCTTTCAGAACGACGATGGTGCGCTCGGCAACGATCTGCTGGCCGTCGAAGCGATAGGTCTTGTCGAAGGTGGCGAAGTCGGTTTTGACGTGAATCGGATCGGGGAGGTCGGTGCGGTAGCCCTTGGGCAGGGTGATGGTGGAGATGGCGGTGAGGGTGCGAGGGGCGCCGAGGTTGATATCTTCCTGGGGTTCTTTCGCGTCTTCGTCGAGCACGGTGAATTCGAGCGCGGGAAAGAGGGGAACGATGCGGCGGTTATCCCAGTCTCCATAAGGATGGCGGCTGTAGTCGTACGAGATGGCGATGGGGGCCGAGTAGTCGTTGGCGTTCGTAAAGTGGGTGTTGCTGGTGGTTCCGCCAAAGCCGGTCATGGAGGAGATGTACTGGGAGGCCTTGTCCCATTCGGCGGGAGCCACGTTGAGGGCGAGGGCGCGAACGTAGATTTCTGAGTCGTCGCGGTAGGCGGCGGTGATTTTTCCGGTGAGTTTACCGTCAGCGTCGAGGGAGGCGACGGCCTCAAAATGTTCGGAATAGGGGAAGGGACCGGCCGCGGGCGTGGACGCCAGCTCCGCAGGTGAATTGGAGGGAACGACGAGAGCCTTCTGGTCGCGAATGACGGAGGTGAGGAAACGATAGGGCGCGACGGCGGGCGTGCTATCGAGCCAGATGCGACCATCGGGCATATTGACGGTGGTGATGACGTGATTGAAGACAGCGGGAGACGGAACATCGGGGACAGGCGCGATGCCGACGCCGATGAGGGCAGGCGCGGTGGAGAAACCTTTCGCGCGCAGGAGAGCTTCGAGGAGGGTGTCTTTATCTTTGCAATCGCCGTACTGGTTGGCGAGAACCTCGGCGGCGGAGTGGGGCTGATAGCGGCCGATGCCGAAGTCGATCCCAACATAACGCGTGTGCGTGGAGACGAACTCATAGATGGTGCGCACCTGGTCTTGGGGCGTCTTCGCGTCTTTGGTCAGTTCGTCGGCGCGGGCGCGGAGAGCGTCGTTGGGCTGCGCCTGGGTGAGAGCAAGGCTGCGATACCAGTCCCCCACCTCGGCCCAGCTATGGAACGTCGTCCAGGCGACCGATGGTATTTTGCGGCCGTTGGCATCCTCATCGATATCTTTGGGCGGAACCGGCTTACTGGAATCGCCAGCGGAGTTCTTCGGGGCGTTATGAGCTGTGCGACGTTCCAGCTGTAAGTGCGGACGCCGTCGTGTTCGGAGATAGTGGGTTTATGGTTGGGACTCCAGACCTGAACGTACTTATCGGCGGGGACCCTGAGGGTGAGGATCTCGGCGAGAACGATCGCAGTGCCGGGAGCCGTGAAGTGGTCGACACCCCAGAACTGGCCAGGGGCCTCGGCTTTGTTGATGGCGAACTCGACATCGTATTCGAGAGTGTCGCCCGGAGAAAGAGACCGGACGGGAAGGTGTTTCTCCTTCAGGTCGCTGTAGAGAGGCGCTTCACGGGTGACGGCGGAACCCATATCGATAGCGTCGGAGGACGGCGTGTCGATGGTTGTTCCGTCGGGTTTGTGTACGCGGACGAGCTTGATGAGCGGAACTTCGTTGGCGGAGGCATAGGCGAAGGAGAGCACGCTGAATTGCTGCGCAGCGCCCTGGGACTGGAGGCGGACCAAAATATGGTTTTCGCGCTCACCGGTTCCGTCTGCCTGCATGGTGTAGGTGGTCTCGGATCGCTCGAGGACCATGGCCTCATCGGCAAAAGAATTGGGCGCAGCAGGTTTGTTGGCCGCCTGAGCGAGAGAGCTCCAAGGCAGAAAGAGGGAAGGAAGGACAGAGACCAGAGCCGTGAGAATGATTGTGCGGAACATTTGCCGAATAGCTTAATACGGAAAGCTGGTTATGCCACTCCATAATTATGGGAAGGCGGAGTTACCGTGTCGGGGTACGAAAGGTCAACCGGAGAAGTTTGCGGGAGGGCGCCCAGCCGGGCGCCTGGGGCGAGCGCCCCCACCACCTCGTGCTCCCCAGGTCGCAGCCTGAGACGCGTCGGCTTCCGGCCAGGGTAATCTGTCTTCACCCCGGCAGATCCATTCACAAGATTCAGCGTTTCATCATTTTTGCGTTCCATGAGAGGCTTTTATGCTATCCGCATATTCTCTGCTTTTGCCACACAGTTGCTCCGTGGTCGTTGCGTTGCTCTGCCTTCTTCCGGTTGCTGGAGCCAGGGGCCAGGCCGCGCCCGGCGCAAACTCGCCCGTCGAGTCCCGAGCCAGCTTCGACCCGCGAATCACGTTCGCTCCGTTGACGCTTCCCGATCCAGTGAACGCCTATCGCTCCAGTAATGGCGCGCCCGGTCCGAGCTACTGGCAAAATGAAGCCGATTACGAGTTACACGCGACCCTTGACACCGGGGCGAAGCAGTTGCGGGCTACTGAGGTTATCACTTACAGGAACAACAGCCCTGATACTTTGCCGAGCGTATGGGTGCAGCTGGAACAGAACATTTATCGCAAAGATTCGCGCGGGCACACGATCCTGGGTGGACTGATGAGACGGCGGTCAAGGCCGGGAGCGGAGGCCGCAACGGAAGACACATCCACGCAGGGATTCGTCTTTGATTCGGTCATGATTGAGTTGGGCAAGCAGACCACGAAGGCTGACTATCTGGTGGATGACACGCGGATGCAGATCCGCTTGCCCGAGCCGCTGGCCGGGCACGGCGGCCAACTGAAGATTCACATCGCTTATCACTATCAGATTCCCGGCATCTGGGGCGGACGTACGTCCTGGGGCATGTCGGAAAAAGGCGAGATTTACGATATGGCCCAGTGGTATCCGCGGATGTGCGTCTATGACGACCTGCGCGGATGGGACACTCTACCCTACATCGGCAGCGAGTTTTATCTGGAGTACGGCAATTTCGATTACTACCTCACCGTTCCTTCGGACATGATTGTTGCGGGTTCTGGCGAGCTGATGAACCCCAAAGACGTACTGACAAAAACCGAGATCGACCGGCTTGAGCAGGCGCGCGGCAGCGATAGCACGGTCTACATCCGTAAGCCGTCCGAGGTCAGCGACCCAGCCAGCCGCCCGAAGCAGGATGGAGCTCTAACATGGCATTTCCACATGGACCACACGCGCGATGCGGTCTGGAGCGCTTCGCCGGTCTTCGTCTGGGATGCGGCGCGTATCAATCTGCCGGACGGAAAAAGGGCTCTGGCGATGAGCGTATATCCGCCAGAGAGCGTTGGGCCGGATGCCTGGGATCAGTCGACGCAGTATGTCAAAGACACGGTGGAGCGATTCTCGAAGCACTGGTATCCGTACCCCTGGCCGGTCGCCATCAACGTTGCGGGATTCTCGACAGGAATGGAATACCCAGGGATTGTTTTCGACGGAGTAACAGACAAAGGGTCGTTCCTGTTCTGGGTGACTGCGCACGAAATTGGCCACACCTGGTTTCCCATGATTGTAGGTTCGAACGAGCGGCGCCACGCATTTATGGATGAGGGGTTCAATACCTTCATCGACATAGAAGAGTCGGCAGAGTTTGCCGACGGGAAATTCGGGCCGAAGCGGGATTCGGAGTACTCCGCGGGTGGAGAGCCGCCGGATACGATCCTCAAGGTGCTGGACAATCCCGATGCTCCGACTCTCATGGCGCGTGCCGATGCCTACCCGTGGACTCTGGGGCATCCGGTGAGTTACTTCAAGGGCGCGTATGGGATGGTGCTGTTGCGCGAGCAGATCTTGGGGCCGGAGCGGTTCGACTGGGCATTTCGCAAGTACATCCGCGACTGGGCCTACCGGCATCCATCGCCGTCGGATTTCTTCCGGGAGATGCAAAGCGAAGGCGGCGAAGATTTGAGCTGGTTCTGGCGCGGATGGTACCTGAATAACTGGAAATACGATGTAGCCGTGGACAAGATCGATGGCTCGGCGGTTACTTTGAGCAACCGCGGCCAACTGGTGTTGCCGACAACGGTCGAAGTAACGTTTAAGGATGGCACAAAGGAAAGGGTCAAGCTCCCCGTCGAAACGTGGCTATGGCAGGGCAAATATGTGTGGACGCTGGACAACAAGGCTCCTGTTGCTTCAGTCCTGGTGGATCCGGACCACGTTCTGCCGGATGACGACCGCAGCAATAATGAAAAGAAGGCCGAGTAAGGCCACTTAACTTTTAAGGCGAAGATGACGGCCTGAGAGCAACGTAAATCCTCCCGCAGCCCAGGGGCCACCTGGTGCCTGGGGCCGGTTTTCCCCTGGCCGTCTTTGGGGTTAGTTTTTGCCCAGCCCGTCCGACTTGTGATAGTTCGGATAGGGCGGAATGGGAATATCCGGAATCGGATGCGCCTTCAGCTCATCCAGCACTTCCTGCACCCCGACTTCCAGTTGACGATCATGACCCGCCGCCACATCTTTGGGCAACTCTTCGACGGGTATGTCGGGTGGGATGCCGCGATTCTCTACTTCCCATTCGCCGTGGAGTCCATAGATCGCGTAGCGAGGCGCCATCACGTAGCCGCCATCGATTAAAGTTGGATAGCCGCCGATGCCCACCAATCCACCCCAGGTGCGCGTACCGATTAGCTTGCCGATATCGGCTTTGCGGAAATACCACGGCATGGCATCGCCGCCCGAGCCCGAATTCTGGTTAATCAGCATCACCTTGGGTCCGAAAATCGCGCCAACCGGATCGTGGATCGGCTTGCCGTCGCGTTCAACCGCGCCGGAGAGCGGGAACCGCTTGAGCACATCGACAATGTAATCGGCAATGAAGCCGCCATCATTCCAGCGCTCGTCGAGGACCAGCCCCTGCTTGTTGAGTTGGGAATAAAAGTAGCGGTTAAAGTTGCTGTATCCCCCTCCGCCTGTATTGGGCATATAGACGTAGGCCACTTTACCGGCGGAGAGCTCATTTACCTTACGACGGTTCGATTCTACCCAGTCGATATTGCGGAGGCCGTCCTCCTCGGGGATCGGAATCACGGTGACGTCGCGCGCATCCTTGCCGTCGGGGTTGGGTCCGACGTGGAGGAGTGTCTGCTTGCCGGCCGTGGCTTCGAAGAACTGATAAAGATTATCCGTGGCGTGTAATTCCCGGCCATTGACGCCAAGTAGGTACTCGCCTTCCTTCACGTAGACGCCAGGCAGGGTAAGGGGCGACTGGAGGCCCGGAGTCCAGTTTTGACCGCCGAGGATTTTTACGATCCGATAACGCCCGTTTTCGATTTTGTAGTCCGCGCCCAGCAGGCCGGTTTTTGGCGCGGTATCGTGCGGGCGCGGCCCTCCTACAAACATATGGCCGATATTGATCTCACCAAGCATCTCGATGGAGAGATAGGTGAATTCGGAGCGCGAAGCGAGACCATCGAGATAAGGCTCGTATCTGGCCTCGATTTTTGGAATGCTGAGCCCGTGGGTGTTGGGGTCGTAAAGAAAGTCGCGTTCGATACGCCAGGTTTCGTGATAGATTTGCCGCCACCGGGCGCGTGGATCGATCGTTGTTTCCATGCCGCCCAGGTTCAGCGGCTTGCCCGGGTTGTCGTTGCCGGGCTTCAGATCATCGGCAGGAGCAATGGTCCAGCTGTCGTGGCGCTGATAGAGCACCTTAGAGCCATCAAAGGAAATCTGGAAGTTATCCAGATCGTTGAGGACCGTTTCAGGCTTGCGCTTCTCCAGCGTAAATCGCCAGATGGCGTGAATATTGGAACCGGCTGCCTCCTGAGAGGATGGACGGCCAAGCGGCGACCCTTCGCCCAGATAAATGACGCCCGCTTTGCCGGTCGCAATGAAACCGTAGTTACGCGGCGGAATGGGCAGCGACAGAATGCGATTGCCGATACCATCCAGATCGACCGTGACTTTGACCGGCTTTTCCTTATCCTTGTCCTTATTATCCTTATCGTCTTTTTCCGGCTTATCAGTGGCTTTGTCCGCGGAAGATTTGTCGTCTTTCTTCTGGTCGCCGGCAGGCTTGCCTGGCTCGTCCGGCTTTTCTTCTTTTATCTTTTCGTCGTCGCTTTCCGGAGGAATACGGGGACGCGCCGTCTTTCGCAAGGACAACAACGTAGGGGGCGCTGCTCTGGGCGCGGTCCAGCGATGAGAGATCGATGCCGGCGCTGGACGGCCCGTCGTCGGTGGAGGCTACAAAGTAGAGATACTTTCCGTTCGGGTCGAAGGCGGGGCTGGCGGCGTCGCTCATTCCGTCCGTGACCTGGGTGAATTTATGGGTCTCCATCGAATAGAGAAAGACGGCGTGTAACTGGTTGTCGAGGTCGCGAGTGTAGGCGATCCACTTCGAATCCGGAGACCAGACTTCTCCAAAGCTGCCGCCGAAGGTGCTATAGATAGCCTTATCGATCAGCACCGGTTTGCCGGAGGGGACATCCACAACCCACAGGCGCATGTGTTTGTCGGAGTACGCGATGTGTTTTGAATCTGGAGACCAGGTGGGGCTGTAGAAGTAACTGGGGTTCGGACCCAGATCGATGACCGTTGGGGGCTTGAATCCGGTCTGGTCGTGCAGGTAGAGCTGGTATTCGCCCGAGGCGTCGGAGAAGTAAGCGACGGTCTTGCCGTCGGGGCTCCACGATGGGTCTCGCTCGGCGACTGCCGTGGTATTGGTCAGGTTACGCGTATCGCCCTTTTCCCCTGGTACTGTGAAGATTTCGCCATCGGCCTCGAAGGCCGCCCTTGCTCCTGTGGGCGAGAGCGAAGCATTCCTGATGGATTCGGGACGGACCGGGGCCAGATGCGGGGCCAGAGACGCCAGTTCTCCGTGAATCTGGATGGGGACGGTCTTGTCCGCGTTGCTGCTGGTGTCCACCAGGTGAATCGATCCGAACTGCTCGTAGACCAATCCCCCGGGACCCGCCTGGAACGTCTTCAGGTCATAGCCGGTGTTATGAACGACAGCGCTGACCTGCCTCGATTCGACATCGTAGGAATAGAGAGAGATGTGACCATCGCGATCGCTGAGGAAATAGACGGTGTGACCGACCCAGACCGGGTTCGAATCATTCGAGTTGTTGCGCGGCACTTTGACCAGATCGAGCGTTTTGAGATCCACAATCCAGATGGGCGTAGTCTGTCCGCCCACATACTGCTTCCATGCCTGTTCCCACTTATCGATTGGTTCATAGGCGATCGACGTTCCGTCCGGGGAGTAAGAAGCCTGAACCCCGGAGGGCAGTGGCAGCGGCTCGGGTATGCCGGAGCCATCGGCGTGAACCAGGAAGAGCTTGATAAAGTCCCGGTAGCTAAGTGCGCCGCTCGCAATCAGGACATTCTTGCCATCCGGCGACCAGCCCACCACCAGACTGCCAGCCGGATGCCACGTGATGCGGCGCGGTATGCCGCCCGCCGCAGGGATGACGTAGACATCAGTGTTGCCCTGTAAGTGCGCGGAGTACGCGATCTCGGTTCCATCGGGGGAATAAAACGGTCCGGCCTCGACCTGACCATCGGAGGTGAGCCGCTCCGCTTCGCCGCCCTGACGGCTGACCGTCCAAACGTCGTCGGCGTAGAGAAAGGCAATATGGTCCTGAGAGAGCGACGGGTTGCGCAGCAGCAGCGGGGGCTGGTTTGAGGCAGGTTGAGCGACGGCAGGGACCGAGAAGAGCAGTGCCATCGTCACTAAGGCGAAGCAAAAGCGTTCGCGAATCATCGGGCCTCCATGCGCCACGGGATGATGCTGCAATCGACTGACTATTGCGGGAACTTTGCTCCTGTATGCTACACCACCCGGCATTTCTTCTTTTCGTTTATGAGCATGGCCGTGTCAGCTTTGACTGCACCCAACAGGGTCGTTGCGGGTTTGATTAACGTGCATTCCCAGCCGGGCCCGCGCGTGTTGGTATCACTCCCGGCTGTTGCGTCGATGCCGACTCATCGTCGTCCGCTTCGGAGAAGGAACTTCGCGCCCTGACGTGATCCAGCTTGATGGCCCTGCACATGCTCAGCATCGTGCCTGGCACGACACCAGCCACAGCCTCCGGGTTACTAACTTATTATCTGGAGATCGGCGAGCTGCAATGGGGCGCGATTAGGGCATGCAAGCCCGACTGTCTAAAGAGCTCATTCACCGGCCACGGCGGCGGCTCCCATCTTCCAACGGGGGTCGATCTGCGTTGGCGGATGATTCGAAAGGCAGAACAGAATTGAACCCGTCAGCCTTCGATGACACCCCCGGTGGGCAATGGCGCCAACAGCGAACGGGGGATCTCCGCGAATCGCGAATTTCACTTGGGTCCCCACAAAATCCCCCACAGTTTCCATCTGAGGTTAAGGAGGCGAGCAATCAAGTGGTTGATTCCAGAAATGGTCGGGACGGGCAGATTTGAACTGCCGACCCCTCGCACCCCAAGCGAGTGCTCTACCAGGCTGAGCCACGTCCCGACAACAGCAGAGGTCTACTCGCCAAGTTTACCACCCGGCAGCCCCGCTCGCGCCGCAACCCGCCTACGCCACACCCAGCCCGCTGCACACTCGTGCGCGGTGTTCTGATTCGGCATTGCGCCTTGGCTCCCGATCCTTGCTCTCATACCCTAACCCGGTGCCGCCAGCGTCTCCTGGCGGGTCCTCAACTCTTTCATCTCGTCCGGTCCCAGCCTCTCTGCGCAACCCGCCACCGTGCGCCATCCCCGCTCCACCAGTATCTGCCGGAACTCCGGATCGCTCGTCGTCGCCGCAATGTCCCCCAGCGCCCGCAGCAGCCGCAGGCTCACCGCCACGTCGCTCTTCGCGTACATGCGAATCTGTTCGAACGCCGCATCCAGCAGCCGCCCGAACTGCAGCCACGACAGGCTGACCCGAATCACCCCCGGCGGATCGTACAGCAGCTCATCCGGGGGCTGCCGCGATGCGAACCGGATCATCACCCGGCTCAGCTGATCCACGCAGTTAATGCCGGTGCTCGGGTCGTTCACCGCAGGCGAAATCGCCTTCAGCGCAATATCGACAATCTGCAGGACCCCGAACTCCACATCCTGTTGCAGCGTTCGCGTCGGCCCAAAATCGAACGCCGCCAGAATCCGCTCCGACTCCGCGGGATCGAGCCGTTCTCCCTTCGAAACCATCATCAGCGGAACCCCGGCCGGGATAAACTGCCCCACGCGCCGCAGAATCCGAATGCGGACCTTGTAGAGCTTCGCCAGCGCCAGCAGCCGCCGCGTATCGATAAAGCGGATGTACCCGGATTCCGGGCTCACAAGCGGAATCTCTTCCGGAAATTCCTTCGGCACACTCTGTTTCAGCCGGTCAGGCTCGTACGGCCGAGGCATCATCTCGTCGATGATCCCCTCCGTCTCCCGCGCAATCCGGTCCACAATGTGGTTCACGCTGATCGCCTGCGAGATGTGGTGAATGAAGTACAGCAGCCATCCCACGCACGTTAGCGCCAGCAGCATCGCACCCAGCACCGTCGCCACCGGTGCGAATGGATGAGGCAGCGAGCGTGCCGCCGGCAGCGCAGCCATGCAGTAAGAAAATGTCCCGAGAAAAACTCCCAGCGTCCACTGCGTCACCCGATCCTTTGAAAAGCTGATGATGATCCGCGGCGAAAACTGCATCGACGCCAGCGTCAGCGTCATCAGCAGGATCGCAAAGACGATCGAAACCACCGTCATCATCGACGACGCGACGCCGCTCAGGATCACCTGCGCCACCTGCGGATCGGCATGAGAAGGGAATACCGAACGAGGAACCCAAGCGCTGACCGCCGGATACAGCTCCTCCAGCCACGACAGCAGCGCCCCCGCGCCGCCCAGCACCAATGCGATGATCAGCGGCCGGATCAGGAACCCGCCGCGCAGGTTGTACATGGCGCGGCGCAGAATGATCGGGAGGTTTTTGCCCATGGGAATGTCTGAGCAAGTATAGTGTCGGACGCGCGGAAAGCCCGGTCGAATTGAGAGGCCCCCGGCTACTACTTCCGCAGCTCAGGCCAAGCCTACTGCGGAACCTGCCAGCCCGCCCCCACCGTCGCCAGCACCGCCTCATCCGTCGGCGCGTCCCCCAGCGACTTCGCCAGCTGTGGGAACGCCGCTTTCACATCGTCCGCTTTCGCCCACATCGGCACATCCATCATCGTGTACTGATACGTCACCGTCGTCTCGGTGAATCCGTTGCGCGGAGCCGGCGGAGTAAAGCTCTCAATCCCCGTCACCTCACGATGTCCGTAGCAGAACCGCGGCGCAAAGCGGTTCCCCGCGGCATTCAGTGTGTAGCGGTCCACATGCATGTCGCGGTCTTCAAGACGCGTCAACATGCCCGCATCCGTCAGCGAGTCCATTTCCTTCTTGTCTTCCTTCGCATCGGCGCCCGGCGCAACTTCATACGGAAAAGTATGGCCATGCGGAAACAGGCAATCATTGTGGTCCTGGTAGTACGCGTTCAGCGTTTTGGTGAAGTTCTCGCTGGTCGGCTTGTTCTCGCTCGAACACCCGCTCCCAAGCATCAGAACAATCCCTGCCATCCCCGCCGCTGCCTTAGTTTTCATTCGCTCGCCCCCGCTCTGCTGCTGCGATGCATAGTAGAGGAAAATCACAGTCTTTGCGCAGTGAATCTTCAACCTGTTCGGACGGCAAAAGAAGCGGCGGCGAATGAAATCGGCAGAGTCCCCTTGCTGGCGCGATTCTCCTGCGCAAGGGGCAAGCAGAGGAAATCGCGAAAACCTGCGCCCCTGCCGTCATGCATATCTGCGTTGCCTCGCGAAAGCTCCACAGGGAGTCGAGGCCCGCGGCACTCCCCTGCCGCTGCCTGCTCTCCTTTAGAAGGATGCGCATCCCCAGACCCGGAGATGGCCACGCCCGGCAGCTCTCTCCCCAAATTTCCCAGCTGCCATTAGCACCTCCAGCAGCTTCGAGATTCGCGGAACAAAACCCCGACCGCAGGCGTATGTTCTTGCATAGAGAAGTAGGAGAGTTTCCTATGCGTGTGCGTCTGTTGCCGGAGCTCATCATCCTTGGCACGCTGCTGGCCGCCGTCGGCTGTCACGTCGAGGTGGACAAGGGAAAGAACGGCGAGGACAAGAACGTCAAAATCGACACCCCCCTGGGCGGCCTGCACGTGCGCGCCGACCAGACCTCGGCCACCGATCTCGGCCTGCCCATCTATCCGGGCGCGCAAATTGCTCCCGATCACGAAGGGGACAAGTCTGCCGATGTTCATTTTGGCTTCGGTCAGTTCCAGCTCCGCGTGAAAGTCGTGACCTACGAAACCCCTGACGCGCGCGACAAAGTCGTCGCCTTTTACAAAAACGCCATGGGCCGGTATGGCGATGTCATCACGTGCGATGGAGACTCACCAGTTGGCACTCCCACGATGACCAGCGAAGGCCTCTCGTGCAAAGAAGAGCATCACGGCAATGTGCAGATTAATGGCGTCTCCGACGACAGCGGCTTCACCCTGCGCGCCGGCTCCAAACACCACCAGTACATTTTCGCGATCAAGAGCCGCGGCGACGGCACAAAGTTTTCTCTCGTCGAACTGCAGCTGCCCACCGGCCTCGACGAGACCTCGTCAAAGAGCAGCGACTGAACCCCGTTTTACCGGGCAATAACATGGCTTCCTTGCCATCACGAATCTCGCATTGCGCTCCCTCTCCGCGTGCGATAGGGTCAATTCATGGACCCGTTGTGCCACCGCTGCGGAAATAGCCTGCTTGAGGGCGAAGGTTTTTGCCCGCACTGCGGCGCACCCCAGCTGATCGTGGACGCGTCCGAATCCAGCACCCCGCAGCAGCCCACCCAGCGCCTCGGCATCGATCCCACCCGCGTCCAGTGGCGCGTCGCCATCACCTCGGCCCTCCTCGTTGCCATCCCTGTCGGACTGCTTTCGGCCCTCGCCGGCATGAGCTCGCTGTTCGTCATTGCCGGTGGCTTTGGCGCCATCTACCTTTACCGCAGACGCAGCGAAGCCCTCACCGATGGCGGCACAGGTTGGCGGGTCGGCGCAATCCTTGGCGCGGCCTCCGCATCCATCGCCACCGCAACCGACGGCGTCCGGCTCATCGTCGAGCGCTACATCCTCCACCACGCCGCATCCATTGACGAACAATTCCAGAGCGTTGCGCAGCAGATGGCCGATCAGGCTCTCAAGTCCAACACTGAAGCCATGCAGCAGGCCCCGCAGCTGGTCCATCAATGGGCCAGCTTCTGGCTCTCCCCCGACGGCCACGCCGCCATCCAGCTCCTGACAGCTGCCGTGGTCTCGACCGGAATGGTCCTCTTCGCCGCCACCGGCGGAGCCATCGCCGGCAGAATTCTGTCTATGCGCCCCAAAGCCCAGCGCACCCTTTAATCCTCGTCGCAGGCACGATTGTTTCTTCGGTACTCCCCTGACTCTTGCCGGCCTCTCGCTCGCTGTTGGCTCGTTTCCCGCCCGCTGTTTGCTGGCTTCTCCCTCGCTCCTTCGACAATCCCGTCTTGCCGTGCCGTCATCAGGCTCGTATCATCGCCTTTACACGCTATGTCAGATTTGCAGGCTGTTGCTACGCCCAAATTGCGCGAGAAGGGACGGATCATGTCCGCCTCCGAAATCGAGCGCACCCTCGTTCGTCTCGCGCACCAGATCATCGAAAAGAACAACGGCGCAAAAACCATCGGCCTCGTCGGCATCAAGCGCCGCGGCGTCCCCATCGCGCAGCGTCTCGGCGCACTCATCGGCGCCATCGAGAAGCACCCAGTCGATACCGGCGTCCTCGACATCAGCTTCTATCGCGACGACCTGTCCACCCGCGATATTCGCCCCGTCGTCGTTCCCGGCTCACTCGGCTTCGACGTCAACGGACGCGACGTCATCCTGATCGACGATGTGCTCTACACAGGCCGCACCATCCGCGCCGCTCTCGACGCCCTCTTCGATCATGGCCGCCCCCGCCGCGTCCAGCTCCTCGTCCTGATCGATCGCGGCCATCGCGAGCTGCCCATCGAAGCCACATTCGTGGGACGCTCCGTTCCCACCTCGCAACGCGAGATCATCGAAGTCAAGTTGAAAGAAGTCGACAACGACGAACAGGTGCTGCTCGTCGAGCGTGTGTAGCAGGAAGCCTCGACGGTAACGATAGCCAAGAGCTACAGGCTACCGGCTACAGGCTTAAACAAGAATGGCGCTGACCAGGTCCACAGTTCGCAACCCCAAAAAACCCTCCACCCCCTCTTTTTTCCATCAACCCATCCATCCGCATTCAGCGATCTCCGCTAACGACTTCTCCATCGCGGAAGTCCGCAACATCCTCCAATCCGCCGACTCCCTCGAAAAAGAAAATCCCATCAGGCGCGCCAATCGCCTCTCCAAGCGTCGCGTCGCCTTGCTCTTTTATGAATCGAGCACCCGCACCCGCACCTCCTTTGAGCTTGCCGCAAAAGCCCTCGGAGCCGACACCACTCTGGTCAGCGCGCTCTCCTCCAGCATCGAAAAAGGCGAGTCCCTCAAAGACACCGGCATCACCCTCAAAGCCCTCGGCGCAGAATGCATCATCCTGCGCAGCCCATACTCCGGCGCGTCCTGGCTACTTGCGCGCGCCACTGGCCTCCCCATCCTCAACGCCGGCGACGGCATGGCCGAGCATCCCTCCCAGGCCCTCCTCGATCTGCGCACCATCCTGCAATTCCTCGGTATTCGTTCCTCTACCGTGACTGAAAAGTCGCTGCGCGGCGTCACCCTCACCATCTGTGGAGACATCCTGCACAGCCGCGTCGCGCGCTCCAACGCTCTGCTCCTGCCGCGCCTCGGCGCAAAGGTGATTCTCTGCGGACCGCCCGAGCTCCTGCCTGAAGTCGCCGCGAGCATCGGCCCGGGCCTTACCATCGAACGCGACTTCGATAAAGCCCTCCGCCACTCGCAAATTGTCATGATGCTCCGCATCCAGGCCGAGCGCCTTGCCGGCCTCCGGATCGACCTCGACGACTATCGCATCCGCTACCAGGCCAATGCCGAGCGCATCTCCCGGCATCCGCACGTCGGCCTCATCATGCATCCCGGACCCATCATCCGCGGCATGGAAATCACCGCCGAAGTCGCCGACGGCCCCCACTCCGCCATTGCGCGCCAGGTCTCGAACGGCGTCCCCATCCGCATGGCCCTCGTCGCCGGCGCCCTCGGCCCCATACCAAAGAAAGGCGCTCTCCAATGAGCCCCGCAACGAGCGCAAACCAGAAGCCCATCATCATCCGCAGCGGCCGCATCATCGATCCCGCAACCGGCCTGGACGCCCCGCGCGACCTGCTCCTCCGAGACAGCAAAATCGCCGCCATTGAAAGCCCAGGCAAAATCAAGGCGCCCGGCGCCGAAATCATCGATGCAAAGGGAATGATCGTCGCCCCCGGTCTCATCGACATCCACGTTCATTTGCGCGAACCCGGCCAGGGTTACAAAGAGACCATCGCCACCGGCACTGCCGCCGCCGCCGCCGGTGGATTCACCACCGTCTGCGCCATGCCCAACACCATCCCCGTCAACGACACGCCGGAGACTACCCGCTGGATGCAAGCGCCTGAACGCGGCGCGGCGATTCGCGTCTTCCCGATTGCCGCAGCAACGCGCGGCTCGCTCGGCGAAGTCCTCGCCGACTATGCCGCACTCAAAGAAGCAGGCGCAGTCGCCGTCACCGACGACGGCAGGCCCATCCTCGGCGACTCCATCATGCTCGAGGCTCTCCGCGCCGCCGCAAAGCGTGGGCCTGCCCGTCATCCAGCACGCCGAAGACACCCGCCTCACCGGTGGCTGCTCCATGAATGCCGGCGCGCTTGCATTCCGTTTAGGCCTCCGCGGCATGCCCGTCGAAGCTGAATCAGGACTCGTCGAACGCGACATCGCCCTGCTCAAACAGGTCCCAAACGCCCACCTCCACGTCGCCCATCTCTCAACAAAGATGGCTCTCGACGCCGTCCGCAAGGCACGCCAACAAGGCCTCCACGTCACCTGCGAAGTCACTCCCCACCACTTCGCCCTCACTGAAGAGCGCATCGGCCTCTACGACACCAACGCCAAAATGAACCCGCCCCTCCGCGCCGAATCCGACCGCGCCGGCATGATCGAAGGCCTCCTCGACGGCACCATCGACGCCATCGCCACCGACCACGCCCCCCACGCGGCCCACGAAAAAGAGCAGGAGTTCGATCGCGCCCCCAACGGCATCACAGGCCTCGAAACCGCACTGGGACTGGCGATCCAGGTCCTCCACATCCAGCACAAAATGCCGCTCGCGAAAGTCCTCGCACTGCTCACCATCCGCCCCGCGCAAGCACTCGGACTAAAAGATCGCGGAACTCTGGCCATCGGCTCGCAGGCCGACGTTGTCCTCTTCGATCCAGCCGAGAAGTGGACCTTCCACGCTGCAGACTCGCGCTCCAAATCAAAGAACACCCCGTTCGACGGCTGCGAACTGCAAGGCCGCGTGCAATTGACCATTGCCGGCGGCCGCGTAGTCTACCGCTCCTGACGCCCTTCTAATGCGATCTGCCGCTTTTATATACTGACTATCGAGGGGTCCGTTTATGGCGCTCGACATTAACCCGCAAACCGAAGAGCTTGCGCGCGAAGTTTCCCGCCTCACTGGCGAAACCATGACCGACGCTATCGGCAAATCCCTCGAGGAGCGGCTCGAGCGGTTGAAGGGATGCCGAATTCGCACGGACGACTCGGTTCGCAAAGAAATTGACGAAATCCTCGCCCGAGTCGACGCCCTTCCTGAACTCGATTCCCGCACAGCCGACGAGATTATCGGATACGACGAGAACGGGATGTGGTAATCGACGCGTCGGCGATCGTCGCCGTTTTCCTTCGTGAGCCGGAGCGGGAGTTTTACCTCGACCTGATTTTCAGCTCAAAACAGCGCCTTATGTCAGCGGTCACATTCGTTGAAACTGGCATTGTTCTGGAAGGACGACGTGGCGCCGTTGCGATGTTCGAACTGGAGAGATTTCTGGAACAATCCAGGATTGAAGTTGTCGCGGTCGATGCTGATCTGGCAGCGGCTGCTCTCGCCGCGTGGCGTAAATATGGCAAAGGCCGCCATCCCGCAAAACTTAACCTCGGCGATTGCTTTTCTTACGCTCTCTCCCGGTTAAGCGGCGAGCCTCTCCTGGCCAAAGGCGAAGACTTCACACGAACCGATCTCGACCTCTGTCCCCAAGCTCCGCCAGCCCAGTAAATCTCTTCACCGCCGCTTCTTTTTCCGCAACTGCTTCGCCTTGGGCGGCCGATACCGTGGCCGTTTTGCCGACGGATGCGCCGCTCTCGGCAAATCGGCTGCACCCGCATCTTTGCGTCCGGGCTTCCTTTTTTTTGATGATGCGCCTTTGCCAGAAGCAGGGCCGACCGCTCCTTCCTCATCCAGAATCGAAAACTGCAGCCGCTTCTCCACCGCATCCACGCGATCCAGCACCACCCGCACCCGTTCCCCCACAGAAAACTTCCGCCCCCACCGATCCCCGATAATCTGCCGCGTATTCTCCCGATACGTGTAGCGGTCTCTGTCGAAAAGTCCCAGGCTCTGAATCGGCACCAGGCCTTCAACGAACAAATCATCCAGCTCCACAAACAGCCCATACTTCGTCGCGTTCAGAATCATCCCGCCAAAAGCCTCGCCCACACGGTCGCGCATGAACTTGATCTTCTTCCACTCCACCAGCTCCCGCTCCGCGTCCGCCGCCCGTCGCTCGCTCTCGCTCGACTCCTGCGCGATCGCCGCCAGCTCCCCCTCCGCAATCGGGGCCCGCTCGTCCAAAGGATCGAACGGCTCGCGATCCTGCGAAGTGTGGCGCTCTGTCCGCGCGGAGCGACGCGGTTCACCTTCGGTCAGCACCCCATGACCATCGACCCCGGCAGCCAGCAGCGCCTTCGTAATCCGGTGCACAATCAAATCCGGATACCGCCGGATCGGCGAAGTGAAATGCGTATAGCTCGGCGACGCCAGCGCAAAGTGCCCCTCGTTCTTCTCGCTGTACCGCGCCTGCTTGAGCGACCGCAGCATCAGGTAAGACAGAATCCGCTCCTCCGGCTTCCCCGCAATCTTCTCCGTCAGCTTTTGATACATCCGCGGCGTGATCGCAATGTCGCCGGCCACCTCATAACTCCGTGGCGCGCGCCCCCCGCCATGCCTGTACTCGCGGCGCTCGCTCTTCATCGTGAACGTGCGCACCGGCAAACTCCCAATCCCCAGCGAATACCCAAACGCTGCCGCGATCTCCTCAAACTCCACCACGCGCCGCGGCTCCGGCTTCTCGTGAATGCGGTACAGCGACGGCACGCCCAGTTTTTCCAGCCACGACGCCACGCATTCGTTGGCCGACAGCATGAACTCCTCGATCAGCCGGTGCGCCCAGTTCCGCTCCGCCCGCGTCACCGCCTTCATCGCCCCGAATTCGTCGAACTCAATCAGCGGCTCCGGTAAATCGAAATCAATCGACCCACGCCGGTCCCGCTTGCGATTCAGAATCTGCGCCAGCTCATACATCCGATCGAACTCCGCCACCAGCGGCGCAAACTCCTCACGCGCCTCCGCATCGCCCGCGATAATCGCCGCCACCTGCGTGTAGGTCATCCGCCGCGCCGAACGAATCACGCCTTCGCAAACTTCATACCCCAAAATCTCTCCCCTCGGATCGATCCGCATCAGGCATGAGAGCACCAGCCGCTCCTCATCTGGCCGCAAACTGCAGATGTCCGTCGAAAGTTCCTGCGGCAGCATCGGAATCGCCCGATCCGGAAAATAAACTGAAGTCCCCCTCAGCCGCGCTTCCAGATCGAGCACCGTTCCAGGCCGGACATACTCCGCCACATCGGCAATATGCACCTGCAGCTCCCAGATGCCGTCCTCGCCATGCCGCACCAGCACAGCATCATCGAAGTCCCGAGCTGTTTCGCCGTCAATCGTCACAATCGTCAAATCGCGAAAATCGCGCCGCTTCTCCGCAACGGCCGGATCGAACCGCGCCACCTCCCGCGCCTCGGCAAGAACCGCCTCTGGAAAAATCCGTGGCAAGTGGTGCTTCCGGATCACCATCTCCACGTCCACGCCAAAGTCGTCTTCTCGGCCCAGCACCTCCAGCACACGCCCCCGCGCCGCCCGCGTCGGCGTGGGCCAGTCCGTGATCTCCACATCGACCACCAGACCCTCAAGATCGGTGTAGTGACGCGCCGCCCGCGCCTCGGCCCCCAGAACCCGATGCTCAGACAGCGGCTCACTCCCCGTGGGCAATGCGGTGTCGAAGGGGATCACGACCGGCTGCCTCATTCGCTCATCGAACGGCACCACGAAGTTGCCG
The DNA here is from genome assembly GCA_963758135.1 of uncultured Acidobacteriaceae bacterium. Classification (GTDB taxonomy): domain Bacteria; phylum Acidobacteriota; class Terriglobia; order Terriglobales; family Acidobacteriaceae; genus Palsa-343. Next base: position 487,435 of record CAVWUF010000001.1, read on the forward strand.
CCCCTCTGCGACTCGCCCCGCGCGTAGTGGAACACGCCCACCACCGTTGGATTACGACGCGTCAGCACGCGCACAACGCGTCCCGACCTGCGCTGATCCGACTGTCCTGAACCGGACGCTCCTGGCCCGGGCCGCCCAAACCGCCCCCCAAAACGCGGCGGCGCCAGCTCCACCAACACCTCATCGCCCTGCATCGCCCCGCCCATCTCACCCGGCGGAATAAAAATATCTTCCTGAACGGCGCCCTTCACACCCGCAGGCAACTGCCGAACAAATCCAAACCCATCGCGATGTAAATCGAGCCGCCCCGCAACCAAATTCTCGCTGCGAATTCCCGCCTGCCGAGCATCGCCCCGCCCTCCACCGCCCCCGCGCGCACGGTCACCCCCCGGCGAAGCCGCCTTCGGAATCGCCCAATGCTCGCCGTCGATCTGAGTCAGCTGCCGCGTCCCGGTAAGCCGTCCCAACTGCTCCCGCAGTTCCCGCCGCTCCTGTCCGCCGCCGAGCCCCAGCTCGCGCACCAGTTGCTTATAACCCGCGCGCCCATTGGGCAACCGCTCGATATGCCGCATCAATTCGCGGTCGTTCATGGCTCGATGGTACCCCGCCACCAGCCAGCTACTCCCAACCCCGGCCGCTCACTTCACCGCGATCACCTGAATCTTGTGAATTTTGGGAGGCTCCGCCAGCAGTTCACCGGCCTTCGCCATCAGCGCTTTGGCAATCTCCCCGTTCAAATGCGCCTCGCGCCCCGTTTCGTCCTCGAACGTGTCAAAGATCCCGTACTGGCCGTCATCCTCTTTGATCGCAAACCATTGCACTGTTCCCGATTCCTTCCTCGCCAGCTCCGCTCCCTGTTTCAGAAAAGCCTCCACATCGGCCTCTTTTCCCGGTTTTGCCTTCAGTGATCCGTACAGCGCAAGTTTCACCATCGATTTTCTCCCTCCGCATTGGCTCCTCCACAGCCCGCTATCAGGAGCCCTGCAAGAACAGATGCGCCCTTAACGCCCACGGATGGGAAAACAGGACGGGCAAACCCCCGCCTTCGCGAGTGTCCACTGATGTTCACGAAAGAGCGACATCTTCCCAAAAGAGACGCCCCAGGGGGTGCCAATTTACCCCGAAGGTGTTTAATATGCAGATAACGGCGGCGATTGCGCGGATAAAGGCATGAGGGTCGGCGCTGCACAGTTCTGCCTGGTCCACGCGAACCATCCAGCGGGCCAGTGGCAGGGCGCCAAACACAAACATCTTTAAGAAGGAAGGAATTTTTATTATGTGGAAACCCAATCAGCCCGGCACCGGTAGCGGATCGCAAGGCCCCGAACCAGCCCGTCCGGCCACCCCGGCAACCCCAGGTTTCGAAGCCAGTGCTCGCCCAGCCCCTCTGCCCGCGCAGAACTCCGGCGAACAGGCCACCATCGGCAAGAGCCTCGTCGTCAAAGGCGAAGTCACCGGCTCCGAGTCCCTCTACGTCGACGGCAAGGTTGAAGGCTCCATCAGCCTGCCCGGCAATCGCGTTACCGTTGGCCGCAATGGCCAGGTGGCCGCCAACATCTCCGCGCGCGAAATCGTCGTGCTCGGCAAGGTGCGCGGCAATGTCACCGCCAGCGATCGGGTCGACATTCGCAGCGAAGGCTCGCTCACCGGTGATGTCACTGCACAGCGCATCTCCATTGAAGACGGCGCCTTCTTCAAGGGCGGCATCGACATCCGCAAGCCCGGCTCGAACGAAAAGACCACTGCCAGTGAAGCGAAACAGGTAACCAACGCCGCCGCCGAACGGCCTGTACCGGCTCAGGTCTAGGTTTTCTCAGGAAAGAAAAAAGAAGGCTCCCGCAGCGGATTCTGGCGAACACGTCGGCCAGATTTCGCGAGCGGGAGCTTTTGCTCCTGGTCCTGGCTCCCTGCAAGATTCCATCCCATGTAAGTGGCTCGTCCGACCGTTGTGCGAAGCGCCCAGCCGGACGGCTAGTCCCCCCTGAGCCGCGTCGCAACAAACTGCTTCGCACGGCGAACCGCCTCCACTGCTTGATCCCCCAGCAAGATCCCGCAAAGCAGCGCCGACGAAAAAGCGCACCCCGTCCCATGCGCCGCATGAAACCCTCGCGCCTCGACCCGTTGACCCGGGACCCAAACCCCCTCACCGGCAGCCGTCAGCAGAAAATCGTCCGGCGGCTCCAGATGCCCCCCCGTCACCACCACATTCAGCCCAGCCTTGCCGCCCAAGGCCAGGGTTCCGATGTCCGTCAACCCGCGCCCGGCACCCAGCTCCTGAATCCGTCCCGCCACCCCGGGCACCCCCTCCCGCCCCGGCCCCCCCTCTCCGACCAAAACACCGGCCTCCGCAAGATTCGGCGTAACCCACCCCACCAAAGGGAGCAGCTCCGACCTCAGCCGTTCCACTCCCTCCGCGGACAACAGCTCCGCCCCCGAGCTCGACCTGATCACCGGATCCAGCACCACCAGCTTCCGCGGAATCCGCGCACCCCCCAACCACCCGACCACGACCCCCACCAGGTCCGCCGTTGCCAGCATGCCGATCTTGACTCCCCCAATCTTCACGCCATCGTCCCGCAAATCCTCGGCCAGGCACTCCAGCGATTCCTGCAGTAACACTGCCCCTACCGGCTCGACCCGCCGGACCTGCCGGGTTGACTGGACGGTTAGCGCGGTAATGGCTGAGATCCCTCGAAGTCCATGGTCAGCAAAGACTTGCAAATCCGCCGTCACCCCCGCCCCGGACGACGGGTCGAAGCCCGCTATCGTCAGCGCTATTGGCGACTCGGACAAGTCCTTGACACCATTCATCTTGCGGAGCAAACTTTCAATCCTCCTTCATTTAGGGCAGCACACTGCCCCTTTCTGCCATCGTACTTACAGGTCTTTTCTTCCGCTGCGGTTTAGATCAAAAAGCGGAGAGAGACTGTTTGTTTTTTGGTGGTCTAAAAGCACCATTCGGACTACCACACAACACCCCATTCTGCAAGCAGCGGGGCTGAATTAAATGGTTCTGGATGTTTGACTTACGGCCTCCAGATTCCTACAATTATTGAAGGAGGAACATGAACGCTATCCGACCATCAGATAACGCTGCCCGTCCTCGCCGTATCCTTAGTTTCGCCGGTGCGGTTCTCGCAACATTTCTCGGCGTCGCCGGCGCCCAGGCTGCTTCCCCTACGGAGCACCTTAACCCCCAGATCATTGTGAGCCACCATCACTGGTACCAGCTCGGCACTGCCTCCTGGTATGGCAAGTTCTTCCAGGGCCGCACGACCGCCAGCGGAGTTCCTTACGATGAGAACCAGCTGACCTGTGCTCACCGGACTCTGCCCCTGGGTTCTGTGCTCCGCGTCACAAATCTCGAGAACAACCGGTCGGTGATCGTGACCGTCAATGACCGTGGTCCAGTTCCCGAAAGCCGGGTGATCGACCTCTCCCACGCCGCCGCCAATGCCCTTGGTTTCAGTGGACAGGGCCTGGCGCCCGTTAAGGTTGAGCTGATCGGTCCCAGCTCCGAGCTGGCCCAGCTCCTGATGCCGGCCGGCCTCGAGCAGCCTCGCTAACCCCAGCGGCTACCCGCCCTTCCAACAAACGCGGTTTTCCGGATTCGGTCTTTGAGACCGCGATCGCCTGCGCACTAGAACTATGTGATCCCGTCCCTGCCAGGGGCGGGATGCATGGACAATTCGCGTGCCACCGTGCTGGCTCCTGGCATTAAGACTCGGCTGTTACTGCCGGCATATGAGCGAAGCGAACGCGCTGCTCGCACGGCTAGCCCTTACCCCGAGAGCCCCCGGGCCATCTCCCCTGGGGTGCCTCGTCCGGATCCGGCTTCTCCTCCGCAGGCCGCAACTCCTCCGGCACATTTCGAAGATTCACGCGAATCCGCGTCCAGGTTGACGAGCGTCCCCGCATCGAATCGACCAGAACATCGTCGACCGCCAGCAACTTCGCCGCCTCCGGATGCCGTCCCTTCCACCGCTCCAGCCCCGCCAGGGCCGCATCCTTGTTCGCTGAATTCGCAACCACAACCAGCGGCATCTTCGACTGTCGCCGCTTCCCGGTGCTCGCAGTCTCGCCTTCCGCCGGCGCCTTTTTCGCCCGCGACGGAGCCACCCGCGCCCTTTCCCCCTCCATCTTCCTAAAATGCGGCGGCCACGGAGCGTCTCCCAGACCCTCCGTCTCATCCTTTGCGGCCAGGTCCAGCAGCGCCTCCAGCGACCCCGCCGCACCATCCATCCCCGCATGCGGATCGCCCATCTTCGCGAACCGGCCCGGCATCGTAAGCACCGTAAATTCCGCAGGATCGCAATCCGGCACCTCAACCCACCCCAGAGGCGCTGAAACCCGCGCATCCGGGACCGGCCGCACCGAGTACGCCGATGCTGTCGTCCGGTCCTTCGCATTTTGGTTGTAGTCGAGGAACACCCCATGGCGCTCCTCCTTCCACCACTTCGACGTGGCCAGCTTCGGCGCCCGCCGCTCTACGGCCCGCGAAAGTGCCAGCGCCGCCCGACGCACCTCCGTAAAGCTCCAGCGCGGATGAATCCGCACATTGATGTGCATACCCCGCGAGCCGCTGGTCTTCGGCCATCCCTCCAGCCCTGCCTCCTCGAGCACCGCCCTCACTTCCATCGCAACCCGCCGCACATCCTCCCACGTCACACCCGGGCCCGGATCGAGATCCACCCGCATCTCGTCCGGATGGTCCAGGTCCCCGGACCGCACCGGATGCGGATGCAACTCGATGCACCCCAGGTTGACGATCCACGCGAGTCCCGCCGCATCGTCCACCACCAGCTCCTCGGCCGTCCGCCCTGAAGGGAACGACAGCGTCACCGTCCGCAGCCATTCAGGATGATCCGCCGGAGCCCGTTTCTGATAGAACGCCTCAGCCTCAGCCCCGTTCACGAAGCGCTTCAGCACCAGCGGGCGGTCTCGAATCCCCGCCAGAGCCCCCGGCGCCACTGCCAGGTAGTAGCGCACCAGGTCCAGCTTGGTCAGCTTCGTCTCGCGCGAAAAATACAGCTTCTCGGGATGCGTGACCCGAACCTCACGCCCCTCCACCGTGAGGATCTCAACCGCGTCGCCCTTCTTTGTTGATTCGCTCATCGGCGCGTACGGAATTCCTCCACCCCGAATCTGTTCGATGCGTCTCACCCGCGCAGATTCATATAACCGCCATCCAGCGGATAATTCACTCCGGTGACAAACCCAGCCTCATCCGAGCAAAGCCAGACCGCCAGGCTCGCCACCTCCTCCGGCTCCGCCATCCTCCCCACCGGCTGCGCCCGCCCCAGCTCCTCCATCATCTCCCGCTCGCGGCCAGGATAATTCTTCGCCACAAACCCATCCACAAACGGCGTGTGCACCCTTGCTGGAGAAATCGCATTGCATCGAATCTTGTCTCCGAGATAATCCCGCGCCACTGAAAACGTCATCGCCAAAACCGCGCCCTTGCTCGTCGAATAAGCAAACCGGTCCGGCAATCCCGCAATCGCCGCAATCGACGCCATGTTCAGGATCACGCCTCCGCCCCGCTCCTTCATCTGCCCCACTACCTCTCGCGTGCAGAGATAGATGCCCCGTACATTGATCCGCATGATCCGGTCGAAATCCTCCTCGCTTGTGCTCTCGACCGTCCCCACATGCGCCACGCCTGCGCAGTTCACCAGGATGTCCACTCGTCCCCGCGCGAAGATTGCCCCAAACGTGTGTCGCACGCTCTCCGCATCGGAAACATCGCACCCAAACGCGCTCGCCGAGCCGCCAATACCCTCGGCCGCAGCCCGCGCCGCCGCCTCATTTTGATCGACAATGCACACCCCAGCCCCCTGGCGCACAAATGCAGTCGCAATCGCCAGGCCGATGCCGCTCGCGCCGCCTGTAATAATGGCTGTCTTGCCTCTTAAAACCTTTGACCCGTCATCACTCATGCGTCGACTCGCACCAATAAGTATGTCTCACACCAAACTTGCCAATCTTAGTCTTGAAATTTGCCGGCCTCAACACGTACAACGATGACGGTGTCCCAACACCCCGCATGAACCCGCAAATTCAAAAGAAGAGGCCGCCTCTCTGACTGATCTCCGCATCACCGGCGTCCAGGTCATCGACCTCCGCTTCCCCACCTCCCGGGAAAGCATCGGCTCCGACGCCGTCAACAAGGATCCCGACTATTCCGCCGCCTACTGCATCCTTGAAACCAACCACGGTCTTCGTGGCTTCGGCCTCACCTTCACGTTAGGCCGCGGAACCGAGCTCTGCTGCAAAGCCCTTCGCTACCTCGCGCGCACCGTCCAGGGCCGCACCCTCAGCTCCATCACCGACGACTTCTGCGCCTTCAGCCGCGAACTCACCGGCGATACGCAGTTCCGCTGGCTCGGCCCGGAAAAAGGCGTTATCCACCTCGCCACCGCCGCGCTTATCAACGCCGTATGGGACCTCTACGCCGGCGCCGAACAGAAACCCCTCTGGCAGCTCCTCGCCGAAATGGAACCCGAGCGCATCGCCAGCGTCATCGACTTCCACTACATCAACGACGCACTCACCCGCGAAGAAGCCATCGCCCTCCTCAAAGAACGCCGCGCCGGCCAGGACGCCCGCCTCGAAAACCTACGCGCCAACGGCCTTCCCGCCTATACCACGTCCGCCGGCTGGATCGGCTTCAGCGACGAGAAAATCTCCCGCCTTTGCGATGAAGCTCTCGCCGCCGGCTGGACGCACTTCAAGCTGAAAGTTGGCGGTGACCCCGCCGACGACCAACGCCGCGCCCGCCTCGTCCGTGAAAAAATCGGCCCCGCCAACAAGCTCATGATGGACGCCAACCAGAAGTGGGACGTCGAAGAAGCCATCCTCCGCACCCGCGAGCTTCAACAGTTCGATCCATGGTGGATGGAAGAGCCCACCAGCCCCGACGACATCCTCGGCCACGCCCGCATCCGCCGCGAAGTCCCCGGCGTCCGCATTGCCACCGGCGAGCACTGCCAGAATCGCATCCTCTTCAAGCAATTCATGCAGGCCCACGCCATCAACGTCTGCCAGATCGACAGCTGCCGCCTCGCAGGCGTCAACGAAAATATCGCCGTCATCCTGCTCGCCGCCAAATTCGGCATCCCCGTCTGTCCCCACGCCGGCGGTGTCGGCCTCTGCGAATACGTACAGCACCTCTCCGCATTCGAGTACCTCAGCGTCTCAGCCTCGCTCGAAAATCGCGTCGTCGAATTCGTCGACCACCTTCACGAACACTTCGTCGATCCGGTCCGCATCCGCCGCGGCCACTACCTTCTCCCCGAACAGCCCGGCTACAGCATCGAGATTTACCCCGAAACCCTGCGCGACTACAGTTACCCCAACGGCCGCATCTGGAGAGACGCTCGATGAAACTCATCACCTTCCGCATCGCAAACACCGAACCGCGCCCCGGTCTGCTCGCTGACGATTTCATCCTCGACCTCGGCCCGCTGGGTTTTACCGACGCAATCTCCTTTATTCGCGCGTGCCCTGAAGCCCTTCACGATCCCGCGATCAAAGCCAACGCCCCGCAGCTCCTGCTCGATCACGCCCGCCTCCTCGCTCCCATCCCGGCGCCACCCCGCATCTTCTGCGTTGGCCTCAACTACCGCGACCACGCCGTCGAATCCAAAATGGAGATCCCCAAACTCCCCACCGTCTTTCCCAAACTCCCAGCCGCCGTCATCGGCCCGCAGGAGCCCGTCCGCATCCCTTCCCTCACCCAACAACCCGACTACGAGGTTGAGTTCGCAATCGTCATCGGCAAGCCCGGCCGCAGCATCGCGAAAGAAAACTGGCATGACCACGTCTTCGGCTACACCATCCTCAACAACGTCAGCGCCCGCGATCTCCAGCTCGCCACTTCCCAATGGACCATGGCCAAGAGCTTCGACACCTTCTGCCCCCTCGGCCCCGCCATCGTCACCGCCGATGAAATCCCCGACCCCCACAACCTCGACATTCGCCTCTCCATCGGCGGCGAAGTGCTTCAGCACTCGAACACCCGTGAGCTCATCTTCAAAGCCCCCGATCTCATCGCCTGGATCTCCTCCATCACCCCGCTCATGACCGGCGATATCATCAGTACCGGCACGCCCGCAGGCGTCGGCCTTGGCCGCACGCCGCAACGCTGGCTCCGCCCAGGTGAAACCATGACCGCCGAAATCGAAGGCCTCGGTCAGCTCATCAACCCCGTCGTCGCAGGAGAATAATGGATTCGCCACGTCCCGTCCTCGCGCCCCAGGCCCCCGGCTCATCCGACGCGCCCATCACCGAACGCCGCTACCTCTGGCCCCTCATCCTCGTCACCAGCCTCTTCTTCCTCTGGGCCGTCGGCGTCAATCTCAACGACATCCTCATCCCCCATCTGCGCGGCGCATTCCACCTCACCGACTTCCAGTCTTCCTTCGTCCAGGTTGCTTTCTTCGGCGGATACTTCCTCGCCGCCTGGCCGGCCGGCTGGCTCATCGAGCGCCTCGGCTACCAGCGCGGCATCGTCTTCGGACTCCTCATCTGCGCTGCCGGCGCATTCCTCTTCATCCCCGCCGCCTACATCCACGTCTACTACGCATTCCTCCTCGGCCTCTTCATCATGGCCTGCGGCCAGTCCTTCCTTGAGGTCTCCGCGAACCCCTACGTCACCTTCCTCGGACCAACCCAAACCTCCGAGCGCCGCCTCAACCTCGCGCAATCCTTCAACGCTCTCGGCGCGGTCCTGACACCCATCTTCGGCTCCGCGCTCATCCTAGCCCGCACCCACAAGCTCGCCGCAGGAGCCAACGCCGCAACCGCTGAAGCCGCCATCGTTCGTCTGCCCTACCTCATCATCGTCGCTATCTTCCTCGGCATGGCGCTGCTCATCGGCCTCTCGCACCTGCCCACAATCTCCGAAGAAGCCCCCGCCGACAGCGACCCCATCGCCGCCAAGCACGTCCTCCACTTTCCCCATTTACTCAAAGGAGTAGCGGCGCAGTTCTTCTACGTCGGCGCACAGGTCGGCGTCGCCAGCTTCGTCATTCGCTTTGTTGAGTTCTCCCGCCCCGGCACATCCAACGTCCAGGCCGCCAACTACCTCAAGCTCCACCTGCTCGCCTTCATGATCGGCCGCTTCGGCGGCTCCGCCTTCATGAAGCGATTCGCACCGGCCTCCATGCTCGCCACCTTCGCCGTCGGCTCCCTGCTCTCCGTCGCGTTAGTCCTCACCAACCGCGGCCCAGCGGCCCTCGCCGGCATCGTGCTCCTCGGATTCTTCCACTCCATCATGTTCCCCACCATCTTCGCCCTCAGCATCCGCCACCTCGGCCCCGCCACCCGCAAAGGCTCATCCCTGCTCGTCATGTCCATCATCGGCGGAGCCATCTGCCCCGCCATCATGGGACGCATCTCCGACGCCACCAACATCCAGACAGCCTTCCTCGTCCCACTTATCTGTTACTGCTTCGTCCTCTACTTCGGACTACGCGGCTACCGGCCTATTCACCCACTGTCATCCTGAGCGGAGCGCCGCCAAAAACATTTCCAGCGAGAGGAGTGCTTCCCCGGCGCGCAGTCGAAGGACCCCCCGAAGGGGAATCGGTGCGGAGCGCCGAAAAAGATCTTGAGCGTGACGCCGATGTTTCTATTCCAAGGATACAAAGCTTACAAACAATCAGAAGCCATAGGTCGTATTATTCCCAAATGAACATCGCTACCATCACTGGAGGCTTTCTCATAGCCGTTTCGCTCCTCACTTCAGCAGGAGGAGCGTAGTCCTTCGATAAGCCGCTTCAGAAGACGGTGTTGGACCTAGGCCGTTCGCAGTACTTGATGCGTCATGATGATCGGCATGTGACAGTTACTTGCTGGTACTACAGCCGCTTCATGATCAAGGAGCAAAACGATCCTGGCATGAAAGGCGCGGAACTTATCGCACTCGCACCAGTCCAGCCCAAACATTTTCCTAAGTGCTTGCAGAACTTACAGCCTGGTGAGAGGGAGTTCACCGAGTGGGACGAAGAATTCAAGAAATCTGTGCCGTGGAATGGATATTTTGCAGGAGTGAAGCACGATCTCATTTTCCTCGAATGGCCTGATGGGGACGACAACAGCGGCATCCCGTTCACTGCTTTCGAGTCGGACGCAAAAACCAAGTTCTTCGAGGACTCCGTTGCACTCCAAGCTCGTGGAGAAAGGGAGCTAAATTTCCCTCCAGCACCTGGCAACCAGATCATCCTTCTCTACCTTCGAGTGGCAAGCGCAGGATGCTCCATCCCGAAATCTGGCGAGAGTTGCTGGAGCAAGCTGCAACAACAAACGGGACTCACGTCCTCTCCGATGCCTAAGTGCGGCGATTACGAGGGTAAGGAGGCCGGAGTCGCGCCCTCCGTAATTGCATACCCCGTCGAAGTCTCGCTATATCCAAAGCCTTCTGCCCGCCCGCTCGGCGGACCGGTCAGGTGCTACCCCCAAGAGTGATTCTGTCAACGGGCATCTCTCGCTGAGGTTGCCACATGTTGCGATGTGATCGGCGGCTTTCAGAACCCTCGACAGATAGGTCATCGTAAACGCGCTTGCGAGGCGAATGTCCGGTATGGTCGCCAAACCGTAAGTACCACCATCCCCCACCTACTCCGCCCTTAAAGCCTCCATAGGATCCACCCCCGCCGCCCGTCGCGCAGGCAAATAAGCCGCCACCAACCCACTCGCCAGCAGCAAAACAGCAGCCCCCGCCAGCGTCCACCCATCATGCGCTTTCACGCCATAAAGAAATCCGCCCACCAGCTTTCCGGACGCCAGCGCCAGCCCAATCCCCACCGCCACGCCAACGATCAGCATCCCACCCGCCTGCCGCATCACGAGCCACAGCAAGTCTCCCCGCTGCGCACCCAACGCAACCCGCACTCCCATCTCCCGCGTCCGCTGCGTCACCACATACGCCAGCAGTCCATACAATCCCGCCACGCACAGCAGCAGCGCCGCCCCGCCAAAAATCTCCAGCAGATGCGCAGCCAGCCGCTGGCTCCCAAACGAATCCTCCACAATCTGATCCATCGTTGAAAACGTCGAGTTCGCCAGCTCCGGACTCGCCTGCCGCAGCAGATCCCGCAACTCCGGGATTATCGTCGCCGTCGGCTCCGCCGTCCGCACCACCAGATCCATCGCAACCGTTGACGGCTGATAAATGTTGCTCCCCGGCGTGATCTGGCAAAGGCAAACCTCCACCTCCGGCTGCGACGCCTGCGCCACCGACTTCTGCCTCTCGCTATCCAGCACCCCAACGATCTTTGCCGGCATATCCTTCTTCAGGTTCCACACCTTCATCCCCAGCAGCGAAGATGGATCGTGCTTGTTCGGCGCAAACTCCGCCGCAAACGCCGGATTCACCACCGCCACTCCCTCCGAAGTAGGCGTGTCCTCCTTGCTGAAGAACCGGCCCGCCAGCATCTTCATCCCGAAGATCTTCTGCACATCCGGAGTCGCCGTCTTCAGCCCCGCCATCACTTCGCCGCCGTTCATGCGCAGCGACAGCATGATGTTGAACGTCTGCCCCAGCGGCACCTCGCTCATCAATCCCGCCGCCTGCACCCCATGCAGTTGCTGCGCCCGCTCCAGCAGCGGCTGATACAAACTCGCCGTCACGCTCTTGTCCACATACCGGTACGAAGGAATCGACAAATTCGCCACCACGATGTGGTCCGTTCGATACCCAAGCGGCACATGCCGCAGCGTGTAGATCGTCCGCAGCAGCAGCCCGCACGCCACCAGCAGCGTCAGCGACATCGCCACTTCAACCGCCACCAGCCCGCTGCGCAGCCGATTGTGCCGCCGCCCCGACCCCGTCTGCAAGCCGCCCTGCTTGAGCGCAGGCTCAATGGGCGCACGCACTGCGATCCACGCCGGCCACACCGATGACAGCACCGCCGAAAGCAGCGTCAGCCCGCACAGCGCGCCCAGAATCGTCACGTCCACATGCGTAGAAAAATCCACGTTAAGGTGAACCGGCGCCACAGCCGCAGTCAAGCGAATCGCAACCAGCGCCAGCCCAATCCCCAGCACCGCCGCCGCCCCGCTCAGCACCAGCCCCTCCACCATCATCTGCTGCATCACGCGCCCGCGGCTCGCGCCCAGCGCCCCGCGCATCGCAATCTCGCGCTGCCGCGCCATACTCCGCGCCAGCAGTAAATTTGTAACATTCACGCTGGCAATCAACCACAGCATGCCCGCCGCTGCCAGCAAGGCCAGCAGCCCCTTCTTTACGTCCGCATCGATCAGCGAATCTCCATACCGTTCCACCCTTGCCACGCTGTGAGCCTCGCGCTGCTCAGCGTCCGTGTACGTCGCCGCCACACGCTTTTGGATCGTCGCCATCTCCGCCGTCGCAGCCTGCACCGTCACCCCGCGCCGCAGCCGCGCGATCACCTCGTAGTAGGAAGCATCGTAGCCATGCCCCGTGTCCTTCGCATCCAGTTGCACCGGAACCCATACTTGCCCACTCACCGGGGAGCTTCTCGCCGGATACCGGAAACCCGCCGCCATCACCCCCACCACCGTGCACGGCACGTCGTTCACCCGCACCACACGGCCTACGATCCCCTTATCGCCGCCGAACGCTTCCCGCCACACCGCATCGCTCAGCACAATGGTGCCCGTGTTTTTCCCAGCTGCAAAACTCGGCGCCTCCGCGATAAATCCCCGCCCCAGCGCAGGCGTTGCACCCAGCATCGCAAACAGATTCGAACTTACCGCCTGCCCATCCACCTGCACCGCCGCGCTCTTTCCCTCGAGATACGTGCGGCCTCTCAATCCCGCGGAGAACGCCATGTCATCGAACGACCGGCTCTGCGACTTCCATTGCTCAAGGTCGGCCCACGGCGCATAGAAGAAGTTCTCGTCGCGCCCACCCTCCTGCAGCAACACCAGCCGCCCCGCATTCTTATAAGGCAGCGCCCGCAGCAGCACATGATCCACCACCGTGAACATCGCCGCCGCCGCCCCAATCCCCAGGGCCAGCGTCCCAATCACCGTTGCCGCAAACCCAGGCGAACGCCGCATCTGCCGCAGCGTGTAACGAAAATCCTGCCCCAGCCGCTCCAGCCAAACCCAACCCCACGTCTCCCGCGTCACATCCTTGGCCAGCGGCACGTTGCCCATCTCGCGCTCAGCAGCCGCGCGCGCCTCCGCCGCGGATTCCCCTCGCGCCACGCGATCCGCCGCCGCCATCCGCACATGCGCCTCGATCTCCGCGTCCAGCTCAGCCTTCCGCGCCTCGCTCCCAAAACGCCCACGCCAAAGACTCATCGCGCATCCTCCTTGCTGTGTGCCGTGCCTACGCCTCCAGAATCGAACCGATCGCCGCCACCATCGTCTCCCACTTCGAACGATCGTGCGCCAGCTGCCGCCGTCCTTCAGCCGTGATCCTGTAGAAGCGCGCCCGCTGGTTCTGCTCCGTCTGCCGCCACTCCGCCGCAATCCACCTCTGCCGTTCCATCCTGTGCAGCGCCGGATAGAGCGACCCCGTCTCCACCTGCAGCACCTCGCCCGACCGGCTCCGCAGCGCCTGGCTGATCCCATACCCATGCTGCGCGCCCCACTGCAGCGCCTGCAGAATCAGCATGTCCAGCGTCCCCTGGAGCAACTCAACGCGATTGCGATACTTTTCACGTCCGAGCTTCATGATGTAGACAATCTACCCCCGCGGCCGTAGATTGTCTACATCATGGCTCCGCGAAGAATTTCACGCTGGCTGTTTTTTGTTGCGCTCGTTTTGCTGGGCTCGTTTTGTTGGGCCCGTTTTGCTGGGCGGTTCTTGCTAGTCGCTTCTGGCTAAATGCCTTCTGCTAAGCGCTTTTCGCTAAAAGCCCCTCGCTCGCAGTTCACTAGTTTCTCGCTGGTAGTTCGCTCGCCTTCACCGCGGCAGAACCCTCACCGTCGCCGAGCGAGCACGCGTGCCAATCATCGGTTTCAGGTACGGGCTTCCTTTGTACTTCGCCCGATACGCCTCGTCGATGCGGTCCAGGATCCGGTCTTCGCCGGCTCCCTCCACCGGCTCGAAAGCGACCTCTTTCGTCAAACCGGCCGCGACAATCCGCCCCGCCTTCTGCCGCACCGCCGCCTGGTACCAGCGCGAGCTTTGCCCGTTGTAGCCGCGCACGTACAGCGCGTCATCCACCGCAACCGACCAGATCCACGTCGGAGTGCCGTACGTGTTTCCATCCTCGCGAAATGGCGCGATGTGCAGATCGTCGGCCTCCGCAATCGCGCGCAGCTCATCCTTAGACCACAAACCCACTCGCACATCCTCCCTTTCAGGACAACAATCGAGTGCCCACCAAATGCGAAAACCGTCCGCCGAACAATTTCGTGAAACGCTTTTCGTGAAACGCTTTCGCTCTATGCCCCTTCGCTAAAAGCCCCTCGCTGAAAGTTCCTCGCTAGACGCCCTTCGCTAAAAGTTCCTCGCTCAAAGTTCTTCGCTGAACGCCTTCCACTAAGCGCACCTTGCTAAACGCCTGTCACCAGGCGATTTTCGTTCGTAGTTCGCTCGTCATTGGCTCGCGTTTAGCTCGCATTGAGCTCGCAGTTGGCTTGCGTTCGCTAAACGCCTTCCGCTCGCCTCCCCTCACCGCCCCGTCATAGCCTCGATGTGCTCCGGATAACGCGCACCCTCCACATGGATCTGCGCCGCCGCATTTTCGATCTCTTTCAGATCCGCTGCGGAGAGCGAAAGCGCAACCGCTCCCAGATTCTCCTTCAGCCGATCGAGCTTCGTTGTCCCCGGTATCGGCACAATCCACGGCTTCTGCGCCAGCAGCCATGCCAAGGCAATCTGCGCAGGTGTCGCCTTCTTCTCTGCCGCAATCTTCGACAGCAGATCCACCAGCGCCTGGTTTGCCTTCATCGCGTCAGGCTGGAAGCGCGGCAGCTGTTTGCGAAAATCCTTGTCGCCAAACTCGGTCTTCGCATCCATCTTGCCCGTCAGAAATCCCTTTCCCAGCGGACTGTACGGCACCATCCCAATTCCCAGCTCCTCCAGCAGAGGAATAATCTCCTGCTCCGGCTTTCTCCACCACAGCGAGTACTCGTTCTGCAGCGCCGCCACCGGCTGCACCGCATGCGCGCGGCGGATCGTCTGCGCCCCCGCCTCAGACAGCCCGAAGTGCTTCACCTTTCCCGCCGCGATCAGGTCCTTCACAGCCCCCGCCACATCCTCAATCGGCACATCGGGGTCGACGCGGTGCTGGTAGTAGAGGTCGATGTAGTCGGTCTTCAACCGCTCCAGCGACTCATCCACCACTTTCCTGATGTGCTCCGGATGGCTGTTCAGCGTCTGCGTGCCCGGTCTTCCATTCGGCTCGCAGTTAAAACCAAACTTGGTCGCGATCACCACCTTCTCGCGAATCGGCGAAAGCGCCTTGCCCACCAGCCTCTCGTTCGTGAACGGCCCATAAACCTCCGCCGTGTCGAAGAACGTCACCCCCATGTCAACCGCCTGATGGATCAGGCTGATCATCTCGTTCTCGTCGTGAACCGTGCCATACGAGAAGCTCATGCCCATACAACCAAGCCCCAGCGCCGATACTTCCAGTCCACTCTTGCCAAGTTTGCGTTTCTGCATTTGCCGTATCTCCCGGTAGGCTGCGAAAGCAGCCTCAATCCAGATCCTACGGACTCCGGCAGCGCCCCCGCTTTCCTGATCCTGCCAATCTTTTGCCTAATCCTGTCTCGATTTCCGATTTTGTGCACGCCGCAGCCCCCGCGGCAGTACCCTGAATGCGGAGTCATGCGAACCAAAATGGCGAAACAGGTGACGAAACGGACGACGAAACTACCCACCCCAGACCAAGCCGCAGTCGAAATGCGCAGGGAACTCGCCCGCAGAATCTCCGCCTTCGCTCCCGCGCTCGGAGAAAATCCCACTCCTATCCCCGGCATGGCGCTCTACCGTCGCACCCAGCCCACCGCGTGCTTCCGCGCCACCTACGAACCCAGCCTCACCATCTTCGTCCAGGGCCGCAAGCGCATCAACCTCGGCGGAACAATCTACTTCTGCGACGCATCGTCCTTCCTTCTCTCCTCCATCGACGTTCCAGCCGAAAGTCAGATCGTCGAAGCCTCAGAGGCCGTGCCCATGCTCTCCATGTTTTTCCGCCTCGATATGCCCACCGTGCGCGAGGTCCTCAGCCAGGAAGACCTCCCGGAACCCGCAACCTCTCCCCGCTTCAACGCGTCACGAGCCCACGCAACAGGAGCCCACCTGCCGGACACGCACAAATCGAGCCCGCGCGGCCTCGCTGTCGGCGAAACCACCGCAGGCCTGCTCGCAGCCTGCGCGCGCCTCCTCGACCTCCTCGATACCCCCGAAGACATCCCCTTTCTCAGTCATCTCATCCAGCGCGAAATCGTCTACCGAATCCTCCGCACTCCGCACGGCACCCGCCTCCGCGCCATCGCCACCACCGGCGACCTCAGCCACAGAACCGCCAGAGCCATCGCCTGGCTCCGCGCCAATTACTCCCGCCCCCTGCGTATAGAGGAGCTCGCCGCCACCGCAAGAATGGGCGTCTCCACCCTCCACCACCAGTTCCGTGCATTAACCGCGATGAGCCCGCTCCAGTACCAGAAACAACTCCGCCTCCAGATGGCCAGGCAGCACATGATCATGGATGGAATGGACGCCACCACCGCCGCCTACGAAGTAGGCTACGAAAGCGTCAGCCAGTTCAACCGCGAGTACAGCCGCTTCTTCGGCCAGCCCCCCATTCGCGACGTCAAAGCCCTGCGAGACTCAAAAGCAGTAGCCATCCACGCCGCCTGAATCGAAGCCCCCTTTTCCGCACCGGCTCAACCTTATTGGAACGCCGCCGCCACCGCCGACCACCCCAGCACTCCATAGGGGCTGGCGATGCAACTGCCAGTCGCCTGGGTGCCACCGTAAATGAAGGTGACAGGGCTCGTGTCGGTGTTGATGTAGAACGCGTAGCCGTTGTCCTCATCCAACGTCGAGTTAGGCGTGGCCGCCGAACACTGGTCTGGGTAGCCCGCATCATCGCCCGCGCTCATAACTGCCGCCAGGAAAGTTGGAACATGCCCGTTGGCGTCCGCAACCGTCGAGGTGAGCGTGTGCCACGAGATGGCGGCTGTCGAGAAGATGATCTCGTTCGGAGCCGAAGGCGTGATCGAGACCGTGGTTAAGCTTGGATCGGTCTGCGACGGTGTCTGATTTACCGGATTTCCGCTCGCGCAATCTACAGAATAGATAGAGTCCGGCGGATTCGGGCTCTGGCTCGGATCGTACTGCTGAACTCCAAGCGCGCAGGCCGTCGTGTCCAGCGTCCCCGCGGCATTGCTCACCGAGGCCAGCGCGATCTCGGTCCCTGGCGGCGCGACGCTGAATGTCGGGTAGATCGCAAAGGTCGAAGAGCACCCCACGCCGGTCCCGTAGAAAATCTGCGCTGTGGTCCAGTTCGTGCTGGTAACTCCCGGATTCCATATCCCCGAGGTTCCCGCGACCGAGGAGATTTGCCCCCACTCCGCTCCGGTCAGTCCGACGATCAGGTTGCCGGAGCAGGGAAAGTTGATCGCAGGCGTTGCCGTGGCAACCTGTTCCACCTGGTAGTGGTCGATATACTTAATGGCCGGCGGCGCCGTTCCCGCAACTCCCTGCTGGATGGCCAGCCCCACGCCGAGCACATTTCCCGCCCCTGATGGATAGTTGGCTGTCACCGACGGGCTGCCCGTGCTGGTGCTGTATTCCGATAGTTTGCCGAAGGAAAGCTGATTGGATAAAGCTGCAAACCCTGATCCGGCTGCAAGTGCGGGAGGCAGATACGGCATCACCGTGCCAGGATTTCCGGCCATAAAGTAGCCAAGAACAAGATCGCCATTCGATGGCGCGCTGGTTAGATTCAAAGTCAGAGGCGAGCCCGTTGCTGCCGCGTCGAGAGTTCCTGTGCCGCCCAGACCCCCGCAGTTCTGAAACTCATCCACCCACCCGCCCAGATAATCGAAGGCATTGGAGGCGCCGGGCGTCCCCATCAGAGGCACAGTGATGGCGTTGGTGCCCGCCGTGTCCGCCAGCACATAGAACGTCTGCATCGTCAGCCCCGTGTTGCTGTCGGTGACACTCGGTCCAGGCGTCCACGTCTCCGACTCGTTGTCCGCAGGCGTGCCGATCGCCGTATAAGCGCTGTTATAGTGAACCACCAGTACAGCGCAGTTATTGCCTCCGGTGCTGCGATTGCCCCCGAGAAATGCCAGCTTCGGATACACAACCAGCGAGGGCGCCGGCACGCCTCCGCTGTCGCACTCCCAGTTCGTTGACTGACAAGCATTGTCAATCCCGGTTGCGTAACTGCTGATCAGCGCCGGAGCCATGGTACCGGCTCTGATGGTAAATGCCTGCGTACTCGTCACTCCCGCCGGATTCGTGTACGTCGCCACATATGTGTTAGTGCCTGCGTTCAACCCGATGGCGTCGATTTCTCGCGCATCGGACGTAAACCCATTCGGCCCCGTCCAGCTCCACGAACCTCCGCTCACCGGTTGCGGACCCAGGTTCACCGTGTCTCCGAGATTCGCTGTGAGACTGGAACCCTTCTGCCAGGCCCCGCCCGCCTGAAGGTCCTGGATATATGGAACGATCGGCGTAGGCGCAATCGTGATCGTAAACACCTGGCTGCTTGTCAGTCCGTTCGCATCGGTGTAAGCCGCCGTGTAGACATTGGTGGCCGAAGTCAGGGGTATGCCGTCGATTTCGCGCGCCGTGGAGGTGAACCCATTGGGCCCGATCCAGCTCCAGGACCCGCCGATGATCGGCTGCGGCCCCAGATTCACACTGTCGGTCGCGTTCACCGTGACACTGGAGCCGTTTAGCCAGGCCCCCCCGTTCACCTGGACATACCCAAAAATCGGGGTCTGCGCAAAACTGCCAGTGGCTGGTGCAACCAACAGGGCGAAAACAATCCAGAACCGCTTAAGAACCAGGCGAGAAAAAACAAAAAAAAGCGAGAAGCAAGAAAAAACTACTGAAGACATCGAATTCGACCCTCTGAAATCGGCAGCGTGCTGCAGGAAAAAAGGATATGAAATGGACCGCCGACTTCTAAATTATGTGAATATTACGTACCGGGCGGGCTACGCCACTATCATTGGGGCAACCCTGATGGGGGATCAAAAAAGCAGAGAAAACCGGAATCTGGAAGCAAACTTTGGCAACCGCTTTCTCCAAAGTCGAGATGGCGCACATTACCAAACAAGCGAGGACTGAGGGAATGAACCTCACTTGATACTGCCCCCCAACTGTAAGGGGGACAGAGCGGCGGGTCAAGTAAAAATTGGTGAACAACCCGCCCAGCCTGGCCGGGATCTTGAAATGGCCGCTTATTTTTGTCACCCCCTGCCAACCCGCGCCACGGTTTCCGCATCTGTGGTGCGAGTTATCTAAAATCCAGAGGCCACAGCCCGTTCTCGATGGAGCTCCGGCCGGGCGAGCGGCTTGTTTTGCCGATAATCGATTGATTTGCTGAAATCTACTCGAGGTCGTCCCTTGGAATCCCGAGATCGGACTGCCGCGCCGGAGGCGCTGGATACAGTCCCTGTTAGCGGGCAGTATCGTCGTACGGCCCCGTCTGAGTCCCGCTCCTCCGCCAGCCTTTTTGCCGGCGGCGGGGAGCTCGGTCAGCTCATGCGCCAGGTCGACTGGCCCAAAACCGCCCTCGGCCCAGTAGAATCCTGGCCCCAAAGCCTTCGCACCATCGTTCGTATCCTCCTCACCTCCCGTTACGCTATGTGGATGGGCTGGGGTCCCGACCTCACCTTCCTCTATAACGACACCTACGCCGAAATGACCCTCGGCAAAAAACACCCCTGGGCCCTCGGCCGGCCCGCGCGCGAAGTCTGGAGCGAAATCTGGGGTGACATCGGCCCCCGCATCCAGCGCGTTCTCGATGGCGGCCGTGCCACCTGGGACGAAGCCCTCCTGCTTTTCCTCGAACGCAGCGGCTATCGCGAAGAAACCTACCATACCTTCTCCTACAGCCCGCTCAGCGGTGACGACAGCAGCGTTATGGGTATGTTCTGCGTCGTCACCGAGGAAACAGAGCGCGTCATCGGCGAACGCCGCCTCAGCTTCCTCCGTGCTCTGGCCTCCGCGCTCGGCAGTGCCATTATCGAAGCCGACGTCCTCGCCGCCATCGAAAATTGCCTCAGTCAGAGACACCGCGACCTCCCTTTCACCCTCACCTACCTGTTCCTGGGGGATGGCAACGCCCATCTTGCCTGTAGCAGCGGCATCCAGCCCGGACACCCCGCCGCACCGGCCCGGATCTCCACCATCGACCCCAAATCCCCCTGGCCCGTAGCCGAGCTCCTCGTAAAGAAATCCCTTATTCCCGTCGACCATCTCGACCGCCGCTTCGGCAAACTTCCCACCGGTGTCTGGGATACCCCTCCCACCCGCGCCGCCATCGTCCCTCTGCAACGCCAGGGCCAGGATCGCCCCGCCGGTTTTTTCGTCACTGGACTCAACCCTTACCGCCAGCTCGACACCGAATACGCCGGCTTCATCGAACTCATCGCCGGACAGATCGCTGCGGGCCTCGCCAACTCCCGCGCCTACGAGCAGGAACGCCGCCGCGCCGAAGCCCTCGCTGAAATCGACCGCGCCAAAACCATCTTCTTCTCCAACGTCAGCCACGAATTCCGCACCCCCCTGACGCTGATGCTGGGCCCCCTCGAAGACGTTCTCAACAGGCGCGACCAGCCTCTCCCGGCCGAAGACCGCCATCAGATCGAAACCGTCCACCGCAACGGCCTCCGGCTCCTCAAGCTGGTCAATACGCTGCTCGACTTCTCCCGCATCGAAGCGGGCCGCATCCAGGCGCTCTACCGCCCCGTCGACCTCGCCGCTCGCACCGCCGAACTAGCCAGCGTCTTCCGCTCCGCCATGGATCGCGCCGGCCTTACCTACAAAATCGACTGCGAAGCCCTCCCCGAACCCGTCTATATCGACCTCGATATGTGGGAGAAGATTGTCCTCAACCTTCTCTCCAACGCCTTCAAGTTCACCCTCAAAGGGAGCGTCGAACTCACCCTCCGCTCCGTCGACGGCCAGGCTGAGCTCCAGGTCCGCGACACAGGCACCGGCATACCCGAGTCCGAACTCCCCCGCATCTTCGAGCGCTTCCATCGCATCGAAGGCGCCCCCGGCCGCACCCATGAAGGCACAGGCATCGGCCTCGCCCTCGTCGACGAGCTCGTCCGCCTCCACGGCGGCTCGGTTTCAGCCCAAAGCAAAATAGGAGAGGGAACCACCTTCACCGTTCGCATCCCATTCGGCGCGGCGCATCTTCCTCCCGAACGCATCGCCACCGCCGAGCGCCGCTCCGATAACACCCTCGGCGCAGCTCCCTACGTCCAGGAAGCCCTCCGCTGGCTTCCTGGCGGACCCTCCGGTGAAGAGCAAATCGTCAAAGACCTCGCGAACGAGGACCTCGGCGTCCTCCTCGACCACAAGCCCTCCTCCACCGAAAACCGGCCCCACGTGCTCCTCGCCGACGACAACCGCGACATGCGCGAATACGTCCAGCGCCTGCTCGGCCGCAAATACTCCGTCACCGCGGTCGAAGACGGCGAACAGGCTCTTCACGCGGCCCGCACCCATCCCCCCGACCTCGTCCTCACCGACGTCATGATGCCCCGCATGGACGGCTTCAACCTCCTCCGCGCCCTGCGCGACGATCCCGACACCGCCACGGTTCCTGTCATCATGCTCTCCGCCCGCGCCGGCGAAGAAGCCGAGTCGGAAGGCCTCGAGGCCGGCGCCGACGACTACCTCGTCAAGCCCTTCACCGCCCGCGAACTCATGGCCCGCGTCGGCGCCCACATCGAAATGCACCGCCTCCGCCTCGAGCTCCACCGCCAACGAACACACCCTCCGAACCAAAGCCGAATCCGCCGAGCGCCAGTACATCGAAATCCTCGAAAGCATCTCCGAGGCCTTCATGTTCGTCGACCGCGATTGGCGCATCCGCTACCTCAACGGCCGCGGCAGCGCTATGACATCCCGCCTTCCCAAAGACATCATCGGCCATGACCTCTGGCAGATGTTCCCCGGCATCGACAAAACCACCTTCGGCGCAAGCTATCGCGAAGCCATGGAAACCGGCCAGCCCCGCAGTGTCGAAGACTTCTTCGAACCCTTAGGCCGCTGGCTCCTGGCCAACTCCTACCCTTCCCCCGACGGCCTCGCCATCTTTGCCCAGGACGTCACCGAGCGCCGCACACAGCAGGAGAAGCTCCTCGTCTCAGAAAAGCTCGCTGCCACCGGCCGCCTCGCTGCCACCATCGCCCACGAGATCAACAACCCCCTCGAATCCGTCCTCAATCTCATCTACCTGTCCCGCACCTCAATCTCCCAGAGCACCAAAATCCGCGAATACCTCGAAACGGCAGAAAAAGAACTCAACCGCGTCTCCCACATCGCCCGTCACACCCTCGGCTTCTATCGCGAAACCTCCGTTCCCTCCGACATCGATCTCCCCGCCCTCTTCGAAGAAGTCCTCACCGTCTACGACAGCCGCCTCCGCGCCTCCAGCATTGCCGTCGTCCGCGACTTCGCCATCGTCCCCCCACTCCGCGCCCTCCGCGGCGAGCTCCACCAGGTCTTCTCCAACCTCGTCTCCAACGCCATCGACGCCATGCGTGACGGCGGCCAGCTCAAAATCTCCGTCCACGATGCCGCCCCGCCCCTCAACCAGGCCCATACCCCAGGCATCGCCGTCGCCATCGCCGACACCGGCATTGGCATCCCCCAGGAAAACATCCCCCGCCTCTTCGAGCCTTTCTTCACCACCAAGCCCGCCGCCGGCACCGGCCTCGGCCTCTGGGTCGTCCGTCAGTTTGTTGCGTCCTGGGGGGGCACCATCGACGTCAGTAGTAAAGTGGACCGCCAAAATCACGGCACTACGTTTACTATGTTTCTTCCCCTCGTCGCTGTACCGGACAAGAAGCGAACGACCCCGCCGCCCCAGCGGCTGATGTAATCTCTCTCAGGAGACACGGCCCCTTGCAACCCGCCCCAGCCTTCACGACCAATTTTCTGGTCCCATTCCTCGCGCCCGAATTCCTCGCGCCCGAATTCCTGACGCCCGAATTTCTCTCATCCGACAGCCAGTACCCTTCGTCCCCCGAGCAACCTCAGGCATCCGGCAAGACCACCAACTGCACCCGTCTCCGCGTCCTCGTCGTCGACGACGAACCCCTCATCGCCCAAACCGTCGCCGCCATCCTCAATCTTCACGGATTCGACGCCATCGAAGCCCTCAGCGGAGAGGCCGCCCTCGAAGCCGCCCGCCAGGTCCAGCCCGACATCGTTCTCAGCGACGTCCTCATGCCCAAAATGTCCGGGGTCGAGCTCGGCATCAAAATCCGCCAGGAATTTCCCGGCGCCCGTGTCTTCCTCTTCTCCGGACAAGCCGCCACCAGCGAGCTCATGCGCAAAGCCCAGGCCGAAGGCTACACTTTCGAGCTCTTCCCCAAACCCATCCACCCCGAAGAACTTATCGCCAAACTCCGCTCAATCTACTGACAACCGATCCGATTCGATGCGAGAATGCCGCGGGCTAAATCGTTCAGCGCGCCGGCGAGGCTCTCTAGCCGGCTAACTTGCCCAAGTAAGTCATTGATTATAAGTGGTGGCCAGGGACGGGATCGAACCGCCGACGCCGGCCTTTTCAGGGCCGCGCTCTACCACTGAGCTACCTGGCCGCCGGAGGGATCCAGCTGGGAGTGAGGTCGTGGATTCGCGACGCAGAAGCATCGCACTCAGCCATCGACCTCAACAGTATAACAAACGGGATCGGACTTGATCCTGCGTCGATCCGCATGGCCACATCAGCCGGTCAGCGCGCACCGCCGTGTTTTCGCATCCAACTTGAGAGACAGGAGGAGCCGTCCCGATGACCCCGATCCGCAGCGATGCTTCCGCAAACTTAGCCACAGTCACTGATGCCTGCTCGGGTGAGATTGATCGGAGCGCCCCTGCCGGCAGCAGAAATTCTCTGGGCGCGAAAAGCGACTGCAACGGTCGCCCAGGTACGGACGACAGCGTCGTCGAGGCGAAGGATGAGCTGCCGCCGATTCCCACTGCTCCCAATTCGTAAACGAACCGCAGCCTCTGGCCGCGACGAAAAAGAATGCCGCGAGATCAGCACCCTTTCCGACCGAGGGGTGAGCTACCGGAACAGGGTCAGCAGTTCGCGCACTGCGGCCACGATTCCAACCCAAAATGCGGCACCAAGCACCAGACCGCAAACCGCTCCGCGAGCGGGCGCGGTAAGCTCGTCACTCTTCTCGTCCTCCGCGGAACGATAGTCGTCTTTGGCATCGTGCCATTGGCCTGCCGCGTCGAACCCAGCGCCGTAACGAACCGCATCGATATTGATCACCATAAACCAGCTCCTCTGCGCTTACCTGCTGCAACACTGGAATCGTCGCAGAGTCGTGCCGCGGTGGATGTGATATCGATCACTCCGGGCTCGACGCAGGCGGTGTTGGCGCTCCTGGTTCGGTGTTACAGCCGGAAAAATACACACAACACGAGCGCGGACAGGATAACCCTGGCTTTCATCGCTAAGCCCGCAGGCGTGTGCGCAGATCCTCGGGCAGGCGGTCCTGGAGCAAGCGAGCCTGCTCAATCGCAACGCCCGTCAGGTAAACCGGCGCGGGTGTGGCAATCGCGACCAGAATCCATGCAGCTAAAGAGGCCAGCAGCCCCAGGATCGCCGCGGCCTGCAGGGTAAGCACCACCGCACGATGCTCGAGATGCATCACGACTGCAGCCGATCGCAAGGGTTCCACATGGTGAATGATCGCCAGCGCCAGCAAAAAGGCGGCAATGCACAGAGTGCTGAGACTGATCAAAGCCACGTCAATGGTGCGATGCATGCGCTGCCGCGAACGGCAGAACGAACACGCGGCCAGATGTGCCTCGTAATCCGTGCGCATTTCGGGCGAAATTCCCGAGATGTCGTAGCGCCAACCGGATAATATGTCCCCGACGACCGAATCGGTGCAGGTGCTCATCGTTTGTCAGGTCCTCATTTTCCCCTCACCCAGCCAATAGCCCGGCCGACTGCCACGGGTGAGAATCCAATGCAGGGCGGCTTCGTTAATTATAGACTAACCCTTTTATTACAGGACAATAGCTTCAAGAGGCCGCTCCTGCTCTGCCAGCAGCAGGTGATTGGCGAGCAGACTCATCTTGTCCCGCAGGGCCCGCTCCGCGGAGATGCGTGCAAGCTCCGGGAGATTGTTGTTTTCCGAGATATGCGCCAGCACTACAAATGCAGCCCCGCCATCGTAGCCCCTGGCCAAAAACTCCGCAGCAGCGTCGTTCGAGAGGTGTCCAACGCGCGACATGACGCGTTGCTTCACCGACCAGGGATAAGGGCCGTCCCGCAGCATATCCACATCATGATTAGATTCCAGCATGAGCACGTCGCAGCGCCGCAGGTGCATATTGACGTTAGATGGCATGTAGCCGAGGTCGGTCGCAATTGCGATGCGGACCCCATCCGCTTCAAAGACAAATCCCACTGGATCGGAGGCGTCGTGGGGGATGGTAAAGGGTGTAACCGCAATGTCGCCAATCCTGAACCCAGTGCCAGACCGGAAGTATTCCACTGCGGGAAGGGCGGTTGGGTCCTTTTCCGGCTCGCTCAGAATCTCCTGGGCCGCAGCCTTTTCTTCTTCGTCCGGCTCGGCGGGCACATCGGCTGAGCAGCGGCCATGAGGCAGCTGGCCACTGCCGTCTTCCTGAACGCTGTGTTCTGAACGCTCAAGGTTGGCTTCTGTTGCCTGTTG
This sequence comes from uncultured Acidobacteriaceae bacterium, assembly GCA_963758135.1. Taxonomy (GTDB): domain Bacteria; phylum Acidobacteriota; class Terriglobia; order Terriglobales; family Acidobacteriaceae; genus Palsa-343. The sequence continues at coordinate 513,292 of CAVWUF010000001.1, forward strand.
CCTGCTGCCTGTTGCCTGCCTCTGACGCAGCCACTCCGCGTACGTGATCCGCTTCTGCGGAGTCATCCACCGTACCCAGGCCCGATGGGTGGGCTCGGTCAGATACACCGGAATCCCCAGCTTCCGCGCGGTTACCGCCATTCCCTGCACGTGGTCCTGATGCTCGTGGGTGATGAGAATTGCGTTGAGCGCTGAGGGATCCTCGCCGGAAGCCTTCATGCGCTTCATGAGCTCGCGGCACGAGAGGCCGGCGTCGACCAGGATGCGCGTCGTTGAACTGGAGACAACCGTGCTGTTGCCTTTTGAACCGCTGGCCAGCACCGTCATCCGCACCATATGGGTGAGAATACGCCGGAAAGATGTGGAAGGCTTGTACCATTCCTCGTAGGCGTCCTCTTTCGGGTACTACTTATAGGAACCGTATTTCCCATTTCGGGGCGGGAAACGGTGGAAGGAGGTTGCGGCATACCCCCCCTCCCCCTCCCCAATTCCCGACGTATTTGAAACGATGAGGGTTCCAGGTGTTATCGAGCTCGATAACACCTTCGCCTTGCTCCGCAGAGCTGCAGGAATCTGATTCTTCAGAGGATTGAAGTGACAATGCATCCGTTGTGTCCCCATGAAGCAAAAGCCCTGCTCATCCCGGGATGAACACGGGATATGAACAGGGCTTGCCCGACTGTCTCTGAGATTAAAGCCGACGCGGGAGCTAATCCAGAAAAATCGGCAGGTTATACGTAACCAAAGTTTGTGGGGCGTTTCTAGATGGCGTCGACATGGGACCTGAAGGTGGACAGCCAGCGAACACCTCCAGCCCATCAATAGCTATAAAAGCCCCGCCCTGACTTCCGCCCCAGCCACCCCGCGTCCACCATGCGCACGAGCAGCGGGCAGGGGCGGTATTTTGGATCGCCGAGCCCCTCATGGAGCACGCGCATGATGTCGAGGCATACATCGAGGCCGATGAAATCGGCCAGCGTCAGCGGACCCATGGGATGCGCCATGCCGAGCCGGAAGACCTCATCGACGGCGTCGGCCGTCGCCACGCCCTCCATCACCGCGAACATGGCCTCATTGAGCAGCGGCATCAGCACACGGTTCGAGACGAAGCCGGGCGCATCGTTGACCTCGACGGCTGTCTTGCCCAGCTTCTCCGCCAGCGTCGCGACCGTCTCGTAGGTTTCCTGCGAGGTCTGCAGTCCGCGGATCACCTCCACCAGCTTCATCACCGGAACAGGATTGAAGAAGTGCATCCCGATCACGCGGTCGGGGCGGGTGATCTGCGCGGCCAGCTTTGTGATCGAGATCGATGACGTGTTTGAAGCGAGGATCACGCCGGGACGGACGATCGAATCGAGCTCCTGAAAGATCTGCCGCTTCACCTCGAACCGCTCTGTCGCGGCCTCGATCACAAGATCGGCCTCGGCCAGGGACTGGCGATCCAGCGTGCCTTCAACACGACGAAGGGTCTCGTCCACACTGTCGGGCGAAATCTTGCCCTTCTCTGCCTCGCGCCCCAGGTTCTTCCGGATGGTCTCGAGTCCCCGATCCAGAAAGCGACGTTCCACCTCGCAGAGCAGAACCCGCAATCCGGACCGCGCGAGGACGTGAGCGATCCCGTTGCCCATGGTGCCCGCACCAATTACGCCGACTGTATTGATGTCATTCACTGCCTTGCTCCTTGCTGCCCGGATGGTAAAGCAGACGAACCTGTCATGCCTACAGCCGCCTATTGAAAGCGAAAGTGGCACGACGGAAAACTTCCGGCGAAGCAACGCCGAGCCGAAAATCGCGACACCAGAACCGGGTATCGGGGCTATACTTCCAACAATTTCAAAGGCACAGGATGTTCTATGGTGCGCGCTCGTCTGCTGGTCCGCAGGTGCCGATTTCTCTTGGCTTCTTCTTTGATGTTGGCGTTCTGCACGTCCAGGGCCGTCCAGGGCTCGGTACACGACGACAGTCCTGAGGTCTCCGGATTTGCCGTGATCGATCGGGTGATCACGCCGGGACCCGAGCCCGTCTTCCGCGCCGACGGATACATGCTGCTCCTCACCCCTGCCACTGTAGTCCGCTTCTCTGGCGGTCTGGCGTCGTTGGGTGAGGTCGGCACTAACATCTGGGTCCATTACGAAGGCGCTGGGCACGACTTTGGCGAGATTGTTCTTAGCTCCGCCGAGTTCATCAAGCCGAATCTGCACAGGCCGAAACGGAACCCGAAGGTATCCGTGGAGCAGGTGACGACTTTCCCGTTCGGCAGCATGATCGACTCCGACGGGAGCTTTCGCACGGATGCCTACATGCGCAAAGGTTGGGAGGCGGGCGGTGGCTGTGATGCCGGCTGGTATCCGGTTCCACAGGACGCCGCATTGCAGGAGCGCGTGCGACGGATCGGTGTGCGCGTTGTGCCGCAGTACCAGCGCGATCTGCCCGAGAATGACCCGGCGAAGATTCCTTTTCGGTTCTACGCCGTGGACGAGGACCACATCCGTTCCAGCCTGGCGTGCGAGGATGGATTGGTCATGATCCCGGTGCCCGTGATGGCGCGCATGGGGAGTGATGACCAGCTGGCAGCGGTGCTGGGGGATGCGGTGGCTGCGGAACTGCAGCAGCAGGATGTGCGAGCGCGCCTTGAGATGAAGCTGATCACGGTGGCCGAGGCAGCGGCGGAGCTGGCCGTGAGCGCTGGGGGTATGACGGCCGGGGCGATTGCGATGCATTCGGTTCACCACAGAATGGAAGAGCAGCGCGGGCGCATGGCCCTGGCCTTCATGGCGGATGCGGGGTTCGATCCATGGCAGGCGCCTGAGGCCTGGCGCCTGCTCGCGGCCGCGCAGTGGCCGCCGAATCTCCTAAAGCTGAAGTATCCAGAGCGGAGCAAGTATCAGATGGAGATTCTCCATCTGGAGTACAAATCTTCTGCGGCCGCGAGCGTGCAGACGAGTGGTCCGGGTATAGCAGAAACGCCGCACTGAAATCATTGGAGGCCGGGTGCGCATTTTCTTGTTTGCGTTCCCCTTTCCAGATTCAATGCCCGGTTCCTCATCTCACGCGGCTCATCGAGGCGCTTCCGGCAATGATCTCCCGAAGACCACCCATCCAAAGCACGCGGCAAAGATCACGTAGACGATAGCGGCCACCCACAGCACGGTTACATGATATTCCGCCGGTAAAGCCCTGAGCAGATTTGCCCCCATAACGAAGAAGTGAACAAAATTGCCGAGGGAAACAGGGCGGCTGTAGATGCCGCCGATGAGGTTGTCCTTCGCCATCCAGTTGAGGGCAGCAAATCCGAGGTACAGCGCCCCCAGCGCCTGTACCGCGAGCACCAGGAGAGACGACGCCTGGCTTCCGGTCCAGGCCAGCGTTTCGCGGGGCGCGAACGTCAGCAGAGCCCCGAGCAAGAGCATAACTGCCGCACTCGAGATCATCAGCAACCGGGTCCACATTGTCGTTATCGTGTTCTCTTTCGCACCAGGAGAAGGGCTACCCCAACCGCACCAGCAGCACGGTCACGTTATCGCGGCCGCCCGCCTCATTGGCCGCGTCGATGAGACTTTGCGCCGCGCGTTCGAGGTTATCGCCCGCGCCCAGAATGCGGGCAATAATCTCGTCTTTGATCTCGCGCGTCAGGCCATCGGAGCAAAGGAGGAAAACATCCCCGGCCTCAACCTCGACCTCGACCTGATCCTCGGTCACCGATGGCTGCGTCCCAATGGCGCGCGTGATGACGCTGCGAAACGGCGAGCGCTCGGCCTCTTCCGGCGTCATCGCGCCGAGGCGCATCTGCTCATCCACCAAAGAGTGGTCGTGGGTGATGCGCGACAGCTTGCCCGCGCGATAGAGATAGCACCGGCTGTCGCCGGCATGCGCGACCAGCGCCGGGCCTGACCCAGAGCCCGCCCCGGAACCGGAGCTCAATTCCGGATCGAGCAACAGGGCCACCAGGGTCGTGCCCATCCCATACAGACCGGGCTCACGCTGCGATCTCTCCTGCACAGCGTGGTTGGCTTCGGCGATGGCCTCGTGCAGGCGCTCGCGCCCTGAAACCCGGTTGCCGGCAGTCATCCGCCGCAGCACCGTATCGACCGTCAAGTGGCTTGCGACTTCGCCGCCGGCCGCGCCACCCATGCCGTCGCACACGACGTAGATGCCATGCTCCGACCGATAGCCAAATGCGTCTTCGTTGCTGCTGCGCACCCGCCCGGTGCTGGTCAGAGCCGCTGCCTTCGTCGTCATCATCACTTGGGAAACAGAACCAAACTCACGATACACGAACCATACTCCGCCCCACGCAAATGGCAAGTCGCTTTTTGGGCAAACCCGCGCACGCGGCGGCTCATCCGAACGCTGAGCGTGTGCCCTGTATCACCGTAGTCTGCACCCACGTCTTTTACAATCACGCTGAGGACACCCATAACATGCCGCGCAAGCCGCTTATCGCCGCCAACTGGAAGATGTACAAGACTCCGGCGCAGGCCCAGGAGTTCATGAAGACTTTCCTGGCTCTCGTCGCCAATCACGAACGCGACGAGATCGTCGTTTGCCCGTCATTCACGTCGATTTCCGTGCTTATCGCGGCGGTCACCGGCTCCGGCGTCGCCATAGGCGCGCAGAACATGTATTACGCCGACGAGGGGGCTTTCACCGGCGAGACCTCTCCTTTGATGCTGAAGGCCATCGGCGCCACGCACGTGATTCTCGGACACTCCGAGCGCCGCCAGTACTTTGGCGAAACCGACGAGCTGATCAACAAAAAGCTGAAGGCCGCGCTCCATCACCAGCTCATTCCTATCGTTTGCGTTGGCGAAGTGCTCGCGGAGCGGGAAGCAGGCAAGACGAATGAAGTGCTCATCCGGCAGACGTGCGACTGCCTGGCCGGCATCACCACCGGCATCAACGCGAGCGAAGCGAGCCCCATCGTCATCGCCTACGAGCCGGTGTGGGCGATCGGCACCGGCAAGACGGCGACGCCGCAAATGGCCTCCGAGGCGCACGCGCTGATCCGCGGCGAAGTCGCTAAGCTGCTCGGCAAGGATGTGGCCGATGCGATGCGCATCCTATACGGAGGCAGCGTCAAACCCGACAACGCCACGGCTTTGATGAACGAACCGGATATCGACGGAGCGCTGGTCGGCGGAGCGAGCCTCGATCCGCAGAGCTTTGCGAAGATTGTGAATTATTAATTTAGCGTCCGGCATCGAACAGAAAATGAACGAACCCGCCACCATCCGCGAAATCCTCGACAACGCTCGCACCATCGCAGTCGTGGGCCTCACTAACCGGGAAGGCCGCGCCAGCTTCGGCGTCTCGCGCTTTATGCAGAGCCAGGGCTATCGCATCATCCCGGTGAATCCGCAAATCGACAGCGCCCTTGGCGAAAAGGCGTACCCGGACCTTGATGCCGCCGTGGCTGCGCTGGAAAAGGACGGCGGGAAAATCGACGTCGTCAACGTCTTTCGCGCACCCGAATATGTACCCGCCATCGTGAAAGACGTGATGCGGCTGAAAATACCTTACCTCTGGCTGCAGGAAGGGGTGGTCCACGACGAAGCCGCGGGTTGGGCGGAGGCGGCTGGCGTCAAAGTCGTCCAGGACCATTGCATTTTAAAGGAACGCATGGCGGCTGGGTGGAAGTCGCAGCTCCCATCCTGAGGAGCCAGCGACAGAACGGGTGGGTGTTATTACTTGCTGGCGTGCTAAACGCCCACGCCCTTCGCTTTCACATTCTCGCGAATGAACCGCACTACCGACTCAAGGAACGTCCCGGGCCCAAAAATCGCGGCGACGCCTTGCTCCTTCAGCGACGCGATGTCCTGCTCGGGAATCGTCCCGCCCAGCACCACCAGAATGTCACCTGCACCCTGCTCCTTCAGCATGGTGGTAATGCGCGGCACGATGGCGTTGTGCGCACCGGACAAAATGCTCAGACCGACGCAGTCCACATCTTCCTGGATTGCAGCGTTCACGATCATCTCCGGGGTCTGCCTGAGGCCGGTGTAGATCACTTCCATCCCCGCATCGCGCAGGGCGCGCGCAATCACCTTGGCCCCGCGGTCGTGCCCGTCGAGGCCGGGCTTCGCCACCAGCACACGGATTGGAGTCGTTCGCTCACTCATAAGGAACGCCGCAGAATAGCACAGCAGCACAGAACTTGCGTCTCGAGGAGAGAAGGCTGAAGCCGTCGTCAGACTTCGGCGCCGTCGTCGCTGTCCAGATCGTCCAGAGCCACGACCTCCACATCCCACTTCTTCAGAATCCGAAAAATTACGCCGCTCGAAAATCCGGCCCGCATTAGTAGACGCATCACCCGAGCCGTTTCTTTCTCGTTCTGAGGCTTCTTTACCCGCTTCCGCTCCAGATGGCGCCGCGCCAGCTCTTCTTCGTCGATGTTTTCATAGGCCGCATCGAGGGTCTTGCCAATCACCTCTGCCTGCACGCCCTTGCGCATCAGATCCTGCTGGACGCGCCGTTTGCCGTGGCTCGCGTTCTCCTGCCGCAGGCGGGCGAAGTCCTGGGCATAGCCTGCATCGTTCAGATACTTCCGCTCCGTTAGCCGCATGACTACCGCAGCCATGATTGCCTCGCCCGCCTCACCCGGCTCGACGCGCCGCCGCATCAGCCGCTTCAGTTCTGCGACGGTGCGCATCTGCTGGCCGAGCATTTTGACCGCATAGTCGTAGAGGGAATCCTCGTCGAGGGGAACCGTGGGCTTGCGGGTGCGCATGAGCAACCCTCAGTCGGACTGACGACGATGGCTTTCGCTGCGACTCAGACCGTAGCCTTCCATGTGTTTCTTATTTGTTGCGAGGTCCGGAACACCAGAGTCGAATTGCCCAATACCGATGATCGTCCGCTTCCCCTTGGGCGCTTTTCGCACCCGAGTTTGTGCTGTCAGCGGCTGCCCTTTGCGAATCGACGAGTTCCTGCGCGCCGCCATGGTGTGTCTCTTCCTGTTTCCTGTTCCCTATTGCCTGTTCCCTGCCTCTAGCCTCTCCGCCGGTACCGTATCTCGAACTCATACCCGGCGTTCGGAGGAAACATCTCGGCGACATGCCGCAGCCGCTCGGCCAGCGCGGGCGCCGCGAGCAGCGGATACTCCCGCTCGCGCAAATCGGCGTAGTCGAAATCGACTGTGAGCGACAACATATAAATCGCCAGCGCATCGGAAAACGCCGACTCGAAATAGGTCGTCTTCGACTTTTCGTCAACCTCATTGCCTCTGCTGCGGTCGACCGCACGACGCCGGCTCTCCCACGCATCGTGGCTGGTCTCGCCGCGCACATCGCTCGTCGCCTGCGACCACACCAGCTCCGCGAAGCTCTGCGGCACACCCACGACATCGACAAACTGGTGACCGACGTTGATCAGGAACTCAAACGCCAGGGCGAATCGATCCTGCATCAGCCGCGTCGAAATAAAAATGCACTCCGAGCCGCCGAAGCGCACATTTCTGTGGCAGATTGCCCGGTCGCCGAGGTCGACTGTGTAGTCGGGAGCTACGACCGTGTCATCGTTTTCGCCAATGGCCAGCGGCACGAAGTACCACGCCCGTTGCCGCAGCGCCGCCGCCACAACCGCGGGCACCGCCTGCACAATCTGCTCCAGCTCTTCGCCGCTGTTGTGCACCTCGCCGAAGCTGGCGTAGCACATGCCGTTATCGGCCTGCCGCACCTGGGCTTCCTGCGCCACCTTCGCGGCGGAAAACAACGGGATTTGCGTCGCTCCAGCCATAAGCTTGTATTCTAGCTGACGAGGAGTTGCCCCATGCCGACCGCAACGCAGCCCGCCAAACTTCTGGGCATTCCCCTCGGCGACTTTGGGTTCTTTTCTTCGCTCCTGCTTTCGCTCGCCTCCGGCTTCCTTACTTTCTTCGCGAGCCTGTTCCTCGCCATCATTTCTCTCCTTGTCTGGAACACGCTTGGCCACCATCAGGTCGATTACTCCGACAGCTACCGCTATGTCGCCTTTCCCCTGGGGGTAATTGTCCTGGTCTGCGCGCTCGTCTTCTTCACCGGTACCTGGGTGCGACGCAGATTGTCCGGAGGCGCCTGAAGTGGCGGTCGTCACCATTGCCGACGCCAGCACCATCCCCACTCCCGAGCAAGCTCGCGCCTGGTGCGCACAACTCGAAGCCGGAGACATCCTTTACTTTCCGCAATCGCCCGTGCCGCTCACCGCAGACGACACCAGCTTCCTGCTTGGGCAGCAGCAGGCGGACAGCTCGCTCCATAAAAACATCGCGTACAAACCCGCCCTCGACCGACTCAGCGGAGTTGACACCAGGACGGCGAACCCTGCCGCCGTAGACCGCCTCCAGCGCATCATGCGCGGCTACTCGAACTCCGTGGTCCAGTTCCTCACTCGATTTCTCGCGCCCTACCAGGCACACTGGAAGCTCGACTACGCCAGCTTCCGTCCGCAGGAAGAACAAGGGCGCGATCTGCCGCGGCGCCGCCGCAACGACCTCCTCCACACCGACGCCTTTCCTACGCGGCCCACCCATGGCGCACGCATCCTGCGTTTCTTTAACAACATCAACCCCACGCGAACCCGCGACTGGGTAGTCAGCGATCCTTTCGTCGCGACCGTGCGCCAGTTCGCTCCCAGGGAAATCGCACCTCGCCCTGGATCCGCTCTCGCGCGCCTCGGCAAAGCGTCGGCTCGCGCTGTCGGACTCGGCGCCGCCATTCCCTCCCTCAAGCGCACACCCTATGACGACTTCATGATGCGCTTCCACAATTTTCTCAAAGAGAATCCGCGCTTTCAGGCTGACTGCCCGAAGTACCCCTTCCAGTTTCCGCCCGGCTCCAGCTGGATGGTCTATACCGACACTGTCCCCCACGCTGTATTAGCTGGACAATACGCATTAGAACAAACCTTCTTAGTCAGACCCGAAGCCATGGTCCGCCCGGAAATATCCCCACTCAGGGTTCTCGAAGAAATAGCCCACGCCCGGCTGGCTTGAGCGGTGCTGGACTTACGCCTCCCCCTCCTGGTCCGTAAGTTCGTTATCGGCTTCGGCGAAAATCAACTCGACGTTGGTACCACACTGCAGAATGTGGTCGATCAGGCGGTCTCCGCGACGCCGAAAAAGGAAGTGGGCTGTTCCTGGACCTTGCCACCAGCCTGTGGCATCTTTGAATGGGGGAGATTCCAGCTTCCCGCCAACCAAAACCATGAAGCCCAAGACCTGCGCAAGCTCGCGAGTCGTCCTCGCCCTCCTGGCCGCCCTGCTTCTACCCAGCGGCGCCTTAGCCCAGCAGCAGTTCCACCCGCGCCATATCTACAATGAAAACGCCGACGCCAAAGCCGAGATTCGCGAGGCGCTTTCCACAGCCGCCCAGGAACACAAGCGCGTGATCCTCGACTTCGGCGGCAACTGGTGCGGCGACTGCCAGGTGCTCGACATCTACTTCCATCAACAACCCAACGCGCAGCTCCTTGCCGCGAGCTTCATCCTGGTCGACATCGACATCGGCCGCTACGACCACAACGTCGACCTCGCCGACAAATACCAGGTCCCGCTCAAGCGCGGCGTCCCCGCTCTCGCCGTGCTGGGCTCCGACGGCCGTCTGCTCTACAGCCAGAAGACCGGGGAGTTCGAGGATATGCGACACATGGACCCCTCCTCCGTCACCAGCTTCCTTGATCAATGGAAGATGAAGTAACACCCGGCCCAGGCATAAGTAACAACTCATAACCGGGAGCATTCGGGCTTTTTCGCTGCCCCGCCTCCAGCGCAGGTAAACTAGGTCCGTATGCTGCGCGCGCTGAGGCACCTGCGGAAAGCGGTCTGGGCGGCCTTTGGCCACAGTGCGTTTTCCATGGCCAAGGCGGCCGCATACTCGGCCATGCTCAGCATCTTCCCGGCTCTGGTGGTCGTCACCACGCTGTTTGCCACCATGCCTTCAGGCGACGACCTGCGCGGTGTCATCCGGAACGCCCTTCAGCAGCTGCTCCCGCCAGACACCATGCAGCTGGTCCAGAACTACTTTCTCTACTACCACGCCCGGTCGATGCGCATCGTCTGGGGCGCGGTCTTCGTCAGCATCTTCGCCGCCATGGGCGTGCTGCTCTCCCTGATGGAAGGCTTCCGCCGCGCCTATCGGCTACCCCGCGGCATGTGGGGATTCTGGCAGGAACGCACCGCGGCTCTGCTGCTGGTCCCCGCCACCATCGTACCTATGGGCGCAGCCACCCTTTTCATCGCGTTCGGTCACTCTATCGAGAACTGGATGATCCAGAACTCGACCCACGAGCTTCACCTATACCTCATTGTTGTCTGGCGGCTCATCCGCTGGAGCATCGCCCTGCTCGCCAGCGTCATGTCGCTTTCTCTCATTTATCACTTCGGCATTCCCCGCCATAAACATCCGACCCATGGCGGCAGAAACGCTTTTATCCGCGGCCACTGGCGCGAGACCCTCCCTGGCGCCACGATAGCCACAGCCACGTGGTTCATCGCCACTCTGCTCTTCGGCTGGTACGTGACGCGCTTTGTGGACTACTCCATCGTCTACGGCTCGCTCGGCGCCGGTATCGCCACCCTGATCTGGCTCTACCTCGTTTCGCTTAGCGTGCTCATTGGAGCCGAGTTCAATGCTCAGCTCTTTCCGTTTCTTGAACTCAGGCAGGGGCCCATCAGCAACGAAGAATTCCCCGGCGATCCCGCTCTTCTGCCAACGAATCTTCCCGCAAACCCGTCACTCGTTCAGCCCCGCGCCGCCGGAGGCATCCGCGCACGTTAGAATCGTAGCGGGCGTTCGCACCGCTGCTTCGCAACACGTTTCTCCAGAAAGAGACTCTTTGGGGGTTGGATGAACTTTCCGCTGTCAGCGCCTGGCCTCGCAGCCGATAGCCTGCGCCGCGCTAAAATCGTCGCCACGCTGGGCCCTGCGTCCTCCAACGAGACCATCTTTCGCGAGCTTCTCCGCGCCGGCCTCGATGTCGCACGCCTCAATTTCTCCCACGGCACCCTGCCCGAAAAGCTGAAGCTCATCGAGATGGTCCGCAAGGTCGCGCGCGAAGAGAGACGCAACGTCTGTATCCTCGGCGACCTCCAGGGGCCTAAGATTCGCACCGGGCGTCTCAAGAACCGCATTCCCGTTCAGCTCAAAGCCGGCCAGCGCCTTACGATTACGCCGCGCGACATTCTCGGCACCTCCACCGTCATCGCCACGACCTTTCCCACGCTCGCCGAAAACCTCGAGCCTGGCGCCCGCATTCTGTTGTCCGACGGCCTCATCGAACTGCGGGTGGTCGAAATCCCCGGGGAAGATGTCGAATGCGAAGTCATCAACGGCGGCATGCTCGGCGAGCATAAAGGCATCAACCTTCCGGGTATCGCGGTCCGCGTTCCGTCGCTCACGGATAAGGACGAAGAGGATCTGGAGTGGGGCATGAAACACGGCGTCGACGCCATCGCCGTCTCCTTCGTGCGTACCGCGGAAGACGTCCGCCACGTTAAATTCCGGGTCGCCGCCATGGGACTCGAAACCTGGATCATCGCCAAGCTCGAAAAGCCGCAGGCCATTGAGAACCTCGAAGCCATTCTCGAAAACGCCGACGGCATCATGGTCGCGCGCGGCGACCTCGGCGTCGAGATGCCCCCCGAGAAAGTGCCGGCGATTCAGAAGCACGTTATCCGCCGCGCCGCGGAGTATCGCAAGCCGGTCATTACCGCGACGCAGATGCTGGAGTCGATGATCGAGAACCCGCGCCCCACGCGTGCCGAGGCTTCCGACGTCGCCAACGCCATCTACGATGGGACGGACGCTGTGATGCTCTCGGCCGAAACGGCGGCCGGCAAGTATCCCGTCGAAGCCGTCAAGATGATGGCCAAGATCGTCAGCGAGACCGAATCCAACCTGCGCGAAATCGACCACTGGGATATTCCCCACAACCGCGTCCGCCTCTCCATCGCCGAAACCATCTGCGAGTCGGCTGCTCACGCGGCCGAGGATCTCGATGTGAGCGCCATCGCCGTCTTTACGGAGACCGGCACCACAGCGCGCCAGCTTTCCAAATACCGCCCGCGGCCGCCGATCTACGCGCTCTCCAGCGTCGACGCGGTCATTCATCGCATGTCGCTGCTGTGGGGCGTCCACGCCATTAAGTGCCCGAAGCTGCAAACCGCGGAGCAAATGGTCGATCAGGCGGAGAGCCTTCTCGAACAGGGCGGCTTCGTTAAGCCCAAAGAGATTCTCGGTATCGTCGCCGGCACCAGAACCCGCGCCGGCTCGACCAACTTCCTCCGCCTTCACGTGCTCGGCGATCGCCTTACGGATGGCTTCGCACATCAACCGAGGAAAACGGACAAACCTGTGCGGAAGACTGCGCGGAAGGGTGCCTCGAAGCGCTCAGCCGGGAAGGTTAACGGGTAGGCGAGGACGGGCTCTTCCCTGGCGGGCTTCGACCTTATCGTATGTTGCCGAAATGTACGTCCTCGGGTGCCGAGCCTGCGTCAAGGAACTGGATCGTCGTCGCCGGTCCAAGGTTCTGCGGTGGAGTCCACGCGGCCATCGCCCAGACGATTTCCTTCGCCGGGGTCAGCTCCAGCGCCTGCAGCGTTCCCACGCGGCTTTCGGGAGTTGTGCTCCACTCATTCACCCAGTTGTTGACGACGGTGTCGCCGTTCGGCAGGCGCCATGCCTGCTGCAAATTCGCGAAGGTGTAGCCGGGAGCATCCGCGGGACGGAACGACCAAACGGTGTCGCCGCGTCGGTTCACTTCCCGCACGCCCAGCCGGTCCGTGATGAGCGCGTTGCCGTTTGCGAGCGGGGTCACGCCCCACGGCAACGTCGCCGGAAACGACCACAGCTCGTTCCCGTCCGCATCGTACTCAACAACTTTATTAAGATCCATGTGCGCTACCAGCAGCGTGCCGTTCGCGGTGAGCCGCGCATGCCGAAACTGGCCATGAACGCTGATGGGATGCCTGACGGCCAGAGGAAACTCCTTCTCGGTTGCGCCTGACTCGGTATTGATCACACGCACCAAGGCCGGGTCGCCATTCATGATGAACAGGACATGGCTGTTGCCAATGGGAACGGCCGTGTGGATCTCGCGGCCGGTCGGCGCGTCGTAATTCCACACCACTTTCTTCTCCGGCGTAATTTCTGTCACGCCGAACTGGTGCGTGTAGAGGATATTGCCGTTCGAGAGCATGGTCGCGTCGCTGATCTCTCCCTTGCCCGACGCATCTTCATAACTCCAGGCAATCTCGCCGTGACGCACGATGAAGATGCGGCGGTCGTGCGACTCGCCTGCGTACATAAAGTCGTGTTGCGCCAGGCCGTTTCCCGGAAGATGGGCGGGGGTGGCAGGGGAAGCGCTGGTTGCGGCCGTCTGCGCGGGGACGCAACCGGCGACTCCAACGAGTGCGATAAGGATTGCCGGTCGCAGCATTTTCGCGGGGCCTCCTTCGGAAGGATACTTCCATTCAGCGGGCAGGAGGTTGGTCTCCGGTTTGAACGGCGCTTTGCCGTCATCGCGCGCTTCACGAAATATCAATGTGATTGGTTTCCGGGCCCGACAGAGCGCCGATCATCAACAGCAGTCCGCCCAGGGCGAAGATGGCCACCTCGGTGTACTCATACGGCATCCCCAGGCGTTTGAGAGCGAGCATGTAGAAAGAAGAGAATGCCGGGATGATGGTCGCGAGGCTGTAGCCGAGTCCATAGCCTGAGGCCCGCACGCCCGTACTAAAGCGCTCATTGATGTAGGCCGTAATGATTGCCCACACCGGCATGGCGCAGAGGTTGATCAGCGTGACCAGCACGATCAGCTCGACGGTATTCCTGTAGCCGGATCGGACCAGGACGTAATAGAGGATCGGCCCCAGGGTGCAGCCTGCAAGGCCGATCATCCACAACACAGTCCGGCGGCCAATCTTTTGTCCCAGCATTCCGCACGGGACCAGGACAACGGTCATCACGACATTCTCAATCAGTTGTGCGTTGGTCACCGTGACGCTGTCTACGTGCCGCACCGTGAGCAGAACGCCGGGCAGGATCGATGTGACCGCGTTGAGCGTGAACCACGCGCCGCTCATCACCAGGAAAACCTGGCCGAGAATGCGTGGATTGCCGCCGCGCCACAGATCGCCGAGTGGCGATTTGGCCCTTTCCGCCTTCGCCCAGACTTTGCTCTCCGGAACGCGCAGCAGGCAATAGAGGAAAGCTCCGCAACCAAAGAGCCCACCCAGAAAGAAGGGAATCCGCCAACCCCAGGTGACGTAGGCGGAATGAGGCGATCCGGCTGGCGCCAGCCGCAGCAGAGCGAGGGTGATCAGCGACATCAGCGCCATCGAAGCCGGGAATCCGGTATGGATGAACGCACCCCAGATACCGCGCTGTTCCTTCGGGGCGTACTCCATTGCTAACGGATTGGCGCCGGTATACTCCCCTCCGAGAAAGACGCCGTCGACGAAGCGAAGAAAGATGAGCAGCGCGACGCTTGAAAATCCCCAGGTCTCATAACCGGGCAACAGGCCGATCAGAAAGGTGACCACCGCGAAGCCCGCCATCGAAATCAGCGTGACCTTGCGCCGTCCCAACTTGTCGCTGTAATGGCCGAAGATGGCTGCTCCCACGGGTCGGCCGACCAGCGAGAGCGCGAAGACAATGTAGAACAGCGTGGACTGCAGAGCCGGACTCAGCGTAGGCGGCTGGAAGTACGCCATGGCCGGTCCGAGGACCACGACCGGCAGGTAGGCGTCGAACATATCGACAAAGAAGCCGATGAATGCCACCCATAGCGCGCGTCGCCCTGACTGTCGAGCCGCAACGGAGGCCTCGATATCCGACTCGAGAATCGGGTTGAGAGCGTAGGCGGGATCGGCCATGGTTTGAGGTTGATCCTTCTTGTGCGGGAATGACGAGTTTCGCGCAGGGGCCTGGCCGATTGGGACTTTGCTGCAACCATACAGCAGGTGAGAGGAATTATAGGGGCGTGCGAAGGCGGTCGTGGGAATACGCGTCCTCAGCGCAAGTCCAGCCGGGACCACGCCCCGCCATTTGAACTAAACTGGGCTTGCTATGGCTACTCTCGCGCAACCCACCGTCATCCTGCCCCGTGCCCCGAAGGGCGCGTTCCGCAACGAGCCGTTCACCGATTTCTCGCAGCACCACAACGCCCACGCGATGAAGGAAGCGCTCACACGGGTCGGCGACCAGCTGGGTCACGAGTATCCATTGATCATCGGCGGCGAGCGGGTGCGGACGGGCGGGAAGATTGAGTCGCGCAATCCGGCGCGGCCGGCGCAGATTGTCGGGGTTCATCAGAAGGCGGGGGCGGAGCATGCTGAGCAGGCGGTACAGGCTGCGCTGAAGGCATTCGAGACCTGGCAATATTTCTCGGCGGAGGAGCGGGCATCGCTGCTGCTCGGCGCTGCGGAGCTGATCCGCGAACGAAAGTTCGACTTCTGCGCGTGGCTGACGTACGAGGTCGGCAAGAACTGGGCCGAGGCCGACGCCGACGTTGGCGAGACCGTTGACTTCCTCGAGTTCTACGCGCGCGAGGCGCTGCGGCTTGCGGGCGCGACCACGCCGATTCAGTATCCGGGCGAGCGGAACGAGTTGCTGTATATCCCTCTGGGCGCGGGCGCGGTTATTTCGCCGTGGAATTTCCCCTTCGCCATTATGGCTGGGATGACGTCGGCGGCGATCGTAACCGGCAACACCGTGGTGATGAAGCCGTCGAGCGATTCACCGACCATTGCCGCGCGGTTTATGGAAGTGCTCGAAGAGGCTGGCCTGCCGCCGGGCGTGGTGAACTTCTGCCCCGGCTCGGGCACTTCGTTTGGCAATGCCGTCGTCGCGCACCCGAAGACGCGCTTTATCGCGTTCACCGGCTCGAAGGAAGTGGGGCTCGACATCAACGAGCGCGCGGCGAAGACGCAGGCGGGGCAGATCTGGATCAAGCGGACGATCCTCGAGATGGGCGGCAAGGACTCGATCATCGTCAGCCCGGACGCGGATTTCGATGCGGCCGTGACGGGCGTTGTGGCGTCGGCGTTTGGGTTCAGCGGACAGAAGTGTTCGGCGTGCTCACGAGCGATCGTCGAGGAGCCGATCTACGATGCGTTCGTCGAGCGATTGAGGGAGAGCGTCGCGAAGCTGACGGTCGGCGATCCGGCGGAGAACAGCAATATGGGGCCGGTGGTGAGCGAAGGCGCGATGAAGACCATTCTCAACTTCGTTGAGATCGGCAAAAAGGAAGGGCGCCTGGTCGCTGGCGGCATGGCGGTCGAGACGCCGGAGAAGGGCTACTACATTCAGCCGACGGTCATCGCGGATATCGCTCCGAACGCGCGTATCGCGCAGGAGGAGATTTTCGGGCCGGTGCTGGCGGTGATCAAGGCGCGGGATTTCGATCACGCGCTTGAGATCGCGAATAACACGGAATTTGGCCTCACCGGCGCAGTGTATTCGTCGGACCGGACGAAGCTGGATCATGCGCGGCGCACGTTTCACGTTGGCAATCTGTACTTCAACCGCAAGTGCACCGGGGCGATGGTGGGCGCACATCCCTTCGGCGGTTTCAATATGTCCGGAACCGACTCAAAGGCCGGCGGTCCCGATTACCTCTATCTCTTCACGCAGGCCAAGTCCGTGGCCGAAAAGGTCTGATTCCTGCAGGTAGCGGTGACCGAGGCCGGTAGCTCTTGTCTACGCGCAGAAATCTAAATTCAATCGCGCTCCGCCGGTGGGCGCGGGAAAGCCAGAGCCATTCCTATGCAAGGTGGAGTGGAAGGTAACGCAAAAGTAACTGGACCATGTTCCGCGTTCAGGTTCCTGCTTGTTCTCTTCAGCGTTTTCATGCTTACTTTGCACGGTTTCGCACAAAAAACATCGACATCCAAAATCCGGAACAACAACCGCGGCATTCTGCTGGAAAACCTTTCATGGGACGAAGCGGAGCAAGTATTGACGCCGGACCGGGTAGTGGTCATCGCGTTAGGTGCGGAATCGAAAGAACACGGCAGGCATTTACAACTCAACAACGATTGGGTGATGGCGGAGTATCTCAAGAGACGAGTGCTGGCCGCAGCTCCGGTGGTCGTGGCGCCAACCATCAATTACAGCTTCTATCCCGCATTTCTGGAGTATCCTGGTTCGACATCCCTGCAATCGAGTACAGCACGCGATATGACGGTGGAAATCTGTCGAACGCTTGCAGCGCATGGCCCGCGGCGTTTTTACGTCATCAATACCGGGATTTCAACGATCAAACCTCTTTCCGAAGCCGCCAGAACCCTCGGCTCTGACGGCATAACTTTGACGTACTTCAACTTCGATGAGATCGATGGTGTGGTTAAGCAGGTACAACAAGAACCGGCAGGCACTCACGCCGACGAAGTCGAAACTTCGATGATGCTCTACATTGCTCCCGCCACCGTAAGGATGTCGAAGGCTGTAAAGGACCTGCATCCCGATCATCCAGGACCACTCACCAGAGACCCGAACGCAACCCAAGGGCTCTACTCGCCCACGGGAGCCTGGGGCGACCCGACGCTGGCGACGAGAGAAAAGGGACGAGTTGTCACAGAAGCAGCGGTGAAGGCCATTCTGAGCGACATCCAGAACCTGCAACGCCTTCCCGTGAATCGTGCTGGGCGCAGCTCAAGCCAACCACCCGGGATGCCTTCGGGAACGCAGCAAAATGCTGCAATCCCGGCGGCGCACTAGAGCCGGTCTCATATTTAGCGCAGGGGCTTTGGCGGGCCGCATGAGCCCCACTTCGATGGCGGGCCTTACCCGTTGCATTTCGGTGGTCTGAGGTTTACGAGACCAGTGCGAGCCGCGATTCAGGACGCTCGGGCGCCCGCGCAACTCAAGCAAGGTGCTCGAGCCGCAAGTACGGGCTGCCCGCTTTGAAACAGGTGGAAGCGCCGCCGCAAACATCGAGCGACAGCGCCTCCGAAACCCGTAGACCGGCAAACACCGAACCGTCAGGAAGCGGGATGTCCTAAAGACCCTGCATGATCTGGTCGCCGACAACCTGAGCAGCCTCGGCCAGCATGCGATGGTGAATGGTGAACAGAGCCAGTTCCAGACGGTCCGACACTCCAGTTTTGTCGTAAATGCTGCGCAGGTAATTTTTGATCACCTGCTCGGTTGTGCAGAGCCTGACCGCGATCTCCTTGTTCTTGCAGCCCTGCACGATAAGAGCCACGATTTTCAGTTCCTTCGGGGTGAGCCGGTCGCGAACGCGTGTTCCGACGGAGTCATCGTCGGGGCGAAGAGTTTCCATGCCGTTGGCGCGTACGTTGCGTTCCCCCTGACCGACGTGCCGAACACATTCGATCAGAGCGGGACCGGTAACGTTGCGATGGGCGGCTCCGTTGACCCCGGCGGTGAACCAGGGCTGAACGGATTCGCCATTTTCGGCAATCACGATACTGCGGCTGCCGGCGGCAAGCACTCTTGGGATGAGCGTCTGCGGGTCGAGTTTAAGGGCTGACGCAAAAATCAGGGTTGCGCCACGGAAGGTGTCAAGGGCTGGATAGAGACGATCGGCCTCTGCGCACTGTGCAATGATGCGGAAGTCATCTTCCATCGCCAGGATCTTGGCGGTCCCGGCTCTGTAGATGGCCTGATTGTCAGCGAGTACGAGCTTGTTCATTGTCCGCGTCCTCAATTGGTGCGTCGCCGGGTGACCCCGAAGACAGAGTTAATGAAAGCGCGTTCCGATTCCCAGCACGCGCCGCAAAGCGGTCACCGGGCCGGCGGCAAATACAAATCCATCCGCGTGTTTCTTGTTGAACACGTCGAATGGCGCCGGATGAAGGATGGTGCTTTCCGGGCATGTGGGGGGCCGGAGAGTTGTCGTCGGTGGCCTGAGGATCCCTGCCATCATTCAGCGACAAAGGTAACTGGCGCAGTGACTAAATCCTGTGACGTGCGTCACCCCACTTCGAACTCTTTTGGAACCAATGAGAAACCTTGGTGTCAGACACGGTACGGAATGGCGCCTGTGGATTATTTCGGGACAAAAGCTCCCCATTTCGGCACAGGGAACCGGGCATTCGCAGGAACGACGGAGGGACTGTAACTTAGTAGGAGAGTTGAAGCCAAAGGAGTACCAGGATGGCCAGGCCAATCATCCTTGCCGTGGACGACGACGCCAGCGTGCTGGAAGCTGTGGTGCAGGACCTGCGCCGCAAATACGGGCAGACGTACCGCATCCTGCGAGCTGGATCCGGCCAGGCCGCCCTCGACACGTGCGCGCAGTTGAAGGAACGCAACGACGCTGTGGCCCTGATCGTCTCCGACCAGCGCATGCCGGGCATGTCCGGCGTCGATCTGCTGGAGCGGGCGCAGAAGGTGTATCCCCAGGCGCGCCGTGTGCTGCTCACAGCGTATGCGGACACCGAGGCGGCGATCCGGGCCATCAATACGGCGCGCATCCACTACTACCTGACCAAGCCCTGGGATCCACCCGAAGACCGCCTGTATCCGGTGCTTGACGATCTGCTCGAAGACTGGAATCAGGGCTACAAGGCGCCCTTTGAGGGCATCCGCGTGGTGGGACCGCGTTACTCCCTGCGCGACTATCAGGTGCGGAATTTCCTCTCCCGCAATCAGGTGCCGTATGTCTGGCTTGATCCGGAGCGCGACGACCAGGCCGTCGAGCTGCTTGGGAAGTTTGGCGTGGACGACAGCAAGCTGCCGGTGGTGTTGTTCCCGGATGGAACCTCGCTGGTGCAGCCCAACGATACCGAATTGGCCGAGCGTGTGGGCCTGCACACTCAGGCGAAGAAGGACTTCTACGACCTTGTGGTAGCCGGTGCTGGCATGGCAGGTCTTGCGGCCGCCGTCTATGGCGCGTCGGAGGGATTGAAAACTTTGGTGCTGGAGCCCGAAGCTCCAGGGGGGCAGGCAGGCAGCAGTTCAAGGATTGAGAACTACCTGGGCTTTCCGCGCGGGGTGAGCGGCGAGCGGCTGGCGCGCGACGCGTTCGATCAGGCGCGGAAATTCGGCGCCGAGTTCATTACGCAACGGGCGGCAGGCATTGAGGGCGATGGGCAATACCGGCAGGTACGGATGGCGAATGGCGCGGAGATTTCGTGCAGGGTGGGCCTGATTGCGGTGGGCGTGTGCTATCGCAAGATCGAAGCGCCCGGCATCGGACGGCTGACCGGTATGGGCGTCTACTACGGCGCTTCGCTGGCTGAAGCCCAGTCCTGTCGCGACGAGATCGTCTTTATCGTGGGAGGCGCCAATTCGGCAGGCCAGGCAGCGATGCACTTTTCCAGGATGGCCAAACAGGTGACCATGCTGGTGCGCGGCGACTCGCTCGAAAGGAGCATGTCGAAATATCTCATCGATCAGATCGCTGGAACATCGAATATAACAGTGGAGACGCGGAGCGAGATCGTGGAAGCCATCGGTGAAACCCGGCTGGAAAGCCTGAAGATTCGAACGCCGAACGGCGAAGAAGTGCGGCCGGCGTCCTCGGTTTTCCTCTTTATCGGCGCCGCTCCGCAGACCGACTGGCTGCCTGAGCGAGTAATGCGCGATCCGAATGGGTTTGTACTGTCGGGGCGCGATCTGCGCGTCGAGGGCCAGCTGCCACGCAACTGGAAAGAGGATCGCGAACCGTATTTGCTCGAGACCTCAATGCCAGGCGTTTTCGTCGCCGGCGACGTGCGGCACGGCTCGGTCAAGCGCGCGGCTACCGCTGTCGGTGAAGGTTCAATGGCGGTGCAGCTGATGCATCAATACCTGGCGCAGTTCTAAAGGAAAGGGCAGATGGAAAGCACGGCGGCGGAAACACAGATTCGGACAGTCTCGCAGCAGGAACTGGCGCAACTCATCCGCCGCATCCCCATCCTCAGCAAGTTGAAAGAAGAAGACCTGGGCTGCCTGGGCACGGTGGAGCTGATCGAAGCTCCCGCCGGAACGATCATGTTCGAGCAGGGAACAACCGCACCGGCATTCTGCATGATCCTCGAAGGCGAAATGCGTATGACCCGTAAAGAGCTGAACGGGATTGAAACGCCGTTGGCGGTCTTTCGCGATGGCGATACGTTTGGTGAGGCGCCCCTGCTGCTGGGGATGAAAATCAGCGGCGTGCAAGGTATGGTCGCGACGCCGATCCGTATGCTCTGCGTTGACGTCGAAGGCTTCTGGCGGCTGATGGCCACCTGCCCCATGGTGCGGCAGAGCGTAATGGCCAACGCCGCGCAGCGTATCCATGCATTCCAGGCAACGACCCTGCACAGGGAAAAACTCATCTCGCTGGGCACGCTCGCGGCCGGTCTGATGCATGAGCTCAACAATCCCGGCTCAGCTGCTAAGCGCTCTGCGGCGCACCTGAGAGGGGACCTGACCCGGCTGCAGGAACTCAGCATGCACTTCTGCCGCACTCCGTTGTCTCTGGAGCAGTCGTCCTGCCTGCTCGATATGCAGCAGGAAGTCTTTGCTCTCGAGAAAAAGGCCAAGCCGGTCAGCAGCCTGGAAGAGGCCGACGCGGAAGAGGAGATGGGCGCGTGGCTGGAGAGCATCGGAGTTACCAACGCCTGGAAACTGGCGCCTACATTGGTCGCTGCCGGGTGGCGCCGCAATGACGTGGTCTGCGCCCAGGAGGCATTTCCCGGGGAGACGCTGCAATCCGCGCTGAATTGGCTCGAAGCGCTGATCTCCGCAATGCAGCAGCTGACCACCATCGAAGAAAGCCTGGCGCGCGTAACCGAACTGGTGATCGCGGTCAAGAAGTACGCCTACGAAGACAAGAGCGGCGAGCATCTGATCGACGTGCATGAGAGCATTCAGAGCACGCTGACGATTCTGGGGCACAAATTCCGGCACAAACAACTCACCATCGAGAAGGATTTTGCCACGGAACTGCCAAAGCTGAAGACGCGCGGCACCGGTTTGAGCCAGGTGTGGACGAACCTGCTGGACAACGCGACCGACGCGGCTCCGGAAGGATCGACGGTGCGGATTCGCACGTGGTCCGAAGGGGGACTGGTGTGCGTGGGCATCGCCGATCAGGGCCCAGGAATTGCGCCGGAGATTCGAGGCCAGATTTTCGAGCCCTTCTACACCACCAAGCCCGCGGGCGTTGGAACAGGGCTGGGACTCGACATCGCAAGGCGCATCGTGACCACCCAGTACAAGGGAACGATCAGCTTCACTTCGGAGCCAGGCAATACGGAGTTCGTCGTGAAGCTGCCGGTAGAAAATGGCGGGCAGCAGGGATAGGGAGATCCGCGGCACGACTGAAGTCATGTCCGATGCAAACCGAACGGCAATGCCTCGATCGACTTCACGAACAGGAGACTAAAGCGGGCGTTCTTCGAAGGCCGCGGCTCCGAGAGCGATGCACTGGTTGTTACCCGAAAGGGCGACGGGCGGCGGGTCTGGCAAATCGGGGGCGGGCGTGTTTTCGGCGTCCCGTTTGGCGCGGCGTTTTTTGCGGACCTCATTCGCGGCGACGAGGAACAGCGAAACAAACGTGACGGCCAATAGCAGGATGGCGGTGAGGCCGGTGAGATGCTCCATTTCGCCGTAGAGCAGGGCGAGGCCAGCGAAGACGAAGAGCAGATGCGCGCAGAAGACCTGAAGCGAGGCCTTGCCCAGGGTGAGAAAAGGCTCGCGCGCGACGGCGATCTTGACGTATCTGCGCAGCCAGTAAAAGACGATCAGGAAGGCCCCGATGTTGAGGACGCGGAGCGGGCCGATCTGCCACTTATCAAGCAGAAGGCCTAGAGCCTGTTCGGTTAGGCGCGGGCCGAACCAGCCGTGACGCACGCCCACGAAGAAGATACAGACGGCCGCGCCGAGCGCAATTCCCCAACGGGGAACGAACTTGAGGGGAACATTTCCCTGCGCGGAGCGGGCGCCGAGCCAGAGGCCGACAATCCAGACCATCTGCCACGCGAAGAGGTTGAAGGCGCCGGTTTCCTGGAGGGGAATCTGGAGATGGGTGACGTGGACGACCCAGTTGTGGACGATGTCGCGCAGGCTGAACTGCGCAAGAAGCCAGATGAGGGCGCTCGAAGCAAGGACGATCCGCCATCCGAAGCGGACAGCTGCTGAAAGAAACAGCGGGGTGAGGAAGAGGAACATCACATACATCGGCAGGATGTCGAGCAGCGGCGGGCAGTAGATGAGGAAGATCGACCCGGCGATGGCGACGCCGGGATGGTTCAGATAAAAATTCAGCAAATTTGTGATGGCGGCGCGGTGGTGGTGCACCGCCCAGCTGGCGGCGATAGTGAAGGCGAACGCCAGCAGAAACATGTGGTAGGCGTAGATCTTGAACGAGCGCTTCCATAGGCGCGACCAAACGTCGACGGGATCTTCCATGAGCTTGCGGATATAGAGCCGGCCGATGAGCAGAGCCGACATGAAGACGAAGCCTTCCGCGGAAGAGACGTAGCCGAAGGGCTGGTTGACGAAGTCGCTGAAGCGGGTAGGGAGGTGCGTCAGCGTCATCCAGACGAGGAACAGGCCGCGCAGGGCGTCGAGTTCGGGAAGCCGCTGAAGCTTGGGAAAATGCATGGTCGCCTGCCCGGATGAAACGCTAACGTTTAGACGCCAGTCCCTCCCTGGGGTTGCGGCGATGATTCATCAGTAAGCGGGAATACGTGTAACACTTTCCACCCCCCGCGAGCAACAGCGCTCGCCGGGCGACAACCAATGGCCCTAAGAACCCCTAATAAGCAGGAATTCCAGTGACACTTTGGCCGAGAATCAGGGTGTGGATGTCATGGGTGCCCTCGTAGGTTTTGACGGACTCGAGATTCATCATATGGCGCATTACGGGGTAGTCATCCGTAATCCCACTTGCCCCGAGGACGTCGCGGGCCATGCGGGCGCACTCGAGGGCCATCCAGATGTTGTTGCGCTTGGCCATGGAGATATGTTGGTGCTCGACCTTGCCCTCATCTTTGAGGCGGCCCACCTGGAGGACGAGGAGCTGGCCCTTGGTGATTTCGGTGATCATCCAGGCTAGCTTCTCCTGCACAAGCTGGTGGCTGGCGATGGGCTGGTCGCGAAACTGTTTGCGGATGAGGGAATACTGGCGGGCGGTGTCGTAGCAGGACATGGCGGCGCCGATGCCTCCCCAGGCAATGCCGTAGCGGGCCTGGTTGAGACACATGAGCGGCGATTTGAGGCCGCCGGATTTGGGGAGCAGGTTGGATGCGGGGATGCGGACATCCTGCATGGAGAGGCCGGAGGTAACGGAGGCGCGCAGGGACCATTTGCCGTGGACGTCCCAGGCTTTGAAACCGGGACGGTCGCATTCGACCAGGAAGCCGCGGACTGTTCCCTCTTCCCCACCGTCGCCGTAGGTCCTGGCCCAGATTACGGCGACGTTGGAGATGCTGCCGGAGGTGATCCACATCTTTTCGCCGTTGAGGATGTACTCATCGCCGCTGCGATCGGCGCGGGTGCGCATGCCTCCTGGGTTCGAACCGAAGTCGGGTTCGGTGAGCCCGAAGCAGCCCAGCTTTTCGCCGGTTGCCATCTTCGGCAGCCAGTAGTTTTTTTGCTCGTCGGAGCCAAAAGTAAAGATGGGATACATAACGAGCGCGGACTGCACGCTGACGAAGCTGCGGACGCCGGAGTCTCCACGCTCGAACTCCTGCATGACAAGCCCGTATTCCACGTTGGACATGCCGGCACAGCCGTACCCGTGGAGGTTGGCGCCGAAGAAGCCGAGGTGGCCCATCTGGGGAACAAGTTCGCGGGGGAAGCGGCCCTCGCGATTGCACTCTTCGATGATGGGAACGAGGTTGTCTTCGATGAATTGCCGCGCTGTATCGCGCGCCATGCGCTCGTCTTCGCTGAGCAGGCTGTCGAATCCGATGAAGTCGACGCCCTTAAAAGGGAAGGCCATAAATAGAGTTCACCCCGGAAGGGAGATGATACCGTTTCGAGGCGTCCGGGCGGAATCCGGACTGGAAAGCAGGGGATTTGCGCCGCAAAGGCTCTGTGTGCCCCTCCCGGAAATGGGCGGCGGTTTGCGGGGACTCCGGAAATAGGGGATGATGACAGGGAGTGGAAATGAGGACTCACCATGGCTGGCGATCTGCAACTCACCTGTAGCGACTGTGGGCAGGAATTCACCTTTACAAGCGAGGACCAGGCGTTCTTCCAGGAGCGCGGGTACTCGGCGCCCAAGCGCTGCAAACCGTGCCGTCAGGCGAAGAAGAACGAACAGGGAGGCGGCGGGGGTGGAGGATACCAGCGAGCCGAGTCCAGAGGAACCGCAGTGGTCTGCTCCGGATGCGGGCAGCAGACGACCGTGCCCTTCGAACCGCGTGGCGATCGCCCGGTGTACTGCCGCGATTGCTACAACGCGCAAAAGGGCGGCGGCGCGGGTGCGGGACGCGGCGCAAGCCGTAGCGGCGGACGCGGGCGCTACTAAGCGAAATCAGTTTGCCGGAATCGCGGCGGCCTGGTGGGGCCGCCGTCGCATTCGTGTTGTCCGAACCGACGGCGCGCGGCTTGCCGGTTATGCTGCGTTTTCGGATTTTTTCGGGCTCTGGCTTTTCGATGGAGGCTGACCGACTTCGCCGGGGTCGCTTGCGTCTTCGTGGCCGGTTTCTTCCTGGCGGCGCTGTTCGGGATGCTCGCTGACGGTGGGGCGCGGTTTCTGGCTGTTTGAGTTCTCGCTCATGGATTCCCTCTGATGGAAATGAGATGCAATCCACCGGGCGCATTCGTGGTTGGAATTGCGTTCAGTCGTGTGCGAGGAGGATTTTCACCGCGTGGTGGAGTTTGGCGGTGATTTGCTCCGGCGTCTCATCCTGAGCAAAGCGCATTGGCTCGCCGATGTGGACCGTGATCCTGCCTGAGCGGAACCAGCCCTTCCCGCGCTGCTTGAGTTCGCTGAGTCCCAGGAGCGCCACCGGAACGACCGGTGCGCCGGATTCGCGGACCAACAGGCCGATGCCAGGACGAAAGGGTTGCAGTCCGGTGTCCGCGCGGTGGCCTTCGGGGAAAATCACGACGTTGTAGCCGCGGTCGAGCGCCTCGCCTGCGTGCTGGAACGAGCGGCGGAAGCCTGCGCTGCGAGGCAGAGGGAAGGCATTGTAGAGAGCGGTGATGAGCAGCCAGGCCGCGGGTCCCAGCAGATCGAGAAACGGTGTGAAGGGGGATCCCTCGGGGCCGACATTGCGCATGTGGCGAAAATCGCGGAGCATGTTGCCGGCCATGGCTGCGGCGACACGGCGGCGCATGGGTCCGGGGAGACCGTAGAGGATGAGGGGCACATCGTAAGCCGTGACGTGGTTGGCGATGAGCAGGACGGGGCCTTCGGGGCGGAGGTTCGGCGGGCGCTCGACGCGGGGTTTGGCGAGCAGGTACACCAGGAGCTGGGCGATGAGCTCCAGAAAGGCGACGCGCAGCAGACGCACGGACCACCACCAGGGCCAGTGCGGGTAAATATCCTGTTCGCCGGGCTTGCGGGGTTCGTCTTCCGAGCGAAGAGGCTCTGTGCCCGGTGCGCCTGTTCTGTCTGGGGCGTCTGGTGCGGGAGTTGCGATCGCTGTGTCCATACCGAGTTCGCGGCGCAGGTCGCCAAGGGTGACGAGACGATCGAGCGCATCGTCGTCCACTGCGAGTCCGAGCCGCAGCTCGAGTTCCGACTGCAACTGCACTCGGCCGAGACTGTCGAGGCCGAGGTCTTCAGATAGGCGCGCGTAGTCGCCGCTCGTTCCTGGAGTGGCGTGGCTGATGGAGAGGATGAGCGCCACGAGCGGATCGGTTGAAGCGCCGTCGGCTGGCTCGGGTCGCTGAGCGTTCACCCACTCTGTCACTCTGGGCCGGCGAACTTTGCCCGTCGATGTGCGCGGCAGGTCGAGCTCCGGCCAGAGGCGCCACTGGTGGATTTGCTGATACTCCGCAAGCTGGCGGTTGGCGGCGACGACAGCTTCCTGCGCCTGTTCTTTCGGTCCACGAAAGAGCAGGACGGCGACGGGCTCGGTTCCGGCCGTGGTCAACAGAGGTACGACTGCGGAGGCCTGAACGCCGGGTTGCGCGTTCAGCGCCACTTCTACATCCTCGGGATGAATGTTGACGCCGGATGGCGTGACGATGACCTGGCTCTTACGCCCGACAAAGCGAAGTTGGCCTTCTTCGTCGCGCTGGGCGAGGTCGCCGGTGGCGAGCCATTCTGACTCGTTCTGCCTGAGTGCTCCTTGCTGCCAGGTGGCCCGCGAGACCACATCGCCGCGCACCAGAATTTCGCCTTCGTCGGTGATGCGCACATCGCGGCCGGGAAGAACCTTGCCGATGGTGCCCTGGGCGGCTTTGAAGGGGTGGTTCAGGGTGATGACCGCGGAGGTTTCAGTCATGCCGTAGCCCTGGACGAGCAGGAAGCCCAGCGTTCCCAGAAGCTTTCGAGGTCGGGCGTCAGGGCCGCTCCGCCGCAGACGAAGGCCCAGAATTTGTAACCGAAGAGGCTGTGAATTTTGCGGAAGCTCCACCAGCGTCGCCAGACCTTCTGGCCGGCTTGCCGGCCGATTTGAACTGCGAGATCGGGATCGGCCGCCAACAGGTAGGACCGGAGCAGATCGAGCACGCGGGGCACGCAGCAGACGACGGAAACCTTCTCGCGATGGATGGTTTCGATGAGGCGCTGGGCCTGCAGGCGCGATTCGAAGTGAACTTCGGCGGCAAGGAGCGGGGGAATCCACAAGGCCATGAATTGCCCGAAGACGTGGCTCAGGGGCAGCGTGTGCAGAAAACGCAGCGGGTGAAAGATGCGTTCGTATTTCAGATATTTTTTCATCTCGCGCTCGATGGGGTCGACGCTGCGCGAGGACGTTGCGGTGGGTGTGGACGATGCCCTTCGGCTCGGCAGTCGTGCCGGAGGTGAACAAGATCTGGAACGGCGTGTCGAGGGTGAGGGCGGGCTCGCGAACACTGGATGTTGGGGTTGACGGAAGTTTCTCGGCAAACTTCTCGAAACTCAGCATCGGAAGACTCGCGGCTAGTTCCTGCAGGAGGGCGGCGTCGCCGACGATCATACGAGGCCTGGTGTCGGCGATGACGCGATTGGCGAAGTCGATTGCGCCGGCTGGATCGAGGGGAACCGCGATGACGCCGCGCTGGACACAGCCGAAGAAGGCGCCCATCCACTCAAGGCCGTTTTGGCCCCAGATCACCACTCGGTCGCCCAGGGGAATTTCGCGGCGCATCAGCTCGGCGGCAAAGCGATCCGCGAGGTCGGCGATTTGATTCCAGGTCGAAACCAGGCGGCGATTGCCGCGATGCGCGACGATGGCGGGTGCGTCGTCGTGACGGCGGAAATCGTCAAGAAATGTGGCGAGACTGGAGCGCATCGGTCCTGTTCATAAGCTACAGGACGGGGGTCCTTCAACGATGCGACACTGCCCGGTAGACACTCATGCCGCTTTGCCTGGCCGTACGTACAACCGAATGCCCTCTGACCGCTGCAAGCAGGCGACCACCAGGAAAAGGTTCTTCGCATGAGGATTTCCAGTGGCGCCGAACATCCGGATCAGGCTTTTCACGGGGATTCCTGTGGCTTCTGACAGTGCAGGAAACCCGCTTGTAGCCTTGATGTAGTCGCGCAAAAGTGATTTTCCAGAGTCCACATCGCCGGAGAGCATGCATTCAATCCCCTCTCGGAGGAGACCGCGGCGAAACGAACGGTCCTTCTGAATCCGGGCGACGACGGTTTCACGAAAGTCGCGGGTGAGTGCCATCACTTCCCTTTCTTTCTGCTCTTGTAATCGTCCCAGTATTCAATTGCCCGCTGAATGTCTCGATCCTGGCTCTGCTTACTTCCCCCGCCCAGCAAGATCACAAGCCTGTCTCCATCTCTGCCAAAATAGACCCGGTATCCTGGGCCGAAATTGATTCGATATTCGAGAACTCCCGAACCAACACTCTTTGCATTCGACAGATTGCAGCTCGCGAGCCTGTACAACGCTGCAGCGACTTTCTCAGATGCCGGACTTTTAAGCCGCTCAAACCATTTCCCAAATGGACTGGCGCCCTGTTCTCCGAGATACTCGCGTATTTCGATCACTGTTCCTTGGTAACAAATACGTTACCACAAGAGCGAGCGGCTGGCGAAGAAAATCCGCACTTTGGTCATGCGCGCGCGAAGTCGATGTACCCCTGGGCGGGGTCGGTGCGCACCAGGGTCACGCGCAACCTGTCCCCTACGTCGACGCCCTGCTGTCCACGAACCAGCATGCCGTCTACAGGCGGCTTAAGGGTGCGGACGAATGAACCGTGGTCGGTCACGCCGGTCACGATCGCGTCGAAGGTCTGGCCAATGCGATTAGCCATTGCCACAGCGGCGATGCGCTTCTGCATCTCGCGCGAGACTTTGCGCTCCGCATCCTCCATGCGCGTACACTGCGCGGCCACCTGCGTCAGCTCATCGTCGGAATAGGGCGACGGACGCCCCAGGATCATCGCCTTGAGCAGACGTTGGCTCACCAGATCGGCATAGCGCCGGTTGGGCGCAGTCGAATGGGTGTAATTTTGGACGGCGAGGCCGAAGTGCCCCTGCGGCGGCTCACCAGGCTTTTCGAGCACGTACTCGCCAGGACCGAGCAGCTTGATCACCGCCAGCGACAGGTCGGCGAAGTGATCCGGATCCTTCTGCTGCTGCTCGCAGAGAAAATCGTGCAGGGGCTTGGGATCGGGCTCGGCCGGAAGATTCGTACCCCTTTCGCGAGCTAATTCAACGATGCGGTCCCAACGTTTCGGAACCTTCACCACGCGGCGGATCGAAGAGTATTTCTTCGCGTCGAGAGCGCGCGCGACCACGCCGTTGGCGGCGATCATGAAATCTTCGATCAGCTGCGTAGCGCGGTTCTTCACCTCCGCCGCCACGTCCAGGCTTCCGTCGGCCTTTGTGACCGGCTGCGTCTCAATCGTTTCGAGATTGAGCGCGCCGTGACTCGAGCGTTCCCGGCGAAGCCGCTGGGCTATGCCGTCCTGCAGTTGAAGCTGCGCTTGAAGTTCCTTCGATGCCGCGACTTTAGGCGGAGCATCGGCCTGGCCGGCAAGCCAGGCGCCCACCGATGGGTAGGCGAGTTGAGCCTTGTTGATGACGCGCGCCAGCGAAATGTCTGTGTTCGAGATTTGCGCCTGGGCATCGACCGTGAATTCGATCACCACTGCGGGTAGGTCCTGACCTTCGAGGAGGGAGGTCGATCCAGTCGAAAGCTGCGGGGGCAGCATGGAGAAAATTTCGACGCCAGTGTAAACCGTGGTAGTCTCACGCAGCGCATGCTGGTCGATCGGCGATCCTTTGGGAACGGACGCATCGACATCCGCTATGCCGATCAGCACTCGGGAACCGCCGCCGGGCACGCCTTCGACGTATTCGATCTGGTCGAGATCGCGCGACGTGTCGTTATCGATCGAGGACCAGAGCAACCCACGCAGATCGCGGGCGGAGGGGTTCGCAGGCAGCGGGTGCTCGCGCAGCTGCTGCAGCTGGGCGGCGATGGCCGGCGGGTAGTCCGGCTCGAAGCCGTGTTCGATCATGGAACGCCGTGCCGCGGCGCTGAGGTCGAAGGGGGGCTGGTGAATCATCGTTCTCCTCGTACTGGCGAAGGGCAAGGCTATCACGGCGCAATGAAGACTTCACTTCGCTTCAGTAGCGAAGAAAATGAGCGATGGTGAAACGCATCGAGTCTCCCGATCGCCCAGGCAGGTTTGTTTTAGTTTTCAGGCGCATCCAACCAGCACAGTAAACTAGCCTTCCAACGCACGAATGCCTTTGCGCGACATCAAAATCGAGCCGGGAGCGGAGAAGGACCTGCCCCAGTCCACGCAGCGCGATCTGGACCGTCCTACCGCGCATGAGATTTACGAGCAGGTATCGCGCAACGCCCGGCGGGAACTCAAGCGACCGAAACGGGCTCTCGCTCTCTCCGGCATCGTCGGCGGGCTCACCATGGGTCTCACTGGCCTTAGCGTTTCTGTAATCACAGCTCTGCTCGGTACTTCGCCATGGGCGCAGTTTGTAGCGCTGCTGTTTTATCCGGTGGGATTCATGGCGGTGATCCTTGGCCGGGGGCAGTTGTTCACGGAAAACACGCTTTACCCGGTGGCGCTGATTCTGGTGGAACGACGTCACGTGCTCGATACCTTGCGGCTGTGGGCCATTGTGTTTCCGTCCAATGTTATTGGAGCCTTTCTCTTCGCGATGCTGGCCGCGCGGACCAAAGCTCTGCAACCTGACATTCTGCACGCTCTCACGCAGATGGGCGTGGCCGCTACCACGCCCAGCTTGCGCCATATTTTCTGGAGCGGCGTGGTCGGCGGGTGGATCATCGCCATGGTCGCGTGGCTGGTGAGCGGCAGCCACTCGATCACGGGATCGGTTGCGGTGATCTGGGTCCTGACGTTTATCGTAGGGCTGGGCCACCTCGCGCATTGCATCGCCACCAGCGGCGAAATCCTCGCGGCAGTGCTTAGCCACGGCGTTACCGTGGGAGCCTATTTCCGATGGCTGCTGCTGGCGACCTCAGGCAACATTGTCGGCGGCGTGGTGCTGGTTACGCTGCTCGAGTACGGGCAGGTGAAGGTGGATTGAAGTTGCGGATCGTGCGGCCATGCTGGGCGCGGTCGCGCATGTGAAGATCAACGCTACACAGAGGTGGCACGGTTCGGAATGACGCATCCAGAAAGTGTGCTTGTTTGGTTTCGTCTGGATTTGCGGCTGGCCGATCATCCGGCGTTGAACGCGGCTGTCGCGACCGGCCTTCCTGTTGTCCCGGTTTTCATCTGGTCTCCGGAAGAAGAAGGCGATGGCGCCCCGGGAGCGGCGTCGCGGTGGTGGCTGCATCAATCCCTGCTGCGGCTCGACGAATCGCTGAGAGCGAAGGGCTCGCGGCTGGTGGTGCGGCGTGGTCCTGTGGCTGAAGCTTTGGCGTCGCTGGCTGCGGAGACGAACGCTCATCGCGTTTTTCGTAACCGGGTTTATGAGCCTGCGGCGCTCGAACGCGAAGAGGGATTGGCAGAGGCACTTCAATCCCGTGGTGTCGCGATCGAAAGCTTCAACGGGTCGCTGCTCTTCGATCCGGGGTCGATCCGAACGACGACGGGGGGATCGTTTCACGTCTTCACTCCGTTCTGGCGCGCGCTTTGGAATGCTCGCGGAAGCCTGCGCGCCCCGACCAGGACTCCGGCAGAGATTCACGCGCCTGCCGAGTGGCCGGATTCGCTGGAAATTGCGGAGCTGGGTCTTGAGCCGAAGATTGACTGGGCATCGGGCATACGGGCGGCGTGGACTCCTGGAGAGGAAGGAGCTCGCACGCGGTTGCGTGCGTTTGTAAGGGGGGCGGTGAGCCACTACGGCGGCGAACGCGATCGCACAGACCACGAGGGGACGTCGCGACTTTCTCCTCATCTGCATTTTGGGGAGATCAGCCCTGTGCAGCTGTGGGAGGCGGCCTGCGACAGGGCTGTGGCGGAGAGCTATCTTCGGCAGCTGGCGTGGCGGGAGTTTGCACATCACCTGTTGGTCGAGCATCCGGAGTCAATCACCGAGCCCCTCAATCCGCAATTCCGCAATTTTCCCTGGCGGTCGAATCCTCGTTGGCTCAAGGCGTGGCAGCGCGGGCGCACGGGCTATCCTTTCGTCGACGCGGGGATGCGCGAACTGTGGGCGACGGGGTGGATGCATAATCGCGCGCGTCTGGTGGTGGCTTCGTTTCTGGTGAAACACCTTTTGATTCCGTGGCAGGACGGAGCCGCGTGGTTCATGGACACGCTCGTGGACGCCGATCTCGCCAACAACACGATGGGCTGGCAGTGGGTAGCGGGGTGCGGGGTCGATGCCGCGCCTTATTTTCGAATCTTCAATCCGATTGTGCAGGGCGAAAAGTTCGATCCCGATGGAGAGTATGTTCGGCGATGGATTCCGGAGCTGCGTGGGCTTGCTGCGGAGTGGATTCATCAGCCGTGGAACGCGCCGCCGCTGGTGCTGGCAGCGGCGGGCGTTACGCTGGGCAACACCTACCCTTTCCCGCTGGTCGATCACAGCGAAGCACGGGCGAACGCGCTGAATGCTTTTGCCGCACTGAAGCAGGGGCGTGGGTGAGGGTCTGGCGAGGGCGTCCAGTCAGCCCCGGCCTTTATCCTTCAGCCGCTCGATGACAAATTTCGGAACCAGGCCGTCCACCGATCCTCCAAGCTGAAAAACGTTTTTCACCAGGCGCGAGCTGACGAAGGAGTATTTGGCGTCGGGCATCAGGAAGATGGTTTCAACTTCAGGGGAGAGGCGGCGATTCATCAAGGCCATCTGGAATTCGTATTCATAATCACTGATGGCGCGGATGCCGCGCACCACCGCGTGAGCGCGCTGCTCGCGGGCGAAGTCGACCAGCAGGCCGTCGAAGGTCGAGACGGAGACGTTTTCGAATTCGGCGGTGCCCTCGGTGAGCATGGCGACGCGCTCTTCGACAGTGAAGAGGGGATTCTTCGATGAATTGCGCAGGATGGCGACGACCAGGTGATCGAAGATCTTCGCGGCGCGATCGATCAGGTCGAGGTGGCCGTTGGTCAACGGGTCGAAGCTGCCTGGGTAAATGGCTTTGACGATGTTCACGGCAGGAGAATTCTAACTGGTTTCCGCTGGGTTTCGGCGCAATCGAGTCGAGAAGAGGTCGCGGCTGGTCAGACTTCTTCCCATCCGCCAAATACCTGGCCTAACGAGGTACAGATTTCGCCGAGCGTTGCATAGGCGCGGACGCAGTCGAGAATAAAGGGCATGGTGTTCGCGGCGGCAATGCCGTCCGCAGCCGATTCCGGCTGTTTTTCGGCAGCGCGGCGCAAGGCATTGAGCGAGCGCTCGACAGCTTCCTGGGAGCGCTCCGCGCGCAGCTTTTTCAGCTTTGCGGCCTGGGCATCGCGGACGCTCTCGCCGATATAGAGGGTTTTCGGCGCCGGTTCGTCCACGGTGTATTGATTCACGCCGACGACGATCTTTTCGCCGGCCTCGACGGCGCGCTGATACGCATAGCTGGCTTCGGCAATCTCTTTCTGCGGGTAGCCGGCTTCGATGGCCTTGACCATACCGCCCATGGAATCCAGCTTTTCGAAGATGCGGAATGCGCCTTGCTCCATATCGAGTGTGAGCCGCTCGAGGAAATACGAGCCGCCGAAGGGGTCGATTGTCTCCGCAATGCCCGATTCATGCGCGAGAATCTGCTGGGTTCGCAGGGCGATGCGGGCCGCATCTTCGGTGGGCAGGGCGAGGGCTTCGTCGAAGCCGTCGGTGTGCAGCGACTGCGTGCCACCAAGGACCGCGGCGAGTGCCTGCAGAGCCACGCGGGCGATGTTGTTCTTTGGCTGCTGGGCGGTGAGGGAGACGCCGGCGGTCTGGGTATGAAAACGCATCCAGGTGGAGCGGGGATTCTTTGCGCCGAAGCGCTCCGTCATGACGCGATACCAGATCTTGCGCGCCGCGCGATACTTGGCGATCTCCTCGAAAAAGTCGTTGTGGGCGTTGAAAAAGAAGCTGAGGCGGGGAGCGAAGTCGTCGATGGCCAGGCCGCGGCGCAGCGCCCACTCCACGTACTCAACGCCGTCGTAGAGCGTGAAGGCCAGTTCCTGGAGCGCCGTCGATCCGGCCTCGCGGATGTGATAGCCGGAGATGGAAATGGGATTGAATCGGGGCGTGAAGCGAGAGCCGAATTCGAGCGTGTCGACGACCAGACGCATCGAAGGAGCCGGCGGATAGAGATACTCCTTTTGCGCGATGTACTCCTTGAGGATGTCGTTCTGCAGTGTGCCGGAGAGTTGCTCCCAGGCAGCGCCCTGCCGCTCCGTAACCACCAGGTACATGGCCCAGAGGACGCTGGCCGGCGAGTTGATGGTCATCGAAACGGTGGTGGTGTCGAGCGGGATGCCGGCGAAGAGGGTCTCCATGTCTTCGAGCGAATCGATTGCGACGCCGCACTTGCCGACCTCGCCTTCGCTCTTTGGGTCGTCGGAATCGCAGCCCATCAGGGTGGGCAGATCGAAGGCAACGGAGAGACCGCTGGCTCCACCGGCGAGCAGGTATTTGTAACGGAGATTGGTCTCTTCCGGGGAGGCAAAGCCGGAGAACTGGCGCATGGTCCACAAGCGGCCACGATAGCCCGTGGGATGAATGCCGCGGGTGTAAGGCGGCTGGCCTGGGGAGCCGAGGTAGTGCGCCTGATTTTGCCGCCAGTCTTCGGGCAGATCGGCTTCAGTGTAGAGACGGCGGACAGGCTCGCCGGAGATGGTGGTGAAGCGCGCGTGGCCTGAGTCGTCCCGATTGACGCCTGTGGGGGCGCCGATGGGTTGTTCCGGAGCCTTGTCGATGGCGGGCTGCAGCGTCTCCGTCGCCCAGCGGAGTTCCTCCGATGAGGGATGCCTGTTGGCGGTTAACTCCTTGAGGACTGAATCACCGGCCTGGGAGGCTTTATCGGGCATGGGTTGTCCGTCTGGTCGAACGCTTCAGCATAGGAGAGGGGATTGACGGAGGGCAAGACGATTCGACAGCCTCACGCAGACGCCGGCCAGATTTCCAGCTGAAAAGAACAGTAGCTTTGGATGAGTTCGAAGTCAGCCCGGTTGGAGGTAATGAGGCGCGCCCCGCAAGATCGGGCAGTGAGGGCGATCAGAAGATCGAAGTGGAGATCGCGCAGTTTGTGCGGCTGGAAACCTTTATCTTTTCCGATTCTTCCCAATATGCGTCCCGATTCGAGCCAATTTCGTGCGCTGGGAATCAGCAGGGGATGATCCTCTTCGATCTTCACCAGCGCAACATGTTCTTGCTGGCTTCTCACTCCACGCCATAATTCAGCCAAAACCACCGAGGAATTTCGGATGACTCCATCCAATGCCGCGATCCGGCCCTCGTGGCAATTGGTCCGGAAGTGGTCGACAAGTACAGATGTTTCAAAAATGACGAGCCTACTCATCAACACCGTCGAATTTCAGCTTTCCTCCGTACTTGCTCATCGTTCGCTTAAATTTATTGAGCGCCACAATCTCCCTCAGGGCGACATGAACCGCTTCGGTTCGCGTTTTCACCCCCAGGAGCTTCACAGCCTCATCGGCAAGGTCTTTATCCAGCCGAATCGATGTCATGGTCGCAGCCATCGCACCCCTCCTTCGATATATACATCTTAGGATATTTGTATATACAAATCAAGGGCGGCCGTTCTCCCAGGCCTTGGCATATTTCCAGCTGACGTAGACCGAATGATAGAGGTGAAGGAGCAGGCCTTCGCGTCCATCGAGAAAGCCGAGGCGGAGAAAGTAGTTGTACTTAAAGGTGGCGATCGGGATGACGACGACATTCCAGAGAAAAGCGAATATCGACCGGCTGCCATTGCCGCGAGCGGCCGCCTGAGTTGCCCCGAGGGCGCTGTAGCGGTTCATGTGCTCGATGTACGAGTCAAGCGTGGGATAGGCATGATGAAGCAGATCGGCATGCAGGCGGCCCGTCGGCCCAGCGTGCTGGATGGTTTCGTGGACGGAGCGCTCTTCAAATTGCGCGCTGCCACGGCGAAAGAGCCGCAGCTTGGGATCGGGGTAGTAGCCACCGTGCCGCATCCAGCGGCCGAGGAAGAAGTTTCTGCGCGGAAGAAAGTACGCGTCGCGATCCGGCTGTCCTCTGAGCAGATCATGGATTTCCGCCACCAGTTCCACGCTCACTTCTTCATCGGCATCGAGCGAGAGCACCCAGTCCCCCGAGCATTTGGCGATGGCGGAATTTTTCTGTGCGCCGAATCCCTTCCAATCCTCGACGAAAAACTTCGCGCCGAATTCCCGAGCGATCTCCGATGTGCGGTCCGTCGAACCACAATCGACGATTACGATCTCATAGGCCCAGCGTACGCTGGCGAGCGTGCGTGCGAGATTCGTTTCCTCATTCTTCGTGACGATGGCGACCGAAAGGGTCAGGGTCATGATGGCGGATGCCAAGGCAAGGGCGCGTCATTCAGCTTGCCGGCTCTGGCGGAAGTGTAACAACTCAGATTCCCTTTTTCGCAAGTTACTAAATGTTCCCGGCCGTTTACCCGAAATGCAATGCAACTCCGCCATTCTGGAATCGGATCACAATCCCCCTCGACCCCTGGAGGAACGATGTCCGCATCCGGACGTATTGCTGCTGTCGCTATCATTGCCGCGGTAGCCTCGCCCCTTTGCGCTCAGCAGTCTTTAACTGCCGCGCAGCAACACAGCGCGGAGGCCGCACGCGATCTGGTGCGGGAGGTCATCTACAACGAACTGCAGGACCGCGAAAGAGACAGCCATTGGGAATACCGCAGCGAATGCGTATCGGCTGCGGAGAATCTGGTGCGCGAGCAGGTGGAAACCGACAACGGTCCGGTCTTCCGTGTGCTGTCCGAGGGCGGCGCACCGCTCGACGAGGCCCAGCAGCAAAGAGAAGATAAGCGGCTGGATCGATATATTCACGATCCCGGGGAGGTTGCGCGCGTGCGCCATGCGCACGAGGAAGATGAAGCGCGGCTCGCAGGGGTCATAGAGATGCTGCCGAAAGCGTTCGTCTTTGAATATCAGGGCGGCGTGAATCAGAACGCGCCCGCGGACGAACTGGTCCTCATCGCTTTCCGGCCCGATCCGCAATTTTCGCCGTCGAGTTACGAGGCGCGCATCGTCCACGCGCTCGCCGGCACCCTCACCGTCGATACGCGGCTGAAGCGGATGATCGACATGCGTGGCGTTTTGGCTGAACGCGTCGACTTCGGCTATGGGCTTCTCGGCCACGTGGATAAGGGCGGCACCTTCGAGATTCATCGCGTACGCGTGAGCCCGGCGCACTGGAAGACGGACCTGGTGGAGGTCCATATCCAGGGGAAGGTGCTGATGCTGAAGACAGTCAGCAAGGATCAGCGGGAGGCGCGGTCGGATTTCCGTCCGGTGCCGAACGGAACAACGCTGGCAGAGGCGAAACAAATGCTGAACCAGGCTGCAGATCAGAGCGTCCAGGCGCGACTGGTGCCGGTCTCGGTGAGAAAATAGGTTAGTCCAGCCCGCTGGCGCGCGGGCCGGACGGATGCCCTTCGCTGGCCGTGTGTTTGCTGCGCTCGTGGGGCGAGGGTTGCTGGCCCATGGTCCCCATGGCGCGAAAGAGATAGAAAAGGCCGGCAAGCAGAAGGACGAGAACGAGAGCGGTAAGGGCAACCATGAGAGGCCTCCTGCTGGATAGGAGGCGGTGGGTGGCGCATGGGTTTCCCGGAGCGAGTTTTAGCAGCGGCGGGCTGCGTTGACCTATTGGCCCCAGTCGAATTGGAGCGACGGGGAGCAACCCATTCCTACGCCTTTGATTCTCATGGTTCCCCTCGTGTGCCCGGCAACAAAGGGCAGCAGCGCGAAGCGAACGTCTCCTTTACCGTCAACGCTGGTGGTGATCGAATGCTTTTCTTTCGGGGACTGGCTCTCGAACGACGCCTGGGTGCCGGGCGAATAGCCGCTTCCGGTGAGGTAAGCGACCTCGAAATGAGCCATGAGGCGCACGGCATTCAGCGTGCACTCCTTATCCTTGCCGACGATCGGATCTGGAACGATTACCACGGCAGCGCGCTGGTCGCCGGAGACGAGGGCAAGACGAAACGGCTCCCCCTTCGCCGGATCGAACGCCAGGTCCACAATTCCGTGGTCTTCACTCGAAGGATCGTTGCACTCGCCTTCCTGACGCCCTGTGCAGCTGACAACTCCGTCCTTGCCGAGGCTGGCGCCTTCCAGCATCGTGGACGGCTGACCCTGGGTGACAGGCCAGCTGACGATGCTGTAGAGGCGGTCGGTGGGCAAGCCTGAGGCGTAGAGGTTGTACCGAATCGCGGCACCGTCGCGGCCAGCCTCTTTCGCCTGAAGCGACGCGCCGGGAGTCGAGATTCTCGATCCCCAGGCATCGTGCTGCTTTACCAGAGACTGGACGGATTGAGCGGCACTCGCCTGCTGGGTATCCTGGCCTGAAAGATCCACCGCCGCGCATACGACCACAAAGCCGAGCATCGCGCAGCTGCAAAAGCCGATCTTCATGGTGTGTCCTCCAGGGGGAGGAAAGCGTGTTTCAGAACGGGATGTCGTCGTCGGTGATCTCGGTGGACTGGACGAGTTCGTCGGCATGCGCCGGAGGCCGTTGATCGTAAGGCGAACTGGACGAGGAGCTGGAGGAACGGGAATATCCGCCTGATTCGCCTCCTTCGCCGCGGCCGGAGAGCAGCACCAGATCGTTCACCACGATCTCCGTTTTGTAATGCTTCTGGTTGTCCTTATCGTCCCAGGACCGCGTCTGAATGCGCCCTTCGACGTACAGCTTCGAACCTTTCTTCACATAGTCGCGAACGATCTCCGCGAGGCGCTGGAAGGCGACCAGGTTGTGCCACTCGGTGCGTTCCTGGAATTCGCCGCCCTTGTCCTTGAAGCGCTCCGAAGTGGCCAGTGTGAAATTGGCCACGGCTGCGCCGCTGGGCAGGAATTTTACCTCGGGGTCCTTGCCCACATTTCCAATCAGGGTGGCTTTGTTAATGCTCTTCGCCATGACACGCTCTCCGCAAAATCGAATTTATCCCATGAAGGATAGCAGCAACGCGCGCACTGTGACAGGCACGGTGGGGGTGCTGTAGGTTACGCATGGAACTTGCGTGCCCGCGCTTACACAGTCGAATTGATTTGCTCGATCAGTTCGTCGGCGGTCCGGGCAGGGGGCAGGCACGATGTTCCACGGCAGACCAATGCGACCGCAGGCGAGCTTGAGGACGCCAAACCGGGTAGATGTGGGAGCGTCTCCCGCAGCACTGGGGGCAGTTCAGCGGACGCGACCTGGGCGGTGCTGAGGGAGATGACGGCCTTGTTCACGGCGTAGCGCGCATTGGCGATGGCCGCGAGCTGCCGGGCGCCCGCGCCCTCTCCAACGATCGCGACCTGGATCGGCGGCAGGAGGAGCCGTTCCAGCGCCAGCCCGTAGCTGCCGGCGTAGAGGCCGTAGTGCTCGATGACTCCCGCGAAAGCGGCCAGGGTGTCTTCGGCTTTGGCGCGGAAATCCTCGCGTCCGCTCAGGGCTTCGAGGCGCAGGAGGACTGCCGCGGCGGTTGAGTTGCCTGCCGGGGTTGGGGAATCCTGCATGGGCTTGCGACGGGCTGCGAGAGCACCCAGCTTGTCGGCGCCGGCCTTTTCGGTGTCGAAAAAGCCCCCGTGTTCGGGATCGTGAAAGCGCTCGACCATTGTCTCGGCCAGTGCCATAGCCGCCTCGTAGTAGCGCAATTCTCCGGTCGCCTCCCAGGCATCGACACAGGCGTGCGCCAGCAGGGCATAGTCGTCCAGTACGGCTGGGATTCGCCGCGCTGTGGTTTCCGGCTCGGGGTAGGCAATGACGTGCGCGAGGCCGGCGCGCTGATCCCAACCCTCGTGAAGAATGCGATCGAGTGTGCGCAGGGCAAAGGCGCGCGGTTCGTCGAGGTCGAGAACGCGAGCTGCATCCAGATATGCCGAAATGGCAAGAGCATTCCATCCGGTGTAGATGGTCTTGTCGATGAAGGGCGTGGGGCGCTGGACCCGCGCGGCGTATAGCTTGCTTTTTGCGGAGGCCAGATCGCGCTCGACGCCGGGAATGTTGCGTTTCAAGCGCTCGGCGACTTCACCAATGGAGAAATTGCGATGGAGCACATTCTTCTTTGGATTGTGGTGCATGTCGCCGAGTTCGCCGATGTCGTAGTACAACTCCGCGACGCTCAGCTCCTCGGGCGTAAGGACCGCCGCAGCTTCTTCGCGCGTCCAGGTGAAGTAATCGCCATCGTCATCGAGCGAAATGTCGGCGTCCTGCGACGCATAAAACCCGCCGCGCTGCTGGTCGCTCAGCCACTCATTCATCCAGCGCATGATGTCCTTCGCAACGGCCGCAAACTCTGGGTCGACGAAGGTCTGGAATGCATGAACGTGGTTGCCGAGCAGACCGGCGTTGTCGTAGAGCATCTTCTCGAAATGCGGGACGACCCAGCGCTCATCGACGGAATAGCGATGGAATCCGCCAGCAAGCTGATCGTAGACGCCGCCGCGCGCCATCTTTGTGAGCGTGACGGTGACGGCTTGCCCGGCGGCCTGATTGCCGGTGCGCGCCGCCACATCGATGAGCAGGTCAAGCATGGAAGGATGGGGAAACTTGGGCTGCGAACCGAAGCCGCCGTTGCGGGGATCGAACTGAGACACCGCACTCTGGACGAGCTTGTCGACGATACTCAGCGAAAGAGAATCGCCGCGGGCGGAGAAGGTTTCGCCGTGCTCGATGGCGGCGATCACACTCGATGCCGACTCGAGGACCTCTTCGCGGCGGGCCTTCCAGGCATTGGCCAGAGTCAGCAGCACGCGCTCGAAGCCTGGGCGGCCGTAGCGATCTTCACGGGGGAAGTAAGTGCCCGCGAAAAACGGGCGGCCGTCGGAAGTAAGAATCGCAGTGAGCGGCCAGCCGCCCTGACCGCTGATGGCCTGAACCGCGGCCTGGTAGCGTGCGTCAACGTCAGGGCGCTCGTCGCGATCCACCTTAATGGCGATGAAATGCTCGTTGATGGTCGCGGCCATTGCGGCGTCTTCGTAGGATTCGCGATCCATTACATGACACCAGTGGCACCACACCGCACCCACGTCCAGCAGGATTGGCTTCTCGGCCTGCGCGGCGAGAGCGAATGCAGGCTCGCCCCATTCCTGCCAGTAGACGGGCTGATGCATCGCGGAGCGCAGGTAGGAGGAAGCGGCTTTGTCGAGGGTGTTGCGCGGTTCGAGCAGAGTGCCGGACGGCTGAGCCATAACTCCAGCCTGGAGCTTCAGCGAGGCGCGGTCAAGAGCCGGCGGGCGATGTCCACATAGAGGTCGACGGCGTTGAGCAGTTCCTGCTTCGCCAGCTTTTCGTCAGGCGTGTGCGCGACGTGGATCGAACCTGGGCCCATGAGCACAGGCTCGCCCCAGTTCGTGAGCCAGGGAACGTCTGTGGTGAAGGCTGCGATCATTGTGGGGACGCCCTCGACTGACCGCAGGCGCTTGAATGGAATTTCGAGGGTGAAGTCGACGGTTGCCAGGCCTTCGACTGCCTGTTCGATCGCGTGTCGCGTCTCCTCCGACGGCCCCACGAGGCGGACCAGGATCTGCGCTTCGGCGTGATCGGCGATTACGTTGGGAGCGTGGCCGCCGCTGATCGAGCCTATGTTCAGCGTGCTCGGACCGACGTCGTCGAGGGATGGCAGCGGGATGGCCAGAATGCGGTGCAGGGCTTCGATTATCTTGTGGGTGGCGCTTTCGCCGAGCTCCGGATAGGCGGAGTGAGCCATTTTGCCGGTGGCGCGGATCACGGCGCGAAGCGCGCCTTTCGACGCCAGCGCGATGCGGTTGCCGGTGGGCTCGCCGTTGATGAGAAACCGGCTGCCGCGCGGATGCTGGTTTGCGGTTTTGGCGCCCGCAGAGTCGCGCTCCTCGCCGACCACGAACAGGAGGCCTGCGCTGATTCCCTGGTCGCGCAGCTTTTCGGCGGCGGCTACCTGCGCGGCGATGATGCCCTTTGCATCGCAGGAGCCGCGCCCATAGATGAATTCGCCGTCCTCGCGCGATGGAATGAAGGGGGGGACGGTATCCATGTGGGTTGAAAACACCACATCGGGCGTGTGACCGCGCTGGCAAGCATAAACATTGAAGCGCTCAGTGGTCGAGCGGCTTTCCGCGTTCTGTGCGACAGGCATTTTCTCGACCGAGAAGCCGCGGCCAGCCAGGAAATCCGCCAGAAATGCGCCCACCGCGCCCTCGTTGTAGGTGATGGACTCGATGTCCACGAGTTGCCGCGTCAATTGAATTGGGTCGAGGGGCATAGGGAAGCACCAGAATACGCGAGCAGCCTTCGCGAAAAACGGGCTTCGTACAATGAGTGCAGATGACGGAGTCTCACTCTGGCTCGGCGATTTTGCGAACGGTGGACGATCTGCGCGGTCCCGCGGGAAAGCTGGAGGCGCTGTTGAATGCCGGAGCGCTGGACGCGCCATATGCCGCGCTGGTCTGCCATCCACATCCGCTG
Source organism: uncultured Acidobacteriaceae bacterium (assembly GCA_963758135.1). Taxonomy (GTDB): domain Bacteria; phylum Acidobacteriota; class Terriglobia; order Terriglobales; family Acidobacteriaceae; genus Palsa-343. The sequence continues at coordinate 556,309 of CAVWUF010000001.1, forward strand.
GGCGGCGGGACGATGCACAACAAGGTTGTTTATCACGCGATGAAGGCCTTCCAGAGCTTCGGGCTGCCTGTATTGCGATTCAATTTTCGCGGAACGGAATTGAGCGACGGGGAGCACGATGACGGCGAGGGAGAGCAGGAAGATGTGCGCGCCGCGCTCGGCTGGCTGGAACGGGAATTTGGCGTGCCGATTCTTTTTGCCGGTTTTTCATTTGGATCGTATGTCGGGCTCCGCGCGTGCTGCGGCGATCCGCGGGTCGCGGGTCTGGTTGCGCTGGGGCTTCCTACGCATGCCGAAGGGCGTGACTACCGGTACGACTTTCTGCGCAAATGCTCGCGGCCCAAGCTCTTCGTAAGCGGCGACCACGACCAATACGGCCCGATTGCTGAGGTCGAAGCGGCTGTCACGCTGGCCGAGGAGCCGAAGGATCTTGTCTGGATTTCCGGGGCGGATCATTTCTTTGCGAGTAAGCTGGAAGACGTGAGGCAAGCCATCCGCGCATGGGCGCAACGCCGTTTCCCCCTCCTCGCCAGCCAATGATCGCGCTCGAAGAACTGCACGCTGTAGCGAGGGAAATCTTCGATAAGGCTCTGGAGGCCTGCGATATCCCGCAGGCGTTTGATCGGCATCTCCACTTCGAAGGCAAGACGCTGGTTCGCCATCCCTCGCCACGGCTGCCGGCGATCTCGCAGCCGATGGACGGCTTCAAGGAAATCTTCGTTATCGCATTTGGCAAGGCCGCACTGACCATGCTGGATGCTCTGCTGGAGCGGCTTCCTCCGAAGACGCATTTACGGGGAGTGTGCTCCGCCCCGGATGTTCCGAAGAAGCGCAACCGGCATATCCGCTACTTCGACGGAGGACATCCGCTGCCGAATGAGGACTCCTTCGCCGCGGCGCGGGCAGCGCTGGCGTTGCTCAAGGACGCCCGGAAGACAACCTTCATTTTTTTCCTGATCAGCGGCGGCGGCTCGGCAATGCTGGAGTTTCCTCGGGATCGCAAAATCAGCCTCGACGACACGATCGCGTTCCACGAGACGCTTGTAGCTAGTGGCGCCACCATTACAGAGATCAACACGGTGCGGAAATACTTTTCCGCGGTGAAGGGCGGCCGGCTCGCACTGGCCGCACCCGCCGCGGAAAAGCTTTCGCTGCTGCTGGCGGATGTTCCTTTGAAGGATCTGGCAGCTGTAGCCTCATCGCCCACACTCCCGGATTATTCGACCCTGGCCGAATGCGAGGAGATCCTCGAACGTTTTCATCTGATGGAGAAGTTCCCTCCCGCAGTGAGGGAATACTTCGAGAGGCTGGAGAAGACGGAGCGATCCTCGGCGCGGGCAGACAACGAAGGGCAGGGCGTGGTGAACGCCTTTCAACATGCGCAATTCGATACGCTGCTTTCGAATCATGACTTCGTCAACGCCGCGCGCGATCACGCCCAGGCACTCGGTTATAAAGTCGTGATCGACAATACCTGCGACGACTGGGATTACGCCGAAGCGGCGAAATACCTGCTTGCGCGTTTTCATGAGCTGCGTAAGGAGCACGCACGGCTGTGCCTTTTGTCGAGCGGCGAAGTTACGGTGAATTTAGGCAGGAATCCAGGATGCGGCGGCCGCAACCAGCAGTTTGTGCTGGAGGCGGCTCTTGACCTGGCGCACTACGGCGGCGAGCGGCTGGCTGTGCTCAGCGCCGGATCGGACGGCATCGACGGCAACAGCCCGGCGGCTGGGGCGATCGCCGATCCCACTACCATCGCCCGCGCGCGCAGCTACAGCTTCGATCCCGAGGCTACCCTGGCTCGATTCGACTCTTGCACGCTGTTCACCTCGCTCGGAGATTCGATCGTGACGGGCCCTACCGGCAATAACCTCCGCGATCTGCGGATTCTGATCGCCGGGTAGGTGGCTGCTGCGATCTAATCCCCCTTAGAAATGCACCTGGGGCGCTGCCTGCGAAGCGGGCGTGGCCTCAAAGTAAGCGTCGTTGCGATGGAAACCCGCAAGATGCGCCCAGATGTTGTTCGGGATTTGCTCGATGAAAGTGTTGTAGTCGCGTATCGCGGCGTTGTACCGCTCGCGCTCGACAGCAATACGATTCTCGGTGCCTTCGAGCTGGTCCTGCAGCTGGAGGAAATTCTCATTCGCCTTGAGGTTGGGATAGTTCTCAGAGATCGCGAGCAATCGTCCGAGTGCTCCGTCGAGCTGTCCGTTGGCCTGGATCTGGCTCTTAGGATCGTGAGCTGCCAGCAGGGATTCGCGCGCCTTATCGACGTCGGCAAAGACGGTCTCTTCGTGCGTAGCGTAACCCTTCACGGTGGCCACGAGGTTCGGAATCAGGTCGGCGCGCCGCTGCAACTGCGCCTGCACGTTCGACCACTGCGCCGCGACGGCTTCCTGTTTCGTCACCATTTGCTTCTGCGCGCTCACAAAGCTGCCGAAGACCAGCAGCCCGGCAAACACAATCACCGCCACCACAGCTAACGCGATCCACAGGCCACGACGCATCATCTTGCTAATCTCCCTCGGAAATCCGAATCGATCTTAACAGTCAGGTCTACCAGCTCAGTTCTACCAGCTTCCTCCAGCTCCGCCGCCGCCGGTGCTGCCGCCGCCGAAGCCGCCAAAACCACTGGCGCTATCACCGCCACCACCAAATCCACCGCCACCGCCGAATCCACCGCCAAATCCGCCGCCGCCTCCCCAGCGTCCCCCGCCGAAGAACATGCCCAGCAGAAAACCGAGCAGGCCGGAGCCACCGGCCCAGATCAGAAAAATGACGACGAGAATTAGAAAGATGATTCCGCCGATGATCTGGCCTGCTGTGGCATGGGGTTGCTGCTGCTGCGCGCCCCAGCGGGTCAGGGGCTCCAGCTTGACGCCGGCGTCCTGCGCGATGATCTGGGAAATTTCGTCGACCGCCAGGGTCACGGCGCCGTCGAAGTCGTTGTTGCGCAGCATCGGCACCATCTGGCGGCCGATCTCGCCGACTTTGCCATCGGGCAGAATGCCCTCCAGGCCGTAGCCGGTTTCGATCCACCGCTTCCGGTCCTTCACGGCGAGCAGGACGATCACCCCTCGGTCGCTACCCTTCGGGCCGACCTTCCATGCGTCTTCCAGCTCAACCGAGTATTGCTGGATCTCCTCTCCGTTGGTCGTATCGATGGTCACGACAGCTATCTGCGCGTGGGCTTCGTGATCCACTTCGCCGCACAGGTGGTTCAACTGGTCGATGGCCTGGGCTGACATCACGTGCGCGTAGTCGCTCACGTAGTCGGTGGGTTTGGGCAGATCCTTGACGGCCTGAGCGAAGGTGAGCGCGGAGGCGCAAGCGAGTCCGGCGATCCACACCGCGACAATCCGCCTGAAGCGAAGCATTGTTCTTATTGTAGTCGCGCAGTCACACGCCGGCGTCGAAGCGCGCCGCAGACCGCCATCACAGCGGCTTTTCCATCGCCAGCGCGTCGATGCGGCCGAGATAGTAGCCGGGAATGCGGCCCGTGCGCACGAAACCATGGTGCTCATAGAAGGTCTGCGCTGCCGCGTTGTCCACCGCGACTTCGAGGAGCACCGCCGTCGCTCCAGCTTCGCGCAGCTGCCTCTCGATCTCCTCAAGCAGGATGTGACCCACGCCACGCCGCCGCTGTGAGGCCTCGACATCGATGGTGATCAGGCGTCCGAGAACTGCTCCCTTTCGCATCTGCTTTCCGGCGATGGCAAATCCTGCGATGTGTTGCGCGTTGTCTTCCGCAATAACGCCGATATTGCCGGGGTACTTGAGGAAATACTTCAGCTCCGCCCTGGACCAGGCAATGCCCGGCGGGAAGCAGGCTTGATCGAGTGCATACAGTGCCGCGAAATCGTCAGTCAGTACGGGGCGCAGCGAGAATGCCACGGCTATTTTCGCGCGTCCTGGACGCCGTTACCGGCCTTTGCGGTCTCGTCCGCCGGCTGAACCACCACGCCGCTGTAGAGCGAAGCTGCGGCCAGGCGCCCATGGAGCGAGGCCACCGCATGCACGGTCCATCCGGTGTTCCACCAGATCCATGACTGGTCGCGTGGATCGACGGCATATACCAGCGTCCCTTCCGCCGAGGTGACAATCAGATGATTGACGGACGGATCCCAGCTGAGTCCGTTGACGGCGACCACCGGCAGACGCTTCAGGGGCTTCCAGGAATTGCCTCGATCCTGAGAATAGAAGACCCCTTCACGGCCGCCGGCCCACAGCGTTCCGTCGGGAGTCAGTGCGAGAGTTGCCAGAACCGTGAGCCCAGGGGGAATTTTCGCCGCCTGCCAGGTTGCACCGGCATCGGTCGAGACCATGATGCTTTCGCGGCTGCCGATGAAGACGTTCTCTCCGTCAGCGGCAATGGTCAGGTAATCCCCATTGACCCCGGAATTTTTGGAAGGCAGGACGTGCGTCCATGATTCTGCGCCGCCGGCGCTGCGAAAGACTCCGTGGGCGGTTGCGGCATACCACGTGTCGCCCGCGAAAAACAGGGCGGTCACCCGTCCTGCAAGCCTCGCGGGAGGATCCACGGTCGTGGCGGCCGGGGCTGGATGATCGGGATGTTTCTTTCTTCCGCGCGAGCTCGGACTCGAACTCTCTTTTGCTGGAGCTGGCGGCGGATCCGGGGTCGCGACCACCGTGTCGGCGGGGGCCGTTTCAGCGAGGATCCAGGAGCTTCCATCCCAGCGGAAAATTCCATTGTTGGTTCCAGCCAGCAGTGTGCCGTCGTTGTTCTGCGCCAGCGAAAATACGTCGCGGCCGCGCAGTCCTTCGCTCTGCTGCTTCCAGGTCCTGCCCTGATCGCTGCTGATGAAGACCCCGCCGAAGGTCTTATCGTTGATGACGCCGGCATAGAGGGTGCCGGGATTTTTCACGTCGAGAAGGAGAGCCGCGACCTGGCGCTGCGAAAATCCGGTGCTGGAATCTTCGAAGGCGGCGCCGCCGTCCTCGCTGGCCAGCACCCCGCTGCGATCCGTCGCCAGAAGAACGTGCCTGGGATTGCCAGGGTCGACGTAGACGTCGTTGACGATTACGTCGGGGCCGGTCGTCCGTGTCCAGTTCTCGCCGCCATCCTGGGTTTTGTAGAGACCCTCGGTGGTACCGGCATACACAGTGTTCCGGTCCGCCGGATCCATGCGGAGCGAGCGCGTGCGCCGGGCAGTCGACGGAATCCCCTGCACTTTGCGAAATTCGTAACCGAAATTGACGCTCTTATAGATTCCCGAGCAGGCGCTCAGGAACATCACGCTGGGCCGAGAGGGATCGACGATCATCGAGAACACATCCGAATCGTCGATCACACCCTGCCGGATGTTATTCCAGTGCGCTCCACCGTCGTTGGTTTTCCAGGGAAGATGCCAGGTTCCTGCGTAGATAATTTCCGGATCGTAGGGGTCGATGGCAATCGATTCCACCTCGTGAATTTCATTGCCGCCCGGGCTTATCTCGCGCCAGTGCTGTCCCTTGTCCTCGGTGCGATAAACACCGCTGAGAGTCCCGGCTATCAGGACGCGCGGGTTGGACTGCGCCTGGGCGAGCGCCCGTACCGATTGGCCGTGCATGTCGGGGGCCTCGCTCCAGGTGCGGCCCTGATCGTGGCTGATGTAAATGCCACCGTCGGTGCGATCCGTTACCCATACCCCGGCATAGAGAGTGCGAGGGTCTGACCGGTCGACCACCAGGCTGTCCACAACAAGGTCGTCCTGCGTGCCCAGTTTTGCCAGCCTCGACCACGAAGAGCCTCCATCGGAGGAGACGTAGATCCAGCTGTCTGTCGTTCCGACGTAGATGCGGCTGGCATCGCGCGGGCTGAAGGCGAAGCGGCGCGCGTCGCCTCCGTCGGGGCCCACGGGAGTCCAGGGGGCATTCGCCTGGTGAGCCGTTTGACCGGGCAAACAGGGCAGGAGAGCCGCGAAAGCCGTGAGGAAAAAAACGAGTTGAGTCCTCTTCATCATTTCCCAATTACGTTGATCCGGCGAGACCAAGGAACGGAGGGCCTGCGCAAGCCAGCCATGGTCAATGCTATCTGGTTTGGGCGGGCGGCCGGCTGCTCGTAGCCGTGACTGCCCCACAGTTGCCAACAGCGCGCGAGCACGTGAGCTGCGCACTGAGGGCGAAATAAAACAGGGCCGACCGGAATTTCCGGTCAGCCCTGTCGGGTTGGGGCAGGCTCGATTACTGAGCCGCAGGTTTTGCCGCCGCCTTGTGGTGGTGGCGGTGCATCGGGACAGCCTTGCGAGGCTGGGCCTTGACGGCGTTTTCATCGACAGGGGTCGTGCCTGGCACGTCGTTGTCGAAGTTCGCGCCTGCCGGAACCAGGTAATCCTCTACCTCGTTCTGGCCGTTGGTGCCCGTCCTCACCTGGATACGGCTGGCATCGATGCCCTTCTCCGTTACCAGGTAGGCCTTGGTGTTGACCGCCCGCTGTGCCGCCAGATCCGCGGCAGTCGGCATCTTCGCGTGGTGTCTGCCCTTCGGAGCCGGCGCCGGAGCTGCATTGCCGACAACCACCACGGAGGCATCCGCCTTCTGCTGAGCGTTCAGCGCCACATCGTCCAGGCACGCTTTGGCTTCGTTGTCCACACGCGCCGGACGACGCTTGTCCTTATCGAACTGGATCGAGCAGAGCGTCTGGGACTTCGGAGCGGGTGGCGGAGGCGGCGCTTCCACATCGACTGTGGTCGTCGCCGAGGCCGTCTGCCCCTTGTCGTCCTGCACGCTGCAGGTCACCGTAATCGAGCCTGAAGGCGCGCCGGTGGTGGAGAGGGTAGCGGTGTTGCCGGTTCCGTTGACGGATCCCGCCGAAGCCGAATAGCTGTAGGTCAGAGGACGGCTCTGCGGGCTTACGCCGGCTGCGGTGATGGTTGCGCTGTCACCAGGCTTGAGGTTGCTCGGATTCGCTGTGCAACTTACAGTGGGAGGCTCGAACTGTTTCACGGTAAACTGCGCGGTGCAGTCGGCAGACTGGCCGGCTTTGGGTCCTTCGGAGACGTGGCCGGTGACCGTGTAGCTGCCAGGCTGCAGGCTGCCTGTATCGATGGTGGCGGTGGGATTGGTTCCACCAACCGTGACTCCCTGTCCGCTCCAGCTATAGCTCGCGGGTTTCTTCGGATTGAGATTGGTGGCGGTGCCCGTAACGGTGACCTGCTCGCCTGGGAAAACGGAGGAGGGGTTAACCGTGCAGGCGTATTGCACTGGCGGCGGTGGCGCGATGCTGCCCAAATGCAGCACCAGGCCTGTACTGAGCCGGAGGGCGTTGATGTTGGCGCGGCCACCGTAGTTGGGCTCTGGTCCGAAATCCGCATGCATGTACTCGTAGTCTCCCTGGACAATTCTGAAGGAGAGCCAGCGGCGAAGTTCCAGATCGAGGCCGACGCCGCCGGTTAGACCGGGTCCCCAGTTGTAGGCGTGGAAAGGGCCGGCAGGATCTGTATTCGGGCCGCCGACGCGCGCGCCGCCTGCCAGGCCGTGCGCAAACACGGTGACGCCTTCGGTTGGATACCGGAAAATAACTCCAGCCTGAGCTGTTTGAAATCCGTCATTCGTGCCATTCGGATGGTTGGCATACTCAACCTGGCCACCGACATACCGATTGAAATAATATGCGAAGCTGCCGATGGCGCCGTAGTTGACGCCTGAGTAGGACTGGCTCACTATCGTCCCGTTCGGCAGCATGGTATGCACGGTGTCGTGCGGGCTTAGATAGGAATAACCCCCGAAAATATCCATGCGGGATGCCGCCGAATCGGCCGGGGCGGGCGGACCGGCCGGGGCCGGGGAAGAAGACTGGCCCAGGAGGGCCGATGCTCCGAGCGTCATGGCGCACCCTACGAGAAGCGCACGGCCTGAAGAGCTGAGTGGACGAAAGTGCATGCGTCTATCCTCCGCAAATTACTGATAATGAACCACAAGACTGCCGGTCCCGAGAGATTCTTTTGTGATCCGCAGGCTACTGGGGGGCAGCCAAAACCAAATCTTTCCGAGAGAATGAAGTTACCACAGGATCAACTTCCTTAGAAGGCAATTATTTCAATCAGTTGCCTGAGAAAAATCGGAACTTCTCCACAGTGTCGGAAGCGTTAACTCGTGCTTCTGTTGCCACTGCAAAGAAATCCAGGTGGAGGGGGAAAGCGCAGCCGCCGTATGGGCTGCGGGGGGGGGTAGTTACGATTAAAGGGTAAACAACTGGAATCCCTATTGCAAGTTCAGAACCCGCCTGAAGCTTCCGCGCTCGTGCTGGATTTTTTCCTGCAGAAGCGTAATGGCATATAAGAGTTGCTCGGGCCGGGGGGGGCATCCGGGCACATAAACATCGACCGGTATCACCTGATTCACTCCCTGCACCAGAGCGTAGTTGTTGAAGACCCCGCCCGAAGTTGCACAAGCCCCCATGGAAATCACCCATTTGGGCTCCGGCATCTGGTCATAGAGCCGGCGAATCACGGGCGCCATCTTCCAGGATACGCGGCCCGCAATCACCATCAAATCCGATTGCCGTGGCGAGGGGCGGAAAACCTCCATGCCGAAGCGGGCCACATCGAACCGAGAGGCGCCCATCGACATCATCTCAATTGCGCAGCAGGCAAGGCCAAAGGTCATCGGCCAGATCGAGCTTTTTCGGACCCAGTTGATGGCCGCATCGACTGTTGTCAGAAAAACACCTTCCGGCTGCTCATATCCGTAACTGGCTTCGAGGACCTTTTCACGATTTTTTGCGCTGCTCTCGAGCGCGCCGAATAAGCGCCGGTCCCGCAAGGTCTCGCTCATATATCCACTATATCCAACATTCACTGCTGTTTTCAGCGTTCGCCGCGCGGCTGCAAACTTTTCTGCTGCCGCGCCGTGCTCCCTCAACCGTTAGACTGGAACCTTGGCTATCTCCGATCGATCTTCGGGAAAAGAATCCAGAGGGCTGCGCGTGATGGGCAGAACGCTGCTTGCGTTTGTGATCCTTGTAGCAGCCGCTGAACTTTCCCTCCGTTTCGTTCTGGGCCTGGGCAATCCGGTGATCATTGCTCCGGACCCTGCCTGCGCCTACCTTTTCAAACCCAATCAGAATGCTTACCGATTCTTTTGTCACACCCGCATCAACGCCTATGGAATGCGGGCGGACCCCGTCCCGCCGGCAAAGGATCCGGTCAAATTGCGCATTATGTTTATCGGCGATTCGGTGACCTACGGAACCAGCCACATCGACCAGTCGAAAATCTTCTCTGAGATCGTTCATCGCGATCTGCCCTCCGTTGTTCATCGCCCTGTGGAGGTACTGAATGCGTCTGTGAGTGCATGGGCCATTGATAACGAGCTGGCTTACGCACGCTCGCGCGGCATTTTCCAGTCGGATGTAGTGCTCCTGGTTCTCAATAGCGGGGACCTGTCGCAGCCTCGGGCGGAAATCGGCAACGTCGGCGAGGACACCACGCTGCACCACCCTTCCAGCGCGCTGGGGGAGTTGTGGTCACGCTACTTCGAGCCGCGGTTTTTCCACATCGCGCCATCGAAGGATGCCGGCGACGCTGCGGCGCGGAACGCTGACGCGACCATCCGTGCCAATCTTGCCGAGTTGGACACCTTTGAGGCACTGGTCGCTGGCCAGCATGCCCGGTTTGCTGTCGTGTTCATCCCTTTTCGCAACGAGATCCCCGAACCCTCCGCGCAGTCGGAGGCGACTCTGCGCAGATGGACCGCTGCCCAACACGTCCCGCTCTTCGATCTGACCCCCGCCGAAGCCGCATACTCCGTCGGGGCAATCACCCTCGACGGGTTCCACCTGAACGTGCGCGGCAATCGGCTGGTGGCTCAGAACATCGAGAATCTCTGGGCTGCGACCATGGCGCCGTAGCTGGGGAAACGTTCGCGCAGGCCATCGACCCAATCCGAAAACGACGCGGGACCAACAACTGACCGTCGCTGTTTCCTGACGAATCGGACGCGGTGCTGCCGGGAAAGAGAAAGGTGTTTTAATTTCTCTGTTTTCGAATTGCGAAAAATATGTAAAAGTGGGTTCCAGGTATTCCGTACTTCGTTCGTTTCCAGCCCATTCGGGCTTCGGGATTTTTTCCCGCAGCCCCCGGTCACCCCGTCGTGACATATTTCCGTCGATCACCACGGAGGTATATGCACTCTCGTCGTTCGATTCGGTTGCTCTGCGTTCTGCCTTTGTTTTGCGCTGCCGCAGCGTTGGGCCAAACGCCCGCCGCTCCCGCTGTCTCTACTGGCGACAATGCGTGGATGCTGACCAGCGCCGCTCTGGTGCTGCTGATGACCGGCCCTGGCCTCGCGCTGTTCTACGGCGGCCTGGTTCGGCGCAAAAACGTCCTCGCCACCATGATGCAAAGCTTCGCGATGATGTGCATCATCACCGTGCTCTGGGCGCTGGTGAGCTACAGCCTGGCCTTCGGCACTGGCAACTGGTTCATTGGCGGCCTGCATAACGCCTTCATGCACGGGGTTAGTCTCGCGCCCGATCCCGATTACGCTCCCACCATCCCGGCGCAGACTTACATGATTTACCAGCTCATGTTCGCCATCATCACGCCGGCGCTCATCACCGGAGCCTTTGCCGAGCGGATGAAATTCAGCGCGATGTGCCTCTTTCTGACCCTCTGGGCCATTGTGGTCTACTCGCCGATGGCGCATATGGTTTGGGGCAAGGGCGGCCTGCTGAACGCCTCCCTGGGCGGCAAAATACCCTGTCTCGACTTCGCCGGCGGCACCGTGGTTCACGTCACCTCGGGCGTCTCAGCGCTGGTTTGCGCTCTCTATCTGGGGAAGCGGGTTGGCTATCCCAAAGAACCGTCGCCGCCGCACTCGGTAGTTCTTAGCTTCATCGGCGCCTGTCTGCTCTGGGTAGGCTGGTTCGGATTTAACGCGGGCTCTGCCGTGAATGCCAGCGGCCTTGCCACCAGCGCCTTCGTCAACACCCACTTCGCCACAGCGGCCGCGGCCATCGGCTGGAGCGTCGCCGAGTGGATTCGCAACGGCAAGCCCAGCGCTCTGGGCGCCATCTCCGGCGCGGTCGCAGGACTCGTCGCCATTACGCCGGCTTCCGGTTTTGTGCAGCCCATGTCGGCGCTTGTCATCGGGTTGATCGCCGGCGTCTGCTGCTTCCTGATGGTGACTACGGTTAAGGGCTGGTTCGGGTACGACGATTCGCTCGATGCATTTGGGGTCCACGGCGCCGGCGGCACCATCGGGGCTATTCTCACCGGGGTCTTCGCCTCGAGCGCCATCAACCCTGTTTACGGCAACGGCAAGCCCACCGGCTGGATTGAAGGCAATGGCCATCAGGTCTTGAATCAGCTGGCCGGCGTCGCCATTGCCTGGGTACTCTCCATCGCCGGCACACTCGTATTGTTGAAAATTGTCGATATGGTCGTCGGACTTCGCGTTACCCGCGACGAAGAAATCGAGGGGTTGGACATAACACAGCACGGCGAAGAAGGTTACGATTTCGGTTCCTAATCATCCACGTATACTCACACTGAGGCAGGACGAGCACGCTAATGCAAAAGATCGAAGCCGTCATTCAACCCTCCAAGCTGGATGCAGTGAAGGACGCCCTGCTCGAAGCGGGCATCGAAGGCATGACCATTCTCGAAGCCCGCGGCCACGGGCGCCAGAAGGGCCACACCGAGTTCTACCGCGGCCGCGAATACACCGTCGACCTTCTGCCCAAGATAAAAATCGAGATGGTGGTCCGCGATGAATTGGCCGACAAGGCGATCCAGGCCATCCTTTCCTCCGCGCGCACCGGCAAAATCGGCGACGGCAAAATTTTCGTCTCGAAAATCGACGACGCCATTCGTATCCGCAACGACGAGCGGGGCCCTTCCGCGCTTTAGGGCCCGCTCCGCTTTCGCTGGTCCGAACGCCAGGTTCCACCACCGCCGTTCCCGTTCGTGCGGAGACCACGTTTGGATCGCTGATGGATCCGGTTCCTCGTCATGATCCCTGAGCCGCTCACTCTCGGCCGACTCCGCAGTCGCTATCAGGACGACTCCACGCAGCTGCGTCAGAGCTTCGATCGCAATGGCGACGGCTCGGCTGTAATTCGGCGGCGCTCGCAGATCGTCGGAACCCTGTTGCGCCAGCTCTGGGAAGGCGTCGCACCGAACGCCGCTCAGAACGATATCGCGCTCGTGGCCACGGGCGGCTTTGGCCGCCGCGAGCTTTTCCCCTGCTCCGACGTCGATGTTCTTTTTCTCTGCGCCAACGATAAGGTCGAGCCCACTTATCGCGACCAGATCCGCGCCTGTACCCAGGCTATGTGGGACATCGGCCTGCGCGCCAGCCCCGTCACCCGCACACTGAAAGAGACCGAGCGGGTGCACCCCGACAATCTCGAATTCACGGTCTCGCTGCTCGATCGCCGCTACCTCACCGGCAGCCGCGAGCTCTATGCGAAGTTCGAAAACGAGATTCTTCCCACCGTCATCCTGCGCGAATGGGACACCGTGATTCAGAACCTTGCCGAGATGGCGCGCGCCCGCCACGCCAAATACGGCAACACCATCTTTCACGTCGAGCCCAATGTAAAGGAATGTCCTGGCGGCCTGCGCGACTACCACCTTACGCAATGGCTCACGCTGCTCAATGCAATTCAGGAATCGAAAGCATGGCCGCGTTCCGCGGCCGCCGACTTCTACGGTACGCACGACGAGCCCGAGTCCGCGTACGACTTTCTCTCCGCGGTGCGATGTTTTCTTCACTACCGTTCCGGCCGCGACGACAACACGCTGGACTGGCACGCGCAGGATGAGGCCGCCGCCCGCTCCATCGGCCTCGAAACCCGGGGCACCTCCGATCCCGCCTACTGGATGCGCACCTGGTATCGCCAGGCCCGCACCGTTTTCCGCCGCGCATCGCTGCTGATCGACGCTGTCCCTCCGCCGCGCCGTTCCTTTTACAAACAATTTCGCCGCAAGCGCGCCCCCATCCCCGGCACCGACTTCTTCCTCGAAGACGGCCGGCTCGATCTCGCCGAGGGCGCCACCGTCAACGATGCCGACAGCATCCTGCAGATCTTTGGCTTTATGGCCAAGCACGGCTACCGCCTCAGCTACGCTGCCGAAGACCGCATTTCCGACGCGCTCCCCGTGCTCGCTGTGCAGATGCCCGAAGGCCCATTTCTGTGGAACTGCCTGCGCGAGGTGTTGCTGGGCCCGTGGGCCGCGCACGCGCTGCGCACCATGCACGCGCTCGGCATTCTCGAGCTTCTCATCCCTGAATTTCACGGAATTGAATCGCTCGTCATCCGCGACACCTGGCACCGCTACACCGTCGACGAACACACCTTCCACGTCATCGACAACGTGCACCGCCTGCGCCAGCCGCAATACGAGTGGGAGAAACGCCTGGCCGGCCTCCTGCCGGAGATCGATCGCCTCGATCTCTTCTTCCTCGCGCTCCTCATGCACGACACGGGCAAAGCGCGCCGCACCGGCAACCATGCCAACAACAGCGTCGAGCTGAGCGAGAGCCTTTTCGCACGACTCGAACTCGACTCGGAAGAGCGCGAAACCGTACGCCGGGTCATTCACAACCATCTCGAGATGTCGTCCGCAATGCGCCGCGACATTTTCGACGCGGAGACGGTTCGCGCCTTCGCGGAAAAGGTCGCGACGCAACCGCAACTGAAGATGCTCACACTGATGACGTATGCCGATATTCGCGCGGTTTCGCCCGAAGCGCTCACTCCATGGAAGGCCGACAGCCTGTGGCAGCTTTACATGAGCGCGTCGAATTTTCTCGATCGCAGCGTCGACGAAATTCGCTACCACGCCTCCGAGGATCCGGCTTTCTTCAGCCGCATCGTAGCGCTCATCCCCGCCGTTAGCCCCGGCCGCGCTTCATCGCAAACGCCCGTCCCCACCGACGAACTCCGCGGCTTCCTTGAAGGCCTGCCGCAGAGATACCTCAGCCTCCGGCCTCCCGAACAGATTGCCGCGCATTTTCGTATGGCGATGGACCTCGGCGAAAACCCGGTGCAGCTTGCGTACCGCTCGGTGCGGCAGCTCAACGAAATCACTCTCGTGACAAAGGATCGCGCGGGCCTCTTTGCCGATATGGCCGGCGTTCTCTCCGCGTGGGGCATGAACATCGTCAAAGCCGACGCCTTCTCCAACGCCGCCGGCATCATTGTCGACAGCTTTCAGTTCACCGACACCTATCGCACCCTCGAGCTCAATCATTCGGAAATCGATCGCTTCCTTGCAAATATTCGCGACGCTCTTTGCCACAAAATCTCCATCGAGGAGCTGCTGCGATCACGGAAGCTGAAACCCGCCCGGCCGAAGGTCAGCGTTGAAACCCGGCTCGAATTCGATAACGAAGCGTCGTCGCACAGCACGCTGCTGCAGATCGTTACCCAGGACACTCCAGGACTGCTGCGCGAAATCGCCCTCAGCTTCGCCGCCTCGCGCTGCAACATCGAAGTAGCGCTGATCGACACCGAGGGCGAATCCGCTATTGACGTTTTTTACCTGACGGCTGCAGGACAAAAGCTCGACGAAGCCGCTCAGGCATCGCTGAGTGCCTCGCTCATGCATCGGCTGGCGCAGCTGAGGCCGTAGACGGCTCGAATCATCGCCCGATCTCAGCCAGTTCCTTCTCGGCCAGCTCCTTTGGGAGCGGCACGTAACCGAGCGCTGAGCACTCCTTTTGCCCGGAAGTCAGAATCCAGCTCAGCAGGCTGTCGATCGCTTTTCGATGTTGTCCGTCTCTGGGAACGAGCAGCCAGGTGAGCGTGGCGATTGGATACGCATCCTTCCCAGGCGCATTCACGAGAGAGACCCGGAAATCTGTTGCGGCTGCGGCGCGACCAGCGGCCGCGCTCAGGCTGGGAAGGTTGGCCTGTACAAATGCTCCCGCTGCATTCCTGACCAGACCGTAGCTGAGCCGGTGACGAATCGCATACGTCAGCTCCATGTATCCGATCGCGCCCGGGGTCGCCGCCACCTCGTTTGCAACTCCCTCGTTGCCGGTCACGCCCTTGCCCACCGGCCAGCTAACCTTGAACCCGGCTCCTGCCCTGGACCTCCATTCAGGGCTGGTCGCGCTCAGGAAGCTCGTCCACGCAAAGCTGGTGCCACTTCCCTCTTCCCGGTGGATCACGACGATCGGCTGGTCGGGCAACGAAGCGCCGTGGTTGAGCGCGCGCAGGCTGGCGTCGTTCCAGCGGGTGATCCTGCCGAGATAAATTCCCGCCAGGACTTCGGGAGTGAACCGCAGGTCGCGCCCCACACCGGGCAAATTGTATGCGGGAACCACACCGCCGAGGACCGTGGCGACGTGATCGAACTTCACGCCCATGGCGTTCATTTGCTCATCGGTGAGCGCGGCGTCGGAAGCCGCGAAATCCAGCTTGCCCGCCTTCAGCAGCTGAATGCCTTCTTCCGAGCCGACCGCCTGATACGTAATGTGAATCTCCGGATGGAGCTCTTCGAAGGACTGAATCCACTCCTGGTAGAGCGGAGCGGGAAAGGTTGCACCTGCGCCCACCAGAGATATTTGAGTTGTAGAGGACGGCGCCGGTGCAGCATTTGCGGGCGTGCCCTTCATAATAGCTGCAGTCAGCAGCCTGACAATGCGGTCGGCCATGTCCTGCTCAACGCCGTTCCAGTGGAAGCGGCCGGGCGTGACCAGATAGGACCACAGTGCCTGCCCTTCCTTGTTCTTCAATTCGAGGGACAGATAACCACCGACCACGGGCTGCCGCGCGCTGGACGGGCTTCGGGCATCGTTCGAGACGTATCCCTTAACCCAGGTCTCTCCATTGCCCTTTACGACGAAGTCGGCCGCGTCGCGATCAGGGACGAGCTGCAGATCATGGCTCGCCTTCAATTTCTCCAGAACGTCCTGGCGCAGTTGGGCCGCGCCAGGGTTGGGCGCGAAGGTTTCGACATAGATTCGTCTGACATTCGGCGAAATCTCCAGGGGAGACGCCAGCGCCCAGGCCTGTCCCAGCAGACTTCCCGCTGCCAACAGCAGGACTGCGATTCTCGCAAGTTTCCACAGCCTTCGGGACCACGCGTTCCCAGGGCCAGCGTTCACAGGAATATCCATCCGCGTGTATTGCGCCATTCGTTCGCCCCGCGAGGTCGTATGCTATCACCCTGGCATCGCGAAACTATGAATCGCCGGGCGCTCGCGGACCTCACTTGAGGTAAGCCCGGACCAGCTCGATCAGATCCTCGGCGAGCTCCGGGGGCGGCATGGAGGGCTTCTCGCCCGCCATCATGTGGTTGCGGATGTGATCTTCCAGCACCTCCGCCATCAGGCTGTTGACCCCGCCCCGTACATTCGCGAGCAGCATCAGCAGGGCGGCACAGTCGTCGCCGGTTGTCAGGGAACGCTCGATGGCGTCCACTTGGCCGCGAATGCGGTGGATGCGTGCCACCAGCTTTTGCTTTTCCCGTTCGGTATGACTCATTCTTGTCTGCGCGTATATGGTAGGGGGGTATGCTATAAGGATTCCAGAGTTAGTGTACTCCGATTGTCATGCAGCTTCGTGTTTTGCGGGCGACCCGGGCGTTTTTGTAACAAGACTGCAAAACTCCCCGGCGAAGATCATCTTCTGCGTCACAAGCCCTGAAAGGAGGGGCGTTGCAGCGTCGTATTCTTATCCTCTCGCTGCTCGTTTGCGCGACAACCGTGCGCGGGCAGTCGACGCAATCAATCGCTTCCGCAGTCCAGCCGGACGCCCCGCTGCCACAGATTAAGGCAGCCACGAGCACGGGCGGAATTTACGACTACGCGGAGCTTCAGCGGTCAGAGACGGTGGCGCAACCAAACGCGGCTGAGATTCCAGAGACACAGCAGCCATCCGCTGAAGCCACCAGCGCCCCCGATCTGACCATGTTCCCGCACAGCCAGACGGCTCGCTACTGGATCTCAGGCCAGACCAACACCATCTTTCAGGGCAAGCCCGGCTTCCATTCTTCCTATCAGGGCCCGAACAGCCTTGACAATGCCGGCGAATACAAAACCTCGCTGGTCGAAACGCTCTATCTCGGGTATCAGCCCCATCGGAACCTGCGCTACAACACCGATCTGCTCATCGACTTCGAAAGCGCCGGCGGCCGAGGCCTCGGCGAGGCCCTGGGGCTGGCCGGCTTCACCAACCTCGACGTAGTTCGTAACCCGAATCTCGGCACCGCCCCCTACATCGCGCGCGGAGGTATTCACCAAACCATCGGCCTCACGAGCGAAATGACCGAGTCCGACCGCGATCAATTCTCGCTCGCCACCGAAGTTCCGGTGCGCCGCTTTGAAGCCCGTGTGGGCAAGATGGGGGTGAACGACTTCTTCGACCAAAACGATGTTGCCACCGACAGTCATCTCCAGTTCATGAACTGGACCATCGATGACAATGGCGCGTGGGACTACGCGGCGGACACCCGCGGCTACACCGTGGGCGGCCTGCTCGAATACGACGACCGCAGCTGGAGCGCCCGCTACGGCATCTTCGCCATGCCCGTGATCGCGAACGGCATCGATCTTGACTGGGCCTTCTCCCGCGCGCACGGCCAGAACTGGGAATTCGAGCTGCGTCGCTCTTTCGTTCACGGCCACAAGGGCACTACGCGCATCCTTGCCTTCGCCAACACCGCGCACATGGGCAACTACCGGATGGCGGTTCAGGACTACCTTGCCGGCCTCACGCCAACGCCCGACATCACCTCCGTCGAGCGATTCGGCACGGTGAAGTACGGCTTCAGCTGGAACAATGAACAGGACATCACGGAGCACCTTCGCATCGGCACGCGCTTCGGCTGGAACGACGATCACGAAGAGTCCTATGCATATACCGAGGTCGCACAGTCGGTCGTCGTCTCCGGCGATTACGCCGGCGCGCACTGGCATCGCCCCGCCGACAAGTTGGGCGTCGCCTTCGTCAGCAATGCCATCAAGAAGGACCACCAGAACTACCTGGCTTATGGCGGACAGGGCTTCCTGCTCGGCGACGGCCGCCTGAACTACGGCCGCGAGAACATCGTCGAGAGCTACTACACATGGCATGCCTGGCGGGGGCTCTTCTTCGCCTTCGACGAGCAGCACGTCGACGATCCCGGCTACAATCGCGACCGCGGGCCGGTGTGGGTTGAAGCCGTTCGAGGGCACATCGACTTCTAACTCCACGGCACAGCATGAGTTAGCGTTAGCTATTCAGTTACCCGCAATTCTGCATCTTAATCTCTGCACGCAGGCGGGCAATGCACCCGCGGGAGAAGCCTCTCCGCTTTTGCCCTGGAGCCCCAGGGCCTTTCATTTCAAGGAGACACCTGATGAACAGCAAGCTCAAGCTCGTCGTTTGCCTGGGCGTGGCGCTTTTTTGTACGGCGTCCTTCGCTCAGGTTGCCTCCACATCTGTCACAATCTCTGCCCCCTCGGTTGCCTATGTCTATGTCATTAGCCGTCCCGCCAACGCCAGCGCTACGGAGATCGAAGCCTATTCCGCATCGCCCGACGGCAGGCTAGCCCCGGTTGAACAATCGCCTTTCCAGGACAACGAAGGGTTCCTTACGACGAACGGAAAGTATCTTTTCGGCATCAATTCCAATGTCCCCGACATCGATACTTTCGCGATCGGAACCGGCGGCGCCCTGCATTATCTCACTTCCACCGATTACGCCCAGTTCGATCCTGACGACTGCGGCAGCGCGGGTTCGCTGTTTACTGATCGCACGGGAACCGATCTATACCCCTTGGTGTTCGACGGTGACTGCGCCAATAACTTCTATCAGTCCTATCGGATTAAGGAAGGCTCCGGTGAGCTGAGTTACCTCGGCAGCGTCAACGGCGGCGCAGGTTCGTTTAATGGAATTGCTTCTCCCGCGGCCTTCATCGGCGATAACCTGTATGCCTATACGGCGACGAACAATGGCTGCTTTTACTTTGGCGTTCAGTCATTCAAGCGCGACACCAATGGGCTTTTAACTTCGGGGAGCGGTTCAGTGACGCTGCCCGCCGCGCCCGATGGCTATCGCATCTACATTCCCGAGTTGGTGAGCGCCGATCCAATTAACCACGTGGCGATGGTGCTGCAGGCCGCCAATCCACCGGGATGCCAAAATAACTACCCGCAGCTCGCCTCGTTTACCGCGGACGCCCAGGGCAACCTGACCACGACCAATAACAGCGCTAACATGCCGGCTACGTTGATCCAATACGTCAACGATTTGAAAGTGTCGCCCTCGGGCAAGCTGGTGGCGGTGGCGGGGACAAACGGCGTGCAGGTCTTCCACTTCAACGGAGCCAATCCTCCGACGCCTTACACGCCGCTGCTCACCACGGAGAACATCAACCAGATGTTCTGGGATAACGACAACCACCTGTACGGAATCAACCAGGCAGGCAACGATATGCACGTTTTCACAGTAACGCAGACCACATACAGCGAGGCCCCCGAATCGCCGTACACAGTCAGCCAGCCGGAGTCTATTGCGGTTCACCCGGAGACGCCGATTCTGCCCTGACTGCTGCCTCTCGATGCCATGCGCCGCGCCGGTTTCCGTTCCGGTGCGGCGCCGTTTTTGCTGCTCTTCCCCCCCGCCACGCTAAGATGGAACTCGATTCAGGGAGGTCTCCTTGCGCGTCGGCTTGTTGACTCGAGAATATCCGCCCAATGTTTATGGCGGAGCAGGCGTCCACGTCGAATACCTCAGCCGAGAACTAGCCAGGTCGATCGAGGTCGAGGTTCATTGCTGGGGAGATCAGTACCTGGACCAGGGCAACCTTCATGTTCGCGGCGCGGAGCCATGGAAGGCGATCACTGAGGGGCCGCCGGAGAAATTCAAAGCCGCCCTTGAAACCTTCAGCCTGAACCTGGCTCAGGTGCAGTCGCTGGGTGGCGTCGATGTTGTGCACACGCATACCTGGTATGTTTCGATGGCCGGGTTCTTCGCGAAAAAGCTCTTTAATATTCCCTTCGTGCTGACCACGCACAGTCTTGAACCACTGCGCGCCTGGAAGGCCGAACAGCTGGGCAGCGGCTACGCCATGAGCTCGTGGATGGAGCGCACCGGCATCCTCGATGCCGACGCGGTGATCGCTGTTTCGCAGGGTACGAAAGCGGACATCCTGCGCGCTTACCCTGAGATCCATCCCGAGCGCATCCACGTGATCTACAACGGCATCGATCTGAACGAATATCGCAAGACGCCGGAGACGACTGCCCTGACGGCCTACGGCGTCGATCCGTCGCAGCCCTACGTCTTGTTCGTCGGGCGCATCACCAGGCAAAAAGGCGTCACCCACCTTGTCGACGCCATTCCTCATCTCGCCCCGAACACGCAGGTTGTATTGTGCGCGGGCGCGCCCGACACGCCCGAGATCGCAGCCGAGATGCGGGAGAAGATCGAGCGGGCGCGCGCCATGAATCCCCGGGTCATCTGGATCGACAAGATGCTGCCCAAGCCCGAGGCCATCCAGCTCTACAGCAACTGCAGCGTCTTTTGCTGCCCATCGGTCTATGAGCCCTTCGGCATCATCAACCTGGAGGCGATGGCCTGCCGCGCTCCGGTCGTCGCCAGTGCTACGGGCGGCATTTTGGAGGTGGTGGTCGACGGCGTTACTGGCTACCTGATCCCTTTCGACCAGGACCCTGTCACCAGCTTTCCTCTGCATCCGGAAAAATTCTCGCGCGATCTGGCGGCGAAAATCTCGGCTCTGCTCGGGGACCCGGAGAAGGCGCGGGAGTTTGGCGACGCCGGCCGCAGACGTGTGGAGGAAAAATTCTCCTGGACCGCGATCGCGGATCAGACTATCGAGCTTTACCGGAAACTGATCGAGAGCCGGCGCCGCAGCGTGCGGGCATCCTGAACTTAGCCCCGGTGCTCGCCACGCCCGTGTTTTGGGGAGGATGCTCTTTACTACTCCCTGTTCCCTGTTGCCTATTCCCTGCTTTTACGCAGATCTCCACCCGTCATCTGCTTTGGCTCTGCAAGATTCAGCAGTCCCAGGATGGTCGGAGAAATGTCGCGCAGCGATCCGCCCGGCTTCAGTGAATACTGCTTTGTGTCGTCACTCACGAAGATGAACGGGACCGGGTTGGTGGTGTGCGCCGTATGCGGGCCGCCTGTGACCGGATCGACCATCAGCTCGGCGTTGCCGTGATCGGCGGTGATCAGCCACGCACCCGTTCCGCGCTGCTTCATCGCCTGATAAATCCGCCCCAGACAGGCGTCGACGGTTTCGACAGCTTTAATCGTCGGTTCGAGCTTGCCGGAGTGGCCGACCATATCCGCGTTCGCGAAATTCACAACGACTACGTCAAAGGCGCTATCGTTCACTGCTTTGATCACAGTGTCGGCGATGCCCGCGGCCGACATCTCCGGAGCAAGGTCGTAGGTTGCCACCTTTTGCGACGGAATCAGGATGCGATCCTCGCCGGGAAACGGCTTCTCGATCCCGCCGTTGAAAAAGTACGTCACGTGCGCGTACTTTTCCGTCTCCGCCACGCGCAAGTTGCGCAGATTCGCCTGCGCCATGATGTCCGCCAGCAGGTTCTCCATTGACTCCGGCAGGATGATCATCGGCAGGGTGAAATTCTTGTCGTACTGCGTCATGCATACGTAGTGCAGGCGGCTGGGAATTTCGCTCCGCGGTATGGTCGCATCCAGCTCTTCCCACGAGGGCAGCTCGCACCCGGCTTCTTTGCTCAGGCCGCTGTTCCGCGCCAGGACGCGCGTGATCTGCCGCGCCCGGTCCGCGCGGAAGTTGAACATCAGGCAGACATCCTCGTCGCGGATCAGGCCGTTCGGATGCCCATGTTCATCTGTAACAACGAACGGCACAATAAATTCGTCGGTGGTGCCGTTGTTGTAGCACTCCGTGACGCGGGCGATGGCATCCTTATACGCGCCGCCTTCCGCATGGCCCTTCACCATCGCGTCGAAGGCTTTCTTTTCCCGCTCCCAGCGCCGGTCGCGGTCCATGGCATAGTAGCGTCCGGAAACGCTCGCCAGCTTCCCGCCGTATTCCCGCATTTTCTGCCTCGAGCGCCGCCAGATAACCCGCACCGCTGGTGGGCAGCGTGTCGCGCCCATCCATAAAAGCGTGAACGAAGACCTTCTCCACGCCCTGCTGCTTCGCCGCTTTCAGCAGCGCGTAAAGATGCTCCTGGTGAGAGTGCACGCCGCCGTCCGAAACCAGGCCAAACAGATGCAGTTGCGTCTTCCGCGCTTTCACGAGGGCTTCAACGATCGTGGGATGCGAGAAAAATTTCCCGCTGGCAATCAGCGCGTCGATGCGGGTGATGTCCATCTGCACGATGCGTCCGGCGCCGATGTTCAGATGGCCCACTTCGCTGTTGCCCATCTGGCCGTCGGGCAGGCCGACGAAGTGATCCGACGCGTGCAACAGTGTGTTGGGATACTCCAGGAGCAGCTTGTCGTAGACGGGCTTGCGCGCCAGCGCGATGGCGTTGTTTTTGGTCTCCGGGCGATATCCCCACCCATCCAGGATGGTCAGAACGACAGGCTTTTTCGGAACGGGCACGAAGACTCCTCAGAATGGTATTGGACGAATTGCCGTAACCGAACCCCGCTCCGGAATTTCGCCCCTGGTTATTGTTGCGGAACAGCCGCCGGGTGCTGCTCGCGATAGCTCTTCGAAGCGGCATCGATCTCATCCCTGTGCCGCTCCACAACCTCGATCGTCACCTGCTGCCCCAGTTCCGATCCCGCTTCTCGCCCTTCGTCGAGAATATTCGGCATCACCGCGATCATGCGCTTGCCGGCAGGTGTCTGGTAAAACGCGATGATCTCAGCCGCGTCCTCCGCCGAGAGATGCTGCTGGAACGACCGCACCATCGCTCCCTCAAAATCCGCCGTGCCCAGGCTCCGCCGCAAATCGTCCACCACATCGGCCGGCATATAAGGCATAGCCTGCTTCACATGTGGCAACAGGCCGTCCAGCATCTCGCGCTTCAGCGTGTCGGTCCCGGTCAGCTTCAAAATCTCGTACACCTGGTCCGGTGTCACCGGATGCGCAGGCGGCGGGTTCTCGCTTGTAACATTCCCCGCACTATTCGCTCCGCTCCCCGCCTTCGCCGTTGTGGTTGCTGCGAGAACCGGCAACGTCATCACCAGAAGCAGCCAGGCTATGTTTCGCATCAGAAGTCTCCTTTCCGGACATTCCTCCAACCCCGCAACTGCGCGGCGCTGGATCCAACGTCTCGACATGGAGACTGCTTCTGAGTAATCCCGCCCTCGACACTCCGGCAATCGGAGTACGTAAAGAGCGGCCTGAACATTAACCCGCTCTAATCCCCAAAATTCACGGCTTCGAGGCCCAGAAATTCCGCTGCCTGTCCCAACTCCTCGTCGATCCGCAGCAGCTGGTTGTATTTCGCGATGCGATCGGTGCGCGAAGCCGACCCGGTCTTGATCTGGCCCACCCCCGTCGCCACCGCAAAATCGGCAATGAACGTGTCTTCCGACTCGCCGCTACGATGGGAAATCACTGACGTATATCCATAGCGCCGCGCCAATTCGATCGCCTCGAAGGTCTCGCTCACCGTGCCGATCTGGTTCAGCTTGATCAGAATCGAGTTCCCCACGTTCTCCTCGATCCCCTTCTGCAGCAGCTCCACATTCGTGACAAAAATATCGTCGCCGACGAGCTGAATCTTGCTCCCCAGCTCATGCGTGAGCACCTTCCACCCGGCCCAGTCGTCCTCCGCCAAGCCGTCCTCAAGCGAGATGATCGGATACTGCCGCACCCACTCCGCATAGAACGCGACCATCTCTTCCGCGCTCTTCTCGCTCTTGTCCGACTTCTTGAAAATGTACCTGCCTTTGTCCTTGTCGAAAAATTCGCTCGACGCCGGATCGAGCGCAATCGCCACGTCCTCGCCCGGCTTGTATCCAGCCAGCGTGATCGCCTCGAGGATCACCTCAATCGCCTCGCTGTTCGACTTGAGCGACGGTGCAAACCCACCTTCGTCGCCCACCGCCGTGTTGTAGCCCTTCTTCTTCAGCACGCCCTTCAGGGTGTGAAACACCTCCACGCCCCAGCGCAGCGCATCCGGGAAGCGTTCCGCGCCCACCGGCATGATCATGAATTCCTGGAAATCCACGTTGTTGTCCGCGTGCGCTCCCCCGTTCAGGATGTTCATCATCGGCGTGGGCAGCACCGAAGCGTTCGCGCCGCCCAGATACCGATAAAGCGGCATCCGCAGCTCATTCGCCGACGCCCGCGCCGCGGCCATCGAGACGGCCAGTATCGCATTCGCCCCCAGCCGCCCCTTGTTGTTCGTTCCATCGAGCGAAATCATCGTCGCGTCCAGCAGCCGCTGATTCGTCGCGTCCATCCCGGTCAGCTCCGGCGCCAGAATGCTCTCGATATTCTCGACCGCCTTCAGCACGCCCTTGCCCCCGTAGTGGCTCTTGTCGCCGTCGCGCAGCTCCACCGCCTCGTGCTCGCCGGTTGACGCGCCGCTGGGCACAATCGCCCTCCCCATCGCCCCGCTCTCCAGAACCACATCGGCCTCGACCGTCGGGTTTCCGCGTGAATCCAATACTTCCCGCGCATGAATTCCAGCAATTTCCGTCATTTTGCTCCTCGTGATGTGGTGATTGAGGCGGTCTTTGAGTTTAGGCCGTCGATCCACCTGAATCTCTTCTCCGGTGGTCGCGCCGATAGTTTCAAGAAGGGTCATCGAAGGCCGTCCGCCTTCGTGATGCTGAAGGGTTCCACGGCAAATTCTAGCAAAGCAGGATCAACCGGAACGGTGACGGCGGTCACGGCGATGCAAGCGCGTGTCGGACATTGCCTCACGCCTCTCGCGATTGCCGTGCCCTTTCCCTTCGTCAGCCTTGCCACACGCGCGCGTTTTTCGTACTCTCAGCCTCATGGAAGTAAATTTCACACCCGAACAGGAAGCGAAATTAGCGCAGTCCGCCGCTCAGCAGGGCCGTAACCCCGACGAGCTGGTGCGGCAGGTCGTCGCCCGGTATTTCGACGAGGAAAGCCGCTTCGCTGATGCGGTGAGGCGTGGCGAGGAAGCTTTGGAGCGCGGCGAGTATCTGACCCACGAACAGGTGGGCCAGCGTCTTGACCGGTTCCTGCAGCCCTGATGCAGCTTCGCTGGTCGATACCCGCAACCGAGGATTTAGAGCATATCTGCGAATGGATTGAGCGGGACAATGCTAACCTCCATCTTGCATCCGAGCCCCGGGGCATCCAATATGGTGGGTAACGCAGAGGTAGCTCCATGCCACGCCGTATCGCCTGCTTGATGCTCGTTGTTCTTGCCGCCGGATTCGCCCTTCAACTGCGCGCCCAGGATCAGAACGACCCTCTCTCCGAGGACGAAATCCAGCAGATTCGCGACAACAAAACCAATCCTAACGAGCGCGTGAAGCTCTACATCAAGTTCATCGACCAGCGCCTCGACGCGATCAAAGACCTCGCCGGCAAAGGCAAAAGCGCGACGGAGAAAGCCGAGGTCCGCGCTAAGCTCGAAGAATTCACACGCCTCTGCGACGAGCTCCAGGATAACCTCGACACCTACGACTCAGCCCACGCCGACATTCGCAAGGCCCTCAAAGATCTCGTCGCAGACACCGCGAGATGGCCGCAGGCGCTCGCCGCCGCGGGCTCCGACCCCAACTACGACTTCTCCCACAAGACCGCGCTCGAAGCCGCTCAAAGCGCCACCGACGAGGCGCGGCAGCTCTCCATCTCCCAGGAAGCCTACTTCCAGGCCCACAAAGACGAACGCCACAAGAACGGCACCGGTCCGAGCTAAGGTCCTCTCAGAAGTTCGCCAAAGAATGGTCCCGCGGTTTTGTATCAGGGCACGACCTCGGTCGTGCCGCAAACGGCCCAAAATCAAATGGGCTTCAGCCCCCGAGGCCTGCTCATCCCGCCATCCGCTGCATGATTCAATGAACTCAGAGCCAGGCGTCTTGAGTGACCTCGAATGCCGCCCCCCCCCGGCGGCTCCGCAACGTCCGCGCACCCCCTCGCTTACACTGAAAAGACCAATGTTCTATCGCACAGACGACCTCCGCATCCGCTCCACCAAAGTCGTTTTGCCTCCTGTTTTCCTTGAAGAGGAGCTGCCCGTCACCGAGGCCGCCTCGGCCACCGTGTTCCATGCGCGCAAAGAAATCGCGGAAATCCTCAATCAGCGCGACCACCGCCTGCTGGTCGTCGCCGGGCCCTGCTCCATCCACGACCCCCAGGCCGCCCGTGAATACGCCCGCCGCCTCAAAGACGCGATGACGGAGTTCGCCGCCGACCTGCGCATCGTCATGCGCGTCTATTTCGAGAAGCCCCGCACCACTCTCGGCTGGAAGGGCCTGATCAACGATCCCTTCCTCGACGAGTCCTACCGCATCAACGACGGCCTCCGCCTCGCCCGCAAGCTGCTCATCGACCTCGCGGAGATGGACGTCCCCGCGGGCACCGAATTTCTCGACATGATCTCCCCCCAGTACCTAGCCGAGCTGGTCAGCTGGGGAGCGATCGGCGCGCGCACCACCGAGAGCCAGGGCCATCGCCAGCTGGCCTCCGGCCTCTCCTGCCCGGTCGGCTTCAAAAACGGCACCTCCGGCAACGTGCAGATCGCCATCGAGGCCATCCTCTCTGCCGGCCATCCCCACACCTTTCTCGGCCACTCGAAATACGGCCAGTCCGCCATCCTCTTCACCGCCGGCAACGCCGACTGCCACATCATCCTGCGCGGTGGCCGCCAGACCGTCAACTACGACGCCGCTTCGGTCGACGAAACCTGTGCCCTGCTGCAGAAGTCCGGCCAGGCGGCTCGCGTCATGATCGATTGCAGCCACGCCAACAGCGGCAAGGACCACACCCGCCAGCCTGCCGTCTGCCGCGATGTTGCCGCCCAGATCGCCGGCGGCGATCGCCGCATCATCGGCGTCATGATCGAGAGCAACCTCGTCGCCGGCGCCCAGAAGCTCTTTCCCGGCCGCGAGCTCGTCTACGGCCAGAGCATCACCGACGCCTGCATCGGCTGGGATGAAACCCGCCAACTGCTCGGCGAGCTCGCCCAGGCGGTCCGCGCCCGCCGCTCCTTATCCGTTGAAAACGCCGCCGTGCCCGCCCAACCCGTCGCCATCGCGAAATAGAAAGGGCCTTGCTTGTCAACCTTACGGGAGCCACGAGTTCACGAGTCAAGATTCTCCGAATCCAGATTCGCTGAACCCATGGCGCGCCTCATCGAAGAACTGCGCAAGCTTCCCGGAGTCGGCAACAAATCCGCCCAGCGGCTCGCCTTCCATATCCTGCGCTCCGATGCCGAAGACGCCGAGGCCCTCTCCACCGCCATTCGCGAGGTGAAAGAGCGCCTGCGCCTCTGCTCCATCTGCAACAACATCACCAACGTCGACCCCTGCCTCTACTGCGCCAGCCCCACGCGCAACCAGCGCCTCGTCTGCGTCGTCGAGGAGCCGACCAACATCGCGACCATCGAGAAGACCCGCTC
This sequence comes from uncultured Acidobacteriaceae bacterium, assembly GCA_963758135.1. GTDB lineage: Bacteria > Acidobacteriota > Terriglobia > Terriglobales > Acidobacteriaceae > Palsa-343. The sequence goes on from CAVWUF010000001.1 coordinate 583,778, forward strand.
CTGGAACGGCGTCTTCCACGTGCTGCACGGCACGCTCTCCCCGCTCCACGGCGTGGGACCCGAGCATCTGCGCACCGGCAACCTGCTCGCCCGCTCCGGCCGCGGCGAGCTCGACGAAGTCATTCTGGCCACCTCGCCTACCGTCGAAGGCGAAGCCACAGCCAGCTGGCTCGCCGACCTGCTGCGCTCCTCCAGCCGCGAACATGCCGTCCGCATCACCCGCATCGCCACCGGCGTCCCCGCCGGCAGCGATATCGAATACGCCGACGAAGTGACCATGACCCGCGCCCTCGAAGGCCGCCGCGAAGTCTGAGCCGCCAGTCGACTCAACCCTTATGCCGTGGGAGTTTGAGAATTCGCAGTTTGGGGATGCGCTGGAAATGGCGCACGTCGGCAGTAACAACGACTTGCTGGCTGCCGGCCAAAGCCGCCGTAAAAGCATCGGCGTACGGAATGTTGAACTTCGCCTTCAACTCGGCTGCCTTACGCGCATCCTTGTCGTCCACCGGCACAAGACGCAACCCTGTCAGTTGCAACGTCTGCTCCAGCGCCCGATCCGCCCTCGCGGTTCCAATATGTCGGATCAGTGTGTAGTAGACCTCGCCCCATGCGACCACTGAGATCGTCACCTCGCCGGCGGTTTCCTTCGCTTCCCTGAAGACGCCGGCCACCAGATCGGCTCCGCTGCCGCCCGTGATGAATCGGTAGAGGGCGTTCGCATCAAGGACGTGCTGCCTCATCCAATCTCGCGCTCGGCTTCACGCTCCACGTCTGCAGGAAGACCCAGCCCAGCCAGCAGACCTCTGGCCCGCTCAATATCCTCTGCATACTGCGGGTAAATTGCGATCCCGCCCCTGATGGATTCGAACCGTACCCTGGTTCCCGCCGAGATTTTTGCGCTGCGGCGTATCTCGGCGGGTATAACTAACTGTCCCTTGGAGGTTACCGTTCCGATCATGTCTTACATTCTATCGCTTTTGTAAGACGATTCACCACCACCTTCGGCGCGGCCCGCTCCCACGCAGCCCGCAGCGCCGCCCCCGCCCGCTCTTTGCTCGCCGCCTTCAGCAGCACATTCGTGCAGCCCTTCTTTCCCCACCCTCCCTTCACCGGCGCGAACATCTCCGGATCGGCGGCCACGAACTCCTTCTGCTGGTCCGGGAACAGCTTCACCATCCCCCAGTTCTTGTCCGGATACCCGAGCGTCGCGAAGATCTTTCCCCCCACGCGGAAGTCCGGGTGATCCATGTGGGCGCTCTCTTCCACCTCGGGCAGGCTGAGAGCGAGGCGGCGAAACTCCGCGGCCGTCATGCGGGCTGCTCCGCTGCAGCCGCCTGCATCTCCTCCGGCGACATGTCCTTAACGTGCGTGGCCACGTACCACTGGAACCCGAATGGATCCTCGATGCCCGCCATGCGATCGCCGTAGAACTGATCCGCCGGCTCGCGCACGCTCTTCGCCCCCGCCGAGATCGCCTTCCGATAAACGGCGTCGCAGTCCTCCGTGTAGAACATGAAGGTCAGCGGCGCGCCGCCATAGTGCTGCGGACCGTGAACGCCGCGCTCCGGAAACTCATCGGCAAGCATCACAACCGAATCGCCGATCCGGATCTCAGCGTGGCCCAGACGGCCGTCGGCCTGAGGCATGCGCATAATCTCTGTCGCACCGAACGCCTGTTTGTAAAACTCGATGGCCTCCGCCGCACCGCGGATATGCAGATAGGGCTGAATGCTGTGGTAGCCGTCTGGAATTGCTTTGACTGGAGACATAAGTCCCTCCCTGGGATGAGAACTATTGTCGCTGCGCCGGCTTTGGAGGGATTGTAAAAACTTGAAGGGCATTGGGGAATCAGGCCATCGGCACATGATTCAAATGCTCCGTCGCCAGCGCCAGATACGCCCCCGGCGTAAGCCCTGAAAACCCCTGAAAATCGTGGATGAAATGCGCCTGGTCGTAATACCCGCCCTCCAGCGCCACCTGCACCCAGTCCACAGCCTGCTTTCGATGCACCCGCTGCAACACCCGCTGGAAGCGCCGCACCCGGCAAAAGGCCTTCGGCGTAATCCCGATCTGATCGTGAAAGAGCTCAATGAATCGGCGCTGGCTCAATCCGATCCGCTCCATCACTCCGGATACGGTAGCGAACTGAGGAGCACCGCAAATGTGGTTTCTGGCAAATTCAATCGCGGGGTGCAGTTCGAGCGGCCGAACCAGCTGCGCCAGAAGACAGTCCTCGAGAATCCCAAACATCGCGTCCGCGGAAGGCGCCGCCAGCAACTTCTCACGAATATCGCCTGCCGTCCGGCCCCACAAACATTCAAGAGGTACGGACTGGTTCGCGACCTCGCGCGCGGGCAATCCGAAAAACGGGAAGGTCCCGCCGGGCTGAAACTGGATTCCCACAACGCGATCCTCCGTAATCGCATCGATGGCGACGCAATGGATCCTCGCGCCGGTTAGTCCCGCCAACCCGCACGAGGCAAAGCGCCCGGAATCGTCCGCATCGTAGATGCGCATCGCGTCGTCGCGCAGATTGAAGACGACCGACGCCTCCCCGTTCGGTAACAGGCGCTCGCGCCGATGGGGCTGGGGCCCCGGCGCGCCTGGGGCTGGCACGCCGGGGGAGTGGGCGCCTCCATCCCAATACCAGAAGCATCGGATGAAAGCAGCCAGGGGTGGCGGCGGTACGTAGAGGCGGTGCATAATGCGCCGCCACCAGATTGCAGGAAATCCTTAACAGTGTGCAACCGTGGTCAAGGGTTCCGCGGGACGACCGCTCCGCTGTCTTCAGGAAACCAGCATGGAAGCGGCGACGGGAGCCAACTCCCCGGGCTCCAGAATCCTGGCTAGCTTCGGAACCACCCGGATCACCGCCCGATCGTCCTGGTCCATCATCAGGGTTTGCGAGCAGTCTCCGCAGAGCCAGTAGTGCTCCAGGTGCCGCACGCGCTTCCCGCCCGGTTCACTCGAGCTCCCGGACACGTCGAAAATGAAAATGCGGCCCTCCCGCAAATAATGCAGGGGCTTGCCACACTTTGAGTTTGCACAGTTATTCACCATCGGAGTCTCCCTTCAGCGGTTACCAACAATGGGGGCCCGGAACCGCACGCCGCCTTCAGGACAGGGAAAAGGGAGAAAGGACGTGGGTCAGCCAGAGTTCCGCATCCCGTTACCTTTTCCAACCGCTGAACCTTCAACGTGCTCTCAGCAATGATTCAGTGCCACCCTTAGGCGGCGTGCGGCTCCAAAATGAGCGAGCAGGGGAAAGAAGGATGGACGACCGGCCCGGCGGAACATTCTGTCAGGCTGTATTTTCGAAAGACTAAGCGATATTATCCACTGCTGTCAAGAACTGATGCGCAAAAGTAAGTTGCGGAATTGCCCATTGCCCTATTGGTGACCATTGAGCGGATCAATCGTTTATCCGCAGGGAATATTGAAGGCTTATCCCGATTTAGTAATCTGGCGACGCGCAGACTTGTCCGATAATTCCGCGCCGACAACGCAAAATTCTTCTGTGGAAAACATCCATCATCCCTGTTGGGGCAGCCTCAATCGGGCTCTTCAGAGCACAAGGTGGGCTTTCTCCCCACAAGATAATGACGGCTTGCAGAGGATATCCGGTTTGCCGAGTTTTGGAAAATGGCGTTGAGGCAGGTTATGCCACTACGTGATGAGCGAGTGAAAGGTTCGTGCCTCTAGGAGCACTTTAGTTGCCCACGATGCTACCTTCGTTTCGCTGGGAGCTCGAGTCAGCGCATGCCTCTCCTGCGCATTTTGGAACCGCACGCCGCTTTCAGGACGGAAAAAGCGAGGAGGGGAAGAGTGCGGTCTGCCAGGAACCCGCATCCTTTGCCTTTTCTCCCGCTGAACGTCAGCGTGTTCCCTATATTTGTTCAGCGCCGCCCGAAGGCGGCGTGCGGTTCCAACGAAGACGCAGAGGGAAGAAAGGAGCGAATCTACGGCCGGGCGAACAATCTGTCAGGCTCTGATGACTGGAAGTATCGCGAGTTGCCGCAGCATCGTCAACGATCCAGAGCGCCAAAATGCGCCGTACAGTCCTCCGCCTTTCGCAGAAGTACCGTTGCGGGAAAAAAGCCACTTATGCCTATTGATAGGATAAGCACTAAATGATAGTCAAATAATCAATAAGAATGCAGTAAACGCTTTGTTCCAACGTGGGTTTTAGTTCTTCGTCGGAGTTAGCGCCATCGGCTCCGTGAGGCTGAAGATAAGAGTCGAACCCTGCGGTAAATCCGCGGCCGCGGGATGCGACATCAGCATGTGCGCGGTGACAACGCCCGCGCCCACCAGCGATCCAACGCCCACTCCCACCGGACCGCCAAGTTCGCCTCCGGCGACTGCGCCTATGCCCGCCCCCGCTCCATACTCGATCGCATCCTTCGTATAGTGGCTGCTGGCCTGAATGCCGCCTTCGTCGTTGGTGCGGGTTCCGGGAGCCTTCGACTGCACCGCTTCTGCATAGAGGTGATATGCGGTTCCATCCGGCAACATCACGGTCTCTGGACGAAGACGAATGGTCGCGTGCGGCCCCAGATGATGTCCCTGGCTCACGGCTACGACGCGGCCGCGCATCTCCGCGCCGGCGGGAATGATGACCCGCCCTTCCTTATAGACATCCTTGTCTACGACCGCGCGAAATGAGGTGCCGGGACGAGTTTCCGTCGTCGAGAGGCCGTCCGCCAGACGCACACGGATGTTCGTGCCGGCCGCCAGTTCGTTGGGATTCGAGGGCACATAGCTCACGATGTCGTCGTCCGGGTTCCAGGCGCGCTTCCGTAGGGAGCTGCCGCTCACGGGCGCCGAGGCGACGATGCCGTAGTCATTATTCGCAGGCTGCGCCGCGACCGCGGGCGTGGCCGGCATGGGAATGGCGGGCGACGGCTTGGTCACTGGAACCGGCGCGTCTTCGTCGGCCTGGATGGTCTCATCGGCCGGTGGATGAGCGACGCCCGAGTATTGATCCTGACTCGGGTTTGCACTCTGGCTTTGATCCGTCTGGCTAGGCGCGGACTGTGCGCGCGCCGTTGAGAGAAGCAGGCAGCCGCTGAGCGCGGCCAGCATAACCATTTGCCCCTTGATTTTCATAAGCAGTCTCACCTTTGCCATTCTTCCCAGCCATGACCCGGCTGCCAGGTATGAACTATAAACCCGTCTCACAAGCAATAGTCGCGCGTTAAGAGGGGATGTCCGGAGCTCTTACAGAAAGTGGCCCATCCCCTTCACGAGCGTATCCTGGGAGGATGCGCGGATGCTACTGCCGCGAGAGTTCTGCGAACCAGCACAGATACCCGTAACCGCGACGACTCAATCCCGCCTGCTCACACGCAGCCGACGGTTGCGCAGCCATTTCGCCGCGCCCAGCCCAAAGAGCATCAGTCCGAAAGGCAGACACGACATGGCCACCATCAGCGAGAGCCATCCGGAGTTGGTGTGCGGACCCTGGCGGCTGATCCCGCCAAAAACCGTCGCGGCCAGAATCGCGGCCACGATGCCGGCAAACAGCGTCCAGCCGCCGCTGCGGAGCAACGCGCGCGTGCCGTCGTCGGCGGAATTCGGCTGCTCTTGTGTGGGTCGTCCCATCGCGCTAACGGAACGCCGCCACCAGCATCACCCGCACCACCACGCCGGTAACGGAAACATACAGCCACAACGGGAAGGTGAATCGCGCCACCTTGCGATGGATCGGAAACCGGCGTGAGAGCGCCAGGTAGAACGTAATCAGCACGACGGGAAGCGCGACAATCGCCAGAAAAATGTGGCTGATCAGGATCGGCAGGTACGCGTAGTAGTAAACCCGGTCATGCACCGGATAGAGCGTATCGCCGTGCAGCGCATGGTTGGCGATATAGCAAACCAGAAAGAGAGAACTGAAAACAAACGCCGTCATCATGCTGGCGCGGTGTGCCGCAATGCGCCGCATTCGGATGAAATAGAAACCAATCAGCAGCGCGATGGCGCTCAACCCATTCAGCAGCGCATTCAGGTTGGGCAGAAAGGTGTAGCGCACCGCCGCCGCATCCGACGCCGGGTGTACATAGATCAGCCAGAAGAGAAACAGCGTCGCAACGATACTCACTCCGATAATCGCCGCCACCGGCGCGGAAAGCGATCCTTTCGGAGTCGGACTCGATTTCGGACTGGTCGCTGCTGTAGGCATCCTTACCTTTCCTGTCCCCTGTCTCCTACTCCCTACCTCGCGTTCAGCATCAGCGCCGTCAGCAGCAGCGGCAGATAAATCACGCTTACCTTCAGCAGATCGCGCGCGAACATGCGCGACTCGATTTCGCTGCGCGCCCGCACGATGCGTGTAAAGCGAATCGTGTAGCCGAGATAAATCAGCCCCAGCACCAGAGCCACGACGGCGTAAATTTTCCCGTCCATGTGCAGCCAGAACGGCAGCAGGCTCGCGGGAATCATCAGGATCGCATAGGTCAGCGCTTCAATCGCCGTCGACCATCCATCCGGCTGCGCCACCGGCAGCATGCGAATCCCCGCCCGCCCGTAGTCCTCCCGGTAGAGCCACGCAATCGACATGAAATGCGGGAACTGCCAGACGAAGAGAATAGCGAACAGCGCCACACCCTGCCACTCGATCACCCCCCGCGCCGCGGTCCATCCCAGCAGGGGAGGCATCGCCCCCGGAAACGCCCCGATGAACGTCGCCAGCGTCGTCACGCGCTTCAGCGGCGTATAGACCGCAACATAAAGAAACGCCGTCAGCAGCGTCAGCCCGCCGGTTATGAAATTCGTCTCGTGGGTCAGCCACAGCGTTCCCGCCATGATGGCCAGCAGGCCGATCGTCACACCGTGCGCGAACCCGATCCGCCCCGTCGCCATCGGCCGATTCGCGGTCCGGATCATCTTCGCGTCCAGCCGTCGTTCAATCGCCTGATTCAGCGCGGAAGCCCCCGACGATACCACCGCAATACCGATCAGCGTGTCGAGCAATCCGGGCTGCAGGCTGCTGATGCCCGACCGCATCGAGCCCAGGTAGAAGCCCGCCCATCCGGTGAGCGTCACCATCAGAGTGACTCGAGGCTTGAACAGCTCCCGATAATCGACCAGCAGCGACGCGGTCTCCCCCGCACGCGGCGCGTGCAGATGCGGGTGTGGGGCGACATCGGCTCCGAGCGGCTGCGGATCGCGGGAAACGATCGCCGGCTCCATGCCGGATGAGGCCGACGTTACGGCCATACCGTTTCCGGGCCGCGGCCAGTGCGATGGTCTGAGGAGAAGGACATAAAGAGAGGGATTGCGAAGATCAGCGGGGTGATCCAGTCTTTATGATACCAGGGGCGGAGCCGGGAGACGGGCAGGTTGGAAACTTATGGGTTAAACGGCAACGAAAATCGGTGTTCGAGGCGTCAACAACCGCGTGGCTTTCTGGTCTTCAGCCCACATCCACGCGGTGATCGCTTCGCGAATATTCTCCAGTGCTTCCTTTTCATCGCGACCCTGCGAGACGCACCCGGGCAAAGCGGGGCATTGGGCCACGATCCAACCATCTTCCGCTTTCTCAAGGGTGACGTGAAAGAGCATTTGCGACCTTTCTGCTCCAGACTACCATTCCGGAATCTGGCTTACACCATGGGCGGCGTCACTTTCACCGGATAAGGCTCTTCGATGATGCCCTCTTCGTGTACCGCGTATTCCTTCAGGACGACCGCGATCAGCACCGCCGTGGGAACCGCGACCATCGCACCGATGATGCCCGCCAGCGCCGATCCTATAAGCAGGGCGATGAGGATGGTCAATCCCGCCAGGTCCACCTGGGTGCGCATGATCTTCGGCGTCAGCCAGGTGTTTTCGATCTGCAGATAAGTGAAATAGAAGATGAGCACTCCCACCACGCGGCCCCAGGAGTCGAGCGCGGCGACCACCACCACCAGCGAAACGGAAACCAGCGCGCCCGCCACCGGCACAAGATTGAAGAGCCCCATGATCACGCCGAGGGCATAAGCGTAACGGACGTGCAGCAGGCGAAAGACGATGGCGCTCAAGAGCCCCAGAATGAGCATCAGCGTGCCCTGGCCAAGCAGCCAGCGGCCCATCCGCGCCGAGGCGCGCGCCAGCGTTTGATCGAGGCGCAAACGCCGTTCGACCGGAAACAGCGAGAGAAACCACGCGTAGGCCTCATCGCCTTCGAGGATGAAATACACGGTCAGCACAATGCCGGCCAGGATGCGCGCCATGGTCGCCGCCCAGTCGCTGGCAAAGCGCACCGCATAACTGGCTGCGTTCGAGGTCATGTCCTGGACTTTTTCCTGCAGGGCATCGATATTCATCTCGCGCAGCAGCGGCACCTGCTGAATGCGAGCGAACAACTGCGGCCCGCGCTGCGGCAACTCGCGGATGAATTCGCGCAGATCCTTAAACGCCGGGCGAAGCGCGAAGGCGAAGAAAGCGGTCAGGCTTCCCGCCGTCAGCAGAACGATGATCAGCACAGCCGTGCCTCGGCTAGGGGACCACCGCCCGATGTGCAGCTTCATCACTCCCCGCACCAGGGGCATCAGAACCACGGCGAACAGCGCGCTGACATAAATCACCACCAGCACGTCGTGCAGCAGCCATGCAAAATAAAGCGCAATGCCCACACCAAAGGCGAACAGTACGATGTTGCGGGGGTCCATCGGTTTGGTCGCGGTCACGCGGTCACTCCCAATTTGCCTCGATCGCGGGATGCGGAGTGTGGGGCTTCGTGCTCATTTTTCAGGCCGCGCCTGAATTCTTCGATGTTCTGCATGATTCGTTCCACCACGCCATGCGGCGAAAGCTCGGCCGTGCCGATGGTAAGATGCGCCTGCCGGTACCACGGAAGACGCTGGCTCCAGCGCTCCCCGAGACGAGCGCGATCCGCGAGCACCGGCCGCGCCGGGCCATCGGCGTGACTGGCGCAGCGAGCGATCATGGTTTCGAGCGGAGCATCCAGAAAGATAATCAGCGTATTCGACAGCGATGCCAGAAGGTCCCGTGTCGCGGCTGTTTCAAGCGCGCCGCCGCCCACCGCCATCACGAGCTGGTCGCTGCTGGCGATCTCCGCGATGGCAGCCGCTTCGAGTTCACGAAACTCGGCCTCGCCCCGCTGAGCAAAAATCTCCGCGACCGTCATCCCGGCAGCCGCTTCCACACGGAAGTCCGAATCGACAAAACGCCAGCCGAGCCGCTCAGCCAGCAGCGCGCCGACAGTCGTCTTGCCTGCGCCCATAAAGCCGGTAAGAACAATTCTGGAAGGATTGGCCGGAATTCCCGCCGGCGACAGCGTCGGCTCGCTCATGCTGTTGCTGATTATATGAATGCGAAGCGAAGCGGGCTGCGCTATTTTCTGGCGGTTGGCGGTGGTTCGGGCTTATCCTGCTTCAGCGCCTGCTGAATATTATCCCAAACCGCGGGGCTGGGATCGTGAATCGGCAACAGCAGCCGGGCCTGTGACGCGATGTATTCGAGATCGCGCACCAGAGCCGCGCAATTCTCGCAATTCCTGAGATGCTCGTGACCGGAGAGATCGGCCTGCGATTCGAACAACTCGGGAAGGGCATCCTGGAATTCAGCACAAGTCATGGTTTTATCGACGGCGCGCATGACAATCACGCGATCTGCTCCTTGCGCTGTCCGGTCCTGAGCAGATCCCGCAGTTTCATCCGCGCCTTGTGCAGCTGCGACTTGCTGTTCCCGATGGAGCAATCGAGCATCTCCGCTATCTCATTATGCTCATACCCTTCCACATCGTGAAGCACAAAAACCAGCCGGTATCCAGGTGGCAAATTCTCAATCGCGCGCTCCAGAGTCACCCGGTCAATCGATCCAGACAGTGTCAGATCCCGCGCCCCGATGTCTTTCCGCGGTCCATCGTCCTGGGAGGGCTCCAGCGTCTCCTCGAGCGACACCTGCGGGAGCCCCTTGCGGCGCAGGTGCATCAGCACCACATTCACCGCCAGCCGGTGCAGCCAGGTGGAGAAAGCCGAATCTCCCCGAAAGGTCCCGATCTTGCGAAAGAGCTGGAGGAACGCCTCCTGGGTCAGATCCTCGGCTTCGGCCACATTGCCCAGCATGCGCAGGCACAGGGAGTAGACGCGCCGCTTATGCATCGCATACAGCGTCTCAAAAGCGCGGCCGTCGCCCTCCCGAGCCTTGTCGATCGCCTCCTGCTCCCCGGCGATCGGGGGGTTACGCCGCATGTGCTGGTTCGCCGGTCGTGGCTGTGTCGGTCCGGCCATCAGAACAAACCTTTCCTTGGTAATTGTTCCATGAGTGAGCACTCCAGTGGCTCTGCTGTTCGAAGTCTTCTGCGCAGTCAGGCTCATAGGCGATCTTTTCCGGGGGGAAAGCAATATGGGCTCTACGACGCATTAACCGGGGAAGGGGTTGCTCCGCCGGGGAAGTGAGGGCGGGCAAAAGGGCGCGAAATGCGACGCGGTGCGCGTTAGACGCACAGCAGGCCGCTGTGCGTCCCGACTGAAGAACAGAGGTCTAGCGGCCGAAAAATGCTGCGTTCTTTTCCGTGAAGCTCTGCCACTTCTCCGGCACATCGTCGGCGGCAAAGATGGCCGACACCGGGCAAACCGGCACACAGGCGCCGCAGTCGATGCACTCAACCGGATCGATGAAGAGCTGGTCGGACTCGGCGTGCTTCGCCTCGTCTTTCTTAGGATGGATGCAGTCCACCGGACACGCATCGACGCAGGCTGAATCCTTGGTGCCGATGCAGGGTTCCGCGATCACGTAAGCCATGAAAATTCCTCTTCGGGAGTAGAAATGTTTACACCAGTCGCGTGCGGAGATTCAGGAGGGGCGAAATGCGCACCGGCGGCTACAGCATAATCCGGCGACCCGCAAGATGAAATCCTGCCTGAAGCTCAGCCCGAGTGTTGCGACAACGGATCATTCTAGCAGGGGTCGCGCACACTGAAACAAGCGCGCACTGCGGAAAATAACTTTGGGAATGTTGCGTCGCTCGCAGTCGCGTTTCAGCTCGAACGGCTCGCTCGCGCCGCAGCAAATTCCGCCGGAGTCGGGATGGGTTCAAGCCCCCTTCCCGCAAACATATCGGCAAAGAGCGCGATCATCTCATCGTGCAGCCACCCGTTGCTGGCCAGGACTTCCCTGCTGTCGAGGCGGAATGGTGTACCGTCGAATCGTGTGATCGAACCGCCAGCTTCCATGACCATCAAGGCCCCGGCAGCGGTGTCCCAGGGATTGAGGTAGAACTCCCAGAAGCCATCCATTCGCCCGCACGCCGTGTACGCCAGGTCCAGCGCCGCCGATCCGGCTCGACGCACGCCGTGCGAGCGCATGGTGAATTCCTGGTAGAAATGGATGTTCGGGCTGTCATGGCGCTTCCTGCTCGGAAAGCCGGTCGCCAGCAGCGCTTCGGCAAGATGCTTCGTCCCGGAAACGTGCACCCGGCGCCCATTGAGCCACGTGCCCTGTCCTTTTTCGGTCGAGAACAACTCGTCGCGCGTGGGATCGTAAATCACTCCGGCAATCAGCTCGCCATCCTCGTCGGCAGCCAGTCCGGGCGGGCGATGTTCAAGACCGAGTGAGACGCAGAATACCGGAAATCCATGCGCAAAGTTCGTTGTCCCATCAAGTGGATCGACATACCACCGGTATTCATTCGCAATCCGCTTCCGCGCCCCTTCCTCGCCGTAGATTCCATGATCAGGAAACGCAGCGCTCAGCCGCTCGGTGATCAGCCTCTCTGACGCGCGATCGGCCTCCGTCACCAGATCAACGTCACCTTTGTATTCGGTCGCGACCCCTCGTTCGAAATAGCCGCGGATCAGAGCGCCCGCTTCGAGGGCGATCTCGGCCGCCCGCGCGGCTATCTCCAGTTGCTTCGGGACTCGACCGCCGGGTGCGGTTCCCTTTTCGGACTCGCTCACTGAGCGTCCTCGGCCGGCCGTTCCACCGTTTGATCCTTGCGGACTCGGCGGCGTCCGCTGCGACCGTGCTCTGTAATGGTCCGGATCTGATGCTTGTAGATGAAGAGGTTCGGCTTGCCCTCGCGAGTGAGCCGGATCATGCGGTCGTCGAAGTACTCAATCCAGCCCGAAACGGTCTCGCCGTCCCGCAGTTTCACATGGACCGGGATCTGCCGCTCGCTCAAAGAGCGCAAATAGAGCGCTTCCTGACCGGTTTCGCCTGGTGGTGGGGCCTTCTGCCGGCGGCGGGTAGGATGATCGGGCGGCATGGGTGCAATTGTATAGAAGCACTCCGCTGTCTGAAGATGCCCACGCCCGATGACGCCTCCTGCTAATCGTCCTTTGCTAATCGACCTTAGCTAATCGTCTTTTGCTGATCGTCTCTTGCTAATCGACCTTCGCTGATCGTCTTTTGCTAATCGTCTGTTGCTAATCGTCCTTCGCTAATCGTCTTTTGCTAATCGACCGTCGCTAATCGTCTATTGCTAAAACCCGCTGCGGGGTTTGGCTCCTCCCCCTGCCCTATTCCCTGTCCATAATGAGCGAAAGGAACATCTGCAGCAGTGCCAGCACCAAGGCGCCGATCAGGGCCGCGATCCAGGTGTCGACCCAGAAGCCGGGAATTACATGACTGGCCAGCTTCAAAATAAATGCATTGATGACCAGGAAGAACAGTCCCAACGTAAGGATCCCAAGCGGCAGCGTGATGAGCTTCAACAAAAATCCGAGCGTGACGTTGAGCAGACCGATAATGATCACAGCGACCAGGGCCACGCCGATGCTCCTGACATGGAACCCAGGCACCATTTTTGCCGTAACTAACAGAGCCAGGGCATTCAGGATCCACCTCAACAGGAGTCGAGCCATATTGTTTTTTCTCGCTTTCTCAAAGGGATATGAACTCGGGACTGTTAACGCTATCAGGGATGCGGTTTTTTTTCGAGGCCGCGTTTCAGGGCCTGCGTTTTCGCTCTTAACGAATGTGTATATCACTTAGTATAGGGTTCCGCCTATGAGCCAGCCTTCCCCGCACTTGTCTTCTATGCTCCCTTCGCCGCCAAACCTGTTGCCTTTCCGCTCGCTTGCGCCTCGGCAGGCAGGATGCACCCTGGCGCTTCTGCTGGCCGCATTGCCGGCGTCCTCACAGTCTTCTGTTCCAGCTGACCCCCCTCTTCCCGACGTGCCCACGCTCATGCAACAGGTGCGCGACCATCAGACGCAAATGGATGCCGTTCGCGAAAACTACACCTTCCACGAGACTGAAATTGACCAGACTCTGAACAAAGGCGGCAGCGTCAAAAAAACCGAGTCCGCGGAGTTCGAAATCTTCTACGTCAACACCCATGAGGTTCGCCGCCAGACAAAAAAGGACGGCAAAGATCTGGATGCGGGGCAGCAGAAAAAAGAGCAGGATCGCGTGATGAAGGCTGTCGAGAAGGCGCAGCAGACGCCCCCCGGCCAGGCCCCCAATGGCGAAGTCGTCATCAGCGTCAGCCACATCCTCGCCGTGGTGAAGGTTTCCAGCCCCCGCCGCGAAATACTCGATAACCGCCCCACCATCTCCTTCGATTTCATCGGGGACCCTCATGCCAAAGCGCACGGCATTGCAGAAGAGGCCGCCCGCAAGATGTCCGGCACCGTTTGGATCGACGAGAAGGACCGCCAGGTGCGCCGCATGGTGGCGCGCCTCGACGACAATCTTCACGTCGGCTTCGGCATGCTTTCCCTCAGTAAGGGCAGCAACCTGATCTTCGATCAGAAACTGGTGAACAACGAGCTGTGGCTGCCTACCAATGCCGACGTCTCGGTGACAGCCCATGCCTTCGGCATCATCGGAGAACGCGCCGACATCCAGGTCACCGATAACGACTACAAAAAGTTTCACGCCGAGGCGCAGCAGCAACCCGGCGCAACCGTCGCGCCCGGCTCATCGACGCCGCATTGACACCCATTGCCTGCAGGCTGATCCCTGTAAGCTGGTGTTTTACCCATTCGCGTATGACCCAGCCGCAAGCCCACCAAATCCTCTGCCGCACTTTTCTCCCCGGCGACGAGGCCGCGTTCCTTCGCCTCAACGAGGATTGGATCAGGAAATATTTCGAGCTCGAACCCGGCGATCGCGAGGTTCTCAGCGAACCGAAGACGCACATCCTCGATCCTGGCGGTCAGATTTGCATCGCTGAGTCCAGCAGCGAGGTCATCGGCTGCTGCGCGCTCATCGTCATCGCGCCCGGCGAACTCGAACTGGCCAAGATGACCGTGTCAGAGAGCGCCCGCGGCTGTGGAGTCGGACGCCAGCTGCTGCAATTCGCCATCGATGAGGCTCGCCGCATGGGCGCTCATCGTGTGTATCTCGAATCGAACACGAAAGCCGTGGCCGCCATTCATCTTTACGAACAACTCGGCTTCCGCCATCTTCCCGCACCGGCCCATGAATCGAAATACGCCCGCGCGAATGTTTTTATGGAATTGCCGCTCGCAGCGCATTCGTAACATTCATCGTCACAAATGAAGAAGGCCGCCTGACTAGGCGGCCTGCATTCGCACCCAGCCACTGGATTACTCAGGTTGAGGAGCGCTCGTCGGCGCCTGGTTCGGGCCTCCGTTCATCCTCTCCCGGCGCCGTTCCTGCATTTTCGCCTGCATTTCCTCGAACTTCTGCTTCTGCTGATCGTTCAGCGCAGCTTCCAGCCGCGTGCGCGTGTCCTGTTGAATCGCCTGCGCCTTGCTGTGGCGATCTTCGCGCGCGAGCGATTGATCCTGCCACAATGCCTGCAGTTTCTGCTGACGGTCGGTCAGAATCGGTTTGATCTGGCTCTGCTGATCGGCCGACAGATCGAGAGCTTTTGTCAGGTGCTCGAGCTGCTTGTTCGGATCCATCATTCCGCGGCCGTGGCCATGGCCCCATTGACCCTGTTGCTGCCCTCCTGGCGTCTGGGCCTGATCCTGGGCCTGAGCCTGGGCGTAAAGTGCGGCGTTCGCGCCCAGCGCGAGCATTCCGCCGAGTGCAATTGCAAAGATTTTGTTTCTCATGGAATTCTTCAATTCCTCCTTGTTGCTTTCTCGAACCCACTCCCATGCGCCTTGTTGCGCGTGGGATTTTCATCCCTTTCACGGCAACAGACGAAGCTTTTTGGATTCAGGATGCAGAGGGAAGAAATTTAATGCGTTCCAGGCGATGCGGCGTGGAGGTCCACCGGCGGCATCGGAGCGGGCGCCGAGCGCAGGCCGCAACTCAGCAAGTCCGCTGCACGTTCATGCGGGTTCGGCAGATAAGCGTAGGCGAACACCGCCTGATATTCGGTCTCTCCCGGGTAATTGCACCGCGCACAACTGGGCCGGTAGGCTATCGCGGGATCGTCGCGCATTGGCACGACCCAATCCGCAGACCCCTTCGCGGGTACGGTCAGATACTCCGCGTGCTCCGGCGGGGTCGCTGGCCGGTAAGCGAACATCGGCCCGTTCTCATCGAGCGCATCGACCAGCGCGCCGCCTCGTCCGGCCGACGCTCGCCACATCCACCGAAAGCCCACCTTTGCGTACCAGTGCGCGCTCGAGGGCACGGGCTGCTCCAGGCGAATTTCCTTCCCGGTATTATTTGCGATGTGAAAGGAGAATCCTGGTCCCGCGCCCGCGCCGACTTCTGCCATGTAATGAGCATTCAGCTTTACCCCGGCACAGGGGGGCACATAGGGTCCGGGCCGGCGCATCAGGTCGGCAGCCACTGACCCCGCGCTCCACGAGAGCAGCAGCAGAGGCAGCGGAGCAATACGCAGCAGGCGCTTCATAGTTGAGTGAACATCCACGTCGGGTGATTATGGCGAAGTCACTCGCCGATAGCAATCTGCAAAAACCGGACTGCAGAACCCTGGTGCGTAGAAGCGATCCCCCTGGCATCGACAACCGCGCGTTTTTCCGGTCTAACTGCGGCCCAGCGCGTCCAGGTCGATCTTTTCGTATTCCCTGTGTTCGATGCCTTCCCGAATCTGCCGGGGTGTCCGCCCCAGCTTCGTCATTTTGTAGGCGTAAGCCTCTTCGGCCGCGCAGGTCGCGCAAATCGCGCCGTGGGTTCCCTCGAAACAGCTGTGCAGACTGGTGTGCCCCAGCGCCCGGTCGCAGCGGCAATAGCAGGGGAGCTGGTACAGAACTCCCGGAATCTGCGCCGCTTGTTTATAAACCTCAACCTGCCATTTCTCGCGGAAAAAGGCTCCCGTCAACTGGTCGCCTGAGAGGATAGGAGGCAGCGCCTGCCCCTTTGCGGGCGCCTCAGGGTGATAGGCCGGGACCTCCTGCTGAGGATCGGACCACTGGGCGTGCACCGCGTTTTCCGGTGTCATCCTTGACGGAACGGCGTAAAGAGCAACGATAAGAATTCCCAGTGCGAGGCTGAAGGCGAATCGCTTCACGGAAACTTCTCCAAATTTCCATCTTAAATGGGGGAACTTCACTCGCGGTGGGCGGTAAGATCAGGAAAGTCGATCCCGCGAGGAGACTGTTGCCCCCAGAAAAGGAAAAAAAACGGCACGAACGTTGGTTTGTCCGTGCCGGGAGGCCAGTGACGCAACTTATAAACTTTTTCGCCAGCCGGGAATTCTCAGTCGCCGGTCTGGCCAAACCCTCTCTTGCTAAGATGCCTGTTGTCAGCAACCGGAACGAAAAATTCCATCCCAGGGGCAAGATCTGTGGTTCTTAATCTCCAAAATAGTGTAACCCCGATGCCCCAAACGCACAAGACGAATACACAATTTAATATTTCTTCAGAGGCCGACGGTCCCGGTTTGGACCCGTCCGCGCCGATCCATCCCGCGCAAAACTCGCAAAAACCAACCAGCCAGGCCCCATTTGGACGCGGCCTTCGTGCGTTCATTACCGGCGCGATTTTCGCCGGCTCTGCGCTTCTCGGTGGCCTCGCTGTGGTTCTCTGGAACCGAAGGACCCTCTCGGGCCTCCGGCAGCCGGGCCAACCCCGGGAAAAATCACCTGCTCATCCAGACGGAGAAGAGGAATAAAAGTTGCGCTTCCGTTTGTCAGCCGCAATCGCGGCTCACTCGGCGCATTCGGCCCGGGCCCGTGAATTGTCCTTTGCTTCAGGGAATGCTGTCGATCGCCGCGGCGAGATCGAAATCCCGCTCGGTTAAGCCGCCCGCATCATGGCTTACCAGCGCCAGGCGAACCCTGTTGTATCGGATGTCGATGTCCGGGTGGTGCCCTGCGCCCTCAGCCAACTCCGCCACATTGTTCACAAAATGCATGGCCTCGACGAAGTTGTCGAATTCGCAATGGCGTACCAACATGCCGCCTTCGAGGTTCCACAAAGGGAAGGATCTCAGCCTTGAAGCAACGATTCGCTCTCCCAGCACAGGCATGGCCGTTTCTCCGCGCAACGGATTCGAGGCACTCCGTCAGACTTTCAGATCTTCGATCGCCCCAGCAAATGATAGCGGAGAGAAGCGCGGATGGCGGATCATCTCGGTCCGCAAGTCCTCCCACAAGCTATCCGGAAGCCCCATGAATACTTCGACGATATTCGGGTCGAACTGGGTTCCCGCGCAACGCTGAACCTCGGTACGGGCCACGTCGTAAGAGCGTGCGCGGCGGTAGGGACGATCGGACGTGATGGCGTCGACCGTGTCCGCTATGGCGAAAATGCGCGCGCCCAGCGGGATTTCTTCGCCTTTCAGATTCCGCGGATAGCCGTTGCCGTCGTAATGCTCCTGATGGCTGTAGACGATATCGGCAGCTTCTTCAAGGAACGGAATCTTGCGCAGAATCTGGTAGCCACGGGCACAATGCTCACGCATGATCTGCTGCTCTTCCGGATTCAGCTTGCCGGGTTTCAGCAGAATGGCGTCAGGAATCGCCATCTTTCCAATGTCATGAAGAAACGCCCCGCGCGCGATCACCCGCGTTTGCGCCATCTCCACGCCGCAGTGCCTGGCAAGCGCAATCGTATAGGCGGTCACCCGGCGAGAATGGCCTTCGGTCTCCGCATCCTTCAGGTCCAGCGCATCACCCAGCGCTTCGAGCGTAATGTCGTAGGACCGCTCGAGATCGGCCATGGCCTTGCGCAGCATCTCCGTGCGCGCAGAAACCAGTTGCTCCAGATTGTGCCGGTACACCGAGTTCTGCTGCACCAGGCGGCGATAATCGAGCGCCCGCCGCACCGTGACCAGCAGCTGCTCTTTCTCAAAAGGCTTCAGCAGGTAGTCGTAAGCGCCTTTGCGCATCGCCGATATCGCGACCCCGACGTCGTGGATCGCCGTCACCATCACCATCGGCGTGTCGGGCTGAATTTCCTTGATGCGTTCCAGCAGGCCGATGCCATCCAGTCCGTTCATCACGATGTCGGAAAGGATCAGATCGTAGGGCGGATCCTGGGTGAGATGCTCGATCGCCTCGAGACCATTGGAGGCGAGCACCGGTGTGTAATGGGATTTTTCCAGCATGGTGGCTATCAGAGTGCGAACGTACGGTTCATCGTCCACAATCAGAATCCGCTCCGATGCCAACTTCCCCTCCCAGCAAATTGCCTGGCTGCTTGCTTATATGTCTTATCGGCCTATGAAGAATTCCGCTCTATCGTACCCCGCCAGATTTGCCAAAATGCGACAATTCCAGGCGCGTTGAAGCCTGGTGGACCAATACGGGCACCCCCCCTCCCACATCCACGGCGTCGCATTGAAAGTCGATTGTCTCCGGCAATCCAGAGAGCGGTATTTTGCGTCAAATTGCCCGTCGACTCTCTCCCCCAAACGGTGCACTTTTGCATCCAGGGTTCGTGGTAATCTTCTACTGTCACACTCTCTCCTCAGAACGGTTCAAATCATGTTGTTCGAACTGGATCGGCACCGTGCAAAAATGACGGCCCGCGAAATGGCCCCGCAAAGTCTCGAAGAGAGGCAGCGGGACATCTACGACAGCCATCGTCATCGTGTCTTTTCGGTTTCCTACTACATGACCGGCAGCGAACTGGAAGCTGAGGAAGTTCTGCGCGGCGCGTTCGTCCGGGCCTTTCGCCAGGCCGATGAGCCCGATCACGCCATCATCGATACGGCGCTCCTCGATCAGCTCCGCGAGCAGCAGGTTCTGGAACAGGAAGAGCCTCTCCCGCTTCCCACCACTGGTTATCTGCCTCCGCGCAACAACATTCTGCGCACCGAGCTCGAGGAGGCGATCCGCTACCTGCCTTCGACCGAGCGCATGGTCTTCCTGCTGATGGATGTGGAAGGCTATCCGGCGAGCCGAGTCGCCGAGTTGCTCAACATGGGTAACTCTGAAGTGCTGCGCACGGCGCTTACCGCGCGCATGAGGCTGCGGGTGGAACTCGCCAGCATGCGCCAGAGCAGCCTGGAAGCTGCCTGACGTCGCTCCCGTCTTCTACCTTGAATCAATGCTGGCTGTTCCCTGATTTCTCCGCTTCCCGCTTTGCCCGGCGGTTTTTCGCCCAATGTAGCTTGTTCACCTGCTGGCCACGCGCCACAGCCAGCGCGTCCGCGGGTACGTCCATAGTGATCACCGAACCTGCGCCGATGTAGGCCCCTTCCCCAATCACAACCGGCGCCACCAGCGCCGAGTCGCTGCCGATAAACACTCCGTCCCCGATGACCGTTTTATATTTGTTCACTCCGTCGTAGTTGCACGTAATCGTCCCCGCGCCGATGTTCACCCCGCTGCCGATTTCGGCGTCCCCCAGATACGTCAGGTGGTTCGCCTTCGATCCTTTTCCGAGGTTCGTCTTCTTCGCCTCGACAAAATTGCCGATATGGGCGCCTTCGCCGATGTGGCATCCGGGACGCAGGTGCGCCAGCGGTCCGATGCGCGCCCCTTTGTCGATCCGTGCCTCCGCAATCACGCACGACTGCAGGATGAGCACCTGATCCCCAAGCGTCGTATTTTCGAGCACGGAGTAGGAGCGGATGCGGCAGTCGCTCCCGACCCGCGTCTCTCCCAGCAGTTGCGCGAAGGGCTCGATCACCGTATCTGGCCCCACCTCGACACCGGCATCGATCATCACCGTCTCCGGTTGCAGGATGGTGACGCCGGCGGCCATCAGACGGTGAGCGGTCGCGAGCCGCAATTTGTGATCGAGTTCCATCATCTCGGCGATGGTGTTCGCGCCCAGCACTTCAGCGGCATGGGTCGCCTCGATCGCGACGACTCGCTCTCCCGCATCGTCCAGGATGCGCGCCATATCCGTGAGGTAAAGTTCCTTGTGCGAGTTGTCCGACCGCAGCTGTCCGATGTGGCTGAACAGCGGCTCGCGGCGGAAGGCATAGATGCCTGAGTTGATCTCGCGCACAGCCTGCTGCTCCGGCTGAAGGGCTCTCTGCTCGACGATGGCCGTGACCTCGGGCGTATCGGAGGATCTGCGCAGAACTCGTCCGTAGCCGAAAGGCTTTGTCGGCGCAGCGGTCAGTACTGTCATCGCTGCGCGTTCGCGCAAATGAAAATCGCGCAGCGCCAGGATCGTTTCGGAACGAAGCAGCGGCACGTCTCCCGACAGCACGATCAGCTCGTCATAGTCCCGCGTGGCCTGCTCGGCGATCTGGATGGCGTGCCCCGTTCCGCGCTGCTCGTCCTGCACGGCGAAGCGCACGCCGGTATCGCGAACCGCGGCCTCAACCGCCTCCGCCTGATGTCCAACGATGACCAGGATGTCGTTGGGCGGCACCACCTGCGCCGCGGCCGCAATCACGTGCTTCAGCAGCGGCAGGCCGCCGATCTCATGCAGCACCTTGGCGCGCTTCGATTTCAGCCGCGTGCCCTTGCCCGCGGCCATGATCACAATTCCCAGTCGCATGGATTTCGAAAACTCCTCCCGGGCGCGCAATCAGAATGGATAGCCCGTGGGCCGAACGCGTCAGCGCTCCAACATTTGCATTCTCTCAGACGCTAGTTTCGCAGCTCAGGGGTGTCAAACTCGAAAAACGCCTGGTGATCTATGCGGTGCTCCGTTCCAGCGTTGGCAGGGCGCGGATGGACTTGCCGGATTTGCGTTGTGCAAGCCGAATTTCGTAAAGACTCTGCAGATTCAGCCAGAATTCCGGCGTGGTGCCGAAGAAATGAGCAAGACGCAAAGCCGTATCCCCCGAAATAGCTCGCTGTCCATGGAGGATCGCCGTGATGCGGTTCGCCGGTACGTTCAGTTGCCGGGCGAGATGGGAAGCGCTCATTCCAAGTTCCCTCAGCTCTTCGGCAAGATGTTCTCCTGGATGGATCTCCGGGACAGTCATATGCACAACTCTAAATCGCGTGCAGATAATCCTCCCGCCTCCGCATCAGCGCCACGGTAAGAACCACCACCATCGCCACACCCAGGACCATCCCCATCTCCACGAAGGGCCGCGGATCAAAAAAATAGTGCCCGTTCGCCGACGCAGCCGTTACTCCCCAGCGTCCCATCAGATCCTGCTGATACGCGGCAAAGCGCGCCCAGGCTCCCGGCACCAGGAACGTCAGGAAAAAAACAACCGTGTAAGCCTGCCATGCGAGCGCCAGGTACCATGCTGGCTTCCACTTCCTTAGTAGTCCCACACCCATATAGAACTGTATTCCCAGCAGGATCAGCATCAGAACGTTCGCCACAGTCCCCCGCAGCACCATTCCAAAGAAAAACAACGGCACGTGCATCGCGAATATGAACGGGAGATACAGGATGCTCAGCAGCATCAGACACGCCCACACGACGATTACAATCCGCCATCCCGGCGTACCCCTGGGCTGCATCAACTCAGGCGGCTGTACCCCCTCGACTCCCGGTAGAGCCGATTCCGTTGCAACGCCCAGGGTAATTCCCTGCGAAAATACCGAACGCACTGCCGCAAGATTGAAATACGCCAGCCACCACACGCCAATCAGCGAGAGCAGCCCGTAAAACATCCCCATCCCCAGAAACACTGCCTGGATGCTGACCGGGGAGGGTCCGGTGGCCGGAACCGGCAGCGGCATATTACGCATCAGGATCATCGTCCCGCACAGAAGAGCTGAAAAACTGAACTCAACTCCGCCGATCGCGAGGATTGCGTACCGCGCCCACCTGCGCAACTGAAACAGGCCCACGACGGTCCATGCGCAGAACAGGAAAAAGCCGAGCAACACAGCGGTTGTAGCGACCATCATGGCCTTGATCCCTGGAACCGCCGGAATTGCAGGATTGTGCATCAGAAGCGTGACCAGAATGCTTCCCACGCTGATGAAAATTCCGATCAGGGCCATCAGCCCCAATACAACCGCAGCCACAACCACCCCCGCCGGTCTGCGCATAGTGCCTTCTTTCCAATCCCCGTTCGTGTCCGCAGGATTTCGGCAACAGGATACGCCCTGAACCGGGCCCTGAAAGGTGAATTCCGCAGCCCTTGCCGCCTTGCGTATACTTTTCAGTCAGCAATCCATTAGAGGACACGCATGCCCTGTCTTGAAATGAAAGCTGCGGCTCTGCCGCGCCCCCTCCCGGCTACCCGTCTGCGTGCGCTTTTGGAAAGGCCTGGCGCTGCCGTGCTCCGGCGCAATTTCGTTGCCGAAGCCTCGGGGTACGAGGATGCGCACCTGCGCAATCGCATCCGCATCGCCGCCGTTCTCGCCGTCAACCTCAGCGATCCTCCCAACCCAGTCGACGCGGAGACTCCCGCCAATCCCGTGCCCGACAATAAGGAGGCCCCTCCACCCTCAAAAGACCCCTCCGATCCGCTGGCAGCGGGCTTCGCCAAGGGCCTTGAAATCTGGATGGCGGATGGCGATCGCGCCGTGAGTATCATCGCCGATGCCGACGAGATCCCCGGCGCCCTCGCCATGTTCGACGCCTATCTTCGCCTCACACGCTTCCCACCCGCTTTCGAGCGTCTCGATCAACGCCAGGTCGGTCTCCACTACTGGTTTCGCGAAGGCCTCTCCATCGCCATTGAGGGCAGACCCGCGGAGGCTCCTCCCCTCGAGGAGACTTTCTTCGACTGTCTTGGGCCTATCCCGGAGATCGACGACTTCCGCGAGCCTCGCTTCGTCGTGCGCCTTCCCGATGAAGGCCTCGCATTCTTTCACGATCTTCTCCGCTCCGCTTCGACCTGGCTCGACACAAATTCCTATCCAAACATCCTCGGATCGAGATGAATTCCGCGGCAGTTGCCGGTCTTTTAGCCGGGTTCCTGATGGCGCCCGGGCAGGCCGGAAATTCGCCGGGCCGAGCATCACCCCCTGCGAACACTGAGCGCATTGAGAGCGGCACGGCAGTATCCTCGGCCGGTGAGCCGGTCGCCTGGCGCATCCGCCTGCTGCCGCTGGCATCGTTCCCCAACCTTCCCGCGCCTGTTGCCGCCGTGCTCAACGAGAGGCAGTGCATGATCCCGCAAAGCTTCGAGGCGAAGCAGCCGGAAAACGTCATCCACGGAGCTTTTAGCGCGCCCGGCAGCAGCGACTGGGCCGCGCTCTGCTCTGCCGCTGGCTCAACAACCCTTTATGTCTTCTTCGCCGGGCAGTTTGAATCGCCCATCGCCCTGCGCAGCCAGCCCGATTCCGCCTGGCTTGGAAGCGAGCCCGGCAGCACCGTTTCCGGATCGTCCTGGGGCATCGCCGTTCGTTCATCCGCCGAACTGCGAGCCACTCCGCAGCTCCGCCGCGCAGCCACCATCGATCACGACGCCATCGACGACGCCCGCCTCGAGCGCTCCGTAGTTATTCACTACTACAAGGGGGGACGGTGGATCAGCCTCAATGGTGACAACAGTGATTAGGCCCTGGTCAAATTAGAACTGAGCCCACTGGTTCTCACAACTGTTCCTCCGGCTATGTTTTCTTCGGGTTTTCTTCCTGGCAGCCGCAACTAATCCGTGAGCTGCCTGTCTAACGCATCGCAGCGTCTGTGGTTTCGGCTTTTCCCCCGGATCACCGGGCCTCGCCGGCAGAGCGAGTGTCCGCTTCGATCCGAAGCCGCGGCATTCCAGGCCTGAGATCAATCTCCCGATGACCGTCCGCCGGTTTCTCCGATTCGCCTTTATGATCGGAGGATTATTGCCGGGGTATCATGGAACGCATCGGAACGCCACCTCCGTTGAGTCGCTACGACGGAGTTATGTTCGCCGCAGGTGATTGCGGCGTATGGATTTTTCCTCTCGCCCTTACCAAGGATGGCCATGTTTTCTTCAATGATGTGCAGGGTCCGCCCCTTTGCAATTCTGTCCACCTCTCTCGTTCTCCTGGGCGCAACACTCCCGGCGCAGACCGGCCAGTCCTTCGTGCCCAACCGCATTGTCAGCCCCATCGATGAGAACGCCCGGACCGCGCTCCACGGATACGTCCACCCGCTCGCCAATGCCGCCAACGATCGCGGCGCCGCGCCGGACTCCATGCCGCTGCCGCGGATGCACCTCGTTCTGAGCCGCAGCGCCAGCCAGGAAGCGGCCCTGAAGCAGTTCATCTCCAACGTCCATACTCCCGGGACCGCGAGTTATCACAAGTGGCTTACTCCCGCCCAGTTCGGCCAGCAGTTCGGCCCCTCCGATCAGGACATCGCAACCGTTGAAGCGTGGCTTTCCGCGCATGGTTTCGAGGTCGTCGGCGTTGAGCCCGGCAAGCAGGTCATTGAGTTCAACGGCAACGTCGCGCAGCTGCGCGGCGCCTTTCACGCACAGATTCGCAATTACCAGGTGAACGGGGAGACCCACCACGCTACCGCCAACGATCCCGACATTCCGGCAGCTCTGGCCCCCGTCGTCGCAGGGTTCGTCTCCCTCAACGACTTCCGGCCCAACAAACATGCCCGAGTGCTGGGCACCGCGTCGTACGATCCGAAGACCAACAAAGCGACTCCGAACTGGACCTACGGAAACAGCAGCGGCGTCAGCTTTGTCTTTGCTCCCGGGGATTTCGCCACTCAGTATGACCTGCCGAATGCATCTCTGAACTCGAAGTTCTCAGGCACTACACTCGACGGCACCGGCCAGACGATTGCCATCGTCAACGACGCCAACGTCAACATCGACCTCGTCAACCAGTTCCGCACCGTGTTCGGCCTTCCCACCAATCCCCCCACCGTTATCGTCGATGGCAATGACCCCGGCGTCGACGGGATCAACAACCCCGATGGCCCCAAC
The DNA here is from genome assembly GCA_963758135.1 of uncultured Acidobacteriaceae bacterium. Classification (GTDB taxonomy): domain Bacteria; phylum Acidobacteriota; class Terriglobia; order Terriglobales; family Acidobacteriaceae; genus Palsa-343. The sequence continues at coordinate 608,805 of CAVWUF010000001.1, forward strand.
TACGATTCCGTCGAAGCTTACCTCGACGTTGAGTGGGCCGGAGCCGTCGCTCCCAAAGCTTCCGTCGATCTCGTCATCGCTGCCGACACCGCGCTCGAAGGCGGCCTCTTTCTTGCCGCCGAACACGCGGTCTACAGCAATATAGCCCCGGTCATGAGCGTCAGCTTCGGAGCCTGCGAAGCAGCTATTGGCTCCACAAACCTGTTCTTCTCCGGCCTCTGGGAGCAGGCCGCGGCTCAGGGGATTACCGTTTCCGTCTCGACCGGCGACAGCAGCGCTGCGGGTTGCGACTCCGATCGAAGGGAGTACGCCGTCGACGGAGCCCAGGTCAGCGGCTTCGCCTCCACCCCCTACAACGTCGCCGTTGGCGGCACCGATTTCTACTACAGCGACTACGCCAGCAGTTCGGCGCTCAACACCCAGCTCGCCACTTATTGGAGCACTACAGCCTCCCAGACGCCGAAGACCTCGATCCTCGGGTACGTCCCCGAACAACCCTGGAACGACAGCCAGTTCGGCCTCAACGCGGTCAATCTCTACAGCCTCATTGGCGCTACGAGCATAGCAGGCGGCAGCGGCGGAGCCAGCAGCGCAGCGGTTTGCGCCTCCGGCTACAGCTCCACAACCGGAGCCTGCACCGGCGCCATCACGGGCTATGCGAAACCTTCCTGGCAGACGGGCGCCGGCGTTCCTGCCGACAATGTCCGCGACCTCCCCGATGTCTCCCTGTTCGCCGCCGACGGCCTCAACTACAGCTACTATCCCATCTGCGCTTCGGATGGCGACTGCCAGACTCCCTCGGGTACCAATTTGTATCAGATCACCGGTGTGGGCGGGACCTCGGCCTCGGCTCCCGCCTTTGCAGGCATTATGGCTCTGGTGAACCAGAAGTATGGTCCGCAGGGCCAGGCCGATCACGTGCTGTACCCGCTCAAAACCCAGTTCCCCGCCGCTTTCCACGACATCACCGTCGGCACGAATTCCGTTCCCTGCAATACCAACACTCTTAACCTGGGCGGCTCCACCTTTGCGCCGGTTGACTGCATCGCGGCGAAGACTCCCATCACCATCCAGGATCCCAACTACGGCGTTTCTGTTGTCGAAGGCCAGATCGGCACCGGTACCACCCCTGAATACAACGCCGCCGCCGGATATAACCTTGCCACCGGCCTCGGCTCGGTCGACGCCGCGCAGTTGGTCGCGAATTGGGGCAGCGTCAAGTTCGTTACAACGACAACAACGCTGACCTCGCCGACGAATGGCGCCACGTTCACGCCGGGGACGGCTATCACCATCAGCGGCACGGTCACAGGTACCCCGACCGGAACCGTCGCCCTGATCACCAACAGCCCCACGCCTCTGCAGCAGGGCCAGGCCGTTTTCACCCTTACCAATGGCGCATTTTCTGGCACGGTGAATTCACTGCCCGGCGGCACCTACCAGATCTGGGCGGAATACAGCGGCGACGGTACCAACGCTGCCAGCCCTTCCACACCGGTCACCGTTACCGTTGCGAAGCAGTCGAGCACAACGAGCTTTAACATTCTCGACAACACCGGCGGACTTGTCATCTCCAGCGGCGTGTCGGGCGCATCGGTTTCCTATGGGCAGCAGTTGATACTGGCCGCCCAGGTCCAGCCAACCGGTAGTTCCGCTAGTTCCACGACGCTTCCCACCGGCACGGTCACCTTCTCCGACAGCGGAAGCACACTGAACACCGCCACGGTGAACGCGGAGGACGATGCCGAATTCAACGCTCCGTTCGCAGTAGGCAGCCATTCCGTTACGGCCACCTATTCCGGCGACGCGAGCTTCACGGGATCATCAGGGTCGACGATCGCCTTCACTGTAAGCAAGGACACGCCGTTCCTCGGTGCGTACACCAGCTACGTCACTTCGTCGAATGCGTTCCCCTCTGGCCAGGCCGACGTTTTCACCATCGTTGTGCTGAACAGCGCCAACGTCATCTCCAGCAATGGCGGTTACACCACCCTGACCGGCTACCCCTATACGGTTCCGGTGGCTGCTCCTACGGGCACCGTCACGATTGGCGGCATCTCCGGGGTGACCAGTGCAACCCTCGCACCAGGTGTTGATCCCTCCACCGGAGCTCCTGCCGGAATTGCGACCATCACCATCCCCGCCACTGCCGCCACCGGCAACCCTACCGTGACCCTCAGCTACGCGGGAGATGCGAATTACGCTTCGGCCAGCGCCTCAGGACCCATTCCATTCTCGAGCGCGACTGGAACCGCAACAACCATTACCGCTTCTGTAAGCGGAAGCATCTCCCCCACGACCACCGTTACGTTGTCCGGAAAGGTCACTGGAAGCGTGGGCGGCGCGGCTCCGACCGGAGCGGTCGAGATTTATGCGGGCGGCTACATCCTCACCGAGGTGGCGCTGGTCCCGCCCACGACCGCGAAGAACCTGGCGCCTGAAAAGCAGCTGCGGCGCTTCAACCTGTTTGCCACGGGCGGAGGCGCGGCACTGGCCTGCGTCCTGCTCCTCTCCATCCCGGCTCGCCGGCGCGCATGGCGGCACTTCCTCACCCTGCTTCTGTTCGGCTGCATCATCGGCTTCGGTATCGGCTGCGGCAGCTCGGGCGGCAGCGGTAGTGGCGGCGGAGGGGGTGGAGGAGGAGGCGGTGGTGGTGGCGGAAGCGCTCTGTCCTCCACTTTCTCAGTGACTTTAAACAGCCAGGCCCTGCTGCAGGGCTCCAATACCATCACGGTCCAATACCTGCCTGCCAGCGGCAGCACCTATGCGCCGTCGTCCTACACGTTCAGCACTGCGCTGAACAACCCTCTGTCTGACTTTTCTCTAACCTCGGCCAGCTCAGTCGTCGGCGTGACGCCCGGCTCCAGCGGGACCACCACCGTCTTCGTAACGCCCACCAACGGATTTACCGGCACTGTGAACCTCGCGTGCAGCGTTGTCGGGTCGCCAACCGGCGTTACCTGCTCGCTGAGTCAGAGCACCGCCTCGCTCAGCTCCAGTTCCACTAACCTGTCTGTCCCGGTCACATTGACCGCCAGCGCGACCGGTGCAGCCGCTGCCGGCAACTACTCGGTTACAGTCAACGGAACGGCCAGCAGTCAAATCCACACCCTGGGCGTCACGGCGGCTGTCCAGTAAGAAAACCAGCGGCTAACCCATCCTGTTGCGTCAGCAGTCCGGCGCGACAGGGTGGGGTCGGCTCCCGCCCAATCTGCCGCTGCCGCGCATAGAAAACCCCTCCCGACGCGCGCGACTCTGTATACTTCTCTGAATTCCATCAATAAATAGTTAAAAAACGCGCAGCTTCAGCCGCGCCACAGGTTTTCTATTCCTCAGGAGGATTCGCACGATCCATGGACCGGGCGCGCACCCTCGAAACCCATCCGGAGCGGGCGGAAGCTCGCGTCGAAACCCTCCCGCGTCCGGAGCTTGTGCCAAGGCAATTCCAGGCTTTTCCTCGCCCTGAACCCGCATCCGCGCGCTGGGCTTACTTTCTCTGGACCCTCGGCATCCTCGCCCTCTTCTGCCTGCACTTCCCGCATTTGCTCGCCGACTTTCCCAATGGCTCCCCGTGGATGGACTATTCGAAATACACCGATGAGGGTTGGTACGGCAACGCTGCTATTCGCTACTATCTCAGCGGCCATTGGTACCTGCATGGCGATTTCAACCCCGCCGTAGCGCTTCCGGTATGGCCGGCCCTGCTCGCTGTTCTCTTTCACTTCACTGGAGTCAGCCTCGTCGCCGCGCGCAGCCTCGGCCTCATTGTCTTCGGGCTCAACCTGCTACTTGCGTATGCAGTGGTCCGGACTCAGGCCGAACGCTGGGCCGCCCTGCTCGCCATCACGCTTCTTGTCTCCAGCCCATTTCTCTACGCCTTCAGCCGGCTCGCGATCCTCGAACCCACGCTGATCTGCTTCCTGCTGCTTTCGTGGCTGCTCGCCTTGAGACTTCCGCGCGCATCAACCCGCGCGCAGGGGCTGATTCTCCTGGCCATCGGCTTTCTGTTCTGCCTCATGGTCCTCACCAAGACCACCGCCATCTTCATCATCCCTTCAACGCTGTATCTCATCGCACGCGCCTATGATTTTCGAGGGGCATGCTGGCGCGCCCTCGCCATCGCCGCCACAGCCGGCGCCCTGCCCTGGTGCGTTTGGTATTTTCTGCTGGTCCGTCCACATTACCGCGTCGATTACCAATACCTCTTCGAAGCCAACCACTGGCCGCAGCCCACGACCTTCGGCGGCTGGCTCGCCGCCTTCTGGTACGCCCTCCACGGCGCGCTCTGGATCTCACCCACCCTCTGCGTCACCGCCGTCGCCCTGCTCCTGCTGGCTTTCATCCCACACCAATTTCGGGAAGAATCCGAAGCTGCATTCGAAGAAGTATCCAAAACCCAGCCCGGTCTCTGGCGCAGCCCATTGACCGTCGCTTCGCTGCTGGCCGCCGCCGGGTACGTCTTTTTTACCGGCTGGCACAACAGCCCCCAGCCGCGTTATTACGAAACCGTGATCTATCCCCTCAGCTTCATCCTCGCCCTCGGTGCCGCAGACCTGCTGCGGCGTAGGCGCACTCTGCCGCTTCGCGTCTGCGGCGCTGCCGCGCTCGCCGTCATGACCATCGTGGCCATCACGGGTGTCTTCCGCATCGCCAGCTACATCCGCCATCCTCAGTACACCTTTGTGAACGCCGCCCGGGGCCTCACCCGTTATATCGATCACCACCCAGGCCCCCATCGCCTACTGCTCTCCATCAGCGGCGACGACATCCAGTTCATCACTGGCTTGCCCGCCATCTGCGACGACTACGGCACCTGGGATCTCCCCTACCGCATTCACGCCTATCAGCCGGGGTGGTACGCCACATGGAACGAGATCGATCCCGGCACGCTCCTCGACCTTTCCACCCAGTACTCGCTCGAACGCGTCGCCGACTTTCCGGCCTTCGACGATCCCGATCGCAATCTGCTGATCCTGTATCGCATGAACCCCCTGCCGGCGACGGAGCAGAAATACTCACCCCGCGAAGAGGACGCCGGCAACGCCGGAAAATAGGCCCCGCAGCCGACCCTCTCTCCGGCCCTGGAGCGTAACTCTGTGCATACCGGCTGACCGTTTTTTGCCCCCCATTTTTTTATTCCTGCGTTTTTTTCTTGACATACCCGAAAAATAGGCCCAATATGTTGATGGCTTAACGGCTATCGGCCAGGATGTAGTAGGGGGTTGGTATTTCCGGGAACTTCTGGGAGAAGAGTTCCCACGGAGGCAACCTCAAGGCAGCCCTCCCCGTTATATCCGGCTCTCCGCAGAGGCTTCGTTCCGAGCGAAGCCTCTCTTTTCTTGTGCGCGCCGAGAGGCGAGCACCCCCTCTCGCTCGCCTCTCGCTCGCCCTTCGCTGCTTCTCGCCTCTCGCTCGCCGTTTGCTGCCTCTCGCTAGCCTTTCGCTCGCCTTTTGCCAGCCTTCTCGCTCGCCTTTTGCTAGCCTTCTCGCTAGCCGTCTCGCTCGCCGTTTGCTCGCCGTTTGCTCGCCTCTCGCTCGCCTCTCGCTCGCGTTCCTGCCTTTCAGCGACCAATCCCGCCGCCTCTCATCCAAGAAACTGAATGACGCCGCAAAAGCCCTCCCACCTCTTTTCTCCTCTTGAAATCGGCTCGCTCACCCTCCCGAACCGCATCGTCGTCTCGCCGATGTGCGAATACTCCAGCGAAGACGGCTTCGCGAACGACTGGCACCTGGTCCACCTGGGTAGCCGCGCGGTCGGTGGAGCCGGTCTCATCTTCACTGAGGCCGCTGCTGTTACTCCGGAAGGCCGCATCAGCCCTCAGGACCTTGGCCTGTGGAAGGATGAGCACATCGCGCCGCTGGCCCGCATCACAGCATTCCTGCACACGCAGGGAGCCCGCGCCGGCATTCAACTCGCCCACGCCGGCCGAAAGGCGAGCACTTACCGCCCGTGGAGCGGCGAAGGAGTTCTCGCCCCCGAAGCCGGTGGATGGTCCAACGTGCTCGCGCCCAGTCCGATTCAATTTGCCGCCAACTACCCGCAGCCGCACGAACTCGACCGCGCCGGAATCGCCGCCATTGCCAGCGCCTTTCGCGCCGCCGCCGTCAGAGCCGACCGCGCAGGCTTCGACGTCATTGAAATTCACGCCGCCCATGGTTACTTGATCCACGAATTTCTCTCGCCGATCAGTAACCACCGCGGTGACGAATACGGCGGCAGCTTCGAAAACCGCGCCCGCCTTTTGCTCGAAGTAGTCGACAGCATCCGCGAAGTCTGGCCCCGCGAGCGCCCGCTCTTCGTCCGCATCTCCGCAACCGACTGGGTTGAAGAGAACGGCCCCGAGAATAGCTGGGATCTGCCTCAGTCCATCCGCCTCGCCGCCCTGCTCCGTGAGCACGGCGTCGACCTCATCGACGTATCTTCCGGCGGCAATGTCGCCGGCGTTTCCATCCCCACCGGGCCGGGCTATCAGACGCCCTTTGCAGAAGCGATCCGCAAAGAGGCCTGCATTCTGACCGGGGCTGTGGGCCAGATCACCGACCCCGCCCAGGCCGCCCAAATCATTCGCACCGGCCACGCCGACCTCATCTTCATCGCTCGTGAATTTCTACGCGATCCTTACTGGCCGCTCCACGCCGCCATCGCTCTGGGACAAGCGGCCACCTGGCCGCCGCAGTATCTCCGCGCCGCGCCTCCAAAGACCGAGGCACGTGCGCCTGTCGGGAACAAACCCTGACACATTGTCACTTTCTCTTGCTTAACCCGGCGCTGTCTGACCTATACTGCGACAAAGAACCTTACCAATTTCAGTTTCTTCGCAGACAATGCCCAAACACGCCACGCAGCGACGCACCCGGCACGAACCCATCATTCCCGACAAGCTCTATTTCCGCATTGGAGATGTCGCGAAACTCTGCGGTGTGGAGACCTATGTGCTGCGTTTCTGGGAGACTGAGTTCCCGCAGATGCGCCCCGGCAAAAGCGGCACCGGCCAGCGCCTCTACCGCAAACGCGACGTTGAGCTCGCGATGCGCGTCCGCAAATTGCTTCACGACGAGGGATACACAATAGCCGGCGCGCGCCAGGTGCTTGCCCAGGAAAACGTGAGATCCAAATCGCCGCAGTTGCCGCTCATCGAAGGGGGTTCCGGCCCGGCTCAGGTGCAGGCAAAACTGAAACGCGTGCGCACAGAATTACGCGAGCTGCTGGGTGTGTTATCCGCCCCACCCGCGCGCGGCAAATTCTACCCGTCCGGCAAAAAGGGTCCTAAGCTTTTCGAGTAACCAGAGCCTTACTGGCCCGATTTCGCACTTCTCATTTGGGCCAGATATCGTACCGCCATCACCAGTAGCAACACCTGAATTCCGATAAAGACAAAGCCCAGTATGCGATGCCCGTGAGTCATCGACAACGCAGGCCCCGCTGCGAGAACAGCTGCCCCGGCCGCGAAAACGACCGCCTTCCGCCGAAGATCTTCAACTCTACTCATTGTCACCGTCCCCGCATCCCGCCCAGCATCCCCATCGCCCGCCGTTGCAGCATGCCGCCGCCCTTGCCGATACCCTTGAACATCTTCCGCATCTGGGCATACTGCCGCAACAGCTGGTTCACCTCCTGCACCGACGTGCCCGAGCCGTTGGCGATGCGTTTGCGCCTGCTTCCCGAGATGATCTCGTGGTGATTCCGCTCCTTCTGCGTCATCGAATTGATGATCGCCTCCACGCGCGTCAGCTGCTTCTCGTCCACCTGGCCGGCCATCTGCTGCATCCCGGCCAGCGGCCCTACCGACGGCAGCATCTTCATGATCGATTCGAGCGATCCCAGCTTTTTGATCTGCCGCAGCTGATCGCGAAAATCCTCGAGCGAAAACCCATCGCCCGACAGCGCCTTTCGCGCAAATTCCTCCGACTTTTTCTTGTCGAGCTTCTCCTCGGCCTTCTCGATCAGGCCCATGATGTCGCCCATCCCGAGAATCCGCCCCACAATGCGGTCCGGGTGAAACGCCTCAAACGCGTCCGGCTTCTCGCCCGTCCCGATAAACTTCACCGGCTGCCCCGTCACATGGCGAATCGAAAGCGCCGCGCCGCCCCGCGCATCGCCATCCATCTTCGTCAGGACGGTGCCGGTCAGACTGAGCTGCTTGTGAAACGCCTCCGCCGATCGCACCGCGTCCTGCCCGGTCATCGCATCCGCGACAAACAAAATCTCCTGCGGCGCAAGCAGCTTCTTCAGCTTCGCCATCTCGTCCATCAGCTCGGCATCGATGTGCAGCCGCCCCGCAGTATCGACGATCAGCGTGTCGCATCCTGTGATCACCGCCTCGCGCCGCGCCTCCTTTGCGAGTCTTTCGACCAGCGCCGTCCCAGGCGCTTCACCTTTTTCATCGCCCTGGTAAATCTGCGCCTTGATCGACTGCGCCACCACCCGCAACTGCTCGCGCGCCGCCGGCCGGTAAACGTCGACCGACACCAGCATGGGCCGATGGCCACCCTTCTGCAGCCACGCTGCCAGCTTCCCCGCCGTTGTCGTCTTTCCCGACCCCTGCAGGCCTGCCATCAGAATCACCGTCGGCGGCCGCGACGCGAACTGGAACCGCGCCACATCTTTGCCCAGGATCGCGATCAGCTCGTCGCGAACAATCTTCGTCACCTGTTCGGTCGGCGACAGCGAGGTCATCACCTCCTGCCCCAGAGCCTTCTCGCGGATGTGGTCGATCAGCTCCTTCACGACGTTCAGGTTGACGTCGGCCTCGAGCAGCGCAACACGAATCTCGCGCAGCGCCTCCGCCATGTTCTCTTCGGTGACAGAACCCTGCCCCCGCAGGTTCTTGAACGCGCGCTGCAACTTCTCTGAAAGATTCTCAAACATAGCCAGAAGCCCAGTTTACCGGAGGACTCGCCTGAGACGGGCAGTCGCCGATTCCTCAATTATTCGCCGCCTGTTCATTCCCTGTTGATGAAGCCGGCTGAAAGTACTACCTGTCGCGCCACGTTCGCCTGTGGCGGCGTCCCCAAAATTAACCCGTCGAAAGGTCTGCATCCCATGCGCAGAAAAGCTTTATTGTGTCTCGTCGCCACCGCGTTGGCGACCGCCGGATTCGCCCAGGAAGACCACCCCCGTGGCATTCCCCACCTCGATCACGTTTTCCTCATCATGATGGAAAACCACGGCTATCAGCAGGTCATTGGCAATCCGAACGAGCCCTACCTCAACAGCCTCATCAATGAGGGCAAGGTCAATCTGGCCACGAATTACTTCGCCGTCGGCCATCCCAGCCTCACCAACTATCTTGAGATTGTCGGTGGTTCAAATTTCGGCATTCGCAGCGACAATGCTCCCAACTGGGGCAGCACCTCCTGCACGCCCAATATCGCCAGCGGCATCGTGAACGCGGACAATGGCGGCGGCAATGCGCCGGTTCCCGTCGACACCGGCAACATTTGTCCCATCTCAGGTTGGGGCACCGACGCCGAAACGCCCGCCGTCGACACCTGGAATGAAGTCGGTGGCCCCTTTGTCGCGCTCGCCGATATCGACGGCGTGAAGTCCGTCCCCGCAGCCCCCACAGTTGGCAAAACGATTGCTGATCAGCTGGATTCCGCCGGGCTTGGCTGGAAGACATATCAGGAAAGCCTTCCGCTCGGCTCCGTCTTCGGCGTGAACTACAGCAACGGCACCGCATCGAATCTCACAGATTTTACGAACCTCGCGCCCCTCACCACCTCAAGCGTGGTGCAGGACTACGCGGTGAAGCACAACCCGTTTGCCTATTTCGCCAGCATCCAGAGCGGAACCGACCCCGACAGCAGCCTCGCCAACGTCAAGGGCTTCGATGGAGCCGGCGGCCTGTACGCCGACCTGTCTACTGGTAATCTCCCTGCCTTCTCATTCATCGTGCCCAATCAGTGCGACGATCAGCACGGACGCGGTAACGCCGACGCGTTCTGCGCCTTTGATTACGGCGAGAACAACAGCGGCTACACCTACGGAACCCAGGTTGGACTCAACCCCGGCCTGATCCAGCAGGGCGACACCACCATCGAGCGCCTGGTCAAGGCCATTCACAAATCGCCCGCATGGGATTGCGGACGCAACGCTATCGTTATCGTCTGGGACGAAAACGACTACAGCGGAAGTGCAACCCAGCTCACGGGACTCTTCCCCTCCCAAAACCAGAACCGCGTTGTGCTCACGGTTCAAACCAACTACGGTCCCTCCGGAGTGCAAAGCAATACTTACTACGACAGCTACTCCGTGTTGAAATCCCTGGAGGCCGCTTTTGGTCTGCCTTGCCTGAATCACGCCTGCGATCACGACGTGAAAGTCATGTCCGACTTGTTCGGCAAGGATAAGTGGTAAAAGCAGCGGATTTCAAAAGCCGTTTTCTGCGGGCCTCCTCACCTTACGTGCGGAGGCCCGCTCTGCGCCCGCCTATAGACCCAGGAGCCGCAAACCTTCCGCCTTGCCAGCCGCACGCAACTCGGCATCCAGGGTCGCCAGCGGCAAAGCCCGCCGCTGTGCGAGTTCAAGGTATGCGGCGTCGTAAAACATCACGAACCGCCTCCGTGGTCTCGTCGCTGTATACCCACACGAGCGTGACAGAACTGTCGAGCACCAGACTCACGGACGTCCCGCGTCGCGTTCTGCCTTGAGCGCCTCCCAATTCCGTGGGCCGACCTTGAGGGCCTTAGCACGAGCGCGGATGCGATCCATCGCCAGGAGCGCCTGATTGCGGTCGACCCCAGGCAAGGCGGGAACCAGGCGGGCCACGGGCCTGCCATGCCGCGTGATTACGATCTCCTCCCCGCGCTCCACTTCATCCAGAAGGGGTCCGAGGGTGTTCTTCGCGGCAAAAGCCCCGATTTCGCGCACGTAATCAACTCCAACTAGCTTAGGCTAGCTTGACACAGCCTCCCTCGCAAAACTACTCTCCAGCCTTCGTCGCCAGCACTTCCGCCACGGCAATATTCTTCGCCAGCTCCGACGGCAAACCATGCCTTCGCTGCAGATACTCCGGGCTGTTCCAGGAGAGCCACACCGTGCCCTCGCCGTCCTCCCACACCAGAATCTTCAGCGGCAGATCGATTGCGATGCTCGGAGCAGCCAGCATTACCGGCGTTCCCGCCGCCGGATTTCCAAAGATCAGCAGCTTCGTTGGACGCATCTCCATGCCGGCCTTTGCCGCCTCTCCGCTGTGATCAACCAGGGCGAAGAGCGTCACGCCTTTCGCCTGCAGCAAATTTTTCAGGCGATCGACCGTCTCATCGACGGTGTGATGACTGCGCTGGCTCACGATTCCGTTTCCCGCGTCCGGCATCCTGGACACCTCACAACAAAGATGCGCGAAGCCGCCCTTCGGCGCCAGGAATCATTTCTCTGGCACGCTCGCAGCCGAGGCTCGATTACATCGACCGTGAGTCCTTCACCGGCACGATCGTCATCTCCGGGAACTCGATCCCCTTATGCCCGTCACGCGCCTCCACCATGGCATTCATCTTGTCCCAGTAAGCCTGGATCGCCGGGGGCACGTCGTCGGGAATCCCGTGTTCTCTCCAGCTCAGAATCTCCACCACGATCGGCTTGCCGTTTTCTTCGCCGCGCAGCAGAATGTGAGGCGCAGGGATCACCATGTTTCGCTCCCGCAGCGCCGCCCAGTACTCCGGCATCATCTTCAGGAACGCGTCGATCTCTGCCGGTTTCACTCGGTAAGTGGCCATCACCGTTTCCGGACCATCGGCTGCGGCACTCTGCCCCATCGCCGGCGTAAACACTCCCAGCACTGCGCCGAACAGAACTACTCCCCACACCTGTTTCTGGATTCTCATTCGCTCTTCTCCTGTCCTGTGCTTCTCGATTTCTCCTCCATCAGCGCCAGCGCATTCCCTGAGGGATCCTTCAGAAACGCCAGCCACAGATCGTGGCTCTTCATCCGCGCTACCAGGTGCGGCTCCTGCACGAACTGTACGCCGCGGCCCTTTAGCGCGGCGTGGACCCCCTCGATATCCGCAACCCGGTAGTAAAGAATCGTTCCATCCATCCCGGCCGCCGGCTTCGCCGTTCCAGGCTCCGCAGTCCCGATCAGCAGCCGCACCGTCCCGCACTGAAAGAAGGTCATCGTCCCCGCATCGAACAGGTGCCTCATTCCCAGCACGTCGCGATAGAACGCCTTCGCTTCCTCCAGATTCGCCACCGTCACAGCAATCTGCCCAATTTCCCCCAGCTGAACCGCCACTTCGCTCGTCATCGCAAAATCTCCATTTCATTAGCTCAGCTAATGATTTATCATGAACCCGGCTACCAATGTCAACTGGAAACCGCCTCGATCCGGAAAAAACCGCCGATGCTCTGCATGCAGCCGCCATCCATCTCCTGCGCAGGTTGCGGCGCACCGACGCCGCCAGCGGCCTGAACGCCCCCCGCCTCTCGGCTCTCTCTGTCATTGTCTTTTCCGGCCCCCTCACGCTCGGCCAGCTTGCAGTCGCGGAGCAGGTCCGCCCGCCCACCATGACGCGCATCGTGCACGCCCTCGAATCGAAGGGTCTGGTCAAAAAGAGCGCCGATGCAGACGACCGCCGCACCATTCAGATTTCCGCGACCATGAAGGGCCAGCGCCTGCTCCTCAAGGCCCGCCATCGCCGCGTCGCTTCCTTAGCGCATCAGATCGCTATCCTGCCCGCCCGGGACCGCGAAACGCTCCACGCCGCGATCGGCGTCATCGAAAACCTCCTCCGAGCTCTCTGACTATCGGAACAAAGCGATGAATCCCCGTCGCCGCCGGGAACCGTACCGCTCGCATCTCCGTACCACGCTCAGCAGCTCTCAAGAGGTCCACGGTTGAAGCTATCCATTGAAAACGTTGGCAAGTGCTACGGCGGCAAAGTCTGGGCGCTGCGCCGATTCAGTTTGGAACTAAAACCTGGGGTCCTGGGCCTACTCGGCCCCAACGGCGCTGGCAAGACGACCCTGATGAGCATCCTCGCCACCATCACGCGCGCCAGCGAAGGCAAGGTGACGTGGAACGGCACGGACCTCGCTGCGGACCCGAATGCCCTGCGCGCAGTCCTCGGGTATCTACCGCAGGATTTCGGCGTCTATCCCAACCTCAATGCCCAGGAGTTCCTTGAATACCTGGCCGCGGTGAAAGGCCTCGACGCCGCAACCTCGAGACGCCGCATCGATCAACTTCTCAGCCTCGTCAACCTCGCCGATGTGAGCAGGCGTCCGCTCGGCGGCTTCTCCGGCGGAATGAAGCAACGAGTCGGGATCGCGCAGGCGCTGCTCAACGACCCCCAGCTGCTCATCGTCGATGAGCCCACCGCCGGCCTCGATCCTGAAGAGCGCGTCCGTTTCCGCAACCTGCTCTCCGATCTCTCCGGCGAGCGCATCGTGATCCTTTCCACGCACATCGTCTCCGACGTTGAGGCGACGGCCACCGACATCGCTCTCATCTCCAACGGCGCGCTCGTTGCGCATGCCGCTCCCGAGGAGCTGCTGCGCGGAATCGAGGGCCGCGTGTGGGAGTGGGTGGTTCCCAGCGCGGACCTCAACGCCGTGAAACAGTGTTACCGCGTAAGCAATACCATGCGGCGCAGCGACGGCGTCCACGTGCGTGTGATTGCCCAGGATGCTCCGCCCGGCGCACAACCGGTCCAACCCACTCTCGAGGATGCCTACCTCGACGCGCTCTCCCTTTACCGAACAGGGACCGCCGCATGAAGCGCAGCCGGATTCTGTGGCACCTGGTAAAGGCCGATTTCCTCACGCGCGTTCGCCGAACCAGCTTCCTCGTCACGCTGGCATTCGCTGTTTTCCTCGGCTACCAGACCTTCGCCGGCCACATCGTGATGCAGCTTGACGATTACCGCGGCGTCTACAACTCCGCCTGGGTGGGCGCGCTGATGGGGCTCGTCACCAGCTCGTTCCTTACCCTCGTCGGCTTCTACATCGTGAAGGGATCGATCCTAGGCGACGAGACAACCCGCGTTGGCCAGATCCTCGCCGCCACGCCGATGAGCAAGCCCTTCTACACCGTGGCCAAATCCCTGGGCAACTTTGCCGTGCTCGCCGCCATGGTCCTGGTCATGGCAACCGCGGCATTGTGCATGCAGTTGATCCGCGCCGAAGACCGCACGCTTCATCTATGGACGCTGCTCTCGCCGCTGCTTCTCTATGCCTTGCCTTCGATGGCGTTTGTTGCGGCACTGGCGGTGCTGTTTGAGACGCTGCCCGTCCTGCGCGGTGGCCTGGGCAACGTGATCTGGTTCTTTTTGTGGATGGGCCTGCTCATCGGCGGGATGGCTCCCGCCATGGCCCATCGCGGCACGCCCGGAAACGCTGCATATTTCCACGACTTCACCGGTCTGCCCACCATGATGTACCAGATGCGCACCCCCCTCCTGAAGGTCGATCCAACCTTTCACGACAGCTTCTCCCTCAGTATCGGCAGCCCGCCACCGCGCCACCGCTTCCTCTGGACCGGCGTTCAGTGGGATTCTGTTCAGGTCGCGGCGCGCCTCCTCTGGTTTGTATGGGCTCTCGCCGCGGCCCTGCTTGCATCGATCTTCTTTCACCGCTTCGACCCCGCGCGCGAGCGCCTCATGCGGGCTCGAACAGCGCCGGTTGAGAGGCCTGCTGTCGAAGAGCTTTCTGCAGCGAAGGAACTGGCCCGCGCCGACCCCTGGTCGGCCAGACTCACGCCTCTGCCTCCCGCCGGCTTGAAGAACAGGTTCGTGTCTCTCGTTGCCGCGGAGCTTCGCCTCATGCTGAAGGGGCGCCAGTGGTGGTGGTACGCGGTTGCGATCGGCCTCTTCATCGGCTGCCTGGCCGCTCCGCTGGATGCTTCGCGGAGCGGTGTCATCCTCGCCGCCTGGATCTGGCCGATCCTGCTGTGGTCGCAGATGGGCAGCCGCGAATCGCGCTATGCCACCGGCTCGCTGGTCTTCTCGGCGCCGCATGCGCTGCAGCGGCAACTACCCGCGGCGTGGGTTGCGGGCGTTATCGTCACAGCGCTCGCCGGCGGAGGACTCGGCATTCGCCTTCTCCTCGCCCGCGATCTCCACGGTCTGGCTGGATGGGCGGTCGCCGCGTGCTTCATCCCGAGCCTCGCCCTGGCGCTCGGCGTCTGGAGCGGCTCCAGCAAGTTCTTCGAGGCTCTCTACACTGTGTGGTGGTACACGGGTGCCGCGCACCACGTGCGGGGCTTGGACTATACAGGCACCGTCGCCGCCAGCGCTGCTCCAGGCCTGTATCTCGTGCTGACCGCCGTGCTGCTCGCATCCTGCTGGATGCGACGCCGAACCCAGCTCGCTTACGCGTGACGGCGCGTCAGCAAATCAGCCGCAACAAACACGAAAAAAATCACGGCAATCACGCCGTTCATGGTGAAGAACGCCGCATTCAGCCGCGTAAGATCGCGCGGTGAGACAATCAGGTGCTCCCACAGCAGCAGCGCCGCAACCGCGGCTATGCCGGCAAAAGCGATCGGCCCAAGGTGAAACAACACCACCAGCCACACCAGCAGCCCAAGCATGATCAGGTGCATCGCGCGCGCGATCCAGAAAGCCGCGTCAAGCCCGAGCGCGGCGGGAATACTCTGCAGCCCCGAAGCGCGATCATGCGCCTCATCCTGGCACGCATAGAGCACATCGAACCCCGCAACCCAGAACAGCACCGCCGCCGTAAGAACGACAATGCGCGGATCGAGCGAGCCGCGTATCGCGATCCACGCGCCTGACGGCGCAATGCCCAGCGCCAGCCCCAGAAAAAGATGCGACCATCGCGTGAAGCGCTTTGTATAGGAATAGAGAAACAGCACCGCCAGCACAAACGGTGCGAGCAAAAGCGTCAGGCGATTCAGCCGCCATGCCCCAATCACAAAAATCGCAGACATCGCGAGCGTAAACCCCGCCGCAAATTTCCGCGTCAACAGACCCGCAGGAATTGCACGCATGCGCGTGCGCGGATTCGCCGCATCCAGATCGGCATCGGCCCACCGATTGAACGCCATCGCAGCTGAACGCGCGGCGATCATGCATACCACGATCCACGCCAGCTTCGCCGCGGGCGGCCAGCCATGTGCGGCCAACATCGCTCCGGTGAACGCAAACGGGAGCGCAAAGATGGAATGCTCCCACTTGATCATCTCGAGCGTGACGCCGATGCTGCGCAAAAGAGGCATAGGCAGAAAAATGGACCTCATCTTTTTGCCATGAGGTCCATTCCAGTGTAACGGCTCAGCCGGACCGGCCTGTTCGACAAGACCCGGCGGCTGTTTGCTTACTTCGACGCTTTCTCCGATGGCGCATTCGCAACCACCAGATCGTTGGTCACGCTGAAGACGCCCGGAACCGTGTTCGCTTGAATGCCGGCGGCCTGCTTCTCAGCCTGCGTGTCCACAGTGCCGTAGAGCGTCACATGCCCGTTCGCCACCTGAATGCGAATCGGCTTTGCAGGGTCGATCAGGAACTGGTTCAGCAGCGGATAGCTGTAAACCGCGCGAAACACTTCCCTGCGAATACGATCGTCGTTGAACGACACCGGATCGATCTGGATGTTGTCGACGATGTCTTTCACGCCTTTCGTGTTCGCGACCACGGCCACGGCGTCAGAAGCATCGACCGGTCCGTAAGCATGACCGCTCAGCGTGACCTCGCCGTTCTGCACCTGCACCGAGATCGCATCGAATGGGGTGGTACCGTAGCCCACCATGTCATACGTGATGGCCTTCTGCAGCTTTGCCTGCAGTTGCTGATCGGGAACCTCCGCGCCGGCGACCCGAATGTCGTTCCGGACCGCGGTGACACCCTTTACGTGATGGGCCTTCTGGTCCGCGCTGATCTTCTCCGCCACAAGGTCGACGGTTCCCGTCAGCGTGACCACGCCGCCCTGCACCGATGCCTGAATACCCTTGAAGCGCGAACCGCTGAGGGCCTTCTGTACCGCCGCCTGCGTATCGGTGTCGTTCTGCGCAAAAACCGCCGGCACAGCCAGAGCCGCGGCAACAATAAAAATGAGCACTTTCTTCATGGTTCTCTCCCGGCCGTCTCCAGAATTTTTTGGGGGTTCCGGGCGCGGACTGCGCTGCACGGGGAGACAAGCCTTCCGTTCTATCAGACACGGAACAGTGCTGTTTGGATGCGTGTCTCAGGCAATATTTCCGAAAATCTGGCAGCTCTTGGCGCTTCTCAGGCCGCTGATTCTGAAGGAATTGCCACCGGCAAACAAGGCACTCCCCGCGGCCTTAGTGATAGCCGCGATGGAGGCGGAAAATCAGGCTGAATACCCCGGACTCGTCCCGCACCGCAACCACGGAAATATCCTGAGTGACCCGCCACTCGCCCTGGATCAACTGCTCCGCTGTTGAATTGACGTTCGTGGCATAGGTAAGGGTAGCGTTCTTCGAGATCGGCTCCTCGACCGTAATCCGCGCCGTCGCATTCCCCACGCCGCTGACAAACGTCGGATCGATGCGCACGCTGCCGCCCCCAAATAGTTTCTGAATTCGATTGCTGATGGTCGCGTTCAGCGCGCCGCCCAGCAGCGAGTCGGCTGTGGAGTTCACCCCCGCCTGCTGCTGTTCTGTGCTGTAAATCTGCTGCTCCTCCTGCGTGCGCCCCATGGCCAGCAGCGAGAAAATGTCCTGCTCCGAGAGCGGCGGCTCCGAGCGGAAGGTCGGGTTCAGCTTGCTCGTCGAGCCCTGCAGCGCGATCGTGACCGTGTAGTTTTCAACCGTCGTCGTGGCCGTCAGATCGAGAAGCGGTTGAATGCGGACAGGGTTTGTGAAGTAAATCTCACCATGCTGCAGCTCAAACTTCTCGCCATTAAACGTTGCTCGCCCCTCGGTAATGGTCACACGTCCAAGCACACTGGGCTCGGCCAGTGTTCCACGGATCGCCAGATCAACATTGCCGGCCAGCCGCGCAAAAGAATTCTGAAAATTGAGCGACGGCGCGGAAGCAATCCTGATGTCGAGCCGCACTTTGTTCGTCGGCGAATTGGGATTCGGCGGCAGCGAGACGCCGCCTGCGTTTGCTAACGATGCGAAATCGACGTCGGCGTTGATGGCAAACCCGGTCAGCATAACTTTGCCGCTCACCAGCGTACTGGCCTGGTTTCCCTGCAGCCGCAGCGAAGCACTGGCCGTCGAGGTCACGCCCTCCGGATAGCGGATCCGCACATCCTTGGCATCGGCCGTCAGGTCGGCGTACAGGCCATGATGATAAGTAACAAATCCCCCCACCTTAATCAGGCCGCCGCCGCTGTATGCCGTCACATTCTTGAAATCGAGCCGGTCCTGATCGAAGACCAGCTCGCCATTCATCCGGCTCAGACCGTTCACGTAATCTTCCATCGCGACGTTCACGTTTGTGAACTTCACGTTCCCCGTCAGGTCGGGGTTCTTCGTGGTCCCTTCCGCGCTCATCGTGAAATCCACATGCCCAGACGAAATCAGGTCCGTATCGAGCGTCTGCGCCAGCGCCATGTTGATTGAGCCGTTGGCCGAGCCATGAATCGGCCGCGGATCGCTGAACAGACCGATCGATCCAGACGTATGAACATCGGTGTCCCGGCCAAGGATGCGCAGCGGATCCATCGTGAACGTACCGTCGTGCAGTGTTGCGTACACGGGACCATCACTGTGAATGGGTACGTCCTCGAGCGTGATCGCGAGTTCGCTCAGTCGCAGATCGCCGTTCAGTTCTTTCGGCTTGCGCAGCGGTCCGGAAACCGTCAACGAACCGGCGATCGACG
Source organism: uncultured Acidobacteriaceae bacterium (assembly GCA_963758135.1). Taxonomy (GTDB): domain Bacteria; phylum Acidobacteriota; class Terriglobia; order Terriglobales; family Acidobacteriaceae; genus Palsa-343. The sequence goes on from CAVWUF010000001.1 coordinate 627,556, forward strand.
AGCTGCCGCGGATTCCCGTGACGCTGAACGTCCGCAACAGAGGATCGATATTGAATTTGGAAATCCTCAGGCTGGCCTGCGTCGGGTAATCGCCCGTCAGCTGGGTTTCGCTGCTTAGCTCCAGCTCCGAGGTGTTCACGTGCGAGCTCACACGTAACTGCAGCGCGTGCCCCTGGGTGTGAGCATTGGCATCCACCGAGCCGCTGAATTCGCGCGCCAAATTCAGGTTGCGCACATGCATGCTCGCCTCGAGCGAAGGCGATTCCAGGGTGCCGCTGCCTTTGGCCTCGAAGTCCATCGAGCCCATGACCGGATATTGCGCGTTTTCCAGCCGCCGGATGTGCGCGAGCTGAAATCCGCTTCCCTGCACATTCACGTGCATCGTCTTCGCCGTCAGGTTATAGCCCCCATCACCCGTGATGCGGCCACCGTCCATAGCGAAAACTAAATTCGTGGCGCCCACTTCCTTGCCCCTGAATTGAACGTCGCTCGTGAGCGAGTGGTAGGGCTCGCCGTAAACCGATCCCCCGGTCAGGCTGATCTGCCCGGTGCCGTTCAGGTTCCCGATCGTTCCATCTGTCTGCGCGTGAAGATTGAGCGTTCCGGAAAGTGGATAGCTTTTGCCGGTCAGGGCCAGCCACTGCGCAATGTCGGCGTTCTTGATTTCCACGCTGGCCCGAATCGTCGACGAGTCCGCAAACAAATCCCGGGGCGCGTTCCGGCGCCCGCGCACCGCGCCGGAGAACTGGATCGTCGTCTTTCCCTGCGCCAGAGTAGCAGCGCTCACCGCAAGCGATCCCGCGCTGTAATCCGCGTCCGTGGTCAGACTGTCGAAATGAATATTGCTCGCCGCCTGCGTCGCCGATGGCGTTGGGCCGAGCGGAATAATATTGAAGTCCGTCGCCTGCAGATGCCCCTTGAAATCCGGGGACGTGAGGTTCCCCGTCACCGTCCCGTGAAACTGCGCCTGCCCATGAAGCTCCGCCGGAATCGGCGTTGGCTGTCCCGGCGCAGCGATGCCGAACGTCGCCAGCACCGGATTGAATTCCGCAACGTTGCGCGTCACCAGGCTGGCGGTCAACTGTGTCGCCCGCGTCATCGGATAAACACCGAGGCTGCCCGCCACCTGAATCTCCGACGCCGGCGTATGGACATCGAGGACGTGCACAACGACGGTACCGCTTCGGTTCACATACTCAGCCTGGACCACTCCATTGACGGGCACCTCGTTCGGACTCGGTGGATGCGGGGGCTCGAGGGTTACGTTTACAGAACCCGTCATGTTTTCCGGGCTGCCCGTCCAGTCCACGTTCGCCGTCCCCGATGCCGAAGTATCAAATCCGAGACGCCGGAAGTGCGGCGGAGCGACCGAATCAAGGAGCGAATCGAGAGTGAACCCCGCCAGATGAGTACGGATGCTTCCCTGCTGCTCCGCCGTCTTCGGCCGTGCGGCGGGGCCGGATGGCGGGGACCCGTTGGCCCCGGCTGGCTCAGTCTCCCAGTTGACGATCCGCATTTCCCCCGTGACCGCCCCGCCCGTTGCCAACCGCGCATGAATTCCCGTCAGCGCGATCAGGTCCTGCGTCACGTGCGCCACCGCATCCGCCGTAACCCCGGTAACGTATACGGTGCCGGTGCGATACGCCCCACCGCTGATGCGCGCCGTCCCATCGACAACAAACTGTGTGCCGGCGCCGTGGCCGCTCGCCTCCAGCTCGGCCGTCCCGCCCTCCAGCCCTGGCAACCCCGTGAGGGCGCGAACCTCCAGCGCATCGATCGCCCCTTTCATCCCCAACTGCCAGCGTGGAGCGGCGAAGTTATCGATCGTGCCGCTGGCCCGCAGCACTGTCTTCTCACTCTTTCCCGCCGGCCCGCTCTGCAATGTGAATGAAACGAGATTCGCGCTGTTGCGCCCCATCTCCAGCGACGCATCCAGCTGCGAGTGCACTGGCGTGTCGGGGCCTCGTTGCGCAACGATATCTTCCGCGTGGATCGTTCCCACGTAGTGATCCCGCGCCGGCACGTAACTCACCTGCGCCGCCAGATTGTTCACGGCAAGGTTGAACGGAACTTGCCGCTCATTCAGGATCGCCACCCCATCGTTCAGAACGGTTCGGCCGATGGCTAGATTGAAAATCTGGTCTGTGTTGCTTCCCGTCGAAGGATGTTTCGGCTTCGGCTGATTCGTCGAACCGTCCGGATAAACGATCAGGTGCACCACCGGGTGATCGCCCTCGAGGTAATTGATCCCGATCTTCGCCCTGAAGAACGAAAGGATTTGCAGCCGCACGAAAAGCCGATCGATATGCGCGTACGGAATCTGCCCCGCCGCCTCAAGACCATGAATGGTGAGGTCGTCGGCTTCGAATTCAAGGTGCGTCAGGTGCCAACCGAATCGCTTCAGCTCGACCCGCCCCCCGGTCGACTTCTCCAGCTCGGCGATGACCTTACGCCGCACCTGGTTCTCAAACCACGGCGTGCTCGCATACCACAGAGCGACCCCGGCGCAAACAAGTACGACCAGAACCGTCCAGACCACGGCGAATAAACTGAGCCGCCGTGCCCGCCTTCCGGGCGGCGCGCTCTCCAGCTGAGGTTTGTTTTCCGGCTCCGGCTGTGGCATGGCGTTCATTGGCTCGGTTCCACCGGTTTGGGCTCAAGATCGGCGGCATATGCCTGGTCCACGATCTGCACGTTGCCCTGGTCGCGCAGGCTCGATACCCAGTCCTGAAATAATCCGCTCACCTGTTGCTGCAAAAGGATCTCCTGGATTCGCTTTGAAACCTCCGCCAGCGGGGGAGCCTTTTCGTCTTTCTTCGCGAGAGCAGGCACAAGTATTTTTTGATAGTAAGCCGCGATCTGTTCCTGGGATATCCGAATGCCGCTCTGGAAACGCAGATCGATGAAGCTCAGGATGGCGATCCGCTGGCTCCATCGTTGCTCCACCGCCGCTTCAGTCAGATCGTTGGATCGCAGGAATTCCGCCCATCCCTGGGCTGCCTCGCAGTGGAACCGCGCACAGGCGGGAATCTGCTTCTTCAGCTCTGCGAGGGACTTCTGAACCTCCTCGGCGGACGCCGTGGTCGGCTGCTGCTGCTGCTCCATTTGCTGCAGGATCAGCGTGCGGTCGATCAGGAGGCGCATCGCGGAATCCGGCGTGTTCTGCCCGGGCAGCACCCGCAGAGGCTCCAGCGCGGCAAAGTGCATTTCCTGTTCGACGTCGCTTTCAAGCAGAACGTTGGAACCTATAATGCCGACGACGTGGTCAAGTTCGATGGGCTTGTCCGCTGACGGAGACGAGGGCGGCGGCGGCGGTGCCTGAGGCGAAGGAGTTTGCGCGCCCGCAGCCCAGCTTGCCATCGCGAGGATGACGCCCATAGCGGCGTTGCACGCACCTTTTACCATCAAAAAGCCTGCCCAATACTGAAAAAGAAATTGAAGTGGCTCGCCTGGCCGTAGCATGCGTTCGAGTTGTAGCAGGTAAGCGGCGAACTCGAGTTAGAAGCGTTACCACTGCCGTAAGTCACCAGCACCGGGAAAACCGGAGGATTCAGGTTATATCCCATGTCGAACCGAATCGGCCCGATCGGCGTGTGATAGCGCGCCCCGACCCCCAGCGTATGCGAGAAATCGTTGAAGTCGCACTGCCCGGTTGGATTGGTGCTCGAGGATCGCGTGACCTGTTCCTGCACGGCATCGGTCAGATACGGCAGTGCTGTACACGTGTAACTATGCGGCTGCTTGATCCGCAAAGCGCTCGGCCAGATGTCCGACGAGTTATTGAATACATTCCCCATATCGTGAAATAGAACGAAGCCGAGCGAATTGCCGAAATACGGCAATTGCGGATTGGGCAACCGCAGCTCCGTCTGGTTCACAAAAACTCCCGCACCCCCGATTGGAAAACCGGTCAGCGAGTCCCGCGGTCCCGCGGAGTTGAGCGGAAACCCCCGAAGTGACTCGGGACCGCCCGCGTAAAGCCGTTCCGGCAACGGAATCGCTTCGTACTTCGCCTCGCCGAAAACTCGCTCCATCCCGAATCGCGTGTTCCGCGCAAAGACGTATTTCTTCAGCCTGCCTAAAGGATAGTAACTGGCATTCGACCAGTCGAAGTGGACATAGTTCGCTTCCGAAGTCAGAAACACATTGTCCGTCGCGAATACCTGGACGCTGTTGTACATTCCCGTTTGCGCATCCAGCGGCTCCGGCCGCCGCGTGTCGCGGATCCACGTCAGTTCCGGGCCCCCTACGCGCACCGGCTCGGACAGCAGCGGGATCAGGTCGGGGGCCACCTGAATCGTATTCGGATCGACTTTAACCCGCCGGTACGATACCTGATAAATGAGCGTGTCAATCAGGTTGGGGTGTTGCGTCGCCCGCACGTCCCCTTCCGACGTCGAAGATGCAAATGTAACCACATTTTGCGCGTTGATATAGCCGCCGCCAAAAGAAAAATCGAAGGTCGGGTGATTTAAAAATCTCGGCCAGTTATAGTTTGCGGTGAATAATTGCTCCAGCGAACCGTATTCCGAGCGAAACGTGATGGACTGGTTCCGGCCCCAAAGGTTGATCCTCGAAACATCCAGTTCCGCCACCGCGCTCACTCCGAATTTGCCATTTGGGCTGCAGGTATACGTCGAGGGGTTGACGCCCAGCGCGATCAGGCTCAGAGGGTTGGGGCAGTTGGTGCTCGGCGTTCCGGTCTGCACCTGAAACCCCCCGCCGTAGGTCACGTTCCACCGCCGCGCCTCGTCGAACTGCACAAGCACGTTCTTCCGCGGCTCGTCTCCTCCGGGATTCTCAACCGCCGTCGTAACCTGGTTGAACAACGTCAGGTTGTAAAGCTCGCGCTGCGTCTGCAGAAGCTTTGCCTGATCGAGAGGCTCGCCCTCCTTAACGAGAATGTCGTGCTTCACGGTCCCTGGGTGGGTGTAGCGCAGGCCGCTGATCAGCAGATTGCGAATGAAAATCTGATCGCCGGGCGTCACATGCAGATTCACATCGATGATGTTCGGGTCCTTCGCGGAGGGACTCTGCCGGAGTATCACCTGAGCATGATCGTATCCGTGATCTAGAAAGTATCCAAGAACGGCGTCCCGATCGGCGGTGAGGTTGTTCCCGGAGTAAGGCTGCCCTGACTGAAGGCTCAACTTAGGCTGAATATCCGCCATTTGAGACGGAGTCACTCCGTCGACCTTATAAACACCAACCCTTTGCTGTATCCCTTCCACAATGTTGTAAGTCACGGTCATATTCCGCTCGCCATTCTTCGACTGAGTTTGCGATTCGCGGATCTCCGGCGTAACTTTCACATTGGTGAAACCATTCCCCTGATAGAGCGCCGTTATAGCGTTCACATCCGCTGCCTGCAGCGCCTGGCTGTAAATGCCGTGTGGCACCAGCAGCGATGCCGCCTGAACGCTCAGCCGCTGGCGCAACAGCCACGCTCCAAAATACCCGTTTCCCTGAATGCCGACCGACTGAATTCGAGCCCGCGTCCCCAGGTGAACATCGTAGGTGACATGGGTCAGCCCGTCTTTGGCATCCGACGTGTGAGTTACTTTCGCACCCAGATACCCCTGCCGTTGATAATAGTCCCGGATCCGCTTACTACCCTCGTTCAGCAGATCCTCGTCCAGCGTCCCTTCAGCGTAGACAGGAACCAGGCTCCGCACTTTTCCTTTGCTCAGCTTCGCGCCTTCCACGATCACTCTTACGATCGGTCCACGATCTGCCTGGAACTTGTAGTTCAGGTGATTCGCCGGCCGCTCGTACTGGCTGGACTCGAGGCTTACGTTCGCTTCCAGCCGTTGCTGTTTCTGGTATTGCTTCCGCAGATTGTTGAGGGCCCGGCTTACCGTTTCCGAATTGACTTTCGACCCCGCCTTCAGCTTCGCCTTCTTCCGGAAAACTGGCGTCGTCATCCCGCTGTCTCCCTCGACCGCTACGTCCCCTACCCGGGCCGGCTTCCCGGTCCTCACGTCGAACTGCACGTTCACGTCGGCATGAGCCTTGTCGACGGACGTATGTCGTGCAATCGAACCCTGGTAATAGCCGTTCTGCTGCAGTGTCTGCTGCAACAGTTCGCCGGCATGGCTTAGTTTCTGTTCGCTGAATGGGGTACCCGGATTCAACCTCGTCGAGTAGTTAAGCTGATTGCTCAGATGGCTGTTTTTCGGCCCCCGGACCACAATGCGGCCCAAAAACAGAGTAGGAGTTCCCTTGAAAATCAGGACGACACCGTTGCCCTGCCGCTCACCATCGACCACAATGCTCCGATACAAACCCGTGGCATACAGACGGCGCAGACTCGCGCGCACCTTGAGCGGGTCCAGCGGAGTATTCGGCTGCTGCTCCATCCGCTGCGGAAGCGGATCGAGAGTTCCGCGATCCACGCCCTCAAAACGAATGTCCATCACCCTGAGCCCTTTCCATCCCTCCAGCTCGGCGGAGGTGGGCACTGGCTCCACCTTTTCCGTCGATTTCTCCTGGGTTGTGTTGTAGGAAGGCAGCACGCTTCCTGGAGGCACAGGCGGCGTCTTCTTCTGTTGTTGCTCTGGAGAACTCGCGCTCGGAGGCTGGGCAGAGGGACCGATGGGTTGCTGCGCACAGACAGCGGAACCAAAAGCCAATAGCGAAAGAGACATGATGGAAGCACGCCAGAACATCACCAGCGAGTGCCCTTCAGACCCCGTCCGGGCTCGCAGAATGCCGCGCCAACCAGGATGCACTTTCGAACCCAAACCGTCCTCGTTCCCCATTCAGAAAGCTAGCTGCAGCAAAGCCAGAGAATCGTATGTCCCATTCAACGCGTCAGGCGTTATCGAGTTTCCCGATGGGTTGAACCGTACCCCGCACTCTTGGGAAGTCCTCCGATTTGCTCTCGAAACATGAGATGCGAACTCGGAGTCAGGGGCCATCGGTTGCAAAACCAGGTTCTTCTCCGAAGTTTCTATACTACTGAGAGATGGCTGCCCCGTCCCAGACCGTCCCAGCCCGGAACCCCCGGGAACGGTATTCGCGCCAGGTTCTGTTTTCCCCCATCGGCGCAGAGGGTCAGAAAAAAATCGGCCAGGCGCACGTCGCGATTGTAGGCGTGGGCGCCACAGGAGCGGCAGCCGCCAGCCTCTTGGCGAGGGCCGGCGTTGGTTCGCTGACCCTCATCGACCGCGACTTTGTTGAAGAGAGCAACCTGCAACGGCAGGTGCTCTTTGACGAGGCGGACGCCCGCCAGGCCTTGCCCAAAGCTGAAGCCGCACATCGCAAGATCGCTGCATTTAACAGCGAAATCAAACTCCGCGCCCAGGTCGCAGACCTCGTCCCCGCCAACATCCATGAGTTACTGCAGGAAGCCCAGCTTGTTCTCGACGCCACCGACAACTTTGAAACTCGCTACATCCTCAACGATTACTCCATCCAGCAGCATAAGCCCTGGATTTACGCCGCCGCTGTAGGCGCCTACGCGGTGACCATGAATATCCTCCCCGGGGAGACCGCGTGCCTCGCCTGCATCTTTCCCGAACCGCCCCATGGAGCGGTTGAAACCTGCGATACATCGGGAATTCTCAACACCGCGGTCAACCTCGCAGCTTCAATCGAGGTGACCGAGGCGCTCAAATGGATCGTTGGAGCAAGCAGCAGGATGCGCCGGACACTGCTCTCCTGCGATGTCTGGAACAACGAGTGGGCAGAAATTTCCGCCGTCGCTCCGCGACCCGGTTGTACGGTCTGCGGCGAACGCGATTTTGCGCATCTGCGCGGCGAAGGCCGGCCGCATATTACCCTGTGCGGCCGCAACTCCGTCCAGATCCACGAGCGCTCCCGCCCCATCGATCTCGCCGCGATGGAGGATCGTCTTAGTCCTCACGGTCAGGTCCTGCGCAATGACCTGCTGCTCCGCTTCGAGCGCGGCGAACACACGCTCACGCTCTTCGCCGACGGCCGCGCCATTATCCAGGGAACCTCCGATATCACCGTAGCCCGCAGCTTGTACGCGCGCTTCATCGGCTCGTAATCTGCGGCACCCGGACCCCGCGGCAAGAAAAGGCCCCGGCTCATCACCGGGGCTCTCTTAGCTTTTGTTCTTGTGCCCGTCCAGACGGCGTGTCCCTAGAAATGGTTCCACAGAAACTGGTTGTAAACCTCGTGGTGGAACTGCACTTCCTCCGCCTTCACGAACGTCCCGAGCAGACGCGGGCACCGGTCTGCCGAAGCCTGCTTCAGATCGGCATACCGCCCCTTCACATCTTCTCCCAGCAGCTTTGTGATCCATGCGGAATTGCGGAAGTCCTCAAGGGCTGTATAGATGTTGTCCGGCAAATAACGCTCCGCCTGGCGAAGATTCGCGATTTTCGAAGTATCCCCCTCAATGCCCGACTTGAACACCGACAGCATCACCAGATACGGGTTCGCGTCCGGAGCCACCGAGCGCACCTCCACGCGCATCGAGCGCTCATTGCCGATCGGAATCCGGATCATCGATCCACGATCGACCGCCGAAGCCTTGATCTGGTTGGGCGCCTCAAAATGCGGGTCCAGCCGCCGATAGGCATTCACGCTCGAATTCAGCAGCAGGCAAATATCGTTCCCGTGCGTCAGGATGCGATCCAGAAACTCCCATCCTGCGGGCGACAGTTTCTCCTGCCCCGCTGGATCCCAGAAAAGATTCTTCCCATCTTTACTGATCGAGACGTTCGTGTGCATGCCGCTGCCGTTCACTCCCACCACCGGCTTGGGCAGGAACGAAGCAGACATGCCCAGCCTGGTGGCCACCTGGCGACAGATGAGTTTATAGAGCTGAATCTGATCGGCCGCCGCCACCACCTCGCCGTAGCTGTAGTTGATCTCAAACTGCGAAGGCGCCACTTCGGGGTGATCCTTCTCGTTCTCGAAGCCCATCGCGCGCTGCACTTCCGCGCTCGTGTCGATAAAGCTCCGCAGCGGATCGCTGGGCAGCGAATGGTAGTAGCCTCCGGTATTCACATAATCGAACCGGCCAGTGTTCGGGAAATTTCTCTCCGCATCGATGCCCGCGAACAGAAAACCCTCAATTTCGTTGGCGGCATTCAACGTGTAGCCGTTCTTCTCGAACTGCTCCTTCGCAAATGTCTTCAGCACCCCGCGCGTGTCCCCTGCGTACGGCGTTCCGCCCTTGTCGATCACGTCGCCGAATACCAGCACCTTTCCGGCGCCGAAAATATCTGCCGGCGCGAAATAAAACGAAGCCCAGTCGATTCCCAGCCGCAGATCGCTCTCCCGCTGCGCCGTGAATCCGCGAATCGACGAGCCATCGAACGTGAGGTTGTCGAAGCTCTTCACCAGAAATTTCTTGTCATAGTCCAGCATGTGCAGCCGGCCTTCGAGATCGCAGAACAGCACCGTGACCGCCTTAATCCCCTTCTGGTCGGTCAGATACTTCAGCCGCTCTTCCTGAATCTTGTCCAGCGCCATGCGCGTTCTGCGCTGCTCCTTGGCCTTTAAATTCAGCTCCTCCAGCTCCTCATACGAAAGCGCCAGGAAATTCCGGTAATCAGTCGACATGCTTCTCCTCTGGATGGTGATCAGGATGTTTGTTTGCCGCAGGCCACACGGTTTTGAAGCCAACGCACCAGCATAATCCTCGCCCGAGGGGCGATGATTCCGAGTGCTGTGTAAAAGGCTGGGCGGTTCGTCTTTCAGGGTATCGCGCCGGCTATAAGGAAGTCTCCCCATAAAAATTACTGATGCCCGAAATTCGGACGTTTTATTCCAATATGCATTGCGGCCCCTGTGCGCGCCCGGTGTCCGCCATCCGGTGCCCCGCCATCCGGTGCCCGCCATCCGGCTCCCGCTCTGTGCCCCGAACTTTGGGCTAGTCTGGACCTGTACCCTCGTGACCACCCTTCAGGCAGAAGCCGTTGTCCTCCGCAAATGGCCCGTCCACGAGGCCGACGAGATCGTTTCGCTCTTCACGCGCAGCCACGGCAGAATCCGTGGCGTCGCCAAAGCCGCAGCCAAATCCCGGCGACGCTTCGGCGGGGCCCTCGAGCCCATGACCTGGGTGACTGCCAGTTACGTAGAAAGGCCAAAGCAGGACCTGGTCCGCCTCGACGCCTGCGAGGTCCTCTCTTCTCCGCTCTCCGATCCGGTGAACTACGCGCGCGCCGCGGCCCTGGCCTTCTACGCCGAAGTCCTCGAAGAAGCGCTCCCCGACCACGATCCTCACGAAGCCGTGTTTCGTCTGGTCCTGGCTGTTCTCGAACAGACCCGCGACGGCTGTATCTGGATGCCCGTCACCTATTTTTCCCTCTGGATCACGCGCCTCCTCGGCTGGATGCCCTCGCTCACCCACTGCACACTCTGCGGCGAAGCCTTCGGCGCCGAAGCAGCCTGGTTTGACGCCTGGTCCGACGGTCTGGTCTGCTCGCGTCACAAAAAAGCGGCCAGCCGCGTCCTGTGCGCGGAATCGCTGGCGCTCGCCCGTCGCATCTTCCAGTCTCCCGTCGCCGCCCTCGCCGCCGAAGACTGGCCCGCCAATCGCGCCGCCGATCTGCGCCGCTTTGCCAGCCAGGCCCTCGAGCGCCACCTCGAACGCAAACTCCGCTCCGCCGCCGCGCTCAGCAAACTGGGCGAAGGAACAGGTCAATCCACTCCTACCCGCCGGACCTCGGTTGCGATGGAGGTGGGAGAACCCGTTAAAGTTTTAGGGGCTAACAGCGTTGAGGCGATGCGCGAACTGAACAAGCAATAGGCCATCGCCGCCCACAAAGTCTGCATAGTCCCCGTAACCTCGCGCATCTACACTGGAGACCCCGCAATTTTTCCCCGTCGAGGATCTGTCCATGAAAATCGCCAGCAGCGTCACCGACCTCATCGGCAACACCCCCCTGGTCCAGCTCAACCGCGTCACTGCCGGGGCCCACGCCCGCGTGGTCGCCAAGCTCGAAAGCGCCAACCCCGTCAACAGCGTCAAGGACCGCATCGGCCTCGCCATGATCGAAGCCGCCGAACGCGATGGCAAGATCCACCCTGATTCCACTGTCCTCATTGAGCCCACCAGCGGCAACACCGGCATCGGCCTCGCCTTCGTCGCCGCAGTCAAGGGCTACAAGCTCATCCTCACCATGCCCGAAACCATGAGCCTCGAGCGCCGCGTGCTCTTGCTTGCCTTTGGTGCGAAGATCGTGCTCACTCCCGGCCCCAACGGCATGAGCGGCGCCATTGCCAAAGCCCGTCAGATTCTCGAAGACACACCCAACGGCTACATGCTCCAGCAGTTTGAGAACCCCGCGAATCCGAAGATCCACTTCGAAACCACGGGCCCGGAGATCTGGAACGACACCGACGGCCAGGCCGACATCCTTATCTCCGGAGTCGGCACCGGCGGCACTCTCACCGGCATCTCGGAGTACATCAAGCCCCGCAAGCCTTCCTTCAGGACCATCGCCGTCGAGCCCACCGACAGTCCCGTCCTCTCCGGGGGTAAGCCTGGACCCCATAAAATCCAGGGAATCGGCGCGGGCTTCGTACCGAAAATTCTCGATACAAAACTCATCGACGAAGTCATCCAGGTCTCGAACGATGACGCCATCGCCATGGCCCGCCGTCTGCCCCTCGAAGAGGGTCTGCTCGTCGGCATTTCTTCGGGCGCCGCCGTCCACGCAGCCGTCCAGGTGGCAAAACGCGATGAAAACGCCGGCAAGCTGATCGTCGTCATCATCCCCAGCTTCGGCGAGCGCTACATTTCAACCGTGCTCTTCGAAAACCTGCGCAACGAAGCCCAGCAACTGAAGGCCGAGCCCATCGAAGCGCCGGTGAAGGTGTAGGCAGTCCGGCGGGCTGGTGGCTCATTCAAGCCCGCATTTGGCTTGAGTGGGCTAGCGCCCGAGACTATTGGAAAAGAGTGATCGTGCGGGCCAGAACGTCCTCAAGAATCTCGGCAGGCAGCGAGTCTACCTTTCTCGCCCCGCGCGATCGCAGGTCCAGTGCGCGAGGCTGGTCGCATCGTATGATGCCCGTCGTGCGAATTCCCGAGATCGCAACAGCAAAACGAATTCGACGCACGAATCCGCCACCGCTGGTAATCGGGAGAACAACGGGCACTTTCGTGATCTCATTGAATTCCGTCGGCGAAATGACCAGAACGGGCCTGCTTCCCTGCTGCTCGTGGCCCGATGTTGGGTCGAGCGAAACAACATAGATGTCGCCGCGCTTCACAACAGCTCTTTCCCAGTCGGCGGGCTGTCGATCCATTCACGCTCCTCAGGTAGTAGAGGATCGCTGTAGTCGGAGTCTGCGAGCAGTTCCGAAAGTGTGTAATGAGGACGGGTTTCCGCTTCTACGATCAGACGCCCCTTCTCTACCGTCAAACCGACTTTCGCACCCGCCTTGAGGCGCATAAGATCGAGGACGACCGGCGGAACGGTGAGCATAACGGATCCACCCACCTTCCGGAGACTGGTTTTATGCATAGGCCACCTTGGTTATATTCTAATATAACTTGCGTCGTCGAACCCGAAGATCACCATGCTCGCCACCATCCGCGAAGACATCGACTCCATCCTGGCCCGCGACCCCGCGGCCAATTCGCGGCTCATGGTGATCCTCTGCTACCCCGGCCTCCACGCCGTCTGGATACATCGCATCACCGCGCCCCTCTGGCGCGCCAACCTCCGCCTTCTCGCCCGCCTGCTCTCCCAGGTCGCCCGCCTCGTCACCGGCATTGAGATTCACCCTGCCGCAACCATCGGCCGCCGCGTCTTTATCGACCACGGCGCGGGTGTGGTCATTGGAGAAACCGCCATCGTCGGTGATGACGTCACCCTCTACCAGGGAGTCACCCTCGGCGGTACCGGCCACGAACACGGCAAACGCCATCCCACCCTCCGCGACGGAGTCTTCGCCGGCAGCAACGCGCAAATCCTCGGCAACATCTGCATCGGCGAAAACTCCCGCGTCGGCGCCGGCTCCGTCGTCCTCCGCGACGTGCCACCCAACTCCACCGTCGTCGGCGTCCCAGCGCACATCGTCTATCAAAATGGTGAGCGCGTCCTCATCACTGACCCCAATCAGATCAAAGACCCGCTCTCCGGCGTCATCATCGCCCTCGCCGAAGAGGTCAAGCGTCTGCGCCTCCGCGTCGACGTCCTCGACGGCCAGCTCGAGCTCACCTCCCGCGAACTCGACCAGGTCCGCTCCTTCTCCGCAGAAGACGAAGAACGCGACCTCTACCGCAGCGAGCAATCCGGCTCTGGCCTCGTCAGCATGGGCGAAGGCATTTAGCACTGGTATCTGGGAGCTGCCCCGTTGAGCAACGATCGCGACTTTGGAAACGCGGCAGGTAGACGGGGCCGCGGCTGAATGGTTTCGGATGCTGGTGAGCGGGGTCGGCCGCCCCGTGCTGCGGTGGTCAGTCAGTCCTAAAGCTATACTCGAACGATAGTTAAGTATGAGGTTGAGACGTGTTTGAGTCGGAGTTCGAGCGGAAGCTGTATGCGGACCGCCGGGGAAAACTGAAACAAATTGAGGGTCTGGGCCAGAAGACCTACCCCAACACCTTTGCACCGCCCGCCGATCATCCCCTGCTGACGATTCCGGCGATTCGCGCGGCGTACGACGGCTCATCGGGCGAGGAACTGGAGGCCTCGCGGGTTCCGGTTGCCGTGGCGGGGCGGATTATGGCGATCCGGCAGCAGGGGAAGGCCGGGTTTGCGACGCTGCAGCAGGAAGGCGTCCGACTGCAGATTTATGTGCGCAAGGATGCGGTTGGCGATGCGGGGTTTGAGCTCTACAAGCTGCTTGACCTGGGCGATCACATTGGGGTGACGGGGTATTTGTTCCGGACGCGGACGAACGAGCTGACGATTCATGTGGAGACGATTACATTTCTGGCGAAGGCGCTGCTGGCGCTGCCGGAGAAGTATCACGGGCTGGCGGATGTGGAGCTGCGGTACCGGCAGCGGTATGTCGATTTGTTTATGAACGGCGTGCTGAATGAAGCTGGGATCCAGGAGCCGGGAGTCGGGGGCCTGGAGCCTGGAGCCGGGGGCCGGGAGCCTGGAGCCGGGAGCGGAGCGCCGGAGATTCGGGTTCGCGAGGTTTTCATCAAGCGGGCGCAGGTGCTGCGGGCGATTCGGAAGTTTTTCGATGGGCGCGGTTACATCGAAGTGGAGACGCCGATGATGCAGCCGATAGCGGGCGGAGCGGCGGCTCGACCATTTGTGACGCATCACAACGCGCTCGACATGGATTTGTTTTTGCGGATTGCTCCGGAGCTGTATCTGAAGCGGCTGGTGGTGGGCGGGTTTGATCGGGTGTATGAGATTAACCGGAATTTTCGGAATGAGGGGATTTCTACGCAGCATAATCCTGAGTTCACGATGCTGGAGTTTTACCAGGCTTACGCGAATTACAAGGATTTGATGGATTTGACTCAGGAGCTGATTGAACAGATTGCGTTGGAAGCAAATGGCAGTTTAATTTGTCACTTTAACGGTGACGAAATCGACCTAAGTAAGTGGGAACGGCTGACAATGAGGGAGGCAATTATTAAGTGGTGGCCGAAGTTTTTTGGCAACGCACCTACCATTGACGAATTTGCAGACGCCGAGGCACTGACGTTTAGATTGGCTGCAGCGCACGAATTTGCTCGGCCGTGGCCCAACAAGAGCCAGGAGCAGTTGAACGCCTTTGCGCTTCTCGTGATGATCGAGGGAACGCTGCGTGATCGCCGGAAGGCCTTGGGTCATATCATTGCTGACCTTTTCGAGCTTGTCGCCGAGCCTTCCCTGATTCAGCCGACCATTATCTATGAGTTTCCATTAGCGGTTTCCCCCCTCTCCAAGCAAAAGCCGGACGAGCCCGACTGGGTCGAGCGGTTCGAGTTCTATATCGGCGGCTTCGAGTTAGGCAACGCTTTCAGCGAGCTGAACGATCCGGAGGAGCAGCGGCGGCGGTTCGAGGAACAAGTAGCTCAGCACGCGCGCGGCGACGAGGAAGCGCATCAGATGGACGTCGACTACGTGCGGGCGCTGGCTTATGGGATGCCTCCGACGGCGGGGGAGGGGATCGGGATCGACCGGCTCACCATGATACTGACCGGGGCTAAGTCGATTCGCGATGTAATCCTGTTCCCGCTGCTGAAGCCGCAAGCCGAGCCGAGCAAGCCTTGAGCCCGAACAAAAACGCGGCGGGTGGAAACAACCAGGCGCACGCGTTGCAGGCGCACGCATGGCAGGCGCTCTTTGCCAAAGTCCAGGCGCGCTTCGACGAGCGAACGAGCGATGGGTTGGTTTGCAAGCGGGGATATTACAGCGGCTGCGCTGTTCTGAAGCTGCAGAAACCTTCATGGACCAACGACCGCATGGATCGCGTCGAAAACGAAACAGGGATTTTCTTTTCGATCTGGGCCAATGCAAAGGCGGCGAGCCAGAAACGGGCAGAGTACAACATCCACGCTTTGAAGCTGAGGCGGCTGGCCGGGTATTCGATCACCAGCCGGGACTTTGCACAGGAATTCAGAAGCGGCTTCGCACGCATGCGCGACGGCTGGCCCAACGTAAGTGTGGACTACGGACCGCTCACCCTGATGCAGGGGTGGATTGAGGCCGCTCCGGACCGCGCCAAGGAGGACATCCTTGAACAGGACATTCTGGCGTTGATCGAGCGTTTTCGGATGGTGATTCCGCTGATCGATCGTCTGCTGCAGGCGCGCCGGAAATAAGTTGTCTCCCGCTCACTTTCCCTGACTAACTTTCTTCGCAATGGCTGCGGCGAAGTTGGTGTAGGCCGAGTCGTCGTCGGATTCGCCATGGGCGATGGCCTTGTGCGAATCGGCTTTGCGCAGGGAGTATTCGAGAAGAACGCCGTTCGCTCTCAGCGTGGACTTCAGCATCAGGCCGTTGTCTTTATTGGTCGTGACCTGGGTGCTTCCGAGGGTGCCTCCGTAATTGGGGCTGTCGGGGGTCTGCTCCAGACGCCAGACAGTGACCACGTCCGTGCAGCTGCGCTTCGCGGCTTCGGCGTCGATCTCTTTGGGCGAAACGCCTGTTACCGGGACAACGTTGAAGGATGCGCTGGCTGGCAAGGCGAGGAGCTCCTTGGCCAGAGTGGACACGTCCTTTGGAGTGTCGGTGTTGACGCCGCGGGCGTCTTTGGCCGGGAAGAGGCAAACGGTGGTGGTGGCCTGGGCGATGAGGGTGGGCGCGAGGAACGCCAATATGCAAGTGGCCAGCAGAAGAGAACGAGCCATCGGTGGGACCTCCGCGTTGAAAGGTGTTTCCTGGGACGATAAGCCTAGCCGCCTGGCGTCTGACAGGATAACCAATTCAAGATAGCCTGGGAATCAGGAAAAGGGAATAGGGAACAGGTACAGGTTGCAGGGGATGGCAGGACTTCTGCCGTTGCCGGGAACTCTGTCTGCGGCTTTGTTGTCTATTTCAGCAGCCAGATGAATGTAGCCGTTCACCTGGTTCTTCGCCGCAGTTACAGCTAACTCGTTCTATAACCCGCGACCATTCCACACTGAGCCCTGCGCTCGGGTAAGGAGAGCCCTATGTTTGAAGACAGCTTAGTCGAATCTACTGGCCGCATTCGCACACGAAGCCGGCGCTACGCCGCTGGATCGCTGGTGCTGGAGACGGCGCTGGTCAGCGTCCTCGTGATGATCCCCTACCTTTACCCGGACGCGCTGCCTCGGAAGATGCTGAGCGTTCCGCTGATCGCTCCGCCGCCCCCAGCCGCGCCGGTCGCGGAGCCCGAACATGCCGCCGCGCCTCCGCGCACAGAGCTCATCGACAGGATGCTCCTCGCGCCTATGACGATCCCGCATCGTATCTCGAATGCGGTCGACCCGGCGCCCCCTGGGCTGAATATCTCCAGCAGCGCCGACATCGGCGGACCCAACGGGGTGATTGGCACACTTCCTCTGGGGCTGTCGACGCCTGCGCCGGTTGTGCGTCCTCAACCCGCCAAGCCGGCGGGACCGGTGCGCGTTTCTGCGGGAGTGGCGGCCGGGCAGTTGATTGTGCCTATCCAGCCGCGATACCCAGCGATCGCCTTGGCCACGCATACGCAGGGGACCGTTGTTGTCTCGGCCATCATCTCCACGGACGGGCGGATCGAGAGCCTGCGCGTGCTCAGCGGGCCGCCGCTACTGATTAACGCTGCTGTTGAGGCCATTCGGCAGGCGCGCTATCGGCCGTGGCAACTGAACGGAGAGCCTGTCGAGGTGGAAACGACCATCAATGTCGTGTTTTCGTTCGGCGGCAGCTGACTCTGGCGTGTGCATTTCCCTCGGGGAATCCCACCCTGGTGCTCGGAAATCGCCGAGCGGCAGTATGGGAATCCTCGCTGCCTTCCTGATTCCTGTTCCCTCTTTCGTGTGATTCCGGTCACCCCCGAAGGCCGGTTTGTTGCGATACGATGAAAATTGTGCAGGTCTTTCTCTACTCAGCTTCCTGGTGCCGTGATTGCCGTGAGGCCAAGCGTTTTCTCGAGTCCCACCGTATCCCCTTCACCGAAATCGACATCGAGGAGACTCCCGGCGCAGCCGATGAGGTCCTGGCCCAAGTGGGCAAGCGCGCGATCCCTCAATTTGTGATCGATGGTGAATGGGTGCAGCCCTATCGTCCGGGGCGCGGGTTTCTTTACGCCGAGATGACGGCGCGGTTCGGGATGAACGGGACGAACGGGGTCAAATCCACCGTGTCATCGTGATGAGGTCCTGACAACTAATCTTCTCCTTCCAAATCGGCGGTCCGACATCTACAGTGAAAACCATGCTCCGCAGATGGGTCATTCCGGCGGTTCTGAGTTTTTTCTTTTGGTCTGCCCCCGCACATTCCGAGGACATGGCTCGCCAGGTCCGAAGAGCAGTTGAGACCAGCACGCTCGACCAGCCGGGTACCCAACCATTTCACCTGAAGGCTGTTCTCGCACCCAGCTTCAAGCGCGATCAGGAGAGCGGCCGAACGGGCCAGGTGGAGATATGGTGGGCGTCGCCTGCGCAATGGCGTCGCGACGTTCAGTGCCCGGGGTTCCACCAGATTCAAATTGTCAACGGTGACCACATCTGGCAGAACAACGGTGGCGACTACTTCCCGGAATGGCTGCGCGAAGTGTCAACCGCTCTGATTGATCCCGTCCCATTGTCGCGAGAAGCTCTGGAACGTCAGGTGAAACAAGCTGAGGTTCGGCACCTGATGGGCATCACTCATCTGAGCTGGATCGAGATCAGCAGCAACGGCGAGGTGCAAAAGGGAGTAGGCGCGGGAATTTCGATCATGGACAACAGCGGGCTCCTTTCAACTGCTGATGGGTTCGGCTGGAACGGCTGGTTCCGCGATTACAAAGGATTTCACGGGCGGCTCGTTGCGCAGACTGTCAGCTCCGGTGAACCTGAAGTGACAGCGAAAGTCGCCACCCTTGAGGACCTGGGGCCCGTCACGTCCGGTTTCTTCGATGAACCAATGACCGGCGGCGCCGCACAGCCGCTCCAGACCATCCTGCTGGATGAGACCACGTTCAGAAGGAATCTGTTGCCGATGCCGGCGTCGACATGGCCCGCTCTGAAGGATGGTCCTCTGGAAGGGGTGTTCACTACGACTGTTGCAGTCGATCGCGAGGGGAAGGTCCGTGAGATTGGTGTTCTGGTATCGGACAATCCAGGTGTAAACGAGGCGGCGCGAGACCAGATTCTTGCAATGAAATTCAAGCCATTTGTGAAAGATGGAATTCCTGTGCAGGTCTTCTCACGCATCACTCTGTCATTCAAAACGGTCCGGCCCCAGGGCGTCGAAACCTTCGAAAGCGCTCGCACCTGGTTCGAACGTGGCAGGCAGGCTGGATTTCCTTCTGCCGGAACCGGAAAGCCGTACATCCTGCAGGCTGAGATCCAGGCGAAGGATGCGGCAGGAAAGCTGCAAACCGGACATTACCAGGACACCTGGATCAGCGCCAATCAGTGGATTCGAGAGGCAACGTTTGGGGAGAGCCGGTACGTGCGGTCACGGAATGGTACCAAGCTTTATCAACTCGGCGAGGGTCCGGACCAGGGCATTCTTCGGTTCGTTTTGATGGCCACGGAGCCCATTCCGGCGCTGGATACCTTTGTCGAATCGGACTGGCGAATCAAAGCAGATGTGGTCAACGATTCCAACGCTGTCCGGGTTCTGAGCGGATACGAGAGCCCGGAAGGCAAGCTCGATCCCCAGCACGCGCGGGGCTTTTGGTTCGACCGGAAGGGTGATCTCATCCAAACTTTCTTCAACGGATTTCAAACGCAGCGCTCCGAATTCGAAAGCTTTGATGAGGTAAATCTGGCGCACCGGATTGATGTCACGCGCGACGGTGCTCTCGCCATGCGAATTCAGGTGACGAACATCTCGGCGGCCGGGCGAGTGCCTGACAAGGCCTTCGAATTAAAGGGACATGAATGGGAGAGGGCTTTCACATCCGAGGTTCGATAGGCCGGTTTTGGTTGTTTCTTACACACCGCGCCCCACGCCGGCCGCCCAAATCCCTTTCGTCCGCTTCCCTGGAACCAATCCCGTCTAACCTGCGTACCTCATTGCACACGAAAGGGAATTACGGCCGTGAATCAGATTCGCAAACGCAAAAGGCGCTGGCTGTTCTGGACCATCCTGTGCCTGGTCGTCGTTGCAGTGGTCGGGGGGGTGGTTGCTTTTGCGATGCACAATGGCGATCCGAAGATCCCGGCTGCGCGGCTGGCAAAGGTCACGCGCGGAGACATCGCCAAATCGGTTGTGGCCACGGGGCCGATCCAGCCCATTACGAAGGTGGAGTTGAAATCGAAGGCATCGGGCTTGGTGGAGAAGCTCTACGTCGATATCAATCAGATGGTGACGAAGGGCCAGGTGCTGGCGCAACTGGATCAGCAGGAGATTCTGGCGCAGGTAGCGGCGCAGCGCGCCCAGCTGGCCGCGGCTGAAGCCAATGTAACGACCTTCTCCGCGAACATCGCGCAGGACAAGGTCAACGCCGAAGCGCCCGATCTGCCGATGTATCAGGAGACCTACCAGCGCAACGTGCAGATGCTGAAGGATGGGATTGTCTCGCAGCAGGCGCTGGACAACGCCGAGCGCGATTACCTGGCTCAGAGGACCAAGCGGGACGCGGCGGTGGCGCAGATCGGTGTGGATCAGGCCAAGCTTCGTCAGGCGGAGGCCCAGGTGCAGCAGGCGAAGGCCAGCCTCGATCAGCTGAACCAGCAACTGAGCTATACGACTCTCGTTGCGCCGATCGACGGCATGGTGCTGTCGCGCGACGTGGAGCTGGGCGACGCGGTCAGTTCGATTCTTGTCCTGGGATCGACAGCAACGCTGGTGATGACGATCGGAGACATCCACCAGGTGTATGTGGACGGCAAGGTGGACGAGGCGGATATCGGCAACGTTTACCTGGGGCAGCCGGCGCGGATTCACGTCGAATCGTTCCCGAACAAGACGTTTGATGGGAAGGTGACGAAGATTTCTCCGCTTGGCGTAGAGAAGGATAACGTGACGACCTTCGAAGTCCGTGTGTCGATCGATAACCCGACCGGGGAGCTGAAGGCTCTGATGACGGCGAACGCGGAGATCGTAGTCACGGAGCACAAGAACGCGCTGAGCGTGCCGGAGCAGGCGATGACCTGGGACAACCAGAAAAACGCGTTTGTCTTTGTGCCGGATTCGAAGAGCAAAGACGGACAGACCAAGCTCCCCGTAACAGCCGGCATTTCGAACGGTAACCGGACGGAAATTCTTTCCGGGCTGAAAGAAGGGGATACGGTTGTGCTGCAGCAATGAGAGGTTCGCACGAATTTGATTTTGAAATGAAGGAGGAACCCATGTTCGTTTCCTGTAAGACGCACTTCCTGATGGCCGCAGTTATTGCCGTGGTGGCGCCCACCGCCGCGCTGGCCGCCGATGGCACTTTCGACAAGACCCTGCACGTGAGCGGCTCCGTGGTTCTGAGCGTCTCAACCGGCTCGGGGTACGTTCATGTTTCGCCGGGATCATCGAGCGAAGTTCACATCGTGGGGCACGTTCACGCTAACGGTTGGGGATTTGGGGCATCCGCGGACGATCGCGTGAAGCAGGTGATGAGCAATCCGCCGATCGACCAATCGGGCGATGTGATCACGATCGGGAAGCACCAGGACTGGATTCGCAATGTTTCGATCGATTACGACATCACCGCGCCCAAAGGCACGCAGCTCGAGGCGAATTCCGGGTCCGGCGATCTGCGGTTGCAGGATTTGGGTGGTCCGCTGAAGGCGAATACGGGTTCCGGATCGATTGAGGCGGGCGGCTTCAGCGGGCGGGTGCAGCTGGAGACGGGTTCCGGGGACATACGCGCGGGACTGCAGGCCGCGAACGACGTGAAGGCGACGACGGGCAGCGGCAGCATTCATCTGCAGGGGGTGGAAGGCAGCCTGTTCGCGGAGACGGGGTCGGGAGACATCGAGATAGGCGGGCATCCGAGTTCACCGTGGAAGCTGGAGACGGGGTCGGGGTCTGTGACGCTGAACGTGGCGAATTCGCACTTTACGCTGGATGCGAGCACGGGGTCTGGATCGGTGCACAGTGATCCGCCGATCACGACGCATGGTGCGCTGGAGCGGCACCACATCCAGGGAGATATTAACGGAGGAGGCCCAACCGTCCGCGTTGAAACGGGGTCCGGCGACATCCGGATTCACTAACGAGTTCGGGCGTCTCGTCCTGCTGTTCAGCGGTTACTTCATCGAGCCGGTTGGGGTCGATTGTCTCCGCGCCGGGCTGCGCGGCCGGTTGGGGCCTATCGGCGCGTTCCCCCTCTGCGGGTTGAGCGGTTCGGGCCAGTTCCCTGAGCATCGCGGCCGGGGTTTCGCGGAAGGCGCGGAGCCAGCCGGCTGAGAGCCATCTGGAACTGACGACGAACTCGGAGAAGCCGCAGTCGAGACAAACAGCGATCTCAGGCGGCGGATTAAGCGGGGCGGCGCTCACCGTTCTGGATCGGTTCAGATAAAGCCGAATGTCGGCGGGAAATGGAGCCACCAGCTCGGAATAGCACCTTTTGCAGATCACACAATTCTCCTCGTAACTCGCCCCAGCCGATCCTTCTGACCCCGTCTGATGGACGCGTCGCTTCGGCCCCTACGCAATTTGATCGGCGCGAGGTGGAGAAACCATCAGCAAAGGCGATACGATTCCAGGAAAATTTGCGGACTTTGCGGAAATGGGGAACCATTCCCCAACCGGCTCCGTTCCGGCCCCTCTGCTCTTCCAAACTGGCGGCCGGGCCGATGTGTTTTCTACCGCCATGCCGGTCGACCTACCCCAATCGCATGCCCGCTGCCGCTCTACCTCTTCTTCATCCGCGCCGGATTCGGAGGCAGCGTCGATTCACGAATAATCAGCTCCGGAACAATCGGCACCTGCTCCGGATAATCCTTCAGCCCCCGAATCCTCTCGAGCAGAATGCGCGCCGCCATGTTTCCCATGCTGTTCAGTGGTTGCCGGATCGTCGTCAGGCTCGGCGTGTGGTACGCAGCCCCCTGAATATCGTCGAAGCCGATCACCGAAACATCTTCCGGGACCCGGAAGCCGTGGTCGCGCAGCGCTCGTATCGCCCCAATCGCCGCAATATCGTTGTAAGAAACCAGCGCCGTAAACGGCCGCTTCGCCGCCAGCAACTGCCCCACCACTGGATAGCCCAGCTCTGGCGAAGACAAATTCACCTGCAGTTGCACCACCAGCTCTGGCGCTACTTCGATCCCCAGATCCTTCGCCACCGCCATCAGGCTCTTCCAGCGATCGTCCGAGTCCGAACTGAACGTCTGCCCCCGCATAAATGCAATCTGCCGATGACCCAGCTGGTACAGGTGCCGAAGCATCAGCTCCGCTGCGCGTCCATGATCCAGCACAATGCGCGTAGCGCCCGCCAGCGGCCTGTGCCCGGCCACTGCCACCACCGGCAGGGGCAAACTGTGCTGCAACGCCGTGTCGATGGCGATGAACCCCTCCACCGAGCGGTCCATCAGCAGCCTCGGGTATTCCTCGATCAGGTCCGCTTTGCGCCGGTGGCTGGCCGTCAGGTAAAAATAGCCTTCTTCGATCAGCACTTCCTCGATGCCGTTCATCACCAGCACCGAGTAGCCGTCGCTCAGCTCAGGCACCAGCACGCCCACCGAAAAGCTCTGCCGCCGCCGCAGCGACCTCGCAAAAAAGCTGGGCCGGTAATCGAACTTCTTTGCCGCCGCGATCACCCGGTCCCGCGTCTCCTGCGGAATCGACCGCACTCCCGGCGCATTGTTCAGCACCAGCGAAATCGTCGCCGGCGAAAGGTCCAGATAGTCCCCCAGCGTCCGCAGACTAATCGGCCTCGGCGGAAGGAACTCCCCTTTCGTCTCCTCACCCGATCCGTCAGACCCCTGGGTCACTTTCTTGCCCGATGCTTTCCCGCGTCCCGCCATCCCAACGTTGTACTGGCTTCGGGGGACAATCTACAACTAAAATGCCAGCCGCTCCGTTGCCGATCCGATTCGCGCTATCCTTATATCACTACTCCCGCTAAAAGAAAGGCCCTTTTTCTAATTACCCGCGGGCAGGAGTTTCACCAGCTGTGTACAACCGCGACGAAAAGATCCCCGCCGTCAGGCTCGCCGTCATTCAATACATCATCGCGGCCGTCCTGGCGGTCCTGGTTTTCGGCCTCTGGCGCCTGCAGGTGGTCGGCGGCCAGAACTACCACGCCCTCGCTGAAGCCAACCGCATCCGCAAGGTTCCTATCCTCGCTCCCCGCGGCAAAATCTTCGACCGCGAAGGCCGCCTCCTCGTCGACAACTATCCCTCCGTTTCCTGCTTCCTGGTCCGCGAGCAGGGTCACGACATCACCCCCGACCTGCCCCTCATCTCGCGCGGCCTGAACATGTCCGTCGATCAGATCGACGCCATCCTCAGGAAATACCGCACCGCCCCGAAGTATGAGCCTCTCCCTCTCAAGCAGGACATCACTCCCGACGAAGTCGAGTTTATCGAGGCCCATAAAGACGAGTTGCCCGAGCTCGACACCATCGAGGAGCAGCGCCGCCTCTACCCCAAAGACGGATTCGCCGCTCACCTCATCGGCTACGTCGGCGAGGTCAGCGAAGATATGCTCAATGATCCGCGCTACGCTATCTATGAACCCGGCGACGTTGTTGGCCGATCCGGCGTCGAGGCCTCCTACGACGCGGTGCTGCGCGGCGCCGACGGCTCCCAGGATGTCGTCGTCGACAGTCACGGCCGCGAAGTCGGCAAGCTCGGTACCGAACCCGCCAAACCAGGACAGAGCCTCAAGCTCACCATCGACCTCGATGTTCAGCGCGCCGCCGAAAACGCCCTCGGCGATCGCAACGGCGCAGTCATCGCCATCGACCCTCACACTGGCGAAGTCCTCGCCCTTGTCAGCCGCCCTTATTTCGATCCCAATGCCTTCGCCGTTCGCATCTCGCGGGATGAGTGGAACAAATACATCACCGACCCCGAGCACCCGCTAATGGACAAGGCCATCCAGGCGCAGCTTGCCCCTGGCTCCACGTTCAAGATCATCATGTCTCTCGCCGGCCTCGAAGAGGGCGTTGCCCAGGATATGAATGTCCATTGCGCCGGCGGAGTCAACCTGTTCGGCACCTACCAGCGCTGCTGGGTCCACGGCGGCCACGGCGCTGTCAACATCAACAAAGCCATCTACCAGTCCTGCGACGTCTTCTTCTATACGCTCGCCGCGCGCCTCGGCATCGACAAAATTGCCTTCTGGGCGCACAAGGTTGGCCTTGGCTCAAAAACCGGCATCGACCTGCCTGACGAAGCCGCCGGCACCATGCCTTCCGCCGAATGGAAGATGAAAAACTACCACCAGAAGTGGTATCCCGGCGAGGTCACCTCCGTCGGCATCGGCCAGGGCGCGATCGCGGCCACTCCGGTGCAGATGGTGCGCGCGCTCGCAGGCATCGCCTCGGGTGGCGTCCTCAAACGGCCGCACCTCGTCTTCACCGATGAAATTCCCGCCGACTACCGCCAGTCCATTCTCGACAACTTCCCCGGTTCAGGCGACGTCTCGTTTCCCATCGCTCCCGCAGATTGGGAGATGATTACCGACTCCATGGCCGAAGTCACGCTTCCCATCGGCACCGATCCCAGCGCTCACCTCGAAGGCATCGACTTCGCAGGCAAAACCGGCAGCGCCCAGACCATGAGCAACGCACTCGCCGCAAAAATGGGCCACGCCCACTCCGTCAAAGACAACGCCTGGTTCGTCGGCTTCGCCCCGCGCCGCAATCCGGATATCGCCGTCTGCGTCCTCTTTGAAGCCGGCGAGCATGGCCGCCTGGCCGGCCGCCTGGCCGCGCGCGTCATCGAAGCCTACGTGAACAAGCAGCGCATGACCGATCACAACCTCATCGCGCAGCAACCGAAGAAAGTAGAAGTCGGCGCAATGTGGTCCAACCCCGCCGATCCCAACGCCCTCGGCGGCAAACCGCTGCCTGCGCAGCAAGGCCAGAAGGCGAACCCTGAAGTCGCGTCGATCCGCGGCGGCCACTTCACCGTGCCGATTCAGCCTCAGCGCTGAACCGGCACTCTTAGAGACTTACGACTTTCCTGCTTTCTTCTCTCTTACCGGATCATCTCCAGCTGGAGGGCCGCACAACAGTCTTGCGGCGCCGCCCAAAGGTGACCTCATCAGGGAATTGCGCCGCTGCCAGGTCTCCATGTGTGACGTGCCGGACGAAGCTCCCATGGGCACAAAGTTTTCCGGGAGTCTTGCCATCGAGCACAACAACCCCGACCGATTTCCTGATTTCGTCCCGGACGATCCGCACCGGCTCATTCAGGTCTGTATCCTGCGAAAGCACTAGCGCTACATCGAATAAATCGCGCCAGGCATCGTGGACCAGGTAGGTCGCCAGGTTTACGTCGGAGCCTTTCTCTTCGCTGTTCCAAATCTCCACATGGGTGGGACCGCCCATCGGAGGATTCACCAGAGGCCGTACCCGACGCTTAGTCAGGAAATTGCCCTGATGGACTACAAGACAGTCCAGGGTCGAGAGAGCCTGTAGATACTGCTGCTGCCGAACCGGCTGGTTCGGGTCCAGCTTGCCGCTTACTGGAGCGGTGAAGTAACGGATCCGATCGATCCGGTTGTCGGCATCCAGAAGGCGCTGGGCCAATATCTCGAGGTTGAGCCACTTGTATTGCGGGTTTTGCTTCAAAGTGCGGTAATAGAGGTTGAAACCATCGACATAAACGTAGGTTCGTTTCACCGGTACACCTGCACAAAAAGACAGAAGCCGCTGGAGCGAATCCGGGCGGCTTCTGAGCTGGCAACACCTTTTCGGCCCTGCCAGCGGGTAACTTGTACGGTATATTACCGCTGGATGGATTATAACTCAAGTGGCAGCAAGACATCTCGGTTCCGCCACAATATCGTGGTTCAGCCCATCGCACGCACCACAGCCTCCACCAATCCCCCCAGATCATGCGGATCGGCCTCCGCCGCCGGCTCCCATCTGTTTTCCCGCATGGTCCGGCTCGTAATCGGCCCGATCGACACCGCCCGCATCGACCCGGGTCGCGCAACCCCCGCCTCCCGCAACAAATTCAGAAAATTTGTAACTGTCGATGAGCTTGTAAACGTCGCCGCATCCGGTGCCCGCCCCCCAGGTCCAAAAAGTGTGCGTATGGCAGTTACAGATTCCGCAGGAATCACCGTCCGGTAGGCATCCACCACGTCCACCATCGCGCCCCGTGCCCGCAACGCATCCGGAATCACATCCCGCGCCACGGCGGCCCGCGCCAACAGCACACGCTGCCCTCGCACCCGATCGCCCAGAGCCTCCACCAGGGATTCCGCCACATATTCCGCCGGCATAACAGCGACTTCGAGTCCCATCTCCCGCAGCGCTTGCGCCGTCGCCGACCCCACAGCAGCGACCTTCAAGTCCGCTAAAATCCCAGCCTCAATCCCTGTAGCCCCCATTCGCTCGCGCAACGCCCGCGCTCCATTCGCGCTGGTCACAATAAGCCAACAGTACTGTGACAATTTCCTGAGCGCCGCATCCAGCTCCGCGTACGACTCCGGCGGCACTATCTCGATGGCCGGAATCTCCACCACCTCCGCACCCAGCGCCCGTAGCCTTTCCGATAATTGCCCCGCCTGATGCCGCGCCCGCGTCACCAGAATTGTCCGCCCCGCCAGCAGAAGCTCGGCTCCTTGCGTCACCGGATTTCTGTTAGGAGATAGCTTCATAGCTCGTGGGAAGATTCTCTCTAAAGGATTGGTTCTGCTTTGAAGGGGCACGGCTTCAGCCGTGCCGTTAATGCCTTTCAGAAAACCCGGCTTTAGCCGCCGAGGGAGCAATGCGCTTATGCTCCTGCCCCTGGAATCCCCACCGCGCCCATCCCCAACAATCTCCCCGCACCCTGCTTCCACAATTCCTCGGCCACCTTCCGCCCCAGCGCCTCCGCCTCCACGCCCGCTTGCCGGTCCATCACCACGCGCAGCACCTCCGACCCATCCACCGCCGCTACCGCCGACACGATGCTGAACCCCTCGTCCCCCGCAAAGCAATGGATTCCAATCGGCACCTGGCACCCGCCGCCCAGCGCAGCCAGCGCCGCGCGCTCCGCTGTCACCGCATACCGCGTCGCTGCATGATCCAGGAATGAAAGCGCCCCCAGCGTCCGCTCATCCGCTGCTCTTGTCTCGATCGCCAGCGCACCCTGCCCTGCCGCCGGACAAAGTATGAGAGGAGAAAAACATTCCCGCCGATGCGCCGTCAGCCCCAGCCGCTCCAACCCCGCCGACGCCAGAATAATCGCATCCACCTGCCCCTCGGCCAGCTTGCGCAACCGCGTATCCACATTCCCGCGAAACTCCACGCACTCCACATCCGGCCGCTGCGCCCGCAGCTGCGCCTGCCGCCGCAAACTGCTCGTCCCAATCCGCGCGCCGTGTGGCAGCGCCTCAAAGCTGGCATGGTTCACAGATACAAAAGCATCCCGCGCATCCACCCGCTGCGGAATCGCCGCGATCGCAAACGGCTCCGCCAGCTCCGTCGGCAAGTCCTTCAGGCTGTGTACTGCCAGATCGATGCGCCCATCGAACAGCGCCTCTTCGATCTCCTTCGTGAACATTCCCTTGCCATCGCCCTCGGCTCCGCCAAAAGCCCCGCCCCCCACCTGCGCAAAAGGCACATGCTGCATCCTGTCGCCAAGCGTCTTGATAATCTCGATCGCAACTTCATGTCCGGCCGCGCGCAGCAAATCGGCAATATGATTCGCCTGCCACAGCGCCAGCTGCGACCCGCGCGAGCCAACGCGCAGCACCGCGCCCGCTGTTTCCGCGGCAACGCTCCTCGTCTTGTCCTGGGAACCTGGCATCAGCATCAGAATATCGCTACGCATTCTCAAGGGGCAGAGGTAGCTCTGAACAGCCTGTCGCTCCCGCCTTCTATGCTTTGAAGCGGCACGGCTTCAAAACTTGCGGAAAGATACCGGAACACCCGCTTTTGTAACAGGGCACGAGTTTACTCGTGCCGCACACGCCCTGAAATGATGCGGGCTTTAGCCCCTGCGCTTTCGCTTTCTTGCTAAAACCGAATTTTCCAGCCGTGCCGTGAGGGATCGCAAAATGGCTGCGGCTTCAGCCGCCGAGGGATGACTTCCCTCCGCGCACGAGCTACTTCTGCTTCTCTTCCGATTCAGCGTCCGCAGCCTTGTTCCCGCAATCCCGCTGGAACATCCCGCGAATCGTCTCCAGCGCCGCCGCATCCCCATCCCGCGCCGCCGACTTCAGCGCCTGCAAAGGCAGATGCAGAAACTTGCTCATCAACCCGCGCGTCATCAATTCCACCGCCGCCTGCTGCTCCGGCGTCATCCCCCCCAGCAGATGCCGCGCCCGATGCAACTCCGCCTGCCGCAACTCCTCCGCCGTCCCCTGCACTTCCACAAGCGCCGGCGCAATATCGATCGTCCTGATCCGCCGCCGGAATCGCTCCGTCTCCTCGGCAATAATCGCCTCGGCCCGCTCCGACTCCCGTCCCCGATCCACCAGGTGCGACGCAGCCACCGACTGCAGATCGTCAATGTCGTACAGGAACATCCCCTCCAGCTGATTCACCCGCGGGTCCACATCCCGTGGCACCGCAATATCGATCACAAACACCGGCCGGTTCTTCCGCCGGCGCAGCATCTCCTCCGCCTGCTCCACCCCCAGAATCTGCTCCGACGACCCCGTTGATGTAATCACGATGTCCGCCTCGTGCGCCCGCGCATGCAGCTCCTCAAACCGGATCGCCTCACCCAGAAACTGCTCCGCCAGCCGCACCGCGCGCTCATAGGTCCGGTTCGCCACCATCATGGAGTCGGCCCCGTGCTGCATCATGTGCCGCGCCGCCAGCTCGCTCATCTTGCCCGCGCCCACGATCAGAATCTTCTTCCCCTCAAGCGATCCAAAAATCCGCCTTGCCAGGTCCACCGCCACCGACGCAATCGAGACCGACGACGACCCAATTTCCGTCTCCGTCCGCACCCGCTTCGCCGCGGAAAACGCCCCCTGCAGCAGCTTGTCCAGCGGCCCCTTCACCGCACCCAGCTCCCGCGCCACCGTCCACGACTGCTTTACCTGCCCCAGTATCTGCGCCTCGCCCACCACCATCGAATCGAGGCTCGCCGCCACGCGAAACATGTGCCGCACCGCCTCCTCATCCTGGTAGCGATACAAATGCGGCTCCAGCACCGCCCGGTCCAGAGCGAAATGCTCCGCTAAAAAACCAGGCAGCTGCGGCTCAAAGCCATTGTGCGAAACCAGCAACTCCACCCGATTGCAGGTCGACAGGATCATCGCCTCTTTCACGCCCGGCTCGGCCAGCAGCGCCCGCGTCGTATGCGGCAGCGCGTCGCCTCCGATCGCCAGCCGCTCCCGCAGCTCCACCGGCGCCGTTTTGTGATTGAGGCCTGTAACCAGAAATCTCATTTCAATCCGAACCTGTGCGCGGAATTATGCACCGACCCCAGCAAATTTGCCGCCAGCACGCAGAGCATCACCACAAACACACCCGACGAAAGCCATGCCGCCCGCCGCCCGCGCAGCCCCGTGTCCCGCTGAATAAACAAAATGGCGACGTACAGCCCCCACATCACAAACGACAACACAATCTTCGGATCGGCAAAGTAGCGGATCCCCACGTCCTCCTGCGCGATCAGCGACCCCGCCGCCAGCCCCGCCGTCATGCAGAAAAAACCCAGCATCAGCGTGCTCTGCGCAATCTGGTTCATCGTCGCCAGCGGCGGCAGCCACGTCAGAAAGCCCCGCGGCCGCGTCTTTACGCGAACTCCAACCCCAGCCTTCCCCCAGTCCTTGTTCTTCAGCCGCTTTTCCTGGATCAGGTACAGAAAGCTCGACAGCATGCTGAACAGCAGCGCCGCATACGCCGCCAGCAGCGTCACCACATGGAACGCGATCCACCCATTCCGCACCAGCGGCGAGCCGAACGTGTACCGCTCCGGCCCGATCGCCGGAACCACCGTCAGCAAAAATGCCAGCGGCAGCGCAAACAACCCAAACGAAATCGTCCGATAGACGAAAAAGATGAACAGAAATACCGCGACAATCGCCAGCGCCAGCGTCGAAACAATCTCATCCGCCATCACCGGAATCAGGTGGTGCGCCGACGCCAGCATCTCCACCGATGCCACCAGGTGAAAGAACCATCCCCCCAGCGCCACCGGCAGGCAATAACGATGCCCCCTTGGGCGGTTTCCAAGCACCGCCGGAATCGCCAGCAGACTGGCGACCCCGTACAAACCTGCCGCGATGCGGAGCCAGACTAAAAACATGGGGAAACTCAGAGTGGGCCGTAACCCGAGGAATAACAAAAGTATAAATAACCTCGCGATTACAGCCCGCCGATCCCATTATCGAGAGCGCGCCCGCCCCGGAATGTGAGCTAGATCACACCTGGCCGCCACCGCCCGAAGCCGGTAGTCCTCCGGACACATCTCCCCATTCCGCCGCCCAGGAATGAAACGTCGCGCTCCCAGCTCCCAGCTACCGGCGACCAGCTACCGGCGACCGGCTCCCAGCTACCGGCTACCAGCTACCAGCTACCGGCTACGGGCTACAGGCTACCGGCTACCATTCCATCGCATACTGCTGCGACAACCCCGCCGCCCCAGCCCGAGCCTCACCAGCCAGCTCCAGCACCAGCCTCTCCAGCACCAGCCTCTTATCCGCAGGCTGCGACCGCAGCTCCAAATCCGCCCGCGCAATCAGCCGCAGCGCACGCATCAGCTCTCGCCGCGACTTATACCGCCGCGCCTGCCGTATCACATCCTCCGCCGCAAATGGAGGCATCCGGAACCCCTGCCACAGCGCCTGCCAGATCGCCCGCGAGTCCCGCACATTCTTCTCCAGGATCACCAGCATCTGCCGAAACGTCCGCGCCAGCATATATAAGTGCCCGATCGCCGAATCCTCCCCGCCATCGCTCGCATTTAGCAACCCATGCAGCAAGCTCAGCGCCCGCGCCCGATCCTTTGCCGATATAGCATCCGTCAGCTCATACAGCGACCGCTGCTTCGCTGCCAGCACCATCGTCTCCACATCGCCCAGCGTCACCCTCACCCCCATTGCGCCAACACCGGACGCATCGGCTCCCCGAAGCCCATGCCGCTTCGCCCCCGCATACAGCACCAGCTTCTCCATCTCCGACGCGATGAGCATCATATCCGCGCCCAGCGCATCGGCCAGCTCCCGCGCCGCGTCCTGATCCACCACCACCCCGCGCCGCTTCGCCTCCGCCGCAATCCACTTCAGCGCATCCGCCTCATCCACCCGCGCCAGCTCCACGATCCCGCACCAGTCCCCCAGCGTCTCCCGAATCCGCTCGTACCGGTCCTTATCCTGCATATCCATCCGCCGCGGATCGGAAGGGATGCGCAGATGATCCGCCACAAAAATCACCAGCGCCTGCGGATTCGGCGACCGGAAATAAGCCTCGATCGCCGCAAACTCCTCCTTCTTCGCGCCCCGCGTATACAGCGCCTTCAAATTGCGAATAAACAGCACCTGAAACGGCGCCATCAGCGACGGAGTCTGCGCCCGATCGAGCGCCTCAAAAATACTCGTCTCCGCCAGGTCAATATCCGACAAACAAAAATCCCGCAGGTCTACCGGAACCAGCGTGTCGAGTACCGCCCGCCGGCACCGCTCGTAGAGAAACACATCGTCCCCCACGAGCACATACCCAGCCCGCAGACGATTCTCCCTCACCTCGGCAATAAAACGATCCGTAGCCGCAAACCCAGCGCCCATGCGACTCCCAGTCTACGATGGATCTTGCGGAGGACAAATCATCTTTGCGTTACGGGGAAACCAGAGCCCCACGAAAAATGCGCTGCCTTTCTCCTTCGCTGAGATACGCAGACTGGAGCCGTACCGGATCGCTCGATAATCCCGCCAGGAGCAGATCGCCCTTGCCCAATAGCTTTTCCGCACCCATCTGATCGATCAGAACCCTTGAATCCACGTTATTCGCAACCTTCAGCGCGATCTTTCCGGGAAGGTTAGCTTTCAGATTTCCGCTCACCGCCTGCTTTGTGGGTCGCTGCGTCGCAAGAATCAGATGGATGCCGGCCGCTCGACCCTTCTGTGCGATACGGATGAACCCCTCTTCCGCCGCGTCCCGCTGCTTCTTTCCGCCGGATAAAAGCAGGTCGTAAAACTCATCGACGACAAGGACGACGCGTGCCAGCTGCCGTTGCGTTTTTCGAATATAACGCGCAAGATCATCGGCCGCCGCTTCTTTGAAAAGTCCGTATCGCCTCTCCATCTCATCGATCAGATCCTGCAGCAAAGAGAGAACAACACTGCCCGCCGAGTCGATCAGCGCATCGGGGCGCCACAGAAATCGCGAACCGGCGAGCTCGGGGAACGCATTCTTCTTCGGATCGACCACACCCAATCGCAGCGTTTCGGCTGTATTAGTTTCGACGAGACTCGCAACAGCCGCTCGCAGCCATTCTGTCTTGCCTCCTCCTGTGCCACCTCCTACAAGGATGTGTGGGCATTCCTGAGCTAAGTCAAGAAGGTGGACCTTGCCGCGCAGGTCAACCCCAGCAAGTACCTTCGAAGCTCCAAAACCTTCAGCCGATCCCAAACTCGGCCGCAAGCTGTCGAAGGATACATACTCCCGGTCCAGCCTCTCGATGTCTACGGTAATCACCCCGTCCACCCGATGAATCACCGGTTCCTGGCCCAGCCCAAGACGAATCTGTATCTGGGCGCCCTGTCGCTCGATCCTGCTCACGGTAACTCCGCGCTCGGGCTCCAATGCAAAACGCACGAAGGTCGGCCCAACCAGCGGTTCTCCAGCTACACGGGCCTGCGCGTCATACTCCTGAAGCACATGCTCCAGCTTCTTGCCCATCGCCAGTTCCTTCGGCCCCGGCTTCTTCGGCCAACCTTCGATTACGTTGGCCGCTACCCTGGCAGGTCCGGGCGCGTCCCCCGGCCGGCCATTTTTGTTCACTCCAGCCAGCGCCCCAATCAGATCGACCAGGCTCCGCCGCGCCTTCGCCATCGCTGCACCTTGGAAAAGCAGCTCCTCCTCGTTCGCTCCGGAGCCGAAGTGAAGGAGCGCCGCCGGGCCAACTCCTCCAAGAAGTTCGTGATATAGACAGACCTGTGCCGCATCCGCCTCTGCGTGGCCCCCGCCTACCTTGAACTCCACAAGACACCAGCGATCCGGCCCACTCCGCACAAACTGATCGAGGCGTCCGGAAAGAAGCACTGGCCCGGACCAACCGCTCTCGAAGAACACCTTCTCCACTTCGCACTCGGCCTGAAACAGCGAATCGCCGCCAACCCATTCCTCGCGCTGCCCGTCGTACTCGATCCTCTTTCCGTCCTGCGCCTCGCGCAGCAGGCCGCAGAACCAGGACACGTATTGTTGCATCCCCCGCCACAGTTGCAGGACCTCCTCGCCGCTGTCGGCCAGAGCTCCCTGCATGCGCGTCAGTTCAGGACCCACGATCTTTTCATACAAAACGGCAATCCACCCCTTTTCGTTGAGCGTGGAGTCGAGAGCGTTCCTCCAGCATGCCGGATGTCCATCTGCCACGGCGCACGCGGCTGCACGATGGAAGATCTGCCCGGCCACGCTTCCCGCACCCTCCGACGGACGACTCGAAACTCTGAAAATCTCCTGCCGAACCTCACTGACTGTCAGGCGTCGAGGCTCATTCGGCATGGCTGATCTCCTTCGCTGCGTCCGGAGCAAGCGCCAAACAGACCACAGGGCAAGAGCCCCCAAACCACCGAACAGCAAGCGGGTTCGTGCGCGCATACTCCTCGACCCTCTCCCTCGGCCAGGAAATTGCCTGAGCCGCTTCCTCCACCGAAACCACCTTGCGCTCACCAAGCAACTCAATCAGCGCATCGGATTCAAAGGGTGAGTCCATCGGTCCGAGCAGCGCATCGGCGAATTTTTGAACTGGCTGTGGCAAATTCTCTCGCAGCCATTCCCGCACGGTCGCTGCTTCAACCGTTTCGCCGTTCACGCTCAGATCGCCGCTGGTTGCTTCGGTCAGTAACTGTTGCATCGCATCCAGCGCGGCCAGAGCCTCTGCCTCGACGCGAACCACTCGGCCGCCACTCTCCTGGATCTTCTTTAGTCGGTCCTGCGTCGCTATTGCTGTAGGGGAAATCGGTAGCTGCTGGTCGCGTACGATACAAAGCGATGCGTCCGGCTTTCTGCGGCTAAGCAGGTGTCGCAAAGAGCTTGCGAGCCCTTGCATGCTCGGCTGGTTGGCAAATACAACATCGATGCGAGATTCGCCTTCTCCAATTCTTAGGCCCGCCCCGCCACTTGCTGTCCTTTTGCCGAGCAGCTGCAGAGTAACCGGCAATCCCTGCGCCAGAACTGCGTCCGACTTTCCTGGCCTGCTTCGAACTTCGGCTCCGGTCCACCGTTTCTCAAACTCGGCATGAAGGAACTCCGGTACAGGAATGCGGACAGGGGGCTCACATTCCTGCCACTCGGCAAATAATCGCCGCGCCTCGTGGATGAGCCTCCGCGCATTACATCTGCCGTACTGCTTCTCGAAGACGACGTGAAGGGCATCTTCAGGTATAGGTTGTTCACCTTTGAGTTCTGGAACGAGATTGAGGCGAGAGTCGATCAGTGCTCGCCCCAGTTTCAGGTCGAGCGGCTGCAAATCAAGTTTGCGCTTGCTGATTCGCACATAATCCGTGTCGTGGCAACCGTCCTCCAGATTTCTCAGAAAAGTATGAAGCACCGTTGAAACGAACAGGATGTTATTACTCTCATCTACAAGGGCTGCACCCATCCGGCCAAATGGCTCAAAGCTTTCGTTGTCCTGTTTTGCAATCCCGAGTGCCTCCACCTGATCGAAGCAGAAAACAACAGGAGAGGGACGGCTCATGCGGACAATCGCGAGAACAATACGTTCCGCATTTGACTCTGCGAAGTCTTCCTCACTCTCCTCCAAACGGGACGAAGAGACGTTCAGAAGTCTCAGGTCTTCATCCGACATTCCGTCTCCCGCCAGCCATGCACGACACAGCCGCCTTTGACTTCCTGTTTCGAAGTGTTCGAGGACATTCGCCAAATCCAGCCCAAGGCCTGGAATTTGAGCTGCGTCAATGGCCTCCCGTATCGTCCCTCCACGCGCTGTCATGAATCGACGCAGGATTCCATCAAGGGGACATTGCCCGTCAGGTGCTTTTTTCGTGATTTCCTCGGCGAAGCGCCGCCGGACGTGCCGCCAGATCTGACTTGGTGCAGTCTCCATGCGAATCGCGACGAACGCCGCCGGAGCGACCGATGGCCGTGAGTCCAGTCCGCTGTTTAGCCACCGGCGGAAGCGGCTGAGCAGGTGAGTCTTTCCGCACCCCGCTTCGCCGTAGAGGAGCACGGACAGCGAAGAATGATCTTCGGCCACACCCTCGTAAGATTTCTGGCAAAGCTCGAAGGCACTCCGATGTATCTCGCGCACATCGGTTAGTACCGACTGTTCTGGACTGGTGACAACATCATTGTGGAATGGATTCCTTAGGGATTTCCGATCGATCACGAGCTCGCCCCCTCGTCGCGCGGCAGAGCGACACTCATGAACAGGTCCCTCCCCTCGCCTGGGATGTAGGCCCACTCCTCATCCTCTGGCACGGGGCGCGGACCTTCGTACCGGCCGAGCACCAGCTTGCCTGCCCGCGCTAGCCGAATAACCGCTTTGTCCAGCTCGGCTCGGACCTCGGGCGCCCTTCTCAAGTGGTCCACACGCACATAATTCCCGGGGCCAGACTGGAGGCGCTCCACAACAGCACGAATCACAGAGGCCAAGGGCTTCTCCTCGTCCACCGTCCCCGCTCCCCCATGCTTCGCCATCCAAACCCGCGAGAAATAGATCACCGACTGCCGGCTCGCCGGAAACTGGAAAAGCTTGTCGGTAACCTCAGGCCGCGAGAGGACCGCCTTGACCTCCTTTCTGAACCGCTCCTCACTAACATGAGGAACCTTCACGACCTTGGCAGCCTTGGCAATCGTTAGCGGCCTTTCCTCGATCGCACGCAAAAACGCTTCCTCCACGTAGGCCCCCGATGGTCGGCTGGCGAAGGCATAACTGTTTCCGCACTTCCAAACACTAATCTGAGCATGCCCCTGCAGCCCTTTCCGCAGGTCCGCAGAGAAAGTGTTTCCCCTCCCCCCGACGGCGTCCCTGACCTGCTTGGCGGTCATCGGA
Source organism: uncultured Acidobacteriaceae bacterium (assembly GCA_963758135.1). GTDB lineage: Bacteria > Acidobacteriota > Terriglobia > Terriglobales > Acidobacteriaceae > Palsa-343. Next base: position 664,320 of record CAVWUF010000001.1, read on the forward strand.
CCAGTGCTCCGCTGAATGACCGCTTTTGCCGCTTCGAACATCTCGTTTGTCATGTCGATCCTATGGTTTAGAGCAAGCACCAACAGTCTAGTACCTGAACCTTATAAATGCGACAAATTCGCGGCGCACTCCCGAATCCCCAAAAATCTGTCAAGAGGGAAGCCCAAAACCCAAAGTAATGGCCTCTCTTTCTAAACCACTTACCCACCCATCCACCCAAAGAAAGTTGGCAGCTTTTACCCCCTCCGCATGATATTCTGAACTTAGGATAGAAAAAGAAAAGCCTGCCATCCCGGCAGGCTTTTCTGCTTTTTAGAGGGCGAACCCCGTGCCGTCCCGACTCGCGCCACCAAACCGGTACCCCCCCACAACTGCCCCGGAATCAGATGCAGAGCCGACTTCAACTTCAAAATCAAATGCTGAACCGCTGCCAATTTGCAGGCAAAGCGCACCCATCTCATTTCCCAATGGATACCCACAACCATTGCGGAATCAAATCGATGCCCGTCCGTCCTCAAAAACGGCGCCAAAGTACCCCTGCAACCCCAGCATTTTCAACAGGATGGCACAGTCAAGAACAACCCTCCAGCAAACCCCGCCGCTGCAACAACCTGGCAATGTCCCATCCCAGGGGGTGGGGGGCCCCTGTCCGGGCATCAAGCCCCTACTCACGTCGCTCCTGCAGAAAATCCGGAGCCACGGGATTCTCATAGAGCGAGTAATCCCGCGTCACCACCGTCAAACCGCTCGGCGTCACAAAGTAGTTCTTCCGGTCCTCGTTCGGGTCGTACCCAATCACCGTTCCCTCCGGCAGATGCACATCGCGGTCGATGATCGCCTTCTTGATCCGGCAATGCCGCCCGATATTCACATGCGAAAAGATAATGCTCGAATCCACCTCCGAGTACGAGTTGACGCGCACATCCTGCGACAGCACGCTGTTGCGCACCACGGCGCCGGAAACGATGCAGCCCGCCGAGACGATCGAGTTGATCGCCATGCCCGTGCGGCCCGGCTCGCCGAACACGAACTTTGCCGGCGGATACTGCCGCACCCGTGTCCGGATCGGCCAGCTTGCTGTCGTACAGGTTGAAGACCGGCGACACCGACGGCCACATCCATGTTGGCGTCGTAGTAGGCGTCCAGCGTCCCGACATCGCGCCAGTAGAGCGCTTCCTTGCTTGTTCTCATCGACGAAGTTGTAGGCGAACATCTTGTACTTGCCCAGAATTGCCGGGGAGGATGTTGTGCCCGAAGTCGTGTTTCGACTCCGGGTCCTCGGCATCCTTGATCAGCGCCGGCAACAGAACGTCGGTGTTAAAAAGGTAAATGCCCATCGAGGCGTCCACCATATTCGGATTGAACGGCGAACGCAAATCCGTCGTGCTTCGGCTTCTCAAGAAAGCCCGATCACCTCGCCGTTCCTGCGCCACTTCCACCACCCCGAACCGCGACACCTCCTGCGGCTCGATCGGCAGCGTCGCCAGGGTCACGTCCGCGCCCGAGTCAACGATGCTGCTCGCAGCATCTTGCCGTAGTTCATCTTGTAGATGTGGTCGCCGGAGAGAATCAGCACATGCTTCGGCTGCTCCGACCCGATCGAGTAGATGTTCTGGTAGACCGCATCCGCCGTGCCCATGTACCAGTTCGCGCTCACCCGCTGCATCGGCGGCAGAATCTCGATGAACTCGCCCAGCTCCTGCGCCACAACGCTGGTCCAGCCCTCGCGGATATGCCGGTTCAGCGACAAGCGCCTTGTACTGGGTCAGGATGTAGACCCGCCGCAGATCGGAGTTGATGCAGTTCGAAAGGGTGATGTCGATGATGCGGTAGCTGCCCGCCGAACGGAACCGCCGGTTTGGCGCGATCGCGCGTCAGCGGGAACAGCCGTTCCCCCGCTCCACCCGCCAAGAAGTACGCCCAGAGTATCTCTCATCGGCATCGCCTCTTGGAACTCCTTGCCCCAACTCGCTCTCTCGCCGCGACCGGCGCTACGACCGGTCTACATCACCCGCGTTCCCAGGTACAGCGTCTGCGGCGAAGGTCAGATATATCACAACAGGGCCGAATTGCGCGCCAGGCATCGACGCCCAAGCCTTCAGCCGTCTTCCGCTTCACCCTGATCGCCGGTGATCGAGATCCGCAGCGACTTCAGGAAGTGCAGATCCTGCGTCGTGAATGTGCCATGCGCTTCCGCTTCTCCACGTTGCTGGCCAGTCCGCGAGATTTCCATAGCCCCATTCGGCTGTTCCTCAACCTCGTTGAGCCCAATCGTCGCCTCCAGCATCAACATCACCTCAAATCCCTGACGGCGTATATCGGCTACCACCCCGGCAATTTGCGGCGACTCTGACACGCTCTCGTGAATGGCCTCGCCCAGCTGCTGAACCAGTTTGCGAAGTTTTTGATTCAATTCGGAACCTCGATTTCCCGGCGACGCCGTTTCCGGCCACGGCCACCGCTTCTCCTACCTTATCTTCTGATGTCGCCACCGGGCAATTCGGCCCCACGCGCACGCTGCCGCCGCGCTGCTAGACTTTTTTCATGGAGCCGAATCGTTTCGGCCGGATCATCGGCATTGGCACGCGGGTCGCCGCCGATAAACTGCGCGAACGAACCGCCCACGCATCCGCGGCCGCCCCGCAGGCCTCTCAGGCAATGCCTGGCTCGCAAGGTCCGTCCGCCATCCCAATGCCTGAACCGCCGCCCAGCCGCTCCACCACTTCTACCGCGCCCTCCCCCGAACCATCCCGGCCCGCGCCCAAACTCATCGCCCATGCCGACGGCGCCCGCCGCTTCGCCCAGGGCGCGGGCCGTTTCACCTCAACCCTCGTTCGCCCCTTCGCGCACGCCACCGGCATCCTCATCCTCCAGATCACCGGCCTCTTCTTCGCGTTCTTCGCCGTGGGATTCTCCTTCTACTCCTTTAAGCTCTACAAAGTCGCAGGATGGCGCGACCACCATCTGCCCCTCTACGCCGCCTTCGCTGTCCTGTTCGCATGGTTTGCCGTCAGCTCCTTCTGGCGCGCCAGCCGCAAGCAGAAACGCGCGTGAAAGGGAGGCTCGCCTGGAGTTAAGATCGAGGGCAGAAGCCAATGGCAGAGACGGCTGAGAATCGCATCACCATCGAGCCCGGAAAACGCTCCGGACAACCCTGTGTCCGAGGTCTCCGCATTACGGTCTGGGATGTACTTGGTTGGATGGCCGCAGGCATGACCATCGAGCAGATTCTGTACGACTATCCTGAGCTGGAGCCCGCTGACTTTCCCGCCATCTTCGGTTGTGCAGCGCGAGTAGGCCGCCGAGTTGCATTCTGAGAATGCCTGCAGACCCCAAGCCCCTCAACACCGCGGAAGACCTCGCCGCCTTCTCCCCCGACCGCGACCTCGGCTTCCCCGGCGAATTTCCCTTCACCCGCGGCATCCAGCCCACCATGTACCGCGGCCGCCTCTGGACCATGCGCCAGTACGCCGGCATGGGCGACGCCGAAGAGACCAACCGCCGCTACAAATATCTCCTCGACCAGCGGAACCAACGGCCTCTCCGTCGCCTTCGATCTGCCCACCCAGATCGGCTACGACTCCGACGAGCCCATGGCCCTCGGCGAAGTCGGCAAAGTCGGCGTCGCCATCGACTCCATCGAAGACATGGAGCGCCTCTTCGCACGGCATCCCCCTCGACCAGCATCTCCACCTCGATGACCATCAACGCCACCGCCAGCATCCTGCTCGCCCTGTACGTCGCTGTCGCCCGCCGCACCGGCGCCCACATCAACAAGCTCTCCGGCACCATCCAGAACGACATCCTCAAGGAGTACATCGCGCGCGGCACCTACATCTATCCCGTCCGCCACGCCATGCGCATCATCACCGACATCTTCGCCTGGGCCGGCGAGCATCTCCCCGACTGGAACACCATCTCCATCTCCGGCTACCACATGCGCGAGGCCGGCTCGACCGCCGCCCAGGAAGTCGCCTTCACCCTCGCCAACGGCATCGCCTACGTCCAGGCCGCTATCGGCGCGGGTCTCGACATCGATCGCTTCGCCCCGCGCCTCTCCTTCTTCTTCAACGCCCACAACAATTTCCTCGAGGAGATCGCCAAGTTCCGCGCCGCCCGCCGCATCTGGGCGGGCATCATGCGCGAACGCTTCCACGCAAAAAATCCCCGCTCATGGATGCTCCGCTTCCACACCCAGACCGCCGGCTCCACCCTCACCGCCCAGCAGCCGGAGAACAACATCGTCCGCACCGCCCTCCAGGCCCTGGCCGCCGTCCTCGGCGGCACCCAGTCCCTCCACACCAACGGCTACGACGAAGCCCTCGCCCTGCCCACCGAAGAAGCCGCCCGCATCGCCCTGCGCACCCAGCAGATCATCGCCTACGAATCCGGCGTCGCCAACACCATCGATCCCGTCGCCGGCTCCTACTGCATCGAATCGCTGACCACCCGGATCGAGCAGCGAGGTCGAGGCCTACTTCGCTCAGATAGAAAAACTCGGCGGCATGCTCCGCGCCATCGAGCGCGGCTGGGTCCAGCAGGAGATCCAGAACGCCGCCTACGAATACCAGCGCGCCGTCGACTCCGGCGAAGCCATCGTCGTCGGCGTCAACCGCTTCACCCGGGAAGACGAGCCTCCCATCCCCACCCAGCGCATCGACGAAGCCCTCGAGCGCAAGCAGATCGACCGCGTCCGCGCCCTCCGCGCCCGCCGCGACTCCGCCAAATGGCAAGCGGCCCTCGCAAGCGTACGCGACCACGCCCGCACCGGCGCCAATCTCATGCCCGCGATTCTCGAAGCCGTCGAGAGCTACGCAACCGTCGGCGAAATCGCCTCAACCCTGCGCGAAGTTTTCGGGGAATATCAGGAAAGTGTCACGGTCTGACGAGTGTTGATAGGGCCTTCGGAGCGGCCAGGCCGCAAAGCACAGCCCCGCAAAACTCACCGGCGCCAGTTCGGCAGAATAAGCCTTACAAGCTCATCCGGTTCTTCGCCGTCAGCGGTTCAATCGCAAAAAAGAAGCTCTGGTAGCTGAACGAAATTCTGAAAACGCTCCCGTCCCTCAGCTCCAGCTGCTGATCCTCCGGTTCGAACCCCCGCTCGCTCGGTGCAAGATGCCCTTCAACCACCGGCTGCAGGATCGTCGTCGTGCCCGGCGGCCGCCCGCCCCCACGCCGCAGTCGCACGTCCGCGCCGAAACGGATCTCCTTGCGCGTCCCGTCCCGTTGGATCACCGTGGCCGTTTGCCCCGCCAGGCTGTGCACCTGGCTCGCCTGCCATTCCGACTGATATGTGCCTGCGACCTGACTCATGCCACGAAGGTAGTCCGCGCACAAACACCTCGGAATCCCTCCCCGGCGTCAACACGATGCCCACCTCGTGCGTCCCCATTCCCGTACGGTGCGCACCAAAGGGCCATCATTACAGTGGTAATTCGTACATGCTGACCTCGTTAGCACCCTCTTCGAGCCTCACGCCAGCGCCTTCGGCACAGCCTCCTCCCATCTCCCCTGCGCCTTCAGAATCAGCTCCACCACCTCGCGCGCCGCGCCCCGTCCCGCGCGCCTCCGCGTCACAAAATGGCAAACCTCAGCCAGCTCGGGAGCCCCATCCGCCACGCACACCGCCAGCCCCGCCCGCCGCGCCAGCGGAATATCCGGCAGGTCGTCCCCCAGATACGCCACCTCCTCTTCGGTCACGCCCGCCTTCCGCACGCACTCCTCAAAAGCCTCCGTCTTCTTCGCCTGCCCCAGATAAACAAACGTCACCCGCAGCTCCTGCGCGCGCCGCGCCACCGCCGGCGACGACCGCCCCGTAATGAACCCCGTCTGAATCCCCATCGTGTGCGCCAGGCTCAGCCCCTGTCCATCCTGCGCGTTGAACACCTTCATCTCCGACACGCTCCGCTCACCGCCGCCATCCGCCGTCACCGTCGAGATCAGGCACACGCCGCCATCGGTCAGCGTTCCGTCCACATCCATCAGAAAAAGTTTGATCCTGCGCGCGCGCTCCAGCACTTCGGGCGACGCAAGCGGGGCATTGGTATCCGGCATCAAAAGCTCCTTGGTCCGACTGTATTAGATCCGGCGGTATTTGATCCGACTGTATCGCAAGGAACAAAACTGCGCGGTCCGAGCCGCGTCACAGCCGAACTCCTGGCAACGGTGAAAAATTGCCACGGTTCGAAGGCGACAGACGCTCATCAGCCACTACAAGTCCGAACTACCAGCTGAGCACCCCTTTTCCTCGGAAACAATTGTGCCTGCAAAGGGAGGAGGCCGGCGTCTCATCACCGATTACTGCGCCTGCCATCGATCAAGACCGGGAGGCGGATAATTCGCCGCCGGATCGTCCAGCACCAGTACCCAATCCGGCCCGTAGCCCGGGGTCCGAAACTCGCGATGAGGAGAAGCATCCACACTCCCAATCAGTGTGCCCACGCCGCTGCGGGGATCGTACCACCACGCGCGAAGGGTGCGGCTGGGCAGAACCTTCAGATTAAGGATGAACGACTGGTCGTTTTGAGGGACATAGATGAAAGCCCAGGAACCGTCGCGATCTCGCGTTGCCTGAATGTGGAGTCCGCCTTGCCCGGCATCGACAACGAGCGACTGATCCGGTATGCGAGAGAAAAACGGTCGCGATTCGATAAGGAAGCGCAGGTAGCGGACCTGGCCGCCACCGGGCCGTTGGAGAGCTTCGATCCACCCGCGATCGGGATAGTTCTCCGGAGCATAGCGAGCTCCGGCGAACTGCCAGACGGAGTTGTGCCCATAGGTCACGCCGCAGGCGCCAGCGAAGACGGACCGGTAGACCTGCTTGCGGACGTCATAGTCCCGGAAGTAGCCGGTGGCCGGATCCCATTGCGGCCAGGGGTCATAGGGATGGTCCTCGTAGTTGGATTCAAGGTCAACGGTGGGCTTGCTCGGCTTCAGGGCGTAGTCACGCGCCACCCAATTCCAGACCGGGATGTCATGACCGCCGCCGTGCCCGCTCTGCACCCCGTTCACGGACAGCCACGGTTCGGAGTGAAGAAAAACAGAGGACGACTCCGGGCCACCCTGTGGGTGATAAAGGATGAGAGGCTTTTGGCCGAGCCCATCCGCCAGTCCCTCGGCAACGGCTCTCCAGATCGGAGTCCAGTCCTGATCGGGCGGGAAACCTGCATCGGCCGCCAATTTCCGCAGGTAATCGTTATGCATGCCCGCGAGGCGCGGTGGACGATCGCCTCCGAGGATCCAGACAACGTTGGTGCGATCACGGAGACGATCGGCAAGATATCGCGCGAAAGATCGTGCAGCTGGCAAATTGTCGTTTCGGAACAGGCGCGGACCGCTGCCCCACGGTGCAGTGAGCTTGTCTCCCCAAATGGGGACAAGGGCAACATACAGACCGCGCGACGCAGCCTCATCCACGATAGCGACGACGCGATCGGAGTAGCGCGGATTCGGCCGCATGGGGTCATTGTCGATGAGCGGCTTTTCTCCCCAGGCGCTGGGCGTGGTGACGCCATTGAACTCCGACAAAACGACCGTCTGAATGACCGTGAATCCCTGCTGCGACCGCGTCTTGAGGTAATAGCTGCATTCCTCCGGTGTTGTGCGGTGGATCAGCTCCCAGGCAGTATCGGCCAGCCAGAAGAACGGGCGTCCGTCCTCCGTTTGCAGATAGTGACCATCCGCGTGAACGACGATGCGTGGCAGATGCCCGCTGCGAGAGGCAAATAATGGAGCGGCGCTTAGTACAAGCGTCAGGATGGCAGCCGCAAACTTCGTCCTTCGAATATCCCTCACTGCATTCCCGCCTTCCGGAGCCTCGGTAAGAAAATATAACCGCCGGACGAGTCGCAAGCCTCAGGCCATCACCCCGTGCCTCGCCGAGAAACCCCGAGCAGGGTCCAGCACAGCCTACCGGCCGTGCTGTCCAGGTGGAGACCAGCTTCCCGCGGTCTGTACCCCCGACCCTGGCACCGTCGCAATCCGACCATCTCGTCACCACAACTCCTGGATTGTCATCCCGAGCGGAGCGCACCAGGGGCCCAGCCCGCCCTGAGCAAGCTCCTAGCGTAGCAAGGTGCGCGTCGAACGGGCGGGAGCGATGGGGCAAGCGGAGAGAGGGACCTGCTTTTGCCATCTCCATCCGGCACTCAAACCCTCGTTGCGCCAAAGATATCAATCACTGCGCCGCAGTGCCGGACTGCCGGTCCTACGGCCAGAACACATCGATCCGTGAATCGCTGATTTGGCGTCAATCCAGACGCATCACTTCCGAGAAGCTGATGTCTCAGCGGATAGATCATGATTGTTCTTAACACCCGGGATGGGCAGTCTCCCGGGTGCCAGAATGCGAGACCGGGGTACCCCCATTGATTGCTGTGAGAGGTTTCCCAAATCGGGCCACCTGCCGACTGAGAGTGTTCCCCTCCCCTGCTAATGAGTTGCCACCGCGATCGCGCTGGCCCAGGACTCATACGTACCGCTGGGCATGGGCAACAGCGTGGCCGCGCCGCCGTTCACCCAGTATGCGGCGTTGGAATTGCCCACAGATCCCACCGAATACACATCGCTGCCCGAGACCGCGATTCCGCCAGCGGAGGAGTTGCCGCCGGGAGCATATGTCGTGTTGCTGGGCATGGGCAACGTCGTGGGCGCTCCGTTCACCCAGTATGCGGCGGTGGTGTCGCCCGTTGCTGCGCTCGTCCCACTTCCCGCCACATACACATCGCTGCCCGAGACCGTGATCCCGCCTGCCGCATAATTCCCTGCCGAATCGTTGGGGGGTATGGGCAGCGTTGTAGCCGCTCCACCATTCACCCAGGCGATTGCGGTGTCGCTGCCCACATCAGGGGTCGTTGTCCCCGCCACATACACATCGCTGCCCGAGACTGCGATTCCGTCGACGTAATAAGCCCCCGTCGGGCCGCTGGGCATGGGCAACGTCGTGACCGCGCCGTTCACCCAGAGTACGGCGCTTGCGTCGCTATTGGCGTTCCACGCAATTCCCACCACGTACACATTGCTGCCCGAAACCGCGATCGAGCCGACTACAGCATTTGCCATGCCGCTCGGCGGGGACAACGTCGTGGCCGTTCCGTTCACCCAGAGTACGGCGGTGGAGCTGTCCGCACTGTTTTCCTCAAATCCCGTCACATACACATTGCCACCCGAGACCGCGATTGCGCCGGCCTCTGACATTGTCATGCTGCTGGGCAGGATTGTGGCCGCGCCGTTCACCCAATACACGGCGGTATCGTTCGTGCCGTTCGAGGCAGTTCCCGCCACGTACACATCACTACCCGAAACCGCGATCCCGTAGGCATACGAGCTTCTCATACCGCTGGGCATCGATAGAGCGGTCACGGTGGCAGTTGGGCTGCCAGCGGCAAGCTGCCAAATCTCGGGCAAAGTGTTGCCCGGGCCTCCGGCAGAGTTGGCAGTGAGCGCAAACCCGGAGATGTAAATGGTTGTGGTTGGGCCGATGGCCGGGTTGACAGTGAAGCTCTGCGCTACCTGCGATGCCACTGCATAGGTGCTGTTGCCGGCCGCGCTCGCGTCGATGGTGCAGGTTCCGGCGGCCCCAAATGTGGCTGTCGCCCCGAGACCGTGCAGACGCTGGGAGTCCTCGTAGTAAAGGAGACCGCGAGGCCGGAGTTAGCCGTCGCCGAGAGCGTCAGCGGCGCTCCCACAGTCTGGGTGCCGGGATTGTCGAAGGTGATGGTTTGCGTGGTATGACCGATGCTGTTACCGCCGCCGCAGCCTGCGGCGAACAGGGCCAGGGACAAAACCGAAAGAAGAGAGAACAGCTTGGCATGCCTCATGTGTGAAAACTCCCCTTTTTCCCGTACGCACTTGCGGCGGTTGTACCGGTTGCTTGCTGCGGCGGTGCTCGTTCGTGGATATTGATTGCGGTGTGCGATTTTATAACGCGCTTTCCCGGAATGTATGTGCCAGCAAGCACTCATTAACAGGATTGCGAGCCGCTTGAAGCGCTTTTGGCGGGTTGGGAGAGGATCACCAGCGACGGTTACCCTAAGTGTGCCACATCACACGAACAGCTTGTCTGAAGCGATTCGGTTTCGTTCAAGTGGGCTTCTATTTACCGATTCCCGGCTCAATTGGTGACCCAAGCCAAATTACTCGTCGAGTGGCCTATCATCGGCCGTTCCGGAAGCGGCTCCTGATCCTTCTCCCCGCTCCTCGCCTCTCATAACTCTCGTACCGTGTCCCGGCCCGATTTCTCCTGCTCCGGACTCCGTCACTCCCTACCCTCGAATCACGGATTGTCTGGCCGCCAGACGATCCCCCCCCGCATTTCCGGAATCCCAGGATTCTCCGGTCGCGCGGCTCTTTGAAAAACCGGCTCACTGCTCAGGAAGTTCGCGATCGCCGACCCGTCCTGGCTCTCAACTCTCGGCCTTTCGCTCTCAACTCGCAACTCTCGGCCTTTCGCTCTTAACTCAAACTCTCAAATCGTAACTGATTCGCCAACAGGGAGGGGCCAGTGCCATCACCCTTCCAGCAGAATTAACGACATACAGGGGGGTCACCCCCCTCTGTTTTGAAAAATTCGACCCGCCCTGCGGCCCGCTCCCGGCTCCAACCTCCGGGCTCCCAGCTTCTGCCTTCCTGCTCATCCCGACCCCTGTTACCAGTCGATCAACAGAACAGGGTCCCAGCAAGGACCCCACCAGCAGAATCATCGACATGGGAAGGGGTAGCCCCCCCCTCGGGCAACAAGCAGAGAAACGCCGAGCAATCTCCAGCTGCCCAGCCACTCACGAATCGACTACAAGGGTTCGGAGCCACCGGTTCTGGCCGCACCACCGGCGTTTACTTTCCCCCGCGCCAAATCCTCGCCCGAAACCCCCTATGCCGCACCTCCGGCGCGGATGAAGCTCTTACCGCTCACCAGCTGGCCGAACCAAAAAGGTCTCACCCCTCACCGGAACAGCCCCAAATCCACCCCACTCCCCATCCGCTCATACCCCGCGTCCCCTGGATGAAGATGGTCGCCGGAATCGACCGCCGGATCGAACGTCGTCGGGTTCGCCGGATCGCGCGTGATCTGGTCAAAGTCGATCACCCCATCGAAAACGCCGCTGCTTCTGATCCACTCATTCACCGCTTCGCGGATTTGCTCGCCCGCCGGCGATGCATAGCCGGCGCCGATATACGGCGTGATCGTGGCGCCGATCGCCTTCAGCCCGTGCGTATGCGCCCGCGTCGCAAGCTGCGACAGCACGAAAATCTCATCCTGCGCCGTGATAATGTCACCCGGCTCGCGCGGCTCTTTCAGGCGGCCGATGTCGTTGATCCCCTCCAGCACGATCACATACCGCGCCCCGCTCTGCTCCAGCACATCGCGATCGAAGCGCGCAATCGCGTTCGGCCCCGTCCCATCATGCAGCAGCCGGTTGCCCCCGATACCCTCGTTCAGAACCGACAAGTGCGCTGTCTTCGAATTCTCCTGCAACCGCCGAGCAAGAACATCCGGCCAGCGCCGATTCGCATCGCGCGTCGACAGCGCGCCGTCCGTGATCGAGTCGCCGAAGCACACGATCGCCGCCGCATTGCTCTCGTGCGTGCTCACGTCGATGCCCTTCACGAAACACCACGAGTAGATCGGCCGCGCATCGCTCAGCGTCTCCGACGCCGCCGTGTTTCCCTGCGTAATAAAGTTCGTCGACTGCCCGTCTTCGTGGCAAGTCGTATCGTCGATCCGCTGCTCGGGTAAAAAGACGCTGACCGCGAGGCTGGCAAGCGCCCCTACCTGCATCGCCACGGGATCGCTCACCACCAGCCCGCCCGCCGGAATCGTCACCACCGCTTGGCCTGAAAAACTAAGCGCATGGTCGCTGCCCGGTTGGATCGCTCCCCCCGCACCCGCGCTCACCGCAATGTGCGCGGCCCCCACCGTTAGCGGCCGCGCGCCAAATTCATTGGTCAGCACCACCCGCACCGCCGGCCCGCCCATGCTGATCCGCACCACATCGCGGTAGGTGGAGTTCCCCGGCGCAGGCTGCGCATAGTTCACCCGCGAACCCATCGGCGCAGCGGCCCACGTCCCAACCCAGTGAGCAGCCTGTCCCCATGCCCCCTCAGCGGCCCCAGCTGTCAGTAACGCAATCAAAGAAATCTTGATAAAGAACTTTCTCATCTCTTTCCCCTTCGCGGAAGCGACCCTCCCTTCTACACTATTGCGAAATTTCTTGTATCCGTGCCTCCGATCACTGCGCTCCCACGAGATTCCTCGACGTGACCTCAGTACCGTCCAACCCCCCGATTTCCCTTGCCCCCAACCCTCCAAATTTTCTACGCTGAAAAGAGGGAAAGCTCTGTTCAGCCAGGCCTGCACGGCCCAGCGAACGGAGCTTTTCCATTTCAGGCGTCCAGCCAGGGCCAGGACCAGGTGTGACCAAAGCGCAAGCCCAACCCTCCCCTTTTCAGCGATATGGCGAATCCTAAAACAGGCCTCCCAGAAGCCTCGCAGATGCAACACTTGGCGAAGTCTCACCCCCAGGGGGGGGCCTCGCTCCATTCGGACGCAAAGTTCGCAGTTCCATCTCGCACCAAAAACTAAAGCCCCAGCCAAAAGCCGGGGCTTTCAATGCCACGATCTTCGCAATCAGGCGTGAATGTGCTCCGCTTCCTCCTCGTCGAGCCCGTGACGGCGCAGCAGCGTCGGCAGGTTCTGCGAGAACGCCGACCGCGGCATCACGATGTCGCAGCCCGCTTCGACAGCTTTCGCCTTCAGGTCTCCCTGCAGGTGCGAGAGGAACCCGATCACCGATGTCCCCCGCTTCAGCTTCGACTTGATCTTCGGGATCAGCGTCATCGGCTTCGCCGCGGCGTTGTTCAGGTCAAAGACAACCAGCGATGGCCGCTCTTCCTCCGGCCCCTCCATGATTTTCGCCAGCGTCTCCGGATCGTTCTTCACAAACGCGACCTTGATGCCGAGCTTGCGCGCCGTCTCGTTGATCTTCGCGAAAAAGAAAAGATCCTCGATGAACAGGTAAATGCGCGTTGGCGCGTCTTCCCGCACCGGCGGTGGTGGCGCCTCCCACGGCGCGGCATTCTCGATGTAATGGCCGTTGCCGTTAACGTTGCCGTTCCGAAACTCGATCGTCGACGGCGGAGAATCCGCAACGTTACCGTTGACGGCTCGGTAGCTGTGGTCCATTGGACCGACAAACACGCGCTCGCGCCGCTGCTTGTTGCGGCGTCGCCCGCCGCCTCCGCCCTGCTGCTGGCCGTTCCCGTTGTTTTTGAAGAAGCGGTTCTGGCTGGAGGCCTGGGGTTGCGGTTTGGGCTTCGGCTTCTGCGCCTGTGGCTGCTGGTTCTGGGGCTGGCTCTGGCCGTTGGCCTGCGCCCCGCCCTTGTTCCGCTTGCGGCGGCGACGGCGACGATGACCGCCCGCCCCCTGGTTTTGCCCCTGATTGGCTGCCTGGGCCGGGACCGGATTTTCCCCGGGTACCTGCGGCTGGTTCTGCTCTGTTGTCATGCCTGCACTTCCTGGACTGTGTTCCTGATTACCGCGCCGCTTCGATTCACTCGCGAGAATTCTGATTCCCGCGAGACATGCAGCACGTAACCCAACTTCGGAGTCAGGAACTGTGGAAATTCTTTAGTTCCGGCTCGATATCCGTCGCTGCCAATCCAACGGATTTTGCCGGAAAGTTAATATTGCGGCCCGACACATCTCGCCCGAGTTCCTGTGCCTCTGCTATTCCCGCTCCGCCATCTGAGGAATGAAACGGGGGAACCTGGCTGACTGCCGCGCCGATCAACGGAACGTACTGGAGCTGCCGATTGATTCTGATTCAACCTTCGCAACCGGGCTGTTTCCTCTGACGGCGTAAGCGACGGCGGAGAAAAATCCCGGGGGTGATTCAACTCTCGAGAATCGCGGCGAGCCTCGCACAAAACCAGCGTGGCACTCAGCCGCTCGATAGGCAAAATTGATAGTACTCCTTGAGACGCTTCCTGACAAGTCCTTTGATGCAACCGCCTCACGTCGAGACCCCACCAGTTGGTTACTGGAGCCCCTCGCCCTTAAGTTCACGTTCAGAATCAGCAAAGGTATCCGGAAACAGAAAAGCCATCCGCTTGGATGGCTTTCCCGGTGACAGCCAGTCACTGGCCTCCCTGAAGTCGCCCTATCCAGATTTTCGAAATCTAAGATCGGGACGCTTGTATTCCGGCCGGGGCAAAATCTCGAAGGATATGCTCTCTTCGGCCGGAATCTTTATTTCGCACCAGCCCTCTTCCGGGGCTTAATGCGTCGCTGGCATCTTCATGCTGTGCATTTTGTCTGCCGTTCATGACTGCGATTGGAATCAATTGCTTAACTAAAGTGGACAGGATGAATCCCTTCAGATTCCAGTAGACCGGTATCCTCCGGGTCCGAAAATCCATAACACCGCCGTGCGACTACATCGGTTTACCTCTGGCATTTTGGGCAATAGTGCGTACTTCGTCCGGCCAGCACGATCCGCCGGATCGGCGTACCGCACACCCGGCACGGCTCCCCCTCCCGTCCGTATACCCGGTGCTGAATCTGAAAAAAACCCCGTACCCCATCCGCGTCCACGTAATCCGAAACCGACGATCCCCCCGCGCGTATCGCCGATTGGAGAACACGCCGCAGCGCTCTCCGCAACCCCTCCAGCCGCTCCCGCGAAAGCCGCCCTGCCATCCTCGTCGGCCGGATCCCCGCCCGAAACAGGCTCTCATCTGCATAAATGTTCCCGATTCCATGCAGCAGACTCTGGTTCAGCAGCGCCGCTTTAATCGACAGCTCCCGTCCCCGAAAAAGCGCCGCAAAATCCCCAGCCGATATGGTTAGCGGCTCTCTCCCAGGCCCCGCAAAGCCGCCCTCTTCCGCGGTCCGCAGCGCCAACCGCCCAAAACGCCGCGCATCCACAAAGCGCAGTTCGCGCCCCGAAACCAGACTCAGAACCGCATGCGTGTGCGCCGGCAAAGGGACCTCCGGGGCCGAGACCAGCAGCCGCCCAGTCATTCCCAGATGAACAATCCACTGCGCTTCAACGCCGGGTGCCAATTCTCCGGGCGTGGCCTTACCCGAACCAGTCTTCACCGCACCCGCTGCCCTGGTGCGTTTCGTCAGATCGACAACAATATGTTTGCCCACCCGATATACGCGCCCGATGCGCATCCCCGCCAGCCCGGACGCCATCTCGGCTGGTGGCGTCTTGAACGGCTGCTTATACCCGCTGAACCAGGACGACACAATGCTGTCACCTCGGACGCGCTGGTCGACCCCGTTCGCAATGGTTTGCACTTCAGGCAGCTCTGGCATGAACCACTCGGCAACGACTCCGCCTCCGGTTCAGTGTAACGTCGTCAGCTGAAGCTGCTATCCCCAAACTATGCCCAACAATCGGCAATCGCCTATTGATCTTTGTCTCTAAAAGGAATATCAACAGTACTCCCCCTAAAAACCAGTAAAAGGAGATCTCTACATGGGACATGGAATTATTGCCTGGATCATCATCGGGTTGCTCGCCGGTTGGCTTACCGGCAAAATCATGAAGGGCTCGGGCTTCGGCTTCCTGATGGATATGGTTGTCGGGCTTGTCGGCGCGCTCATCGGAGGCTTCATCTCCAGCCACCTCGGCTTCGGTGGAATCGGTGAACACGGCCTCATCATCAGCATCGTCATTGCCGTCATCGGAGCCGTCCTCCTGACCTGGGTGGTCCGCCTCATCACCGGCTCTCGAAAGACGAACCTCTGATCGGGGTGTAAGCGACGGGCACCCACGAATGCCGACAAGCCGGACCGTGCAGGCCGATCCGAGAGCTCGGCCTGCGCGTTTGGCCAGGTTTACCCGTCAGCTTCTTCCTCAGCTTCCTGGCCAGAAACGCCACGGGCGAGGATCCGAAATCCCTTGTGCCCCAAATCCAGTACGTGGCAATGGATTTAATTCTCTTTACTCCTGTTCCTAACCCTTTCCCCGGTTCCATTAATCTGATTTGTCCACTTTCAACCACTTATACGAAGTAATAACCGCTGAAAGCAGGGCCTTCCAACCCATCAAAGCTCGCGGTTTTATTCCCCAAAACCGCGAAATGAGCAAAGAAAAAGCTGCCATCAGGCGGCTTTTTCTGTTTTGGAAAAGAGAGGGTAGCAGGCCAATGTAACAACGAATCGGGGCACATCAGGGGTTATGTCAGTAAACAGCCCTCTTCGCCCTGGACCCCCGTGCGCGGATTCCCACCCTCCTGCAAGACCCGCACTGTGTTTGAGCCGGTGCTTGTGCCCGGTTTTCACGGAGCGCAAAGAAAGCCCTATTCTCTCCTAACCCCGTTCCAGTCAGTCGCCAAACCGCACCAACCCACCCCCCCGCGAAATTCCCCGCAGCTCCGCCCTTAACTGTGGGCATATCAAATATCCTTGCAACGATGACCATCGTCGCAGGAGTCGATTTCGGAACCCTGAGCGTCCGCGTCTCGATCATCGACAGCGAACGCGGCCGCCTCAACACCGCAACCGCAAACTATCCGCTGCATCGCAAACGCGAAGATCCCGACTTCGCCACGCAGTCCCACGGCGACCACATGCGCGCCCTCGCCGAAGCAACAAAAGAGGCCGTCCAATCAGCCGGAATTCGCGGCGACCAAATCGAAGCCATCGCCCTCGACACAACCGGATCGAGCGTCGTTCCCGTCGACGCCCGCATGCAACCCCTCGGCGACTACTATCTCTGGTGCGACCACCGCGCCAAAATTGAAGCCCAGGAAATCACAGCCCTCGCGCATCAAGAAAGCATCGAAGCGATCCGGTGGTGCGGCGGCGTCTACTCGCACGAATGGGGTTTCGCCAAACTGCTCCACTGGCTTCGCCACAACCCGGACAAGCGCGACCAGTTCGCCTCGGCGTTCGAACATTGCGACATGGTCGCCGCAACGCTCTGCGGAGTCGCCGCTCCGAACCAGGCGAAACGCAGCATCTGCGCCATGGGCCACAAATGGATGTGGAACCCGAAGTGGGACGGGCTGCCGCCCCAGTCCTTTCTGTCGAAAGTCGACCCGCTCCTTGATGGAATCCGCGACAAGCTCGCTGGCGAATACTGCACCTCCGACCATCTGGCCGGCCATCTCGCGGACGAATGGGCTGAAAAACTTGGCCTCCGCTCCGGCATTCCCGTCCCCGTCGGAGCCTTCGACGCGCATTGGGACGCCCTCGGCGCAGGCTGCCGCGAATGCGACGTCGTCAACGTCGTCGGCACTTCGACCTGCATCATCGCCATGTCGAAAGACGCAACGCTGATTCCCGGCGTCTGCGGAATCGTCCCCGGCAGCGTCCATCCGCAATACACCGGCATCGAAGCCGGCTTATCGGCGACAGGCGACATCTTTGAAGCCATCGCCAACCGCGCCGGCGCAAAGGTCGCGGAGTTATCGAAAGGACTGGATCGATATCGCGCCGGGCAAACTGGCCTCCTGCGCCTCTCCTGGGACAACGGCGACCGCACTGTCCTCGTGAACCCGGAACTCGGCGGCGTGACGTTGGGTTGGAACCTTCTCCACACCGCGCAGGATGAGCTCTTCGCCGCGATCGAAGGAACCGCCTTTCACACCCGCATCATTCTGGAGCGCTTGGCCGAACACGGCGTCCCGGTTCACCGCATTATCAATGCTGGCGGCGTTCCGCAAAACAACCCTGTTCTGAACCAAGTGTATGCCAACGTCCTCGGCAAACCCGTGCTCGTGCCATCCGACATTCCAACTAGCCTCGGTTCGGGAATCTTCGCCATGCTCGCCGCGAAGGCTTTCGAGAATATCGAAGAAGCTCAAGCCCGGCTCTGCCCGCAACACAAGGTATTCACGCCGCAACCCGCGGCAACCGACGTATACGAACAAATGTACCCGCTCTACCGCAAGGCCTACTTCGCCCTGGGAACGCGTTCGGCCGAACCCTGCGCTCTCGGAGATATTCTTCCCGAACTGAGAAACATTCAGAGAATTCACGTGGAAGCACTAAATTGTGAAGCGGACGTGGTGACCCGGGCGGAACACATATCTGCGTTCCCGGAGCAACAGGCGCTGATAAGCTTCATAAATAAGTGACAAAGCGTGTTTTATACCTTTGCATCCAACATCACAGACATACACAGCACTTAGCGCGTATCAAGGTATGCCGGATCGTCCGGCTTGCCGAGGGTACCGATGAGGAAATGTGTTATCCCTGGGGCTACATGAACGGCAAGCAATATGTAGACACCGGGTATTGCGGCGAATCCTCAGCCCAAAACCAGCCCACTCCTGCTCAGGCTGTCGACACCCACGGACATTTTTCTGTCCGCACCGTTGGCGGAAAATCCCAGTTCAACCAATCAATCGCAACGTCCCAAAAGGAAAAGGGTAATACCAAACTCCAATAAACAAGGAGCATGCAAAACTACCTGGGGTCGGGTACCTATCCACAAAATCAAGGTCGACGCGCAAGCCGGTAGCACTAAATCAGTTGGGATTTTGGTGGACCTGGTCGGGATCGAACCGACGACCTCTTCCATGCCATGGAAGCGCGCTCCCAGCTGCGCCACAGGCCCACAGGAAGGACTATTCTATTTTCATGGAGCTGGAACAATTCGTCAATCAATCGGGAGCGCGGTCCCGCACACCTTCGTGCGTTGAACGCGCCGTTTCGGGTGCAGGCAGGCAACCGTTAGCTGCAACAAAGCATCGTCCTGGTCATATGTTCTTGATTCGCCCGTCGTTGGCGCTGCTCCTGGCGACTCTGTCTTGTTCAGTTTTTGCACAGAGCGATGGGACTCAAGCACCGAGTTCGGCGTTTGGCGCGCTGCGTCCGGCACTGGCGCAGGTTGGGCAGTCCCTCTCTGGAATCAGCATCCGTCGCTGGAAGGCGCCGAACGAAGTGAGGTCGGCCGCCGATCAGGACGTTCTCTTCGATTCAGCGTGATCTCAACGGAACCCTTGCAGGGCTGCTGCAACAAGCCGACGCTGCCCCCAATTCTGTGCCTGCGGCGTTCGCGGTCTACCGCAACGTCGACGCTCTTTACGACACGCTGCTGCGCGTGGTACTGACCGCCAATCTTGCAGCGCCGGACAGTGAGGCAACTTCTCTTCAGGGCGCGCTCAGCAATCTCGAAAGTGCTCGGGCAGCGCTTGGAGACTCGATCCTCGGCTCCTCGCAGGCACAGCAGGCGGAGCTGATCAGGGTGCGTGCGGCGCTCGCCGGCGCATCGACCGTGCAGCGCGCTCCGGCGAAAACGACAGTGGTGGACGATGGGCCGGTCAAAGATACGACAACGAAACATAAAAAGCCGGCCACGACGAAAAAACCGCCTGCGAAGCAGGATTCCACCTCCGGGACGCCTGCACCGCAGTAACCCTTTTGGGGTACGCGGGCGGATTTTCGGGAACCCTGCAATGAACTCCCGTGTCTAACGCAGCAGGGCAAGCCGGGGGCGAAAGCCGGAATTACCGGGCGTGCGGCATTTTGGGACAGCCAGGCACTATTCACTCCTGTTAGCCTAGAGGAGCGTTGCGATGCAGGCGGGAACAGCCGTGGGAAATCTGGCAGGTGTCATCGGAGTTCGACCCGAGGAAGCTGCGGTTGTTGAGCAGCTGAAGGCGGGTTCCGAGGACGCGTTTGCCTGGTTGATTGCCCGCTACCAACAGCCGCTGTACAGCCTCATCTATCGCATCCTTCCCAATCCGTCCGACGCGGCGGACATCACCCAGGAAGTCTTTGTTAAGGTCTTCAGGGGTATCGGCCATTTTCATGGCGAAGCCAGTCTCCGGACGTGGATCTATCGCATCGCGCTGCACGAGGCTCTGAACCAGCGACGCTGGTGGACGCGGCATGAACGGAAACAGGTGGCCATCGACGCGACCGGTGAGGACGAGCAAGGTTATCCGGCGGAGAACATAGCGGATACTCACGATTCGCCTTTTGAAGCAGTCGCCCATGCTGAAATTGCGGCTCAGGTAGAAGCCGCGCTGCGCGAGGTGCCGGAGCCATTCCGGACGGTGGTTGTGCTCCGCGACATCGAGGGATTCGGATACGAAGAGATCGCCGAGATTCTCAATGCAAACCTTGGAACGGTGAAGTCGCGGCTGATGCGCGGACGCGCGCACCTGAAGAGCCTGCTTGCGCCATATGTGGAAGCGGCGAGCCGAAGGCCTTCGGGTCATTCGCGAACGGCCGTTGCTCGCGCCTGCTCTGCCGAGGAGGTCGTATGAGTTTGTGTAACACCACTCGGGGGCAGTTTTCCGACTACCTGGACGGAAACCTGACCGGCGTCGCGATGCAGTCGATCGCGAGACATCTTGCGCGATGCCGGGATTGCGCAGCGGAATTTAAAGAGTGGCGGAGCATGCAGCAGTCGCTGGCGAATCTCGGTCCGGCGCGAGCGCCAGCGGATCTTGCGCTGCGAATCCGCGTGGCGCTGTCGCAGGAACTGGCGAAGACTCCGCGGAACGCGCTGGCGGGATGGAAGGTGCGCTGGCAGAATTCTGTCGCTCCATTCCTGCTGCAGGCTTCCGCGGGACTGGCGAGTTCGCTGGTCCTGGTTGGGACGATGGCTTTTCTGATTGGGGCTTTTGCCGCGCCTGAGGCAGCGTCTGCGCGGGATGAGCCCCTGGGCATGGCGACCGGGCCGCGGTTCCTTTATTCGACGGTCGAGGGGAATTCCGGAACGGTTTCCGGCAAAGGTGCGCCAGTGACAGTTGAGGTTTATGTGGACACGAAGGGGCGTGTTTACGACTACGACATTGTCTCGGGTCCGACCGATGAGGCGACGCGGGCGCAACTGGAGACGCTTCTGCTTTCCAGCAAGTTTGAGCCGGCGCAGTGGTTCGGGCAGCCGATCCGGGGTGTTGCTCTGCTGTCGTTTGCCGGGGTTTCGGTGCAGGGGTAGGCGGAACTGCTAAGCGGAACCTGTACCCCCCGGGGTTTGGTTATCGGCGTGGTGATTGACTCGAAAGAACGTTGAGCGTTGGTAGCTTTCGTGATTTCCTGACTTCCTTGAGAGCAAGGCGGATGGATCGTGAGTGTCCATGAGTTATTCGTGCTCGCGAATGACTCATGGACACTCATCTTTCGATTTGCCCGCAACGCACTCGAATTCAAGATAGTCATTGAGTAATCAGATCATAATGTCCGGCCTTCCCAAGGTGTATCACGAGGCGGGTGCCGTTATCGGCACGAGTGCCTTCGAGTGATTCTCCGTTCACGCGAATATGAGTCACTCCGGACTTAACTGGGAAGAAAACCGAGGCTTCGATTCCTTCGGGGAGATCGATAAGGGCGTGGAGGCCCTGGCTTTCTTCACCCTTCCCCTCTTTGCGGAGGTCGATTTTGATTGGGCCGTCGGGGGTGGGGCTCTTGGCCATGGTGGTGCTCATGATTTCGGGTTGCGCCGGAATTTGCGGGGCGCGGGGCGTCGTGAGCTTCGCGGGGATTCACCTGATTTAGCAGGGAAGAGTCGGAAGGAACACCGGGACGCGCTGTTAGTAATTAACACGACCAGTTGCCGAATGCGGACGAGGTGAGTCATCCGATGTGAAAAGCAGGGGATAGGGTGTAGGGGGGCTCGCCGCGACGACCATAGAAGACCTACTCCTGAGCCTCCTCGCTATGATCGCAGAGCTTTTTGCAGAGGTGTTGCTTAATGCGCTTCTGGAAATCTCGCTCGAGGCATTTGTTGCGTTGATCACGCGGGCAACGCGGAGTCTATTTGCGGCATTCCTCGAGTCGAATCGATTCCTCGCGCCGATCGCTTTTGCGCTTCTTGGCGTTGCCGGCGGATTCCTGAGCGTACTGATCTTTCCTCATCGGGTCGTTAATCCATCCAGATTTCACGGCATTAGCCTCCTGATCAGCCCGATTATTACCGGACTGGCGATGTCCCAAGTTGGGCGAGCAGTGGGGTAACAGGGTCAGGAACCGGTCGAGATCGAGAGCTTTGGCAACGGATTCACATTCGCGCTAGCGATGGCTCTGGTTCGCTTCCTGGTTGTGAAATAGACCTTACTCGGAGCTGAGTTCGTAGTGGCCGGGCTTGGTGAGGTGGACCACGAGGCGGGTGCCATTTTCTGCGGCGTTGCCTTCGACGGATTCTCCGTTCACACGGACGTGGGTTGTTCCCGGAGCGACTGGGAAGAGCACTGTGGCTTCGACTCCTTCGGGGATGTCGATGAGGGCGCGGAGGCCCTGGCTTTCTTTACCCTTTCCCTCTTTGTGGAGATCGACCTTGATCGGGCCTTGGGGCGTGGGTTCGACCCCGCGGGCCCATTCGAGGTCGGCGAGGTCGGGGCGGATGGTGGTTTCCTTGAAGCCCGCTGCGGTGGGGACGATGCCGAGCACCTGCTCCATGAGCCACCAGGCGGGCGCGCTCGACCAGCCGTGCGCGAGCGAGATGCGATAACCGGCGGTGTCGTCGGCCTGGAGGTCGACGTGGGGATTGTCCTTCGGCCAGGCTGGGTCGTACGCCTCCCAGAAGCTGGTTGCGCCTTCGTTGATCATGCCGCCCCAGTACTCGCGTATCCAGGCGAGGGCCGCCTCGCGATGGCCGGTGCGGGCCATGGCGTCGAGGACGT
Organism: uncultured Acidobacteriaceae bacterium; assembly: GCA_963758135.1. Taxonomy (GTDB): domain Bacteria; phylum Acidobacteriota; class Terriglobia; order Terriglobales; family Acidobacteriaceae; genus Palsa-343. The sequence continues at coordinate 686,907 of CAVWUF010000001.1, forward strand.
ACGAGCCGTAGTAGGGCGTGATGACGTTGGGTCGCCAGGTAGGCTTGCCGACGTTCGAGAGCACGTTCTGCCAGATCGATGAGTACTGGTCGGTGGTCGCGACGCCGGAGATGATCGCCATGGCGTTGGTCTGCCAGCGCGGGCCAAAGGACCCGTTGGCGAATTGCGCGGCCTGGCTGCTTTTGGCGATCTCGTCGGCGCGCTGGCTGAAGTGGGCTGCATTTCCCTGGTCGCCGAGTTCCTGGAGAAGACGCACTCCAGAGCGATAGGCGCGGACGTATTCGAGGGTGGTGGCGGCCTGGGTTTCGGCAGTTGCGCCGTTCAGGTCAAGGGCCCAATCGACGTAGAGCCACTCTTTAGTGTGGTTGATGAAGTGGTTCTCGTGGTCGAAATCCTTGTCCATGAACTGGAGCAGCTGGACGATCTGGTCGTGCATCGAGGCGAGGTATTCTTTGCGGCCGGTGTGCAGGTAGTAGTGCTCGAGTTCAGTGAACCAGTAGGAGGAGTAGCCGGGGATGCCGTTGACGTGTTCCTTGATGGGCAGCGGGCCGATGAGGCGGCTGAGCGTGTCTTCGATCAGGAAATGATCGGCGAAGATGTCGTCGATGACGCGTCCGCTGACGTCGGTGTCGCCCATCCAGCGGCCGCGGTCGCGCTTGGGCGCGTCCCAGATGTCGTCCTGCATGCAGAGATGGCTGGTGTAGGCGCCGGTCTCCCAGATGCGATTGAGGAGCGGGTCAGAGGATTCAAAGGAGCCCTGGTAGCGGACCGGGTAATAGACGTCTTCAAGATGGATGGCTTTGAAGCGCAGCTCGGGCGGCCCGGCGAGGAAGCGAATCTGCGCGTACCGGAAGGCTGACTTGGGGCCGACGCCTGATCCGTGGGGCGCGAGGTGGAGGATGTCGATGCCGAGGTAGGGCTCGTCGTGGGCTTCACCCAGCGATTCGCCATAGGCGATGGAGACGGTGGCGGGGGCATCGGCATCGGAGACGAGCTGGACGCGGCCTGTGACTTCGCGGCCGAAGTCGAGGGTGATGGAGGGAACGTACTCGTCGGGCGACGGGCTGGAGGCGAGGTGGACGGTGAACTCGCAGGGTGAGACAGGATCGCCGGACCAGGTCAAGGCGCTCGCGCAGTCGAAGGAGCCCTGGCCGGCGTAGATGTCTTGGACTTCAGTGGCAGGCAGATACGTTCTGGCGAGGAAGGGGGATTCGCCTTCGTACCCGGGCCAGTTATAGAGGCCGGCGTCGCCGTTCCACTGGAGGAACTCGATGGAGCCTTCGACCGAGCTGAGCGCGGCAACGGCGGGCCAGGCATTGTCGTCGAAGCTGGCATTCTGCCAGCCATCCGGCGCGTGGAGAGAACCCTTCCAGGAAGCATCGCTGATGAGGATGGGCGGCGCGAGGGCTCCGGGCGCGGCCGGGATCAATTTGGCGACAAGAACGTTGCCGAGAATCTGCTGCATGCTGAGCGCGTTGTTGGAGAAGCCGTTGGCGCGATGGCCGCGAACGACGGAGAGGGCCAGGATGTTGTCGCCGGGACGCAGGAAGCGGGCGATGTCAATAGAGAAGACGTGGAGGTTGAGGCGCGAGCCGGGATCGGCGAGGAAATGAGCGGCCGGCGATCCGTTGACGTAGACGTCAGCCGAGCGCGGACCGGCGATGTAGAGGGTGGCATGGGGCAGTGAGGCGTCAACGCGTATGTGGGCGCGGAAATAGTGCGGATCAACCTTTTGATTGTCCTGAGGGAACGTGTACTGGACGGTGCTGGTCTGGCTGGTAAAGGAGTCTCCCTTTGTCCAGATGTACTGCTCGGGCAGCGGCTGGTGGAAGGAGGAGAAGAGGACGGGATTCTGAATGGAGCGGGTGGGGTCGAGCTGGCCCGGCGGAGGGATTGAGGGTGCGGGCTGGGCCTGCATTAAAGCGGGAACGCAGGCCGAGAACAAAGCCAGGGGCAGGAGAACAGAACGGCGCATGGTGGGAGTCTCCTTCATGCGGGGAGTGTTGATCGCAAGAGCCGAAGTTATGCGCTGCGGGGTGGGTTGTCAATCGGGCGGGCATAACGTGGTACTCTCATGGCTTCCTGCGGGCTCACCTGCGCGATGCGCGGAGTTCAACCGTCCAACCACTCCCCCGGAAAAGGCACAACATGCTTACCTCAATGATTCTCGGAATGAGTCTGGCCGGATTCACGCAGTTCCACGTGGCGATCAGCATTTTTGCGATCGTCGCCGGATTTCTGGTGGTTTTTGGAATGTTGGCAGGGAAGCGATGGCCGCTGCTGACGGCGCTTTTCCTGATCACGACGGCGGCGACGAGTATTACAGGATTTATGTTTCCCTACCACGGTGTGACGCCGGGGATTGTGGTCGGCATCTTGTCGATGATCGTCCTGCTCCTTGCGACGATTGCCCTCTACGGCGGACATCTTGCCGGAGGCTGGCGAGGAACCTATGTGGTGACAGCGATTCTGGCACTTTATCTGAACTTTTTTGTTCTGATCGTGCAGTCGTTTGAGAAGGTGCCGGCGTTGCACTCCCTGGCTCCGACGGGGAAAGAGATGCCGTTCAAAGTCGCGCAACTGCTGGCGCTCGTGATTTTTATGGTGCTGGCGGTATTTGCATACAGGAAATTTCATACATTCGTGGGTTGAGCGTCACACGAAATTTCGAGGGATTTCACATCGTGAAAATCACCCAGCCAATCTGCCGTGCCGGGACAAATCGGCTGGGTTGAGGAGCGTGCGTTCAGTAAGCCGGCGGGTTGCCGGTGACGGGGATGGACACATTGCCCTGGTTGGCCAGCGCTTTTGCTAGTGAGCGGCCGGGGCCAGTGCTCGATGTCAGGAACGGAGTGAGCGCCGCGACGGCTGAGTTAGGTCCGTTATAGACGGCGTTCAGGCCGTCCGTCTGTTCGTAGGCGAGATTGTTGGCCGGATTCGTGTTGCTGATAACGCGACCGAGCACCCGGTGTTCAGCTTCGATACCCATGATGGAGGCTGCGACCTTGGCAAAGTAGTCGAGTTCCTCGGCCGTGTACCTTGTACCGTCGGAGTCGCAATAGGTCCAGTTGCGGCCATCCCAGCGGGCGCTGGCGGACTTCACCGCGAATTCCTGGATGGCATTGAGGTAGGCGCCGATGAAGGCGTCCTCAAGAGCGTTCAGCAGTCCGGTAAAGTTGGCCAGGGTAGCAAAGGAGCCCTCGGGAAAATAAAAGGTTTGGACGGGATCCTGCGATGGGTCTGAAATTCCGAGCAGGCTGCGAAACAGGTTCGCATGGCTGATTTCTTCTGACAGTGCCGCCTGAACGTAATTCACATTGCCGAGGTTGCCGGAAGGGGTGACGTTGTTCGCGGAACCGCCGGGGCCCGCGAGATTGGGATCCTGGATGACGGGTCCGATGAGGGAGTGATAGTAGAAGACAGTGGCGAGGTCTTCGGCAATCAGGGCGGCTGTGAAAATTTCCTTCACGGTGTCCTGGGATTGGGCGCGTTCCTCCTGGGCCTCGGCGGGGGAATCGGCATCGGCAAAGGCGGGTTTGGCGCTGCCGAGGGTGAAAGCGGCGGCGGCGGCGCCGATGCCGGCTATGCCGGCTTGGGTAAGGAAATTGCGCCTGGCCAGGCGCGCCTGCGCGATCGCGTCGATCGGCTTGGACGGCTCATACAGTTTCATTGTTATCGCCTCATTGAGTCGAATTGGTTACGGGGCCCCTCGCCGTGGGGGAATCGGCTGAGTGGGGAAAGCGGGCCGAGTACTGGCTCAAGTACGCCGTAGCTTTGTGTTCGGATTGAAGCAGTCGCGAAAAATCAAAATTAGTGCGAATGTCAATGTGACAGAACGCCGGTGGGTGCACGGAAGCTCACTTGTTGATGCCGCGTGTGACTTTCGTGACTTGCTGAGCGGCCCGATCTATGGTGGAACGCGCTAGGATGTAGGGTGGTCGATCAGGGCGAGAACGGACGGCGGGAGCGTGCAGTGGTATGCCTGTCCGGGGGGATGGATTCCTGTGTGTGCGCGGCGCTGGCGGCACGCGAATACGACGCCTATGCTCTGCACTGCAGCTATGGGCAGCGCACCGAGGAGCGCGAGTTCGAGTCAGCGCATGGAGTGGCCGATTCGCTGGGGTTTCGCGATTTTCTGCGATTACGGCTGGATCTGTTCCGGCGCATTGGCGGTTCGGCGTTGACGGACTCGCGGATCGAGGTGCCGGACGCGCCAGCGAGCGGCGCGGGCATCGGGGCGGAGATTCCGGTGACCTACGTTCCGTTTCGCAACGCGCATTTTTTAGCGGCGGCGGTGAGCTGGGCCGAGGTGCTGGGCGCGAGGACGGTGTTCATCGGCGCGGTGGAGCAGGACAGCTCGGGTTATCCGGATTGCCGGCCTGCATATTACGCGGCCTTCCAGGAGCTGATACGCAGAGGGACGCGCGACGGCGACATCGTCATCAGGACGCCGCTCATTCAGATGCACAAGAAGGAGATCGTGGAGCTTGGCCTTGAACTGGGCGCGCCGCTGGATTTAACGTGGTCATGCTATTCGGGGCAGGAGGCCGCATGCGGGGTTTGCGAGAGCTGCGTTTTGCGCCTGCGAGCCTTCGAGCAGGCCGGAGTGAAGGATCCGATCCGTTATGCGGAGAGATCGAATTCGTTGACGGGATCGGGGGAGACAAGTCAGGAGGGCGCGGCATGACTGCGCACTCCAACAGAGAGGAACAATTATGAACAGAAAGAGCATTTGGCCACGCCTGACGATGGCCGCCTTGATTGCGGCAGCGTTACCGCTATCGGCGCCTTATATGGGAGCGCAAACCGCCGCCGCCGGAGGATCGGGGAAGATCCACGGGCAGGTCATCGACCCAACCGGTTCCCCGATGGTCGGCGGGGGGACGATCTCCCTTTACGAGGGCGGCATGACCTCGCCGAACCAGGAAGCGAAGTACACGCTCCCGGTGGACGCCGAAGGAAATTACAAGGGCGACAACGTGGCTGCGGGTACCTATACGATCGCTTTTCGCAAGCCTGACACGCCGAAGGATAAGGTGGTTGATCAGATCGACGGCGTGAAGGTGGTGGCGGGCGCCGACACGGAGCAGAACGACGACCTCTCGCGGCCGGATTACATAAAAACCCTCACACCGGAGCAACGCAAAGCGCTCGAGGAGACCAAAGCAAAGAACGCGACCATTCTGAAGGAGAATTCGCAGATCAAGAACCTGAACGCCGATCTGGCGAAGGCGCGGCAGGACGATAAGGACAAGAATTATGCGGATGCCGCGGCTCTGATGCAGAAAGACGCAACGATTAAGCCTGATGCCGCCGTGCTTTGGGTGGAGTTGGGACTGGCGCAGCGCGGGCTGAAGCAGTGGTCCGACGCAGAAACATCTCTGCAGAAGGGGCTGGCGCTCGATCAGGGTGCGAAGAAGCCGGACCCGAATATGGACGGGGCGGCGGAAGATGCCCTGGGCGAGGCTTTTGCATCGGACGGAAAAATTCCTGAATCGCAGGCAGCCTACGATGCGGCGGCTAAAGTAAACCCCTCAGGCGCAGGCATGTATTACCAGAACGAAACCATCGTGATGCAGCGCATCGGGCAGGCGGATGCGACGGTGGCAGCGGCGGACAAAGCCATCGCGGCAGATCCGAAACGCCCGATTCCGTATTACCTGAAGGGGCAAGCACTGATCGGCAAAGCGACGCTCGACCCCAAGACCGGCAAGATCGTAGCGCCGGCGGGATGCCAGGAAGCTTACCAGACATATTTGCAGCTGGATCCGACAGGACCGTTCGCGAATGATGCGAAGGGGGTGCTGGCGGAGATGAGCCAGACCCAATCGACCACATACAAGGCTTCAAAGAAGCATTAGGGCCCCCATTGGTCACGACGGAGCGCCGATTCCTGCTTGATTTTCAGAAGCGGGGACGGCGCTCTTTTATTTTGCGACAATCGATGCGGATGAGCGGTGGATCGCACGGGACGGTGCTGAGCTATGACGAAGCTGCCGCCGTGGTGCGCCGCGAGGCGCAGCTTGCGCTTGCGACTGCTCGAAGTGCAGGGCGGGTTCCATTGCAGGAAGCTGCAGGCCGGGTCCTCGCCGAAGCAGTGGTAGCGGATCGCGATCAGCCGCCCTTTGACCGGTCGACCCGCGATGGGTTTGCATGCCGAGCTGTGGAATTGCAGGCTGGGGCGCTGCGCGTGGCGGGCCAGCTGCGCGCTGGCGAGGCATGGACCTGCGGCGCACTCGGGCGCGGTGACGCAGTTGAGATTATGACGGGGGCGGCGGTGCCGCGGGGCGCCGACTGCGTGGTGATGGTGGAGCATGTGGTGGTTGCCGATGGACGGGTGAGCCTGGCAGGGATGCGGGAGCTATCGCGCGGAGAGAACATCGTGCCGGCCGGGGCGGAGGCGCGGATGGGCGAGGTTGTGGTTCCGGCGGGGCGCCGCGTGGGTGTGACGGAGATTGCCGCTGCGGCTGCCTGCGGGGCAGCGGTGTTGCCGGTGTTTGCCAGGCCGAGGGTGGCGATTTTATCGACGGGAGATGAACTGGTGGATGTGGCGGAAAAGCCGTTGGCGCATCAGATTCGTAACTCAAACAGTTACTCATTGGCGGCACAGGTTGCGGCTGCGGGAGGCGAGCCGGTTATTTTTGCCGTTGTGCGGGATGACAGAGATGCGACGGAGAAAGCGATTCGGCAGGCTTTGGGATGCGATCTGGTGCTGCTCACGGGCGGCGTGTCCATGGGGAAGTTCGATTTTGTGGAGCAGGCGCTGACGGCTCTGGGGGCGGAGTTTTTCTTCACCGGGGCGCGGATTCAGCCGGGCAAGCCGGTGGTGTTTGGAAAACTGCCGGGCCGCTATTTCTTTGGGCTGCCCGGAAATCCGATATCGACCATCGTGACGTTCTTGTTGTTTGCGGCGCCGCTGCTGCGTGCCCTGGGCGGTGAGAGCGAGTGCTGGCCGCGGTTTGCGATGGCTCGGCTTGACGAAGAGGTGCGGGTGAAGCCTGGGCTCACGCGCTTTTTGCCGGCGCGCGTCGAGAGCGATGTTCGCGGCGCCAGAGTGCGGCAGATTGCCTGGCAGGGTTCGGGGGATCTGGCCGCGGCTGCACAGGCGAATTGTTTTCTGGTTGCGCCGGAGAACGCGGAGCAGATGGTAGCCGGGGAAAGTGTAATAGTGCTTGAGATTTGATTGGGGCTGGGGGCTGGGGGCTGGGGGCTGGGGGCTGCGAGCGGGGGGCTGCGAGCCGGGAGCCAGGAGGGCGCCCGGAGACGAAACGCCGGGACAGGTCGCACAGACCAGTCAGTCGAGCCGGTAAGCGCGCGCGGCGGTGTCATGGAAGAGCGACTGGCGTTCCGTGGCGGAGAGCGTCTGAGAGAAACGGTCGATTGCGCGCACCCAGTCGGCGTAAGTTGTGGCGACCCGGCAGACGGGCCAGTCGGAACCAAACATCAGACGCGCCGGACCGAAGGCTGCGAGTGCGGCTTCAAGATACGGCAGGATTTGCTCCCAGGTCCACGCGGTGTAGTCCGCTTCGGTGACGACACCTGAAAGTTTGCAAAAAACGTTGTCGCGTTGGGCGAGTTCGGCCAGATTGCGCGCCCACGGCTGCAATTGGCCCGCGCGAACAGGCGGCTTGGCGATGTGATCGAGGACGAAGACCTGGTTCGGGTGGTGATCCACGAGGCGAATGGCGGCGGGGAGCTGGTGATGGACGATGAGGACGTCGTACGAGAGGCCGGTGTTGCGCAGGCTGGAGATTCCTGCGTTGAAATCGGCGCGGGCCATGTACTCGTCGGGCTCAGCCTGCAGGACGTGGCGAACGGATTTGAGCGCAGAATTGGCGGCGAGGCGTTCGAGCAGACCGCCAACCGCGGGATCGATGAGCGGAACCCACCCGACGACGCCTGCGATCCAGGGGTTGGCCGCCGCCATTTCCAATAGCCACTCGGTTTCGGCGAGGGTCTGGCGGGCCTGCACGGTGACGACGCGATCGATGCCGGCCGCGGTCATCTCGGGTGCGAGGTCGTCGGGGAGAAAGTCGCGGCGGATCGAGGCCATTGCATCGTCGATCCAGCCGTATTCAGCTGAAGTGTAGCGCCAGAAGTGATGGTGCGCGTCGATTCGCATAGGCGGCCTGGCGAGCATGGGGTTTGGGTGAGGCACTATTCTAATTGTGGAGCTGTTTCGCCTGCCATCGGGTGACGCGGCGGGGAGACGGGATGGAGTACGCATGAAGGCGTTGGTGCTGGATGCGCCCGGAGAGACGCGGCTGGCCGAAGTGCCGCCCCCCGGCAAGCCAGGGGCGGACGAGGTGTTGTTGCAAATCCGCATGGTGGGCCTGTGCGGATCGGACCTGAGCACATTCGCCGGGAGGAATCCGCTGGTGACTTATCCGCGCATCCCGGGACACGAGGTTGCCGCGACGATTGCGGAGACGGGTCCGGATGTTCCCGCGCAGCTGACGGCAGGGATGGCGGTGACTATGCTTCCCTATTCGAGCTGCGGGCTCTGTGCGGCGTGCCGGCGCGGGCGCAGTAACGCGTGCAGGAACAATCAGACGCTGGGCGTGCAGCGCGACGGCGCGCTCACGGAGTTCGCACTGGCGCCGTGGACCAAACTAAAGCAGGCTCCCGGATTGCCGCTGCGGACTCTCGCCATGGTGGAACCGCTGACCGTGGGTTGCCATGCGGTGCGGCGTGGGCGGGTCGCGGCGGAAGACACGGTGCTGGTGATCGGATGCGGCATGGTGGGGCTGGGGGCGGTGGCCGCCGCGGCGTTTCGTGGGGCGCGCATCATTGCAATGGACATGGATGAAGCCAAGCTGGAGCTGGCGCGGCGTGCTGGAGCGCAGCAGACGGTGCACGCGGGCGCGGCGGATGCCACCGCCGCCATGTCCGAGCTGACAGGTGGCGAGGGGCCGGATGTGGTGATTGAAGCGGTGGGTACGCCGACGACCTTTCGGCTGGCGGTGGAAGTGGTGGCGTTCACGGGGCGGGTGGTTTATATCGGCTACGCCAAGGAGCCGGTCAGTTACGAAACGAGGCTCTTCGTGCAGAAGGAGCTGGATATCCTTGGCTCGCGCAACGCTACGGACGCGGATTTCAACGAAGTGATTGCGATGCTCGGCGTTGGAGGCTTTCCGGTGGAGGATGCCGTGAGCATGGTGGTGCCGCTCGAAGGTGCGGGTGAGGCTCTGGCGCGATGGAGTGCCGATCCGGCGTCGATGCGGAAGATCATGGTCGAGATCGGGCCTTAGGGCAGCACAGTTTTCAGCTGCGGCAGCAGAGCGCGAAAGGCGCGCCCGCGATGGCTGAGGTGGTGCTTCTCTTTGAGGGTAATTTCGGCCATCGTGCGGCCGAGTTCGGGAAGCCAGAATAGGGGGTCGTAGCCGAAGCCGCCATTTCCGCGCGGGGCGGATAGGATTTCGCCTTCAACGCTGCCCTCCGCGGTGAGGAGGACGGTCCCGGTGCAGGCGAGAGCCAGCACGCAGTGGTAGCGGGCAGTCCGGTTGGGGGCGTCGCGCATGCGATCGAGGAGATAGAGATTATTGCGGGCGTCGGTGGAGAGCGGTGGGATGGTGTTCTGGGGCATGAAGCTCGCGTCCTCGGCGAAGCGCGCGGAGCGGACTCCGGGCCGGCCGTCGAGGGCCAAGACTTCGAGGCCGGAGTCGTCGGCGAGAACCAACTTATCGGTGAAGCGGCTGTAATACCCGGCCTTGAGTCGCGCGTTGCCGGCGAAGGTAGGCTCGTTCTCCTCGGGAGCCGGAATTTCTTTGAGGCCGGGCAGGGGCTCGACGGCTACTCCGCTTTCCGCGGCGGCGACAGAGAAGTCACGCAGCTTGCCGTGGTTTGTAGTGGCGGCGTAGAGGGTGAGCACGTTTTAGTTTATGCGGAGGTTTTGACTCGCGGTTCGGCGCGAGTGTACTTCAGGTCCCACTGAAGCGGGCAGCCCTCGCAGAGCGCGACGCGGCGGCAGTGGGTCTTGCCGATCTGGACCACGAGCGCGTGGAATTCGTTGTAGTGGCGGGCAAGGCCGGGGCTGTTTTCATGGGCGCTTTCGGGCGCGAAGGAGTGTTCGGCGAGTGCCTGGATGTCGGGGTACTTTGCTTTTTCCACTACAAGGCCGTGGCGGATCACGATGCGCCGCAGGTATTCGTCGACGACCATGGCGGGCGCATCGAGAGCGTAGAGCAGGATGGCGTCGGCAGTCTCGGGGCCAACACCAGGAAGAGTGAGTAGCTGTTCGCGTACAGTAAGCGGCGATTCCAGTGCCGCCTCGCGGAGGGCTTCGATCCGGCCGCCGTAACGGGCGTCGAGAAAGCCGACGAAGGCCTTGAGCGCTGCCGCTTTGCGAAGCATGAATCCGGAGGGGCGAATGAGGTCGCGCAGCTCAGCGTCGGGGATCGCGCGCAGGCCGCCGATTGAGAGGACGTTGTGTGAATCGAGATTGGCGATCGAGCGCTCGACGCTCTTCCAGGCGGTGTTCTGGGTGAGATATGCGCCGATGACGACTTCGAAGGCGGTCTTTGCAGGCCACCATTGCTGGGGCCCGAATCGACGAACGAGGTGTTCGTACATTGCCCGCAGTCTCAGAGCCGGCCCGCGATGGGAGTCTGCAGCGCGGTGGCTGGGGCGCGAGCGTGTGGGCAAAGATTTGTTTTCCGTCATGGCTCGATCTTAGATTCTCCCTGCCAGCGGAATCAGGGTGGGCGGGAATTCGCGATTGGGTTGCTGTGAGAGCGACTTTATCTGGCGGGCAGAACACTGATGCGGGGCAGGACAATGATGTCGACGCGGCGATTGCGGCTGCGTCCTTCGGCGGTGTCGTTGCCGGCGACGGGGTGGTATTCGGCAAAACCGGCTGCGGAGATTCGCCCTGGAGCGAAGTGGCAATCGACGATGAGAATCCTCGCGAGCTGGGTTGCGCGGGCGGTCGACAGCTCCCAGTTGGAGCTGAATTGGGAGGTGTGTATAGGGACGTTGTCGGTATGGCCTTCGATGCGGATGTCGTATGGAGTGGCGGCGACTGTGGCGGCGACCTGATCGAGAGTGGTCTTTGACTGGGCGTGCGGCAGTGCGGAGCCGCTCTCGTAGAAGCCGGATTCGCGAAGAGAGATGACCAGACCCTCACGGCCCAGCCGAAGGGCAACGACATGCTCGGCGACCTGTTTGGAGAGCAGACCGGTGAGCTGGGTTTGCAGGCGCTGGAGATCCCGCTGGGTCTCCGGGGAGGGGGAAAGATCGTCGCCGAGAACGACGTTGAGTGGCGAAAGAGGAGCCTGGGGATCTGTACCGGGGATGAGATGGTCACGGACCGTCGAAGGGAAGATGCCGAGAGCCTGGAAAGCCGACTGGATGGAATGCGCAATTTGGGTTTGTTTCCGCTCATCGGACCGGGAGCTGGCGTAGAGCACAACGAAGAAGGCGAAGAGCAGAGTGATGAAGTCGGCGTAGGAAACAAGCCACCGGTCGTGGTGTGGGGGGTCGGAGGGGCGGCGGGAACGGTGAGAGCCGGATTTCATGCTCATTTCTCCCTTGAGGACTTGCCTGGAGGCGCGGTGCCCTGGAAGCTGGCCAGTTTGATGGCGATCATGCGGGGGTTCATGCCTTCGAGAATGGAGATCACGCCTTCGAGAGCCATTTCCTTCAGGCGCTGATCTTCGCGGGCGCGCTGCTTCAGTTTGCCGGCGGAGGGAAGAAAGAAGAGGTTGGCCGCGGCTACTCCATAGATGGTGGCGACGAAAGCGACGGCAATGCCGCGGCCCACCTGGTCCATGTGATCGAGGTGCTGCATGACCTGGATGAGCCCGATGACGGCGCCAATGATGCCGATGGTGGGCGAAAATCCGCCGGCCGATTCGAAGACGGCGGGGATGCGGGCTTCGATCTCGCTGATGTTGTCGATCTGGAGTTCCATGATGCGGCGGAGCTCGGAGGGTTCGGTGCCGTCGACAGCGAGCATCAGGGCCTGACGGAGAAAGGGGTCTGCCACCTGAGGGAGATCCTGATCGAGAGAGACGATGCCCTTGCGGCGGGCCTGGTTGGCGAAGGCGACAATCTGGCGGAGCAGCGCGTCGCCGCCGTTGGTCTTGTGCAGGAAGACGCCGACGAGGCGGAACGCGGCGGAGAACACGGTTTGGAGGGGGAACTGGAGCATGACGGCACCCAGCGTCCCGCCGAAGACGATGACGGCGGCGGTCGGCTGCAGTATCTGGTCGAGATGTCCGCCTTCGAGCCACAGGCCGGCAAGGATGCCGGCGAGCGCCAGGAAAATGCCGCCCAGACTGCCCGCGTCCATGGATTAGTCCTCCGTGACAACGGTAATTTCAGGATGAGATCTGTCGTTTTGCAATGCGGAACCATCCTGCGAGAGAGGAGACCACGCTAATGCCTGGAGATGTCCGGCCGCGGCGGCGAAGACCTGGGCGCGGTAGGCGATGGTGCGGTTGACGACGTCCTCGCAGCTCTCAAGCACGACGATTTTCTCGCCGTTGATGAGGGTGAGCATAGTGTCCGGCGAGGATTCGGCGTACTTGATGAGGTCGCTGTTGACGACCAGGGGATTACCGTTGAGGCGCGTCAGATGAATCACGGGTGGGCGTCTCCCACGCCTGCGAATTTTATCGGCGCGCGCGGAAGGAAGATGAACGGGCCGGCGGGCGCAGTGGAATGCACGCGGCGTGCCAAAGCGGGTTGAAGGAATAATGAGGAAGAAGGGGGGGCCGATGAAGAGCTTGAGTCAAGCGGTTCCCGGGAGTCGCGGAAGGCCAGACGGCAACGCACTCTGTTCAGGAACCCATATCAACGAGGAGAACGATCATGCCATTGGGAGTCCTGAACAACATCTCTGCAGTTTACGCGGAAAATAACCTGAACCAGACACAGTCCAGTCTGCAGAAAGTTTTGACGGACCTGTCTTCGGGTTCGAAGATCAATTCCGGCTCGGACGATCCGGCCGGACTGTCCATTGCGAACGGTTTGGCGGCGAATTCCGCGGCCCTCATGCAGTCATCGAGCAACGCCAGCGAGGGCGCGGGCTTTCTGCAGGTGGCGGATGGCGCGTTGTCGCAGGTGACGAGTTTGCTGACCAGCGCGGTCACGCTGGCGACGGAAGCGGGCGGGGGAACGCTGTCGGGCTCGCAACTGGGCGCGGCGAACCAGGAGTACCAGGATATTCTGACGCAGATCGGGACGATCGGGAGCACGACAGAATATAACGGGATCACAGTTTTCAGCGCCGACCAGACCACAAGCGCGCTCGGATGGGGCGCGAACGCGGCGGGATCGCTGTCCTCAGTCACCGGAACCTCGGCGGCGATAGCCGGTGCGGCGATTACGGCTGGCGGCTCGACCGCGGCAGCGGCACCGGTCCAGACCACGACCTACAGCAGCTCTCCGGTGAACATGAGCTGGACGGCGAACGGAACGGCGACAACGTCGACCCTTACGTCCAGTGTGATCGCGAATGGGGCCCAGCTTTCCGGCACACTTGCTTTCTCGCCTACGACCAGCGGGGGCACCGCGGCCGCGATCAGCGTGAATCTGGCCAGCGTAACCGGCAATACGCTGACGGCCCAGGCCACCAGCCTGGCAACTATGATCAATGCGGCGGCCGGGAACTCCGGCGGCGACTACACGGTGACCGCGGTTGGAAATAACCAGCTGCAGATCGGCCTCGGCGCCAACGCCGCGACCGACCACATCACCGGATTCACCGGCGCGCCGGCAACCGGCTCCGGTACTGGCGGTGCGGCGGCCGCGCAGACCGGCTTCAACCTGGCGGTGGCCGATGGCGGCACGCTGGGCGGTTCGATCTCGGTTACCCCCAACGCGGCAGTGGCTGCCGGGGCGCAGACCGCTGTGAACTTCACCAACAACGGCGCCACGATCACGGCGAACCTGCCGTCCGCGGACAACATCGGCGGCAGCATTACGATTGGTGGCACCATTCCGCAGACCGGCGGTGTGGCGACGCCCCTCAGCTGGTCGCACAGCGGCGCAGGAGCGAACGAGACGTTTTCGGCAGCCGTCGATGTCACCAATACGCTGACCGGCAGCTTCACGATCACACCGACCGGCGACGCCCATGGGCCTTATGTCATTAACCTGAGTTCGCTGGCGGGCGAGAACCAGGCTCAGATGCAGACCACGATTAACGGCGTCATCAACGGAGCGGGGGGAACGGCGTCGGACTACACAGTCGCTTACTCGGCCGGAACTCTGACGATCGGCCTTTCCGGTGGCGGCAGCGAGACAGCTATTGCCGTTGCCAACACCGGCGGCAGCGCCGCAACCCAGACCACGCCGATTGTGAATCCGGGAGGAACGACCAGCCCCAACAAAACGATCGACCTGACCAACGTGACGACGGCGAATCTGCAGGCCACGCTGACCGCCGATCTGGCGGGGTCGGACTACTCCGCCACCTACAACAGCGGAAGCGGCGCGTTGAGCTTCGGCATCTCGGGAGCCGGCACGACGGCGGGTGTCACTGCGCTCACCATCAGCGGCAGCCCGACGGTGTTCAAGCAGACCCCGGCCAGCACGTCGGCTGGAGCCACGGCCAACATCCCGCTGACCAACGTGACCACAGCGAACCTGGCGAGCGCGGTCTCCGCGGTGCTGAATGCCGGCAAAACACTCACCGGGCCGAGCGCGAATGCCGACTACTCCGTCACCTACAGCAACGGCACCCTGAACGTGGCGCTCACGTCGTATGCCACGACCACAGACAAAATCACCAACCTCACCCTGGCCAGCACGGCGACCGAGACGACACCGACTTCCGGCAGCATCGCGTTCACGGATGGGGAACAGCTGAGCGGCAAGTTCACCATTACGCCGACCGTCAGCGGAGTGGCTGGGAGTGCGGTCACGGTCAACCTGAACGGCCAGACTGCGTCGTCGGCGCTGGTGGCCACGGTCAACGCGGCGCTGAACACCGCATCGCCTGGCTCATCGGCCGACTACAGTGTGGCGTACAACGTCAGCAACGGGGTCGGCACGCTGAGCATCGGTCCCAGCGCGGCGGGCCTCGCGGCCAACGTCGACTCGGTTACCATCGCCAACGGGACCCTCACGAATGCGATGGGGGAATCCGGAGTCGCGGTGACCAACATCAACTCCGCGAACACGGTGATGGGCAACTTCACGGTCACCCCCACCACGGCATCGGGCGCCGGATCGGCGGTAAACGTCGACCTGGACGGGGTGAGCAACGCAAACCTGCTCAGCACAGTGCAGGCAGCGCTGGGGACGAACTATACCGTTGCCTACAACACCACGGCGGCCAACCAGGCGGCGGGGTTGGGCAACCTGTCCATTTCCGTTTCGTCGACGGGAGCGGCGGCCGGCATCACCTCATTCACCGTGGCCGAGGCTTCCTCGCAGGCCGCATCGCAGGAAACACCGGTCGTGGGCGGGGTCAGCATCTATACCAGTGACGGCACCAGCGGGGGCAGCCAGAACTATAACGTAACGGTGGGGAGTCTGACCGATGCCAGTGTCGGAACCTCGGCGGCAGCCAGTGCGACTTCGCTCATGGGCACGCAGGTGACAGCGACCGTCGGTGGAGTGACAGGCATCGGCGGCGTGCTGTCGGGCGCCGGCTCGGGCACCAGCCTGACGGGGACCAAGCTGGACAGCCAGGCGGATGCCGAAGCTGCCCTGCAGACAGTGGACAACGCCATCAACGCCGTCGCCTACCAGCGCGGCCAGGTGGGGGCGAACATCAACACGCTGACGGCGGCATCGAACATCGCCAGTTCGCAGATGACCAACATCACTTCGGCGCAGAACACGATCACGGCGACGGACTATGCATCGGCCACCTCGAACATGTCGAAGTACGAGATCCTGACCCAGACCGGCATCAGCGCTCTGGCCCAGGCGAACAGCACGCAGCAGATGGTGACCAAGCTGCTCCAGTAAGCTGAACCGGAAGTTTCACAGGCGGGGGCTTCCCATCTCCGGCGAGATAACCGCTCGCGGAGATGGGCAAAGCCCCCCGATTTTTTTGAGTTCCTTGTTCCTGGTTTTTACTAATGAGGCCGTCCCGACAACGGCGATGGGGATGCAGACAGAGGAGGGGCGGTAATGGTCTCCCTGGAAAGCGACGATAAAGACACTATGGGAAGTGTGGGCATCTCGTTTGGATCCCCGACCAGCGGCCAGGGCTTCGATGTGTCGAGCACGGTGAGCGCGATCGTCGCCAACATCCAGGCGATCGAGACGCCGTGGAAGAACCAGCTTACGACGCTCCAGACCGAGGGCACAGCTCTGACCGGTATCGGAAAGGACCTGAGCACGCTGTCGACGGCGGTGAGTGCGCTGAACGGCTTCAACGGGGTATTTTCGGAGAAAGAAGGCTCGAGTTCGGACACGTCGGTGATCGCGCTGACCAGCGCCACATCGGCGGCGGTGGCGGGCAGCCATACTGTGGTGGTGGGAAATCTGGCCCAGACGTATTCGTACGCCAGCACCAGCGGCGCGATTGGCGCCAGCGACACGCTGACGGGCACTCTCTCGATCGGCGGGAAGAAGATTCAGATTTCCGATGGCACAGCGACGGATAGCAGCGGGGCCAGGATTCCGCAAAATAACACGCTGTCCACTCTAGCATCCTATATCAACGACGGGGACTACGGAGTACAGGCAAACCTGGTCACCAATTCCCTGGGGCAGTCGCAGCTATCGCTGGTCAGCGATACCAGCGGGGCCGGCGGGGCGGTTGCGATCGACGGCAGCGGGCTGAATGACTCGACGACGGGCGTAACTGGGTTGAGCTTTGGCCGGGTGCAGCAGGGTGAGGACGCTCAGTTTTCCGTGGATGGGGTTCAGACGACCAGCTCGTCGAACACGGTGACGGATGCGATTCCCGGCGTGACCATGCAGCTGCTCAGCGCAGCGCCGGGCGAGTCGGTTCAGATCGAGATCACGGATAACAACAGCGACGTGGAATCGGCGGTGAACACTTTTGTGAGCGCATACAACACGGTGATCGGGGATCTGAACACCCAGGAGGGGGACGACTCCTCCGGCAATCCCGAACCGCTCTGCGGCAATGCGGCGGTCGCGATGCTGCAGGAGCAATTGCAGGATGCGCTGGTATTTACGCAGGCATCCGGGGCGATCACTTCTCTGACGCAGCTGGGGATTACGGCGAACCACGATGGGACGCTCAGCCTGGACGGCACGACGCTGGACAGTGCGCTGAACAGTAATTTTGAGGATGCGATGAATTTCTTCCAGACGAGCAGCAGCTATACCTCGTTTGGGGCCAATCTGACCTCGACGCTCAGCAATCTCGGCAACAGCGCGCCGAATGGAGTGGTTTATCTGGCGCTCCAGCAGGATGCCTCCGAGGAGTCGGGGTTGAATACCAACATCAGCAACGAGAACAGCGCCATCAGCACGCAGCAATCGCAGCTGACCACCGAGCTCAACGAAGCGAATTACACCCTGCAAATGATCCCGGAGCAGCTGCAATCGGTGAACGAGCTCTATAGCGCGATTACGGGATACAACGAGAATCCGGGCGGGTAACTGGAAACCGGGGAGGATCATGAATTACCAGCAGCAGGCAGTCGCCGGCATGAATCCGGTGGAACTGATAGTCGCTCTCTACGACGGGATGGTGCGCTTTCTGTATCGGGCGATCGCGGCGGCGGAGCACCGTAACATGCGGGATCGCCGGATCGCGGTGGGGCGAGTCCTCGACATCCTGATGCATCTGCAGTCGCGGCTGCGCATGGATGTGGGCGGAAACTCGGCAAAAGCGCTGGCGGAGTTTTACGCTGCAATTTTTGCATTGTGCCTCGAAGGGTCGCGGCTGGAATCGGCCGACCGCTTCAGGGAAGCCATCGCGTGCATCCGCGACGTGCGGGAGGCCTGGAATTTCGCGGCGCACGATCCTGAGGCATTGCTCACGCTGGGCGATGCCGATGGACCGCCGCAGCAGATGATGATGTCGGCCCGGGCGCCCCGGGGAACGGAGTCGGAGATGGAGGCGGCCGGTTCAAGCTGGAGCGCGTAGGGACGAGAATTTCAACCGGTGACGGCCAGCTCTTCTTCGAGCAGCTGCTTTTGGAAGAGGCCGGCATAATAACCCTCGCGGTCGAGCAGTTCTTCGTGGGTGCCGAGCTCGACGATGCGGCCTCGCACCAGCACTGCGATGCGGTCGGCGTGGCGGACGGTCGAGATGCGGTGAGAGATGAGGATGGTGGTGCGGCCGGCCATGACTGCGCGGAGCCCATCGAGGATCCGTTCTTCGGTATAGGTATCGACGCTGGCGAGGGCGTCGTCGAGGATGAGAATGCACGGATTGCGCAGAATCGCGCGGGCTAATGCGGTGCGCTGCTTCTGGCCGCCGGAAAGGGTGAGGCCGCGTTCGCCGACCGTGGTCTCGAAGCCATTGGGGAACAGATCAAACTCTTCGCGGATGTGCGCGACCTCCGCGGCGCGGGCGACATCGGACCCAGCAGCACCCTGAACGCCGAAGGCGATATTTTCGCGGAGGGTGGTGCTGAAGAGGAACGTCTCCTGAGGCACAACACCGACCGCGGCGCTGAGAGTGTCGAGCGAATAATCGCGCACGGGGCGTCCATCGATCAGCACGCTGCCCGGAGGAGCATCATAGAGACGGGGAATGAGGCTGACCAGCGTGGATTTGCCGGAGCCTGTGGGTCCGACGAGAGCGAGACTGCTGCCGGCTGGGATCTGAAGCGAGATGCCGTGGAGCACTTCGACCGGATTGCCGTTTTCCGCCGGATAAGCAAAATGAAGGTTGCGGAATTCAACCTCGCCGCGAATTTCAGGTTTTGATTCGGCAGCGACCGCATCGCGATCGTCGATGGTGGGCCTGGCGATGAGCAGCTCATGGATACGAACGACGGAGGCGGTTCCGCGCTCGAAGAGATTAACTACCTAGCCGAGCGCGATGATGGGCCACATGAGCATATACATATAGGTCGTGAAGGTAACGAAACTGTCGATATCGATGCGATGGGAGAGTACTTCATGCCCGCCCACCAGCAGCGAGATGACCATGGCGAGGCCGAGCATGAATTCGAGGGTGGGCCACAGCATGCCCATCAGCCGGACCAGGCCCAGGGCGCGGCGGATGTATTCGCGGTTGGAATGCTCGAAGGCTCTGACCTGGGCTTCTTCCTGGGCAAAGGCGCGCACCAGGCGCGCGCCGGAGAAGTTTTCCTGGGCCTGCGCGGAAATGTCGGAGAACATGGCCTGAATGCGCTCGAACCGCTCGTGAATCCTGCGGCCCATGAACTGGATGAGGATGCTGGCCAGGGGCATGGGGGCGAGCGCGGTAAGCGTCAGGATGGGGCTGATGCGCAGCAGAAAGTAGAGCGCGCCGGCAAAAAACAACATGGTGTTGGCGGTGTACATGATGGCGGGGCCGAGCAGCATGCGCACTGCATTCAGGTCGTTGGTCATGCGGGCCATGATGTCGCCGGTGCGGTGTTCCTGGTAATACGAAGCCGATTGTTTTTCGAGTTGACGGAAGAGATCGTTGCGCAGGTCGAATTCGATATCGCGCGAGATGCCGATGATGATCCAGCGCATGTAAAAGAGGAGCACTCCGTGGGTGATCGTGACCGCCATGATCAGGCCGGCGTAGCCGAAGATCTTGTGCCAGGTGACGCCCCTGCTGAGATCGCCGGCTGCCGCCCCAATCACGCGCGGGAACTGCACCCAGATGGCGTTGGCCAGGACGGTCCAGACGCAACCCCATAGATAGCCGCGCCAGTAGCGGCGCATGTAAGGGAGCAACGGTTTGAGCCGGGCGAACATATGGATTTATGTGGGCGTGCGCAACAGTAGGTAAGCCCCGGCCAGTCCGAAGAGGAAGTCAGGGGACCAGGCGGCGAGAAAGGCGGGAAGCCAGCTAACGTCGCCCATGGCCTCAAAGAATCCGGAGACGACGAAGTAAGCGATGGCGACGCCGACGGCGATCCCGATGCTGGACAGCGAGCCGCGCTTGCCCATGGAGAGCGCAAAAGGAATGGCGAGCACCGCCATCACCAGGGTGATGAGGGGATAGGCGATTTTGTGATTGAGCTGCACGCGCAGGGGAACGGTATTGAATCCGCTTTGGCGCAGGTCGTGAATATAGCCCGCGAGTTCGCCGAAGTTCATCTCTGAAGACTGTCGCACTTCCTTTTTGAAATAAGGGGGCTGCTCGGAAATTTCGGGAAACGTACTGACCGGAAACGCGGCATAGGTACTGGCCCCGGAGCCGTCGAAGGTGCGCACCCAGCCATCTTCGAAGACCCATGTCCCGAGGTTCGGCTCCCAATGCGCGGTAGAGGCGAAGATCCTCTTCGCAATACTGAATGAACTCGTATCGAACTCGAAGACGGAAATATTTCCGAAGGTATCAATGTCAGGATCGAAATACTCATAGTAGAAAATACGGCTGGGCTGGCCGGGCCGCTGCTGGCCGAAGATCCATTTGCGGCCGGGATGCTCAAAGGTCTCCGCCGGCTTGCCTTTAATGACGTTGCGCAGCGCCTCCTGGCGGCGATTGGCCTGCGGGAGGTAGAGCTCGTCGAACATGAAGAGCGAAACGGACAGGACCGCTGCAATGGCTATAACAGGCACGGTAATGCGGTAGAGGCTGATGCCTGTGGCTTTCATGGCGGTCAGCTCGCTGTTGCGGTTCATGATGCCGAAGACCACCAGCACACCAATGAGGACGCTGAGTGGGGTGATGAGGTAGATCATGCTGGGGGTGAGATTGACGAGGTACTCGCCGACCGTTACGAGGGGAGTTCTGTTCCTGATGATGTCGCTCAGCAGCTCGAAGAAGGTGAAGACGAGCATGAGCATGACAAATGTAACGAGCACCATGACAAATGTGGCGACAAACTCACGCAGTACGTACTCGTCGAGGATCAGGGGGAAACGGCCGCGGGTCAAGCGTTGGCGGACTGGCAGGCGGATGGCTCCGGCCGACGCTGTGGATTCTTCGGCGCGGAGGCGAAACCAGTTGCCGAGGGACGCAAGCGCGGATAGAGCCGCACCGCCGGTGGCCATTTGCCGCAGCAGGACAATGCCGCAAACGGCAAAGAGCAGGTTGGCCTGCCAAACACCGAGGAAAGCCGGAATCTTGTTCTGGCGAGCCAGGGCGGTGCCGGTGGAGGAGAGGAAATAGTAGATGAACACGAGGGCGATGGTGAGCACGAAGCCGGCGCCCTTGCCGCCGCGGCGCGATGAAATGCCGAGCGGAACACCGACCAGCATGAGCACCAGACAGGCGGCCGGGTAGGCGAGCCGCTTCTCGAACTCGATTTCGTAGACCTGGCCATTGCGGCGGCGAGCGCGCGTCAGCAGCTCGCGGTTGCCCATAGCGAGAATAGGCGTATCGCTCCTCCCCAAGCGGAGGTCTTCCTGGGAGCCGGCCTGAAGCGGCAGATCGGTCTGCGAGAAAGTAGAGACTGTGTCCTGGTCGGGCTTATCCGGTACGGTTGCGATCTCGATGCCGTCGCGCAGGCGCATGGTGATGGTTTGATTGCCGCCGTTGACGACAGTGGCACGATCGGCGGTCGTGATCTTCGGCGCGTTGGGATTGGTCACGTCGGCAAGAAAGATGCCGCGCCAGTTGGCTGCTCCCGAACCGGCGCGCACATCCTGGACATAGAGGACGTAATCCCTGAAATCCTCATAAAAGACGCGCGGCTGAACTTCATAGGAAGCCTGGGCATTGGCCAAGGTGTCTTCGAGGTGACGCATGGCGGCGGCCGACCAGGGGGCCAGGAGCATGGTATTGAGCATGCCGATGACCCAGCCGGCGAAGGCTACGAGGCTGACGACGCGGACGAAGCTCCATACGCCGATGCCGGATGCGCGCATGGCGGTTATTTCGCTGTCGGAAGCGAGGCGGCTGAGCCCGAGCAAGATGCCGACCAGTACGGCCATGGGTATGGTGACCGTGAGCATGTCAGGGAGGGTAAACAGGACAATCTCGACGATCGAACCCAGCGAGGCGCTGTTGCGGACGATCATTTCCAGCAGATGGGGCAGATAGCGGATGAAGAGAACGAAGGTGAAGATCGCGCCCCCGATGGCCGCGTGGGAGAGGACTTCCTTCAGGATGTATCGGGTGAGGATCCGCATTCAGTTCCGCATTAAGTTTACCGTGGAGTGAAGCCGCGCAGGCGGAGACTGTTGGACAGCACGCTGACCGAGCTGAGCGCCATGGCGGCACTGGCGATGGCGGGGCTGAGCAGAATGCCGAATGCCGGATAGAGAACGCCGGCCGCGATGGGTATGCCGAGCAG
This sequence comes from uncultured Acidobacteriaceae bacterium, assembly GCA_963758135.1. Classification (GTDB taxonomy): domain Bacteria; phylum Acidobacteriota; class Terriglobia; order Terriglobales; family Acidobacteriaceae; genus Palsa-343. The sequence goes on from CAVWUF010000001.1 coordinate 709,199, forward strand.
ATTGTAGCCGAAGGCCCAGCCGAGGTTCTGGCGCATGACGCGCAGCGCGCGGCGGGCGAGCAGGACGGCATCGAGAATCTGGCGAGGCTCGCCGTGCAGCAGAATGGCGTCGCCTGCTTCGCGGGCCAGATCTGAGCCGGTGCCCATGGCCAGTCCGGCATCCGCCTGGGAGATGGCGGCAGCGTCGTTGATGCCGTCGCCGGCCATCCCCACGCAGTGGCCCTGCTGCTGCAATTCGCGAATCTTGTCGAGCTTCTGATTGGGGAGCAGGCCCGCCCATACTTGGTCGATGCCTGCGGCCTGCGCAATGGCCTCGGCCGTACCCGGGGTGTCGCCGGTAAGCATGGCGGTGCCGATACCGAGGCACCGGAGCCCAGCGATCGTCTCCGCCGCTGATGCGCGCAGTGTGTCGCGTGCTTCGATGCTGCCGAGGAGAGCGCCATTCTGCGCAATGTACATGCGGGTAGTTCCGGATTCTGCGTCTGCAGCCGCCGGGGTGGCCACGCCGATTTCGTGCATCAGCGCTTCGTTGCCGGCGGCTACACTCCCGCCTTTCACAAGGCCGCGAATGCCTTTGCCGGGGACGGCTTGAACTTCTTCGGCAGAGGGCGTGGCGATACCGCGCTCCCTGGCGGCGCTGAGAATCGAGCGAGCGAGCGGATGCTCGGATCGCTGCTCGAGGGCAGCCGCAAGAGCCAGGACTTCGTTTTCCGTCGATCCCGAGGCGGCGTGGATGGCGGTCACTTCAGGCCGGCCTTCGGTGAGCGTGCCGGTTTTGTCGAGCACAATCATGTCGATATGCGCGAGGCGTTCGAGGCTTTCGCCGCCCTTGAAGAGGATGCCGAGCTGTGCGCCTCGTCCGATAGCGACGGTGAGCACCGCGGGAACGGCGAGCCCCATGGCGCAGGGACAGGCGATGACCAGAACCGCGACAGCAACGGCAAAGGCGCGTCCTGCGCCGCCACCCGCGAATATCCAGACGAGAAAAGTGGCCAGCGCCAAAGCCAGGACCACAGGAACGAAAACCGCGCTGACGCGATCGGCGAGCTGCTGCATGGGCGCGCGCGACGATTGCGCTTCTTCGACCAGGCGCATCATCTGCCCGAGCAAGCTGTCGGCTCCGATAGAGGTCGCGCGGTATTCAAGCGCGCCGTCGAAATTCAGCGAGCCGCCGATGACGTGGTCACCGGGCTTTCTCGCGACCGGAAGCGATTCGCCGGTCATCAGCGATTCGTCGATGGAGGTTACACCCGCGAGGACGACGCCATCCACTGGCACGCGCTCGCCGGGGCGCAGGACGACGATGTCTCCGGCGACGACCTGGGCGAGGGGGACATCGATTTCCTGACCGTCGCGCAACAGTCGCGCGGAGTGCGGCTGCAGCTTCATGAATTCGTGGAGAGCGTCGAGGGTGCGCCGTTTGGCGCGAGCGTCAAGCCAGCGCCCGAGCAGAAGAAAGCCGAGGATCAGCAGGACAGCGTCGTAGTAGACGCCGGCGTTCAGTCCGTGACGGCGGAAGACTCCGGGCATGGTAGTGGCGGCAATGGAATATGCGAGCGCCGCGCCGGTGCCGAGCGCGACCAGGGTGTTCATGTTGGTGCCGCGGTGAATTGCGGCGGACCATGCCTGGCGATAGACGATGCCGCCGCCCCTGTACATGCCGGCCAGGGTGATGGCCAGCATCGCATATTCGAGCGTGCGGGGTGAAACGCCGAACAGCACAGGAGCGGCGGGGGCGAGCCAATGCTGCGCGTTCATGAGGAGAAGGACGAGAACGCCCCCGGCTATTGTGAACAGGGCTTTGGCGCGCAGCCGGCCTTCGGCGGAGGCGGCTTCTCGATCCGCGGGCGGGCGGGGCGCTGTCGAATCCGACGGAAGCACGGCATCATAGCCGGCTTCACGCACGGAGGAGATGAGGTCCGCGGGCGTCGAGAGTGCCGGATCGAAGCTGACACGGGCTGAATTGGTGAGCAGATTGACCGAGGCCTCTCGGACTCCGGCTGTGGATCGCAACGCATTTTCGACGTGACTCTGACAAGCCGCGCAGGTCATGCCGGTCACAGGCAGAGTGATAGTGCGGAATGAAGCGTCCGCCGCTTTCCCTGAATTCTCGATTTCAATCGCGGGCATTCCGCTCCACCTTCAATCGACCTTCATTCGACCAGGGCTGGATACCCGGCCTTTTCGACAGCGCTGACGAGCGCGCTCTCGCGCACCGTGTCCGCCGCCTGCACACGGGCAGCGCCAATGCGGACTTCGCCGACCTCGACTCCGTCCAGCTTCTGGAGCGCCTGGGTTACACGGCGCACACACGCCCCGCAGTGCATGTTTTCGATGCGAAGCGTCACTTCCCGCATAGTTGCTCCCGTACCTGGTAGATGCGTCTGAAGGGGCATGGACTCAGAGGCATGCCGAAACTCGTTTCACTCGGGGTTGGGTATGAACCGATAGCCGACGCCACGCACAGTCTGTAAGTACTTTGGCGAGGCTGGATCGTCTTCAAGATAGCGCCGCAGCCGAACGATGAAATTGTCGATGGCGCGCGTGTCTGTGTCCTCACGAACGTGCCACACCTGTTCGAGGAGCTCTTTACGCGACACAATCCGCTCCCGGTTGCGAGCAAGAAAACGGAGGAGGTCGGCTTCCATGAGCGTAAGACGAATGGTGCGTTCGGGAGTGTGCAGTTCCAGCGCGTCGAAGTCGATACGGTGTCCGGCAAATGAGTAAGCGGCGAGATCCTCGGTTGCGGCTTCATTTTTGCTCGTCTCCCGTGGCCAGCTCATGCGCCTGAGGAGCGCGTTGAGACGAGCCAGAAGCACGGAAAGGTCGAACGGCTTGGGCAGATAATCGTCGGCGCCCGCAGCGAAACCCTCTACGACATCTTCCGGCCGCGCGCGCGCCGTCAGCATCAGCACCGGGACGTAATTCCCTTCGGCGCGGAGAGCGGCGGCGACTTCAAAACCGCTTTTGCCCGGCAGCATCACATCCAGAACCACTGCGTCGAAAGGCTCGCGCCGCAAGGTCTCAAGGGCGGTTTCGCCATCGCCCGCGACGCTGACCAGATTGCCCTCGGCTTTGAGGTTAAAGAGCAGCCCCTGCGCGAGGTTGCTTTCATCTTCGACGATTAGAATGCGCGCCACGTTTCACTCCTCCTGGGCGACTGGGGTCAAAATGCGGGGAAGCTGCAGACTGACGGTTGCGCCACGGCCCTCGCCGGCGCTCTGGGCGGTCGCGTCTCCACCGTGCTGCCGGGCGATGGTGCGCACCAGGTAGAGTCCAAGCCCCGTGCCCTTGGTGCGAAGAACGTTGCGATTGGGAACGCGATAGAAGCGGCGAAAAATTCTTTTCAAATGCGGGGCGGGGATACCGATGCCCTGATCTGTAACGCTGACGCGCACCCATGCGTCGTGCTCCACGCTGAGAGCCACGCCGACGTGAACGCCGTCCGGAGAATATTTGACCGCGTTGCCGAGGACGTTCATCAGCGCGGTCTGCAATTCGTCGGGATCGCCGCGCACCAGCATGGGAAGAGAGCTTGGTTCCACGGTCAGGGTGATCGTTTTCTCCTCGAGGCCATGGCCTGCCAGTGTGTTGCGGACGCAATTGGCCACCAGCTCTCGCATGTCGACGGCGACACGCACATGGGAACGCGCACGCTGGCCCACTTCGCCGGCCTTGAGAACCTGCTCGACCGTGGCGAGCAGACGATTGCTGTCGGCGAGCATGCGCGCGTAAAACTCATTGCGCTGGGCATCGTCGAGCCGCCGAAACTGAAGCGTCTCAAGGTAGAGGTGGATCGAGGCGATGGGCGTCTTCAACTCGTGGGTCACAGCGCTGAGGAAAGCGTCGTGACGCTCGTTGCGGCGTACCTCGCGAACCAGGAAGATGGTATTGAGGGCGACGCCGGCGATGAGCAGTGCGAAGAAGGGGATGCCCAGCGCCATGGGGACGATGCGACGCCAGTTGAGCACAATCCAGCTGACGTTAAGGGTGACGGCTACGCCGATGAGGCACACGCCGAGCAGGGTGAAGAGCACTACGTTTCGTCTTCGTCCGCTCAGACGCATCATGGCTGTCCTGCGCTCCAATCGAAAGCGCCCGTCACGGGTTGACCGCGCGGGCGCTTCTATTTTCGCAGGTCCGGGTTTCGCAGGTCCGGGGGGTGCAGGTCGGGGAGTGCCTGCCATCAACGAGGGTTCTATGCTGCTCCGGCGGGGCGTGGATTGTGGACGTCGTACTGCGCTACTTTGATCTCGCGTGCGAGGCCGACTTTTTTCAGCAGCCAGATGCCCCAGTAGTTGACATCGACTTCGTACCACTTGAGGCCGTGCCGCGCCGAAACCGGGTGCGCGTGATGGTTGTTGTGCCAACCTTCTCCGCCGGTGATCAGTGCCACCCACCAGTTGTTGCGGGAGTCGTCGCGGGTCTCGAAGCGGCGAGATCCCCACATGTGCGTTGCGGAATTGACCAGCCACGTGGCGTGCAGGCCGAGAGTGGTGCGCAGGAAGATGCCCCACATCACACAGGACCATCCGCCGATAAAGTAGAGCGCCACAGCGGCCACTGTCAGCGGGACCCAGTGATATTTGCTGAGCCAGCGATAGAAGCGGTCGCGGGTGAGATCGGGAACGTAGCGCGCAAGGGCGTCGGTCTCGGTGTTCAGAGAGTCTCCGATGAGAATCCAGCCCACGTGGGCCCACCATCCGCCTTCATGCGGCGTGTGCGGGTCGCCTTCATGGTCGGAGAGCTGGTGATGGACGCGATGGAGCGAGACCCAGAAAATGGGGCCGCCCTCGAGCGCCATGGTGCCGCCAACCGCCATGACGTATTCGACCCACTTGGGAACGCGGTAGCCGCGGTGGGTGAGCAGGCGGTGATAACACATGCCGATGCCCACGTTGGTGGCGAAGACCCACAGGACCACCGCGCAAATGAGCGCCTTCCAGCTGAACATGAAGAGAGCGGCGATGGCGCCCGCGTGGAAGAGGATCATAAAGCTGGTGGTGAACCAGTTTGGTCCCTTCTCGGCCTGGGCCTTGTAGCCCAGTTTTGGCATTCCCGCCGGGTTTTCGCGAGGGATGGATTTGACAGCGGGCCGCGCTGAAGAGGGCGCAGCAGCGATGGGGGTTTCGACTTCAGCCTGTTCTTCCGTGAGAATTTCCGGGGCCATGATAAACACGTCGCTTCTTTAGAATTGGCATTTGCAAGCGCCGAATCGCGCCGCTTCTCTCACCGTAGCAGCGGGAGCGACAGAGGTGATGTAACACTTTTGTAAGGCGGTTTGGGTTGCGGTCGGGCTGCGGGCCGGAGGGGACCAATATTGCAAACAGGACTTCACTGCCCGCTCATTCTGTGTTGCTTCCACCGTGCATTAACCCATCGTGGAGACGATAGAAAATGATGATTTACCGGAAGCGGCGTGCGTTATGTGTTTTGCTCCTCTGCATAGTGGCAAGTTACTGCAGTGCTCAGAACGTGCATCTCCCCAGCAGCAAAGAAATCGCCGGGCCTGTTCCCGGAGCGCCGCAGCCCCTGAACAGTCTTCCCATGGCGGCGGCGTGGTCGCCGGATCATCGCTATCTGGCGCTCGTCAACGCCGGCTTCGGCACCGTTGAGTCGAACTACGATCAGTCGATCGCGATCCTCGATACCGGGACCGGCAAGCTGACGGATTATACCGAGCCACGAACCGACATCCTTTCCCCGCAGACCCTCTATTCCGGCATTGCATTCTCGGCGGACGGATCGCACATCTACGCCAGCTTCGACTCGATCAGTGCGCCTGAGGGCGGCAAGGAGGGCCAGACCGGGAATGCCATCGGCGTTTACAAATTCACACCTGGTGGTGCGATTGCGGACACACTTACGCCGGAGCGGCTAATCCCTGTTCCTCTGCGCGATTTGCCCGCAGGCAAGACCCAGCATCACGAAACCATGGAACTGGCCGAAAATAAGGCGATCCCGGCCCCAACAGATCTCGCCGTGGTGAAGGGTGCGGATGGAGCGGAGAAGCTCCTCGTTGCCGACGAGTATTCCGACGATGTGCTTCTGCTCGACGCGGCGACGGGAAAACTGGAGCTGAGCTTCGATTTTTCCTCGGGACCGATCATCCCGACGAACTATCCGATCGCTGTGATTGCGAGCCGCGATGGGCGTCGCGCGTGGGTTGCACTGTGGAATGGCTCGGCGGTCGCGGAGATCGACGTGCAGAGCGGGAAGGTCGTCCAGCAACTGCCGCTGCTTCCGCCTTTACGCAACACCTCGCCGAGCTCGCATCCGATCGCAATGGCGCTGGGTCCTGACGAGAAGACGCTTTATGTGGCGCTGGCGAATCGCGACGGTGTGGCGGCGATCCGCGTTTCCGGTCCGACCATGCGGACCGCGGCGTTTTACGATACGCGGCTTCCGGGGCAGGCGTTTTTTGGATCGATGCCGGATGCAGTCGCTGTTTCCGATGATGGGGGGTCGCTCTACGTCGCCAACTCGGGTTCGGATGCCGTCGCGATCTTCGACCTGCACGGCAATAATAGCGGAAAGGCGCCCGTCGTTCCCTCCGGCTTTATACCGACGGAGTGGTATCCCACTGCGCTTGCGGTCGAGGGCAATCACCTTTACGTGGCGACCGGGAAAGGCGAGGGCACGGGACCGAACGTTGCACCGCAGCCGAAGCCCGCGAATCCGCCGCCCAATCAGACAAAGCGGCTGGATCGCCCTCACACCTACATCGCTTCCATGCTGCACGGGTCGCTCGCGACGATCGAGGTGGACGCGGCGAGAGCCAATCTGCGCGAGCTGACTCGGCAGACGCTTGAGAGCAATCTGATGTACGCGGCGCAGAAGCGGATCGAGTTCAAGGGCGGCGGCGACAAGATTCACCACGTGATCTACATCATTCGCGAGAATCGCACATACGATCAGTTGCTGGGCGATCTGGGCGTGGGTGACGGCGATCCCTCGCTTACTATGTACGGCAAGGAGATCACGCCCAACCTGCATGCTCTGGCATTGCAGTTTGGAGTGCTCGACAATTTCTACGATTCGGGCGAGGTTTCCGGAGACGGACATGTCTGGTCGAACGCGGCCATCGACAGCGACTACAACGAACGCACCTGGCAGATTGCGTATCGCGGCCACGAGCGGCCGTACGATTTTGAAGGCGTGACAGAGGGCGGCTACCCCCTGCTGGAACACATCCCTGATATCGACGAGCCGGGCAGTGGATATTTGTGGACCGATCTGACGCGGAGCCACAAATCGCTTTATCACTTCGGCGAATTCATTTCGACGGAGTTCTGCGACGACTCGGGCGAAGCACCGCCGTCGAAGTTGCCGCAGCAGAGCGGCACGCCGGAGCCGACGCACCTGTGCGAGCACCCTTTCATCAACAAGGGCGATCCTGTCCCGGAGAATTATGGCGGTGGCACGAGCCCCTGGCCTTGGCCGATTCCTCTTATCTACAAGAACACCGCCACCAAGCCGGAGCTGGTGGGACACTTCGACCCGGCGTATCCCGACTTTAACCTGAGCTTTCCGGATCAGCTGCGGGTGAACGAATTTCTTGTGCACTTCAATCGCTGGGTCGATGACCTGAAACAGGGCCACGACACGATGCCCGCGTTTGTGATGCTGCGCCTGCCGAACGATCACACGGCGGGAACGCGGCCGGGTTCACCGACTCCGAAGGCTTCAGTCGCCGATAACGACCTTGCGGTGGGGCGTGCGGTCGATGCAGTCTCGCACAGTGCTTACTGGGACTCGACGGCGTTCTTCATTCTCGAAGATGACGCGCAGGACGGGGCGGACCATGTTGACGCGCACCGGTCGATTTCGCTGGTGGTCAGCAAGTATTCGCCACACAACGAGACGCCGTTTGTGGACCATACTTTTTATACGACGGTGAGCACCGTACACACCATGCTGACGCTGCTGGGCGCGCCGCCGATGAACAACAACGATGCGTTCGCGCCGCTGATGGCGCCGGAGTTTACCGGGGCGGGCGATCAGAGTCCGTTCACCGCCGATTATCGCAACCGCGACAATGGGCTGATCTATACGGCCAACGCGCCAAAAGCGGAGGGCGCGAAGCAATCGAGCAAGATGGATTTCAGGCATGAGGATCGGGCCGATCCGGTGAAGCTCAACGTGATCCTGTGGAAGGACGCGATGGGCGACAAGCCGGTGCCATGGATGCTGACGCATCCGCATGGGATGGACCAGAGCGCGAGAGGCGCTGAAACAATCCCATCTACCCGTGGGGAAACAGGGAATCGCTGAAAGATTGGCTCCTCAGGTAGGACTCGAACCTACAACCCTTCGGTTAACAGCCGAATGCTCTGCCATTGAGCTACTGAGGAGTGGGTGGCGACGCGCTTCTCTGCGAAAATTATATCAAAGGCCCAGCCGCACCATGCCGCCGCGTTACGCTGGTTACCTGGAGGAAACATCATGCTGAAGACCGCTCCGCGCCTTTCGCGCGTGCCACGAACCCAGGCCCCGCCCGCTGTCGGAGAAATCTACGACCGTTACATGCGCACACGCGGAAACGTGCCGAATATGTTCCGCACGATGGCCCATCGCCCCGAGATTTTTGAGACGATGATCGCCCATTTCGAGGCCGTTCTGCAGACTGGCACTGTTCCACTCCGCCTCAAGGAACTCGTCATCGTCCGCACCTCGCAGCTCAACCAATGCGCCTATTGTCTCGCATCGCACTCCCAGATCGCCTTGCGGCTGGGGTGGTCACGCGAACAACTCGACGGCCTTGCCGGCTATTCCGGCCGGAGCGATTTCACTGCCGCGGAAAAGGCCGCGCTTCGACTCGCCGAGCAGATGACACTCGATGCCAATCGCATTCCCGGTGAGGACTTCGAGGAGTTGCGCGAGCATTTCGACGAAGGAGAAGTCGTCGAGCTGATGGCCGCCATCGGCCTGTTCAATTACTTCAATCGCTTCAATAACGCACTGCAGCTTGAACCGACGAAGCCTGGCGAAGGCGCGGAATAGCCGCCTCAGTAGAAGAGAATTGCGACGCGATAGGTAGTGAAGTTCGTCTGGCCGGACTGCTCGGAGCATGCACCCACTGCCGCTTTTCTGAAGTCTCCGTTCCTGATCTGGCGGGCCACCTGATCCGGTAACTGACCCAGGTCGGCCGTTTCGAATCGAACGATGGATCGTGCGTCCGATCCCTGTGGGATGCCGTGGCTCATGATGCATGCTTGCTCGGCTGCTGCGCCGGGCGCGGTGGGATCGACGTTCTGCTCCCGCAGCAACTCGCGCACGCGCTGCTCGACCTGTTCGCGTGTCAAAGACTCAGACGACAATTCGAAATCTTCCACGGCGTAAAGAGATCCGCCACGCTTCGCGACGGCGATACCGATCGCGTTCATTCCGGGATCCAGAATATTCGTCCGATGCGGCGTCGAGTTCATCCACTCCTCCTCGATGGACTCGGGGTTCGGACCCGCTGCGACATTTTCAGCGATGGCCTGGAAGTGCGCGCCTGCCGCTGCGGCTCGCGCTGTCAGCTCGGCTTCGCCGGGATACTGATGGGAAAGCGACCGCTCCCGTACCATGTGATCGGCATGGCCCTGGGCGGCGGCGGCCAGGGCCGGCTCCCACCGCAGAGCGGGAAGTCCGCGTTTCTGGCGATCCTGATTGGTCAACGTGAAGATCTGCAATGCCGCCGAGTCGCGGCTCTGGGCATGCGCAACCGCCGGCAACATCGTCGCCCCCGCGAGGGCAGCTAAGCCTGAAACCAGGATAAATCGTGCTGCCGAATCGACTGTGGTTATTATCCGAGCCATAAGATGGGCAGACCCCTCCCAGGAGGTCTCGTGTCAGGCAGCTTCGGTGTTTTTCCGAACAGGAGGCTCACTTATCGGCAGCCGGCTGCGATAACGCATCATAAGAGGCAGCAGCTTCCGGGCCGACCAGTAACGAGGAACGTAGCGGCCAGGGGCGGAGACACATCGAAAGAGCCAACCCAGATAGAACCGATCAGCCCACATGGGAATGCGCACCTGATCGCCGCTGAGAAAGGCGATGGCCGCACCGATGCAGTGAATTGCCGGCAGATAATTGAGCCGGCGTTTCAGATAAAAGCCCAGCCGTTCCTGGACGCCGCCGCCGACTGTGATCACGATGTGCTTTGGATGCTGGCGTTCGATCTCCTCGATTAATGTGCAGTCTTCGATCTCCGCTCCGTACATGGGCGCTTCATAAATACAGCTTGCCGGAACCTGAATCCCCTGGACATTGAGCCATTCGAGATTGGTCTTTGCGTTCGAGGGACCAGCCATAATCCAGAACGTGTTGCCGGGCCGGCGAACCTCAGGCAGCAGCAGGAACTCGTTCAGATATTCGAGGCCGGATAACCGGCGAACGTTATCGCCCTCCAGCAGGTTCCAGATCATAACCATGAAGGCGGAATCAGTGATTGCTACATCGGCATTGAGCAGAGCCTCGCGATACGCTGCGTTCGTCCCCAGATCCTTCAGCGCGGGCGCTGCCGGGACCACCAGCAGGCCGCCCTGGCTCATGCGCTCGATGGCTCCACGCACGTCACCCGCATAGAAATCGACGCCAAGAATTCTGCGACGATTGCCTTTGGAATTCGTGCCTTGTGATTGAAGTTCACTGTGCAATTGGCCGGCCTGTGAACCGGAACTCATCGCTAAGAGCGAGCTCCCACCAGCATCTGGCTTTCGATCCACTCGTAGGTTTTCGCCATCCCGTCTCTGAGGCGGATGGAGGGTTCCCAATTCAGTTTTTCGAGGATTTTTGTGTTGTCGCTGTTGCGCCCATTCACCCCTTTGGGAGCGTTCAGGTCGTAACGGCGTTCAAGTTTCACTCCGGCAATTTCTTCCACAATGTCCACGAGCTGATTGATCGTGACCAATTCGTTGGAGCCGAGGTTGATCGGCTCATCGATCTCGCTCTCGGCGATGGCCAGAGTGCCCTTAGTGCAGTCGTCGATGTACATGAAGCTGCGCGTCTGTTTGCCATCGCCCCATATTTCGATCTCGTGCTTGCCGGAGGATTTCGCCTCGATTACCTTGCGGCAAATCGCCGCCGGAGCCTTCTCGCGGCCCCCTGCCCAGGTTCCATAAGGACCATAGACATTATGGTAGCGAGCCACGCGGCAGACGATTCCGAAATCCTCTTCAAAGTGGCGGCACATCCGCTCGCTGAAGAGCTTCTCCCATCCATAGCCGTCTTCCGGCAATGCCGGGTAGGCGTCCTCTTCCCTGAGCGGAATCACATCGGCATTCTTTTGTTTCTCGCCGTTATAAACGCACGCGGAGGAAGAATAGAAGAAGCGCTCGACGCCGGAGTCCCTCGCAGCCATGAGCATGTGAGTATTGGTGAGAACGCTGAGCATGCACAGAGCCTTGTTGTTCTCAATGAACCCCATGCCACCCATATCCGCAGCCAGCTGAAAGATTCCCTTCATGCCATAGGCGGCCTTGTAGCAGCTATCTTTATCCTTCAGGTCCAATACCAGATTCTCCACGTCGCTGGAGACCTGATACCACTCGTCCAATGGCTTTACGTCGACTGCCCGGACTACATTCACGCCCTGGGCCCGAAGATACTTCACCAAATGACCACCGATAAAACCGCCTGCACCGCAAACGGCGACCGTCTCACCCTTCAGTTTCATGGAAACTCCATAGCTCTCTGTATATCGGCGGCCGATAGCCGAACGAGAATGATGATCAGCCCTGAAGCGGAAGAAGCGAACTCTTCAGCGTTCCGAGAGGAAAAATCAGAAATTCGTACCCGTGCCCGTATTCTCCAGGCGCGTATCGGGATTGTCAAGAAATGGCGTAACCTCCCGCGGAACGCGTGAGTCCTGTGGTTCCATTCTATTCGGAGGAGCCTTAATATAGGCATACTCGAACGGGGAGCCCATGACGGAAAGTAAAACTTCAATCTCTTTCAATGGAACCAGCTGGGTTTCCCAAATCCATGGGTGGCTTCGTCGTGAGCCGCTAGCATGGATTGGCCTGGGAATAATGGCTTTTTTCGCGACACTGGCGCTGTGGGCGCCGGTTCTGGCGCCGTATAATCCAGCCGCGCTCGACCTGTCTCATCGCCTGGCGGCGTCCGGCCGCGCACACTGGATGGGAACAGATGAGCTGGGCCGTGACATCTTGTCCCGGGTGATTTGGGGGGCGCGCCTCTCGCTGACCGTGGCCGTCTCGGTGGTCGGATTTTCATTGACGCTGGGACTCATTTTCGGCGGAATCGCCGGCTATTACGGACGCTGGATCGACATTTCGATCAACACGTTCCTGATGAACGCGTTTCTGGCGTTGCCGGGCATTCTGCTGGCGATTGCCTTCGTAGCTTTCCTCGGCCCCGGTCTGCTCAACCTGATCCTGGCGCTCTCGATAGGGGGCTGGGTCGGCTATGCGCGGCTGGTGCGAGCGCAGGTGCTGGCGGTGCGGGAGCGCGAATTCGTTGAGGCGGCACGGGCTGCAGGAGCCAGCGATCTTCGGATCTTCACCCACCACATTTTGCCGAACATCCTCCAGCCGCTCATCGTCCAAGCAGCCATTGGCATGGCTGGCGCGGTGCTCGCCGAGGCGACTCTGAGCTTTCTTGGGCTCGGTGTGCCGCCGCCGGCCGCCAGCTGGGGGTCGATGCTCAACGACGCCCGCCCCTTCCTCTTCGATGCGCCTCATCTCGTCGTCTTCCCCGCCATCGCTGTCATGCTGTGTGTGCTCTCATTCAATTTCCTGGGAGATGCTCTGCGCGATTATCTCGACCCCCGGACGCGAATCTCCATCGGACTCTGAAGGGGGCGCCAGCCAACTGCGCTTCAATTCACAGATTTTCACCTCTGTTTACCAAAACACTATTGCGTAAGCCGAACGGCATCTATATGGTGCTCGCGGAGGAATTTCACATGAACCTTCGCAGAACAGTCTTAGGCAGCGTCATCGGCATCGCACTTTTTGCCGGCGGCATGATCACCGCACAAATCAACCCGGGCAGGCACCCTAACCTCGCAGCTGCTCAGCGGCTAACCGAGCAGGCCTTCAACAAAATCTCCGCCGCCCAGGCGGCCAACGAATGGGACATGGATGGCCATGCGGCAAAGGCGAAGGATCTGCTGGATCAGGCGAACCACGAACTCAATCAAGCAGCTCGCGCGGCCAACCACAACCGGTAGGTTCTGAATGGCCGCCGGCCTCCCCCAGGGCCCCGCATGCCCCAATTCAGACAGCTGATCACCCTCGGCCAGGTTCCCGGCCCCACGGTAAGGCTCGCGCTTTCCCCTTGACAGCTTAGGAAAGAAGAGGCGATACTCCTATTCAGTTTAGGAGTATCGCATGTCCGGCGAAGCCCAGCTTCTTCCAGGAACTCTCGATCTTCTTATTCTGAAGGCTGTCTCTCTCGGCCCTCTTCACGGCTATGGAGTTCTGCTGCGCATTGGCCAGATCTCCGGCGAAGCGCTGCTCATCGAGCAGGGCGCGCTCTATCCGGCCCTGTTCCGGCTCGTCCGCCAGGGACTTCTAAAGGCAAACTGGGGAACCTCGGATAACAACCGTCGTGCCAAGTTTTATGAGCTGACCGCCGCCGGCCGCAGGCGATTTCACGAAGAGACCGAAGGCTGGAATCGCCTGGCCAGGGCCATGACCTCGGCGCTGGCTGCAGAACCGGAGGAAATATGAGACTACTGGCGTGGTTTCGTTCCGTTGCCGCTAAGTTCTTTTCACGTTCCCGGGCCGCCGCCGAGTTGGAGGAGGAACTCCGTTCTCACATCCAACTCCGCGGCGATGATCTTCGGCGTTCCGGCCTCTCTCCTGCCGAGGCGGAACGCCGCGCTCGCATCGAATTCGGCGCTTATCAAAAGCATAAAGAGGAATCCCACGAAGCGCTCGGCGGCAATTTCATTGAGACTTTCATCCAGGATGTCCGCTACAGCCTGCGCGTCCTGCGGAAATCTCCCGGTTTCCTGGTGGCCGCCGTGGCGACGCTGACGTTGGCGATCGGGGCCAACGCCGTGGTGTTCGGCATTATGGATGGCCTGGTGCTGCGTCTGCTGAATGTACCTCAGGCGAAGAGCCTTTATGGGACAGAGTACGGAGCCGATCTGGGTTTCCAGTCGTATCCCAACTACCTCGACCTGCGAGATCGCAATCACAGCTTCGAGGATCTGTCTGCCTTCAAGATGGTCTTTACCGGCCTGAACACAGGTGGCAATCCGGTCAGTTCCGCCGGCTATGCAACCACTGGAAATTACTTCGACGTGCTCAGGCTTCACCCTTATCTGGGCCGTTTTTTCACGAGCGCCGATGAGCGTGGCCCCAACAGCGCCCCATACATGGTGCTCACCTGGGCGTTCTGGCACAGCCACTTTCAGGATGACCGCACGGTGATTGGCCGCATCGTTCAACTCGACAAGCACCCTTTCACCATCATTGGCGTGGCGCCGCCGGGCTTCCACGGTACCTTGTTGTTTGTCTCTCCCGACTTCTTTATGCCTATCGTCAACCAGCAACAGGTGGACGGGGAAAACCTACTCGACGCGCGTGGAAGCACCCAGGCGATATTTGAAGCCTTCGGTCATCTAAAACCCGGAGTGACTCTCGCCCAGGCCACTGTCGATGCCAACTCCGTTGGCGCATACCTCGCAAAAACCCACCCGAAAGAGTTCGGCCAGAAAAGCGTTCTTCTGGGTCGCACGGGGCTCGCTTCCTTTGACGGCAACGTGCGGGAATTCACCGCGGCATTGATGCTGCTCGCGGGGTTAATCCTGCTGGCGGCGTGCGCGAACCTGGGCGGCCTGTTCGCCGCCCGCGCTGCCGACCGTTCCCGCGAAGTCGCCCTGCGCCTCGCGCTGGGTTCCAGCCGTGCACGCATTCTTCGGCAGTTACTGATCGAAGCCGTGCTTATCTCCATCGTCGGAGGGGCCGCTGGTCTTGCCGGCAGCGTTGTCTTGTTGCGCCAAATCAGCCTATGGCAGCCGTTTCCGGGAGCCGCTCTTCATTTGCCGGTTGAACCCGATGCGAAGATTTATGTCTTCGCTCTGGCAATGGCGTTAGTCAGCGGATTTCTTTTCGGCATTGTGCCGGTGCGCCAGGTGCTCCGTGCCGATCCCTGGGAGATCGTCAAAGCCGGATCGAGTGCGAGGCTTGGGAGGCGCGTCACGGTGCGCGATGTTCTGCTTGGCCTTCAGATCGCAATCTGTGCGGTGCTGGTCACATCGTCCATGGTCGCTGTGCGCGGGTTGCTGCGTTCGCTTCATGGGAACTTTGGATTTGAGCCCCGCAACGTCATGCTGGTCAGCAACAACCTGGCGATGGCCGGGTACAGCGGCGATCAGGTTCCGGCGATGCAGAAGCGGATGATCGCTGCGATCGAGACCATTCCGGGCGTTGCAAGCGTGGGTTTGGTGAATAACTATCCTCCTTTGGTTTATACGGCGGCATTCAGGGCCAGGGTCTTCAGAGAGACGACCGCGGATCTGAAGCCATCGAACGCTGCCGCCAATCCATTTGGGTATGACGTTTCTCCTCAGTACTTCCAGGCGGCCGGCACAGGCCTGTTGGCGGGCAGAGACTTTACCTGGCACGATGATAAGGACGGGCCGCGAGTCGCGGTCGTGAATCGGGAGTTCGCCGCTGCAATCTTCGGCTCGCCGAGCGGCGCCCTTGGCCGCTACTTCAAGTTGCAGGACGGAACGCGGGTCCAGATCGTCGGCGTGGTTGAGAACGGGAAGTACCTCAGCCTCACTGAAGATCAGGCTCCGGCGTTTTTTCTGCCCTTCCTGCAGGCGCCGGCGGTTCAGTCCTTTTTGTTGGTTCGTTCGAACCGCGATCCGCAACAGCTGACCGCCGCTATTCGGAACAGGCTGAGCGGGCTCGATGCCGGGTTGCCGACTCAAATCGACACCTGGAATAATTTCCTCGACGTCGTGATGTTCCCTGCGCGGGTGGCCACGATGGCGCTGGGAGTGATGGGGCTAATGGGCGCGATGCTGTCGATCACGGGGATCTTCGGAATGGCGGCTTACTCGGTGAGCAAGCGGTTGCGGGAGCTGGGCATTCGCATTGCCCTTGGCGCGCAGCGGACCGAGGTTTTGGGCACCGCGCTGGGACGCGCATTGAAGTTGCTGGCCATCGGGTCGGCGGCGGGGTTGGTTCTGGGACTGCTGGCGGCGCGGGTGCTGGCCTCGATCGTTTACGGGGCGACGCCGCGGGATCCGTTCGTGATGGGCGGCGTGGTGGTGGCGATGTCGCTGCTGGGCCTGGTTGCTACCTGGATTCCGGCGCAACGGGCGCTTTCGCTCGATCCTTTGATCTTGTTGCGAGAGGAGTGAGGGACGGTGGCCGTCAGAGAAACCAATTGCTCTGCCTGCGACCCCACACCGATTGGCGGACATCCTGCTTCCGCTGCCATTGCAGCCGAAGCGCCTCTATGACGCTCGATGCCATCATACGATCCCGGCCTGAACGACTGAATTCAACGCCACCCGCCCGTCACCCACCCGAGCCTTTGCCACCCGCGAGCCGCTGCCCTCCTCTTCCACCCTGAACCACGACACCAGCGAATCCAGTTCCCCCGCCAGGCGGCTCAGCGATCCGCTCGCCCGCGCCGAATCCTGCGCCCCCGCTGTAAAGCCATACGAGATTTTCGCGATCGCGCTGATGTTTACGTTCACCTCATCGGTCGTGCTCGCCTGCTCGGTCGCCGCCGCCGCGATCTGCGCCACCGCCTGCGCGGCATACTCCGCCCCTTCAATGATCCGGTTCAGCTTCTCCCCCGCCTCGCCCGCCGCCGATACCCCCTGTTCCACCTCCGTTGTCCCCTGCACCATCGCTTCCACCGCCGCCTTCGTCTCCTGCTGGATGCTCGCGATCATCTCCCCGATCTCGTTCGTCGCCGCCCTGGTCCGCTCCGCGAGCCGTCTCACCTCGCCCGCTACCACCGCGAAGCCCCGCCCGTGCTCGCCCGCCCGCGCCGACTCGATCGCCGCGTTCAGCGCCAGCAGATTCGTCTGCTCCGCGATCTCGTCGATCACCCCCACAATCCGCCCGATCTGATCCGACCGGTTGCCCAGCTCCGCCACCTGCTTCGCCGCCTGCTCCACCGACGCCGTCACCCGCTGCATCATCCCGATCGTCCGCTCCATCACCCGGCCGCCCTCACGCGCATCGTCGGCGCCGCTGGTCGCCTTCTCCGCCGCCGCATTCGAGTTTCTGGACACCTCCTGCACCGTCGCCGACATCTCCTGCATCGCCGTCGCCACCATCGCCGTCTGCATCTGCTGCGCCTCCGCGCCCCTCGCCATCTCCGCCGACGAGGCCGAGATCCCCTCGCAGGCCGTCGCTAGCTGCCGCGTGTTCTCCTGCACCTGCCGGATAATCCCCTGCAGCTTGTCAAAAAACGTGTTGAACCAGTGGCTCAGCTCCCCAATTTCATCCCCGGCCGTAATCGGAATCCGCCGCGTCAGATCGCCTTCCCCCTCCGCGATGTCCTTCAGACTCGCCGTCACCGCTTGCAGCGGACCCGAGACCCGCCGCTCCACCATGAGCGTCAACGCCCCCGCGCATGACGTCATCGTCAGAAACAAAATCATCCCCATCCACCGCTGCCGGTTCGTCCACGACGCCACGCTGTCCAGCTGCGCTTTGAAATCACCCGACAACGACGCCCTCAGATCCGCCAGCGTCGCCTCCATCTCCCGGTTCTCCCGCGCGAGCCCGGCCACCTGGCTCATCGTCTCTGCCGGCACATTCGCCCCGCCCGCCGCCATCACCCCATACACCGTCCGCGAACGCCCCGCCAGATCCCGAAAACGCCCCTCAAGTTCGACCACCTGCTGCTTCCGCGCCGCATCGAAGGCCACCTCCCGCTCGGCCGACTCAAGGGCGCCCATTACCGCCTGCGCCGCCTCATCCGCCTTCCCCACCCCCCCCGCGTCCTGGGTCACCACCGCGTCCGACTCGGCCTTCGTCAGCTTCTGAAAAGACGCCCCCGCTTCCTGGCTCGCGAGCGTCGCCGGAAACAGCGAGCCGGACGCCAGGTTCATAGCCTTCTCTGTCCGTGTCCCTGTCCACTGCACCAGCAGCAACAGCGCCAGATACCCCGCCCCGAGAATACTGATCGCCAGCCGAATCCTGGTCTTGATGTGCGCCACCTTCATGAACCCCCTCGGATCCCAGTGCTTCCGGCTCGCGGCGAATTTCCCGACTATTAACGGACGGTGAGCACTTTCACTCCCGCATGCGGCGTCGTCGCGCTGATATACCCGATCGCCCCTTCGTTGTGCGCCACAAAGTCCACCTCCGCCGCATCCCCATCGAGCGTCCTCGGCATCGCCGCCTGACCGGCAAACACCAGACTCCGCCACCCCGCACGGTACGCCGCGTCGTTCTTCCCGATGTACACCTGCAGAAACTCCACATGCGTGGTGCCCGCCTTCAGCAGGATGGGAACCACCCGCGTGCCATCCCGCAAAATCGTCGCGCTCCCCGTAAACACATCGCGCAGATCGCTCTTCGAAATCTCGTTGGCCTTCACGCTCGGGTTCGCAATCACGATCACCTGTGCCGGCGCCCCTGCCGCCGATACCCATGCCGCGGCCGCAACCAGAAGAACAAAATGCAGCTTCTTCATGAGAATGTTCTCCTCCCCCCATCCCTGAAAACGCCTGTCCCTAAAACGTGAAGCCGACCTTCGCCACCACCACCGCCGTTCGCGGCTTCATCCCGTTCGGATTGTCAAAGCCGTAAAAGCCCACACCATTGCCATCGATGTAATGCCCCTCCAGCTTCGCGTAGAAGTTCGCGTCGATGTCGTACCTCCCCGAAGCCACCCAGTCGCGAAGATAACTTGCCGGATTCGAGCCCTGCCCCCCCGTCACATCCACATCGTGCGTGTAGTACGCCCCCGCCTCGAGCTTCTCCGTTACGTGGTACCCGCCCATCGCAAACCACGCCCGCGTGTCCGATGGACTCACTGATGTCCCCATCCCCGCCACCGTCCAGGTGTTGTACTGCACCAGCTTCGTATACTGCCCCGACCCAAAAAACTTCCCCCGCTCGTATTCGCCGTAGTACGCTGGCCAGTACGCCAGCGGCTGGTAAAACGTCCCATTCGTCAGGTTGCCGCTCGCGTTGTACAGCATCAGCGATCCGCCCACCTTCAGGCCCCGCACGGGCGTCGCCCAACGCACATCGAAGCCCGGCGTCTTGCCCCCCGGCGGCGCCGTAAAATTCAGCCCCGACTCCCGGAAGCTCTCCATATACCCGTCGTTCGCCGCGTAGTTGTAGTTGCCGTAATAGCCGCTGTACTCCATCCGTCCCAGGCGAGCCCCCAGCGCCACCTCCCCGTAGACCTCCATCCCCAGCTGCGACAGGTTCGTCGCCCGCCAATCCACTGCATACACCGGCTCCGGCAACAGCGACCACAGGTATCCCGGGTCGTAGTCCTGCGTGTCGTTATAGAGCCCCCACCGGATCTTCACCTTCCCCGCACGCATCCCCAGCCACGGCTTCCACCGGTAGTCGCCCAGCGCCCAGTCCACGTCCACGTCGTCCCCGCCGAACGCTCCCAGCCGCGTGTAATGCAGCTGAATCCCCGCCCGCAGCTTATCGCTCACCTGGTCGTTCAGGTTCACCGCCGCTTCCGTCCATCCGGTGCTGCCCGAGCGCGTATCCATCCCCAGATAGTTGTTGTTGTTGCTTGCCACAAACGCCTGGGTCGCAAATCCATGAATCTGGATATTCCCGTCCCCAAGGTCCTGCCCCTGCGCCCCCGCGCTCAGAACCAGCAAGGCCCCGGCCACCGCCAATCCGCGCATCGACTCTCTCCCGACAGCGGCTTTTTCCCTGAGCGGGAGCCGCCATGCTTGATTCATCGGCGAGGAGAGAGATCAGGTTAGTAACGAATGAGTGAGACTTAGCTGGCTAAGCTAGTCACGGGCGCGTTTGCGGATTTCGATATTCAGGCGCTTGATTTTCTGATTCAGCGTGGAGAGGGGGATGCGGAATTGCTCCGCAGCTTCGGTCTGGTTGCCGTTGCACCTTTCCAGCTTGTCGACGATGATCCGGCGCTCGATGTCTTCCATGATGTCGAAGAGGGAAGCGTCGGGGCTGTGCTCGAGCAAGCTGGAGGAGTAACTGGAGCCGGTCAGGTGGCCCGGGAGCAGATCGGCTCCGATGGAGCCGCCGGAGGAGAGGACGACGCCGCGCTCGATGACGTTTTCGAGTTCGCGGACGTTGCCGGGCCAGTCGTAGTCGACGAGCGCGCGCATGGCCTCAGGGGTGAGGGATCGGGGGGGGAGGTTGTTTTCCTCGGAGTAGTATTTGAGGAAATGCTGGGCGAGGGCGGGGATGTCTTCGCGCCGGCTGCGGAGCGGAGGCAGCTCGATAGCTATAACGTTGAGGCGATAGAAGAGGTCTTCGCGAAATTTGCCTTCGCGGACGGCCTGGCGCAGATCGACGTTGGTGGCGGCAATGATGCGGACGTCGACCTGGATTTCCTGAACGCCGCCGAGGTGCATGAAGCGGCGGTCCTGCAGGACGCGCAGGATTTTCGCCTGCGTGTCCATGCCCATGGTGGCGATCTCGTCGAGGAAGAGCGTGCCACCGTTGGCGACTTCAAAGAGGCCCTTCTTTGCGGCGATGGCAGAGGTGAATGCGCCTTTGACGTGGCCGAAGAGGGTGGATTCGAGGAGATCGGTGGGCATCGCCCCGGTATTGACTGGGACGAAGGGCTTGTCTTTGCGCGTGGAATTGGTGTGGAGGGCCTTGGCGATGAGCTCTTTGCCGGTGCCGCTCTCGCCCTGGATGAGCACCGTGGAGCGGGTGGGCGCAACCTGCGCGACAAGGTCGAAGATGCGCAGCATAACGTCGCTTTTGCCCACGATGTTGGGAAAGTTGTAACGCTGGCGGAAGGCGCGCTTGAGCTGGACGTTTTCTTCTTCAGCGCGGTAGCGGGCGATGGCGGCGCGGATATCGGCGAGGAGCTTTTCGTTGTCCCAGGGCTTCTGAACGAAGTTCTGGGCGCCGCCGCGGATGGCATCGACGACGTTATTGACAGTGCCAAAGGCTGTGATCATGATGACCGGAAGAAGGTTTTCGCGATCGCGAACAGTGGCGAGAATTTCGATTCCGTTGCGGCCGGGCAGCGCGAGGTCGAGGAGTACCAGATCGAAGGTCTGTTCCGCAATGCGCTCGAGGCCCAACTCGCCGTTCTCCGCGCTCTCTACTGTGTAGCCTTCCATCGACAGCAGCGTCTCGAGCGATTCGCGGATGGCGGCCTCGTCGTCGATGATGAGGATACGCGGGGCGGATTCCGAGCCAGCGATTTGCGAATTGGCGGGAACCGCGAGAGTACCTTCAGACATGGGCGGGTTTCCTCAGCAACGGAAACTCGAGATAAAAGGTCGTGCCCAGGCCTACCTGGCTTTCCACGTGAATCTTGCCGGAGTGCTCCTGAATGATGCCGTAGGTGACGGCGAGGCCGAGGCCGGTTCCGCGGGGCTGGCCGTCGCGGCGCGCGGTTTTGGTGGTGAAGAAAGGGTCGTAGATGCGGCGCAGATGCTCGGGGGCGATGCCCGATCCGGAGTCGGCGATGGAGATGCTTACGTGGCCGTTGACTTCGGTGGCAATGCGCAGAGTGCGCGGTTCGCCGGCATGCGCAGCCGCTCCGGTCATGGCGTCTTTGGCGTTGAGAAACAGGTTGAGGAAGACCTGCTGCAGCTTTCCCGCATTGCCCATGATGGCGGGGAGGCCGGGCATGAGACTCGTTTCGACGCCGATCTGCGCGATCCTGAACTGATGTTCGAGCAACGTGAGCGTCTCGCGGATGATCGAGTTGACGTCGGTCTCGCGGTATTCGGCTGCTCCAGTGCGCGAGAAGTTGAGCAGGCCGTTGACGATTTCGGAGGCGCGGAAGGTCTGCTGGGTGATTTTGTCGAGGAGGGGTCCGAGTTTCTCGTCGCCTTTAAGTTGGCGGGCGAGCATCTGCGCGTAGGAGGAGATGACGGCGAGAGGCGTATTGACCTCGTGGGCAACACCGGCGGCGAGCAGGCCGATGGAGGATAGCTTTTCCGCCTGGGCGAGCTGGCCTTCCATCTCGGTCTGGTCGGTGATGTCGTCGATGAGGATGATGCGACCGACGGTGCGGAAATCGCGGGAGACAAGGGGCGCGATGGCGATGTTGGCGATGCGCGTCTCTTCGGCGCGGGTTTCGAGGCGGAATTTATAGAGATTGTGGACGCCAGGCTGATCCTTAACCCGGCGGAACTCCTCTACCAGCTCGGCCGGAAAAACCATCTCGAGCGGCTGGCGCAGGACTTCTTTGCGGGAGAGCGCAAACATGACCTCCATCTGGGAGTTCCAGCTCTCGATGCATTCCTCGGGATCGATGGCGAGAATGCCGACGTTGATGGATTCGACGATGTTCTCGTTGAATTCCTTGAGGCGCTCGTACTCGTTGACTTTCTCTTCAAGGCTGGCGTAGAGGCGGGCGTTCTGGAGCGCGATGCCAATGTAGCCGGCGAGGGATTCGAGCAGCTCCATGTCTTCGCTGGAGAGGAAATCGCCACCGGCGCGTCGGCCGAGGCCAATGACGGCGATGGTGCGATCCTGAAAATCGCGGCCTTGCCATCCGCGAGCGCCTGGGACACCGACGCGACAGGGCAGGAAGTAGTTCATGTCGAGAAGAGCGGCGGTGCGCTGTTCGTCGGGACTGAGATGGAGCGCGAGTTGGGGATTCTCGAGGAACAGGTGGGTGCCCGCGTTGGGCTCATCGAAATCGAGGAAGCCGAGATCGAGATTGGCGGAACGAAGGGTCTCCGGCAGGCCGTGCTGGGCGGCGAGGCGGAACTGCCGGTTCGAGCCGTCGACGGAGTCCGGCAGGAAGACGGCGACCCGATCGACGAGCAGCGTACGGGGTAGCCGGTCGACGATGGCGTGCAGCAATGCGTCAAGATTGGTGAAGGAGCTGAGCGCGCGGCCAAAGGTGATCAGGGTGTTGCGGTAGTCGTAGCTTTGGCGGTCGAAGAGGCGATCCACGCGCAGCTGGATGGTTCGTTTGAGGGGTTCGAAGAGCAGTGCGGCAACAATAATGGCGGCAAACAGGCCCCAGATGCCGAAGCTGCGCAGCCGTGCCTGGGCCAGGGCTCCGGCGATCGCGAGGAAGGAAAAGTACACGCCGACGACGGCCGCAGTGGCCAGGGTGTAGGTGACGCCACGCTTGAAGATCAGGTCCACGTCCATCATGCGATAGCGGACGATGGCCCAGCTGAACGTGAGCGGGAGAAAGACCATGCAGATGCCGGCAATTTTGGTAAGGGCATCGGGCATGGCGATGTCGGCCATGTAGGGGATGGCAGACAGGAGCGTAAAGGGCGCAACGGCGAGCAGCGTGCCGCGCGTGAGCCACTTCAGCTGCTGGCGCTCCAGCGGCGCCTCGGTCGCGCGGAAATGGGCGTAAAAAACCGCGGCCGCGAGCAGATAAAAGAGTGCCTGGTAGCCCGTTGCCACCTGGTCAAGGCGATGCCGCAGCACCTCGGTTGCCGACCAGACCTCGATGGCCATCACCTGGAGGGCAATGAGCGAGGCGGCCGGCAGGTAGATCAGCGGCATCAGCCATGGCTTGCGCTCGCGCCGTGCCGAGGAAAACACCAGCGCGAAGTGCAGAAACAGAGCCGGCTGCAGCGCGTTAGCGCCGATCTTGCTCCAGTAAACGATCCAGTCGAATTCGTTTAACTTGCCCGTGTACCAGAACGAATACAGAACGAAAGAAACAAGGCAGAAAATGTAGAAGTGGGTGGAGTGGGGCGCGGTCCAGCGCCGCAGCAGCACATAGAGACCGATCCCCAGGTAGACCAGCGCGATAAACCGGAAGCCCTGGTGGATGCTCCGATCCTGGACGTCCAGAATGACGGGCACATCCGGCAGGCGGATGCCGTGACGCTCGAGGGTGTAATGAATGGTGAGGTTCGCGCCGGTGCGCCACATTTCGCGCGCCAGGGCCGCTCCGCGGGGGGTGGGCACGTTGTTGGCCGACAGCAGCAGATCCCCTGGCTTGACTCCGCCACGCTCGCCGGGGCTGTCGGCGGGAACCCTTTGGGCCTCGAGTCCTCCGGGGGCTTCGACCCACCACACGCCATCGGTGGGGGACTGATAGCGGCTTTCCTGGACCAGGTTGAAGCCGGCGCACACAATCGCAGCCCCCGTGAAGAGCGCCAGCAGCACGGCGACAATGCGGGTTTGGAAGGTGCGCTGCATGCTAAGTGCGGTGGTTCCTGCGTCGATTTCAGCTGGGATACTGTGGCCGCCGGTCAAGAGTCCCTGGCTATTATCGCGGATATTGATCAACTGTAGCGATTATCGGCAGCAACTTGGCTGCCACTGGGAATTCCGATACGGTATTTTCGTGTTATCCCGTATGTCTATGACTTAGTTATCACATACGCGCATGAGGTGACGACGGTTCATTGCCGTTGGCTTGACCTGGAGGCATTGGCCTCTGGAAAGCTGTCAGGGGATATGAAAAACCATAAGAAGAAATGCCGGTAGGGATGCCACTTTCGACCGATGCTCGAGTGGATTTTGAGGGCTAGTGGTGCTCATCCGGTTGGCGGCTGGTAGCCCAGATGATTCCGCCCAGGAAAATGACAACGAAGCTGCCAATCACAAGAAAGACCATGGCCGTTCTCCTTGCTGGATCGGTGCGACCGCTCCCGCCTCAGAATACCTGATGACCGCCTTGCGCGTTTCGGATTTCAGAATCGCCACATTGCGATAGAGTGAATCCGGGGATTCCAGAATGAAGAAGTCAACCACCAGCTGCGGGTATTCTCTCGCACTCGTCTGGATGTGTTGGGCCGGGATTGGGCCGGCTCGGGCTCAGAATCCGATTCAGACGGGAGCGCAGTCCGGCCCGGGCGCGGCTGTGCCGGCTACGGCGCCAACCCTGCCCGCGACGAACCCGATGCTGGCTCAGGGACTGGCGGCGTTGCAGGGGAATCAGCCGCATCAGGCGCTGACGGATTTTCAGCAGATTCTGAAGTCGGATCCGGGAAACACGGCGGCGAACCTGCTGGCGTCAACAGCTGCGGTAGAACTCTACCAGGGCCAGCTGGCTGTGCAGTATGCGGAAAAGGCGCGGCAACTCGAACCGGGAAACTGGAAGATTCACACGACCCTGGTGGCGGCCTATTCGGCGGCGGGGATGAAGGAGCAACGGGATGTGGAGCGGACGATGCTGGAGCAACTGCACAAGCTGGGGGCTCCCGACGCGCGGCAGGCGACAGGCTTCCTGATCGAGATGTTTCCGGTGGGGGCCTACCGCGTGGATGCTGTGGAGTATTTCGAGCCGATGGGGAAATTTCATACTTATTACCGGTTCCTTGTGCGGCAGGCGGATGGACGGCGGGTATGGGAGGTCGATGTGGAGAGCGACGACTTCGACGAGCAATCGTGGGCGGCGGCGCACGCGGCCGAGGCGGCGTCGGGGAATCGGCAGTTCCAGATCACGGGGCGCGGGGACAACAACCAGAGCGTGGACTACCGGAATTTTTCGGGAAAAGCGGACTACGACAATATTAGGGTGATGGTAGTGGAGAGCATCCGCACCCACTCAATCGTCGGAACGCAGGCCGCAACGGGTCATTGAGGGCTGTTCTTTCCCGCACTTCCCCTCATAGAATTCATTCGATGACTGAACCGGGCGCTTGTAATTTCCGTGGGTTGAGTTCGATCGGCATTCGCAGACCTTCTTGAATGGACGCCGGAACCAGGATGAGGCCGGCTTGAGCCGCCGAGTGATGATTTGGTTCGGCAACGTGTACTTTGTTCTTGACCCGCTAAAATTGAGATAGCATCCAGAAACCCCAGAGGAACCAGTGCCCCTTTACGAATACCGCTGCAAAAATTGCAGCCACCAGTTTGAGAAAATCCAGAGCTTCAGCGCCCCGGACGAGAAAGAATGCCCCGTCTGCCACGGCCCGATCGAGCGCCTGATCTCGGTCTCCGCCGCCCACTTCAAGGGCTCCGGCTGGTACGCCACCGACTACGCCTCGAAATCGAAGCAGTCCGAGATGAAAGCCTCCGCCGACGGCGACGGCAAATCCTCTGAGACGAAGTCCGATGCTAAGTCCTCCGAAACAAAATCGGACGATAAACCAGCGGCCACTTCGTCTGACTCCGGCAGCACCTCATCGAGCACGCCATCGTCACCCGCAAAGAGCAACTGACCCCCGCTCGCTACCGCTAACCGCTTCTTCGCTGACCGGACTTCAGTTGACTGCTCCTTCGCTGTCTGCTGCTAAGAGCTGATTTCCACCTGCCCCTGTAACTCCGTCGCCAACTGCTCCCACTCGCTATTGAGCGAGGCCTGCAACTCACGCAGCGCGCTCAGTTCCGCGGACAGCCGTAGTGTCTCATCCTGGCTGACGTACACCCCCAAAGCCTGCTCTGTCTCCGCCACCGAACTCTCAACGCGCGGAATCTCCGCCTCCACTGCCGCAAGCCGCTCCTGCATCTGCCGCAGCTTGATCGGATTCACCCGCCGCGTTTTATCCCCGTTTGTGGGTTCAGTCGCAATCACAACCGGCGCCTCAATCACCGGCGCCGCCGCAGCAGTCTCCGCAGCCAAAGCCTGCGCCCCACCTTCTTTCCGCCACACAAAGTCCTCGTAATTGCCCGGATACACGTGAACCTGGGACCCGCGCGCTGAATCATCGTTGCGCTCCACCTCGAAAACCTTCTGCGCCAGCCCATCGATAAAGTAGCGATCGTGCGACACAAAAATCACAGTCCCGTTGAACTTCCCGATCGCCTCCAGCAGCACATCCTTCGCGCGCAGATCCAGGTGGTTCGTTGGCTCGTCCAGCAGCAGAAAATTTGCCGGGCTCACCAGAATCCGCGCCAGCGCATATCGATTCCGCTCTCCGCCCGACAGCACGCCCAACGTCTTGAATACGTCATCGCCGGAAAACAGAAAGCACCCCAGCAAACTCCGCAGATCCTTCTCCGCAACCTTCGGCGCTGTTCTGCCAATGTCGTCCAGCATCCGCGCCGCTGGGTCGAGCACCTTGTACTGATCCTGCGCGAAGTACTCCGCAACCACATTGTGACCCAGCTTCAGCGTCCCCTTCGTCGGCGTTTCCTGCCCCGACAGTAAACGGATCAGCGTCGATTTTCCCGCGCCGTTCACCCCCACCAGCGCAATCCGGTCCCCGCGTTCGATCGTAAAATTCACATCCTCCAGAACGCGTTTCTCCCCATACTGCATCGAGAGCCCCGTAACCTCGACCACTGTCCTGCCAGAAGGCGGCGGCTGTGGAAACGAAAAATGCGGCACCGGCTCCTCCAGCGGTATCTCGATCCGCTCAATCTTTTCGAGCTCCTTGACCCGGCTCTGCACCTGCTTCGCCTTCGTCGCCTGATACCGAAACCGATTGATGAAGACTTCCAGATGCTCGATCCGCTCGCGCTGGTTCTTGTATGCGGCTTCCAGCTGCGCCCGCCGCTCCGCCTTCTGCGTCAGGTACTTCTCGTAATTGCCGTGGTAAAAATGCAGCCCCTTGTTCCATATTTCGATAATCTTATTGACCGTCACATCCAGAAAATATCGGTCGTGCGAAATCAGAATGTATCCGTTGGGCCACGCCACCAGATAGTTCTCCAGCCAGTTCCGCGTCTCCAGATCGAGATGGTTCGTCGGCTCGTCCAGCAACAACAAATCCGGCTTCTGCAGCAGTAGCTTCGCCAGCGCAACCCGCATCTGCCAACCGCCGGAAAATTCCTCCGTCCGCCGCGTCCAGTCTTCCTTCGCGAATCCCAGGCCGGTTAACACCCCACCCACCTGCGCATCGAGCGCGTACACATCGTGATGACGGAGTCGCCCCTCAACCTCGGAAAACCGGTCCGCAACCGATGCATACTGGTCGCTCTCCGGATCCAGCTCCGACAGCGCATGCGCCAGCGTCTCGAATTCGCGCTCCATCGCCCGCAGCTCGTCAAAAACGCTCAGGCATTCGTCGAAAACCGTTCTCCCCGCCAGCGCAAGGCCATCCTGCGGCAGGTAGCCGATCGTCATCCCCTTCATCCGCTGCACGCTGCCGTAATCGAGCGAGTCCATCCCGCCCAGAATCTTCATCAGAGTCGATTTGCCCGTGCCGTTCGCCCCCACCAGAGCGGTCTTCTCCGTTGGAGTAATCAGCCAGTCGGCATTTTCAAAAAGGAGTCGCGGTCCGAATCGTTTCCCCGCGCCGGAGAGCTGCAGCATAGCTCCATTTTATCGGAGCAAATCCCCTCGCCCTGCCATAAGCCGCGATGGTACGGTTCCTTCAGTTATCCGTTGCTTGCAGTCTGAATGGTCTTGAACTCGCACTGAATGGTGCGAGCCAGCCCCTCGCTCAGGGAATAAGGCGGCACAAATCCCGTCGCTCGCACACGCTCGGCATGGAACTGCGTGCTCTCGCAGAATTTGCGCACCCGAATGGCGCTGATCGGAAACTTCCTCCCCGATACTCGAGCCACCGCATCGAGCACATGGCCTCCCGCCATCGCCATCCCTTTCGGAATGCGCGGCATTTTGCCGCCCTTGCCCAGACACTGCCTTATGTGCTCAACCAGGGTCCTGGTATCCATGTCGGGTCCGTCTACGTAGTTATAAATGTGAATACCCGGCCCCATTGTAAGAACGTGAGCCACAAATGCAGCTACGTTACCCACATACGCCATCGACTTAACATTTTTTCCCGCGCCTACCATTAGAAACTTGCCCGTAGCGATCTGGTGCAGCAGGTTATAAACGTTTCCCCGATTCCCCTCGCCAAAAACGACCGTGGGGCGAATAATCGCCAGTGTGCGCGCCCCATCGGCGGCGGCCCATGCGCGATACGCGCCTTCAGCCTCGAGCTTCGTCTTGCCGTACTCATTGAATGGCTCGAATGGCCCTTCTTCATCGACAGGCTTCGCCTGGAACCCATAAACAGCCACGCTGCTTGTGAAGACGATTTTCTCGACTCCGCTGTCATCGGCAGCGAGACACACCTGCCTCGCCCCTTCCACATTGACCTCGTGATATTGCGAAACCGGCCGAACATCGTCGCGGTGCTCGGCAGCCAGATTAATGACCCCGCCAACACCCGCCATCGCTCTTTTAAGCGACTCGCGGCTCGTAACATCGCATTCTGTCCAGAGATCGGGAAACGTCTCGCTCCGGCGAAGATCGCCGATACGCACCCCCCACCCCTGCTTTTGTAACAAGGGAGCCAGCCGGGTGCCTATAAACCCCGACCCTCCCAGAACCAATACGCTCCGGGGTTCGACCATCAAAGACCAGCTTTCCGAAACACCGCCGAACCGTACCGGTCAGGAATCTCGATCACGCTCTCTGGTTTGCCGGCCAGAAAGTCCCGCGCTGCTCGCGAAATGGCGCGATCGGATTCCGGAGAATTGAAATCATGCATGAAGAAGTAACCGCCTTTCGCCAGGCGCGGATAAAAAAACTGCAGAGCATCGATCGCCGGGCGATAAAGATCGAAATCGAGCATAACGAAGGCGAAGGTTTTGTCCTCCAGCCCTGCTGCGGTTTCCGGAAAAAAGCCCTTTCTGAATTCGACGTTCCTGGTATCGCCAAGGGACCTGGCCACCGCCTCCTGAGACGTGTCTCGGAACCTTTCGTCCGGAACTCCATCGAGCGCCCGCTCAGGAAACCCCTCGAAAGTGTCAAACAAATAAAGATGTCGATCAGGCGCAAGCCGATGAATAAACGCGCTGGTTGTGCCTTGGTAGACCCCCAGCTCGGCGAATGCTCCCTCTATCTGCTCCTGACCCAGGCGTTGAACCGCAAGCGCAACCGCCGCGTAGCGCACATCGTCGTGATATCGTTCGATATAATTGGCGATTTCCGGAGAATAAGTAGGGAATAACATCGGTCGCCGCGCGCTCGTTAGCCGCGCCAGCTTCCTGGCCGCAACCCGCAGAGTACCCTTGGCTGCGCTCAGCCGGTCAGACACCGTCTGAACTCCTCGATCGTTTGCCACACCTGTGCACAGCATCCCGTCCTGTGTTCCGGATTTTGCGGCCTTTGAACCGCTCACCGCAATCCCCCATTGATCCTTGCTCTGGCATCTCTGCAATTGCGATTCTATCTCATCTAGGAACCTTAGCCTCGACCAGTCAGACCGGCGATATGATTGGATTTGCGCCAAGAGATTCAACGCGTGAGCCATCGGGTTCACCAAACCCGACAGGAGGACAACTCGGTCCCGTGAGCAACTCGAATCATCCGCTTTCGATATCGGAGCAGGTCGCCGGGTGGGCCGCCGGGCAACCTTCGCGCTGTGCGCATCCGGAACATGCACCGGACTGGGTCCAGGGCATGGTCTCTGTAATAACGCCCGCCTTTAATTGCGAGCAGTTTCTTGCCCAAACCGTTGCTTCCGTGATCGCTCAGACGTTCCAGAAATGGGAGCTGCTTATTATCGATGACGCCTCTTCGGACGGTACACGCTCGCTTGCGCAGCAGGTTGCCGCTGCTGAATCCCGGATCCGAGTCATTACCCTCATTTCCAATGGCGGTGTTGCGAATGCGCGCAACGTCGGAATGCGCGCGGCGCGCGGACAGTATCTCGCTCTTCTCGATAGCGACGACCTATGGCTCCCGGACAAGCTCCGAATTCAGATCGAATTCATGAAGAGGAATCGCGCCGGGTTCTGCTTTAGTTCGTATAGACGCCTTATGCCTGATGGATCCCTCAGTTCTCCAGTCAGAATTCCGGAGCGCGTCCGCTACAAAGATATGCTGGGCGGCAATCTCATCGGCTGTCTCACGGTAGTCCTGGACCGGCAGTTGATCCCGCCCTTTGAAATGATGCCGGAGAGAGACTTTCAGGGACATGAAGATTACATCGCCTGGCTTCAGATGCTGAGAAATGGCGTAACCGCCTGGGGTATCCAGCAAGCTCTGGCCTTGTATCGTGTTTCCACAGCGTCAGTGTCCAGCGACAAGACCCGCATGGCGCGCAGGACGTGGAAAGTATACCGGCAGATAGAACACATGCCTGCAATGAAGGCGCTCTGGTGCTTCGGAAGGTACTCACTCCATTCCGTCCTCAAGCGACTCGGATTCTGAAACTCTCTGCCGTCCTTTGATGAGCCCTTTCAGGCTCTCGCTTCACGACAGAAGTCGTCGAAGGTCGGTTAACCAGGATTTGTAGTAAAACGCCTCAAGAAACGTCTTCCTGCAATTTTCAGAATACTCTGCTATGTTTTGCCGCATATCGTCCGCAGCGACCCAGATGCTTCCCTGGTCTTCGGCATCGGCAAAGCGGCCGTTCGCGCCATCCCGCACGAACTCTGGGAATGAACCCGCCGTACTCGCAATCACCGGCGTGCCAAACATAAGTGCCTTGGGCAGAACCCCGCTTTGTGTGGACCTGCGATAGAGATTCCACACGCAAAAACTTTCAGCATAGCAACGATTCATCTCATCGTTGTTTAAAGGCTGCCCGCAACGAAATTCCAGCCGATCGGCATTTTGACGTAGTAAGGGATCCCGGTGAACCGAATCCGGCAGGGCAAACCGCGAGGCAATAAGGAAGCGCACATCCATACCGCTACTCAAAGCGTGGCGGATCGCAGCCAGATACTGATCGAACCCATGAGCGCGGCACGGGTTGCCTATAAAACTAAAGAACTGTTTCTGCGAGATTAATTCCGCCCCCCGCCCTACAGTATCATCATCGTAGATCTGAGGAAAATAAACCGCTTTGGGGTTATGTCGAAAATCTCCGCTCCGGTAAATCTCCAGACCGAAGTGCGATTCCAGAATAACCGTATCGGCCAGCCTGAGCACCGGCACGGTCATCCGGTGGGCCAGTATCGCTCTGGCTGCGGAAGAAATTCCCTCGTTACGCAGGTAGTCCAGGGACATATGCCACGGTTCGTGGTAAACGTAGAGGATTTTAGTGCCGGAGCGTTTCAGTTCCAGTCCAAGCTTACGGTTATTGACAGCAGGATTCAGTAGGATTGCGCAATCCCATGAAGCGCTGACGGGAAACCCGCGAAACTCCACGATGGGCGCAGCCGCCACCAGTTCTGGAAACCTAGAATAGGGCGGATCCAGCAGAAACTCCGCCTCCATTCCCAGCTCGCTCACCGCTTTCGCATAGGCAATCAGGTGCTGAATGAAAGCTGGATTGAAGCGCAGCGATACAATCGCTGCTCTGCCGCTCACGAAAGTTCCCTGTGCGGCGATGCTGCACCTCCTGGAACCGTCGTGACTGCCAGGAATCGCAGGGATCGGGCCAGATCGGAAAAGTAAGGCCAAACCAGCAGGAAGATTGCCTGCGCAATCAGAAATGACATCAAATCCAGGATTCGCGAGCGCAGCATCATGATGCAGGCGAACCCGGCATACATGCGGGAAGAGAAGAGTCCGTTTTTCACAAGTTGCCGATCCACCAGCCAGCCCATCCCTCCCATCAGCGCCCCGCCAACCAGCGCCGTCAGTATGGAAGGTTTATAGTAGAAAATCTCACCCAGCCAAGTGAAGATCGAAACTGACACTACATTGTTGTCCACGGTCGGATAGATACAAAGCGACATTTCGATGTTGAAAGAAAATACATTTTTTGGAATTAGAAAGCCCGGGAGAAATTTCTTCAGAAACTCAAACAGGAAGCTGTACCATGGCGCCGACCCGCAGTGCGATGACATCATCAATAGCAGGTTGATATAAGGACCAGCCATCCCCGCAGCCAACGGGCTTCCAGGATTGCTGTAATCGCCGCGTAGCGCGCTGGCAACGGTGAAAGCTCCCAACGCGAGCGCGCCGGCCAAACCAATCCTCCGCCAGTTAGAGGTTCGCGCCAGCACGATCGACATAACCGCAAGCAGCACCATCGCGCGGCTGCTCGTCACCTCATAAAAAAGCAGTAGAATGGCCACGCACCACAGAGCCCAACGTCCATACCGCGGCGCGCGCTCGGCAACATCGATCAGGCAGAACGGCAAGAGCATGGTGAGTGTTCCCAGCAGCGCCACAACTCCACGTCCTTCGCCCACGCCAAGGTTGGCCTGATCCACCACAGCGTCGATTGCCACGCTGCCAACAAGGAAAAGGTTTTGCTGAAATAGCTTTTGTCCAAATAAAGCGTCGGCGATCAGATAGGCGATCGCCCCTCCAGCGAGGATCACGCAGGTTGTCGCGCCGAATCGCTGCTGCAGAGCGGGCGGGGTCTCAATCCGCTTTCGCGCGAACCACCATACCGGCAGAACAGCCGCGATGATATACAGGACGACCTCTTGCCCGGCCACAAAGATCCCAGGAAGCCCCCAAAACAGGATTGCGATAATGATGAAATGCGGAAGCGACAGGTGTCTCATTCCCGCAGCATCTCCTCAAGGGTGCACGTCGCGTGACGCACATAGGCTTCCGCAGCGCCTTGGTTGTCAGCAGGAGCCTGCTGCACCACCTGAACGCACACTTCCCCCAGTCGCTCAGCATCCATTGGCCACTCGATGTATGTCACCTGCCCAGGAAAGGCTCTCGCCAAGGTCGCATCTGCGCCCCATCGGGTGGTAATCAGGCTTCGACCCGCCACCAGCGTCTCTACCGATTTGATCTTCACACCCGTCGACGGACCAACCGGATTGACGGTCGCGGCAATTTGCCCATAGTATTCCGCTGCGGATTGCACCCGGCCCAGAATCCGCACCCCTTGCTCCCTCAGCGACCGCAGCACGGCGGCATCCGCGGTCTCACAAATGCCCCCCGCAACCAGCATTTCGATTCCCGCCTCACGCAGGGGTCGGAAGAACTCCGGATTCGACAGCAGGCGCAGGATTTCTTCGTTGACATAGCTGGGGGCGCCCATGAAACCCACGCGTCGCGGCCGCTCCCTCGATGCGACCCTCATGAGTTCACGATAACCCTGAGGCACAAATGACAACACGCGGGGACGAGACCCGTAGAGCCGCTCAAACTCGTCCGCGTCATCCTCTGATACGGCGAGACAGCGGGATGGCGACCTCAGCACCGCGCCCTCATCCGCGGCTGTCAGCGTGATCCACCGGCGCGCGCCTGTGCGTTGATGCCTGTCAGCCATCACATCTCCCGTATCCACCACCACCTTTGCTCCCGCCCTCTCGAGGCGCAACATTCTGTGATGCCATGCGTAGTAGCAAACAATCGTACTGTATCTTTCGATCCAGGATGCAGGCAGCGGCGTTCGGAATGGAAAATAAAACCGGTCCATCCATCGAAGCTTGTTGCACAGCAGCACCCCGCCACCGTACCACAACACAGTGTTGGAGCGAACCAGCCGGGGATAAAATCCACCCAGCACATTCACCCGAAAGCCCGCATCTTTCACCCATGCGCGAGCTCTGCGGATCGAGGCCCCCGCGGAGAGAAGGTCCACCGACTCATAGAGCGAGCATAGCGCGGCCAGCAGCTGCCTCTGCCCGTGCGCCATCCCATTGTCCGCCCACATATCGGTGGGAGAAATGTAGAGTGCCCGCCCACTACTCACTCGCTCATCCTCCCAGTCCGCCACGCGACTGCAAGTGTCTTCTTTCAAAACGCAGTTCACTGAGCAGGAAACACGCAGCCAAGTTCAGCTCCCCGAACCGGTCTGGTATGGCCTCGGTCCCAGGCTGGCCCGGTTGTTGGCTCTCATCGTCAGCTGGCGCTTCAATATTCGCCCGGCCCCGTCGATCCACATCGGAAATGCCAGGTCTTCCTTCCGTCTCGCCATCAGCAGCGGCAACAAATGAAACAATGCCGTGATTCTCAGAAGTCTCAGCAGCATGAGGTCCAGTAACAACCCTATCCGGCTATGCGTCTTCGATACTCCAAAGGCCGCATACGTTTTTTTCATCGTCTCATTCATTGCCTCTGAGCTAACCCGAGAAATCCGTCTGGGCTGATCGCGGTCGGCCGCCTGAATATGAGGAATCTTCAGAAACCGATACTCCTTCCCGATTTGCAGCCAATATACGAAATCGATAGAAAACCTGAGGGTGGGATCCAGTCGATACTTGTCGGTGACCGCGCGCCGAAAGAAAACCGTCGGCTGTGCAACCATATACCCACGTAAAGCGCGTTCGTATCTAAACTTCGGATAACACATGATCATCTGCAACCCGCTGTTTTCCGAGATTAGTGCTACTTCCCCGAAGACCACGCCGACCTCCGGATGCGAGCAAAAGGCAGCCACGGCTCGGGAGACTGCTTTTCGATCAAAGTAGACATCGTCCGAATTCAACCATCCCACAAATTCGCCCCGCACCCGGTCGAACCCCTTATTCAGAGCATCCGCATGACCCCGATCCGGCTCCGAAATCCATTCGAAGTAGTATCCGGGACCATGTTCCTGCTGGTCCCAGCGCCGCAGCAATTCCACCGACCCGTCCGTCGAGCCGCCATCGATCACAATCTGATGAATCGGGCGATAACTCTGCAGCTCCACAGACCGCAAAGTCTCCTCGATATATTCCGCCTGATTGAAAGACGGGGTCACGATGCTGATCAGTGAATTCGACGCCACAGTCTTCAAATCTCACCTAAATAAAGCGCATATAGTTACAGTCCCGGCGCAGATCGTATCTTAGATCTCGATTTCGGGTTCCGATAACCCTGGCAGGGACGCCCGCCACAATCGTGAATGGCTCTACATCCTTCGTGACCACCGCGCAGGCAGCCACGACAGCACCTTCACCGACGGTTACTCCGGGCAGAATGGTAGCTCGAAAGCTGAGCCATGCATAGTCGCAGATACGAACTGGCGCCTCCACATAGGCGAAATCCGGCGACTGGTAATCATGCTGTCCCGTCCATATCGCAGCCTTCGTCGATATGTTGACGTTCTCCCCAATCGTCAGCCCCGCGCGAGCATCCAGAATTGCGTGATCCCCCACCACCGAACTCCTGCCAATCGTTAATCTCCACGGAGCGACGATCCACCATCCGTGATACACCAGCGCATTCGGCGAAATCCTGGCTCCATACATCCTCAAGCCGGCCTTACGCAGAGCGTGCGAGGGCACGTACCCGAGAAGAAGCAGAGCCAGCTGTAAAAGTGACCTCACGTATGCCTTCGGTATGCGCAGCCAGCGACGCGCATGCCAGACAGGGCGTGAATCTACCGTATCGTTCAATCTTTGCCTCAGTCAGCAGTCTTGTACCAGCAATCCGGCAGCTTCACGGCTGGCTGTCCGGTGTTACCAACGTCCAGCTTATGAGGAAAAGTTAGCTGCGGCTTGGGCGAATTCACTCGGCGCTTGTTGATAAAAGTAAACTCCAGAACTCTGGGGACTTCCACAGCTCCAGCTTTGAAAGAGGGGCCAATATTATTCGGATGAATGTGAGCCACATAGAAATGATGTAGTATCTTTTCAAAACAAGAAGACATCAGCAGAAAGGTCACCGGATCGAACAGACGGTCGAGGTAATGAAATTCGATCGCCATGATCCTGAATTGATCCAGCAGGCTGTCCGGCGCACTGAAAATGACCTCGTACTCCCAGCCTTCGATATCCATTTGCAGAATCAGATCGCCCGAATACTCCTTCAGATACTTATCCTTCCAGGATTCAAGCGTCATGTAGTTCCCATGGTCGGAAGCGCCGAGGAACTTCTTGTCGAAACAGAATTCCGCCCTCGGAATCGCTGGCCCATCGACTGAATAATCTGCCAGGAAGGATCTGATTCCCCGGTCCGCAAGCTCATTTTCGAAATCGGAAACCGTGTTCACCCCTGGAGAAAAGCAATATTCAATTCCATCCAGATCGTCGGGAATCAAGTACCCGCCGTCCCCCTCGCCCCCGATGCGAATTAACTCCTTACCGCAGTCTTGCGGCCTGAGCTTCGTGATTAGATCGAGAACCTCGTCATCGGAGGTTCGGCGGACTGCATAAACACCGAGCCCGAGAAGCGCGGCCTTAATCCGCTCAGCCATTACAAATCACATCCTCTCGGCCCAGGAGAACGTAACTCCCCTCCACAACCACGGTCGCGGGCTGAAGCCCTTCAACGCTCCTGGTTTTTCTGGATGGCGCGATTATACCAACTCCTGATATGCCGATTCTGGGTTGCTCCATTCAGCGTGCCACCGGCGGCGGAGTCTGAAAAAGATAAATGTCCCCCCCGTCACGTAAAACACCCCGCCCCACAAAAAATAGCCGACCACCACCCCGGCAGCCCCCCATATCCGGCCAGTCAGTAAAGTACTTATGCCAGTCAGCACTCCAACGATGACAGACATGACCACAAACGGCTCGCGTTTGTGCGCACGGAGATAAGCTGCTTCGCTGTAAGCAATGTGGTTCAGGAAGATTGCCAGCAGCAGTAACGCGAAAAGTGGAATCGGTAGCATGCGCACAGCCAGTCGGGGAAAATTCGATGTAATAAAAAACAGCGCCCCCACGATGACGGCTTCCCCTCCCAGCAGCAGCCCGCCCGACTGGTAGAGGGTTCGGAAGAACACCCGATCCAGCGTGGCAAAATCACGGCGAGCGATCATGTTTCCAAATGGCGACGCCTTGGTGTTAATCCACGCCGAGGCGACAGCGCCGAGCGCGGTCGCAATGTTAAGTGACATGCCCATGCGCCCTGCTTCGGCCGCCCCCCGATACGCAAACAGCACGGGACTGAACAGCGGAAAGATGAAATAGAGGCAGATATACGTCACCGCCACCCGCCACTGGAAAGGCCAGATTTCCTGACTCCAGCCCACAATGTGGACGCCGGGGCGGTGTCGAAGCAGCCCCAGCAGCAGATCCCTCTTCGAGAACACAAACGCGAATCCCGCGAGCGCCTGCCCGGCAATCAGCGCCGCCGGCGCAAAAAGTCCGCGATGCCCCGCGAAGATTATCCACGCCAACGTGGTTCCGGTCACCGTCTGCGTAAACCGCAGGCGCGCCACCTGCGGCACAAAGCCACAGCCCTCCAGAAACGAGAACACCGGGTCCATTTGAAACGTAAAGATGATCGCCACCACTGTGCATATCCAGGGCAGCTTCCACGTCACCGCATCGGACGCTTGCCGGTGTGCGGAAAAGAAATGGAATCCTGCGATCACTAGCCCCACCGCCATCAGCAGCGCCGCCACCGAATACCAAAGTACCGATTTCTGCAGGATCGACGCCAGCCGCGAGTGCGCTACTTCATTTCCGGAGATCTCACCCCGCGGCCCGATTTTTAA
Organism: uncultured Acidobacteriaceae bacterium; assembly: GCA_963758135.1. GTDB lineage: Bacteria > Acidobacteriota > Terriglobia > Terriglobales > Acidobacteriaceae > Palsa-343. The sequence continues at coordinate 747,393 of CAVWUF010000001.1, forward strand.
TTGTGCACTTTCGTGGGCCGCCAGTTGAAGAACTACAAACGAGAATCCCAGTTCAAATACAAGCTGGATGGAAACCAAACTGTAAAACGTATAGTAGTAACCCTGCTCCGCCGATGTTAAAAACCGCGCGATCAACAGGATTGTGACCGCTCCGGACAGAATGCTCCAGCTTCGCGCCATGACAGTGAAGCCCACAGCACGGTCAATACCGAGCACATGCCGCAGTCGCCGCAAGGCGTCCGCAAGAATCGCCATCAATGCAGCGGACTCACGGAGTGAATCGACCTCAATAACAATGAAGGAGAATTGGCTGGCACACGGTTTTCTTCAGGATGCACAGAACCCACGTCATTGGTGGACGCGGAAGGAATCGAACCTTCAACCTGTCGATTAAGAGTCGAATGCTCTGCCAATTGAGCTACGCGTCCACGGTAGGTCGGCCGGGCGGGAAGCCCCGCGAGACGTGCAGATATCCGCCGCACCCTCATCAATATAGCACAGCAGTTTCGTGTCTCCTCGCGTCTCGCGGCTCTTCCCCGTCCCGGATTTCCGTCGGCGCAAACGCCCAAAACCTGTTCAGAAAGTGAACGAGAGACCGCCCTGGACGCATCGCGCCGCCTCTGCAAAATAGAGCGTGCTGCCATCGCTCGAAACGAACGGCCGATATCCTTCCGCCAGCAGATTCCGAACATCCACCAATGCTTCAACTCCATTGGGAATCACTCGCCGATAGCGCAGCGGCTGCCGCACAATCAGACTCAGATAAGCGTCCGGGATTCCCGTGGCAAATGAATCGACAGGCGTCACCGTACGCGGCGGTTGCCAGCGGTACGACGTCTGCCATAGCGTCCCCGTGACCGCCACCTTGCCATGAACTGCCGCGCCATACATCGCTGTCTCATGGGCTTTCATGCCGCGAAGCTCCTGGCCCAGACTCTCTGAACGCGGCACAGCCTCACCCATCTCCAGCGCATCCCCCAGCCCCACATCGAATGAAATCCACGTGCTCCCGTTCACCCGCTGTTCCACTTCACCCAGCATCCCGTTGCCTGTGAAGCTCTCTCCGCTCGCGCGCACCAGATCGCTGGATTCGTCATACAGCAAATTGCCTCCGGCCCAATCCCCCGCCGAGATATTGCCGCCTCCGCTCACCACCGGATGCTCCACATGCTCGTGCCACGCGGCCACTTTTACGTGCAGCGCGCCATCGCTTTTCCCACCCGAAACTTCCTCGTCAAGGCCCTGTTCCAGCTCCAGCTTGCCCTCCCGTTCCGCCAGCACCGGTTCCACGGTGGATGCGCGGTCCAGGTCGTCCACCTGCCGGATTCCCGGCGCCGTGGACAAGTGGTAGGAAACAAATTTACCCCCGCGCCTCACCGTTACCGCGGCAAAAGGATGATTCGCCAGCAACGTGTCTCCCAGATGAATGGCTTCGGTCTCGTCCCCAAACTCCGCCTGCACTGCCTCCCCAAAATTCAGGGTTTCCCCGGTGCGCATCTGGATCGCCTGCAGTCCCTGGCTCGTTGGACCTCCCGCTATATCCGGTCGAGCCTCTACCGCCGCCACCGTACGGAAGGTTCGTCCCGGCGCAAGCTGCTGCTCGTAGCCTGCCATCGCATTCAGAGCCGGCTCCTCAGCCTGGCTCAGATCGGCACGGAAGATCATCGCCCGTCCGTCGTCGGGAGCCCGCTCCATCTCAAAATCGTTGTGCACACCGCCATCTCCGAAGCCGCTCTCCCCGCCACGCACCGTCACCCGAGCCTTCAGTTCCGGCGCCGATCCGTCCCCGTTCGTCACCACCACCAGCGGACCATCCTGCAGCAGTCGCAGCAAAGGCCGATTCGCAGACAGTCGCAGCGTCCAGGTCCAGTCATCCTTCGGCTCATCGGCCGGTCGAGGCTTGGCTGGCAGCCACCGGAATGCCTCATACAAAGTGTCGAGGGTCAGATTCACCACCAGCTTCGACCCGCTCAACACCCGAAGATTCTCCCGCAGCGTGGGCAGGAATAAAGCGTCCGAAGCCTTCACCTCGTAGATCCCCGGGAGTACGGCATCCATGCGATAACGGCCGCGGTCGTCGGTAAAGACCTCGCTCACCACCGAAAAATCGGGCCGCAGCAATTCAACCTCCGCGCCCGCCTGGGGGATGCCGCGGCTGTCCCGCACTAAACCTGTAAGATTATTTGTCGATTGAGCGCTCGCCGTGCTTCCGGCCGCGCACAATGCCACGGCCAGGATCGGAATTACGCCGGATTTTGTGTTACGTCTGCTCACTGAATCAGTATCTGAGGTTTGCTCCTGGCCCTGCTCCCTGAAATTCTATATACCCCGTGGCTCTTGTGACCACTGAGGCGCGTCTGTTCCGGGCCGCTCTTTCCCCCGAAAATCGTCCTTCTGACTACTCCACCGTGAAGGGCGCCGACTGCGCAATCTGCTGTTGCGTCACATCGTCTGACACGCTGATTTTCACAATGTACTTCCCAGGCTCCAGGCCTGCAAGGGGGAGGGTCTTTTCCAGAGTCAACTGATCCGAGCTGGTACTCAGCTTCTTCGAGTCTTCCTGAGCATCCAGAATCGATTTGTTCGTCGTCGTATTCAGAATCTGATAACTGACCCTGACGTTATTCTGTTTGCTCTTCTCGTCCAGGCCGAGATTATAAACCTGCATCCAGAAATTCAGATTCTGATCCCGATGGAACATAGCCGGAGCCGCCGGGTTGGTCGTCACTCGCGGCCGTACATACGTGTTCCCGATGATGAACGACCCCGCGCCAATGTCCTTCGAAGGCACACGATGCATCGAGTCAGCCAGAATCAGCGAAGATGCCGCAAGCCGATCGTCGTCGTACCGCGGAACCGTAATCGCCTGCGCCCACACCCCAACGTGATCGGGATTATTCACATCCTTAATCGCGATGTCGATACGATACCGCCCAGGGCGCAACGGAAACGCCTTCCAGTAGAGCGATGCGTTGTTGAGGGTTCTTGGCAGCAACTCCGCAGGCTCCTCTACCTCGACCGGCTCCTCAAAACTCTGCACCACTCGATCCGTAATCGTCGAAACCCGCCCGATGATGGTGACGTCGCCCTTCGAAACCCCGTCCTTGGTATTGAACGTGATGTCCCGGTTCCTGATTTGCAGCGTAATCGGCACCAGCACCGTGTCGTCCGTTACCTTTACAAAGTCGGTACGCACCTCGAATGGGAAAAACGGTCCGTTCAACACCTTGTGGCTCGACAGAAATTCCGCCAGGCCGAGGTCCTTGAACTTGATCTCCGGCGGCGCCTCAAGTTTCGCCATCAGCTCCATGCGGTCGAATTGCTTCGACTGGTTCGTCGACGAATCCGGTCCAGGTCCCAGATCTTCAAGCCCCCCCTTGAACCGATCGGACTTCTTCGCCATACCCATCTGTTCATACAGAGTCTGGCCCGCGTTGGGAACGTGCAGCAGCGCGTCTTTCTCAGAGCGGTCGATCGTCATGTGGTAGTCCCCGCACATGCACGGATCCACAAACTCAATATCGATGTTTTCCCCGATCCCTTCGAGGTACCTGTAATGCCAGGTCTCAAATGGGTAAGTGGATGTCTCTCCGCCGCCTTCTTCGAGAGGTCGCTCGTAATTGCCGCCGCTGGGGTGCGAATCCGTGCTGTCAGGCGGCCCGAACGCAATGTAAATGTGCCCGCGATCCGTCATCCATCCCGGCTTGCCCGCGGCATAGTGCTCGTTCGCGTAAGCAATGCGCCGATAGTGCTCCTCGCGAAATTCGTTCTCCGGCGAATCCGGATTCGGATTCCGCCGCCGCCAGAAATTCTCGATAAACGCGTCCCGCTCCTCGTCGTTGCTCAGGCTCAGGAAGGCTTTCTTCTCCTGGTCTGTAATGATCCAGCGCACATCCTCATCCAGCCATTTCCGGTAGGCCGACTCCAGCTCGTGGTGCAGCTCCTTCTGCTGCCTGAACCGCTCCTTGTCGGAAAGCTGCCGCTTCAGCGGATCCTGATTGTCCTGTCCGTTACTGCCCTGTGAACTTTGCGCCGAGTCCTGGGCCGGTGCCGACGACTGCGTCTGGGCATGGACCGCCACGCACCCGGCTCCAGCCAGCATGACAATCAGAAACGCGAATTGGAGGGAGAACCGATTCCCGCACATACGACGATGTTACTCCTTGGGAGACAACGCTCATTCTACGAGCCCGGACCAGCCCTTTCAAGCATTTCCTTGCGTTGCCGAACCCTGCCCCCGAACCTTCCCTTTGCCCGATTACATAAGACGAATCGCCCCTCCAACCTGTTATCATGTGATGGAATCTTTCTCGGCAACTTTACTGTCGCCCGTGCGAACACCCGAACTCCTGGAATCGCCCCCATTCCAGCTCAACGGACTCGCCCGCATGAAAGATTGACCTGGCCAGATCGCGTCGCCGGGAAAACGGCGGAACCGCCGCCAACGGAATTGCGTAACCCTCGCGAAGGAACAACTGCCTTGAAAAAGATTCTGATCATCGTCGCTGCCGTTCTCGTTCTTGCCGCGGTTGTGGGGCTCACTGTCGTTCGGGCTCAGTCCGGCTACACCAAGGTCCTCATTGGCACAGTCGCCAAAGAAAATCTCGTCTCCGTGGTCAGCGCCACCGGCCAGATCAGGCCCAAGACCTACGTCAACGTTGGCGCTAATGCCATGGGCCGCGTCACCCGCTTCTACGTCAACGAGGGCGACCACGTTAAGAAAGGTCAGATCGTCGCCACCATCGAAAACGTGCAGCAGGAAGCCAACGTCGCGGCGCAGCAGGCCACGATCGACGCCGCCAAAACCGACATCAATTCCTACATCGCCGCGGAAAAAACCGCCCAGGCCAATGTCGATCACGCCAAAGCCGACCTCGAACAGAAGAAGCTCGACTTCGATCGCGCTAAGGCCCTCTTTCAGGCCCAGGTCATGTCCAGGCAGGATTTTGACGCCAAAAAGGCCGCCTACGATCTCGATGTCGCCACCCTCTCCCAGGCGGACGCCGGCCTCGCTCAAGCCAGGGCCCAAACCGCCTCCGCCCGCGGCCACCTCCAGACCCAGGTTGCCGATCTGCGTGTCAACCAGGACCTCCTCAACCGCACCATCGCCGTCGCCCCTTTCGATGGCATCGTCACCAACGAACCCGTCCGCCAGGGTGAAATGGTCGTACAGGGCATCCAGAACACCGAAGGCTCGACCCTCATGACCCTCGCCGACATGTCCATCATCACCGCCGAAGTCAAAGTGGATGAGACCGACATCGTCAATGTCAAAAACGGCCAGGAAGCCAACGTCACCGTCGATGCCGCTCCTGGCAAAATCTTCAAAGGCCACGTCACCGAAGTCGGCGACCAGGCTCTCCTTCGCTCCTCCGGCGTTGCTACCAGTCAATCCACCAGCGGCGTCGAAGAAGCCAAGGACTTCAAGGTCGTCGTCACTCTCGACGCCCCATCCGACGAGTTGCGCCCCGGTCTTTCCTGCACCGCGAAGATCACCACGGCAAAGAAGGATGACATCGTTGCAATTCCCATTCAGGCGCTCACCATGCGCGATCCAAAGCAGCTCAAGGCCGGCTCAGCCTCCCCATCCTCCACGGTCTCTGCAGCCACCAATAATCCCCAGCAGCCCTCCAACCAGGTGCAGGGCGTCTTCGTGGTCACAAAGTCCAACGGCAAAGATCGCGTCCACTTCGTTCCCGTCACCACCGGCATCACCGGCGCCACCGACATCGAAGTCACCGGTGGCATCAAGTCCGGCGACCGCATCGTCACCGGCACCTATCACGTGCTGCGCGACCTGAAAGAAGGAGCCCTGGTCAAGCAGGACACTACGCTCGCAGCTCCCCAGACATCCAGTTCGTCCTCCTCATCGTAAGCAACGGGAACCACGACCAGCCTCAGCGCGTAAAAGCCAGCATGGCAACAGGAGTTCTAATGGCGGCAGAAACATCAACCGAAGCGGAACTCCGGTCCGCATCCAACCCGTGCCCCGCCGACATGATCGTCGTCGAAGACCTCTGGAAGACCTACGACATGGGCTCCGAGCAGCAGGTCCAGGCTCTCCAGGGCATCAACCTCCGCATCTGCCGGAACGAGTATGTCGCCATCATGGGCCCTTCCGGCTCCGGCAAATCCACCCTGATGAACCTCATCGGATGTCTCGACACGCCATCCAAAGGAAAATACTGGCTGAACGGCCATCTCGTCAGCGAACTCAACGACGACGAACTCGCCCGCATCCGCAATAAGGAAATTGGCTTCGTCTTCCAGACCTTCAATCTCCTCGCTCGCGCTACCGCCCTTCACAACGTCGAGCTTCCCCTCATCTACAACGGCACCCCCGCCGCCGAACGCGACCAGCGCGCCAAAGCATCCCTCACCGCCGTCGGCCTCGAAGCCCGCATGAACCACAAGCCCAATGAGCTCTCCGGTGGTCAGCGCCAGCGTGTCGCCGTGGCCCGCGCCCTCGTCAATAATCCCTCCATCATCCTCGCCGACGAGCCAACCGGTAACCTCGATTCCAAAACCGGCGAGGAGATCATGGCCCTCTTCGACGATCTCCACAAAAAAGGCAATACCATCGTTCTCGTTACCCACGAGCCCGACATCGCCGAGTACGCCCATCGCGTTGTCCATATCCGCGACGGCAAGATCTTTTCCGATCAACCCTCAGCTCGCGCCAGCGCCATCAGCTAAAACCGGTTGCACTGCGGACGAGCCTCTCGCCTCGACGCGCAACCCGTTTTCGCGCCTCTCCCTCCCGTGTTCATCCTCGTCCTCTTTTTGCCGATAACACCTCCAGTAAGAGGAAAGTACCGTGTATCTGGCAAAGTTCGAGACGGACGAGCCGAAACAACTTGCGCTTCAGACCTCCGAAGCCCTCGACCTCGCTGCTCTCGAGCCCGAGGTTCTCCACCCCGAACGCTGGATGCTCGGCCCCATGGCTGGCCGCAGCCTGGTCATGCAGCAGCTCTTCGCCCGCATGCGCAGCACCGCCCCCCATTTCCGCCTCGTCAACGTCGAGGGTGAACATGGCTCGGGCAAACTACTCGCCGCACAAACCCTCCATCGTCTCGGTCCCGCAGCCTCCGGCCCCTTCCTGCCCTCCATCGCAGCCGAATTCCTCGACCAGTTCCACTCCATCTGGAAGGAAGCATCTTCCGGCCTCATCTATCTCTCCCGTGTGGACGAACTGTCTCCCGAACAGCAACGCGCCCTCCGCGACTTTCTCGAGCGCGCCGCTCATGAGCGCATGCGTACAAAAAAGCCTCTCCCCCCTCTCCAGCTCGTCGCCGGCTCATCGCAGCCTCTGCGTCGCCTCGCCGCCGCTGGCGCATTCCGCCCCGACCTCGCCAGTCACCTCACCGCCATCCGCTTCGCCCTTCCCCCACTGCGCGATCGCAAAGACGACATTCCCCTCCTCGCCGGACTCTTCCTCCGCAGCTGGAGCCAGCAAAATCAAAAGCCCCTCCGCGGCTTTGCCCCCGGCGCTCTCGCTCGCCTCAACTCCCACTCCTGGCCCGGCAACGTGCGTGAACTCGAATCCATCATCGCCGCCGCCGCCCTGGAATGTCCTGGCCAGTGGATTCGTCCCCTCGATATTCCCCACTTACAGTGGCCGCTTCCCATCGCGATTCCCGCATCCGATCACCTCGCCGAAGACCCAAACCTCGACCGCGCCATCCTTCACCACATCACTCGCGTCCTCGCCCGGGCCAACGGCAACAAAGTCCGCGCCGCCAAAATGCTCGGCATCAGCCGCTCCACCCTCTATCGCCTCCTCGACTCAGACCACCCCGCAAACGCAGCAAACGGCAACTAACCACCCGAAATTACACCCTTCCCTCCTCCTCGGAGGATCAGTCGATGCGCCCCCATTCCTAACAGCTCCTTGCTAAACGATTTTCGCTAACAACATTTCGCGAATAGCCTTCCGCTGAAAGCTCTTCTTCGATAACCTTTCGCTCCTTCGTGGCTCGCATTTCGCCTACCTCCGTCTGGACAACCGCTCCTTAAAACCCCGCATCGAAATTTCGAGTTTTCACCCAGCTCTCGGCCATTTGCCGATGCGATTTCTCGGAGAAGAAAGGTGACAGGTAACTTCACATTTCAGGAGTCCTCAGAGCTTTCCGCTCCAAACGCCCCCGTCTTCCCGAAGAACAGCCATCCCTTCCCCCCCCGCCTCAAAACCGGCATCCGGGGACTCGATGACATCCTTCACGGCGGTCTTCCCGCCGGCCACCTCTACCTCTTCGAAGGTGACCCCGGCACCGGTAAAACCACCATCGCTCTCCAGTTCCTTCTCGAAGGTCTCCGTAATGGCGAAAGCGTCCTTTACATCACGCTCTCCGAATCGAAAGAGGAACTCATCCAGGTCGCAAGATCTCACGGTTGGCCGGCCGGCTTGCTCCCCATTTCCGAGCTCGTTCCCCCTGAGGACGACCTCAAGCCCGAAGCCCAGTACACCGTCTTCCACCCCTCCGAAGTCGAGCTTGCCGATACCATCGCTTCCATCCTGAAACAGGTCGACGACGTTAAGCCTCAACGCCTCGTATTCGATTCGCTCTCCGAGCTGCGCATGCTCGCCCGCGATCCCCTTAAATACCGCCGCCAGATTCTGGCCATGAAGCGCCATCTCTCCGGCCGCAACTGCACCGTCCTGCTCCTCGACGACCGCACCTCCGGCGACACTGCCGATCTCCAGCTCCAGAGCATCGCCCACGGCGTCATTGTCATGCAAAGCCTCAATCAGGACTACGGCATCAAACGCCGCCGCATCGAGATCCGCAAACTCCGCGGCTCTTCTTTTCGCGAGGGTTACCACGACTACGTCATCCGTACCGGCGGCCTGCACATCTTTCCCCGCCTCATCGCTTCCGAACACAAGCCGGGATTCGAGCGGACCCCCGTGCCCAGCGGCCTGAAAGAACTCGACGACCTCTTCCGCGGCGGCATCGACGCCGGCACCAGCACTCTCATGACTGGCCCCGCCGGCTGCGGTAAGTCCACCGTCGCCTTCCGCTATGCTTACTCCGCTGCTCAGCGTGGCGAAATGGCCATGGTCTTTACCTTCGACGAATCCATCGGCAGCCTCGTCGAGCGAGCCGCCGGTCTCGGCATGGATCCAGCTTCCGCCCTGAAAAGCAGCCGTCTCCAGATTCAACAGGTCGATCCGGCCGAGCTCTCGCCCGGTGAATTCATCGAACGGATTCGCACCCTCGTCGACCACAAGGATCTGCGGGTCCTTGTCATTGACAGCCTCAACGGCCTCCTCAATGCCATGCCCCACGAACAGTACCTCGCCATGCAGCTGCATGAGCTCTTTGCCTACACCGGGCAGCAGGGAATTGCCACCATCATCACACTTGCCCAGTCCGGCGTCATCGGCAGCGCGATGCATTCGCCCGTAGACGTCAGCTATCTCGCCGACACCATCCTGCTCTTCCGCTATTTCGAGAGAGCCGGTGAGCTGCGCCGCGCGCTCTCTGTCCTGAAAAAGCGTACCGGCCCCCACGAACGCACCATCCGTGAATTATTGCTCGATCACGGCGAAGTCAGGGTCGGTAAACCCCTCTCCGAATTTGAAGGCGTACTCACAGGCGTCCCCAGCCTCATCCACACATCCGCAGCGAGGGAGGGTGCCTCTGTTTCCGGAGACTAATTCGCCCTCCGATGACCTCCGCACGATCATTCTCGCGCCCACAGGCAAAGACAAATTCCTGATCGCGGGTCTGCTCGAACGCTGCGGCAAGTCCTGTCATGTCGCCGATTCCTTCGCCGAGCTGCGCAGTGAAATCAACGTCGGCGCCGGCGCCGCCATCATCTCCGAAGAAGCCCTCACCGGCAATGGCATCGCCGATCTGCTCCACATTGTCGAACAGCAGCCTCCCTGGTCCGACTTCCCTCTCATCCTGCTCACCGTCGGAGGTCAGGTCACCGTCGAGAGCGAGCGCCTGCGTGAACTCCGCCGTCCCCTCGGCAATGTCTTCTTCCTCGAGCGGCCCATTCGCCCCGAAACCCTCCTCAGCACCCTCGAAATCGCGCTCCGCGGACGCCAGCGTCAGTATCAGATTCGCGATCAGATGCAGCAGTACGCCCGCGCCCAGGACGCTCTCCGCCGCTCTGAAAAACTCGCCGTCACCGGCCGCCTCGCCGCCAGCATCGCCCACGAAATCAACAACCCCCTCGAGGCCGTCACCAATCTCCTCTTCCTCATGCGCTCCAGCCCCAGTCACGAGCTGTCACAGAAATACCTTGCCGAAGCTGACCACGAACTCGCCCGTGTCGCCGAAATCACCAAACAAACCCTCCGCTTCTATCGCGAGCCCAATCACCCCATCGACACTGACGTCGACGGCGCCCTGCGCTCCGTTCTCGTCCTCTACAACTCCCGCCTCATCGCAGCGAGCATCGGTGTTCAGCTCGAGATCGATACCCCCAGCACCACCGTCCTCGCCAGCCCCGGTGAACTCCGCCAGGTCATCGCCAACATCATCGGCAACGCCGTCGATGCCATGCGCCACGGCGGCCGCCTGCGCATCCGTGTCTCCGCTCAGAATCCCGCCGACCGCTCCTCCCGTCTCCGCCTCACCATCGCCGACACCGGCTCCGGCATTCCCGCTGCATTGTTGCCCGCCATCTTTGAGCCCTTCGTCACCACCAAGGGTGAAACCGGTACCGGCCTCGGCCTCTGGGTTACCGGCGAAATCATCCGCCGCAACGGATGGAATATCCGCGTCCGCAGCCAATGCGGTCCCCGCCATACAGGTACGGCTTTTTCCATCACCATGCCCCTCCGTCCCGCTGCAAATAGCGAACAGATGCAGATTCAGCAAGCCGTCGCCTGAGCAGCGCTAAGAGTCGTTCGCCAAACGCCTCCGGCTAAACGCTTTTTGCTAAACGCCTTTTGCTAAACGCCTCTCGCTAATCGCCTTTCGCTAAACGCCGCCTCTCGCTAACAGCCTTTTGCTAAGCGCCTCTCGCTAATAGCTTCTCGCTCGCCTTCCGCTCGCCTTCCGCTCGTCTCTCGCTCGCCTCTCGCTTATGCTGGCAATTCGCTGACCCCTTTTCCGCTAACTTGCTAACCTGCTAGCCTGCTAACCTGCCAACTTGCTGCCATGAAAAAATACACCTTCACCGCAAAGATCGAACCCGGCCCCGGCGGCGGAGCTTTCGTCCTCTTTCCCTACGACGTCGAAGAAGAATTTGGCGCCAAAGGCAGAGTCCCCATCCAGGCCAACTTCGACGGCATTCCTTACGCCGGCTCGCTCATGCGCTGCGGCCCACAGCAGCACATGCTCGGCATCCTCAAGTCCATTCAGGAGCAGACCGGCAAGCAAATCGGCGACACCATCAAAGTCCAGGTCTGGAAGGACGAACAGGAGCGAACCGTCGAGATTCCGCCCCCATTCGCCGCGCTCCTGAAAAAAGAAAAGCTCCTGCCTAACTTTGAGAAACTTAGCTACACCCACCGCAAGGAGTACGTCCGCTGGGTCACCGAAGCCAAGAAAGAAGAGACCTTCAAAGCCCGCATTCAAAAATCCATTGACATGCTCCGCAAAGGAATCAAAACCCCCGGTTAGTCCGGGCTACCCAATGAACTTCCCCACCATTTGCGTTCTCCCCTTCATCCTCACAGCCTGTGCTACGTCACAGACCGCTCCGCAGCCTCAACAATCCGGCGGTGCAATGGTCTGGGCCCCACCGTCGAACGATTGGCCCGGCAACCTGCCCGCTACCGTTCCCAGGGAAATGATCTCGTCCCTCCATATCGACGGCACAGAAATCAGGCTCGAAAAGACGAAACTCATCGACATGCAGCGCAAGTTCGGAGGAACCATCGGGAAAAGAGGCGACGCGGCTGATTTTCTCGCGTGGCTGTGCCTTGCAGGACGCGATTCCAGCGGTCGCTGGGTCCTCTGGCTAATGAGTGGCGAAATCGATGGGCCATCCGTCGGCAGCTTCCAATGGCAGCGGCTGGAACCGAGTGCACAGTTGGACAATCGCTGTCAGGCGTTGCCGCCCGCAACTGACGTTCGACTGCCCATCGCGATTCGGCTCGGGATCAAGCAAGCCGCAGTGGAGAATATTCTCGGCCGTCCATCCGCTCGCAGGGGCGATGCCGCCCTTTACGAGCACGAACACAACCTGACCATCAAAGACATTCCCTATACGTCGGAGAATACCGTCGAAGTCGATTTCCGCGACGGCATAGTTCGGTCTATCGAAGTCGACAAAACAACAACGGACTAACCGCTCCGGTATCCTGTCTCCAATGTCCCGCCGAGTCTTCCTTGTCGCACTGCTCTTCGCATGTGTCATCGCTACACAGGCCCAGACCCCCAACCTCGAAGCCAATCGCAAAGCCCTCAACGACCTCTTCTCCCAAATCTGGGAAGACAACCTCAGCCACTCCCCGGAGTTCGCCTCCACCATCGGCGACAAGCGCTTCAATGACCAGCTCACCGACTACTCCGTCGAAGCCTATAACCAGCAGCTCGCCCGCAAGAGTGACTACCTCCGCCGCCTCGGCGAAATCGACACCGCCGGCCTCGACCCCCAGGAAGTCCTCAGCAAAGACCTCATGGTCCGCCAGCTCATCGAAGATCAGGAGGAATCCGCCTTCAAGCCCTGGGAGATGCCCGTCAACCAGTTCAACGGCCTCCATCTCTCCCTCGCGCAGCTCGTCCCTCGCCTCAGCTTCACCACCGCGAAGGACTACGACGACTACATTTCCCGCCTCAATAAAGTCCCCACCGCCTTCCGCCAGATAACCGGCAACATGCTCACCGGCATCGACGACCAGCGCGTCCCACCCAAATATCTCCTCGAAAAAGTCCTCGTCCAGGTCAACGCGCTCCTCGCCCAGAAGCCCGAAGACAGCCCCTTCGCACAGCCGCTCAAAAAATTCCCCGCTGCCATCTCCGCCGCCGACCAAACCCAGATCCACGACGCACTCATCGCCGCCATCACCAAGCAGGTCTATCCCGCCTACCAGCGCTTCGCAAAATTCCTTCAGGCCACCTACATCCCCGCCGGCCGCGCCGATCCCGGCGTCTGGTCCCTCCCCGACGGCGACGCGTACTACGCCTTCCGCGTCAAACAAAGCACCACCACCGACCTGACTCCCGCCCAGATTCACAAAATCGGCGAAGACCAAGTAGCCCGCGACGAAGCCGACATGCTCGTCATCGCGAAAAAGCTCGGCTACCCCGACATCGCCGCTCTGCGCGCAGCCATCGCCGCCAACCCCAAACAGCACCCAACCAGTCGCGACGCCCTCCTCGACCTCTATCGCGCCGACCTCGACAAGATGCGCCCCAAACTCCCCACCCTCTTCGGCCGCCTCCCCAAAGCCCCGTTAACCGTCGAAGCGGTCCCCGCCTTCATGGAAAAAGATCAGGCCCCCGCCTACTACGAGCAGGGCACCCCCGACGGCTCCCGCCCCGGCACCGTCTTCGTCAATACCTACGACTTCGAGCACCGCTCACTCGCCAACGTTGAATCCATCGCCTATCACGAAGGCCTGCCCGGCCATCATCTGCAGATATCCATCGCCCAGGAGCTGACCGGCCTGCCTAAGTTCCGCAGCTACCTCCACTACACCGCCTACACCGAAGGCTGGGGACTCTACGCCGAACACCTCGGCAAAGACATCGGCCTCTACCAGGATCCCTACTCCGACTTCGGCCGTCTCGAAGCCGACATCTTCCGCGCCATCCGCCTCGTCGACGATACCGGCGTCCATTCCATGCACTGGTCGCGCCAGCAGATGGTCGACTACTTCCACGCCCACTCCGGCCTCGACGACTCCACCGTCAACGCCGAGTGCGACCGCTATATCGCATGGCCCGCCCAGGCCCTCGGCTACAAAATGGGCCAGCTCAAAATCCTTGATCTGCGCGCCCGCGCCGAGCAAGCCCTCGGCCCAAAGTTCGACCTCCGCGCCTTCCACGACCAGGTCGTCGACTCCGGCGCCCTGCCCCTCGACGTCCTCGACGCCAGAATCACAGCCTGGATCGAAACGCAGTCTCACGCGCAGTGATTTGGCTACGCGAGCCTGGAATCGGAGATAAAATTCGGCCAGCACTCCTCTTAGCGTGACAAATGCACGGTATTTCGCTTCCAGCATTCATCTTCTGGCTGGCCATTGCTTCGTCTGCCAAACAACCGGTCAACGACAAACGGCCCATACCCTGCGATGAGGACGGTGCGAAGCATGTCACGCCTCCACAATTGATTGAGGGCGTCCCGCGGATTATTCCGACGATGCCCGAATCCGACAGGTCGATGGACTATGCTCCATGTCTGTGCTTGTCGGGATTCAGGGCTATCCACACGACGTCCGTGTCATTCACTGCACCGATCCTTCGTTCGATGAGAGCAGCGTGAATGCCGTGAGTCAGTATCGGTTCAGGTCCGCCTTGCTGCAGGACGGAAAACCGATTGAAGCTAGGCTCATGCAACTTGTTCTGCAGTACCACGTGACCCGTCATGGCCTAACCCTGTCCCTGCTCGTCAGTCTGCTCGTCAATCCCGTGGTTGGCGGAGCGATGCCCAATCGAAATTTGATGATTTTCGATCGAAAAATGAGTGCGGCCGGCCTTTACCGCGAACTGACGGCACCAGTGCACGCCCCCCGCCATCCGATGGGCTCGATATGAGGCCGACAGTCGCGTTGGCGATCTGTGATCTGAGCCCTGTACCCTGTACACTTCAAGCCTGCCTTGCAACTTCCGCCTATAATGGATTATGGCGGTTGTCCAGTCCACCACGCTCCCCGTAGAGCGGGTCCCTGACCTGTTCCGGGAGAAGTTTGGCCGGCTGCTCGACACCGTCCACACCAATCGCCCCTCCGACGACCTCGACATCATCCGCCATGCCTGGAAGTTCTGCCTCGAGCATCACGACGGGCAGCTCCGCGCCTCCGGCGAACCCTACGTCCTGCATCCCCTCGAAGTCGCGCTCGTCCTCGCCGAGATGAAGCTCGACTCGACCGCCATCGCCGCCGGCCTCCTCCACGATGCGGTCGAAGACACGCCCGTCACCACCGAAGACATCGTTCAGAAATTCGGCGAGCAGGTCGCCCACATCGTCGAAGGCGTGACCAAAATCGACAAAATCCAGTTTGCCAATCGCGAAGACCGCCAGGCTGAGAACGTCCGCAAGATGCTCCTCGCCATGGTCAGCGATGTGCGCGTCGTCCTCATCAAGCTCGCCGACCGCCTGCACAACATGCGTACCCTCGAGCATCTGGCGCCCGAGCGCCAGCGCGCCATCGCCCGCGAGACCCTCGACATTTACGCGCCGCTCGCGCATCGCCTCGGCATGGGCAAACTGCGCGGCGAACTCGAGGACCTTGCCTTCCGCTGGGTCGATCCCATCACGTGGGAGCAGCTCCACGAGGCCATCGAGGCGCGGCGCTCCGAGGGCGAGCAGTTTCTTGCCGGCGTTGAAGGGCTGCTCTCCGAACGCCTGCACGAGAACAACATCAAGGCCCGCGTGGAATGGCGCATCAAGCGCCTCTACAGCATCCACAGCAAGCTGGTGAAATCGCAAACCTCCATCGATCAGGTCTACGATCTTCTCGCTCTGCGCGTCATCACCTCAAGCGTGCAGGATTGCTACGCGGTATTCGGCATCATCCACAGCATCTGGCGTCCCGTCCCCGGCCGCATCAAGGACTTCATCGCCATGCCGCGCCCGAATTTGTATCAGTCACTGCACACGACTGTGATGGGCGAGGGCGGCCACCAGTTCGAAGTTCAGATTCGCACCGAAGAAATGCATCGCATCGCGGAAGAAGGAATCGCCGCGCACTGGAAATATAAGTCCGGCGGCTCGCCCGTGAGCGCGCGCGACGAGCAGCGGCTCGCCTGGGTCCGTCAGCTTGTCGAGTGGCAGCGCGACATGACCGATCCCAACGAGTTCCTGTCGACGCTCAAGATCGACCTGTACCCGGAAGAGGTCTACACCTTTACTCCCAAGGGCAAAGTCGTCGTCGTACCCCGCGACGGCACCCCCATCGACTTCGCTTACACCATCCATACCGAAGTTGGAAACACATGCGTCGGCGCACGCGTCAACGGGCGCATGGTGCCGCTCCGCACCAAACTGCGCAACGGCGACATCGTCGAAGTCATCACGCAGAACGGCCACACGCCCAGCCGCGACTGGCTCACATTCGTTAAGAGCCCGCGCGCCCGCAACAAAATCCGCCACTGGCTCAACGAGCATCAGCGCGAGCGCGCTATTGAAATCGGCCGCAAGCTGCTCGAGCGCGAGGCGCGCAAGTACAAAGTCAGCCTGTCGCAATTTCAGGAGTCCGACTACGCCCGCGTCGCCGCTGACTACAGCGTGGCCACGCCCAACGACCTCTGGTCCGCCATCGGATTCGGCAAGTATTCGGCGCGGCAGGTGCTCAACCGCCTCGCACCCGGGCTCATCCATCAGCCGGCGGAAACCGAATCTGCTCCCGCCACTCCCGGCGCCGATGCGGTCCGCCGCGTCGCCGCCACCAGCGGATCGGACTCGCTCATCGTCGAAGGTCAGAACGAGCTGCTGGTCTATCGTGCGCGATGTTGCAACCCCATCCGCGGCGAAGAAATCATCGGCTACGTCACGCGCGGTAAGGGCGTCGCCGTCCACGCGCGCAGCTGTCCCAACGTGCAGAACCTTCTCTACGAGGCCGACCGACGCATCTCCGTCGAGTGGGCCCGCAGCCCTGAAGATAAGGCCGGCGCGCGCCAGACCTACCCCGTTCGCTTCACAGTTCGCTGCGACGACCGCGCCGGCATGCTCAAGGAAATCACCGCCGTTATCAGCGACGAGAACACCAACATCCGCACCATGGAAACGCATCCCGGCGATGCCGGCGACGCGACCATCGAATTTGTCATCGACGCCGAAGATGTGCGGCACTTGACCCGTCTCGTCCAGGCCCTCCGCAGACTCCCCGGCGTGCGGGATGTTCAGCGGTCGCAGAAGCTGTAGGAATTAAACCTGCGCCACCGGCGGAATCAGCTCCTCCACCCGCGAAACGTCCGCCTTCTCCCGCCGCCCGACAATCCAAACCCCCGTCAGCACCAGCGCCCCACCGGCTATTTCCATCGGCGACATGCGCTCGCCAAAAATCATCCACGCAAATCCTGCCGTCGCCGGCGCGATGGTCAGCCACAGAATCGACGTCACGGTCGCCGGCAGATGGCCCAGAGCATACGTAAGGCCGAAGTAGCCGCCCACCTGGCATACCAAGCCCAGTCCCAGCAATGCCCACAGCGGACCAAACCCCGGCACCACCAGCGAGAAATGCCCTGCGGCGGCGCAGATAAACAACGTGACGGCGCTCGCGGTGGTTGACAACGCCAGCAGCATCCCCGCATCCACCTTCGCGCGCAGCTGGCCAGTGATGACCAGATACAGCGCAAAACAAACCGCCGCAACCACGGCCAGGCCATCGGCCGACGAGCGCGAGAACGCGTGACGCAGATCGGCAGTCACGATCAGGCAACTTCCCACTGTGCTGACCAGCAATGCCGCCCAGAATCGCCCCGAGGGCAGCTTCCGCGTCAGCATCCAGGTAAAGAGCCCCACAAACAGCGGAGAAACATTGCTTAGAAACGTCGCATTGCCCGCCGACGTATGCATCACCGCAACGTTCCAAAACCCAACATCGCCTGCAAAGAAAACTCCGCCGGCAAAGGCGATCCAGATCGTTCGCATCGAGAGACGGCGGCGCCCCGCGCGCTGCAGCGGAAGCACCGCCCACAACACCGGCACTGCAATAATCATGCGATAGAACGCCGAGCTGACTCCCGGCATCCTCGACCAGCGAACGAAAATCGCTGACCACGAAATCGCGACGATCCCAACGCTCAGCGCCAGATAGGCGGCCAGCCTCCGTTCGCTCCGCATACAGCCATGGTACGCAACGGCTACGCCCGGTCCTGAACGCTAACCTCTATTCGCGATCCGCTCTTTCTCACTTCCCACCGTGCGCGGTCACCACCACCTCAATATTCCCCCGCGTCGCATTCGAATACGGGCACGTCCGATGCGCCGCCGCCACCAGCTCCTCCGCGCTTGCCTGATCCTGCTCCGGAATTGTCACATCCAGTTCCACGCGCAGCGTGAAGCCCTCGCCCTTGCCCTCGTCGAACGGACCAACCCCTACACGCGCTCGCACGCTCACCACGCCCGTCTTCTTCTTCGCCAGCTGCGCCTGGTATTCGACCGCGCCCCCGAAGCAGGCCGCGTAGCCCGCCCCAAACAACTGCTCGGGATTCGTCTTGTCGCCCCTGCCGCCCATCCCCGGCGGCAACGCCAGTTCCAGATCGAGCAATCCATCGGAGCTGCGCACATGCCCATGCCGCGCGCCTTCCGCCGTTACATCCGCTGTATACAGAACCTTCATTTCTTCGCCCTCCTGAGGCGATTGGTTGTTCCTGAGCTCTGCGCTCTGAGCTCTGTGCCGTTTGCTTCCTCCAGACTACCCAGGAAACTCTCCAGCTCTGGCGGCAGCGCCGAAGTCAAATGCATCATCTCCCCCGTCCGCGGATGCGCAAACTCCAGTTCCGCCGCATGCAGAAAGTTCCGCTTCAACATCAATTCCCCAGTCTGCCGCTCTGCCCCCGCTTCCGTCAGCCGCGCGGGCGCACCATAAAGCGTGTCGCCAACCATCGGATGTCCTATCGAAGCCAGGTGAACGCGAATCTGGTGCGTGCGCCCCGTCTCAATGCGCACCGAAACCATCGTGAATGAGCCGAACTCCGAGCTGATGCGCCTCATCACCGTGTAATGCGAGACTGCACTCCGCGCGCCGGCGTTCCGTTTCGTGGTCATGCGCGTGCGCCGCATCAAGTCGCGGGCAATCGGAGTATCAATTGTGCCGCGATCCTGCTTTAGCTGTCCGTGCACCAGGGCGATATAAGTCTTGCGCATCTTTCGCTGCGCAAACATCTCCGCCAGCCGCGCGTGCGCCGCATCGTTGCGCGCCACAATGATTAGCCCGCTCGTCTGCTTATCCAGCCGATGCACAATTCCTGGCCGCTGATCGCCGCCCACGGTTGAAAGCGCCTTGTAGCGATACAGCAGAGCATTCACCAGCGTGCCGTGCTCCGTCGCGCCGGCTCCCGTATGCACCGTCATGCCTGCGGGCTTGTCGATCACGGAAATGTCGTCATCTTCATAAACGATGCTGAGCGGAATATCTTCAGCAAAAGCCTTCAACGGCGGCGGTACCGGATCGCCGAGAACTTCGACCGCTTCACCACCCTTTAATCGATACGAGGGACGTGGCATCACTCCCGCGATGCGGACCTTGCCCTGCTCCAACAGCAGTTGCACGCGTTCCCGGCTGACGCCGTTGATTTGGCCGGCCAGCCATGCGTCCAGGCGCTGCTTCGCCGCCTCTGCGGGAACTGCATACGTAACCGTCATGGTCACGATTGATTCAAGCTCATTATGGCTGACCGGCAGGCTTGCCCGGACCTTTCAGTCCCGGAATCCAGGAGGGTAGATTGGGCATGGGCGCCGGCGGTGGAGGCGCAGTCGTCGGAACCCAACCCCGCTGCACCAGCCAGTTCCGCAGGAGCGTTGGCCAGGTTGAAAGCGGCACAATGGACCCGCACAAACCGCAGCCGTGGTTCGCGAAGTCATAAAGGTGCATTTCAGCGGGAACGTTATTTCGTAACAGTGCCTGATAGAAATCCAGGCTATTCTGCGCGGGAACCGCCGGATCCTTCGTCGTCGCAAACAGCAACGTCATCGGAGTCTGAGCATTCACGGCCATTTGATTCGAATACCGCTTCTCCAGCGCCGCATCAATATCAGGCCCCAGCAGCTTCATCCGCGAGCCAGGATGCGTCTCCGGCAACTGCATGCTGATCACCGGATACGCGAGCACCATAAAATCTGGCTGGCAGCTTTGCGCGTCCGCCTCGTCGGGGGTTTTCACGGGAACTGCATCCGCGTCGCAATGCGTTCCCAGCGTCGACGCCAGATGGCCGCCCGCCGAGAATCCCCACACGCCGATCCGGTGTGGATCGATCCCGTATTCCGCCGCATGAGCGCGAATCAGCCGCATCGCACGTTGCCCGTCTTCAATGGGCGCAGGGTAGCGGTAGGGCGCGACGCGATAATCCAGCACAAACGCCGGTATACCCTGCGCATTCAGCCATCCTGCAATCTGCACACCTTCATGTCCGATGGCCACATGTTCGTAGCCTCCGCCCGGAATCACCAGCACAGCGGTGCTCGTCGAGGGCGCCTTCGGCAGAAACGGATAAAGGCGTGGCAAATCCGCCTCGCTCTGGCCCAATGCATCCGGCACGCCATGCGGCCACAAAAACACCGGCTGCGGCATGCCCGCAGGCAACTGTGCCGCGAGTGACAGGGAAAACACCATGAACAGGAAATAGAGATGCAGTCGCCACGTCATTGGGTCCAGTATAAGGAGTCAGTGATCGTCCCGC
Organism: uncultured Acidobacteriaceae bacterium; assembly: GCA_963758135.1. Classification (GTDB taxonomy): domain Bacteria; phylum Acidobacteriota; class Terriglobia; order Terriglobales; family Acidobacteriaceae; genus Palsa-343. The sequence goes on from CAVWUF010000001.1 coordinate 767,864, forward strand.
GTTACAGCCCTGAAACGTGATCCCGCCCGCAGTCAGCGCCCGGCAAGCATGCGGCTTAGTAATCCATGCCCGCCATCGTCGGCCTTTTCGCTCTTATTACTCGAATCTTTCGCGCCGCCTTTGTCTTTTCCCCAGGTCTGGTACAAGCCAAGGTACGCATAGTTCTCCGTTTGCCCAAAGACCGAGTGGCCATACGCGAAAAGAATCTGCAGTCCAGGATTCCTGATGTAGTAGTAGCCGCCAAGGTCGACCAGCTTTGAGGCCTGCGTTTGCGGCGTCGCCAGCCCCTCATGCGCGTGCGAGAAAACCTCGCCCCCGAGCGTCCACTTCTTCCCGATATTCCTCTGCAGCAGCCATCCCGCGTATGGAAAGCTGCTTTATTGCGTCTGGTGGATCAGCGTGTAGCCCGCGCCGCCATAGGTCGTCCAGTCGCCCATAGTCTTTTTGCACCCACACAGGCAGGCGGTACCACACGCGCCCCACGCCCAAGCCCTTCGCATGACTGCCGTCGGTAGTTCCACATGGTGAAGGAGCCGATCTCCGGCCGTATCTTCGTCTGCTTGATGAAGCGGATCTTTGCCCCTAACTCGGTATCGACCAGGCCGTACGCGCTCGGACCAATGCCCGCCGGCGCATAGACAGCGCTGTTCGACGGAATCGCCTCGCCCCACCCGAAGATTGCATGCAGCTGAACATTCGGCACCAAGCCCCAGTTGAACTCGAGCGCCGGCCCGGTTGGGTCGGTCTCTATCGGCGTGCTCGATAACTGGCCGATTGGCAGAACTCGTAGTGGCGGAAGTCGACCGGCTCCGGATCGTCGGTCTGAAAGGGCGGACCTGCCCATGCCGTAGTTGCCGAACGCACCAGCACCGCAGCGAAATCCAACAACACGCAAGTGTGGGATCCGACCCCGAAATCCGATCCTGCCCGTCAGCCGCATCACTACTCCGTCAACCTGGACAATTTATCGATGAGTTTATGGCAGCTGGCCAGCAGGGCTCGTTGCCGCAGGGTCTTTTCGTAGCCACAGTGCACCGCCGAATAGCACCGCAAGAGTCGCCAACGCCTGCTCCAGCGTCAGAGCGCCGCCAAACAACGGCTCGCGCCCCGCATCCCCGCGCAAGAACTCAAGGAAGAAACGGCTCAGTCCATACAGAAACAGCCATGCCCCCGCTACCTCACCTGGTCCCTTCGTGAGTCCGCGGCGCAGCATCCACATCAGCAGCGCGAAAATCGCCAGCGAAACGGCCGCATCGTAGATCTGCACCGGATGAAGCCTGACACCCAGCGGCACACGATACCACAGATACGCCACGACGCTGCGGTACGTCACGCCCCACGGCAGCCTGGTGGGCGTGCCCCATGCCGATCCGCCGCAGAACGCGCCGACGCGGTTGATACTGAAGGCCAGCGCCACCGCCGGCGCAAGCGCGTCCACGGTCCTCAGCAGCGGCAAGCCCTCGGCGAGCGAATAGAGCAAACCCGCCAAAAGGGCCACAAAGACGCCACCCAGCACGCACCAGGTGTTCGGGACACTCATCAGTCCCAGCAGCCAGAACGGATGCTCGCGAAAAAGCCCCAGATGGGTGAACACCAGCAGCAGTCGCGTTGCGAACAACGCCGTCAGGATCGCTACCAGCCCCAGGTTCCACACTTTTTCAGGATTCAGGCCCGTCCACTTCGCCGCCTGCATGGATACCGCCAGCGCGGCCAGCAGAGCCACCGCCGTGCAAACGCCGTAGGCTGGAATGGCTATATGCCCGAAATGGAAGAGGATGGGGCACACGTGTCGACAGGACGAAAAGGTGTACGCGCGAGACCAACAAGAAGACCGACCCGCTTGGCCGTGGAACGATGCGCTGGTGAACCCGTCCTAAGACGGTGGGAACTCTCCGCGGTTCTTTAGGCATTCCGGACTGGCGGACACTGCACACCGAACCGATTGTCGAGTCGAGCTCCCTGTTCGCATGAATGTAGGTTCATCCAGCGTTGATCGCCCTCACCTGCTTTGCAGGCCGGTCTCTTGAGTGGATGCTAACGGTACCTGACCAACTTGGCAAGCGGCACGAGGCTCCCACGAACAGGGGATGCGCCAACCTGGGAATTCGAGGGCTGCAAAACTAAATGGGAAGTGCCGAATCTGTAGTTCGCCAGACCTCGCAAAATCGAACACGCAAACGGCCTGGACCCGGACGTTATTTCACACCCTTGTTCGGGTCCCATGCCCCCTCCAGCTTGCGAACGTAGAGAATCTGTCCGATGTGATAAGCGTTGTGCGCGCCAACGTGCGCGATCAGCGATGCATTCTTCGCCAGCGTTGGATCGTCGGCCGCTTCCACCGCCTTCTCCCAATCCGTCATAACCTGGTCGAGCTTCTTCTGCAAATCCTCCCACTGCGCGGCGTTGAAGTCGGTGAACGTCTCGTTGTTGTTGCCGTCAAACGTCGCCTGCTTCTCCCCCTTGAAATGCTGCAACTCCCGGTTGTCCCAATACCAGATGTGATAAGCAAGCTGGCCGACGGAATGGCCGCCGCCCGGAGGCATCCACTTTGCTTGTTCAGCGGTCAGCCCCTGCACTGCGATCTTCGCCGGCACAAACCAGTCTTCCTGATCGTGCGTGGTGTGCAGCTGCTCCAGCAGAACGCCGCGTAGTGTGGTTGGTGGTTGCTTGCTCTGCGCAAATGCGCCGAGAGGGAGAATCGGGAGGGGAAAAATCAGGAGCAGGAGCAGTGCGATCTTCTTCATGGTGTGGATCCCTCTTCCTGAGCAGGAGTCGTTAGGCCTGCGGGTTCGGTTCGCAGAATGTATCACGCCGCATTCCAGGTGCCCATAGCCACTCCTCAGTTGAGTTTTCCCGCCGCGTGATACTTTGATCCCGCGCGCGAAAGCCGTCCGGTTGAGTACCCCTTTCAGATCGCATTAAAATCATTCGCACATTCAAACCCTGAGGACGATCGCATGAACCGAACACTCGCCTTTCGCGCCACCCTGCTTGTGTCTGTCTCGGCAGCTCTGGCTTCCATTGCAAATAGCGTGCAGGCGCAATCCGGCTCATCCCTCGAGCAGCGTATCCAGACCATCATGGCGCGCCCGGAGTTTGCCCACGCCCGCTTCGGCATCGAGTTCATCGACGCCAGCACCGGCAACGTGATCTATAAGCTGAATGAGCAGGAGCTCTTTGTGCCGGGGTCCACAACCAAGCTGCTGACAGAAGGCACGGCCCTCGAACTCCTGGGGCCGGACTATCGTTTTCATACAAAGATCTATCGCACCGGACCCATCGACAAACATGGCACGCTGAAAGGCGATCTGGTGCTGGTCGCGAGCGGCGATCTCGATCTCTCCAATCGCATCCAGCCCGACGACACCCTCGCCTTCGAAAATGAGGATCACTCTTACGGTGGCCCTGACAGCCACGGTTTGTCTGGAGACCCTCTTCTGGTCATTCACGAGTTCGCGAAGCAGATCGCGGCTAAGGGGATCAAGCGCGTCCAGGGAAAAGTCCTGATCGACGACACCCTGTTTCCCGGCGGTGAGCGGGAACTCGGAACCGGCGTCGTGGAGTCGCCGATTGTTGTCAACGACAACGTGATCGACGTCGTCGTCAGTCCCGGCGCAAAGGAAGACGCGCCCGTCGAGTGGAAGATCGGTCCGCAAACCAGCTACGTCACGTTTGTGAATCACGCGAAAACCGGAAAGGCCGGCTCGAAAAACACCCTCGACTACGACGAGGAGAAACTCAACCCGGACGGGTCCCGCAGCGTAACCCTGACCGGCAGCCTGGCGCTCGATGCAAAACCGGTGATGGCCTCCTACGCGGTTCCCGAACCGAGCCGATTTGCCGCGACTGTGTTGATGGAGGCGCTGCGGGACCAAAATGTGACGTGCGCCCTCGCAGCCCCCGGGGAGGCGATCGATTTCAAAGCGCTTGCGCCAAAGTACACGGCTGACAACATGGTGGCGGAACACGTTTCGCCGCCCTTGCGCGAAGAAGTGAAGGTTACGCTGAAGGTCAGCCAGAATCTCCACGCCTCGTCAACGCCGTTTCTGCTTGGCGCCCTCGTCGCACACAAAGATACCGATATCAAGCAGGCGGGCTTCGACCAGGAGCATGCGTTTCTAACGAAGGCCGGCCTTGATCTGAGCGGGGCGGCGCAAAGCGATGGCGCCGGCGGCGACGCATTTTTCTCGCCTGACTTCGTGGTCCACTACCTGCGCTTCATGTCCACGCAGACGGACTACGATCTCTTCTATCACTCGCTTCCCATCCTGGGTAAAGATGGCACCCTCTTCAAAATTCAGACCACCTCCCCCGCCGCCGGCCATGTGCATGCGAAGACGGGTACCTTCACTCTCTACGACCGCCTTAACAAGCGGCTGACAGTTACAGGCAAAGGTCTCGCGGGCTATATGGATACAGCGAGCGGACAAAACCTCATCCTCGCCCTTTACGTCAACATGGTGTCTGTATCGGCCGACGACCCCGACGCGACCCAAAACATCGCCGGAGAAGCCCTCGGCGCCATCGCCGCAGCCGCTTACGACGCGCCGCTGGGATCGGCTCCCACGCACTGAGACGCTGCCCGCCTACAGCCCCAGTTGCTCCTTGAAAGCCCGCGCCCGATCCCGCGCTACCGTCAGATCCGTGCCCTTACCGTCCTTCAGGCGAATATTCAGCATGCCTCCCGGCAGCGAGGTGATTTCCCTGATCCACGCCACGTTCACCAGCGTGGCGCGGTGGATCCGCGAAAACTGCTTCGGGTCCAGCTTCTTCTCCAGTTCCGCAATCGCGGAGTCGATACACCAGCTCTTCCCCTCCGACACCGCGTAAGTCAGCTTGTCCTCGGCATAAAAATGCGTCACCTTGTCGAGATCGAGAAACCACAACCGATCCCCCAGCCGCGACGCAATCCTGCCTGGATACTCCGCCGCAGCCGCGCGCTGCCCTGCGCGCATCGACTCCGTAACCTGCCGCAGCAACGCCTGCAAATCCGCCTGCGCAGCCTGTCCGGATTTCCGCAGCCCTTCTACCTTGTCGAGGGCCTGCTCCAGCCGTTCCGGTTCCACTGGCTTCAGCAGGTAGTCAACCGAGTTCACGCCGAAAGCCTCAAGCGCGTATTGATCGTAGGCCGTGGTAAAAATCACCACCGGCTGCTTCGCCAGCCGCGACAGAACTTCAAAGCCATTCAGCCGCGGCATCTGGATATCGAGAAAGCACACATCGGGAGGATCGGCGGTCAGCGCAGCCACAGCCTCTTCCGGCTTCGTCGTCGAGCCGCTAACATCCACCCGACCCGTCTTGTCCAGCAACCGCCGCAGACGCTCCAGCGCCAGCGGCTCGTCGTCCACCAGATACGCGCGCAGTTTCATACCCGTGGCAATATCATCTCCACCACAGACCAGGCGTCCCGCCGGAAAACATGCAGGCTGGCGTTCGCTCCGAACAGCGCATCAAGGCGCTGCACCAGCTTATCCAGTCCATGTCCGGCGCGAATTTCCGCCAGATCGAAGCCCGGTCCCGAATCGCGTACCTCAATCTTCACACTCCCGCCTCGCGCACTACCGTCCTCCCCACGCGCCGTCACCACGATCTCTCCGCCCTCGCTCAGCGGACCAATCCCGTGCTTCACCGCATTCTCCACCAAAGACTGCACCGACATCGGCGGAACCCTCGTCTCGCGCAGCTCAGCAGGCACATCAACCCGTCCGCGCAGTTTGTCGCCAAACCGCGCCCGCTCGATGTCCACGTAGCTTTCGACCATGGCCAATTCCTGCCGCAGCGGAATCAGCGAGTGATCGCTCGAGTCCAGCGATGCCCGCAGCAGCGTTGCCAGCCGTCCCACGATCTGCTCGGCCCTGGCAGGATCGAGTGCAATAAGCGCGCTGATCGAGTTCAGCGTGTTGAACAGGAAATGCGGATGAATCCACGACTCGAGCGACCGCAGCCGCGTTTCCGCGGCCAGCTTTCGCGTCCGTTCTTCGGCCAGCTCTTTTTCGTGTAGTTCCTGTTCCATCGCCTGCACGCGCGCCAGGAGCGAGGCGTGCGTCATCGCGCCGAGTCCAAAAACCAACGCCAGGGGAACGGCGAAGCGCAGCGTGCGAAGGTAGTCCGCCCAAAAATGTTGCGATTGCGAAACCCCGGCGGCAGCCAGCAGCGCCTGCGCCACCAGACAGCCGCCGAGGGTGAAAAATAGAATTCCCGGAACCACAACCGTCCAGGGCGGAAACTTCCGGACCACCACCACTCTGTTGATCAGCCAACCCAGCACCAACAGCGCGAGGATGCTGGTGAGGTTCGCGTAGACAAAGGTGAACGCCAGCGTGCGCAGCACCGAGTTTGCAGTTGGAGCCTGCCCGCTGGCTACCACGATCAGATCGACCAGCGCCACGGCAACATTGGTCCACAGCAGTGAGAATCCCCACCTGTGCCGGAATGGAGTCCCGCCCGTCGCTGTCACGCGCTGCCTCAATTCTTCCCGTTCGGCTGCGTGTTCAGAGGTTCGAGGCTGCCGATGCGAAACACACTCAGCAACTGCGGCGTGTCCTGGCCCGGCAGTTTCATTTCGCCCGAGACTTCCTCATAAATCGTCGCGTATTCAATCTGCTTCGTCCCGAGCGATACCCATATTTCGCCCCAGTAGTCGCTGCGCCCCTGCAACGTCATGCCCCCACTGGCCAGCTGCAACGGATTGAAAAACGCCCGATATTCGATGACGGCGCAATCCTGGCCATTCCTTATAGAGCGCCCCACCCACTCGAGGACGATATCGCGATTATGAAATGTCCCCACGTCCGGCATCTGCACGTTCTGCCCGGCGCCGGCGTGCAGCGGCTCGTTCAGTTTGAGCTCGTCGAAATGATTCTGCCCGAACGTCTCGAACATGCCTGTGTCCCAAACCAGGTTACGCTCCAGCACCGCCGAAGGGGGAAATGTCTTGAAAAAATCCGGCGCCATGGTGGCCGCCACATCGTTTCGGTAACGGAATCCCTCCATGAAATCGCGCCTTTGCTCAGCGCCGAAAGGTCCCGTCGCCCCATCCGCATCCGCCTCGGCGACATTCTTCCAGGCGACCTCTCCATTTGCCAGGCCACGCGTGTATTCCCCGGTTATTCGCTGCCGGCGAATCACCTCGCCCGTACGGTTGGCCGTGTTGTAAACCACGGTGAACTGGTAGCTGCGCGGCCCGGCGTCCCTCACAGGCGTTCCTTGCGGCAGGGCCCAGTTCTGCGTCTCCAGCGACTTCCCCTGCGCAAAAAGAGGTGGAGCCGTCACGCCAAATGCCGTCCAGCTGAAAGTGAAAAGCAGAATCATCCTGCAGGTCATGGATTGAATCCTCCCAGCCGCAGTCTCCCACCACCCGCAACGGTGCGCACCCGATAAGCGACGAAAGGCAGTTATTCCCGGCCAGGGGTCGCAGATGAGAGACAGGCCGTTTCGCTCGCAGCTCGTCACACACAACCTGCAACACCGAGCCAGGAATAAGGAGCGTACCAAGTGAGACTGGGAATGGAGGTGAAACCGTTATAACCGTCGTTAACCGGCCTTGCGCTGTTCCCCCAGCACCTCATCCAGCAATCCGCTCAGCGAGTGCGCACGGCTCCAGATCGAAGCCGCGCTCTCCCCGGCGCCGGTGACCGCGGCGTAACGCTCCTCAAGGCGAGCCAGCTCATCTGCCAGATTCAGCGCCGCCAGTACAGCCACGCGCAACGAATCGACGGTGCGCCCCTGTGCCGCCACCGCCCGCATTTTCGCATCGACTGTCGCCGCCAGCCGCTCCACGTACTCGCGGTCGTTGCCGTTCAGCCGGTACGTCTGATCGTAGATTTCGACCGTAATGGCGTTGTTTTCCGGCATATTCAGCGCGCGATCTCGTCGATCTGCTTCAGCAGCCGTTCCACTCTCTGCCGCACATGGTCGCGCTCGCGCTCCAGTGTCCGCAGCTGTTCCTTCGCCTGCTCCAGCAGAGCGGCCTGTGCGTCCATCAAGCTCTGCAGGCGCGCGGCATTCTGTTCGGCCTGACCGCGCGCCGCCCGTTCGCTCTTTACCAACTCCACCGTACGCACAATGCGCTCTTCCAGAGCGCTGAAGTCGTCCACGGCTATAGGTGCTTCAGCTTCCTGCAGGGTCAGCGTTGACATTCCGAGTCACCTCGACGGTTCTCCGCGCAGTATAGCTCGCCTGGCGGAGGGAAACGGGGCAATTGGCGCTGCCAGCCCGATAAACATCGTCGCGAAATATTTCGGGCTCGCCCTTTTTTTGTTTTTTGCTCGCTTCGAGCTTCTACTTCAACTCCTTCATCTTCGACCCCTGGAAGATTTCCTCATTCGTCCCAGGGCGCCCCACATCCCCTTTGTGCGGCTGATCGGTTCGCGCGCGAACCTGCTCCCCGAGGGTTGCCTCTTCCGGCTCGCGATCCATTCCCTGCGCGTGGTTTTCGATTGGACCCGAACCTCGACATTCCTGAGACAATTGCGGGACCTCATCGAAGTTTGCCGGGAACTCCTCTGCCTTCCTCAACGGCTGGACCATAACTCCTCCTTCACTGAAGGAGAGTCCGACGAGGCCATCGCTGTTGCCTCAACGTCCACAACCCGGCCAGGCAACCGCTCAATCAGTGCGGGAAGGGCCGCATTTTGAGCATCACGAACAGTCCCAGCCCGATCAGCCCCACAAACAGCAGAACCAGAATCACAACCGCTACCTTCACCAGGGACCGCATCGACCGCACGTCATCGGCCAGCTCCGTCACTTCGAGCGCATTCCGTTCCGCTGCCTCGCGCGTGCGGGTCATCGTTTCTTCCAGCCGCTTCAGTTCGACGGTTTGATCCTGAACCATGAGGGACAAGTCCCGGTGCGCGCTCTCCAGCACTCCCACGCTTTGCCGCATCTCGCTCCGTGCTTCCGGCGACAGCGCCGTGGACGCCTGCGGCGGCGGGGTGCTGATCTCAAGGAATCGCGCGATATAGGGAAGGAACGCCCGGAACTGCAGCAGCGCTTTCCACATAGGGTTGTGCTCCAGCTCTCTTAACGACGGCAGGCCGACCGGCACCGTCTCAAGATCGGTGTGTTCGGCCCCCGTCGCGCCGCCCGGCTTATCCTGTGCCAGCGCGATGAGCCTGTCGACCGCCGATTCGCCCGCGTTCCGATTCATGCAGAGTTCCTTCGATCACTATAGTCAAAGCGACGCATCGTACTATAGTTCTTTTTAGCAGGGTAAATGGGAAGTACTGCCGCGATGTACTGAAGTAATCTGGACACGTTTCGACAGCGCTGGCGCCCCGTACCGTGGGCCTCGTTCGCGGGATTTCCCCGCTGGTCGCACCTGCTCTTACGCAGCCATTGGCTCACGTCCCGCCCAACGAGGCACTGCGCATCTGATGCATAATGGCAGCAGGGGCGCATTTGGTGTGAATCTCCCCAATTCCATTACGATGGGCCGCATCTTCTGCGTTCCCGTGCTCATCTGGATGCTCTCGCCCCATTTTCCGCATCGCGGCTGGCCCGGAGAGCAGGAGGTGATCGCCTCCCTCTGCTTCATTCTCGTATCGATTTCGGACGGCATCGATGGCTACCTGGCGCGCCGCCGCGGGCAGATCACGACGATGGGCATGCTCCTCGATCCCATCGCGGACAAGCTTCTGATCACGTCGGCGTACGTCGCGCTTGTCGAATTCAACCCTCACGTCGTGAAGCCGTGGATCGTCGTGGTCGTTATCGGACGCGAATTCCTCGTCAGCGGTCTGCGCTCCATCGCCTCCACCGAAGGCTTTACCATCGAGGCCAGCGACATCGGCAAGCTCAAAACCGTCATTCAGATCGTCTCCGTTGTAGCGGTCATCCTCGATCACGGCTGGCACGAATGGCGCGTTGGCTGGTTCATCGTTCCGGTGCATTTGTTCGCGGTCGTAGGCATCTACTATATGGCCGCCGTTTCCATCGTCTCCGGGCTCGATTACTTTGTGGCCTTCTGGCGCAAGATCGATAAGGCCTCAGCAACCCAGCGCACCCGCGACAACGAGTTTGTGCTGAGCCGGCGAAAGAAGAAGGCCGCTCCACCGGCGGCACATAACGTGACTCAGTAAGGGCCGGAATAGACCCCGAATCGGATGTCGATACGCCAGCGCTACTTTTGCGCTCCGCTTTCCGTCCATGGAGCCGCCCTCGGGGGTGCGTTTCGACCAGCCAAATTTCTCGGCGCCCGTTTGGTAGCATCGGCTGGGGCATGGCAACCGCAACCTGGCACGCCGGTCGCATGGGATCCAGGCATCGCCCGCCCGCGCGTCAGCCGCGATTTAACCGTGATCGACGGCGGCAAAATCGTCAATCATCGCACCGGCCGCAATCAGATCCTCGGAGCGGTCGTGATGGGCATCGGCATGGCGCTCTTCGAGGAGACAATCCACGATCCGCGCAACGCCAAACCGCTGAACAACATTTTGCCGACTACGTGGTTTCCACCAACGCCGATGTTCCCGACCTCGATTGCATTTTTGTGGAGTATCCTGATCTTCACCTGAACGAATACGGTGCGCGCGGCATCGGCGAAATTGGCCTGGCTGGAGTGGCTCCGGCGCTGACCATGGCCGTCTACCACGCGACCGGCGTGCGGGTGCGTAAGCTGCCGGTGCGCATCGAGGAACTGATGGCGGGGCAGCAGAAGATTGCCTGACTTGCCGAACTGACTATGTCGGAACTGCGTCAAATCCTCGACCTCTGGAAGCATGCCCGAGCCGATGGTGAGGAGATTTGCCTCGCAACCGTGGTCGGCATCGAGGGCTCCGCCTATCGCCGCCCTGGCGCTCGCATGCTGCTGACAGCCGCGGGCCAGCGAGCCGGCACGATCAGCGGCGGATGCCTCGAAGCCGAAGTTGCAAAGAAAGCCTGGTGGCTTACGGAAAGCGGGCCATCCATCCAGCGCTACTCGAGCTTCTTCGACGATGACGGCGATATGCCTTATGGCCTCGGCTGCGGGGGCACCGTTGTAGTCCTTCTGGAACGAGGCGAACCGGCCATCCAGGCGCTTGAAGCGCTCCGCCGCAGCGTCGAAGATCGCTCCGAATCGGTAATCGTAATAGACACCGGCACAAATTCTCCTGGCACCGCGCTGGCCATGAGCGAAGCCGGCGAGGTCCTCTACGAGCCCAGTGCATGCCCCGAGGCAGCCACCCTCGCCAACGACGTTCTGCGAACCGGCAAGTCACGCCACGCCGGAAAGTACTTTGTTGAACTGGTCCTCCCACCGCCGTCGCTGACGATCTTCGGCGCCGGCGATGACGCTCAGCCGCTGGTCGACTTCGCCGCCGCCCTCGACTGGCATGTCACCGTTGCCGACGACCGTTCCAATCTCGCCCGGCCGGAACGTTTCCGTCGTGCCGCGCAGGTCCTGAACCTTGACGCAACGCTGTCCGGCATGGGCGCGGAAGAAGCCGCCGTCGTCATGACCCACAGCTACGAGCAGGATCGCAAAATTCTCAGCGCGCTCCTCGCCAGGGACATGCGGTACATCGGCGTCCTGGGTCCCAGGCGGCGCACCGAGCGCCTGCTCGGCGAAGTCGCTCCGAACCTCGGCCTCACTCCAGCCGAGTGCATGGCGCGGCTGCACACGCCGGTCGGCCTCGACCTCGGCGGCCATTCTCCCGCCTCGATTGCTCTTGCGATTGCCGCGGAGCTGCAGGCCGTTTTTACCGGACGCGAGATACGCAGGCTCTCCGCCGCCCAACCCCTTCATGCCTGAGTTTCGCTGCGCCTCAGTCATCCTTGCCGCTGGCGCTTCCACCCGGCTCGGTCGGCCCAAACAGCTCATCCTTCTGAATGGTGAAGCTCTTCTCCATCGCACAGCCCGCCTCGCCATAGAGGCCGGCTGCTCGCCGATCTTCGTTGTCCTCGGTTTCGACGCGGATCGGATGCGGGGCCAGCTCGACGGTCTTCCCGTGGAAATCGTGATCAATCCTCAGTGGGAAGAGGGCATGGGGTCGTCGCTGCGCAGTGGCATCACTGCGCTCTGCCAGACCCGGCCCGAGTCCGGCGGCGTGCTGGTGCTTGTCTGTGATCAGCCCCGATTATCGCGGGAACATCTGCGCGACCTTCTAAACCGGCATCAGGCGAATCGCCCCAATCGGGGCATCGCCATTACGGCTTCGGCGTATGGAGGCAGGTCCGGAGTCCCAGCGGTGTTCTCCGCGTCGCTTTATCCCGAACTTTTGGCCAGCGCCGGCGACCAGGGCGCCAGGAATGTGATTCTTTCCCACGCTGCGGAAGTCGAGAGCGTTTCGTGGCCCGAAGGAGAAATGGACCTCGATCTCCCGGAGGATTTCGACTGGATCACGCCCGAATTCTAGCCTTGTGGCGCCAGAAGCGGAGCTCTTTCATCTCCGATTTCACGAAATAACAATAATGTTCATAATATAAAAGTGACTTTGGATTGCGCTGCTTACCTCCGCCATCTTGCGCCGCGCGCCTGTTGCCAGTCGTTTACACGCGGGACTAGCATACGTTCCAGTTTGCTTTGTTAATTTGAATTCCGCCATGTCCATCCCCGAAACGCTGACTTCCCAACCCCGTTCACAATCCAGCATGCGGAGCGACCTAATATGGCGTGGTATGCCTATTGCATAACCGAGCGACAAGCCTTTCCCGAACTGCTTCGGCATCGCAAGCCGATTCCGATGGAAGCAGTTACGGGAATCCAGGGAAACCAAATCTTCCTCTACCCAGCCAGTGATTTAGCTGTGATCGTCAGCGAATATTCTCCCTCCGAAAATCTCACCCAACAATCCGGCGTTGAACATGCCCGAGTGATCTCGGACTGCTTCAAGACTTCCACCGTTTTGCCGTTCCGTTTTGGGACCGTGTTTGCCGACGACGATGCGCTCCGCCGGTCGATTCGTTCCAATCAGCGGCAGTTCATCACCAATATCGAACGTCTGCGCGGCAAGGCGGAGATGCACCTCAAAGTAACGCTCGACGATTGTTGCCGTGAACAAATTTACCGCTATAACCCTGAGCCTGTTCCCACGGTGGGCAAGGCATATCTTTCAAACCTGCGGGAAAGTGCGGCGCTGCAGCGCGAGCGCCAAACCAAAGCTCGGGCGGTAACCGTCCAGATGCACCGGATGTTCCTGCCACTGGCCGAGGAGGTCAGCTGCCGTCGTGTCGAGCCGGGCAAGATGCTGCTCGACATCGCCCACCTGATCGACTCAGCGGGTGTGGAGCGTTATCAGAACAAATACTCGAGCGCCAGCGTGCTGATGAAGGATTGCCAGATGCAGCTGTCGGGACCATGGCCGCCCTATCACTTCGTACACCGGCTGACGCATTACACCCCGTCGTCGGGGGTGGTGGGCAATGTGGCTCGGCCAGCGGCGCATCTGGCTGCTTCCGCATAGCTCGAAAAAGAAAAGCCCCGGCGGACCCACGAACCACCGGGGCTTTCACGGAGGGCAGCATGGGGCGTCAGCAACTGGTGCAGCGCCCCGCGCGCCTCTGCGTTATAGACGCACGAGCCCCCCGGAAAGTTAAACTCCTCTCCACGGATTGACGCGCGGCGCGGTCCCGTTAGAATTTAAGCTGGCGCTCTTTAATCTGTTATTGGGTCAAGGCCCGGGAACCACCCTGCGCATCGATGCCTAAGCTCTGAGTCTCATGACTAATCTGGTTTTTCTCTTTCCGGGGCAGAACTCGCAATACGCCGGCATGGGCCGTGACCTGGCCGAAAAATTTCCTGTTGCCCGGCGCACCTTCGAAGAAGCCGACGACGCGCTCGGCTTCTCCATCTCGAAGCTCTGCTTCGAGGGACCTGAGGATGAGCTCAAGCTCACTGAATTTCAGCAACCCGCCATCTGCGCCGTCTCCGTTGCCGCGCTCCGCGTACTTGCGGAGAAGGGAATTGCTCCATCGTTCGTCGCCGGTCACTCGCTCGGCGAATATGCCGCTAACGTAGCTGCGGGCTCGCTCGACTTTGCCGACGCGCTCCGCACCGTGCGCCAGCGCGGTCGCTTCATGCAGGAGGCCGTTCCTCCGGGGAAAGGCGCCATGGCGGCGGTCCTGGGACTGAGCCCCGAAGAAACAGTGCGGGCCTGCGCCGAAGCGGCCGCTGAGACGCAGAAGATCGTCTCCGCCGCCAACTTCAATTCGCCTGAACAGACCGTTATCTCCGGTGAAGCTCCAGCCGTCGAACGAGCCGCCGAGATCTTAAAACAACGCGGTGCGAAGCGTGTCGTCATGCTGCAGGTGAGCGCGCCCTTCCACTGCGCCCTCATGCAGCCGGCCCAGGATCGCCTGGGTGAATTACTCCGCGGCCTCACCTTCGCGGCCCCGACCATTCCGGTTGCCGTCAATGTCGACGCGGCGTTTGTCACCGATTCCGGCCAGCTCCGCGATGCGTTGATCCGCCAGGTAACAGGAGCGGTCAGATGGGTCGACTCCATAGGGCTCCTCATCGCGCGGAGACCCGCGTTTTTTGTCGAAGTGGGACCCGGCAAAGTCCTGACAGGATTAATGCGCCAGATCGACCGCAGCCAAAGCTGCGTCAATATTGAAGACGAGGTTAGCCTCGAGAGGGTTCTTCAGGGTGCATCGCAAAGAGCCAACGAGTAGCAGCGGAAAGCTGGACAAGCGCAGACGAGGTCGGCGTTCCTTCAATAAGCTTCTTTGATCTCGATCCACTCCGCAGGCTGAACCCCAAACTCGAATTCCGCCTGATGAGCGCCTCTGCCCTGCGCCCGGTTTCTAGTGCCTGTGGCCTATTGCCTATTGCCTGACTTCAGGGCTCTCGACTCAACTCCACCGGCGAGAACCCAATCGTTTTTGCCTTGCTGTCCACCCGCAGGAACAGCGGCTTCTGTACACCGTTGATATAGAGCCCAATCACCACACCGTTCCCAACTCTGTGCGCAATAAAAATGCTGTGGCTCTTAATTTGCCCGTAGTCCTGGTTGGCCGGACCCCAATCCTTCTGGAATGCCGCGAAATCGTACGGCTGGTACTGCTGCGGATGCTGCTGCCAGTCAGGATCGTGGTTCCACAACGCGTACGCCTGGTTGAGATCGTTCCCCTCCACCGCCGCCATGAACTGGTTAACCCTATGGTCTGATGGCCAATGCCAGAAAGCCCACGGAAGCTGAAGCACCCACAGGATCGTTCCAAAAAAAGCAATGACCACCACAACAACGCCGGTGATGGAAAGAGCGCGCACCCTGCGCGCACGGCGCTCGTCATAGGAAGGAGCATCCAGCAAAGTCATTCGGTGCGACTCCTCTCGTACCTGAGCCTCGCGCTAATCTGCGACATTCGTTCGGCGAGAGCTCTCCTCTTATTCTGACACCTGAGATGCAGCCACGGTTTCCGCCAGGCAAACATAACCTTCATGGCTACCGGCTACCGGCCACAGGCTACAGGCTACAAGCTGTACCGATTCCGGTCCTTATCCGCACGCCGTTCCATTCCCAGTTCGACCAGCCGGTCGATCAGCTTCGGATACGAGACTCCCGTCGCGGCCCAAAGCCGCGGGTACATGCTGATCGAAGTGAACCCAGGCAGCGTATTGATCTCGTTGACAAAAATCCGGCCTGGCTTTCCCGATCGCGAGTCCGGCTCCATCAGAAAGTCCACCCGGGCCAGCCCCGCGCAATCGCATGCGCGGAACGCGGCGATGGCCATCTCCCGAACCTGCTTCGTCTGCGCCTTCGTCAGTTTGGCCGGCACAATCAGGTCCGACCCCTCGCTCAGATATTTTGCTTCGTAGTCGTAAAACTCCTTGATCGGAACCACCTCGCCCACCACTGAAGCTTCCGGCTCATCATTGCCGAGCACCGCAACCTCCAGCTCTCGCGCCTTCCCCTTGCCGCCCACTCCCTGCTCCACCACAATCTTCCGATCGAACTGCGCCGCCAGCTCCACGGCCGGCCCCAGCTCCTTCGCGTTATGCGCTTTCGAAATCCCCACAGACGATCCCAGATTCGCGGGCTTCACAAAAACGGGATACTTCAGCGCCGCCTCAATCCGCGAACGCACTTTTTTCGGATTCTTCTCCCATTCCCCGCGCAGAAACGTCACCCACCTCACAATGGGCAGCTTCGCCGACTGGAACAGGCGCTTCATCGCGTCCTTGTCCATTCCCGCCGCCGAACCCAGCACGCCTGATCCGACATACGCGATCCCGGCCAGCTCAAACAGCCCCTGAATCGTTCCGTCCTCGCCAAACGTTCCATGCAGGATCGGAAAAATAACGTCCACGCTGAGCACCTGCTCCGAACTGGGGGCGTGGGTGACCGTGCCAGCCTCGCACTCGAAGGGAACCATGGCTTCACTCGGCACTGGCGGCACCAACACGGACTCGCCTTTGCGCAACACGGCCGCCGGCCCCGTCGCCTCAGGATCGCCGGCGCGGAGATGTTTGTCTGAAGCGCCCGTACTCAGCAGCCGCTCGGCATGCCCGGCCGTTACCCACAGGCCCTGTTTCGTAATGCCGATCGGCACCACTTCGTATTTGGAGCGATCGATGGCTTGAAGAACGGATGCGGCCGAAAGCAGCGAAACCTCATGCTCGCCGCTGCGCCCGCCAAAGAGAATGCCGACTCGAATCTTTATCATGCGTCTGCAATTTTAGAAGGTGCGCGCCGCGTAGTGCGAAAACCACGAACCATGCCACTCCTGAGCCTGGCTCCTCAGTGCCCTCCGCCCCGCACCTCGTCGCCGGACCGCGTGATGGTCCAGGTCTTGCCGTCCGGCGATTGCGCCGACTCGAAATGGATGCGGTCGGGTCCGGTGAAATCGTTCGCCGTGCGATACCACGTGGTTTTGCCGTTGTCGTCGCTGTGGCCCATGTAGGTCCAGTGGTCCCCTTCGATGGTCAGCTCACCGCGGCCCGTCGCCCATCCCTCCGGCTGCACGTTCTGCGTGTAGTAGTGGCCAGGCGCGTCCGGGACGAAAATCACCAGCGCTCCTGCTTTGCCATTCACGGTTTGCTGGCATACATAGAAAGGCTTGAGAAGCGAACACGTATTCATCAGCGAGTCGGTATTGGTTTTTCCGGAACTGGCGTCGTGCATGGTGACCGTCCAGGTTCCATCATAAAGACGCAATGGAGCATAGGCGTCCTGTGCGGGGGAAACCGGCAAGAGCGCGGCGGCGAGAATGGTGATTAAAATCATGAAAATCCCGAGTGCGCGAAGTGGGTGAGCCCGCAGTGTAGCATCCGAGCTCGCCCGGTCGCGTGCCAACTGAGTTGCGCCCTCAGCCCTTCAAAATGAACCACTTGCGCTGCGGAGGCGGCCGGATTTCCGCCGTGGCCCGCCCTTCGCGGAACACGATGCCTGGCCGACTGGCTGGATAGGCGCGTATTAGCTGTTGCATCGCGGAGCAAACCTCTTTATTATGCGTCAATTGCGGCTATGAAAGCAGGTACAGCGGTGGAACGCGCCGCCCCCCCGCGCGCCAGCGGGACAAAATCCGACGTATTGAAGGCGCCCACGCCCCCTCTCGGTTCGCCCGGGACCAGAAGCAGCTCGTCGCCAAATGGCAATTCCGCCCACGAAGTTCCGGCTGTCGCGTCCACGCACTTCATTCGCTCCCGCATCGGAAAAATATGCGTCGCCATTACCGGCCCAACTCCGGCGGACATGATGCACAACGCGGAGGAGATCGTCCGCGAAAATCATTTTGTAGAATTTCGCCTCGACTACCTGCCAACGCCAGCGCTCATCCTTCCAAAGCTCAAGCAATTTCTTTACGAGCGCGGTGAGATCACCGCTATCGCAACCTGTCGTCGCTCGGCGACGGGCGGAAAATTTAAAGGCACCATCGGCGCCGAACTCGAAATTCTGGAAAAAGCCGCACAGGCCGGATGTCATCTCGTCGACATCGAGTTGCAAACCGCCGAACACACCAAGCCCGCGCAACTAAAAAAGCTGCGTGCCCACGGCGCGGCGCTCATCGTCAGCTATCACGACTTCGAGAGCACCAAAGATCTAGACGCCATCTTCGATCGCATCCTGCCCTTCCAGCCCGAGTTCATCAAAATCGTTTCGACCGCGAAAACCCTGGCCGACAACGTCGCCATGATGCGCTTCCTCGATCACCGCCGCGACGAGGCCAACCTCATCGGCATCTGCATGGGCGAGCAGGGCGTCATCAGCCGGGTGCTGGGCCTGCGCGCCGGATCTGTCTTCACCTTTGCCGCTGCCCATGCGGGGGAAGAAACCGGCCCCGGCCAAATCGAAGCCCGCACCCTCCGCGAAACCTGGCGGATCGATCACATCGATGCATCGAGCAAGGTTTACGGAGTCGCCGGCAATCCAGTCCGTCATTCGCTTTCGCCGCTCATGCACAACATCGCTTTTCGCCGCGAGACGGTGAACGGCGTCTTCCTGCCGCTGCAAACCACGCGCATTAACGATCTGCTCACCCTGGTGCGCGAAGTGCCGCTCCACGGCCTCGCCATCACCATGCCCTTCAAGACGGACATCATCAAGCACCTCGCCAAGACCGACGCGCTCTCTGAAAAAATTGGCGCCTGCAATACCGTGGTCCGCGCGCAGGATGGCAAGCTCTACGGGTTCAATACCGACGTTGCCGCTGTCATCCGCCCGCTCGAACGCCGCCTGCCGCTGCGCAACGCGAAGATTCTGGTCCTCGGGGCTGGCGGAGCAGGCCGCGCCGCCGTGTTCGGCCTCGCGGAAAAAGGAGCGGAAGTTTTCATCTGGAACCGCACCGCGGAGACCGCAAAGAAGCTCGCGCGCCAGGCGAAGGCCAAGACCATCCGCCGCGAACAGATCGTGAAGTCGAACTTCAACGTCATCATTAATACAACGCCCGTCGGCATGCGCGGCGTCAAGCCCGCCTCGATCCTCGAGCCAAAGGAACTCAACACTCGCCTCGTTTTCGACCTGGTCTATAACCCCATCGACACGCCCCTGGTCCGCATGGCACGCGAAAAAGGCCTGCCCGTCATCACCGGTGTCGAGATGTTCGTCCACCAGGGCGCCCGGCAGTTCGAAATCTGGACCGGCAAACCCGCCCCGGAAGAAGAGATGCTCCGCGTGGTGGTGCACGCGCTCCGCCAGGAAAGCGCCCGCCAGGAACCCGCCAAAGAACGCAGCTAAGAAGGAATGTTGTCATGGCGAACTTCGGGAGACTGAGTGCCATCACTCTCCTGCTTGGCGTCCTTTGTCTTGAGTGGGTCTCCGCTGAGGAACCCCAGTTGGAGAAAAAATGGACCTTCAAGGGGAATAGCGGTGCAATAGACATTGTTGTGACGCAGTTCCTCCATAATGGGGTCAAGACTGCAAGCCTGGTGGTCTATTCTCCGGATCAAGGTCCGAGATCGATCTCCGAGGAAGCAAGGTTTCTTTCCTTGGTCCTGGACGAACTACCTCAGGACGGCGTCGATCTAAATGCTCTGGGCTGGCTTTCCACCCGGCTCGATGAAACGGATGCCCCACTCAGACTCGCAGAACGCGCAGCACAATCGTCCCAATGGCGAAGTGTTACCCGCTCTGGAAACGTCCCCGTTCTCTACTCCGCCGTGACAACGATGTTGAACGATAGTTACGTTTTCGCCGAGTGGGATGCGGTCTTCCGCAGGCACGGGCTCCGCTTGAAAGTAGCCGGCGTGGAGAAGGTCGGTGTCGAACCTTTCTCGAAGACGGGTGCGCCCTGTCCGCGCAAGGTGAGTTGCGATCATCTTCGCGTGCCGTCAATGGCGGAGATCCAAATCAATATCTCTCCGATGAGTCAGTAAATGCGTTTGGAGGCTGGCATGCGGGTGCCCGCGCTTTTCTAATCCCTAAACCTCCACCACCTGATTCGCGCGCTTACCTGTATCAGAGTCCGCGAAGCCGCCGACTCTGGTTGTCGGCAACGCGGAAGTATCACGCGCAAGCAGTCGAAAATACCTTCCCTGCCCGCCATCGGTAATCTGTCCTGCCTTGACCGCCAAACGTAAGCTGAACTTACTTCCCTGCGGAGTGCAAAGCGGCAACGCGAAGATTGGTCCGGAAGATTGGGCCAAACGGCTCGCGAACCGCGTCAACGGTCAGCGAGCCGTTCCAACGCAAGGAGGTGAGGCCCAATGGATGACAAATCATCCTGGATGCGAGTGCTCATCACAGTCGCTGTTGATTGGCGATTGGTGCTGGCGCTCGTAGCCCTGGTGCTTCTGCTACTGGTGAAGTAGCACAACCTGCCGGGAGGGTTGCATCCTTCCGGCAGCCCTATTCTACCAAATCGGCTCTTCTCGCTCGAACATGATCTCAGGGATCACCACCTCATCCTCGCACTCACTTGCATCAGCCTCGGCGACGCCGCGGACACAATCTGCCCAAAGTCCGCGCTCCCGATATTCCCTTCCACCGACCCCGGCCCGAAGAACTGCGCGTGATTGAAAACGTTGAAAGCCTCCGCACGCACCTCGAGTTCCTTCCCATCCCGAATCGCCGTGGACTTCGCCAAAGCAAAATCCGTGTCATCCGATCCCGGCCCGTGGAAGAACCGGCGCCGCGCATTCCCAAATTCCCCCAGCGGCGGCAAGCTGAATAGCGACGTGTTGAAGCCCTCCGCGCCGCCAGAGCCAGGCCGCCCTCGTAACTGCAGCAGCCCCGGAGTGAAATTGAGCTGATCCGCGCCCTCATTGTTCACGCCGTTCGGCTGCGTTCCCAGCAGAGAAGTGTCGTTGTTGTTCACCAGCGTCACGGGGAACCCCGTTGTCAGCCGCGTTAGCCCAAACACTTCCCACCCATCGGTCAGCTGCTTTTGTCCGGATGCGTGAAAAAGGCCGCCCAGCACAGCCCCAACCGGCAGCCGGTAGTGATAATTCGCTACAAAATTCTGCGTCAGATCGAAAGCCGACAGCCCCCGGCTCATTCCAGGATTCACCGGATCGACCGGATCGGCCAAACTCGAACTCTGATCGATCGACTGACTCCATGTATAGGCGATGTTGAATCCCAGCGCGCCCACATCGCGCTTCAAGCTCACTTCGAGCGCATTATCGTGCGAGTTGCCGATCGTCTTCTGGTAGCTCACGCTCCCGAACGCAGGCGAGAACGCAGTCCGCGTCCCCTGCACTGCCGCACCGTTCGCCCGCGTGTACGTGCCGCTTTCCCCAAAAGGCCCGCACGTCGCCGACCCTGGCGCGACTTCGCTGACCTGGCTCAACCCCAGGCACAGTGACGGATCGCCAGGGTTCGCCTCCAGCAGCGTCAGCAGATGATGGGCCTGCGTGCCCGCATAACTCACATCGAGCACCGTGCCACGCCCCAGCGCGCGCTCCACGGAAACCAAATAGTCCTCCGCATAAGGCGTCACGTTGGTCGGCGCCACCGAAGGAATTCCAGTGAACGGCTCAAACTCAGCCCAATTCACGCTGCCGATCGGATGCGTCCGCGACGCGCCGAACGGCACATTCGGCAACGGAAAGCGCGGCTGGCCATTCGCGTTCAGGCTCGAACCATCCGCTGCCGCCGTCCACGGCGCGCCGAACAGCGTCGGCACGGCGCTCGTATACGTGTATCCATACGGCGGATTAGCGCTCATGATCGCCGGCGAGAGCCCCTCGATCGGCGTATAAAATTGCCCCCACGAAGCGCGCACGCTCGTTTTCCCCACTCCTAAGAATCCAGGACTCCACGCCAACCCCAACCGCGGCCCAAAATCCGTATAGCGCACCGGAGCCAAAGTGCGCGGCACGCCCGGATCACCCGGAAACACAATCCCCACCGGCGCATTCGGAAACACGACCGACTGCTCACCGGGAACCAGCGTCTGCAGCTGGTTATATTTCTCGTGCCAGGGTGGCAGCAGATCCCAGCGCAGTCCATAATTCAGCGTCAGATTCGGCCGCGCCTGCCACGAGTCCTGCGCGTAGGCCCCGACCAGTAAGTTCTGGTTGTAGAAATGTTGCGCGTCGCCCTGCGTGTAATTCGAATCCACGCCCAGCAGAAAATCCGCGAAATCCAGCCCTGTCTCGCTGCCCGTGAACGCGAAGCTCCCGTTGAAATACACATCCGGGTGATTATTGATCTGGTCCGCATGCGCATCCGCGCCAACCTTCAGATCGTGCCTGCCCATCACATGCGAAAAGTCGTCGCTGGCTTCGAGAATGTTCTCCGCCTGGAATAGCGCCGTCGTGTCTACCCCCATCGTGAAGTCGTTGAAGATCACGTTTTCCACGCCTTCAATCTTCGGATCGAGCACCGCAATGCCCTGAAATCCCTGCGAGGTGAGCGACGGTCCCACACCACCCTGCGGCACGCCCACATTCGCCGCGTTCCGCATGTAGCTCAAGCGCGCCAGATTCACTGTGTTCGCGCCAAACGTCTTCGTATCGCTCAGCGCCAGTAACTGCGCCCGCCCGAAATTCAGGGCATCGAAACCCGGCACCGTCGCGCCCCCGGTCCCTGCCGGGTAAGGATTGTCGACCCGATAATCGTCAAAGAAGTAGTACCCTGCGATCGAGCCCGCGGGCGTATTCCAATCCATCCGCACCGCGCCCTTGTCATCACGGATAGCCTGCTCCGCCGCCGAGGTCGAGAACGTCCCGGGTCCTTCATTCGCCGCCGGCACATAAGCCAACAGATTTCCCGCCGCCCCTGACCAGGCCGAAACCGGAATCCGAGCATTCGGTAACACACACTGTGACGTATTGGCACACCCCGCCGTGTAATAAGGCTCACCCGCTGTTACTTGATACCCAAGCTTCTGCGAGAGCAGCCCGGCAAGATACGGCCCGCTCACCGAACCCGTCAACGCACTCGCGCTCCCCGAGAAATCCCCACTCCGCTCCGCGACCGTAGGAACCGAGATCAAACCGGTGTCGATTCCCTCCGCCACCCGCGTCCCCTGATAATCCGCAAACACGAACAGCCTGTCCTTCTTTACCGGCCCACCCAGCGTTCCACCGAACTGGTTCTGATGAAAACCCGCCCGCTCCAGAGAAAAATAATTGCGCGCATCCAGGTTCGTATTTCGCAGGAACTCAAATGCCGACCCGTGCCACGCGTTCGTCCCGCTCTTCGTCACCACTGCAATCTGTCCGCCGCTTGCTGTCCCATACTCCGGAGCATCGTTGCCCGTCACCACATTCAGCTCCGCAATCGAATCGAGCGTGGGCACAATCGCCACCCCCATGTTCACGTCTTCCTGCGCATCGGCCCCATTCACGCGAAAGCTGTTCGCCGTCTCCCGCTGGCCGCCAATCGAAAGCGCCCCCGAATCCAGCTCGCCCGACGGAGGCGTGCTCGCCACCCCGCTCATCACGATGGCATTCGCCTGGGAGGAACTCGCCGGCGTTACGCCAGGCTCAACAGCCAGCGCGTCCGTAAAGCTGCGGCCATTCAGAGGCACCGCCTGCATCTGCTTCGCGTCCAGCATCCCACCCGTTGCGTTGGAGCTTGTCTCGATCACAGCGGCGCTCGCGTTCACGGCAACCGTCTCGCTGGCCTGCCCAACGCTCAGCGAGATATGTACTGTGATCGACTGGGTTCCGAGCGTCACCCGCTGCTCCGCCGGAGCAAAACCCTGCGCGCACGTCCTCAGCACGTAGTCTCCCGGCGCAAGAGCAGCGAATCGGAAAGACCCCTGCTCATCGGCAATCGCCTTTGCTTCGCTGCTCCCGCCCGCGGCCGATTTCGCCGTCACATGAGCGCCGGGAATAACGGCGTCGGACGAGTCCGTCACCGCTCCCGACAGAGCCGTCAGCTGGCCGTAGCTCCCACGATTCCCCAGCAGCAGCGCGACAACCGCGATCCAGCAAAGGAGACCACCCCTACGCGCATTCCATGAAATCTGAGCCACCGAATCTCCTTTATCTACGCCCTCGATATACGACTGTATTGGTCCGATTTAAGGACACACTGGGGCCCAAGACTGTGACCCGCGTCACACTACAGAAATACTTCTGTTCCAGGGCCCAAGACGGGAGCGCAACCGCGCTCTACCCATCTCCGACAATATACGACAAAAACAGTCCTATTTTCCAGGAGCCAGCGGATCCTCTGACAAGAAGCCGTTACGAACGGGGGCTGGACACGATCAGTGCACCCCTTTCCACAACATTTTCATCCGCAGCCCTTCTGGCAGTCGGTGTCCCGATCAAATAACGGATCGCTACCGCACCCCCCTCCGCGTCACCCACCTGCCACTCATAGTTTGGAGCTTCCAGCCCCATCGTCAGCTCCCGCAGATCCTTGACCGAATAGCTGCGCAAACACGAAAGGACCCCATCGATCCATAACACCGCCGGCACCACCGGAACCACGCAGCTCCAGAAAATCCGATCCCACCGTAACGGCTTAGCTACCAAAGCGGCACGAAATCCCAGGAAGGGCACCGCCGTCAGCGCGAGTAGCGTCCAGGCATGGCGCGTCGCGCCCTCGAAGACGCCGATGCCTTCACGCCGTTCAAAAGCGTCCGCCAGCATCGCGCGAGCTGCTTGGGGATCGAAGTGATGGAACGAGGAAAAGATGGTCCGGAACCCTCGCAACTCCTCCGGCACCTGCCGCGCATCGACGGACTGCGTCCACGCCGCAATCCGCGCATCCGCATTTTTCCCGCTCACCAGAGCATTGGGATAAAAGTCCGTCAGGCAAACCGCAAGCGCGCTTCCGTCCGCCACATCCTCATACAAGCCTGCCCACGGACCTCCGCCGCCTGAGCAAAGGTCCACAATGCGGTTCGCTCCCGAGCTCCGCACCGCCTCACGCAGCCGGCCCGCAATCGGATGGTATGTTCGATTCGCATTCCAGATCGCCTCGAGCGACTCTGTGACCAGGTCTCGCAAAAACGCCGGGAACCAAGGTTGATCGTGAATCTCGAACCATTGCTGTCGATCCATTTTTTGTTCGGCTTATTTCGCGGTGATGACGAACGAGTCGCTGGCCTACCATTCCAGCTTATCGCCCATCGGATACCCGAGCCGGTACATCGTCGCCTTCAATTCCCGCCCATCCAGGTGAAACAAAATGTAATGGAAATTGGGAAAATTCTGTCGCCTGATATTGGTCGAGTGGCGTCCGCTCCACTTCGTAAGGATGGCGCTCCGCCGCCCGCCGGAAACAAGATAAGTAACGCCATCGACTTCGGCGCGCTCGCAGTTGTGATGGGACCCGATGCCACAATTCAATATGGCGTCACGTGCATATTCAAAAGGAGCCAGCAACTGAGCGGCCTTTCGCGGTTGAAGTCGTGAGCGGCGCCCCGTCGAGCATGAAGGTCGCTTGCAAAGTCGACTCCCAACGGGTTCGGACCCGCTTTCGCCACCAGCGCTTTCCGCGCAACAGGTAATTATCCTGCTTTTTCGGCAGGGGTTCGGTGGGCGAAGAGGGGGCGGACGAGGTTTTCGATGCAGGCAAGGACCTGATCGAGAGTGAGGGTTGTGGAGTCGATGACGACAGCATCGGCTGCGGGGTGGAGCGGGGAGTTGGCGCGGTGGCGATCGCGCTCGTCGCGCTCGCGGAGTTCCTGAAAGACAGCGGAGCGATCGTAGCCGGAGGAAGATGGGAGGCCGTCTCTGGCGCCGGCGTTCTGCTCATAGCCCGAGTTTGGCGCGCGGTGGTTCTTCACGCCGGAGTTTTGTTCGTAGCGGCGCTGGCTGCGGGCTTCAGGAGACGCGTCGAGGAAGACTTTCACATCGGCGTCGGGAAAGACGACCGTGCCGATGTCGCGGCCTTCCATGACCACGCCGCCGCGGCGGCCGAGGTCGCGCTGCAGGTCCACCATCCACGCGCGAATATGGGGGTGAACGCTCACGCGCGAAGCTCCCTGGGTGACGTCGGAGTCGCGGATGCGCTCGGTGACGTCCGTGCCGTCGAGAAAGACGCGGTTGCCGTGACGGTCGGCTTCGAGGCGGATGTCGGTGTCACGGGCGAGACGCTCGAGAGAGAACGCATCGTCGAAGTCGTGGTCGGAGAGGATCGCTTTCAGGGCGAAGGCGCGATACATCGCGCCGGTTTCGAGATTGAGAAGGCCGAAGTGTTGGGCGAGATGCCGGG
Source organism: uncultured Acidobacteriaceae bacterium (assembly GCA_963758135.1). Lineage (GTDB taxonomy): Bacteria > Acidobacteriota > Terriglobia > Terriglobales > Acidobacteriaceae > Palsa-343. The sequence goes on from CAVWUF010000001.1 coordinate 793,849, forward strand.
CGACGGTGCTCTTGCCCGCGCCGGCGGGGCCGTCGATGGCGATAATGGGGCCGCGTGTCATTCGGGGTTTTCTTCCTGACTACGATTCTTGCGCGGATTTCGTTCTCCGGGGTCCGATTTGCGAAAAGATTTTTTGAAAGGTTTGCCGGGGCGTACAGGCCGAGCGCCGGGTCGGACGGGAGGACGAGTGGAGCGCTGCGGGAATTTGCCGGATTGCGATGGACGCGAGGGGCTTGAGAAGCGGGGTTTCGCGGGCCGTGAGTTACTGGCGGCACTTTGTGACGGGGCAGACGGGCGAGCGAATCGCGACTTTGCGCCGAATCGTTTGCCGGGAGCGGTGCGTGGGCGGATTTCGTTGCGTGGACCATTGTCACGGCGAGAACGACCGGTTGGCTGCGAGCCGTCGGGACGCTGAGGGCGATTGTCGCTGCCCGCCGGACGCGGGGCTTGCGAACGCTGATCGCGCCAGGGACGATCTTGACGAGATTGAGGCGGCGCGGATTTCTGGTCGCGCCAGCGTGGTTTGGCTGGAGGACGATTGTCGCGGGGTGGGCGATTCGCCACGGCAGGGCGCTCGGGGCGGGGTTCGCGGGGTCTTTTGGGAAAGTCGCCGTCGCGCAAATTCTGGCCTGGACGGCGCTGCCAGGTTTTTTGGTTGGGACCCGCGCCAGGACGTGCGTTGGCGCGTGCGGAGCGCTGGCCCGGTTTTACTGAGAAAGCGGGCTTCCCTGCCGGCCGGCCGCGATCCGAGTATGGCCGATCAGGGAATGGTTTCCGGCGATCTGGTGCAAAGGGGCGCTGCTCGCGGGGACGCTTCTCGCTTCCAGGGGCCGGGCGTCCAGGGGTTCCTCCTTCAGGGGCGAAGCGCGTTGGGGGCTTTTTGGGGCCGGGCTTCCACGCGCGCTTCAGGCCGAAGTCGCGACGCTGGCCGAAGTTCGCGGCGGGGCGCTTCACGAATTCGCGGCGAGGCGGTGACCGTTGTGCCTGGGGCGGTTCAGGAGGCAGCTCCCATTTTGTGGGACGGGGTTCTTTGCGGGAAGGAGGGCCCGCGGCGGGTTGACGCGGTGCTGGTTTGGTCTGCGGTTCAGGCTCGGGCTCGGTTGCGGATTCAGGGAGGGAGCCTTCGACGAAGAGGAGCGTTTGCGTGCCGACTGACATGGTTCTGAGCTGACGCGCGGCGGTCATGCCGTGGATCACTTCGCGAATGCGGGAGCGTGCGGTGAGGGGGGAGAGGAAGATTTCCGCCTCTTCGGCGCTGGCGGCGACTGCGGCGCGCAGATAGATGGAGAGGAGCGCGGAGAGGGCGGTGGTTTGCGCGGTGTTGGCGCCGGTGGCGAGCTGGGCTGGGTAACGATTCTTGAGCAGGCTCCAGCGCGCGGGCTGGCCGGGGGTGTGGGCGGGGACGGCGCGGAGGCTCGTCCAGAGCTCGATGAGCGCGCGGAGAACAGCGGCTTCGGTGAGTTCGCGGCCGAGGATTTCCGTGAGCTCAATAGCGGTTTTCCCGCTTTCCTTGTCGAGGGCCTCCCAAGTGCGCAGGACGATGGGGGCGGTGCGGCCGGCGGGAGCGGCTTTCCACTGCCGGTCGCCGCGGACGGCGGCGACCCAGGGCAGAACCTCGGGCGTAACGAGAAAGTCAGGTTGCTCAGAGACGATGCCAAGGAGGTTGAGGGGGATGGCGCGGTCTGCCTGAATGAGGCGGGAGGCAAGTTCGGCGGCCTGGGTGATGGCGGCTGCGGGCGGTGTGATGGATGTGGCGCCCACGATGGCTTCGACGAAGGAGGGCGCGGGCGCGGGAAGCTGAGTGTGGCGCGGCAGAAAGAGGCAGAGGCCGATTTCGTCGAGCCAGGAGGAGGCATCGTCGAGGGTCAGCAACGGCGCAGCGGGGGGCGCATTGGCGGTCTGATGCCACAGCGCGGCGCGCGCGATTTGTAACTGTTGCTGATTCAAAATGGGCCCGCATTGACAGCTGGGTTGTGAAACCAGGGTTTAAATGCGCTGGAATGCGCGCTGAATGTCTTTCCATGAATATCGTAATGCAATAGGGCGGCCGTGGGGGCAGCTGGTGGGGTGATCGGTTTTGGCAAGCTCCGAGAGGAGCCATTCCATGCGGGCTGGATCGAGGGGCATGTTGACCTTGATGGCGGCGTGGCAGGCGATGGAGGCGGCGATGCGGGTGCGGGCGGCTTCGAGGTTGTCGGACTGGGCCGAAGCGCCGGGCTGCTCGAGGACTTCGAGAATCATGCGCTCGAGTTCTGAGCCGCTGAGGCCCGAAGGTGCGGCTTTGATGGCTATGGTGTGGGGGCCGAAGGGTTCGGCCTCGCAGCCGTTGCGCTCCAGCTCTTCGGCGAGCGTGGAGAATACGACCATTTGCTGCGGGAGCAGGTCGATGAGCATCGGCATGAGGAGGCGCTGGCGCTCGACGCGCTCGGTCTGGCGCTCGCGCAGGATCTTCTCAAACAGGACGCGCTCGTGGGCGACGTGCTGATCGATGATCCAGAGGCCCTCGTCGTTGGTCGCGAGGATGAAGGATTCGCGGAGCTGACCGAGGGGCTTGAGGGAAGCGAGGGAGTGGAGAGTCGAGGCGGGCTCTCCCCCTTCCGGCAGAGCGGGTGCTGCGCAGGCGTGGCCGTTGGTGGTGGGGTGGACGGCGGAAAGAAAATGCAATTTCTCCGACTCTGCCTCACTGCGCATCTCTTGCCCGTTTTCGCCAGGAACGATTCCTGCAGGGGCGAACGGGAGTTTGACTTCTTCGGGACGAGGCTGGGGCGGGGCGAGGGTAAAGGACGCGGCGTCCGCTGTTGAAGGAGGAGCATCGGAGGCGGGGATTTCGGGAACTGGGTCGAGTGGAGAATCGAGGACCAGCGCGGAGGATGCGCGCGGGGTGTCGGTGAGAGCGGCCAGGAAGCTGGCGGCGGGGCGGGATTTCATCAGCGTTATGCGGATGCTTTCGCGCACGAAGTCGTGGATGAGGGATTGCTGGCGGAAGCGGACTTCCGTCTTGGCGGGGTGAACATTGACATCGACTTCGTGCGGCGGCATTTCGATAAAGAGAAGGATGACCGGGAACGAAGTAGGCGGAATGATGTTGCGGTAAGCCTCCACAATGGCATGCAGGATGAGGCGATCGCGGATGAGGCGCTGGTTGACGAAGACGTAAATCGAATTGCGGTTGAGCTTCTGGAGCGCCGGGCGCGAGACGAAACCCGAGACGCGCAGGAAGCCGGGATCGGGAGGCGCGTAGTCCAGATCGCGGCGCCAGGGCGGCGGCTCGGGGATGCCGGAATGATCGAAGCGGCGTTCGGCCGCCAGGGGCAGCAGCTGGTCGAGGGTGTCGCGGCCAAAGATTTGGTAAATGCGCTCGGAGGGTTCGCGGACCAGCGGCGCGGTGAGCAGCGCGTGGGTGGCGGAGTGGAGTTCGAAGTGGATTTCAGGATGAACAAGCGCGTAATGCGTAACCAACGCTGTTACATGAGACAGCTCGGTGGTTTCGGCGCGCAGGAATTTGCGGCGGGCGGGAGTGTTGAAGAAGAGGTCGCGGACGGCGATGGTGGTGCCGGGCGGCCCGCCATAGTCTTCGACGCCGAGGATTTTACCGCCTGCAATTTCGAGGCGCGTTCCGGGGGCGTCTGGTGCGGCTGAGCGCGTGGTTAGCTCCAGGCGGGAGATCGAAGCGATGGACGGCAGGGCTTCGCCACGGAAGCCGAGAGTGGTGATGGACAGGAGATCGTCGGAGGAGCGGATTTTCGAGGTAGCGTGGCGTTCGAATGCGAGCAGAGCGTCGTCGCGGACCATGCCGCAGCCGTCATCGGCGACGCGGATCAGACGCCGCCCGCCGGCTTCGATTTCGATACGGATCCGCGTTGCGCCTGCATCGAGAGCGTTCTCCAGGAGTTCCTTGACGACCGAGGCAGGGCGGTCGACCACCTCGCCGGCGGCGATCTGGTTGGCGACCTGATCGGAGAGAACGCGGATGCGGCCCATGCTCGTTCAAGGATATGCGGTTTCCGGGTGTGGACAAGCGATGCAGATTCAGGCAGGCAAGGGAATGGCAGACTGATTGCGCGGTTTGCTCTGAACTTTGGGCCGGGGGAGGCCGATAGGAGAGTGTTCGACTATCGCGGGATTTGGAAGGTGCGCTGGAGCGATGGAAATCGATCGCATTTCGCGGATGGGCGGGGTGGGGCAAGACGGGGCTCCATCGTGGACACGCGACAAAATGCACCGGCGGAAGTTTGTCGAGGAAGTGGAGCCAGCCGAGGACGAGCCTGATCAGGAAGAAACGGCGGAGCCGGTCGAATTGGATGAGGATCACGACGGGGCCCTCGATCTGTTGGCTTAGTGTTCTGTTGTGCTGACTGACGACAAATGGCAGGTTCTGCAAACTCATCGATCCGCTCCTCAGCCCCAGCACATCGGTCAGGCAAATTCGGTCGACTGACTGCACCTGGCTGCCTGTTCCCGGCGTCGGTCACCCGCTCCTCACTCTGCCCGGAGCGCCTTGCTCGGATCGACCGAGGCCGCCCTGTGCGCCGGCACCCAGGTTGCGCCGAGGGCAACAAGAATCAGGAGCGCCGCCGATGCCACCAGGGTCGGCGGATCCCACGCCTTCAGTCCATAGAGCTGGCTCGCGATCAGCCGCCCCAGGGCCACTGCGCCGCTCAGCCCGATGACAAGGCCCGCCGCTGTCATCCACACGGCCTCGCTCAGCACCATGCGCAGCACTTGTTCCGATCGCGCACCCAGCGCCATCCGAATGCCAATCTCGTTGGTGCGCCGCGAAACGGAGTAGGCCATCAGTCCATAAATCCCAATACATGCCAACACCAGCGCGAGAATGCCGAAGCCCGTCGAGAGATCGGCGAAGATGCGCTCGTTCATCAGCAACTCGTCGATTTGCTCCTCCTGCGTCCGCACATCGGTCAAGGGAAGGTTCTGGTCGACCGACTGCACCGCGCGCCGCAGCGATGGCGTAATCCCGGCCCGCGCGGAGCGCGTTTTCACTGCAAACGTCATCCCCCAATCGATCTCGGGCGCCTGGCGATAGTCGAGGTAGAAAACGGGTGGAGGATCCTCGCGCAGGCTGCCATAGCGTGTGTCCGCGCACACGCCCACAATCTGGTACACGAGCTTCTGGCCCTTCGGACCCGAAGTCGTAAAGCTCTTACCGACGGGGTCCACATTCGGAAAGAACTGCTTCACGAGGGCTCGATTCACTATCGCGACCCTCGGCGAAGTCTCTGTATCGGTTGGGGCGAAGTCCCGGCCGGCGACGATGGGGATGCGGAACGTCGCGAAGTAGCGATCCCCGACGGTGGTGTTATCGGCGTCCTGCTCGGTGCCCGGAGCCGCCTTCACCCCCACAGGGACGAAGTCATCGCTTTCGTAACTGCGGGAGAGCGGCGCGACACTCGTGGGCGACACTGACTCCACTCCCGGCACCGCACTCAGCCGCTCCACAATCTGACGGAACAACGCCGCCTCCTTCGCGCCGGGATACTCCGTCTGCGGCGGCCGCAATTCGAACAGCACAATATTGCGCGGATCGAATCCAGGATCGACCCGGTTCAGGTTGATCACGGTCCGCAGAAAAAATCCTGCCACCACCACCAGCAGCGTCGACAGCGCAACCTGGAATCCCACAATCGCCCGATTCGCCATGCCCCGGCGACGCCGCGTTGTCGTCTGCGCGTTATCTTTCAGCGCGCCGCTCACCTGCGTGCGCGTCGCCTGCCACGCTGGAGCAACCCCGAACAGAATTCCTGTCGCCAGCGAGAGCGCCGCGTTGAACGCAAATACTTCCCAGTCCAAACCTGCTGGCAGCATCATCGGTTCCGCTGGGCTCGACAGCATCGCGAGGATCGCATTCCGCCCGAAGTATCCCACCAGCAATCCCACCAGCCCGCCCAGTACTGCCAGCAGCAGGCTCTCCGTCAGGACCTGGCGCAGAATCCGCGGCCGCCCGGCACCCAGCGCCATGCGCACGCTCATCTCTCGCTGGCGCGCCGCCGACCGCGCCAGCAGCAGGTTCGCCATATTTGCGCACGCCAGCAATACCACCAAGCCCACCAGAGACATCAGCACGAACAGCGGGCGTGACATCTGCCTGCTCGCCTCGTTCATCCCGCGGCTTCCATCCGTCAGAATCAAATCCGGCACGGACTCGTCGGGCTTCACGGTCATCGTCGCCCGCACCGCACTCTTCAGCGCCACATCCAGCGCCGCGCGCACCTTGCCTTCATCCACGCCCGGCTTCGCGCGCGCCATAATCTGCACCCACCACAGGCGGTCGCTGGTCAAGAGCGAAGTCTCTCTGCTGTCCGGCTGGATCAGCGGCTGCATGCTGAACGGCAGAAAAATCTCCGGCGAGGACTGCGCGCCTTTGGCTCCCGTGAAAGCCTTCGGATTTACACCAACGACCGTTACATTTACGAGGTTCACCAGGATCGTCTTCCCGATCACTGCGGGCGAGCGGTTGAACCGCCGCGTCCAGTACCCGTCGCTGATCGTCGCCACCGGAGACCCGCCCACTTTCTCGTCGTCCGCCGGCCCAATCGCTCGCCCCAGCTGCGGCTCGACGCCCATCTGCTGGTAGAAGTTGCCCGAGACCAGGTCCCCCTGAACCACCTCCGCCTCGCCATCCACCGTCACGTTCATCCGCCCCAAATTCTTGAACGCAAACAGGTCCGCGAGCTGGTGATTCTGCTTCCGCATCAGCTGGTACACCGGATACGAAAACGATGTGCTGGTCACGCCGTTCGGTGTCTTGTCCCAGTCGCCCCATGAGCTGTGGACAACGCTCTTCCGCGCGGACCTCCACGCGAACAGCCGTAGCTCCGCCGGGTGAGGCACGTTGAGCCGATCCAGCAGCACCTGTTTCGCAATCGAAAAAATCGCGGTGTTTGCGCCAATCCCGAGCGCAAGGGAGCCAATGGCAATGGCCGCAAATCCCGGACTCTTTCGCAGCATTCGCAGCGCATACCCCAGATCGCGCGACAGATTCTCGAAGAGGGGAAGTCCTTCCCGCATCCGCACCGTCTCCCGCACCTGCGTCACTCCGCCAAAATCAAGCATCGCCTTCCTCCGCGCTTCTTCGTCGCTCATCCCTCGCCGCCGGTTTTCCTGTGTCGCCATCTCGAGATGCGAACGCAGCTCGTCGTCGAGGTCGCGATCGAGCGCTCGCCGTCGAAACATCGCCCCGAACCGGCTCCAGAATGTCCGCAATCCGCTCATCCCCACTCCCAGCTACCGGATACCGGCTGCCGTCAGAAACCGCGCCATCGTCGCCGCCACCCGCTCCCAGCTCTCGGTCTCCTTTTCGATCTGCGCCTTCCCGGTCCGTGTCAGCGAGTAGTACCGCGCGCGCCGTCCGTTTTCGCTCGACCCCCACTCCGCCCTGATCCATCCCCGCTGCCGCAGCCGCAGCAGGGCGGGGTAAATCGTTCCCTGATTCAGCCTGAGCGCCTGCTCGCTGATCTGCTCGATGCGCCGCGCGATCCCATATCCGTGCTGCGGCCCCATCGACTCCAGCGTCTTCAGCACCATCAGATCCAGCGTTCCCTGCAGAACATCCGACCGCTCTTCTCCCACGCACCCTCCTGTTGGAGTTCTACAGATACTCCATCTTCCATTAGAATGTCAACAGGTAGCCTGGGTTTTTCTCTCCACAAACCGGCTCCAAAAGCGGGAAGTTATAAGAGCGTTAGCCAGAACGACTCCCTTCCGTCTCCGGGCGGCGTCGTTTGGCGTACGACTGGTGACCCGCTCCACGCCGATTAGTGGAAATTGCCCCCCGCTTGCTGTAATCTTGTGCTTGCCCAGCGTGGGTCGTCTGGAGGTGTAGTTCTTTGGCAGAGGTTCGCATACAGGAAGGCGAGCCGCTTGAAAATGCACTCCGCCGGTTTAAGCGGAAGGTTCAGCAGGAAGACATCATTAAAGAAGTCAAACGTCATTCCTTCTATCTGAAGCCCGGTGAAAAGCGACGCGTAAAGGAAGCGCTGGCGCGAAAGCGGAATCGTAAAAAGGCTCGTAAAGAGCAGGATTAGTCAACCGAGCCGGTCTGATCGGGTCCCCAGAATCTCGACAGATCTGAGCCTCCGGCAGCGGTTTTCAGCTGACGGGACAGGACCAACTCTCAAGGCGCTATTAGCGCCCCGAGCTGTCGGACCGGTCGTTTCTCACTTTGTAATTCCGTTCCCCCAAACGGAAATTTCTGGCTTTGCCGGTGTTGTTCTTCGCCGCACCTCATCGCGGCACGGCGGTTGGAGAGCAGGCCCGTCAGGAATGTCGATCCTGGATGGCCGCTGTCCTCCGGCGCCACCAGGGCCCCTTAATCAATCGGTAGTGCCACGTCCGGCACAAGGGGCGTGTCGCAGAAAGCCGGCACTGTTTTGAAGTGCCGGACGATCCGGGCGCGCCGTCAGTCTGGCGCTGTTAGAACGGGTGCTTCGGGACAAGGGCGAGGGAAGCGGGATGGATTTCGTCGATAAGGTTCTCAAGTGCGCCGACTGTGGAAGCGATTTCGTCTTCACGGCGGGCGAGCAGTTGTTCTTCTTCGATAAGCAATTCAAGAACGACCCGAAACGCTGCAAAACCTGCAAGGCCAAACGGGCTTCCGGCTCAGGCTCCGCTCGTCCCGAAACGCGCACCGTCTGCTCGGAATGCGGAACGGAAACTACCGTTCCGTTCAAGCCCACCCAGGGGCGACCCGTTCTGTGCCGCAGCTGTTTCCAGCAGAAGCGGACGCTGAGCCAGGCGAGCTAGCTCCGTAGTCCACGCCTAAGCGCTTCGGCTCCCGCATCGTTCATCGTTGTCGATCAGGGATCGTGTGCCATGCCGTTGCGAGGCTGAACGGTTACCGCATTTGGCCCATCCCCTACCCGTGCCGCAGGCTCGTCGTTTTCCTGAACGCCGGTGGCCGTCGCTGACCGCTCGCTTATCTTGCATCCGCCAGCTTGCGCGGCTTCTTCGCCGCCACCTGAGCCACCGGGAGCGCATCGATCTTCTTCGCGCTCTCTTTCCGCTTCTTATCCTCGTGCGAGACCAGCATCGCCTCAATCTGCCGCAGCAGATCCTGAGTGTTCATGGGCTTCACCAGGACCTTGTCCGTGTCGGAAGTCGTCACCCACTCCGCATCCTGCGGCGGATAGGCCGTCAGCATGGCCACCGCCGGCTGGTTCGCCGCCTTCTTCGCGGCGGCCGCGACTTCCTCGCCAGCCGTTTCGCTCTCCATGCGCAGGTCCGTGATCACCATGTGGTACTCGTTCGACTTCAGCCGCAGCTTCGCTTCGCGCGCTGAAGCCGCGGTTTGCACCTCGAACCCGCTGATTTCGAGCACTGCCTTCAAGGTCAGCAAAATGGCAACGTCATCATCGACAAGAAGAATGCGCCGTTTCATATCAACTCCTGGTCCTGACTGTCTGGTCCTGACTTTCCTATCCTGAACTTGCTGATCTTCTGCTTAAGGCTGGATCGTACACCAAAAAAATGAAAGCAGCCTCAGAGAGGTTTTGGGTTCGGCAGGCCGCCGAACCCTCCTCATTCCATGTTGATACACTGAGCAACGTGGCAGAATATCACGTGGAGAACTTTGGCTGCCGCGCCAGCCGCGCCGACGGCGAAGCCATCGCGGCCAGCCTGCGCCAAAGGGGACTTTCGATCGCCGCAGCCCCTGCCTCGGCCAATGTTGTTATTGTAAACGCCTGCAGCGTAACCGCCGAAGCCGATCGCCAGGCTCGCGCATACCTTCGACGCGTACGCCGGCAGAACCCGAAAGCCCGGGTCATCGTCACGGGCTGCTACGCACAGCGCGCCCCCCAGGAACTCGCCACTCTTCCCGAAGTGGATGCCGTCATCGGTAACAGCCACAAATCGATGGTTGCGGATCTGGCAGTGCAGCTCAGCCTGACGGCTCCGGACCAGAAGAACTTTGTCCCGCTCGGCGCTATCCTGCACGACGACGCTTTCGCCCACGCCGAGCTCGCCACGCTGCCCTTCGCTCCCCACTCCCACCAAACCCGCCCCAACCTTAAGGTGCAGGATGGATGCGGCAATCGTTGCTCCTTCTGCATTATTCCCACTACTCGGGGACACTCGCGCTCGGTTCCTCTCGCCACCTGCCTCGACAGCGTCCGCCGCTACGTCGACCAGGATGGGGAAGACGGCGGCCAGGAGCTTGTTTTGTCCGGCATCAACCTCGGCCGCTGGGGCCGCGACCTCCAACCTGTCCAGCGCTTTGAAGACCTGGTAGCAGCGATCCTGACGCAGACGTCTCTCCCCCGCTTGCGGCTGAGCTCCATCGAGCCCATGGACTGGTCGCCTGATTTGCTCGCTCTCTATCGCGAATTCTCAACCGGAAACCATCCTCGCCTCGGTCGCCACGCGCACCTGCCACTGCAGTCGGGCTCGGACGCCATCCTTCGCCGCATGTACCGCCGCTATCGCCCCTGGCACTATGCCAGGAAAATTGCCGCCATCCGCGAGAACCTCCCCGAGGCCGCTATCGGCGCCGACGTCATGATCGGCTTCCCCGGCGAAACCGATGCCCTCTTCGACGAGAGCTACCGATTCATCGCAGCGCAGCCCTTCACCTACTTACATTTGTTTCCGTTTTCAGCCCGGCCCGGCACGCCGGCATGGGAGCTTCACCGCCAGAATCCCGTTCCGGCCCGGGCCGTTCACGAACGTATGTCCGCCCTGCGCGCCCACATCGACGAAAAATCGCGCGCCTTCCGCGCGAGATTCATCGGGCGCACGCTCTCTGCCGTCACTATCGAGCGCGATCCGCAATCCGGGCTGAGCGGCGTCACCGCAGCCGTCACCGACAATTTCCTGAAGCTCACCCTCAGCTCCGAAAACGGCGAATCAATCCCCGCCAACCGCCTCATCACCGCCCACATCTCCGCGCTCTCCGCCGACGGAGTGTATGGATTTGCAGAATCGGGCTCCTGATGCCGCCCGAACCCCCCGACAGAGCGGAACCATCCGGCAACGCGAAAGAAGATTGGCCTCGCAAACATGGTTTTAGCGTCGCTGGCGCTTACCCTCGCTCTCATTTTTACCCTGCAGTTTGCCAAAGGCTGACCTCCGGCAGATCACGCTGTCTCACGAGCGCGCAAGGGCCTCCCCGGGCTTCCACGCACCCTCGCGCATCAGCGCAGCGATCGCCCCCGGTTCCATCGGCTTCGCGAAATAGTATCCCTGTCCGCACGGGCACCCCATGGTCTTCAACGTCTCCAGCTGTTCTGCGTCCTCTATCCCCTCAGCTACGACATCCATCCCGAACGACCGCGCCAGATCCAAGATCGACTGCACAATCAGGTGCGACTGGTGGTCATACGCGATCCCCCGCACAAACGAGCGGTCGATCTTGAGGGTGTCGAACGGAAAGCGCTGCATGTAATCGAGCGAGCTGTACCCGGTCCCGAAATCGTCCATGTGAAGCCCCACTCCCAACTTTTCCAGCGCCCTCATCGTCATTTCGGCCATCAGCCCATCGGAGATAAGACTGCTCTCCGTTACCTCCAGCCGCAGGCTCCAGGGGTTCAGTCCCGTTCCCTCCAGTGCTTTCTTCACCTGATCCGCCAGGTCCGGCTGCTCCAGCTGTTTCGCCGAAAGGTTCACACTCATGCGCGCTTTCTGCATCTCCTCGCCGCCGCCCTGCCGCCATTCCACCATCTGCCGGCAAGCCTCTCTAATTCCCCATGCTCCCAACGGAACAATGAGCCCTGTCTCCTCCGCCAGGGGAATGAACTCGGACGGCAGGAGCAGCCCTCGACGCGGATGTTTCCACCGCAACAGCGCCTCGAATCCGATGATGCGGTTTGCCTGCAGATCCACCTCCGGCTGATAAAACATGGCCAGCTCGCCATCGCGGATCGCCCGCTCCAGTTCGCCTTCCAAATCCAGCCTTTCGAGCGCCAGCTCTCGCATCCCCTGGGAATAACAAGCCAACCCTGCGTGCTCCCGCTTCCGCGCGTGCATCAGCGCGCTCTCCGCGTCCGCCATCAGATCCTCGGGATGCGAATACAGCATGCTGGCCTTCGCGACCCCCACCGCCAGCGGCAGCCCAATCGCATGTCCGCGCCACACATAGCGCTCCCGGAAAGCTTCGATGACCTGTGCTCCGAACTGCGCCGCCTCCCCCTCCGTGTGCGCCCCTTCCAGACAAATCAGGAATTCACCGCTCATCAGCCGCGCCGCCACCGACTCTCCGGGCAGCATCGCCTCGAGGCGCCGCGCGGCCTCGATGAGCAGCCGCTCACCGCCCATCGATCCCAGCGTCTCGCTCAGCTGTGCGAAGCGGTCCAGAGCCACCGACAGCACCGCAAAGTCCCAGTCCGCATGCCGGAACGCGCGCTCGATCCGCCGCTCGAGATGATCCACAAAGAACGCGCGGTTCGGCAGTCCCGTCAACGCGTCCGCCATATGCCACTCCGTGTTGTCGCTGAGCGATCCTGCGACGTGCGTCACCTGGCCCCCGCTGTCCCGCGCCGCCACACCCCGCACCTGCACCCAACGCCACGAGCCGTCTCCGCTTTCCACACGATGCTCGTTCGCAAGCTTCTCCGCCTTGCCCGTTCCCAGAGCCCGCAGCTCCCTTTCCACGCGTGCCTTATCCTCGGGATGTACCCGTTCCATCCACGCATCCAGGGTCGAGCACGGGCGCCCCACCCCAGTCACCGACTGAAAACGTTTCGATCCCCATAGCTGCTTCGCCGCCAGATCCCAGTCCCAGTACCCCTCGTCCGAAGTCTCCAGCGCCAAAACGTAGCGACACCACTCTTCACCGCTTCCCTGTCTCTGCGGCATATCGGCTCATTTCCAATGAATCGGATCAGGACAAAGCACGCCTGTACAGGTGGCTTATCGGCTCTTAGCAATGGCGCCATGAACCGGAAAAGCGGTCACGGCAGGCGCACCTTCCCATTCCGGCCCGGCCACGGGATCAGCAACGACAATTAGAGAAACTGTTGGAGGCAGGGGTTTTTCAGCAGACGCGGAGGGAGAGGTTCACACAATTCCGTTTGTGGCGCTTCGGCGATGAGTTCAGCTTTGCACCTTCGGCCAAAGCAGCTTCAGCTTCTTCTCCGCAACACCAATCGCTGTGTAGCTGGCCCCCAGCACCTCGCCATCGGCCTCCACCAGCAGCGGCTGGCTGTCGTGATTCCCATTCAGGGGCCGGCAAATCATGCTTGCGACTGTCACATATTGTGCGAATGGCAGGCCGCCCCATCCCCTGTGTCCGTTGCTCTTGCCCGTCGCCAGCGCGTGAAAGCTCGCGTGCCCCAGCCCCAGCCGCCCCGTTGGTGGAACCCACGCCACGCGCAGCCACTCCGCAAAAGGATCGCCGCCCGGCCGCCAGCGATTGATCTCCCCCACGTGCGTCGCAATCGCCTCGCACGCCTCCACTCGCTGCGTGCACCCGTCGCGCAGCTTCATCTCCAGATCGAACGCCTGCACCGGGTGCTCCACCAGCAGCCGCGCGCCGCCAACGAAATACGCGAGGCGGCCGCCTCGCCGCTTCCCCTGCCCCGTCGGCGCGAGATTCATCAGCGCGGCGTGCACCCCCATCCCCGCGGCGATGAAGAAATACCAACTCTGAGCCCTCTTGTGGCCCACCGGATTCAGCGTGATCTCTCCCAGGCTCACCTCGCGCGCCTGGGCTCCGACCATCAGTTTTGCCGCCGCCAGCGGATTCCGCGGTATTCGCAAATTCTGCGCGATCACGTTGCCCGTTCCGAATGGCAGCACGCCCAGCGTAGCGTCCGACCCAGCCACGCCCTGCATCACCTGGAAAACCGTACCGTCGCCCCCGCAAACCAGGAAAGCATCGAACCCCGCCGCCACCGCCTCGCGCGCCTGTTGCCCCGCCGAATGTGCCGACAGCGTCTCCTGCAGATGCACATCGCTGCCGTACCCGCTCAGCAACTCGGCAATCTGCTCCACGGCGGCGCGCCGCTTCTCGTTGTGGATCAGCAACGGGTTCAGGAACATCATCACGCGGCGCATCAGGTCAGATTACGAAACTTCCTCCATACTCCGTGTAAACACTCCGTTGGATGCGCCATACCGTACCCGTCTCAACACCCTGCCCGGCCATCTGCCTGGCATGTCGCCGCGCCCTTCGCTGCTCGCTTCTTCGGCCGGCCCGCTATTCCTTTCAGGCGCGATTTCACAATACACTCAATCAGCCGCGCCGGCACCGGCACCGTCAGCGGGAACCGGATCGTGCTCTTCTCAAGCGTGTAAGACCCCTCTTCGCCAATGCACTCCGCCAGTACAGACGCACTCACCGGATACAACGAATAGTGCTGCTTCCACCCGGCAAAATAAATGATCACCGCTCCACCCATCTTGTAATTTGGAATCCCGTACGCGATCCCCTCCTCGGCTTTCGGAATCGCCTTGCGAATCGTTGCGCGCACCCGCTCCAGCATCTTCCGCGAACCGATCGGTTGGGCAGCGATATAGTCGTCCACGGAAGCGAATTTGACTTCCGCCATCATCCTCCTTTCGTATCAATCGCCAACCCGCTTCAACCTTGACCCGCCTTTTTTGCAATCCTACAATCTATTCAGGAGACATCCACCCTTTTTTAGGATGTTCCAGTGGGATTGCATGGGTTCTGAGCTGCGCCTAAGTCCTCGCGAACGCGCCGTCTTAACGGCCACAGTCGAGACCTACATCGCTACAGGAGAGCCAGTCGCGTCTCATGCCCTCGCGCGCCACTTCGGCAACAAAGACGGAATGAGCTCCGCGACCATCCGTAACGTAATGGCCTCGCTCGCCGATGCCGGCCTCCTCGAGCAGCCCCATACCTCAGCCGGCCGCGTCCCAACCGCGCGCGCCTTTCGGTTTTACGTTGAGCAACTCGGCGGAGCGCAACTCGCCATCCTCGCGCCGGAGCGCATGGAGCAAATCGAAGAGAGCTTTGCCGGCATTGGAACCAGCCAGCAGTACCTGGAACGCACCTCGCACGTGCTCGCCCTCATTTCGAGCGGCCTCGGCGTCGCGCTGGCCAGCACCCAGGAGTTCCACACTCTGGAGCACATCCATTTTTCACGCCTGACCGGGGGTCGCGTGCTCGCTGTCGTCATCACGAAAGCCGGCACCGTTCTGGATCGTGTCCTGTCTCTCGATCACGATCTCACCTCTGCGGAACTCGAGACCGCCGCCCGCTTCCTGAACGAAAACTTCTACGGCTGGTCGATGGAGCGCATCCGCGCCGAGCTGGCGCAGCGCATCGAGACCGAGCGCGACGAATACAACCGCCTCATGCGCTCTGTCGAAGAGCTGTACCGCAAGGGCGCGCTGGCGGGTGAAGACTCTGCCCCGGTCATCTTCATCGAAGGCGTGGCCAATTTGCTTTCGGGCGAGACCGATCGTGAGCATCTGCGCACCATGATGCAGGCCCTCGAAGCAAAAGAGCGGCTCATCGAGTTGCTCAACGCCTATGTCGATGCCCGCGAGCGTACTGTTCGCGTCGTGGTCGGCCTCGAGGATGCGATTCCCGAGCTGAAGGATTTTGTTTTGATCGGCACCACCGCCCGCCTGGGATCGGAGAACCTCGGCACGGTGGCAGTCATCGGACCGACCCGCATTCATTACCAGGAAACCATCAACGCAGTGTCCTATATCGCACAGCTTTCCGGCAGAATCTTCCAGCCGCCGCAGTAGCGGGCTGGAACCCAAAGCACAGAAGCAGGCGTCCCCAATCAAACCGTCTGCGCTTCAGAATCGAGTGAGTGGTATGCGTCGCATTATGGTAGAAGCAAAACATGCGGACAGGATTCATGCGGCCCCGGCCGCGGATTCCGGGAGCAGCGCCGGAGATTCTGTGGCCGCAGACTCCGATGAGTCCAGGGAGCAACTCGTTCCCATCGAAACCGCGACCGTCCCTCAGGAGGAATACGATCGCCTGAAGGCAGAGCGCGATCTCCTCTTTGACCGTCTGGCGCGCCTTCAGGCCGAGTTCGACAACACCCGCAAACGCGAGGCCCGCGAACGGACAGAGTTCCGCGACTATGCCGTCTCCAATACCGTTGAGCAGTTTCTCCCTGTGCTCGATAACTTTCAGCTTGCCCTCAAGTCGACCGGCTCGCCGGAACAACTGCGCGCCGGCGTGGAGCTAATCGTAAAGCAGATGGAAGAGGCCCTGCGCTCGCTCAACATCCAGGCGGTCGAGACCGTGGGCGCCACCTTCGATCCCCGCGTCCACGAAGCCATCGAAATGGTCGAGCGCAACGACCTGCCCGATCATCAGGTGTTTGAGGAGGTGCGCCGCGGCTATCGTATCCGCGATCGCCTGCTGCGCCCCGCCCTCGTCCGCGTCGCCAGTAACTCCCACCAGAAGGAAGCATGAGCAGAACCGAAAACGTGATCAAAGCCGACTACTACGAAGTCCTTGGTGTAACCCGCACGGCCTCCGACCAGGAGCTGAAGGCGGCCTACCGCAAGCTCGCCCTGCAGCATCATCCCGATCGCAATCCAGGCAATGCCGAGGCCGAGGAGCGCTTCAAGTCCTGCAGCGAGGCCTACCAGATCCTCAGCGATCCGCAAAAGCGCGCCGCCTATGATCGCTACGGGCATGCTGGACTCGGGGCAGCCGGCTTCGACGGGAATCCCTTCGGCGCCCAGGACATCGGCGATATCTTTGGCGACCTCTTCGGCGAGATGTTCAACATGGGCGGCGGCAATCGTCGCCCATCGCGCGTGCAGAAGGGGCGCGACGTCCGCCACGACCTCACGATCGAATTCGAGGAAGCCGTCTTTGGCAAAGAAACCAAGGTTACGATTCGCCGTATGGAAGCCTGCAAGGACTGCCGTGGCACCGGAACCAACACCGGTCGGGGACCTTCCACCTGTCCTCACTGCCAGGGCCGCGGCCAGGTCCGTTATCAGCAGGGATTCTTCTCGATCGCCCGTACCTGCAGCGGCTGTGGCGGCTCAGGCACGGTGATCAGCGATCCCTGCGCGGCTTGCCGTGGCGAAGGACGCGTCGAGCGCCAGCACGAAATCAACGTCAGCATCCCGGCTGGCGTCGAAGATGGCACACGCATCCGCTACCAGGGTGAAGGCGACGGCGGCCGCTTTGGCGGACCCGGTGGCGATCTCTACATTGTGCTGCGCGTTCGCCCCCACAAATTCTTCGAGCGCGACGGCAACGACCTGCACTGTCTCATCCCTGTCTCGTTTCCGCAGGCCGCTCTGGGCGCCGAAATCACACTCACGACCCTCGACGGCGAGGTCAAACTCAAAATTCCCGAGGGCACGCAGAGTGGTCAGGACTTTCGCATCCGCGGCAAGGGTGTTCCTCACCTGAATGAATATGGGCGCGGTGACCTGGTAGCCCAAATTATCGTGCGCACGCCAACCAAGCTCAACAAAGCCCAGAAAGAACTACTGCGCGAGCTGGGTCAAACCGTCACCGTCGAAAACACGCCGACCGCCCGCAGCCTTCTCGAAAAAGTGAAAGAGATGTTTTCTTAGAGCTGGCCCAGTCTCGCTGCGCCCTATTCCCGTCTTACTCCAGTAACGCCGCCACCACCGCCATTGCCGTGATCGCCGCAGTCTCGACGCGCAGGATACGCGGGCCCAAACTCACTGGCTTCCAGCTCTCCGCATCGAACAGCGCTTCTTCTTCTGGCGTCCATCCGCCTTCCGGTCCCACCGCCATCCGGATCCCCGGGGCTGCATCGCCGCTTCCAGCCAGCGCTTCGCTCAGTGCATGATGCAGTGTCGTCGACCGCTCCTGCTCAGCAAGCACCAGCCGCACCCCCCGCGAATCGCCGCCGCCCAGCGCGACCTTCAGCGGCAACGGATCGTCAACCTGCATTACATCGGACCGCCGCGCCTGTTTCGATGCTTCCATTGCCACTCGCCGCCAGCGATCTGCTCGCGCAGCCGCAGCCTGCGCCAAATATTTCTCACTGCGCCGCGCTATCACCGGCACGATGCGCTCAGCTCCCAGCTCGGTGACCTTCTCAATCGCCCATTCCATGCGATCGAACTTGAAAACCGAAAGCAGCAGCGTCACAGGCAGAGCGGGATCGGCCTCCACCTCGGCAATCAGATTGAACCGGACAGAATCGCCGTCGATCCCAGCAATCACGCCGTGCCATACGCGCCCACCCGCCACGATATCGAACTCCATCCCCGGCTGGGCGCGCAGCACTCGCATCAGGTGCTCAGCCTGATTCCCGGCGATCAAAGCGGTGGCTTCATCCCATTTATCTGCGATCCATCGGCGTCGTGTCACGCGTCAAGCCTACAGCGTTCCGCGGTCACGATGTGGAGCCCGATCGCGCGTTGTTGTCCGGCTCGACCCGGAAATGATTACGCCCCAAAAAGCATCAGGGGGACGCTCATCGCGTCCCCCTGATGTGTTGCCGAGGTCCTCTTACTTCTTCTTTGAGGACTTTTTGGCTGCCTTTTTCGTTGCCTTTTTTGCTGCCTTTTTTGCTGCCATGGTTTCTATTCTCCCTTTTCGATGTCTACATCGAAGTCTGCAACATAAAATGTTGCAGTTAACGAATGTATAGAGTTCCGCGCATACAGTGTCAAGAAAAAAATACAAATTTTCGCTACAACTTTTCGTCAGTCAAATTCGCGCGCAGCACGCGTGCGCGCGCAATCGACTCACATCGAATGAAAATGCCGCAGCAGCGCCAGCATCGCTCCGCTGAAAATGTCGTGCCACGCATGCGCCATCATTCCAGGACGAAGAGTGCCACGCGCAATCGCGAGTGCACAGAACATCGCGCCGAATGCGGCGATCGCAATCATTCCCGCCGCGCCTTCGTATCCGTGACTCACGCCGAACAGCAGCGAAGAACATAGAACCCCAACCCACATTCCGGCGCCCAGCGACGCAAACTGCCGAAGGAAATATCCGCGAAAGACAAATTCTTCGCAAAATCCCGCCGACAGGCTGAGTGCAATCCAAAGCAACATCTCGATCCACGTGCGCGGCGCAATGGTCATCAGCGTCTTCTCCGGAGCAGGCAGATGCGCCGCTCGCAACAACAGTCCGATTGTCGCCAGAACCACCAGCGCGATAATCCAGAAAATCCCGGCCGCTCCCACATCTTCCGCCAGCGCCTGCAACCCGCGCCGAAATCCCACCAGCTCAGCGAAGCGAATGCGCTTCAATCGCAGCCCCGACCAGGCCAACAGCAGAAGCACCCATTCCGAGCCGATCCCGAACAAATACCGCCCGGCATGGTGTGAGCCCAGGGAATTGCTATGCGCCTGTCGCCCGCTCAGCACCGACAAACTCACCAGCAGCACGACGATCACCCCAGCATGCCACCACGGGGCCACGGCTCCTGCGTTGCGGAGTCCGCTCAACCCGCTGCTATTCGATGAACTCCCCTCCACGGGCATCTCCTGCATCACGTCCTCCCTCTCTGTTATCTTCCTCTGGATTCTAAAGATTGCTTCGCGCATCTCATCAGATGAGAATCAATTGCGAATAATGTGAAGGAATGGAAATGGAACAGATCGTCATCGTTTCCGGCGTCCGCACCCCGGTCGGCAAATTCCAGGGATCGCTCTCTGACGTTTCCGCGACCCGCCTCGGCGCAGTTGCCGTCCGCGAGGCCGTGCGACGAGCGCCGACTCGAGCCCAACCAGATCGACGAGTGCATTATGGGCAACGTCGTCTCCGCCGGACTGGGACAGAATCCCGCGCGCCAGGCCGCGATCTTCGGTGGCCTTCCCCCCGAAGTCAGCGCCGTCACCGTCAACATGGTCTGCGGCTCGGGTCTTCGCGCCATCGCGCTCGCTGCGCAAACCATCCAGACCGGCAATGCGGACATCGTCGTCGCCGGCGGCATGGAATCGATGACCAATGCACCCTATCTGCTGCCGCAGGCGCGCAGCGGCTTCCGCATGGGCAACAGCGTCGCCGTCGATTCCATGGTCCAGGACGGTCTATGGGACGTTTACAACGACTTCCACATGGGACAGACCGCGGAGCTCGTTGCAGAAAAGTACGGCATCACGCGCGAGGACCAGGATTGTTTTGCGTTGTTGTCGCACAAGAAGGCCGCGGCTGCCTGGCGCGAGGGCCGCTTTGCCGCCGAAGTCGTCCCCGTCGAGATCCCCGCAAAGAGGAAAGGCGAGTCGCCCACTCTCTTCGAGCGCGACGAGTCCATTCGCGAAGACACCACCATCGAAGCCCTCCGCGCGCTCAAGCCCGCCTTCAAGAAGGATGGCACGGTTACCGCAGGCAACGCGCCCGGCGTCAACGATGCCGCTGCTGCCGTCGTTGTCATGACCGCGGCCAAAGCGCGCGACCTCGGACTGAAGCCGCTCGCCCGCATCGTCTCGCACGCCACCAGCGGCATCGATCCCAAATGGGTGATGATGGCTCCCGTCAATGGCGCTCGCAAAACCATGGAGCGCGCTGGCTGGTCCATCGAGAGTATCGATTTGTTTGAGTTCAACGAAGCCTTTGCTGCCCAGGCACTCGCCGTCACACGCGAGCTCGGCGCTCCGCCAGAAAAGGTCAACGTCAACGGTGGTTCGGTCGCTATCGGCCACGCCATCGGAGCCAGCGGCGCACGCGTCCTCGTCACCATGATGCACGAGCTGATCCGCCGCAATGCCCACCGCGGTCTCGCCGCGCTGTGCCTAGGCGGCGGCAACTCCGTTGCGATGTGCATTGAGAATGACGGCCGCGTGGGTTGAGCGTCGGCGGTGAACGGTTCGAACGACAAGGCAGAACATGTGGCGGAGATGTCGGTCGTCCCTGCCTGCTCCAAAAACGCGCCCTCCTCGTCTCACTGCTCAAAACTCAGCGCGTGAGAAATGAGGGCTAAAGAGTAGGATTGCTTCTATGCGGTGGGTCCTTCCATTCACGTTCCTTTCTACCCTGGTAATTGCCATACCAACAGCCCTTGCGCAGCGCGCTGGCTCCGCGCATTCCGCAGGCTTCGGCGGCGGTCACGCAACCGCATCGCACAGCTTTGGCGGCTTTTCCGGTTCTTTCACCAGGCCCTCCGCGTTTGCGCCTCGCAGCTTCGGCACAGCGCCCCGAATGACTTTCACCGCGCCCAGTCGCTCCGTTTCCCTCGCCTACCGCGCTCCCTATGGAACGAACCCCGCCTCGCGACACCCCGATGGCCGTCATGGCCGTTACAGGTCTCCCTATCGCGGCTATACGAATTACGGCGGCTATCCGTACTACGCCAACTCCTGGGAATTGCTCCCCTGGGACCTCGGCTATCCCGGGTTCACTGGATACGGCAGCAGCTCCGATTCAGGAAGCTACGAGTCCGGATCGGATTCCGCCCGGGATCCTGCCCTCGCCCCGACGGACGACGGCTATCGCCAGCCCTATGCTGACCCGGCGTATCAAAATTCGGCCGCCCTCTCTTCCGCGCCCATCGCGTCAGAACCCGAGTTGACGCTCATTTTCAACGATGGCCATCGTGAGGGAATCCGGAACTACGTCCTCACCTCGGATACAGTGATCGTCCTCGATCAGGCAGCCTCGGGTCGTCAGCAGAGCGTTCCGCTCGCGGATCTCAATTTGCCCGCAACCGAGCAGGCTGCTCAGCAGGCCGGTCTGGACTTTTCGCCGCCAGCATAAAGTTTCAAACCGCCGCTCCGGCCTCAAACCTACGAGAGTCTGCCGAATCCGGCCGCAGCGCGGGTTCATATGCGGCGTAGACTCCTTCGAAAACCGCATCCCACGATGCCGCCAGAGCGTATTCCCTCGCGCTCGCCCGCATCCCTTCACGCAAAGCTGAATCGCCCAGGATGCGAGCAGTAGCCGCGGCAAAGTCCGTATCGTCCACAATGAATCCTGTGCGCCCGTCCCGAACCAGCGAACGCGGTCCGCCATCGGGCGTCACCACCGCTGGAACTCCCGAAGCCATCGCTTCCAGCACCACATTCCCGAACGTGTCGGTGTGTGAGGGGAACAGGAAAACATCCATCCCCGCGTAAGCGCGAGCCAGCGCCTCGCCGCGCAGCACTCCGGTAAATTCCGCCCGAGGCAAATGTTCGCGGAGCCATGCTTCCTCCGATCCCTGACCGACGATGCGAAAGCGGAAGTTACGAATCCCGCGAGCCTCCAGCTCCCTTTGCACCTTCGCCAGCAGCGCGACATTCTTCTCAACACTCAGCCGTCCCACAAATCCCAGCACAAAATCCGCATTGCGAGCGCCCCGATCGCGGCGGTCCGGAGAAAACAGCTGCGCATCGATGCCGCGCTGCATCAGGTGGCACGGCCGTCCCGTGCGCTCCTCGAGCAGCCGGCACAGTTCGGGATTGGGCGCAAATAGTACCGAGGCGTGCCGATAGAAACGCGCCACCACTCCGAGCACCAATTCCTGGATGTTGCTAGCCCCGCCTGTTGCCTGGCGCTTTGGGAGGTGATCCAGAAACCAACGCGACCGGGTCGCGGCATATTCATGCACGTTGGTGTGCCACGAGGCCGCCAGGGGAACGCGGAACCGTTTCGCCAGCCACGCACCCAGAATTCCCAGCTCGCTCGGACCCGTGATGTGAATAATGTCCGGTCTAAACGCCTCAACGGTTCGCGTGACGACCGGAACGTGCCTCACCCACGCCGGGTCGAATTTCAGATCTTTGTCGAGTGGAACAGAAAGAAATCCCCGCGGCAGTTCCAGAGTTGTCAGATTGCCTTCAACCGCCAGCGCATTCGCGCGGGCTCCCGCACGCACGCACAGAAACGGCAGGTCCCGCCGGCGCGCATAATCCTCGAAGTGGCGCGAGGTATGCGCCACGCCGTTGACTTCGTGAAACGAATCGGGGAAGTAAGCAACGCGCGTCAAGTGCGAATAATACCCGAATCGTATGACAGCTCGACGAGCAAAACCCGGTTGAGCTGCCGGCTAAACCGCGTCCTCGCCCAGCGCGAACTGCAGCTCGCGTGACTCGCTCCACGCCAGCCGCAGACTGTCAGACACCGGCCGGCTCCCCATCATGCGCACCCCTCGCAGCAGCAGCGTCATCCACCTCGGGGCCGTGCCATCCGGCCACAGCTCCTTCAGCGGCCGAACCACGCCATCCTGGTCCGGATGCCAAACCCGCTCATCCCACGTCCGCGATCCCAGCGGGAAATCCGGGTAGTTTCGGATTGCATCGAGTGTCGATTCCAGAATCCTATGTTTCCATGGCTGTGCGTATTGCGGCATGAACAGAACGTGGCTGCGTTCCTCGTAACGAACCTCGTGCACGAATTCCGTGAACGACGATGCCTGCGAAAGATTCACATTCCCGTTCGGCTCGAGGCCATGACGGTCGCCGCCGGAGATCAGCAGCTTGTTCCACTGCTTCGCCAGTTGCTTTACCCTGCGATTCTCTTCCCAGTGGCGCAGCCCGTTCAGTTCGAACGCATGCATGAACTCGTGATTCGCTGCCAGGAAATCCTGCACCCGTTGCGCGGCCTTTTCCGCGCCGATCAGGTAAAGATCCCACATCGGATGATTGAAGACGATCAGCACATTCGGCAAAGCGTGCAGCGCCGCCAGAATCTCAGTCAGCTTCTTCTCATCAGGATTCGCCGTGTACTCCTCAAACGTCTTCATCCACGCCGCCCCCGAATCGCTGGGCAGGTTGTGTATTCCCAGGTGAAACGACTGGTCCCCGCCAAACGGCGCGCTCCACTCCACCGAGACCGGAATATGCCGGGCCGCCGCCACCGTCCGCAGCAGCATAGGAGCCGCAATCGTATCGTGATCCGTAATTGAAACCAGCGCCATACGATTCAGCTTCTTCTCAATCTGGCCGCTTTCCACATCGAAGGCTATACGAGGCGTCAGCGGCGGAGTCCAGTACGCCGCCGCGTAGTTCACAGGAATGCTGTGGCGGTCGCTCGACTGCCGCTCGGCCCGGGCGAGGAGCGGCCGCAGCAGCGGATATTGGTTCCCAAGATTTGCCAGGAAATCCAGGGTCTCCCTGGACTGGTTCGTGTGACTGTGCAGCGATACCGCGGTCGAATAATCGCGGGCAGCATCAGATTCTTTCCACAGATAAGAGATGCGACGCAGACCGGCCATGGAAACCTCCGAGGTCGTGCTACTGACTCCAGTATCGGTATGCACCATGAACGGGGCATTACGAATACGAGAATGATCGGTCAAATCATGGGTTGGTAATGTTACCTCCTGGATTCCCTGGATCCGCGTAACCTTATTATATTTCTAAGTTTACGGCTTGTGACTCGAGTTGATCTCTGTGGTAACTAACTCAACAACCATGGCCCTTCCGGCGTGCCACCGTTCTAACGCCGTGTCTGCGCTATGTCCGGCAGCTCCGCGTCCTTCGCTAACTCTGGTTCCAGATGATTCCGCATCAAGCCGTCGCGGAGAATCTCAAACGCCTGATCGGTCGTATCCGCCACCTGAAAAAGCTCTCGATCCCGCGGCGATATGGTCCCTTTATCCACAAGAATGTCGAGATTGAGGACGTCGTGCCAGTACTTCGATCCGTAGAGCACCACCGTGATCTTCTTCGCCAGCTTCTGCGTCTGCGAGAGGGTCAGAATCTCGAACATCTCGTCCAGCGTGCCAAATCCTCCCGGAAAAACCACCAGCGCCTTTGCCAGATACGCGAACCAGTACTTCCGCATGAAGAAGTAGTGGAACTCGAAATTCAGCGCCGGCGTGATAAACCGATTCGGCAACTGTTCGAACGGCAGGCTGATGTTCAGCCCGATCGTTTTGCCGCCCGCCTCCCATGCGCCGCGATTGGCCGCTTCCATAATTCCAGGACCGCCGCCCGAGGTCACCACGAAGCGATTCCGCCGCGACTTCAGCTCCCTGGCCCACCGCGTCAGTTGAAACGCCAGCCGCCGCGCGTCCTCGTAATAATGCGCCATTTCGACCGCCGCTTCTGCCCGCCGCAGACGCAGCTCGCTGGACGTCCCTTGTTCAATCTCATCAGGACGGGCAGGCTGCTCTTCTTCCGGAGCCGGCTTGCTCGATCCCGTGTTCTCCAGCAGCTCCAGCTCGCGGTTCGCTTCATCGAGCGCGCGAAAACGCGCCGAGCCGAAGAAAACCACTGTGTCCTGGATTCGTTCCCGGCGGAAACGCGCCAGAGGCTCGGAATACTCCGCGATGATGCGCAGAATGCGCCCGTCCGGACTGTTCAGGAACGCGTTGTTTTCGTAGGCCAGTGCGGCCTTTTCGAGCGGATTCGGCAGCTTGCGGGGCATTTGAAGTTTTTTTGCGGTCAGCCTTCTTTGTAATGCATCGCTTCCGAAATTGCGATCCACAGATTCAGCAGACCAAGTCCGGAAACCAAGCCGCGGATGGCACCGCTTTCCATTACCCGCGAGACGTGCGCGTAGTAAAGAAAGAACCGGTTGAATGCCCAAACCCTCGTCCACGGCAGAAAGATCAGGATCAGCCCGACGTAGAGCCGAACGATGACCCGGAGAAACAGATCGGCGCGGCGCAGCCATTTTGAGCCGGGATGGATCAACGGCGAAGCGGGATCCGGTCTTGAGTTGGCGCCTCGGGTTTCGGGTGCCGGGGCGGAAGAAACAAGGTTGGGCAAATGCGGCATGATTCCGTCTCTGAGGTGCAGCCGCCCCGAACCGGCCTTATTGCCACAGTAACACAGGAGGTTTTGAGGCAGGTTTTAGGAGGAGGTTGGCTTTGCGGGCTCATCCAGATTCGAATGCCCGCGCGCGGCGGGCTTTTTAGTGCTTAAAACATGACAACCTCTCCCTTATCTTAACTAATTCAATAGCAGGTCCGGAGAATAAGACTGCCAACCGTGATGGAGTGGAGGGGTTGTTTTTTTAGGAAGGCAAATATGGGAGAGAATGTGCCACCCTATAAGGAATACCTCGTGAAAGATCATGCCTGAGGGAGTAGACGTTGAAGGGCATGTACTTCCTGGGAATCGGGGAACGCATGGCGACGGTCGAATCGGTTATGGAGGAGCTGCGGGCGAAGGGGAGCGAGAAGACCCGCGCGATCTACGCGCGGCATGGGATGGCTGCCGAGCGGACCCTCGGCGTGAGCGTGGCGGATATGAAGGCGATTGCGAAGAAGCTGCGCGGGGAACAGGAGCTGGCTCTGAGACTGTATGCCACCAGGATTATGGAGGCGCAGTATCTGGCGGGGATGGTGGCGGATGGAAAGAAGCTGACGCGGAAGCAGCTGGACGCCTGGGCGGAGGGTTCGGCGGGGATGCAGATGGTATCGGAATACACGGTGCCGTGGGTAGCGGTGGAGGGTCCTGTGGCGCGGGAGTGCGCGTTGAAATGGATTGAGTCGAAGAAGGAACATGTGGCGGCGGCGGGGTGGTCGACGTGGGTGGGTCTGGTGGCAACGAAGCCGGATGATGAGCTGGATCTGAGTGAGCTGAAGAAATTGCTCGCGCGGGTTGTGCAGTCGATTCACAATGCGCAGAATCGGGTTCGTTACACGATGAACCTGTTTGTGATCTCGGTGGGCGCTTATGTTCAGCCGTTGCTGGCGGAGGCGAAGGCCGCTGCGAAGCAAATCGGCGACGTGTCGGTGGATGTAGGGAATACAGCGTGCCAGGTACCGGTCGCGACGGCTTACATCGCTAAAGTCGAGAAGATGGGGCGGGTGGGGAAGAAGCGGAAGACGATGCGCTGCTAAAGGCACGGGTATTGCCAATGCACAGGCTCGTTGCACTACTCGATGCGGAGGGCTTGCTGGGGGTCAAGGAGGGAGGCTCTTGTAGCGGGCATCCAGACAGCGAGCAGAGCGACCAGGCTTAATACGACCGGGACGGTCACAAATACGATTGGGTCCCAGGTTTTGACGCCGAAGAGGAAGCTGGCGATGAAGCGGGTGAGTCCGAAGGCGGCGCCGATGCCGATAACGACGCCGACAAGGGCGAGACGCATACCGTGCCATACAACGAGCGAGCGGATGCTGGCGCGGTCTGCGCCCAGAGCCATGCGGATGCCCATCTCCTGAGTGCGCTGCTGCACCGAATAAGCCATGAGGCCGTAAATTCCGATGGCGGCAAGGATGAGCGCAGAGGCTGCAAAGATGTTGAGGAGCAGCATATTGAAGTCCTGACGCGCGGTGGAGTTGACGACGACCTCGGTCATAGGGCGGACGCGGGCGACAGGGAAACCGCCGCTGGCCTGGCGGAGCAGTTCGGTGACGGCGGCGATGTACTGATGCGGATCGCCGTGAGTGCGAACGAGCCAGGCCACAGGGCCGATGGCCGCATTGAGGGCGGTGATGCCGTCAGTGACCTGAGCCTGGGGAATGATCAGGAGCGGGCGCGGGTCCTGGTTGAGGCCGCCGTCGCGGATATCGCCGGCGACGCCGATGATCTGGCGCGGTCCTTCAACAAACTGCGGGCCGACTCCTTTGCCGATGACGATCTGCTGGCCGATGGGGTTCTCTTTGGGCCAGTATTTTTTTGCCAGGGTCTCGTTGATGATGACAACTCCGGGAGCTGCTTCGTTGTCGCGGTCCGTGAAGTCGCGGCCGCGAAGAGGAATGTGGAAGGCGGCGAAGTACCCTGGGGAGGTGTTCATCCAGCCAGCACCGTCGGTATTGTTGATGGGGTCTTTGCCGTGAGGCCGACCGACGATGTCAAAGGGCAGGCCAAAGCCGCCTTCGAGTGGCAGGCAGCAGGTGGAGGCGGAGACTTCGACGCCGGGAATTGTGCCGAGGCGCTCGCGGCCGTCGCGGGAGAGCTGGGCTACGCCGCCGGTCTTCTGAAAGCGGTCGCCAGTCAGAGACATTTCAAGGGTGAGCACGTCATGGGGATCGAAGCCCGGATTGACATGGCGGAGCGCGACGAAGGTGCGGATGAGCAGGGCGGCTCCGATGAGGAGAATGAGAGCGAGGGAGACTTCGCTGATGACGAGCAGGGAGCGCATTTTACTTTGGCGGAAGCCGGTGCCGGAACGATTGCTGCTTTCTTTGAGAGTGGTGTTGAGGTCGGGGCGCGAGGCGCTGAAGGCGGGGAAGAGGCCGAAGAGGATGCCGGTGAGGAGCGAGACGCCGATAGTGAAGGCAAGGATGCGCCAGTCGAGGCCGACGGCGGAGCCGCTTTCACCGACACGCGGAAGATCGGCTGGACTGACGGCGAGGAGCGCGCGTACGCCAGCGTAGCCGAGGATGAGGCCGAGGATGCCGCCGGTGGCGGAGAGGACGACGCTTTCGGTGAGGAGTTGACGGACGATGCGGGCGGGACCTGCTCCCATAGCGGCGCGGATGGCGAATTCACGTTTGCGGCCGGTGGCGCGAACGAGGAGAAGATTGGCGACGTTTGCGCAGGCGATGAGGAGAACAAAGCCGACGGCTCCGAGGAGGACGAGGAGGGAGGAGCGCGCATCGCCGACGATGGAGTCGCGCAGAGGCTGAACGCCGAAGCTGGCTTTGGGATCGGCGAGAGGGTAGCGGCGTTTGAACTCGCCGTAAGCGAGCTTAAGCTGAGCGTTGGCCTGGGCCAGCGTGACGCCGGGCTTGAGGCGAGCGGCGGCCATGAAGTAGTGGCCCTGGTTGGTGCTGTTGGGGTCGATCTGGAAAGGAAGCCAGATATCGGCTTCGGGGTCAGCGAGGTAGGATTTTCCGACGACGCCGAGTATGGTGTACGGCTCGTTGCCTAGAGAGAGCGTGGTGCCGACGATGTTGGGATTGCCGCCAAACTTGCGCTGCCAGAGGCCGTAGCTGATGACGACAACTTTGCCGCCGTTGGGGGAATCTTCCTGAAGCGTGAAAGTGCGGCCGAGCATGATGGGCGCGCCGAAGAGGCGAAAGTATGCTTCGGAGACGTGGAGGCCGTGAACCTGTTCGGGGACAGAGCCGGTGAGATTGAAACCGGGGCCGCCGAAGTCGTAAGCGGAGACGTCCTCAAGGACGCTGGTTTGTGCGCGCCAGTTGTTGAACTTCGTGGGGGAAGCGCCGGACCAGTTGCCGTCGGGCACGACGTTCATCATCTGGACCATGCGGTCGGGATCGGGATAGCTGAGGGGTTTGAGGAGGACGGCGTCGACGACGGAGAAGATGGCGGTGTTGGCTCCGATGCCGAGGGCGAGGGCGGCGATGGCGGTGAAGGTGAAGGCCGGGTTGGTGATGAGGACGCGGAAGGAGTAACGGAGATCGCTCAGGAAGTCGCTCACGCTGGGTCGCCTTTGGATCTGGTTTTTCGTGCCGGGAAAACGGGGCCTTCGGTATTCAATACGCGGGGCAGCTGCGGTTGGTTCGCTAATGTTACGGATTGTAACACTTAGAGCCCGCTAACCGTTGCGCTGCCTTCACGCCGGAGTGTCCGCTCCATTTGGCGAGATTCCTGGTTCTTGAAGTCGGAGTCGCCTGAGTGGGCTATCCCAGGGTGCCGGTTGGCCTGGGGGTCGCCACGGGGATGGGGCCAAAGTTTGGCTTGTCGAGGTAGCTGAGCGAAGGGAAGTAGACCTGGGGGTTCTGCTCCATGACTTCAAAGTAGCCGCGGAGGAATTCCTCGGCGATGGCCTGGGGCGACTGCTCGGGTTCGGTGGAGAGAACCTGGCGGGCCATATCGATGAGGAGCGAGTCCACTTTTTCGCCGACGGCTTCGGCCTGGCTGATTTCCCTGTTGTCGATATAAGTGAAGGAGCCGCGGTTGGAGAGCACGATCATCTCCGTCTCTTCGCCGACGGTTTGATGGTTATATTTGCGGGCGAGATACATGAGGTAGGTCATGCGGAGGACGGTGGAGCGGAGGCTGAAGTTCTGATTAAAGCGCGGCGTGACCAGCTTGAGCATGGGTGTAATGGGGCGGCCTGCATTGCCGATGACGCTGGGGCCGAAGGTTTCCATGACGGTGGAGGGCGGCTCGCAGAGAAGGACGCGGCCGGGATTGTCGTCAGTGGAGTTGCTGGCGAGGAGGAACTGAATAGCGGGGATCTGGGCGACACCGTAGGAGCGGAACCAGTCGCCCATCACGCGCTTGATGCCGGGGATGATGTCCTGGCGGTTGCTGGAGGTGCAGGCGACATTGGCGATCTCGGAAGCCAGCATTTTGGCGGCGCGAGGATCTTTGGCCGCCCAGGTGATCGCGAAGATACGCTTGCCCGAAGTAAAGGACATAACGGCATCGTCGTCTTCACCGGTCGATGACGCGTCGTCGGGCTCGATTCGAGAATCGGCACAGAGAATGGATCCGCCTGGAAACGGAACCGCAATACCCAAATTCATTCTTACGGGCCTTTCGCAACCGCTGTGAAACGCTGATTCAGGCCGCTTGAAGCGAGCTCTTTTTCATCTGCCGACGATTACGGCTCGGCGCACAGCTCCGCTGCGAAAGAGGGTCTCATCCGAAACGTCTCCGAGACGACTACAGTGAGAAGACCCTTCCATCATTCGATACGGCAGGGGAAGACGGGGTCAACGGAATAGTGGGAGCTTTTCGCCACTGCGAACCATGAATCTCAACAGTGAGGTATCCTACCGCGAATCGGTGTCAGACAAACTGTGGAATTCGCGTCCCGGTTGCGATCAATCGACGGGAAGTTGACAACTTCGCCAGGCTTTATGATCGAGAATTGGCGTCGAGCGCAACTTTCTTTTCAGGATCACGATGAAAACCGGCATTATTGGCCTGCCCCAGGTGGGCAAGACTTCGTTGTTCAAAATACTGACGCGGGCGAAGGTTGAGGACCGCGGATATTCGCGCGACGCGCATCTGGGCGTGGCAAGGGTGCCTGACGATCGCCTGGACCGGCTGGCCGCGCTCTACAACCCGAAGAAGCTGGTGCATGCGACGGTGGAATACGCCGATGTCGCGGCTATTGGCCAGGAGGCGCTCAAGGAGACAGCGTTTCTGACGAGCCTGCGGAATGTCGACGCGCTGATCCACGTGCTGCGGGCTTTCGAAGACGATGCGATTGCGCATATAGGGGCGATCGATCCGCTTCGCGATGCGAAGAGCGTGGAGTTCGATCTGATGCTCAGCGACCTGACGCAGGTGGAGAAAAGGCTGGAGCGGCTCGAAAAGGATCTGAAGAAAATGCGGACGGCCGATCTCGAGAAGGAAAACGCGCTGCTGCTGCGGTCGAAGGACTCTCTGGAAAAGGAGATTCCTTTGCGCGAGCTGGAGATGACGGCGGAAGAGAAGAAGCTGATTCGTGGGTTCATGTTCCTGTCGCAGAAGCCGGTGCTGTATGCGGTGAATGTGTCGGAGAGCACGTCGCTGGGGGCCGATCTGGAGGCGGCTACCGCGAAGTACGGACTCGAGGAGATTGCGTGCCGGCCGAATGCGGGGGCGACGGCATTCTGCGGGAAGGTGGAGGCGGAGCTGTCGGAGATGGACGACGAGGAGGCGACGGAGTTTCTGGCTTCGTATGGGCTGAAGGAGAGCGGGCTGGTGCGGCTAATCCGGCGGAGCTATGAGCTGCTGGGGCTGATCAGCTTTTTCACGGTGGGCGAGGATGAGTGTCGGGCGTGGACCGTGCCGGCGAATTCGCGGGCCCAGGAGGCGGCGGGGGCGATCCACACCGATTTGGAGAAGCATTTCATTCGCGCGGAGACTATCCACTGGGACACCCTGCTGGCGGCGGGTTCGGAGGCGGTGGCGCGGTCGCAGGGGACGCTGCGGCTGGAGGGCAAGGACTATTTGGTGCAGGATGGGGATGTGCTGCATATACGACACAGCGGTTAGCTGAGCGCCGGTCAGCTAAAAACTGTTAGCAAAAAACTGTTAGCAAGAAGCGTCTAGCGAAGAGTTGGTCTGGGAAGAGGATGATTCTTTCTCTGGTGCTGGGAAGCCTGGCGGCGGTTGCCGACATCGTCGGCGGCGTGGTGCTGGTGCAGCGGAACTGGACGCAGAGGTATCTGCGCTACTCCATTGCGCTCGGCGCGGGCTTCATGATGGCGGTCGCGATTCTGGACATGCTGCCGGAGAGCATGAAGTTCTCGCCGGTGTGGGCGCCCACGCTGGTGCTGGCTGGGTATTGCGCTATTCATCTGCTGGAGCACACCATCACCCCGCATTTCCATTTTGGCGAAGAGACCCACGCGCATGAGTTTCTGCACAAGCGGACAGGTTGGTCGGTGTTATTGGGTCTGGCGGCGCACGCGTTTTTCGATGGCGTGGCGATTGCGTCGGGGTTCGTGTTGTCGAATGCGCTGGGATGGATGATTTTTGTGGCGATCATTCTGCACAAGGTGCCGGAGGGGTTCACGATTGCGTCAGTGATGCTGGCGTCGGGGCAGACGCGGCGGACGGCTGTGGTGTCCGCAGTAGCGCTGGCGGCGGCGACCATTGCGGGCGTGCTGATTATTGGGTTCCTGCCGCGGTGGGTGCAAGTAGGGTTACCGCTGTCGGCGGGCGTGACGATTTACGTGGCGGCGACGGACCTTGTGCCCGAGGTGAATCGGGAACCGGGGGTGCGGATGGCGCTGGTGTTCTTCGCGGGGGTGGCGATTTTTGTGCTGGTGCGGATGCTGGCGCCGGTATAGGGATTCAGTAGCCTGTAGCGGGTAGCTGGGAGCCGGGAGCTGGGAGACCCAGTTTCACTGGGCCGGGCCGGCGAAGAGAATGAGATTTCCGTCGGGGTCTTTTACGATGAATGTTCTTGCGCCCCACGGCTCGGTCTTCAACTCCTGATGAAAGCGCACACCCGCGGCCTGATAGATGCGAAAGAGATGTTGGATCTCTTCATTGCTCCTCACTGTGATTGAGGCCGACAGCAGATCTTCGCGTTCTCTTGCGCCTGGGATAAAGACCTGTTCATCGACATGGCGCAAAGCGAGCCGGGCGTTATCCCGACTGACTTCTCCATAGAACGGGGGATCTCCGTAGACGAAGTCGGCAACGAAGCCAAGCTTTCCGGTGAAGAAATCGCAGGACGAACAAATGTCCGCGACGAAGAGTTGCGCGGCTATTGAGGTCAGGATCGGTTGGGCAGTAACTTCCAGCGATGAATCGGTCATGGAATAAGCTCGGTTGCAGGTTACAGGTTGCAGGTTACAGGTTGCAGGTTGGAGGTTGGAGGTTGCAGGTTGGAGGTTACAGGTTAGCGGCTGGGAAGCGAAAAACGAGCGGCGATACCGAATCAGCTAGCGGTGGAAGAAGAGGCTGTAAAGGAGGATCGCAAGAACCACGGTGCTGATGGCGACGTAGAGGCGATCGCGCTCGAGGAGGAAGCCGACGATGCACATCACGACGCGGGCGACGGGTGTGGCGATCAGAACGAGCAGCCCGAGCATGATGATGCTTTCGGCGTGGAAGGTTGCTACGCCATGAAGGATTCCCGAAAAGTGCGTGAGCTGTTGCGGCTCGGCATAGAAGTGGCTGTAATCGGGGCGAGGGCCGTGGTCCTGCGCTAAGTAGAGGATGCCTCCAGTGAGTACGATGGCGGCGGCGAGCATGACTCCTGTGCGGAGAAAGACGCCGACCCACGTTTCGATGCGATGGTCGTTCCAGGCGGCGGGCGCGTTCACAGGGTTCCTCGCAGGCTGTTGACGATCATCTCCACGCCGAGGGCGATGATGACCAGAGCGAAGACGATTTTGAGGGTACGGACCTGGGCTTTGACGAGGAGGCGCGATCCGATGAGCGAGCCGAGAAGGACGCCGAGCATGACGGGCATCACCAGCGCGGGTGCGAGGTAGCCGCTGTGGAGATAGAGGCCGGCGCTGGCGGCGGCGGTAACCCCGATCATGAAGTTGCTGGTGGTGGTTGAGACTTTGAAGGGCAGGCGCATGGCCTGGTCCATGGCGATGACTTTGACCGCGCCGGAGCCGATGCCGAGGAGGCCGGAGAGCGTGCCGGCAACGGTCATGAGTCCAAAGCCGGCCGGGACGCGCTGGGCGACGTAGGCTTGCTGGCCGCCCGGTCCCGAGGGAAAGCTGCCCTGGAGCTTGAGGCGCAGTGCCAGGGGATCAGGCTTCTGCGTCAGCGCATCGTGGCGCTGTTTGAGCGAGGCGTATGCGGAGTAGAGGAGGACGATACCGAAGATGAATCCGATGGAGTGGGTGGGGACGCGAGTGGTGAGCCATGCGCCGAGCAGCGCGCCGAGGGTGGTGGCGATTTCGAGGAACATGCCGACTCGGATGTTGGAGAAGCCTTCGCGGACGTACGCAGCGGCGGCTCCGGATGACGTGGCGATGACAGACACCAGGGAAGCGCCGATGGCGTAGTGGATGTCGACATGGAAGAGGATGGTGAGGACGGGGACGATGACTACGCCTCCGCCGAGTCCGCTGAGCGCGCCGAGGAGGCCGGCGGCGAGGGAACTGAGGAGAAGGACGAGGGAGAACTCGAGGGCGGTCATTCGAGGGTGCAGGAAACAGGGTGCAGGGAACAGGGTACAGGGTACAGGGTCCAGCGGCTGCGCGTCGGGTTCTGACGCTCAGTCCGTCCTCAGAATCACGACCGTGTCAGGCGGGAGCGATACCTTGTTGGCCGTCCTATGAACGTCTGGGGAAGAAGAGAGGGCGATGAATGAGCCGGGGCGGACTTCGATTTGGACTGGGTTTGACGCGAGGGAAAAGGCGACGGTGACGGCGCCGCGTTCCATCGCGAGCCACTGTTCGGATTCGCTGAAATGGACGTGGACGTGGCTAAGATCGGGATCGGTAAGGTCGGGCGTGGAGCGGCGCAAAGCGATGAGCTGCCGGTACCAGTCGAGCATTGCGGCGTGAGCCGGTTGGGCGCGCTCATCCCAGTTGAGCTCGGAATTCCGGAAAGTTTCAGGAGACTGAGGATCGGGAATCTCCGCAGGGTCCCATCCAAATGCGGCGAATTCCTTCTTGCGCCCCTCGGATACGAGCTTGCCTAATTCTTCTTCGTGGTTGGTGAAGTACTGGAAGGGCGCGGAGGCGGCCCATTCTTCACCCTGGAAGAGCATGGGAACGAAGGGAGCGGCGAGGGTGAGGGCGGCGGCGATTTTGGCGCGGCCGGCGCTGACTTCGTGCACGAGGCGCTCGCCTTTGGCCCGGTTGCCTACCTGGTCGTGGTCCTGGGAGTAGCCGATGAAGCGGGTGGCGGGCAGGCTGGGAACAGGGCGCCCGTGAACACGATTGCGGTAAGAGGAGAAGCGTCCGTCGTAGACGAAGACGTTGCGGAGAGATTTGGCCAGGTCGGCGAGGGAGCCGAAGTCGGAGTAATAGCCGCTGCGATCCCCGGTTAGGACTGTGACGAGGGCGTGATGGAAGTCGTCGCTCCACTGCGCATCCATGCCGTAACCACCGGCTTCCGGAGCGGTGACTACCTGCGGATCGTTCAGGTCGCTCTCGGCGATGACGACGTAGTTGCGGCCGGTGTATCCCTCGAGCCCGTGGACTTCGCTGGCGATTTGCTCCATGAAGTTGATGGCGGAACGATCCATGTAAGCATGGACGGCGTCGAGGCGCAGGCCGTCGAAGTGGTAATCGCGGAGCCACATGAGCGCGTTGTCGCAGAAGAAGCGGCGGACTTCGTAGCTGTCGGAGTCTTCCAGATTGACCGCGTCGCCCCAGGGCGTATGGTGCAAATCTGTTAAGTAGGGAGCAAATTTGCCGAGGTAATTTCCATCGGGGCCGAAGTGGTTGTAAACGACGTCGAGAATTACGGCGAGGCCTTTCTCGTGGCAGGCGTTGACGAGGCGTTTGAGGGCCTCGGGTCCCCCGTAGGGTTCGTGCGGGGCGAAGAGGTCGACGCCGTCGTAGCCCCAGCCCTGAATGCCGGGGAAGGAATTGACCGGCATGATCTCGACGTGGGTGACGCCAAGTTCGCGGAGGGCGTCAAGTTTGGTTTGGGCGGCGTCAAAGGTGCCTTCCGGTGTGAAGGTGCCGATGTGAAGCTCGTAGATGATGGCGCTCGAAAGGGGAGGGGCTTGCCATTCAGCATCGGCCCAGTGGAACGCCTTGTGGTCGAAGACACGCGAGGGTCCGTGAATGCCGTTGGGCTGCCACAGGGAGCGGGGATCGGGCAGCGCGAGCTCTTCGTCGTTGAGGAAGTACGCGTAATCCGTCCCGGGGTTCGCAGCTTCAACATCGGCCTGCCACCAGCCTCCTGCCGTTTTTTGGAGGGGGTATTTTTGTCCGGCGATTTGGACGCTCGCTTTTCCGGCTTTCGGGGCCCAGAGGCGAAAACGATGCATCGGGGAAGTCCCTCTTTCATTCATTATTTGTGACAATCAGCGTTACATAACGCGTCAGGCCAAGGGAGCCAACTCCGCGGGGGCGTGCGATTGAGCGCGGAGGTGGGTTTCTTCATTACGATCGAGTGCGAACGCCGCATTCACGAGGGCAATGTGAGAAAAGGCCTGGGGAAAATTGCCCACCAGGCGTCTGCGCTGTGGGTCGTATTCCTCCGATAGGAGGCCGAGGTCGTTGGAGAGCGCGATCAGGCGCTCGAAGAGCTGACGCGCGTCGGCTTCGCGGCCGATGGCCTTCAGGCTGGCCACCATCCAGAAGCTGCATGCCAGAAAAACGCCCTCGCCCGGTGGAAGACCATCCTCGACCTTCTCCGTGTCATAGCGCATCACAAGGCCGTCCTTCATGAGGCCGCGCTCGATGGCTTCGATGGTCCCGCGGATGCGCGGGTCGTTCGCGGGCAGGAATCCGACGATGGGCAGCAGGAGGAGGGAGGCGTCGAGTTGCTGCGCACCGTAGAACTGGACGAAGCTGTTCAGCTCCTGATTGAAAGCCTTGCGGCAAATCTCCTCGTGGATGGTGTCGCGCAGCTTTTGCCATTTTTCAATGGGAGCATCGCAGCTGAGTTTATTCGCGATGAGGATGGCGCGATCGAACGCGACCCATGCCATGACTTTGGAGTAGGTGAACTGCTCGCGGCCGCCCCGGGTTTCCCAGATCCCCTCGTCGGGGAGCTGCCAGATATGTTCCAGATGTTCGAGCAGCAACATCAGAACGCGAAAATCTTCGGCGGTGTGTTTCCCCAAGCCGTCAAGAGCCCGGTAAAACGTGCCGAGCAACTCTCCATAGATGTCGAGCTGGACCTGTGTGGCCGCACCGTTGCCGATGCGAACCGGGCGTGAATTTTCATAACCGGGTAGCCAATCGACTTCCCACTCGATGAGCTGGCGCTCGCCCTTGAGGCCGTACATGATCTGGACCTGGTCGGGACTGCCGGCAACGGCGCGGAGGAGCCAATCCTGCCATGCGCAGGCTTCTTCGAAATAGCCCGCAGTGGTCATCGCCAACAGGGTTAATGTCGTATCGCGAAGCCAGCAGTAGCGGTAATCCCAATTGCGCTTGCCACCGATGCATTCGGGCAACGAGGTGGTGATGGCGGCGACCAGGCCGCCGCTGGGCTGAAAGACCATGGCCTTGAGAGTGATGAGCGAGCGCTCGACGATAGCCGTGTACTGGCCGTCATATTTGAGGCGTGAGGCCCACCCCGTCCAGAATTTTTCCGTGTCGTCCAGGGCTTGCTCCGCGTCGATCGGGCCGGGGTCGGGCTTGAAGGAGTCGCCGTAGGTGAGGGTGAAGCAGACGCGTTCGCCTTCGCCGACGGTGAAATCGGTGACGGTACGAAGGTTTTCTCCGTGAACCGGGACGGAGGCGTGAAGGACGGAGACACCGGGGCCGGCGACAGCGCGAATGCCATTGTCGATCGAGGTGACCCAGGGAACGGTGCGGCCATAATCAAAGCGCAGCGACAGAGCCATGCGCAGATCCATTTTTCCGCGAACTCCCTCAATGATGCGGACGACGTCGGAGTTGCGGCCGCGGATGGGCATGAAGTCAATGAGACAAACAGAGCCTTCGTCGTTCTCGAACGTGGTTTCGAGAATCAAGGTGTGGTTGCGATATTTGCGAGTGGTTTTCCAACCTTCGGCGGCGGGGCGGATTTGCCAGTAGCCGTTCTTTTCCGTGCCGAGCAGCGAGGCGAAGCAGGCTGGGGAGGAGAAGTCGGGCCAGCAGAGCCAGTCGATTGAGCCTTCGCGGCTGACCAGGGCTGCTGTTTGGCAATCGCCGATGAGGGCGTAGTCTTCGATTTTTGAGGCCATAGGCGGGAGAACTTTACTGCTCGTGATAGTTGCGCATCAGGCCGCCATCGACGAGGAAAGTGGCGCCGGTTACATAAGATGCTTCATCCGAGGCGAGAAAGGCGACCATAGCGGCAACGTCTTCGGGTTCGCCCAGCCGGCCGAGAGGAATTTTGGCGAGGAGAGCGTTGAGTTTGGGCTTGTCTTCAAGGAGCGCCGCGTTGATCGGAGTGTTGATGGCGCCGGGCGCGACGTTATTGACGGTGATGCCGAGCGGGCCCAGCTCGACGGTGAGGTCGCGCATGAGCATTCGCAGACCGCCCTTGCTGCAGCAGTAGGTTGCGAATCCGGGGAAGGCCATATCCTCGTGAACGGAGCTGATGTTGACGATGCGGCCGGGCTTTTTGGAGTCGCGCAGACGGCGGACGAAGGCCTGGGTAAGGAAAAAAGGGCCGCGCAGATTGACGGCCATGACTTTGTCGTAGTCTTCCTCGGGGGTGTCCCAGAAGTCGGAGCGCTTTTCCATCCCGGCGTTATTGACCAGGATGTCGGCCGAGCCGAAGCGGGACCATGCGGTGTCAACGAGGTTGGTGACGTCGTCGATTTTGGTGACGTCGGCGGCGACGATCTCGCCCTCACCTCCGCAGGCTTCAATGGCGCGGCGGGTATCGTCGGCGCCGGTTTGGCTGCCGACGTAATCGATGAGGACTTTCGCGCCCTCGCAACCGAGACGTTTGGCGATGTTCTGGCCGATGCCGGAGCCGGCTCCGGTGACGATGGCGACTTTTCCCTGCAGACGCTGCATGGATCTTTCTCCCTCTTGAATCGCGTGCCTGTGCTTGGATGCGGCAAAGGCTCGGCGAACTGTTTTGGGGGCCGTGAGTTTGATAATGGGCGCGGCAGCCGAGCCGTTTAGGTGCCGGGAGCGGGAACCTGGAGGGATCTCTGCGCGTATTCACCAATGTACTCTGGCAGGATGGCTGGCAGGTTGGGCAGCAAGGGCTTGCTGAACCGGCCACAGTCGGCGTTATGCTGGGTTTTCGGATCGGAGCGAGAATCCGCCTCAGAAAAGGCTCCGAGGGAGGAATGGCCATGGCGGTCTATTGCAGGAATTGTGGAAGGAGTCTCGCCGACGATGCGCGATTCTGCGCGGGATGCGGCGCGTCGATGCCGCCGGTGGCGCCGCCTTATTATCCGACAACGACGGTGACTCGGCTGGTGCGGCCGCGAATGGGGCGCATGATTGCCGGCGTTTGCCAGGGCCTGGCGAATGCTTATGCATGGGATGTGGTGTGGGTGAGGGTGATCACGGTGCTACTGACGGTTTTTGGCGGGGGGTCGGGATTGCTGGCTTACATCATTTTTTGGATTGTGATGCCGGAAGAGCCGCTTTTGTTACCGCCAGTCATTCCTCCTGTGGCGCCGCCACAGCCGCCTTACCCGCCGTCGAGCTAGCGGCTGAATTCCAGCAGTCTGGCGGGCGGCGTATCCTCAACCGGTGTACTTCTACTCC
This sequence comes from uncultured Acidobacteriaceae bacterium, assembly GCA_963758135.1. GTDB lineage: Bacteria > Acidobacteriota > Terriglobia > Terriglobales > Acidobacteriaceae > Palsa-343. Next base: position 833,259 of record CAVWUF010000001.1, read on the forward strand.
GATGGTGCGAAGCTGTTCTACACCACGCTGGGCACGGGGCCTGCGGTGGTGCTGCTGCATCCGACGCCGGTGGATCATCGATTCTGGCTGCCGGTCGCGGAGACTCTGGCGGCTGGATACCGCGTGATTCTGCCTGATCTGCGGGGACATGGGCATTCTGAGCTGGCGCCATCAGATTCGGGGGCAGGACCGCTTACGGTTGAGAAGCTGGCAGCCGATACGGGGCGTCTGCTCGATCACCTCGAGCTGAGCAAAGCCCTGTTCGGGGGCTGCTCGATCGGCGGGTACACACTGTACGAGATCTGGCGGACGATGGCGCCTCGCGTGGAGGCGCTGGCGTTCTCCGGTTCGAAGCCGCAGGCGGACACGGAAGCGGTGCGGGCGAAGCGCGAAGAGACGATCGCGCAGGTGAGGGAGCGGGGGACCGCGGAGTTCATCGAAAGGAACCTGGAGGCGCTGATGGGACCGACGGCCCGGCGGCGCTGGCCTCAGAAGGTTGCCGAGGCGCGGGAGATGATGCAGGCGGTTCCGGTGGAGACGGTTGCGGCCGTGCAGGAGGGATTGGCGGCGAGGCCGGACTCTGTAGTAACCGCCCGGACCATGCGCGTGCCTTGCTGCGTAATTGCCGGCGGTGAGGATACGGGCAGCACGCCGGCGGACATGAAGATGTTGGCAGAGCAGATACGCAACGGTGGCTATGGCGCCGAATACCATGATATTCCTGATGCCGGACACTTCGCGCCGTTCGAGCAGCCGGAGCTGGTTGGCCGTATTCTGGGGCGGTTCTTCGATTCCGTGATATAGCGACGGCGGTTCTACACTGAAAGAGGCGCAACTTAAATCGGCACTTCGGTGTCCCAATAGGCTATGACGGCCCCAGGCACGTGACGGGGCGCTCCGAAAAATGAACAGCCCAGCCAAGGGCTGAGAGGAATCCTCCATGAAAGAATCTTTCGAGTTTCGATCCTTTGAGTTTCGACCCACGGCCGGCAGCGCACGGAAGTGGATGCGCCGGCTCGCAGCAACTTCCCTTGAAATTTCGCGCCGCGGCATTGCACTGTTCCTGATGGGGCTGATGATCCCGATGGGCATTGCCCAGGTTTCGGCATTCGCGCAGGAAGCACCGCCTCCGCCACCGGACCAGCAGGGTTCGCCGCTCGACCAGGGCGCGCCGCCGCCGGATCAGGGACCTCCGCCGCAGCAGTGGAACACGCTGAGTCCGGACCAGCTGAACCAGCTGGTGGCGCCGATTGCGCTCTATCCGGATTCGCTGGTGGCGCAGGTTCTGGCCGCGGCTACGTATCCGACGCAGGTGGTTGAGGCGGATCGATTTGTGCAGTCGCAGGCTGGTGCGCCACCGGATCAGATCGCGCAAATGGTAAATGGGCAGTCGTGGGATCCCAGCGTGAAAGCCCTGGCGGCGTTTCCCTCGGTGCTGGCGAACATGGACAAAAACCTCGAATGGACGACGAGTCTGGGCAATGCCTATTACAACCAGCCGCAGGATGTAATGAACGCGGTGCAGGCGTTGCGGCAACAGGCGTATGCGGCAGGCCATTTGCAGCCTACTCCGCAGCTGGCGGTGACGTACGCGCCGGGTGACATTGTGATCGCTCCGGCGAACCCGGCGGTCGTTTATGTACCGTACTACGATCCGTGGGCATACTGGGGGTTCCGACCGTATTACGCGTGGTATGCGCCTCCGCCTCCGATTGGATGGAGAGTAGGACTCGGGTTTGGCTTTGGCGTGGGTATCGCCGTCGGCGTTTGGGGCGGGTTTGGATGGGGATGGGGACACTGGGGCATGGGCTGGGGTCCGCATCCGTATGTGGGTTATAACCACGTAACGTATGTGTCGCGCAGCGTGACGGTGGTGAACCACGGGTACTATGGCCACTTCGATCGCGCACCCGGCGCGCGTGAGTTTAACGCGCATGCAGCCGTGCAGGTGCGGAATGTCGACTACAACCACGTGACCGAGGTCAACAACAACCGGACGGTCATTAATAACCGGACGATGGTGAACAACAACAACAATTTCAACCGGACGGACAACAACTACAACCGTCCGGCCAACAATAATGCCTACCGGCCGGGCAACAACAATTACAACCGGCCGAACACGCCAAATAACTACAATCGTCCGGCGGAGAATAACTACAATCGTCCCGCAGCGCCGCAAAACAATAACTACAATCGTCCGGCGACGCCGCAGACCAACAACTACAATCGTCCGGCGACGAACAATAATTACAACCGTCCCGCGCAGAACACGAGCCGGCCGCCCGCCAACACGAATAACCATCCGGAAAGCCATCCGGCTCCGAAGACCGAAAACAGGCCGGCGCCCCATGGCGGCGGGGATAAGGGTGGGCACGAACACGAGCACGGCGGACGCTAGGGCGTTCGCATCATCGCAGTGAAGAGGGATGGCGCAAGCCATCCCTCTTTCATTTGCGATAAAGGAGAGCGAGCTGCGGACCTTCAAGCGGACAAGTATGGTACAACGACTGGTTGATGTGGAAGGGGAGGTTGCCAAATGTGGAAGAACCAAGACCGACGCGCATTTCTGAAGGGAACGAGTGTGGCCGCAGCCGCCATGCTGACAGGAGCAGCGCTGCCGGGTGCGGCGAGCGCCGACATGCCACCCGCGATGCCGGACAAGCTGCCCAATAATCCGCGCACTCAGGATGCGATGCCAACGCGCAACCTGGGCAAGACCGGATACAAGGTTGGGGTCTTCTCGCTGGGTGGCCAGGCGGCGCTGGAGAAGCCGAACAATGCCGATACGGCTCTGCCGATTATCAACCGCGCGCTCGATCTGGGCGTGAATTACATCGATACTTCGTCAATCTACGGCGGCCCGATGCGGTGGAGCGAACAATACGTGGGCGAAGTAATGAAGACGCGCCGCAACGAGGCATTCCTCGCGACGAAGACGAAGGAGCGGACGCGCGAGGGGTCGATGCGGATGATCGACAAGTCGCTGGAGCTATTGCACACCGATCACGTGGATCTGTGGCAACTGCACGATATCGGGACGATGAAGGACATCAACGCGATTTTTGCGCCGGGTGGCGCCATGGAAGCGCTCGTCGAGATGCAGCAGCAGAAGGTGGTGCGGTATCTGGGGATCACCGGGCACTACCGGCCGGATGCGCTGGTGGAGGCTATCCACCGGCACGATTTCGACTGCATTTTGATGGCGCTGAACGCGGCCGATCCGCATCACTTTACCTTCCAGGAACAACTGCTACCGCTGGCGGTCGAGAAGCAGATGGGAATTATCGGGATGAAGATTCCGGGGCGCGGGCGGCTGCTCTCGAACTGGACTCCGCAGCCGCTGGAAAAACAGAAACACATGTGGGAAGGGATGGTTCCGGCTCCCACGCCGGGGACGCTGACGATGAAGGAAGCTATCGGGTACACTCTCTCGCGTCCGGTAAGCACGGTCATAGTCGGGTGCGACTCGATAGCGCAGCTTGAGGAGAACGTACAGATCGCTCGGGAATTTACTCCTTATAACGATACGCAGATGGCGGCGCTGGCAGCGAAGGCGGAGCCGGTGGCTAAGCCGTCGCTGTTCTTCCGGTTCTACGATCACGATGCGGTGTAAAGGCAGGAAGACAGAGTTTAGAGTTTAAGGATTAGAAAGCGGCATGGGCGCCAATGCGGGCCCATGCCCGGTTTCATTTAGAGGTGGGACTAAAAGGCCGCGCCTAATCCCCGAACTCTAATCCCTAAACTCTGCCTTTTCAGCTGATGTATTCCTTAATAAATGGATCGCTGGAGTGGATGAGCTCGGCGGTAGTGCCGTCGAAGACGAGGCGTCCCTGATGGAGCATGAGGAAGCTGGTATTGGGGTCGGTCTGATGGGGCGGGAGCGGGACCATTTTGTTTTGCGCTCGATCGAAGTGATGCATGGCAAGGACAAAGGCATCCTGCAGGCGATGCGTGACTACGATAGAGCTGGTGTGGGAGACGTCGCGCTGCTTCATAACGAGTTCAATGATCGTGGTTGAGGTGATGGGGTCGAGCCCGCCGGTGGGCGAATCGTAGAGGATCAGCTTGGGATTAGTGACGATGGCGCGGGCGATGGCGACCCGGCGGCGCATGCCTCCGGATAGCTCGGACGGGAATTTGTCAAGGGTCTGATCGAGCTCGACGAAGCGCAGGGCCTCAGTGGCGCGCGCGGTTATCTCCTCTTCGGAAAGGTGCTCTTCGGTGAGCCGGTAGCCGACGTTATCGCGCACGGTAAGGGAGTCGAAGAGGGCGCCTTCCTGGAAGACGGTGCCGATATCGCCGCGGAGCTCGAAGAGATCTTTTTCGCGCATGGCGCTGATTTCTTTGCCGAAGACGAAGATGCGGCCGGAGTCGGGGCGGAGCAGGCCGTTGGTCAGCTTGAGGAGGACGCTCTTGCCTACGCCGGCGGGACCGAGGAGGATGCGCATCTCGCCGGAGCGGACCTGGAAGGAGATGTTTTCAAGGACCGGCTTTTGCTCAAAGCCGATGGAGACATCGTCGAAAATCACGATGGGCTCAGCGGAAACGCTGGGAGTCGGCGGAGGTGAGGCTCCATTCGCGCCTCCGTCGATGCCCACACTTCTGCTCAATGTTTTACCGTCCGAAGATGCCGATGAGGGTTCGGCTGATCATGAAGTCGATGGTGATGATGAGGATGGAGGACCAGACCACGGCCTGGGTGGTCGAGCGGCCGACGCCCTGGGTTCCGCCGCGGGTCTTCATGCCGTAGAAGCAGCCGATGGTGGCGATGATGAAGCCGAAGAAGACCGGCTTGACGAGACCCTGGAAGACGTCGGCAAATTCGAGCGACTGGTAGGAAGTGTTGAAGTACTGCGTGCCGTTCTGGCCGAGCATGGAGACAGAGACGAAGCCGCCGCCGAGGATGCCGACCGCGTCGGACAGGATGACGAGGAAGAAGAGCATAACGACGGTAGAGACGATGCGCGGCATGACCAGCTTCTTGAGGGGATCGGTGCCGAGGGCGCGCATGGCGTCGATCTGCTCGGTGACGATCATGGAGCCGAGCTCGCTGGCCATGCCGGAGGCGTTGCGGCCTGAGACCATCAGCGCGGTGACCACGGGGCCGATTTCCTTGATCATGGAAAAGCTGACGAGCTGGCCGGTAAAGGCTTCGGCGCCAAACTGGGTAAGCGTGGAGGCGGACTGGAGGGCCAGGACGCCGCCGAGGAAAAAGCCGGTGAGGATGACGATGGGCAGCGAGCCGACGCCGATGATGTCGGCCTGCATGAAGACGTCGGAGGCGTAGAAGGGGCGTCGGAAGATGTTGCTAAGGGCGCGGGCGGAGAGTAGCGCGTACTCCTGGACGGCAAGGACGCCTCGCTTGGCGGCAGCATCGATAGTGGCGAGAGCCATAATGGGTTAGGTGGATTGGATGCCGGGCGAGCGGCGTCTGCTCCGAAGTTTGAGCGTAGCATACGGGGGGATTTGGGCTGAGCCCCTTCGTGCTGCCATGCCATGCGCGACGCCCACCCACCCCCCCCTTATCGGGTTTTTTTAAGCCACTGATTTGATGGTCTTTCGCGGGGATATCGAGATCGATATCCCCGGTAACTTTCTGGTAAACCCAAGCATTTGAAGGCTGGGCCTTGATGGATTTCTGTCCTTTTTTTTGTGGGGCACGCTGGCAAGGCATTGATTCCACGACGCCTTCTGTTCCGTTAACGAGTTCGACAACAGAATCTCCTTCCTGGTCGACGGCCAGGTCTTTTGAAAACCTATTTGAAAGCACATGCTTTACCGGCACTCATTTGAAAATGCGCGGGTTGGGTTGAGTGCGGCAGCAGATGCCCGGCTTGCTGTATCGCGACTGCAGCCGGCCGTCTGAAGGAACCGATGAAGGCCTCGGCCTCGGACCGGGGGCGGACAGCGAATCCGTCCATGGCGAAACGTAAACGCGCGGAGCGTAAACAAGGAAAAAGCTCTGTGCGCGGTGGATGCGGACAGAGCTTTCCTTGTTCTCAGGATAGAAATTTCGGGATGGTTAGGGCAAGGGAATTCGTCAGGGTGTAGGTACGGAGGTACTGAAGGCAGGGTACAGGTTACAGGGTACAGGGTACAGGGTGCAGGGTACAGGGTACAGGGTACAGGGTACAGGTTGCAGGTTGCAGGTTCGCAGGTTCGCAGGTTGCGGGTTCGCAGGTTGCGGGTTCGCAGGTTGCGAGGTTGATGTTTATCGGATTGCAATAGCAACTTTCGTGCGTGGGTGCGAATTACCTTCGTTCCAGACTTGTGTGCCTTGTGGGTTGCGAGGCGGGGAGTATGACTATCAGTGAGGCTAATCGCTTGTAAAAATGCGGTTATGGTGGAACATTTCGGTTGACTTCGGTTATCTGGCAGAGTATCGGTTGAGTTATCTTCCCTTCCTGGTGGCGCGGCATCATCTATCTGTCTGAGTGTTGAAGTGTTTTTTTGAGTTGTTCTGCAGGCCGGTGGTGGCCAGTTAACCGAAGGGGCCGTTTACCGGCAGATTGCTGTTGCGTTCCCCCGACGCGGCGGCTGGATCGATGTTCCGCTGATTGCTCTCTCGCTCGCGGGAGTGGCGACTTTCTGTCGGGGAGGCTCCCGTGGCATGTCTACAAGTTTTTTCTTTTCTGGCGTCGTGCCTGAGGCTGGCGGTTTGCTCGGACGTATCTACCAGCAGGAGCAGCGGTACATCGGCTCAAGGGAGAGGGCGCTGGCCGGCGAAACCCTTCCTTCCGCGGCTAACGCCGGATTTATTGGGCGGCCTTTACGGCACAGCTGGAAGCTGTGCCCCTTCGAAGAAGCCTTCGAAGGGGGCGGATTTTTCGGGGAGAGATCTTGCAAGCTGCGTCCGAAAGGGGCTGGGATTTTCGGGGCGGGTTGTTGCGCGGGCTTTTTGGCTGGGGGCGGTGTTGCTGGGCGGGGCGGCTTTGTGTCCGGTCGAGGCGCAGACGGTGAAGACTATTGGCCAGTTCGGTTTTCCTGTTGGCGTGGCGGTCGACGGGAGCGGCAACCTCTACGTTACCTCCAATAGCAAGTATGGCGGGGCAGTTTACGAGGGAACAGATTGTGCTTCAGGGAGTTGCATCACGACGACGCTGGGGGGCGGCTTCTACAATCCCGGTGGCGTGGCGGCGGACAGGAGCGGCAATATCTACGTGGCCGATACCGTGAACAACGCGGTGAAGGAAATGCCGCCGAGTTGTGCTTCCGCGAGTTGTGTCACGACCCTGGGGGGTGGCTTCAGCTTTCCTGATGGCGTGGCGGTGGATGTGAACGGCAACGTTTATGTCGCGGATCGCAAGAACAACGCGGTGAAGGAGATGCCTGCCGGGTGCGCGTCAGCGAGTTGTGTTGTGACTTTGGGAGGCGGCTTCAGCGGGCCGGAGGGCGTGGCGGTGGATGGGAGTGGAAACGTCTATGTCTCCGACACGGGTAACAACGCGGTGAAGGAGATGACGGCCGGGTGCGATTCCCTGGCCTGTGTGACGACTTTGGCGGGGAACGTCACAGATCCTGCAGGGATCGCGGTAGACGGGGGCGGAAACATCTATCTCGGCGGTAATAACGAGGTCAGAGTTATGCCGCCTGGGTGCGGCTCTATTAGTTGCATGACATTGCCGGGGTGCTGCTTCGGGGATTCCTTTGGCGTGGCGGTGGATTTGAGCGGCGATATCTATGTGACGGGCGATGAGGGTCTGAAGGAGATTGTGCCGGGCGGGGTGAACCCGGCGGTTCCGGGCGGGGAGATTCTGCCGCCAGTTAGTTTCGGCGTGGTTGCGGTAGGAGCTACTGGGGCGGCAGTGAAGCTGACGTTTACGTTCAATGTCGCGGATAGCGGGATAACGGCGTCGGTGCTGACGCAGGGCGCGACGGGACTGGACTTTATCGACGCAGGGGGCGGGAGTTGCGATACGAACGGGACCGGGCATAGTTACAAGCCAGGGAATAAGTGCACGGTGAAGGTTAAGTTTGCGCCGCGGTACGCCGGTGCGCGGTACGGCGCGATGGTGCTGTCGGATGCGAGGGGAGCGATCGCGACTGCGTATCTCAGCGGTACGGGCGAGGGGCCGCAACTGGTTTTCAGCCCGGCTACGCAGACTACGCTGGGCGGCGGCTTTTATTCTCCCGCCGGCCTGGCGGTGGACGGAAGCGGGAACGTCTATATCGCCGATAGCAATGAACCCTCGAATTCCGGTGGTGTCAATGGGGTGGATGAGATGCCGGCGGGGTGTGGGTCCGCGAGTTGTGTAACGACGTTGGGGGGAGGCTTCAGTGAACCCTCGGGCGTAGCAGTGGATGGGAGCGGGAATGTTTATGTGGCGGATAATTTCGATGGCGTGAAAGAGATGCCGCCTGGGTGCGCGTCCGCGAGCTGCGTGACGTCGCTGGGTGGGGGCTTTGGCTATCCAGCGGGCGTGGCGGTGGACGGGAGCGGCAATGTTTATGTCAGCGATGCCTACGACAATCTCGTGAAGGAGATGCCTCCAGGCTGTACTTCCGCGAGTTGCGTGACGACGCTGGGCGGGGGCTTCGGCCAGCCGTGGGGCGTGGCGGTGGACGGAAGCGGGAACGTTTATGTGGCCGATACCGAAAACAATGCGGTGAAGGAGATGCCCCCGGGATGCTCTTCCGCCAGTTGCGTGACGACGCTGGGCGGGGGTTTCTACTTTCCCCTTGGCGTGACGGTCGACGGGGGTGGGAATGTTTATGTCGCCGATAACCAAAACTACGAGGTGAAGTTGATGCCGCCTGGCTGCACTTCCTCTACTTGCGTGACGACGCTGGTTGGCGGGGGAATTGCTCCGGATGGGGTGGCGGTGGATGGGGGCGGCAATGTTTATGTCGGCAATGAATACAGCACGGCGGTGATGGAATTGGATGCCGCGAGTCCGCCGAGTTTGATTTTTGCTAAGACGAACGGCATTGGCGTCGAGAGCACCGACAGCCCGCAAACAGCGACGCTGAGGAACATCGGGAACGCGGCGCTGAGCTTCCCGGTTCCGGGGACGGGGGAGAATCCCAGCGTTTCGGCCAACTTCACTCTGGATTCATCGACGACGTGTCCAGAGGTTCAGACATCGGGTTCGGCGGGAGCGCTGGCGGCGGGGGCGAGCTGCGAGATGGCGGTGGACTTTATTCCCTCGACGACAGGGACAATCAGCGGAGCGGTGGTGCTGACGGACAACCGCCTGAATGCGAGCCCGGCGGTGACGCAGAGCATTGGGCTGAGTGGGACGGGCGCTCCAGCGCAGATCACTCCGTACATTCAGGTGAACGGAGGGGCCTTGCAGAATGTTGCCAGGGTCACGGTGAATTATGGTGACACGGTGAATCTGGCGCCGCAGGCGGTGAGTGGGGGTTCGTGGAGCTGGACCGGTCCCAATGGTTTTACGTCGACGGCGCAGCAGGTTGATGCCGTTCCGCTGACTTCGGCCACTACCGTCTATGAGGCCACTTACACGGATGCCAGCGGAGTGGCAAGCATTCAGGCATTCACGATCACAGTCAACCCCACTCCGCTCAAGCCCGAGATTTTAGTGAGCGAGGGAACCTTTTTGCCAATCTCCAGCGTCACGGTGAAGGCGACCGACACGGTGACGCTTAGCGCGACCGGCTATGGCGACGATAACGCGAGATATACGTGGACCGGCCCCAACGGGTTCACCAGTTCCAGCTACGGTGGGTATTTGCTCAGCGATGTTCCGCTGCCATTGACGACGAACACATATGTGCTTACTTACATTAATTCCATCGGTCTCACGAGCACGCAGGTATTTACAATCACGGTCAGCCCCAACGCGATTGTTCCCTATATTCAGGATCTGGAGCAGGATGGAGGAGCGTGGCAGCAGGTTTCGAGTCTGACGGTGAACTATGGCGACACGGTGAACCTCGGTCCGCAACCGGCAACTGGCGGAACCTGGAGCTGGATCGGGCCCAGTGGGTTCATGTCTACTTCGCGAGTAATCAGCGCATCCCCGCTGACATATGACGCCACCAACCAGGGCGTTCCACTGGTTTGGACGGCGGTTTACACCAATCCGGCTGGTGTCGTAGCTGTGCAGGTGTTCACGATCAAGGTCAACCCCACACCGATCGTTCCCTATATTGAAGTTAACGGAGGAGCCTGGCAGAACGTTGCCGGTGTCGCAGTGAATTATGGCGACACGGTAAATCTCGGGCCGCAGCCGGCGAGCGGCGGTGCGTGGAGCTGGAGCGGGCCTGGCGGGTTCACCTCCAGTTCGCGGCAAATCAACGGCATTCCTCTAACTTCATCTTCAAATGTCTTCACAGTTACTTACAACAATCCTGTTGGAATCCAGAGTACGCAAGCATTTACGGTCACGGTCAATCCAACGTCTATAACTCCTTTTCTGGAGGTTAACGGCGGTTCCTGGCAGGAAACTAACAGCGTCACGGTGGCGGCTGGCAGCATTGTGAATCTTGGGCCGCAGCCGGCTAGCGGGGGAACGTGGAGTTGGAGCGGGCCGAATGGTTTTACGTCCAGTGCGCGGGAGATCGATGGCGTTCAACTGACTTTGCCGTCCAATGTGTTCACGGCTACTTATACGAATCCTTCCGGAGTTAAGAGCACACAGGCGTTTACGATCAATGTCAACTCCACGCCGATTGTTCCGTATATTCAGGATATTCAGGCGAACCGAGGGGCGTGGCAGTCAGTGACCAACCTGACGGTGAACTATGGCGATACGGTGAATCTTGGACCGTGGCCGGTGAACGGGGGTTCATGGAGCTGGGCGGGGCCCAATGGATTCAGCTCCAGCGCGCGGGAGATCGACGGCGTTCCGCTGCGATCGGCCTCGAATGTGTATACGGCGACTTACACGAATCCAGCGGGAGTTACAAGCACGGAACAATTTACAATCACGGTGGGGGCGACTGCGATTACTCCTTATATTGAAGTGAACGGTGGAGCGTGGCAGGCGGCGAACAGCGTGACGGTGGCTTCGGGGAGCGTGGTGAATCTTGGGCCACAGCCGGCGAGCGGTGGTACGTGGAGCTGGGCAGGACCTGGCGGGTTCGTGTCTGGCGCGCGGGAGATCGACAGGGTTCCGCTGAGCATGGGTACAAATACTTACGTGGCCACTTATACTAATCCGGTTGGAGTTAAAAGCTCGGAGACGTTTACTATTACGGTGGAGTAGGGATGGAACCCACTCGAGGCGAGGGCTTGCGTGGGCCACGGCCGCATGGGCTAATTGCCGGCTTATGCGGGGGGGGGCGAATAACGATCCTCCGCGTGGGCTCCGAGGGAAATCCGGATGTTGAGAATCGACGGTCAGGGCGCGGCTGTTGACACTTCTTCGAAAACAGATCAGACTGGCTTGGCAGTTTTCGATAGACCCACCTGAGTATCCCCTTCCCAACAAATTCAGGCGGCCTATTGCGCAGGTCAGGGCCATGAACCTCTGTGCAGAATAGGCAGCATCGCGGCGTGCTGTGTCTGACGCATGCGGGCTGAAGGATGACTCCCGGTACGCGGGTTCCGTGCGGGATTCGTCGCGCAAGTCACATGTGATTGGGGCGCACTTATGAACCTACGCATCGAGTGGGGAATGCTGGCGGCTTTTGTGGCGCTGGGCGCATGGGGCGCATCGGCGATTGGGCAGCAGGAGGCGGGGGCCGGCCAGGCGGGAGCTGCGAGTTCGAAAACAGCTGTTAGTCAGCCGGGAGCTGTCACGCCGGCGGGAGCCAGTCCTCAGGGAGCTGTTAGTCAGCAGGCACCTGCCGCTCCGCCAGGACCTAAGACGACGTTTCCGGAAATAAAGCCGAAGAGCGATGCGGGAACCAGCGCGGCCGCCGGGGAGCCAGCGGAAGGGCCGGAAGAGGGCGATGCCGACCAGGACTTCTCCAGGAATCGCAATGAATGGTTCATTCACCAGAGGGCCTATCCTTTTGCGCACATCCCGGCGGGAGCGCGCACCAGGGCGTTGCAGCAGCATCTGGCGCTGAAGGCGGCGGGCGGTCGTGCGAAGGTGGCGGTTTCGAATGGCGCGAAGCCTGCTCTTGGACCGATTCAGGAAGACTCGTTCAGCGGGCTGACGTGGAGTTTTGACGGGCCGTCCTACATCGGGTTTGGACCAGGCACGCCGCCGTGGTCGGGGCGTGCTACTTCACTCGCGATCAACCCTGCTAATCCTCTGATTATGTATCTGGGAACGGCGGCGGGCGGCGTGTGGGAGACCACGGATGGCGGCAATACGTGGGCTCCGATCACCGATAGCCAGGCGTCGCTGGCGATTGGGGCAGTGGCCATCGATCCTAACAATCCCAACAACATTTATGCGGGAACCGGGGAGGCAGACTACAGCATCGATTCGTACTATGGGCAGGGGCTGCTGAAATCCACGAACGGGGGAAGCTCGTGGACGCTGATATCGAGCCCATTTGCGAGCGGGGGAAGCGCTCCGGCGTTTGCGCAGATAGCGATCGAGCCTGGGAACAGTTCGGTGGTGCTGGCTGCAACGGAATCGGGCTTATATCGGTCGCCTGACGGCGGGATGACCTGGACGAACGAGCTGACGAGCGAGGCGTCGGCGGTGATCTTCGACCCGTCTAACCCGAATACCGCGTATGCGGGGTTGAATGGCGCGCTCAGCGCAAATGTGAACTCGGGGCTGACTGCCGCTATCTACAAATCCGTGGATGGGGGGATGACCTGGACGGCATTGACGGGGGGAACGGGAAGCCCGCTTCCGGCGTGGAACACGGTCTACCGGACGGCGCTGACGCTGGATTCGGGTGGCAATCTGCTGGCTGGACTGGCGCCAGCGACGTTCGGCACGGGCACGCTCTACAAGAGCCCCGATGGGGGAAACACATGGGCTGCGCTGACGGCGCCGGGAGATGGGCTGGATTATTACCGCGACTGGATTGTAAGCGTGCCAGGAACGCCGAACACGCTGTACACCGGGGGAGTGAATCTTCACCAATCGCTGGATGGGGGCATAACGTGGACCACTCCCAGCAGCGCGCCGCCGCTTTGGGCCGACACGCATGCGGCGGTGTTTTCGCCGGATGGAACGAAGATGTATCTGATGGACGACGGCGGCTTGTATGTGACGACGACGAGTCCGGCTGCAGGAAGTCCGACGCTCATCTCGCTGAATAATGGGATCGCTTCGATGACGTTCTATCCGGGGTTTGGGATAGAGAGTGGAGGTGCGACGATCGTTGGATCGCAGGACCACGGCACGCAAATCGGCACGGCGGGCTCTCCGTGGAGCTTTACGGGGGGCGGATTGATATGCGGCGATGGCGGGCCGGTGGTTCTGGACAGCGCGGGTGTGGTCGCTTATGCGCACTGCCAGGGGAGTGGGCTGGCTTACTGGATGTCGAGCGCGACGGGAGGGGTGGCGGTGCAGAACGCGCCGTATCCCTACGGCTGGGTAGCAGCACAGACGGGCATTAACACTTCGGATCGGGCTTCGTGGGTACCGCCGATCACGACTGACCCCAGCAACGTGAGTGTTCTGTACACGGGCACTTACCGGGTCTACCAGTCGACGAACGGTGCGCAGTCATGGACAGCCATTTCCGGGGATCTGACCCAGGATATGAATCCATACCAGTTAGGCCCGTCGCTGAATACGATCGCGGTGGCGCCGACGGATGAGAACACCGTGTACGCGGGAGCGGACGACGGGACCTTGTCGGTGACGACTAATGCGCTATCCGGTGCGAGTGCTACGTGGACGAGGTTGACTGGGCTTCCTGATCGGTCAATAACCAAAGTCCAGGTAGCGCCCGACAGCTCGCAGGATGTCTACGTTACGGTGGGCGGATTTGGCACCGGGCACATTTTTCATTCGACGAATGGGGGGAGCACGTGGACGGATGTGTCGGGAAATCTGCCCGACACGCCGATGGACAGCATCGCGTTAGATCCGACGCTGGCGAATACGATCTATCTGGCGAGCGACACCGGGGTGTATGTGACGTCTAACGGCGGCACGAGTTGGGAAGTGCTGGGCACAAACCTGCCCAATGTGGTGGTTCAGGACATCATGGTGGTGGCATCGACGCGGCTGCTGCGGGTAGTGACTCATGGAAGGGGTGCGTGGGATCTTACCTTGCCACTGGGTTCGCCGACAGCTCCGACGGTGACGGTAACGCCAGCTTTGTCGACCGTGAGCACGGCGCAGGATCTGAGTGTTGGAATCACGGTGGCGGGAACAAACGGGAATCCGACGCCGACGGGCTCCGTCACGCTGACGGGCGGGGGTTACACTTCAGCCGCGACGACACTGAGCGGAGGGAGTGCAACCATCGATATTCCGGCTGGATCACTGGCAACTGGCAGCGACACGCTGACTGCGAGCTACACGCCGGACGCGGGCAGTTCCTCGACTTACAGCAGCGCGACGGGGGCGGCGCCGGTGACGGTGGGCACACCCACTCCGATCGTGCCGTATATCCAGGATGTTCAGGCATATGGGGGAGTCTGGCAGACGGTCGCCAGTCTTACGGTGAACTACGGTGACAGGGTAAACCTTGGACCGCAGCCGGTGAGCGGCGGTGGTTGGAGCTGGACGGGACCGAACGGGTTTAGTTCGACTTCGCGGGAGATCGACGGTATTCCGCTGCATTCGGCCACCAATGTTTTTACTGCGACTTATACCAATTCCGGCGGAGTTACAAGCACGCTGGCGTTTACGATCATGGTGAGCCCCACCACGATCACTCCGTATCTTCAGGTCAACAATGCAGCCTGGCAGGCGACCAACAGCGTCACCGTGGCTGCCGGCAGCACGGTGAATCTTGGGCCGCAGCCGTTGAGCGGAGGATCGTGGAGCTGGAGCGGGCCGAATGGGTTCACGTCCGGGTCGCGAGAGATCGACGGCATTCCGCTGCCATTGCCCTCGAATGTGTACACAGCAACTTACACTAACGCGGCGGGAGTTACGAGCACGGAGACGTTTACGATTGCTTACGCTGCCACCCCGACCGTTGCTTATATGCAGGACCTGGAGGAGAACGGGGGAATCTGGCAATCGGTCACCAGTCTCAGCGCGAACTACGGCGACACGGTGAACCTTGGGCCGCAGCCGGTGAACGGAGGTTCGTGGAGCTGGATTGGGCCGAATGGGTTCACGTCCAATGCGCGGGAAATCGACGGCGTTTCTCTGACTCTGCCGTCGAATGTGTTCACGGCGACTTATACGAATCCGTCCGGAGTTACAAGCACACAGGCATTCACGATCAATGTCAACTCCACGCCGATCGTTCCCTGGATCGAGGATATTCAGGCGAATGGGGGAGCCTGGCAGTCAGTGACCAGTCTCACGGTGAACTACGGCGACACGGTGAACCTTGGACCGCAGCCGGTGTCCGGCGGTATGTGGAGCTGGACTAATTCTAACGGGTTCACGTCTAGTTCACGGGAGATCGACGGCGTTCCGCTGGCCTCGGCTTCGAATGTGTTTACAGCGACTTACACGAATCCGGCTGGAGTTATGAGCATGGAGCAATTTACGATCACGGTGGGGGCGACTGCGATTACTCCTTATATTGAGGTGAACGGGGGAGTGTGGCAGGCGGCGAACAGTTTAACGGTGGCTTCGGGGAGCGTGGTGAATCTTGGACCGCAGCCGGTGAGCGGGGGTACGTGGAGCTGGACGGGGCCTGGCGGGTTCGTGTCTGGCGCGCGGGAGATCGATGGCATTCGGTTGAGCGTGGGTACAAATACTTACATGGCCACTTATACCAATCCGGTGGGAGTTACGAGCTCGGAGATGTTTACTATTACGGTGGAGTAGGGCGGAACCCACTTAAGGGCCTAAATCGGGCTTGCATGGTTCACCCAGCCCCTCTACCGCGCCGACAAAGGAAGAGGCCCCGTGCTGGACGGGGCTCTTCCGAGGGGCCAGCCCGCGAACCGTTCGATACGCGCTGGGCGCAAGCGAGACGCGGGTGAAACGAGAATAGCCTGAGGACGGCGGGCTTCGCAGCAGCCAAGACGTGCCACAACGCAAATGATCGTAACTGGTCGAGGAAGGGTGAGGCGATGGTCAGGATAGAGCTTTCGACGGAGGCACGGGCGGAGGCGATTGCTTCGATCAAAAAGTACTTCGAGGAAGCGGCTGGCGAGCCGATGGGGGAGCTGAGGGCGGGATTGCTGCTGGACTTTTTTGTAGAGGAGATTGGGCCGGCGATCTACAACAAGGCGATCGGAGACGCACAGGCGCGGATGCAGCAGCGGGTGGCCGAACTCGATGGGGAGTTGTATGCGGATGAGTTTCAGTACTGGGCGCGGGTGGCGGCGAAGCGGAAGGGGAAGAGGTAAGGCGCGGGGGCGAGGAGCGGACCTCCTGATGGATTTTTCCGCCCAGAGATAGCCTCCCTGGTGAATCCTACCCCGGCGCCAATCTGCGATTCTCATCTGAGAAGTGGATGGTAATCAAGGAAAAATTACGAAAAATAGGTACTTGTGGTGGAAATCCGGGGCGGGAAGGCGGCGCAGTCCGGGCCGGCTGGGGTGTTTTTATGACGGTGCAAATTTGGCGCGGATGCGGACGGTGCGGGCTAGTTCGTCTTCGGCTTCGAGGATTTTGAGGCGAAGGTCCGGGTCGGGGCTGGCGGTGGCGAGGTAGTGGTTGACCAGGTCGAGGGAAGCTTTGGATTGCTGTCCGTCGAGGAAGGCGTCGAGCCAGGCGACGAGGAAGAAGATTTTTCGGTTGCGCTTGACTTGCGGAAGGGCCTCGAGAGCGGGTTCGAGGTACGGGGCGGTCAGGGCGGATTGATTCCAGTAATTGAAGGCGCCGAGGGAGGACTGGATCCAGTCTTCGCTGATTTTGGGGTCAAGGGCAGGATCGCGCGTGAAGTCGGCGAAGTAGTGCTGCTTCGTTGTTGCGCTGGGGCGGGCGGCCTGGGCGACCCAGGCATACTTGAGGCCGTCGCCGGAGGGGTCGCGCTTCTTTTCCGCTTCAAGGAGGGCGTCGGCTTCGGGGTCGGTATAGGCGATGAGGGCGGTGACGAGGGACCAGCGGTCCTGCTGGCGGAGGTCTACGCCGGGGATGGTGCGTTTTCCGGCGAGGATATCTTTGAGGACGGCGTGGGCTGGGGGTTGGGCGGCGAATCCCGGGAGGGCGCGGAACCAGACGATGCGGAGGTCGTGATCAGGGTCGTTGGTCATGCGGTCGGCGGCGAGATCCGCGGCGCGGGTTAGGAGGCCGGGCTGGGTTGGATCACTTACATAATGATGGGCTGCGGTTTGGGTGTGGCTGAGGAGGGAGGCTGCGAGGGATTCGTCGCGTTCGTTGGGAAGCGCTTCGAGGGCGAGGCGGGTGTAGGCGGCGGGGTCGAGTTCGGCCTCGCGGACGGAGTCCCAGAGAGAGCCCCAGAGGAGAGTGCGGCGGAAGAGGTCGTGCATGGCCGGGGTGGGGGCGTGCGAGGACTGCGCAGTCTCAAAATGGGATAAGGGAAGTACTTTCGTGGTGGACCCGGAGTCGATTTGCGTTGAAGTTCGGTTAGGCGCGGAGTTTGCTCCTTGCTGTGGGGTGAACCTGGCCTTCGCTGGGTTTTCGCGGTGGGTGGTTTTTTCATGAGGCTGTAGGGGAGCTTGGCTGGTGGCGAGTTGCTGCATGATCGCGGAGCGGGATTTTGGGTCGAGGAGGAAGAGGCCGTAGGCGTGGTCGTTGTTGTTGGCGAAGACCCAGGCTGGACAGGCGGGCGCTTGCGGGCCGAGCGGGACGGCTGTGGTTTGGGTGTCGAGTTCGGCGCGGAGGGTTTGGGTGGTCCCGTCGGGGTAGCCGAGGGCGACTTCTGTGGCGATGGGCCAGAGATCGTTGCCACCGAAGAGGGGTTGTTGAGTCAGGCGAAGTTCTTTGAGAGCCGGGCCCTGGCAGGACCAGGAGACGTCGACGCGGGGCATGCCGCGATGGCGGATCCACATATCAGCCCACGTGGTGAGGTTGCGGCCGGATGCTGACTCGAAGGCCTGGATCAGATCGGTCCAGGTGGCGTTGCCGTATTTGTGCTGGGCGAGGTAGAGCTGGAGGCCGCGCTCGAAGGCTTCGTCTCCGATGACGTAATTGAGCTGGCGCAGAACGCCTGGGGCTTTGGAGTAGAC
The DNA here is from genome assembly GCA_963758135.1 of uncultured Acidobacteriaceae bacterium. Classification (GTDB taxonomy): domain Bacteria; phylum Acidobacteriota; class Terriglobia; order Terriglobales; family Acidobacteriaceae; genus Palsa-343. Next base: position 851,359 of record CAVWUF010000001.1, read on the forward strand.
GATGGCTCCGTAGGCGGATTTTGCGGAATCGAGGTTGGGGATTTCCTGGTAGATGGGGGTGGTTCCCTGGGTTTCGTCGATGGCGTAGGCGGCGGGCTTGATGGATTGGTAGAAGTGCTGCCAGATGTCGCCGTTGGGACGGAGTGCGGCGAGGCTTTTGTAGGCCATGTACTGCGCGAAGCCTTCCTTGAGCCAGAGGTCGTCGAACCAGCGCATGGTGACGAAGTCTCCGAACCACTGATGGGTGAGCTCGTGGAGGACGAGGACGTTGCGGTTGAGGCGATTGAGGGCGGTGGGCGCGGTGCGGAAGAGGACGGACTCTTCGCGGAGGAAGGTGCAGCCGGCGTGTTCCATGCCGCCGTAGGCGAAGCCGGGGATGAGGACCATTTCATATTTGGGGAAGGGGAAAGGCTGCGCGAAGTAGGTGGAGAGGTATTGAATGCCCTGGGCGGCGGTGGTTTGGACAACGGAGACTTCGGATTCGGCGGCCTGAGCTTTGGATTTGCGGACCCAGACATTGGGCATGCCCTTTGCGGGGAGGACGTTGACGAAGGGTCCGGCAGCGAAGGCGAAGAGGTAGGTGGGAATGGGTTCGGTTTCGGAGAAGGCGGTGGTTCGAGTGCCGGCCGGTGCGGGATCGCGAAGCAGCTCACCATTTACGACAACGGGGAAGGTGTTGGAGATGACGTTCCAGTTCTCAGGCGCAGTGATGGTGAGATTAAAGCGCGCTTTGAGGTCGGGTTGATCGAAGCAGGGGAAGGCCATGCTGGCGTCCATGGGGACGAAGAGGGTGTAGAGATATTCCTGGCCGTCGTCGTGGTCTTCAAAGCGGGTGATGGCTTTGCCTGCGGGGCCGATGTTGGCGGTGAAGTGAACTTCGAGGGTGTTGGGGCCAGAGCGGAGGGTCTCGGCAGGCAGAACGAGATGGCCGTGGCTGATGGTAGGCGGAACCGGAAAGCCGTTGAGCGTGACGGAGGCGACTGTGCCGTCGCGAAAATCGAGGAGGAGGGGCTGTACGACGGGGCCGGAATCGCTGAGGTCGAACCGGAGTTCTTCGGTGGCGTCGGCGGTGGGCGCGTGGGGAACCAGGTTGTAACTGAGCCGGTAGTGGAGATCGGAGACGCGGGCGGCGCGTTGCTGGGCGAGGGAGCGGGGGATTCCGTCGGGGATTTCGGCTGCGTGGGCGGCTGCCGTGATGAGGGAGACGATGGCCATTAGGGCGGCTCGAAGCATTCTCCTGGCTTCCTGTTTGTGACGCTTAGAAGAGGATCGCGGCATTTCCTGAACTATATCTGCTAACACAATTCTCGATCGCGATTGTCGATCACGGGAAAGACGCGATTTGACCCTTGTTTTCCTGGAATCAGGGCATCCCTGGCAGAGAAGTCAACATCACTGCCAGTTGCACTGATTTTCAGGAGAGCCAGTATGCCATTGTTGTCAGTCGAGGTGCTCCGCGAGGCGCGGAGTACGCAGTCTTTTTGGATTTTCATGCGCAGCGTCGGCGAAAAGCCGATGCTTTTTCTTTTAGCGGTGTTGTTGCTGCTCGTTCCTGCGGCGCACGCTCAGTTTGGGGGTGGACTGAACGGGACGGTCACAGATGCCTCCGGAGCGGTGATTCCCGGGGCGACGGTGACGTTGACGAATCCCGAAACGCAGGCGACCAAAACGACGACGAGCAATGCTTCCGGGTTCTACAGCTTCACGGAGCTCGCGCCGGCGAACTATACGGTGAAAGTGACGGCGAAAGGATTCCAGGAAGAGGACTACAACAGCGTAGCGGTGACGGGTGAGGGACCGCGCGGGCTGGACGTGAAGATGACAGTGGGAGCGGCGGCGCAGACGGTAACGGTGAACGGGAACCAGACGCCGATTCTGAATACGACGAACGCTTCGCTGGCGAGCACGATCAGCTCGGAGGATGTGACGCGACTGCCGGCGTTCGGGCGCGATCCTTACGAGCTGTTGCGAACCGGGGTGGGGATCACGGGAGACAGCGCACGGTCAGGGAGCGGGGGCGCGATCGCGCTGCCGAACAACACGAGCCAGAACCAGTCGAATGTGGGGATTTTTCAGACGGAGAACCAGATTCAGATTTCGGCTTCAGGGCAGCGGGTGACGTCGAACACGTATGAACTGGATGGAGTGACGGTGGACAGCCTGCTGCATGGCGGGTCGACGATTATCACGCCCAGTATTGAGTCGGTGGACCAGATTACGATTCTGGCGTCGAATTACGATGCGGCGCTGGGACGCGACGTGGGCGCGCATATTCTGACGACAACCAAGGCGGGGACGAACGATTTTCATGGAAGCGCGTTTTTCCAGTACGACGAGCCGGGCCTGAATGCGTATCAGCCATATGGCGGGCCTACGAGCACGCCAGGGGTATTTGCGCCGGCGACGCGCGACGATCTGCAGCAGAGGGATTGGGCGGCGAGTTTGGGCGGGCCGATCTGGAAAAACAAGGTTTTCTTTTTCGCGAGCTACGAAGAGGTAAAGAGCACGCTGCAGTCGTTCAGCGAGCAGTATGTTCCGACGCCGCAGTGGTATGCGGCGCTGGCGGCGGCGAGGCCGACAGGATTGGCAGCAGGAACGATTGCGAAGCCGGCGGGACAGGCGGTGGTGCGGGCGATTTTGCCGGGATCATGCAGCGCGATTCAGACGGTGTGCGCGCCGGCGGGAACGGGGTTCGATGTCGGGTCGTTCGGCGGGACGGACGGGCAGTATTTGCCGAATGTGAACGTGAATGGAACGGCGGCGACACCAAATCTTTACACGGGCGCGGGACTGGATGGGGTACCGGACCTGGAATTTGCGCAGATTCAGACGCCGAGCGATTACCGGGGCGTGCAGCTGCATGGGCGCGTGGACTGGATGATCGGGCCGCACGACCAGATTTTTGGCGGGTTCTATACACAGAAGCTGGACCAGGCATCGCTTGACGCGGCGGCGGGTGCGGCTCCGGACACGGCGCTGCCGTTCCGGCCCTTCAACCAGTCGGCGACGCCGGTGTGGATTCACACGTTTGGTCCGACGCTGATCAACGAGGTGAGGGCGAACTATACGCGGTTCGCGGATAACCAGATCAGCGACACGCAGGGGCAGGTGAACTGGGGGGTTCCGGGACTGTACGCGCAGAATTATGGGTTTGGGTCGATCCAGTTCAGTCAACTTGCTTCGCCGACGACTCCTTATATCGCTGCGGAGAACACGTATGAGATCCGCGACCTGGTGACGAAGGAGTTGGGACCGCAATCGGTGCGGATGGGAGTGGTAATCCGGCGGGAGCAGGACAACGATAACGATTCCGGACTGGCACGGCCGAACTATGCTTTCCAGGGGATCTGGGATCTGGCCAACGATGCGCCGTTGTACGAGGGGATCGGGGCGAATCCGAACACCGGCGGCGTGGGCAATGTGCAGAGGTATTTCCGGCGCAACTACTATGCGGGTTTTGTGCAGGACGACTGGAAGGTGACGCCGAATATGACGGTCAATCTGGGGCTGCGGTATGAGTATTTCGGCGGCCTGACGAACAAGGGATTTCCGATTAACAACATGGTGCTGTCGAGCACGCCGGGCGCGGAGATTATCAACTCGCATTTTGTCACAACGGACACGCTGTATCCGTCGACGGGGGACGCATTGGCGCCGAAGATCGGGTTTGCGTGGCAGCCGATGCTGACGGGCAGGCTGGAGAACAAGATGGTGGTGCACGGCGGGTTCGGCGTGTCGTTCGACAACCTGGACGAGGAACCGATTTCGCCTGCGTATGAGAATGGGCCGGGGTATTTCGATTACGGATTGTGCTGCGGCGGATTGCAGGCGACGGCACCGAATGCGACTGGGACGGGAATTGTCTTCGAATATGGGACGAGCGATTCGCCGTTCAGCTATGCGCCGAATCCGAATCTGGCGGTAGGAACGAATCCAACGACCGGAACGCCGAATGCGTTCACGCCGCCGGGAGGGACACCTTCAACGCCGCAGGTGGAGACGTACAGCATTTTGCCCGGGATGCGGCAGCCGACGTTATACACGTTCTCGCTGGACAACCAATGGGCGCTGCCGTGGCAGATGGCGTTCACGGTGGGGTATCAGGGATCGACGGGATTCCACTTCCTGCGGCTGGTGGATCAGAACTTTTTGTATCCGCAATCGAATGGGACGTGCGCTGCGGGCGGGACGTGCACGCCAGGGGTGAATCAGACGCCGTTTTATGCGGCGTATGTGCCGACTTCGGATGTGCACAGTAATTACCACGCGCTGAACGGGCATCTGGAGAAACGGTTGCAGCATGGCTTTGATTTCAGCGTGGTCTACACCTACTCGAAGAGCATGGACAATGCTACGGAGGAGGGGCCGGGGTTCCAGAGCAACCAGACCGATCCGGGGAATCCGGCCGCGGAATATGGGCCTTCGGATTTCGATGTGCGGCACCGGTTCAATGCGGCGGGAACGTGGACGCTGCCGAGTCCCGGGGGGAATGGGTTGATGAAGAACCTGCTGGGGAACTGGCAGGCGAATGGCGTGTTCACGTTCCATACGGGCTATCCATGGACACCGGTGATCGGAGTGCCTTCGGTAGCGCTCGTGAACGGGGCGTCGCAGATTGCGCCGACGAGGCCCACGGGGTATGGACCGAGTTCGGGAGCGCCAGCGGGCGCCGATGCGATGAACAGCTGCGCGAATCATGTGTTCGTGCACGGGGGTAATTTTCCGGATGGCGGCGCGAACTACTTTGTGTATGGAACGCCGGGGCCTCCGGGAGTTGGGCGGAACGTGTTCAACGGGCCGTGTTATAAGGACCTGGACATGAGCTTTGCGAAGCAGGTGACGTTCAGTTTGCGAGATCACCCGGCGCTGTTCCGGTTCCAGGCGAACATCTTCAACATTCTGAACCTGACAAACCTGCAGCCGATCTCGTTTGGGAGCACAGAGGCGCTGATCTCCACCAACACGACGCCTGGAACGCATGTGAACAATCCGCTGTTTGGATTGTCGCCGGGTGCGGACAGCGGGAGGGTGATCGAGTTTTTTGGGAGGATTCAGTTTTAAGGCAGGCAACAGGCAACAGGGAACAGGGAACAGGGAACAGGGAACAGGGAGTAGGCAACAGGGAACAGGCATCGGCAACCGCAACAGGGAGGGGGTTCCGGGAGGAGCCCCCTCCTTTTTGTCTGGGCTGCGGGGCGCAGAGTTGTGGCGTGTGGGCTGGTCAGGGACTTTGAGGAGACGAGCCGGGATTGGCGGTTATGGCGATTCGTGTCGCGGCCTACAATGGTGAACACTTCGATGGAATCGCGGAGGTTCGCTGTGGGATCACGTTCAGTGTCCAGACGGACGTTTCTCTCTCTTGCTGCGGGGACGGCGGCGGCTCGGCCTTTGATGGCCGCGACGCATCGCTGGGAGCTAGTCGAACAGGCTGCGGGGAGCACGGGGGCGGACTCGCCGGGGCCAGACCCGTCGAAGTCAGGCTGGCGCGATGAGGGCGTGTTAAATCTGGCGCATTCGCCTCTCGCGAAATTACGCAATGTGCCGGTGCGGGCGGTGACGATCCGGGATGGGTTCTGGTCGAAGCGCAGAGCAACGAACGTGGCATCGAGCATTCCGTCCATGCATGAGGAATTGCTGGCGCATGGACGGATGGATAATTTCCTGCGGCTAACGGGGGCGTCAAATGCGCCGCAGCGCGGGCCCGTGTATTCGGACTCAGACATTTATAAATGGCTCGAGGCGGTCGCGTTTGTGCTGCAGTCGGAGAACGATGCGGCATTGCGGCAGACGGCGGAGGCGACGATCCGGCAAATTGTGGCGATCCAGGAGCCGGACGGATATATCGACACGTACTACCAGGGAGACCGGAAGAAGCTGCGGATGACGATTCCGGAGCAGGTGCGCGGGCACGAGCTGTATTGCCTGGGGCACATGCTGCAGGCGGGGATTGCGTACTATCGCGCGACGGGAGATCCGACGCTGATGAATGCGGGAGCGCGATTTGTGGATGGGTATCTGTTGCCGCAGTTTGGGCCTGAGGCGGATAAGAGGCCGATTGTATCGGGGCATCCTGAAATTGAAATGGCGCTGATCGAGCTATACCGGACGACGGGAGAGAGGAAGTATCTCGAGCTGGCGGGTTACATTTTGCAGGGCGATCCTCGGGCGGAGCTGAGGCCGGACCAGATCGTGTATATGAACTGCGGGGTGCCGTTCACGACGAAGACGAAGCTGCAGGGGCACGCAGTGCGGGCGATGTACGCGTGCTGTGGGGCGACGGATTACTACATGGAGACGGGGGACGCGGCGTACTGGAAGACGCTGGAGGTGTTGTGGAGGGACCTGTCGCAGGCGCAGATGTACATTACCGGAGGCGTAGGCGCGAGGAGCGATGGCGAGGCGTTTGGGGACGACTACGAGTTGCCGAATGCGCAGGCTTATGGGGAAAGCTGCGCGGCGATCGGCAACATGATGTGGAACTGGAGGATGCTGGCGGCGACGGGCGAGGCGCGATTCGCGGACGTGATGGAGCGGGCGCTTTATAACGGGATTAACTCGGGTATGTCGCTCGATGGGAAGCTGTATTGCTATCGCAATCCGCTGGCGTTCGATCCGGCGAGCGGGGAAAAGATTCGGAATCCCTGGTACGACACGACGTGCTGTCCGCCGAACATCGAGCGGACGCTAGCGAGTTTGCCAGGGTATTTCTATTCCGCGGCCAAAGATGGGGTGTATGTGCATCTCTACGACAACTCGGAGATGCACTGGGCGCTGGAGAGCGGCAATGGACTGCACGTAACGCAGGAGACGAACTATGCGTGGGACGGGCGTGTGCGGCTTGCGGTTGCGGTGGATCGGCCTGAGGAATTTACGGTGTATGTGCGTGTGCCGGGATGGTCGCGGGCAACTCGCGTGACGGCCGCGGGTGCGGGGATCGCGGGTGCGCGGGCTGGGGAGTATCTGCCGATACGGCGGCGTTGGAGCGGGGAGACGGTGGTGGAGTTGGCGTTCGATATGCGGCCGCAGATGGTGGCAGCGAATCCGGCGGTTGCGGAAAATACGGGGCGGGTGGCGATCGAGCGCGGGCCGCTGGTGTATTGCATGGAGGGGCTGGACCAGGCGCAGACGGAAGCGAAGACGTTTCCGCTGTATCTGGCGAGGCGGGATGGAGCGACGGAGGCTGAGTTTAAGGGCGATTTGCTGGATGGGGTGATGGTACTGACGCACGCGGGGGCTCGGCGGACGGAGGGTGTCGGGGGATTGTATGAGCCGGCTAAGTCCGGGACGCCTTCGGTTGCGGCGGCGGCATTGAAGCTGATTCCGTATTATGCGTGGGATAACCGGGAAGAGAGCTCGATGCAGGTTTGGGTGCCTGTGGGCTGAGAGGCGGGAGAGTCTTCCTTTTAGTTAGGTTTTGTTTGGGCTGCGTGGACGCCTGAAGAGTCATGGCGGGGAATGGACGATAATTCTCTTCGGAGATAACGATGCGAATGATTGGAAGACGGGTGGGGGTTGCTGTGGCGGCGGCGGTATTGCTGGCTGGAGCATGGGGTCACGGGTTTGCCCAGGCGGGTGCGGGGACGGCGCGGACGATTGTGGTGGACGCGAAGGCGGCGGGGACGCCGTTTCCGCATTTCTGGGAGCAGATGTTTGGGTCGGGGCGGGCGAACCTGGCGCTGCGGCAGAGTTATCGCGACGATCTGGATCGGGTGAGGAAGGTGACGGAGTTCCGGTACGTGCGGTTCCACGCGATTCTGGACGATGAGAACGGGGTGTACAGAGAGGATGCGCAGGGAAAGCCGGTCTATAACTGGTCGTATGTGGACCAGATTTACGATGGGCTGCTGGCGCATGAGATTCGGCCGTTTGTGGAGATCAGCTTTATGCCGAAGGCGCTGGCGGCGAAGGTGGAGTATCACGCGTTCTGGTACAAGCCAATCCCGTCGCCTCCGGCGGATTATGCGAAGTGGGACGCGCTGATCACGGCGTTTGGGAAGCACCTGGTGGAGCGGTACGGAGTCGATGAGGTTTCGCAGTGGTATTTCGAGGTATGGAACGAGCCGAACATCGATTTCTGGATTGGCCGTCCGGCGCAGCCGACTTATTTCGAGTTGTACGATCACACGGCGCGGGCGCTGAAGGCGGCGAGCGAGAAGATTCGGGTAGGAGGGCCGGCGACGGCGCAGGCGGCGTGGGTGGGGGACCTGATTGCGCATGCGACGCAGAACGACGTGCCGCTGGATTTTGTTTCGACGCATGTATACGGGAACGACTCGACGCAGGACGTATTTCATAACGACGAGCCGATGGCGCCGCACCAGATGGTATGCGCGGCGGTGAACAAGGTGCATAACGAGATCGCGAAGTCGGCCAAGCCCGATATTCCGCTGATCTGGAGCGAGTTCAACGCGACGTATGCGAATGAGCAGCCGATCACCGATTCGATTTACATGGGGCCGTGGCTGGCGGACACGATTTCAAAGTGCGACGGTAAGACGCTGATGATGTCGTACTGGAGCTTCTCAGATGTGTTCGAGGAGCAGGGAGTGGTGAAGACGCCGTTTTATGGCGGATATGGGATTGTGGCGGAGGATGGGATTCCGAAGCCGGCCTATGACGTGTTCATGCTGCTGCACAAGCTGGGGGATGAGCGGCTGGAGGCGCCGGTGGATGCGGCGCTGGTAACGCGGCGGAAGGATGGCGCTCTGGTGATGGCGACCTGGAACCTGGTGGAGCCGGGCGCGCAGGGAACAGATAAGAAGGTGACGTTCGATGTATATGGCGCCGGAGGATTGCGCACCGAGGTGAAACACAAGGTCGAGGTGGAGATCAAGAACACGAAGGCGGTAATTTGGCGCGTGGACGCGGAGCACGGGGACACCCTGGATGCGTGGAAGAAGATGGGGAGCCCGGCGTTTCCGACCGAGGAGCAGATTGAGGATTTGCGGAAGGTGTCGGAGCTGGGTACGCCGGAGGAGATGCCGATCCGGGATCATCGGCTGACGGTGACGGTGCCGCCGATGGGGCTGGTGGTGGTGGAAGTGCCGGGAACAGGCAACAGGGAGTAGGGTACAGGCAACAGGAAGTAGGCAACAGGCAACAGGAGAGCCGTTGGGAGTGACCGGCGTCACAGAGGGGCGTTGGGAATTCCTGAAAGCATCGCGGCATGTGTGTGCCGCGTGTGTTGCGTCTCCAGTGCTTCCTGCTCGGGCTGGCACTGTGTGCGGTTGCGACTGGACGCGGACAGGCTGCGAGCGCGCGGGTTCCAGGACGGCCGCTTTGGCCGATCTCGATCGATTATCCAGAGGATGGATCTGTCTTTCCGCCTGGGATTACGCCACCGACATTCTGGTGGCGGGATGCGGCGGGAAGTTCGTGGACCATTGACATTGCGTTTGCGGGGAAAGGCGCGCCGATTCACGTCATCGCCAAAGGCGAGAGGCTGCGGGTAGGGCCGATTGATCCCGAGTGCGTGGGGAACAAGGACGATCTGCCCCAGCTGACGCCGCGTCAGGCTGCAACGTGGACGTGGACGCCGGATCGCGCGACGTGGGCGGCGATCGAAGCGCGCAGTGTGGGGCAGGCCGCGACGATCACGATCACAGGATACGGGGCAGCTGGTTCGTCGACTGGGACGTTGGCTGGTTCGTCGACTGGGACGTCGGCCGGTTCGTCGATCGGGCAGATGGGGCGGGTTGCGGTGTCGCGGGCGATGGTGACGATGACAACGTCGGCGGATGAGGTGGGCGCGGCGATTTTCTATCGCGATGTGCCGCTGATGCCAACGACGAACACCACCGGGAATGTACAGCCGCTGGCGGGCGGGAGCCTGCACCTGATCCGTTGGAGGCTACGGGATATTCGAGACGGGGAGAGCCGGACTGTGCTGGCGAACATGCCGACGTGCGGAAACTGCCATTCTTTTTCCGCCGACGGGAAGACGCTGGGGATGGACATCGACGGACCGGAGAACGACAAGGGATTGTATGCGGTGGTTCCGGTCGAGAAACGGATGACGATTGAGAGCAAGGACCTGGTGCACTGGAATACGGATGGTCGCGTGGGACAGACGCGGGTGGGTTTTATGTCGCAGGTATCGCCGGATGGGCGGTATGTGCTGAGCACGTTTGCGGGGCCAGCGTACAGGCTGCTGGACACGTTTTATGTGACGAACTTCATGGATTACCGGTTTTTGCAGGTGTTTTATCCGACGCGCGGGATTCTGGAGTGGTACGACCGGGAGACGAGGCTGCGGCAACCGCTTCCGGGCGCGGACGATGCGCAGTTTGTGCAGACGGATGGAGTTTGGAGCCGGGATGGGAAGTGGATTGTGTTTGCGCGGGCGGAGGCGCGGGCGCCACGGGTGAAAGGGCAAGGCCCGGCGATGCGGGCAAACGATGCGAATGAGACGCAGATTCAGTACGACCTGTATCGGATTCCGTTCAACGAAGGGAAGGGCGGAAGGGCGGAGCGGATCGAGGGGGCATCGGGAAACGGGATGAGCAATACGTTCCCGAGGATTTCACCGGATGGCAAGTGGGTGGTGTTTGTGGAGTGCGGTAATGGGCAGCTGATGCGGCCAGACAGCCAGCTCTTCATCGTACCGTTTGCGGGAGGCGACGCGCGGCGGATGCGCGCGAATACGAGCCGGATGAATTCGTGGCACAGCTTTTCGCCGAACGGGCGATGGATGGTGTTCGCGTCGAAGGCGCGGTCGGCCTACACGCAGATGTATCTGACGCACATCGATGCGGAGGGAAACGACAGCCCGGCGATCATCATCGACAACGCGACGGCGGCGAATCGGGCGGTGAATCTGCCGGAGTTTGTGAATATCGCGGGCGATGGGATTGAGCACATCACGGTGCATGTGGCGGATGCGCCGAAGCCGGCGGGGCGGGCTGGGCGATGAGGCGCTGGGCTGAGGTTGGGGTGATTGCGGTGCTGGCGTTGGCGGCGAGCAGGCTGCCATCGCAAATGTGCGCGACGCCGGATTCGATGAGGGCGCAGCTGGCGGGGCAGCCAAATGCGGATACATTTGCCGATCTTGGAATTTTGCTGGCGAATGAGAAGCAATATGCGTGCGCGGCGGCGGCGTTTGCCGCGTCGCTGAAGCTGAGCCCGGATTCGGAAAATGTGCTGTTTATGTTTGGGACGAGCCTTTTTTTTGCGGGCAACGCGGAGGAGGCGGTGGCACCGTTGCAGGCAGCGGAGCAGATTGAAGGGCGGAATCTGAAGACGCATTTGCTGTTGGCAGGGGTGTTCGATCAGCTACACCGGTTCGACGAGGCAAAGAGGGAGTGGCAGGCGGCGCTGGTGGCGGATCCGGAATCAACGGAGGCGCTGGATGGACTGGCGCAGGATTACGTGCAGGCGCAGGAGTTTGGGGCGGCGATCGCACTGCTGGAGAATCCGCGGGCGGAGCGACAACGGACTGCGACGCAGAGCCTCAGTCTGGGGATGGCGTATGCAGGAACAGGGAAGTTGGATGCGGCGATTGGGTCCTTGCGAGATGGGCTGAATACAACGCCGGAGTCGGCGGTGCTGGTGAATGCGCTGGAGGACATGTTGGTGCAGGCGGGACGGGTCGAGGACGCGAGCGTGGTCTTTGGAGTGGCGCGGGCTCGGCATCCCGAGGACGTGGAGACGGGGCTGCATTTTCTGCGGCTGCTGATGGCGAGCGATCCGGCGAAAGCGAATCAGGTGGGAGAGGAATTGCTGCGGGCTTTTCCGAAAAGCTGGGAGACGCTGTATTTGAATGGCGTGCTGGCGATGGAGGAACATGATTTCACGCGAGCGCGGGTGTATTTGTCACAGTCGATTGCACTCAATGCGGAGTTCGCAATGGCGCACAGCGCGCTGGGTGTTGTGCTGGCGCGACTGAACGACCTGGCGGGGGCAAAGACCGAGCTGGAACGGGCGATTGCACTGGGAGATACCAGCCAGGAGGTCAAGGAAAATCTAGCGCTGGTGACGAGGGCAGACGACAGGCAATAGGGAACAGGCTACAGGGTGCATCGGGCTGGGACCTGAGTCTCTTTTCGCAGTGCCGCGCTACGCTCTGCTTTCATGGAAGATTTTCGAGGATGTACTCGACGGCCTGTTGGGGTCCGAGAGAAGAGGTGACGCCGAGAGCGTCGGTGTTTTTCTCTTCGTGTTGTGAATGCGACGGCGTTGTTGCGGGGTTTTGAGCGCGACGATAGACTGAGTCCCCCGCTGGAAATTCTCACAACGCGGTTCTGAGAGGGCATGGCGCCGTGCTGACGCAGACCGGAATGGCTGAACCGCATGCGTAGGCTGGCGTTGCTGGTGCTGTGGCTGGTTGCGCCGGTGGCGCTGGCACAGGTGGATGCGACGCAATGGCGGCGCGGGTCGCTCGACATCAACCACGGCTGGCGCGAACAGGATGGCGACGGTCGAGGTTGGTCGGAGCCGAATATCGACGACAGCGGATGGAAAAAGGTCGAGCTGATTGACCGGGTGCAGCCGGGCTGGCGGTGGTACCGGCTGCACGTGCGGCTGGCGGAAGGACATCCGCACCTGTATTTGCTGGTCGCCGGCGGCGAGGGGACCTACGAGCTCTACATCAATGGGCAGCCGGTGGTGGGACCGGAGCTGCGATCGTCATTCGGAGTGAAACGGCCGACGGAAATGATGTTTCCGCTGCGGGATCGTGACACGGAGCTGACGCTTGCTCTGCGAACGCACACGCCGCAGGGTTATGCCGCGTGGCAGCTGCCGGGGTTCCTGACGATGGCGGTGGGGACGTACGGCGCGATCGACGATGAGCGGCTGGGGCTCGAAAGCGACCGATGGTATACGGCGCTGCCCTCGATTGCGATCAACCTGGTGCTGATGCTGGCGGGGCTGGGGGCGTTTGCGCTTTTTCGGAGCCAGCGAAATCGGGCCGAGTACCTGTGGCTGGGGTGGTACCTGTTTCTGCTGGGGACTTCGGATCTTCTGGTGGCGTGCTCGACGACCGGGATCTTGCCGCTGGCGTGGGGCTTGTTGTTCGGCGATGCATTGGTCTATGCCTTCACGATCATGCAGATCCAGTTCACGTTCAGCATAGCGGGGAAGCGGGTGCCGCAGATGTGGCGGATCTACGAGGCGCTGCTGCTGACGCCGCTGGTGTTCTCAGGGGCGACGTGGTTCGGAGGGTTTTCGAGCGGAAAATACATGCTGATTGAGGCCGCGATTATTGCGCCCGCAGCGGTGCTGCTTCCGCTGCAGCTTTTCCTCTGGTTCTTGCGCGGGAATCGCGAGATGGGGCCGCTGGTGCTTCCCAGCATGCTGTCGGTAGCAACGACGGCGCTGTACGACGTGGGCACTGCGTCGATTCTGCTGGGATGGGGAAGGGCCGATTTTCTGGCCTCGCCGATTCCGGTGGGGCCGATTACGCTCCAGTGGAACGACCTGGGCAATTTGGTTTTTCTGCTGGCGATCGCAACGCTGATGTTCTTCCGCTTTACGCGGGTGACCCGGGAACAGATGCGGGTGGCCGGGGAGCTGAGCGCGGCGCGGGATATCCAGCGACGGCTTGTGCCGGAGACTTTGCCGGTGATTGCGGGATACGCGATTGAGGCAGCATATTTTCCAGCGGAAGAGGTGGGCGGGGATTTCTATCAGGTGCTCGATGCGAAGGGTGGAGCGAAGCTGGTGGTGCTGGGCGACGTGAGCGGGAAGGGTTTGAAGGCGGCGATGACGGGAGCGCTGGCGATGGGCGCGCTGCGGGCACTGGCGACGGAGGGAATGGGGCCGGCGGCGCTGCTGACGCGGCTGAATCGGCAACTGACCGAGACGCGCGACGAGGGGTTTATCACGTGCGTCTGCGCGCAGGTGACGGCCGAGGGCGATGTGACGATTGCGAACGCGGGGCATCTGCCGCCATATCACAATGGCGAGGAGATGCTGCTGGAGCCGGATTTGCCGCTGGGAATCGCGGCCGAAGGACGGTACGTGGAGCATGGGTTTCGGCTGGAGGCGGGGGATCGGCTGACGCTGCTGTCCGATGGGGTGGTGGAGGCGCGCGATGGGCGGGGGGCATTGTTTGGGTTTGATCGGACGCAAGCGATCAGCGCGCAGGCGGCTTCGGCGATCGCTGCGGCGGCGCTTGAGTTTGGGCAGGAGGATGACATTACGGTGCTGACTCTGACGCGGGCTTCCGGGGATAAAGGGCGTATGGTGGCGCTGGCGGGGTCGGCGGTTTTTCCGCCGCGCTAAAAAACGCTCTGGAGAAATCACAACCGAGAAGAAGGCTGGGGAGACACCGAGACGACTCCCGCGCGGTCGGGCGGCTGATCGTCCCTCCAATGACACCCCGCGCCTGTCACTCCCCGACCTCTTCGACGAAGGACTTGAGGCGGAAGAGCGCCTTGTCCCATTGGGCGGAGACGCGGTTGAGGTAGTCGCGGAGTTCAAGGACGGGCTGGGGGTCGAGCTCAAAGAGGGCATGGCGGCCGGAGCGGACGCAGCGGACGATTCTGGCGCGCTCGAGGACGCGCAGGTGCTTGGTGATGGCCTGGCGGGTGAGGTGGGAGCCGTGGGCGAGCTGGGAGATGGAGCGAGCGTGGCCGCGGCCGAGTTTGGCGAGCAACGAGAGACGGGTGGGGTCGCCGAGGGCGGCGAAGGCCGGTGCGGCCTTCGCCCATGCCCCAACTTCAGGGGCATGGGCGACGCGTTTTTGTCCGGGCGCCGATTTCTCGGCCTCAGGGCGACGGGGGAGCGGTTTCCTTTTCGCTGCGGCCCTAGGGGTGTTGCGTGACATATTCCGCGATGTTTTTCATCTGCTGGCCCCAGCCTTCGCTGTTGCGGAGGAAGGCTTCTTTGCGGCGGGCGTCGGGGATGTCGGCGAAGCCGGATTCGGTCACTTTGAGCAGGGTGCCGGTGGGGGTTTTCTCGAGGTGGAACTCGATGAGGGTGGGGGTTTCTTCGGAGTAGTCGACGGCGGGATCGATGGAATAAGGGTGCCAGGTGAAGGCGAAGTATTGCTGGGGGTCGATCTGCTGGACGACGGCGCGAAAGGTGACGTGTTCGTAGCCGGGCCAGGTGATCTGGCCGTGGGATTCTTCGCCGACTGCGAAGGGGGCGTCGAGTTTGACGTGGAACCATGCGCCGAATTCGTTGTGGTCGGTGAGGGCGCGCCAGACGCGGGAGACGGGGGCGGCGATTTCGATCTGTTTCTCGATGCGATCGGCAATGCGTTCTTCAGCGTGGACCGGGGTCATAGGCAACCTCCTGGTTGCATATTAGCAGGGTACAGGGAACAGGGTACAGGTAACAAAGCACCGCCAAGGTCGCCTGCCCGACGATTACGGATCGAAGCAACCGCTGCTCTTCAGG
Organism: uncultured Acidobacteriaceae bacterium; assembly: GCA_963758135.1. Taxonomy (GTDB): domain Bacteria; phylum Acidobacteriota; class Terriglobia; order Terriglobales; family Acidobacteriaceae; genus Palsa-343. The sequence continues at coordinate 866,701 of CAVWUF010000001.1, forward strand.
CGGCGGTGAGGAGAAGCGGCGCGTCTCTGGTGATGACGAGGGTGTGTTCGTAGTGGGCGGCGAGGCCGCGGTCGGCGGTGCGGACGGTCCATCCATCTTTGGCGAGGACGGATTTGCCGGAGCGGCTGGCGATGATGGGCTCGACGGTGATGACGAGGCCTTCGGTCAGGAAATCGGAGGCGGCGGGATCGGGCCAGTTGGGGACGCTGGGTTTCTCGTGGATGGTGCGGCCGATGCCGTGGCCACAGAGGTCGCGGATGACGTGGAAACCGGCCGCGGTGACCTCTTTTTCGACGACGCGGCCGATGTCGCGGACGCGGTTGCCGGCGCGGGCTACCTGCATGGCGGCGGCGAAGGCTCGCTGGGCGCAGACAGCGAGGCGGCTGCCGATGGCGGATTCGGTGATGGGCGGGCCGACGATGACGGTCTCCGCGGCGTCGGCCATGAAGCCGTCTTTCTGAATGGTGACATCGAGTTTGAGGAGGTCGCCGTTGCGGAGGCGGCGGTCGGAGGGGATGCCGTGGACGATTTCGTCGTTAACGCTGATGCAGGAGACGCCGGGGAAGCGATAGACGGCGATGGGGCCGGATATGGCGCCGTGCTCGCGCATGACGTTGCCGCCAATCTGATCGAGTTCCTGGGTGGTGATGCCGGAGCGGGCGGCGGCTTTCATGGCCTCAAGCATGAGGCGGACGATGCGGCCGGAGGTGCGCATGGCGGCGAGTTCTTCGGGGGTCTGGATGGACAACGGGACTACCTCAGTTCTTTCTATTTTCGCAGGAAGGGGCTTTGGCTGGAGAGCTGATTTTCGCGAGGGATTTCGCGAAGGATTTTCAGCTGGCGCGCCTGCGTTTGGGTCTTGTTTCGCTCAGCATGGCGGCGCGGAGGAGGGCGTTGAGGCGGGTTTGGTAGCCTTTGCCTTGTTTGCGGAGCCAGGCGATGACGTCGGCGTCGAGGCGGACGGTGAGTTGTTTTTTCCGGGGGCGGTAGAAGGGGTTGGGTCGTGGATGCTTCCACGCGTCCCCGCCCAGTTCGGGAATGTCAGATAAGTCGATTTCGCTGTCGGGACGAGCCGCGAGAGCCGCAACTCTGCGGATCTCCCGGGCGGATGGCTTACATTCGTCGAAAGTTTTCCTGACGTATTTGGTCATAAAGCCTGCGCTCCTTCCGGGTGGCCTTTCTTGCCGATATGATTCTGAATATCTCGTCAGGCCACTCTTCCCGGACTGTGTATGCCACGGTCAAGAGGGATATTCCCTCGAAGAGTCCGATCAGCTGCCAGCGAATTTCGCCGTATTCGATGCGGTCCTGCTCGGAAATTGCGTAAGGGTCGCCGAAGACGCGCACGGCGTCGTCGAAAGTGAAGCCGTGTTTGCGCCGGTTGCTTTGCGCTTTGACCGGATCCCACTCGAACAGGGTCATAGCAGCATTTTTATTGTAACTACAAATGTATAGCTACACAACTACTCGCCCAGGAGCAGCCGTTCTGTGGAGAGGGCGCGGCCAGTGTTGGGGTCGGCCTCGATGAGGAGGGCGGCCATGCGGGGGTCGCCTTTGGCGGCTTCGAATTTGGAGGGCATGGAGGTGAGGAAGCGCTCGAGGACGAGTTCCTTTTCGACGCCAATGATGCTGTCGTACGGACCGCTCATGCCCACGTCGGTTTGGTAGGCGGTTCCGCCGGGGAGGACGCGGTCGTCGGCGGTTGGGACGTGGGTGTGGGTGCCGATGACGGCGGTGACGCGGCCGTCGAGATACCATCCCATGGCGCACTTTTCCGAAGTAGCTTCGGCGTGGAAGTCGACGACGATGACTTTGGCAGTGATTTCTTTAAGGAGGGCGTCGGCGGTGCGGAAAGGGTCTTCGTTATTGGCCATGAAGACACGGCCCTGGAGATCGATTACTGCATAGTCCTGGCCGGATGGGAGTGTACCCTGGTAGACGCCGAAGCCGGGTGTATTAGGCGCGTAATTGGCGGGGCGCAGGATGCGGCGCGGGCGCTCGTGGCTGGCTGGCGCGGCGGACTTGAGGTAGTCGATGATTTCCTTTTTGTCCCAGACATGGTTGCCGGTAGTAAGAACGTGGGCGCCGAGGTCGAAGAGCTCGTCGGAGATCGCGGGAGTGAGGCCGAAACCGCCGGCGGCGTTTTCAGCGTTGACAATAATGAGGTCGACGGCGCGGCGCTCGACGATGTGGCCGATGTGTTCGCGGACGATACGGCGCCCTGCGCTGCCGAAGACATCGCCGACGAAGAGGATGCGCATAAAAGCAGGGTACAGGGTGGAGGGTCCAGGGTACAGAGTGACAGGTGACGGGGATTGTTACAGATTTCATTCGTCGTGGAAAAAAGCTGTGATAGGTTGAAAGCCATGGCCGCAAATACCCGATTCGCAACCGGCGTTCACGCCATGGTTTTGCTTGCTGCCGAACCGGATGGACTGCAGACTTCGGAAGATGTAGCCGGCAAGCTAAGCATCAATCCAGTGGTGATCCGACGCGTATTTTCGCTGCTGCACCAGGCGGGGTTGCTGGAGAGCCAGAAGGGTCCACACGGCGGATCGAAGCTGGCGCGCTCGGCGAAGGCGATTACGCTGGCGGACATTTACAAGGCCCTCGATGGCGGGGAGCTGTTTCATTCAGCGTCGTTGTCGGGACCGCATACGGCGAAAGTGGGAACGGTGCTGAAGCGAGTTTTCGAGAATGTGGAAGGCGCACTGCGCGAGGAGTTGGAGAAGACTTCTCTGAACGAGCTGGCGAAGAAGGCAGGGAAGAAGGGGAAGTAGCGAGCAGCCGGCAGCGATTCCAGTCGATACGCTGAGGCAGCCCTGGCGAGCGGGAAGTGGGCGCCCGCGGCTCGCGGTAACAGGGCACGAATCGGAAGGCGTTCCTTCAAGCTTCGGCCGAAGCTGCGGTGACCGTTAGAGGCTGTTGCCGACGGTATTGAACTCGTTGTCGATTTTTCCGGCGAGGCCTCGCATGGCGCTGATGGCAGCGAGGGCAATGAGGGCGGCGATCAGGGCATACTCGATCAAATCCTGGCCGGATTCGTCGTGGAGGATACGCTTCAACAGCCTCGACACAGTTTTCATGGATCCGCTTCTTGGATTGGGGATGGCTGTCGTGCGAGGGCAAACCAGATAGCCGCTCGTCCACAAGGATGCAGTAAGTTGAACGGGGGTTCTATCGCAGTTACGTGTCAAGCGCTACAACTTTAGTGAGGCGGCGGGGGCGGTGGCTGTTGGGAATCGGTATGGAATAAACATGTTTTAGTTAGTGACTGTAACCTTTGAGAAACGATCCGACTACTGAAACCCTTCTCCAGCCTCGCCCTCCCCGGCCGGCGCGGCCGCTACACGAATCGTCGGGTACTGCCGTTTTCTTATCTATGCCTATTGTCGCAACGGGTTCAGGCAGCCAGGGGTTTGCTTGAATCTGCGAACCAGCGGGCGATGAGCACCAGTGCGATCAGGATCAGTGAGACGGTGAGGCCGGTCCACAGGCCGGCGAGTCCCCACTTCAAATGAAAGCAGAGCAGGGCTCCGAGGGGGAGGCCGAGGATCCAGTAGCCGGCAAAATTCATGAGCATGGGGAAGCGGGTTTCGCCGAGTCCGCGGAGTGCGCCGGTGGAGACGGTCTGGATGCCGTCGAATATTTGAAAGCCTGCGACGATGGCGAGGATGTGCGCGCCTAGCGTGAGGACGCGGGCGTCGTGGGTCCAGATGCCGATGATGGGCTTTGGGATGACGATGAGGAGGACGGCCATGAGGGCCATGAATCCCGCGCCGATGGCGATGGCGAGGATGCCGGCGCGGCGGGCGCGTGCGGGATTACCGGCTCCGATGGCGTGACCGACGGCGACGGCGGCTGCGGCGGAGATTCCGAGGGGAACCATATAGGTGTAGGCGGCGCAGCTGAGGACGATTTCGTGCGTGGCGAGGGCGATGGGCGTGAGGTGCGAGGACATGACAGTGACCGCGCCGAAGGCGGCGACTTCAAGGACGACCTGGAAGGCCGCGGGCAGGCCGAGCTTGAGGAGGGCGCGGATGCGCGTCCAGTCGGGCGTGGGCCAATGTTCAAAGAGGGCGTGGCCGCGTTTGGCTTCGTGAGACCAGGCGGCGTAGACCAGGACGCCCGCCATGTAGACGCGGGCAAGGCAGGTGGAGAGCGCGGAGCCGCGGACGCCGAGGACAGGGAAGCCAAAGTGGCCGTAGATGAGGATCCAGTTGAAGGCGAGGTTGACGAGGTTGGCGGTGATGAGGGCGAAGGCGACGGGGCGTACCTGGCCTACTCCCTGGAGATAGCGGCGGAATCCGCCGTAGACCAGCAGGGGGAAGGTGCCCCAGTTGAGGATGCCGACATAGGAGCGGGTGAGTGTGGCGACGGTGGGGTCGACGCCGCGGCCGGTGAAAATCCATTGAGCGCCGAGCATGGCGAGCATCAGCAGAGGCGTGAAGGCAAGCGCGATATAGATGGCCTGGGCGAGGGAGCGATGGCAGTCATCGAAGCGGCCTGCGCCCCAGGATTGCGAGACGAGGGTATCGAGGCCGAGGAGCAGCCCGATGCCGAAGAGCGAAGGGGCGTAGTAGATGGCGTTGCCGAGGCCGACGGCGCCGATGGCGTCTGGACCGAGGCGGCCGACCATGATGAGGTCGACGATGGTCATGGTCATCCAGCCGAGTTCGGAGAGGACGACGGGGATGGCGAGGGTGAGGAGGGCGCGGAGTTCTTCGCCGATGCGCGTGGGGTGCTGGTGCTGCTCGAAGGTCTCGACTGCGGGGAGTTGATTTTCGGGGACGAGAAATTCAGGCGACGAGGGTTCTGTCGCCTGGGTTTCGGGGTCCTGCATTTGACCTTCGGAGGACATGGGGATGGGTCATTGTAGCCGGGGAGCAGAGGGAGGGAACGCGTGGTAAATTTAACCTAGCGCGGGCCGTGCTCGGGGGCAGCCTGGGCGCGGTGCATCCGCAACGGCGCGGAGAGATGGCCGAGTGGCTGAAGGCGCACGCTTGGAAAGCGTGTATACCGCAAGGTATCCAGGGTTCGAATCCCTGTCTCTCCGCCAGCAAGCTTGATGGCTGCTTCTTGTTTCCATGACGAGCTTGCACCGCCCTCGATTTTGTGGCGAAATCCTGATTACTTGTATCTAAGTCCCTGGCACCAAGGTCCCCAGGGACGCGGGTTGCAGATCGCCTATGTTGATAGGCGCAGTTGTAAACCCTGGTTAGCGAATCAGAGAGCCTCGTCTCGGCCCACGTTCTGTGAGGGACATGCTGGATCGCGGTACTTATCGCCGGTCTCAGTGCTATCGGGGTTTCTCGATGGGCGCGTTGAGGAAGGGGTGATCGAGGCCCTGGAGTTTGCGGGCTGACTCGCCTTCGAGATCGAAGACGACAACCTGGTTTTCTCCGGTCTTGAGGAAGGGGGCGGGGAGATAGAGTGCTTTCTGAGGACCGATTTGCCACACGCGGCCAAGGGGACGGCCGTTGATCCAGACTTCTCCTTTGCCGAGGGCGCTGGTATCGAGGAAGGTGTCGGATGGGTGGTCGATCTTGAAGGAAGCCTGATAGAAGCAGGGGCCGTCGCAGGACTTGGTGGCGTAGGTGAGTGAGCCGGGAGCGAGCATGGGAAGCGAGTAGTTATCCCAGCCGCTGAGGGGATGGCCGGCGAGCGTGACGCCGTTGAGGAGGCCGACGCGCTCGGTGGGGATCGAGGAGCCGAAGTTTACGCGGCCCGTGTTCTCGAGGAGGATGTCGAGGCGCGCATGGGGCACGTCGATGGCGAGCGGCAGAGAGTGCTGGTTGAGGCGGCGGTCGATGGTCCCGGCGAGTTTGCCGTTGAGGTAGACCTGGGCGTAGTCGTGGAGGGCACCGATGAAGAGGTCGCCGCTGAGCGGGCCATCGACGGTGGTGCGGTAGAGGACGTATCCGTAGGCCTGATCCATCGCTTCCATGGTGAGGGGCTGGTCCGAGTGGACGGGTGTCGGCAGGTTTTCCCAGAGAGAGGCCGCGCGGTCGAGGGTGAAGGCGGGGATGGCCGCTGCTGTGGGCGCGGTGGGAACTGGAGGGGGCGCGACTCCGGTGTTGCGCGCAATGATGTCGCGGAAGAGGAAATATTTCGGCGTGGGATGGCCGCTCTCGTCGAGCGCTGAGTCGTAGTCGTAGCTGGTGACGTCGGGCTCGTAGTTTCTACCGTTGGAGTTCGCGCCGTTCATCCAGCCAAAGCTGGTGCCGCCGTGAAACATGTAGATGCTGATGGAGTAGCCCTGACGGAGGATCCAGTCGAGATCGTCGGCTTGCTGCTTCGCGTTAGTGGTGCGCATGGGGCGCGCCCCAGTGATCGAACCAGCCGTCCCAGTATTCGCCGTTCATCCATGGGCCAGTGGGGCGGAGGGTTTTTGAGTTTGGTGAAGGCCCGTTGCGCTTCGCCGGGGCCGAAGTTGATGACAGCGGGGAGCTCAGGCAGACTTCCACGCGGAACCTGGTCGGCGCCGTCGGCGGTATAGAGCTGCGCCTGGGTGAAGCCGGCGTCGATGAGGATGTGGTGGATGTCCTCCATGTATTCGTGGTCGCCACCGTAGCTGCCGTACTCGTTCTCGACCTGGACCGCGATGATAGGGCCGCCCTGGCCGATCTGGAGAGGCGCGACTTCCTGGCCGAGGCGGAGGAGCCACGCGCGGGCGGCGGCGATGAATTTTGGATCGCGGGAGCGGACGACCATGTTGGGGTCTTTGAGGAGCCAGGACGGAAAGCCGCCGAACTCCCACTCTGCGCAGGAGTAGGGGCCGGGGCGGAGGATGACGTAGAGCCCTTCCTGCTGGGCTTCGCGGACGAACTCGGCGACATCGAGGTTGCCAGTGAAGTCGTAGACGCCGGGGCGAGGCTCATGGGCGTTCCAGAAGACGTAAGTGGTGACGGCATTCAGGCCCATAGCTTTGGCCATGCGCAGGCGATCACGCCAGTACTCGCGTGGGACACGGGCGTAATGAATTTCGCCGGAGACGATGCGGAAGGGCTTGCCATCGAGGAGGAATTGGCCGTCGGCGGCGCGAAATGAGTGTTCCTGTGCGGAGGCTGGTCGGAGGGTGATGAACGTGAGCAGTGTGTTGACAGTGAGGATGGCGAAGAGGGAAAGCCTGGCGGGATTTTTCATGATTTGCTGCCGGAGTTGTTCGTTCACCGTTGTACTACTAAAGCGGGAGCGGCGAAAGGAGCGCGAAGAATCCTGGCGCTTCGATAGAGGTCGCAGTAAGCCTGGTAGCCGTTTAGAACGAGAGAAGAATGGAGCGGAGGAAAGCAATCGGGGGGCCGACGATGAAGCCGACGACGCGGCCGCCGAGAAGAAAGATGATGAAGATGCTGATCATCCCGAGTGAGTCGTAGACGCGCAGTGCTTTGTAGGGAAGCAGATGGCGAAAGACGTGGGAGCCGTCGAGCGGGGGAAGAGGGAGGAGATTGAAGGCGGCGAGAAAGAGGTTGAGGATCATCGCGAGATAGAAGAGGAGGACGAGCGGGACCAGGGTGGGGCTGGAGGAAGCCAGGGCGCCTTCGAGGCTGCCGGTGGCGGCGATCTCGTGCACAATGCTGGCGCCGCCGGCGCTGGTGCGGGAGAGGATGAGCAGGACGAGAGTCGCGGCCAGGGCGGCCAGAACGTTGCTGGCCGGCCCGGCAACGGTGGTGAGAATGTCATCGCGTGTCAGGTGCTTGAAATTGGCGGGGGTGACGGGGGTTGGCTTGGCCCATCCGAAGAGGAAGCCCGGGCTGACGAAGAGCATGATGGCCGGCAGGATGACGGTGCCGAGGGGGTCGATATGGCGTAGGGGGTTGAGCGTGACGCGGCCCAGCATGCGAGCGGTGGGGTCACCGAGGCGGTTGGCCATCCAGGCGTGCGCGGCTTCGTGGAGGCTGAGCGAAAAGAGAAGCACAGCGAACTCGAAGATCGCAATAATGAGGCGGTTGGGATCCATCGGAAGGTCGATTTCGATGGTAACAGGAAGGCAGCTAAGAGCCTGTCGGCAATGAGACGGTCAGCAAAGAGACTTTCAGCAAAGAAGCGGCCAGCTTTCAATCGTTCGGCGGTAGTTCAACGCAGGGGCCTTCGCCGGTGCGATCTTCGAAGCGATGGGCTTCGCTGGTGGTTTTGATTTTGCGTGCGGGGACGCCGCCGGCGATGGTGTTCTCCTGGAGGTCGTGGGTGGCCACGGCCTGGGCTCCGAGCATGGCTCCCCTGGCTACGCGGACGCCGGGCATGACGAGCGAGCGATACGTGACGCGGGCCGAGGGGCCGACCTCAGTGCGGCGATGCTCGATGATGCAGGCCTCGACGGGATCGTGGGCGTGCGAGAAGACGGCGGCGTGTTCAGAGATGGAGGTGCCTTTGCGGACGATGAGCTCGCCGCGGTCGTCGAGGAGGACGTGGTTATGGATGATGACGTCGTCTTCGAGGGTGAGGTTGTAGCCGAAGGTGAACTCGACGCCGTGATAAATCTTGACGTTGTTGCCGATGCTCTTGAAGATGTGCTTGCCGAGCATGGCGCGTAGGCGGAAGCCGAGCCAGTGATTGAGGGCGACGGGGGAGCGGTCGAACATGCGCCAGAACCAGACGAGCGGCTTGATGAGGGCGTAGCGATCGGCGTCGATGTCGCCGTAGTATTCGGGCTCAAGGGTGACGTTGGCGGGATCGAGCGAGAGCTGGAGGACGTTGAAGGGCAGCTCGGTGGTAAGGGTGAAGTTGAGGCGTCCGCCGTGGGGCCGGCCCAGGATGAGCTGGTGGAGATTGTCGCGGACGATTTCGCCGCGGAGGGCGATGTTCTGGTGGCGGGAGAATTCGTCATCGAGGGAGTCGATCCAGCGGGTGAAGACCTCTTTGGCTTCGCGGGTCGGCTCGATCTCGCGGTATTGGTAGCGGGGCATATTTCATAGATTATGCGCGGTTGCGAGGGGATGCATAACGAGGGGCGCGGATGCAGTTTTGCATTGCGGCGAGCGATGCGGCTGGGGTACAGTGCGACCATCACAGTTGGCCGGGGAAAGGAAAGCAAGAGCGGCTATGGACGAGACAACAGAAGTGCCGGTACAGAGGAGCTATTCGAGCTTATTGATCGGGGTGCTGGGGCTGGCGGTGTTATGCGCGCTGGCGGGGCTGGTGTGGAGCTACAATCTGGCCGGGCGGCTGACCAGCGCCGAGGCGCAGGTGGCCACAGCGCAGCAGCAGAATAAGCAGCTGGCCGCGGCGCTGGAGCAGACCAATGCCCGCCTGAAGGTGACAACCGATACGCTGGGCCAGTCGCTCGGCATGACGCAGAAGCAGCTGGAAGCGAAGGCGCAGGATCTGATGGCGCGGCAGCAAGCGGACGCGCAGCGCCTGGCGCAGGCGCAGAAGCAGATCAGCGCAGTTTCGAGCGATGTTTCCGGAGTGAAGACCGACGTAGGTGGGGTGAAGACCGACCTGACCGCGACGAAGACGCAGCTGCAGACAGACGAAGCGGCGATGACCGCGATGAAGGGCGATCTGGGTCTGCAGAGCGGGCTGATTGCGACCAACGCCAAAGAGCTGGACGTGCTGAAGCACATGGGCGACCGGAACTACTATGAATTCACGCTGGGCAAGAATCAGAAGAAAGCGGTGGCGACGGTTGCGCTGGAGCTGAAGAAGGCCGATCCGAAGCACAGCAAATTTACGCTGGTGGTTTATTCGGACGACAAGGAGATTCAGAAGAAGGACCGTAACCTGGATGAGCCGATCCAGTTCTACACGGGGAAGGATCACCTGCTGTATGAGCTTGTGGTGAACAGCGTGGATAAGAATCAGATCAAGGGGTATATCGCTACGCCGAAGGGCGCGCCTGTGCCGGTGAGTACCTCGGGGCAGTGAGGAATAAGAAACGCCCGCAGCGAGGAACTACGATGCGGGGAGGATGTTGACGTTGATCCAGGTGTCCTGGCTGATGGTCTGACTGTTGGCGGTGACGGCGGTGATGACTTCGAAGACCTGGGTGCCGGGCGGCGTTGGGGTTCCGGCGAATGGGCTTTTCGGGATAGCAGAGCTGCTGCAGCCGGTCAGAGCCAGGACGGTTCCTGTGAGAACGGTTGCCGCCAGAACGGCGAGCATCAGCGCTGAAGAGCGAGCGGCGCCCAGGACCCGCCGGCGGAAGCGCGATCCAAACGGAAGACAGCCGAGCAGGAGACAAGCCAACGCGGCGCCTCCGTGGGTGAAGAAGTCTGTGCGGTGGACGGAGGAGGGGCTCAGGCCAGTAGTGGTGATAGTGAACGTCGTCTGGCCGTTGCCGCTGACCTTGGCGGGATTGAAGGCGCAGGTGGTGTATGTGTTCGCGGGCGCGTTGCAGCCAAACTGGACAGCCGTGGTGACGCTGGCGGCGTCGGCGACGGTGTAGACGATATTGCCGGACTGGCCCTGGGTGAGGCTAAGCGAAGTGGCGCCGGGCGTGATGGAGAAGGATTTGATCGCGATGGTGACGGCGGTGGAGGATGCGGCCTTGAAGTTGGCGTCGCCGGAATACTGGGCGACGATCTGATGCGATCCGGAGGCAAGGTCCGCTGTGAAGAAGGTGGCGGAGGCTAGGCCGAGATTGTCAGTGAGTGCGACCTGGCCGAGAGGCGTGGTTGCGTCTTCGAAGATGATGGCGCCGGTAGGGGTGGTCGAGCTGGGGTTGGCGGAAATTGGTGTACCGGAGACGGTAGCGGTGAGTGTGACGAGCGCGCCGGAGAGAGAGACGGGGCTTGAAACCGTGAGCGTGACCACAGTCTGCGGCAGGTTCTGTGCATAGCCCTGCGCCGCGGCGCACAGCGCGCATGCCAGCAGCAACAGGAAGATCAGGATGCGTTTCATTTCGGCCGGCAATGTAAGTCCAGAGTATCTTCGGTCCATAGTCCGGGCATTACAGTAGCACGATCAGGGCAGGGCTATGGACGTTTGTGCTCTTACCGGAGTGACCAAGGTGCTGTGGTCCGGCGGGCAAGTTGTTTCGCGAGGGCGTGGCTACAATCGGTAACGTGACCGAGAGCGGCGAGGAGCGCTTTACCCTGGGCCAGCGCGTGACGCTCTGGATCGTTCCAAAGCTGACGGCGCTGCTGCTGGCGATGGTCGGCGTAACGCTGCGGTATGAGGTGATCGCGGAAGACGGAGTGATCCCGGCGACTCCGCCGGCGCGCGGCATTTTCTGCTTCTGGCATCGGTGCACGCTGCCGGCAGGTTGGTACTTCAGGAAATTTCGCTGCTCGATCTTGATTAGCCGGAGCTTCGATGGCGAGCTGATCGCGCGGACGCTGGGTCTGCTGGGGTACAACAGTGTGCGCGGGTCGAGTTCGCGGGGCGGCGCGGCGGGGCTGATGGCAATGCGGGACGTACTGGCGGCGGGTGAGCCGGTGGTGTTTACGGCGGATGGGCCGCGGGGGCCGATTTACCAGACCAAGATCGGGCCGGTGAAGCTGGCGGCGATGACGGGCGAGGCGATCGGCAGCTTTTATCTGTTGCCGCAGCGCGCGTGGGCGATCGGGTCGTGGGATCGGTTCATGGTGCCGTTGCCGTTTTCGCGGGTGGTAGTGAGCTGGGCGCGGGCGGTTGCGGCTCCGGGGGCGGACGCCGATGCTGCGGTGCTGGAGGCGAAGCGCGGGGAGTTGAACGATGCGCTGGAGCGAGCTCGGTTGCGGGCTGAGGCGTATTTCTGGGGAGTTGATTCTGAGGGGCCTGATTCCAAAGGGCCGAACTCCCAGGGGCAGGGCCGGGATTAGCATGCTGGTTTCGGATTTCGATTTTGACCTTCCCGAGGAGCTGATCGCGCAGGAGCCGGCGGCGGATCGGGCGGGGGCGCGGATGCTGGTGGTGGATCGCGCGAGGGGATCGTGGGCGGATCAGTTATTTCGGGATTTGCCTTCGATGCTGCGGGAAGGCGATTTGCTGGTGCTGAACGACAGCCGCGTGATTCCTGCGCGGCTGTTTGCGCATCGAGGGGGATTGCACACGCAGGCGAATCATGAGAGCACCGGGCGGGTGCAGGTGCTGCTGGCGGAGCAGCTTTCAGAGTGGGAGTGGAAGGCGCTGGTACGGCCTGGGCGAAAGGTGCTGACGGGCGAGGTGCTCGGGTTCGGGAATGGCGAGCTGCGGGCTTCGGTCATCGCGCATGGGGAGTTTGGGGAGCGAACGCTGCGGTTCGAGCCTGTGGCGGATTTCTTCGAAATTGTGGAGCGCCTGGGACATATGCCGCTGCCTCCTTATATTCACCGCGAGGATCGGGCGGGTGATCGGGAGCGGTACCAGACGGTGTATGCGAGGGAGCGGGGATCGGTGGCTGCACCGACGGCTGGATTGCACTTTACGCCGGAGATTCTCGATGCGATTCGGGAGCGGGGCGTCAAGATAACGTCGGTGACCTTGCATGTTGGGCTGGGGACGTTTCAGCCGGTACGGGTGGTGAGGGTGGAGGATGTGCTGCTGCATGCGGAGCGGTACACGATTTCCGCGGAGACGGCGGCGGAGTTGAACGCGGCTCGGCGGGAGGGCCGGCGGATTGTGGCGGCGGGAACGACGACGGTGCGGACTCTAGAGCATTGCGCGCGCGAAGGTGAGGAGTTTGTGGCGCATTCGGGATCGACGAGCATATTTATTTCGCCGGGATTTGAGTTTCGGGTGGTGGGGGCGCTGCTGACTAATTTTCATTTGCCACAGTCGTCGTTACTGATGCTGGTGAGTGCGTTTGCGGGACGGGAGCGGGTGCTTGGGGCTTATCGCCATGCGGTGGAGGAGGGGTATCGGTTTTTCTCTTACGGGGACTGCATGTTTGTTGAGTGAACGGTTTTTCCAACACTCAAATTACCTTCCTTCCTTTAGATAACGTCTGATTTGCGAATAGCTGACCGTGTAGAGCCTTGTGGGTGAAGCGGTACACTCGACTTCGTGGCTGCCGAATCGTCGAAACCTCCTGTTTTTCTGCTCGACGCGATGTCGTTTATCTTTCGCGCGTATCACGCGATGCAGCGGTCGCGGCCTATGTCGACGCGGACGGGCGTGCCGACGGCGGCGACCTACGTCTTCGTTAACATGATCAACAAGCTGCGGCGGGATTTCGAGCCGGAATATTTTGCGGCGGTGTTCGACGTGAGCGGGCCGGTATTCCGCGACGAGCGCGCCCGCGGGATGACCGTGAACAAGTTCAGCGCCGAGACGCAGAAGTTTGAGGCAGTGGAGACGGGCGGGTATAAGGCGCATCGCGAGGCGATGCCTCCCGATCTGGCGCAGCAGGTGCCCTACGTGCGGAGGGCGCTGGAGGCATTTCGGATTCCGATTCTTGAGGCGCAGGGTTTTGAGGCCGATGACGTGATCGGAACCCTCGCCGCGAAGGCCGCGAAAGCCGGACATCCGGTGTTTGTCGTCTCGAACGACAAGGACATGATGCAGCTGGTGAACGATCGCGTGAAGATTCTGAATCCGGTGAAGGACAACCTGGTGCTGGATCGCGAGAAGGTGTTGGAGACGCTGGGCGTGCCCCCGGAGAAGGTTGTCGATGTGATGGCGCTGCGGGGCGACTCGATCGACAATATTCCGGGCGCGCCGGGGATTGGCGACAAGGGGTCGGTGGAGCTGATCCAGCAATTTGGGAGCGTGGAGGCGGCGCTCGATCGCGCGGAGGAGATCAAGCGGAAAACGTATCGGGAATCGTTACAAAATAACCGCGAGGCGGTGCTGCTGAGCAAGGAGCTGGTGACGATTCAATGCGATGTGCCGCTGGAGTTCGATCCGGAGGCGATGCGGACGCAGGAGCCGGATGTGGCGGCGTGCCGGGCTTTGTTTACTGAGCTGGAATTTACAACGTTGCTGCGGGAGCTTGCGCCGGCTGTGCCGGCGACGGCGGTGGAGTATGTGCTGGAGCCGACGGCGGAGCAGATCGCTGCGTTCGTAAAGCTCGCGCGGAAGGATGGGTTTGCGTTGGCGCTGGCGGCTTCGGAGCTGGAGGCTGCGGCGGAACAGGTGAGCGAGCAGGAGACGGAGGCTCTTGAAGAGCGGGAGCCGGAGCTGAAGACGATGTCGCTGCTGGATCTCGTGGAGGCTGCGGATGCGGCTTGCGAGACAGTTCCGAGCGGACCGCTGGAGTGCCGGATTGGCGTTGCTGCCGCGGCCGATGTGGCGTTGCTCGTACCGCTCGACGCGACGCGTGAGTTGCTGGAGGACGCGGGAGTTCCGAAGCGGGTGCACGACCTGAAGGCAGCGCTGCGTGTTTTGGAGTCGCATGGGGTGGCGCTTCGCGGAGCGACGGACGACGTGATGCTGTACTCGTATCTCATCAATCCCACGCATGCTACGCATCGGCTGGGAGATGTGGCGGCTCGGTTTGGCGGGGGTCCTCCGCATGAGGGTGGGGATCGGCAACTGACGGAGGCGGCGCATCTGACGCATGGTTTGGTGAGCGTGATGCGCGAGGAGGTCGATGCGCTGGGGACGCGGCGCGTGTATGAGGAGATCGATCTGCCGCTGGTGCCGATTCTGCTGGGCATGGAAAAGGCTGGGGTGCGCATCGATTCGGGTGTGCTGTCGAAGATGGCGGAGCGCCTGTCTGCCGATATGCAGCGAATCGGTGAGGAGATTTATGCCCTTGCGGGGCAGCGGTTTAATATCAACTCTCCGAAGCAACTGGGCGATGTGTTGTTCAACAAGATGGGGCTGCCGCGGCCGCTGAAGTATGGCAAGGGCAAGGTCATTTCGACGGCGCAGGATGTGCTGGAGGAGCTGGCCGCGCATAACGATGTGCCGCGGCTGGTGCTTGAGTACCGGCAACTGGCAAAGCTGAAGTCGAATTACGTCGACTCGCTGCCGCTGCTGGCCGATAGCGAAGGCCGCGTGCATACAACGTTCAATCAGGTGGGCACGGCGACGGGGCGGCTGTCGTCGACGAATCCGAACCTGCAGAATATTCCGATCAGGACGGAGCTGGGGCGGGAAATTCGCGCGGCGTTTATCGCGGCGCCGGGATGCGTGCTGCTGTCGGCGGACTACTCGCAGATCGAGCTGCGGCTGCTGGCGCACTTCTCCGAGGACCCGCTGCTGGTGCGGGCTTACCAGACGGGGCAGGACATTCACACGCTGACGGCGGCCGAGGTTTTCGGCGTGCCTGCGGAGACCATGAGCAAGGAGACGCGAAATCGCGCGAAGGCGGTGAACTTCGGGATTGTGTATGGGATTTCGCCGTTTGGGCTGGCGGCGCAGCTGGGGATTGAGCAGAACGAGGCGCGGCTTTACATCGAGACGTATTTCGAGCGCTACGCGGGGGTGCGGGAATATATCGATCGAATGCTGGAGGAGACGCGGCGCGAGCAGAAGGTGCGGACGATCTTTGGGCGGGTGCGGCCGATTCCGGATATTCAGAGCAGGAATGCGAACCAGCGCGGATTCGCGGAGCGGACGGCGATTAATACACCGTTGCAGGGGACGGCGGCGGACCTGATAAAGCTGGCGATGATTCGGATCGATCGGCGGCTGGCGGAGGAGAAGCTGAAGACGCGGATGACGCTGCAGGTGCACGACGAGTTGGTGTTCGATGTTCCGGAAGATGAGGTTGGTCCGGTGAGTGCGATGGTGCGGCACGAGATGGAGAACGTAATTGAGCTGAAGCGTGCCTCTGGTTGCGGATGTGGGTGTGGGGGCGAACTGGCGGGATTTGAAGTAGCCGAAGGGAACGTTACTTTTCGGCGGGAAAATGGCTGGCGGGCCGCTCATGAAAGCGATCAGCCGACCTACACTGAGCCCGCCTCCTTACAAAGGGTGCTAAGCGGCAAAGCCGGAGATCGGCCCGGAGAACTGGGCCGACGGTCCGCAGGCCGCCACACGACCCGCGGGCCGTTCCAATGAAGGAGGCAAGGCCCATGGACAAAAAATCGTCCTGGACACGAATTGCCATCACATTCGCCATCGATTGGCGGTTTGTGATGGCAATCGTGATCCTTGTGGTCTTCGTGCTGCTGATGAAGTAGCACAAAACTCCCGGGAGGGCGCACCCCTTCCGGGAAACTACTTCGAGGCCAGTATACCTCCGGAGGGGACTGGGGCCGGGCACGTTATCGAGGTAGGAGCGGGGTAGTTGTCCCATTACGGGACGAGGCAGGTCAGCTTCCCAGTTCGGTACGGATGGCGTCGGCGATGCGATCGGCGTGACGGCGCATGGCTTCTTCAGATTCGGCTTCGATCATGACGCGGGCGAGGGCTTCTGTGCCGGAGTAGCGCACGACGACGCGGCCGCTGTCTGCTAATTCTGTTTCAGCATCGCGAATTGTATCCGTGACGGTGACAATTTGTTCGAGCGGCTTCTTCTCGCGGACCCGGACGTTGACGATAACTTGGGGAAAGACTTTCAGGTCGGCGACGAGTTCGTGAAGTGCGCGGCCGGATCGGCGGACAATATCGAGGACAACGAGTGCGGTGAGCAGACCGTCGCCGGTGGTGGCAAGGTGCGGAAAGAGGATGTGGCCCGATTGCTCGCCGCCGAGAGAAGCTTGTTCCTCGCGCATCCGCTCGAGCACATATTTGTCGCCCACGGGTGCGCGGAGCATGCGAATGCCATCGCGTCGGAGCGCGGCTTCTAGGCCCATGTTGGACATGGTGGTAGCGACGACGGTGCAGTTGCGCAGCATGCCGCGGGCTTTCATGTCGCGCGCCGCAAGCAGCATGATGGCATCGCCGTTGACGACGTTGCCGTGGGCGTCGGCAAACAGGGCGCGGTCGGCATCGCCGTCGAAGGTCACCCCTAAGGCGGCTCCGAGGGTGCTGGTTTCGGCGGCGACGACCTCGGGATGCAGGGCTCCGCAATTGGCATTGATATTGTGGCCGTCGGGAGCGGCGTGGGTGAGGTGGATGGTCCCACCGAGATGCGCAAAAAGTTCGGGCGCAATGGCTGAAGCGGCTCCATTGGCGCAATCGAGGACGACGCGAAGGCCATTGAGGTTCAGGCCGGGCACGGCGGAGCGGAGGAAATTCTCGTAATCGGCGCGGTATTTCTCATCGATTGCAGGAGCGGGGCCGAGAGTGGGCGCCTGGAGATTTTCAAGACGCCGAAAAATCTCTGCTTCGATGTCGCAGCTCGGTTTCATCGGGCAATTTGTAACCGTCACTGCCGAAAATCTTGATGCCGTTGTCCTGCCACGGATTGTGGGACGCCGAGATGACGACGCCGGCGGAGAATCCATGCTGGCGGGCGAGGTACGCGACAGCGGGAGTGGTGGTTACGCCGGTGTTCTCAACGCGGGCGCCGGCTTCGGCAAGGCCGGCGGCAATGGATGCGGCAATCCACTCACTGGACTCGCGGGTATCCATGCCAAGCAGGACACGGGGATGCTGGTGGGCCCCATGGAGCTGATGGGCGAGTGCGAGACCGACGGCGTAGATTGTGTTTGCGTCCAGGGGCGCTTCGCCGGCGACCGCGCGAATTCCATCTGTGCCAAACAGCTTTCTCATGAACCCTGCGTTTCCTTTTCGATCCCGATCACTCGGCTGCGGAAGCGGCCGCGAGCGAGGCGAGTGACGATCGACTGCTCTTCTGTGACATCCTCTGTATCTTTTATCAGCACGCCGCGGTCATCGTATACCAGAGCGTAACCGCGGCTGAGAACGGCGAGGGGAGAAAGCGAGTTCAACTGGCGGGCAAGGGCCGCTTGCCTCTCGCGGGAGGCGCGGAGCCGATCGCTCTGGGCACGGGCGATTCGTGCTTCAAGGGAGGCGAGGCGCTGGCGAGCAAGACCGGTGCGGGCTGCGACATCCTGACGCAGAAGGCGCACGGAGATTTGCAGGAGTCTGTCTGCGAACCGGCGATGGCGGGCGCGCCACTGCGATTCGAGACGGAGAGTGAGGTCGTCGACGCGTTGCTGCCGGCGGCGCAGCTGGTCGCGCTCGCGCATGAGGATGGTCTCGACACGAACACGGGAGAATGCGGTAGCGGCCTGCATGAGGCGGTAGCGGGAGGCGCGCAGGAGTCGATGGTCGAGGGTCTGCACGCGATCCGCGATATTGTGCAGGGCGGAAGTGACGAGTTCAGCGGCAGCGGACGGGGTGGGCGCGCGCAGGTCCGCAACGAAGTCGACAATGGTGAAGTCGGTCTCGTGACCGATGGCGGAGATTACTGGCAGCTCGGAGCTGGCGATTGAATCGGCGAGAAATTCGGTGTTGAAGGGCGCGAGGTCTTCGAGCGATCCGCCGCCACGGGCGATGACAATGAGGTCGACTTCACGGGTGCGGTTGAAATATGCGATGCCTGCGGCTACTTCGGCCGCTGCGGCTTCACCCTGAACCAGCGCGGGATACAGCAGCACGTGCAGGCCTGCATGGCGTCGATTGACGATGTTGAGAAAGTCGCGGAGGACAGCGCCGGTTGGTGAGGTAACGATGCCGACACAGTGGGGGAAGGCGGGCAGCGGCCTCTTGCGGGCCGGGTCGAAGAGGCCGCGGGCTTCGAGGCGCTGCTTAAGTTGCTCAAAGGCGATTTGCAGCGAGCCGGCTCCGACAGGCTCGAGAAATTCCGCCACGATTTGCAGTTGGCCGCGCTGTTCATAGACGGAGACTTTGCCGCGGAGCAGGACGTGAAGACCGTCGGCGGGCTTGAAGCGGAGGAGCGAGGCCTGCTTGCGAAAGAGCACGGCCGGAAGTTGCGCGTCGCCATCCTTGAGGGTGAAGTAGACGTGGCCGGAGGGCGCGGGGCGGAGGTTCGAGATTTCGCCTTCGACCCAGAGGTCGCCGTATTCGCGCTCGATGTGAAGGCGCACCTCGCTAACGAGATCACCGACTTTCCAGATGCGGCGGCTGACCGCGGCGGGAGCGAGCTCGAAGGAGAAGCCGAGCTGGGGATTTGGATTGCGCTGCGCGTTAGGCGAACTGCTCATCATTCGAAAGTATAGAACTCGGAAAATGGACAGGCTGATTTGAATTCCCGCTGCAGCGCCCGGATAATGGGCCAATCTCCCCACCTGAGGATTGCGAATGATGCGACGACTTACTGTGGCTGTGTGCGGATTATTTTTCAGTTTGAGCGCGGGCTTACACGCAGCCGCGCAGAGCTTTACTTTGCAACAAGTGCTGAGCGCGCCATTCAGCTCTGAGTTACAAGCGTCGCCCGAGGGCGGACGATTTTTGTGGATCGCGAATCAGGCTGGCAAGCGGAATATCTGGGTCGCGGAGGCGAGCGGGTCTGCGTATACGGTGCATCGGGTGACGAGCGACGATGCGGACGATGGCGTCGACATTGGGGACATCGTTTGGACGCCGGATGGCGAGCACATTATTTATGCGCGGGGCGGGGACTTTGAGTTTCCGGGGAAGCCGGCGGCGAACCCGGCGATGCTGCCACAGGGACTCGACGAGGAGATCTGGATGGTCGGCGTGCATGGCGGCGATGCGCGGAAGCTGGCTGCGGGGCGGGAGCCGGCTGTTTCTCCCAATGGCGCGATGATTGCGTTTCTCTCCAGCGATCAGATTTGGACGCTCGATTTGCGGGACGTGGCGGCAAAGCCGGTACAGCTCTTTCATGGGCGCGGGGATTTGGGGTCGCTGCGCTGGTCGCCGGACGGGAAGTACCTGGCGTTCACGAGCGAGCGCTGGGATCACGGGTTTATCGGCGTCTTCTCGTTTGCGGAGCAATCGCTCGCGTATCTCGATCCTTCGACAGAGATCGATGGCGAGCCGGTTTGGTCGCCGGACAGCAGGCAGATTGCGTTTGTTCGGATCCCGCCGGATACGTCGGGGATCGATTTCAAGCCGCAGAGGAGCGCGCAGCCGTGGTCGCTGCGCGTGGCGGATGTGAAGACAGGGGTGGGGCGAGAGATTTGGCGGGCGCATGAAGGGCAGGGCAGCGTGTTTCACGAGATGGAGTCGGAGCGGCAGCTGTTCTGGAGCGCGGGTGGGCATGTTGTTTTTCCGTGGGAGGGTAATGGGTGGGTACATCTGTGCTCGGTTGCTTCGAGCGGGGGCGAGGCCACGGAGCTGACGCCGGGTGAATTCGAGGTGGACTACGTTGCGTTCAGCAAGGATCGGAAGACGCTGGTCTATTCGTCGAATCAGAGTTTGGGCGATCCGGTTGATGTCGACCGGCGGCATCTTTGGGAAGTGAGTGCGGACGGGGGAACGCCGCGCGGGCTGACGCATGGCGATGGTCTGGAGATGATTCCCGTGATTGCGCCGGATGGGACCGTGGCGGTGCTGCGGTCGGATGCACATGTGCCGATACGGCCGGCGGTGGTTGGGGCGAATGGCGAGTTGAAGGACCTTGCGCCGCAGTTAGTTCCGGCGGATTTTCCTGGAGCGAAGTTAGTGACTCCGCAGCAGGTGATTTTGTCGGCCGCGGATGGGATGAAGATTCATGGGCAGCTGTTTTTGCCTTCGTCGACGGGAGATGGGAAGAAGCATCCGGCGATCGTGTTTTTCCATGGCGGGTCGCGCCGGCAGATGCTGCTGGGCTGGCATTACATGGACTATTACTCGAATGCTTACGGGATGAATCAGTATCTTGCGAGCCTTGGTTACATTGTGCTGTCGGTCAATTATCGGAGCGGGATTGGGTATGGGCTGAATTTCCGCGAGGCACTGAATTATGGGGCGGCGGGGGCCAGCGAATTCAACGATGTGCAGGGTGCGGGTTTGTATCTGCGGAGCCGGCCGGATGTGGATGGGTCAAGGATCGGAGTTTGGGGTGGAAGTTACGGCGGCTATCTGACGGCGCTGGCTCTGGCGAGGGCTTCGGATATGTTTGCGGCGGGAGTTGACTTTCATGGCGTGCATGACTGGAACATCGAGTTACAAAACTGGCAGCCGAAGTACAACCCGGATTCCGATCAGCAGGCGGAGCGCCTGGCTTGGGAGTCTTCGCCGCTGTCGTCCGTGAAGGGCTGGCGTTCGCCGGTGCTGCTGATCCAGGGCGATGACGATCGCAATGTGCAGTTCTCGCAGACGGTGCGGCTGGCGGCGGCGCTGCGGGCGCAGGGGACTCCGTTTGAGGAGCATGTTTTCCCGGACGAGATTCACGGGTTCCTGCTGGAGCGGAGCTGGATCACGGCTTACACGCTGGAGGCGGATTTCTTCCGGCGGCATTTGATGGCTGGGCATTAAGATCGCAGACCTATGGAGAACGGGAGCCGAATCACCAGTCGGGACGCGCTGATTGTGGTGGATGTGCAGAACGATTTTTGCCCGGGCGGGGCGCTGGCCGTTTCGGATGGGGATGCAGTGATTGCGGTCACTCGTTGGGTTGCGCCCTTGTTTGAGCACATCATCCTCACGCAGGATTGGCATCCGCCGGAGCATTGCTCGTTTGCTTCGAGTTATCCGGGGAAGGAGCCGTTCGAGATAGTCGAATTGGCCGGGAGAGAGCAGCGGCTCTGGCCGGATCATTGCGTGCAGGGGACGCGGGGGGCGGAGTTACATCCGGATTTGCGGCTGGATCGGGCCGAGTTGATTGTGCGGAAAGGGTTTCGGAAAGAGATCGATTCTTACTCGGCGTTTTTCGAGAACGACCATTCGACGCCGACGGGTTTGGCAGGGTATTGCAGGGAGCGCGGGCTGGAGCGGATGTTTTTTGCTGGGCTCGCTTATGACTTTTGCGTTGGGTCCTCGGCGCTGGATGCTCGGACGGCTGGGTTTGAGGCGGTGGTGATTCGGGATGCTTGCCGGGCGATTGATGTCGAGGGGTCGGTGGAGAGGATGGAGGCCGAGTTCGCGGCGCGAGGAGTGAAGGTGGTGGAGAGTGGGGAGGTCGATGCGTAAAGTTCCGATGCATGCGGGCTTCGGGGGCGGGGACCTCTCTGACACCCTCCCCCCCGGGGTGGTGTTTTTTGCACTGGTAACAAATACGTTGACTAACCCAACCACTTTGTGTATTCTGGGTTAGTCAAGTTTTGAGGTTACCTGCAAATGCGCCAACCAAACACTTTAGTCGAAGCTATCCGTTACTTCTCTGATAAGCAGACCTGCATCAATGCCGTTGCCCTCATGCGCTGGGAAGATGGTTCCCCTGTTTGCCCCAAGTGTGGCGCAGAACAAGGTGAGCGCAATCACTACTGGCTCAAGACTCAAGCCCGGTGGAAGTGCTACTCCTGCCGGAAGCAATTCAGCGTCAAGGTGGGCACGATCTTCGAGGACAGCCCGTTAGACCTGAATATCTGGCTCACAGCCTTGTGGATGCTCTGCAACTGCAAGAACGGCGTTTCCTCGTATGAGATCGCCCGCGCTACAGGGATTGCCCAGAAGTCAGCATGGTTCGTGCTCCAGCGGTTACGCCATGTCCTGAAAGACATTCAGCCCATGAAGCTGGACGGTGGGCCGATTGAGATTGACGAGTGCCATGTTGGGCCAAAGCCCAAGAACATGCACAAGGACAAGCGGCTGGCCCGGAAGATCGGCATGAACGGTTACGCGGATAAGACTGCCATCATGGGTATGCTTGACCGTGAGAGCCGTCAGGTACGCGCTACGGTCATTCCAAACACATCGCGGGAGACTTTGCAGAAGCAGATTCTAGAGCGTGTCGGCTTTGGGTCCACCGTCTACACCGATGGCTGGCCCGGATACGAAGGAATCGCTGCCAAGCAATACGTTCACGAGACTGTGAACCATGTAGAGGAATACGTGCGCGGCAACGTCCACACTCAGGGGATCGAGAACTTCTGGTCGTGCCTCAAGCGGACTCTGACCGGAACATACATCGCCGTAGAGCCGTTCCACCTGGACAGCTACCTCGCAGAGCAATGCTTCCGCTTCAACAATCGCAAGGATATGAACGATGGTGACCGCTTCACAAAGGCTCTAGGGCATGTGAGCGGCAAGCGATTGACTTGGGACGAACTCACCGGGAAGGAGGCGAAGATACCGAACTAAGGGCGGGGCTTTGCGGGGACGTAAGAGTATTTCTGTTTCGGCAAAGGTGTCGCTCGTTTCGCAGCCTTTATCGCGTCACACACTTGAGGTGCGGAAGCGGTACAGACGCGCCGCAGAGCGGAAGCGAATTGCTGATTCTCGGACTCCGAAGACGACGGCGTAATCTTCATTCGCTCACTTTACCATGAAAGAATGGTCGGATGGATCCCCTATTCCACGGCGCACGACTAAAGATCCAGCGGGCCGTAAAGCATATCAACGATCTCAACGTGATACTCACGGAGTTCTCTCAGAGACGAACTCACGAAGTCATTGTTGAGCACGATCCGAATGGCGGAGACGATCTCCTGAAAGTCCGAGCTATTGAGATTTTGCCGGACTCCTTCTCCCTCACGCTCGGCGATGCGTTGCACAACCTCAGAGCCTCCCTCGACTACGTTATCGCGGAAATCGAATTTACTTTCAACGGCACCCGAAGTGACTACACTAGGTTCCCCATAGATCAATCCAGGGATGCTCTTATAGGACGCCTTGATGGCGGACTTGCAAAGCGCACCCCGAAACAGGTCATTGACTGCATCGTGCAGACGATACAACCTTACACGGGAGGGAATGGGGACTTCATTTGCTCCCTCAACAACCTCGACATCGAAGACAAGCATCGGCTCCTCATCGCAAAAACGGAGTTCAAATACATCGACGGGATTCTTCTTGTCGATGATAAGGGAAAAGAAATCCGCATTGGCACTTGGCAACTCCGCAACGATTTGGTCGCGGCGCATCGCCCCGCAGGATTGCGCAATAGCAAGGTTGAGGATCACGGAAAGGCGTCCTCCGAGGTACTTTTCGGCGACGGTCTTCCGTTCGCTGGCTTGACTATCGTTCCAGCGCTGCGCAAGCTGACTAAACTCGTTGCGGCGACCGTTGACGAAATTGAATACTGGTTCCGGATGAGCCATATGTGACACGCGCTACCATCCGGTAGCAAGGGATTTCACGCTGGGTTAGCCAGCGTAATTACTACCTTTGCACTTATCTGATTTTGCAGGGTTTACTGGTGTTATCGAACTTGATAACACCCTTTACTTCCGGCTAAACGTCCGGTTTTGGCCCGTTTGGGAAGGCCCATGGGCGTAAATGCCAGGTTCGCAGGCTGCGAGTTTTTCAAAGAGCCGCCGTTTTTGATTCGGCCTGAGCCGAATCAGGGTACAGGGTGCAGGGTGCAGGGTGCGGATGACGCACCCGGGCAAAGAAAAAGCCCGCTCTGGGCGGGCTTTTCGCACACTTCTTCTATTGTTTTAAGGTTAGCTGGCGGGAGGTGGGGAGGCAAGGAGAATCGTGAGGTGGGACGGTACGAAGGTCATGGGGAGCGGCCTGTAGCCGGTAGCCTGTGGCCGGTAACGAAAGGCGACGGCGGCGTTCTGAGGAACGTGACAGGATTCGGCCCCGACGCGCCGCGGGAAGCGCCAACGACGGCCTGCGGCGGCAAGGAAGGCGCTACGCGCCGCTGATTTCGGCACGACTTTAGAGCCGTGCCCCTTCAAAGGAGGTGTTTCAGGCGGCGGGTTCGGGGTTGGCTGGGGCGACGCAGAGGCGTAATCCCAGGCGCGGACCCTTCGACGCGCACCTCGCTTTGCTCGGAGCTTGCTCAGGGCAGGCTGCGGAGAACGGTGGCGAATTCGGGGTTGCCGTCGGCGCTGAGGGCGCGGTAGAGGCTCTCGCGGGAGACACCGGCTTCGCGAGCCACTTCGGTCATTCCGCGCGCGACATTGAGGCCGGTGGGGAAAGTGGGTAGTTTGTGTTTTCTGTGCGAAGCTTTAGATGAATGGCAGGCGACGGTCAAATATCCAGTTTGATGTTTATCAAAGACGATCCCATCGTGGGGCTCTTGATGAACGAGTATGCCATCCTTCAAGAAAAGATCGACAAAATCGGCGGCTTTCGGTTCATCATCAAAGGTTGGGCAATAACGCTCGATACAGGAGCGCTGGTCGCGGTATTCGCCAGCTCCCTGCAGAAGACGCCGGCACTTCTTTTGTTGCTTGGCCTTCATGCGGCAATGTCGTTCCTGGAATATCTGCAACTGGATCTCAGCGACAAGTATCAGGATCGAGCATTGAGGATTGAGAAGGTCATCGATCGCCGATTGCAGCATCACGGTCTCCGGCGAGCCGATTTAGGCTCGCTGATGAGAATCCCCGGTATCGCCGGGGAACTCCGGGCAAGGATCGACGTACGACGCCCGATGCGAACCGTGAGTCACTCTCTTTCTCGCCACGGCGCCCTATTGACATGGGTGTTACGACTTCCACTCGTGAGGGCTGTCAGGCGGTTGCCGTTAAGACGCAAGCTGGTCAGGTCTCATCTGATTTTTTACGTCGTGCTTCTCGTTTTGTCGGCTGCATTTGTCTATTTCCAGCACCCGAGAGCTGCCGATACGCCGACGGCACCCCAAGGGCAGGTCCTGAGGACATCGGTGTTTCAGCCCCCAAAGGCTGCTGAACTTCAAAGGGAACGATGGCACGTCAAAGAAAAATAGGCAGGAAACAGACAGATGCGTTGATCGATCTCCTCATGAGAATCGAGAACGAACTGCCGAGTTCGGGGTTTGTCATTTCAGACGATGGTGACGAGGAGACGGTTTATATCGAGGAGACTGAAGGCATCGAGGTCGTCACAATTGAGGTTGTGATAGATGAAGCACTATCGGAGTTTCAGAAGGACAAGGTCCTTCCCAAAAAGAGGAAGGGGACCTACAGCCTTAGCGGCGCATTCGAAACAGTGTTTGGGCCTGACAGTGAATTGGCGGAGTTGGCAATCGACCTGGAAACAGCCCTTTCGGGTTATCAGGATATGATTTACATGGATGACATAGACTTGGCACGATCCCTAATCGACGCGCTTACGAAGGAGATTGAGGATGTATCGTCAAAGGGATGAGCTCTCGGCTCTCAGGCGGCAGGTTCGCCAAATGATGGCGGCTGAGGGGGAATCTCTTGAAACGATGATCCGCAGCTCAGGGGACATCATTGTTTTTGGCTCCCGGGCATCTCATGTCAATCG
This sequence comes from uncultured Acidobacteriaceae bacterium, assembly GCA_963758135.1. Taxonomy (GTDB): domain Bacteria; phylum Acidobacteriota; class Terriglobia; order Terriglobales; family Acidobacteriaceae; genus Palsa-343. The sequence goes on from CAVWUF010000001.1 coordinate 892,615, forward strand.
TAAATGCTCTGATCTGGATATTCTCGTCGTCGGAGAGAAACGCGGACGCAAGAGGATTGGCGCACTCGATCTTGTCTACATCCCAGTGATCGACACAAGTCGAGCACTATGGAGGCGCACCGAACTTCCAAGGCATATTGAGAGATTTGGAGTGAGCCTAATGCACGATAGCGTGTCGATTGCCGCGATTTATGACGATTACGCTGCGCTTCGAAAACGTGCTCGTCTAAAGGTACTGCTCGAAAGGGTCATCCTTTCATGGGGCGTGCTAGACGGGGGATTCAGGCGTAAATATCTCATTAAGCTCAGGCGGGAGGTTCAGAGGTACAGACTTTTGGAGCAAGGTCTTGCCGTCCCCCCTACTGTGTGCTTGGATTCTGCCATGACTTCTTTTCGTTCGATAGAGCAGGCTCTCGAAGACCTCGTCGTGGTTGCTGCGCCTGTCGAAAGCCACGAGGTGTATTGCTTGCTCAGGAGCGAAGCCCACCAGTTCGCAAGTTCCCTTGTTATGCCGAGGGCAAACATGAGGCCTTTTGCCCCACAGGTTCGCGCATAGTTCGCGCATGGACTGTTCGCCCGTCTTTTTCTGTTTAATGGAAGTCGTGGGAGTGGATTTGTACGGCGTTGTCGCTTAGTGCTGTCAGGCGGGCGGCTTTTACGTGGATTACGTTGTCCTGGTTCTGGAGCGGGCCTTCTACTAACAGGAAGCGGGCGCGGGTTACGGTGACCTGGTTCTGTTCGTACATTTGTGGGGTGACGATGATGTTGGCGATGCCGGTTTCGTCTTCCATGGAGAGAAAGACGAAGCCTTTGGCGGTGCCGGGGCGCTGGCGGGCGATGACGCAGCCGGCGGCTCGGACCCATTCGCCGTCGCGATGGGTGCGGAGTTCTTCAGCGGTGAGGACCTTTTGCGCGCGGAGTTCTTTGCGACGGTAACTCATGGGATGGCGGCCGGTGGTGAGGCCGGTGCCGGAGTAGTCGGCTACGAGGCGCTCTTCTGGAGTCATCTGGCGCAGGGGTGAGGGGTCGGGCTGGTCTTTGAGGAGAGCGCCGGTATGGGTGAGGAGCGGGCCTTCGGGTTTGCCTGCGCGCTCGACTTGCCAAAGGGCGTCGCGGCGATGGCCGATGCCGGCGACATTGTTGAGGGCTCCTATGTTGGCGAGGAGGGTTATTTCTTTTTTGTTGAGGGAAGGGACGCGGAGGGCGAGGTCGTCGACGGAGGTGAAGGGGCCTCCGCTTTTGCGGGCGGCGACGATGGCTTCGCCTACTTGTTGGCGGAGTCCTCGGGCGTAGCCCAATCCTAAGCGGAGAGCTGGGGCTGGGGGAGAAGAGTTTAGAGTTTGGAGTTTAGAGTTCGGTGGAGCAGGGTGCAGAGCACAGGGCTCAGAGCTCAGAGAATCTGGTTCAGGATTCGACGAGAACCATCCCTCAGCGGCTAAAGCCGCGTTCTCTTGACCGCTGTTATGGCACGGCTGAAGCCGTGCCCCTTCACTTATTCGTGCCGGAGGTAAGAGGGTGGCTGGTGGAAAGCCGGGGATGCCCGAATCTTGGGGATCTAATGCCGCATTCTTCGTGTTGCTGTTATGGCACGGCTGAAGCCGTGCCCTTTCAAAACATTCTTCATGCTCGACACATTCGTGTTCGACGGTACAGGGCCAGTCGGAAACCTGGATGTCGATGGGGCGGACTTTTAGTCCGTGGCGTTGGGCGTCTTTGACTAAGACGGCGGGTGAGTAGAAGCCCATAGGTTGGTTGTTGAGGATGGCGGCGGTGAAGGCGGCCAGGTATTTCACCTTGAAATAGGCCGATGCATAAGCGAGAAGCGCGAAGCTCGCGGCGTGGGACTCGGGGAATCCGTAAAGGGCGAAGGAGCTGATGGCCTGGACGATTTCGTCCTGCGTTTTAGGGGCGAGGCCGTTGGCGGTCATGCCGGCGCGGAGCTTGACTTCGAGGTCTTTCATGCGCTGCCAGGAGCGGCGCATGCCGACGGCGCGGCGGAGCTCTTCGGCTTCGGCTCCGCTGAAATTGGCAACGGTCATGGCGATGCGGAGGAGCTGCTCCTGAAAGAGCGGAACGCCCAGGGTGCGCTTGAGGACGGGCTCGAGCGAGGGATGCGGGTAGGTGACCGCTTCCCTGCCCTGGCGGCGGCGCATATAAGGATGCATCATTTTTCCAACGATGGGGCCAGGGCGGATGATGGCGACCTGGACGACGAGGTCGTAGAAGCGGTCGGGGCAGTTGCGCGGGAGCGAGGCCATCTGCGCGCGGCTTTCGATCTGGAACATGCCGACGGTGTCGGCGCGCTGGAGGACCTTGTAGACTTCGGGATCTTCGGGCAGGTGGGCGAGGTCGATGGGTTTGCCGTAATGCTCGGGGATGAGAGTGAGGCAGTCTTTGATGACGGCCATCATGCCGAGGCCGAGGAGGTCGACTTTGACGATGCCGAGGTCGGAGCAGTCTTCTTTATCCCACTGGATGACGGTGCGGCCAGGCATGGAGGCGCGCTCGAGAGGAACAACGCGATTGAGCTGGCCCTCGGAGATGACCATGCCGCCGGAGTGCTGGCCGAGGTGGCGTGGGAGGTCCTGGAGGCGGACGCAGAGCTCGAGGTATTTGGCGATGCGCGGATGCTCGACATCGAAGCCGGCGTGGTGGAAGGAGTTGGCCATAGTGTCGGATTCGCCGCGCCACTCCCACTGGGAGACGAGCGAGGTGAGGCGGCCGAGAGAATCCTGGTCGAAGCCGAGGGCCTTGCCGACTTCGCGGGCGGCGGACTTGCCGCGGTAGGTGATGACGTTGGCGGTCATGGCGGCGCCGAGTTCGCCATAGCGCTGGTAGACGTACTGGATGGCCTGCTCGCGTTTTTCTTCGGAGGGGAGGTCGAGGTCGATGTCGGGCCACTCGCCGCGGTTTTCGTTGAGGAAGCGCTCGAAGAGCAGCTCCATGCCGACGGGGTCGATGGCGGTGATTTCGAGGGCGTAGCAGACGGCGGAGTTGGCGGCTGAGCCGCGGCCCTGGATGAGGATGTCGTGTTTTTTGCAGTACTGAACGATGTCCCAGACGATGAGGAAGTAGCCGGCGAAGCCGAGTTTGGCGATGAGGGCGAGCTCGTGGTCGATTTGTTTGCGGGCTCGGGCGAGGAGGGCGGGATTGTTTTTTTGGCCGTAGCGGCGGAGGAGGCCTTCTTCGGTGCGTTTGCGGAGGAAGGTGTCCATGGTTTCGTTGGGGTTTTCATGTTTGGGGACGGGGTAGTGGGGGAATTCGTAGCCGAGGTCGGTGAGCTGGAAGGTTAGGCGCTGGGAGATTTCGCTGGTGTTGGCGAGGGCTTCGGGGAGGTCGCGGAAGAGGGCTGACATTTCGGCGGCGCTGCGCAGGTAGCGGTGGTTGTTAGTGGTGAGGAGGCGGCCGGCGTGGTCGAGGTCGACGTGATGGCGGATGGAGGTGAAGACGTCGAGGATTTCGCGGTCGTGAGGCTTGGCGTAGCGGACGCCGTTGGTGGCGACGATGGGGAGGTTGAGGGAGCGGGCGAGGCGGAGTGCGGCCTGGTTGCGGAATTCCTGGTCGCGGAGCTGGTGGCGCTGGAGTTCTACATATATATTGTTGCGGCCGTAGAGGGCGGTGAGTTGTTCGAGGAGGGCTCGGGCTGCGGGTTCGCCACCGCTGGTGAGGGCTGCGGCGAGAGGGCCTTCGTCGCCGCCGGTGAGGCAGATGAGGCCTTCGGAATATTGGGCGAGGTCGTTGCGGGTGGCGGCGCCTTCGGCTTTGGAGGGCTCGCGCATTTTGAATTGGGTGATGAGCTGGCAGAGATTTTGATAGCCGGTGCGGGAGGTGCAGAGGAGGGGAAGTCGGGCTGGTTCTGCGGGATGTTGGTGCGGGAGGTATGCGGGCGGAGTGAGGCGAGGACTGAAAGCTGAGGTGGAGATCTCTGCTCCGACGTGGGCACGGATGTTGTTGCGCTCGCCGGAGGTGTGCATGCGCGCGGAGCCGTAGAAGCCGTTGCGGTCAAGGAGGGCGACGGCGGGGATTTCGAGTTTCTGGGCGCGGGCGGTGAGGTCTTCGGGCTGGGAGGCTGCTTCGAGGAAGCTGAAGGCCGAAGAGGCGTGGAGCTCGGTGTAATTTGTAACTGAGGATGTCACATAATTCCGTATTTTTGAGGACTGGTCATCTCCAGGCACGGCCGGCTAGCTCGATGTTGCAGTGCGGCGGCCCATTGCGACTGCTATTGGCCGCTCTCGGTCGACTTGATAAAGCTCTCGACATCGTCGTGGAACTGCTTGAGCACGTCTTCCTTCACGTAGATCATGTGCCCGGCTTCGTAATAGTGGTAGCTGATGTTGGACTGGAGTGGGTTGGGGATCTGGAGATGGTGCATCTCGTACTCGCCTTCGAAGTAAGGCGTGGCCAGGTCGTAATAACCGCCGGCGAGCAGGATTTTCATCTTTGGGTTCATCTTCATGCGGTAGGCGAGGTCGGGCATGACATTGGTGCCGCCTTCCTGCTCGCCGCCCGGGCCGAATGAGCCAGGGGTGCGATGGCGCATGTCCCAGGAGAAGTCGCCGCCCTGGCGGCCGTTGGTGAAGTAGACGCTCTGCAGACCGTACTTCAGGTCTTTGCGGAGATAGTCGTTGATGGCGGCGGTCCAGGCGGAGGTGATGGCGTCGCTCTGCGGATCGTACTGCGCGCTCTGGCTGAGGGGATCGATGTCCGGGCCCTCAAAACGCGTGTCGAGGCGGCCGATGGTCGTGCCTTCGTCGAGCTTGAGGGTTTTCGAGAATTCTCCGCCGGTGACGCGGAGATTGGCGCGGACGAGGTAATCGACGGGCAGGCCTGTATAGGTGTGCAGCTTGTCGGCGACGGCATGCTTTTGGTCGTCGGAGAGCAGGCTGCCCTGGAGGAGCGCGGCCATGTAGTCGCCGAGGGCGTACTTTTCGACTTCATCCAGGAAGGGGCGGAGTGCGGGGGGTTGGCTGGGTAGTTTGTGAAAATAAAATGCGGTTGCGGCGTAGGTGGGCAGCGCGAGGGCATAGGCCTGATCGACGCCGGGGTTCTGGTTGGGATCGTCGACGGAGTTATCGAAGCTGAGAATCTGGGAGAGGAGGATTATGCCGTTGAGGTCGACGCCGCGAAGATCGGCGGCGAGGACCGCGGAGCGCGGGGTGCCGTAGCTTTCGCCGAAGAGATACTTGGGGGAATTCCAGCGGTTGTATTTTGTGAGGAACTTCAGGATGAAATGAGTAAAGGCCTGGCCGTCGGGATCGACTCCATAGAACGCTTTGGCTCTTTCCTTGCCGAAGGTGCGGCTGAAGCCTGTGCCGGGGGCGTCGATGAAGACGAGGTCGCTGGTGTCGAGCAGCGAGTACTGATTGCTGACCATTTTGTAAGGCGCAGCTTCCTGATGGCCGGTGTCGGGGACGACGATGCGCTCGGGGCCGAAGGTTCCGAGGTGCAGCCACATGGTCGCGGAGCCGGGGCCTCCGTTGTAGATGAAGGTGACGGGGCGGTGGGTCTCGTCGGTGGTGTCCTTCTTAAAGTAGGCGACGTAGAAGATGCGCGCGGTGGGCGGAGCTTCGGCGGGATCGGAGGCGGGTTTAACGCCGGAGTCGGGCAGGAGGCTGCCGTCGGGAGCGAGGGTTGCGTCCTGGGCGTCGGTGGCGCCGACGGTGATGGTTCCTGCAACGGCGCGATAGGCGACGGGCTGGCCGCCGATGGTGACCGAGCCTTCGGTGATGGAATCGGACGCCGCTGTGGCTTGCGGGGCGGATTTCGCGTCACCGGATCTTTCGGCGGATCTTTCGGCGGGTTTTTCCTGGGCCGCGGCGGAGAAAGAAATGGTGCATGCCACTGCTACGAATACGGTAAGAGCTGCCAGGATTTTCCGGGAAACAGAAGCCATCGATCCACCTCGGTTATTGGAATGAAACCCGAGTATAGCGTCATCAGCGGCGGTTGATGGAGGGCGAGGCGGCAGAATTGAAATTTGTGCAGAGGTGCATTCCACGTCCGCTGAGTCGCCTTTTGAAGCTTTTTCGCCTGAGACCGGAGAGACAAATGGCAAAGGGGCGCCGTCTAACTAGCCACGCTGTGCTGCTTCGCTGATTTTCTGGTTCTGCCGTTATTTGCGACTTTTTGGAAGAGGTCCCCCATGCGTTTTCCGCTTGTTGGCCAGTTTTTTGGCGTTGCCGCTGTTTTCGTGTCCGCGAGTTTGGCGTCGGCACAGCAACCAGCCAATCGTGTTCTCGATGCGATTGATGCACGTTCGACAACGGCGCTGCCCGGGTCAATCAGCCCGCGCATCGCGGCGGGGTTGGACATGGGCCGGCTGGATCCGGCAACTCCGCTGAACGGTGTGACGATTTATTTCTCGCCAACGCCGGAGCAACGGGCGCAGCTGGACGCGCTGGTGGCGGCGCAGCAGACTCCTGGCTCACCTTATTACCACAGGTGGCTCACGCCAGCGCAATACGCGAACCAGTTTGGGCTGAGCGATGCGGACCTCGGGAAGGTTGAGGGATGGCTCGAGTCGGAAGGGTTCAATGTCGATCGCGTGGGGAACAGCCACACCAGCCTTGCGTTTTCAGGTACGGCGGCGCAGGTGGAGTCGGCGTTCGGAACGGAGATGCATCGCTACCAGACTGGAGACGAAACGCACTTTGCGAATTCGACGAATTTGTCGATTCCGGCGGCGCTGCTGGGTGTAGTTCGTTCGGTGCGGAATCTGGATGACTTTCGGCTTAAGCCGCAGTTCCGGGTTCCCGTGGCGAGCGTGAGGCCCGGGTTTACCTCGGCGCAAAGCGGGGAGCACTTTCTTACTCCGAAAGATATAGCGACGATCTACGACATCAATGCGGCCTATAACTCGGGTTACACGGGAAGCGGGCAGTCGATCGCGGTTATGGGTCAGTCGGCAGTTGCTCTGCCGGATATTGAGGCATTCCAGAGTGCAGCGGGGCTCACGGTGAAGGATCCGGCGGTGGTGCTGGTGCCGGGTTCGGGAACGGCGGCGACGGTGGCTGGCGACGAGGCCGAGTCGGATCTCGATCTTGAGTACTCGAGCGGGATCGCGCGCGGGGCGAACATCATCTTTGTTTACGTTGGCAACAACCAGAATTACGGCGTTTTCGATTCTCTGCAGTACGCGGTGGATAACAAGCTGGCGCCGGTGGTGAGTATTAGTTACGGAGCGTGCGAAACGGCACTCAGTTCGAGCGATTACACGACGCTCGAAGGCATCATGGAGCAGGGCGCGAGCCAGGGACAGACGGTGGTGACCGCATCGGGTGATACCGGGTCGACGGCTTGCTACGATCCGACCAGTTCCGGTGGGTCGGGGGGATCGAGTGGCCTGACGACTGCACAACAGGAGGCGCTGGCGGTGAATTATCCGGCGAGCAGCGCTTACGCGACTGGAGTAGGCGGAAGCGAATTACTCCCAGCGGACGTTGCGGCGGGTAACACGACTTACTGGGAGTCGGCGAGCGGGAGCGATTTGATTAGTTCGGCCTTGTCTTACATTCCGGAGCAGGCGTGGAACGACGACAGCGCCGCTATTGGCGCTAAATACGGAGCACAGTACGCACTTTCGTCGGGAGGCGGGGGCGTGAGCATCTTCACTCCGCGACCGAGTTGGCAGACGGGAGTGACCGGAATTGCGTCGGGGAGTTTTCGGCTCGTGCCTGACGTATCGCTGGCGTCGTCGGCGGAGTATGCGCCGTACCTTTACTGCACGAGCGACACTTCGTCATGGACCGCCGGGCAGAAGGCCAGCTGCAACAGCGGTTTCCGCGATTCGGCTACGCAGGATCTGACGGCCGCTGGGGGAACGAGCTTTGCTGCGCCGATCTTTGCGGGGATGCTGGCGATCATTAATCAGAAGGAGAGCTCGAGCGGCCAGGGTGTAGCGAACAAGACGCTTTACTCGCTGGCGGCGAATAGCTCGACGTATTCATCGGCGTTCCATGACATTACGATCGGGAGCAACGAGTGCACGGCGGGATCGCGTTACTGTTCCGCCCCGGGGGAGTTGGAATATGCGGCGGGAACGGGGTATGACGAAGCCACGGGGCTTGGCTCCATCGATTTCAACAACCTGATGAATGCGTGGAGCGGGACGAGTTCAGGCGGCGGTGGTGGCGGGACTTCCAGCGGTACGTTCGCGCTGTCGGCAACCAATGTAACGGCTACCCAGGGAAGCTCGGGCGTCTCGACGGTGAGCATCGTTTCGCAGAATTCTTATGCGGGAACGGTGGGATTTGCGCTGACGTCCACCAACTCTTCACTGAACACCTACGGTTGCTACACCATCAGCAACACGGCGGTGACGGCAGGCGCAACAGCTACGGCTTCGCTGACCATTTACACGTCAGAAAGCGCGTGCAGTGGGCTTTCGGGGGCGAAGTCGTTTGCCAGGAAGAGCACGGCTCAGGCCGTATCTTCACGGGGCAACGGGCCGCTGGGCCGATCGGTCCCGCTGGGCGCGGCGGCTCTGGCGGGCGTGCTGCTGTTTGGGTTCAGGAGGTCGCGGAAGGCGTGGGCTGTGTTGAGCTGCCTGATGCTGGCAGCGATGCTGGGCTTTTCGGTGGGCTGCGGGAGCAGCAACGGTACTTCCACTTCAACCAGTTCGACCGGGTCCACAGCCAACGATGTGGCGCAGGGCACTTATACGCTCACGCTGACGGGTACGGATACTTCAACGTCGACGATTACGGCATCGACGACTTTGACGCTGACGGTGAATTAGCTGGGTTCCACCACTCCGGTGAAGGGGCCGAATCGATTAGCCCCTTCAGCATAGCGATCTTCCGTCAGGTTCTCCCGATTGAAGGTAATCCGTCGCGTTAATGCGAATCGCCGTCGTGATCGACATCCGCAGCTGGCGACGCTTTCTGGGCAGCCCCGCTGAGGGTGACCGTATCGACGGGATGGGAGGTAGGGGTGGTTGCAGACTGAGGCGCGGCCGGAGCTTTCTGGGTCTCGGCTGGCGTATGCGAGGACAAAATTGGGCTGATGGCTGAAAGATTCAAGGGGATTCTCCGTTCTAACGCCTTATCGACCCACTTCCGCTCGCATTTCAGCATTCCGGGATGAAGAATTCGTCATGTTTGTTAAGAGTCGGGTTCTCGTCGCACTGGGCCGTCGGGAAAGACCATCCTGGTTTCGGCCTGAATTCGCTGGAAGGCTTTTCTGTTAACCAGAGGGGCGTGGTTCCCGTAGTACTCAGTGCAATGCAAATTCTGAGTACGAGGTGAGGCCATGCAATCCGATGTTGTTGCCATTCTGTCGGTATTCGGCACAATCAGCTTCATTACCTGGACGATCTTCTCGACGGTGCGGCGGCTGCGCATGGCGCGCGTGCAGGCCGACGTGCAGACCGTTCTGCTTTCGCGCATCGACTCGGCGCAGAACCTGCTGTCGTATATCCAGACGGATACCGGGAAAAAGCTCCTGAGCACGGTCACGCTGGAGAACGAGACGCCTATGGGGCCGATGCTGGCGTGCGTGCGCTGGGGGATCGTAATTATTTTCCTGGGCGGGGCGCTGTGCATCCTGCGCGGGATGGGCGCGGTGGATTCAGACGCGATTGTGCCGGGCGTGCTGGCTCTGGCGCTGGGATTCGGGTTTGAGGCGGCTGCGTTTGTGTCGTGGTATCTGTACCGGTCGATGGGATTGGCGGAGACCCGCGCGTGAGGTTGGGGCTCCGAGGCGAGCTGCCGAGGCTTATCGTGGAACGCGGAGCGGGGCGTGGACGTAAAGGGATGCATGGAAAGAAGCCCGGGCATCGCCGAGGCGATGGCGGCGGAGCCAACCCGCTCCGTGGACGAGGCGGAGTTCCGGGCTGTCTACCAGGCGACTTCGCCGGCGCTGCGGGCTTACATGCTGCACGTGTGCCGGCGGCCGGATGTTGCCGACGATCTGCTGCAGGAGACGTATTGCCGGTATCTGATGCGGAGGCGAGCCGCTATGGATGAGGCCCAGACGCGCTCGTGGCTGTTCCGCGTGGCGACGAATTTGCTGCATGACCGGTGGCGGAGCCGGGCGGATGCGTTCGTGCCGGAGATGCCGGAGCGCGGGGCGTCGACGGACATGGAATCGCGACTGGACGTGCGTGCGGCTCTGAAGCATCTGAAACCACGGGAACGCGAATTGCTGTGGCTGGCTTATGTGGAAGGAATGAACCACGAGGAGATCGCGGCGGCGACGGGTCTGCGGGCGCTCAGCATTAAGATTCTGCTGTTCAGGGCGCGGCGCAAGGCTGCCACGCTGCTCGAAACGCGAGGGCGGGATTCGCAGAAGAGGTTTGTATGAGCCGACTTCGTTGTGAGCATGAGAACGATGTGTCGCGCGCGGTGCGCAGCGGCTTTTGGAGTGCTGGACTGGAGGAGCACGCGGAGAGCTGCGCGACATGCTCGGAGGTTCGCGCTGTGTCCGAGGCTTTGCTTGGTGAGTCGGAACACATGGGCCTTGTTGCAAGGGTGCCCGAGGCCGAGTTCGTGTGGATAGAGGCGCGACGGCGGGCGCGGCTGCATCTGCGGCACCGGGCTGAGCTCTGGTTTCGGGCGCTGCGGGCCCTGACGGGGGTGTATGCAGTGGCTTCGTTCGCTTGGCTTCTGTCCCACTCCCACGGGTCGGAATCGGGAGCCTGGAGGCCGTCCTTTCATATAGACTTCGCTTCTCTGGTGACTGGGCCGGCGGAGAGCTTTGCGGCTGTGGGCCTGGTTCTGGCGGCGGTTTGCATTTCGATGGGCTGCTGGTATCTGCTGCGGGAGGCGCGGCAGCCGCTCGAGGCTAGCCCGGGCAGATAGTCGACCGCACAACATAATTTCGGGGTTGGCGTCTTAATTTAAGCCGGTAGCCGGTAGCCGGTAGCCGGTAGCCGGTAGCCGGTAGCCGGCGGCCTGTGGCCTGTGGCCGGTAGCCGGTAGCCGGAGCCTTTGACCGGTAAGTGTAACCGGGGCGAGACAGCGTACAGTTTTTCTTTGGAGATCCCCTATGCGAATTCATCGGGTTCAAACATATGTCTTGTCTGTGGTGGCTTTGGCTGTCGCCTATCTGGCCCAGGGCGCTTTGGCTCAGACGAGTGTCTCCGCCAGCGTTTATGGGGCGTTCAGCGGAACCACGAATGGCAACGGGACGCGGCAGAGTCCGGCGAATCAGGCGGGCGGGCTGCTGGAGTTGCGGCACATTTCGAATCCCATCCTGGGGTTTGAGGCTACGTATTCATTCAATCGCGCCAACCAGACCTATACGACGGGCCCGGGCGGCGCCTGCCCGACGATTGGCTGCTCCAGTTCGACGGAGTCGGTCGCGGCGAATGCTCACGAAGTTACCGCAGACTGGGTGCCTTCGGTACACATTGCGAACCTGCGGCCTTTTGGAGTGCTGGGGGTTGGCTTGCTGCTCGATGTGCCGTCGAACAGCACGGCAACGGTGACCACGATCGGTCCTTGCCCCGTCTGCGCAAACCCGGCCGGCACAACGACGACTACCTCCGCCAGCAGCACAAGCACGACCTACAAGCCGGTGTACGTTTACGGAGCGGGTTTGGACTGGGGGCTGTTGCCACATATCGGGCTGCGGCTGCAGTACCGCGGTAACTTGTATTCTTCGCCGAATCTGACAAGCCTCTTTTCGTCGACGAGCACCTTTACGCACACGGCGGAGCCGATGGTGGGCATTTATTTCCGGCTGTAAAGGCGGTTTAGTTGGGCAGGAATGAGAGGACCGCGCGGGGGCGGTCCTTTTCTGTCTATATTCCTGAGGTGCGAGACTCCTTTTTTTGCTTCTCGGTCGCGGCTCCGAGGCCGCATACTGGAGCCTAATGCACATCACACCTCCCCAGGTTGTGCTCCAGGTCTTTTGGCGGCGTCTGAGGGCGCATCGCGGCGCCGCTGTTGTGCTGCTCGCCTTTTCACCGAGCCTTGCCGTCGCTGGGGGACCACCGCAGCACCCAATCTGTTCGCCGCCTATGCCTCGAATGTCGTCGATGCTGCAGAATTCCGATTTCGTGAATGTGCGGGCTGACCTGCTCTCGGGCAGGCGCGAGGAGGCGCTCCGCGAGGCGGAGGCGATCCTCGACGCTCACCCCGGCAACGCAGAGGCGAGCTTCATGATTGGGACGCTCATGCTGGATGACGGCAAGCCGGACGAGGCGCTGGTGTGTTTCCACAATGCGCAGGCCGCGTGGCCGGGCAGCACCGATGTGCATGCGGGGCTGCTGGAGGCGTTTGCGGAGACCGGGGATCGGAAGGATCGCGATGTTGAGCGGTCGATTCTGCGCGGGTATCATGCCGATGGCCGGCATCCGGCGGCAACCAAAACGCAGGGGATTGTGATCGAGCGATTCCATGTGGGCGACCGAGCCGTTGAGGCGGTTGAATATTTTGAGCCACAGGGGCCGGATCACGAGTGGTTCCGGTTCACGGTATCCGACGCGAAGGGGGTATCGAACGGCTATTATGCTTTCGCGGCCGACGATGAGGATCAGGCGGCGTACCATCGGGAGCACCCCGACATCGCCGGGGCGACGCTGCACCGTTTTGCGATTGAAAGCGTCTTTGGGGGGAGCACCGCGACGATGGGCACGATGGACGGGGCTCCGACGTACGACGATTTCCGCAACCGAATCGTGACGATTATCGAGTACGGGAGCGGGGGTGGGAGCGATAACCGGAGCGCCTCAGCACCTGCCCCGACCAGATAAAGCCGCGCAAAGCCACTGTCCGCAGAACCTATGGAAGCCAACGAAGCTCACGAACTCCAGGAACAGCACCATCATGCTGCGGGCGATCGCAGCCTGCAGCCGGTTAGTTTCACGATGAGTATTTTGGCGGTATTTGTGGCCATCGTCTCGGTGCTGGGGCATCGTACCCACACGGAGGCGGTGCTGGCGCAGGCGCGGGCGAGCGATCAGTGGAGCCTTTATCAGGCGCACAAGATTCGGCAGTACGATACGCAGCTAATGTCGGACATGCTGGCGACGCTGCCGATCCGGGACGAGCAGTCGGCGGATAGTATCCGTGACGGTTACAAGAGCCATCTGCAGAAGTGGAACCAGGATCTGGCGGAGACTGAGAAGACGGCTAAGGAGCTCGAAGCGGAGGTGGGCCGATCGGAGCACCGCGCGGATCGGTTCGACCTGGGCGAGGCGTTGCTCGAAATCTCTCTGGTCATCACCTCGATCACATTGCTGGCGAAGCAGCGGATCTACTGGTACATGGGGATGGTGTTTGGGCTGGCAGGGCTGGTGACGGCGGGGCTGGGGTTTCTGATTCGCTGATCGGATAACCGGAACCGGTTGTCGACTTTTCCCTCGGCTGTAAGCGGGGTCTATGATGGCTCGGTTGAGAAACCTGAGCCCATCGGAGTCTTCCATGAAGCCTGCGCTTCGTTTTGCGCGCCCCGTTGCATCTCTCGTCTGCTTTTTGCTGGTTTCCTGCGCCACCCTTCTTGCTCAGCATCCTTCCGACGAGCTGAAAATCTTCTTTGTCGATGTGGAGGGCGGGCAGTCTACGCTGTTCGTCACGCCCGCTGGACAGTCCCTGCTGATCGATACAGGCTGGCCGGGAAATGCGGGGCGGGACGCGGACCGCATCGCGGCGGCCGCAAAGCGGGCCGGCATCTCGCGCATCGACGACGTGCTGCTGACTCACTACCACATCGATCACGCCGGTGGGGTGCCGCAGCTGGTCGAGCGGATCCCTGTGGGAGCGTTCATCGACCATGGGCCCAACCGGGAGACCGGAGAGAAGGCTACAGAGGGGTCGTACGAGGGGTACCGGAAGGTGCTGGACAGCGGGAAATACGGCCATGTCGTCGCAAAGCCTGGCGATTTGCTGCCGATCCCGGGCCTTTCGGTTCGTGTGCTCACGGCGGACGGCAACTTCATCGACAAGCCATTGCCTGGCGCGGGTCAGGCGAATCCTTATTGCATGGAATCTGAGACGCGGCCTGCCGATCAGACGGAAAACGCGCGCTCGGTCGGGACGCTGATTACCTGGGGCAGGCTGCGGATCCTCGATCTGGGCGATCTGACGTGGGATAAGGAAATGGAGATGATGTGTCCGAACAACGTGATCGGACATGTAGACATCCTGATCGTCTCGCATCACGGGTGGTATCAGAGTTCCAGTCCGGCGCTGGTGGACGCCATCACTCCGCGCGTGGCGATTATGGATAACGGCGCCAGGAAAGGCGGGTCGAAGCCGACGGTGGAGACGTTGCGCAGGATTCCGGGGCTTGAGGCGCTTTGGGCGCTGCACTACTCAGAGGAAGCGGGGCCGGGCAATCCGCCGGAGAAGTTCATCGCGAACCTGCATGGCGCGGATACGGGGAACGATCTGGAGGTAACGGCGTCGCGCAACGGGAGCTTTTCGGTTCTGAACGGGCGCACCGGAACGGCGACGGATTACGGGGCGCGCTGAAGGGAGACGGTGGCTGTTGTCCTGGGTCTGCCGGGGGATGGACCTGGCCGATTCGGATTTCAGCCAACAGGATTCGGCAGCTCTGCAACGTATCTTTCTTCCGGCTCATCGAAGAGGCTGGGTTGATGGGCGGCTGTTGCCGTCTGATATCCTCTGCGCAGCGATTCTTGTCTCCTTTTTCCCGAGGAAAAACGTGCCTGGTCAACAGGAAGTGCGATGGTCACAACTGAAAGTGGGGGTACTGGTGATCGTTGCGCTGTCTGCGCTGGCGGCGCTGATCTTCCTGATGTCGAACTCGACGGGCGGGTTCTGGACCGGGCATCTGACCCTGCGCTCTTATTTTGAAAATTCTGCCGGACTGAAGATCGGCGCGCCGGTCAGCCTCGAGGGGGTGACGGTGGGCAGCGTGACGGGCATCAAGATTGTTCCGTCGCGGAAACTGACGCCGGTTGAAGTGACGATGCGAGTCAACAAGAAGTTCGAGAATGGGATCCGAGAGGACTCAAAGACGAGCCTGACCACGATGGGGGTGCTGGGCGACACGGTAGTGGATATCGACAGCAAGTACGCGCACGGCGGCTACGCGCAAAACAACGGGGAGCTGCCGACGACGGAGACGCCAAATATCCAGGATGTGATTCAGGCCAGCCAGGGGACGATCCAGCAGCTGGATACGATTCTGGCAAAAGTAAACTCGCTGGCAGACGACCTGACGTCAGGCAAGGGATCGATTGGGTTGCTGATCAACGACCCGACCCTTTATCACAAGGCTGTTCTGACGCTGAACCAGCTCCAGGATCTGGTCGATTCGGTGGCGAATGGCAAAGGCTCGGTGGGCAAGCTGATCAACGACGACACGCTCTATAACCGCGCCAACGACGTTGTGGGCAAGCTGCAGGACATCTCCACACAACTGGACGAAGGCAAGGGGTCGATGGGCAAGCTGTTGAAAGACGACACGCTGTACAACGAGCTGAAGCAGACGACGCACAACCTGAATGAGATCACGGCGACGATCAATTCGGGCAAGGGCAGCATCGGGATGCTGACGAAGGATCCGAAGATGGCCGAGAAGCTGAGCGATACGGTCAACAAGCTCGACGCGATTCTGACGCAGCTGAACCAGGGCCAGGGGACGATGGGCGCGCTGCTGAAGGACCGCAAGCTCTACGACAATGCCAACACGGTGATGACGAGCACGAGCGATCTGATCGGGGCGATTCGCAAGGATCCGAAGAAGTATCTGACCTTCCACGTGAAGGTTTTCTGAGCTGGTTCGGCGCGTGCACTGGGCTGCGGCCGGCCTCTACACCCCATCTTTCGCGGCGTGGTATCGTCTTTTCACACATTCAACGCGGCTCCCGCTTGCCGCCCGAGGAGTTTATGCGCGTAGTTCAATCCGCCTGGCGCCATGCCGCCATCGTTTTTCTGCTGAGTCCCATCGCCCTTTTCGCACAACAGATTGCTACTTCTCCGGACACTGCCTCTTCGCAGACGCCGACGGAACCGAAGGCGATTCACAGCTTCGACCTGAACGCGATCGACAAGTCGGCCGATCCGTGCACCGACTTTTTCCAATATGCGTGCGGCAACTGGCGGAAGAACAATCCGATACCTGGGGATCATCCGGCCTGGGGGCGTTTCAACGAACTTGCGGAGCGGAACCGTTACCTGCTCTATGTAGACCTGAAAAAGGCGGCGGACTCGCCGACGACGCCGCTGCAGCACAAATATGGAGATTTCTTCGCGGCTTGCATGAACTCCGATCTGGCGGATCAGCTGGGGGACAAGCCGGTTTTGCCGCTGTTTGCGCGTATCGACGCGATCAAGGACAAGAAGGAGATCGCCGCCGTGGACGCGTATCTGGACTCGAAGACTCCGACGGGGGTGTTCTTTGGGTTTGGCGTGGAGCAGGATCAAAAGGATTCGACGAAGCAGATTGAGGCGGTTTATCAGGGCGGCCTCACGTTGCCGGATCGCGATTATTATCTCGAAGACAATCCGCACATGAAGGAGATTCGGGAGAAGTATCTTGACTACGTTGTTACGATCTTCAAGCTGACAGGGGAGAGCGAGGACGAGGCAAAGAAGAAAGCGGGGCAGGTGCTGGAGATCGAGACGGCGCTTGCAAAGGGCGCGATGCCACGCGTGGATCTGCGCGATCCGGACAAGGTTTACCACATCAAGACGCTGGCGGAGCTGGAGCAGCTGGAGCCGAACTTCGACTGGCCGGCTTATTTCGCCGGGGTGCATGCCCCTAAAGTGAACGATCTGAATGTGGGCATGCCGGACTTCTTCAAAACGGAAAACCAGGTGATCGCGGACCAGAGCCTGGACGCGCTGAAAGCGTACTTGAAATTTCATGCGATCAGCGGAGTGGCGTCTTGGCTTTCGAAGCCGTATGCGGATGCGAACTTCGACTTTTTCCAGAAAACCCTGCAGGGTCAGGCGGAACAGACGGCTCGCTGGAAGCGGTGCACGTCGGCCACGGATCGGGCGCTGGGCGAGGCCGTGGGGCAGGACTGGGTGAAGGAGAATTTCCCGCCCCAGGCGAAGCAGAACATGGAGCAACTGGTGGCCGCGCTCAAGAAGGCGCTGGCCGCCGATATCCAGGCGTTGCCGTGGATGACGGACGAGACGAAAAAGCAGGCGGAAGAGAAGCTGGACGAATTCCGGCAGAAGATCGGCTATCCGGATAAGTGGAAGGACTACTCAAAGTTCGAGGTGACGCGCACGGACTTCGTCGAAGACCTCGATCACTCGGCTGAGTTCGAGTTTAACTACGAGCTGAACAAGGTGGGCAAGCCGGTGGACGAGAAGGAATGGGGCATGACACCACCCACGGTGAACGCCTATTACGATCCGCCGATGAACGACATCAATTTTCCGGCTGGGATTTTGCAGCCGCCTTTTTACGATTTCAGCAAGGATCCGGCGGTAAACTTTGGGGCCATCGGAGTGGTGATTGGCCACGAGATGACGCACGGGTTCGACGATGAGGGAAGCAAGTACGACGGCCACGGGAACGTGAAGCCGTGGTGGACGGAAGCGGATCAGAAGGCGTTCAACCAGAGGCTGGACTGCGAGATCAACGAGTATCACGGCTTCGAGCCGGTTCCCGGAGTGAACCTCGACGGCAAGCTGACGCTGGGCGAGAATACGGCGGATAACGGCGGGATTCGGATCGCATGGCAGGCGTTGCAGAGCACACTGGCGCAGCAGGGCAAGAGCATCGACGACAAGATCGACAACTACACGGAAGCGCAGAGGTATTTCATTTCGTTCGCTCAGGTCTGGTGTGAGAACCGCAGCGAGCAGTACTCGCGCATGGCGGCCAAGGTCGATCCGCATTCGCCCGGGCAGTTCCGCGTGGACGGGGTGGTGCGGAATTTCGACGAATTCGGGAAAGCGTTTGGCTGCCACACAGGGCAGCCGATGATGCCGGAAAACGCCTGCCGAGTCTGGTGATCGCACGTCTAAACGTACAGGACCGAAGGCCGCCGTTTCAGCCCTGGCCGGCCCAGTTGTGCCTGGTGGCGGCATAACACCTCCGTTCCATTTACAATGGACCGGGATTATCCCTACAGCTTGTCGCGGCCGCCCTGCTGGGTGGCTCGGCGTGAAGGAAGCGCATGAAGTTTAGTAAATTCGGCCGGATCGCTCTGGCACTGGCGGCATCTCTGGTCATCGGTTTTGGGACTCAATCCTGCCATTATGACTACACCGAGGCTTACGTCTTCGTCATCGGCTCCCAGTACAACCAGATCCAGTCCTACAAGGAAGACAACGAGACGGGGGTGTTGAGTCCGGCGCCGGGAGGCGCGATCAGCACAGTCGGAAGCAACCCCATCCGCGCCGTTCTGCTTACGGGCGGCCGGTACGTGTATGTGCTGAACGAGGGGAAACCCAGCAAGGCCGCCGATGGAACGATCACCTGGACGGGCGGCAATATCGCGTTGTTCAGCGTGGGTGGAGATGGCTCCCTTTCTTACCAGCTGTCTTATCCGAGCCAGGGCCTGGGATCGATCCGGATGGCGCTTGGGCCGGGAGGGAATCTGCTCTACGTCCTCGACGAATATCAGCCGGGCACGACTCCCAACGTAACGCCGGCCTCGAGCAGCATCAGCGCAGCTACTCCCTGTTATGACTCGACGAGCGCCGTTTATCGGCCTGCCGGAGATGTGACTGTATACAACATCGATTCATCGACCGGGCGGCTTTTCCTGGTGCAGAATCAGCAGCAGCAAAACGCGCTGGGCTCGCCGCTGTCGTATTTTCCGGTGGGGTGCGGGCCGATCGACTTCCACCTGGCGTCCGGGTATCTTTACACGGCGGAAGCCAGCGATCCGGCGAGCGGCAATACCCAGGTGGTTTACGCGTACTCCGCGAACACCAGCGGGCAGCTGATTCAGGTGCCGGGGGGGGCGCAGCCCATCAGTGGCGCGACAAATATCAGCTATATCGGAGCCAGCGCTTCGGGCAGCTATATTTACATTCTCGATAACGGCACAAACCAGATTTTTACGTTTACGCAGGGCGGGAACGGATTGCTCTCGGCGATCTCGGGCGGGGCGTTTCCGAATTTCTCCGGCGCCGCCGGTATGACGGCACTGACGACGGACAGCAGTTCTAAGTTCCTTTACGTAACGAATACCCAGTCGCCAGCCCTTTATCAATCCGGCAGTGTGATTACTGCTTTCAATATCACCACCAGCACCGGAGACCTGACGACCCTGGCGCCGGGCTACTTCGGCACGGGAGCGACGCCGGTCTGCATCTTCGAGGATCCCTCGCACCAGTACCTCTACACCGCCGATGCGGGTTCCAGCCTGATAACCGGTAATCTCATTGACCCCAACACGGGCATCCTCAGAAACCTCAACAAGGCTTCTTCTTTTGCCACGGTGGGTACTCCGACGTGGTGCCTCTATAGTTCCAATACAGACTGATGCGGGCAGGATTGCGACATAAGAAGTTGAGGCAATGGGGCGGGCGGCTGCTGGCGGCCGCATCGACAGCGGGTTTGTCGATGTTCATGCTCTCGTGCGGGGCGAGCAACACGGTCGACTATCTCTATGTGACGAGCAATCTGCTGAATCCTGGGCAGATCAATGTCTATAAGGTCGATTCCGAGTCCGGTGCGCTGCACCAGATTGCCGACTCGCCCTATCCTTCGGGCGGAAGAAATCCTGTGTCTGAGGTTGCGTCGCCGAATGGGAAAAACCTCTATGTCGCCAATCACGACGACAACACGATTGTGCAGTTCGCCATCGGGACGGACGGGAAGCTGTATCCGCTGACGACGACGAATACTCCGGGCACGGAGCCGGTGGCGCTGGCGATCAATGCCACCGGTACCGCGCTGTACGTGCTGGATTACTACGAGCCGGCGGCGCCGGGGCAGCCGTCGTTCACGGACCTGAATCCTGGGCCGGGGGCGCTGATCGTCTTTCCGATTAACGCCGACGGCTCGTTAGGAACGGCGTTGAGCGTGGGAGCTGCGAATTACTTTTCTGTGCAATGCTTCCCCACCAATCTGACCATCACGCCGAACGGCAATTTCGTCTACGTAACGAATACGAACGCGGTGGTGGTAACAACGTCGCCGCCGGTCACGGGAACCGTGCCGATCTTACCGGCATCGTGCCCGGCCTACGGGACGGTGTCGGCTTTCTCGGTCAGTTCCTCCAGCGTCACTCCGGTGACTGGCAGCCCTTTCTCTACGGGCGCCGGCTCCGAACCTACCGGTGTCATCGCCGATCCGGGCAATGGCTCGATCTATGTGACGGACAGCGCCCTGAACAAGCTTTACACGTTTTCAATCGGGTCAGGCGGCGGGATTTCGCTGGCGTCGACCGCCGGGACCGGCACCATGCCGATGGGCGGCACGGTGGTGACGAATTCGGCGTCCAGTAAGTATCTCTACGTCACCAATTACAAGGACGGCTCGCTCAGCACTTACTCTCTCAATTCCGGGGTGCCGTCGCCGATAGCGACCAGCAATGCCGGCTCTTCGGGACCGCTGTGCGTTCTTGCCGACCCGGATACACTGCGATTTCTTTACACTTCCGATTACATCGGCGGATCGATTGGGGGGGCTGAACTGGATCCGTCCACGGGAATGCTGATTACCAATCAGGGCGCTCCCTACGCCTCATCAGGACAGCCTACCTGCGTGGCGGCTGTGCCCCACGCGGGCGGCAATAAGAATGGAACTTGATCCGCGGCATCGTTGGCCGCAGGGGATTTCTCGGCCGGCAGGGCGGAATCTAAAATGTCAGGTGGTTCCCGCGAGGGACGAAGGATCAGCATGAAGTTGACGAGAATCGGTCAGGGTTTACTGGCCGTTGCAGCGAGTGTGGGGCTGGGTCTGGTGATAACCTCATGCAGCCCCAGCGACACGATCGACTATCTCTTTGTCACCTCGAACAGCAGCGCCGCAGGCAGCGGAGGGAACGGCCAGATCAACTCGTATCACGTCGATTCCCAGTCGGGGGCAATCAGTCCGGTCGCAGGGTCGCCGGTATCGTCTCAGGGGGCGAATCCTGTCGCGGAGGTTGCGTCCGCCAACGGGCAGTATTTCTACGTTGCCAATCACGGCAGCAATAACATTGCGGAGTTCGCTATCGGCACCGATGGCCAACTGGTGTTTGCCAAGGCATACTCGACGCCTGGTTCCGAGCCGGTGGCGCTGGCCCTCAACAAAACCGGGACGCTGCTCTTTGTTCTCGACTATTATCAGGCTGGATTTCGGACACGGCGCCCGGTCCTGGCGCGTTGGTCGTTTTCCCGGTCAGCGCCGATGGCTCGCTGGGTTCGCCGGTCGCAAGCGGGGGCCTGTCCTACACGGCGCTGCAGTGCTTCCCTGGCGGAGTAGCGGTTGCTCCCAGTGGAAACTATGTGTTTGTCTCGAACACGAACTCTGTGGTTGTGACCACTGCTCCGCCCACGCACGGCGACGCCGCCTCCGACGCCGGCGGGCTGCCCCGCGCAGGGGACGATTTCCGGATTTTCTGTGAGTTCGACGGGGGTGCTGGCCAGTATTCCTGGGAGCCCATTTGCCGCCGGGACCACGCCGACAGGCATCGCGGTCGATCAGACCAGCCGCTTCCTCTACACCACGGACAGCGTGCAGAACCAACTCATCGTGTACGACATTCTCTCCGGCGGGACGCTGCAGCCGCTGACGAATGGCCCCTTCACCACGGGGATTTTTCCGGTGAATCTGGTGATCGATCCTCGCGATGAGTATCTGTACGTGACGAATTACAACTCATCGACGCTGAGCGAATATACGATTTCGCAATCGAACGGCGCGCCTTCCGCGCTGGCATCGAATACGTTCTCGACGGGCGACCCGGGGCCAACGTGCATCCTGGTCGATCCGGCGCTGGGGCGATACGTTTACTCTTCTCTCTCGCAGTTCAACGCGGTGGCCGCGGCCCAGCTCAATCCAAATACCGGAGAGCTGACCGGGGTGCAGAATTCGCCTTACTCGGTAACCGGCACCGCGACGTGCGTGGCGGCTGTTCCGCATGGCAACCATGCCACGCAGTATGTGTCGTCGACCGCCGGGGATTAGCAGGTCTTCAATTCGTGAAGAGGCCGCCCACGAGGCGGCCTTTGTTGTTGCCAGCGCGTCACAGACCCTTGCGGCTGCGAAACTCGCGGACTACATCGGCGGGATCGCGATGCTGGCCGTCGACCGCTTCATTCATCGCACGCATCTCGTCGGCGCTGATTTGGCCGGCGAGGGCTGCCAGAGCCACGACGATCTGCGGCCAGCGACGCAGGGCGTCGTCGCGAATGAGGGGCACTGCCTGGTAGGGCGGGAAGTAGTGCTTGTCGTCCTCGAGCGCGGCGAGGTTGAGCGCCTTGATGGGGCCGTCGGTTGAGTTGGCGGCGATCATGTCGACCTGATGGGCCTGGAGGGCGCGGTAGAGGAGACCGAGGTCCATGGTTCGGGGCGGCCCGTCGAACTTCAAGCCATAGGCTGCGCTCAGGCCGGGCAGGCCATCGGGGCGCTGCTCGAATTCGTAGCCAACGCCAAGACGCCATTGGGGTGTGTACTGTGCGGCCTGGCTTAGGGCGCTCAGGTGCAGACGCTTCGCATCGTCTCCGCGAATGACCATGGCGAAGGTGTTCTCGAAGCCGAAGGGCGGCCCTACGGTAATGTTGATACCGCGACTGATACATTTGGCGGACGGTTCTGAGCACCGACTGCGGATCGCGATCGACGGGCTGCTTGAGGATGGCGGTCAGCGCGGTGCCGGTGTATTCCGGATAACCGTCGATGCGTCCGGCAAGCATGGCCTGCTGGCAAATGTAACTGCCGGCGAGATAAAAGCGGCGTTCGACTTTCAGGTGGGATTTTGCTTCGATCTCCTGGGCGAGGAGCTCGCCGAGCACGACCTGTTCGGTGAAATTCTTGGCGCCGATGACGGGGTCGGCGGGGCGGGGCGGGGCGCATCCTGCCAGGGTCACACAAAAAGCCACCGCGACGGTGACGAATTCCCTCCTCATCGGGCCGTGTCCGCAGCTGCGCTGGGTCCAGGGACGCGGAACCACCGTTCAAGCAGGCCCACCGCGGCATCGCAGCCGAGGGCCAGAAGCGCAGCGGGAATGGCGCCCGCGAGGACCAGGCGGTTATCGACCGAGGCTACGCCGCGAAAGATCAACTCGCCCAGGCCGCCGGCGCCGACTGCGGCGGCGATGGTGGCAATCCCGAC
Source organism: uncultured Acidobacteriaceae bacterium (assembly GCA_963758135.1). GTDB lineage: Bacteria > Acidobacteriota > Terriglobia > Terriglobales > Acidobacteriaceae > Palsa-343. The sequence goes on from CAVWUF010000001.1 coordinate 915,761, forward strand.
GCAGGTTACGGTGGCGGTTCTGAGGCCGGCGAGGATGAAGGATGCCGCAAGAGGCAACTCGACCTTGAAGAAACGCTGCGCGTCAGTGAGGCCGAGAGCGCGGGCGACTTCGATCAGCGAACGGTCGATGCCCTGGATGCCCGCATAGGTGTTGCGCAGGATCGGCAGCAGCGCATAGGCCGAGAGGGCGACGATGGCCACGCGTGCGGCGCGCTCGCCCAGCCAGGGCAGAGGCAGAAGGAAGCCAAACATGGCCAGCGAAGGAATCGTCTGCAGAATATTTGCGGCGCCAATCACCGGCTTCGCCCAGCCGGGGCGCCGCGTAAGCCAGACGCCCACCGGCACTGCGATCGCCGTGGCGAAGATCATCGCTGCTCCGGTAAGCCAGAGGTGCTCGACGGTGAGCTCGGCGATTTCGCCGCCGTATTCGCCCAGGAACCCGCTCATGCGCTCTGACCCCCCGCGGGGGTTGCAATCGGCGGGGCTGCAATCGCGCCTGAGGCGGCGCTTTGTTCGCCGCGGTGAAAGGCTCGGATATAGGCTTCGATTTGTGGGTCGCGCGAGCGGAGGAATTCATTCGGCTCGAGATTCGCGACGAGCCTGCCTTCGCTGAGGAGCACGATTCTGTCGCCGAGGTAGAGCGCTTCATCCAGATCGTGGGTCACGAGCAGGACTGTCTTCTTCAGGCGGGCGAGCAAGGCGCGCAGCATGTCCTGCATCTCGGCGCGGGTGAGCGGATCGAGTGCGCCGAAGGGCTCGTCCATCAGGAGCACGCTCGGCTCCGCAGCCAGAGCGCGTGCCAGGCCCACGCGCTGGCGCTGGCCGCCCGACAGCTGATAAGGATAGCGACCGGCGAACTGCTTCGGGTCGAGTCCGACTGCTTTGAGCAGCTCGTGGCTGCGGCGGAGCCGCTCCTCGCGCGGACGACCCTGCGCTTCGAGGACCAGGGCGGCATCGCGCTCCGCGGTCATGTGGGGGAAGAGGCCGGTTTCCTGGATGACGTAGCCCACGCTGCGGCGGAGACGGATGAGGCCGGCCTCGCGGACGCTTCTTCCGTCGACCAACACTTCCCCGCTGGTTGGCTCGACCATGCGGTTCACGGTTCGCAGCAGCGTGGTTTTGCCGGAGCCGCTGCGGCCGAGGACGGCGGTGGTGGTGCCTTCTTCGACCGCGAGCGAGATTCTGTCGAGAAGAAGGCGGCCGTCGCCCGTTCGAAAGCAGACATCGCGGAATTCGATGGCTGGGGTCATGGTGTTTGCCTGAAGGCTTTGGTCTGCTCCAGAGCCTGATCCAGTGTAGGGTCGAAAGGTTCATTGGGAAATTCGGCGGTAGAGAAAAGAAAAGAGGACGATTAACGGAAACGTGCTCCGGGGCCCGCCGGCCGCTCCCCAGTCACCAAGGTAATAGCACCGCTTAGTTATTGTGGTTCCCTGCCCGCTGTAGTCCACTCGGAGTATCGCGTCACCCAGCGTCGCCTGGCCTCGACCCGCCGCCGCTCACAGCCGTTAGGAGACTGCAATGAACGTCGCATCACAGAGATCCATCGACTTCATCAGGGACGAATCCGGCCAGGACCTTATCGAGTACGCCATGATCATAGCGGTCATGGCTCTCGCGCTTGTCGCTTCTATGAATACCCTGGCAACCCGGATTTCCACCTTCTTTAACACCGTCGGCAATACTCTCTGATTCTTCTCCAGGCGGGAAATTTCACTTCTTCCTCAGTCACAGTAGAGAATGAGAACGGGGCCGCAGTTCGCCCCGTGACCATCTTCTCGTGTGTGACTGATTCCCGTGATCCCGGGTAACTCCATCTCCTTTTCGAACATCCGCGTGCTCGACGGCGGCCTGGCCACCGAGCTCGAGCGCCGCGGGTCGGACATCTCCGGCCCACTCTGGTCCGCGCATGTGCTCGACCACTCGCCAGCAACCATCGCCGCGGTTCATCTGGACTATCTCCGTGCCGGCGCCGACTGCATCTCGACCGCAAGCTATCAGGTTTCGGCGCTCGGCTATCGCGAACTCGCGCAGCCTCCGGTCGCCGATCCGGGCGAACCAATGGACCCCGCCCGTCGAGCCGCCACCGCCCTCCGTCATTCCGTCGAGATCGCCGAACAGGCACGCGCCGTGTACGCCCTCGAAAATCCCCGCCGTGTCTGGATCGCGGCCTCGCTCGGCCCCTACGGCGCGGCCCTCCACAACGGAGCCGAATATCACGGCCGCTACGCGATCGGTTTTGACGATCTGGTGGCCTTCCACGCGGAACGGCTTGCCGTGCTGGCGGAACCCAGCAGCGCACACGCCGACCTTATCGCCTTCGAAACCATCCCTTCGCTCGAAGAAGCGCAGGCCATCCTGCGCGCCCTCGAGCGGACGCCGGCGCTCAGCGCCTGGATTTCATTCACCTGCCGCGACGCTGTCCACGTGGCCCATGGAGAACCGCTGCAGACGTGCGCAGAGGCGCTCGCCCGATCGCCGCAGGTGGCGGCGGTCGGCATCAACTGCACGGCGCCGCACCTGGTCGCCGCGCTGATCGGGGAAGCCCGCGCCGGATGGGAAGCCGGAAGCCAGGCCGAAGAGCAGGCAGGAAGTCAGGCCCGGACACCATCCGGCAAGCATGCACCGCTGCCGGTCATCGTGTATCCCAACTCCGGGGAGACGTGGGACGCCGCTACACGCACGTGGCATTTTGATTCCGGGCAGTTCGAGCCCGAACAGTTGGAGTCCAGGCATTTGGATTCCGGGCTGGGCGAGTCGCGGTTCCCGCAGTCCCGCCATGGCGAATCCGCGGCCCATTTTGGTGAGCTGGCTCGCCAGTGGTATGCCGCCGGCGCCCAGGCTGTGGGAGGCTGCTGCCGCACTGGTCCAGCCCACATTGCCGCCGTTGCCGAGGCCGCCCGCGGCGCGATTCGCGCGGCCTCATCGTAGTATCCTGAGAGAACGCGCCCGTAGCTCAGCTGGATAGAGCGGATGCCTCCGGAGCATCAGGTCGGGAGTTCGAATCTCTCCGGGCGCACCATCCTTCCCCTTTTCCTTCAATCACTTCTGGTGTTTTCTCTCCGCTTTCCAAAATGCGGTTTTCCGGGGTGTGCCCATTTTGTGCCCACCGTGAGCCGGATTGAGCCGAGACATCGCATTGATCACGGCATCTTCGGACGGATGAACGTATCGGCTACGCTGTACCGATCCGCCAGCCTCTCCGATCCCGCCGCATCGATCCCCGATCCTTACCTGAAACTCTCCTGTCCGCCCCGTGGATACAAAGATCCCTCCCGCTGAAATCCTCCGGGTCGCCAATCACATCGTTCAATGCCGGTCTTATAAACAGAAGTTCGATCAGATGCAGGGGAAGAAACCTGTGACCTCAACCCCTCATGCTTGAGGTTCGATGAACCCGGAGCAAACCCACACCAAGGCGGTGACCAAGCCCCATGGGATGAAGAACCCGACGATTGGGAGTGTGAGGGTTAAGAAATATTGCCACCACCTTGGAGCGGACCCCGCAAGATAGTATTGCCCATCAACGGTTTTGAGGTAATCGACCTCATGGTCGGGCGTCCAATGTATTTCCGCAATTCCGCTTTTGTTCATCTCGCCTTGCACGGCGGGTAACTTGTAGTCTGGATTCGGGAAGAAGTCCTCGCCGTTTGGCGGCGGAGGAATAGACTTCAGGAGCTTCCGCTGCTGCTGTACAACATCAGTAGAGACTAGCTGCTCAAATTTCCTGTGATTCGATCTCTGGGTAATCAAATTGTCTAATTCGATGGACGAAGCAACACCGCCAACAACAGCGCCAAGGGCACCGAGGAAAAGCGCCAGACGCTTCATCCCTCGCCTGAATGTCATAGCTCCTCCAGTCATGCACGGCCCATCATACGTCTGGGTCAGGGTCTGCGGCGCTACACTATTCTCCATGAACACAACCGATCTTATTTCCGCCATCGATTCTGAAATTGCCCGCCTGGAGCAAGCCCGCGCACTCCTCGCCGGTCAGGATAGGCACAGCGCCACGCCCACCAAGAAAAAGCGCTCTGTCATGAGTGCTGAGGGCCGTGCGCGGATCGCAGCCGCACAGAGGGCACGTTGGGCGAAACAGAAGAGAGGTATGAAGTAAGGACCGACGGACCGCATTCTCATTATGGCGACGTTGAACGATCAGTCCGCCCCTGCTCCGAATCCATCGCCCGCCCCTGCTCTCACACCTGTTCCCGATCCCGCGCCTGCGCCTGTACCGAGTTCTGCTCCTACCCCTACGACTGCACGAATAGCATCCTTTCGGGAGACCTTCGAGCTTCTCTCGAAAGGCTGGGTCTTTGTTATCGCTGCCGTGTATGGGAGTGGTTATCTCATTATCTCGATCTACCATGCATCACTCGGCGTCGATGAGATTAGTCCACTTCGTCCAAAAGTTGCAGCGGCTGGTCTATTGTTTGTAGCTCTTGGATCGGGCGCTGTCTATTTGGCCTACTGGGTCCGATCCTATTTCAGGAGCGCCAATAATTATCAATCTGACGCGCAGCGTCTTCAGATGATGTTGTTTACAGGTGGTTTGGGTTTATATTGTTGCGATCTCGCGGGTGCCAACGCGCTTGACTTGATGATGCATTACGATACGGCGGAGCCGCGTGCCATTAGCTTTTGGATGCTCCAAATTTTCGGTTTCGCCCTCTACGCGGTTGTGCTGGCTGGGGGGCGTAGTATTTCACTGCAACGGTGGACGACCCACTGGGCGTTTTTGGCTTTGTGCGCTCTTCTCACTGTGGCGCTCGTATTGCTCTCATATCCGCGCCACAATGAGTTTGGCTCGCGTCAGTTTGCCTTTTTTCTGGGAACGGTACAATTTGCGGTCATGATTGGTTCTGCTCCAAATCCGAAATCAAAATGGTTACAATTCAATAGTTGGTATGTGATTGTCGGTCCGACGCTGACGCCATTCTTCATATTCGGACTGTGGGTCTATCCTCACACTCGCGCGGCATTTGGAGGGGGTCAACCCGCACAGGCGGAGATGTGGATCGTCCCAACTGACAACAACACAAAAAACCCGACGAGTGTCACTGTGAAAATCGTAGACGAGACCGATTCAGGCTTTTATGTGATCCAACCGAACGATGAGCGCGTTCGATACGTTCCGAGAGGTTCAGTCGCATCCGTAATCTTCGAGAGGCCAAAAGGATTGGGTTTCTACGCGACGAATTAATAGCCGAAATTTCGTGCCCATTTTTGTCCCTACCTGCGATCCCGAGCGATCACCACGCGCTTACATCCGCACTCGAAAAACAGGCCCTATCCCTCGCAATGCGTAGTACTTCCCGGCTATTTATCGCTCTTCTTGTAAGTTATTGATTCTTCGTTTTTTGCGTCCTCCGGAGCATCAGGTCGGGAGTTCGAATCTCTCCGGGCGCACCATACTCCCCACACCCGGCCGTCAGCAACTTCGCGGGCAGTGCAGCCAGCCACACGCTCACCTACCTTCGCTTTTTCACAAATTGCCTGCTTTCCCGCACCCTCCGCAGTGCTGCGACTGAAATTCCGCTTCTCGCTGGCGACTGCCGCGACCCCAAACGCTCGTATCTTTCAAGGCGCATCGCAACGCGAACCTCCGCGTAAACCCCTCCAACTCGGCTCCGTGGTGCCCTATACTGGCCCCGTGCGGGCCACTATGATCGGCGTTTCCGGAAAGAGGCTTCTTCTCGCTGCTGGATCTGCTTTTCTGATCCTTCTCTCCTGCGCTTTTGCTGCGGACGCGCCGACCGTCACCGTCTGGCCCGATCCAGCCAAGCCGGTGGTGCGCTTCACCCTGGGCAGGCTCCACGCTCTCCAGCCCGTGGAACACCAGCAGGTCTACTCCGTCGATACCGAGGTGCAGAACCTCTGGGGCAAGCCCATTCCCCAGGCGGTCTTCGACCTCGACCTCTTCGACAGGAAAAATGTCCGCGTGGGCGAAGGCGTCATCGCCATCACGAATCTCGCGCCCGGCGAAACCACCCATTTTCCCACCAGCATCATGGCCTCCGGCCAGGCGGTTTCCATGCGGCTCGTGCCGCAGTCGCTCCCCGACGAGCTCCAATCCCTGTTGCCACTCAAAACCATCTACCTTTTCGTGAATACGGACCCGCAGGGCGCCCACTTCACCCTGGATGGCCGCGACGGCGGCGTGACACCGCAGCCCATTGACGTCGCCGTCGGTACGCACGTGATCGAGTTCGATAAGGAAGGCTACAACCGCGGCAAGTATCTCTTCTCCGTCGCTCCCGACGACGTCTCCGGCGGCAGCGTCAGTTACGAACTCACCGCCTCGACGCCGGCCCACGACATCGTCGAAATGCGCGACGGCTCCATCATCAATTGCGATATGCAATGGATGTCCGCCAGCGATGTCGTTATCAAGGTCGACGGCAAAACAAAAACGCTGGATCGCGCGCAGGTCCGCCGCATCACTCTCGTCCATCGCAAGCCCGAGCCCGAAGCGAAAGAGAACCCATGAGCCGCCGCTTGCTCCGGTTCTTCACGCTGCTCGCGCTCTCCGGGCTGTTCTTCGCGCACTCCGCTCACGCGCAAAGCATCGGCATCTTCGAAGGCCAGTCCGATGTGGGCGCCGTCATGCCTCCCGGCGCCGCTCAATTCAATCCAGCAACGGATACCTACACGCTCACCTCAGCCGGAGCGAACCTCTGGGGACCAGCCGACGCTTTCCACTTCGTCTGGAAGAAATTCTCCGGCAACGTCACGCTCACCGCCGACATCGATTTTCCCGACAGCATTCCCAGCACTCCAGGCGAACACAACCCGCATCGCAAGGCCATCCTCATCGTTCGTCAGACCCTCGATGCCGGCTCCGCCTACGCCGACGCGGCCTTGCACGGCTCCGGCCTGACCGCCCTGCAATTTCGTCGTGCCGAATCCGCCATCACTGAAAGCGTCGAGTTGAACATCGACGCTCCGCATCGCCTTCGCCTGGAAAAACGTGGCGACACCTTCACCATGTATCTAGCATCGGCCCCCGGCGCCCCGCTCAACCCCTCCGGCGCCAGCATTCAGCTCCATCTTGAAGAGCCGTTCTATGTCGGCGTGGGTCTCTGCTCCCACGACGCGAACAAAGTCGAAAAAGCCGTTTTCTCCCACGTCACCCTCGAAAAACCTGCGCCCTTACCCTCAACTTCGACGCAGAGTCTTGCCCTCTACAGCACCCTCCAGACCATCGGCCTCGAACAGGACGCTCACCGCGCCGTCATTGCCTACACCACGCAGGGCCGCTTTGAAGCGCCGAACTGGACCCACGACGGCAAGACCCTCATCTTCGATCAGGCCGGCAAAATCATGACCGTCTCCGCCGACGGTGGCACGCCCCAACCTCTGGAGATCGGCGACGCCACCAACTGTAACGGCAGTCACGGCCTCTCGCCCGACGGCCAGTCCCTCGCCATCAGTTGCAGCGCTCCCGGCAAACCGGAATCCCGCGTCTACATCGTCCCCGTCACGGGCGGCACGCCGCGCCTGGTCACCGAACATCCGAATTCCTACTGGCACAGCTGGTCGCCCGATGGCAAAACCATCATCTTCACCCGCCCCGATCACGGATCAGGAAACATTTTCGCCATCCCCGTCGACGGTGGAGAAGAGCACGCGCTCACAACCGGCACAGGCATCAGCGACGACCCCGACTGCTCGCCCGACGGCCAATGGATCTACTTCAACTCCGACCGCGGCGGCAGTATGCAAATCTGGCGGATGCGCCCGGACGGCTCTTCGCCCGAGCAGATCACAAACGACGACTACGTCAACTGGACCCCGCACGTCTCGCCCGATGGCAAATCGATGGTCTTCATCAGCTATGAGAAGGGAACCACCGGCCATCCGGCCAACAAGCCTGTCGCACTGCGCGTGATGTCACTGGACGACCGCAGGATTCGGGTTCTCTTCAATCTCATCGGGGGCTCAGGAACCATGAACGTCCCGTCCTGGGCGCCTGACAGCAAGCGCCTCGCCTTTGTCAGCTACCAGATGCTGGCCGCGCAGCAGTAGGGAAGTCTGCCGTAAGGCGCCCCTGGCGATGAGCCGTAAGCCCAGCGGAATCTGTGCCGCGCTTTCAAACCCGCGACCCGCCACCTCCATCCGCATCTAAATCCATGGGTGATTTCTGCCCTCCCTGCGTTACACTGGAAGGGCAGAAGTTTTCCCCAGGAGAATCCAATCCATGGCGACCAGCACAGTACCCACAACCACAACCGCGCCTGTTCCCGAGGCGGTTCCCGCGCCGAAGACCACACCCGTCCGGCTCACCGATAACGCCGTGAACAAGGTACGCGAAATCATGGCGACCCAGGATCCGCTCCCCGCCGGTCTGCGCATCGGCGTCGTCGGCGGCGGCTGCTCGGGCTTCCAGTACTCCATGTCCTTTGAGAACCAATCCGGCATGATGGACAAGGTCTTCGACTTCAACGGCCTCAAGGTCTTTGTCGACGCGACCTCCGCGATGTACCTCAACGGCTGCGTCGTCGACTACCTCGAAACCCTTGAAGCCGCCGGCTTCAAGTTCGACAATCCCGCCGTGAAGAGCACCTGCGGTTGCGGCTCGTCTTTCCAGGTCTGAGTTTTCCAGGTTCAGCGTTAGTCTGAGAGGGCCCGCCGCGCGGCGGGTCCTCTCTTTTTTGATGCCACGCTATTGCGGAGAAGTCGGGTCGGTCGGCCCCGTCGGCGAAGACGGTGAGCCCGAATCAGGGCCGGGAGTGGAAGTTGGCGGCGGCGGAATTGACCCCGGCGTCGTCGTACCGGGACCAGTCCCGTTCGGCGAATTCGGATTCGTGGGCACGCCGCCCGAGGACACGCCGTTCGTCAGCCCCGCCAGCGCCTGCGCCTGATCTTCCGCGGGATCGTAGTTGAACTCCCATTGCTTGTAGCGCTTCTGCTGTTTGTAGAGGACCAGCGAGGGCTTGTCCACCGGCAGCGTGAACCCGACAATAGGACCACCCCCGCCGAAGGACGTTGCAGAGGTGCTGCTGCCGGGGGTTCCGGACAGCCCGGTCTGCGAACCCGTCGGCGAATTCGTCGACGAGCCAAACCCGGAACCAGCCCCGGAACCAAACCCTGAGCTTGACGACTGCGGGAACATCGTAGAAATGCCGGTTGAGCCGGCGCCGGAATTCACCGAGCTCCCGCCTTGGCTATTGAGTGACCCGCTGCTGGCTGTTGAACTGCCATCCGTCCCACCTGACGAAGACCCGTCCGGGCTCGCGATGGGTATGCCGTTCGCATCCGTCGTGGTCGTTGCTGCCGCCGTATACATCGATGCGCCGGTCGTGCCCAGACCAGCCGCCATCGTGAGCTGTTGCCCGAAGAATCCTAAGGGGCGCACGTGAGCCTGGCCGTAGAGCACCGGCTTCCAGTCATCTTTGCCGGTCAGCGGATCGAGGTAGCGTTTCCGCAGGAAGCGAATCTGATTGGTCTCGACGAGCTGATCGATCGAGGTCGGGTAGCGCCCGAATTTCTGGTAGTACAGCTTGATCGCCCGCCTATATTGCTGACCGCGATGGATCGTCTCCAGCTCTTTATCGCGCTGGATGGACATCGCAATCTTCGGCGCGGCGACCGCCAGGCTGATGAGCACCAGCAGGGTGAGAAAAACCACCGCCAGCAGCATGTAGCCCTGCTCGTTGTCGGGTTCTCGATGCGCTATGTCCATTTCCATGTTCCGATATCTCGCTAACCGATTGATCGTTCGGTCAGCTCTGCGTCAGCGGCAGCGTCTGCGTGTTGTTGTAGAGCAGATCCGTCACCTGAATTGAAATCGGCGTGATCTTCACCACCTTATAGTGATGGTCCACGACGTCGCCCTCCGACGCAATGAACACGTCGTCGCCCTTCAGCAGAAATGCCTTCTTCGCGCCGTTATTCGCCTCGTATCCAAAAAACTTCAGATCGATGGGCGGCGGAGGCGGCGGTCCCTGCGGCGGCGGAGGCGGCGGCGGGGTGTTCGGTCGAATCTGCGCGATCGTTTTCGGAATATCCACCGGAGCCGACATCATGGAAAAAATGTTCCGCCCCGCGCCGCTGTACTCCAGCGATTCCGCGCCCGCCATCACTTCCGGATGCAGCGTCGGGTCAAGGCTGGCCAGCGGCGGAATCTTCTCCGCGGCATGGCCTCCACGACTCTCGGCCGCTGCCGGCTGCGCGGCCGTCGTCGCCTGCTGCGGCGCCGCCGGCGGAGCACTGCCCCCACCGAAAACATTCATCACGAAATAGACCACCGCGCCCAGCATGACCACGCCCAGCACCGCCAGGATCATCACGTTCCGCTTGTTGTCGAGGCCGGTCTTCATTGCGGCTCCCCGCTGGCGGCCGGGCTGGCGGCCGGGCTGGCCCCGGGACTGGTTACCGGGCTGGCTTCCGCGCCGGCCTGCGGATTTCCTTCAAGACTGCCCGCCGGGGGAAGGTCCGTCGCACTTCCGCGAATATACGTCGTGAGCCGCAGCCGCAGGTTCACCAGGCCACCCTGCTGCCCGGTGAGCGTGATGCCATTGATGATGAAGAACACATGGTCCTTGTCGCGCTCGATGCCGTTGATGAAGCGCATCAGATTCGAATACTGCCCGCTCAGCCCCGCATCGATGTGCAGCTCGGTCAGTCCGCCGGTCGCCACATACCCCGCATACGCCGCCCGCGACAGCTTTACCTGATTCTTCGACGCCACCTCGCCCAGCTGCGCCAGGATCGTTGACCAGTTGGGCGGGATGCGTTCGTCATAAAACTTCTGGGCGTCCTCGTCGGCCACATCCACCTTGTGCGGCAGCCCGTTCAGGTGCTGCATCTGCGACTGGAGCTGCTGATACTTGAGCCCCTCCTGAACAAAACTGCCCGATTCCGCGGCTCGGATTGCGCGCCACGCCAACGCGTAGCGAACGCCAATGAAACCGTCCACCGCGACGACCGCGATAAGCAGGAAGAGATGCAGGTTGAATTTGGAAAAAACACCGCCGCGATTCATGGAGTCGACCGTCCCTCCATCACAACGTGGGGTTTCTTTCTGGGACTCGCAACGGGTTGGCTCTCATGGCTGGTCTCCAGCCGCAGGGGCCGATAATCGGCCAGAATGTCAAAGTTGACATCGCCCGTATTCACGTTCTGCGGGCCCTGTCCGGTCGCCAGCGTTTCCGAGGCCAGCCGCGGGGAAGCAAAATGTCTCGACTTCTCGAGGTTGCGGATCAGATCGAGCGCCCTGCCGCGGTCCCCGGTAACCCGCAGCCGAATGGTCACATGCCCATCGGGCGCGACGATGGGATCGATGCTCATCACCTGCACGCCCGACGGCAGCACCGTTTCCAGGTCGGTCATCGTGGCCGTCCACGAAAACGCCTTGTGCTGGAAAAGCCCGTTCAGAAATGTGGACTGTTTCAGGATGGCCGCGTCCTTTGGCTCCTGCATCATCGCCTGATAGCTCTGCTGCTGGTGTTCGAGGTCGCGCACTCGGTTCTCGACCCCCGTGACCTGCGCCTCAGCTGCCTCTGCCTGAATCCGCTCGATGCGGTAGAGATACCAGAGCGCCACGCCCACCAGCGCGAGAATCAGAATCCACGTTCGCAGCCGGTTGTAGACGGGCCGCAGCTCGACGTAAGGATGGCTTGCGAGATTGACCGCTATCCTCATGCGAGGGCCCCCGTCACGCCGGCCGTTATTCCCGCCGGCATGGCCCTGGCCGCCGAAGCGTCTGTCGATCCCAGGTCCGCAATCCGCGGCGGTGAATCGACCAGGGAAATCCAGCGCGACTGCGTAGCTGCCCGCGCCCCGCCCGGCCCCGCATAGTAGATCGTTGCCGGCGTGCCCCGCAGGGTGTCTTCATACCACGCCAGCGCCGTAATGACCGCCTGTGCCATCTCCTCCTCATGCGCCAACGGCTCGTACGGCAGGTCCATGGACCGGTGCAGGAGCATCTCTTCGCCTTGAGTAACCGCCGTGGTTACAGATGCGCCGTTGTAATTCACCATCAGGGTGGCGCCCCGGCCGTCAACGGCCGCCGCGGCGGCCAGCGTGCTCGGCAGCACGGCGCCTGGGTCGAAGCCGGCCTCGCGCACTACGCTCTCATATTCTTCCAGCACGTCGCCCGGCATCACGGTCACCAGAACTTCCAGCTGCCCGTTCCGCTGCGTCATGACCTGATAGCTCACGGATGAGCCTTCCACATCGAAGGGCACCATCTTGCGCAGGCGAAACCGCACCACGGACAACGCCTCGGCGCGCTTCGCCGGGAGTGTGTCGAAATCAAGCAGCAGCACCCGCGCCGCGGCATCCGGAACCACCACCGTCACCGCTCCGTTGCGCACGCCGATGTCGCCCAGGGCCGATTCCACGGCCAACCGCACCGCCCGGGCGTCTCCGAGATTCGGCACCTTGAGGCCAGGCAGCACGGCTCCAGCCGGCAGAGAGGCAAACGCCATCGTCATCTCGCCGCCTCGCTGCGAGGATCGCGCCGCAACAACGCCCTCGGGGCGGATTTCGCAAGCCACCGCGGGCCGCGTTCCCGCCACAGGTCGAAAGATGTCTTCCAGAGCCACTAGCGCGATGCCTCGATGAATGTCACTTTGTTAATCTCTTTCAGCGTCGTCAGCCCGCGCCGTACCCGGTCGAGCGCGCTCTCGCGCAGGAAATGCATGCCTTCCTGCTGCGCCAGCTTGCGCACCTCGGAGCTCGGCTTCTTCTCCAGAATGATTTCACGGATCGGGTCCGTCAAATCCAGCAATTCGTGAATTGCTGTGCGTCCGCGATAACCGGTACCGCCGCACTCGATGCAGCCTCGGCCCTCGCGAAACGGGAAGTTCCGCCACTGCGCCAGGTCCAGTCCGCTCAACTGCAGCATCTCCGTGTCGTAGCGCACTTCCTGCACGCAATACTCGCAGATGGTGCGCACCAGCCGCTGCGCCAGAATGCAGTTCAGCGCGGAGACAAAGTTGTAGGCTTCCACGCCCATGTTCAGGAAACGTCCCAGCACGTCCACCACGTTATTGGCGTGCACCGTCGTGAACACCAGGTGGCCGGTGAGTGCGGAGTTGATCGCGATCTGCGCGGTCTCCTGGTCGCGAATTTCGCCCACCAGAATCTTGTCCGGATCGTGCCGCAGAATCGATCTGAGGCCGCGCGCAAACGTCAGCCCCTTTTTCTCGTTCACCGGAATCTGTGTGATCCCGCGAATCTGATACTCGACCGGATCCTCAATCGTGATGATCTTGTCCTCGTCGCTCTTGATCTCGTTCAGCGCCGCATAAAGCGTCGTCGTCTTGCCCGATCCCGTCGGCCCCGTGACCAGCACCATGCCGTACGGCTCCCGTATGTATCGCCGGAACCGCTTCAGATCGTCATCCGCAAAGCCCACCACGTCGAGCGTCAGCTTGCGGAACTTCTCGCTCATCGATTCTTTGTCGAGCACGCGCAGCACAGCGTTCTCGCCGTGCACCGTGGGCATGATCGATACGCGAAAGTCGATCAGCCGCCCCTTGTAGCGGACCCTGAAGCGCCCGTCCTGCGGCACCCTGCGCTCGGCGATATCCAGCTCGCTCATGATCTTGATGCGCGACAGGATCGTCGTGTGATGCTCGCGCGCAATCGGCGCCATCGCCGCCTGCAGCACGCCGTCGATGCGGTACTTGATCAGCACCGAATCGTCGTAGGACTCGATGTGAATGTCCGACGCCCGCCGTTCCAGCGCCGTAAAAATCGTCGTGTCCACCAGGCGAATGATCGGGCTGATGTCCTCTTCCGACGTCAGCTTCTCGATCGAGATGTTCTCGTCGGTATTGTCGTCGGCGGACAGCACATCGAAGGTCAGCCCCTCCGATGCCTCGTCCAGCACGCGCTGCGACTGCTCCGTCTTCTTCAGCAGATCGGTTATCTGCGACAGCGTCGCCACACGGGTCACGATCCGCTGCCCCAGCAGGCCGGAGATTTCGTCGAGCATCATCAGCTTGCTCGGATCGCTCACCGCGATCACCAGACGATCCTCTTCCTGCTCCAGAGGCACGAAGTTGTAGCGGAACATCATGTCCACCGGCACACTGCGCAGCACCTCGTGCTGGATGCGGAAATTTCGCAGATCGACATACTCCGAGCGATATCTCCGAGCCAGCGCCTGGGCCTGCGCGGTTTCGTCCTGCTCGGTCGGCAAAGTTAATGGGGGAGCCTGAGCCATACCAAATACCTCTTTCACTGCCAATGCATCACAAATTGTTGCCGCGCTCAATCCCTAAACAGCCGCACGCGGGTCCCACTCCGGTTCGGAGGGGAGCGCCTCACCCGCCAAAATTCGAGGCGTTGCTCATCGAGAAAATCGGCAGATACAGCGCGATCAGAATCGTCACGACCACGATGCCCATCACGATCAGAATCGCCGGCTCAATCAGCGCCAGCGCCGCGGTCAGCGCCGTTTGTACGTCTTCTTCAAAAAATTCCGCTACCGAATTCAGCATCTGCGGCAAAGCGCCAGTCGACTCACCCACCTCGACCATCTCCGTCGAAAGCTCCGGAAAAACCTTCGTGTCTTCGAGACTCCTCGCCAGACCCTTTCCCTCTCGAACACTCACCACCGCTGCCGTAACGGCCTTGCTGATCCGCCGGCTGGTGATCGACCGCGCCGCTGTTTCAAGCGACGGCACCAACGGAATGCCTCCGCTCAGCAGCGTCGAAAGCGTGCGCGCAAACATCGCCACCTGGTACTTCAGCCAGATCTTCCCAAACAACGGCAGCCGGATTCGAATACCGTCGATGCGGTCCGCGCCCCGCTCGCTGCGGGCCCATCGCCACAACAGAAACACGATCAACGCCAGCACCGGCAATATGTAGAGGATGTAATGCTGCGCTCCGGTTCCGAGCGCCAGCATCATCAGGGTTAGGGCCGGGAGCTTTGTGCCAATCTGCTCGTAGAGCTTGGCGAATTGCGGCACCACGAACGTCACCAGAAATACAAACATCCCGCAGACCAGGGTGATCAGCAGTGCCGGATAGATCAAGGACGCCACCAGCTTTTTCCGAAACGCCAGCGCGACGCGCTGAAATGACAGATATCGTCCCAGCACCTCTTCCAGATTTCCCGACCGCTCGCCGGCCAGCAGCGTCGTGGTGTACATCAGGGGGAAACCGCCCTGCGCCTCGAATGCCGACGAAATCGCTTCGCCCGTCCGCACCCGCGCCGCCACATTCTGCAGCTGCACGGCAAAATTCGGGTTCCTTTGCCCCTTCGCCAGCATCTCCAGCGATCCCAGAATCGGCACGCCGGCTTTGATCAGCGTCAAAAATTGCTGGTTGAAGATCAGAAACGTCTCGAGCTTCGTCTTGCGCGCGCCGCCGGTCAGCCCGCGCTGCTTGACCGAGTAGACGTAGTACCCCGCCTGCGAGAAGCGCGTGCGCAGCTCCTCGGCTGTGGCCGCCGACTGCACCTGCTCCTGCACGCGGCCTCGCTCGTCGGCCAGTCTGATAACAAATTCAGCCATGAATTTCAGCCATGAATTGGGTCATTGAAGAAGCCTGCCGGAGGCCAGGAAACGCCGGTCCGGCCTCGTTCTGGTCCCGGTTCCGGGTCCGTTCCCTTTAGTCGAACCTCTTTTAAGCCTAGCAGTTTGTGAACCCGGGCGCGATGTACGAACTGGTTCCTCGACTAGACGTGCCCGAGGCCCCAATCGCTCAATTTTTAGACGGGTGAGGCAGCTTTCCGGCGTCCAGCTTCGCGATCCGCCCGTTGGGCCCAACCACCCACGGCAGGCTCAGGGCGTTCCAGTTGCCGTTATCGAGGGATTCCCAGGTCTTTCCGTCGTCGTAGCTGATGTCTGAGCCGTTGGTTCCCGCGGCGATCCAGGCTTTGGCGGCCGCATCCCACGCGACCGCCGATCTGTAGCCATGCGGAGGCCTTGTGGCAGCTTCACAACGATATTTGAGAAAAATGCCATCCATGGAGCCAACACAGGTAGCCGCGGATCCCGCGGATGAGTCCGGGAGCTTGTAGTCCCCGCCAACGGCAACGACAACAGGGATGCCCGATTCAGCCAAATTAGCGCCGATCGAGAATCCCCCGGCTGTGGGCCCGGATGCAAGAGTTGGCGCGGTCTCGCTTGACAGATAGCACGATTTCTTACAAATCATCGGCGTCGCACCCAGGGATTGGACGATGTGTAGGAAATTTTTATCCCCGCCGGTTACAAATAGCCAGGCGAAGGGCGAGTGAAGCTCGAGTAGTGATGAGTTACTAGCCGCAAAGATTGATTCGGCAGCGACATGGTCCTTGCTCATCGCTGCCCACACAGATCGAGTATCCAGCGGTCGCCAGGTTGTCCCTCTATCCCACGTGCCAAGGATCGGGAAGTAGGATGGATACTGCCGGATCGAGAACTTCCAGAAGTAACGGCGGCCCGGTACCGGATCTCCGATAATCAGTCCGGTTTTGTCGCCGGTCATCTGCAACGCATCCCAAAACCCATCCTTATCCGGATTCGTAAACAGAAGCTTCCAGTGCGAGCACCCGTCCGTCGTCTTATATAGCCGCGAAGCATCCCCAGGCCCGCTCGCCATCACAATGGCCGTCTGATCGTCCCACGCCCAAACACCCCGAAAATCCAGCTTGGCCGAATCAGGAGGAGCCGCGCAGCTCTGCCACTCATACCCGCCATCCTCGGTCCGCAAAACCGTCCCGTTCGTGCCGCTTGCCCACGCCACGCCGCCGCCCACTGCATGTATCCCGCGCAGACTCGCTGTCGTTGCGCTCCGCTCCATGACCCATGGTCCGGAGGTCTGCCCGGTGTCCTGGCCCCACAGCCAGGCGCTGACCAAAACCATCAGCAGAGTAATCCAGCCCACCCACTTTGACATGCCTCCATCCTACTGAAGGCACAGCAGATAACCAATCCCACGATCAGCCTGAGAGCGGTACCGGAAAGTCATCGATCGGCGTGCCTGCGGTTCCGAGTGTGGCATAACCAGCAGCGACGCGCGGAGTGACCATCAGGTCATGTCCCAGCCGCAAAACCAAGGGAGAAACGAGGTGCGGCATCTTGTATGACAATCCATTACGCTGTAATATCCAATCTATGCCGACCAGAACCTCAACAAAATCCGCCAAGAGCGCAGGCAAACGATCCCCCGTCAAACCGCGCAAGTCGAAGGTCTACACCATCAGCCTTCCGCCCGAGCTCGCCGCCCGCGCAGAAGCCATCGCCCAAAGCGAAAGCCGGACGATGAGCGAAGTTTTCCGCGACGCGTTTCGGCTCTGGGAGTCCCAGCGGCAAGACACCCGAAAGTGGCTCGATGATCTTCGTGCGTACGCGGCGACTCGCAACCCATACGGTTATACGGAGGAGGACATCCCGCGTCTCATCAAAGAAGTCCGCGCCGAAATGCGTGCAGAACAAGCAGCTAAGGTCCGCAGAGCCGGATGATTGTCGTTCTGGATTCGAACGTCATTATCTCCGCTGCTAACTTCGGCTCTCCTCGCAGCGCGCCTGTCCTGGCCCTGGAAAGAGCCGTTGATTCTGACGTTATCGCGACTTGCGATGAAATCGACGCGGAAATGCGTAGAATCCTGCTCGACAAATTTGACTGGCCATTAACTCGCATTCAACAGGAGTTCCTGAGAATTCATCGCCGCGCCATCCGCGTCACCCTCAAAAACACCGTCCACCTGTGCCGCGATCCGGGGGACGATAAATTCCTCGAATGCGCCGAGCGTGCCCGAGCCAGCCTCATCGTCACCGGCGACAAAGACCTGCTCTCCCTCAGCACCTATCGCCGAACCCGCATCGTGACTCCGGCCGCCTACCTGCGGATCTGAACCCCGAGCAGCTTAGACAGGCGGATCGCCCTCCACCACATGCACCCCAGCCGGCGGCGTGAACACAAACGCCGCATTGGGAGCCGGCACATTTCCCGCCTCACCGCTGAAGGTGAATTGATTGGTCACCCCGTCCGTCTCCTCAATCGTCATCGACCGGATCGTCCCATCGGCCCCAGCGTCAATCTTCAGCGCGGAGACCCGCTGCTCCAGACCCTTCGGCACACCCGACAGCACCCACCCTCCGTTGTTATCCGGCGCCGCCGTCAAGCCGGTCAGCTCTTTTTCCAGCTCGGTATGCCCCAGCAAAAACCGCAGCGGCGAGCGCAGATCGTCCAGCTTCTTCTCGTCCACCTTCTGCGCCTCGCTCTCGCCAGGCGAGTAGAAATACCCATCGTGCCCATCCAGCACAAACAGCTTCCCGTCAGGATCGGTATAGGTCCAGCGCATCTTTCCCGGTTTTTTGAGCAGCAGCACGCCGGACTCACGCCGGTTCATTCCCATGCCTGTGTAGGTCTGAACAAAGTGCACCTCGAGCGAATGCAGCGCGTTGTAGTGCCGGTCGACCCGCGCCGCCACCTGCACCGCGTGGATACCACCCTGAGCGGAACTCTGCCCTCGAAGCCCGCCAAGGGCGAAGACCAGCATCCACGCCGCCGTAAGCGAAAACCGCCAGCGGGAAATCCCACGCTGGCGGCTCACATCGTTCGTTTCGAAAATCAATCTGGACTCACTCGTTTCTCGCGAGCGCCGACCTCCCTGCCGGGCTGACTGGCTCTTAGCTGGCCGGAGTTCAGCTGACCGCTTGAGCCTCCGGCTACTGAATCGGCACCGTGCAGTTCGTCCCGCCCGCGGGATCCTTCTTGATCTCCCCGCTCATGTCCAGGCAGAATCCGTTGTTCCCCGTCTTGCCGACCGATTGAGGCACCGCCGTCGCTTCCCAGCTGGTGATCATGTCCTGGTTGTTCACGGTCGTCTTTGTGCAGTTCACGATGTTAAAGGTGTAACCGGCTTTTTGCCCCGCCGCCAGCTCTGGCTGCAGCAATTGCGCGTTTTGCGCATTCGGCGCCCCGGACGACGAGCTACCGCCCAGCGCCGTCAGCGAACAGGCGAAACCATTCGACGGATACGAGGTGTCGTACTGAATCTGGGCCTCGTGAATCGCGCGCAGCGACTGGATCGCCGAGGTCTCGTTCGCCGTCGCCTTCAGGTGCAGCATGTTGGGAATCGCAATCAGCATCAGGATCAGCATGATCGAGATCACGATCAGCAGCTCCATCAGAGTGAAGCCGGCTTCCGGCGTGAATCCAGGCTCGCATCGCCGCGCACGCCTGGGTTCAGCAAAGCGTTCCGAAAAACAATCAGCAAGACGTTCCGTAAGGGCCTTCATAGACATTTCCCTGCGTGAGTTATCGTACCGCAAACCGGCTGCCCCCGCATCGACGCTTCGGTCTTTGCCGGACTGCGCCATCGCGTGGGAGGCACAACTCGCCGAAGCCGCAACCTTATGGACGAACCTCAGCCAGATTTCGCTCGTGGTGGGAAAAAGCCTTTCGCTAATCGTCCCTCGCTAAACGCCTTTTGCAAATGGTCTTTCGCTCGCCTGTTGCCTCGTTGCCGCTCGCAGTTGGGTCGCCTTCCGCTAATCGCCCCTCGCAACCGGTTTCAGCCAATAATCTTTCGCTAAGCGCCTTTCGCTTGCCCTTCGCTCGTTTCTCGCCGGCCGCTACTGACCGCCCCTCCTTCGCCGGCTTTCGCCGATGGCTCTGCGCTCTTATCATAGGAATCAAGATGTCATTTCCGATCCGCACCTGTGCCCTTTGCGGCGAAGAATTCGAGCTGAAGCCGGACAAGCCCGGATTCGCCAACCGTTGTCCATCGTGCAGCGAGCCCGAAAGCGAATCGGCCACCAAGTCCGACGCGGGATTTGCCAACGACCGCGAGGCCAATGCCGCCCGGCGCGCAGCCATCCGCGATCTTCTTTACCGCAAAGACAGCTAACTTCCGGTCCTGAAACCACAGTAATCTTGCCCTGTCTCCGCAACCGCGAGATACTCTGCCTCGCGCCTTCAAATGTTAGAGCCAAAGCACCGTCTCAGAGGTTAGTGCTGTAACTCGAAATGAGCCTCGGGCCGCTTCGCGTCATGCGAATACTCTTAGAAAAATCCCGAATCTTATCTGCAAACTCGGTAACCAATAAACCCCACTTTAGTTGTAGGTTTCCACAATCAATTATCCCCCGAAGGGGGAATCTTCGGTGTTACGCTGGGCGCACTCACTAACCTGCCACGTTCATCTGGCCAACCTTTGGAATACCTCGCCCCCGGAGGATCCATGCGGGATCGTATCGAACTTCGTCAGGCCTGCACCCTCGTGCCGGCACTCGCATCCCTGGTCTGTGCGGTTTCCCTCACGGCCGGGTGCGGCTCTATCACCGCCCCGCTGGGCGATTTGACTTCCATTTCAGCCTCCGCCACCACGCTTCGCGTGAATCAGCAACTGCAAATCCAGAACCGGATGAATGTTACTGCTGTCCCGCTGACTTTCTACGTCAACGGAGTGCAGGGCGGTAACGCCGAGATCGGCACCATCACCTTCAACGGCCTCTATACAGCCCCGGCCATCGTTCCCACACCTAATACGGTCACCATCACCGCCGTTCCGACCAGCAACTCCACCTACCCGGCAGGCACTTTGACCCTGGGGATCCTCAACCCCATTCCCGTGTTGACCGGCGTAGCACCTACCGGCATCACCGAAGGAACGACCACCATCGCTGTAAATGGCTCACAGTTTGTCTATGGCGCGCAGATACTCTGGAACGGCGTCGCCGTTCCCACGACCTTTGTCTCGGATACTCAGCTCGCCGCAGCCGTCGCTGCGCCCACACCCGGCAATTATCCGTTGATGGTCAGCAACCCCAACCCCGGCGCGGCGGACTCCAACAACCTCTCCGTTCCTGTAGGCCCCGGCCATGTCGTCCTTCAAATTCAGCCCGGCCAGAACACCGATGTCCGCGTAACCAACTCCATCAACCTCGCCCTCAACGTCACTGGAACCGTGAACACCGGCGTCACCCTGCAGGTGAACGGCGTTGCCGGCGGCAACGCCCAGGTGGGCACTGCGGTCGCCAACGCCGACGGCTCGATCACTTATACAGCACCCGCCGTCGTTCCTACCCCGAATAACATCGTCCAGCTCACCATCACCAGCACCGACAACCCCCAGGTATTGATCAACCAGAATGTCTCGGTCCTTAACCCTATCCCGATCCTGACTTCGGCCAATCCGATGTCGTTCAATGTCGGAACCAGCACGGTAGTCGTCACAGGTCAGAGATTCATCAACGGCGCCCAGGTCCTGATGAACGGCGCACCCATGCCGACGACCTTTAACAACGGCGGTCAGCTAACCGCGACTATCAATCCCAGCGAAGCCGGCAACCTCGATATTCAGGTGTTGAATCCCAGCCCGGGTCCCTCGACCTCGACCGATCTCATCGCCCAGGTCCAGGGCACGCCGCCGCAGCCCGTCGTCACTCCTGAAGACGCTTCCCGCTTCCTCGAACAGGCTACCTTTGGCGCCACCGACGCTGACATCCACACCGTCTCTATGAACGGCTACCAGGCGTGGCTCAACCAGCAGTTCGCACAGCAGCCGACCCCGCAGGAACCTTTCGTCGAGCAGTCCATCATCATCAACAATCCTCCCTGCGCCTCCGGCGATGTCACCTGTAACTCGGCTCTGTTTTTGCAGAACAGCACGGATGAGATATACGTCCAGGATGCGTTCTGGCAGCAGGCCCTCGCCGCCCCCGACCAGCTCCGCCAGCGTGTGAAATACGCTCTTGAGGAAATCATGGTCGTGTCGTCGACGAACTCGGCCGTGCAGAATATGCCCCGCGGCGAAGCCAGCTACTACGACTTACTTGGCAACGATGCCTTCGGCAACTTCCGCACGCTGCTGAATGACGTAACCCTCAATCCCATGATGGGCAATTTCCTCTCTATGCTGGGCAACGATAAAGGCAACGCCACCACCGACCCCGACGAGAATTACGCCCGCGAGGTGATGCAGCTCTTCACCATTGGCCTCTACCAGCTCAACAACGATGGCACGCGGCAACTCGATGCATCCGGCAACCCAATCCCGACATACTCCAACACCGATGTTATGGGGTTAGCCGGTGTCTTCACCGGCTTCAGCTGGAACATCCCAGGAAACACCGACAGCGCCTGGTCGAATTGCTGCCTCTATGTCGGCACGGGTTTTGGCGAAGACGTCCTACCCATGCAGAGCTTCCCCAGCCACCATTCCACCGAAGAAAAGGATTTCCTCGGCGTTACCATTCCCGCCTCCGGCAACTCCGACCCAACTGGCGACCTCAAGATCGCTCTCGACACCCTCTTCAATCACCCCAACCTTCCGCCCTTCTTCTCGAAGCAGCTCATTCAGCACTTAGTCACCAGCAATCCCAGCCCCGCCTATGTCAACCGCGTGGCTTCTGTGTTTCAGAATGACGGAACCGGCGTTCGCGGCAACATGCAGGCCGTCATCACCGCCATCCTTCTCGACCCTGAAGCCCGCGACTCGGTCACCGACTTCGCCAACCCGCAATACGGCAAGGTACGCGAGCCGCTCCTCCGCTACACGGAGTGGGCCCGCGCCTTCACGGCACAATCCCGTACGGGCTCCTACGGCATCGGCAGCACCGCCGACCCCATCTGGGGACTGGGCCAGATGACCCTCCAATCCCCAACCGTCTTTAACTGGTTTGCTCCTGGTTATGTTCCGCCTGGCACCAGCATTGAGGCGGCCAACTTAGTCGCACCCGAAATGGAGATCACCAACGTCTCGACGGTGGTCGGCTATCTGAACTATCTCCAGGACTCTATTGGCGGCAGCGCCACGAATGGCCCCGATGTCTTCTCCAATTACGGAACCGAAATCGGCCTGGCCGCGACTCCCAGCCAGTTAGTTGACCGCATGAACCTTTTACTCATGGCTGGCGAAATGGACAGCACCCTCCAGAGCCAGATCGTCAGCGCCGTTAGTGCAATCCCCATACCCTCCGGCGATCAGAACGCAATCAATGCCGCGCTCACCGCCAGAGTTCAAACCGCAATCTATCTCACTATGGCGTCGCCCGCCTTCTGCGCGCAGTTTTAAGGAGCCCACGATGTGCAAGCCAGTGACGAATAAATTCGACCAGTCCCGTCGCCAGTTCCTCCGCACCGCCTCGCTGGCCACCATGTCGGGCATGTACGCCAGCCCCTTCATCCTCGGCCTCAACTCGCTCGCGGCCATGGCTCAGAGCACCGGATCCTCTGACTACAAAGCCCTGGTGTGCGTCTTTCTGCAAGGCGGGAACGACGGTCACGGCACCGTCATCGCTACTGACTCCGACTCATTCTCCGCCTTCACTCAGGCGCGTTCAGGAGCCCCAGGCCTCGCCTATCCCCTTGCGGAGTTACTCCCTATCGTCCCGAACACTGCGCAGAGCGGACGCACCTTTGCCCTAAATCCGAACCTTCCCGGAGTGCAGAACCTCTTCAACGCCGGCCGCGCGGCAATCGTCGCCAATACCGGCACACTTATCGCTCCCGCGACCAAAGCCCAGGTCAACGCTAACTCGGTTCCCCTGCCTGCCTCACTCTTCTCGCACTTCGATCAGACAGCGGCCTGGCAGGCTATCGCCTCGAACGGCGGCAGCGCCGAGCACGTCGGATGGGGTGGCTCGGTCGCCGACCTCATCGAGAGCATGAACATGAATTCCAATTCCATGTTCACCTGCATCTCGACCGCGGGCATTGCGCTCTTCCTTGCCGGCCAGACCTCATTCCAGCTCAACGTGACCTCCGCAGGCCCCATCCCCATCTCCGGACTCTCCCAGCCCCTCTTCGGTAACGCAGCCGGAACGACCGCCCTCTCCTCGATCCTCAGCGCGGACGAAACCAACCTCTTCGCCAAAGAATACGAAGTTGTCGTCAATCGCTCCATCCAGGCACAGGCCCTGCTCGCTTCCTCTATGCTTCCCGCAGGGCCCACCGGCGTTCCCAACCCGCCTCAGTTTCTCGATCCCATGACTAACAAACTCACTGACAATCAGCTCGCTACGTCGCTCCAGACCGTCGCCCGCATCATTGGTGGCCGAGCGAGTCTCGGTGTCAATCGTCAGATCTTCTATGTCCAGCTTGGAAGCTTCGACACGCACAATAATCAGGCGCAGACTCACGCCCATCTCCTTACGCAACTCGGTCAGGCGCTTGAGTACTTCGACGGGCTCATGGTCACCGCCGGCCTCGGCAGCAACGTCACTACCTTTACCGCGTCCGACTTCGGCCGTACCCTCACCTGCAACAGCGACGGGACCGACCACGGCTGGGGCAGTCATCACTTTGTCGTGGGCGGCGCGGTTCAGGGGCACGACATGTATGGCCAGTACCCCGTGATTGGCGTCAATCAGGCCAACGACGTGGGCGCCGGCCGGCTCATCCCCACCACAGCCGTCGATCAATATGCGGGGACCCTGGCGCGCTGGTTTGGCCTTTCCGACGGCCAGGTCCGCCAGGTGTTCCCCAACTTCGCTAACTTTGGCTCCAACCCCTACCTTGGATTTATGGGCTCGTAGGTAACGGGGTTTTTCGCCGGCCTCGCTCCGCGCATCGTTTGCAGCGTGCCTCCGGAACAGGCGCATTACCCTCGAGCACTTTCTTTGCGGCGAGTCCGACCAGCATCAGCTACGACCCGAGCAGGACATCAGCCTGGGCTGTCACCGGAGGCGCCAGAATCCTGGTCGGCCCCGCCCCTCCTGCCCCCATTTCGACCTCGCCTGCCCGATACGCCCCCAATCCCATCGCCATTTCCTCGAGCTTTTCCGCGTTCGCAAAGAGGGCGCACGGGTGCCCGTGCGTCTCCAGCAGATGCCCGTCGTTTCGAATCATCGAGAACAGAGGACTCGCCAGGGCATCGGCCAGCGTCGAGCGCCGGACGTTATGCGTTGCGAGCGCCGAAACCGGGCAGGCGGTCACGTCCCCATAAGGATTCACGTGAGCGAACCCGCGCCCCGCCGAGACGCACCCTCCGAGGGCCTCTTCGTCGGCCGGGGAGTGGATTATGTAAGCGCCGCCCTTCCGCCGGCTCCGATACGCAAGCACGGTTGCGCGGAACCGCACGCGCTGCTCGGCCGTCATCGGAGCTGCCGCCGCGCATTCGCCAGCCGGAATCTCTTCGATGAAAAAGGCCAGCGGTCCCGTGTG
Source organism: uncultured Acidobacteriaceae bacterium (assembly GCA_963758135.1). Lineage (GTDB taxonomy): Bacteria > Acidobacteriota > Terriglobia > Terriglobales > Acidobacteriaceae > Palsa-343. Next base: position 940,820 of record CAVWUF010000001.1, read on the forward strand.
CCGCTCCATCAAGGCATCAATGTTCCCCTCATCCGTCCAGTAGTCGACGTTCGCGGCGCCTACCGTCACCGCGATCCCCGTCAGCACACCAGAATCCCGCAGCCGGTCGAGGGAATGCATCGCCCGCTCGAAGACCCCTGCTCCTCTACGCCGGTCGGTGAGCGTGCGATCGCCCTCGAGGCTCACCACCACTGCAGTGTTGTGACAATGCCGTAACGCCTGGAAATCAGCGTCGCGTAAAGCCGTGCCATTGGTGAAGACGAGGAAGAGCCGATCGGGGAAATCGCGAAAAAGCCGGGCGATCCCGGGCATCATGAAGGGTTCGCCGCCGGCAATCACGAAACCCACCACGCCCAGCGCCACCGACTCCTCAATCAGGCGGCGCCAGTCGTCGAGTGCGAGCCGCGCTCCGGTACGAGCCGGCGCCCGCGTGGTCCCAACCGCCACGGCATAGCATCCCGCGCATCGCAGATTGCAACTCAACGTCACGCTCAGAACCAGAAACGGCGGCACGCGGAGGCCGCCCTCCTGCCCTCTGGCGCGGATCTGTTTCGAGTGCTCCCGCGTGCGTGCCAGACGCAACAGCGAAGGCAAATGGCGCGGATGCCGCACCGCCCACGGCACAAAAACCCGCGCTAAGGGCGAGTGAGCTTGTTTGAGGAGATGTTGGAGGCCGGGAATACGGTGCGCGAGTGCGACGCTGCGTGAGAGAGCCGGGTCGTTCATGGCAATGACCCCGTGGCGTACCTACAGGATACGCGCCTTACGCCAGGAAGTTCCGTTGCATGAGATACGGATCTTTACGGACCGATCATGCAGGTACAGCCTCAGTCTGTGCGCAGAGCACGGGCTGGATCAACGGTTGCCGCCCGCCGTGCCGGCACAAATCCCGCCAGGCCCGCCACCAGGCAGATCACCACGATCCCGGCCGCGTACACCACGGGATCGGCGATCGAAACTCCGAAGAGCTGGCTGCGAACCGCCTGAGTTGCCAGGATGGCCAGCGGAATGGTCACTACGACCGCCCCGCCCGCCAGCACCATCGTCTCCCGCACGATCAGCCGCACTACTGTGCCGCGCTGCGCGCCGAGGGCCATCCGGATTCCGATCTCCCGGGTGCGCTGCGCTGTCGAATAAGCCAGGATTCCGTACAGGCCAATCCCGGCCAGCACCGCGGCTAACCCTCCGAAGACCATCGCCAGGGTCGCAATGGCCCGCTCCGCAATGAGGTTTTCGTCGATCTCCTCGGTCATCGTGCGCAGCTTTCCGACGATCAGCTTATTGTCGATGTTCGCAATCGTCGCGCGAATGCTGTTCGTGGCCGCATCCGGCGGCTGCCACGTGCGCACGTAGAAGGTCAGGCCGGCCGGCTTTGGCGCCTGCGCAAAGAGGGTGTAGCAGGTCGGCATCGCCGGGTCGCGCACGCTTTCGTGCTTCACGTCGCGCACCACGCCCACGATGGTGGCCCCCGTCCCTGACTTATTTGGGCGGCTGACAACGTGCCCCAGCGCACTTTGCGATTTGCCGTAAAAATGCTGGGCAAATTTCTCGTTCACGACCGCGACCTTCTGCGACGTTGCGGTATCGCCGTCATTGAAATACCGGCCGGCTACCAGCGGAACCCCCAGCGTCTGGAGATATCCGGTGCTGACCCAGGGCAGCTCAACGTCGAACTCTTCGTCCGGCTTCGGCGTGTACCCGCTCGCGTTCACGTCGCCCTGGACATCGTTGCCTGCCAGATCGCTGTCGTTGGTCGCTCCCACGCCGCGCACGCCTGGCAGCGCCGCAATTGCGTCGAGAGCGCGTTGTTCCACGGGGGCCACCTGGCTGGCTCCATAACCCGCCATCTCCGGATCCAAATCGAAGACCAGCAGATGATCGGTCGAATATCCTGGATCGACGCTGCGCAGGTTCTCAATCGTCCGCACAAACAATCCCGCTCCGACGAGGAGCAGGAGGGTGAAGCCGATCTGGAGCGCCACGCAGCTGCGACGAAACTGGAGCGACCGTCCGCCCCCGCTACCGCCCCGCTCCTTCATCGCTTCCGCCAGCCTGGGATTCTGAAACTGCGCCATTGGAGCCAGACTGAACACGAGACTGGCCAGCACTGTGATGCCCAGCGTGAAGGCCAGCACTCGCCAGTCGAGTGTTGGCGTGAAGGGCAGCCCTCCCGGCGAATCGCCGCTCATCCGGTGAATCAGCAGGCGCAGGGCCTCGGGCGCCAGGAGCAGCCCGATTGCCGCACCGCACCCGCCAAGCAGCAGCCCCTCCGCCAGCAATTGCCGCAGCACCTGTCCGCTGGTCGCACCCAGCGCGTAGCGCACGGCGAACTCCTGCGCGCGGCCTGCCGCACGCACCAGCAGCAGGCTCGCCACATTCACCACGGCCATGGCGATCACGAGAAGCACCATCGCCATCATGATGGTCAGCGGCACTTGCACATCGCCGCGCATCGGCGAGAAACCCTTCGCTCCCGCATCCACATTCAGGTGCGCGTTGGTGATGAAATCCGTTCGCGCCTTCGACGACTGGTCGTCCAGCGAGGTAAACTCCGCCAAGCGCAGCGACAGCCACAGCCCGTTCAGCGAAGCCCTGGCCTGCGTCCCGGTGAGCCCGTCGCGCACGCGCCCCACCACGTCAAGCCAATACGACTGATGATCGTTGAGATAATCCCAGGCCGGCTCAACCACCTTCTGCTCGGTGATCGGAACAAAAATGCCCGGCGCTTGTCCCCAAACGATGCTGTGAAACCCCGGCGCCGTCACTCCCGTAATGGTGAACGGCGTTCCATTCACCAGCAGCGTTTTGCCCTCGACCGGCGCCTCCGCCAGATGCGTCTTCCAGTAGTCGAAGCTAAGCACCGCTACTGGATTGGCGCCCGGCGCCGTCTCATCGCTTGCGACGAACAGCCTTCCCGCTGCAGGTTGAACGCCAAGCACTTGAAAATAATTGCCGGTCACCATCTCCGCGCTCGCGCTCTCCGCGTGGCCGTTCCACGTCACTCCAACCTCGGCCGACGCCGCGGCGATCAGTCCGCTGAGCACGGTATTTTTGTCGCGCAGATCGCGAACCATGGGATAGGAAAATTCATGCGCATGCCCTGGGCTGTTGCCGCCATTGGAATGGGTATGGCCCGGATGATCGCCCGCGAAGCTCAGCACCACAAGCTGCTGCGGATTGGCGACCGGCAGCGACCGCATCAGCGCCTGGTCCAGCAGGCTGAAGATCGTGGTGTTCAGACCGATCGCCAGAGCCAGCGTGAGCACAGCAACCGTCGCGAATCCTGGGTTCCGTAACAAGCCGCGAATCCCATACCGCACGTCGCGCCACAGAGACTCCACGCCCCACGACGGCCGCTCCTCGCGGCATTCCTCACGTGCTCGCTCCCGGCTTCCAAATGCAATCATCGCCTGTCTCCTCGCTTCCGCCGCCGTCATTCCCGCCGCGACATTCGCCTCAACCTGCCGCTCCAGATGGAACTGGATCTCCTCATCCACTTCGCGCCGTCTTTTGCCGGCGAAGAAAAACTTCGCCAGCGACCAAAGATCACTTCTCATCGGCCACTCACCTCCCGATAGCTCTACTGCCCAAACAAATAGCCACCAGTTACAAGGCAGGAACTGGCAGCTAGAAGCTGGCAAGCACCAGATTCACCGCTCCGGTCAGCCGTTCCCAGTTCTCCAGCTCTGCGTTCAGCTGCCTGCGTCCCGCAGCCGTCAGCGAGTAGTAGCGCGCGCGCCGGTTGTTCTCCGACGATCCCCAGTGTGCGCGAATCCAGCCCTTGTATTCGAGGCGATGCAGCGCCGGATATAACGACCCCTGGCCAATGGAGAGCACGTTGTTCGAAACCTGCTGGATGCGCTGCGCGATCGCCCACCCATGCTCCGGCTCCAGAGCAATCGCTTTCAGGATGAGCATGTCCAGCGTGCCTTGCAGTAAATCCGACGATGGCGGCATTTTTTTTTGGTTCCCCTTGACGTTCGACAACAGATTGCAAAGCAATCTACCGCGCTCTCTTGTCGAATGTCAAGGGGTAGAAGGGTTCAATAAAAACTCGCCCGCCAAAAAAGAAAGGAGGGCTATCGCCTGAGCGATCCCTCCCTGTCCTTTCGTCTTGCGCCCAATGTCCGAAACTAACGCCCCAGGACCACCCGTGTCGGGGTGCTCTCGGCCGGCCTTCTCTTGCCATCCAGTCTTGACGTTCATCAGATCGCCATACTGGACCGACTGCAGGGCATGCGTGGGGCCCATCTCATCGAACCGCAGAATCACGCGGTTGTCTCCGGGAGCGGGATCGCCCGAGCTGGCAATCCACATAAAGCTCTGCTTCCAGTCGTCGTTTCTCAGCGTTACCACTCCGTCCGTGAGGTCACGATCCACCGAGTACAGGCCGGCGGGGCACGTCTTGCCGTTGACCGTGAAGCTGAAGGGAACGCTGACCTTCCTCTCGGCCAACGCGCTGTTTGTTGCCAAAGCGGCCGTCGCCATCACTGCTGACGCCAGCAAAAATTTGGGGAGAATCGATCGCATCGTGTAACCCTCCTGGGTATGCTCACTACCGTAACGATCCTCAGAAAGAAAGGTGTCGAATTCCCGTCAAGAAATCGTCAAGAATTTCGGCAGTCATTAGCCATTAGCCATTAGCCAGTAGCCAGTAGCAAGTAGCAAGTAGCTAAGAGCCAAAAGCGAGGAGCTAAGAGGTCACGTTTAGCAGCCCAGCTTCTCCGCCAGCCGCAACGCATCTTTCATTAACTCCGCTGATCCGCCGTTACCGTGCACGGCCGCCGACCGCAGTGCGTCCAACGCGCGCTGCCAATCCCCGGCCGCCTCGTAGTGCATCGCTATTTCTCGCGTCACACTCGCTTCCCGCCCCGCGAAGATCTCGCCCAACCGCTCCGCAATCCGCGCATGCCATGCCGCTCGCCGGGCTGCCGACTGCCTTCGGTACAAAACCTCGCGGTACAGTCCATGTACGAACACATAAAACTGCGAGCGCATCCCGCCCGGCAGTTCGTCTTCGCCGCCGCGCTCGACAAAGTGCAGCCGCCGCGCCAAAGCATCGCAGGCTTCCTCAATGTGCGCGGCATCGGCGTCAAGCGCCGCCGCAACGGCCCATGCGGGAAACGCAATTCCCATGGCGCTCCCCACGCCTAAAATTCGCTGCTCTTCCTGGCTCAGCCCTTCGATCTCCAGTTCGATCATCTGTGCCAGCCGCTCCGGTACCTCGCCTTCCATCTCATGAAAGGCTCCGGCTGGCTGCCACCGCGCCGCACCCGCGGTTTCGGCCCGGACGAGGAATCGCCGCGCGATCAAGTGTTCGAGAATCGCAATTGCAAACAGGGGATTGCCTTCGGAACGCTGGTGCACGAAACCCGTGAGTCCCGCCGGAAGCATCTCCTGCCGCAGCTCCTGGGTGAGCAGCCGGCTCATCGCGGTGCGGGTGAGGGGCGCCAGGGCGATCTCGGAGCAGAGTTGGCGGATCAGCAAATTCTGCTTCATACCTTCCAGCAGATGATGTTCTCCCGATCCGCGCCCATATCCTTGCGCGCAGGTCAGGACCACCATGAGCCGCGCCCGTGCCCGCCTGCGCGCCATCGCCGCAATCAGGTTCAACGTCGCATCGTCCGCCCAGTGCACATCCTCAAAGACCAGGACCAGCAGCCTCTTCTCGGCGATTTGTTCCAGTGCGCTGCACAAATCACCGGGTGTCCGCTCCCGCGCCGTTGCGCTCCCGCCGTTGTCCCCCTGCCGCCCCACTGCCGCCAGCCACGCTGGCGCCGCTCTTGCAAGGACTCGGCACGCCTTCTCCTCCTCCGCGGCGCACAAATGCGCCAGCGCTTCCATGACCGGGTAATAAGCTTCCTTCTCTCCGAAGCCTTCGACGCACTGTCCGCGCGCCACAATGCCCGTACCGCGCAGCCCGTGGCAGAAAGCGTCCACAAGCGCGGTCTTTCCGATACCCGCTTCCCCGGTGACGAACACCATGCGCCGCTGCCCGTTCGCCGTTATCGCCGCCATCTCCCGCAACCGCGCGAGATCTTCATCCCGGCCAACGATCCCCAGGCTATTGTTCACGGATCCCGCGCCGTTTCCAGCGACGGGCAGGGTGGTCACGCTCTCCGATGGAGGGCAACCGTCGGCATCGCCGTCGCTCACCGGCGCCACAAAGCAATAGCCGCGCTTTGGAATGGTCTGAATGAATCGAGGCTGCGCGGCGTCGTCGCCCAGCACCTTCCGCAGCTCGAGCACGTAGGTCCGCAGCACCTGAGGCTGCACATACGTCTCGGGCCACAGTGCATCGAGCAGCTCATCGTGCGTGATCAGTCGCCCGGCGTGGTCGACCAGATAGCGCAGTACCCCAAAAATGCGGGGAGGCAACGCGATCTGGGTGCCCTCGCGCCACAGGCACTCATTGGCCGTATCCAGCCGAAAAGATGCGAACTGCTTCATCCCGCCGGCTCCTACCCGGCAACCAACAACCCCGGCGCAATGCGCTGCTTTACAGGAGTTTCCGCCTGAAGCAGGGAACTCGTTCTCCTCTGTTGCATCCAGCCTTCCACACTCTCATGGACGCAATTTCAACCCATCTTCAATTGTTCGTTGCTGCTCGCGAACGTCCCCCGCACACCATCCACCAAGCGATGTCCGCTGATGAACACCTGTGTCCACCAACGAAAAACTAAAGCCTCACGCGCACCGCGAGTATAGACACCCATACGCACATGAAAGTCGAACCGTTCCGTTGTTCATTGAAGAGATAGAGCCATCACAAAACGGTCAGATTTACAGGACCGGTAGGCATCACCTGGCTGAAAAAGGCCAGCCTAATAGATCAGCTTCAGGGAAAACTGGATCTGCCGCGATGTGCCCGCGGTCTTGCTGATCTCGCCGAAGCCGGAGCCTTTGATTGTGTTCGCCGGCAAGCCCATGTTCACGACATTGAACAGGTTGAAGAACTCGGATCGGAACTGCACATCCGCTCTCTCCACCCCGCTTTTTCGATGGCCGAAGGGCGTGTCTTTGATCAGGGCGTAATCGAAGTCATAGTAGGCGGGGCCGAAGAAGGTGTTGCGGCCGAGGGTTCCGAAACGGCCGGAGTTGGGGCCGGTGCCGCCGGGAATGCCGATGGGAATGGAGAAGAATGAAGCATTGTTCGCACCCTCGCCGAAATAATCCTCACGCGGCCGCGTGGAGCTGTGCGCCGTCGAGAGGTGCGGCTTGCCAATCTGGTCTGGCCGGTCCGCCCCCACCGTTCCGTAGCCGGTTTGCTGGATTCCCGAATACACGGTGAACGGTGCGCCGCTGGTGATGGTCGAGATGCTCAGCAGTTCCCATCCCGAGGAAACTTTCCGTGCCTGCGCTCCGCTGAGCCATCCCAGCTCCTGCAAATGCAAATCCTGCGCGGCGCTCAGGCTGAAAGCGTGAGCCACATCGAAACTCGATGGACCCTTCTCCGGATGAGTATCGAAGGGATTTTGCGGAAGCGTCAGCGCGAGAGCACCGGTCGAGCCGGTGCCACCGATTACGGCGCTCCCATTATCCAGCGACTTCGACCATGTGTACCCAGCCTGGAGCCCCGGGCCCCCATGCTTCACCGCGCCGGAGAGCGAAGCCTGCAGAGCGTTGTAGGAGGAGTGGTCGGTATCCTCGATGACATTCTCAAGCCCGTAGCCACCGACGACGGCGCCGGAGCTGTCGAACGTGGTGTACGGAGCGAATCCTGGTTCCGCGCCTGGGTATGCGTTGGGGGGCGATTGCCACGGCAGGCGGAACGCAGCTGTGCCAACGTAGCCCGCGTCCGCAGTGAGGCCGAGAAAGCTTTTCTCGAGGCCGAGCGTCCAGGTTTGCAGGAAGGCATTCCCGAGGTGTCGATCGATGCCGCTCAGGGTCAACAGTGAGAGCTGATGTCCTGGCGCCAGGGCGGCGAGATCCTGCTGGTACCGGTTCACGTCCATGGGTGTATTTGGTGCGACGGCTTTCGGATTGCCGTTCGCGAACACGTTTTGGCCGCCGGGGGTGTAGGTTTGCGGGATCTCATCGGGAGTGATCTGGAAGCCGTAAGCGACCTCGCCCGCTTTCGAAGCGTTGACACGGGGGTAGACGGCGAAGGGAGTCGAGCCGGTGAGGTAGTTGTCCTGCCAGATATTGGGTGGGATCACGGTGATTGCGCCCCCGGCGTGGACATGCAGACCGTGCGGCGCATTCCAGCTGATCTGGACGCGCGGGCCCAAGCCATTCCATTGGAATCGATATCCGGGCTGTGGATTGATCAAATAGACCTGCGCCTGTCCGGGCGGTGGAGTCACATTCAGAAAGCTCGACGTTCGGTGGGCCCGCTCGCTGATGGGGGAGTACACCTCGTAGCGCAAGCCGTAGTCGAGCACCCAGCGGTCGTTGATCTTCCAGGTGTCCTGGAAGTAAACGTTGACGTTGTTGCGATTGATAGCGGCAGGACCGATATGCGGTCCGTTCGAAAAATAGGGTGGGGCCACAGCCACGGTATAGCTGTAGGGATAGCCCACCAAAAAGCTGGCCAGCGTATTCGGCAGCGGATCGCCGGGGTTGACGTTGTGAAGCCCGGTTTGCGATGGGATGAAGACGGGCGAATACACGGTGCCGCCGCCGAAGTCGTACTCGCCGTTGGGGCTCATGCCGAAGTAGCTGGTGTCGCGGTTGAGGCGCGCCTCGACACCCCACTTCCAGGCATGCCGCGCGCGCGTCCAGGTGAAGTCTTGCTGGCCCTGGAAGAGATTCCCGTACTCCTGCATCACGGAGCCCGCGGCAACGTCAAAGCCCTCATACAACCCATCATTGAACTTCACCGCCGGATCGGTGAGGTTGGGCGTGGGAAATCCAGGCGTGGCTCGCATGATGCTGAAGACGGACTCCCAGGAGAAGTGAGGCGACTGTGTGCGGGTGTAGCGGAACTCCACGTTGCGCTGGCGGTCGACGTATCGCACGCCGAAGCTGGGGTCGATGGTGGTTTGGTCGGGATTGGTTGTTGGCCCTGTCAGGTTGTCGAAATTGAAGCGCGCAAGAAACTGGCCTTTTTCGCCCAGGTTTTGATCGATGCGGATTGAAAACTGATCCGCATTTGTTACGACATTCGACGGCGCAGCATAGGTTCGGGGTCCATAGGCGCCCGTCGGATTATTCGGCTTCGGATACCGCGCCAGCACGGTGGCGATCTGCGGGTTCACCGGGACGGTCAGCGTGTCGGTCGTGCCGTCGGCGTATGTCACCACGTCCTGGCCTGCGCGCTCGGCCGGGGTGGGCATCGGCAGCACCTGGGTCGTACCCAGGACCTGGCGGAACCCCTGGTACTGGCCGAAGTAAAACGTCTTTCCGCGGCCATCATATATATGTGGCAGCAGAATCGGGCCGCCGTTGGTGAATCCAAACTCATTCCGTTTGAAGGGTGGAATCCGTCCCGGCTCGACGATGGACGGATAGTCGAAGTAGTTTCGGGCATCGAGGGCGGAGTTCCGCAAGAACTCAAAGACCGAGCCGTGAAAGCCAGCCTTCCCCGACCGCGTGACGATGTCAGTGAAGCCGGCCGCGCCACGCCCGATCTCCGCCGGCATCCATCCGGAACTCGACTGAATCTCCTGGATGGCATCGACGTTGAAGTTGGTGAAGGTGCTCCCGCCCATCTCGGGATCGCTGACGTCCGCACCATCCATGGCGAAGACCGCTTCCACACCGCGCTGGCCGTCGATGGCGAATTGCTGGGTGAAGTTGGTCGCGCCGTTGACATCGGTCATGGTACCGGCAGCGAGCAGGAGGAGGGTACTGAAGTCGCGGCCGTTCAGGGGCAGGGAGCTGACGGATTCGCTTGAAAGTTTCTCGCCGCCGGTGGCCGCCGCACTTCCGGCATTACCAGCCTCAGAACTCTGAGCATTACCATTCGCGCCCGCGGTGGTTGCGTTCGCCGGGCCCGTCGTCGCCATCCCGGATGTCACCGCGCGCTCCGCAAAGCCGCTCTTCCCTCCATCCGCGATTGCGGAAAGCGGCCCGATGGTGACCGCACCGTCATACGTAACAATCAGGGCTACAGAAGGCCCGGGCAGGACCACTGTCAGAGCCTGCGTCGCCGGCCGTCCTTGCGGCCTGACCACGACCGAATACCGCCCTGGCGCAACATGAGCGAAGAAGAACTTGCCATCGACCTGCGTCTTAGCCGTCTCGACGCCGCGTGGCCCCTGCAGCTCCACGGTTGCTTCGGCCAATGCCGATCCGTTCGCGGTTCCAACGGTTCCGCTCCATGCGTCATTCACGGTTGGTGTCTGCGCACCCGAAGAACTTGCCGCTAGCAGACAGAGCGCGACCGCGGTGAGGAGATTCCGCACAGCATGGCGCCTGGCGCTTTTGAGTGGCACGGGGATGATTTGCGCGGGAATGATTTGCACGGGGATCAGTGCGAATTATATCGGCTGAGGCTTATTTCTAAGCTGGCCAATCCACCGTTTCCGCGTCTTGTGATCCGCGTCACAATCCCCGCGTGCTCTCTTGTGACCGCTGGCACATACAGTTATCTGCTCCCGAATTAACAATCTTTCCGCTTTCAGATTGCGAATGGCGTCCGTGCCCCAGCGCTCGCCCAGCATTGCCGCCATCGTCGCAACGTACTTATACGCAACACCATCGCCCCTGCGGCGGCAGAACGGAGAAAACAGCATGAGTACCACCACGGTTAACTCCCAGACCTTAGTCCGGGAAGCGAAAGTCGAAATCCCCTCCCCGTATGTCTTCTTCTTCGGCGCAGGTTCCGCCGAAGGTAACGGCAAAATGCGCGACGTACTCGGCGGCAAAGGCGCGGGCCTCGCCGAAATGACCAATGCCGGGCTTCCCGTGCCCCCCGGCTTCACCATCCAGACGGAAGCCTGCCGCGAATACATGCGCGGGGCTTTATCGGCTGCGGTTACGGAGCAGATGGACGCCGCGCTTGCTCGTCTCGAGAAGCTGCAGGGTCAGCGCCTGGGCGCCGGTGATAATCCTCTTCTCGTCAGCGTGCGGTCCGGCGCAAAGTTTTCCATGCCCGGCATGATGGATACGATCCTGAACCTCGGCCTGAACGATCATTCTGTCGAAGCGCTGGCCAAGAAAGCGAACAATCCGCGTTTCGCCTACGATTCGTACCGGCGGTTGATACAAATGTTCGGCGATGTGGTTCTCGACATTCCCAAGAATGAGTTCGAGCACATCTTCGACGAGACCAAAAAGAAGTACGGCGCCAAACTGGACACGGAACTGAAGACCGCGGCCCTCAAAGAAGTCATCGTCGCCTACAAGAAGCTCGTCCTGCACCACACTGGCGCTGAGTTTCCGCAGGATCCGGATCGCCAGCTCACCATGGCGCGCGATGCCGTGTTCAGATCCTGGAACAACGAGCGCGCCAGGACCTATCGCCGCCTCAATCACATCGACGACTGGCTCGGCACGGCGGTCAACATTCAGGCGATGGTTTTCGGGAACCTGAATGAGTGCAGTGGCACGGGCGTGGGCTTTACCCGCAATCCCGCTAACGGCGAGAAGGAATTCTACGGTGAGTTCCTGATGAACGCCCAGGGCGAAGACGTTGTGGCCGGCATTCGCACTCCGGTTCCCATCAGCGAACTGCAGAAGCAGATGCCGCATGTTTACGGGGAGCTTCGCGACCTGACTTCGCGCCTTGAAAAACATTACCGGGACATGCAGGACTTCGAGTTCACCATCCAGGATGGGCGCCTCTATATGCTGCAGACGCGCAACGCGAAGCGCACAGGACTGGCCGCGGTCCGCATCGCTATCGACATGGTCCGCGAAAACCTGATCTCGATCGACGAAGCTGTTCTGCGTGTCGAGCCGAACCAGATCTTCGACTTTCTGGTTCCGCGTCTCGACGAAAAGGGCACGGTCGAAGTTCTGGCAAGGGGCCTGCCCGCATCACCGGGCGCGGCCGTCGGCCAGATCGTCTTCACCGCGGCCGAAGCGGTCAAGGTCCATGAAAAGGGCACCTTCAAATCCATTATCCTCGTCCGGTCTGAAACTTCGCCAGAGGATATTGCCGGAATGAATGTTGCCTCCGGCATCCTGACCTCCCGCGGCGGCATGACCTCTCACGCTGCTCTCGTTACTCGCGGCATGGGCAAGTGCTGCGTGGCCGGCGCCGGCGACGTCACCATCGACGAAAAGAAAAAGGAAATGCGCGTCAAGGGCAAAGTCTTCCACGAAGGGGACTGGCTCTCCCTCGACGGCACCACCGGCCGCATCATCAACGGCCAGCTCAACACCCTGCCCGTCAACCCCGATAACCCGGACCTCATTCAGTTCATGAGCTGGGTGGACGAGCGGCGTAAACTGCGCGTGCTTGCGAACGCGGATATCCCGCGCGATGCGAAGCAGGCACAGGCGTTTGGCGCGGAGGGCATCGGCTTGTGCCGCACCGAGCATATGTTCTTCGCCGAAGATCGCCTGCCCCACATGCAGGCCATGATCCTTGCCAAAACCGAAGAAGAACGCCGCGCGGCACTGCATCATCTGCTGCCCATGCAGCGCGCCGACTTCACAGGCCTCCTGAAAGTGATGGGCTCTCTGCCGGTGGTGATCCGGCTGTTGGACCCGCCGCTTCATGAATTCCTGCCGAAGCGCGAAGACCTGCTGGTGCAGATCGCGAAGCTCGAAGCCACCAAGCCCCGCAGCCCCAAACTCAAAGAGCTGCACAAAATCCTCGAGCGGGTGGAAGAACTGCACGAGCTGAACCCGATGCTGGCGCTGCGCGGTTGCCGCCTCGGCATCACGTATCCGGAGATCACGGAGATGCAGGCCCACGCCATTTTCGAAGCCGCAGCCACGGTGAAGAAGAGCGGCATCGACCCGCACCTTGAAATCATGATCCCGCTAACCACCGGCCCGGAAGAGTTCAAGGCGCAGGCCGCCATCATCCACGCGGTTGCCCACGATGTCTTCATCAAGAAGGGCCTCTCCGTCGACTACAAGGTCGGCACCATGATCGAACTGCCGCGCGCCTGCCTGGTTGCGGACAAGATCGCCGCCGAAGCCGAGTTCTTCAGCTTCGGAACCAACGACCTGACCCAGACTACCTTCGGGATCTCCCGCGACGACTGCAACAAGTTCCTGCCGGCGTACCTACAGCAGGGCATCCTGAAACAAGACCCCTTCGCTGTACTCGACCAGGAAGGCGTCGGCACGCTCATCAAAATGGCCACCAGCAAAGGCCGTTCCGCGCGCCGCGACCTCGAGGTCGGTATCTGCGGCGAACACGGCGGCGAGCCGGAATCCGTTAAGTTCTGTCACCGCGCCGGACTCAACTACGTTTCCTGCTCGCCTTTCCGGCTGCTGACCGCGCGTCTGGCCGCGGCCCAGGCAGCTATTGAGGAGCAGAAAATCTTCAACCCGGATCTGCGTACCGGCAATTCGAAGTAATTCCAGGGCCCCCGACGCTCACTATGCCGGGCGTCGGGGTTCCGGAGTTCTGTGCTCAGAGTTTCTCTTCAATTCTGTCGTGTGCGTTGTTCAGTTGTTCCATTTGAATCGTTCCCGCCGCTTTCCTATTGAGGAGTGCGGCGGGTTTTCGCCGGGGTCAGTTAACGCTTTCGGGATGGAGGGCAAGCTCAATCCTGCAAAATAAGCGCGACTACAGCGGGCAGACATCTGGCCAACGACTCACTCTCCAACACTGAAAACATCGTCTCCGCCGCCATTCTTTCCCGCAGTGTCCCTGTTTGCACACCTGATTCCTGTGGTAATTCCCCCCTTCGTAATCTTGCGCGTCCCACCAGATCGCGCAACCATACTCAGCAAGTCCCCAAAACGCGTTCCAATGGCGCGTTCAAAAAATCGATGTCGGGAAATGGGACCACCGCTGCCTCGCAGGAGCTACCCATGAAGTCCTCTCCACTCTCTGCCTTTCTGATTTGTGTATTTCTGGCCACCGCAAGCCTTGCTTCCGAACCCAACGCTCTCCGCAATAAGGTCCCCCAGGACACCGTCATTCAGGGGTTTCCCTGCGCGCGCGGTTACGCGTGGTTCTATCCAGACGGCTCTCTCAATGAATGCACCGTGGCCCGGCCAATTACGTTTGCAAACGACCGGGTGCCGCGCGGCTCAGTCATCCAGCTCTGGCCCAACGGCGCCGCCCGTTACCTCACCCTGCCCCACGCCGCGCTCATCGCCGGATACCACGTCACCAGCGGTAATCCGCCCGGGTCGCCCAAAGGCGCTGCAACGGCTTTCTATCCCAGCGGGAAGCTGCGTTCCTTCTATCTGTTCAACGACCAGACTATCCAGGGCGTGCCATGCCGGGGCAGCCAGGGAAGCTTCCTGTCCGCCTCCGCCGCCAACGCCTACCGCGTCGATTTCTACGAAGACGGCAAACTGCAGTCCTGCCAGCTCACGCAGAACTATCAGGGGCAGAAGGCCGGCCAGGGCATCATGCTCCCCGATGAGCCGGTTCACTTGATTGCCGGGCGCTGAGCTCTCATCGCCGATCGCTGTCGTATATTGGTGCCACTCCTCCGAGCACCGCCGCACGGCTGCGCGAAAGGGATCTCCATGGAACCCCTCACCACCGCTGGTCTCGTTCTCCTCGTCCTGATCCTCATCTTCGTCCTGGTCACTCTCGTCAAGACCATGTACACCGTCCGCACCTACACGGCTGGCGTGGTCGAGCGCTTCGGCAAATTCAATCGCATCGCCCAGCCCGGCCTCCACTTCCTCGTGCCGTGGTGCGAAACCGTCCGCTTCATGGATCTGCAGATACGGCAGGCGGATGTCAACGTGGAGACCAAATCCAAAGACAACGTCTTCGTGACCATCCCCGTCTCCGTTCAGTATCAGGTTCTTCCGGATAAAGTTTTCGAGGCTTATTACAAGCTCAGCTTCCCACAGAAACAAATCGAGAGCTACGTGTTCAACTCCATCCTCGGACACGTTCCGACACTCACTCTGGACGAGGCCTTCGAGCAGCAGGCGCAAATCTCCGCTGCGGTGAAGCGCGAACTTGACGTGGTGATGAGCGAGTTCGGCTACAACATACTCAAGGCTCTGGTCACAGACATCGTTCCCGATGCCAAAGTGAAAGCGGCAATGAACGACATCAACGCGGCTCAGCGCGAGCAGACCGCGGCCCAGGCTCGCGGCGAGGCGGAAAAAATTCTCAAGGTCAAACAGGCCGAGGCCGAAGCTCAGTCAAAGGCTCTACAGGGCGAGGGCGTCGCCAAGCAGCGGCAGGCGATTATTCAGGGGCTGCAGGCGTCGGTCGAGCAGTTCAAAACAGCCGTCGAAGGCTCAACCGCACGCGACGTTATGGCCATGGTCCTGCTCACGCAGTATTTCGATACGCTGCGCGACATCGGGACCGCGGGCAAATCGAACACAATCCTGCTACCGAACCAGCCCGGCACTGTCAATGATTTAATGACCCAGATCATGGCTGGCTTCGAAGGCACAAAAGCCAGTTGAGAGAAAACCATGCAACAGAACTTATCCGATACTGTCGCCCTTCTCGGCCGAACGCCCAAAGCTCTCGATGCGCTTGTCCGCGACATGCCTGATGCGTGGACCAGGTGCAATGAAGGGGATGATACATGGACGGTTTACGATGTCATCGGCCATCTCGCTCACGGGGAGCGCACGGACTGGATGCCGCGGGTTCGGGGGATCTTCGAATTCGGAGAGACCCGCCCGTTCGAACCCTTTGACCGCTTTGCTCAGTTTCATGAGTCGCAGGGCAAAACGCTCGGTGAGTCACTCGACGAATTCGCGCATCTGCGGTCGCAGAATCTGGCCGAGTTAGAGGGGATGAAGCTAAGGCCTGCCGATCTTGAGCGCCGTGGGCGGCATCCTTCCCTCGGCTCTGTAACTTTGTCGGAGTTACTCGCAACATGGGCCGCGCATGATATGACCCATCTGCACCAGATATCGCGCGTTTTGGCCTGGCAATACCGGGAAGCGGTTGGGCCGTGGAGCAAGTTTCTCGGCGTGCTGCATTGCTCCGGGCACAGCTTGTCGGCTTGAGTGCGCCAGCGCTATGGTTCAGGCCGGCTCCTTACCCCCAGCGTCAGGGGCGCCGAAGCCGCCGCATCGCGCACGCCAGTTCTGGCGGAATGTTTCGCGTTCCTGCGGCGTCATTTTCTCCCACTGCTCGTCGCGGCGCCGACGCGACCTTGAATGACTGGAGCCATGCCCGAACCCGCCAAACAGGAGCCGGCACAGAACCAGCAACCCCAGGGCCTGCCAGAATGTGATCTGCCGCCACCCAAACAGCATCGGCGCCAGCCAGTTCCAGAGATGCATCACCACTTCGCCGCAGATGGCCATAAACACCGCGAGCGCCAGCGGACCAGCGACGAAAATCCATTTATTTCTCTTTACCCATTCGTTTTGCATATTGTTCCTCATTTCCTCAACAACTCGTCGTGGGCGTTACGCAGGCGTTCGCGGAGATGCAGGACCGCATAGCGTTTGCGCGAAAGCAGCGTGTTGACTTTGACTCCACTTTCATCCGATAGCTCCTTAAAACTGCGCCCCTCGATTTCGTGGGCGACGAAGACCTCGCGCTGATCGCGGGGAAGCTCGGCGAGCGCGGCTTCGAGTTCCGCGAGAAGCGCGCGGCGGACGTAGATTGCTTCCGGGCCGGCGTCGGGCGAGGGGAGCCAATCTTCCATTTCGACCAGCTCGCCTTCTTCATCTTCAGTTGCGGCGTCGGTGAAATTCGCCGGCTTCTTCTTGCGGAAGAGGTCGGTGATGAGATTCCGCGCAACGCTGAACAACCAGCCACTGATCGTGTCGATCGGCATCAGCAGGCGATTGGCTTCCACGAGGCGAAAGAAGACTTCCTGCAGGAGTTCTTCGACGTCGGCTTCGTTGGGCACGCGCCTGCGGATGAAATTGCGCAGCCGGGAGCGTTGTTGCTCGACGACCTCCGAGATTTGCCGGTCCTGCTCGGTCATCGCGATCATGGCTGGACGACTTATCCGTCACTTTCTAGGGACGGGCGACGGCCGAAAATATTGTAGAGATTCGGATCGGGGTCGACACGGGGTTTATGCCGGGCTAGGCAGGCATCGAGTTACTACCTTCAGATCGATGAAAGGAATTGGGCGTGCTGGCGCAAACTGCAAAGGCCGCGCTTCACACGAGCGCGCGGCCTTCGGTGGCTAGTTATTGGGTTAGAAGGGTTATGCGGCGATTCGTTCGGCTTTTTTGAAGAAGGCCAACATGTCGTTGTTGATTTCTTCCGCGTGGATCGTAAAGGCTCCGTGGGGGTAGCCGGGATAGACCTTGAGCGTGGCGTTCTTCACGATCTTTGCCGACATGAGGCCCGCGGCGGCGATGGGCACGATCTGATCGTCGTCGCCGTGGAGGATGAGGGTGGGGATGTCGAATTTCTTCAGATCTTCGGTAAAGTCGGTCTCTGAGAAGGCCTTGATGCAATCGTAGTGGGCTTTGATGCCGCCCATCATTCCCTGATACCACCAGTGCTCGCGGATGCCCTCTGAAATGGTGGCGCCTGGGCGGTTGTATCCGTAGAAGGGGAGGGTGATGTCTTTGTAGAACTGAGCGCGATTTTCGGCGAGCTGGGCGCGCAGTCCGTCGAAGACTGAGATGGGTGAACCAGCGGGGTTCTTATCGGTCTTCAGCATCAGGGGCGGCACAGAACTGATGAGGACGGCCATGGCGACGCGCTTCGTTCCGTGGCGGCCGATATAGCGGGCTACTTCTCCGCCGCCGGTGGAGTGGCCGACGTGGATGGCGTTTTTGAGGTCAAGCTTGTCGGTGAGGGCGGCGAGATCGTCGGCGTAGGTATCCATGTCGTTGCCATCCCAGGTTTGGGTGGAACGGCCATGGCCTCTGCGGTCGAGGGCGATGACGCGGAAGCCGCGCTGGCCGAAGTAGAGCATCTGGGCGTCCCAGTCGTCGGCGCTGAGGGGCCAGCCGTGGCTGAAGACGATAGGTTGACCTGTACCCCAGTCTTTGTAGAAAATCTGGGCGCCGTCTTTGGTGGTGATTGTACTCATAGGTGTTCTCCTAACCTGGTTTTGTGCGGGCGGACAGCTCGCAGAATTGGATGGAGTGAAGAAATCGGTTCAGGGCCTTCGCATTTCTTCCATTAATGGGCCTGGGGGCCTTAGCCGCGGGTAGATTCGAACAGGAACCAGATGCGGCGCTGGGTCTGATCGATCCAATTTTCGAGAAGGCTGGCGGTGGCTACGTCTCCGGAGTCATCGCAGAGGGTATGGACGGCGCGCATCCGGAGGACGAGAGATTTTTCGTCCTCGCGTAGTTCCGAGAGCATGTCGGGGGCGTCGACAAAATCGGCGTCGTTGTCGGGAATGCGCTGGAGGCGGGCGATATGACCGATGGAACGAATGGTTGTACCGCCGATTTTGCGAACGCGCTCGGCGATGTCGTCGGTCATAGCGAAGAGCTGGTCGCCGTGGTCGTCGAGGAGCAGATGATAGTCGCGGAAGTGGGGGCCGCTCATGTGCCAGTGGAAGTTTTTGGTCTTGAGATAGAGGCCGAAAACGTCGGCAAGGAGGGCATTAAGGGCACCGGTTAATTCGGTGACGGCCTCTGGCTCGATGTCGGAGGGGGTGCGAAGCGGCGACTTCTGACGTTCGATCAGTTCTTGTGTGGTTGGCATAGGTTTCCTTCCCAGGTAATAGGTGGCAATAAGTTCGTCTCACACGTATTGAGCCATTTCCATCGCCGGAGGATTGATTATTTTTTCGAGGGCCTATTCGCGAAGTCGAAGGTTCCACGCTGAGGATGGAGGGGCGGAGAATTTTCGACGATCGCCGTTTAAGGTGCACAACCACGTAAATTTGAGAATCGGGCTCGAGCTACCAATTCAGCAGGCGATCATTTATTTCGTGGAGCGGACCATCGCCGGCATGGTCACGGGCCTCCTCTGCCCCTCGCCGGCCTGGTGCGCGCTAACCATATCCTCGCGGCGCTCCTTCGGCCCTTCTTCTCTGGACGCATCCAACCTCATCCCCTATACTGAAAGCTGCTGTTCATTCGCATTTCGTAAGCAGGATCACCATGCCCAAACTCAAGACGCACAGGGGCGCCGCCAAGCGCTTCAAAAAGACCGGCACGGGCAAATTTATGCGCGGCCAGTCCAAAATGCGGCACATCCTCACGTCCAAGGAGACCAAAACCAAGCGCAAGCTGGCTCACAGCTGCCTGGTTTCGGACGCCGACCACAAGAAGGTTGCCCGCATGATTCCCTACGCCTGAGATTCCTTCCGGGCCCTCATCGAGAGGGCTCCCCTCAAGCGAAAGCGAGAGGTGAGGACAGGCCAACACAGCGAGTGAAGAGGTCATTCCACCTCCAGCCGCTTAACCGCAATTTGAAGGAGAACGACGATGCCCCGCGTAAAACGTGGAACTAAACGCAGCGACCGCCGCAAGAAAATCCTGAAGCGCGCCAGCGGCTACTTCCTCACCAAATCCAAGCTCTACCAGGCAGCCCAGGAAGCCGTCGAGCGCGGCCTCAAGTTCGCCTACAGCGGCCGCAAGCAGAAGAAGCGCCAGTTCCGCTCCATCTGGATCGTGCGCATCAATGCCGCCGCCAAGCTCAACAACATCTCGTATTCGCAGCTTGTTCATGGCCTGAAAAAGGCCGGCGTAGAGCTCGACCGCAAGATTCTCGCCGACATCGCCGTCAACGACGCAGCCGCGTTTACCGCGCTCGTCGGTCAGGCGAAAGCCGCCCTCGGCGCCGCGGCCGCCTGACCTGTTGCCGCTGTCATCCGTCGGCCGCGCAAGCGGCCGAAGGATTCACGTTTGTCTGATTCCCGCCGCTGTCATATTCCTGCTGCCACTCACCGCAATCCCGCGTACACTAGGCTCCTCAAGAATTTCGACTCCGGCAATGCCCACTCCTGATTCCACCACCTCAGCCCAGCGAAAAGCCGCTCCTCCGGCCACCTATGCCGGCTCCGGCGTCGACATCACCGCCGGTAACCGCGCTAAACAACGCATCAAATATCTCGCCCAGCGCACCTTCACCCGCAACGTGCTCGGTGAAATCGGCGGCTTCGGCGGCCTGTTTAAGCTCGACGCTAAATATCAGGAGCCCATCCTGGTTTCGAGCGCCGACGGCGTCGGCACCAAGCTCAAGCTCGCCTTCCAGCTCGGTATCCATCACACTGTCGGCGCCGACCTCGTCAACCACTGCGTCAATGACATTGCTGTCCACGGCGCAACCCCGCTTTTCTTCCTCGACTACCTCGCCACCGGCAGCCTCGACGCCGATATCGCCGAGAACGTCGTCTCCGGCATCTCCGACGCCTGCCGCGCCAACGGCTGCGCTCTCATTGGCGGCGAAACCGCCCAGATGCCCGGCTTCTACGCGGACGGCGAATACGACCTCGCCGGCTTTATCGTGGGCGTCGTCGAGCGCGCCAAACTCATCACTGGCGCAAAAATCCGCCCCGGCGACGTGCTCCTCGGCTTTCCTTCAACGGGCCTGCACACCAACGGCTACTCCCTCGGCCGCCGCCTTTTTTTCGAAGTAGCAAAGTACAAGCCCGAGCAGTATGTGAATGCGCTTAAAGAGAAGGCCGGCGCAGCGATGATGAAAACCCACCGAAGCTACCTCAGCCTGATAAAAAAACTCACCGCCAGCGATTATGTCAGCGGAATCGCCCACATCACCGGCGGCGGCATCACCGAAAACCTCCCGCGCATCCTGCCCAAAAACGTATCCGCCCAGGTCGAACTCGGCAGCTGGCCCGTCCTGCCCATCTTCGAGCACCTGCAGCAACTCGGCAACGTCGAGCAGGATGAGATGCTCCGCACCTTCAATATGGGCATTGGCCTCATCGCCGCCATCCCCGGCGACCGCTTCAAACGCTGCAAATCGATGCTCGACCGCGCCGGCGAAAAAAGCTACGTCATCGGCCGCATCGTTAAAGGCGACCACAAAGTCGTGTATGTCTGATCGCGGCTGACATGCACAAGCTGGGTATCCTCCTCTCCGGACGCGGCTCCAACTTCCTCGCCATCGCCGACGCCATAGCTTCAGGCAAAATCCCCAACGCCGAAATCGCCGTCGTCATCTCGAACATCGCCGACGCTCCCGGCCTCGAAGCCGCCCGCCACCGCGGACTCACCGCCGTCGCCATCGAAGCCCGTGGCCGCAAGCGCGCCGAGCACGACCTTGAAATCGTCGCCACTCTGCAAGCCCACAAAGTCGACCTGGTCTGCCTCGCCGGCTACATGCGCCTACTCTCTCCAGGATTCATCCAGGCCTTCCAGCAGCGCATCCTCAACATCCACCCCTCGCTGCTCCCCGCCTTCCCCAGCCTCGACGCGCAGACCCAGGCCTTCGACTACGGCGTCCAGGTCACCGGCTGCACGGTCCACTTCGTCGACGAGCAACTGGACCACGGACCCATCATTTTGCAGCGCGCGGTCCCTGTCCTCCCCGCCGATGACGCGCGTACATTAGCCGCCCGCATCCTCGAACAAGAACACCTCGCCTATTCGGAAGCCATCGCCCGTGTGCTGTCGGGAAAGTACGAGACGATCGGTCGTAGATACCTGCCCAAACCGTAGCTTCCCCCATCGTCCATGAAAAACTCACTCACCCACCTCCAGGCCATCGCCCTCGCCATCGCCGGTTTCACCCTGTGGGTCCTCACCGACACAGCCATCAAGCTCGTCAACCAATCGCACTTGCCGTCCTACGAAACCCTCGCCTTCCTCGGCCTCTTCATGGCTTTTTTCATGTTTGCCCGCGCCCTCTGGCGCCGCGATCTCCGCGCTCTGCTGCCTCACAAGCTCCGTCCGCAACTCCTCCGCTGTGGACTCGACCTCGGCAACAACTTCTGCGTCGTCCTCGCCCTCCGTCACCTCGCCCTTACGACCTTCTACATCCTCATCTTTCTTGCGCCCATCGTCGTCGCGATGCTCTCGCCCATCTTCCTCCACGAACGCATGACCTGGCCCAAAGCCCTCGCTATTCTCGCCGGCTTTGCGGGAGTCGCTATCGCCGTCCATCCCTGGGGCTCTGCTCACGAAGCCGACTGGATCGGCTACGCGGCCTGCATGGTCTGCGCTGCCTGCTTTTCCGTGAACATGGTCTGGTCGCGCGTCCTCACCCAAACCGAAAACCCCGAAAGCCTCACCTTCTTCTCAGGCATGGCCATGGCGGTCGTCGGATTCTCTCTCATGGCTGGCTTCGCGATGATGGCCGGCCACACAGTGCCCCTCACCGGCCGCCTCGCCACGCTCCTCGTAGCCATGGGACTGCTCTGCGCCATCGGCAGCCTTTGCTTCTTCGTCGCCCTCAAACACACCACCGCCGCCAACGTCTCGCAGTTCCACTACACACAACTGATCACCGGCGCGCTCATGGCCTGGCTCGTCTGGCGGCAAAAGCCGGCTCTGTCCACAATCCTGGGCGCAGTCCTCATCATTGCTTCCGGCGTCTACATCGCCCTGCACGCTTCCGATGACGCTGACCAACCCTGGACCCATCCGACCACCGTTCCCGATTGAAATCGCTGCCCGCGTTCTCGAACCGGAACACCTCGCCTGCAGCGAAGGCATCGCCCGAGTACTCTCCGGGAAGTACCCGGATCATCGTCCGCAAATAGGTAGCGGAAAACCAGGGCGTGTTCACAAAAACAAAATCCCGGCGTTGTAACACGAGGACTTCCGCGGCGGCGAACCAAGCGAGGCGACATGCAGTGCTACGAATGTAACCTGCTCATGGGTTACTGCGGGGGTACTCGCCAGACACTAATCATTTAAATATCGGAAACAACGGGTAACTCATCGGTATGTTATCTCCGATGGTAACTATTGAGCCACAAACGGAAAACCGATTTTTCTTTAACGGCACTGGGCCAATCGTTTACTATAGACGCAGTAGCAATCTCTTCATTTTTCCAGATTATTTGCGAGACATCTCAGTCCGAGAGAGAAAGGGTTTGATCCGTAACGGTGCTCTTATAGCGACTCAGTATTAACCGAGCAACAAGGAATCCATTTTTAGCGTCTTACGTAATTCATAAGTCACTGCAAGACACTTTTACCGGCTTTTTCTTTTAATCAGACAGAGTCAGGCACGCAGCCCCATCCCCCCGGTCGCCGATTCGCAGAGAAACGAGCGCGAACGACGGCGGCACGTGTCGGCACTCCAGAGGTGCTGCAGCATGTTTGCAGATTTGGTTTCCCGTGCGTTCGTTCGCGAAGTCGCGGCGTCAGGCCCTGATTCTTCCAATCGGCCCGTTGTTTCCGGACCAGCTTTCGCACTCCATTGGCTGCGTGCCTGGCGAGCAGGTGTTTTTCTGGCGTTGCTGTGCAGCATGCCGCTGGCTGCCTATGCCGGCGGCACTGTTGTGGACGGCGTTTCGCTGGCGGTAACCAGCCCAGCAGCGGGTAGTGTGCTGGCGGGATCCTCCGTCACCTTCACGATGCAGGCCAACAGCGCAGTCAGCAACTATCTGCTGTATGTGGGGACGACCCCGCAACCCTCGGATAATGTCGCATTACTTACAACGGGTTCGACAAAGGCCTCCACCACCTCCATAACCGTGAGCGGCATACCGACCACGGGCGGAACCCTTTATGTTCGGTTTTATTATGAGGTCGCAGGGCTCTATGGTTACAGCGACAGTACCTATGTTGAAGCGAATCCTGCGACCGGGCTTTCGTGCAGCAATGGCTCGGTGACGGGAGCTGCAACGGACACCTGCACGGTGACGCTGTCGGCGGCGGGTACGAATCCTACGACAGTAAGCCTGGCGAGCAGCAGCAGCGCGGTGACGGTACCGGCTTCGGTTACGGTGCCTGCTGGGGCATCGACCGCCACGTTTACGGCCACGGCTGCGGCTGTAACCACCAAGCAGACCGCGACGCTGACTGCGACTGCTGGGGGGACTTCGAAAACTTACTCGTTGCAGCTGAATGCGGCGACCGCGGGCCTGAGCCTGAGTTCGACGAGCCTGGCCTTCGGGACTGATCTGCTGAATACTGCGACCAGCCAGTCTGTGACCGTAACGTCGTCTGGGACGGCGGCCCTGACGATCAGCGGAGTCTCCGTTACGGGCGCGGGATTCTCGGTATCGGGAATCAGTGCGCCACTAACGCTGAACCCTGGGCAGACAGCGACCTTGACGGTGGGCTTCGACCCGACGGTGGCCGGGGCGGCCAGCGGAACCGTGACGATCACCAGCAATGCAACAGCGGCGACGATCGCGCTGAGCGGGACAGGGCAGCCGGCAGTGAGCGCGGTTTCCTGCAGCAGTGGCTCGGTGACGGGAGCGGCGACGGATGCCTGCACCGTAACGCTCACGGGCGCGGCCGCCAGTGCAACGCCGGTTGGCCTGACCAGCAGCAACAGCGCGGTGACTGTTCCGGCTTCGGTTACGGTGGGTGCTGGTGCTTCGAGCGCGGGTTTTACGGCAACCGCGACGGCGGTAACCACTACGCAGACGGCGACGCTGACAGCAACGGTGGGCGGCGTTTCGAAAACCTATGCGTTGCAGCTGAACGCGGCGACCGCGAGCCTGAGCCTAAGTTCGACAAGCCTGGCCTTCGGGACTGACCTGCTGAATACTGCGACCAGCCAGTCTGTGACCGTAACCTCGTCGGGGACAGCGGCGCTGACCATCAGCGGAGTTTCCGTCACGGGCGCGGGATTTTCGGAGTCGGGGATCAGCACACCCTTAACGCTGAACCCTGGGCAGACAGCGACCTTGACGGTGGGCTTCGACCCGACGGTGGCCGGGGCGGCCAGCGGAACCGTGACGATCACCAGCAATACAGCCACAGCGACAATCGCGCTGAGCGGGACAGGGCAGCCGGCAGTGAGCGCGGTTTCGTGCAGCAGTGGCTCGGTGACGGGAGCAGCTACGGACGCCTGCACGGTAACGCTCACGGGAGCGGCCGCGAGTGCAACGGCGGTTAGCCTGACCAGCAGCAGCAGCGCGGTGACTGTGCCGGCTTCGGTTACGGTAGCCGCGGGGGCATCAAGCGCCACGTTTACGGCGACGGCTACGGCTGTGACCACCGCGCAGACTGCAACTGTGATGGCAAGCGCAGGGGGGGTGTCGCAGACCTATGCGGTACAGCTGAATGCGGCGACCGCGGGCCTGAGTCTAAGTTCGACAAGCCTGGCATTCGGGACTGATCTGCTCAACACCGCGACCAGCCAGTCTGTGACGGTAACGTTGACAGGGACGGCGGCGCTGACCATCAGCGGAGTTTCCGTTACGGGCGCGGGCTTTTCGGTATCGGGAATCAGTGCGCCACTAACGCTGAACCCTGGGCAGACCGCGACCTTGACGGTGGGCTTCGACCCAACGGTGGCCGGCGCGGCCAGCGGGACCGTGACGATCACCGGCAATGCAACAGCGGCGACCCTTGCGCTGAGCGGGACAGGGCAGCCGGCAGTGAGCGCGGTTTCCTGCACCAACGCATCGCTGACCGGAGCAGCCACGGACGCCTGCACGGTAACGCTCACGGGAGCGGCCGCGAGTGCAACGGCGGTTAGCCTGACCAGCAGCAGCAGCGCGGTGACTGTGCCGGCTTCGATTACAGTAGCCGCGGGGGCATCGACCGCCGCGTTCACGGCAACCGCAACGGCTGTGACCACTACACAGACTGCAACCTTAACAGCGACGGAAGGCGGGACTGCGCAGACTTATGCGTTTCAGCTGAACGCGACGACTGCTGGTCTGAGCCTGAGTTCGACAAGCCTGGCATTCGGGACTGACCTGCTCAACACCGCGACCAGCCAATCTGTGACCGTAACCTCGACAGGGACGGGGGCGCTGACGATCACCGGAGTCGCCGCTACGGGCGCGGGATTCTCGGTATCGGGTATCGGTACCCCATTAACGCTGAACCCTGGCCAGACAGCGACCTTGACGGTTGGTTTCGATCCGACCGTGGCGGGAGCAGCCAGCGGGACCGTGACGATCACCAGCAATACAGCCACAGCGACAATCGCGCTGAGCGGAACCGGACAGCCGGCAGTGAGCGCGGTTTCCTGCACCAACGCATCGCTGACCGGAGCCGGGACGGACGCCTGCACAGTGACCCTGACCGCCACAGCCGCCAGTGCAACTGCGGTGAGCCTGACCAGCAGCAGCAGCGCAGTCACGGTACCGGCTTCGGTTACGGTGGCCGCGGGGGCATCAAGCGCCACGTTTATGGCGACGGCTACGGCTGTGACCACCACGCAGACAGCGACGCTGACGGCAACTGCTGGGGGGACTTCGAAAACTTACTCGTTGCAGCTGAACGCGGTGACGGCGGGCCTGAGCCTGAGTTCGACAAGCCTGGCCTTCGGGACCGACCTGCTGAATACGGCGACCAGCCAGCCAGTGACGGTGACATCGACGGGAACGGCAGCTTTGACGATCAGCGGAGTTTCCGTTACGGGCGCGGGCTTCTCGGAGTCGGGGATCAGTACGCCACTGACGCTGAATCCTGGCCAGACGGCGACCTTCATGGTGGGCTTCGACCCGACGGTGGCCGGGGCGGCCAGCGGAACGTTGACGATCACGAGTAATGCATCGGCGGCGACGATCGCGCTGAGCGGGACTGGACAAGCGGGACTGGACGGTTTCTCGTGCACCAGCGCATCGTTGACGGGAGCCGGGACGGACGCCTGCACGGTGACGCTTACGGGCGCGGCTGCGAGTGCAACTCCGATTAGCCTGACCAGCAGCAACAGCGCGGTGACCGTGCCGGCTTCGGCTACAGTGCCTGCGGGCGCGTCGAGCGTTACGTTTACAGTGACGGCTACAGCTGTGACCACCGCGCAGACCGCTACGCTTACAGCGACATTGGCCGGCGTCGCGGAGACCTATTCGTTGCAGCTGAATGCGGCGACCACGGCGCTGAGCTTAAGCACGACGAGTGTTGCCTTCGGGGCGGAGTCGCTGAACACCACAGCCACGCAGTCAGTGACGGTGACGTTGACGGGGACGGCGCCCCTGACGATCAGCGGAGTTTCGATCACGGGCGCTGGATTCTCGGAGTCGGGGATCAGTACCCCATTAACGCTGAACCCTGGCCAGACGGCGACACTGACGGTCGGATTCGATCCGGCAGTCGTCGGCGCGGCGACCGGCACGGTGACGATCGCGAGCAACGCATCGAGCGCGGCAACGATCGCGCTGAGCGGGACCGGACAACCCGGAGTGGACGGGTTTTCCTGCACCAGCACATCGATCACGGGAGCCAACTCGGACTGGTGCACGGTGACTTTCACAGCCCAAACGACCGGGCCGCTGACCGTGATCATGGCGAGCAACAACAGCGCGGTAACAGTGCCGGCTTCAGTTTCACCGCCAACCGGGTCGTGGAGCGCAGGGTTTGCAGCCGTGGCATCCGCGGTGAATACGGCGCAGACCGCAACCCTGACGGCAACGGTAGGCACGAGTTCGAAGAGCGTAGTCCTGCAGCTGAATTCTTCGACCGCCGGGCTCAGTTTGAGCACGACGAGTGTGGCATTCGGAACCGAGTTGCTCAACACGGCCACCAGCCAGTCTGTGACGGTAACGTCGTCCGGGTCTGTAGCGGCTACGATAAGCGGAGTTACGGTGAGCGGGGCTGGATTTTCGGCATCGGGCCTCAGCACGCCTTTGACACTGAATCCTGGGCAGACGGCAACTTTAACGGTGGGCTTTGACCCGACGACAGCCGGAGCGGCGACCGGAACTGTGACGATCACCAGCAACGCGGTCACGGCGACAATCGCGCTGAGCGGGACGGGACAACCGGCGGTGAGCGCGGTCTCGTGCAGCAACGCATCGCTCACGGGAGCGGCAACCGATCCCTGCACGGTGACCCTGACCGGCGCAGCCGCGAGCGCAACGGTGGTGAGCCTTACCAGCAGCAACAGCGCGGTGACAGTGCCGGCTTCGGTTACTGTGGCGGCGGGGGCATCGAGCGCCACGTTTACGGCAACTGCAACAGCCGTGAGCACAGCGCAGACCGCGACCTTAACAGCAGCGGAAGGCGGGACTTCGCAGACTTACGCGTTGCAGCTGAATGCATCGGTCCCGGGTCTGAGTGTGAGCCCGTCCAGCGTGGCGTTCGGAACGGACCTTCTGAACACCTCGACCAGCCAGTCTGTAACCGTGACTTCGTCGGGGACAGCGGCGCTGACGATCAGCGGAGTTTCGGTGAGCGGCGCTGGTTTTTCAGTGTCAGGCATTACAGTGCCGCTAACGTTGAACCCTGGCCAGACAGCCACTCTTACTGTCGGCTTCGACCCAACGGTTGCCGGAGCGGCGAGTGGGGCCGTGACGATCAGTAGCAATGCTTCGAGCGGGGGGACAATCGCGCTGAGCGGGACCGGACAACCGGCGGTGAGCGCGGTCTCGTGCAGCAACGCTTCGCTCACGGGCGCGGCAACCGATCCCTGCACTGTGACCCTGACCAGCGCGACCGCGAGTGCTACGGCGGTGAGCCTGACCAGCAGCAACAGCGCAGTCACGGTGCCGGCTTCGGTTACTGTGGCTGCGGGGACATCAAGCGCCGCGTTTACAGCAACCGCGACGGCTGTGACCACCGCGCAGAGCGTAACCCTGACTGCGGCGGAGGGTGGGAGTTCGCAGACTTACGCATTGCAGCTGAACGCGTTCGTCCCGGGTCTCACTTTGAGCGCCACCACTCTGACGTTCGGGACCGACGTGCTGAACACGGCGACCACGCAGTCGCTTACTGTGACGTCATCGGGGACAGCCCAGCTCATCCTCAGCGGAGCAACCGTCACGGGCGCAGGATTTTCGGTGTCCGGGATCAATGCGCCGATCACCCTGAATCCAGGTCAGACGGCAACACTGACGATAGGCTTCGATCCCGCCGTCGCCGGAGTGGTGACCGGCATTGTCACCATCAACAGCAACGCTTTGACGCCAGCGACGATCATCCTGAGCGGGACCGGGCAACCGGGGTTGAGCGCGCTCTCGTGCGTTAACGCGTCAGTAACGGGAACGAGTACAGATGCCTGCACGGTGACGATGACCGGCGCGGCGGCTACTCCGCTGACGGTGAGCCTGGCGAGCAGCAACAGCGCTGTAACGGTGCCGGCATCGGTTACGATTGCCGCGGGGACTGCGGGCGCGGCTTTTACCGCGACGGCGGCAGCGGTTTCCAGCGCGCAGACCGCTTCCCTTACGGCGACCCTGAGTGGAACATCGGCCAGCTACCAGATACAACTCAATGCGGCAATTCAGACCCTGGCGGTCAGTTCCACCGTCTTGTCCTTCGGCAGCGTGACTGAGAACACGACGTCGACGGAACCGGTGACACTGACCTCAAGCGGCACCGCTCCTCTGATCATCAACGCCGCCAGCGTGATCGGAACGGGATTCAGCTTAGCAGGAGTCAGTTTCCCGCTGACTCTGAATCCCAGCCAGTCGGCGACCCTCAATGTGCAGTTCGATCCAACCGCTCTGGGGAACATGACAGGGATCGTCTCCCTGACAAGTAACGCGACGAGCGGAGCGACGACTTCGATCCTGCTGAGCGGCACGGGAGTTGCGCAGAATTACCAGGTCGACCTGTCCTGGAATCCGCCGACCGGGTCGACCGATCCGGCGGTGGGCTATAACGTTTACCGGGCAGTGGTCGGCGCACCCTTTGCGATTTTGAATTCGTCGCCGGTCTCCCAGCCAGCCTGGACGGATACGACGGTGCAGGCGGGGGCGACCTATAACTATGAAGTTACAAGCGTGGACGCGTACGGAGTGGAAAGTACGCCGTCGTCCGTCACTACCGTAAGCATTCCGTAGACCGACTCCGGAACCGGGCTTGGCGTCGTTTCCCGGTATCATCTTGCAGATGCGCGGCCTGCTTCGGCGCCGATGCGGTCCTTTGCCTGTCGCCGCGGCTGGTACCTTATAGCTGTTGCCTGCCAGCCTTTTCCCAGTGTTTCTGCAAGGAAGGGCTGTCTGCCCCTGGTCCTTCCGATACCTATGTCCCGCTCCTTTTACAATCGCTTCCTCGTTCTGATTGCCGGACTGGGCGGACTGCTGTACGGAATCGATGTTGGCATTATCGCCGCGGCGCTTCTGTATCTGGGCAAGACGGTCAGCCTGTCCCTTGCCCAAACCTCGATCATCGTGGCCGCGGTGCTGGGCGGCAGCATGCTCGCTTCTCCTGTGGCCGGGGTGCTCGCGGAATGGTTCGGCCGCCGGCGCATGATGATCGTCAGCGGCATGATGTTTGTGGCGAGCGTCGCCATCATTGTTCTCTCACAGGGGTTTGTTCCTCTGCTGGCAGGCCGTCTGCTGCAGGGCATGAGCGGCGGCATGATCGCCGTTGTCGTGCCGCTGTATCTGGCGGAGTGCCTCGCGCCGGAAAGCCGGGGACGAGGAACCGCGGTGTTCCAGTTCATGCTCACCTTTGGCATTGTGGTGGCGGCGCTGGTGGGATGGTACTTCACCCGCCAGGCGGAGCTGACCATTGCGCACGCGGCGGGGAACGCTGCCGTAATTCGGGCCGCCCAGAACCACGCGTGGCGCAGCATGTTTCTCGCGGTGATTTTTCCCGGGATCTTGTTTTTCGCCGGAGTTTTCGGGCTGAGCGAGTCGCCCCGATGGCTCTACCGACGGGGGCGCCGCGATCAGGCGTTACGTTCGCTGCTGCGATCTCTGCCAGAGGACGAAGCGCGGCGCGAACTGGACGAAATGGGGGCCGTGCTGGCTGTACCGGAGAATGCTGACTCGGCGCGGCGCGGGGATTCACTGCTGCAGCGCAAATACGTGCTGCCCTTCCTGCTGGCCTGCATCGTGCTTGCCTGCAACCAGGGCACGGGGATCAATTCCGTCCTGGGATTTCTGGTCATCATCCTGCGGCAGGCGGGTCTTTCTGCGACACATGCCACGCAGGGCGACGTGCTGGTGAAGGTTCTCAATTGCGTGATGACTCTGGTCGCGGTCACGCTCGTCGATCGAAACGGCCGCCGTTTCCTGCTGCGATGGGGAACGGGCGGAATCATCGTTGCGCTGGTGATTGCCGCCTTGCTGTTTCGCGGCGTGGAATCGCAACGGGTCGATGTGAAGAGCCAGGTGGCCGCCGCGATCGAGGGCAATCGTCTTGAGCTGCCCGTGGGCCGCATTGCAGGGGGAGGCCGGCCCATGGTCCTCTCGGTTCTTTACTCCTTTGGCAAAGGCAGCCGCATGTTGGCGGTTTCGACGTCCGATCCGGATCCGGTGCTGGCCATCCGTCCGAACGCGGAAGAAGCGAGTGGCCGGCTCACGATCCAGAAAGCGCTGCTCGGTCCGGTTCCCGGACCTGCGACGAGCTGGCTGATCACCGGCTGCATGGCTCTGTTCATCGCCGCGTATGCGGTGGGTCCAGGTGTTGTGGTGTGGCTTGTGCTCTCGGAGATGATTCCGACGCGCATTCGGTCGGTGGGCATGGGCATCGCGCTGCTGCTCAACCAGGGCGTCTCGACTGGGATCGCCGCGGTCTTTCTTCCGGTCGTCGGTCATTTTGGATACGCGGCAATGTTCCTCGGCTGGGCCGCTTCAACGCTGATCTATTTTTTAACCGCCACGTTCTTTCTCCCTGAGACTAAAGGCAAGACGCTCGAGGAAATCGAGATGCTGTTCTCGGCGCGGCCATCGGCTACGGGCGCAGACCGGTGAAGAACGCCGCGGACGCTGCCCGCCTCATCCGGCCGCTCAGGAGCAGCCTCAAACGGCTTCTCCAGGAACTGGTGAGGACCAACAGCGTCGCGGTCCTCGCGGGAGGCAATGAGACGCCGGCGCAGCGCGTGCTGCAGGCATTTTTTCGTGAGCGGGGAATCCGTTCCGAGCTTTACGACACGGCCTTCATTCGCGATTCAAAATTCCCGCAGATGAGGCGGCACAAATCCTATGCGGGTCGCAAGAACCTGTGCGTGCGCCTCGACGGTTCAGGCCGCGGCCGCAGCCTGCTGCTCAACGGCCACATCGATACCGTCCCGCCTGGAACCACGCAGTGGACTCAATCTCCGTGGTCGGGGCGCTTTCACCAGGGTCGTGTGCACGGGCTCGGATCCTTCGATATGAAGGGTGGACTGGTCGCGAACGCCGCTGTTATCGCTGCCATCCACGCGGCCCGGATCCAGCTCGGCGGCGATCTTCTCTTCGAATCCGTCGTCGATGAGGAGTGGGGCGGCGGAGGCGGCACCATCGCCGCTCGCCTTCGCGGAGACACGGCCGATGCGTGCGTGATTCCCGAAGGGACGCAGCTGGAGATTTATCGCGCCACCCGCGGCGGCTTTGTCGTCGACCTGGAGGTCGATGCGGGCGATCCGTCTGCATATTTCTCCGGCGAGGAAGTCGTCAGTCCCGCGATGCCCCTGGGCCGCCTGCTCGGCTGGGTCTCCCGCGTTGCGAAGCAGCGAGCGAGAGTGAAGGCAAAGGGTGCGTACAGCGCATTCGCCGATCCGGTTCCCGTGCAGGTGCTGGCGGTCGAATCGAACCGTCTCGACCCGCAGGTGCCGCTCAGCGTGCCCTCGAGCGGCACAGTGCGCGTGTACCTGCAGTTTCTTCCTGAGGAAGATGTTGACCACGTGATCGAGGAACTACGCGATGATCTTCAGAAGTTCGCTGCGGGCGATCCGTTTTTCCGTAAGTATCCGGTGCAGTGGAAGCCTCTCATCGGCGGGCCGCTGTATGGGCACGAGGCGCCTGCGGACCACCCCTGGCTGCACTGCCTTGAGCAGAGCGCGCATCGCGTGTTGGGAAGGCCGGCCGTCACTACCGCCGCTCCTTATCCGTGCGACGCCGGCCTCATCCATCGCGACTTCGGCATTCCCACGCTGCTCTTCGGGCCTTGCGGCGCGGGCGCGCACAATCCGGATGAGTACGTCGAATTCGACTCCGTGATTCGAACCGCTGAGGTTCTGCTGGCCGCTGCGCTTGCCTGGACCAACAGCTAATAGATGTCGACGTTCTGTACCACGCGGCTGATCGCGCCGCTCGGGCTTGGGTCATCGGGCTTCATGCCAAACTGGATCGACGCAAACAGCCCGAGCAACTGCCCGAAGATCACATCCAGAACTGGCCGGTACAGATCGGGGATCATGTCTTTCGTTCCTCCCGTCCCTGGCGTCAGGACAAATTCCGCGAAATCCTCGAGCGAATCCGGATCCATGGCAACCGCGATGCGCCTTCCCACCAACTGCTTGCTGCCAACCTCCCGCAACAGGTCAAGCTCGTAGCGCCTCCGCTGCTCCTGGCTCGAAATCAGGCTGATGAAAAGCGTGTCCCGGTTCAGCGCCGCCATCGGGCCGTGACGCAGAGCCAGCGTGGGCTGCGTCATCGTCTGAACTTTGCCTGCCGTCAGCTCCAGCAGCTTGAGTGCGGATTCGAGCGCAGCACCGGCCAGCAAACCTGACCCAACGAAGCAGGCGCGCCTGAATGCGGCGCTTGCTAACTGCGACGCCAGAGCAGCCGCCATCGGCAGAGATGATTCCGCTGCCCCGGCCAGCGCACGCAGAATCGGCTCATATTTGCCGAGATTTCCCATGTGCGCCAGCATCTGCCCTGCCAGCACCATGTTTGTGAACGAGCTGGTCATCGCGAGGCCGCGGTCATTCGTCGCATCGTCCAGCACAATCGAAAGACAATTCTCGCGGCCATGCACCGCCTTGCTCATCCGGCCGCCCGGGTTGCAGGTCACCAGAATGTGGAGGATGTCCTTCCGCTCGGCCAGCGCCCTCTCGATCACCGCGACTCCTTCAGGGCTGTCCCCGGAGCGTGAGAACGAGATCCAGAGGTAGCGCTTTTCCTTGAGCAGGTATTCCGGAAAATTCGTGAGCAGACTGGTGCTCGCTACCGGGATCACCTCGCACTGCCATTGCGTGCGCAGCAGATGATGCAGCGACCACCCGATGTAATCGGAGGTGCCTGCGCCGATCAGAAAGACCGTAGGCCTCTCCGCGGCGGGGCGCTTCACCCCAGCTGCCGCGAGAAATTTAGACAGCTCGTTCTCGCGCGTCCGCAGGAGGTCGAACGTGGCTAACCAGGTAGCGGGCTGCTGAGCGATTTCGCGAGGGGTGTAGAGCAGTCCGCGCTCGCTCTTTTCCGTTGCGCTCAGGTCAAGGAGCGCCGATAACGGATCCATCGTTGACCCTCCTTTCGCCTGGATAGCTGCTCACGTTCATTGGCGCCCCGCGTTGCCTGCCGGGAACGGCAAAGCATGCTCCCGGAGAAACTGCTCCATCAATCGGCGGTCGCGGAATGCCTCCGTCCCTCCCTGCTTTTGCGTCGAGAGAGCGCCCGCGATATTGCCGGCCTGCGCGCAATGCTCGATAGTAGCCCCGCCCAGCCAGGCCGCCAGGAATCCTGCGTCGAAACTGTCCCCCGCGCCGATCGTATCCGCGGGTTCCACGCTGATCCCTGGGACGGCAAAGCGCCGCTGGCCCTCCTGCACCAGCGCGCCCCTGCTCCCGCACTTCACAGCGATGAGCGGAACCCTCGTGGACAGCACGTCCAGCGCGCCCTCGACCGAATCCCGCCTTGCCATTCGGCGTACCTCATCTTCATTCGGCAGCAGGATGTCAAGATACGGCAGCAACTCGTCGAGAACACCATCCCACCGGTCCTCGGGATCATCGTTCGTATCGAGAGAAAGCGTAAGGCCGCGCCTTTTCAGTTCGGCAAATAACCCGGGGAGTCCCGCGTGCAGACCCCTCTGCAGGAACAGCGACGACAGGTGAAAATGGCTCGCCGACGCGAGGTAGTCGAACGTCCAGATCCTCAACCGTCATATCGAACATGATCCCAGGGTAGGTCAGAATCCGCCGCGACCTCCCGTGCGGCAGCAGGATGGTCACGCCCGTTTTTTTACTCTCCGCGCCTTTCGTGCAACGCGAGAGATCGACCCCGCTCCCGGCGAGCCGCTCCATCGCAATCGCGCCCATAGGGTCGGAACCATACATGGTCACGAAACCCACGCGCTGACCCAGAACCGCCAGGTTGTGAGCAAGGATGGCGGAGGAGCTTCCCAAGGTCATCTCGAAGTTCGAGGCCAGGATTTCGCGGTCGAGCGGAATCGCCTCAGCGAGACCGTAGAGGATCAGATCCAGGTTGACCTCGCCGGCAATTGTGATATCGAACTCAGCCATCGCTGTTGTGAACAGGCCTAAGTATTATTACCGAGTCCGGCTGCGCGTGGGCCCGTCGTCTGCCGGGGTAGTAAACTGCTGAGAAGCACGGGGTTAAAACGCAGCTAAACCACACCCAGGGCCTGTAGCTCAACGGTTAGAGCAGGGGACTCATAATCCCTTGGTTGGGGGTTCAAATCCCTCCGGGCCCACCATTAATGAGGATGTTCAACCTGGGGTGGGCCGGCGATGGTGACGCTTGCCCCGGCGGAATCTCCGCTTTCGCCGTTCGCATTCAGGGCACTCACTTTGTAGGTGTACTTTCTGCCCTGCATGACCGCTATGTCATAAAAGAAGGGCGTGGTGAGGCCGGTGGCGATCAGTTCAAACTCACCGCCGTCCTGGGATTTCTTCACATTGTATGTCGCTGTGGGCTTCAAAGGCATCCAGGAGAGATTCACGCGAGCCTGTTCGGCCACCGCTCGGAGGCCTGACGGAGCAGGCGGGGCGGGCCCATCCCGCAGCAGGCCGTAAACGCAAAGCTGACCGCTCCCGGTATTCTGTGTGCCAAAGCTGGCCAGATAGACCTTGCCGTTTGCGATCGTGGGCGGGGCCATTTTGGAGTAGTTTCCGCAGTCGTCGCGCTTGGGGTTCTCGAGCGAATTCCAGAGCTCGCGTTGGATATTATCGGCGTCGTAAGCGTGCAGAATGCCAGGCCGCGACTCATGCCAGGAATCGCCGGTAGCGT
Source organism: uncultured Acidobacteriaceae bacterium (assembly GCA_963758135.1). Lineage (GTDB taxonomy): Bacteria > Acidobacteriota > Terriglobia > Terriglobales > Acidobacteriaceae > Palsa-343. Next base: position 976,651 of record CAVWUF010000001.1, read on the forward strand.
GGATCGCCGCCCACAGGATCCCGTCCTTATTGCCATCAGCGGAGAGGGAGAGCATCGCGCCGGGATGGCCTTCGTTCGCCTCGGGGCGGATGGCGAAAGGAGTTGGGTTCAGCTGCTCGCCGTCGAATCTGTATGCGCGCAGGTGATCTTTCTGTCCCCACATATAAAGCATGCGACCCGCCTTCGCGCTGTTCCAGTAGACAATGCTGTGGAGGTGCGAGCTGGTCGCCTGGAAATGCTGGATCGCGTGCTCGTCTCCAAGCTGGCCCATCTTATCCGCGTCCACGACATAGAGCACACCCTCTTTTCCGCCGTCGATCACCTCGTGAGTTCCAGGCACGAGCATGGCGCCCGATGAATCGAGATCGGCGTCAGTGGAGTCGAGATAGAAGTGGTTGGTGGGCGTGAAGTAATCCAGCATCCGGAGCTGCGGATCGAGCTTGATGAAGCTCTCGCTAAAGTTAGTCTTGCCGTCCCACGAACCATTGGCACTTACAAAATAGATGTTTCCTTTTTCGTCCACGGCGGGCGCCTGCCCGGACTGCCAGATGCTTCCTTCCATCCCGGAGGGAGTGGTATTGAAGACGGCTGTCTGGCGGAGAACCTTAGCGTCGTACGCGATGAGGAAACCATGGTACGGATCCTTGTCGCAATGGGAGGCGTATCCGATGTAGACCTGGCCGTTGGCGAGGACGAGGGCGGGACGCTGGTTCTGCATCAGCGCGTCAAAGGCCGGCGCTTCGATTGCCACCGGACTGCCGGGAAGATCGACGCCGGTAGAGAGATCGAGGGCATGCAGCCGCTGCACCCAGCTCTTTCTCACGCGCGTGAGCGCCACGACGTAGAGCGTGCCGGCCGCCTTGTCGATCACCGGCGTGCCGATGATGCCCATGTTGCCGTTGATGTCGGTGCAGCCAAAGCTGCCGTCGTACAGATTGGGCGGTGTGCCGAAGTTGACATGCCACAAAGGGGCGGAGGCGGAGGCATCGTTGGCATCGAAGGCGTAAACGCTGTTGTTCACGGTGGTGATGAAGACGACGTCGTGGGTTCCCCCGGCGACGTTGACGTTGGTCACAATCAGCGGCTGGCTATAGACCTGGTCATCGACGACGCGCCGGAAGAGCATCCCAAAACGCTCTGGACTAACGTTCGAGGGAGCGAGGATCGTCTCGCTGAGATTGGAGCCAGTGCGGGCCGGGTCGTTGTGCTGCGTGAGGACGTCGACCTGTGCGCTGCACAACGCGCTGAAACACAAGGCAGCGATGGCGATGCCGAATCCTTTAAAGAATGGCGTGCGGTTGCATTCCAGTGTGTTCAATGAACTCCCTTCGAAACCGTAATCTCCGGTTGCGGACAAGATACAAGGCAGAGGGGGCGAAGGGCGAATCGCAGCGTTTCCCGCGGCGTTTGCAACCCTTTTAGGGCAAAGACCTGCGGAAATTCCCTACCTAAAGTAACCGGTTCTCCCTCCATCGTTTCCAGTTCTGGTCCATTTGTGGGTCGATAGCGCAAAAGTACCAGCGTTTCCTTACCAAGGTAATACTTTGAAGCCGCCCTACGGTGCTATGTTTCCACCATATTGGTAACAGAGCTGACTGTAACGAACGTGGCAATGTGCCGATAAGTCAGGAACTCTCCCTGGCGCTCTTTGCCCGATCCGCCATCCCGCCTGCGGAACTTGAGCAGAGAAATTAAAACGAGGAATTAGTATGTCGGCTCTGCTTTGCTTCTGCCTGGCTTCAAGACGCACTCTGACGGCTCTGTTGACGAAAACGATATTTCCAGCGCTGATGCCCGTCGCGGCTTTTGGACTTTTGAGTGCCGCGGCGCAGGCCCAGGCGACTTTCCCGGCAACAGCTGTGGGAACCTCCACGCCATCGACACAAACCGTGTCGGTGACGGTGGTGGATGCAGGGACGGTGGCGAAGGTCGAAGTGCTCACTCTGGGCGCGCCGAATCTGGACTTCACGGAGTCCGGCACGGACAACTGCGCGGGGATCAGCTCGGGCAGCTGCTCGGTGACGGTGGCGTTCGGTCCGAAGTATCCGGGACCGCGCTACGGAGCGGTGGTGCTGCTGGACGGCGGTAACCACACGCTGGGCACGGCGTACCTGACGGGCATTGGACAAGGATCGCTGGGGGTTTTGGTTCCGGGAGCGATCAGCATCGTCGCGGGCCAGGATGGGGCCTGGACGATGGTAAACGACGGCCAGCCGGCAACCCAAGCGGATCTGTATCTGCCCTCCGGCGTGGCTCTGGATGGAGCGGGCAATCTGTTTATTGCGGACTCCCACCATAACCGGGTGCGCGAGGTTTTCGCCTCCGGGGCAAATGCCGGAAAGATTACGACAGTGGCTGGGAACGGCAGCGCGGGGTATGACGCGGCCTCGACGGTAGCCACCAGCGCTTCGCTGAACCAGCCGGGCGGCGTGGCCCTCGATGGAGCGGGGAACTTATATATCGCGGATACGAATAACAACGTCGTTCGCGAGGTGAACCTCGCGACGGGGACGATCACTACAGTCGCTGGCAATGGGACACCGGGATACACCGGCGACGGAGGCGCGGCCACCGCGGCAACGCTGAACTCGCCGCAGAGCGTGACGGTGGATGGAGCAGGCGATCTGTATATCGCCGACACGGATAACAACGCGGTGCGTGAAGTCTCCGCGGCCACGGGAAAAATAGCGACGATTGCCGGCGACGGTAGTGGGATTGCGGGATCCTCAGGCAATGGCGGCCCCGCGATTCACGCCAGGCTGAACGCGCCTTACAGTCTGGCACTCGACTATGCGGGCAACCTCTATATTGCGGACTCCGGCAATGAGACGGTGCGGAAGGTCAACACCAGCGGAACGATCAGCATTTACGCGGGCACGGGCGCCACGGGCTATTCGGGTGACGGCGGAGCAGCCACATCGGCCGATCTCTATTCACCGCTCGGCGTGGCTTGCGATCCGGCAGGGAACGTCTACATCGCCGACGCGCGCAACTACGTCGTGCGCAAAGTCAATGCAGTGTCGGGCACGATCAGCACCATCGCCGGGTCGAACCAGCAGGATGTTTACGGCGACGGTAAATCCGATTACGGCTTCGGCAACAACCAGAACGGAGACGCCTTCAGCGGCGGGGGCATCGCGACGGGAGCCGGCATTTATGCGCCCTATGCGGTTGCGGTCGATGCCAGCGGGAACCTTCTGATCGCGGAGTACTACGATCACCTGGTCCGGAAGGTTTCTGCGGACGCGGCGACCTTGTTCTTTACGCCGGAGCTGTTTCTAAACCAGGTGAGTTCGCCGCAGACCCAGATCGTCGAGAACGATGGCAATGCGGCACTGGCGTGGACTGCGATTGCGCCCGATGCGAATGCTGCTGTAGCGGCCGGAACCGCCGAGTGCAGCACCACGAGCACTCTCGCTGTCGACGCGCAGTGCACGGTGTCAGCGGAGTTTGCGCCGACCAGCACGGCTACTCCTTTGCCCGATCCTCTGGTGGGAAATGTGAACCTGTCGGGCAATCCGGCGGATTCGCCGCTGGATATTTCAGTTGTTGGTGAAGCCCTGGGATTGAACGGGGCAATTGTGACGCTCAGCTCAAGCCAGAATCCGGCGGCATTCGGGCAGACGATTACGCTGAATGTTTCGGTGAAGCAGGACCCGAATTCCTCGCAGGGGACGCCCACCGGAACAGTGACGTTTACGGACACCTTTAAGGGCACAACGAATCCGATCGGCACGGCCCAGACGCTGAACAGCAGCGGCAACGCGAGCCTGCAACTGAGCACGCTGGCAGTGGGCACGCATGTCATCACCGCGAATTACAGCGGAGACACCTATTACAGCGCATCGGCTTCGAATCCGCTCTCGCAGGTGGTGCAGGAGCAGGTGACGGTCACGATCGCCAGCTCCAGCCCGAACGACACATCTGCCTTCGCCTCAACAGTGACTTTTACCGCGACGGTGACAGTGTCGGGAGGGATTCCGGTGACAGGCTCTGTCACTTTCTATAACGGCGCAACGTACCTCGGAAGCGGCACGCTGAATGGGAGCGGTGTTGCTACGTATGCGACGGCTGGACTACCGGTGGGAAACAACTCGATCACAGCGAGTTACACGGACACAAATAATGTGGGCGCAACTTCGGCTCCGCTGATTCAGATCGTCGGGCAGACTACGACGGAGACGCTCTCTTCCAGCGTGAACCCGTCGATTTATGGCTCGCCGGTGACCTTCACGGCGGTGGTCGTGGCGACCGGCACCATCGTGCCGACCGGAACCGTAAAGTTCTACGACGGGACGACGCAGATCGGCACGGGCACCGTGGCTGCCTCCGGGACATCCACGGCGACTGCGACTTTCCTGACTTCGACTCTGCCGACGGGGGCGCACTCGATCAGCGCCGTGTATGCCGGCGATAAGAACAACTTCACCAGCACGTCGCCGACGGTCACCCAGTCGGTTAACATCGCGTCGACCACGACGGCTCTTACGGCCAGCGCCAATCCGGCCATCGCGGGCAACGCCTTGACGCTCACAGCGACCGTGGCGGCGAATGCGGGCACGGCGGCCGGAACGGTGAACTTCTACAACGGGAGCACACTGCTGGGCGCGGGAACTCTGAACGGCGCCGGCGTGGCGACTCTCTCCACCTCCGCGCTGCCCGTGGGTGCCTATACGCTCACGGCCACCTACGCGGGTAACACGAACGACACCGCCAGCACTTCAGCGGGGCTTGCGGAAACGGTGATCCAGGCGACGACCGGCGTAAAACTTGCGGCGAGCAGCGCTTCGGTAGTGGTCACGAACTCGGTGACGCTGACGGCGACGGTGAGCGGAAACGGTGGCGTCCCCACCGGCAATGTGACGTTCATGGATGGGACCACCACGCTCTCGACGCTGGCTGTGAATGGCAGCGGGGTGGCGACGTACAGCACGTCCTCGCTGGCGGTTGGGGCGCACACCATCACGGCCGCCTACGGGGGCGACGCGAACGACGCGGGCAGTAACTCGGCGCCGCTGACCGTCACTGTGACCGCGTATGGAACGCAGACCTCGCTCGCAGCCTCGGCGACCAGCCTGGACACGGATCAGGAGCTCACACTTCTGACGACAACAACGTCGACCAGCGGCAGTGCAGTGACGGGAACCATCACCTACATGAACGGCACTGCGACCCTGGGAACGGCGGGTGTGGGAGCGAACGGAACCGCTACGCTGACCATCAATCCGAGCCAGGGATCGTACAGCATCGCCGCGCACTACTCTGGAGATTCGCTGAACGCGCCCTCGGTTTCGAATGTTGTCTCGGTAACGGTGGCGCAGGCTACGGAGTTCACCATTGCGCTGAACCCGACATCGCTCAGCGTGCCGACTTCGCAGTCGGCGACCGTGACCATCAACCTTGGATCGGAGAACGGATTCGCGGACAAAATCGCGCTCGGCTGCGGCTCGGTGCCGTATTCGGTGACCTGTAACTTCGCCTCCAACGATATCTCGCTGAACGCAAACGGCACAGGATCGGTGCAGCTGACGGTCGATACGAATTCGCCGCTGGCCGGTTCCCAGGCGAAGAACGAGATGCCAGGCAACAGCGGCGGCCTGCTGGCGGCGTGTGTCTTCCCAGGAGCGGCGCTCTTCGGGTTTGCCTTCTGGCGCTTCCGCAAACAGGCAGCGGCGCTCAGGGTGCTCGTCCTGATCGCGATGCTGGCGGGCACAACGTTCCTGATGACGGGTTGCGGCGGGTTCTCGCTGAACAGCGCCAAACCGGGGAATTACGTCCTCCAGGTGACAGCGACCGGTGAGCAGACAGGCGTAACGCACGTGGCGAATCTCACGCTGACGGTGACGCAGTGAGTGGGGCGTGCATCATGACGAATCGCAAGTGGGCAACCCGCGTTCTGCTGCTGGCCGCGCTGACGGCCGGGATGGTTAGGGTGTATGCCCAGTCTCCTGAGTCGGCTGTGGGCGACTGGTCGTCGCTGTCTGTGGGTGGCAGCTTCAACGCAACGCGGCTGCAATATGGGCAGCACTGGCTGCTCGGAGGCTCTGTTTTTGCCGATGCTAACTTCACGTGGCGGTATGGAATCGAGGGCGAGACGAACTGGGCGGTTCTGCGCCAGGTAGAGAACACCCACGCTACGACGTATCTCATAGGCCCGCGGTATCAGCTCGCCGGCCTGGGCGACGACGCGAAGCTCCGGCCTTATGTGAAGTTCCTTATCGGCGATGGCTACTTCAACTTTCCTTACAGCTACGCGTATGGGAATTACTTCGTAATGGCGCCGGGCGCGGGGATGGATTACCGGGTTAACCAGCGTATCCGGCTGCGGTTATTCGATGTGGAAGCTCAGTACTGGCCCGGGTTCACTTACGGTTCGGCGACGAACCTCAGCGTGAGCACGGGTGTGCGTTACAGAATTCGTTGAGGGCAGTTAGAAAATTGAACGACTGAAAGGAAACTTCTATGCCAGGGTTTACAGGATTTACGAAGTTGTTTCTCGTTCCGGCGGTGGTTGTTGGCGCTCTGGTTGGGGCTTCATCGGTTCTCGCGCAGGATGCGAGTGCTGCGGGCCTGATGCACAGTCAGGTGGCTCTCTCGGCGAGTACTGTGACGCCGATGCAGCGACCAGGACACGGCGATGTATTCGCAGCACTCATTCAGGAGATCGGTTTCGATGATCTCCAGGCCAGAAAGCAGGCTGCCGGTGCGAAGGAGTTCCGCGTGGACTGGCGGAAGGTGAATCGCCTGTCGATCGGGCTCTCCGACGACGAATGGCGCATCGCTTATTCCGTCCTGCTCGACGGCAGCGCGCGCATCGATGCGTGGAGCGACCAGATGCATGAAACCCTGGGCTGGAATGGTGGCCGCTTTCTGGTCCAGTCTTCGGCGGACGCAGCTGTGCAGATGGCGAAGCTGAGTTCGCTCGACCATCAGGGCGATCCGATCGTTGCGGAGACGATCACCCGGTTGAAGCATGAGCTGGGCGAAGCATCGTTTGCCAAGCTGGAGTCTTTTGCTCGTCAGCATGCCGGTAGGCGGAGCTTCGATGTGCAGGAAACCAACATCGCGGTGGCCGGAAATCGTTACCCCGGAGCGCATGACTCACAGCGGTAGGCTTGCAGGAACTCCGCACCCGCAGGCGCCCACGGTTTAGCGCGGCTCTTCGCCCGGCGACAGATTGCCGGGGGAAGGAGCCTCTGGCGCAGGTTGCGGCGATATCGCCGGCCTGCTGATGAGCCCGGGAGGTTCCGCCGGAAGAATCTGCACCAGGTTCGGCGGGTGCGGTTCCACTTCCCCCATCGCGGCTTCGTGTTGCCGGCGGGCGGCTGCGTCAATGTCCACCGGGATGCCGCCCGGGACGATTTCCGCGTAGCCGTATTTGTGCTTCAGGTCGCCCGTGAGCCGGACCATCCAGAAGAGCAGCAGAAATGAGACGAGAACAGCGAAAGCGGAGCCTTCCGGCCCCTGGCCGCCGCCGCTGATCCACGCGGGGCCCCTCGCGTTCGTCACAAGAATGGGCGAGTAGTTCATCGAGCCCGAAATGGGCAGCCCGAAGAGCATGCTCATGGTGGCGATCCAGGCGAAGTGGAATCCCCAGCCAACCCACAGAGCGCGCGTGCGCAGGACCGCGACCGCGAGGATCACTCCCATAAAAAAGGAAACCAGCACCGAGGCCGTGGTGGTGGGGGCCGTGTGTGTGCGCCAAATGGCATAGACGACCGCCATGAAGAAGGTGCCCAGCGTCGGACCCATCGCATCCACCAAACGCAGGAAGGGGTATCCGCGAAACGCAATCTCGATCGCCAGAGTGCCGGCGGCGAGCGCTGCGACGTCGAGGATTGCGACGAAATACTGATGCGCGTTGGTGAAGGCCGTAATGACAAGGCCACCGATAAGAGCCGCAGGCAGTACGCAGGCCACAACGCCCGCCCATCCGAGCGCAGCGCCCAGAGCAAATTCCCCGAGCCAACCCTTACGGGGCGCGAGTGCCGTGGTTGTGGCCGGATCCATTTTGCGCTGGCCGATGCGGCTCATAGCCCAGTAGCCGACGATGAGCAGGAAGAGGAGCAGGATACGGTAGAGCGGCTCTTCGAGGTCGCCGGAGGTTAGTCCGGATGCCGCGCGCGATGCTGCGAGATCCGAGAACAGAAACCACGCGGCGGCAAGGAGGAACCAGACCAGCGCGCGCAGCCGCTCAAGGAAGGTCACGCCGTTGCTCCGAAGAGGAAAGGTGCGCCGCGGGTGGAACTCATCAGGGTGGAATTCATCAGGGCTATTTCGATGCCTGCCCGGGATCAGACGGTGTAGAACTGGGCGATGTTGCGGAATTTGTCGTAACGGCGGTGCAGAAGCTCCTCGATTGGCAGCGATTGCAGCTCGTTCAGATGCCAGCGGAGTTTTTCTGCCAGAAGCTGCGCCGCTCCGGCGGGATCGGTATGCGCGCCGCCCGGGGGCTCCGGGACAATGTCATCGACGCAACCGAGAGCATGGACATCGGGAGCGGAGATGCGCATCGCCTCGGCTGCCTGGCTTTTGTAAGCAGCATCGCGCCAGAGAATGGCGGCGCATCCCTCGGGCGGAATCACCGAGTAGATGGCGTCTTCGAGGATCAGCACACGATCGGCAAGGGCCAGGCCCAGCGCGCCTCCGGAGCCGCCCTCACCGGTGATGGCGGCAATGGTAGGAACGCGCAGGCGTGACATTTCGCGCAGATTGCGGGCAATGGCTTCTGCCTGGCCGCGCTCCTCGGCTCCTACCCCCGGATAGGCCGCCGGCACGTCGATGATCGCGATCACCGGGCGGCTGAATTTCTCTGCCAGCTTCATGCAGCGGAGGGCCTTGCGGTAGCCCTCAGGGTTGGGCATCCCGAACCGGCGGTGCACCTTCTCCTTGGTGGACCGGCCTTTGAGGTTGGCGATCACCATCACTTCCTGACCCTCGAAGCGCGCCATCCCGCACACCATCGCCGGATCGTCGCCGAAAAATCGGTCGCCGTGGATCTCGCTGAAGTCGGTAAAGATCCGCTCGATGAAGTCCATCGGATAGGGCCTCTGGGGGTGCCGCGCCAGCTCGGTCTTGGCCCACGCCGGAGTGACCGGCGGCGGAATGGTGTCGGGCTGATCGCTCATAGAGGGAGGTAGTCCGAGTTTGATTGTATGGATGCGGAGTGGGAGGGGCAAATGCGCGCTTTGGTTTTGGGATTGGAAGCATCCGATGAATCAAGGGCAAGACGTTCTCACGGAGCGTGGTGACTGAACAATGACCTTCAATTATCCCGATGCTTGCGCATGTAGACTTCGAACTTCTTCGCGGCGCGCCGGCGCTTCCAGCGGTAGTAACGGTTCCGCAGGCCATAAGCCGTCTCGCTGCCGGCGGCAGCAAAACCCCTGCGCGGGGAAAACTTGATGTAGAGGTATCCGAAGAGCGCGCCGCCGAGCTGCGAGAAGGCGAAGACCCTTTGTGAGGAGAAAAGCATCGCAAGCGCGATCAGCATGTAGACCGCGACCAGATACTTGGCCTTGATGGAGATGGGCAGCGGGAACATCATAAAAGGCATTTCCGCGTAGAGCACGCCAAAGGCGATCAACAGGCCGAAGATGCCACCGTAGCAGCCGTAAAGAAACACGATGGAACCGGGCATGGCGAGCGCGAGCGCCACCGCTGCCAGTCCCGCGCCGATGACCGATACGAAGAAGATCTCCGCGAGCCAGCGGGAGCCGTGGTTCGATTCGAGAAAGCTGCCGAGGAACCACAGTGAGAGCAGCTCAAAGGCGGTGCCAAGGATGCCCATGTGGATGAAGCAATAGCTCACCAGCTGCCAGATCCATCCGGCATGGAGGACCTGGTTCGGATCGAGGGCGAAGATGGCGATGAGTTGAGTGGCGAAACCTTTCGCGGCGACACCGAGGATCAGCAGCGCGAAGAAAAAGCCGAGGTTCCATAGGATGAGGCTGCGCGTGAAACCACGAAAATCGGGGAAGCCGAGGACGCTGGTGGAGAATCGGGGCACAGGAGATATTGTCTCACTCGGGGTGGGATACCTTTGATCGGCGCACGATTGTCACCAATCTAACCATTTTCACCAGATGGTGCCAGATTGCATTCATGACGCGGGCCACGATCACAATTCCCGATGGCCTGACGCGCGCCGTGGAGAGCTACATCGACTCCCAGGGTGCGCCGCCATCGCTGACAGCGGTGGTGCAGGCCGCTCTGCGGTTCTACCTGGCGGAATTCTGGAGACGGCCATCGTGGTCAATCCGGTTGCCGAAGACTATTGGATGGCGGCAAAACTGGCGGGCAGATTTACCGACCGGTCGATCACACTCTTCGACTCGATCGTGGCTGCCGTTGACACGCGGCTGCAAATTGAGATCTGGACCTACGACCATCACTTTGACGTTTTGCATCTGCCGGTGTGGCGGTGAAGATACAACGCCTATCGCGCGGGCCATGGAACAACAGCAGGACTCCGGTGGCCGTGGGCATCGACGGCGCGAATGCCGAAGATGACGTTGTCTTTGGAGATGGGGATGGTGATGGCGAAATGCGCGCCAGTGTTGGCGAATTTGCCTCCGACGGAGGGGACTTTGTCGGCAAGGAGAGAACGGGTCCAGTCCGGGGCAGCCAGGGGACGCCACACAATCTCATAGCGCGCTGTGGCTGAGGTGCCTGGGGGCGGAGTAGCGAAGGCGTCCCACTCGATCTCGGTGTCATTAATAGCATTGGTGAAGACGTGCGGCTGCGGCGGGTACTCAGCGCTGACGGGCATTGGCGGGGCACTGGCCAGTTCCGCCATGGTCGCGGCGTTGAGGCGCGCGACCCGTGCCACATAATTGAAGTCGACGAATTCGAGCAGATCGCCGTATTGGATTCCGTCCTCGACGCGGACGTTCTGGTGCTGGTGGTTGAAATCCTCGCGCCACTCAGTGAAGCGGACCGCGGCAAATCCATCCTGGTTAAAGGAGGTATGATCGCCGCCGCGCAGGAAGCGGTCGCGGCGAAACTCGAGCACAGGAACGAGGCTCGCTCCGACTGGACTCGCCATATAGGTACGAGCCACATCGACGATGGCGCGGGAGAGCTCACGCGAGGACGAATCGCTCTCGTAGCCGAGCTGAAGGATCCGGCGAATCTCCTCGGGCGGAGCGTTGGATGGAACACTTTCGGAGAAGACGCGGACGCTGTGGGGATCCTGAAATTTGTCGCCCGGAGTACGATTGCCGCCGACAATGTCGTTGTTGAGCACGGCTTCCAAATGCCAGTCCTGCTGTTTGGCCAGGTCGGCAAGGTGCTTGCTGCCAAAGAGCCCCTGTTCCTCGCCGGCAACGGCTACGAAAACGAGGGTGGCGGGAAGTTTGAGTTTCGAGAGAACCCGCGCGCATTCGAGGCTAACCGCAACGCCGCTGGCGTCATCGTTGGCGCCGGGGGCCTCGCTGTGGGTGTCCATCACATCGGTGGCGCGGGAGTCATAGTGTCCGGTGACGAGAATCATTCTCGCAGCCTGCGATGGATCGCTGCCGCGCATCACAGCATAAATGTTGGTGAGAGGCGTAGGCTGGATCACGCGGGCGTTGGGGCCAGTTCCGGCAGGCTGGACGAAGGAATCGCGCCGCACTTCGAGGCAACCATTGCATGCGGCGGATATATCTTTGAACTGCGTCTCGATCCAGTCAGCGGCCGCAGTTACGCCGGTACCGGGGGCCAGGTCCTTTTCTTTGCTGGAGACGGTACTACGGTTACGGAACGAGACAAGCGCCGCAATCGTATGCTGAATCTGCATCGGCGAAATTCGGGAGATCGCATGGGCAATCGCAGGATCGGCCGGCATGGGGCGAATGGGTGCGCCGATGGCATCCAGATCGCGGCGCGCCGCATCGCCAGAGTGGGTGCGTGACTGACCATGAGCTGCGAAGGGCGCAGTAACCAGAGCGGAAAGGAGCAGGAGGAAGTCGGCCAACCGGTAACACTTCATGTCTAGAAAGAGTATGCCCCAGGCGGGAATCGAGCGCACGCTTGACGTGCGGGGCAATTCTCCTCAAAACTAGCGAAGGCACCAAGGCGATAAAACCGGGCAGCAGGGATTGTGCGGAGCATCCGAGGAAAAACTGCCGCCAACATTTTTCACGCAAGCAACGTCATTGTGATGGACCCAGAAATCATTTCTCCTGCCGGAGGGTTTCATGATTTGCCCTGAATGCGAGAGCGCGCTCGACTTCGACGAAGAGGAAGTCGAAGAAGGCGACGTAGTCGTCTGCGATGAGTGCGGGACCGAGTACGAAGTGGTGGCCACCGAACCGCTGGAACTGAGCAAGGTGGAAGACGACTACGACGACGACGACGAACCGACAGAAGAGGAAGAAGAATGAGGCATAACCGGCGATTAGGGCGTTCGGGGCGGCCTGTTTTCGCGATGCGCCTGGCGTCGTATGTGGGTTGTGCCGTGGCTCTGACGCTGATGGTCGCGCTGATGCCTTTGGCGGGCGCTCAGGACTATGGTCTGAAGAATCTGCAGGGCAAAGTTTTCGATGCGAAAGACGCAACGATCCAGGGAGCGATCGTTTACTTGCAGAATTCGCGGAATAACGATGTGAAGACGTTCATTTCCGGGAGCGATGGAAGCTATCGCTTCGCGGCGCTTTCAGCCGACACTGACTATACGATATGGGCCGCTTATAAAGGGAAAAAGAGCCCAACGAAAGAGGTCAGCTCGTTCGATTCGCGCAAGCAGGTGTACCTCGATCTGCATTTCAAGTAGATTTTCGCGGTTTATGTACTGGGTTCCCGAAGACCGCATGGCGCGAGCCTGCGAGCAGCCTTCCCCCACCGATTGGAAACAAAAACGCCACCCCGGATGGGTGGCGCTTCTGTTTGGGTTCAATGGCTGGGACGCTTACTTCTCGCGTTTCCAGTGGACCAGATCGCCCAGCGTGGTGGTGGAACTGGAAACCACCGGCTGCTTGTAGGCTTCGACGTCGGCGCGGCTGGCTTCTTCGCCGCTGACCGCGCGAATGCTGAGGGCGACCTTCTTCTCTTCCTGGTTCATGCGGATGATTTTAAATTCATGCTCGCTTCCCTGCTCCAGCTTGATCGGCGCGCCATGGGCGTCGGTCGCTTCGGAGACGTGGCACAAGCCCTCGACCCCCTCGGCAATTTCCACGAAGGCGCCAAACTGCGCGGTCCTGAGCACCTTGCCCTTGACCACGTCTCCCACGCGATGTTGCGCGAAGAAGGTCTCCCAGACATCGGGCTGCAGCTGCTTGATGCCGAGCGACAGCCGGCGATTCTCAGGCTCGACGCCGAGCACCACTGCGCGAACCTTCTCGCCCTTTTTCAGCACTTCGGAGGGATGCTTGACGCGCTTGGTCCAGCTGAGATTGCTGACGTGGACGAGCCCATCGATGCCGTCTTCGATTTCAATGAAGGCGCCGAAGTCGGTTAGGTTGCGAACGCGGCCCTCGACGGTTGCACCGGTCGGATATTTGTCGCCCAGATGCTCCCATGGGTTTTCGAGGAGCTGCTTCATTCCGAGCGAGATCCGCCGGTCGCCGGGGTTGACGGCCAGAATGACTGTCTCGACGTCGTCGCCAGGCTTGACCAGTTTGGAGGGGTGCTTCATGCGCTTCGACCAGGTCATTTCCGAAACGTGGACGAGGCCCTCGATTCCCTGCTCCAGTTCGACGAACGCGCCGTAGTCGGTAACGCTGAGAACGCGGCCGTGCACACGCGCGCCGATCGGATAGCGTTCCGCGGCATCGAGCCACGGATCGGGAGTGAGCTGCTTAAAGCCCAGGGAGACACGCTGCTTGTCTTTGTCGAATTTGAGGACCTTGACCTGGATCTCATCGCCCACATTGACGAGGTCGCGCGGATGGGTGAGCCGGCCCCAGGACATGTCCGTTATATGGAGAAGGCCATCGATGCCGCCCAGATCGACGAAAGCGCCGTAATCGGTGAGGTTCTTGACGGTCCCGGTGAGGATCGCGCCCTCTTCGAGGTGCTCGAGGGTGTGGGAGCGGCGCTCAGTCTGCTCTTCCTCGAGGATTTCCTTGCGCGAAACGACGACATTGCCGCGCTTCTTGTTCAGCTTGATGACGCGAACCTCGAATTGGCTGGCCGATATACGCGTCAAGATTGCGTACCGGGCGCAGTTCCAGCTGCGAGCCGGGCAGGAACGCCTTGATGCCGATATCCACCGTGAGCCCGCCCTTTACGCGGCCCACCACCGTTCCCGTGACCGGAGTTTTCTCGTTATGCGCCTTCTCGACCGTGTCCCAGACACGGAGCCGCTGGGCCTTTTCGTACCCCAGCAGGTAGCCGCCTTCGGGCTCCTCGCGCTCAATCACGACATCGACGCTGTCGCCGGGCTTCAGCTTCGGCTGGCCGGTGTGATCGAGGACCTGATCGAGGGGAATCAACCCTTCGGACTTCATGCCTACATCCACGACGACGTGCTTGTCGGTCAGCTTGATGACCGTGCCCGTCACAATCGCGGAGTCGTCGAAGGCCTGCGCAGCGGCTTCCGCCGCCTGCTCGCGGTCGAACGATTCGAGCGCGGAGGCGAAGTCCTCCATACTGAGGTCGGGCTCGTCGTGATGTGGCTCGGACGATTCTTCGCCAGCCTGCAGTTCAGACAGCGTCCCTGCGGCAGTTTCGTGGTGCGTTGTCTCGAACGAGGCTTCGGGGTTGGAGGTGGTTTCAGCCGACGGCTCGGAGTGCTCCGGCGGGGCTTCCAGCGTTGGGGTTTCCAGTTCGGTGTTCAGAGGGGTGCTCTCGGTTTGTTCAGGATTGAGGACGTGTGCCATAGACAGCTCCGGGATTGTGGCGGCGGCTCCCGGATTCCGCCCCGCAGCGGGAAATCTGGCTGAACAACGTGGCCGGACCTCTCGGTTGCAGCTTTCTTCGCCGTTAGCGGCGGGCGGGTGACCCGAGCGCGGTTCTCGGCGAAGTTCGGGGATCGCCTCAGCTGCGCGTTCCCTTCCAGGCGGAGCAAACCATCGGAGACAGTGCGGGTGGAATCGCAACAGCATCTCCAGGATGAAACATCCGCGAGGCAGGAATGAACAGGAGTGGTGATCGGAAGGTCAGCGTCATGAATCCCGAGCGCGCAAACCCCCTATCAAAACTATAGTGCCGCACTATGGGCATGTCAATTGACGCCACGTGAAGAGAATGGAAATTGAAAGTCACTTTCGTCACGAAAATTTCTTCCGGCGATCTTGACTTTTGGTGAAAAAAAGGAGCGGCTTAACGCCGCCCCCAAGGTTTGCTTTGCCAAGTCACTATTCTTCCGACGATGGAGGAGCCGGAGCCTGACCTTGCGGAGTCGCTGCCGCGGGCGCTGACCCGTCCGGCGGTGGACCCTGGCGCTGCCTGCGCCACATATTCTGGCCATCGGGACCTCCCGGTCCCCCGCTCGGGCCGCGGCGGCCGTCGCGATTCATTTTGCCGGGCCGATGCTCTTCGCGCATCGCCTTCAGCTTCTGCCACTGCTCCGGCGTCAGCGTCTTGCGGATATCGAAGAGCATGCGCGCATTCGCCTTTTCCAGTTCGGCGCGCGCCTGGGCGACAGCGTCGATCTGTGAGAGGATCTTCGCCTCGTCAGGCTGGTCGGCTTCGATCATCGGATGGAGCAGCGTCTCCTGCTTCTCGAGGTTGGCATTCAGATCGATCAGCTTCAGCCGATGTTGCAGGAAGATGTCGTCCATCTGCTTCTTCTGCTGATCGGTGATGCCGAGTTGTTGGGCCATCTGCGGGTCATTCCACCAGCGGCCGAAGTGCCCGTCGTGGAAGGCTCGCTCCATGGGAGGAGCGCCGAAGCCCTGACCCATCCCCTGACCCATTCCCGGCCCTTGACCCGGCCCCTGTGCGGGATCGGCCCCTGCCGGGACAGGGCCAGGCCCGCCCGAAAGCGGCCCGTCAAAGCCCTGCGCGATTGCGAGTCCCGAAGCTATAAAACAAAACAATGTGACAGCCAAAAGCCTATTCCTGCGTGGCATTTTTCTTCTCCGAAACTGAACTGGTTGTGGTCGTTTGGTCGCTCAGATCGGCGAGCGGACGCAGTGCGTCAGGCACATCTTCGGAAACTTCGCTGTCGATCTGGTTCATCAGCGCGGTGTCGTCCACCGCGGCGTGGGTATCGTTGGGATGCTGCTGCCCATTCGCCACGACAGGCGCTGGCGTTGCGCCATGCTCGTGATGGAAGTGGCCGTACATGGGCACGAGGACTGCGGCGGCCACTGCGGCGGCAAGCGCCGGTGCAAGCAGCAGACTAAAGCGCGATCTGCGCTCCGGCCGGCGCTCAGTCATACGCTGTGGGACCCCAGGAGCGAAAGGCCGCGCCGCCTCGCGCTCTGCGATGTGCTGCATCGCCGAGCGATAGAGGCTCAGAGCCTCGGCCATTTCGCGGACTTCTTCCCGCGTCTCGTTAGCCGTGTTGTCAGCAACAGCATCTTTGCGGAATTTCATTTCGCTCCTCCCATGCGCTCGCGAATAATAGCCAGCGCGCGATACAGATGGGACTTCACCGTGCTCAGGTTCATCCCGATCGTGGTTGCAATCTCTTCCAGCTCCAGCTCCTCGACAAAACGCAGCACGAACACCGTGCGCTGCTGCGCAGACAAACTCTTCACCGTTTCCCAGACCGCCGCGACCCGGTCCCGGGCCACCGCCAGGCTCTCCGGCGTACCGCGGCCATCGGGCACCCAGTCGCTGATGTCCATCACATCGAGCGACGAGCCGCGCGTCTTCTGCCAGAAGCGCAGGCTGCGGCTGCGCAGGTGGTCGCGCATCAGGTTGACGGCGATCCTCGTCAGCCAGGTACTCAGGCTCGAATCGCCGCGGAACTGATGCCGCGCACTCCAGGCTTTCATGAAGCATTCCTGGGTCAGCGACTCGGCCGCATCGCGGTCGGTCAGCGACGAAAGCAGAAAGCGCAGAATGCGCGGCCGGTAGACACGCACGACTTCGTCGAAGTCGGCGAGCTCCAGCATGGCCTGCTCGCGTTTTTCAATTGCGAGCTCGTTGCCTGCCCCTGGGCCCCCGGAAAGCATGCTTGCCGGAGTGGTTGCCATCTCTTCCATGCGACCAGATAGACGGGATTTCACGCGGCAAGTTTACAGGGAAGGCGCGAAATCGGCGGAGATTACGTGTGTCAGGGATTCGCGCAGCGGCCCCTATCCGATGTCTGAATCGGAAGATGCAATTTCGGCAATCAACAGAGGCGCGGCCACAAGCCCCTCTGGCCGATTGCCGCGTACGCAATTCTTGCCGGAAAGCTTGGCCTCGGCGAGGGCGCGCTCGGCTTCGCGCAGGACGATGAGCGGAGAGCGGCCGCGGCTGGTCGCCACACCAAAGCTGGCAGTCAGCGTCGTCGCGTCGTGATCGAGCGCGAAGGGGCGGGCGAGGATCGACTCGCGGATACGATCGCCCAGCAGGATCGCGCTGTCGAGGTCGCAACCGGGCAGAGCCAGAAGAAATTCGTCCTCGCCGCAGCGGCCGATCAGGTCGTAGCTGCGCAGATGCCGCCGGAAGCGGTTGGCCAGCTCGATCAGTACGCGGTCGCCGGTTTCGTAGCCGTAGTCGTGATTCACCCGCGAAAAGTCATCGAGGTCGAAGAGCATCAGACTCAGCGGCGTCTTCATCCGCTGGACACGGTCGGTTTCCTGGAAGATGAGGCTGATGAGAGCTTCGCGATTCCAGAGGCCGGTGAGGCCATCGTGAGTAACGTGGTAACGAAGCTCGGCCGACTGCTTTTGAAGGCGGCTGGTAAGAGCCAGAACGCGCTCGGCCACCCGGACCCGCACCCGCAGGTCGGCTGTGTCGGCCGTCACAACCAGGAAATCGTCGCCGCCACAGTCGAGGGCGGCCCGAGCTCGATCAGCCTCGGCTAGATTGGTGAGAACTCGATCAGTGAGAGATCGTCCGGTCCCCGCTCGATCCTTGCTGGCATTCCTCGGCTGACTGCTGAACAGGATAATCCACGTGCGTCGCTCTTCGTGGCGCCGGCGGACCTCCCACACGATTTCCACTGCGCTCTGTCCGGGCAAGTCCATGTCCAGCAAGGCGATCGAGGGCGGGTTGGCGCCCTCGATGCGAGCCAGCGCGTCGGTCCCATGGTGAGCTGCTTCGACCTGATAGTGCCAGGATTCCAGGGTCGCTGCCAGGAAGTCAGTTAAGCCGGGGCTGGAGCACCCGATCAGGACGATGGGGCTGGTGCTCACGGTAATTGTCTTCGCAGGCATGAAGTCTCCGGGACGGTTCTCTCCCGGTTCCTTTTATCGGGTCGAAAATCGCGAGGCTTTAAGAAGCAGCCCTTGTCAAGGACTTCGAGGCAACTCACACGGTGGAAATCGCGTTCCAAGGTGGGAATCCCCCCCAGAACTTAGCGAAGTGCGCCAAAGAGTACGGATAGTGGTCGCCCTTTAGTAATCAAGGTCACTAAAGATTTTCGTGCACGCAGCCCACCCTTGTGTGACGATTACGTGAGATAATGAGAACGAAAGAGCTATACGACACCGTCCAGGGCCCGCACGTCGCGACTCTGTCGAGGAGAGAGCGATGAATCCTTCCGTTAAGACCACGCACGTTATACCAACACAGCTCCCCCCGGTGCGGTTGGCGAGCGTTTCTACTCTTCTGGTTTGCCGTTTCTGCATGACCACCATCGGAGCTTACAAAACTCCGGCGGAGCGGCTGCGCCTGGAGGCGAAACACGTCTGCAGCGATAAGGTAGTTGTCGGTAGGCCTGCGGTCTCCATCCCGTTCAACTAAGACGACGCTTGAATTCGGGGTTACGTCGTGCTGGTGTGGTGTGCCCTGCACTCGTAGTTGCGGCTTCGGCCCGTTCTTGTCCGGAGCCGAGGTCACTGAGGTTCGAAATCAGGGTATCAGTTCGACTCGGCGCTCATTCAGACTCGCCGTAGTTTTCAAAATACTCTGGCGTGCTCCCGATAGGTGGAGTTGCATTCTGCAACGAAGCGTCGCTATTCTGCGGACGAACGAATCTGCGCAGGCGTTCAACGATTTCACTCGAGGGCATGAAAATGAAGACCGCGTTTGCATGGATTGCTGCAACCGCTCTCGCTGTCGCAGCCCATGGGCAATCGGCAGGGGGTAGCGAATACTCCGCGGCCCAGGCCGGGAAGACCTCGACATCGGCAGCGCAGGCGACGGTGGTTTCGGCGGAGCTGTCGAAGAAAATCGATACGAAGGATGCAAAGGTCGGCGATCCGGTGATCGCGAAGACCACGAGCGATGCGCACCTCGCCGATGGCACGAAGCTGCCGAAGGGATCGCGGCTGATCGGCCACGTGACCGATGTACAGGCCAAATCCCGCGACAACCGCGATTCACATATTGCGTTTACTTTTGACCGCGCCGTCCTGAAGGATGGGCGTGAGGCGCCGATTCACGCCATGATGCAGTCGCTCGCGGCGCCGGCGGCGATGGCGGCCAGCAGCTCCAATGACATGATGGCGAGCAACTCGATGACCCCGGGCGGTGGCGATTCCATGGCGCATGGAGGCGGGAGCGGCCGCGCATCGGTGGGCGGGGTCTCGGGCGCGGTTCCAGGAACGGCCACGGGCTTGGCGGACAACGTAACTTCGGGCGCGGCTCCCAATGGTCCGGGCCATCTGGGAACGACTGGCGCTGCAGTGAATAATACTGCCGGTCTCAACGCCGGACTGTCCGGGCAGGCATCCGGCGAGGCGATGCCGGTCGGGAATCTTTCCGGCGTCACGTTCAACAACGTGAATGCAAGCGCTGGCCTTTCGAATAGCGGCGTTAGCGGATCGACCGGTTCGTCGACAGCGACACTGCTGACCGGGCATGGCAGAAACTTCAGCCTCGAGAGCGGTTCGCAAATGACTTTGAGCGTCGCGCCGCAATAGTTGGGCCATGACGACCGCGCAGCGTTGAAAAGGCCAGCCCTGTTACCCTGCTGCGTGGAAGAGCTTATTTCTGGCCTCGAACATTCGCTCGCCAGAGCCACTCACAATGAATCCAATGGGCTGGAATTCCGGCGAGAAGGTGCGCTTCCCGAAGCTGTACCCCATCCTCGATGCGGAACTGGTTTTCCGGGAGCTCGCGCCGCGCGCAGCAGGCACTCAACCCAGTACCGAATCAAAGGAACGCGAAACACTACTGCGCCGTTTGGTGCGCGAGCTGGCCCGCGCCGGCGTTGAGATTCTGCAGTATCGCAATAAGCGGGACGATGACAAGGTGGTCCTGGCTGACGCGCTGGCGATACGGGAAGGGGCGAAGTCACTGGGCCAGCCGCGCCGAAACCCGATGCGGCTGATCCTCAACGACCGCGTTGAGCTTGTAGCGGCCGCCGGATGGGATGGCGTCCACGTTGGCCAGGAGGATTTGTCACCGCAACAGGCACGTTTGCTGGCGGGGCCGGGGGCCATCGTAGGACTTTCGACTCACACTGCGGAGCAGGTTGTAACTGCGGACGCCGAACCGGTGGACTATGTCGCCATCGGGCCGGTATTTGCGACAGCCACCAAGCCCGACACTTCGCCGGTGATTGGCCTTGAAGGCGTGCGACGGGCGCGGGCGCTGACCGGCAAACCTCTGGTCGCAATCGGCGGCATCACCCGAGAAAACGCCGCAGCAGTTTATGAGGCGGGCGCGGACTCGGTGGCCGTAATTTCCGCGATCTTCGGAGCGCAATCGAGCGGCGAATCCGTAGCCGACTCCGTCCGCCAATTCCGGCCGCTTTGAAGCGCCCTGTCGACCAAAGAGGCTCGCAGAGAAGAGTCGCACTACCAGGAGACGTTGCCGCGCGGCGTGAGGGCGATGGTTGCGACGGCATCCGTCGTCTGATCGAGACCGACGCGAATGATGATCTGTTCCGGGTCAAATCCGATTTCCGGATACCAGTACATGCGCCAATCGCCCCAGTGCGACTTATGGCGGCAGACGCAATAACCTTTCGCGTCCTTATCAAAGTCATAATCTCGGGCGCCTGGTATGAATCGGGGGTCTTCTTCGAGGCCGCGCAGGACTGCGCTCATCTCGGTCTCCATTGGAGCAACGAAGAACCGGAAGTTATCCACGAAACTCTGAGCAAGTTCGATCACGTGGGGCATCGGGGATAGGGAACTCTACCATCGCCCGATGCCCGCGATCCATGAATTTTCAGGAACGGCGTGCAGCACCTACGGCTCGGCCACAACTCCAGGCCGGCTGCGCTGTTCCTGGGCAATTTTCTCCCGCAGGCGCGGCGTGATCATCTCGGTTCGCTTGGGGATGACGGTCAGCTGGCCCTGCTGGGCATCAAAATGCCATTCGAAAAAGTCGCCTTCACGGAGGCTATAAAGGTCGCGGACCTCCTGAGGCACGGTGACCTGGAACTTGTTGACGATCCGGCTCACAACCGCGCGAGGCAAATCCTTCGCCTGCTCCTCTACGCTCGCCCGCATTTCCAATGCTGTCGCCATAAATCTCTCCATCATTCTTAGTTTCCGATTATCGGAAAATAGTTGTCAAGTCCTTCACCTGTTCGTTCATCAAATTACTATGTTGATATCACTAGCGAAGCAGATCGCAGATTTCCATCGCGTGGTACCCGACCAGCAAAGCAAAGCCCAAGGCGAGGGAAGTCGCTCCGGCGATCCCGTATTTCCGTGAGCGTTTTTCGGCGATCAAGTCCTGGAAATCCGGCAGCGCGACCACGACATTCATATAGCGCACCGCTTGCAGATTGTTTCTCACCGCAAAGTCGCGCAATTCCATCAGATCCTCTTCCTGCTTGCGAAACTGGCCGCGCCTGAACAGGTCCACGCCCAACAAGACTGCGCCAGCGAAGTTGAAGACCTCCCCTGCAATACCGAGAGAGTGGGCTATGAGCAGTCGCTGCATCGCGTTCCTCAAACTGTTTTAACACGTTATCACATCCGTTGTTCTGATCATCGGAAAATATAGCGGGTGCCGCTACCACGAATTGGTTACGTTGGGGATATCTGCTGCGGTTCCAGCCACCCCACAAATCCAGCCGACCGTTTTGTGTAAACAACGTATTTCTATGGAGATAGAGCCGAGCCTTAGGTCTTCTGCGCAGCACCCACCGTGTACGGTGGTCCCAAAATGGAACAAATCGGAGGCCCAGCGATGAACCCTTTGCCCGAAGCCGAGACGTGATACCAGCCAACCGCCGTGCGTGAACAGGCGAAATGCACAGAAATCCAGAGTCTCGTGGCGCAGCCGGTGGGCGCTATGCTCTGCGCGAAACTCATCGCGGGCCACCGATAAGCCCTGCCGGAAATGAACAGTTGCTGACATTGACCCGAGCTTTCAAGTAGAACTGTAGGACACGTGCGTCCTCAGGCCTCCACTCCCGCTCCGTCTTCCGGAAAATCAGGCTTCGTAGCCAGCCTTGGCCTCTTTAGCGCGACAGCGATCGTCGTCGGGTCTATGATCGGCTCCGGCATCTTTCTCGTTCCCGCCGATATCAGCCGCGGAGTAGGATCTCCCGCATTGCTGATCGGCGCGTGGCTCGTGACGGCGGTGATGACGATCATCGGCGCGCTCAGCTATGGCGAGCTGGCCGCCATGATGCCCGGCGCAGGCGGCCAATACATCTATCTGCGTGAGGCGCTCGGGCGCATCTGGGGATTTCTGTTCGGCTGGACGCTGTTTCTCGTTATCCAGACCGGAACCATCGCCGCCGTAGCCGTAGCGTTTGGCAAGTTCCTCGGCGTCTTTTTCCCTTCTGTTTCGACGACGCACTGGATCTGGCACATCGGCCGTGTTCCCGCCTGGAAGGTCGGGCCGATGGTGCTGGGCAACATGGACATTGGCCTCAGCACCGCGAATCTTGCCGGCATCGTCATTATCCTGCTGCTCGCGGTGGTGAACATCTTTGGAGTGAAATTAGGCGCTCTGGTTCAGAACATCTTCACCACGGCTAAGACGGCTGCTCTGCTGGGGCTGGTAATTCTGGGCATCCTCTTCGGGCGGAATGCCACAGCAATCCACGCCAATTTCGGCGCAAATTTCTGGGCAGGCTGGCACAGCATGCACGCAGTGCAGGTTGGAGTCGGCGGCCCTATCGCTATGGTCGGTCTGCTAACGATTCTTGCGGTGGTGCAGACTGGCTCGCTCTTCTCAGCCGATGCCTGGAACAACGTGACCTACACAGCAGGCGAGGTGCGGAATCCTCGGCGCAATCTTCCTCTGTCGCTGGCGATGGGCACAACCCTGGTTCTCGGCCTCTACATCCTGGCCAACTTCGTCTACCTGATGGCGCTCCCGCTGCACGGCGATCCGCAGGGGACTACCATCGCGGCGCGCGGAATCCAATATGCGTCGGAAGATCGCGTGGCTACAGCTGCGTTGCAGCAGATTTTTTCCCACGCCGGAGCCTACCTCATGGCCGGCGCCATTCTGGTTTCCACCTTCGGCTGCGCCAACGGCCTCACCCTCGCGGGAGCTCGTGTCTATTACGCGATGAGCCGCGATGGCCTGTTCTTCAAGGCAGCCGGCAAGCTCCATCCAAAGTGGCACACGCCGGTGGCTGCCCTCATCGTGCAGGCTCTGTGGACATGCGTCCTCTGCATCTCCGGATCGTACGGCCAGCTGCTCGACTACATCATCTGCACCGAGCTGATTTTCTACATCCTGACCATCATCTGCCTCTTCGTCCTGCGCGCCAAACGCCCCAACGCCGAGCGCCCCTACCGCGCCATCGGCTATCCGGTGCTGCCGGCCGTCTATATTTTGATGGCAGCGTGGATTTGTATCGTATTATTGCGCTACAAACCGCAGTACACATGGCCGGGACTGGTGATCGTGCTGCTGGGCATTCCGGTGTTTGCCGTGTGGTCCCGCAATGCGGTCCCCGAAGCACTGCCGGCCTCGTCGCCCGGACAAATTCCTGGAGGAACATCCGAGAATGGCTAAGCTTTTTGCCGTCAAGCCCCTTTCCCTTCTGACCAAGGAAGCCGGTGAAGAAGGCGAGCACACGCTGCGGCGGTCGCTCGGTCCGGTCAACCTCATCACGCTCGGTATCGGCGCGATTATCGGCGCGGGCATCTTCGTGCTCACAGGCCAAGCTGCCGCTCTCCACGCAGGACCAGCGGTCGCGCTCAGCTTTATTGTTGCGGGCATCACCTGCGCTTTCGCCGGGCTCTGCTACGCGGAGTTCGCCTCCATCATCCCTATCGCCGGCTCCGCCTACACCTACGGCTACGCCACGCTGGGTGAACTGGTGGCCTGGATCATCGGCTGGGACCTGTGCCTCGAGTACGCCTTTGGCGCGGCCACCGTGGCCTCGGGGTGGTCGGGTTATTTCCTCAGTCTGCTCGCCCAGCTCGGCTTCACGCCCGGGCCGGGTCTGGCGCGCTTCACGACGACCTACGGCAACAACATTTATCTTTATCACGGCGCGTGGATGCCGGCCATGTCGCTGCCGATGAACGTTGCAACCGCTGGCCTGCCGCACGTCGTCGGCATCTGCAATCTGGTGGCGTTCTTCGCCATCGTCGTGGTCACCGCAGTGCTCGTTCGTGGCATCAAGGAATCCGCCAACCTCAACTCCACGATTGTCTTCGTCAAGCTCGCGGTTGTGGGCATCTTCCTCGTGGTTGGGGTTAACTTCCTCTTCCACCATCCGCACCTCGCGTCGGCCAACTGGCATCCGTTCATTCCGCCTGCTCAGGGCCGCGGCGCATTCGGCATCAATGGCATCGTCGCGGGCGCGTCGTCGGTCTTCTTCGCGTATATCGGATTCGACGCGGTTTCAACCGCCGCTCAGGAAGCGAAGAATCCGCAGCGCGATATGCCCATCGGTATCCTGGGATCGCTGGTGATCTGCACCATCCTCTACATCGCCGTTTCGCTGACGCTGACCGGCCTGGTGAACTATCGCGAGCTCAATGTGGCGCAGCCGGTGGCCCTGGGCATCGATGCAACGGGCGTGACCTGGGGCAGCCTGCTGGTGAAGATCGGCGCGGTCTTCGGCCTCGGCACAGTGATGCTGGTGATGCTGCTTGGCCAGAGCCGCGTCTTCTTCTCGATGTCGCGCGATGGATTGCTCTGGAAGTGGGCGAGCGATATCCATCCCAAGTTCCGCACCCCGTGGATCTCCAACATCGTTGTGGGAACCATCGTGGCATTTCTACCCGCATTCCTGCCCATCGATAAACTGAGCGAGCTGGTGAACATGGGCACCCTGCTGGCCTTCGCTATCGTTTCCGCCGGCGTCTGGATTCTGCGCGTGCGCATGCCCGACCTCGAGCGCCCCTTCAAAACGCCGTTGGTGCCTATCGTGCCGATCCTGGGCGTCATCAGCGCGTTTTATCTCATGATCAATTTGCCGCTGCTGACTTGGGAAGTAGTCGGCATCTGGCTCGTAATCGGGCTGGTCATTTACTTCACTTATTCGACAAAACACAGCAAGGTGCAGGCGCTGCAGACACAAGTAACGCAACCTCGCTAACCCGGCCGTTGCAGCCTCGGGATATACTTCGCCCGTGGACTACCTGTGGACACCATGGCGCTATAACTACGTCACCGAAGGCGACAGGAAAAAGCGGCCGGGCATTCCCGAGGAGCTGGATGCATGGCCGGGCGATACCGGCTGCGTCTTCTGCAACATGATCGCCGCAGCGGATTACGCGGCCGAACACGGCATGGACCGTACCGCGGCCGAGCGCGCCGCCGGCATTGTGCTCCGCGGGAATCACAATTACATCTGCGTGAACCGCTTTCCTTATACCTCAGGACACATTATGGTGGTGCCCTACGAGCACCAGGCGTCGCTGGCTGCACTCCCTGACGACGCCGCGCAGGAAATGATGCGCCTGGCGCAGCGAGCCGAGCGCGCGCTGCTGCGGCTCTATCACCCGGATGGCTTTAATTTTGGACTCAACCTCGGCAAGTCCGCAGGCGCGGGAGTAGCAAAACACCTGCACCTGCACGCCCTGCCGCGGTGGACCGGTGATACGAATTTCATGACGGTGGTCGGCGAAACACGCGTTCTGCCGGAAGATTTCTCCGTCACCTGGCAGCGCATGCGCCAGGCATTTTCTGTGGACGCACCAGGGTGATTCCGAGGTTTGCTCCGGCAGGAAGGGCGCCGGCAGCAAGGACCGTCAGGGCTCGCGTAAGTAACCCTTTGGTGTTAAATCCGGGCCTTATAAATCCTTTTCCGGTTCCTCCCCAAGGTATCCTGCTGCTAGAGAACCGAAAAATGCTCCCCATCCTCATTCTGCAGATCGCCATTCTCCTCAGCGTCCTCATGCTCATGCTGAGAAAGGATCCGTTGGGTCCGCTCTCCGCACTGTGTCAAAAGCTCGGCGAAGCCATAGCCGGGCTGGCTTCCCAATCCAGTCATCTGGAAGCCGATATCCGGTCGGGGATTCAGGAGATACGGCTGGACCTCGCGAATGGAATGGGACAGTCGCGCGAGGATGCTTCCCGTTTCTTCGATCAGGTTCGCAGGGATTCAAGCGATCTTCGGGAGCTCGTGACTCTGAGACTCCAGTGCATCGCCGACGACGCGGGCAAGCGGCACTCTGCGCTCGCTGAAAACGTCGGTGACAAACTGATGGCGATAGGAAAGGCGCTGTCCGCCGGGCAGACCACCCAATCCGGCGCGACCGTCAAAATGAAGGAAACCGTCGAGTCGACCCTCAGTGTTCTTGGGCGCGAACTGCGCGAAAACACCCAACAGCTGACCGAGGAAGTAAAGAACCGGCTGAAGGAAGTTGCCGAACAGCTGAACGCCTTGTCCGAGGCGAACGAACGCCGCCAGGAGGGACTGCGCCAGACCGTGGAGGGAAGGCTTGAAAAACTCCAGGAGAGCAACGTCTCCAAGCTGGATGAAATGCGGGCGACCGTGGACGAGAAGCTTCATTCGACCCTTGAAAAGCGTCTGACCGAGAGCTTCAGCCTCGTGGCGGACCGGCTTGAGAATGTCCACGCCGGCCTGGGTGAAATGAAGGACCTGGCGGTGGGAGTAGGAGACCTGAAGAGGGTCCTGACCAACGTGAGAGCGCGCGGAAACCTTGGAGAAATTCAATGCGGAGCGCAGCTGGATCAGATCCTCTCTCCCGATCAATACCTCAGGAACGCGGTGATCAGGGAGGATAGCCGGGAATGTGTCGAGTTCGCGATCAAGATCCCCAACGGTGACCAGGAAATGCTGCTGCCGATCGATGTGAAGTTTCCCAGAGAAGACTGGGAACGCCTCGAGGATGCGATGGAGCACGGCTCTGCGGAAGACAAGGCGGCGGCACAAAAGGCCCTGGCAGCAACCATCAGGGCGGAAGCAAAGAAAATCTGCGAGAAATACATCTATCCGCCCCGCACCACGGAGTTCGCGCTGATGTACCTTCCCACCGAAGGATTGTTCGCGGAGGTGATGCGAATTCCAGGACTGTTCGACGACCTGCAGAGCCATTTTCATGTGAGCGTGGCCGGCCCCACCAACTTCGTCGCCATTCTCAACAGCCTCCAGATGGGATTTCGCACGGTCGCTATTCAGAAGAAGGGTGCCGAGGTATGGCGCGTGCTCGGAGCGGCCAAACTGGAATTCCAGAAGTTTGGCGGGTTGATGGCCAAAGTGGAGACGCAGGTCGGGACGGTGCAGAACACCCTGAAGGAAATCCGGGGTAAGACGAAAACGATTACCAGAGCCCTCCGCAACGTCGAAACTGCCGAGGTTGAGCCGGGCGAGGCCTCAAAGCTCCTGGCGATCGAAGAGCAGGCTTTGCTGCCCCTAGGAACCGGCCGCGTGCTGGAAATGGCCGCAGTCAACGAAAGCGAGAGATCGGACGCATAGAGGCTCGACCGATGTGACGGATTGCTATGCCGACAACTGCTGCGCAACAGGACGCTTTTCCGTGGCAGGATCCGGCACTTCGGATGTCGCCCACCTCAGCCGTTCGTTGAGCGAGCGAAGATTTTCAATCTGTGCCTTCAGTTCGGCGCGCCCTTCAATCCCGTCTCGTTCCAGGCTCGCCACCTTCTGCTGAAATTCGTCGAACTTGGCCAGGATCGGGGTCAGAAGATTGGCGATTGCCCTCTCTCTGTGATCCAGATTGCTGGTGGCGAAAGACTGCTGCCTGCCAAGCTCCAGTTGCGCCATGGCCAGAAAGTTTCGGTTATTCTCATGCAGTGCCCTGGCCGCCAGCGAGTCGAAGGTTTCCTTCATCGACCTTTTCGCTTCTTCGATCGCGTCGAGTTCGCTTTGCAAAACCGCTCTGGCGCTTTCGGCGGACTCCTTATCGCGAAGCGCCGCGTCGAGGGCACTTTTGACCCTTGCATTGTCCGAAGCCACGCGAAAACCGGCGATAAACCACGCGATGGACGCACCAAGAGCTAAACCAGCCAGCAAAGCAACTGCGGGAAGCATCCGAAGACTATAACCCCGAAACGGTCCTGTGAAAGAGGGTATTGGAGGTAACCAAGCTGATTCCCGTTCCGGGCCAGTGTGACACGGAGCGCATTTAGTGGCCCGCGCCCGGGAATTTCGGCGACTCGGGAATGGCCGCGCCATCGGCGCGCGGGTCGGAGGCGCCGTATTTAATCCCGGTAGCGCTGTTGTGGAGTACAGCCTGGCCGCGGCCCATCGCCGTCGTGTACTCCTTCCGGACTTCGAGAACATGACCCATCTTCGCGAGCGCATCGATGGAGGCCGGCGTTACCCGCGACTCGATCACGATGTTGCAGCCCAGTTTGGCGTTGACCGTGAAGCGCGGCTCCTCCAGCGCCCCCTGGATATTCATGTGGTAATCCACCAGGTTCGATACGAACTGGGCGTGAGCCAGCGGCTGATTCCATCCGCCCATGATGCCGAAGCCGATGTGCTCGTCCCCGCGCTGCATGAAACCGGGAATGATGGTGTGGAGCGGGCGTTTGCGGCCGGCAAGTGCGTTGGGCGATTGTGGATTGAGTGAGAACAACCCGCCGCGGTTCTGCAGCACGAAGCCCATCCCATCGACAGTGATGCCGGAGCCGAAGGAAGAATAATTGCTCTGAATGAAAGAAACGATGTTGCCATCGCTGTCGACGACCGTTAGGTAAGTAGTGTCGCTGCCGCTCAGCGAGCCAGGCGCTACACTGCAGTTGGCGTGCCCCGGATCGATGCTTTTGGCGCGGGTGGCGGCGAATGGCTTCGAGAGCAGCTGCTCCACGGGAATCTTCGAAAACCGCGGATCGCCATCGTAGGCCTTCACGTCGGCATACGCCAGCTTCATGGCTTCGATGCGAGTGTGCAGTTCGCCCGGGCTATGCGGGCCGCCGGAATCGGGAGGGAACTGCTCCATAATGTTCAGCATTTCGAGTGCGGCCATGCCGTCGCCGTTGGGCGGGATTTCGTAGATGGTCCAGTCGCGGTACGTAGTATGAATCGGCTCAACCCATTCGGCGGAATATTCCGCCAGATCGTCGGCGGTCATTGTCCCGCCCTGCTCGACCGATGTTTTCAGGATGGCCTGAGCGATGACTCCCTTATAAAAAGCGTCTTCGCCGTGGTCCGCAATGAGACGCAGGGTGTTAGCCAGTTCGGGGTTGAAGAAAAGCTGCCCGATAGCGGGGACCTGGTCATTTGGAAGAAACACGCGCCGGCTCTCCGCATTCGCGCGGAGCTCCCCATCCATAGGCGCCCAGTAATCGTGGATCATCTCCGGGACCGTGATGCCGTGATCCGCATAGAAAATTGCGGGCTCGAAGAGTTCGTGCCACGGAAGCTTGCCCCACCGCCCGTGAAGCTTCGTCCAGCCATCGACCATGCCCGGGACAGTCACGGAGTCGATGCCCGTCTGCGGCATGGAGCTGACGCCCTTCGACTTCAGGTGCTCAATCGTCATTGCCTGCGGAGCCCAGCCGCTCGCGTTCAGCCCGTAAAGCTTGCCGGTTTTCGCCTCCCAGTAAATGGCAAACAGGTCGCCGCCCATGCCGTTCGTCATCGGTTCGGAGACGTTGAGGACGGCGTTGGCGGCGATCGCCGCATCGATAGCCGAGCCGCCCTGCTCGAGGATGCGCGCACCGGCCTGGGAAGCCTGTACCCACGTCGTGGCCACAATGCCGTACGGCGTGGAGACGACCGATCGCCCGTAGGAGCGGTCCTGTGCGGGGAGCGAGGCAGCCATAATTGCGCAGAGGAGAGAAACAAGGCCCGGCCTGATGGCAGTCATTTGCTGAGTCCTCCGTTGGCGCACTTCCATGGCGCCGTTGCTGCGGGGATTCTTCACGGTAGCAGTTCTCGGCCTGAGTCGCTTGCGGCAACGGCGCATCATGGCTTGAGCAGCAAACCACCGCCGCTTTCGACTGGCTTTACACTACCAGGGGGCGTCAGTAGACTTGAAATTTCGGAGCTGAGGGCCGGTGCGTTCGCACCGAACCGCAGCCCCTGCGCGCGGAGGGCCTCACATCCCCCGTCCCGAATTTCAGCATCAACATGAACATTTACCACAGGAGAGACGCATGGCATCTGGTGTGGAAGAAAAGGTAAAGCAGATCATTGTCGAGCAACTTCAGGTGGATGAAGCCGAAGTGACCCCCACCGCTTCATTTCAGGAGGATCTGGGCGCGGACTCCCTCGACGTGGTCGAGCTGGTGATGCAGTTTGAGGAAGCCTTCGACCTCGAAATTCCCGACGAGGACGCCGAGAAGATCAAGACCGTCAAAGACGCGATCGATTACATCGAAAAGAACGCGAAAGGCGGCAAGTAAACTTGCAACGACGTGTCGTTGTCACCGGGCTCGGGCTGATTTCCGGCGTAGGCCATACAGCTTCCGAGATCTGGAACAACCTGCTGGCGGCAAAGAGCGGCATCGCCACGATCACAAGCTTCGATACCACCGCTTTCCCCGTCACCTTCGCCGCCGAAGTCAAAAACTTCGATCCCCTGCAATTTGTTGACAAGAAGGAAGCGCGCAAGATGGGCCGCTTTATCCATCTGGCGCTGGCTGCGACCCACGAGGCGATGGAGAACTCCGGGCTGAAGGTCACTCCGGCCAACGCGGAGCGCGTGGGTGTCTTCATTGGATCGGGCATCGGCGGGTTCGACGTCATCGAGCGCGAGCACAACAACATGCTGCAGGGCGGCCCGCGAAAGATTTCCCCGTTCTTCATTCCCGCCGCAATCATCAATCTTGCCGCTGGACAAGTCAGCATCCGTTACGGCGCCAAGGGTCCCAACGAGGCAACGGCGACGGCGTGCACCACCAGTGCCCATGCCATCGGCGATGCCTATCGCATCATCGAGCGCGGCGATGCCGACGTGATGATTGCCGGCGGTTCCGAGGCGGCCATCACGCCCATGGGCGTTGGTGGATTTGCCGCGATGCGCGCTCTCTCAACACGCAACGACGATCCGGCGCACGCCTGCCGCCCTTTCGACAGGGATCGCGACGGATTTGTGGTTGGTGAAGGAGCGGGGATCCTGATCCTCGAAGAGCTGGAACACGCGAAGGCCCGCGGCGCAAAGATTCTGGCGGAGATTATCGGCTATGGGATGAGCGCCGACGCCTACCACATCACCGGCATGCCGGAGGACGGCGATGGCTGTTTCCGTGCGATGGCCAACGCGCTGAAGTCGGCCAAAATCGAGCCGCGGCAGGTGGATTACGTGAACGCCCACGCAACGTCAACGACGCTGGGCGACGTGGTCGAGTCCAAGGCGATGCAGCGCATCTTTGGCGAACATGCGACCAGTCACAAGCTCAAGATCAGTTCCACCAAATCTATGACCGGGCATCTGCTGGGCGGCGCGGGCGGGCTTGAGGCCGGCATCACCATTTTGGCGCTGATCAACCAGACCGCTCCGCCGACAGCGAACCTCGACAACGTCGACCCGGAATGCGTGCTGAACTATGTGCCCAACACGCCGCAGAAGGGGCCGATTCACATCGCGCTGTCCAATTCGTTCGGATTCGGCGGGACGAACGGCTCGTTGATTTTCAGGCGTTGGGAATAGTACCGACGTCGATCCGTTTACGCTCGTTCTTGCCGCGCCGAATTCCCCTTTTCCTTCCGCGTGACCTTCTTAAAATCGTCGCAGTGAACCGACGCGATCTGCGGCGCTGGCAAGCACTCGGCATCACGATGCCTACGCCTACAAGATCGCGTAACGCGCTCTGCCCTCCTCCGAGATTTGTCCCTCATTTCCTCTGTCATTTCACCTCAAAAACATTTTGGACAATGGTAATCTTCCGATCATCGGAGGACGATTCATGCCCGCCACACCCCTCGATGTAGCGAGCGCATTCGTAAAAGCCATTAACCAGGAGGATCTCGCAGCTCTGCGAGACGCGATGACCGAAGACCACACCTTCACCGACGCGCTGGGCAGAAGCTTTTCCGGCGCTGAGAAGATGATCGAGGGATGGCGGCATTTTTTCGACGCTTATCCGCGCTACTGGATCCGCGTTGATTCGGCGTTTGCCGATGGAAGCCGCGTGGCCCTGTTTGGCGAGGCCGGCGGCAAGTGGAAGGTGGATGGTATCGTGCTTCCGCAGAGCTGGACCGTCGCCGCCGCATGGCTGGCCGAAGTGCGCGACGGCAAGGTCAGTCGCTGGGCCGTCTACTGCGATACTGGCTGGGTGAATCCTCCCGGGGCCGCGCCGCCGCCCCAGGAAACATGAACCAGGAACCGTGAAGCAGGAGCTATGAAACAGACCTTCTCCATCGAGCTGATAGGGCGCGGCCCAGGCGGAGCCTGGACCCACATGCCGATCCCCTTCAACGTCGCCCAGGTATTTGGCTCAAAGGGTCGCGTAGCCGTGCGCGGCACCATCAACGGCTTCGCGTATCGAAGCTCGATCATGCCGCGGAGCGGCGGTTCCCATTACATGGCGGTGAACAAAGAGATGCAGCTGGGCGCCGGAGCCGGCGTCGGAGACGTGGTCAAGGTCGTGATGGAGCCGGACAGCGCAGAGCGGACCGTCGCCGTAGCGGCCGATTTGAAAAAGGCCCTCAATGCCGCCCGCCAGGACAAAGTCTTTGCCACTCTTTCCTACTCCCATCAGAAGGAGTTCGTCGACTGGATCGAACAGGCGAAAAAGCCGGAAACGCGAGCCGCGCGGATCGAAAAGTGCCTCAAAATGCTGGCGGAAAGGAAAACTCCGAAGGGCTAAACCGCCAATCGGGCGCAAACTTTCCGTTTTTCCTGGACTCCGCCCCGGCAATCCCCATTACAAAATTGCAAAATTCTTACCCCACACCGTCGCCAGTGGCGTATTTTGGCGCGTATCATCGGGGAAAGATTGACCAGGAAAGCTACGCCCGGACCCCCAGGTCTGACCCAGGCCATCTTTGACTACAACCTGCGAGACGCTCCAAGAGGCCCCGCCGCACCAGGAAAGGTTAGGCACGATGAGCGTTTTTCTCGTGAACCCCAGCGACAATTCTTTCGGCACGGCCGTGATTACGCCCAGGTGGCTCTTTGTACTCGCGGCTGCCACGCCCACATGCGTGGGAGATCCAATTCTGGTTGACGAGTCTCTTGAGCCGATCGTTCCAGACCGCATTCAGGCTGGCGACATCGTCGGCATCAGCGTGCACACCGGCAATGCCCTGCGCGGATACCAGGTGGGCAAGATGGCGCGCGAGCGGGGGGCGTGGGTGGTCTATGGCGGCATCCACGCTACCCTCTTTCCCGAAGAAGCGCTGGAGCGGGGCGAAGCCCACGCAGTGGTCAAGGGTGACGGCGATCTGGTTTGGAGCAAGGTCGTCATGGATTGCCTCGCCGGCCATCCGGATCGCGTTTATGACGGCGGCCGCATCTCCGGAACCGACTTCCTCGCCGCGCGCTGGGACCTGATGCAGCCGGAAAAGTACATGTGGGCTTCTGTGCAGACCATTCGTGGCTGCCCCAAGCATTGCTCGTTTTGCAGTGTCTGGCGCACCGACGGGCAGCAGCCCCGGCAACGGCGCTTTCAGAGCGTGATCGACGAGATTGTGAACCTGCGCCGCCTCGGCTTCAAGTTCATCGCGCTCGCCGATGACAATTTTTATCCCGTAACGAAAACCGATCTCCGCCTGGCGCAGGAGCAGAACAATCTCGCGAAGGTGGAAGAGCTGACCGCCATCCGCACCGAGCGCCTCCAGTTGATGGAAGAGCTGGCCAAGCTCCCCCAGGACATGGTTTTCTTCACCCAGATCACCATGGAAGCCGGCGAAGACGGCGATTATCTCGACGCCATGCGCAAAGCCAACATCAAAGGCGCACTGGTGGGCGTGGAAGCGGTCACCCCTGAGGGCCTCAAGGCTGTTTATAAAGACTGGAACTACTCCGGAGAGGCCCTGGCCAGGCAGCTGCAGAAATTCAAAGAGCACGGCGTGCACGTGCTGGGCTCGTTCATCTTCGGCCTGCCCACCGACAAGCCCGCAACCTTCGATGCGACGGTCGACATGGCCATGAAGGCCGGCGTCACATTTGCCCAGTTCGTAATGATGACGCCCTTCCCCGGCACCGTGGATTTCACGCGCTGGGAAAAGCAGCAGTCCGTCGATCCGGCCATGGTCGATGGCGTTCCCATCACCCGCTACTGGCTCATCCCCTGGGAGTCGCGGCCGAAGATGTTCACCCCCCACCCTTCAATGAGCGCGGATGAGATTCGCGATCGAACGCAGAAGGTCTGGGACCGGTTTTACAACTGGCCGGCAATCTGGGAGCGATCCGCCTGCTGTCCGAACATCACCTCGCGCATCGCGTTTATCTTTCTCTCGAAGCTCTACCGCCAGATGTACGCAGGCACCGGTATCTCAAGCGACAGCGCGCGGCGGAAGAAGTCAAGGCAGTGGGCGCGCTGGACGGCAAGGCAATGCAAGCGCCTTTTCCAGGCCAAGCCCATGCCGGAGTTGCGGTCGCCATCATGGGGGCCGAGCTATGTGCGACCAGGCTTGACGAGTCCCGGGTTTCTGGCTGACCACGGACAGACAGACGCCGGACAATTCGCCATGTTCCCGAAGAACTAACAATGAGTCGAGGGTCGTCAATGCGACCCTCGCTTTTGCTCCCAGCTACCGGCTCCCGGCTAGTAGTACAGATACTTCCGCCACTTCGAATCCGAGTGCCCAATCATCCGCATAATGTGCCGGCTCGTATGCAATGTGAAAGGCCGAGGCTCCCGCTGCAGCTTCATGTGCTCCTGCTCGTGGAGCAGATGATTTCCCTTGCGGCGATTGCAGGAGTGGCACGCCGCAACCAGGTTTTCCCAGGTCGATAAGCCGCCGCGCGAACGCGGGACCACGTGATCCAGCGTCAGTTCCGCCGACGGCAGAATCACTCCACAATACTGGCAGGTGTTGCGATCCCGCAGCAGGATGTTCTTCCGCGAAAGCGCCCGCGTCTGGTGTGGGATGCGGCGGTATTCGAGCAGCCGGATAACGGACGGCATCGCCATGCGCACCCTCGCCGAGTGCAGCTCGAGCCCCTGCTCCTCTTCGGTCCGCGCGACGCCCTTCAGTACCAGAACCAGCGCCCGCCGCGCCCCGCAAATATTAATCGGCTCGTAGGAGGCGTTCAGCACCAGCACCGGCGTCTGCAACACCTGCGCGGTTTTGACTGCGCGCAGGCCCTCACCGCCAACGGCGGCGTGGCCTTCCGCCTTGGCATGGGTTGCGCCCAGGGATTTGCCCAGGCTTTGTCTGCGAGCGTGAACTCCAGCTTTCCCTAACGACATAGTGCCTCCGTCTCAGGTACGCCCGGTTTGCCAGTCCGGGCAGCTATCGTGCAATCCCGCCGGTCGAAACCGGGGGGTCCAGCGCTCCCATCGCGCCGATTTTTGGCGTGATGGGATGGGAAGGGCCTTCCTCCCAGAAAGTAAAGTCTTCTTCCATGGGAAGCTCCGGCTCAGCAGCCGCCCGCAAATGCCCGTCTTCTGTTTCCTGCATGAACTCAATCTGCGCCCGTGCCACCGTGGCCACCCAAACCGACGCTGCTCCAGCTCGGCGCAGTGCTGTCGAACAGGCGCGTGCCGTCGCCCCGGTCGTGTAAATGTCGTCGACCAGCAGCGCGTTCCGTCCCTTGAGGGTTTCTGGCCGGGGAACAAAAAAAGCGCCACGAACATTGGCGCGGCGCTCATGCGGGTTCAGCCCCGCCTGACTTTTCGTTTCACGCCTCCTCACCAGCAGCGACGCGGCAAGTTTGACCTTCATATCCGGACGATCGTTGCGCAATGCCGTCAGCAGCCCGCGCGCCAGCAGATCGGCCTGGTTGAAGCCACGGCTGCCGCGCTTCTTTCCGAACAGCGGAACCGGGACCACCACCAGGTCCGCCGGTAGATCGGGGATGGCAATTACCTGCTCGGCCAGCATGGCGCCAAGGCGCTTCGCCAGCGGCTCCATGCCGTCGTACTTGAGCAGGTGCAGCAGGTTCCTGAGTTTGCCCTGATAAACCCCGTGAGCAACGGCCTTCTCGAAATCGGGTGGCGCAACGCGACAGGGACGGCACACAGCTTCTCCGCGAGAGCCGGCCTCTGCCGGCGGGCCGGATGTCAACGCCTCGCCGCAGCAGGCGCAAAGCGCGCCAGCTTGCACTGGCAAATCGTTCCAGCAGGAGGAGCAGACGGGCAGAAGGGTGAAACCAGCAAGCGGGAGGCCGCAGACGCGGCAATTGGAGGGGAAAAGTACAGAAGAGAGGCTGTCGAGGATCGCCGTCCCGGTACTTCGAAGCACGCGAACCACCGCTCGCCAGCTCGATACGTCGGATGGCGGAACTTCGTTCGTCAGGGATAGACTCTGACTGAAGACACACCTCGTTTCGGAGGAACGGCGGACCGCCCCCCTTTGCGTGCAGTATACGGTGGAAGTCCGCAGGCGGCAAGATAAGAAGAAGTAAGAAGCGGCGCGCTTCGGACCCAGGTACCCTGATAAAGGCGCTCAGACCCGCGCACTCAGCAAGATAGCGCCTTTCAGCCCCAACACTATGGATTCTTCCTCCATGCAGGCTCTTGTCAATTCCATGGCGCGCCAGGCAGGGTTCGCCACCGCTGGGATTGCACCAGTGCCCGCTCCAGGCTCACCCGAAGACCGGGAAGAACGCAGCCGCTTCTCGGATTGGATCAACGCTGGTCGAGCCGGAGAGATGGAATATCTCAAGCGCCGAGACGAAGCCGGCCAGCTTCTCCGCTCCTCGGTCCGCGTCGCGCTGCCGTGGGCGCAGTCCGTGATTGTCTGCGCTTCGAACTACAACTCCGCTGCGCCGCAGTCGACAGATCCAGCGCCGGAAGGCAGGGGGCGGATCGCGCGCTACGCCTGTACCGGTCAAGCGTCCGGCCAAAAGGAGAACGAAACCCAGCGCCCCTCGGATTACCACAAGGTCCTGCTCCGCCGCCTCGAAAAGCTCCGTGACAACCTCTCTGCTGCCGTCGGCCCATTCGAGTCCCGCTGCTTTGTCGACACGGGACCCGTCGTCGAACGCGTTTACGCGCGCTACGCAGGCATCGGCTGGATCGGCAAAAATACCTGCCTCCTGAACCAGCAACTCGGCTCATGGCTTTTCCTGGCAGTGATCGTTACTTCGCTCGAAGTCCCAGCAACCGATATCCGAGCCAGCCAGATCCCAGCCGACCGGGCCGCCCAGCTCGTGCCCGACCGCTGCGGCTCCTGTACCCGCTGCATTGACGCCTGCCCCACCGGCGCCCTCACCGCCGCGCGCGAAATGGACGCGACCCGCTGCATCTCCTACCTCACCATCGAGAAGCGCGGAGAAATCCCCGAACAATTGCGTCCCCTCATCGGCCGCCAAATCTTCGGCTGCGACATCTGCCAGGACGTGTGCCCGTGGAACCGCCGTGCCCCTATTGCCGCCGATCCAGACCTCTCACCGCGCCCGTCGCTCGTCAACCCAGCGCTCGACTGGCTGGCGGAGATGGACGAAGACGCCTTCAGCCGCCACTTCAACGGCTCGCCAGTCCGGCGCGCAAAGTTCTCAGGCTTCCGGCGCAACCTTGCCATTGCTATGGCCAATAGCGGGCTCACGCGTTTTCTGCCGATCCTCGAGCAATGGCGCGCAGACACCGATCCCGTCGTGGCCGCAACGGCCCGCTGGGCGGTCGAATATTTCCGACGGGATTAGAGCCAGATCGGCTCTGGAGTGTGGGGGACTGCAACTCCGGTCCGTCAATCTTCACGAGGACAAATTGGCCCCGCGGCGTTCACAGGAGACAGCCACCCACGCGCTCAGCAAGGGGATTGCGAAACGCGTTGCGGTAAATCAGGCGCCGTTGCGCACGACGTTCGCGGCGCTCAGGCCCTTTGGCCCCTGCTGGCACTCGAACTCGACCGCCTCGCCTTCATTCAGCGTCCTGTACCCCGAATCCTGGATTGCGGAGAAGTGTACAAATACATCTTCGCCGCTTGAACGCTGGATGAACCCGTACCCTTTAGCTCCGTTGAACCACTTCACCACGCCATTCTCTTTCACTGGGACTCCTTCAATCGTTCGCGTCTACGTTTTGCGTCCGTGTTCGCCCAGTTGTCGGTGGGTTGGCACATCAGTTACTGATGTAACAAATCCAGAGACACCAAAAGCTGCCTTCCCCCGCCATTCATCGGCGGTTTGGGCAGCTCAGGGGATTACCCGGCGGACGCGGCAACAGTCATGCAGGTACATCAGGAACTGGCCTTCTAATTCGTGATTCCATTCCTGGGGAAGGAATTCGTCTACCTGTTATGGCAGGAAACGAATGTGAAATCAAGGAAAATTTTCAAGGGCGAACGGGCATTTTTTACGAGTTACTGTCGTACGCCAACTTCCACGGACCCAAACGAATCGTCCCGCCACTGTCTCAGAACAAAACACTGCCCGCTCAAGCCTCCCCTCTCTGGCTCTCTGCTACGCTCTAACCCAGTTCCCCTATGGTCGAGAAAGCCGAAGTATTGCCAACCGCGCTGGCGAACCGCTCCGCCCTGCCGCCCGAAGCTCCCCAACCTCCCGCGCGTCCGCGTGGCCGCGGGTTGTGGCCTGTGCTGCTGGCTTTGGCCCACTATCTCGCGCAGACTGAGGTCCATACATACGCTTTCAGTGTGGCGGCCAACACCATCCTCTCCATCTTCCCGTTCATTGTCATGATGTTTACCGTTGCCCAGCAGCTTTTCCATTCCCCGGCGATGGTGAGGGAGATCGGCGGCCTGCTGCGCGACGTTCTGCCCTCAAATCAGGATTTCGTGGTCCGCAATATGAGCTTGCTCGTCCATCCGCGCGGAAGCGTCCAGGTAGCCTCCGTCATCATGCTGCTGATTTCCTCGACTGGCGTCTTTCTTCCGCTCGAAGTGGCACTGAACCAGGTCTGGGGTGTAAAAAAGAACCGCTCTTACCTGATGAACCAGCTTGTCTCCCTGGGGCTCGCGACCCTGATAGGATTTTTGACCTTGCTGGCGATCGGCGCGGCGACGGCACAGAGCGGCATCCTGACATTTCTTTTCTTCGGCCACACCCAGAACGTCGTCTATCGATTCATTCACGAAATCTTTTTGCAGATCGCCGTGGCATTTCTGAGCGTGGGGATGTTCTTCGTTGTGTACTGGATTCTTCCCAACCGGCGGCTGCCGATCCGCGCGGTGCTGCCGACGGCGGTCATTATCGGGTTGACGTGGGACGTTGGGCGGCTGATCTACATCCTGGTCCTGCCCCATCTGGATCTGCAATCGGTGTACGGGCCGTTTGAGGTCTCCGTAAGCCTGATGATTTGGGCGTTCCTGACCGGACTGCTGCTGCTGGCCGGAGCGCAATATTCCGCGACGCGCCATACGCTGCGGCTCGCGCACCAGGCGGATGTGGAAGCGGCGATGAAAGAAAAGGCCAGCCAGACATAGCTGCGTGTCTAATCGCTGTTTCTATTAAGGCAGCCATGGCTTCCCAGAGAACAACCCTCGTTTCGAAACCCGCGTACCAACCGCTCTTCTGTCTCGATTTGTAATCGCCGCCATAAATAATCCCAGATACCACAAAATCCTTACGAAAATCCCGCTATCGTCCAGTTACTTTGCCCGACGTTGAGGCCGGGCCCCACTTAAAGGAGGCAGACCTATGTTCGTTTCAGCAGGAGTGTGCCATTTTTCTTTTCTCGTCAAACAGGCGGGTCAGATGAAGGCCGCGCTCAACGCCCGCGTTTCCCCGCTCATGAAACAATCCGCGCTCAGGCGGATGCTTCCGATTGCCCTCGTGGCAGTTCTGCTGGGGATGGCGTCGTGGAATGCGCGTGCGCAGTCCACTTTCGGCAGCATCCGGGGCACGGTCACCGATGTCTCGGGCGCGGTTATCGAGGGCGCCACCATCAAGCTGCACTCCCTCGACGAGAGCGCGGACCGCGAGACCACCGCCAACGCTTCCGGCGACTACCTCTTCGAGAATTTGAAGGCGGGACATTACAAAATCACCGTCTCGCACGCGGGCTTTACCGATGCCGTGGTTTCATCAGCCACGCTGGAAGCCCGTCAGGAACTCCGCCTTCCGATTACGCTTACCGTCACTGCGGGAACTACGACGGTGCAGGTAAGTGCCGATGCGGCGCTGATGAATACCGAAAATGGAACGATCAATAATACGATTTCGAATGTAGACATTACTCAACTGCCCATCAATTCCCGGTCCGTGTCGAGCAGTCCCCTCGGGGCTCTCGCTGTATCTCCCGAAGTAACCAGGGACTCGCAGGGGAATTTCGCGGTAGGGGGCGCGACGTCGTCGCAGACTGGCTTCTCGGTGGATGGAATTTCCACGGCCAATATTCGTTACAACGGCGCGCTCGCGGACACCTATCCGTCCATGGAAAGTATCGACGAGATGAAAGTCACGGCGTTCAACAACAATGCGGAGTTCGCTCAGATCGGCGACGTGACCTTCACCACAAAGAGTGGAACCAATCAACTGCATGGCAGTGCGTTCGAATATTTTCAGAACAGCGATCTGGATGCAACCGTTCTGAATTTCCCCATCAAGGCTCCCCGGACCTTTAACACTTTTGGCGGCAGTTTGGGAGGCCCGGTGACCATCCCCAGGCTGTACAACGGGCGCGACAAAACATTCTTCTTCCTCGATTATGAGGGAAATCGCAAGACCCAGTCTTATCCAGAGGAGCTTCTTGTGCCCTCGGCAGCGGACAGGGCCGGCAATCTGAACGACCTGGTGCAGGGGCTGGGAGCCGGGCCTCTCCTTAACCCATTCACCGGCGCGCCTTTCCCGAACAACACCATCCCGACGGGATCGTGCGCGGGCTGCATCAACCCAGTCGCGCAGGCCCTGTTGAACTACTATCCCTTGCCCAACGCCAACCTGGGTGTATTAAACCCGTCCTACAACTATGAGACCCTCAGGCCCAACCCCGCGAACTCTAACGGCTTCGATGTCCGCTTCGATCATAATTTCAATGTCAAGCAGCAGGTCTACGTTCGCTACAGCTTCAAGAACGCGTCCTACAGCGAGTTCAACAGCGCCGGCGTCGTTGCCCCTGCCAGCAATTTTCTGCCGAATGATGAGGCCAACGATCAAAATCGCAGCATGGTGGCTTCCTGGAACTATGCGATCACCCCCACCCTGGTCAACGAATTCCGCTTTGGGTTTGCTAATTACAACGAGAATGACACTTTCCCGATCAAGGGCTCCTCGGCCATTTCTCAACTCGGGCTGGTCTTCGATCATCCGGTAGGCACCGCCTCGCATCCTACCGCCGATACCTTCCCGAACTTCAATTTCGCCGACGGCTCCGTGACCACCATCGGGCAGGACCGGGTTGGGTCAACCATTTCGGGCAATGTCCAATTTACCGATAACCTCACCAAAACCATCGGCGAGCATACGCTTCGTTTTGGACTGGACGCGCGCAGAGAACATTTCAATTCCCTGATGTACTTCGCGCCCTCCGATGACTATGGAGACTTCACCTTCAGCGGCGGCCTGACCAGCTACTCTTTTGGCGATTTTCTGCTTGGGTTGCCCAGCCCGTCTTACTTTGCTGTCATTGGCCCGCAAATGGATGCACGCGCTGTCCACTGGGGCGTCTACGGTCAGGACACATGGCAGATCAACAGACATCTCACGGCCAATTTCGGATTGCGCTGGGAACTGCTTCCGCCCTTTGTGGAAAGCAATGGCGATATAGCGACCTATCTTACTTCGGGGAATAACCTGACCGTCGTCGTTCCCGACAAGTTTCCTCACTTTATCGCAAACAATTCGCTCCTCCAGCAGATAAACACGGGATTTCTTCAGGGATTCAATGCATGTTCGCTTCAGACCGGCAAGACCCGTTACTGCCGTGCTCGAACATCGAAACCGCGAGCCAGGCAGGGCTTCCGCAGGGCCTCCGGGATTGGAATTGGCGCGATTTTGACCCGCGCATCAGCTTTGCCTGGCGTCCGTTCAACAACGACAAGACGGTCATTCGCGCCGGTGCCGGCATCTATACCATGACCACTCTCGGCCCCATGTCTTTCAATAGCGGCATCATCGCCCTCTCGGATCTGCTCACTTACAACAATTCTGTCACCAACGGTGTTGCAGCTTTCCAGTTTCCGCAACACATCCCCTCCGAACGCGGCGGCAACTTTAGGCGGCGGCGATTTCGAGGAGGCGAACAATCCGCACTGGAAGGATCCTTCGTCGGCGCAATGGAACCTGACTGTGGAACGGGAGCTGACACCCAACACGGTAGTTCGGGTGAGCTACACCGGCCAAGGAAGACTAGCATCTTCCCATCACCGTGGACCAGAACCAGATTCCGGCGAGCACCACGCCCTACACCATTCCGAACAACGGATACTCCGTCGTCGATCCCCGCGCGCCCTTCCAGAACTGGCTCCTGTTGATGGAGTCGTACAGCATCGGCACTGAGAACTATGAGTCAGGTATAGCGGAAGTCACCCATAAAGAGGGCCATGGGCTCACGTTCCAGGCAAACTACACCCTCGCGAAAAATCTCAGCGATGCGCAAGGCACTGACGCGCCATCCGGATACGCGGGTGAGGAGCCCTACGCTGTGGAGATTGCCGACCGTTTTCACATCAAGTACGACCGCGGCAACGTGGTCGGGATGCCACGCCAACGCTTCATGGTGACAGGCAATTACAAGCTGCCGTTCGGGACGGGACAAACTCTCGCGGGACCTCGGTTCCTGAATCCGGTCATTGGAGGCTGGACCCTGAGCACGGTGACCACACTACAGACCGGTCAGTGGCTCACGCCCGACCATGCCGGCGACCGACGATCAATCGAACACCGATATGATCGCGCGCAACACCGGCGGGGCCCTTGCGCGTCCCGACTGCGTCGGTAATCCCATCCCGCAGCATCGCTCCGCATCGAACTACTACAACCTGAGCGCCTTCGCTCTGCCGCCCACCGATGCTGGGCGCTTCGGGACCTGCGGCGTCGGCATCCTCGAGGGCCCCGGCATGATCGACCTGGACGGCGGGCTCGCCAAACGCTTCAGCATCGGCGAGCGCATGCATCTTCGCTTCGAGGCGACGTTTAC
Source organism: uncultured Acidobacteriaceae bacterium (assembly GCA_963758135.1). Lineage (GTDB taxonomy): Bacteria > Acidobacteriota > Terriglobia > Terriglobales > Acidobacteriaceae > Palsa-343. Next base: position 1,020,082 of record CAVWUF010000001.1, read on the forward strand.
CAACGTCATCAACCATACGAACTATGCGCCGCCGTCGCTGAACTTCGGGAACCCTTCCAGCTTCGGCGTTTTGAATACCGCGCTGCCGCAGGGGGAGGGAGGCAACCGCACGGGGCAAATCGCCCTGCGCATGGATTTCTAGGAAGAAGGGGACGCCGGCCTTTTGGGCTACTTGTTCTGCCGCGAGCCGAATTTGTAGACGATGCCAACTGAGCCGGCGAACTCATTCTGCCAGGAAAAGCCGTAATGCGTCGGCTGCCAATCCGGAACAAGGCGGATAGATACGTTTGGCAGGATGTTGTAATCGGCCCATGCGCCCACACCCAGTCCAACGGCCAGCTTGTCGTTGTAAATGCCGACGTCCTGGGGCTGCGTGCCGGCGGGAAATCCGGTGCTGAACTTGCCGTAGGCGGCTCCGATCAGCGTGTGCATGCCGAAGGCGTATCTGCGGTGGCGGAGTATGCGGAAGTTCGGACCGAAGAGAAACAGGTGCTCGGACATCGCCGGGCTGGCTGGGATCCCCTCAGTGTTTGGGGGGACAACGAGATTGCCGTAGAGGCCGCGCGCGCTGCCTTCAAGGCCCCACGTGGTATGGAGCCAGGCAGTTGCTGTGCCGTTCCAGCCGAGAAGGTTGACGGCCTGAACGCCGCGGCCGGGGCTGGGATTGAAGTGGGAATATTGCGCGCCGCCATAAAAGTCCCAGCGCTGCGCGTATTGCGGGGCTTCGGTTTCGGGAGCTGTGGCGGTGACCTGCGCATGGATGCGGGGCTGCGGAAGAAAATAAGCCCCGAGCGCCGCCAGGGCCACAAGACGAAACATCACGGCTTTCACGCGAATCGGAAACCTCAAACGAAGGGGTCGCAAGCTTCAAGACTATCACCGCCTGACCGGCGGGGGCGGGCGGCTTCGCCCCACTCCGTATGGGCGCAGTCTGGCCGGCAGACCGCTTCCGTGTGTAGTTAGCTACGCGGGGCAGGGCGGATGTGGAGTTCTTTGAGCTGGGCGTCGCTGACCGGAGTGGGCGCGTCCACCATGAGGTCGATGGCCTTTGCGGTCTTGGGGAAGGCGATGACCTCGCGCAGGCTCGATGCTCCGGCCAGGATCATCACGAGGCGATCGAGGCCGAGGGCAATGCCGCCATGCGGAGGCGTGCCATATTGCAGGGCTTCAAGGAAAAAGCCAAAGCGGGCTTTGGCTTCTTCGTCGGACATGCCCAGAGCGCGGAAGATTTGCTGCTGGAACGTCCTGGCGGTGAATACGGATGGAGCCCGAGCCGAGCTCGAGGCCATTCATGGCCAGGTCGTAGTAGCGTGCACGGACGGAGGCTGGGTCGGAGACGAGGCGGTCCATGTCTTCTTCATGTGGCGAAGTGAAGGGATGGTGTGCTGGAGCCCAGGAGCCGGTTTCGGGATCGTGCTCAAACATGGGAAAGTCGGTGACCCAGAGCGGACGGAAGGCGGCTGCGCCGTCGGCGGGTCTGGCATGCGTGCCCGGAGCATGCACGACTGCGTCGGTGATGGCGAAGTCGCCGTGGCGGTCGGCATATTTGCGGGCGAGCTCGACGCGGAAGTTGCCGGCAGCGGATAGGACTGCGATCTCGCGCTCGGAGAGGCGACTTTCGAATTTGGTATCGCTGGCCTGGATGTGAGTGGCGGCGTCTCCGGCAACGATGACGAGGAGGTCGTCGGGTTGCGCATAAGTGAGTTGGCGTAGCTTGGCGACGGATTCGGGGAAGGTTTTTTCGAGGCGCTTGAGGTCGTCGAGGAGCTTTGCGCCCTTCTTCGTTTCAAAGAGCGGGCGGTTGTCGTCGCGCTCCTTGCGGGAGAGCTCGCCGACTTTGGGGATGCGAACGGCAACGACGGGCAGCGCGGGATCGACGGCGAGCGTTTCGAGTTGCTCGACGGTGAAGGCGGGGCGAACGTCGGTGAGGCCGGGCAAGCGCAGGTCAGGCTTGTCGATGCCGAAGGAGCGCATGGCTTCGTCGTAGGTGATGCGCGGAAATGGCACTGGCAGTGCAATACCAACGGCGGCAAAGGCCGCGGCCATGAATCCCTCGACGACGTGGAAGATGGTTTCCTGCTGCGGGAAAGTCATTTCTAAATCAATCTGCGTGAACTCGGGCTGCCGGTCGGCGCGCAGATCCTCGTCGCGGAAGCAGCGGACGATCTGAAAATATTTGTCGAGGCCCGAGACCATGAGGATTTGCTTGAACAGCTGTGGCGATTGCGGGAGCGCGTAGAAGTTAGCCGGATGCACGCGGCTGGGGACGAGGTAGTCGCGCGCGCCCTCGGGCGTGGAGCGGGTGAGGAAGGGGGTTTCGATTTCGAAGAATCCCTGGGCGGAGAGATTTTCGCGGACGGCGAGGGCAACTTTGTGGCGAATCTCGAGGTTGCGCTGCATGTCGGGGCGGCGCAGATCGAGGTAGCGATACTTGAGGCGAACCTCTTCGTTGGCGATGGCGTCTTCGGCTGGCGAGAAGGGCGGAAGCTTCGCGTCGCTGAGGACGAGTAGTTCGGTGGCAGCGATTTCGATTTCGCCGGTGGGCATCTTGGGGTTGATTGCGTCCGGGCCGCGCAGGCGGACTTTGCCGATGGCGGCTACGACGTATTCGGGGCGGACGTGTTCGGCCTTGGCATGGCCGTCGGGTACCAGGTCCTTGTCGAGGACAATTTGGGTGATGCCGTAGCGGTCGCGCAGATCGAGGAAGATGAGGTTGCCGTGATCGCGGCGGCGGTTCACCCAGCCCATGAGGGTGACGGTGTGGCCGGCGTCCTGGGCGCGGAGCTGGCCGCAGGTGTGGGTGCGTTGATGGGTGCCTAGAAAGTCGAGCAAGATGGAGGTTCCTAACTGTTCTTCAGCGCTTGTGCGAGTTCGCCGCGCGGGATTTTGGTTTGCTCGCCAGTGGCGAAGTTCTTCACTGTCAGGATACCGGAGGCTTGTTCGTCTTCGCCGAGCAGAATGATGTTGCGGGCGAGCTTGTTTCCGATCTCGAAGGATTTCTTGAGGCGGAAGGCGCCGTCGCCGAGTTCGATGCGGAGGCCTTGGCGGCGGAGTTCGCGGGCGAGTTCGAGGGCTGCGGCGTTGAGGGTTTCGTTGAGCGGGGCTACGAAGGCGTCGGCCAGCGCAAGCTGTGAGTCGCGGGGCGACTGCACTTCAGCGGTTTGCAAAGTCAGAATAAGTCGGTCAAGGCCCATGGCGAAGCCGATCCCTGGAGCTTTCGGTCCGCCGAGCATTTCCGAGAGGCCGTCGTAGCGGCCGCCGCCGAGCAGGGCGTTCTGCGCGCCGAGGCCGCCGTGGGTGAACTCGAAGGTGGTGCGGGTGTAGTAGTCGAGGCCGCGGACGAGGCGGGGATTGATTTCGTACTTAACGCCGCAGGCATCGAGAGCGGCGAGGACCTGGGTGAAGTGAGCCTTCGACGCGTCGTCGAGGTAGTCGGCGATTTTGGGTAGAGTCGCAATGATGGCTTCGTCGTTGGGATCTTTGGAATCGAGGACGCGGAGAGGATTGGTTTCTGCGCGGCGCTGATTGTCGGGGGACATCTGGTCCTTGACCGGCGCGAGAGCTTCGCGGAGGGCGGCGACGTATTTGGGACGGTCGGTTGCCGAGCCGACGGAATTGAGGACCAGGGTCCAGCCGGAGATACCAAGTTCGTCGAGGAAACTGGCGAGCATCTCGAGAACTTCGGCGTCGCGGAGGGGAGATTCGGAGCCGGCGCTGGGCGGCCCGATCACTTCGGCGCCGATTTGCCAAAACTGGCGGTAGCGGCCTTTTTGGGGGCGCTCCCGTCGGAATTGCGGGCCGATGTAGTAGAGCTTTTGCAGGAGACCGGATTCGCCGAGTTTGTGCTCGATGTACGCGCGGACGACACCGGCGGTGTTCTCCGGACGGAGTGTGAGGGACTGGGACTTTTCGGACTGCGCCCGCGCCCGGTCCTCCCATGTATACATCTCTTTGGAGACGATGTCGGTTTCTTCGCCGACGCCGCGGGCGAAGAGCGAGGTGTCCTCGAAGATGGGCGTGCGGATTTCGCCGAAGTTGTAGCGCGCGAAGACGCGCCGGGCGGTCGATTCGACGCGGTCCCAGAGTTCGGTCTCAGGCGGCAGAAGGTCGCGGGTGCCGCGCACGGCTTTGAGCAGGGTCATGAAAGGTTCGAGCCTGATTTCAGTTTATCGGAGCTTGCGACGAGGAGTCGCGATGGGACGCCAGGGATAGTGCGGAGCCCGAATCTGAGCACCTCGCGTCAGTTACGAAAACGGTATTTCTCGTGCTGCTATGCCGTGGTACGATTCGTGCGTTCATCATGCCGCGAAGGATTGCTCTGTTGCTTCTGCTGGTTACCGCACCCGCCTGGGCCCGCGACACCGGGTCCCCGTGGGTGGAGGTGCGGAGTCCTCATTTCAGCGTAGTGACGGATGCGGGCGAGCGCGAGGGGCGACGACTCGCCGATCAGTTCGAGCGTATGCGCTGGGTATTCCAGACACTTTTCCCGAAGGCGAATGTCGATCCGATCGCTCCGATTGTGGTGATCGCGGTAAAGAACCAGAAAGGCATGCAGGCGCTGGAGCCGGAGGCGTATCTGGCCAAAGGACAGCTGACGATTGCCGGGTTGTTTCTGCGAGCGCCGGACAAGAACTACATTCTGGCGCGCACGGACGTGGAGGGAGAGCATCCCTATTCGACGGTGTATCACGAGTACACGCATCTGGAGCTGGGCACCGAAGGGATGCCCCTGTGGTTGAACGAGGGTCTGGCTGAGTTTTTCCAAAACACCGATTTTCGAGATAAAGAGGTCATTCTGGGACAGGCGAGCGCCGATGACCTGATGTATCTGCAGCAGAATCGACTGATCGCACTGCCGGTTCTCTTTCAGGTGGATGCTAACTCGCCCTACTACCACGAGGAACAAAAGGGGTCGGTCTTCTATGCGGAATCGTGGGCGCTGACCCACTACCTTGAGGTCACTGATTACAACGGACACACGAATCACGTTGGAAGTTATCTGACCCTCGTGAGCCGGCAAACCGATCCGGTGTCGGCGGCGGAGCAGTCGTTTGGGGATCTGAAGAAGCTGCAGTCGGGGCTCGAGGATTACATAAGGCGCCAGCAATACATGTACTTCCACATGAACAGTGCTGGGGCAGCGATCGATCCGAAGAGCATGACGGTGACCCCAGTGACGGAGCCGCAGGCGGATGCGATTCGGGCGGATTTCCTTGCGTATAACGGGCGTACAGCCGATGCCCGGACAATGCTGGATGGCGTGCTGAAGGCGGATCCCAACAACGTTCAGGCGCACGAGACGATGGGGTTCATTGAATTTCGCGCAGGGCATCGTGATGAGGCGAAGAAGTGGTATTCGGAGGCGGTTGCGCTGGATTCGCACAGTTATCTGGCACAGTACTATTTCGGCTCGCTTTCGGTGATGGATGGGTCGACGGGCGAGGAGGTGGAGAAAAGCCTGCGGGCGGCGATTGAGCTGAATCCGCGGTTTGCGCCAGCCTACGACAGCCTCGCGGTGCTGTATGGAAAGCGCCACGAAAAACTCGACCAGGCGCACATGCTGAATCTGCAGGCGGTGGATCTGGAGCCCGGCAATGTAAATTTCCGGTTGAATGCAGCGAACATTCTGATGGAGATGGGCCGGTATGACGACAGCGTTCGCGTTCTGAAGGCGGCGCAGGTGATCGCGAAAACTCCGCTCGAAGTGGACGTTGTGCAGCGGGTGCTGAAGCAGGTGCAGCAGCAACAGGCGCAGGTGGAGGAATGGACGCGGCGGCAGACGGAGAATCCTGGACAGGTTCCGGGGCAGGCACAGGTGCAGACGAGGGTGGTGATGCAGGGACCGGGGCAGGCAGCCGGGGTTGGGGCGAATGAGCAACAGTCAGCGCCGAAGCACCCCACCGAGACGCCTCATGGAACGATGCATATCGTGCAGGGGGTTATTCACGGGGTGCAGTGCAGCTATCCAGCAGTGATTGAGCTGCGAGTGGAAAGCCCACGGCAGAAAGTGGCTTTATACAACAATAACTATTTCAAGATTGATTACAGCGCGGCCAATTTCACGCCGAGTGGGGACATTCACCCCTGCGACGAACTGGAAGGAATGAAGGCGAAGGTGCAGTACTTCGCGACCTCGGACAAGACGGTGGATGGGCAGATTGTTTCGATGGTTTTGAGCAGGTAACCGCCTGGAAAGAAACGGTGCAGCATTGGCGGCGCCCACTCGTTTGCGGACGAGGGTCCGGGTCCGGCTGAGGCAGGCGCCTTCGGCGGTATCGACGCGGACTCTTTCAACGCTGAAGGGTGGGACCTGAACGACGGGGCCGGTTTCCGTATTTTGGCGGCTTGATCGCCGAAATTCGGTTGCCGACTTATGCTGATTCTGTCTGCGTCTATTTGGTGGAGCTAGTCGGGCTCGAACCGACGACCTCCTCGTTGCGAACGAGGCGCTCTCCCAGGCTGAGCTATAGCCCCACGGGGTAGGGAGACTGCTCCGATTTTACTTGATGGCGACCCCGGCGCGCCAATGGCGCAGGAACGCCGTGTTACTCCTGACCGTTGTTGGGCCGTTGTCAGCGAGCTTCGGCGACGGCGCTGCGGATGGCGGCGACGAGGGAGCCGCGCAGAGCCGGGAGTTCGAGGATGGGAGCTTCTCCCTGGGCGAAGTCGGGCGATCCGCCACCGCGAAGGCCGAGCTGGGCCAGAGCCTCTTTAAGAATGCGTCCGCAGTCGAGGTTAATGTCGAGATTGCGCGCCAGAACGATGGATGCGGGGTCGGCACTCTCCGAGCAGAAGAGAAGGATGGTGGAGGGGGCTGCGGTGGTGACGCGTGAAGCGAGGAGCTTGATGTAGCCGGCATCGCGATCCTTCCAGGAGCGGTCGAGGAAGCGGAGACCGCGCTCGATCGGGACTTCAACGGCGAGGCGCGCGGCGTGGTAGTCGGCGAGCTCTTCGCACAGATGCTGGCGATCTTTGGCAGCGGCTTTGGAGTCGGATTTGAGGCGCTCAATGGCGCTGGGAATATCGGGAGCGGGAACGGAAAGCGCGGCGGTGGCCCGGGTGATGATGGCGGCATCGGCGCGGGCAGCGCGGACGGCGCGGAGTCCGCAGAGAAATTCGACGCGGTATCCGCGGCTGACTTTCTCGTTGCCGCGGAGGAGCAGGCCGCCGATTTGGCCGGTGGAGCGGACGTGGGTACCGCCGCAGGCGTTGCGGTCAATACCCTCGATCTCGACGATGCGAATGTCGCCGGAGCGCTCGGGAAGCTTGCGGAGTTCGCCGGCGGCGAGCATGGACTCGGCTTCGGCACGGGAGATGTTGCGGGTGGAGACGGGGAGGTCTTCTGCGATGATCTCGTTCACGATTCGTTCGACGTGTTCGAGACGATGGGCTACAGGTCCCAGGGCGAGATCGATGGTGGAGACGCACTCGCCGAGGTGAAAGGAGACGGTGGGTGCGTTGAGCTCGCGCAGGAAGATGGCGGAGAGAAGGTGCTGGCCGGTGTGTTGCTGCATGTGGTCGAAGCGGCGAGGCCATTCGATGTGGCCTTCGACGGAAGTGGCCACGGCCAGCGGCTTTCTGACGAAGTGCCAGATTTGGCCTTGCTCATCTTCTTCGACGGATTCGATGGGAATGTCGAGGGAGACGCCACCGCGTGAGACGGCGCGCAGAAAGCCGGTGTCGAAGGGTTGCCCCCCGCTGGTGGGGTAGAAAGCGGTGCGGTCGAGAGCAATCTGCCAGGTGGCTTCGGCTTCGGTGCTGCCAAGCTCTCGGACATCGGTAACGACAGCGGGGAAGGTCTTCAGAAATGAATCCGTGTAATACAGCCGCTCGGTTGCGGTCATTTGGCTACTCCAGGTCCGGTGTGCATCGAGCGATGCCGGGACGACAGGGAACGGCCCCGAAGAGCAGTCCCGATTTAGTGTAGTGCGAGCGCATCCAACTGTCTCGAACTATTCGACGCCGGAACCTTACCCATGTCGATTGCCCTGATCCGGTTCATTTCTGTGGCCAGCATCGTGCTCATGCTGGTGCGGCCCCGGGGTATTCCGGAATACTTGTGGATTGGGAGCGGCGCTTTAGCAGTGGCTGCGGATGTTCCAGCTGCCGTGTGTGCCGTCGATTGCGGCGACATTTGTCGGTTTGAGACTGCTATCGCGCAGGGCGCACGCGAGGGTTTTTGAAGGTGGGGGTGGTGGCGATGCCGGTTGCGTTGTTCCTCGCACTGCGGGCGCTCTGAATCTTTTAACCCCACAGCTAAAGGCGATCAGCCAAAGGGCGGCCAGCTAAAAAGCGCCAGCTAAAGGGCGGTCAGCAGAGGGCCGTTCGCCAAAGACGAGCAAAAGGCGAGCGAGAGGCGTGCGAGCGGCGGTTAGCAATGCTGGCGGGCATTTATAATCGGCGCTTGCTTATTATGGAGAACTCCGACTGCATTCTGGAAGGGCGGCAAGTGCTCGAGATCGGCGAGATCATGGGCGTTTTGCCTCATCGGTACCCGTTTCTGATGATCGACAGGGTCATCGAAATAGAGCGGAAGAAGCGCATTGTTGCGATTAAAAATGTAACCATCAATGAACCGTTTTTTCAGGGCCATTTTCCAGGATATCCGATCATGCCAGGGGCGCTGGTGGTGGAAGCAATCGCGCAGGCGGGCGGAGTGCTGCTGATGCCGGAGGTTCCGGACCGGCACAAGAAGCTGATGGTGTTCACGGGGATCGAGAGGGCGAGGTTCCGCAGGCCGGTGGTGCCGGGGGATCAGTTGCGGATCGAGATCAACGTGCTGAACTGGAAGCCGCGTGTGGCCAAAATGGAGGGGAGGGCGCTGGTGGATGGAAAACTGGCGTGCGAGGCCACGGTGATGTGCGCGCTGGTGCCGAGGCCGGATCAGGAGCCGGCGGGCGCCGTGGCGGAAGCGGTGAACGAGGAGTGAGCGTTCACCCCACCGCGATTCTTGCCGCCGGCGCGGTTATTCCGGAATCATGCACGATCGGGCCATGGTGCACGGTTGGAGCCGATGTGGTGCTGGGCGAGGATTGCGAGCTGATCTCGCATGTGGTGCTCGATGGGCAGCTCAGAGCGGGAGCGCGGAATCGTTTTTTTCCTTTTGCATGCGTGGGTGTGGCGCCGCAGGATCTGAAGTACAAGGGCGAAGCAACCGGAGTCACACTTGGGGATGAGAACACGATTCGCGAGTGCGTGACGATCTCGCGGGGCACGACGGGCGGCGGCCGCATGACGCGGATTGGGAGCCATTGCCTGATCATGGCCTATGCGCATGTGGGGCACGACAGCGTGATCGGCGACCATTGCATCCTCGCGAACAACGCGACGCTTGCCGGTCACGTGATCGTTGAGGACTATGTGACGGTGGGCGCGTTTTCTCCGATTCATCAGTTTTGCCGGGTGGGGCGCCATGCATACATTGGCGGCGGGACGGTGGTGACCCAGGACGTGTTGCCGTTTTCACTGACGTTGGCGACGCGCGAGGCGCAGGCATTCGGGATGAATAAGATTGGCCTTGAGCGGCGGGGGTTCGATCGCGAGCGGCTGCGTGCGCTGCACCATGCGTTCCGGCTGCTGCTGGCGGCAAAAATGAATGCCTCGCAGGCGGTGAAGAAGCTGCGAGAAGAGGGCGTTGGATCGGAAGACGTCAATTACCTGGTGGAATTCGTCGAAGGGTCGAAGCGAGGGGTCATTCGATAGCGGTGTTGACGGAAGATTCGCTCGCCCTTATTCCAGATTTGTGGAAAAACAAATTGGTTGCAAGAGAAGGAGTTACGAAGGTGTGCAACGCTGGCACTGGGGTCTAACTGCATCAACATGAAGGAGATAAATCATTGGAGCGCAGTTCATAAAAATGAATGCGCGATGATGGTTTAGTTAACGGCACTGCGCCAGAATTTCTTCCACAGAAATTTCCACAGGGCGGAGCGAGGCGACTGCAGACGACTTTGAGGGTTGGGCGGCGGCATTTTCGGGACGAAAAGGCCACCGCCATTCCTGATTCTTAATGAGAAGGCGGGGTTGTCTTCGGTGCACTGGGCGCCGCAGGGGTAGAGCGCGGCGCTGGCGCCGATGGAACATTGACAGGAGCAGGTATGCCGGACTTGACGTTGTAGGCGTCAATCACGGCCTTGGTGATATCGGTGGTCGGAGGGAACCAGAGGACGCTGCTGTTCTGCTGGCTGGCGTCCAGGACGAGATTGAAGCCCTGCTGGGTGGCGTAGGTCTGCATTACCTCGAAGACCTTCTGACCGACCTGCTGGAAGGTTTCCTGGCCGTCATTCTGGGTATCGCTCTGGAGGTCCTGGGCTTCGCGCTGGAGACTCTTGGTCTTGTCATCGATGGTGCGCATGCGAGCCTGACGATCGGCGTCGCTGATGTTGGCGCCGGCATCCTGAAGCTGCTTCTTGAGAGCCTCGATCTGCTGATTTTCGGTTTGCAGCTTTTGTTCCCTGGGTTCGTATTTCTTGCGGAGGTCGGCAACGTCGCGCTGGAATTCGTTGGTCTGACCGACGGCTGCCTGGAACTGGATCACAGCAATTTTGGTGGCGCCGGTAACCTGGACGGGGGCGCTGGGGGCTGGATCCGGGGTGGTTGCCGGAGCGGCCTGGGCAACGGCTGCGACGCCCATTCCGGACGCGAGCACGCAAACGAGTGACAACGAACGATTCATGGAATTCAAGAACTCCTTCGGTTTCCTGGGTGGCTTGGTCCGCATACTCGCTCTCTCAAAATCCCAACTCCTCACAAACTACCGGAGCGGGTCCGGGCATTCAATCAGGCCCGGGAATGCGAAGACGCGGACAGAGAGAATATCTCAGGAACTGGGCAAATTATAGGGCCGTGGTGATGAGTCGTCAAACCGGGCACGGTACAGGGTGCAGGGTACAGGGTGCAGGGTACAGGTTGCTGGTTACGGGTTGCGGGTCACAGAGAGACGGCTTCGGCCTTGTGTTTCCCCAGGTGCGGGGAGGAGTCTCCTCCGTTGCGTGTGTTTGTAACCTGAAACCTGTGACCTGTTCCCTGCCTCAGAAGGTGGTGGCGACGGTGAGGCGGAAGGTCTTGCTGGGCTCTCGCAGGACGTAGAGGCCGTTGTAGAACTGTTCAGCCAGGGCATAGGAGTAATCGCCCGCTCCGCCGGCGGGGAACATGCTGCGGGTGATGAGGTTCTGGCGGGAGAAAGTGGTGAAGAGCTTCAGCGGATTGACGGCGTAGTAGATGCGGAAGGGCGCATTGATGATGGGCATCATGACGTTGAGTTCGCCGCCGGCGGAGTCGCGCGGAACGTAGTTGGTGCCCGGAATTGGAGTGATGATGGGGTTGAACTTGATCTGCTGACCGCCCTGGCAGGTGCCGTTGACGTAATTGGGGCAGCCGTAGAGCGGCGAATCGAGCGCGTCGATGCCTTCGGGGCTCTGGCGGAGCTGGCTGTCGCGGAGGGCCATGTCCATGCCGAAGTCGTCGAAGAAGTTGAAGCCGACGGTACGGCCGTAGATGGGGATCATGTACTGGAAGTTGGCAGTGAACTGAGAATCGCCGCCGATGGTAGCGATGCCGTAGACGGGCAGTGGGACCTGGATGGGGCCGAGGCTGGGATTGGTGGGATCGCGGGGAACGGTGGACCCGTCGGGATTGGTGAGGGTGAACAGGACACGCGTGGGAACAAAGCCGTAAGGGGTCACCGAACGGATGTCGAAACCGCGAAGGTCGGATTCGCCGCCCGCGGAGGGCCGATCGAAGGGCGGAGCAACATCGCCGCTGAACCCGGTGATGTAAACGGCCTGGAGGCGCACCCCAAAAGTATTGCGACCGGCGGGGTTGAACCACAGGCCTTTGACCGGGGTGTAGCGCTTGTACTCGACGACGGGGCGGACGTAACGCACGCTCCCCCAGAGGCCAGCGAACTGAACGCTGGCGGCGAGGGACTGGCCGGTGTGCGGCAGGTAGTTGCTGGAGACGTTGCTGGAGTTATAGCTGAAAAGGACGGAGCTGGTGACAATGCCTTCGAGCGCGTTCTGGCCCTGGATGCCGCTGCGGAAGGCAAGGGTCTGGAAGAGATTGCTGGAGGCTTGGCTGAAAGCGCGGACGGAGGAGTCGTCCCAGGCGTAGGTGCCGCCGACGCGGGAGAAACCGAAGAGGCTGAAATGCCGCAGCGGGTAGCTTGCGGAAAGATTGAAGCCCTTGCGGGACTGGTTGTAATTCTGGAGCAGCGAGGAGACGGCGGCCGTTTGATTGGAGCTGCCGGAAAGCGAATAGCTCTTGGAGGCGTTGTAATCGGTCTTGCTGTCGAAGACCTGGAAGCCGAGGTTCAACGGCTTGTTGCGCAGGTATGGTTCGTTGAAGGCGAACAGGAGATTGCGGGCGAGGCTGCCGGCGTTGGCCTGAACGCTGAGGGTTTCGCCGAGTCCGAGGAAGTTGTTGGTCTGGTAGTTGAGGCCGAGGAAGGCGCCGGAGAGGCCACTGACGCCGCCATTGAGGCCGACGGAGTTCTTCCCTTTCTCCTGGACCTTGAGGAGGAGGTCGACGGTTCCGGCTTCGGTGTTCTGATGAGTCTCTGAATCCTGATCGACGCGGAGAGGATTGAAATAGTCGAGCTGATTCAGGCGCAGCAGACTGAGCTCCCACGAATGGCTGTTGTAGACCTGGCCTTCCTGGAGGAGAAGCTCGCGGCGGATAACGAAATCGCGGGTGACGGTGTTGCCCTGGAACTCGATGCGGGAGACGGTGAACTGCTTGCCTTCGTCGATGTCGATGTTCCAGGTGACCGAGTGGTTGGCATCGTTGAAAGATGGGGTGGGCACGGCGGTCATGTTGATGTAGCCCAGCTGCCCGTAAGCCTTGCGCAGGTTGTCGAGGCCCTTGCGGAAATCGCTGAGATTGAAGATGGCGCCGTCTTTCTGAGCGAAGATGGCGCGCAGGCCTTTGATGTTGACGCCAGCCTTGACGCCTGTGAAATTGATGGCGGCGAGGCGGTAGCGTTCGCCCTCGTCGATGTTCATGTGGATGTCGATGCGCTTGCCTTTGCGGGGGCGGAAGGTGAACATGGAGAGCCCCGATTCGTTACGGAGGTGGGTTTGTGGCTCACCGACAGGGCCGCCGCGCAGGTAGCCGCGCTCGCCGTAGGCCTGACGGACCCGCTCCGAGTCTTCCTCGAGTTTGCTGGCGTCGTAAGTGCGGGCAAAGAGGTTCTCAAGAAAGATGGAATGGGGCACGCCTATGGGGCGCAGATTGCGCATAGCGGCGCGGAGATCGCGGGAGCTGACGTTTCTATTGCCGCTGAAACTGATCTTGCCGACTTTGACGGTCGGCCCTTCTTTAATGATGAAGTTGAGCTGAACGGAGGCCGGCGGGATGGTCTTGACTTCGGGGCGCACGGTGGCGAACTGGTGGCCGTGCTCGGCGAGCATGTCCTTGATGACGGTGACGGCGTGAGCGATGCGGGCGGGATCGTACTGGCTCTCGGCGGACAGACCGACCTTCTCCTTCTTAAAGCGGTCGAGGATGTCGGATTCCGTGATGGAGCTGTTTCCTTTGTAGGTGATGTCGCGGATGGTGGGCTTTTCGCGGACGTAGACGTCGAGGATGACGCCCTGCGGGGTGTCCTCTTTCTCAATGCGGACATCTTCGAAGTAGCCGGTGTTCCAAAGGGAGTTAAAGTCGCGTTCGACAGTGAGAGGGTCGTAGTTATCGTTGACGTGGCTGTACATCCGGGCGATGACCGTTTCTTTGGGAATACGGCGCGAACCGATGACGCGAATCTCGATGATCTTCTGGCCGATATCGCTGGAGGCGGGGGAGGGCGTAGTCTCCTGGGCGATGAGCGGCGCGACCGGCAGGAGTGGAGCCAGGAGGAGAACCAGGACCAGGGAGCGCCTGAGGAGCCGGCGCAAATTTCTGTCTGGTACGTGCGAGGAGCCAGCGCTCCCGAAATTCACGGAAAAAATAAGCACACCCTCACTGCTCGAAATCGGGCCGATCTGTAGGAAAAGGCGATTATATCAGCGCGATTCGAATGCGCGGCGGAGCCACTTGCGGGGGGATAGCGGCCAGCCGCCGCACAGAACGCGCATACATTTTTTGGAGTCATCGACAGCAGCAACTTTCATCTCCCGCGATGCGCGGCAGCAGCCGGGCGAAGGGTTCTGGGGAGAGATTGGCTTTAGTCTATCGAAGATCGGATGGAATGGGGGCCGAGGGAGAACACAGTGGCTGGATTGCGACAGGCGGAACGAGCGTGGTTTCAGGATGATTTGCGGACATCGACGAGAGTTGAGTAGAAGACGGGGCCACCACCAAGGTCGTTGAGACGCTGAGAAGTAAGCAGGTTGACGTTGTGGCCGCTGGGGGAAAACTTGTTCCAGTCGAGGCGCGCGGCGACCACGCCGGGGCGGACGCTGCCGTTGACGTGGGCGCGCAGGGCCAGGCTGCCGCGCTCGTTGAAGACTTCGACGGTGTCGCCATCGGAGATGCCTCGGGCGGTCGCGTCGTCGGCGTGGATATCGAGCACGCCGTTGTAGGCGGATTCCATGGCGCGATGTCCAGGCAAATTGGAAAAGGTCGAGTTCATGTAGTTGTCCGCTTTGCGCGGGAGGAACTCAAGGGGATAACGCTTGCGCGCGTCGGTGTGGCGGGATTCCGGCGCTGGATGGAAGGCGGGGAGCGGGTCGAGACCCTGGGCCTCTAATGTTGCTGAATAGAACTCGATGCGGCCGCTTGGTGTAGCAAACGGGCCTTCGGCGAAGGGAAGGAAGGGCTGGCCGCTTTGTTCCTCTTCGAAACGGAGGCGCTGGGTTCCGCCGGCGGCGTGCAGGGTTTTCTGTGTGATGCCGGCTAGCCAGGGATGCTGCTTGTCGGGTTCGTTAGAACGGAGAGCCTGGGCGATGAGATCGTCGGGGGTGTCGCGGAAGCATGGCTCGGTGAATCCCATGCGCTGGGCGAGCTCGGAGAAGAGCCAGACGTTGGAGCGAGCTTCGCCCAGGGGCTCGATGGCCTGCTCGGAGAGCTGGACGTAGTAGTGGCCATACGCGCCCTGGATGTCCTTTTGCTCGAAGAAGGTGGTGGCGGGGAGGAGGATGTCGGCGTAATCGGCGGTGTCTGTGAAGAACTGCTCGTGGACGACGGTGAAGAGGTCCGGGCGCGAGAGGCCACGGAGGACGGCGCGTTGGTCGGGGGCGATGGCGGCAGGGTTCGAGTTGTACACGAAGAGGGCGTGGACGGCGGGGCCATCTTCCGGCTTGCTGCCCATTTCTGTGAGGGCATGTCCGAGGACCGACATATTGACGATGCGGGCTTCACGGCCCAGCGGGCTGGCTTCCGCCAGATCGGGGCGCTCGAGGGCTGTTCTGTCCCATTTAAAAGCCCCACTGGTGGACAGCTGGAGTCCGCCACCGTAGTGCTTCCATGCGCCGGTAAGCGCGGGCAGCATGCAAATGGCGCGGGTGGCAGCGCCGCCATTGTCGCTGCGCTGCACACCGTAGTTGAGGCGGATGACGGCGGGGGTGGTGGTGGCGTAGTCGTGGGCGAGGCGCTCGATGTCGGGGACAGAGATGCCGGTCAGCGATGAGACGCGGCCGGGTGCGTATTCGGCGATGCGCTCACGGAGCTGATCGAAGCCGCAGGTCCAGCGAGCGACGTAGTCGCTGTCGTAGAGGTTGTCGCGCACGATGATGTGCATGAGGCCGAGGGCGAGAGCAGAGTCGGTGCCGGGATTGATGGGGATGTGCCAGTCGGCAGCGCGCGCGGTGCGAGTGGCGTAGGGGTCGATGACGACAAGCTTCGCGCCATTGCGGCGGGCCTCTTCGACAAAGGGCCAGAGATGGATATTGTTGCCGTGGATGTTGGCGGCCCAGGCGATGATGAGGCGCGCCTTCGCAAAGGCTTCCGGATCGGTGCCGAGTTTGCGGCCGTAGACGGAAATGATGGCCTGGCCGCCGGTCTCGGAGCAGATGGTGCGATCGAGCTGGGATGCGCCGAGGCGGTGGAAGAAGCGGCGATCCATGGAGCCGTAGCCGAGGACACCGACCGTGCCGGCATAGGAATAGGGCAGGATGGATTCGGGGCCGTGGTCGCGGGCGATGGCGGCCAGGCGGGAGGCCACGGTGTCGAGGGCTTCGTCCCAGGAAATCCGCTCGAAGGATTCGGATTCGCGGCCATGGGGGAGCGAAGTTTTGGGCACGCCGGGGCGGCGTCGCATGGGGTAGAGGAGGCGGTCGGGCGAGTAGACGCGGTCGAGGTACTTCGCTACCTTGCCGCAGAGGAAGCCGCGCGTGACGGGGTGCGATGGGTCGCCACGGAGACGGGTGGCGCGACCGGCTTCGTCGATGGTGACGAGGACGCCGCAGGAGTCTGGGCAGTCAAGGGAACAGACGGCGTGGACGGTGCGGGGCATGAGAACAGGGTACAGGGTGCAGGGTGCAGGGTACAGGGGACAGGGTGCAGGGTACAGGGTGCAGGGTGCAGGGTACAGGGTACAGGGCGTAGAGTTCAGAGTTAAGTGCTTTGCTCAGGGCCAGATTCGAGTTCGGGGCTCCGGGCCAGCTTCTTCCGCAGCTTATCGGGCGACTTTTGACGCTGGTTCTTCGGCGGATGGGGATGGGGCGGGCGGAGATGACGGTTCCGGGGCGAGAGGCAGGGTGAAGAAGAAGGTTGCGCCGGCGCCCAGTTCGCTTTCTACGCGGATTGTGCCGCCGTGGGCGAGGACGATGTGTTTAACGATGGCAAGTCCGAGGCCGGTGCCGCCGGATTCGCGGGAACGGGCTTTGTCGACGCGGTAGAAGCGCTCGAAGATGCGGCTGAGATGCTCTTCCGCCATGCCCTGGCCGAAATCCTGGACGTAAAACTCGACCGCGTGATCGATGGGGCGAGCGCCGACTACGACGCGGCGGCCCGAGACTCCGTACTTCATGGCATTTTCAATGAGGTTGCCAAAGACCTGGGTCATGGCATCGACGTCGGCAAGGACCACGGCTTCGGTGGTATCGCCGGGTTCGAGAGCGACACCGGAATCGACGACCATGCCAGCCAGGGACTCAATGGCGTCCTCGACGAGGGCGGAGGAGCGTATGGGCTGAACGCGGGGCTTGTGCTCGCCGGATTCGACCTGGGCCAGGGCGAGGAGGTCTTCAGTAAGGCGATTCACGCGGCGGGCATTTTTAAGAATGATGTTCATGAACTCGCGCGCGTGATCGGGGAGATCCATCTCGTCTTCGAGGAGGGTTTCGACGTAGCCGGAGATGGATGTGAGCGGGGTGCGAAGCTCATGGGAGACGTTGGCGATGAAGTCGCGGCGGGTTTTCTCCGCGCGCTCGATCTCAGTGACGTCGTGGAGGACGGCGACGGCGCCACCGTCGGGGGTGGGAGCGGCGCTGACTTCGAAGGCGCGGCCGGGGACGACGGAAATGGCGCGGCCCGTGCCGATGCGACGCTCGCGGAGCGCGGCTTCGACGCAGCTGAGAATTTCGGGATCGCGGATGCTGACGACGAGGGCCTTGCCCGGACGGATGGCGCCAGGGGCGATGCGCTGCATCACGGAATTGGACCAGCTGACCTGTCCGGCGGCGTCGACGGCGACGACGGCTTCCTGCATGGAATCGAGGAGAGCAGCGAGCTCGCGCTGTTTGCTGTCGAGAGCGTGGAAGGAGTGCTCGAGGCGGCTGGCGGTGGAGTCGAGGGCGCGGGCGACTTCGCCGATTTCGTCGCTGTCATCCTCCTCGATGCGCGCCGCGAAATCGCCGGCGGCGATACGGCTGGAGAATTCGACGATACGGCGCAGGCGGCCGGCGATGCGATGCGCAAGCCATGCGGATGCGAGTGCGGCGAGGACCAGGGAGATAAGCGAGGCGGTAAACAGGTCGCGGCGCAGAATGTGGAGGGCTGCAGCCTGCTGCACAGGGCCGAGGGAGGCCACTCGGGCTTCTTCGTGGAGCGAATGCGCGACGATGTTGCGGAAAGAAAAGTCCAGCACAGCCGTGGCGATGCACAGCACGAAGAGGAAGGAGAAAAAAAGCTTGGAGAAGACTCTGCCGGTCACGGTGGAATCGAGGGTACAGGGTACAGGGTACAGCCGATATGTCGTTCAGCGAGTAACCGGTCGGCCGGCTGCAACCAGGAAACGGAGTCTTACATCAGCCCTAATCGTCGGCGGAGGGCCCGTACATGCCGGGGATGGGTACATCCAGCAGACGGAGGAAGACGCCGAGCTGAGCGCGATGGTGGATGAGGTGATTCATAAAAACGCGGCGAATTGCCATGACGCGGGGCATCGAGGCCATGGTGCGGTCTCCCATTTTCAAGGTCCAGATGACCGAAAGCTGGGCTTCGCGGAGGCTGGCGAGGGCGGTTCTGGCCTCGCTGCTTGTCATGTCGAAGCGACTGACGAGTTCGGCGGAGGATGAGGCGAGGAACGGGGCGATTCCAGGCTGGCGAACATAGTTTTCAGTAGTGATGATGGTCGCACAGCGAGCGGGGAGCTCGGCGATGTGAGAGGCAAGGCGGCCGAGGGTCATGGACTTTTCGTGAGGCTTCCAGGAGAAGTTGGTTTCGGGCACGCGCTCGAGAATTTTGCGGGTGCTCGGCATCTCTTCGTCGAATTCCAGCAGCAACAGCTCCGGGATGGTCATGGTTCCAGCATATTCTGTCCGGCCCGCGACGAGTGAGGTTAACTCGCGGCCGCTCGCTCGCTGGCCTTGGGAATTTCGAAGCGGTAGCCGGCCCCGCGAACAGTCTTGAGATAGCGCGGATTCTCGGGGTCGGTTTCGATCTTCTCGCGAATGCGACGGACGTAGACATCGACGGAGCGGGGGGTAACGAAGCGCGCGTCACCCCAGACGGCGTCAAGGAGATGATCGCGGCTGAAGACGCGGCCTGGGTGTCGGGCGAGGTAATCGAGGAGGCGAAACTCGGTGGCGGTGGTGGTGGTGAGATTGCCGCGAACGCGAAGCTGCATAGCGCTGGCGTCGATTTCGACGTCTTCAAAAGCAATGGCTGAGGGCGTGGCGGGGCGTTCGAAGCGGCGGAGGACAGCTTTGACGCGAGCCAGCAGTTCGCGCGGGGCAAACGGCTTGGTGATGTAGTCGTCGGCGCCGAGCTCGAGGCCGAGAACGCGGTCATTTTCGCCGGCCCGAGCGGTGACGAAGATGATGGGGATCGTGCTGAGGGCGGAGTGGTTGCGCAGGCGGCGGCAGACATCGAGGCCGTCACCGCCAGGAACCATGATGTCAAGCAGAAACAGGACGGGGGCCTGGCGCTCGGCGTCGGAAATGAGATTGGCGGGAGTGGCGTAGATGCGTGCGGGAAAACCGGCGGCTTCCAGATGATGCTGGATGAGCCGCGCTATGTCGGCGTCATCCTCAAGCACAAACACAGTCTGGCTCAAGCGGAGGTTCCTTTCTCGCGCCGGGGGTGGCGGGTTCCGCCCCCAGCCTAAACGTGGGCGGGCAAACAGGATGCAAAAGTTGTGTGAATTCGGGCAGGGAAGGGCCATTTTCTCCGGCCGGCAGGGCGCGGAATACAACTTTCGTGGCGGATTCTGGCAGGTTTTGGCCTTCACTTTGTGTGGCTTGCGGACATTTCGAGATGTTATACTCCGCGCAGTTGTCCCCAGAATTCCCCTCGGATTCCGCAAGTCCCGGCTCGACGAAATATTGTTCTTGATATTGTTCTTGAAATCTGTCCGGGGGCAGGTGAGCAGGACGCGGTGTCTCTACCCAAGATTCTTTGCATCGATGACGAAGCGCTGGGTCTCCAGATCCGCAGGGCGGTTCTGGAGAGGGCCGGTTATCAGGTGCTGACGGCGATCGATGGGCCCACAGGGCTCTCATTGTTTCGAGGCAACGAGGTCGACGGCGTGGTGCTCGATTACTACATGCCGGAGATGGACGGCGGTGTGGTTGCGGAGACCATGCGCCGGGAACGGCCGCAAATCCCGATCATGCTGCTCAGCGCATACATCAATCTGCCGGCTGAAGTGGTGGCGATGGTCGATGTAACCCTGCTGAAGGGTGAAGGACCGCAGGAGCTGCTGGAGAAGCTGCGGTCGATGCTGGAGACTCGTTCAAACTACCCCTCTGAGGCGCACGCGCGCGGAGGAGCGGTGTGAAGGCGCCAGCGTTCAATCGGGCGCTTCGACAACTTGTAGCGCTTCCCATCGTTTTGCTGGTCCTGCTGGCGGGATTTGTGTTTTGGCAGATCGAGAGCGCGACCCGAGCGCAGCGGGAACTGGACCACAGCGATCAGGTAACGGCGCAGCTGCAGGAGCTGCTGAACCTGTTCATTGATCAGGAAACGGGGCTCAGGGGATTCCAGTTGACTGCGGATCCATTGATGCTGGCGCCCTGGGAGGCGGCAGCAGGTCCGATCCAGAGCCACCTGGCGAATCTGCGCGAGATGCTGACAACGGACACGACGCAAGAAGCCAGCCTGAGCGAGCTGGAAGGCCGCTATAACCAGTGGCTGGGCTTCGCGCGCGCGGTGCTCCACCAGGATCCGGCGGCGTTGAAGGCTGCAGGCATGAACCAGCAGGGGAAGGCGATGATGGACAGCGTTCGCGCGACGACGGCGAGAATGCTGCGGCACGAGTCCGATTTACGCGAGACGAAATATCGTCTTGCGCAGCGGCTGCAACGGCAGCAACTGATTTCGCTGGTTATGTCGGCGGCGGTGGTGGGAATTTTTCTTGCATTTTTTACGCGGCACCACGTTCGTGCGATTTCGGCAAGTTACCAGAGGCGGATCGCGGAGATCACGGAGCGATCCGCCGCGCTGTCCGAGAGCCGGCAGTGGTTCCAGACCACACTGGAGTCGATCGGCGATGCGGTGATCGCGTGCGACGTTGGCGGCAGGGTTAAGTTCACGAATGCGGTTGCACAGAAGCTCACAGGGTGGACGCTCGATGACGCGATGGGAAAACCGCTGGAGACGGTGTTCCACATCGTGCATGAGAACACCCGGGCCATTGTGGAGAATCCCGTGGAGAAGGTCCGGCGGCTGGGGCAGGTAATTGGGCTGGCCAACCACACAGTGCTGATCGCGCGTGGAGGACGGGAGTACATGATCGACGACAGCGCTGCACCGATCAAGAGCGGCGCCGGCGAGATGATCGGCGTGGTGCTGGTGTTTCGCGATGTAACGGAAGAGCGGCGAATCCAGGGCGCACTGGTGGCATCTGAGAAGTTGGCAGTTGCCGGGCGGCTGGCGGCTAGTATTGCGCATGAGATTCACAATCCGCTGGATTCGGTAGCGAATCTTCATTTTTTGCTGCGGGAGGAGGATGACCCGGAACAGCGGGCGGAATATCTGCGGATGGCGCAACAGGAGTTGAGCCGGACGATGCAGATCAGCCGGACGATGCTGAGCCTGTACCGCGAGCCGAAGGCACCGATCCAGGTCGAACTGCGGGAGCTGATCGAAGGGGTGCTGCTGTTACTCGAACGAAGGTTACAAAATCAGGAGATTCGACTGGAGACAGACATCGCCGGAGATTTGACGGTGGAGGGATTTCCGGCCGAGTTGCGGCAGGTGTTCACGAATCTGTTGGTAAACGCGGTGGAAGCGGCTGGCCCGAAGGGCCGCATTCGCATTCGGGTGGAGCATGCCGACGCGGGTGAATGGCAGGGCGCTGGCGCGATCATCGAAGTGGCGGACAGCGGGCCGGGCATTCCCGCTAACACGGCGAAGAATCTTTTTCAGCCGTTCTTTACGACGAAGGGCATGCAGGGTACGGGGCTTGGGCTCTGGGTAAGTATGGGCATTGTGCAGAAGCACGGAGGATCGATCACACCGGTGAAGAGCACGGAACCGGATTTGCCGGGTGCGCGTTTCCGGGTATTTCTGCCGGCGCGGACGCTGACACAACTGGCGGGGACAGAGCAGCAAAACGAATCCGCAGCCTGAACGGCATCATTCGTAAAAATTCTGAAACAGGCTGCGCACTGCGGCGTAGCCCGCGGAGTTGTCATGGCTGGAATCGGGCCGGAAGAGGCGAAGGACTGTGTCGCGGATGAGCCGGCGCGGAAATCGGCGTAAGCGACTTCGGCCGGAAACTGCCTGAGCCGGGTTGAGCCTGTTAAATGGCGCGGGAAATCAGTGAGCGTGACCGTGATGGTGGTGATGAGACATTTCGGTTTGCTCAACCGAGACCAGGCAGCCATGGGCTACTTCGCAGATCACATGTTCGAACTGGAGCGTTGTGTGGTGGATGCGAAAGCGCTCGCGCAACACAACGTTGATGCGGTCGAGGATGAGGTTGCTCTCCGAAGGCGGAATGTCGGCGATGGTGATGTGACTGGCGAGGGCGTGGGTATTGGAGCCGAGGCTCCAGACGTGCAGGTCGTGGACGTCTTCGACGCCGTCGATGGTTGCCAGTGTGGTGCGGATCTCAGTTAGTGAAATTCCTCGCGGTGTGCCCTCGAGCAGGATGTTGAGAGTCTCGCGGACGATGGCGAGGGACGACCACAGAATGAGCGCGGCGATGGCGAGGGAAAGCGCGGGGTCGATCCAGGTGCGGCCGGTGAGCAGAATGACGAGCCCGCCGACGATGACGGCGGCGGTGGAGAGCGTATCGCCGAGCATGTGGATGAAGACGCTGCGAATGTTGACGTCGTGGCTGACACGCCACAGCATGGCTGCGATGAGGCCGTTCATGATGACACCGGCGGCGGCGACCAGCATCATGATGCGCGGCTGAACGGATGTGGGTGCGTTGAAGCGGTGTACGGCTTCGAGGGCGATCCAGACGGCAATGACGATGAGGGTGAGCGCGTTGAGGAAGGCAGCGAGGACGCCGGCGCGCTGGTAGCCGAAGGTCTTCTGGTCGGTGGCGGGCCGAGTCTGAAACCAGACGGCGACGAAGGAGAGCACGATGGCCAGGGCGTCGGAAGCGTTGTGTCCGGCTTCGGAAACGAGAGCGAGGGAGTGGGCACGCAGTCCGGCGATCAGGGTGAGCACGACGTAGGCAATCGTGGCGATAAGGGAGGTGCGCAGCACTCGCTGCATGGCCGCGTTGCTGGCGCCATGAACATGCATATCAATCCAGTTTATCTTGACTGATTGCGCTGCCTGCTCTGCCGAGATTACTGTATGGGAGCGGAGGCCCGGGGCTTAGGCGACTTCGACAGCGGGCGGGTGGGCACGGAGTCGGCGGTGGTGCGCAGGCCGCTCCAGTTCTCGGCGACAACGATGCTGTTTTCCGGACGGTGGATGTCGTAGCGCACCGAGCAGGGGAAGCTGAGACGCAGTTCGGCGGGGTTCACGTAGTCGCGCAGAGCGGTGACCTCCTGGGAGCACTCGTAGACCACGCCACCAATTTCATATTTATAGAGGACGAAGCGAATCTCGCGCTCCTTGCCGGGTTCGGGGGGCGTTTCGAGTTCGGTAATGTCGAGGATGGTGCCGTCAATGATGCGGCCGGAGCGGACAAGCTGAGCGCGGCGCTCGCGCTCGATCTCATCGGCGGTGGGCCGGCGGCGCAGAAAGAGCCACGCGACGATGGCGCCAATACAGACCACTGACGCAGCCAGCACCCCGATCACGTGTGGATCGCGCAGTGAGTGGGCGAACATCCGAATGGCTCCAGGAAAGGACGGGAAATTATCGAGCTTCGACAGTTGAAGGATAGCTCAGATTGTGACGGTTTGCGGCACGGTGAAAGGGTATTGCGCCAAAGTAGTAATGAATGTCTGCGCTATACTCGCTGGAGACATGGAGAATCACAGATTTTCACAAACGGCCGCTTCGGGCGGTCGTTTTTCCTTCAGTGTGAAAGCCGGTAAGCAGGAAGAGGCAGCTACGGAATCGATCCTCGATACGGGAACCAGGGCGAATCAGGGGAGTCCCCGGCGATCGCCCAGAGTGCGGATTCGCTCCACGACGGTGATTTGCGTGCGCCGGGGCAGCGATGTGGTGATGGCGGCCGATGGGCAGGTGACGATGGGCGAGGCCGTCTTTAAGCATACGGCGAAGAAGATACGGCGGCTGTATCAGGACAAGATTCTGGCGGGCTTTGCGGGGTCGACCGCGGATGCATTTTCGCTTTTCAGCCGCTTTGAGGGAAAGCTGGAGCAGTATGCGGGGAACCTGGGGCGATCCGCAGTGGAGCTGGCGAAGGATTGGCGGACCGACAAGATGCTGCGGAGCCTCGAGGCGCTGCTGGTGGTAGCGGACCTGAGCCAGACATTCTTGATCAGCGGGTCGGGGGATGTGATCGAGCCGGACGAGGGAATTGCCGCGATCGGCAGCGGCGGGTCGTACGCGTTGTCGGCAGCGCGGGCGCTGATCGAGAACACGGAGCTTTCGGCGCGGGATATTGCGGAGAAGGCGATGCGTATTGCCGGGCAAATCTGCATTTACACAAACGACAAGGTCACGATCGAGGAACTGCACGGGGCAGCGAGTAGCCAGTAGCTGGTAACTGGAAGCAAAGAGCTGTCCCTAACAGACGGTCGGCGAAAAAGAGGTCGGCGTTCGGGGAGCAGGTGGGGCATATGGCAATTTATTTACCGGGAACGGCGGAAGATCAGGAGCTGTCACTCGAAGAGCTGACTCCCAGGGAGATTGTCGCGGAGCTGGACAAGTACGTCGTTGGGCAGAAGGCGGCGAAGCGGGCGGTGGCCATCGCGCTGCGCAATCGCATGCGGCGGCAGAAGCTGACCCCCGATCTCGCGGACGAGATCATGCCCAAGAACATCATCATGATTGGGCCGACGGGAGTGGGGAAGACGGAGATTGCGCGGCGCCTGGCGAAGCTGACGAACTCGCCCTTTCTGAAGATTGAGGCTTCGAAGTTCACGGAAGTTGGGTACGTAGGGCGCGACGTGGACTCCATCGTCCGGGACCTGGTGGAGATTGCCATCGACATGGTGCGCGAGGAGAAGCTGGAGGAAGTAGAAGATCGCGCAGAGATGAACGCCGAGGAGCGGCTGCTCGATGTGCTGTTGCCTCCACAGACGACGACTCCGGCGCAGCCGGCGGCGGCGAGCGCGCCTTACGTGGATGGGAACACGATTACGCTGCCGGCGCCATCGAGCACACCGGCGGCGGGCACAGGGGGCGGGGATGCGCAGCCGGGATCTCAGTCGAGTTCGCACACGCGTACGCGGGAGAAGCTGAGGCAGCAGTTTCGCGAAGGCAAGCTGGACGAGCGCATGGTGGAGATCGATGTGCGGGAGCGGAATACGCCATCGTTCGAGATCATCTCCAACCAGGGCATGGAGGAGATGGACGTCAACCTGAAGGACATGCTGCCGAACATCTTTGGGCAGCGCACGCGCAAGCGGAAGATGAAGGTTTCGGATGCGTTCGAATACCTTGTGCAGGAGGAAGAGGGCCGGCTGATCGATATGGATCAGGTAACGCGGCTGGCTGTGGAGCGGGTGGAGAGCTCGGGCATCGTATTCCTGGATGAGATTGACAAGATCGCGGGGCGCGAGGGCGGCCATGGGCCGGACGTTTCGCGCGAAGGTGTGCAGCGAGACATTCTGCCGATCGTGGAAGGGACGACGGTCAACACGCGCTATGGGATGGTGCGGACGGACTTCATCCTGTTCATCGCCGCCGGAGCTTTTCATGTTTCGAAGCCGAGCGATCTGATTCCGGAGTTGCAGGGGCGGTTCCCGATTCGAGTGGAGCTGCAGTCGCTGACGGTGGAAGATTTTGTACGGATTCTGACTGAGCCAAAATCGTCTCTGGTTCGGCAATACACGGCGCTGCTGGAGACCGAAGGACTGAAGCTGGAGTTCACGCCGGAGGCCATCGCAGAGATGGCGCAGTTTGCTTTCCGTGTGAATGAGGGGACGGAGAATATCGGGGCGCGGCGGCTGCACACCATTATGGAGCGGGTGCTGGATGAAATAAGCTTTGCGGCTCCCGACCTGACACGCACACAGTCAAAGGGTGACGCTAAGAATCATGGAACGGTGGTAGAGCTGGCCGCGGTGGGCGAAGGGACGACGGCGCCACTGCCGGTGATCGAGCGCGAGACGGCGAACGGAACGGAGAAGGTGATGGTGATCGATCCGGAATACGTGCGCCAGATGGTGGCAGACATCGTCAAGAACCAGGATCTGTCGCGTTACATTCTCTAAGTAGCCGGTAGCCGGTAGCCGGTAGCCGGTAGCCAGTCGCCCGTAGCCGATAGCCGGTAGCTGGGGGCGATTGCGCCTGCGCTCCCCTACAATCGGGACGATGGCGACGAAGGTTCGTTCCTATTCCAAGATCAACCTGGGGCTGACGATCGGGCCGTTGCGCGCGGATGGATTTCATGCGCTGACGACGTGCTATCAGACGCTGGAGGCGCACGATCTGGTGACAGTCGAGGCGCGGCTCGCGGTCGAGACATGCATTCGGATTACAAGCGACGATGCGCGGGTTCCAGTAGACGCAACGAACACAGCGTGGAAGATGGTTGATCGGGCGCTGCAGACGCTCGCGGTACATGCGGACGTTCATATCCATATTGAGAAGCGGCTGCCGGTGCAGGGCGGAATAGGAGCCGGATCGGCAAATGCGGTGGCGGCGCTGATTGGGCTGGAGCGGGAGTTGGTGCGGGGCGGGGTTCCGGCGCTGGCGCAGGCAGAGAAGCTGCGGATTGCGGCGGATGTTGGGTCGGATGTGCCGCTGTTCCTGATTGGCGGGGCCGTGCTGGGGGTGGGACGCGGCGAGCAGGTGACTCCTCTCCCCGATTTTCCGCCGCTGGAATGCGTGTTGGCGTTGCCGGAGGTGGGGGTTTCGACGCCGCAGGCTTACCGGGACTGGGATGCGCTTCAGGGTGCAGGGGACAGGGAACAGGGAACAGGGAACAGGATGCAGGGTGCAGGCCGCAGTCCGGCTGGCACGGCAAGCGAATTGACCGGCGATGGCGGCTCCGATAGACTGTCTAAGTTGAGTCGAGCTCTCGCCTCGGTATTTGGTCCGAGGCCTCCGGAGGAAATGTCCGCCGGGGTTGGCGCGCACTCCTCCGGTGTCTCCGCGATAGGCGGGGGCCTGGCCGTGAAGTCGGGGCCCTCACCGAGCTTGCTCGGTGGGGTTCAGAAAACGGAGCAGCATCCGCTTCTCGCGCTTGTCCGAACCGGGATCGAAAACGACTTCGAAGAGGTCGTCTTCCGGCAGTATCCCTCTCTCGGAAATATCAAGCGCATTCTTGCGGGCTCCGGTGACCCTGAGGAGACGGCTATGTACGCCTCGCTGTCCGGGTCCGGATCGGCCTTGTTTGGGCTGTATGGAACTGCGGGCGCAGCGGAGGCGGCGGAAGCGCGGTTGAAGGAAGCTGGGGTTCGATCGCTGCGGACGAGGACTTTGCCGCGCGACGAATACTGGCGGGAGATGGTGGCAAGTTAGCGGGAAGCGAGTCAGCAGGGAAGCGGGTCAGCGACTCAGCAGGAAGCTAGTTGGCGGTTAGCGAGCTAGCGAGTTAGCGAAAAAAAGAACTGAGCAGGGTTTTGGTCGGGGTTAGTTACTGGGCGATCGACTAATGGTAGGTCAAGTGCCTTTGGAGCACTTTGTCCAGGTTCGAATCCTGGTCGCCCAGCCAGAGTTTGGGTTATTGAATGGGGCCCGGCAGCAGGATCGCCGCAATCTTAAGCAGGATGCCATGCAAACCAGCTGGAGGATCTTGTGAAGACGGACACGATGGAAGCAGCAGGCGTGGCCACGCCGAATCTGGCGGCGGCTCAGACAGACGGAAATGCGAAGGCGAAGGGGCAGGCGCGGCGTTCGCGGGTTTCAAACGAGGATCGTCGGTTCAAAGTGTTTTCGGGCACGGCGAATCGCGAGTTAGCGGAGGAGATTTGCAGGCATATCGGCGTGACGCTGGGCGAGACACGGATGACACGCTTCTCCGACGGCGAGGTGTACTTCCAGCTGCTCGAGAATGTGCGCGGCGCGGATGTGTTTGTGGTTCAGCCGACCTGCTATCCGGTGGATCAGCACCTGATGGAACTGCTGATCATGATCGATGCCCTCAAGCGCGCCTCGGCGGGGCGCATCACGGTGGTCGTTCCGTATTACGGGTATGCCCGCCAGGACCGCAAGGATCGCGGGCGCGTAGCCATTTCGTCGAAGCTTGTGGCCGATCTGATGACCACCGCCGGCGCCAACCGGGCCCTTTTTATGGATCTGCATGCGGCGCAGATTCAGGCATTTTTCAACATCCCGGTGGATCACTTATTTGCGAGCCCGGTAATGATCGGATATGTGCGCGAGCTGAACTTGCCGGATTTGACAGTGATTTCGCCGGACGCGGGCGGCGTGGAGCGTGCGCGGTTCATCGCAACCAAGCTGGGCGCGCCGTTGGCGATCGTCGACAAACGCAGGACGGATATTAACGTGACCGAAGTGATGAACGTGATCGGCGATGTACGAGGCCGCACATGCCTGATCATCGACGACATCATCGATACCGCCGGGACGCTGGTGAAGACGGTCGATACGCTGCTCGACAAGGGCGCGACGCGGGTTTATGCGGGCGCTTCGCATCCGGTTCTTTCGGGCGAGGCGGTGCCGCGTATCCAGAGTTCGCGGCTGGAGCAGCTGGTGGTTACGGATTCAATCCCGCTGCGCGAAGAGGCAAAGGGTTTGAAGGAGTCGGGAAAGATTAAGGTGCTTTCGGTGGCGGGCCTGCTGGGCGCGGCCATCCTGAATATTCATATGGAGACGAGCGTGAGCTCGTTGTTTAACTAGTCGCCAGTTGTGAGTTGCCAGTCCCCAGACGGAATTGGCCTGCAGGAAACGGTCGTATCGCTCGCGAAGACTGGGGCGCGGCCAAACAGCAGCGGCAACAAGAGCTGCAAAGGGAGCGGAATGTCCCCGGAAAACCGGGACTGAAGACTGGCGACTGATAACTGCCAGCCGTGCCCGAAGGAGAAGGTTATGACAACACAGGAAATCGTGAGCGCAGTGCCCCGCGAGGGCAAGTTCAACAAGAATGCAGCCCGCCGCGTGCGCGCGAAGGGCAAAGTGCCGGCCGTGGTTTATGGCGCGGCGGAGCCGGCGGTGGCCCTGGAAGTAGATCCGAAACAGATCCAGCGGATTCTGCATTCGGAAACGGGCCATAACTCGATTTTCGATCTGGAAGTTTCCGGATCGACGGCGAAGGTGATGATTGTGGACTGGCAGTACGAGCCGATCAAGGGCAAGCTGATCCACATTGACTTCAAGCGCATCGCGCTGGACAAGCCGATTCGCGTAGAGGTGCCGATCCAGCTGACCGGCACAGCGGTGGGCGTGAAGACGCAGGGCGGCATTCTGGACCAGATGTTGCGCGAGGTGGAGATCGAGTGCCTGCCGGGTGATATTCCGAGCAGCATTCAGGTGGATGTTTCGCACCTGACCTTCGGGATGGTTTTGAGGGTTTCCGATCTGCCGCATACCGGCAAGCTGCGGTTCATTACTCCGGACGACAAACCGGTTGCGCACGTGGTTTCGATCAAGGAAGAGGTGGTTGCTGCGCCGGAGGCTGAGGCGGCTGCAACTGCCGCTGGTCCTGCGGAGCCGGAGGTAGTGAAGAAGGGCAAGCAGGAGACCGGCGAAGCGGGAGCTGCTGCTCCTGCCGCGGAGAAGAGCGACAAGGGCGGCAAGAAGTAAGTGTCCGGGGAAGGCGGCGCGTTTCTGGTGGTTGGGCTCGGCAATCCGGGGATCGAATACCAGTTCACGCCGCACAATGCCGGGTTTTTGGCGATTGACCGCATCGCCGGTGAGCACAACGTGGAGGTGGTGAACCGGCGCTGCCGGGCGCTCACGGCGAAAGTTCGAATGGCGGGCCGGGAGGTGATCCTGGCAAAGCCGGAGACCTGGATGAACTTGAGCGGGCTTGCGGTGGGGGCGCTGGTTGACGAACTGGACCTTGAAGTCGACGACGGGCCACCGAGAAATTTGCTGGTGTTGTACGACGAGCTGGATTTGCCACTGGGACGGTTACGAATCCGGGAGCGGGGCAGCCCGGCGGGACATAACGGAGCGCGTTCGGTCTCGGGCGCGCTGGGTACGGATGAGTGGTGGCGAATCCGGATTGGAGTAGGGCCGGAGCCGGGAGTTCAACAGGAAGCTTTTCGTCGCGGCAAGGATTATTTGCTGACGCCGATGAGCAAACGGGATCTGACGGCGATCGATCCGGTGCTGGATCGGGTAGCGCGCGCCGTGGAGATAGTGGTGGCGAAGGGCATTTCGGTCGCCATGAATGAGTTCAACCGGCGGGACCCGGAAGATTCCGGAAACGGCCCGGCGGAGAAGTGAAGACGGAAGGAAGCGAATTTCTTAATGCCGGACCGGTCGGTTCGGAGGGAAGAGAAGCAGATGATTCAACGTTTCTATGAAGTGATGTTCATCGTGCGGCCGGACATGGCCGAAGAGGATCTCGACAAGCTGATCGCGGGCCTCGATCAAACGGTGACGACCGGCGGGGGCAAGGTGCGCGCGACGGAGAAGCTGGGACGACGCAAGCTGGCGTACACGGTGGGGAAATTTAACGACGGCAATTATGTGTTGCTGACAGTGGATGCCGACGGCGTGCTGATTGCGGAGCTGGAACGCCGGCTGCGTGTTTCCGAGCCGGTGATTAAGTTCATCACAGTTCGGATGGACGAGGAGGAAAAGCGCCTCGCCAAGGTGAGAGCAATACGCGCGACGAAGAAAAAGCTGAGCGCGATTCCGCCTGCTCCGCCGGTTGCTCCGGCTGAGACTGCCGAACCGGCTGCGGCTCCCGCTTCTGTTGCGGAGGCACCGCCTGCGTCCGTGGCTTCTACGGAAACGGCGACTGCGGCGGCGACTCCGGCCAGCGCCTGAGCTCGTTCTGCAAATGAACTTGATTTGAAATTTGGGCTGGCGCCTATAAGGGCGGCCAGCCGGAGGAATGAAATATGGCTGACGAAGCAACGAGTACCTCATCGAGACCGGACGGGCATTCTGGACGTCCTGCCGGCCCTGGCGGACGCGGACCTGGTGGTCCGGGCGGACCCGGCGGGCGGAAGTTCTTCCGCCGCAAGAAGGTCTGCAAGTTCTGCACCGAGAAGATCGACGCGATTTCCTATCGCGACGTGCGGCTGCTGCAGGGATTTGTGGCAGAGCGGGGCAAGATTGTGCCGCGGCGGCTGACCGGCGTTTGCACTACACACCAGCGGCGGCTGTCGAAGGCGATCAAGCAGGCGCGCAACATCGCTCTGCTGCCGTTCGCGGCACGATTCTAATTCAGCTAAGAACGGCCAGCTGAAAGCCGGTCAGCTAAAGACCGATCAGCGAAGAGGCGGCTAGCTAAAACCCGTTAGCCAGCGAAAGGCTGGCTGGTTTTTCAGGAGATTGTGCAATGGAAGTGATTCTGAGAGAAGATGTTTCGAACCTCGGCAACCGCGGCGATGTGGTGAAAGTCGCCGACGGGTACGCCCGCAATTACCTTTTGCCGCGCAAGCTCGCCAAGGAAGCGACTGAGGGCAACCGAGCCGAGATCGAGCAGATCAAGGCCTCCGCGGTGCGCCGGTCCGCGAAGGAGAAGTCGGAGGCGGAGGCTCTGGTGACGCAGCTCAATGCGATTTCGCTGGTCTTCACCCGCAAGGTGGGCGAGGGCGATCATTTGTTCGGTTCGGTAACCTCGTCGGACATCGCGCAGGAGCTGGCCGGCAAGGGCTTCACCATCGACCGGCGCAAGGTGCAGCTGGATGAGCCGCTGAAATCAACCGGGGAGTTCCACGTGCCTGTGAAACTGCACCGCGAGGTCACGGCGCACATCGGCGTAACGGTGAAGGGCGAGGAAGTGGCCGCGGAGTAGCCTGGCTGCGGCCACTGAAGCGATCCCGACCCCCTCGGATCCGCAACCGAAAATCATCGGGCGCGGGATGAGAAGATAGGGAGAGACTCATTCCCGGTTCACTCATCCTTTTCGCTCACCCTGGTCAGCGTATCCATGCTCAAAGCAATCTCTTCGCACGTTTTCCTCAGTCATCGACTGCACCCCGGCCTGCTCGACGTATTTGCCCACGCGGGCGCGCAGGGCGTGGAGCTGTTTGCCGCGCGCCAGCATTTCGACTACACGAGCCGTCCGCACGTGCGAGAGTTGGCGGAGTGGTTCAGCGGCAATCCCGTCGACGCTTTCTCGATGCACGCGCCGCTTTATTCCGACCTCGAAATGGGGCGGGGCGGCTCGCCCGCAGTCAACGTAATTCATCCGGAGAAGAGCCGCCGCATCGATGGAATGGACGAGGTGAAGCGGGCGCTCGAAGTGGCGGAGCAGATTCCGTTTCGATTCCTGGTTCTGCATCTTGGAGAGCGCGACGATGCATGGAGCCCACGGGCGCTGGAGCATTCGATCACCGCGCTCGAGCATCTGCATGCGTTTGCCAGCCCACTGGGCGTGAAGCTGCTGGTCGAGAATCTGCAGGGCGAGGTGGCGCGGCCGGCGCATTTGGTGGAAATTCTGACGGTGGGGCATTTTCGGGACATCGGCGTTTGCCTCGACGTGGGGCACGCGCATCTGGGCGAGGGCGTGGCCGCGGCCATGACTGAACTGAAAGCTCATGTGCGGTCGTCCCACCTCCACGACAACAAGGGCGACAAGGATGCGCATCTGTGGCCGGGTGACGGAACGATCGACTGGGATGCGGCGCTGGGCGAGCTGAAGGCGGCTCCGCAGGCGCCGGCCGGGGTGCTGGAGATTCATTACGCGCTGGGGGATTCCATCGAGGCCGTTGGCGAAAAGGCAAAGAAGGCATTCGCAAAAATGGACGGCGCGAACGGGAAGTAGAGGTTCGGAAAGTCATGCAGGAGAAAAGCGCGGCAATTGTAACGGAGACTGCTACACAATACCCTCTTTCGACGATCGGCCACATTGGCGAGCACGAGGGGCAGACGGTGACGCTGCATGGGTGGCTCTACAACCTGCGCGAGAGCGGAAAGCTGCTGTTTCCTATCTTTCGCGATGGGACCGGGACGATTCAGGGCATCGTGCCGAAGGCCGCGGTGACGCCGGAAGTCTTCGAGACGGTGAAAGGGTTAACGCAGGAGTCGTCGGTTGTGGTGACCGGCAAGGTTCGTGCGGATAAGCGTGCGCCCGGCGGTTACGAATTGGATGTGGAGCATGTGGAAGTGCTGCAGCGGGTGCCGGCGGACGATCCGTTTCCCATTTCGCTGAAGGAGCATGGCACCGATTTCCTGATGGAGCATCGGCACCTGTGGGTGCGGACGCCGCGCCAGGCGGCGATTCTGCGCATTCGCGCGGAAATTATCAAGGCGGCACGAGATTATCTGGACGACAACGGGTTTGTGCTGACCGATCCGCCGATACTGACGCCGGCGGCCTGCGAGGGGACGAGCACGCTGTTCCCTGTGGACTACTTCGGAGACCAGGCATACCTAACGCAGAGCGGGCAGCTCTATATAGAGAGCACGGCGCTGGCGCTGGGGAAGGTCTATTCGTTTGGGCCGACGTTTCGCGCGGAGAAATCGAAGACACGGCGGCATCTGACGGAGTTCTGGATGGTCGAGCCGGAGTGGGCCTTTGCCACGCTCGACGATCTGATGGGGCTGGCGGAGAATTTCATCAGCTTTATCGTGGAGCGGGTGTTGACGCGCCGTGCAGCCGAGATGAAGGCAATCAACCGCGACACGACGAAGCTCGAGGCGGTGAAGCCGCCGTTTCCGCGGCTGCGGTATGACGAAGCGGTCGCGATGCTGAACGCGGCGCATGCCAGGGGCGAACTGGAGCAGGCATTCGAATACGGCAACGATTTCGGATCGCCGGATGAGACGTACATTTCGTCGCAATTTGACCGGCCTGTGATGGTGCATCGCTATCCCGCGGCGGTGAAGGCTTTCTACATGGAGCCAGACCCGAACGATCCGAAGTACGCGCTGTGCGTGGACGTGCTGGCGCCGGAGGGATATGGCGAAGTGATCGGCGGCTCGCAGCGTATTCACTCTTACGACCTGCTGAAAAAGCGTATCGATGAGCACCAGTTGCCAATCGATGCTTTCCAGTGGTATCTCGATCTGCGGCGGTATGGTTCGGTTCCGCATTCGGGTTTTGGCATGGGGATTGAGCGCGCGGTGGCTTGGATCTGCGGGCTCGATCACGTACGGGAGACGATTCCCTTTGCCCGGACGCTGAACCGCATTTACCCGTGAGGTTATTTTGAAATCGAACGAAACAGCGCAGGCCATGTCGCCGAGCGCAGCTAAAGGGAACGTCCCCGTCTATGGCGGCGTGCAGACGCTGCCTCCTCGCAAGATCAAAGTGATTGGAGTGCCGCTCGACCTCGGCGCGTCGCGGCGCGGCGTGGATATGGGGCCGTCGGCGGTGCGCGTCGCGGGGCTCGAAGCGCGGCTGGAGGCGCTGGGGCACGAGGTGAGCGACGGTGGCAACATCGGCGTGGCGATCGCGGAGACGAAGTCCTCCGGGGATCAGAGCGCGCGCTATCTGAAGGAAATTACCGAGACGTGTACGCGGGCCGCGGAGATGGTGGTGAAGTCGCTGGCGGAAGGCATGACGCCGGTGATTCTGGGCGGCGATCATTCGGTCGCGGCGGGGAGCGTTTCCGGCGTGGCGGAGTTTTACCGGAAGCAAAACCAGAAGATTGGGCTGATCTGGATCGACGCGCATGCGGATATGAATACTCCGGCGAGTTCGCCGAGCGGGAACGTGCACGGGATGCCGCTGGCCGCGCTGGTGGGGCTCGATCCGGAGCCACTGGCGAACATCCTGGGATTTGCGCCGAAAGTACAGCCGGAGAACGTGGTGCTGATCGGCGTGCGCGACATCGATGCGACGGAGAAGGAAAACATCAGGCGGGCCGGAATCAGCGAGGTCTACACGATGCGCGACATCGACGAGCGCGGGATGCGGACGGTGATGGAAGAGGCTCTGCGCGCGGCGGGACGGGGGACTGCCGGCTATCATGTGTCGCTCGATATGGACTGGATCGATCCTGAAGACGCGCCGGGGGTGGGCACGCCGGTGAGGGGTGGGGCGACGTATCGCGAGGCGCATCTGGCGATGGAGATTATCGCGGACCATGGGCGAATGCTGTCGCTGGAGGTGGTTGAGGTGAATCCGGTGATCGACGAACATAACCGGACGGCCGATCTGGCGGTGGAGCTGATTTCCTCGGCGTTTGGAAAGAAGATTTTGTAGCTGGCCTGGTTACTTATTCGAGCCGGCAGACGGAGACGGCTTCATTCTTGTAGGGGCAATCGAGCCCCGCAACACCCGTACCCTGGACGATAATCCAGTCGATGCCGAATCGCTCGCGCAGGCGCAGAAAATCCTGTTTCTGAAAATGCCGCCAGCCGGTCACGGCCTGGGTTTGCTCCTGCCAGAGCGGCGCGAGGTCGGGGACCTGAGTGGCGACGGCTGCATCCTTGATGGCGTCGGCGAGTTCGCTGCGCTGAGCGAGGGCGCGGAAGCTGTGATAATCCTCGCCGGGAAGCTGCATGTAAAAGGGATCGAGAGCGAAGTACGCGTCCACTGGCGTGTTATCGCGCACCCACGCGAAGGCGCGCAGCCAGGGATTATGGGAGGCCACTCCGGGCAGCTCGATGTGTTCGGTTCCCGCGAAGAGCGATCGCTGAGCAATGAACATCCCCAGCGCGAGGGGCAGAAAGAGCGCAACCCAGCGCCAGATGTGGTCACGGAGCAGCTTTTCTCCGATGAGGCCGCCGCCGAGCAGCGCCATGAAAATGTAGACCAGGTGAAGGTATCGCATGGGCTGCATTGGCGTGATACGGACGAGAGCTGGCGTCAGCAGCACGATGCAGGCCACAGCGAGCTGGAATGCGGCGAAGACGGTGGCGGCGCCAGCCAGCATCGACATCGCAGAACGGTTGGAGCGGCGTGCATAACGAGCGATGAGCCAGAGGATAAAGATGGGAGCGACGGCGCCCAGCCACTCATACCAGGTCCAGCGCGAGATGAAATAGTAGTCACGCGTGTCGAGGGCTGCCTTCCAGGCCGGTGACGGCCCTTCGAAGATCCACGTCGGGGCGATCCCCATGGCGACGGTGGCGGCGGTTGGCTGCTCGGCCGGCGTTCTTGCCCGCAGGAGGGCGATCGAGAGGATGGCGCAATACGACAAGCCGAAGACGCCCATGATGGGATGGAGCACGACGGCGGTGGCGAGCAGAACGCCGGCGAGGACAATGCGGCGGTCCAGGACGAGTACGACGGCCCACAAGATCAGCGCGGTCGCGATGGAGCGGGGGTGAAGATGCTGATCAAAGATGTAAAGCGCTGTGCCTGCAATCGGCATCGTAAATAGTGTGCCGATAAGGGCAACGCCGGCCCATTGTCCCGCAGCAGTGGTAAAGCAGCGGCGGGCAAGGGCGAAACAGGCCCAGAGCAGAAAAAAAGCCGCCAGGCACTGGAAAATCATTTCGGAGACAGCAAGGGGAATATGGGTTAGGCGGACCCAGGCGGCCATGAGGCGATCAAAAACGCTCGCCTGCATTTCGAGCGCGAAAAGCCGAAAGTCATGAGGATAAAGAGCGGGATGGAGGCGGCGCTGGATTGCTGAGAGGTAGACCGCATCATCCTCGACTCCGGGGTGGTATCCTTCGACGAGCAGCGCCCCGGCGCTGATCAGTGACAACAGGATGAAGTTTTTGTATTGGCCGCAACTTTTCAAGATCGTTTTGCGTCGCTCCAGAAAAGCATGGATTCAGAAAAGGTAAGTCTTCCAGCTCCGGGGGAGGAGCGGAAGGGGGCCGGCGATGTGCAAAGCGATTCTATCTCCGCAGCGATTATCCATTTTTCCCGTACTCAGGGAGGCCGGAACCGTCCGACCCCTGATGAGGCGGATGCATGCCACGCTCAGTGCCGATGATCGGGCCAATGAAGCGATTGTAATGGAGAGCGCTGGCCGCCACGGCTTTCGGGCTTCTTTGCCGAAATTAAACTCATCCCAAGAACAATGGTTACAAAAGGCTGACGGATGAGACTTCGGACTATGCGGGCTATTGACTACTGGATTGGCATACCGCTGTGCTTTCTTTGCACACAGGTGGTGCGGCTGATGGGCTCTGGCTGGGGTCCGGAGAAGCCGGAGCGGATTTTATTTGTCGAGCTCTCAGAGATGGGCAGCACCGTAATTGCCAACCCCGCTCTCGAAAAGGCGAAGGAGGTGTTCGATGCTGAGATTTTTTTCCTGATCTTCGAACGGAATGCCGACAGCGTGCGCCTGCTGCCGACGGTTGCCGAAGGCAACATCGTCACTATTCGAGAATCTGGCCTGTTGGCGATGGCGATTGATTCACTGCGTTTCCTGCGCTGGGCGCGCAAGGCAAAAATTGATACGGTGATGGACCTTGAGCTGTTTTCGCGCTATTCAGCTTTGCTCACGGGGCTGTCCGGCGCGCGCCGCCGGGTGGGATTTCACCGGTTTCGCGCCGAGGGACTGTACCGGGGCGAGATGCTGACCCACCGGGTGAATTACAACGGCCATATTCACATGGCAAAGAATTTCATTTGCATGGTGAATGCGTTGCTGGCGCTCGAACCGGAGATTCCATATTCCAAAACGTTCGTCTCCGATGACGAGATCCGGGTGCCGATCCAGGCGGTTTCGGAAGAAGCCAAAGAGGAAATGCGCGGATTGGTGTGGCAGGTTTATCCGGACTACCAGCCGGATTATCACCGCATCGTGCTGATCAACCCCAACAGCTCCGAGATGTTGCCGCAACGGCGTTGGGAGCGAGACAACTACAGCGCGCTGGCCAGTATGGTGGTGCAGGAATGGGAAGATGTACTGGTGCTGATCACCGGCTCGTGCGCTGAGCGCGAAGAGGCCGAGCACATGGTGGAGAGGGTCGGACATCCGCGGTTCCGCAGCTTTGCGGGAATGCACGACCTGCTGGCAATCACCGCCCTTTACAATATTTCCGATGTACTGGTGACGAACGATAGTGGTCCGGCGCACTTCTCGGCCATCACGCCGATTCGGTCGATTGTGCTGTTCGGTCCGGAAACGCCGCAGCTTTACGGGAGCCTCGGAAACACCGAATCGATCACGGCCGAACTTTCCTGCTCGCCATGTGTGACGGCTGCGAACCAGAAGAATTCAGCCTGTAACGACGCCGTCTGCATGCGGATGATTACACCGGAGCGGGTGCTGGAATCGGTGCGGGCCGTGCTCGATGGACACGCGGCGAAGGACAACCTGGTGGAAATCGCAGGCGTTCGTAATCTCAAAAGCAAAGCTTCGCGGCGCTAGAGACTGTCGACGGATATCTCCGTCTTGAAATCCCAGGGTCGCCAAAATACGGGTCGAGTGCTTTAGTCTGCGAACAGAGGTTGTTTATGGGTGCTACAGTGTCCGAATCTCTTTCTTCCGTTATCGTCCATCCCTGGAATCCGACAGGAGCCGGGCCGGTCGATGAAAAGTCTCTGGAATCGTGGGTCGAGGAGTGCCTGCTTCGTCACCGGACGGCGATTGAGCGGCTGCTGGCGGCGGAGGGTCCGCGCACGCTCGAGAATACCCTGCGGGCGTATGACGATGCGGTTGCTGAGCTGTCTGCTGTTGGGTCTTTGACCGGGCTGCTGCACAGCGTTTACCCCGAGAAGCCGGTGCGGGACGCGGCTGAGGCGATGCTGCAGAAGATTGCACAGGCGGGCGTTGAGCTTTCGCTGAACCGGGATGTGTATCGGGCGCTGGACAAAATCGATCCGAGCGGAGCGGATGCCGCTACGAAGCATTATCTGGAACGGACACTGTTACAGTATCGGCTCGCCGGCGTGGACAAGGATGACGCGACGCGGGCGCGGATTAAGGAGCTGCAGGACAAAGCCACGCTGGCGAGCCTTCACTTCGGGCGCAATGTACAGGAAGGCGGCAAGACCGTCGTCGTGGAGAATGCAGAGGAACTGGAAGGATTACCGGCGGATTTTCTGGATTCGCATCAACCGGGCGAGGACGGCAAGATCACGCTGACCACAGATTATCCGGATTACCTGCCGGTGCTGACGTTCGCGAAGTCGGCGGAGCTGCGGCGCAATATGTTTCTCGCGTACAACACGCGGGCGTATCCGGCGAATGAGGCGCTGTTGCTGGAGCTGTTGCGGATCCGGCAGGAGGTTGCGACGATTCTGGGCTTCGCGCACTGGGCCGATCTGGCGACGGCGGACCAGATGATGGAGTCGGCGGCGAACATGCAGGCATTCCTCGACGATCTGGATCATGCTAGCAAGGGCGGTGCGGAGAAGGAATACGCGATGATCCTGGAGTTTGCGCAGTCGCGTAAGCCGGGACTCACGCAGATTGACGCTGCGAGCCGCGCGTATTGGGTGGAGCAGTACCGGCGGTCGGCGTTCGACTTCGATTCGCAGGCGGTGCGGCCGTATTTTCCGTACGCGCGCGTGGAGCCCGGTGTGCTGGCTACGGCGGAGAAGCTCTTCCAGGTGACGTTCCGGCGCGTGGAGAATCCGGATGTGTGGCATCCATCGGTGAGCGCGTGGGAGGTGTGGGACGGGACGGAACTGGCGGGGCGTTTTTATCTCGACATGCATCCGCGCGAAGGCAAGGACAAGTGGTTCTCGGCGCATCCGCTGATTCCCGGGATTCGGGGGCGGCAGTTGCCGGAGGCGGCGCTGATCTGCAATTTTCCGGAGGCGAAGGACGGCAATCCGGGACTGCTGCAGTATTCCGATGTGGTCACGTTCTTTCATGAGTTCGGCCACCTGATGCATGCGCTGCTGGGCGGCCGGCAGGCATGGGCAGGGATCAGCGGTATCGCTACCGAGGGCGATTTTGTCGAGGTTCCGTCGCAAATGCTGGAGGAGTTCTTCCGCGATCCGCGGCTGCTGGCGAGCTTTGCGCATCACTACGAGACGGATGAGCCGATTCCCGCCGAGCTGGTGATGCGCATGAATCGCGCCGGGGCTTTTGGGCGGGCGGACTGGGTGCGGAGCCAGCTGTTCTACACAACCTATTCGCTTGAGACGCACCGGCTCGATCCTGCAACGCTCGATCTGGACGCGCTTTTCCGCAAGCTCTACGAGCGGTTTCTGCCGTATGCATGGATCGACGGCAACCGCATGTATGCGAGCTTCACCCACCTGACCGGCTACTCTTCGAACTACTACACCTACCTGTATGACAAAGTGATCGCGCTGGATTTCTTTGCGCAGTTTCCGCGTCATGCCCTGCTGGATTCTCCGGCGGCTATGCGGTACCGAAGGACGGTTCTTGAGCCGGGCGGATCGGTGCCAGGCAAGGAGATTGTGCAGCAATTCCTCGGACGGAGCCAATCGAGCGATGCCTTCACGCAGTGGATCGGCGAGGAGTTTCAGGCGATGAGCGCGGCTTACGCATGAGCGCCGCCGCTTTGCGGGGTAAGGCTGTTTGCGGTCTAAGGATCGCGCGAAGGGCGCGGCTGCTTCCTTTATTTTTGTTCTTGCTGTTTTGCGGGGCTCAGGCGCAGCAGGCGGTCATTACCGTCGATCATGGGCCGAATGCGGCGGCGCAGCAGAGCAAGCATTATGTGGTGCTGGTCTCGCTCGATGGCTTCCGCTATGACTACGCGAAGAAGTACGGAGCGAAGCATCTGCTGGCGATTGCGGCGCGAGGCGCAAGCGTGCCGGATGGGATGATCCCGGCGTATCCTTCGCTGACATTTCCGAATCACTACACGCTGGTGACCGGGCTGTATCCGGAGCATCATGGCATTGTGGGGAATTCGTTCTACGATCCGGAGCGGAAAGGGCGGTTTTCATACACCGACCCAAAGACGAGCAGCGATGGCTCCTGGTATGGGGGAACTCCGCTGTGGTCGCTCGCGGAAAAACAGGGCATGCGCAGCGCTTGTTTCTTCTGGCCGGGATCGGAGGCGGAGATCGCCGGGGAGCGGCCGACCTACTACCTGCACTACGACGATAAGTTTCCGGATGAGCAGCGCATCGATCAGGTGATTGCGTGGCTGAAGCTGCCGGAGGAGCAGCGACCGCACTTCATCACGCTGTACTACTCAGGAGTGGATCATGCGGGTCACGAGTTTGGGCCCGACGCGCCACAAACGGCGGAGGCCGTGAAGCACGTCGACGCGCTGATGGGGACGCTCGAAGTGGATTTGAAGGCGCTGCATCTGCCGGTCGATCTGATTATTGTTTCCGATCATGGAATGGAAAAGATTCAGGGGGGATGGATCGACCTGGATAAGTATGCGCCGCTCGATGGGCTTGTCACGGTTGGGCAGTATTTGTACGCGCCGACGGAAGAGGCGGCGAACGCGACGTATCAGAAGCTGAAGGCGGCAGATGCGGCGTTCATGGTGTATCGGCGGGCGAATGTGCCGGCGGAGCTGCATTTCACCGGCAATTCGCGGGAGGGCGATCCGATCATTGTGGCGCGTGGACCGTTTGCGATTCGGGCACATGCACCGCCGCCGGATCGAGAAGACAAAGCGCCGACAGCGGGCAATCACGGATTCGATCCGTACATGCTGCCGTCGATGAAGGCGATCTTCTATGCGGAGGGGCCGGACATACGCGCAGGCGTGAAATTGAAATCGTTTGAAAACGTGAATGTGTACCCGCTGCTGGTGAAGATTCTCGGTCTTGAGGAGCCCCCGGTGGATGGCAGCCTGGGAGTCTTGTCGGTCGTGCTGACCCCAAGCGCGGGCCAGTGAGCTTTATCCGTTGAAGTAGCCTTGCGTCGACTGGTCCAGCTGTGGTTCTCCGCGCAGGAAGGTTTCGACGACTTCGTTCTTCGGAGAAAGGACCGCGATGTCGGCGGCGCGGCCGGGAGCGAGGGTGCCGATTTCGTCTTCAAGGCCGGTCATGCGGGCGGGGTTGCGCGTTGCCAGCATGACGGCGTCCGCGAGGCCGGCGCCGGTGAAGTTCACGAAGTTGCGAACGGCGCGGTCGAGGGTGAGGGTGCTGCCCGCCAGAGTGTCCTCGCCGATGATGCAGCGGCCATTCTTCACACGGACCTCGAGTTCACCGAGCCGGTAGTCGCCGTCTGGCATGCCGGCGCCCGCCATAGCGTCCGTGACGAGCAGCGCGCGTAGCCGGCCTTTGGCTTTCCAGAACAGCCGAACGACGGCGGGATCGACGTGCAGGCCGTCGCAGATGATTTCGGCGAAGAGACCATCGTTGGTGAGGACTTCGCCGAGCAGGCCAGGATCGCGATGGTCGAAGCGACGCATGGCGTTGAAGGTGTGGGTCGCAGTGAC
Source organism: uncultured Acidobacteriaceae bacterium (assembly GCA_963758135.1). Lineage (GTDB taxonomy): Bacteria > Acidobacteriota > Terriglobia > Terriglobales > Acidobacteriaceae > Palsa-343. The sequence continues at coordinate 1,062,214 of CAVWUF010000001.1, forward strand.
GGCTCCGGCGACTACGCCGCGACTGGCGGCGCTTGAGTCGGCGTCGCTGTGGCCGAGACTGACGCGGACTCCCAGCTTGGTGGCGTGGGCGATGGTTTCCGGGGCGCCGGGCAGCTCAGGGGCGATAGTCATGATGCGGATATTGCCCTCCGCCGCTTCCCAGATGCGGTCGAAGAGCACGACGGAAGGCGCGAGGAGCTCGCTTTCCGCGTGGGCTCCGCGCTTGTGCGGCGAGAGGAATGGGCCTTCGAGGTGGATGCCGACGGGACGCGCGCCGTCGAGCGGGGTGCGCAGCAATTGAGCCAGCCCGCTCAGCGATCGCAGTAGGGAATCGAGCGGGGCGGTGACCGTGGTTGCGCAATACGCGCCGACCCCACGGCGGGCCAGGAAAGAGCCGATGTGGTTCAGGGCGGAGTCCGTCGCCTCCATGACGTCGTGGCCGGCGGAACCGTGGATGTGCACGTCGAAGAACGCCGGGATCAGAGTGGATTCGGGAAGGGCAATATGACGACCGGCGGGCAGCTCGGCGTGGGACTGCGGAGCGATGCTTTCGATGAGGCCGTCTTCGACCACAACGACAGGCTGATCGAGGATTTTATTGGGAGTGAGGAGGTGGCTCGCTGTCAGTACCGTGCGCACCAAACAGAGTACAGCGATTCGGTTTCCCATAACCCCTGGAGCCGAGAAAATTCCCAGATGCGGCGATTTCGACGATCGGCTGCTGGACGAACAGTACGTCGTGGAGGCCGAGGAGACCTAGCTCTGAGAATTATTCGACGAGGGAGCGGGGACGGCGACGCCTGGAGCTTTGCGTGCCTGAGGTGCGATGCGGGCCCGTCCGGAGTGGTGGTTCGAGTGGCCGCGTGCCCCCTGGCCGGCGGGAACGGGCGCGGACGCAGGCGCTGCGGGATGGACGGCGGAAGCGGCTCCGATGCCTTGCGCAGGCAGGACGAGGCTTGGAGGCGCGACAACCTGGCTGGAGTGGAGCTTATGCGAATGGCTGATGGTGCCGGCAACGATAACGAAGGCCAGAAGGCAGGAAGTCAGGACGCCGAGCGCTCGCACAGGCAGACGCCGCCCGGAGCCGAGGCGGAGTTGAGGGAATCGCGTTGGCGCGGCCTCCATCTTTACTCGCTGGGAGGCGAGGCGCGTGAGGATGCGGCCTTCGAGACCGGACCGGGGCTCTGCGGAGCCGACGGTGCGGAGCGATGCATCAATGAGGGGGTCGATACGCGGATCGGTGACGGTGTGCTTTGAACCGTTCATCGCGCAATCCCCTCTTTTTCGAGCAGGACCGTCAACTCTCGGCGGGCGCGAAAAATGCGTGAGCGAATGGACGACTCCGTTGTTCCCAGTGCTTCGGCAATTTCAGCGGTGGTGAGTTCTTCGACGGCGGAGAGCAGTAACGCTTCGCGTTCGCGCTTCGGCAGACGGTCGACGAGGGCCAGAATGCGGGCATGCTCCTGCGACGAGATCACGCTGGCATCGGCGGCTCTGTCGCTCGATGGCAGAGCGCGAGCGTGGTCGGCGAGGTCTTCACCTTCGGGGCGCGTTTTCGCGCGGCGCTTTTTGTCGAGGACGATATTCCAGACGATGCGTACAAGCCAGACGCGGTAGTCGCGAATTTCGCCGAGCCGCGATTCATGCCGGAGCACCCGCAGGAAGGTCTCCTGTACGGCGTCTTCGGCTTCCGCGGCGTTGCGCGTGACGGAAAAAGCCACGCGATAAAGCGCCGTCGAGTATTCGGCCACCAGTGCTGCGATCGTCTGGGTCGTGCTCACGGTCGTTGGATGAGCAGGCGCTACCCAGCCGGCGAGCTGGCCTTCAAAGCAACTCATGCTGGCATCCTGGCAATCCTTTCGCCGGAATGCGATCCGGTTCGAGGAGAATCCTTGCGTCTGCCCTAAAGACGGAGAATACAGCGTTTTCGCTCAGGGAAAGAGATCCTGGGGGTTATGGAAGGATCGGCGGGTTGGTCCGTCGTCGGCTCCTTTGAACTACCGTTCGGCGTTTTGATCGCCATCAGCTTCTCTAATCCGGATTGAAAGGACAGCCTGTTGCGACTTCAAACCTACTCCTCCTCCGTCTTAGCCCCAGCCGGCGCCTTGAAGTGCTTCGCCGTTCCCGGTGCTGCCGGAGGCACAGGCGGCTTCGGCGGAGTCACCGACACCGTGGCATTCTCGCCCTTGCGCAGCTCGAGGTTCCCGTGCTCGGTTTCGAGCTGCAGCTGCACACCGCCATGGCCCACCGAACCCTGCAGCGTCTGCCGTCCTCCGTCCGTCGCGACCTTCACCGGAAAGTCTGTCCGCACCGCCTCGTCTTCGCTTGTGCTCCCCGTCACGCTGAAGTTCGCATTGTCGGGCATCGTCACAATCACGTTGCCCGTGTGATCCGTGATCTGTAAATTCCCCAGCGGACTCGCCGCCACCAAATTCACATCCCCGTTCGAGTCCTCGATGTGGGCGTCGCCCCCGATCTGCGTCAGGTCGATGTCCTTCGAGCGGGCAATCACCCGCACCGGCCCCATCGCTTCGCTCACGCTCAGGTCGCTCTTGTCGAGAGTCAGCGCCCCCATCAGATGCGGAATATCGAGCGATGTCTGGCTCGAATGGTAGTGAATCGCCCCTCCGACCTGCTCCAGGTGAATGTCCCCGAAGAAATCTCCGTTGATCGTCACCTCGCCCTGGATCTCCGACAGCGTCACGTCGTCTCCGTGCCCGTCCACGAGCACGCGCCCCTGCACATTGTGCGCGGAAAAGTCGCCATGATCGATGTGCCCCTGCGCATCGCCGCGGATATCCTCGAGCTTCACCTCGCCGTGGTTATCTGTTACCTGGACGCCACCGTTCAGGCCGTCCGCCGTAACATCGCCATGCCCCGCCGTGACCGTCGCATAGGCCGCTGCCGGCAACTCCAGCGTCAAATCAACGCGCGCGCCCTGCTTCTCCGGAACCGTAATCACCGCGCCGCCGCCAGACGCATCCACCTTCGGCTTCAGCTGCGCAAAAATCTTCTGCGCTTCCGTATCCGAATCCCGATGCACCATCTGGTGCGCCCGCAGATGCATCTTCCCATCGGTTGACGCCGTGATCGTGATGTCGCCCTCGGGGTCGTTGATGCTCACCGCCGGCTTGGCCCCCGTCAGCGCCTGGTCGACCTGGACATCGTTGTCGTGTTCGGCGCCCATCCAGTTCCACATTTCGCTGCCGCCGGCATCGTCGCCAAAGCCCCAAGAGAACGGCCCCATCAGATGCCCGTTGCGCGAAACCCACCCGAGGCCGATCATCAGGATCACCAGCCACACCAGGCCGCCCATCCCCCGCCGCCCATAGGGCCGGTTCCAGTCCAGAAAGTGCTCCGCGAGCAGGAGCCCGCCCATCACGATCAGCAGTATCGGCCACCAGCGCGCGTACCAACCCCAGAATTCCACTGGGTCCATGCGCCCGGTCTCCATCAGCAGCGCGATCACGCCGATGCTCAGCAGAATAAGCGGCCCTACGAACGATGGCCGGTGCCATCCCCGCCAGTAGGTTCGGTAGTAGTCTCGCTGCGCCCGCGCCTGGGCCTTCCACTGGTCCCTCTGCGCACGCGCCTGAGCTTTCGCCTGCCAACGCGCTTCCCGTGGTGTCCAGGATGGAGGTGTCGTTGCCATAATTACCTCCTCTCCTCGTCGTGCATGGGTAAATCATGAACCGGCACAATCGCGGTCGTGGTCTCCGTCGATCCCGGCCCCGTCGGGCCCGGACCCGGATAGGGCGCGCCGGTGTAGGTCGTGTATCCCGGCCCCGCCGCCGGAGCCGCATAACCCGGATACTGCATCGTCGGATCCGGCGGATTCTGCGCCAGGATCGCGTTCTCCGCGAGCTTCATCAATCCCCACACGATGATGTACAGCGGCCAGCTGCGTGAGTAGTGAATCCCCGTGTACTCATCCAGAATCGCTGTGATCCCAAACGTCAGCAGCATGATCGGCCCGCGCATCCGCCTAAGAAACAGATACTGATTCATTGCCCGCCTCCCGTCGACGGATTTTGTGGACTCCCCGGTCCTGGACTCGATGCCCCCTGCGGATTCGCCGTCCCACCCGGATTCATCGGCGGAGGTGGCCCCACCCGCGCCACAAATCCGAAACGCCCTCCGCTGTTTCTCATCAGCAGCCACACCGCGATCCCGACAATAATGAGGGGCCAGCCGCGGCTCACCCATTCAAAGTTGAAAAACCCCAGCGTGTTGAACAGAAACAGCATGCCCAGCAGAATCAGAACAATTGCCCCAATCGGCTCCCGGCGCGCGCGTTCCAGCTCCATTTGCGGCGGAATCGGCGGAGGCACAGCCCCCGGAGGAGGTACCCATCCCGGCGGTGGCGGAGCGGCCGCGAACCCGGGCGGCGGTGGCGGATACCCTGGCGATGGCGGCACAAATCCCGGCGGCGGTGGAGGCGTACCCCAAGTGCCTGGCCCACCAGGATTAAACGGCCGTCCAGCCTGTTGCGCCTCAGCCACAATGCGCTGCCGCAGCTGCTCGCCCCATTCCGCGCTCTGCCGCCCAAATTCGTGTGCATGCAATCGCACCTGTTCCGCCCAGTCGGCAGTCGACTGGCCCGGAGCCGGCCCTGTCCCCGGCACACTCGACCCCGGAACCGGACCCACCCCAGTTACGCCCCCCATCGGCGTCGATGCCGGCGGCGTATAAGGCCTGGGAGCGCTGTGCCCACCAAAAGCATTTCCCAGCTCGTTCAGCCCGAACGGATCCGGCAGAGGCAAACCATCCCGTCGCGCCTTCGCCGTCTGGTTCGCATCGAAAACCTGGTACAGCACCCACACGGCCACAAAGATCCCAAACAGCCCGTAATGCTCGCTGATCGAAATCAGCACAACGAACACCAGCACGTGCACGATCGCCTTGATGTATTGCCCGTTGTACATCGCCCCCACGCCAGGGATGAAACCCAGAATTGTCGCCGTCCCAGGATTCGGCACACCCGCCGGCAGTGGCCCCGGTCCTGGATATACGCCCGTTGGCCCAACCCCCGGACCTCCGGTCACCCGCGCCGCCAGGCAAGGCTCGCAAAACACGTTCCCCTGCACCGTGCGCTCGCACTGGACGCACAGCGGTTTGCCGCAATGCTGGCAAAACACGGTTGCTGCCGCTTCGGGATGATTCGCGCAGTTCATACCAGGCTCCTTTTGTCTTGCTCAGCGGCTTTGGCCGCTTCCTCCAGCCCGGCTCCATGGTGATCCAGGGAAATGGAATTTCGACTTCCAGACAACACCCTTATTTCGTTTGCCTTCTGCTTTTCTTCTGCTCTCCAATCACCGCTTGCCACCCGCTTTTCTGAACGCTGAATGCTGAACGCTGAATGCTCGCTCGCATTCAGCACCGCACCCTGCGATGGCTCATCCAGTCGCCCGTCCTTATTTCCAGCTCCGCCCCCGCTCCCGCCCTGCTTCCCAGGCTCCTGCTTCTTCTGCGTTGCCGGCGTCTGCTGCTGGGGTTGCGTCTCCACATCCCTCCGCAGCTCCCGCATCCGCGACTGCAGCTGGTACACCAACCGCAGATTGGAGTAGTACTGCACCACCGTCTTCTGCGCGCCGAAGTACTCTCGCGACAGTGTGCTCCCGATCTGGGATGGCCGCAGATCGGCAAGCCGAATATTCCCCGGCTTGATCCCCACCAGGTTCAGCGTCAGCGCAATCGAAAAGAATGCCATTGCGATCGTCATCAGCAGCCGCGTCTCCTGGAAGCTCCGCCGCCAGGGCATCACCATGGCCCCCGCTCCCGAACTCTGCCCCGCCGCAATCACCGGCAGCGGCACTCCGCCGGCCCCCACTGTCTTCTCCAGAATCTTCCCGATCAACCCCGCCGGCACATCCGGTTCGGCGTGCAGGTAAACCAGCCAATCCCGCCCCTGCCCCGCATGCCCCAGCAGATCGCCGCAGTTTGCGCACGTCTCGCTATGCGTCCTGAACGCCGCCGCCTGCCCTGCCGGCAGCAGCCCGTCCAGCGCATCCACCAGCAGCGCCTCCCACTCCTCGCAGCGAAGTCCTCCTCCACCAGGCGTAGCCCCCGGCATCGGTCCGAATTTGCTCTGGTCCGTCACGCTACACCACCTGCCCTTTATTACGCTCCAGTAAACGAGCCAGTTCCGCCCGTCCCCGGCTGATCCGCGACTTCACGGTACCTTCGGGTATGCGCAGCACCTGCGCGATCTCCTTGTAATCCATATCCTGCAGATCCCGCAAAATCACCGCTTCCCGCAGCTCCGGCGAGATCCGCGTCAGCGCTTCCTGCACCATCTTCTCGATTTCCTTCTGCACCGCCCGGTCATGCTGCGTCGGAGCCTTGTCCGCCAGCCGCTGCACCAGCGGCATGTCCTCTCCATCGCCATCCCAGCCGGCGTCCATCGAATCCGTCGAACGCTGCGCCCGCGACCGCCGGAAATGATCCACCAGCAAATTGCGGGTCATCGTTGTCAGCCAGGTCTGGAACGTTCCGCGCGCAAGGTCGAACGAAGTCAGATTCCCATACACCTTGAGGAAAACTTCCTGAGTCAGATCCTCGGCATCGGTCGACGACCCCGTAAACCGGAAACACAAACCATACACCCGCCTGTGATGCGCTTTCACCAGCTCTGTCCAGGCAAAGGAGTCCCCCTTCAGGCACCGCTCCACCAGGACCTGCCACTCCGCTTCCACAGGCTTCTCCCCAACCCGCTCTAAACCGCGCTGCGGCTCTTTGCGCTGCCACCGTTCCGCTGGCTTCCGCTCGTCGGCGCCCGGCGCCCGATACTGGCCGCGATATTGGCCGGCTTGCTGACCGGGCCTCGTAACTGCCCCTCGGTCTTCAGCCCGATCCGCGGGACGCCCCGGGAATCCCATCATTCCCAGATTCCAGTTGATGGCGGTAGCGCTCATGGGCAATGATACGCATCCGAATGCAGCCTGGTTCCGAAAAACCGCCGCGCCGACCAGGACCCTGACTCCGCCAACCCATGCCCCGGCGGACTATGCCGCAGCTCCTTACGTTCAGTGCATGAGCAAAGAGCGGTCGAACGGCTCCTGCATTTGTCTTTGACGGTTGGCCCAATTTCATCCCGGTCTCGCATGAAGCGCGTCTGATCTCGCCCTGGGCGAGTCTGTGCTAAAGCAGGCGAGTCGAATTAGGGCAGCTGACCCCGCCCCACTCCTCCGGCCTCAAATCCCGGGCATGCCGCGAGAAAACCCAATGGTGCCCATCCAGGTCCTCCGCCGCATATTGATACTCCCCGTACTCCGTTTCATGCGGCTCCTCGACAATCCTTGCTCCCACAGCCTTCGCCCGTGCATAATGCCCGTCCACATCATCGACAAACACCGTCAGCGACTGCGTCCCAAATCCCAATTGCGCCGGCGAACGCTCGCTGCCCCGCGCCTGCCGCACCTGAATCGCCGCCTTTCCCGCCCACATCTGCGCCCCGCTCGGTCCATCCCCGTAGCGGTAATACTCCTCAAACCCAAATACCCGCTCCAGCCAGGCCATCGCCTCCGCCAGGTTCTGGTACACCACATGCGGCAACACCGTATCGACTGGCACACTCCGATTCTTCGCGACCATGCGGCGATTGTACGAATCGTTGTTCACTGGAGGCCATAATCGGTTTGGTCGAAATTTGCGACCGGCGATCGGCCTTCGGAACCACCAGGGGTCCGAACACCCGCTGTCTGAAGATTCGGATGAATGAAGACCTGCCGATTGAAGACGCGTCCAGGATTCGCAACAGAAGGCCCCGGAGAGTCTCAGAGAAACGGAGTCTATTTGGCGGGTTCGGCGGCGACCGCTGCGGCTTCCTGGGGCGGGATGAGGGGCAGCTCTTCCACGACGGCAAGGCCGGTCTGTCGCAGCATCTGGAAGACCGTTGCACCGTTGAGGCGCGTCGCGTCGTACTCAACACGGACTGTCTTCCACTCCTCGTCAACCTTGATGCGCCGAATCCCATAGACCTCGCGCAGATTGCCGAGGGCGGTCATCGCGGTTTCGGTGGGATGGCCTTCGTAGCGGTAAAGCGCTTCCAGCTGAGTCATGGCTTGATGATACAAGCAGCCAATAGACAAATCGGAACACGCACCAGGATGGCGCGGACCTGTGCGGCTACAATCGGACGCCGGCCCGGAGCCAGGGGTTCGATTCGCGTTCTTCGCCTATGGTGGTTTCCGGGCCGTGTCCTGGGATAACGCGCGTCTCCTCGGGGAGGATGAGCAGACGGTCGTGCAGCGATCGCAGAATTTTCCGGCCGTCTCCGCCCGGTAAATCCGTGCGGCCGATCGATCCCGCAAACAGCGTGTCGCCGGCGAGCAGCAGATTCTCCGGCGCAAAGTGCAGGCAGATGCTCCCCTCCGTGTGTCCCGGAGTGTGCAGAATACGCGCCGTGTGTCCAGCGATGCCGATCATCGCACCCTCCTCTGCGCTCTCATCCGGCGGCCCAATTTCCGGCGGCGCAACGCCCAGCCACGCGGCCTGCTCGTCCATCATCGCAAGCTGGGGGAGGTCGTTCTGGTTGAGCAAAATGGGGGCACCCGTGGCTTTCTTCAGGCGCGCCGCTCCGCCGACGTGATCGATGTGGCCATGCGTGACGACGATCTGTTTCAGGGTGAGTTTGCGCCGGGCGAGGAAGGCCAGAATCTGAGGGATGTTGTCACCGGGATCGACAACCATGGCTTCCCCCGTAGCCTCATCGCCGAGAATGGTGCAGTTGCACTGGAGCGGGCCGACTGGAAAAGTTTCAAGGATCACAAAAGGATCACAAAAAGGCTCGGCCTATTTGCTCTTGGGAGTGGTTTGCGAAGTGCTGGCCCCGGAGAGCACGGAGTGCCTGTGCGTAACCTGATGCTGCAGCAGAACCGTCAGCGTGATGGAAGTGACAATCAGGATGCCGGCCAGCCAGGCAGTGGATTTGGTGAGCAGATTGGCGGCCGAGCGCGGCCCGAACGCAGTCTGCGAACCCTGCCCGCCGAACGCGGCGGCCAGGTCGGCGCTCTTGCCCTGCTGCAGCAGCACGACGACGATGAGCAACAGGCAAACGATCACGTGGATAGTTGTAACGAGAATGATCACGGCTTTTTTCGAACCTCGGGGCGCGCCCGGAGACACTCAGGCTGAGAATTTTGGTGCGGAAGGGGGGACTTGAACCCCCATGCCTTTTGGGCGCCACCCCCTCAAGATGGTGTGTCTGCCAATTTCACCACTTCCGCACGGGAGCCAACCTTCAAAGTATAACAAGCGGCTGGGACGCACGGAAGGTTGGGCCGGCCCACCGCCCCCAGGTGCTTTTGGTGATTCAGGAGCGTGCGGATCGAGAACCACCGCCGCGCCGACCTTTCGCAGCGACTGGCCCGCCTGCGCAACACCCTGTAGACTGATGGTTCCCTGCTCGATGTCCGTTGCCTTTGTCTAATGCCCCTGTGCTTTTTGGGGGCGTAATTCGGTTCCTTACTGAAAAGGGGTTCTGACTGATGGCGCGTGTGGTTCGATGTTCGCTCATCCAGGCTACGAACGTGGAGCCAGCCGAGAAGTCACTGGCCGAAATTAAAAAGGCCATGATCGACAAGCACCTCGGCATGATTCGCCGGGCGGCCAGCGACGGCGCGCAGATCGTTTGCCTGCAGGAAATTTTCTACGGTCCGTATTTCTGCGCGGAGCAGACCACGCGCTGGTACGACTCCACTGAGCCGATCCCCGACGGCCCAACCGTCAGGCTGATGCAGAGCCTCGCGAAGGAGCTGGGCATCGCATTGGTCGTCCCAATTTATGAGGTCGAAAACGAGGGCGTCTACTACAACACGGCGGCGGTGATTGGGCGCGGCGGCGAATACCTCGGCAAGTATCGCAAGACCCACATTCCGCATGTGGCGCCGGGCTTCTGGGAGAAGTTCTACTTTCGTCCGGGTAATCTCGGCTATCCGATCTTCGATCTCGGCTTCTGCAAAATTGGCGTGTACATCTGCTATGACCGGCATTTCCCTGAAGGCGCACGGGCGCTGGGCCTGAATGGAGCGGAGATCGTGTTTAACCCCTCCGCGACCGTTGCCGGCCTCAGCGAGTACCTCTGGAAGCTGGAGCAGCCCGCCCATGCTGCCGCCAATGGATACTTCGTAGGCGCGATCAATCGCGTGGGAACCGAGGCGCCGTGGAACATTGGCGAGTTTTACGGCCAGAGCTATTTCTGCGACCCGCGAGGACAGATTTTTGCCCAGGCCTCGCGCGACAAAGATGAGGTGCTGACAGGCGATCTCGATCTCGACATGATCGCCGAGGTGCGAAAGACGTGGCAGTTCTTCCGGGATCGGCGGCCCGATATGTATGGGGATCTTGTGAAGCCCTGACGCGAGTAGGAAGCCAGCAAACGGCGAGCGAAAGGCGAGCGAAAGGCGAGCGAAAGGCTGTTAGCGAAACGCTGGAAGCAAGAACGACGAGCGCGGGAGATGAAACGCTGTGGTGAGTCTTCCTGAAATTCCGGAGATTACGGCGCGGTTTGGTGATTTGCATCCGCCGCTGACCGCGCAGGCGGCAATCGCCGAAGCCAATCGCTGCCTCAACTGCTTCGACGCGCCGTGCATGGGGGCTTGTCCCACACACATCGATGTGCCGCGCTTCATCGGCAAGATTGCGCGAGACAATCTGCGCGGTTCCGCGCTCACGATTCTCGATGCCAACGTCCTCGGCGCCAGCTGTTCCCGGGTCTGTCCCGTGGAGGTGCTCTGCGAGGGCGCCTGCGTCCTGCACCGTTACAACAGGAAGCCGATTGAGATTGCCCTGTTGCAAAGATTCGCCATGGACGCGTTTCATCGGGCCGGCGGCCAGCTGCCCATGAAATCGCAGAAAAAGCGAGCGGAGAAAATCGCCTGCATCGGCGCGGGCCCGGCATCGCTCTCTTGCGCGGCGGAGTTGCGCCAACGGGGATTCAACGTAACGGTGTTTGAGCGCCGTGCGCTGCCGGGGGGCTTAAACACTTACGGCGTGGCCGAGTACAAGCTGCCGGCGCGTGCCAGTCTTGAGGAGATCGAACTCATCCGAGGACTGGGCGTCGAGTTTCGCTGCGGCGTGGATATCCGGACGCAGCAGGACCTCGATGAACTGGAGCGGGAGTTCGACCGCCTCTTCATCGGCGTCGGCCTTGGCGCGACCCGGCGGCTCGGCATCCCCGGCGACGAGCATCGCGACGTGATCGATGCGCTGGAGTTCATCGCCCGTTACAAGACTGCCGATCCGCCCCCGATTGCCGAGAGCGTCGCGGTCATCGGCGCCGGCAATACGGCGATCGACGCGGCCAATGCGGCGCGCCGCCTGGGCGCCGTGAACGTCGCCATTCTCTACCGCCGCAGCGAGCACCACATGTCAGCCTTTGCGTTTGAATACGAGCACGCGAAGCAGGAAGGCGTCCGCTTCCAGTGGAGAGTGCTGCCGGTGCGAATCCATGCCGATGCGTCGGGGATTCGCTCGCTCGAATGCGCGCAGGCCACCGTGGGAAGCGACGGTGTGCTCGCCGCTGTTCCGGGAACCCACTTCCAGTTCGAATGCCAGCAGGTGATCTACGCGATCGGGCAATCGCCTGTGCTGGAGCTGCTGTCGTCAGTGCGAGGTGTTGAGCTGAGCCATGGGCGCGTGGTCGTCGAGCGGGCAACCGGGCTGACCTCGAACCCCAGGTATTTTGCCGGTGGCGACTGCGTCAGCGGCGGCCGCGAGGTGGTGGATGCCGTAGCGGACGGCAAGCGGGCTGGCGTGGCGATCGCTCAGGCGCTCGCCGGTGTCGCGCTCAGGAACCCGGAGGCCGCTCATGCCTGATCTCGCGGTGAACTTCGCCGGCATTCGGTCGCCGAATCCCTTTTGGCTGGCGTCGGCGCCGCCGACCAATTGCGGCGAGCAGATCATGCGCGCCTTCGATGCCGGATGGGGCGGCGCCGTATGGAAGACGATCGGCGAGCCCATCGTGAATGTGTCGTCGCGCTACTCCTCTGTGGATTGGAACGGGCAGCGGATGATGGGCCTCAACAATATTGAGCTGATCAGCGATCGGCCGCTCGAGGTGAACCTGCGCGAGATCGCCGAGGTCAAGAAGCGGTACCCGCACCACGCTGTGATCGCCTCGCTCATGGTCGAGTCCAAACGCGAGGCGTGGCACACCATCGTTGCGCAGGCCGAGGACGCGGGCGCCGATGGACTCGAGCTCAACTTCGGCTGCCCCCATGGCATGAGCGAACGCGGCATGGGCTCGGCGGTCGGGCAGGTGCCCGAGTACACCGAGATGATCACCGCGTGGGTGAAGGAGAAAGCGCGCACGCCGGTCATCGTGAAGCTGACCCCGAATATCTCTGACATTCGCGTGATCGCGCGGGCGGCCAGGCGCGCCGGTGCGGAGGCGGTGTCGGCGATCAATACCATCAATTCGATTACCGGCATCGATCTGGACACGCTCACGCCCAGGCCGAAGGTCGACGGCAAGAGTTCCCATGGAGGCTATTGCGGGCCGGCAGTGAAGCCGATCGCGCTGAACATGGTCCAGCAGGTAGCGAGCGACCCGGAAACCGCGGGCCTGCCGATTTCGGGCATCGGCGGCATCGCAACGTGGAAAGATGCGGCGGAGTTCATCCTGCTGGGCTGCGGCACGGTGCAGGTGTGCACGGCGGCCATGCACTACGGCTACCGGATCGTCGACGACATGGCGGATGGTCTCTCGAACTGGATGAGTGAAAAGGGCTATTCGTCCATCGATGATTTTCGCGGACTCGCCGTGCCGAAAGTGACGGAGTGGAAACATCTCAATCTCAGTTACAAAATCGTCGCGCACATCGATGAGGCGAAGTGTATTGGCTGCGAGCTGTGCTACGTCGCATGCTGGGATGGCGCGCACCAGTGCATTCATCTTGACCGAGTAACGGGTCCGGTGGATGGGCACGTCGAGTTGCACGCCACGCCCGCTTCGGTTGAGGCAGCGACCCGGACAAGCATCGCAGTAACTCCGATTCCTAAGCTCGACTCGCACGCCAGCTCGGCGCATGGGAACGGCGCGACGCCGTTAGCGAGGATTCCCCGCGTCGACGAGACGGAGTGCGTGGGCTGCAATCTTTGCTCCCTGGTTTGCCCGGTGGAAGATTGCATCACGATGGTGGAAGTGGCTACAGGCAAGACAGCAGAGACGTGGGCGGAGCGGTCGGAACGGTAGGGAATAGCGAATAGAACAGCGGTGCGGAGTGTGCGCCGCTGGAAAGGCACATATGACGGCATTCAGGTCACTCGTGCTCTCTGCTTGTGTCGCAATACCAGTTATCGCTCCGGCGCAGATGCAGACGATTGAGTACTCCAGGGTGTTTTCTGTCCGACACCTAGCCGGCGTGGCGGTGGATCCTTCAGGCGCCACGGTGGCGGATGTAAGGGTTGAGATTTGCAAGGTGGGCTGGACTGATTGTTTTGCATCGACGACAAACGGCACGGACGGCAAATTCTCTTTTTCGGGTGTGCCGCACCAGTGCCTCTACTACGTCAAGGTTTCGGCTCGCGGATTTGATCAACTGCGCATGAAGGTTCACCAGCGGTTCTTCGCGCGGAAAGAACTAGTCGTGAAGCTGCACATCGCAACATGAGAGCTTTTGTGGGCTTGCTGAATTCCGAGGTCTTATGGGACTACTGATCAAAAACGGCACGGTCGTCACTGCGGAGAAGACCGTCCCCGCGGATGTCCTGATCGAGGGCGAGACCGTCAAAGACGTGCGCGCCAGCATCGATCCAACAGGCCACTCGGTCGTCGATGCTGCGGGCATGCTGATTCTGCCCGGCGGAATCGACGCGCACACGCATCTTGACATGCCGTTTGGCGGAACCACCTCAGCCGACGATTTTGAAACAGGAACCCGCGCCGCTGCCATCGGCGGAACGACCACCATCGTCGACTTTGCCATCCAGGCCAAAGGCACAAAGATGCGCAGCGCCCTTGACACCTGGTGGAAGAAGGCCGCAGGCAAAGCCTGCATTGATTACGGCCTCCACATGATCGTCACTGACCTCGGCACGTCGGGCCTCGAAGATATGGACGACATGGTCCGCGAGGGCGTCGCGAGCTTCAAGCTGTTCATGGCCTATCCCGGCGTCATGATGGTCGACGACGCGACCATCTTCAAGGCTCTGCAACAGACAGCCAAAAACGGCGCGCTGATCTGCATGCATGCCGAGAATGGCTCGGTCATCGACGTGATCGTGCAGCAGGCGCTGGCCGCCGGGAAGACCGCTCCGATCTACCACGCCCTCACGCGCCCCACCGTCGCCGAAGCCGAAGCCGTGCAGCGGGCGATTGCGATGGCGGAGATGGCCGGTGCTCCGGTTTATATCGTTCACCTTTCGAGCGAAGACGCGCTGAACCAGGTGCGCGAGGCGCGCGATCGCGGCCTGCCGGCGTTTGCGGAGACGTGTCCGCAATACCTGCTGCTGTCGCTCGAAGAGACCATGAATCACAACTCCTTCGAGGACGCGAAGTGGGTCTTCACCCCTCCCTTACGCGAAAAGAAGAATCAACCAAAGTTGTGGGATGGGTTGAAGGACGATCATCTGCAGGTGGTCTCGACCGATCATTGCCCGTTTTGTTTTGAGGATCAAAAGGTTCTCGGCCTGAACGATTTCACGAAGATTCCCAACGGCGGCCCTGGCATTGAAAACCGGATGCAGTTGATCCATCACCACGGCGTAAACGCGGGCAAAATTTCGCTCAACCGATTTGTGGAGATCACCGCGACCGCCCCGGCTCGGATTTTCGGGATGTATCCAAAGAAGGGAACAATTGCCGCGGGCAGCGACGCCGATCTTGTTGTCTGGGACCCGAACGCCGAACACACCATCAGCGCCAAGACGCACAACATGCGCTGCGACTACTCCATGTTTGAGGGTTTCAGGGTGCGTGGCAACGCGAAGCAGGTTTACTCGCGGGGCGAGCTGATCGTCGAAAACGGAAAGTTTTTGGGCAGGACAGGTCGCGGCGCTTACCTGCGCAGAGCGGCGCGGGGAGGCGCCTGGCAGTGATCGCTCCCGACAGCAGCCTCTACAACGCAGACCTTGCGCCGACAACGCCCGCACATCGGACGTGGGGCACCTACAACTACATTTCGTTGTGGTTTTCCATGTCGATGGAAGTCAGCACCTACATGCTGGCTTCGGGCCTGATTGCGGGCGGCATGGACTGGAAGCAGGCGCTCGCAACCATCCTGCTCGGGAATCTGATTGTCCTCATCCCGCTCCTGCTCAACGCCCATGCGGGCGCGAAGTACGGCATTCCCTTCCCTGTATTAGTGCGGGCCTCGTTTGGGACGCGCGGCGCGAATGTGCCCGCCATCTTGCGCGCCATTGTGGCCTGCGGATGGTTTGGCATTCAGTCGTGGATTGGCGGACAGGCGATTCACGCAATGCTGTTGGTGATCTGGCCCGGAGTGGAGTCAGCCCCGTGGTCGGTGTGGGCGTGCTTCCTCGGTTTCTGGGCGCTCAATATGGCCGTTGTGTGGAAGGGCGTCGAGAGCATCCGCTTCCTCGAAGGATTTTCCGCGCCCTTCATGCTCGTGATGTCGCTGCTGCTGCTCTTCTTTGCCCTGCATAAGGCAGGCGGCTTTGGTCCCATGCTCTCCGAGCCCAGCCACTTTCATTCGACCGGCTCGTTTCTGCGCTTCTTCTTTCCCTCGCTGACGGCCATGGTTGGCTACTGGGCGACGCTGGCTCTGAACATTCCCGACTTCACACGCTACTCGAAAGACCAGCACGCTCAGGTGGTCGGGCAGGCGTTCGGACTGCCGGTAGCGATGACGCTCTACTCCTTTATCGGTATCGCTGTCACCTCCGCCTCCGCCGTAATCTTTGGCCACGCCATCTGGAGCCCGATTGAGCTGATGGGCAAATTTCATCAGCCCGTGGTCGCGTTTATCGCCATGATCGCGCTGCTTGTGGCCACCCTGAACGTCAACGTCGCTGCGAATGTCGTTTCGCCCTCCAACGACATTTCGAATCTCAACCCACAGTGGATTTCGTTCCGCACCGGAGGCCTGATAACCGGATTTCTCGGCCTCGCGATGATGCCGTGGAAGCTGCTGTCGAGCTTCAACAACTATATTTTCGGCTGGCTCGTCGGATATTCCGGCCTGCTGGGTCCGGTGGCCGGAATCATGGTCGCCGACTATTTTGTGATCCGCGGAAAGCGGCTCGACCTCGAATCGCTCTACATGCGAAATGGGATTTATGAGTACCGGAGCGGCGTCAATGCAAAAGCAATGGCGGCGCTGGTGACCGGTGTCGGCCTTGTATTGCTGGGGCGATTTGTCCCGACAGTCCACTGGCTTTACGACTATGCCTGGTTTGTGGGATTCTTCGTTTCTGGCACGATCTATGTAGCGCTGATGCGCGGCGCCGCGGTGAAAGCATCAATTGCAGAAATGGCGGGAGAAGAGGCATGAGCACAGTGATTGCGGACGTGGCAACAACCTCCTCGTACATCGCGGGACGGTGGACGGCCCCCGAGGGCAAAACCCAGCAGCCGATTATCAACCCCGCAACCGGCGAGACCCTCGCGCTGCTGCCTTACGCGGGCGCGGCCGATGTGGACCGCGCGGCGAAAGCGGCGCACGCGGCATGGCTCGAATGGCGCGAGGTGCCGGTGGTCGATCGCGTGCAACCGCTCTACCGCTTCAAAGCCCTGCTCGAAAAAAACGTAACAGAACTCGGCACAATTCTGACCCGCGAGAACGGGAAGACGCTCGAAGACGCAAAAACCGAGGTGAAGCGCGGCATTCAAATGGTCGAGGTGGCGTGCGGCATGCCCTCTCTGATGATGGGCGACTCGCTCAACAACGTCGCCAAAGGGATCGATTGCCGCACCATTCGCCAGCCGATCGGGGTTTGCGCGGGCATCACCCCCTTTAATTTCCCCGCGATGGTGCCCCTGTGGATGTATCCCTTCGCGATCGCGGCGGGGAATACATTTTTGCTGAAGCCCTCCGAGCGCGTTCCCATGACGCCGACCCGGGTAATCGAACTGCTCCTCGAAGCCGGCCTTCCCTCGAACGTGATCCAGCTGGTGCACGGCGGCCGCGAAGTTGTGGAAGCTCTGCTCGAGCATCCGCTCATCAAAGCCATTTCTTTTGTCGGCTCCTCGCCGGTGGCGAAGATTGTCTACAAGGAAGCCGCTGCGCATGGCAAACGTGTGCAGGCCCTGGGCGGCGCGAAGAATCATCTGGTCGTGATGCCCGACGCTGATTTGCCGCAGACCGTCGACGCCATCATGGGCTCCGCCTTCGGCGCGGCAGGCCAGCGTTGCCTCGCCGGCAGCGTCCTCGTCCCCGTCGGCGAGGTCGCGGAGCCGCTCCTCGATCTCCTGGTCTCTCGCGCAAAGGCTCTTAAGGTCGGCGATGGTATGGAGGATGGCGTCTCCGTCGGGCCGCTTGTCACTCATGACCAGAAAAAGCGCGTGCTCGGCTACATCGAAAAAGGCATCGCCGAAGGCGCCACGCCCATCTGCGACGGCCGTTCGGTCGAAGCCGATCCGGAAGGCGCGTTTGTCGGTCCCACCATTTTGGATCGCGTGAACCCCAGCGCAACGGTTGCTCGCGAAGAGATTTTCGGGCCCGTCCTCACCGTGCTGCGTGCGGAAACGCTCGACCATGCCATCGCGCTGGTGAACTCTTCCGATTTCGGCAACACAACCACGATCTACACGAACAGTGGCAAGGCCGCTCGTGAGTATCAGAGCCGCGTCGAGGTGGGAATGGTCGGCGTGAACATGACGGTCGCCGCCCCAATGGCATTTTTCCCGTTTGCCGGATGGAAGAACTCGTTCTTTGGCGATCTCCACGCGCATGGCAAAGATGCCGTCTCGTTTTACACGGAGCAGAAGGTTCTGATGACTCGCTGGTTCTGAGGCAGGGCACGGAGCATGGGACGCAGTTATTAGCGAAACCTTGGGCTGGTTTTGGGTTCCGGTCATGGATTTCTCAATCGTTGTCGGCCTCGCCGTTACTTGCGCCCTCATGCTCCTGTTGCCACTCGGTCTGAAAGCAGCAGTGAAGAAGTTCTTTGGCAGGGAGATCAGTTACTTCGCCAGCTTTTTTGTCGTGCTGGGAATTTCGATGGTGTTCTCGCTGGCGGACAATCAATTCCACCTTCTCTCGCCAATATCAAGGCGGGTAGCCGTGTGGTGGGTGACGGTTCATAGCCCTCGTCCCGCCGCGGCCCCCGAAGCCCACGCCCACTGAAAATTGAATCCGCCCAGGTGGCCCGTCACATCCACCACTTCGCCAATGAAGTAAAGCCCCGGCACATCCCGGCATTCCATCGTTTGCGCGGAAAGCGCGCCGGTATCCACGCCGCCCGCGGTCACTTCAGCCTTCTCGAAGCCCTCGCTGCCAGTGGGGGTGAATGTCCAGGCGTGAAGTTGGCGCTCTAACTCGGCGAGGCCATGGTTGGTCCAGCTTTCTACACGCGCTGCTTCAAGCAGCCGGTCGGCGAGGCGGGCCGCCAGTCTCTCTCGCAAAGCTGTCTTTGCGGCGCTCAGATCGCGGCGGGCGTTGGGCTCGCGCAGCGCGCCGAGCAAATCCTGGCCCTGCGCCCAGTCAATCTTGATGTGCTCCGCGCCCTTCCAGTAAGAAGAGATTTGCAGAATCGCCGGCCCGCTCAGGCCTCGATGGGTGAAGAGAAGCTTCTCGCGGAAGCTCCGCTTGCCGCAGGAAGCCATCACCTCGGCCGAAACTCCGGTCAGCTCAGCGAAGGTGGCGAGTTCCGCGCCGCCGAGCGTGAGAGGCACAAGCGCGGGGCGCGGTTCCTGCACGGCAATGCCAAACTGGCGCGCAATCTCGTAGCCCAGGCCGGTAGCGCCCATCTTAGGGATCGAGAGGCCTCCACTGGCAATAACCAGGTTAGCAACGTTATAGGTGCCGGAGTTAGTGGCGACTCGGAAGCGGGGACGTTCCCCACCCTGCGCGGCCCCTGCTTCCGGGTCGCGGCTAACTTCCCGAACCCTCGCTTCGAGGACGATCTTCACGCCGGCCCTCGCGGCTTCGCTCAGCAGCATAGCCACAATTTGTTTGGCCGAACCGTCGCAGAAGAGCTGCCCCAGCGTCTTCTCGTGGTACTGGATGCCATAGCTTTCGACCAGAGCGATGAAGTCGGCGGGCGTGTACCGGGCGAGCGCAGACTTCGCAAAGTGTCGATTGCCGGAGAGGAAGTTATCGGGGCCGGTGTGAAGGTTCGTGAAATTGCATCGGCCTCCACCGGAGATGAGGATTTTCTTACCCACTCGCTCGGCGTGTTCGAGCAGCGTGACCCGTCGGCCCCGCTTGCCGGCTTCGATGGCGCACATCAGCCCGGCGGCGCCACCGCCGACCACGAGCACGTCGGTGGTTGAGCTGTGCGGCGCCATACGGACTATTAGAGCATTCAACCAACGTCATCTTGAATTTAGCTATTCGCCTGGCGAAACGCCGCAGTCGAAGAGCGGATTCCGCCGCGCCTGGTCTCGGCAATCGGCACTCATAGGTTGTGAGCTCATAGTATTCGTAACTTGCGTGATAGCTGCTGAATGTCACTTTTCGGGATGCGCATCCCGCAACTGCCCCGCAAACAAATCCTCAACCTCCGCCATTCCCGCGCCACTCTTCGCCGAAACCTCGATGATCCGCATCCCCGGCCGAACCATGTGAATATTCCGGCGCGCCGCCTCCCGATCGAATTCCGCCGCTGCCGCCATATCGATCTTCGTGATCAGCGCCACATCCGAAGTGTTAAAAATCGTCGGATACTTCAGCGGCTTATCTTCGCCCTCCGTCGCCGAAAGCAGAACCACCCGCATCTGCTCTCCAAGGTCATAACTCGACGGACAAACCAGATTCCCGACATTCTCAATGAATAAAAAGTCCAGCTCCTTAAGCTCCCACCCCTCCAGAGCCGCCGCGATCATCTTCGCATCCAGATGGCAAATTGTTCCCGTCGTGATCTGCCGCACCTGCCTGCACGCCCGCCCTAAACGTGCCGCATCGTTGTCCGTCGCCAGATCGCCCACCAGCGCCGCAATGCGATGCCGCTCCCCAAGCCGCGCCATCAGCTTCTCCAGAAAAGTCGTCTTACCCGATCCAGGGCTCGAAACGAAGCTGATCACGCACACGCCAGCCTGCCGGAATCGCTCCCTCAGTTCCCGCGCCAGCACGTCATTCTCCTTCAGAATGCGAGCGCGCACTTCCACCAGACGCGGCTGCGTTGTCACGAATCGATCTCCAGTGAGGTCAGCTCCAGCTCCCTCCCGCAAAGGATATCCTGCTCCGGCGTAATGCAGCGGGGACAGAAAATTGCCTGCACCTCCGCCGAGTGGGTCGTCCCGCACATCGGGCAGTGCACCAGCAGCGGGACCCGCTCGATCTCCAGCTGCGCTCCCGCCGCCTTCGTGCCTTCCCGCGCAATCTCCCACGCAAAACCAAGGGCGTCGCAATCGACGCCCGACAGAACCCCCACCTTCACCCGCACCGCCAGCACGGCAGCGCCATTGTGCCGCCCCACTTCTTCCTCGATCTGCTCCAACATGCTGAGCGCAATCGAAAGCTCGTGCATACCTCTATGTTCACATGAAATGCATTCCCACACCGCACATCCATCTCGAAAACCCGCACCGTCTTAAACGGAGTCCGCTTCCACGCCTCCATCCGCTCTTCCCCGGTCTCTTCATCAGCCGACACCACAGGGCGCATAAGTAGCATTCCAGACATGCTCGTGACCTCTGGACCATGGTTAGTCAAGTTTCCACCACTGATCCGAAGTTACAAGTGCTGAAAGCTCAGGCCTTCCACGCCAACAAAGTTGGCAGGTCTCTCCCCCGAACCTGCTATCCTGAACTTATTAGCTAAAGAAAGGAAAAAGCCCGCGTTCGCGGGCTTTCACTACTGCGGAAATAAGGAGCCGGCCCATGCAGAAACCCGTGACTAAGCCCGCACGGCCCACCATCGGTGGCCGCCCCTTTCGCGGCAGTTGTACACCTGGCCGTATGTAGCGATCTGACCTCATCTCCACGCGTCGGCCAAGTCACCTGGCGTAACCAGTCGCTCAACTTTTTTGAATCATCGACGAGCCCGCACAACCCTCCATAGGGCGTGCGGCGCGCTCACTGCCCCGTCACATCGATCTCCACCGGCAAACTTCGCGGCGGAAAACAGGTATTCGTATCGCAAGCCTGATAGCGTAGCGCGCCCTCCAGCAGATGATCGCCCCGCTCCGTCGTGATATGCATCTTCAGAACAAATTCCCCGCTGTAAACACTCAGTTTCTGGCTCGGATCGGCCTGAAAAGCGTAATCCGTTCCGGGAGGGAAATCGACCGATGCAATCTTCACACCGGCAGGCTCCGCTTCCATCAGTTCGGTTCGGATCAGGCTCTTTTGCCTCGGTTCATGCGAATTAATGTGCAGCCCCTCGTTGACCCTGAAATGCATCTCGATCGTCTGAGGCTTCCCCGCCGGCAACGTCACCTGCTGCGGATAGAGAAAATGCACCAGTTGCTGCGGATTTCCAGCCTGACTTCCGATTTCGCCGCCCGCCGTCTGCCACGGCAGCTTCTGCGCCGCGCCCGCGGCCGCCAGCAACGCCAAACAAGCCACCGCAACTGTTACAGATTTCACGACGCCCCGCCCCCGATCGCCTTCCTGATGTCCGCCTCGATCTCATCCCGCGGCGCCAGCCCGATCGTCGAGGCGACGATCCGTCCATTCTTGTCGATGAAGAACGTCGTCGGCAGCGCATCCAGCCCGCCATACGAGTTCTCAATCGACTGCGCATCGATCAGAATCGGATAATTCATATGCATCTTCTGGACGAAATCCGCAATATCCCGCTTCTCCGTGAACAACTTTTCGGGGTCGTCTTTATCCAGGTCGTCCGCGGACACGCCTATAATCTCCAATCCCTGGCTCGCATACTGGTCGTGCAGTTTCTCGAACCACGGAATCTCCACCTTGCAGGGTCCGCACCAGGTCGCCCAAAAATCGACCACCAGCGGCCTGCCCTTATAACTTGAAAGCGACACTTTGTTGCCGTTCAAATCCGGCAGGGTGAAGCCAGGCGCAATTTTCCCGTCGAGCGGCGTCGCGTTCTGATCCGCCGCTATTTCCGGAGGAGAGCCGTCCGCACCCGATCCCGCAGAGCCGCCGGCGCCCGCGGATCCATTGTCCGGCACCAGCGTCATCTTCATCCCCTGCACCCCGGCCTGCTCCGCCTTCCGACGATGCAAAAAGTTGACCACGCCCGCTGCAATCATCAGCGCCAGCGCCGTCACTATCGCCGCCAATACCAAAACGTTACGCCGCAAGTTTACCGTCCCTTATCAAGTCCATTCTACAAGCCGAGACCCAACCAGCCCGCGACCCCATAGTGGTAGCATCACCAGTTGCAGAGCTGATCCACGCATGACCGATCTTCACGCTCCATCGCAGCTGGTTCGCATTGAAGCCCAGGCCCTGCTCGCCCTGGCCGAGCGCCTCGATGGCCCCATGGCCGGGCATTTCGAACGCGCCGTCACTCGCATCCTCGAATGCGGTCAATCGCGGGGGCGCGTGGTGGTTACTGGAATGGGCAAGAGCGGCATTGTCGCCCAGAAAGTCGCGGCCACCCTTAGCTCCACCGGAAGCCCAGCCCTCTTCATGCATCCCGCCGAAGCCGTCCACGGCGATCTCGGCATGATCGCCGAAGGCGACGTCGTCATCGCCCTCTCGGCCAGCGGAGAAACAGAGGAGATTCTCCGCCTGCTCGCAACGCTCCAGCGCATGGGGAATGCACTGATCTCGTTTGTCTGCGATACGAAGTCCACACTGGCCACCGCCAGCGACGTCGCACTCGACTGTTCCGTTCCAGCGGAAGCCTGCGGACTCGGCCTCGCGCCTACTGCTTCGACCACGGCCATGCTCGCCCTCGGTGACGCGCTCGCCATCGCTGTTTCACTTCGCAAGGGCTTCCGCGCCGAAGACTTCGCCGCGCTTCACCCCGGCGGCAAGCTCGGTAAGCGGCTGGCCACCGTCCGCCAGCTCATGCACACCGGCAACGCCATCCCGCTCGTCGACGCCACGACCCCCATGACGGACGTGATCTACGAAATGTCCCGCAAAAAACTGGGCATGACCACCGTCGAACAAAACGGCAGGCTCGTCGGCATCATTAGTGACGGCGATCTGCGCCGCCTCCTCGAGCGCGATGGTCCGGAAGGCTTACGCAAATCGGCCGGCGAAGTCATGAATCCAGCTCCCAAAACCATCTCCTCCGCCGAACTCGCCGCCCGCGCCCTCCACACGATGGAAGAAAAAAAGATTACCTCCCTGGTCGTGGTCGATTCACAGAGCCGCATCGAAGGCGTCATCCACCTGCACGATCTCTGGGGGATGGAATTGATGTGAGCTTGATGCGGGTCGGCCCATGAGTTCCTTGCGTAATACGGCGGCTAAGTAAAGAAACGGTGACTACTGAGGCGAGTTCAAACCAGAGGGCCTGTTAACAGGCCCTAGCACTCAATCACATTCAGCGCCAGCCCCGCCAGGCTGGTCTCCTTATACCGCGACTGCATATCGAGACCCGTCAGGTACATCGTCCGGATCACCTGGTCGAGCGAGACCTTGTGCCCCTCGGTTTCGTTCATCGCCAGCCGGCACGCCTGCACCGCCTTCACCGCGCCCATCGCATTGCGCTCGATGCATGGAATCTGTACGAGGCCGCCGATGGGATCGCAGGTCATTCCCAGGTTGTGCTCCATCCCGATCTCCGCCGCGTGCTCTACTTCATCGTTAGTTCCGCCCAGCGCCGCCGCCAAGCCGCCCGCAGCCATCGAACACGCAACGCCCACCTCGCCCTGGCACCCAACCTCCGCTCCGCTGATCGAGGCGTTTTCTTTGTAAAGAACCCCGATGGCGGCCGAAGTAAGAAAGTAGCGCAGAATGCCATCTTCATCCGCGCCCGGAATGAAGTCGCGATAATAGCGGCCAACCGCTGGAATCACCCCCGCAGCTCCGTTGGTCGGCGCAGTCACCACGCGACCGCCCGCGGCGTTCTCCTCATTCACCGCCATCGCAAACACCGTTACCCAGTCGAGCGGGGCCAGCGGATCAATCGAGCCTTTCTCGCGCAGCCGGGCTGCGAGCCGGGAAGCGCGCCGTCGCACGCCAAGCCCACCCGGCAAAATCCCCTCCGTCGTCATCCCGCGCTCGGTGCAAGCCAGCATCACGCTCCAAATGTGCAGGACATCGTTACGTACTTCCTCGCGGCTTCGTAAGGCGCATTCGTTTTCGAGCATTAACTCCCAAATCGTGAGCCCATGCTCTGCGGCCATGCGCAGCAGGTCCGCCGCGCTCGCGAAGGGATACGGGAGAATCGCATCTGTTGTCGACTTTGGGAGAGCCTCTTCCCCATCGGCGACGATAAATCCGCCCCCAATTGAGAAATAAGTGCCGGTCATCAGCACATTTCCCGACGTGTCAAACGCCGTAAAGCGTACTCCGTTCGGATGCTGGGTCACAGCCCCCGGCGGAATCATCTGATCGCGATGGAAAATCAAATCCTCTGCTTCGCGAAACCGAACCGGGTGCTTCCCCAGCAGCAAAAGCCGTCCCGACGACCGAATCTCCGCCAGCTTCGGCTCAATCGTCGCCGGATCGATCGTCGCGGCCACTTCGCCGCTCAGCCCGAGCAGCACGGCCCGATCCGTCCCATGGCCCAGCCCGGTCAGCGCCAGCGACCCATAGAGCTCAGCCCGCACTGCGGCGACGCGCGGCAGCACGCCGACTGCTTCCAGTTCCACTGCGAATCGGCGAGCGGCCCGCATGGGCCCCATCGTATGTGAGCTGGAAGGTCCAATCCCGACCTTGTACAGATCGAAAAGACTCGTCTTCACCACTACAGGGTACAGGGTGGAGGGTACAGGTTACAGCGGCCGAGGACTCAAAGCAGGACCCACAAGCGGATGAGGATTCAGGAGCCGGCTACGTAGATGAAACGCGCGAGAAAAAGCAGCGAAAGCGTGTACAGCAGCCAGTCTTTGCGATTAAAGCGCCCCATGGCCAGATGCAGCGCTGCGTAAGCGATGATTCCGAAGCCCAGCCCGTTGGCAATCGAAGTTGTGAGCGGAATCAGCACCAACGTCAGAAACGCCGGGAACGCGATCAGCGGCTCCTTCCACTCGATCTCTCCGAGCGTGTGCAGCATCAGGCTGCCCACGACAATCAGCGCGGGAGCCGTGGCCGCCGTCGGCACCATGCTGACAAACGGCGCTGCCACCAGGGAGCAGAGAAAGAGCAGGCCAGTCACAATCGCCGTTACGCCGGTGCGGCCACCCGCCGCCACGCCCGCGGCGGACTCGATATAGCTCGTCACGGTGGAAGTGCCGACCAGCGAGCCGGCCACCGTCGCTGTAGCATCGGCGAACAGAATCTGGCTCAGGCGCGGAATCTCATTGTTCGGCCCCAGCAGCCCGGCATGCTTAGTCACAGCCACCAGCGTTCCAAGGTTGTCGAACAAGTCGACAAACAGGAACACGAACACGATCTCCACCAGCCCAATGCGCAGCGCAGCGGGAATGTTCAGACGAAACGCGGTCTGCGTTATCGCCGCGATGCTGTAGGGCGCGGGATTCCAGTGAACCAGCCCAAATGGGATCGCCGCCAGCGTAATCGTGAGCACTCCAATCAGAATCGCGCCCTTCACCCGCCACGCCAGCAAGGCCGCCATCAGCAGCACACCCAGCAAAGCGAGAAATGTCTGCGGTTGCCGCAGATTTCCCAGCGTCACCATCGTTGCGGGATCGGCCGCCACGATGCCTGCATTCTTAAATCCGATGAACGCGATAAACAGCCCAATTCCGCCCGCCACCGAGGAGTACAGCTCATGCGGAATGCTCTGCAGAATCGCCTGGCGCAGCCCGGTCGCCGTCAGGAGCAAAAAAATCGCACCCGAGAGAAACACCGCTCCCAGCGCTGTTTGCCACGGGACGTGCATTTTGATGACGACCATGTAGCTGAAGTACGCGTTGAGCCCCATGCCCGGCGCCAAGGCCAGCGGATAGCGGGCAATCACGCCCATCAAAATGCTGCCGAAGGCCGCGGCGATGCACGTAGCCGCCGTCACAGCCGGCACCGGCAATCCCGCTTTACCCAGGATGGAGGGATTCACCACGATGATGTAGGCCATCGTGACAAACGTCGTGAGGCCGGCGAAAATCTCCGTCCTCCAGGTAGTCTTCAGCCCGGCAAAATCGAAATACCGTTCCAATCGGTCGCGCATGTTCTCCGGGAAAATGCAGGTTGGTGTGAATGCTATGAAACCACAGCCCCCACCGATCCCGGAGAAATATTTTTGACGACCCCGCCGGCCGACCGAGATGATGACGGCCTTGCAGCTCGCGAATCGACAAGGGCACAATCGCACCTTCGCTTGATATTCTCAAGGTGGAAGCGCTCTCTCTTGCACCTGAAACTCTCGATGAAATCGTTCGTCGTTCCCGCCGCGACGCTGCTGCTGGCCGTGCTGCCGAGCGGCTGCTCCCGCTCCGCCCGGCAGCCAGTATCTTCTATAGAAGCAGCTGCCGCCGCGAGAGAACAGGCGTTGCAGAAGGCCCGCGCCGCTGCGGCCGATCGCGACCAGGACCGCCAGCAGCTGGCCAGTATTCCCCTGCCCTCGAAGAACGTCTACCTGGCCATCCACACGCGCCAGAGCTGGACCAATCCCTTCCTCATCGTCGGCGCGTCCACTGTGAATCTAACCATCATGGTTCCCGACGTCGGCCTGACGGATGGTGCGTCGAACATGCCCGGCGCCGAGCTCCTTCATCCTGCGGCCGCCCGCCGCCGCGTTCTCGATCTTCGCCTTTCCGACCTTCCCGAAGCGCTCGCCGCCCTTCCTGAGAACACCTGGCCCTTCGGTCGAGTGATCGCGGTTGAAGAAGATCCTCTCGCCCCGCGCGCCAATCGCGCCCAGATTCGCAGCAATGTGGAAGCTACGATGCAAATCCTGAACGACCTCGGCGTCGTAGTGGATGAGTGGCCGCAGCCGGGGCCGCGCTGACCTTACAGCTCGCCGCTCTCGTCCCTGAGCACCTCGATTGCGAACGGAATCTCCGCCTCAACGTCGACACCCTTCATCCAGACGATCCGCCCCTCCCACTCCAGAAGCGGCCACGTGCTACGCGCCTCAGCGTCGATATTCATCCGAACAAAAATCTCTTTCAACGGCTTTGCTCCACGCGAATAGCGCAATCTCACGCGGTCGCCTGCACGCGGAGCCCGCAAAATCGCGGGAGGGAGCTGGGGCTCGCCGCCGGCCACGAGCACCAGGCGTAACTCCACACCCAGTCCACGCCCCTCGCCGGGAATGCTCACTGCGACCGGCTCCGGCGCGGCATCCCTGGTGTGCGTAGCCGCACGCATCAGCCGCAACTCCCGCGCTGTTCGCTCCGCCCACAAGTCCACGGTGAGCTGCTCCTTCGGCGCTGCGCCTGGTTCTCGATCCGGTGCGCACATCCGCATCAATCGCTCGGTCTGTTCGAAGTTCAGCCCACACCCCAACTGCTCAGCCGCCGCTCGCAACGCGCGTCTCCGCATCGCAGGAGCCAGCCCCCGCAATCGCTCCAGCTCCATCCCCACGCTGCCTTCGCCCGGTCTTGTCGAAACCGCTCGTCCTCCCCCGCGTACCGCTCGCCCCGGCAACACAAGAGATGGCAGCACACTTGTCAACTCCGCCTCCCACCAGCTCTCCTCGTCGCGCGCAATCGTCGCCATGTGCGCAAGGTGCTCCGTAATGCGCGGGTTGAACTCAGCCAGCTGCGGCAACAATTGATGCCGAATCCGGTTCCGCGTTTGGGCCGTATCCTGGTTCGACGCATCCTCACGCCACGCCTGCCCAATTTGTCCGAGCCACAACCGAATCTCCGCTCGCCGCTCCTCTAAAACAGGCCGCAGAATCAATCCCCGCCCGCCCGCGACCACCGGATGAATTCCACCCAGCCCCTCCGTCCACGAGCCCCGCAGCAGCCTGTGCAGCACCGTCTCTGCCTGGTCATCCAGGGTATGCGCGGTTGCTACCGCGTCCGCTTTCCCTTCCGCCAGCAGCTGGGAAAACCACGCGTAGCGCAGATGCCGGCCGGCCTCTTCCAGCGTCTGCTTTTCTTTCCGCGCAATCGCAGGAGTGTCAACCCGATGCAGATAGAATTCCAGTCCCAACCCTCCCGCCAGCTCCGCGACAAACTGCGCGTCTCCATCCGCATCGACGCCGCGAATCCCATGGTGCACGTGCGCCACCGACAGCACCAATCCGATCTCTGCCGCGCACTCCACCAGCGCCCGCAGCAGCCCCACCGAATCCGCACCGCCAGACACAGCTACCGCCACGCGCATGCCCGCGCGAAGCTGTTTCCGATCGATCTTCAACCCGGGTGTCACCTTCACATCCTAAGTTCTATACTGCTCATCATGCTGAAGACGAGGCTGGCCACTGCCGCCGACGCGTCCCTCATCACCCGCCATCGTCGCCGCATGTTTGTCGATGCCGGCCGCCGCGACGATCAGGTGCTCCAGCTCATGTCCCAGGCCCACGAGCCGTGGGTCGCGCAGGCTATCACCGACGGCCGCTACCTCGGCTGGCTCACGGAAGACGACGGAGTGCTAGTTGCAGGCGCCGGACTGCTCATCCTAGATTGGCCTCCGCACCCGCTTGACCCGAGTTCGACAGCGCGCGCCTATCTTCTCAATGTCTACGTCGAGCCGGATCACCGCCGCCGCCGCCTTGCCAGTGACCTCATCGACCTGGCGCTTGCCGAAGCCCGCCGGCGCGGCATTCGCGTCGTCGCTCTCCACTCCACGGAGGAAGGCCGCCGCCTCTACGAATCAAGCGGCTTTCGCCCCACGAATGAAATGTTCTACGTCGAGCCGACGGAGTCCTGATGAGCCCCGGCACAGATCCGATCGCAGCCTGAGACCAGATCAGAATGAGACCCGATTTTAATTCTCACTTGAGGATTCAGTTCCCGACTCACCCACTCAGCATCGCCGTCGCGCTCTGCGTCTTCGCTTCGCTGCTCTCGCCCCTCGCGGTCGAGGCGCAGCTCCGCTCGCCGTGGGATGCCCAGTCCATCACACTCACCGACGCTTCCTACGACTGCCCGCAACCTCCGCCCTTCGAGAAAACGCTGAACGCCGAAAGCTATTACACTGACGCGCACCACTCCGTCATCGACCCGGCCAAAAAGGAAGCTGAAGAGAAGGCCACCGCGGCCCCCACCCACCTTGGCCAGTGGTCCACCGAAGCCGCCGACACGTACCTCACCAAAGGCAGCCGGGCCGCCGCAGCGTGCGTGTACTCCCTGCTTGACGCCGCAGCAAAGGCGCACGCGTGGTCCGGCGAAATGCCCACGGGCCAGGGACATTATGAACAAAAATGGCTGCTTGCCGGCGCCGCCGTCGCGTATCTCAAAGTCCGCAACAGCGGAGCCGGAACTCCTGATCAGCAGAAAGAGATTCAGAAATGGTTCAGCTCTATCGCTAACCGCGTCACGGAGTACGTCGACAGCAAGAAACCCAACCGCGACAGCGATGCGTGGAACAACCACCGCTACTGGTCAGGATTGGCGGTTGCCGCAGCCGGCATCGCCGACAACGACAAGAGCGACTTTCTCTGGGGGGTGGACTCTTACAAAGCGGGCGTTGACCAGATTCGCCCCGACGGCGTGTTGCCGCTTGAGATGAATCGCGCTGGCCGCGCTCTTCACTATCACCTCTACGCCCTCGCGCCCCTCATCATGATCGCCGAGATGGCCCAGGCCAATGGTATGGATCTCTACAGCTACAACAAAGGCGCCATTCATCGCCTCGTTAACATCTGCGTAGCCGGCCTGCGCAATCCCGACATTTTCGCAAAAGCGACAGGCATTCCGCAGGACATTACGCCTAGCCAGTATTCCGGCGCGGACATCGGCTGGGCGGTCCCGTACGTCAAGCGCTTCGCCAACCCGCAGCTTTCCGCCTGGATCGCCGAGGCCGGAAACGTTCGCTTCTGGCAATGGGGTGGGCTTCCGCCGGGCGCAAATTCGTAACGGTTGTGGTTACTTAAGCCCGGGCTTATCTCAGGATCGGAAAGGTCCCGCGCGAGCTGCCGTCGTAATCCAGATCGAATCCCAGCTGCAGCTTGGCCGCTTCCGACATCCGCGCCGGGCTCCAGGGGGGATCGAACACCACCTCAACGCGCACCGCTTTCACCTCTGGCAGCCGTGCCAACTTACGCTCCACATCGGCCTTCAGCACATCGGACATGCCGCAGCCAGGGGCAGTGAGCGACATCGCAACGTCGATCTTTTTCCCGCCCTGTTCATCGTGAGCAATGGCACATGAATAGATCAGCCCCAGATCGACGATGTTGACCGGGATTTCAGGGTCGTAAACCGTCTTTAGCTGATCCCACACCATTTTCTCGCTGAACTCGGGAGGGGTATGCGCCACAGAAGCCGGGCCGCTGAGCCCCAGCGCATCGCAATCTTTTTCATCGATGCGGTAGAGCATCCCATTTGCCGAAACCGTATAGCTTGTCCCGGCGGCCTGCGTAATTCGCACTGTCGTGCCCGCAGCCAGCACCACAGGCGTTCCCGCCGGAACCACAATCGCCGCGCATTCGCGCTTCAACTGGACGGTTTGGTTGGTAATGATCATGGAAACGCCGGTGGCCCGTAGCCTGTAGCTTTACTCGGTCGAAATCTTTTCCTGCTTGCCCTCGAGCGCCGCTTCCAGCGTGTGCCAGGCCAGCGTCGCGCATTTCACCCGTACCGGGAATTCCGAAACCCCGGAAAATACCGCCAGCTTCCCCAACTCAGCCTCATGCGCGTGCGAATGCCCGGTGACCAATTCATGAAACTGCTCGAAGATGGCGTGCGCCTCTGCCTTTGTCTTGCCCTTCACACTCTGTGTCATCATCGAGGCCGATGCCTTCGAGATCGCGCACCCCGCGCCCTGGAATCCAATCTCCCGAATCCTGTCCCCATCCATTTCGAGATACACCGTGAATCGGTCGCCGCACAGCGGGTTGTACCCCTCGGCTCTCTGGTTTGCGGCGGGTGGCTCTTTGTAGTTTCTGGGAGCCTTGCTGTGCTCCAGAATCACTTCCTGATAAAGATCTCTCAGCTCCGGCATCAGGCAAACACCTCATGCACTTTGCGGATTCCGCGCGCCAGCGCATCGACTTCCGCCCGCGTGTTGTAAACAGCGAACGAGGCCCGCACCGTTGCCGGGATTCCAAAACGCTCCATCACCGGCTGCGCGCAATGGTGGCCGGTGCGCACCGCGATCCCTTCCTGATCGAGAATCGTCCCAATGTCGTGGGGATGCACCTCGTCCAGCACAAACGACAGCACGCTTGCCTTTTCCCGCGCGGCGCCAATCAAGCGGACTCCAGGCAGCGAGCCAACAACTTCCGTCGCATAATCCAGCAGATCGTGCTCATGCGCGGCAATCTTAGCGATGCCGATAGCGTTCATGTACTCAATCGCCGCCTTCAGCCCAGCCACTCCCGCCATATCCGGAGTGCCTGCTTCGAATTTGTGCGGGAGCTTGTTATAAATTGTCTTCTCGAATGTCACCGAGCTGATCATGTCGCCGCCACCCTGGTACGGCGGCATGGCCTCCAGCAGCGCGGCCTTTCCGTACAGGACGCCAATCCCCGTCGGCCCATACATCTTATGCCCGGAGAAAGCATAGAAGTCGGCGTCCAGGTCCTGCACATCGACCTGAAGGTGCGGTACCGCCTGCGCCCCATCCACGACAACAGGAATGCCCTTCGCATGCGCGAGAGCAATCATCTGTTTCAACGGATTGATCGTGCCCAGCGCGTTCGACACATGGCTCACCGCGACAATCTTCGTACGCTTCCCCAGCAGCTTCTCGAAGTCCTCGAGCAGCAGTTCGCCTTCGTCGTTCATCGGAGCAACCCGCAGCTTCGCGCCCTTCTCCTCGCACAGCATCTGCCACGGCACAATATCGGAGTGGTGTTCCATCGCGGTAATCAGCACCTCGTCGCCCGCGCCCACATGCTCGCGGCCATAGGTCTGCGCGACCAGGTTGATGGCCTCCGTCGTCCCACGCGTGAAAATAATCTCCTTCGTGTCGGCGCCGTTCACAAACGCCCGCACGGTCTCCCGCGCATTCTCGAACGCCTCCGTGGCGATCTGCGACAAATAGTGCACGCCGCGATGAATATTCGCGTTCTCGCCCTCGTAGTAGCGCACCAGCGCGTCAATCACTTGTTGTGGCTTCTGCGAAGTCGCGGCGTTGTCGAGGTACACCAGCGGATGGCCGTGGACCTTCGTCCGCAGGATCGGAAAATCCGCGCGAACCCTCTCCACATCGAGCCCAACATCGACCAACGGCTTCGCAATCCTCTCGCGAATCGGCACAGCGGCAGCAGCGCTCATCCAACCTCCTCCCCGATCTTGTGTGTCAAGCCCTCTCCGTCACCCGGCCCAACGTTCCAATTTGCGGCGCAATGCCTTCCGTAAACAGCAAATGTTCGCCGATCAGCCGCTGAATATAGGCACGAGCCATCGTCGATTGCATCCGCTCCACGCACTCCTCTGCAAACGCCATCAGCAGCAGCTTTCGCGCTTCCCCTTCGCTGATGCCGCGCGACTGCAAATAGAACAACGCATTTTCCTCGATCTGCCCGATCGTCGCGCCATGCGTACACTTCACATCGTCTGCGTAAATCTCCAGCTGCGGCTTCGTATCGATCTGGGCATCGTCGCTCAGCAGCAAGTTTCGATTCGTCTGCTTGGCATCGGTCTTTTGCGCAACCTTGTGGACAACGATCCGCCCGTGAAAGACTCCGTGCGCTTGTCCATCCAGGATGCCGTTATAAAACTGCCGGCTGCCGCAATGTGGCGCCGCATGCTCCACGTGCATGTAGTTGTCGAGATGCTGCCGTCCCGTCCCGAGAAACAGCCCATTGATCAGACACTCGCCGCCCTCGCCCGCCAGTACCGGATGCACGTTGTTCCGCACCAGGCCGCCGCCCAGCAGCAACGAGTGCGAAGCCGCATTCGCGCTCCGGCCCTGCTGAATGCGAAGAGTCGAAACATTGAAGGCCTTCAGATGCTCGCGCTCGATCAGATAATGCTGCGCCACTGTGCTCTCGCCCGCGATCAGCTCCGTCACCGCATTCGAAAACGCGATGCACTCACCACCGACCGACGCGTAATCCTCGATCACCGCAACCTGGGATTCATCCTCCGCCACAATCAGGTTCCGCGGATGGGTCATCGTCGCCGCATCTTCCTTCGTTGACAGGTACAGCAAGTAGATTGGAGCCTCCACGACCACGCCGCGCGCCACATGCACGTACGCGCCATCCCCGATAAACGCGGTATTCAGCGCAACAAATGGATCCCGTTGGGTATCCGCATACCGCCCGAGGTGCTTCTCAACTTCCTCCGGATGCGACTCTATGCGATCGCGCAGACTCGCGACCGTCACACCCCTGGGCAGACCCTCCAGCTTCGACAACTCCCGATCAAAACGCCCGTTGACGAAGACCAGACTCGCCGCAACATCATCGACACGCCATGCCGTTGTGTCGCCGGGCGCCAGCTTCGTTGTCGTGGCCGGCCGAAACTCCGTCCTGGCAATCGCCGACACATTGGTGAAGCGCCAATCCTCATCGTGCGTCGTGGGAAAACCCACGTCGCAGAATCGCGCAAAAGCGTCCTCGCGCAGCCGCTTTAGCCACGGCGAATTTTTGCCCGGCGCGACCTTCGCAAACTCCGTGAAATTTTCGAGCCAGTTCTCCAGCCAGCTTCCTGTATCCGCCGCAGTCGCCAATGCCGTCTCCCTCACGCCCGCGCTCCGGCCGGCTCGTGTTCCGTCCAGCTGTAGCCTCGCTCCTCCAGCTCGAGGGCCAGCTCCTTGCCGCCCGAACGCACAATGCGCCCGTCGACGAGCACGTGCACAAAGTCCGGCACGATGTAGTTCAGCAGCCGCTGGTAGTGCGTCACCACCAGCATCGCCCGCTCCGGGCTCCGCAGCGAATTCACTCCGCCCGCCACGATCCGCAGTGCATCGATGTCCAGCCCCGAATCCGTCTCGTCCAGAATCGCAAGCTTAGGCTCAAGAACCGCCATCTGCAGAATCTCGTTGCGCTTCTTCTCGCCGCCCGAGAACCCTTCGTTCAGCGACCGGTTCATCAGCTTGTCATCCATCTCGAGCAGCTTCAGCTTCTCCCGGAACATGGGAAGAAAATCCATCGCGTCCATCTCGTCTTCGCCGCGGTACTTGCGCTGCGCATTCAGAGCCGACCGCAAAAAATACGTGTTCCCAATCCCCGGGATCTCCACCGGATACTGAAACGCCAGAAACACGCCCTCGCACGCCGCCTCTTCGGGCTTCATCTCCAGCAGGTCTTTGCCCTCAAACAGGATCGACCCCTCCGTCACCTCGTACGCATCCCGCCGCGCCAGCACCTGGGCCAGCGTGCTCTTGCCCGACCCATTCGGCCCCATAATCGAGTGGACCTCGCCGGCATTCAACGTCAGATCGATACCCTTGAGAATCTCGTTCCCATCAACCGACACATGCAGATTTTTGATTTCCAGCAAACTCATCCGTTCCCCTCGTGATTCACATTTCGCAGGGCTAAAGCCCCGCCCTGTTTTGCGTAATGCGGCACGAGTCAACTCGTGCCCTGTTACAAAAGCGTTGCCTACCCCACGCTGCCTTCCAAGCTCACGGCCAGCAGCTTTTGCGCCTCGACCGCGAACTCCATCGGCAGCTCCTTAAACACCTGCTTGCAGAATCCGTTCACGATCATCGAAACCGCATCTTCGGTTTTCAGGCCGCGCTGCTGCAGATAGAACAGCTGATCCTCGCCGATCTTCGATGTTGCCGCTTCATGCTCCATCCGCGCCGAAGAGTTCTTCACTTCGATGTACGGGAAGGTGTGCGCGCCGCACTTGTCTCCGATCAGCAGGGAATCGCACTGCGTGTAATTTCTGGCGCCTGTCGCGCCCTTCATGATCTTGACCATGCCGCGGTAGGTGTTCTGGCCGTGCCCCGCGCTGATGCCCTTCGAGACGATCGTGCTCTTCGTGTTCTTGCCGAGGTGGATCATCTTCGTGCCGGTATCGGCCTGCTGATAGTTGTTCGTCAGCGCGACCGAGTAGAATTCGCCCACCGAGTTATCCCCCTGCAAAATGCAGCTGGGATACTTCCACGTAATGGCCGAGCCCGTCTCCACCTGCGTCCACGAAATTTTCGAATTCCGGCCCAGGCACTTGCCGCGCTTCGTGACGAAGTTGTAGATCCCGCCCTTACCGTTTTTATCGCCGGGATACCAGTTCTGCACCGTCGAGTAACGAATCTGCGCGTTGTCCAGCGCCACCAGTTCCACCACCGCCGCGTGCAGTTGATTCTCGTCGCGCATCGGCGCCGTGCAGCCCTCGAGGTAGCTCACATACGCGCCTTCATCCGCCACAATCAGCGTCCGCTCAAACTGTCCGGTTTCCGCCGCGTTGATGCGGAAGTACGTCGACAGCTCCATGGGGCAGCGCACGCCCTTCGGCACATATACGAACGATCCATCACTGAAGACCGCGGCATTGAGCGCCGCATAAAAATTGTCGGTATGCGGCACCACCGATCCCAGATACTTCTTCACCAGATCAGGATGCTTCTGCACCGCCTCGGAGAACGAGCAGAAGATCACGCCCGCCTCCGCCAGCTTCGCCTTAAACGTGGTCGCCACACTCACGCTGTCGAACACAGCATCGACGGCGACGTTTGCCAACAACTTTTGTTCCGCCAGCGGAATCCCGAGCTTCTCGTAGGTCCGCAGAATTTCCGGGTCCACTTCGTCCAGGCTGTTCAGAGTCTTCTTCTGCTTCGGCGCAGAGTAGTACGTAATTCCCTGGTAGTTAATCGGGGGAAACGTCACATTCGCCCACTTCGGCTCCGCGTCCGCTTTCGCCTGACTCGCCCAGTAGCGGTACGCATTCAGCCGCCACTCCAGCATGAACTCGGGCTCCTGTTTCTTTGCCGAGATCAGGCGGATCACGTCTTCACTCAGCCCCTTCGGAATCCGGTCTTCTTCAATCTCTGTAACGAAGCCCCACTCATAGTCCTTCGCTGCAATCTCGTGGACGACATTCATGTCAGTGCTCATGCATCTCCCCCGCAGTTCATCGATTCGCTCGTCTTGACGATCACCCGATCGCAGACCAATTCGATCCTCCAACCCGGCTCGACCCAGCCTGCCCGCGCACAATATACGACTAAAGCAGTCCTATATCAGAGTGTACCCTGACCCACCAATGCTTTCAACCAGCTGTGATTTTGCGACCATCAGAAACACGATACGCACGACACTGCGACAATCCTCCAGCCTCTGCCGGTTTACAATCCTTTTGTAGCCCCGCCCTCCGAGTTTCAGGTGAAGGTGGACTTCCGTACGCATCGAAGCAAGGCGCCTTTGTCCCAGGATCCACGCGAAAACGAACTCCTCGAGCGCCTTCGCCTGCGCGATCCCGAAGCTTTGACCTCTCTCTACCGTCTCTACGGTCAGCGGCTGTTTTCCTTGTCCTTCCGCCTGCTGGCCGATCGCGGCGCTGCCGAAGAAGTCGTCCAGGATGTCTTCTGCAAACTGTGGCAGCATCCCGAGATGTTCCGCCCTGAAAGCGGAATCCTGATTGCCTGGCTGTATACCGTTGCCCGCAATCTGGCGCTCGATCGCAAACGAAAAGAGAACCGCCGGCCGGTTGAGGACGTTTTCAACGATATGACCGCTTCCTCGGCGGCAATGACGCAACCCGATCTTCTGGCACTCGCCGACCCCTTCCTCGCCCGCAATATGCGAGGCGCGCTCGAATCCCTCCCGCCCGAGCAGAAGACTGTTGTCGAACTGGCCTACTTCGAAGGCATGACGCACGCCGAGATCGCCGAAACTCTTGATGAAGCGCTGGGCACCGTAAAAACTCGCCTGCGCCTGGGTCTCAACAAACTCCGAGCCGCCATGAAAGCGCAACGCCAGGTGAACCAATGAACCCCCACGCCGATCAGCATTTTCAGGACTGGGATCTCTTCGCCCTCGGCGTTCTCGACGATGCGGAGATGCGCGCCATGGCCGCGCATCTCGCTTCCGGGTGCGAAATTTGCACTCCCCTGGCTCAGTCTGCCCACTCTTTTGTGGCCGGAATGGCGAGCCTGGCCCCCGAAGTGCCCCTGCCTTCGGGCGCTGAAGACCGCCTCCGGCGAAGGATCGAGGGCGAAGCAGTCATCCCGGTCCCCACCGCCCAGCAGCCCCGGAGGCTCAGGCCGCGAATCTGGGCATTCACCCCATGGCTCCTGGCTGCAGCCTGCGCGCTGATCGCCTTTGGCCTGGCGATCGCGCTTCGGCACGCAAGAACCGAACTCGACGGGGCACGCCGCGGGGAAGCCCTGTCTCAGGCCGCCCAAGTCCGCGCCGGAAAATCCGCAATGCCCAACGGCCAGCCGCCTCTCACTGGCCAGGACCAGGCCCGCATCGCGTCGCACGAAATCGACGCTTTGCGGGCAGAAAAAGCCTCGGCCGATCAGGCTCTCAAGACCACTCAGGACCAGCTCCTCCGAGCCCAGCTGCGGGCCCATGCCCTCGAAACGAGCCTTCGCCAGGCGCAACTCCAGGTTGCTCTGTATGAGAAGGAGAAATCCGCTCGCCCGGCGTTCAACGACCGGATGATCGCCCTCCTCCAGTCGGCGCCTTTATCGCAGCTCGACCTCAAGCCGGCCCCAGGCGCCGACGCCTCCGCCCGGGTCTTCTGGAAAGACGACTCCGGCCTGCTCCTCGTCGCCCGTGACCTTCCCCCTCTTCAGGCCGACGGCTCGTTCCAGTTGTGGTTCTACCAAAAAGGCACCGGCAAACCGGTCAATGTCGGCCAGGTCCAGGTCGACCGCTCCGGCGGCGGCCTCCTCTTTGTCCCGCCCGGCCCGGCACTCAACTCGATGGCGGGAGCCCTTCTCACCGCCGAATCCGGCTCCGCCATCGCAGCGAATCCCGGCAGAGAAATCCTGCGGGTCGGACCCTGACCCAGCTCCCGAGACGTCCTGTCTCTTCGCTCCCCAAACGCCTTACCCAAAACCCCGGTCCCCTGACTCCACCCCGCCGTTTTCTCGGATTTTTCAAGATCCCAAAGAGATCCAGGCTGCCCCCGTCCCTCGTTATGTTCACCAGGGTGACCTCAGGGTCATCGATTTTCAGGAGCGAGGCTAAACCATGACAACAAAAACAGTGAAAGCGGGACTGGCGATTACGCTGTTCCTGCTCGGCACGTCGGCATTTGCGCAGCAAACCAAAACGGTGGATGCGGGTGTGACCACCGTTCAGCTCAGCAGCACCTTCGTCGGAGCACTGACCTCCCTCAAGGTCACGCCCGGGACCGTCTCTCCCACCCGGATTTACAACGGCACTGCGGACTTCCCCATCGTCGGCGGCGCCATCGATCTGGACACAGCGGAAGGCAACATCCTGCATTCCGGCGGCCTTACTCTCACAGCTGGCGGCATTACGGTGACGTTGCAGAGCTTCATCATCGATACCACCGGTAGCGCGCCGGTCATCACCGGGTTGGTCAGCGCACAGGGCAAGCTGGTCGGCCGCCTTCCACTCTTCGACTTGGCCGTCCCCTCTGGAATCACCCCGCTCAAGCCGGTGTACGGGTTTTACCTCGGCCTGAACGGAATTCCAGTGACCCTGGACCCCGCCGCAGCAGCAGCCCTGAATGCCGTCTACAACGTTACGGCCTTCACCGGGGGCCTGAGCATCGGCACCGCGAACGTCAACGCCTATCTGCAAGTGCAGAGGTGGTTCTTCTAGCCACCCAGTCCGAAGGAACCATCGGAGCATCCCCAACCCGATGGTTCCTCCGGGGCGCGCGGGGGTGAGTCTTTTGCTGATGAGGGGCGAAGGAAGCATCGGGCGCCATCCGGTGCATGGAGCGCAACACTGGCGACTCATCGGTTCAAAAAGACTGGCTATGGCCGCACGGGTTCGATGCTGTCCTATGACTTCTGTCAAGAAGTGCATTCATACGACGTTTCAGACAAACGGCAATAACCTGCCGAGCAAGCGCCACTTCTCTGGCAGCCACCAGCCGGTACAGGACTGGATTCAACCTGGACCGCCGCGAACCATACTTCTTTCTGTCCGCTTCGGCCGCTAGAGGAGGCC
Organism: uncultured Acidobacteriaceae bacterium; assembly: GCA_963758135.1. Lineage (GTDB taxonomy): Bacteria > Acidobacteriota > Terriglobia > Terriglobales > Acidobacteriaceae > Palsa-343. The sequence goes on from CAVWUF010000001.1 coordinate 1,101,444, forward strand.
ACAATGAATCGTCGTCAGTTCACTGTTTCTGTTGCGGCAGCCGTTGCAGCCTCGCTCGCGAAAGGCGCGAGGGAAGCGCAGGCGTTAACGCAGTCACAGTCAACAGATCCGACAGGTGCGGCTCAGACAAGTGCGGCATACCAGATCGCTATGGTCGCTTATCCGGGAATGACAGCCCTCGACCTGATCGGTCCACAGTACGCGCTGTCTTCCATCATGGGGTCGAGAGTCTCGATCGTTGCAAAGACGCGGGAACCCGTGGTGACGGATACAGGTGTAACCATCGTTCCGGACCTGACATTCGAAACGTGTCCCCGGGACCTCACGGTGCTGTTCATTCCTGGCGGCAGCCAGGGAACTCTCAACGCGATGACGGACTCCGCAACGATAGGTTTTGTGCGCGATCGAGGCAGCCACGCAAAATGGGTGACGAGTGTGTGCACGGGTTCGCTGCTGCTTGGCTCCGCGGGACTTTTGCGGGGTTATGCGGCGACATCGCACTGGCTCGTGCGAGACACGGTGTTACCCATTCTCGAGGCTGAGCCTCTAAACGAAAGAGTCGTGGTAGATCGCAATCGGGTCACAGGCGCAGGCGTATCGGCTGGTCTGGATTTTGGTTTGCTGCTGGTCAGCAAGATCAAGGACGAAGAGTATGCTCGGGCTGTGCAGCTCATGGAAGAGTATGATCCGCACCCACCTTTTATCTCGGGAACGCCTGAAAAGGCGGGCCCAAAGGTCGCGGCGATGATGTCCGATATGCATCGCGCCTATGTCGCGCGGACACGCGATATCGCGCGAGGCATCGCAAACTCCTGGCGATCGTGAAGGGTTCTTCGACGGATAAAGGCGTTTCTTCGATAGCGATTGAAGTCAGGATAGCTGCAGACGCGATATTTTGGCTACGCATGCTTACCACACTTCAACAGGGACTAAAGATATGTGCGGTTTCAGGCGCACGGATCTTTAGTTGCGCCAGAGTCGGTCAGCCCGAGGACATGACACGGAGAACACGATGCGAAAGACCTCAATTGCGGGTTTATTCTTTCTGCTGATCCAGTTTGTTGCGGGGGCATTGGTCTCGTCTGTGACCGCGCAGCAACCGGACGGACAGATTCTGAGCATAAAGCCCAGGGCGCCTCTGCCGAATTATGAATCTCTTGATGGTTTCGGTCGCGGTTATTTCCCGCGTTCGGTCTACGATGAGGCGCGGACGCAAACTGGCTTCGACGTTCTCGATATTACTTATGCCAGTGACGAACTCGCTGTGCGTGGAGTGTTAATCAGGCCGAAAGTGCCGGGCGCCAAAAAATGGCCAGCGATCATCTTCAACCGTGGAGGCAACGGCCAACTGGGGAGCCTCATGGACAACGGCCTGCCTTGCGTGGGTATGAACACATCGTGCCTTGATATCGCCGATCTTTACCAGTTCGCCAAGGCTGGCTTTGTTGTCATTGCATCCAATTACCGGTACGAAGGCGCAACCGTAAAACGCGATGAATGGGGTGGAGTCGAAGTAGACGATGTTCTGAACCTCGTACCAGCACTGAAGTCGCTCGACTTCGTGGACCCGGACCGGTTCTACATGCTCGGCCTGTCGCGCGGCGGCACGATGACCTATCTCGCACTCAAACGAGGCGTTCCCGTCAAGGCAGCCGCCGTCATCGGCGGAGTCACAGACGTGAAAGCGTGGGTGGACTCCAGGCCAGAGATGGGCGTTGTGAACGGCAATGGATACATCGACGGCTTCGCCAGGATTTGGCCGGATTATGAGCATCGCGCCGAGGAAGAGTATCGAGCGCGGTCAGCCGTCTATTGGGCCGATCAGATCAAGGTGCCCATCCTCATCCTCCACAGCCGAACCGACAGGATGGTTCCAGTCGCGCAGGCTCTCCGCATGGCAGAAGCTCTTCAGGAGAATAACAAGGTGTACGCCCTTCACATTTACGAACGAGACGGGCATCCGTTGCCACTGAATCGCGACGATCGCAATCGCATGATTATCGATTGGTTCAACCAAAGTCAATCTATGTCTCGATGAGAGCTCGTTTCTCAGGAGACAAGACCACCGGTCCGACATCACCCGCCGCAGGCATCGGTCACATCCGAAGCATCACTTTGACACACATGGTTGCTCTGAGGGCGCCGCGAGTCTCTTGCAGACGAGGGGCGACGCTGGCGACGTGAGTGATTCCTGCGCGCACTTGAGGAGTTATGGTGCCCGGAGGGGGACTTGAACCCCCACAACCCTTGCGGGTCTGCGGATTTTAAGTCCGCTGCGTCTGCCGATTTCGCCATCCGGGCCCTTCCCTATCCTAGCCCGACTGCAACCGGTCTCATAAAGTCAAAAGCTCGGCGCCGCACAGGAGGCTTCTCCGCCTCAAGCTTGCAACTCCGCTGGATCGAGGTCAGGCGGCTTTGGCAGTGCCTTCGATTTCGGCCCAGTCGTGGGCGGAAAGACTCAGGTCGGCGGCTTTCATATTTTCTTCGAGATGCTGAACCGATGAGGTTCCGGGGATGGGGAGGATGACCGGCGAGCGTTGCAGGAGCCAGGCGAGCGAGAGCTGGCTGAGGGTTGCGCCGTGTTTCTTCGCGGCGTGATCGAGTGCTCCGCCTGGTTTGGTGAGCTTGCCGGCGGCGACGGGGAACCAGGGGATGAAGGCGATGGAGTGCTTCTCGCAATACTCAAGGACGTCTTCGTGGGCGCGGTCGGCGATGTTGTATTTGTTCTGGACGCTGACGATGTCGACGATCTTGCGGGCGTGCTCGATTTCGGGGACTTTGACTTCGCTGAGGCCTATGTGGCGAATCTTGCCCTGCTTCTGGAGTTTAGCGGCTGCGCCGAGGGATTCTTCGAGAGGCGTTTTAGGGTCGATGCGGTGGAGCTGCCAGAGGGGGAGGGATTGAAGCTTGAGGAAGCGAAGGCTCAGCTCGACCTGCTGAACGATGTAGGGAGCGCGGCCGACCGGCTCCCATGCGTTGGGACCCTGGCGGGTGAGGCCGCTCTTGGTAGCGATGGTGACACCGTGCGTATAGGGCGCCAGAGCTTCGCCGATGAGGCGCTCGCTGACGGCGGGACCGTAGGCGTCGGCGGTATCGATGAAGTTGACGCCGAGCTCGACAGCGCGGCGGAGGACCTTGTGGGAGTTTTCAGGGTCTTTGGGTTCGCCCCAGATGCCGTCGCCGACGATGCGCATGGCCCCGAAGCCGAGGCGGTTGATGGTGAGGTCTTTGCCGAGGGTGAAGGTTTTTGGATGGTGGCTCACGTCGGGTTGGATGAGGCAGGGGTGGGCGAGGGTGCGGTGGATTTCGTCCCGGCGCGGGGAGGGCCTGGTGGGGAGGCACTCGGCCGCGCGGGGTTGGGAGGCGATTTCAGGCGACCCGGTTGATGGATTGGTCGCGGGAGGTCGAGTCCCGGGAGCCTGAGTCCTGTGCAGTTGCGTCTGAGCCGTGCTGCTTGACCATCTTGTTATAGATACCGATGAGGAGAAAAGGAGCAGCCCACTGTCCGATGAAGAGAGCTTCGTGCTCTTTACCGGCTGCTTTGAGGGCGAGCGAGGCAACCATGGAGGCAAGGGAGGCCCCTAGCCAGGTGCTGCTGGGGACGTGGGCGGTTTGTTTTTCGAGCCAGGAGGTCATTTGGTCTTCGCGGATTTCGCCGCGGCGTACACGATGATCCATTGGGGATTCTCCGGTGGGGGATGATTGGACGTACGGAGGTTGGATGCGGGAATGGGAGCTATCGTGGGTGCGGCGTTCAAGCGCCCCCCATCCCAGGGCCAGGGATGCGGGGGCACGCGATTGTGTTCGGGCTGCGTTTTAGGCCGGGGATTAGCGGTGGTGGCCGCCGCCTCCACTGCTATGGCTGGAATGACCGCCGCCGCTGGAATGGCCTCCGCCACTGAAGTGGCCTCCGCCGCCGCCGAAGCTGGAGTGCCCTCCGCCGCCGAAGCTGTGGCTGCTGTAGTGGGGCGTGCTTTCGGAGTGACCTCCGTTGAAGAAGCTGCCGGAGTGCCCTGAGTATCCGCTGAAGCTACGCGAACTTTGGCCGAAGCTGTTGCGCTCGGAGGAGCCGGCGTAGGCGCGGTAGGTGGGGGTTGATTCGCGGAAACTGGACTGGGGCTGGCGGAAGGAGTTGTTGTAGCCGCCACGGGCGAAGCTATTGGACTGGCTATAACTCTGACCGAAGCTCTGGGTGGGACGATTGTAACTCTGTGCTGGACTGCGGTAACTCTGGCTGTAACTCTGGGATGGGCGGGCTCCTTCAGGGCTGCGGTAGCCTAACTGGCCGCGGCTGTCAAAGCCGTAGCTTCCGCGAATTTCGTTGCCGTAACCGGAGCGGGCATTGAAGGCGGGAGCGTTGTTGAAGGCTTGCTGGCGGCCATAGTTGGCGGCGTAGCCGGGGTGGTTGTTGAAGCTGGAGCGTGGGTCCGCGAAGCTGCGGGTGCCACCAAATCTATTGTTGTCGAAGCTGCGCGCCTGACCGAAATTGCGGGATTCGGTGAAGCCGCGGCTTTCTCCGAAGGAGCGGGTCTGGCCGAAGCCACGGTTGTAGTTATTGCCGACGGGGCGGCCATAGTAATTGCCGTGTTCGTAGCCGTGGTTGTAGTAGTGGGCGTAAGCTGCGCGCCCCCAGTAACCGCGCGGGCCGCCATGGGCAAGGCCCCAGTCAGAGAGATACGGACTGTGTGGATACCAACCCTGGTGATCGAAGAAGAGGCAGTGACCGAGCCAGCTGAGTCCCCAGCCGAGCCAGCCCCAGGGCATGGCGAGAAAGGCGGAGGTTACGATGCCGGGGCCGAAGCGAAGTCCGAAGCCGCCGATGGCTCCCAACACTGCGAAGCCAGGCCACGGGGCGATGGGCGCGCCGTAGGCAACCCATGGGTCGTAGGTTGGGACGTAAACGATTTGCGGGTTGGCGGGGGCGAGCGCGATGTATCCCTGGTCGTCGGTGACGGTTTCCTGGGGTGTGCTCTGAAGGGTGCCGGCAGCCTGGGCGCGCTGACGCATAGCCTGGATGGCGTCGAAGACGTCCTGGGGCTGGTTGTAATAGGCGTTGCCGAGCTCGGTGGTCCAGGAGAGGTTTTGGTCCAGTTCAGCGAGGACCTGAGGGAAAGCAGTGAGGGCTTTGACGCTGGGGTCCCAGGGCTGGGCGTTGGCTCCTGCGGCGATGTCGGTGGGAGCGGCGTAAAGCTGCGACTGACGCCAGTGATCGGCCTCAGCGACCTGAGTGGGGAAAGTGGAGGCGGCCAGGATCTGGGCGATGAGGGTGTCGGGATAGAGAGCGATTGGGGCGACGAGCTGGTCAAGCTGATCGGGGCTGAGGCCCTGGGGTTGAGGCTGGTTCAGGGGCTGGGGCGGCGGCTGGTTATAAGACTGGTATGGGTAGGGGGGCGCCTGCTGTTGCTGGGGATATTGGGGAGCGTACTGCTGGTGGTATGGCTGGCTGTATTGCTGACTGGGGGGCGGGGCCGGTTGCTGGTAATCCGGCTGCTGGGGGTAGGGCTGCTGGGGGCCGGGTTGGGACTGCGAGGACTGCGGTTGCGGGTAATCCGGGGGTGGGGGAGGGACATCCTGCTGCTGCGGACTGGACTGCGATTGCGGATAGTCCGGGGGCGGGGGCGGATAGTCCTGTTGCTGCTGGTCGTAGCCTGGATTGGCCGGGGGCGCTTGCTGGGCGATCAGATCCAGCTGAGCGAAGGGAAGCAGGAGGGCGGCGAGAGCGAGGGCAGTGAAGCGACGCCAGACGGGGAATGTGGGGTCGTAGGTGGATGGGCTGGATTGCCGGCTGGTCGATGTTGCGGTTTGGAACGGGCGCAGGGAGGAAAGAAAAGCGCGGAGTGTCATAAGCCCCTCATGGCCCCCGCAGGTATTTGAAATACCTGGGTTTCGTGGACCGGCAGGCGGGCCAATCTGCGTCTGCCGAAGGGCCCTGTGGCTTTCAAAACCGGCGCCGGGTTACTGGGGTCCTGGAGCGTTAAACACGGGATTGGCGGGATGGTTTTGCGGTTTGCGGGAAATTTTCGGTTGAAGCTGGCGGATTGTTTCGATCAAACGGCGCCGGGATGAGCGCGGCGACCCGGTTTTGGCTCAGGGCAGCGGTCCATGCCAAAGAGACTCCAGGGGCACAGAGTCTTAATAAGAGCCGCGCGGAAGGAAACTTACGGACAGCGTGATAGGCTGGCCGCTAATCCCCGAATGAACGCGAGCCCCCTGACAATCGAGAAGAAGAACTCGGCCCGGCAGGTTCTGCTCGCATCGTTGATCGGCACGACGATTGAGTTCTTCGACTTTTATATCTATGCCACCGCAGCAGTGCTCGTCTTTCCTGCCCTCTTTTTTCCCAAGTCCGATCCGGTATCGGCGCGGCTGGCATCGCTGGCCACGTTTGGGATTGCTTTCCTGGCCCGCCCTCTCGGGTCGGCTCTCTTCGGACACTTCGGCGACCGCATCGGGCGGAAAACGACGCTCGTCATTGCTCTCGTGACCATGGGTGTCTCGACAGTCGCGATCGGCGTGCTCCCGACCTACGCGCAGATTGGGATATGGGCGCCGCTGCTGCTCTCGCTGTGCCGGTTCGGGCAAGGGCTCGGCCTGGGAGGCGAGTGGGGCGGTGCGCTGCTGCTGGCGGTCGAAAACGCGACGGCGAAGACCCGTGCCTGGTGCGGGATGTTTCCTCAGCTTGGGGCGCCGCTGGGGCTGTTTACGTCGGGGGCGGCTTTTCTGCTGCTCTCGCACTGGACGACCGAGGCGCAATTTGTGCACTGGGCCTGGCGGCTGCCGTTCCTGGCGAGCGCGGTGCTGGTGGGCGTGGGGCTATGGGTGCGGCTCACGCTGACTGAGACACCCGTCTTTGCCGAGGCTCGTGCACGCGGGGAGCAGGAGCGGGTCCCGCTGGCGGCCGTGGTTACACGCTACAGGAAGGCGCTGGTGGCGGGCGTGCTGTCGAGCCTCGCGACCTTCACGATCGTGTATCTGATTACGACCTTCGCGCTGCTCTGGGGCACGACGGTCCTCGGGTATTCGCGGCAGGAATTTTTGCTGATGGAGCTGGGAGGGAATTTGTTTTTCGCGCTCGGGGTTCCGCTGTCGGCGAAGCTGGCGGCTCTGGGACGGAAATTTGTAATGGTGACGGTTACGATTGCGCTGGGGCTGTTCGGTGCTGCCCTGTCCTGGCTGTTTAGCGCCGGGCCATGGGGCGTGATGGGCATGCTGGTACTGGGCCACGGGCTGATGGGCGTGACCTACGGTACGCTGGGGACCCTGCTGAGCGAGTTGTTTCCGACGCGTGTACGGTACACGGGAAGCTCCCTGGCGTTCAACTTGGCCGGCATTCTCGGCGCGTCGATGGCGCCGTACGTGGCCACCTGGCTGGGGCACCGGTACGGGCTTTGGAGTGTCGGGGCGTATCTGGCAGGTTCGGCTCTGCTCACGCTGGTGGGCCTGGGGATGGTCGCGGAGACGCGGGACCTGGATTTCGCCGGTTGATTCGGTGAGGTTGAACTCGTGGCGCATTGAGGATTCACGACGACGCGAGCAACTCCTCATGATGACTGGCCGCCGCCTCGTCCGCCGGTCGAAGCTGGCGCTCTTCGATCAAACGAACCAGCGTGTAGAGCATCGCGGTGTTGGGAACCGGGATCGCGTGGTAGCCGGCGGCGCGCACGACCGCCCCATTAATAGAGTCGATTTCGGTGCGCCGGTGGGCAAGAACGTCCTGCAGCATGGAGGGCTGATGACCCGCATGAGTCTTGAAGGACTGGAGGACCATAGCCTGGGTGCGGTCGAGATTGGCAGGGATCCCGGCGGCGTCGGCGACCGCTATGACTTCGGCAATGACGGCGAGCGCGGTGGTTGGGCCGGAGGGAACAAGCTCGATCTGTTCGACCGTGCAACCGGTGACGGCGCAGAGGGCATTGAATGCGGCGTTGAAAGCCACTTTTTCCCAGATGGCGGCCCAGACGTTAGGGTCCGCTGAACAGGGGAGGCCAGCATTGGTAAGGAGGTCCACCACCGTCGCCAACATGCAGTGATCGCTTATGGGGGCGGCGGTCGGGTCGGCAGCTGCCATGCGCACCTGGCCGCCTCCATGGGAACGGACCATCCCAGGACCGATGTAGTCGGCGGGGATCGTCGTGACGCCAACGAGAATGCGTTCGCGCGAAACGAAGGCGGAGATGGCTTCCACGTTGCCCAGCCCGTTCTGGAGCGTGAGAACCCAGGTGTCAGGGCGCAGAAGATGACGGGCGGAAGTGAGGGCGGGACCTGTCTGATAAGTCTTGGTGAAGATCAGCAGCAGGTCGGGGATCTGGGTTGCTTCCTCGGGCCGGCAAGCCGCGAGCTGAGTGATGCGCCGAGAGAAGGCGTCGGTCTCAAGGCGCAGGCCATCGCGGCGGATGGCGTCGAGGTGCTGCTGGTTGACGTCAAGGAGAGTGACGGAGGCACCCGCTTCGGCCAGCAGCCCGCCGAAGAGCGAACCCATGGCTCCGGCGCCGAGGATGGTGATATTCATGGCGAGGTTCTTCCCGATATCACGGTACCTGGCCGCGAAGGGGTAAGGATGTGAACCTCGTCACAGTCGTTTGTGAGGTAGGCCGATCCGGGCGGCTCTGTTCCGTTTCGGGCCGCCCTGTTTGGGGTCGCCGCCCCGTTTTCAGCCGAGGAATTTCTTGAGCGGCTCCCAATAGTGTTCGTGCCAGCCTGCGCTCAGATGGTCATACTCGCCGGCGGGGAATGCCGCGTGGTCAAGGACGACTGTGGCGCCGCTCGCGGCCGGTTTGAATTGAAACCGGACCAGCGAGTAGACGCCGGGATCCCAGTGGGTGGGACGCCATGCCTGCACGATGCGCTGGACGGAGACGATCTCGATCGTGCGTCCGACGATCATTCCCTGAAACATGGAGAAGGCGCCGCCTTCGTGCGGATCGATGGTCGCGGGCAGGCCAGTGAATGCCGCGAACTGCTTCTCGTCGAGAAGCGCGGCTGCGATGCGCGCGGGGTTCGCAGGCAGATCGATCTCCTGATGCAGCGCGGTCCGCGGGTCGCCTGGAGTTGCGGGCGGAAGCTGCTGCATGGTCTGCGGCGGTGTCTCGCCGTGAAGTGCAGAGGTCACGGCAAGGCCGCCGAGCGCGACCGCGAGGCTGCCGGCAAAGTGGCGGCGGGTGGAGGCGGGTGGTGGTTGGCGCATCTGGAATCTCCTCCCTGGGAGTCAAGGAATGGAAACATGCGAACGAAATATGTTCAAGGTCATATTTTGATGGACCAGCGTAAAAGCGCGACGCATACTTGCGAGACAGGCGAGGAGGAAGAGCATGGCTTATCCCGAGGGGCATCGCAGTCAGATCAAAGCGAAGATCGTCAACAGCGCACGGAGGCTGTTCAACCGGCACGGATTCGACAACGTGTCCGTGGACCAGATCATGGCGGGCGCGGGGTTAACGCGAGGCGGATTTTACAGTTATTTCGGGAGCAAGAGCGAGCTGTATACGGAAGTGCTTGGTTGCTTCTTCACCGATCCGGAGTGGAAGAACTGCTGGGAGGGTGTGAAGGTGGACCTGGCGGCGAAGGATGCGGGGCCACAGGTGGTGCGAGCCTACTTATCGCAGCAGCACTTTGAGGACGTCGAAAATTCATGCCCCATGGTGGCGCTGCCCGGCGATGTCACACGCGGGAGCGAGCGGGCAAAAAAGGCATTCGAGACGGTATTTCTGGCGATGGTGAGCGTGCTGGAGAAGAGTGTCAAGGGGGGCCGGGGAAGAAAGTCAAAGGCAGAGGCGATTGCCGCAATGTGCGTGGGTGGGATGGTCGTGGCTCGGGCACTGGCGCGACGCGAGGTTGCCGATCAGCTGCGGAAGGGATGCATGGCGGTGGCCCTGGAACTCGGAGGGTGGGGTCGCCCGGGCCAGCGCTCACGACTAAAAGCAGAGACGACTCGGAAAATGGACAGGGCTGCAAAAGTCGAGTCGGGGCCCCTTCGCGTTTTGCCTGGGGCTCACGGTTGATCACTGGATCGGCAACTGCAGATCCTCGCTGGGATCCTGGGCGGGTTGCGACGCGAATTCGCGCTCGAGGCGGTCGTTCACGCCGGCCTGCGCGAATTCTGAGGCTACGCGGATCCCGTTCATAATGGCTCGGTCGTTCGACGAACCATGCCCGATAATGCAGACCCCGCGCACGCCCAGCAGCGGGGCGCCGCCGTATTCGGAAGGATCGAGCCGCCGGCGGAACGCGTTAAACGCGCGGCGCGAGAGCAATGCGCCCACCTGCGCTGTCACCGTCTGCGTTAACGAAACTTTCAGCATCTCGCGCACCAGCCGGCTCAGCCCTTCCGACGTCTTCAGTGCCACGTTGCCGACGAATCCGTCGCACACGATTACGTCACAGTTGCCGTTATAAATATCGCGGCCCTCGACGTTGCCAATAAAATTCACCGGCAGCTTGCGCACCAGGACCGATGCCTCACGGGTAAGGTCGTTGCCCTTGCCTTCTTCTTCGCCGACGGAAAGGATGCCGACGCGGGGGCGCGGAATGCGGAGAACGGAGCGCGCGTAAAGCTCTCCCATCACCGCGAACTGCTCGAGGTTTTGCGGCTTACAGTCGACATTCGCGCCCACGTCGAGGAGTACGCACGGCGACCCGGAAAGCGTGGGCACGACGATGGCGAGCGCAGGGCGATCGACGCCCGGCAGAGCTCCCAGAACCATTTTCGCGGTGGCCATGCCCGCGCCAGTGTTGCCCGCAGTAAAGAACCCGGCGGCGCGCTTCTCCTTCACCATCTTAAGGCCGATGCGCATGGAGCTGTTGCGCTTGGTGCGAACGGCCTGGGCAGCCTTTTCGTCCATGCCGATGAATTCTTCGGCGTGCACGATGGAGATGGGCAGGCGAGAGAAGCCGAGGGCATTGGCAAGCCGCGGCCGCAGCAGGGGCTCTGGCCCGACGAGGTGAACGCGAACGGGAAGGTTACCGCAGGCGAGAATCGCGCCTCGAATCTCCGGCTCAGGAGCTTTGTCCGAGCCCATGGCGTCGAGTGCGATGTCGGTCAGCATCGTGTCGTGCTAGCTGGCTTCCTTGACTTCGAGAACTTCGCGCCCCTTATAGGTGCCGCACTTGGGGCAAACGTGATGCGGCAGCTTGCGCTCGTGACAATTAGGACATTCGGACAGCCCGCTCGGCGTGAGAAAGTCGTGCGCGCGGCGCTTGGAGGTGCGGGCCTTGGAATGGCGCCGCTTTGGATTCGGCATTGCTGATTTCCTTTCGCTCCCGGGCGAGGCTGAGGCAGCGCAGAATCCCGGGCAAAGTACCGCTAAAAATGCTTCAATGTTCGATCTTACTGGCCTGTTTCTCTTCTGGCTCGTTCGTCTGCCGGCCCAAGTCGCGCAACCCTGAAAGAGCCGTCCATCGCGCGTCGACCCCCTGGGTCTCGCAAATGCACGGTTCGGCGTTCAGACTGCGCCCGCAGCGTGGGCAGAGCCCTTTGCAGTCCTCGCGGCAAAGCGTTCTCACCGGGAGGCTTAGAAGCACCTGCTCGCGCAGAACGTCTTCCAGCGCCAAGCCGCCTTCCTGATAATAACCGATTTCCGTTTCCGGCGGTACGAGGGCCCGCTCCGTGGGACCCGCATCGATACCAAGGGGGCGAAACAGCAGGTCGAAGTCCCCCGCAAGCGAGTGCCGAACAGGCTCAAGGCAACGGGCGCACGGAGCTTCAAAATCCCCCGACCAGTGTGCCCTCGTGCGAATGTCGGGGACGATCTCTTTCGGTCCGCGATGTTCTTTGAGAAGCTCGGCCACACCCGCGACCGCGAGTGGAGAAATTTGTGTGGCTTCTTCCCCATAGTCGATCGCTCCAGGAGTAAAGGCAAGGTCGAAGTTGACCGGCTCGCGTTCAAGATCGAGCAGGGTGATCAGCATGGCGTGGTCCTTCTGCGTGGGTAGGGGATGGTTTGAGGTTACGGGTGGGTGGACCTTAGGTCAAGGAGCATGATCCGTTCGAGAACTTCTGCGTAGATACCGAGCGAAATTGGTGCTGGATGCTTACCCACTGCGGGCCCTGGACGCACTGCACCTTGCATGTTGTGTAGTCATGCGCGACACACTCCAAATATCCGACATTTGTTTTGTCAGTGCCGACGACGCTCTGCTGAAGGCCGCTCACTCTGAGCAGTTCGCTCTGCTGAATCCCTTATTGATGTGATTCAACGACCGGCAGCCCGCTAAGGCTGGCCCTCAAGCGCCAGCGCAGCGTACCCCGTCGCCGCGTCCGTCATAAACAGCGCCGGGTCGCTCGCCGGATCGCGCTGCTTGTTGAGAGACGCCGCGCTCCACGCTCCATCCGTCTGCTGATGCTGCGCCAGCCACGCAAGGCCGCGGCTCAGCATAGGCTCGCGCCTCGGCCTGCCCTGCGCCTCGAGCGCCAGGACCACGAGCCCCGTGGCGTAACCATCGCTCGTGACCGGTTGCGCGGTGTGGTCCATGCGGTCGCGCGCGTCAAGCGAAGCCGTGCGAAATCCGCCGTCAGCCTGTTGCTGCGCCCGCAGCGCGGCCATCACCTCCTCGCGCTCAGCATGAGTCAGAAGCTTCGGCGCCTTCCCCGCGTGCGACCGGGCAGACGCCCACAGCACGTACACCTGATTGATCAGCGGCTGAGCAGCGTAGTTGCGCCGCAGATAGTCGCGCAGCGGGTCGAGGTGAGCGCGTGTACCAGGCTCCCGCGCAAAACCGCCAGGCAGATTCACGGCCTCGAACATCAGCAGCGCCGCCCCCTGGTACCCTGACTCCGACGCTTCCCACGGCCCCAGCTTGAAATCCTGCCACTTCCATGCCCCAGCCAGGGGCCCCGTCGTTTCCTGCAGAGCCCACGCGTTCTCGAATGCCTTGCGAGTGATCGGGCGCACTTCGCCATGTGCCCCGTGACTCGTCGCATCGTAACTGGCCAGAACCACCGCGTTCAGCACTGCTTCCGTCGCGTGCGATTCGGCAGTCTTGCCCGGCCCCGACTTTTCGTCCGAGTAGAACGGCACCATCTCCGACCAGCCAGCCACGCGCTTTTCAACGCTGGCCAGCATCGTCTCTTCGGGTGCGCTCATCGCGGATTCACTAAGGTCGCGCCGCAACTCAGGCCGAACCATGGCGTAAGGCACAACCGTGTGGCAGGAAATGCATACCGTGCCGTGATCCTTCTGCGCTCGAGGCCAGCCCTGCCACCACACCTCGCGATCGTCCAGATAGCGCGCGGCAGCCTGTTTGTTCCAACCGGCGGAGCCTGTGCCTGACGCCGTGTCAGAGACTGCGCCAGAGGATGGGGTGGCAGAGCTCGCCCTGGCAGCCCCGTGAACAGTAACTTCCTTGAGGAGAGAAACAGACGCGAAGAGGCCGCCAGGGAGGAGGACTGCGAGAAGAACGGCGGCGAGTCGTTGTCTCATTCAGCGCTCCGGGGCGACGAGGATGCGCTTTATCGTACAGCAGATTTGGGAAAGGTTTGGGTCATTCTGCCTGCTCGAAGGAGAAAGAGACCGGATCCGCGACTCGGTACCGTCGGCCCAGAGGTAAGGAGTGCCCCAAAGGTCGCTGGCAACGTATTGGCACAAGGGCTATTTTGTCGCAGATGTATTAGTCAAACCGAGCTTAAGTTGTATGGTCCAAAAGGGCTGTATCGTCGATGATTTTCTTTAGGACGGCGAAGTGTAACCGCCATAACCGGCCGTCGAATGCGGTCGCTGATGACTACGGTGCGTGTCCAGCCTGGAGGCCAATTGCCTGATCCAGGGCAGGATGGCACAGGAAAGGGATGCGTCAGCCAAACTGGCGCGTGTCTATGCTCGCTGGAGACGTGGGACCCGACGGCAGAATTCGCCGGACCTATGAGGGAAGAGAGTGTGCGCCGCCTGGATTGCCTCTGGCATGTAAGCGCCGCCTTCCCGCATCGTCTCAGGCTCAGTCCAGCTCAGTTAGGCCAGAGACGAGTGTTCCCCGCTTCCTGGTGTTTTGGATGCTGTCCGGAATTCTGGTTGGCGTTCAGGCCCGGTCCTGTGCTGCTCAGGAGCGACCAGAGCCGACGGTCAGATACATCTCGGCGACGCTCAACCAGAACACCGAGCCTCAACAGAATTCGCCGGGGCGCCTCCAGCTTGTCAGTTCGGGCGCAACTGCGGTCGACCGCGCACGCAATGAGGCGCGAACGATGCGGCTTCGGCCCGTGATCGAACAGGTGCGTTTCAATCAACAGCTGCTCGCCACCGAACAGGGAGTTACCGCCGGACCGGGTGATGGAGAGCTCGAAATCCAGTTCTCCGCTCCGGAAACGCCGGCCTCCGATCACGTGCACTTACGTTACCGGCTCGTCGGGTTCGATCAGGACTGGACAGAGGCAGGCAAGGAGCGCCAGGCGACCTACGACAAGCTGCCTCCCGGGCATTATCTTTTTGAGCTTGAAGCGGTGGACGGCGTTAACGTGTGGGGCCCCAGAATTACCGACCTGCAAATCGTGGTGACCCCCCGTTATTGGCAAACGGACTGGTTCCCGGCCCTTTGCGTGATTCTGCTGGCGGTCCTCGGCTTCGTTGTTCATATTGTGCGGGTTCGTTACCTCTTATCGCGTTCCCACAGGCTCGAAGATCAGGTTCACCAGAGCAAGGGCGAACTCCAGCTTGCCAGGAAAGTGGCGGAAGACGCGCAGCGCGCCCTGAAGGCGCAGGCCATGAAAGACAGCCTGACGGATCTCTGGAATCGCAGGGTGATCTTCGAGATGCTGGAAAAGGAGGTTTCTCGGGCCCAGCGCGAGCAACTGCCCATAGCCGTCGTCATGATCGATCTGGACCATTTCAAAAATGTCAACGATACCTATGGGCATCTGACGGGTGATGCGGTTCTCCAGGAAGCGTCGAGGCGCATCGCCGAACTGATGCGGCCTTACGACTTCGCCGGGCGCTATGGCGGCGAGGAGTTCCTCATTGTTCTGCCTGGCTGCTCGGCCATGAACGGCGTGCAGCGCGCGGAGGACTTCCGGCGGGCCATAGCGGAAACCCCGGTTGCGACGGCTTGCGGCCCGCTTACGGTGACCTGCAGCCTGGGTGTGGCGTCGCACGACGGCATCATGCCGGCCGAAGATCTGATTCACCAGGCGGACGAAGCCCTGTACCGAGCGAAGCGCCTGGGGCGTAACTGCGTGCGCGCAGGCGTTTAGCAGGGGATAAACGACTCGTGGTGGACTGTCGCAGAGACGACATGAGTAAACCACCTTTGTCTAATGAAGTGTGACCAGCGATTCAGTAGTTCCCACCGATTAGTCAACAGGGCGAACGAGCCGCATCGCCCAGTCCCGTTCCCTGCCTGCTGGATATGTCTTCCGCCGAGTTCTTCTTCTTCCCTCGTCGGAGGGCGACGCCATAAGTCCGGACTGGCTTGCTGGTCCGCAAATCCGGACGAGCTGTTGGTCCTTTCACCTTGCGGCTATTCCGTTCTCAGCGCTACTGCGGGATCAATGGAGGAGGCGCGGCGGGCGGGGATGAGTCCCGCGAAGAAGGCGGCGAATACCAGGGTGGCTATGGCGATGGAGAGGATGACGGGGCTGACGCCTTTGATCTCGTAGAGCTGGGCTTCGACGTAGCGGACGCAGAAGAGCGCAGCCGGGATTCCGATCAACAAGCCGAGCACGGTTTGGATCATGGCGCCGCGCATTACCATGGCGATGACACGGAGGCGTTCCGCGCCGAGGGCCATGCGGATGCCGATTTCGCCGGTCTGGCGGGCGACGGTGAAGGCGGTGACGCCGTAGAGACCGATGGTGGCAAGCAGAAGGGCGAGCGCGCCGAAGAGGGTGGTGAGGCGGGCGATCATGCGCTCTTCCGTGAATTGATCGGCGATCTGCTGATCGAAGGTCTGGAATTTCAAGATGGCTAAATTGGGGTTGATGCTGGCCAGGGTTTGGCGGGCGATGGATTCCATGTCGGGCATGGGGTGCGCGGTTTCTATGACGATGGCGCCGGCGTAGAGGGAAATATCTGTGTCGATGGGGCCGTGATTGCTGGCGGGGCGCTGGAGCATCGGGAAAAAGACCATGGTGTGATCTTTCCAGCGGACGCTCTGGTAGGGAGTGTCGTCGACGACTCCGACGATCTGGAATTCGAGCGGAGCTTTGGGGCCGCCGTAGCCGATGAGCTTGCCGATGGGGTTAGTGCCTTTGGTGAAGACATCGTTCACCAGCGTCTTGTTCACGATGACGACGGTGGGCGATGTGGGGGTGTCCTGGCGAGTGAAAACGCGTCCGTTGAGCAGCCGGGTTCCGACGGAGTCGAAGTACTCGGGAGAGACATAGACGGTGGAAGCTCCGAACCCTTTTTCGATTCCTTCCGCTTTGAATCCAGAGCCCCAGTTGTTGTCCTCCATTGGGGTGTAGGTGGCCCAGGAGACGTGGACGACGCCAGGGACGGCGTGGAAGCGATCGTCGAAGGCCTGATAGAGCGGGCCGAGTTGGGAGCCGCGATAACCGGCCGCCTGAGGATTGATATGGACGATGTAGCGGTTGCTCGAGTCGAGCTTCAGGTCGGTGCTCTGGAGTTTATTAAGGCTCTGTGCAAAGAGGCAGGCGCCGATGAGAAGCACGAGCGAGAGGGCGGCCTGGAGGACGACGAGCGAGCGCTGGAGAATGGAGGCGCGGGCGCCGGTGCTGCGAGAGCCGGTGCGGAGTGCGTCGGCGGGTTGAGTTTGAGCGGCAATCCAGGCGGGCGCTACGCCGAAGAGAACGCCGGTGACGAGGCTGAGCGCGCAGGCGAAGGCGAGCACAGGCAGGGAGGGGCTGGCGTGGATGGGGACGTTCCGATCTCCGGGGAAGGCCATGGCGAGGAGGGCGTGGGTGCCTGCCCAGGCGACGATGAGTCCGGCGAGGCCGCTGAGCGCGGAGAGCAGGAGGCTTTCAGTAAGGAGCTGGCGGATGATGCGGGAGCGCGCTGCGCCGAGGGCCGTGCGGAGAGACATTTCCGCTTTACGGCCCATGCCGCGGACCAGGAGAAGGTTGGCGATGTTGGCGCAGGCGATGAGGAGGACGAGGCCTGAGATCCACATGAGCATTTGGAGGTTGGACTTGTATTGGTCCTGCAGGCTCGCAATGCCGGCGCCGGCGGGGGCAAGCACAATGTGGGCGCGAGAGAGGGAAGCCCTGCCTTTATCCCCCGTGTAGACGGGATCGGAGGCGACGATCTGGCGGAAGAGGCTGCTGATCTTTTGCTGAAGAGCAGGACGAGCGACGCCGGGGCGGAGACGGCCGACGATATAGAGCCATTGCGTCTTCGGGTCCGGCACGTAGTCCACACCAAGGATGGCATCCATGGACTGGATTGTGAGGTAGTAATCGGGCGGGGTTGAGGCCAGGCGGTCGCCGTAGAAGCCCTCGGGGGTGACGCCGGCGATGATAACGGGTTTGGTATTGACCCAGAACGTACTGCCAATGACGTAAGCGTCTGCGGCGTAGTTATGCTGCCAGTTTTCGTAGCTGATGACGGCGACCATGGGTGCTCCGGCGTTGTCGTCGGCATCGGCGATAAGGCGGCCGGCAGCGGGGCGGAGGCCGAAGGTGCGGAAGTAGTTGCCGGAGACGAATTCGCCCATCGAGGAGCGTGCGGTATCCTGGGTCCCGTCGCGGCGAACCGTGACCGGGCGGTATGTAAAGCCGGATTCCATGGCGGCGAGGTCGTGAAATTCAGGAAGGTCCTTTCGCAGCTGCTGCCAGGTATTGGTGGAGAAAAGGGAGTAAGAATCGTCATCGGGAATATAACCTCCGCCGACGCAGCACTGGTTCGTGTTGCCGAGGCGGACGAGGGTGGCGGGATCGGCAACCGGAAGGTTGCGCATCAGGACCGCGTTGACGAGGGTAAAGATGGCCGCGTTGGCGCCGATGCCGAGAGCCAGGGTGAGGACGGCAGTGGCGGTGAAGCCGGGAGTTTTCTTCAACTGCCGTGCGGCGTAGCGAATGTCCTGGGTCACGGTCATGGGCTCTCTCCTGAATGCGATCGGAAATCGGCGGGACAGGGTATGGATTTGAAAGGCACGTGTGCTTCCAGGTTCGTGTTGAAGCCTGCTGCTGAATCGGAGGCAGATATGAGCGGCGGACGCGGAGGCTGGTGTTCAGTAGCGGAGAGGGTGTCCCGGATCGGGACAGTTGGCGGCGAACTGGATGATGGTCTGCCCGGAGCGCGCCAGACTAGTAAATGCGGAAGTTGACCTCGATATTCACTTCGACCGCGACGGCGCGGCCATTGAGCTGGGCGGGTTTGAATTTGTATTGGCGGACGGCCTCGATGGCTTTCTCGTCGAGTCCCATCCCGAGGGGGCGGACGATATGGACGCGCTGGGGATTGCCGAGGGGATCGACGATGAGGCCGACGACGCAGATGCCCTGATATTTGGCGCGGCGGGCCTCGTCGGAGAACTCGGGATCGGGCGCAAATATAAGGATGGGGTTGGAGACACCGCCACCGACCTTGTAAAGGCCTCCGCCGTAGCCGCCTCCAGTGCCAGGACCGATGCCGTTGCCGTTCCCCGAGCCGATGCCGCCGCCGGAGCCCGAGCCGAATCCTGAACCTGAACCCGAACCCTGGGAAGAGAAGGCGATCTGCGGAGATTGCGGGATGCCGAGGTCGGGCATGTTGGCGTCAGGCAGCTTGATGGGAGGCATGACCACTGTGGGCTCAACGGCGAGCTTCGGGTTATCGAGACGGAGGATTTGCGGCGGTGTGATCTGGGTCTTGGCAAATTTGGGAAGCTTGCCTTTGCTGGCTTCGAGGATTTCATGATTGCCACCGCCACCGCCTCCACCCATCGTGTCCTTAAGAGGCGAAGCGGGAATGAACGGCGTGACGTCGACAGCCGTGGCGATGAGTTTCTTCTGGATTTGGCGCTCGTGCCAGCGGTCAAGCGCGAATAGTACGATGATCGCGCAGATCAGGGCGTGGGCGCCGACGGATAGGATGCTGGTCCAGCGGGACTGGGTTTGGATTTCGAGGCCGGCGAAGGTGGGTACATAGGGCTGGATTTTTTCAGGCGCGCAATCGAGAGCGGTGAGGCGGTCTTCGACACCAGCGAGCAGCGTGGCTGGCGCGGCTTCGCGGGCAAAGGCGGCGTAGAGGGCCTGTTCGAGTTCGGCGTCGGTTTCAATCATGGTAAACCTCAGTTCAATGCGGGCCTTCTAGTGCAGCACCCGAGTCAACTTTTCGCGCAGCAGGAGCAGCGTGCGCCGGAGGTGACTCTTGACCGTATCGACGGGCATGCTGAGCCCGCCGGCAATTTCATCGACGGACATATCTTCCTGGTAACGGAGCGCGATGACGGTGCGCTGGATCACCGGGAGCGATGCCACCAGCTGCCGTAGCTGGCGGCTGAGGAGCGGATCGCCGGGGCTCGCGTCGACGGCCAGCTCGGGCAGGTTGAGATCCCGAAAATCGGCGGGATCGGTGACGACTTCGTGCCGCCGGTCGCGCTGGCGGATCCGATCGATGGAGCGATGCACAGTAGTGCGGCGGAGCCAGTGGAGGACGTGATCGTCCGACGCGAGCTCATCGAGCTTGGCGTGCAGTTCCAGAAAGACATCCTGCGCGGTCTCTTCGGCGAGGAAGCGGTCGCCCAGGATGCGGAGGGCGATGCTGAAGACCATCGACTGGTGCTCCAGCATAGCTGTGCGGAAGGAATACTCGCGAGCTTTCAGGTGTACATCCTGCCTTCACTTGTGTATACGCCTGAAGCGGGCGGGGAAGGTGCAGAATTTTTTGGATGGATGTGCGGGGAGTCACCGTGGGACTGAATACCGAGGAGTCACCGGGCTGCGGCGGGATATGGATGATTCGAAGATCCGCGTCGGACAGCAGAGTGAGTACTGGAGAGCTACCACATTCGGACTGCTTCTGCTACGCTCGCCGCACGGCGGGGAGTTGAGAGGTTTGCTTCTGGAAGCTCACTCATTGAGCATCGATCGCGCTGAGCTGCTGTCCATCGTGCGGGGTACGATCTTTGTGTTTTCCGGTTTGCTGGCTTGCGTCATCGCGGTCGTGCGCGGGTGGGGTGGCGTACTCATCCTCGTCTGGTTTGGAATCTTCAACCTCACGTATGGCAGGCGGATCCTGTGTGGCCGGAGTGGGGACGGATGCAAATGTAACTGCTGCTGTTACTGAAGCCGTGCATGCGTCGCCGTTTCCGGCCTGAGTCAGAAAAGGGGGCATCATGAATCGACGCCAATTTGCAACTCGTTCTCTGGCCGCGGCCGCGGGGGCTGCGCTCGGTCACCATCCTTGTTATGCCAGTGCGTCGCTTACCGCAAATCAGGCTCCGGGCGCGGCGCCCGAGGCGTCCATACAAAAGGCGCGCTTTCCGGAAGGCTTTATCTGGGGCACGGCGACCGCCTCCTACCAGGTGGAGGGCGCGTGGAACGAGGATGGCAAGGGCGAATCGATCTGGGACCGATTCACGCATACGCCAGGGAAAGTCCGCGGCGGCGTGACGGGGGATGTGGCGTGCGATCAGTACCACCTCTATCCGCAGGACATCGCCCTGGCCAAACGCCTCAACCAGAAGAGCCAGCGTTTCTCCATTTCGTGGCCGCGCATTCAGCCGACGGGAACCGGCGCGCCGAACATGAAGGGGGTGGATCATTACAGCCGTTTTGTCGATGCACTTCTTGAGGCGGGAATCCGGCCCTGGTGCACGATGTACCACTGGGATCTTCCGCAGGCGCTCGAAGACCGGGGAGGCTGGCCGAATCGGGAGTTAGCGAGTTACTTCGCAGACTACGCCGGCATTCTTGCGAAGCATCTTGGCGATCGAGTAACCATCTGGGCGCCGTTTAACATGCCGTGGGCGATCGCCTTTATGGGTTATGCGGCGGGAGCGTTTCCTCCCTGCCGGACCAGCTTCAACGATTTCCTGAAGGCTGCGCATACGCTGGCTCTGGCTCAGGGTGAGGCGCACCGCGCCGTGAAAGCGGCGTCACCGAAGGCAACGGTGGGGAGCGCGTATGAGATGGCTCCGGCCTACCCGAAGACGGACTCGGACGACGATCGCGCCGCCGCGGCTCGATACCATGCGATGAACAATGTGTTTTTTCTGGAGGCGGCCATGTATGGCCGTTATCCGAAGGCTTTCGTTGGAGAGCCGCCGCTTGATCTGATGGGTTACAAAGCAGGCGACGAAAAGCTGCTGTATGCGCCGCTGGACTGGGTGGGCTTTCATTACTACACACGGCGCATCGTCTCGGATGCGAGCAAGGAGCAATTTCTGGGCGGGGGTAAGTTCAGTGGTACCGAGATCGAGAACAATGCGCCGGGCGGCCGCGATCCTTATACACGCTTCCGAGCGGCGATGCCGACGGAAGGTCCGCTGACGGATGCTGGTTTGGAGGTTTGGCCGCGCGGCATGTACGACCTGGTGACTCAGATTTCCAGGGAGTACAACCACCCGATTATCGAAATTACCGAAAGCGGCTGCGGGTATCTCGATGGGCCCGATGAAGAAGAAAACGGGCGCATACCGGACGGGAGGCGCATTGAGTGGTACCGCGAAGTGCTCGCGGAGCTGGCGCGCGCGATCGACGATGGAGCGAGGGTGCGCGCCTTTCATGCGTGGACGCTGCTCGATAACTTCCAATGGGCGGAGGGTTATACGGAGCGCTATGGGTTGATCTATACGGACTTTCGCAATCAGAAACGCACGATCAAGGATTCCGGTTATTGGTACGGTCAAGTAGCTGCCTCGAACAGGCTGGATGTGTAGTCTGGGAATGGGAAAGGGTAGTGGGACGTTAGGGTCAGGCTCTCCGCGCGCTAACTCGATGGCCAGTGAACTTCTGCCATATTTCAGAATAAGTACGGAATTTCACAGTATTTGTGACGTGAGTTATTGACTTTTGGCTGCGTCTGGCGGGCGCGGATGGGACGCAGTGCTGCCTTCGGTCATGCCGAGCGTCCACTTGATGGCTTCGAAATACATGGTGCGAATGTCGGGATCCTGCCACGACTCTTCGGTATGGCCGAGCGTGGAGTAGAAGACGCGGCCTTTGCCGTACATTTTGCTCCAGGCGACGGGGAAGTCGTGATCGGTGCGATGGATGCGCGGGTTGTCTTCGTAGCTGAGCTTTGAGGGGTCGAGGCTGAGCAGGACGTTGACCTTGTCGCGCGACCAGGCCCTGGGCTGGTAAATCTCATCGTATTTGACGAAGGCGTGGGGGAAGTGGCGGACGGCGGGGAAGGTGGGGTCCTCGTTGACGATGGGCGCGTTGAAGGTACCCCAGGGATGCTGGTCGAACCAGCCGCCGATCATCTCGCCGTATTCTTGCCAGGTGTAGTTGGTATCGAGGGCGGCATGGATACCGACGAAACCTTTACCGTCGTCGTGGATGAAAGAAAGCATGTCCTGCTTCCGGGACGCGTCCATGTCGAGCTCGCCGGTGGTGCTGGCGAAGATGAGGGCGTCGAAGTAGTCGAGGTTTTTTGCGTTGTTTTTCAGATCTTTTTTGGTGAGTAACTCGGTATCGGTGCGCAGCATCGTGTCCCACAGCCCGCTCTGCTGGCCCATGTTGAAGATGGCGACCATGGCTGCGGAGATGGAGTCGTGCTCGAAGCCCTTGGTCTGTCCAATGACCAGGACGTGCTTGAGGTGAATCTGTTTGGCGTGAGGCGGTGGGGGCGCAGCGCTTTCTGAAGATTGCGCGTGGGCTAGTGCGCAGGGTGCGAAGATAAGGAGGAGGAAACTGAGCTTGCCGCAGATGCGCACGGTGTGTCTCCTTTGCGGGGACGCTAACGGAGGCCGCAGAAAAATGCGGATGCCTCAGCTCCGCTCCTGACTACGCGCGCCCACAGGTAGTTGTAACAGAAGCTGCGTGTAGCGCTTCGCTCAGGCTGAGGACTCTTTCTTAACCAATAAACCTCACGGATGACCGGAGGCAGTCACTAAGCGGTGACGATGCGGGCTGGAATTCCTTCGTGACGAGAAAAAGGTTTTTCTTCGCTTTGGCGAGGATAGTGATGTCGTCAAGAGTGGCGCTTTCGCATTCAATATTCACCGGTAACGACGTTTTCGAGGGGCTCACCGCGCAGGTAGCGTCCGATCTGGGCGGCCGCGAATCCCATCGCGCGCACCATGAACATGGGCGTGGAGCTGGCGATGTGGGGGGTGATGAGCAGATTGGGTGCGCTCCATAGCGGGTGCGCGTCGGGGAGAGGCTCTGGGTCGGTGACGTCAACGGCTGCGCGAATATGGCCACTGTGGAGGGCCTGGAGCAGCGCGGCGGTATCGACAACGGGACCACGGGCGGCGTTGACGAGGAGCGCGCCCTGTTTCATGAGGGCCAGCTCATTTTGGGAGATGAGGCCGGTGGTTTCGCTGGTGAAGGGGACGATGAGGACAACGATGTCGGCGGCGGGTAGGAGTTCATGCAGACTGCCGATGCTGTAGACGCCATCGCGCGCGGTGCGGGCGACGCGGACGAAATCGACGCCGAACGGGCGCAGGCGGTCTTCAATGGCGCGGCCGATGGCGCCATAGCCGATGATGAGGACGCGCTGGCTGTGCAGCTCCTCGCAGAGGATGTGGGGGTAGGGCCGCTTCGCGGGCGGGTGCAGAGCGTAGTAATGGTCTTCGGCCTCTTTGCGGCGAGACCAGAGACCGGCGCGCTGCACATCGCCGAAGAAGGGAAAATATTTGAGCGAAGCCAGGATGGCGGTAATGGTCCACTCGGCGGTGGAGATGTTATGCACGCCGCGCGCGTCGCACAGAACGACGTTGGGAGGCATGAACTTCAGCAAGCCATCGACGCCGGCGACGGTTGCCTGGGCGATGCGGAGCCCGTGAAGAAACGGGAGCATACGCTCCGCCTGGCCGGTCCATGGAGGCGCGATCCAGAACTCAACTTCGACGGCGGTTGTGGGGTTCAGGGGAATGGTCTCCAGACGGATGCCGCCGGGCAGCAGATGGTGCAGGTCGGGATCGACGGCCTCGGGCACGCCAACTTTGAGCATGAAACGTTGCTCCGTTTTCGGGATGACTCGATGCTACCGCGTCAGGGCCGCGCTTCGGCAACGGGAGACATGGGCGGTCACGCAGAGGGCTATCGTGGATGACCGATCAGGGTCGGATCAGTACTGTGAATCAGTTCTTCTGATGGAAGAATCGGCTATTGATGTCAGGCCAGAATTCCTGGAAGACGTAGGTTGCGCCGTCGAGACCGACGTTCAAAACCCAGCGCTGGCCGGTCTTGGTCCAGCTACGCTCCTCTGAGGGATAGTAAAGGTCCGAGATCCCCGCGGCGGCGCCGGCTCCGAGAACTTCCGAAGCGTTGAAGGCTTCGTTGCCATGATCGGTGCGCGTGATGGCGAGGCGGCTGAATGCGTAAATAGCTCGCCTGCCAAACCCGCCCCGGCCGAGAGTGTAAAACCGCGGATCCTGGTGGAAGACAATGGGGAAGATGGTTTCCGTCTCATAATCTTCGTCCACCTGATCGGCGAGCGCGTGCCAGTAATAGCGACCGTAGCCGACCGCTCCCTGATGAAACTCAGGGTATGAATTTTCGGCCTGCCCAATGCCGGCGAGGATAGCCACGAAAACGAAGTCGGAATAGTCGAAGGCATCCTGGGTGCCCTCAAGGAACTTCTGCTTCGGGGATTGCGGCGGCAACTTTACGTCGACAGAAACGGAGCGAAAGTTGGGAACGATGCCGAGGATGCGCTTGGTCTGCTTCCCTGCGAGGCTTCCATTCTGGGGATCAGCGTGTGGAGACGCTTGCTGCGATTGGGAAGCTGCGACGGACGCAGAAGACCCGGCCGTCGCGCTCTGATCGGCGAATGTTGAGCTTGGATCGTCGGGAAGAGCGTTGCTGCTCTCTGTCTGCGCGAAACAGGATGCGGAGACGCCAGCCAGCAGGAACAGCGCCAGCCAGCGCATTGTCGGGAAATGGGTCAGTACTTTCATAGATGCGAATTATGAGTAGCGCAACGGGACACGGAACAACCGTTGGACGCAAAAAGCAGGTTCACGGATACAAAAATGCCGGATTTTTGTGGTGAGCTGAGAGCGGAAGGCTCGCGGCGGGCGCCACTATGCGACTACTTTGCGGAGCGCTTCGAGCCCATCGCGTATGGTCTCAGGCGAAACCGCATAGCTGAAACGCACGTGTCCTTCGCCCTGAGCACCAAAGACAACGCCGGGGATGGTGGCCACATGCGCCTTCTCCAGAAGCTGCGCGGCGACACGGCGGCTGTCTTTGTTAATTTTTCTCACGCTGGGGAAAGCGTAAAAGGCGCCTGCCGGCATCTCACAATCGAAGCCCAGTTCATTCAGGCCTTTCACAAGGAGTTCCCGGCGCTGGCGGTACTCCTTCCGGCGAGCTGCGATTGTGTCCTCCGGGGTCGCCATCGCTTCGAGGGCTGCCCATTGCGTTGGAGTCGAAACGCCATTGGTGGAGTAGAGCACGAGCTTGCGCAGCCCGGTCATGAAGGGCTCTTTGGCCACGGCGTATCCCGCGCGCCAACCGGTCATTCCGTAGGTCTTCGAGAAGGTGTAAGCCGTGATGGTTCTTTCTGCCATTCCGGGAAGCGATGCGATGGAGACGTGCTCCCCGTCGTAGACAAGGTCTTCGTAGGCCTCGTCAGCGATGACGACGAGATTATGTTTAATGGCGAATGCCGCGACCTCTTGTGCTTCCTCAAGGGAGAAAACGATGCCAGAGGGATTCTGCGGCGTGTTGTAGTAGATGGCGCGGGTGGTGGGCGTGGAGAAGTGCTCGAGTGCGGCGGTGAGTCCGTTGCGACGCGCCGTCGACGTGGGCACCATAACCGGTCTGGCCTGGGCCAGAGTGATCATGTCGCGTATGGGAGTCCAGTAAGGAGCAAAGAGCAGAACGTCGTCGCCTGGGTCGAGAACGGCCTGAAAGGCAACGAAGAGCGCGTGCGCCCCACCTACCGTGACGATGACGTCTTCCGCCGCGGCGTCGATGTGGTTTTTGGTTTGCAGCTTGCGGGCGATGGCGGCGCGCAGCGGGTCGATGCCGGAAGAGGGCGCGTACTTCGTCCGGTTCTCAACGAGGGCGCGCATGGAAGCGTACTTGATGGCGTCGGCTGTTTCAAAAAATGGCTCGCCACCGTGGAATGCGTGAACCGGCTTGCCTGCCGCGCGCAGTTCGAGGACCTTGTTGCGAATCTGAACGATGTCGGAGAAGCCGACTTCGTCGAGGCGCCTGGCGAGATGGATCGATTTTGCTTTTGTAGTCATATCTGTGGTCGCCCTGATCCCGGACGTTACAGCTTAGAGCATTTCGCAGTGAGGAGCATTGAAATCGCCTGAATTTCGCTCTCAGGTGACCAGAATGCCCGAGTACACAGCCATTCCAACGACGGCATCGACACCCATCGCGTCGAGAGCCTCAATTTCTGGCTGGCTGCGAATGCCGCCCGCAACGATGAGCTGGCGCCTCGTCAGCGGGCGCAGTGCCTGGGCTTCTTCGAGCGGAAACCCTCGCATGGTTCCCTCGGTATCGATATGGGTGTAGAGAAAGGCGCCGCAATACGGCTCCAGTGCCGCGATGGCCTGCGCAGGCGTGAGGTTGACCTGCTCGCGCCATCCGCGAACAGCGATCTTGCCGGCTTTTGTATCGATGCTTGCTACGAATTGTTCCAGAGAAATGGCTGCGGAGATCGCAGATGCCAATTCGAAGTCCACTCCATCTTTCTGGAAGAGAGCTGAGCCGAAGATGACCCGCCGCGCCCCTGCGTCGAGCAGCTCCCTGGCCTCGGCTGCGGTACGGATTCCGCCTCCGACCTGCACGGGGAGGCGTTTCGCAATCTGCTCGATAAGGGCGCGATTGTCTCCCTCGCGTTTGGCCGCGTCGAGGTCGATGAGCTGGACGATGGGATAGCGGGCGAAGCGTTCGATCCAGTACTCAAAGTCGTCGAAGGCGAGGCGGAGTTCTTCGCCGCGCTCAAGCTGCACGATGCGCCCGCCCATCAGGTCGATGGAGGGAATCAGCATGGCAGCCTCACGGGAATGCCCTCACGTCGCAGTTGTTCCTTCAGGGCGCGAACGTCAGCGATGCCGAAGTGGAAGATGCTGGCGGCGAGCGCGGCATCGGCTTTGCCTTCGCGGAATACGTCAGTAAAGTGCTGCGCGTTGCCTGCGCCGCCGGACGCGATCACAGGAATCTGCACGGCTCCGCTGACTGCCGCGGTAAGACCACAATCGAAGCCGGCGCGCGTGCCGTCCGCGTCCATCGAAGTGAGCAGGATTTCGCCCGCGCCGCGCGATTCGGCTTCGCGCGCCCACTCGACGGCCCGGCGGCCTGAGGCTGTGCGGCCCCCTGCAGCGAAGACTTCGGCCTCCTCAGGTCCTCGGCCGGTGCGGCGCGCATCAATGGCAACGATGACCGCCTGACCACCGAATTTCGCACCGATTTCGCCGATCAGTTCGGGATGGGCCAGGGCGGCGGAATTGATGCTGATCTTGTCGGCGCCGGCGTCGAAGACGGCTGCGGCGTCGTCCAGGGTGCGGATGCCCCCGCCGACAGTGAAGGGTACGAATAGCCGCTGCGCCGTGCGCTTCACAGTGTCGATCAGCGTGCCGCGGGCTTCGTGGGTCGCCGTGATGTCGAGGAAGACGATTTCGTCGGCTCCGGCAGCGGCGTGGCGAGCGGCGACTTCCGCGGGATCCCCCGCGTCGACGAGGTCGACGAACTGCACGCCTTTGACGACGCGACCGGCATTGACGTCGAGGCAGGCGATAATGCGTTTCGTCAACATGGCTTCCACTCCAGGAAATTGCGCAGGATCTGCAAACCGGCCTCGCCGGATTTTTCGGGGTGAAACTGGACGCCCATGATGTTGTCGCGCTCGATCGCAGCGGTGAAAGGTTGCCCATAATCTGTCACCGCAGTGGTGGCATTTGCGACAGGCGCGCGGTAAGAATGGGTGAAATAGACATAGCAGTTGTTACTTATTCCCGAGAAGAGGCGCGAATCAGGACGGATGGCAAGGGAATTCCAGCCAACGTGCGGGACTTTCCTGCCGGGACTGAAACGGTCGCAGGTTTCCGGGAAAGCCGCGAGGCCTGAGACCTCGGGTGCTTCAGTGCTGCCAGCGAAGAGCCATTGCAGGCCAACACAAATACCGAGGAAGGGCACGCCAGCGGCGATGCCTTCCCCAATGGCGGCTTTCAGGCCGCTCGTTTCGAGAAACTGCGTGGCGGCGAAGTGGCCAACCCCGGGAAGAATTACTTTGTCAGCACGCAGCACGGCGGCGGGATCGTCAGTAAGCTGGGGACCCACGCCCGTCGCATGCAGGGCCTTCATGACGGACGTGAGGTTTCCGGCTTTGTAATCGACGACGGCGATCACAGCAATCCCTTCGTGCTGGGCAGCATCTCTTTGAGCTGCGGATCGCGCGAACAGGCGAAACGCAGGGCGCGGGCGAATGCCTTGAAGAGGGCTTCGACTTTGTGATGGCTGGAGCGGCCGTACATCGTTTTGACGTGGACGTTGGCGCGGGCGCCGCGCGCGAAGCCTTCGAAGAAGTCTTCGACGAGGTCGGACTGCAGGTCGCCTACCAGGAGCGTGCGGACTTTGGTGTCGACGACATGAGAAGTGCGGCCGCTCAGGTCGACGGCGGCGAGGCCAAGCGTCTCGTCCATGGTCATGAGGAAGTATCCGGCGCGCAGGATGCCGCGCTTGTCGCCAAGAGCTTTGTCGAAGGCTTCGCCGAGCGCAATCCCGACGTCTTCAACGCTGTGATGCTGGTCGACGTTGAGATCGCCCTCACAGCGAAGATCGAGGTCAAAGGCTCCGTGTCGGGTGAAGAGCTCGAGGCATGTGGTCGAAGAAGCGGATGCCGGTAGAGATGGTGTAACGGCCCTGGCCTTCGATGGTGAGCCTCAGGTGAATCTCGGTCTCCGCAGTCTTGCGGTCGATCTTTGCTGTGCGTTTCTTTGTCATCGGGACCAGCCTATCTCGGCGAGGGACTGTTCGAGGGCAGCGATTCCCTGCTCCGTTTGTTCGCGTGTACCGATGGTGATGCGGACACAGCCGTCACAGCCGGGATCTGTGGACCGGTCGCGGACGAGGACGCCCCTTGTGCGCATGGCTGTCACGAATTCGCGATGCAGATTGCCAATATTCGCCAGCACGAAGTTGGCTTGAGAGGGCCAGTACGGGACGCCAAGGCGGTGCAACGCCGATTCGAAGAGCGGTCGCGATGTCAGGACTTCGACGGTGTACCAGCGGAGGTAGTCTTCGTCTTCAAGGGCGGCGGTGAGGCATGACAGGGCTACGGAGTTGACGCTGTAGGGGGAGATGGCGCGGCGAATCCACTGTATTTGGTCTTGATCGGCGGCAAGAACGCCGAGGCGCAGGCCGGCGAGACCATAGGCTTTCGAAAATGTGCGCGTGACGATTACGTTTTGCGCCTGCCCGATGAGATCGATCACGGTTTCGCCGTGGAAATGGAAGTATGCCTCGTCCACCAGCACTGCGGCATGCGGAGCGGCTTCGACGAGTCGGACCAGATCTTCACGGCACGCCGCCTGTCCGGTGGGGCTATTGGGATTGGCAATGGCGATCAGACGGGTTTCGGACGTGATGGCATCGAGCAGGGCCTTGAGGGGGAAGCGGAAGTCTTGTTCCGCAGGAACCTGGATGATCTTCGCCGCTGTTCCCGATGCATAGACCTCATACATGGAGTAGGTCGGCACGGGCAGCAGGATTTCAGTTCCGGCTTCGAGGTAGGTTTGGCAGAGCAGATGAATGGCTTCGTCGACGCCGTTGGAGAGCAACACCTGCTGTGGCTTAAGTCCCAGTTGAGCGGCAACGTCGTGTTCGGCGGATTCGCGCTCAGGGTAGCGGGTAAGATCTCCGCCGGAGATACGGGCGAGCGCTTCGAGCACGCGCGGCGAGCAGGCGAAGGTGTTCTCGTTGAAATCGAGGCGTAGCCCGCTGCGATCGCCGAGGGGCGGGTGATACTCCTTCATGCGCCGGACCGCGCCGGAGGGCTGAGGCCCGTGAACATTGAGGTCAGTCATGGACGCCTCGCAAACGGATGGCTTCAGCGTGAGCGGCCAGGCCCTCGGAATTGGCGAGACGGATGGCGGCAGGGCCGAGTTGTTGTGCTCCTTGTTCGGAGTATTCCTGAATGGTAACGAGCTTGAGAAAGTCGAGGACACTGAGTCCGCCGCGGGCGCGCGCGAGGCCGCTGGTCGGGAGTGTGTGGTTGGGGCCGGAGATGTAGTCGCCGAGGGGTTGGGCCGACCACCGTCCGATGAAGACCGAGCCGGCGTTGCGGACCCAGGCGAGGTCTGCCTCGCTGTCGATGGTGAGGTGTTCGGGGGCGATGCGGTTGGTCAGGTCGTGGGCTTCCTGCAGAGAGCCTGTGACGATGGCGAGGCCATTATCTGTAATCGAAGCTGTAGCAATTGTGTTACCTCGGGCGCGTTGTGAAACTGCAGCGGCTACAGATTTCGCCAGAACAAGTTGGGTTGTGATGAATATCGGCAGGGCGTCAGGGTCGTGTTCGGCCTGGGCAACAAGGTCGGCTGCGACAAAGGCAGGATCGCCGGTTTCGCTCGTGATAACCGCTTCCGTAGGGCCGGCGAGCATGTCGATAGCGCAATCGAAGGCCACGAGTTTCTTGGCGGTCGTAACCCAGGCGTTGCCGGGGCCGGCGATTTTGTCGACGCGCGGGATGCTTTCCGTCCCATAGGCCAGCGCGGCGATGGCGTGTGCTCCCCCAACGCGGTAGAACTCGGTGATGCCAAGCAGGAACGCGGCTGCAAGGGTTTCCTTCGCAGGATTGGGAGAGACCGCGACGATGCGCTCTACGCTAGCGACCTGCGCGGGAATCACGGTCATCAGCAATGTGGAAGGCAGCGGATAGCGGCCGCTGGGGACATAACATCCCGCCGAGGAAAGCGGGATGACCCGCTGGCCGGTAGTGACGCCTGGAGCGGGCTTGAGGTTGAAATCTTTTGGGCGCTGACGGGCCGCGAAGGCGCGGATGTTGCCGGCTGCAGTTTTGAAGGCCTTGTGGAGGGGCTCCGGGGTGGATTCCCAGGCCAGTTGTAATTCGGCCTCCGGAATTCGTAACGGTGATTGTGGCGAAATATTGTCGAGCTTGGCTCGGAGCCTTAACAGAGCTGTATCCCCGCCTCGACGGACGGATTCGACGATACGGCGGGCTTGTGGAAGGACGCGTTCGTACGGAGCACGGCGACGATCGGTGAGTGCGGCAATGGCAGCCGACGCCGTCTTCGCGCCCCGTCCCGATGTTCGGACGATCTTCACAGGACCACCCTCACAAAACAACCTTGTTCAGCGGGTATTCGACGATACCAGTGGCCTGGGCGGCTTTGAGTTTCGGGATGACTTCGCGGACGGTGCTCTCTTCGAGGATCGTGTTCACGGCGACCCAATTGCCGTCGCTGAGCTCGGAGATCGTCGGGGAGTTCAGTGCGGGGAGCACATTCAGGACCGCCGGTAGGTTCACTCTTTCGACGTTGAGCATAAGCCCGACCTGACCCTGGGCGTCGATTGCGCCGCGCAGCATCAGCGCCAGGCTGTCGATTTTCTGCTTTTTCCAGGGATCGGCGCAAGCCGCGCGGTTGGCGATGAGACGGGTTTCGCTTTCCATGACCGTGTCGATGATGCGCAGGCGATTGGCGCGAAGCGAACTGCCGGTCTCAGTGACTTCAACAATCGCATCGGCGAGAGTGGGGGGTTTGACTTCCGTTGCTCCCCAGCTGAATTCGACTTTGACCGGGACATTCTTTGCTGCGAAGTAGCGCTTCGTGACTTCGACCAATTCGGTGGCAATTATTTTCCCAGAGAGATCTTCGGCGCGCTGCCATGGCGAATCTTCGGGAACGGCCAGGACCCAACGGACGCGCCGCCGGCTCTGCTTCGCATAGATGAGGCTGGTGATGCTTTCGACGTTGAGGCCGCTTTCGACGACCCAGTCGATGCCGGTAAGGCCAGCGTCGAGGACACCATGGTCGACGTAGCGAGCCATCTCCTGGGCGCGGATGAGCATGCACTCGATTTCGGCGTCGTCGATGTTAGGAAAATAGGACCGGCCGTCGGCGTAGATATTCCACCCGGCTCGCTTGAAGAGCGCGATGGTGGCGTCCTGCAAGCTGCCTTTGGGGATCCCAAGGCGGAGTTTGTTGGTCATACGCGCACCTCGGCGGCAGCGGTGAGCGGCCGGGTGAAACAGCTTACCGTGCCTTCGTGGCAGACAAGACCGTCGCCTTCGACTTCAACGCGGAAGAGGAGGGCGTCCTGATCGCAGTCGGTGAAGACGTCCACGATGCGCAGGCGATTGCCGCTGGTTTCGCCCTTCATCCAGAGTTTCTGGCGGGTGCGGCTCCAAAATGTAACAAAGCCTGTTTCTTTTGTTTTACGCCAGCTCTCTTCGTTGAGAAATCCGAGCATGAGAACCTGGCCCGAGCGCGCGTCCTGGACGATACCCGGGGCCAGGCCTTCCATTTTGGCGAAATCGATGGTTGGTTCGTTCATTCTGTTTTCCTTTAGGTATTTTTGGCTGGAAAACGAAAAGCCCGTCAGCGCTGTCTGCGCCGGCGGGCTTCTCGAATCCTGGTGCTTTGTTCTTTATCCTGGGATGCGGAAGTTCGCCGGCACGCTCGTCACGTGGTGATGATGGTGATGACGATGGTGGAGGCGAACGGACATTTCAGTCACAACCATAGGATGCGGGAAGCTCCGTGTCAACTGCCTGCCGCGATGATTTCCGCAAAGTGAACGGCACGGCGGCTCGTATTTTGCGCGATTTGTTCACGGCAGCTGAAGCCGTCGGTTACGAGGATAGCCTCAGGGGTTGCGGCACGGACAGCGGGCAGGAGTACACGTTCGGCCAGGATTTGGGAGACAGCGAATTTTTCGCGCTCGAAGCCGAAGGGGCCGGCCATGCCACAGCAGCCGGAGTCGAGGAGTTCGACTTCCGCGCCGGTGCGGCGGAGGATGGCGACCTCGTCGGTCATCTTCATCAGCGACTTGTGATGGCAGTGGCCGTGGAGGATGATTTTGCGGCCGGGTAGTTGCGGGGGCCGAAAGGCGGGGGCGTGACGTGCAAGAAATTCGCTGAGCAGGAGGGTTTGTTCAGAGAGGCGCTGCGCGCGGGGGGCGAACGCCGAGCCCGGGGGGAAGAAGTTCACGAGCTCGTCGCGAAAGACGCTGGCACAGCTGGGCTCGAGGAAGACAAAGGTCTGGCCGCCGTCGATTTGCGGGGCGAAGTCACAAAGGATTTTTCGAAGGTATTGGCGGGCTTGCTTCAGGAATCCGAAGTCGTAGAGGGGGCGGCCGCAGCAGACGTGGTGGGGCGGAATCTCGATGGCGAAGCCCGCGGTTTGGAGGGACTGCGCGGCGGCGTGGAGGGATTGCGGATGGTAGTAGTTATTCCAGGTATCGGGCCATAACAAAACCGCTTGATCTTTGTTACGTTCTTCGAGCTCAGTGTGCGCTTTACAGGCCCAATCGTGCTGAAAGCTCCGGGGTGCGAATCGCGGGATCCTGCGCTGCTGCGCCATACCCATTGCCGCTTTAATTGCGTGCGAGACGCCCGGCGTGGCAAGGGCAAGATTCGCCAGCCGCGGGGTGACGCCAGGAATGAGCGATGCGGAGTGCGCCAGGCGATCCATGAATCCGAACGCGTAGTGCTGGAGATTTCGCGGGTGGTCGACGTAGTAGTGGGCGAGGAATTCGGCTTTGTATGTCGCGACGTCGACGTTAACGGGGCACTCGCTTTTGCAGGCCTTGCAGGCGAGACAGAGGTCCAGGGCTGCGCGGACGCCTTCATTTTGCCAGACTGTCGGCCCATTTTCAGAGCCGATTATTTTGCCTTCGAGCAGTTCCCATAGCAGGTGGGCGCGGCCGCGTGTAGAGTGCCGCTCCTCGCGGGTGGCCATATAGCTGGGGCACATGGTGCCAGCGGTTTCTTTGCGGCAGGCGCCGACGCCGACGCAGCGCAGAGTGGCTTCGTGAAGGGAGCCATGGTCTTCGGGGAACTGGAAAAAAGTTTCGGGGCGCTTTGATTGGTAGCCCGCGCCGAGGCGGAGGTTTTCTTCGGGCTGATAGACCGTCGTTGTCTCTGAAGGCTCGATCATTTTGCCGGGATTCATCCGATTGTCGGGATCCCAGAGCGCTTTGAATTCGCGGAAGGCCTGCATGATTTCGGGGCCGAACATTTTGGGCAGCAAAGCAGCGCGAGCCTGGCCGTCTCCGTGCTCGCCGGAGATGGATCCGCCGTGGGCGATGACGATGTCAGTGGCCTGATCGAGGAAGGCGCGGAATTTGCGGATACCTGGCTCGGATTCAAGATCGAAGTTGATGCGGGTGTGGACGCAGCCCTGGCCGAAGTGGCCGTACATTGGGCTGCGGTAGCCGTATTCCATCATGAGCGCCCAGAGCTGGCGCAGGTAGGAACCGAGCTGCTCGGGGGGAACGGCCGCATCTTCCCAACCTTCCCAACCATGCGGCTCGCCAGGGACGAAGACGGTTGCGCCAAGGGCGGATTCGCGGATGTGCCAAATGCGCGCGGCTTCGTCAGGGGCGCAAACGCGGCCGGTGGGGGAGCCGGGGAGTTGAGACGCGACCGCCAGCAGCTCGCGGGCTTTTGCTTCGGCTTCTTCGTTGGTTTCCGCGCCGAATTCGGCGAGCAGAAAGGCTCCGCCCGGAGGCAGGAGTTTTTGATCCTCGACGGCGAGATTCTTGCGGCGCATAAAGTCGAGGAGCATCGCGTCGATGCCCTCGAGGCCGATGGGGTCATGACCGATGACGGCGGGGACGGCGTCGGCGGCGAGGAAGGGGTCAGGGAAACCCAGCACTGCGAGACACCGGCAGGGCGGCGAGTGCATCAGGTCGAGGGTCGCGCTGAGCACTGTGACCAGCGTCCCCTCGCTGCCGACCAATGCGCGCGCGACGTTGAAGCCACGCTCGGGGAGAAGTTCGTCGAGGTTATAGCCGGAGACGCGGCGTGGGATATTGGGGAAGCGGCGGCGAATCTCGCCGGAGTACTGGTCGCGCAGGCGGCGCATGCGTGCGTAGATTTGCGCGGGGCGTCCACCGCGGGCGACGATGGCGGCAATTTCCTCTTCGGTAGTTGCGCCCACCGTCATTCGAGTGCCGTCGTAAAGCAGGACATCGAGAGAGCGAATGTTGTTGGCGGTGAGCCCGCCCATAACGGAATGGGTGCCGCAGGAGTTGTTGCCGATCATTCCGCCGATGGTGCAGCGGCTGTGCGTGGCGGGGTCGGGAGCGAAGGTAAGGTGGTGCTGCTCGGCGGCCTCGCGGACGCGGTCAAGGACGATGCCCGGCTCGACGACGGCGAGCTTCTTCTCTGGGTCGAGGGAGATGAGCCGGCGCATGTACTTCGAAAAGTCGAGGACGACGGCGACGTTGCAGCACTGGCCTGCGAGGCTGGTGCCTGCGCCCCGCGGCAAGATGGCTGCGCCGAGCGAGCGGCAGGCGGAGATGGTGGCCTCAACGTCGGCTGCGTCGCGGGGAAGGACGACGCCGATGGGCGTCTGGCGGTAGTTGGAGGCGTCGGTCGCGTAGAGGGCGCGGGATGCTGGATCGAAGCGGACCTCGCCCCTCACGCTGGCGAGGAGTTTCGATTCCAGCTCGCGGGCGGCGCTAAACGATTCGTGCGCACGGCGGGGCTGTCGAGTGCGAACCTGATCGAGGATCGGGAATTGCGCACTCATTCAGAGTTCCCTGCGCAGGAAGGCCACTTCGAGGGCTTCAGTCTGGCGGAGGACGGGGTTCTGGTTGTAGCGGTCGACGGCAGTGAACCCCATGTTGGAGTAGAGCCTGTACGCGGCCCGCATCGATTGCGGCATCGTGTCGAGGTACATGGCTGTGTATCCGCGCTGTTGCGCTGCTTCGACGACGGCTTCGGCGAGCTTGCGTCCGAGGCCGCTGCCCTGCTGAGGGGGACGCACCCAGAGCCGCTTCATTTCGCAGGCGCGCTCATTAGGGTTGGCGGGATGGTCGAGCTCGAGCGGCTTCAGGGCTACGCATCCGCAGGGGATTTCATTCTCGAAGGCGAGCAGGACAGATCCCGCGGGTTCGGCGTAGCTGCCGGGGAGAGCCGCTAGTTCATCTTCGAGGCTTTCGACGCAGATGTGCTCGCCGCCCACGGAGTCGTTCAGAAACCGGGCGTACTCGCGCATCAAGGTCCGGCAGAGATCGGCATCGTTGTCGCCGCCGCCGAATCTTGCGGGCCGGATGGTTGGCATATCGGAATGATACTGGCGCGGCGGCGGTGAGAACTTTAGCTGTGCGGAGCGGGAACTGATATAACAGCGCCCATGACGATTGGTCGATTTTTTGCTTTTAGAACGGTTGGCGCGGGATTGTTTGCGGGATTTTGTTTGGCGCCGGCGTATGGGCAGGCACAACCTGCCGCTCCGCCCCACGATCCACGGATTGGCGCGCTCATCGATTCGCTGAGCGCGGTGAAGACGATTCGCGAGACGGCGCTGTCGCCGGATGGCAATTACATCGTGTGGAACATGACCCTGCGCGAACCAGGCGGGCGCGGCGGTTCGGACCTCGAGCTTGCGCCGCTCGACAATCCCTCGGCAGCAAAGCGGATCACCGCCTGCGAGGCTGGTGCGAAAGGCCAGGAGAGTAATCCTGTCTTCTCGCCGGACTCGCGGCAGCTGGCGTTTTTCTCGGACTGCACGCCGGGGCAAAAGATGGCCATCTTCCTCGCCGATGCGTCCGGAGCTGGCACGCCGCGTCAGCTCTCCGAACTCAATGGCTACGCCAAGCAGATGCAGTGGTCGCCCGACGGCAGGAGGCTCAGCTTTCTTTACGTGGAGGGCGCGACACGGCCCTCGGGCGCACTGGCGGCGGAGAAGCCACCCTCAGGAGTGATTGGCGTGGAGGGGTTGGAGGTGCAGCGAGTGGCCAGCGTGGATGCCGCTAGTGGACATCTGACCCAGATCACGCCCGCGAATCTGCACGTTTTTGAATTTGACTGGTCGCCGGATTCGACGAAGGTGGCTTATGTGGCGGCTCCGCCGCCGGGCGAGAACAACTGGTGGGTGGCGAAGCTATACACGCAGCCGGTCGGTGCGGCGCCGACGGCGATCCTGGATCCGCCCACCGTTACCGGATCGCTCCATGGATTGCAGATTGCGGTGCCACGCTGGGCGCCGGATGGCCAGCGGATCGCATTCATCGGCGGCTTGATGTCGGACCAGGGATCGACGGGCGGGGACATTTACGTGATGCCCGCGGCGGGCGGCGATCCGAAAGATGTGACCCCGGATCGGGCAGCCAGCCCCGCGTGGTTTGAGTGGCTCGACAACCAGCAGATGGGGATCGCGGAGATCAAAGGCGGCTCGTCGCATTTGTTTGTGTACAACAGTGAAACGCGGGAGGAGTCGACGGATTTCAATCTAACGCTGCCGGATGGAGTGGGCGCGGGCGGATTGATGATGAGCGTGGCGGTGTCGAACACGAACAACATCGCGCTGATCCGGTCGTCGTTCGACAGGCCTCCGGAGGTTTGGGCCGGCGACCTGATGGACCTGAAACAGATTACGCATGTGAATGACACTGCCAGGCCGATGTGGGGCAAAGCGGAATCGGTGGAGTGGGAGAACGAAGGTTTTCATGTGCAGGGATGGCTGCTTCCGCCCGCGCACTACAATCCGGCAAAAAAGTATCCGCTGATTGTGGATGTGCATGGCGGGCCGTCGTCGGCTGTAGTTCCACGATGGCCGGGTGTTGGCTATGGGCCGGTTCCGTTTTCGGCGCTCGATTATTTTGTGCTGATGCCGAATCCGCGGGGCAGCTATGGCGAGGGGGAGAAGTTTACCCAGGCCAATCGCAAGGATTTTGGCTATGGCGATCTGCGCGACATTCTGGCCGGCGTCGATGCGGTCGAGAAGAAATATCCCATCGACGATACCCGTGTTGGCCTGACGGGGTGGAGTTATGGCGGATTTATGACGA
This sequence comes from uncultured Acidobacteriaceae bacterium, assembly GCA_963758135.1. GTDB lineage: Bacteria > Acidobacteriota > Terriglobia > Terriglobales > Acidobacteriaceae > Palsa-343. Next base: position 1,139,422 of record CAVWUF010000001.1, read on the forward strand.
TGTTTGCAGTGACGCAAACGCACCGGTTCAAGGCCGCCGTCGCAGGAGCCGGGATCGCCAACTGGCAAAGCTATTATGGCGAGAATTCGATCGACCAGTGGATGATTCCCTTCTTCGGCGCGTCGGTGTACGACGACCCGGCGGTATACGCGAAGATGTCGGCGATCAACTTCATCAAAAACGTGAAGACCCCGACGCTGGTGGTGGTGGGTGATCGCGATGGGGAATGTCCGGCGCCGCAGTCATTCGAGTTCTGGCATGCGCTGCGCGACCTTGGGGAGCCGACGGAGCTGGTGGTGTATCCGGACGAGGGGCATGGATTTGTGAATCCTGAACACCGAAGAGATGTGCTGGAGCGGGCGGTGAAGTGGTTTGGGGATTATATGCCCCTCAGGCAGCGGTGAAGCGGTCGAAATACGAGTGAGAAGCGAGAGAAAAACTATTGGCGAGAGGCGATAGCCGAAGGCAAGCCGAGCGTCGAGCGGAAGCGTTGGCTGGGAACACACAGCGACAGGCCGTTCAGAGAACGGGGAAAAAGTCTTGCGGCAGCTGCGGGATACCTGTGCCTGTGCCGGGTTACCTGTACTTTGTTATTCTGAATCGCACGCAGATTTCTGTAGTGTATCGACCGTTTGGGCGGCCAGACTGCCCAGGCGGGGAGGTTTCATGCGGCGGTTCCTTGCTCTTGTAGTGTTGTTTGCGTGTTCGCTTCCGGTTGGTCTCTCCATAGCGGGCTGTGGCCACAATCCCAATAATTACTGCGTTAAGAACGGCCATGCCTATGGCATTACGACCAGCCAGGTGGTGTACGTCACGCTGGGGCCTGAGACGACGGGGCTGTCGCTGGCGTGGGGGCAAACGGGGAACCTTGGATCGCCGCAAGCTTACAACTGCAATGGAGGAACGGAAAGCGTCAGCAACTATGTTTATGCCAGCTCCAACCTGCAGCTGGCGGACATTTCGCCGACGGGACTGATCTGCGCGGGCACGTGGAACCGGAACAGTCCGGGCGGAGTAAGCAATTTCACGATCTGCACGCCGCCGCTTGGCTCCTCGCTCTCCTCATTTTCCGGGTGCTCCTCCACTACTTGCGGGACGGTTCAGGTGACGGCTACGGGCGCTTCAGTCACCAGCAATCCGGTCAACATTTATATCCATCCGCCGATTACGTCGATTACGATTCCCAGCCAGCAGGCCTGCATTTCGCAGGGGCAGACGCTGAAGGACTCTTCGGGGGCTACGCTGCCGCTGTTGGCGGAAACCACTGTGACAGGACCTGGGGGTGTGACGCTGTGCAGTCCCGGCACAACTTCGTGTGTTAGCCCGAAGGCGAACGTGGGGACGATTGACTATATCCCGGTTACAGCCAGTGTGGTGACGATCAACAACACGACGGAACCAACGAATACCAATCCCGTGACCGGCACCACGTCGACGACGCCAAACCCGAATGGTATTGCGACGGCGAATCTCCCCGGCTCCACGGTAATCAACGCAAATACGTCGGAAGTCACATCGGCGGCGGGCTTCTTTTCCACCTGCCCTCCGGCGAATATCAAATTGACGATCAACGGGTCGAATACCGCGACGGTAACCCCCAGTTCGCCGCAGACGATTGTGGCGCAGGTAACGGATACCACCGGAGCGACCATTAATGGCGTGCCACTCACGTATGCGTCGACGGAGCCGCAAAATCTGAACGTGAGCAGCACCGGTTTGGTCTCGGACACCTTCCCGAGCCATGCCACGATCACAGCAGTGTGTGAGCCGCCGACGTGCAATCCGGCGCCGATTAATCTCATCGGGGTACTTGGGAATGGTATGCCGGTGACGGCGAATACCATCACCATCAATTCACCCGGCCGCAGCAGCAACCAGATCTGGATGGCTTCGTCGCAGTCCTCTTACTTTTCCGAAATCGATTTGACGACCGGCGGCGCGGCCTCGCCCGTCCGTTTGCCTTACACGCCCAACTCCATGGTGATGGATCAGGGCGGAGACACTCTGTTTTTTGGCAGCTATCACGAGCTGATGACTTACAGCACGCTCAACAACACGCTTTCAAAGGAAGTACCTGGCGTGCCCGGTGTGGTGCTCGCGGTCTCCCCGACGGGATCGACCGCGGTGATCAACGACCAGCTGCGGCAGGTGGTTTACCTGTACAACACCAGTTCCGGCACCTACACGAGTATCGGCGGATTGGCCAGCCGCGCCCAGTATTCGCCGGACGGAACCACGGTTTACATCAGCGGTCAGGATCCGAACACCGGTCAGAACACACTGTTCGTGAATAACAGCTATACGGGCTGGTCCAGCTATCCGCTGACCAACCAGCCGACTTATAGTTGCCCGCTGGAGGCGGCAGGGACAACGGCGGTCCCAGCCTACAACCCGTCATGGGATCCGTTCTGCGGGCCCGGGCTAACGGTTACGGTGCCGAGCGTGGCGACGTTCCTCAGCGGGAATTCGACGGCGGCGCGGAGCTTCTGCCCGAACAGCAGTTCGACTCCACCCTACTATCCGCCGGCGGCCGACGTTGGGGTCACGACGAACATGCTCGCCGCGACGCCGGATGGGTTCCACGTGCTGGGAGCCGACACGACGACGTTCTCCGATATCTGGCTCGAACAAAGCGCTTCGGGTCCGGCGGGGGTTCCGGCTGGGGCATGCCCCGCTTATACCGCTCCACCGTTGAGCCTCGACATCTCCGTCAACTCAGGGGCGCTCCCGATAACGGCTGCGGAGATCGACCAGGTCGTTTCGTCTCCCAACTCCTCGGTCGCCTTCGTTACCTATAACGCTGGCGCTGCAACGGGGATGCTCCCGTATTACATGCCATCGGCCACCCTCGGCGCCTTTGGGACGCTGGCCACGGTTCAGCTCTCCGCAGGTGCGGTAGCGCCGGTTGCGGGCATCTTCAGCCCTGACGGGGCGATCTTTTTCACCAGCACAAGCGGCGACAATCTTGTCCATCTGGTGAACACGACGACGTTGACGGATACGCAGACCCTCAACCCGCAGCTCACCAACGGAAGCGGCGTTGCCGTGCCGGCGCAGTTCCTGGCGGTGAAGAGCCGGTCTACGACATAAAGTTGTCGAGACCATCGAAGCGGCCGGTGAGAACCGGCCGTTACCTTTTAGAACTCGAATCGGATGGAAGCGGCAGCGATTGGGCTGGGCAGTACACTAAAGCACATGTCGCGTGTCGCGATCATCTCGAAACCGCAGAAGGATGAGCTTCGTCACCTGCTCCCAGAGCTTGTGTTGTGGCTGAAGGCTCACGGCCACGAGCCGCTGCTCGATCCGGTCAGCGCGAACTACGTGACCGACGAGCAGGTGCACCCGCGTCCCGAGCTCTCCTCGCTGAACCCGGAGCTGGTGATCGTGCTGGGCGGAGATGGGACGCTCCTGGCGGCGGCGCGGGTGTTCGCGCGCAGCGGGGTTCCGATTCTGAGCGTCAATCTGGGGGCTCTGGGCTTCCTGACCGAGGTTCGGCTCGCAGATATCTACACCCATCTGGAGGCGTGGAACCAGGGCGCCTGCTGCATTGAGTCCAGAGCGATGCTGCACAGCGAGCTTTGGCGTGACGGAAAGCTGAATTGCGCGTACGAGGCTCTGAACGATGTGGTGGCCGCGAAGGGCGCTATCGCACGCATGGGGCATTTCGTTGTGGAAGTGGATGACCAGCTGGCCGCAACTTTTAGGGCGGATGGAGTGATTGTTTCGACGCCGACGGGATCGACTGCTTATTCGCTGGCGGCGGGAGGGCCGGTACTGGTTCCGAAGGTCGATGCACTGATTGTTACGCCGATCTGTCCTCATCAGCTGACACTGCGGCCGATGGTATTGCCCGGGGGTTCGCGAGTCCTGGTGCGCATCGAGGGCATACCGGACCAGACTTTCCTGACGGTGGATGGGCAGGAGGCGATTCAGCTGCGCCTGGGAGACGAATTGCGCTGCCTCCGCTCGGATTACTCGGTGAAGCTGATTCGCCTGGGGGAGAATGGATTTTTCGATGTGCTGCGCTCGAAGCTGAAGTGGGGAGAGAAGTAGAGGTCAGCGAAAAGCTGTCAGTGAAAAACCGGTCAGCTAAAAGCCTGTCAGCGTAAGACCGGTCAGCCGGGCCGGTCCAGGGAAAACCTCTACGGCTTGGTGAGATCCTCCAGCAACTGCCGCGCTTTGTCGGACATATTGCGGGAGCCGGCGAGATCGTCGGCCTTGAGGGCATCGCGCGCGCGCGTGATGTAGGTGCGGATCAGGGTTACCGTCTTCTGTTCGTCAGCCGTGAAAGAGCGCTTGATGGCATTGAGACCATTCTCGGTGGCGTCGATTTTGTCGGAGATGGCGCGGCGATCGGCGGTATTCACGTTTTCGTTGCCTGTAGACAGTTGTCCGAGGGGAGACATTTCAGGGGGCTGGCCGTTGGCTGTCGGAACGGGGACTGTGCCCGCCTGAGCCTGCGTTTTGGGAGGTTCGGCCGGAGCTTCCTGCGGGACAGAGGGCCTGGAGTGGTGCTTCGTGCTGCGGGGCGGTTCCGATTTCGCGGTTTCGGTTTTCGTTTCCGGAGGAGTCGTGGCATCCAGCTTAACCGCAGGGGTTTTAGCGGGAAGCGAGGGGGGGGCGACCGGAGCCAGCGCAGACATCTGCGATGGAGGCAATGAGGGGGCCTGCGCGGCCGCGGACACAGTGGTCTTCGGCTGCTTCGGGCCGCATCCTGTCAGCAGCGCGAGCAACAAGGCAAGCGCTGCAATCGTCTTTCCGGATCTCATGGTCCGGACCTTTCTGGTTGGGTCTCACCACCCTGGCGAGCAAGCTCGCTGGGAATCGCGCGCCCTGTATCTTCCAGAACTGCGCGTTGTCCCGAACCGGCAGAAATTAGTGGGAGCCGCAGTATAAATGTGGTTCCGCTCCCAGGCTTCGATTCTACGTCAATTTGGCCGTGATGCATCTGAACAATTCGATAGGTCATGGCCAACCCGATACCGCTGCCCTCTTTTCTGGTAGTGAAGTAGAGGTCGAAGATCCGGGAACGGATCTCGTCGGGGATGCCTTCACCATGGTCGCGGACCCGAATATAGGCCCAGCGGCCATCCTCGGTGAGACGGACTTCAAGGGCGCCGCCGGAGGCCATGGCCTGCGCCCCGTTCAGCACCACGTTCAGCAGCGCCTGCTCCAGCAGATCGGCATCGACCCTGCACAGCACGGACCGGGATGGGGAATCGCTTTCGACAGTGATTCCCCGCGTCTGGAACTCGGCTGAAGCCAGCATGAGTACGCTGGCCACAACCGCGCGAAGGTCCTGGTCTTTCAGTTGAAGCTCGACAGGGCGGGAGAAATCGACGAGCGTCTGAACAACCCGATCAAGGCGGCGAATCTCGCTCTGGATAATGTCGAGGTGGCGCAGGGCGTCGCCGCCCGCGTGGACTTTGTTGCGCAGCAGCTCGAGGTGGACCACGATGGCGTTGATGGGGTTCTTGACCTCGTGACCGACGCCCGCGGTAAGACGGCCGATCGAAGCCATGCGCCTGGAGACTTCGAGCTCGCTCTCGATCTCACGAACCGATTCCAGATCGTGGAGGGTAAGCAGCGCGCCGAGAGAATTGCGGTCGCGGGAGTTGGCGTCGTGGATAAAGTCCAGTGAGACCTCGATCCGGCGGCCGGTTTCGGTGGTGACTTCCTCCTGCACAATGGCCATGCCGCCTTCGAATGCATCGCGGACCATGCGGCCGAGGCGGGTGTTGCGTTCGAAGATGTCGCGAACGTCGGCGCCGAAGATGCGATCGCGGCCGATGTTCAGGAAGCGCTCGACGGCGCTTGAAACCAGCACGGCGCGTGCGTCGCGGGTAAAGAGCATGACGCCATCCTGGAGGTTGGACAGTATCTGGTCGAGGTTTTCGCGGAGCGCGGAGAAGACCTCTTCGACATTGCGGATGCGCTGGCCGAGGCGGTCGATCTTGCCAGAGACCTGGGCGACAGTGTCCGTGCTGCGGCGAGAATCACGTTCGGCAACTGTGGGCGACGAAGCCGGAAACTCGGGTTCAATGGTTCGGCGCAGCTCGCGGGCGGTGGTTTCCGGCAGCGCCTCCTGGGCTGCAAGCATGTCGAGGCGCTGGCTGATCTGTTCGATGGGCTGCAGGGCGAGATTGGCCACGAAGGCGGCAACGACCATCGAGATAATCATCGCCAGGCTCATGAAGCTCAGGGACTCGACGAGCCAGGGACGAAATGCGTTCCTCAAAAAAGTGGTGCGGATGCCAATGCGGATATTGAGGAAAGGCTGGTTATTCAGGTCCAGACCGAGGGAGACGTTGTAGACCTGGGGCGGGCCGAAGACGATGCGGAAGGTGCGAATGAGAGACTGGCGGCGCAGGACTGCGTAGTCAGGGCGGCTGGGAAGGATCTGGTCGTCGAGCGAGGAATCGGGAACCGCGATAATAGCGCGGTTTTGGGGGTCGACTACGGCGACATCGAGAATCGTGGGCGAGTAATTAACGATGGAGGTGAGCAGGGAGTTGAGGCCTGGATCACGGCGAAGAGCATCGGCAACGGCGGCGCGCACCGCGGCAGGATCATTGGGATCGACGTGGCGGCCGGGAAGCCCGCTGTCCAGGGCACGATCGACCTGAAAAGAGATCTGATGCGTGAGGATGTCGCTGGACTTCCAGGAAAGCTCGATGTGTTGCTGGAGGAGCTGGCTGAGCCAAATCCAGGATAAGGCCACCACAACGGAGAAGACGAGCCCCGTAATGGCAAGGACGAGTTTGGTTTTGAGGCGCATGGCTTTGGGGGCAGCGCTCAGCAATCACGGATCGGTACCTGGAGCATACCCAGAATGCACCCCAGGTGCCACATTTTTATTCTTCGATGACGCCGGCAGGGGCAGCGCTGTTTCCGTATTCGCGAAGTTTGTTGTGCAGGGTTTTGAGGCTGATACCCAGGATTTCGGCAGCGCGGGTCTTGTTATTGTGGGTGGATTCGAGGGTTTTGAAGATGAGCATGCGCTCGGCGTCGCCAACGGTGGCGCCGACTTCAAGCTGAATGGCATTGGCGGGAAGCTCGGCGACGGAGCGGGCCGGCCGGGTCCCGAACCCGGGAGGCAGGTGCCGGGACTGCAGCTGGGAGTCCGTGCAGAGCACGACGGCGCGCTCGATAGTGTTGCGCAACTCGCGCACATTGCCGGGCCAGTCGTGAGCCATGAGGCGGGCGAGCATTTCGGCGTCCAGCCCGGAAACCCGCCGTTGATGCTTCTGGTTCATGTCCGAAATCATGGTCTCGGCAATTGACGGGATGTCTTCCTTGTGGTCGCGCAGAGGCGGCATATGAATGTTGAAGACGTTGAGACGGTAATAAAGGTCGCCGCGAAGGTGCCCGTCGGCCACTGCCACTTCGGGATCCTTATTCGTCGCCGCGAGCACCCGCACATCGATCGGCGCTTCGATCTTGCTTCCCAGGCGGCGTAGCTTGCGATCCTCGAGAACCCGCAGAAGCTTGGCCTGGGTGGCAACCGGCATCTCGCCGATTTCGTCCAGCAGCAGGGTGCCGTCCTCGGCGAGCTCGAAGCAGCCGGCCCGCCGCTCGATGGCTCCGGTGAATGCGCCCTTTTCGTGGCCGAAAATTTCGCTCTCGATCAGCGTTTCGGGAATGGCCGCGCAGTTGACCGCTACAAAAGGCTTCAGGCGGCGCGGGCTGAGATCGTGCAGCGTGCGCGCTACCAACTCCTTGCCCGTGCCGCTTTCGCCGGTGATCAGCACCGAGACGTTGCTGGTGGCGACGCGCTCGATGAGCGCGAAGACTTCCTGCATTTTCTTCGACGCGCCCACCAGGGACCCGAGGACGCCGGTTTCGCGCAGCTTGCGGCGGGTGACTTCGAGCTCGCGTTCGGTATCGCGCTGTCTTGATGCATTGGTGAGAATGGCGCGCAGCCGCGCGGGGTCGATCGGCTTCTGGATGAAATCGTAGGCGCCGTTTTTCATGGCTTCAACGGCGGCTTCAATAGACCCCTGCGCGGTAAGCATAACGACAGCGATCTTTTCGTTGGCGTCGCCGAGGCGCGACAGGAGCTGAAGGCCATCCATGCGCGGCATTTTGAGGTCGGAAACCACAATTCCGGGCTGCCAGGCGGCCACTTTCTCGAGAGCTTCAATGCCGTCGCGGGCCGTTTCAGTGCGATAGCCCCAGCCGGAGACAAGCTCCGCAAGACCTGAAAGTGCGTGCGGCTCGTCTTCTACGATGAGTACTTTTTCCTGACTGCTCATGGGTTGGGGGGAAACTGAAGGATCAACGTCTGTTGTATCACTTTTGAGCCATGGGGGACCAGACGGGGGAGTGCGGGCGATGCTCCATGGCATGTATCCTTAAACTGAATCTCGGTTTTCAGGAGAAGTGTGCTTAATCCTCGCCTGCGACTGTTTCTGCACTGGATTCCGGCGTTGATCGGGATCTGCATCATCATTGCGGAATCGACGGCAACGATGTCGGCGGAAAACACCAGCCGTTGGCTGCTGCCTTTTTGGATCAAGCTGTTTGGGCCGATCAGTCCCGACCACTGGGCGGTGATTCACCATTACATCCGCAAGACAGGCCACTTTGTCGGCTATGGAACGGTTAGCCTCGGTTTCTTCGACTCGTGGCGCGTATCGCTGGAAGCTCGGTGGAATGCATGGCGGGTTCGATTCCGCTACGCGGCCGGGATGGCGCTGTTGTGCACGCTGCTGCTGGCCAGTTGGGATGAGTGGCACCAGAGCTTTATTCCGGGACGCACCAGCTCCCCCCTGGATGTGGCGCTGGATTTCTGCGGAGCGCTGCTCGCCCAGGCGATCCTGTTATGGACCATTACAGCCTGGCGCGGGCGCCCCACGGTGCGGACTTTAGCCGCATAAGCCCCCTGGCGCGGGTTTTCATTGCGCTGGAAGTGTCGCCTCCGCTTCGACGTGGATTTTGTTCGACGACATCGAGCCCCCCGGGCACGCCGGAGGATGGGAGCGTGCGCCAGTCCGGCGCGAAAGGAAAAAAACAAAATGAGCTGGTATGACTACGTAGCGTGTTTCTTTGCAGGAATGTTTCTGGCGAATGCTGTACCGCATTTCGTAAAAGGCATTTGTGGGGACCGCTTCCCCACGCCCTTCGCCAGGCCGCCCGGAAAGGGGCTGTCGTCTCCGATGGTGAACGTGTTGTGGGCGCTGGTGAATATCGTCGTCGGTTATTACTTGTTTCGGTTTGGGCAGGTGGCAAGCTGCGATTTGACGCGTGTGGTTTTCTTCGTGGGCGTTTTGGCGATGAGCGTGATGCTGAGCGCCAACTTTGCCAAAAAGCACCCGGAATAGTGCTCAGTGACGTGCCATCGGCCGACCTATGGTCGACAAGCGGATTACCCATTTCAAATGCGCGGCGAGACGTCGATTTGGCTTGAAGGTCAGGATTTGATCGCCAGTATTTGCTCCCGCAACGCCGGTATATCCGTTTTCACTGCATTCCAGACGAGGACAATATCGACGGTGAAATAGCCGTGGGCGAGCCTGTTTCTCATCAGATAAACATCGCGCAGAGGCACTTGCGGGTGCTTCGAGATGAAATCCGGGTCCGATGCCTCGATGTTCCTCGCGGCTTCTCCCATGTTCTCGATATTTCGAATCACCGCGTCCTGCACCATCTGATTCGCCGCAAAATCTGCTTCGTTCATGCCGGCCGTATAGGTCGAGATCCGTGCAATTGCTTCGAGGATGTGCTGGAGGAAATCCGGCGTCCGCCCGGGCCCGGATTTCATACCGGGCGAGCCTCGGCTATCACCCGGCCACGGTAGGATTCCGGCAGGGAAAGAGGGGTGAGCACGTCCACGGAGATCCCCAATAGCCCCTCCAAACGCCCCTGGATACGAGCGATGTCCATCAGGCTCGTATCCGGAGCGGGATCGATCAGGAGATCGAGGTCGCTTCCGTCAGCATCTTCTCCGCGCAGGACCGATCCAAAGACACGAGGATTGCTGCTCCGATTCTCGGAAACGATCGTTCGAATTTCATTACGGTGCCGCGCCAGTGCCTCGGAGGGTCGCATGGGGATAAGTATAGAAAAGTTTGGGCTCTGGGGGAGTTCCGGATCAATCTGCCGGGGCGTCGGGCGGTCCGGCAGAACCATATTGCGTTCACCCGCTCGCTTGCCGTTCGCGAACGCCGTTTCCTGGCGCGGGGCCACGGTGATCCCGTCCCATCCGCCGTATACTTTCCTGTTTGCTTCCATCTGAGGTGAGTAATGAGTGCTGGTGCGGTTGCCTACGCGCGGGACAACGCCGCGCGATTCCTGGAGGATCTGAAAACCTTGTTGCGGATTCCATCGGTTTCAACGACGCCGGAGCACAAGGGCGATGTGGAGAAGGCTGCGGAGTGGGTCGCCGCGGAGTTGCGGCGCATCGGCATGGAGCATGTCGAGGTGATTCGTTCGGCCGGCTCGAAAAGCGAAGGCCATCCGCTGGTCTATGCGGACTGGCTGCATGCCGCGGGGAAGCCGACGGTTCTTTGTTATGGCGCACTACGATGTGCAGCCGCCCGATCCGCTGGACGAGTGGCTCTCGCCGCCGTTTGAGCCCGCGGAGCGGAATGGAAATCTGTACGCGCGCGGAGCCGTCGATGACAAGGGGCAGCTGGTCTCGCAGCTCAAAGCGTTGGAGTCACTGCTCAGCAAGGATGGAAAGCTTCCGCATCAACGTGCGCGTGATCTATGAGGGCGAGGAAGAGGTCGGCGGGGAGCGCATTGCCGCGTTCGTTCGCGAGCATCCCGACCGGCTGAAGGCCGACTTCGCGCTGATTTCCGATACGGAAATGTTTGCGCCGGATCTGCCTACGTTGTGCGTTGGGTTGCGGGGGATGATCTACACAGAGATTGAGGTGCGCGGCGCGAAGACCGATCTGCATTCAGGGATGTATGGCGGAGCGGCGCCGAATCCATTTGTGGCGTTGGCGCAGATTATCGCGGGGCTTAAGGATCGCGAGGGAAAGATTCTGATTCCTGGCTTCTATGACGATGTGCAGGCGCCCAGCGCGGATGAGCTGAAGGCATGGAACGCGCTGCCCTTCGATGAGGAGGAGTATCGCGAGAAAGAAGTGGGGGCCTCGAAGCTGGTTGGCGAGAAGGGCTATTCGGCGATCGAGCGAACCTGGGCACGGCCCACGCTTGACGTTCACGGAATTATTGGCGGCTTCATTGGCGCGGGCGCGAAGACGGTGATTCCGGCAAAGGCGACGGCGAAGGTGTCGATGCGGCTGGTGCCGGATATGACGCCGGCGAAGGCGTTCAGGCAATACAAGGAGTATGTCGAGAAGATCAAGCCGGAGGGCGTGACGGTGGAGGCGCGGCTGATTCACTCAGGCGAGCCGATCGTGATTGGCACGGACAACGCTTATGTGAAAGCGGCGACCACGGCGCTTAAAAAAGTATGGGGGAAGGAGACGGTTTTCATCCGGTCGGGCGGATCGATTCCGATTGTCGGAGATTTCGAAAAGCATCTGAAGATTCCCTCGGTCATGATGGGGTTTGGATTGCCGGACGATGGGCTGCATGCACCGAATGAGAAGTTCTGCATTGGGAATTTTCATCGCGGTATTGAGTCGCTGATTGAGTTTTTTGACGAGGTGGGGAAGTAGCCGGCAGCGTGGCTAGCGGTACGGCATTCAGCTAAAACCGGTCAGCGATAAAGCGGTCGTTATTTCCCGTAGAGGTCGTCTTCCGCGATGACCGGCGCGGTCGCGTTGGCGCGGGCGGCGCGGTGGGCTGCGGTAAACATAGGCCCACGGGCGGGGACTACCGGGGCGAAATTCATGAAGCCGATTTTGGGCGTGATGTCGTCGTAGATGGCTTCCATGCCGCCGCGCATGGTGTAGGTCTCGTGCCAGAAGCCCGTGCCTCCGGAATCGCGCAGGAAATTGTTCCACCAGATCCGGTGCGGCTCAGAGCGGGTCCATGCGAGGAGCGTATCCATGTCGCGCCAGTATTGCCGCATCCCGGCATGGACCGGGAACAGCGAGAAGACGTAGTTTTCGTGGCAGAGAAGTCCGTCGGGGTGAGCGGCCACAGAGTTCGAGATCTGGGGGCCGAATCCGAAGAGGGTTTTGAGGCCGGTCAGTCGGTTGACACGCATGCCGAGGTAGACGACGACGAGGTCGGGATATTGGGAGAGGTCGACGGTGCGGCGGTTCACGGATGTGGGCATGGCTGAAGACAGGGTACAGGGTGCAGGGTTCAGGGAACAGGGAACAGGGAACAGGGAACAGATCGGACGACCGTCGATATTCGGAGTGGCGGAAAGTGAGTGGGGTGAGCCTGGTTTGATTCGAGGCCGACACAATTGGCGGGTGCTTCGTTTGCAGGGGGTCGCGCATCTGGTAATGTGGTACCCGGAAAGGCGAAGGAACAGAGAACGATGGCGAAGGCGGTCTGGAACGGCAAAGTCATTGCGGAGAGTGCGACTTACGAGACGGTTGAGGGAAACCTGTATTTTCCCGAGGGAGCTGTAAACCGGGAATACCTGCGACCCAGCTCGACCACTTCCACCTGCCCGTGGAAAGGGCAGGCGCGGTATTACAGCCTTCTGGTGGACGGGCAGGAGAATCAGGATGCTGCATGGTATTACCCCAATCCCAATCCTGCAGCGCGTAACATCAAGAATCACATCGCGTTCTGGCGCGGGGTCGAGGTCGAAAAATAGCTCGGAAAATTAGCGGAGAACCGCCTTTTTTAAGTGATTTTCAAGCTGCCCGGATTTCAGCCGAACGCTTTTTTTAGCTGACCGGTTTTTAGCTGACCGGTTCTCAACTGGCAGCTTTATCCCTGACCGGCTCAGCGGTATCGCTGCTGATGCCATAGCCAGGCGCTTTCCACGATGGTGTCCAGCGTGGTGTGGTGGGGTTTCCAGCCAAGTTCCCTTCCGATTTTTTCTGAACTTGCAATCAGGACGGCGGGATCCCCCTCACGGCGGGGGACGACCTCAGCTGGGATAGGATGCCCGGTGATGCGGCGGGCGGTGTCGATGACCTCGCGCACGGAAAATCCAGAGCCGTTGCCGAGGTTGTAGATGAGCTGTCCCTTTTGAGAGAGAGCCTCAAAGGCGAGCATATGGGCTCGGGCGAGGTCCTCGACGTGAACGTAATCGCGGATGCAGGTACCGTCGGGGGTTGGGTATTCGTCGCCGTAGATTTTGATTTTTTCGCGGCGGCCGAGGGCCACATCGAGGACGAGCGGGATGAGGTGGGACTCGGGCTCGTGAGCCTCACCGGTTCCCGCAGCCGCGCCCGCCACATTGAAATAGCGCAGGCTGGCATAGGGAAAGCCGTAGATGCGATACATCCAGGTGAGCATTTTTTCCACCAACAGCTTCGATTCCCCGTAGGCATTGGTGGGATGGAGGGGAGCGTCTTCGCGAATGGGAGTCGATTCGGGTTCGCCGTAGACGGCGGCTGTTGAAGAAAAAACCAGGCGGCGCACGTTCGTCGCGAGCATAGCCTCAATCAGAGTGAGGGTGGAGGCGCTGTTGTTCCGGAAGTAGATTTCCGGTTTCTTCATGCTCTCGCCGGCCTCTATCAGTGCGGCAAAATGCATGACTCCATCGAATCCGGATGTGAGCAACTTCTCGAGCGCCAGCCGGTCGGAAAGCTCACCCTCAATGAATTCAACACCTGAGGGAACCATCTTGCGGGCAGCATGGCAGAGGTTGTCGTAGACAACGACAGCATGGCCCTCCTGAGCCAGAATGCGGGCGACTGTCCCACCTACGTACCCAGCGCCGCCAGTGACCAGAATTCTCAACCCGGGCCTCCTCGAATCCTTTATGCTAAATGGGTCTCTGCTGCGTCTGACTTTATAGAATCTATCGAGAAAAGTCCCTCGACAGCCTCCGAGCCTGGTGAGGGCGTCTCATTCCCGGCAGAAAGAAGTCTGAGAAAAGGGAACTCAGGGCAGAAGTTTTCGCAGGACGTGTGCGGAAGTGGACTTGCGCATCGTTGCTGCGAAGCGTACATAGGTGAACGAAGTGTGCTGGAGGCGCGTCGTTCCCACAGGCAAGACCCAAAATGGGCACGTTTCTGCCTCGTTCGTGTGACTGTGGTGGGTAATCCACTGGGGTACGCTCAAGTAACCCTCTTGTGCGGTCAGAAGTACCTGTAAGAAGATCAAATGGTAATCTCACCACGCAAAGCGTTCCGGAAGGAAAAGAGTCCTTCGTTTTGCGCGCATGGTTTGCGATTTGAGCCGAAACTCAAATCTTCCGCCAGTCATCAAAGTGCACTGCATGCAATTCCCTGAAACTGGTTCGCAACTTCTTTTTGCAGGCGATGTTGGAGAGATAGGGCAATGGCAACTGACAATTCAGTAAAGCGCGGAACGTTCGGGCTCCTCCCTGAGCCAGAAGGCCGCATGGGCTCGTTCGGGATGAGCATGGTGATCAACGTAACGATAGCGGCATTGCTGCTGTTGCTGACGATCGCGCAGGTCCACCAGGTGCAGGAACACCGCTACGAAACGACGCAGCTGATTTTCCCGGTTGAGCAGCCCAAGCCGTATGTTCCGCCAGTACCCAGGATAAAGATCATTCCTCCGCCGCCGGTCGCGAAACTGGAGCAACCTAAAATCGAGATGCCGAAGCCGCTGCCGCCGCCCCCCAAAGTCGCGGAGATCAAATTGCCGACGCCGATCATGCCGAAGATCGAAGCAGCGCCTCCGAAGAGGTTCACGCCGCCACCACAGCCGAAGGTGGGGCTGTTTAAGAGCGAGGCGCCGACCGCTGTCGCGAACAACATGGCTGCGCCGACGCCGAAAACCGGAGGGTTTGGCGATCCGATGGGCGTGAAGCCGAATCCGAGCGCGACACGCACGGCGACAATTGCCGCAGTGGGAGCTTTTAATGCGGCGCCCGGCGTGGGCGCGACTGGAGCGGGAGCCGCTCGCCAGGGAGGCGTGCACGGTGTGGACTTTGGGTCGGGCGTGGCGAACGGTGTGCCTGGCGGCAAGGACAGAGGAGCGGTTGCCTCGGGAGGGTTCAGCAACGGAGTGATTGGCGGAACCGGCCAGGCGGGCAGCCACGGAACGGTGGCGAAGGGCAGCTTCGGAGATAACCTTTACGGATCGGCGCCGGCGCCGGCGGCGCGG
Source organism: uncultured Acidobacteriaceae bacterium (assembly GCA_963758135.1). Classification (GTDB taxonomy): domain Bacteria; phylum Acidobacteriota; class Terriglobia; order Terriglobales; family Acidobacteriaceae; genus Palsa-343. Next base: position 1,154,551 of record CAVWUF010000001.1, read on the forward strand.
CCGCAGGAACCGGTGGAAACGCCGATCGTGGTGCTGGCCAAGCCCCTGCCGACATACACCTCAGAAGCGCGGCAGCTGAAGATCGAAGGCGATGTGACGCTGCAGGTGCGCTTTTCAGCGTCGGGACAGGTGGAAGTTCTGCGGGTGATCAGCGGCCTGGGGCATGGACTGGATGAGCAGGCGAAGATTGCAGCGGAACGCATTCAGTTCAAGCCGGCTACAAAGGACGGACGGCCGGTTGACCAGGTCAGCATTATTCATGTGACATTCCAGATGGCATAAGAAGGGCTGGCTGCGAGCCAGAGCGTTTTCTGATTTCGCAGCCACGGCTTACATATTCAGGCATAAGAGAGTCAGGAGTTCATAATGCATCGCAATATTTTGATCCTGTGCATGGCAGTGCTGCTGGGCGTACCGGCGTCCCAGGCAAAGAAAGAACCCAAAGATCTGGCTCCGGCGCCTTTGACTCCGCAGCAGCAGCGTCTGGTGCAGCAGGCTATTGCGCGAGAGAAAGTGATCGTTAAGCAGATTCAGAAGAGCACACCGGTGGTGCAGTCCTACATTCAGGATGTGCGGCCGGATCCCAAGCTGTATCAGGTTCCGGTTTCGGACCAGTACATGATTGGACGCGTGGATTTCGGCAAGGCTTTCACGGCCGACGAATATGCGCAGGCGCAGCGGGGCGAGAAAAAGCACGGATGGCTCGCCGGATCGTTCAGCTTCATGTCCGACCTGACGAAGGCCTTCCATCTGGAAAATTCTCCGACCGGTTTCATGGCGATGATGTTTATCGATCCGACCGGCTTCGATCAGCAGCACTACGAATTCTCGTTTGTGCGGCGTGAGTTCCTGGGAACAGTGCGGACCTGGGTCTTCGACGTACGGCCCAAAGAGAAGGGTGCCGGCCGGTTCTTCGGACGCATCTGGGTCGAAGATCAGGACGGGAACGTGGTTCGCTTCAACGGCACCTACATCAGCAACGCGAACGACGAGGCAACACACTACTTCCATTTCGACAGCTGGCGGATGAATGTGCAGCCCGGCGTTTGGGCCCCGGCGGCGGTCTACATCGAAGACACGCTGCGGGATCCGGTGGCGCACGCACAGAGCTTCAAGGGACAGACGACCTACTGGGGCTACTCGCTGAAGCTGCCGACCCGCGAGTCGGACGCCGAATCCATGGAGATCGAGAATGCGCAGGATCAGAGCGACAACTCGACCGACATCAGCCCACTGCAGGCGGAGCGGGAGTGGATTTCGCAGGCTGAGCAGAACGTGCTGGACCGGCTGACGCAGGCCGGACTGGTGGCCCCTCCGAGCGATTTCGATAAAGGTCTCGAGCAGGTAACGACCAACATCATTATTGGAAATAATCTGCAGCTGCCCAGCGATATTCACTGCCGGGTGATTCTGACGACTCCGCTGGAGTCGCTGGCGATCGGCAACACGATCCTGCTGAGCAAAGGCCTGGTGGACACCCTGCCGGACGAGCCCGCGCTGGCCGCTGTGATTTCGTTCCAGCTGGCGCACATTGTGACGGGGCACCATATCGATACACGCTATGCGTTCAACGACCGCCTGCTGTTCCCGGATACAGCGACGTTCCGGCGCATCACGATGAACCACTCGACCCCGGACGATGAGGAAGCTGCGAAAAAGGCGGTGGACTTGTTCAACCACTCCATCTATCACGACAAGGCTTCCAGCGTCGGCCTGTTCTTCCAGCAACTTGAGGCGCGGCAGAAGGCGCTTCCGGCTCTGTTCTCGCCGCGGCTGGGCGATTCGCTGATGCGCGCCGACGGACAACCCTGGCTGGTGACCCTGACCCAGGGAGCACCGAAGCTCGATATGGATAACCTGACCCAGATCGCCGCCTTGCCTCTGAACAGCCGGCTCAAGATCGATCCCTGGGACGACAAGATTTTTTCGCTGAACGTGAAGCCTGCACCCTTGCTGAATGCGCGGGACAAGATGCCCCTGGAGCTGACGCCCGTGTATTACCGGTTGCAGCGTTATCAGGAAGGAGTGCCGGCGGGAACTCCTGCTAGTGCAACTCCACCGGCGAACGCGCCTGCGCCTCCTTCGGCTGATGCCGGAGGCCAGCAGCCATCGACGAGTGCTCAGGCGCAACCACAGGCACCACAGTAACTTGCGCCTTTCTGGGGAATCCGAACGGTTCAAATTATGAGCCGCACGGCGCATCCCTCGTGAGTAAAACGGGTTTTAACGAGTACGCGCTGACAATCGCGGGTCCTCGCAAGTGTTCGACCGGAGATAGAACGTGGTCAAAAAGTTCGGATTTCTCGCTCTCTTACTGTTGCCCCCCGCAATAGTCGCTCAGAGTACACCGGCTGCGACTGGCGGCGAGGCTTCGATCTCGGCTGGGGTCGAGATGTCCATCTTTAACCCGGATTGGGACTGCCCGGGGCCCTCCCCGTTCTGCTCCAACGATCTTATCGGGCCCACCGCCCTCTTTGAGTTCGATCTGCACCGTAAGTACGGAATCGAAGGCGAGGCGCGCTGGCTGAACTTCCGTGGCCAGGGCAACTTTACGGAACAGAATTACCTGGCCGGTCCGCACTATCGCTTCGCCCAGTTCCACCGCTTATCAGGCTGGGTCAAGGTCGACTTCGGCGGCGGCTGGATTCAGACGCCGTATTATCCCGCGGCTGGCAGTCTGAAAGGCAGCTATTTCATCTACGCTCCGGGTGGGACAATCTATTACCGGCTGACCCACAAACTCGCGATCCGCGGCGATTATGAATATCAGATTTGGCCCTCGTTTGCCGGTCCGCCGACCTACAACAGCACCACCGGCCAGGTGAACCCAAATAATAGCGGCCTCACGCCCGACGGCTTCAGCGTCGGTGTGATGTACAGGATTCTGGGACCATAACAACTGGAAACCGCGTTAACGCAGGAAAGGCCGGGCCATTGCCCGGCCTTTCCTGCATTTGTGCTGGCTAGTGTCGTGTTTCTAAAATTCCTTTACATTGTCATCCCAAGCGCCGTGGGGCCCCATCGCAGATGGGGTAGTCGGAGCGAGGGATCTGCTTCTTCTTCACGTCGGCCTGTAAAGAGACTTCAGAAACACCACACTAGAAGTGGTAAGCGATGCCGATGACCGGATCGTAGATGTTGTAGTAGACGTTGGTGCGGAAATCGTTGCTCTGATAATTGAAGGTTGGCGTCTTCATCAGGAGTCCGCGATACTCGGCGCGAATATCGAAGCTGGGGCTGATCTCATATGCGATGCCGGCGCCGTATAACGCGCCTACATTCGTATTGCGGCTTATTCCGAAGGTGGTAGTTTTGGCATCGTCGATCGGGGAGAAAATGAATCCCGCCGCGCCACCTTCAATGAATGGATTGAGGTTTTTGAAATTGAAGCTGTAAACGTAGGCTCCGGAGATTTCCTGAAAGCGGTCATGGATATGGTAAGAGCCGCTGGGAATCAAAAAGTGCTGATTGTTCTGGCTGTACTGGTAGTTGACTTCCAGACCGCCGTGAGGAGTCAGCAAATACCGGTAGCTGATGAGACCGCCATAACCGACGGAGGCATGCAGCTGGACCGCGTTTCCTGAAGCGAATGGCGGGATGATTCCGGAGCCGCTGACGCTGATATCCTGGCGGCTTTCCTGGGCAAAAGCGGATACTGCCGTAAGGGGCAGCAACAACAAAAACGCCAACAACGATTTCTTCATTCGTCGGTCAACCTCTTTACAACGCCGTGCGGGATTTTCGAGCGGGTCGCAAGCGATGACGCCAGAAGCCCAGGCTCTTTGAAACAGCAAACATCGGGGGGATGTCCACCTGGTCATTGTACCTGCCGGATGGCATTTCGACAGCCTGCGCCCGGAGTCATCGCCGGGAGATGCGGGGAGCCCTCGCAGACGGGTGCTCGACGCGAAAGGCGAAGGGATGGCCCTGACCCGCGGCAAGCCCCCTGACGATCTCCAGAAAAGCCGTTCCGGCGTGGGACAGTTTGGCGCGGGAACGATGAACAAGCCAGAGGCGGCGCGCGATCCTCAGTTCCGGAACCGCAACCTGCACCAGTTCGCCCCGGGCCAGCTCGGGCTGAACCGTCAGGCCGGGCACCAGAGCGACGCCGTTACCGCGCGCGACGAATCGCTTGATGGCTTCGAGGCTGGGCAGCTCAACCCCCATATTGAGCGGCGTTTGATAGCGGGCAAAGGTATCGATCACACGCTGGCGCAGCGGGGAAGCCACCGTGTGGGCGATGAAATTCTGCGCTCCGAGCTCGCGGATCGACACTTTTCTCTGCCGGGCAAGGGGATGCCCTGGGTCGACCACGAAAGTGACGGAGTCGGTATAAACGGCGATAGCGCGGAGCCGGGCGTCGTCCGGACGGAAGGAAAGGATTCCAAACTCGGCCGCGCGTTCCAGCAGCTGCTCGGGAATATGGCTGGCCAGCGAGCGCTGTACGGTCACGCCAATGTGCGGGTAGTCGCGACGGAAGGTGTCGAGCACAGGCAGTAGCCACAGGCATGTGTATTCATTGGCCGCAATGGTGAGGCGGCCGCGCTCGAGGGAGCGCAGTTCCTCAAGGGCGTTGACCGTCTCCCCGCGCAGTCGCAGCAGACGCTCCGCATAAACACGGAGCAGCTCGCCGGCCGCGGTGAGAGCGCCGTCGCGTGAGGCGCGCTCGAACAGAGGCTCGCCGATTTCCTCTTCCAGCTTGCGAACGGCATGGCTGATGGCGGGCTGCGTGCGGCGCATGCGGATCGCGGCCCGGGAGAAGCCCTTTTCTTCGAAAACGGCGAGAAACGTCTCGAGTTGATAGAGGTCCATAAAAACCCCGAAGATTAGCTAGTCGAACAATTATGAATTGTATTTATGGAAATGGAAAGAATTACAAATTTGCTTTATGGAAGCGGCTTTGCGAAACTGGTTTTGTTCAGAGCAGGATTGTTGCGGCGGGCTCCTGGGTATGGCTTGAGCCTTCTGGCAAGAGACTAGTTCGATGGCCGAGAACCGGATTCACTTTTTCGACACGACGCTGCGCGATGGCGAGCAGTCGCCGGGCTGCAGCATGACCCATCACGAGAAGCTCGCGCTGGCTCATTCGCTGGCGGATTTGGGCGTCGATATTCTCGAGGCCGGCTTCGCGATCGCCTCGGATGGGGACTTCGCGGCCATCTCCGCCGTGGCGCAGGAAGTGCGTGGGCCTAAGATCGCTTCTCTTGCGCGCGCCCGCCGCGAGGATATCGAGCGCGCCGCCAAAGCCGTCGAAAAAGCGGAGCGGCCCAGGATTCATGTCTTCCTGGCGAGCTCTGACATTCACCTCGAATACAAGTTGAAAATCACGCGCGACGAGGCCATGGAACAGGCCGCGAAGATGGTCGCGCTGGCACGGACCTATGCCGACGACGTGGAATTTTCCCCCGAAGACGCCACGCGGACCGATCCTGAATTTCTCTGCCAGTTTGTAAGAGCAGCGATTGAAGCGGGCGCGACGACCATCAACCTGCCGGACACGGTGGGATATGCGACTCCAGAGGATTATGCCGGGATGTTCCGCATGATCCTCGATCGAGTGCCGGGGGCGGAGCACATAATCCTGTCGACGCACTGCCATGACGATCTGGGGCTGGCGGTCGCAAACACGCTGGCGGCCATTCGCGCCGGAGCGCGGCAGGTGGAGTGCACGATTAACGGCATCGGCGAGCGCGCCGGCAACGCGGCGCTCGAAGAGATTGCTGCTGCCATCAGGGTGCGGGCCGATGTCTACCCGTACGAAAACAATCTGAAGCTGGAGAAGCTGTATCCGGTAAGCCAGCAGCTCGCGGGGACCATCAGCTTTGGAGCAGCGCCCAACAAGGCGGTGGTCGGCGCGAATGCGTTTGCGCACGAGGCCGGGATTCATCAACACGGTGTACTGTCCAATCCGCTGACTTACGAGATTATGACTCCCGTTTCGGTGGGCGTGCCCGCGAATCGCATGGTGCTGGGCAAGCATTCCGGGCGAACCGCGCTGCGTTCGCGGCTGCACGAGCTCGGCTATCGGCTTTCGCCATCCGATCTGGACATCGCCTATCGGGCATTCACAGAGCTGGCCGACCGGAAGAAGGCCATCTACGACCAGGACCTGATCAACCTTGTGGCGCATCATCAGCGGCGCGAGGATCTGATTTCAACGGAAACGACGGCGACTTAGCGAGAACCGTTAAAGTCCGGCCATCTAAGAACCGGCTGGCGCAAGCCCGGTCAGCGATAACCCTGAGAACCTGCAAAGCAGGCGCTGAAGAGATTTCATGACGAAGAAGCTGAAGATTCTGATTGTCGCCGGCGATGGCATCGGACCGGAAGTTACGAGTGAAGCGGTCCGGGTGCTCGAGTCGATTGCGGAACTCGGCGGGTACGATTTTCAGTTTCGCGAAGAACTCATCGGTGGCGTCGCGATCAAAACGCATGGCTCGCCCCTGCCCCAGAAGACGCTGGATGCGGCGCTCGACAGCGACGCTGTGTTGCTCGGCGCGGTGGGGAGCAACGAGTTTAACGCGCTCCCTCCGAACCAGCGTCCAGAAGCGGGCCTGCTCCAGATTCGTGCCGCGCTCGGCGGATTTGCGAATCTGCGGCCTTCGTTCGCCTGGCCCGGGTTATCGCAGAATTCACCTTTGCGTCCTGAAGTAGTCGAAGGCGCAGATATTCTGTTTGTTCGCGAGCTGCTCGGGGGCCTCTACTTTGGCCAGCCGCGCCAGTGGGACAAAACGAAGGCCGAAGCCTGGAACACCATGCGCTACACGCGCGATGAAGTTTTGCGCGTGGCCAGGGTGGCGTTTGAGCTGGCGTCGAAGCGGCGGAAGAAAGTGACGTCGGTCGACAAAGCCAACGTGCTCGAAGTTTCCCAGCTTTGGCGCGCCACGGTAACCGAGCTTGCAAAAGAATATCCCGACGTGGCGCTCGAACATCAATACGTGGACGCCATGGCCATGCACATCATGAACGCGCCCCGAAATTATGACGTGGTCCTCACGGAGAACTTGTTCGGCGACATTTTGTCGGATGAGGCTGGTGTGATCACCGGCTCGCTCGGCATGCTGCCGTCGGCGACGATCGGCGGGAAGGTGAATCTTTATGAGCCGGTGCATGGATCGGCTCCGGATATCGCCGGAAAGGGAATTGCGAATCCACTGGGCGCCATTCTGACCGCGGCCATGCTGCTGCGTTACTCGGCCGCCCTTGACGAAGAGGCTGCGGCGATTGAAGCGGCCGTGAAGCAAGTGGTCGCGGATGGCGTTCGCACGGCGGATTTGGCTCGCGGCGATAAGAGCGTGAAGGTGTCGTCGACCACCGAAGTGGGAAGCAAGGTACGCGAGGTGCTGGTGGGTGCGCGAGCCAGCGCGGGGGCTTAAAAAAGGGTCCTTCGCTTCGCACGGGATGAAAAGGTTGGGGGAGATGGCTGGAAATCCGAAAACACTATTCGAGAAAGTGTGGGAGTCGCACATCGTTGCGGAGCCGTCGAATGAGCCGACCCTGCTCTACATCGATCTGCACCTGATTCATGAGGTCACATCGCCGCAGGCGTTTGAAGGCCTGCGCCTCGCGGGCCGCAAAGTGCGGCGTCCCGATCGATCAATTGCGACGGTTGATCACAACGTGCCGACGACGGTGAACCGGCTGGTCATCGAAGATCCGATCGCGGCGAAGCAGATCGAGACGCTGCGCAAGAACTGCGCGGAGTTTGGGATCGAGCTCTATGACGTGCAGTCGCCACGACAGGGCATTGTGCATGTAATTGGCCCGGAGCTGGGACTAACCAAGCCGGGCATGACCATCGTCTGCGGCGACTCGCACACCTCGACCCACGGCGCTCTCGGCGCGCTGGCGTTTGGCATTGGCACCTCTGAAGTGGAACACGTGCTCGCGACGCAGTGTTTGCCGCAGTCAAAACCGCAAACGTTGCGCATTTCGATTGAGGGCGAGCTGCCGGAAGGCGTCGGAGCGAAGGACATCGTACTCGGCATCATCGGGCGCATTGGCACCGACGGCGCCACGGGCCATGTGATTGAGTACGCCGGCTCAGCCATCCGGTCGCTCAGCATGGAAGGCCGAATGACCATCTGCAACATGAGCATCGAGGCCGGTGCGCGCGCCGGCATGATTGCCCCCGACGAGACGACGTTTGCATGGCTCAAGGGTCGGCCGTTCGCCCCGCAGGGCGCGGCGTGGGACGAGGCGGTTGCGGAGTGGCGGAAGCTGGCGACCGATCCCGGCGCGACCTTCGATCGCGAGCTGACGATACCCGCGGTCGAGATTGAACCGTATGTCACCTGGGGTACGAATCCCGGCATGGTGGTATCTGTAACAGGTACGGTGCCTGATCCTGCGATGGCGAAGAGCGATGCGGATCGTCGGGCATTCACGAGGGCGCTGGAGTATATGGACCTGACGGCGGGAACTCCAGTCGAGGAAATCGCCGTCGATCGTGTGTTCATCGGCTCGTGCACCAATTCTCGCATTGAGGATTTGCGCGCGGCGGCCAAAGTAGTGGCCGGACATCGCGTTCACCAAAATGTGCGCGCCATGGTGGTGCCGGGTTCGCAGCTAGTGAAGGCGCAGGCCGAGCGCGAGGGTTTGGATCAGGTATTCCGCGAGGCGGGCTTCGAGTGGCGCGAGCCAGGATGCTCCATGTGCCTCGGGATGAACCCCGACATTCTGCAGCCAGGGGAGCGCTGCGCTTCGACGAGCAATCGAAACTTCGAAGGCCGCCAGGGACAGGGCGGAAGGACGCACCTGGTCAGTCCGATGATGGCGGCTGCAGCGGCCATCAAGGGCCATTTCACCGATGTGCGCACCTGGGAATTTAAGAACGCAGAGGTGATGGCGTAATGGAGAAGTTTCGGACGCTGACGTCGACCGTGATGCCGCTCGATCGGGTGAATGTGGACACCGATCAGATCATCCCCAAGCAGTTTTTGAAGCGCATTGAGCGCACGGGGTACGAGGATTTTCTGTTTTTCGACTGGCGGAAGAATCCCGCCTTCGAGCTAAATAACCCGAAGTATAAGGGCGCCAGGATTCTGGTGGCGGCGAAGAATTTCGGCTGCGGGTCGTCGCGCGAGCATGCGGCCTGGGCGCTGAGCGACTACGGATTCCGGTGCGTGATTGCCCCGTCGTTTGCCGATATTTTTCATTCGAACGCGGGAAAAAACGGAATTCTCCTGGTCACGCTTCCGGAAGAGCAGGTCCAAACTCTGCTCGATCGGGCTGGTAGCCGTGACGGTTACAAATTAACCGTATCGCTGGAGGAAAACACGATCGGGGACGGTGACAATTTCAAAACCAGCATTGCCATCGATCCGTTCCGGCGGGATTGCCTGCTCGAAGGCCTGGACGACATTGGCCTCACGTTGCGGCACGCGGATGCTCTGGACGAATTTGAGAGAAAGCACGATGCGGCCTTCTGGGTGAAGCCGCGAGCGGAAGCAGGCGCGAACGCATGAGCGGGAACGGCAAGAACGGGAATAATTCGGGCAAGCTTTACTCCATTGCCCTGACGGAAGGCCCAAGCCGCGCGGCGGCGCGCGCGATGCTGCGTGCGGTGGGATTCACCCCCGAGGACCTGCACAAGCCGATCATCGGAATTGCAAACACCTGGACGGAAATTGGCCCGTGCAATTTTCATCTGCGTCAGATCGCCGAAGCGGTCAAACAAGGAATCCGCGAAGCGGGTGGCACGCCGATGGAGTTCAACACAGTAACCATCAGCGACGGCATCACCATGGGCACTGAGGGAATGAAGGCATCGCTGATCAGTCGCGAAGTGATAGCGGATTCCGTCGAGTTGGTCACCCGCGGCAATCAGTTTGACGGGCTCGTCGCCATTGCCGGATGCGACAAGAATATGCCCGGTACCGTGATGGCCCTCGCCCGGCTCGATATTCCTGGTCTCATGCTCTATGGCGGATCGATAGCTCCGGGTCATCTCAACGGCAAAGATCTGACGGTGCAGGACGTCTTTGAAGCCATCGGCGCGCATGCGGCGGGTAAGATCGACGATGCCGGCCTTGAAGCGGTCGAGGCGAGCGCATGCCCGGGCGCGGGCGCTTGTGGCGGCCAGTTCACGGCGAACACCATGGCGATGGCATGCGAATTTCTGGGCATATCGCCGATTGGATTGTCGGGCGTTCCGGCGTTTCTCACCGAGAAGCTCGAAGCCTCGCGCGAAGCCGGCCGTTTGGTGATGGACCTTGTGCGCAAGGGCGTGAAGCCAAGCCAGATCATCACGCCCAAAGCCATCGAGAATGCGATTGCCAGCGTCGCCGCGAGTGGCGGATCGACCAATGCTGTACTGCATTTTCTGGCGATCGCGCATGAGATGGGGATTCCCCTCACCGTAGATGACTTTGACCGCATCAGCTCCAGGACCCCGCTCCTCTGCGATCTGAAACCAGGCGGCAAATATGTCGCTGCGGATTATCAGGCGGCGGGTGGAAGCCGCTTGCTGGCGAAGCGGCTCGTCGAAGCGGGGCTGCTCGACGGCGATTGCCTGAATGTCACTGGCAAAACCCTCGGCGAAGAGGCGTCGGTGGCGAAGGAGACCGCGGGCCAGGATGTGATTCACCCGTTGAACAATCCTCTGAAGACGACGGGAGGCCTCGTGATCCTCAAGGGAAATATCGCGCCGGATGGATGCGTCATCAAGGTCGCGGGACACAAGCGCCTGGAGCATCGCGGTCCGGCGCGGGTGTTCGATTCAGAGCACGCAGCGTTTCATGCGGTCGAGGCGGGCCAGATCAAGCCTGGCGATGTGATGGTGATCCGCTACGAAGGCCCAGTGGGCGGCCCGGGCATGCAGGAGATGCTCGCCGTCACCGGCGCCGTCGCAGGCATTCCCGAACTGAGCGATACAGTTGCTCTGCTCACCGACGGACGATTTTCAGGCGCGACGCGCGGGCTGATGGCGGGGCATGTGGCTCCCGAAGCAGCCGTCGGTGGCCCGATAGCCGCGGTGCATGAGGGCGATACGATTCATTTCGATATTCCGAACCGGAGGCTCGATGTCGAGATTGCGGAGGCTGAGCTCGCGTCGCGTCTGGCAACCTGGAAAAAGCCAGAGCCGAAGTTCAAGCGCGGAGTCTTCAAAAAATATGTGGACACAGTTTCTTCCGCGTCCCAGGGCGCGGTGACGGTTTGAACTCCAGGGTTTAGGGATTAGGAATTAGTTGCAGCGCGGGCTGGAAAGGGGAACGTATGGCCTCGAAAAGCAAAGGGACGAATCAGACCACTCCTGCCGGAAACGCTACCGCTTCGGGTCGGCCGGGAAACTCAACCAAGCTGACGGGGGCGGAAATCATCTGGGCGACCCTCGAAGGTGAGGGCGTCGATGTCGTCTTCGGATATCCAGGCGGAGCCATTTTGCCCGCGTACGATGCGCTGCGGAAGTTTCCCATCCGGCATGTGCTGGTCCGGCATGAGCAGGGCGCGGCCCACATGGCCGATGGGTATGCGCGCGCGTCGGGACGGGTGGGCGTTTGCGTGGCGACGTCGGGGCCGGGCGCGACGAATCTGGTGACGGGGATTGCAACGGCGATGCTCGATTCGGTTCCCATCGTTTGCGTCACGGGGCAGGTTTCGAGCAAGGTGTTGGGGACGGATGCATTTCAGGAAGTGGACATCACCGGCATCACGCTGCCCGTGACCAAGCACAACTATGTGGTCACACGCGCGGACGATGTCGCGCGGACGATCCGCGAGGCCTTTCTGGTAGCGAAGTCGGGACGGCCTGGGCCCGTCCTGGTGGACATCACGAAGGATGCGCAACAGGCGTCGGCGGAATTCGATTTTGTGGCGGCGGCGCCGAAGCCGCATCGTCCGCACCCCATGCTGAAGACGGAGTCGGCATCGATCGTCGCGGCGGCGGAGATGATTCGGAACGCAAAGAAGCCTGTCATCCTCGCAGGCCACGGTGTATTGCAGTCGCGGGCGGGCGCCGAGGTGCGAACGCTGGCGGAGCGAATGCGGATTCCGGTGGCGTCGACATTGCTGGGTCTGGGCGGATTTCCGGCCTCGCATCCGCTATCGCTGGGCATGATGGGCATGCACGGCGAGGCCTGGGTGAATGAGGCCATCCAGAAAGCGGATTTGCTGATCGCGTGCGGGATGCGCTTTGACGATCGCGTGACGGGGACACTCGCTACCTATGCGCCGAACGCGAAGAAGATTCACATCGAAGTCGATCCGGCCGAGATCAACAAAAACGTCAAGGTGGATGTCGCGCTGATCGGGGACCTGAAAGAGGCTCTCGATGCGCTGCTGCCCCATCTTTCACCGCGCGATGAAAAGAGCGACAACACCTGGCTGAAGGAGATCGAGTCGAGCAAAGGCGAATGCGCGGTGCGCGATATTCGCAATTTGCCCGACAGCGGGCACCTTTACGCGGCGCACGTGATGCACGATTTGTGGCGCGCGACCGAGGGCAAGGCGATTGTCGTGACCGACGTGGGCCAGCACCAGATGTGGGAGGCGCAATATTACAAGCACGACGAGCCGCGGACCCTCATCACGTCGGGCGGTCTGGGGACGATGGGCTTCGCGCTTCCCGCAGCAATTGGCGCGAAGATCGCTTGTCCTGACAAGGAAGTATGGGTCATGGCGGGCGATGGCGGGTTCCAGATGACGGCTGCGGAGCTCTCGACTGCGGCGCAGGAAGAGCTGGACCTGAACATCGCAATCGTGAACAATGGGTATCTCGGAATGGTGCGGCAGTGGCAGGAGTTTTTCTACGAGAAGAATTATCAGTCCACGCCGTTATTGAGTCCGGACTTTGTAAAGCTGGCTGACGCGCATGGGATTCGTGGGAAGGCGGTCGGCAAGCGCTCTGAAGTTTTGCCCGCCGTGCAGGCAGCGCAGAAGCACAAGGGGCCGTTCCTGATTAACTTTTTAGTGGAAAAGGAAGATTCGGTTTACCCGATGATTCCGGCGGGGTCGGCGCTGCATGAGATGATTCGCCGCCCGGAGAAGAATCCGTTGGTCGAAACGGCGCACGATTAGTAAGGCAGCCCGTAGCGGGTAGCCTGTAGCGGGTAACTGGTGGCCAGAAAGAGTGGGCGAGCGATGCTGCACACATTTGTTGCACTGGTGGAAGACAAGCCTGGCGTGCTGACGCGAGTGGCGTCGCTGTTTCGGCGGCTGAACATCAATATTGTTTCGCTCACGGTGGGACACTCGGAGCGCGTGGGCGTTTCGCGGATGACGATTGTCTGCGATGCGTCGCCGACCGCGGGGCACCGCATCGCGGCAAGTCTCTATAAACTGGAAAATGTGCTCGAGGTCGACGACGTCGGGCAGCTGTCCCACGTGGCGCGCGAGCTGGCGCTGATCAAGGTTGCAGCAACACCGAAGACGCGGTCGATGGTGTTCGAGCTGGTCGAAGTTTTCCGCGCGCGGATCGTGGACCTCGCGCCGGAGTCGATGATGATCGAGATTACGGGCGTCGAGAGCAAGATCGAGGGGCTGATTCAGGTGCTGAACGAGAACGGCGATCGGATTCTCGAGATTTCGCGCACCGGCCGGATGGTGATGCGGCGCGGTCAGCACACCAGTAGGGTGCTCGAAGCCATGCGGGTCCCGGGCGTCGAGACGGCCGAGGATAAGATTGGAGACGACGGCGCTGCTCCCAGCGATTTGCTGATGGCGGAAGAGACGGGGTTTAGGGATTAGAGTTTAGGGATTAGGGTCTAGCGAAGGAATTGTGTGACGGTTTGGGATGTTCCGGTTGGGGGTGAGAGACTTTCTCCCGGCGACTAAAGCCGGTTTCGTTTTGGAGCGTTTACGGCACGACTGAAGTCGTGCCCTTTCAAGGCAAGAGTTCGTCGCAGCCGGCTTAACGGCGCAGCAAACAACTCGAACAAGAACGGGGCCCGGCTCCGGAAAAACGAGGAGAACGAATGGCAGCGAAGACGTATCACGATCACGACGCGGATTTAGCGCTAATCCAGCAGAAGAAAGTTGCCGTCATTGGCTATGGCTCGCAGGGCCACGCGCACGCGCTGAATCTCAAGGACTCGGGCGTCGAGGTGCGGGTGGGGCTGCCCGCAACCAGCAAGTCTGTCGAGAAGGCGAAGAAGGCCGGCTTGCAGGTGTCCTCGGTGAGCGATGCAGCCGCGTGGGCGGACGTGAGTATGATCCTGACGCCCGATCACTCGCAGGGCGACACATACGCAAAAGAGATCGCGCCGCACATGAAGAAGGGCAAGACGATCATGTTCGGCCACGGATTCAACATCCGCTTTGGCGCGATCGTCCCTCCGGCGGAAATTGACGTCTCGATGGTCGCCCCCAAAGGGCCGGGGCATCGCGTGCGCGAGGTGTTCATCGAAGGCGGCGGCGTTCCGTGCCTGATCGCCGTGCATCAGGATGCATCGGGCGGCGCGAAGGCGCTGGCGCTCTCCTATGCCAAAGCGATTGGCGGCACACGCGGCGGCGTTCTTGAGACCACCTTTGCCGAAGAGACCGAGACCGACCTGTTCGGCGAGCAGGCAGTGCTCTGCGGCGGAACCTCGGCCCTCGTTAAGGCTGGCTTCGACACGCTGGTGGAGGCCGGTTATCAGCCGGAGATTGCCTACTTCGAATGCCTGCACGAGCTCAAGCTGATCGTAGACCTGATGTATCGCGGCGGCCTGGCCTACATGCGCTATTCGATCTCCGATACCGCGGAGTATGGGGATTACACCGCGGGCCCGCGCATCGTGACCGATGCGACGCGTGCGGAGATGAAAAAGCTGCTCACCGAAATTCAGAACGGAACGTTTGCAAAGAAGTGGATCGAAGAAAATAAGACCGGCCGAAAGAACTTCACCGAAATGCGGAAGAACGAAGCCGGTCTGAAGGTGGAAGAGGTAGGCGCGCAGTTGCGGGCAGCGATGCCGTTTCTCGATCCGGTCGTGGTCAAGGATGGCACACCGCAGCCGGCGGCCGCTCCAGAGACGGTCGAGGTTTAAATTTTTCTCGAGGGGAAGCGATTTGTTGCATCGCTTCCCTTCATTAACTGGTCAATCGAAACCTGCCGAACGTGACTTCCCCCATGAGCGGGCGACCTCTCCATCTCGCGATCCTGGCCTTGGCGCTGGGCGGCAGCCTGCATGCGCAGGCGCTTCCCACATGCGCCGTGGTGCCTCGTTCGCTCGCTGCGATGAAAGATTGCTACCGGCCGCTGCTGGTCTTCGCCCCGAACGGAGACGACGCTCGGCTCAAGCGCCAGGTTCAGTTGCTGGACCGGGCTGCGGACGACATGATGGACCGCTTCGTCCTCTACACTCCCATTGTTCCTGATGGTCGCCGCGTGACGACGCCGGCGGATTCGCCCTATACAGTGCTGGCTCCAAAAGAAATGGCCGCGGTGCGGGAGCAGTTCCGCATCCCACCACAAGATTTTGCAGTTTTGTTGCTGGGCGAGGACGGCACGGTCAAGCTGCGCGGCGCCAACCCTGTGAGCGCCGACCGGTTGAACGAGCTGATCGACAGCATGCCCACCCGTAAACAAGAGATGCTGCGCCCCCACGCAAATTAACAGGCCGGAAAAGTGCTCATCCGCTGATTCATTTAGCATCTTTAATAAGGGCACTTATCGTTGCCACTGTAAACACGGAGGGCTTTATGGAGTCGTCGATCGCAACCGATCTGCCGGTTCAAACCGGGGCCCTCATCGATGAAACGCACAAGACTCCATTACCCGAGCTTGTGGAGGCGCTGCGGCGCGTAACTGCGCTGCACGGCCTGACCGACACGGAGCTGGAGTGGATCGCGACGCATGGCGAGGAGGGCTCCTACCCGGCGGGCGCGGTGATTTTCCGGGAGGGCGATCCCGCAACGAAGATGTACATTCTGCTGCGGGGCGAGGCGCATGTGCGCCGTTCGCAGGGTGGCCTGGCGCTGTTCATCGGACGCGCGGGGGCGATCACCGGATTGCTTCCCTTTTCGCGTATGAAGACCCACGGCGGCCAGGGATTCGCTGCCACGGACCTGTGGGGGATCACGATCGATCGATCGGTTTTTCCGGAGATGCTGGAGGCGATCCCGTCGATGGGTCAGCGATGCGTGACCGTGCTGCTTGACCGGGTCCGCGAGATGACCCGCCTCGAACAGCAAACCGAGAAGCTGAACGCCCTCGGTAAGCTCGCGGGGAACCTGGCGCACGAGCTGAATAATCCAGCGTCGGCGGCACAGCGCGCGGCTTCGGGCATGATCGAAGAATTGCGCGTTTATGGGCACCAGAAGTTTCTTCTGGGGGGGCTCTGTCTCGACGAGGCACATCTGGACGAGATTCGCGCGTGGCGAAGCCGCATGGAGGAACAGCTGCGGGCCCAACCGGCGAACGCGGTGACCCAGGCGCATCGCGAAGACGATCTGGAGCGCTGGCTGCGCAACCATGGCGTGGAGAACAACCGCCAGATCGTGCCGGACCTGGCGGAGCTGGGAATCAATACGAAGAATCTCGATGAGCTGTCGGAACTGCTCAAGGGGGAGCATCTGGAAGTCGTGCTATCGCAGTTCGCCTCATCGGCGCGCACCGAGCGGATGGCGCAGGCGATGCTCGACTCGACCCACCGTATTTTCGAGCTCATCGGCGCGGTAAAAGACTATTCCTGGATGGATCAGGCGCCAATCCAGGAGGTGGACATACCGCAATCGCTCGATACGACACTCACCATGCTGCAGTCGCGGCTGGAGAAGGTGAAAATAGTGAGGCGTTTCGAGGCGAATCTGCCGCGCATTTCAGCCTACGCCAGCGAACTCAACCAGGTGTGGATGGCGCTGCTCGAAAATGCCCTCGACGCCATGCACGACAAGGGCACGCTTACCCTGAGCGTGCAGCTTTCGGGCGAATTTCTCGTCACAGAAATTTGGGATGACGGTCCAGGAATCCCCGAGGAGATTCAGGCTCGGATTTTCGAGCCCTTCTTTACGACGAAGGCTCCGGGGAGTGGGCTGGGACTGGGGCTCGATACGGCGCAGCGCATCATCCGCCAGCATCGGGGATACATTCACGTGCAGTCCAAGCCGGGGGAGACGTGCTTCCAGATACGGCTGCCGATAGAGCCGCTGCAGGCGTACTGAGGAAGCGGCGGCCAACTCCGCAGTCTGCCCTTCAATCCCTCAGGCTGATTTTTTGAAGCCCAGCCAGGCGACGGCGGCTTCTGACCAGCGATGATCGGAACCGGGCCAGGCGCCGCGATTGCGGCGGAAGGTCATGGGCTCGGCGGTCCGGGAGAAGCCGCGGCGTTGCGCGAAATCGAAGGCTGCATGAGGGCAGCCATTAATGAGCAGCGCGCATTTTTGCCCATCGGCGGACCAAACGATGGACATGGACGATTTGCGGCTGGGCTCGGAGACGCTGGCCGCCTCGTAAACGGGAACAACGTCCAGAACCAGTTCGTCGGCAGTGAGATCGACGGCGTAAAAATATCCCGCTTCGCCGTCGTCGTCGAAAAAAGCGCTGTAGGGGCCGCAGGGCGAGTCGTTCACGACGAACACGTTCCTGCCGGGCTGAAAGGTTTGCTGTGCCATGGGGGGTGGCTCCAGTCTTTCCATCATTGTGGCACTGTGCTGCCGCGCAGTCCAGTGCGATAAGGGGCCTTAAAGTGAGTTCATGTTGAGGAGGAATTCCGCATTGTTGCGGACCTTCTCGAGGCGGCTCACGAGCAACTCCATCGCTTCCACCGGAGAGAGCGGGTTCAAAACCTTGCGCAGGACCCAGGTGCGAGCCAACTCGTCCTTTGGGATGAGCAATTCTTCTTTACGGGTGCCTGAGCGCTGAATATCGATAGCCGGGAAGACGCGCTTATCGACGAGCTTGCGGTCCAGGATGATTTCCATGTTGCCGGTGCCCTTGAATTCCTCGAAGATCACTTCGTCCATGCGCGAACCGGTATCGACGAGGGCGGTGGCGATGATGGTGAGAGAGCCGCCTTCTTCGATGTTGCGGGCCGCGCCAAAGAAGCGCTTGGGCCGCTGCAGTGCGTTGGAGTCGACGCCGCCGGAGAGCACCTTCCCCGAGGGCGGAACGATGGTGTTGTAGGCGCGCGCGAGACGCGTAATGGAATCAAGCAGGATGACGACGTCGCGTTTGTGCTCAACAAGACGCTTGGCCTTTTCGATGACCATCTCGGCCACCTGCACGTGCCGCGCGGCTGGCTCGTCGAATGTGGAACTGATCACTTCACCCTTCACCGACCGCTGCATGTCCGTGACTTCTTCCGGGCGCTCGTCAATGAGCAGAACGATCAGCACAACTTCGGGGTGGTTCGTCGTGACCGAGTTCGCAATGGACTGCAGCAGCATCGTCTTGCCGGTACGCGGCGGAGCGACAATGAGGCCACGCTGGCCTTTGCCGATAGGAGTCAGCAGATCCATGACCCGGCCGCTGATGTTTTCGCGGACGGTTTCCATCTTGACCCGCTCCTGCGGATAAAGCGGGGTTAAATTGTCGAACAATATTTTGTTGCGCGTTTCCTCCGGAGACTCGAAGTTGATGGCTTCGATCTTGACCAGGGCAAAATATTTCTCACCTTCATGCGGCGGACGGACATTCCCGCTGATGGTATCGCCGGTCTTGAGGTCGAATTTGCGAATCTGCGAAGGGGAAACGTAAATGTCGTCGGGGCCGGGAAGGTAGTTGTAATCGGGCGAGCGCAGGAAGCCGTAGCCGTCAGGCAGGATCTCGAGGACGCCCTCGGCAAAAATGTGGCCTTCTTTTTCGCTCTGCGCCTGAAGAATCTTGAAGATCAGGTCCTGCTTACGGAGGCCGCTCGATCCGGGGATTTCAAGGGTACGCGCAATGCGGCTTAGTTCCGTGATGTTCTTTTCTTTTAGTTCTGCGATGGTCATGAATCACCTGGGGTGAGCTTTCAAGGAGGGATTTTGAATCAGGAAGGAAATACGGGGTGGGGCGGAGTGCTGCAACAATTTTACCCGGAATGATCGTCGCCGGAACAATCTTAGCCTGGAACCGAAACCAGTGATCGAAAACCGGGAACCGGGAACGGTGCAGGAGGGAGGCCGCGCGCCGAGCTAGGCTGCGCGGCGCTGCGGCTGCTGCGGAATAGAAATCGGCTCGTGGCGGGAAGCGACAGCTGCCGCTGCCGGGGGGGAAACCCGGAAGCGGACGAGCACGTCGTTCATGGTGTCCTGCAGCCGCGTATTGGGCTTATGCAGCTTTCGCGTCGCCTTCGAGGCGAGCTGGCAGAGCTGGTACCGATTGTTGATGTGCGTGAGTGCACCAAAGATCAATTCAGAACGCATGGCAGTGTCTCCTTGCTTTTTAACTAAGATGTCCGACCGCTTACGATCACAGAAAACCGCTGACCACTTGTCGGCCCGAGGCAGGTGTGGAGGAAGCTCCCGAGAGTCTACAGAAAATTAGACGCACGAACCGGGGATTTCGATCAACCTTTTTCCTCCGGAAAAACCGCGACGGTGTGGCATCGATTCCTGCAATCTGAGACTCCCGGCGCCACAGGAACAGAGACATTCCCCCAGGGAGGATGCTCTTTCGTGTGTAACCGCATTGCGAAACCAGGACGGCGACAGCCTCAGGGCCAAAATCGACAGACTTGAAAATAACCTCCGACCGGGTGTGGGTCAACCTTTTTTTTCATAGTTGCATTCCACCGGTTACCGAAAACAGAAACACGACCGTAACCTATTGACTATTGGGTCATTATGGGAAAGTTGGGGTAATCAAAGTGGATACAGGGTCGTCCACGCAGTTTCCAAAAGCCATAGCGACGAGCGCGAAGGTCTGGCGCTGCGGACTTGTGGCCGATAAAGCCATATAAATCATAAACTTGCTTAATTACTTATTCGCTCTTGATAACCCGATAAAACGATTTAGCCAGCAGAGAAATATCACTCGTACCGGAGGGCTTCGATCGGGTCCAGATTGGCGGCCCGAATCGCCGGAATCATCCCGCTCACGAGACCCACCACGGCCAGAATGACGGTTGCGATGGCCACAGTGGTCGGAGATATCAACAGGCGGATATCCGCGTCCTCCGCATGCGCGGCCATGGCGCTGTAAAAAGTGATGCGCCCAACGGCCACCGAGACGGTATACGCAAGAGCAATACCCAGGACGCCTCCTGCCGCTGCAATAACCAGGGCCTCGGACAGGAACTGGAAGAGGATGTGCCGTCGTCGCGCGCCGAGAGCCTTCTCGATGCCGATCTCTTTGGTGCGCTGCTGGACGGCGACCAGCATGATATTCATCAACCCGATTCCGGCAATGCCAAGCGTAAGCGCGCCGATAAACAGCAGCAGCGCCTCCAGCGCAATCGTGATGATCTGGAACTGTTTCAGCTGGTGCATCAGGTTGGCGACGAAGATCGCGTTGTGGTCCGAGGGCAGGAAATTGTGCATCGCAGCCAGGGTATTGCGGACTGCCTGTTCCACAACCTGATTGTCGCCATGGTAGGTGAGCCAGATTCCGCCGAGGTATTTTAGATCCCCAAAATCCTGGAAGGTGTTGAAAGGGATGTAGACCTGGCGATTGACGTCATCCTCGCCTTCCTGCATTTTTGGCACGAGCACGCCAATGACAGTGAAGCCGATGCCGTTGAGCCGAATGCGCTGGCCGAGAGGATATCGACCACCAAAAAGCTTGGTCTTGGCCTCGGAGCCGATCACGGCCACGTGAGCGCGGTTCTCATCGTCCTGGTCGGTATAGAACCGCCCCTGGTCGATGTCGAGCCGGAGGACATTCGCAATCTCGGGACGGTAGCCATTCACCGTCCACGTGTACATATGCTCGTCGCTGGCGACGTTGACATCCTTAAACATGCCGGGCGAGATGTGCTGGACGCCGGGAACAGTGGCCCAGAGGCGGTCAACGTCCTCCTGGGTGAGGCGCACCTTGACACCGGCTTTCGACCCGCCAACCTGCTCGGAGGTGCGGCCGGGGAAGACGCCGATGAGGTACGTGCCCCATTGGGCGAAGATGTTCTGAATGGCCTGACCGAAGCCTGCACCGTATGCCAGCAGCAGAACCACGGTGGCAATGCCCCACGCCATTCCCACCACGGTGATGAAGGTGCGGCGGCGGTTGTAGATCATCGCTTCCCAGGCTTGTCCCCAAATGTCGCCGATCATTGGTTTAGTCTCCCGTCTTCAGTTGCCAGTTTTCAGTTTTCAGTTACCAGTCTGCCGACCGCCGATCTCCAGTTGCCGGTTGCCGATCTCCAGCTCCCCATGGCTGCGCTCGTCTGGAGACTGGAAACTTAGGACTGAAAAACTCTGCTTAAGTCTTCAGTTGCCAGTCCCTAAATGCCGGTTGCCGTTTTCCAGTTCCTCCATGACCCCCACTCGGACTGGGGACTGGAAACTTAGGACTAAAAACTGTCTTCACTCCCGCCGCAGTGCTTCGACAGGTTCCATCTTCGCCGCCTGGGCCGCTGGATAAAGGCCGGAGACAATCCCGCAGACAGCGAGAGCAAAAAAAGCCAGCCCCGCCGACCACGCCTGCAGACGGGGCGGATCGAAGCCCTGCATGTTTTGCCCGAAGGCTTTCTGCAGCAGCCACATGAAAAATGCCGAGCCGAGGATCCCGAGTAGCCCGCTAACCCCCGTCAAAGTTAGCCCCTCCAGAAAGAACTGAATCAGGATGCTGCGGTGCGTGGCCCCGAGGGCCTTCCGCAGACCGATCTCCGGAGTGCGTTCGGTGACGGAGACCAGCATGATGTTCACGATGCCGACCGCGCCGAGAGCGAGCGTCACCAGGCCGACCCCGCCGAGGAAAATGTCCATCGCATCGAAGATTTTGCCGACCATCTGCTGGGACTGGATCGAATCCCACTCCGTAAAGGCCTCGCTGTCATCCGGACTGAAGCCGTGACGCCGGGCGATGATCTCGTGCACCTCGCGCACAGCGTTCACATGCTGGCTCGCCGTTACCGGCTGGTACTGAATCGAGGCCACCGTATCCTGCGGATTGTTGCCCCAGTTCAGGGGAAACATGTCCATCATGATCGACATTGGAATGTAAACCTGCTGGCTCTGATCGTCATTGTCGCCGTGACCGACTTTGTCGGCGACCCCGATCACCGTGAAGCGCGTTCCATTCAGGGTCACCCATTCGCCAAGCGCCGGATGTCCCGGAAAGAGCAGCTGCGCGCTCTTTTGCCCGAGCACGATCACCCGGTTCTTATTCACCAGGTCATCTTTCTCAAGAAAATGCCCCTGCGCGATGGGAACAAATCGAATGGTCTGGAAATTGGGCTCGACCCCCATCACCTTTCCGCCGGCCGTCTCGTAGAGGCTCTGCTGCTTAATGTCACTGCGACTGATGGTGCCCGTTGCGTCGCGCACATCCGGCGCCTGCGTGCGCACCGCTTCAAGATCGCCCATCGTCAGGTAGTAGGGACGCATCCCCGTATGTTGGCCTGGAACGGCGGGGATGTTGCCGTTCCACATCATGATGACGTCGTTGCCAAGCTCAGCGAATTCGCGCTTCTGCCCGGACCGGAAGCCTTCGCCCACCGAAATGAGCAGAAGCATTGAGCCCACCCCCCACGCGATTCCAAACATGGTGAGAAACGAGCGCAGCTTATTGGCACGGATGGCCATAAAAACCTGCCCGAAGGTGTCGCCGAGGTTCTGCATGTTCTGCCTTAGATACGAAGATAAAGGGGTCCGGGTTCCGTGGGCACGCTCCCGTGCCAGTTCACACGGATCTTCCGACCCTTAAGTCCCCGTGCCTGGTTGTTAACGGATAGACGGCCAGATGATGGCCGCGCTGCAATCGGAAAAGGCAGTGCCGCCGAAGCCAGGGCTTGTCTGGCGGCATCCCGGCTTCGGAGCGCCCGCTACTTCGTGCTTCCCAGCGCCGCCTGCACCTGCTCTACCCCAGGCTCGGACTGCTTCAGGTAGTCGCTCACGCGCTTGCGTTCGTCAGGAGCGAGAGCGGGAATCAGAGCGATCATGCGGCGCATCGTGGTCGCCACGTCGTCCACCAGGTTCATCACGCGAATGGCTTCGCCGGAAAGGGGCATAGACCTCAGTTGACCTCTGCTATCCATTTTCGGCTATTGGCGGGTTTCGGTAAAGGTGACGCCGGCGGAGGTGCGGGGGAGGGCCCGCGGTGAGAAGATGCGGGGATGAATTATTTCGACGCGGCGCGGGAATTGCAAAACATCGTTTCAGAGTGCGAGCGGAAGTTTCTGGCCATTCCGGACAAAGACGCGGGCCGTTCGGCCCACCCGGGACAATGGTCGCGAAAAGAGATTCTTGGGCACCTGATCGATTCGGCGACGAACAATCATCAGCGTTTCATCCGCATGCAGCTTGCCGAGGAGCTGAAGTTTCCCGGTTATGAGCAGGATGAGTGGGTGCGACTGAATCACTACGCGGCTCGGCCGTGGAAAGACCTGGTCATTCTCTGGGCTGCGTACAATCGCCATCTGGCCGATGTGATCGAGCGCATTGCTCCGGAGGCCCTGACCCATGTCTGGGACAAAACCGGGGACCTGAGCGATACGCGATACGATCTGGAATTTGTGGCCACGGATTATGTGGCGCATCTGCGGCGTCACGTGGAGCAGATCGAACGCGGCTGATGCGTTCCTACAAACGGACGAGATCGGTTTCGTTGCTATTTCTTCAGGCGAGCATCGAAAGGATACTTCAACGCCTGCGTGAGTTCCGTCTATTTCGCGATCTTCATCTCTTCAAGGAACCCGCGAACGTGCGCAGGCCGCGAATCCTCAAGGTAAATCTTCACGTAGTCCAGATAATTCCGCGCGTACTGCAGGATCTCCTCGCGATCATCCGACGTGAGATCCCGCCGCACCTTCCCCGGAACACCCGCCACCAGCGACCGCGGAGGAACCACCATGCCTTCGGGGATGACCGCGCCGGCTGCGATGATCGATCCTTCGCCGATGTGCGCGCCGTTCAGGATGGTCGCGCCGATGCCGATCAGGCAAACGTCTTCGACGACGCAGCCATGCACCGTCGCGTTGTGGCCAATCGTGACCCAATCACCAACGATGACCGGATACTTGTACCGCATGCCGTGCAGCACCGCGCAGTCCTGCACGTTCGAATGCGCGCCGATGCGGATCGAATGCACATCGCCGCGGACGACGGCATTCATCCAGATGCTGGCATGCTCGCCCAGCACCACATCGCCGATCACCTGCGCGGAGGGATCGACATAGCAGGTGGCCGGGATGGTTGGCGTATGGCCCTGGTAGGTGCGGATCATGCGTCTAGTCTAGTCATTATGTGTCGTCAGGGAGAAGTTCGACCAGGAAATTTGCTGTGGCTTTTGAGCACACGGAAAGCGGCTGGAACCCGATTCCATGGCTCCTCCATATTCACCGACCTGTTGCTGACCGGTTTTTAGCCGACCGTTTCTCAGCTTATTGCCTGTACTGATTTATCCTCAGGAGAATCATGCAGAATGACGCAATTCTTGCGCTGGGCGGTTACAACGAGGCAGAGTTGGATTATGCCTTCGGCGCCGTAGCCGCTGAGGTCGAGAAATCGGCTGCGTCGATCCAATCCACCGAAGACAAGGAGCAGTTCCGGCTCGGGTGGCTCGGCCGCAAGCAAGGCCGGCTCAAAGCGATCAGCGACGCGTGGCTGAAATCGGCTCCCGATGTGGAGGCGAAGAAGCGCATCGGGCAGCGCTTCAACACGCTGAAGGCGGAGATTGAGCGGCGGCTGGAGCTGGCGGATTCGGGGTCTTCTGGGTCCGAGCTCGACGCCCGACTCGACAACCAGGCCATCGACATCACGCTCCCCGGCACACGCCGCAAGCTGGGCGCTGAGCATCCGCTTATCCGGACGTGGAATGAGATCGTCTCGGTCTTTCAGCGCATGGGCTATTCCGTCGGCGTCGGACCCGAGGTCGAGACCGACTACTACAACTTCGAGTCGCTGAATTTTCCCCCTGGGCATCCGGCGCGCGACACCCAGGACACGCTGGTGATCGCCGGGCAGGAGCGCAAGCCGCTCCGCGACCGCCTGCTGATGCGCACGCACACTTCGCCGGTGCAGATTCGCACCATGGAGCAGCAACCGCCGCCGGTGCGCATCGTGATTCCCGGCAAGGTCCATCGCAACGACGCCGCCGATGCGACGCACTACCCGATCTTTCACCAGGTCGAGGGCCTGTGCGTCGACACGAACATCACCTTCGGCGATTTGAAGGGTACGCTCGACTTTGCGATGAAGGCCTTCTTCGGATCGAGCGTGAAGACGCGCTTCTTCCCTTCGTTCTTTCCGTTCACCGAGCCGAGCGCCGACGTGCAGATCAGCTGTCCATTCTGCGGCGGCTCGGGATGCCGGAAATGCAAGCAGTCGGGATGGATCGAGCTGCTGGGCTGCGGGATGGTCGACCCGTCGGTCTTCGGATTCGTCTCTCAAAGACAGCCCCTATACGATCCAGCCCGCATTAGTGGATTTGCCTTCGGCATGGGTATTGATCGGATTGCGATGATGAAATACGGGATTGGAGATATTGGGCTGCTGTACTCGGGCGACCTGCGCTTCCTGGAGCAATTTGCGTGAGCGGGTTACCGAGCGCGGTCAAATGGACGGGAAAGTGGCTGCTCCAGATTCCCATTTACCTTGTGACCTCGTATGTTATGAGAACGCTGATCGGGAGCTGTTACAACTTGCTGATCAAGGGGGGCGCGAATTTGCCCCCGAAGCTTCTCCAGCAGCACTTTCTATGGATAGGCCTTGTCGGAGGATTTCTTGCGGGTCTTATGGGCGTGTTCGCTTTTCGCGCCACGCTGCTCTTGCCGCTTGATGTTGCACCCGTTTCTGCCCCCACGTGGAGGCGGCCACAGGCCTGGACCTGGGCTTTGCCGACGCTGTGGCTTGCGTTCGGTATGCTCGCTTGGTCGGGGGATCACACGCGACACACCGTGTTTTCTGCATCTTCTGCGACGACAGGTTCCGGCATAGCTGCAATTTTTTTCGGATCCGGGTGCTCGATTCCACCGACAGCTTCCAATTATTGGAATTGCATATCTCAGTTCTCTTTCACTCATCCCTGGCTGGGAACGTTGGGCTATTCGGCGGCCGCATTCGTACCGGGAAATTGGTTTCGCCGTTTACGCAGGCCGCTCTCTTCGCCTGAAGAACCTCCGGAGAACGATCACTCCGAACGGATCGCCCAATAAAGCTTGCTATGAAAATCCTCTCCAGCTGGCTGCGCGAATACGTTCCCGGAATCACCGCCTCTGACCGCGTCCTGGCCGACGATCTGACGCTCCGCGGCATCGCCGTCGAGGGCGTCTTTGACCTTGGCGCGCATGGATCGCTCTTCGAGATGGACATCACCACCAACCGCGTGGACGCGATGAATCACTACGGCATCGCGCGGGAGGCAGCGACGATTTATGGGCTGGAGTTGAAGCCCCTCGATGCAACCTTGCCCGCGGCGAGGGCGTCCGCAAAGGCGTTTCCGGTTTCTATCGAAGAGCCGAAACTGTGCGGCCGTTTCACAGCCCGCGTCCTGCGCGATGTGAAGATTGTGCCATCGTCGGGCATCGTCGCCGAGCGCTTCCGCCTGCTTGAACAGAAGCCGATCTTCAACGCTGTCGACGCGAGCAACTACGTGCTTCTCGCCATGGGTCAGCCCACGCATGCTTTCGATCTCGATAAGCTCGAGGGCGGCATCGTTGTGCGACGCGCGCGCAAGGGCGAAAAGCTCCGGACGCTCGATGGCGTCGAGCGCGTGCTCGATCCCGACGACCTCATCGTCGCCGATGAAAAGAAGCCTCTCGGCATCGCAGGGGTCATGGGCGGATGGGACACGATGATTACGCCCGAGACGAAGAACATTCTCGTCGAGGCCGCCTGGTTCGATCCTGCCAACGTGCGGCGCTCCTCAAAGCGCCACCTGCTGCACACCGACGCTTCGCATCGCTTTGAACGCGGTGCGGATTTCAACGCGCCTCCTGTGGCGTCGGCGTTGGTAAGCCGCATCATTCTTGGAGCCGGCGATAAGGATGGAAGCGGATCGGCCGCTTTTATAGACGGCGAGCTCGTGGATGTGGTCATCCCCGAAGCAGTGGCGCGCACCGCCCATCGAGAACCCATCAGCTTCAGCATGGGCGAGGTACGGCGGATTCTCGGTCCCACCGAGGACGCCGTCCAAATAACGGCAAATGTGGCCGAAGGGATCCTGACAAGCCTCGGTTGCGGGCTCGCAAGCGCCAGCGCAGAGCAATGGAGCGTGACGCTGCCCAGCTGGCGGCTCGACCTCGAGCGCGAGATCGACCTGGTCGAAGAGATTGCGCGCGTCTACGGCTACAACCGCTTCCGCAATACGCTGCCGGCCTTCACTGGAACCGTGGTTGAACTGCCGTGGGCGGAGAAGGAAGCCGCAGTGCGAAGGACGCTGCTGGCGCTGGGCTGGAACGAGGCGGTCTCGTCGAGCTTCTGCGGGGCAGAGGACGCCGCGCGCTTTGCGCGGGAGCCGCATTCGGCTGTGGCTATTGGCAATCCGCTGAGCGAAGAGGCCGGGATGCTGCGGCCTTCCTTGCTGCCAGGCATGCTGGACATGCTGGCGCTGAACATCAGCCGCGATGTGGAGGGCGCGGCGCTGTTTGAGATGGGGACGGTCTTCAGTGGGGGGCCGGAGCGTGCGGACGAGCGGCCGTCGGTAGCTATTGGAGTGACGGGGAGAGCTTTCGGCAAAGAGGAAGCGAGTTTCTACGATGTCAAAGGGACGGTCGAGGAGTTGCTGGGCCGATTCGCCTCGCGATCGGTCTATTTCGATCGCTTCCCGGCTGCTTCGGGGCTGATGCCGCGCTGGCTGCATGCAGGGCGCGGTGCGCGAGCGGTGCTCGATGGCGCGACGGTCGGATGGTTTGGCCAGCTGCACCCTGTTGAGGCCGATCGCCGCAAGCTGAAGCAGGCCGTTTGGATCGGCGAGCTGTGGCTCGACCGGCTTTACAAACAGGGGCTGCGGCAGCCTGTGGTGGAGGAGCTGTCTCGTTTTCAGCCAGTGCGCCGTGACTTTTCCGTGATCCTTCCGGACAGCGTCGTGTATTCGAAGGTCCGTGATGCCCTGGATGGATTGGCAATCCCGGAATTGCAAGGGATCGAGGCAAAAGAAGTGTTGCGGGACGTTAAGGGAATGATGGTTCCCGTTGGACACTATTCGCTGTTGCTCGGTGTGGTATTTCAATCGCACGAGCGGACGCTGCGCGAGGAAGAGCTGCAGAGCTGGTCGCAACAGGTCATTGCGGCTCTCGAAGCGACGGGCGGTAAGCTCCGCGCCTGACTCCTTTCAGGAAAAACGCGTGCACTCAGCAGGTCAGATCAGAAGACAATTCAGAGGACTTCGGCCAGGCGCGGGTAGAGGCCTGAGTGGCTGGTCTGATAAAGGGCCAACAGGCGCTGGCGCATGAGGTAGTACGAAGAAGCGGCTTCGTGCAGGTGAAAGGGGATGAGGTTGGAGGAGCGGCGCAGGATCATATTGAAGGTAAGCGCAAGCTCGATGCGGCGGACGGCGCTGTTGAGACGAATTGCATCGCGGCGCATCCGTTCGGTGACAATGACCCCTTCATCGAAGTTCCATTGCTGCGCGTGGGCAGCGAGGAGCAGCATCAGCCGGGCATTCTCGCGCATACGGCGAAGGCCTTCGCGGCCGCCGAGCATGAGCCACATGTCCGCGGGCTCGAGAGAAATCTGCCCGCCCTGGGGATCAAGATAGTCGCGAGCTACAGAGGTTATCCGCTGAAACTCGATTCGCTTAAGCTGGGACACTAACTCCTGCCAACTGCGCCGGTCGACCCGAAGGGCCGACATCTGACCCTTGATCGCGGCTGCGACGAGGCAAGCCACCACCGCGCCCAGGAAAATGTAAGCCAGCACCGACATGGCCTTTCTTCAGGGAAGCGGATGCTCCCAACCCAGAGCGACACCACTAATGCCGAGCGTCAATTCTCTGGAGATCGTACTCGACTCTTTTGTGGAGCGCAAGGATATATTCCCGTAGGTCCGAAGAAATCGGCTTGCGCTCTGGCTCGTTTCTCCACAGTTCGACGATGATCCAGGCGATCGCAATATCATAGGTAACTCCGATACTGTTCAAAGGGAGATGGAGTAATTGGGTACTATGAGCGCTCTGGAGCGCATCCTTGATGACCATCGTGCAACTCCATAGGGTGAGCCCCTGGCCGATGGCCATCACGTGGCTGCGCCAGGCGAGTCCCACCCGGTTTGCCGCAAGGCTCATGGCGACAAAGAGCTGGCAAATGACCATGCTGGTGAACAGGTTGCTGCGCATCTGCCACGCCTCACGGACGTGGGACGTAGAGGGTTTAATCCACCAGGCAAACAGGGTCGCCACAAGAATGCCCACTACGCTGGCAGTAGTAAAGTAGGCGCGTGCGTCGGTGACCCACGTACCGGTGGGGCGCAGGACGATGCGGGCGATCTCGGCAACGACGCCCATCTGGAGGGCGAAGTCCAGCCCAAAGCCAATTGTCCATACCAGTGTGTACCAGTAATTCGAGTCTTCCTGATGAGCAGCGAACAGGATGATCGACCGGGCCGTCATGAAGATGATCCAGATCGTGAAGACCGGGAATTGGCGCCAGCGGCCGCGGAGGACAAGCACGAGAGCCAGGGCAAAATTGAGCGAGAACCCCGCAGCCCAGAGAAAATTTTCCGACCCGGAAAAGTGCCGCATCCGCCTGCCTCCCCGTTCAGGATACGGCACTCCACGAACTCCCGCGCAATGCGAGAGTTCGCGGCGGCCGCTTCGGCGGATTTATCGCAGAGGGTTAGAGGCCCAGATAAACGAGTAGTGCGGTGACCGTGCCGGCCGTAGTACCGCTGGCCGCTCCGCCGACGGCAACAGCCTGACTGCCACCTCCATTGCCCGGCGGTGTTGTCGGCGGCGGATCGTTCCCGCCGGGATCAGCAAAAAGGGGAGTTGTGGATACTGCGAAAACACCGGATAGGAGGGCGATCCTCAGGATCTTATTCATGGGGTAATTCCTTTCGGCGCAAGCTTGCGCCCCCCCACGCTAACCTCAAGATCCGGTGGATTTAGCGGTGGATATCTACGACCTTGGTAAGCTGAAAAAGTGCACGAAAGTTGGAGAATTTCGCTTGGCTATAACTACTTATATCGTTATCGTTCATGTTACCTAAGTAGCCAGCTTATGCTACTAACGGGCCATGAGCAGCATCAAAACGAATTGGAGGCCCGGGCTCGGCCAGCAACGTCAGGATTCGGTCGGCAGCCATCCCAGGCCGATATCGATAGCCCTTGGGCCGGTTAGGTTCAGCGTTGGATCGTCTGTAACTTAAGGGTTGGTGCGGATTGCCATGCCCTGGTCACGCGCCGTCGATTGCGCGGCGGCCCATGGCTGGACGAGCATATTGGGACCCGGCTCGGGATCGAGCAGAGGATTGAATACTGTTGCGTGCGGATCGGGATGAAAGCGTCCGTCGCTGAAGTAGGCCGCGACCAGCGTTCCAGCGACATAGGGGTGCAGCACGGCCAGCGGCACAACGTACTTCCTGGATTTCACCAGCGATTCGGCGACCCCGTCCACCGGCGTGCTGCGTGGAATGGATCCGGGAACCTGCGGAATAACAAACGTGTACAAATCTGCATCGGGATGATGGCGGCTGTAAGCGACCAGGGACTTCGCAGCCTGCTTGGGGGTCATCATGCCGGCATCGGCGATGAAATTGCGATGAATCGAATGTGGGTAGTAGAAGTTCAGCACCTTTTCCGAGAAATTGGCGCAGTTGTTGAAGAACAGGTTGAAATGAGCGATGTTGCGGCGGGAGTTGAATCGCCGGATCAGCGCGTTATCCTGATCGGCCGTGGTCGCGACTTCGAAGCCCCAGATGCGGCGGTCGTACGAGGAACCGACGAGCTCGACCCACTCACCCCGCGGGATTTCACGTTTTGGATCGTCGGGCGCAATGGCCTCCAGGTGTTCACGGCGATAAGCGTCGCGCAGCTTTAGTTCAAGCCCGGGCGAGGCTGAATCGGGGATCTGGGATGTTTCGTCCACCGCGTATAGATACGCAAGGAGCGGCATGGCGAGCCAGTCGTAGCCGTCGACTCGGTGATAGCGGCTGAGGACAACGCCGTTTTCTCCATCGCGGCAGGGGCGAAGGTGGGTGGGTGTATCCGCACAGACACGGTTGACGTAGATGGCGGCGTGGCCGGTGGGGTTCATGGCGCCAAAATGGCCGAAGGGCTCTTCGACCAACAGGGCTGCTTCGGCGCGCGCCGAGGCGGAGGCAAGCATGACGCAGGCGAAGGTCAGCAGCATTTTGAGGGCGCTACGCATAGGATTCTGAGCTCTCAGTCACCCGAAGTGAGTCAGACCAGAATGAAATGGGGCCCGTGCGGATGCCTGACAGTAACCCTCCTTCGCGGCAACCGTTGCTGTGTTCGCCGCTATCGTTCGGACGTTCGGGCTTTCGAATCCACCAGGCCGTCGGCGTTTCAAATGTTTTGGATGCGGTTTACTCTGCTGATACAGATGAGCGAAACGATACATTTTGCGCCAGGGCAGACGCTGCTGATCGATGCAGATGACACGCTGTGGGAGAACAACATCTATTTTGAGCGCGCGATTGCGGCGTTCATTTCGTATCTCGACCACAAGGAATACACGCGCGAAGAAGTGCGCGAGCGGCTGAACCAGGTCGAGCGCGAAAACGTGCGCCAGCACGGCTATGGGCTGGTGAGCTTTCGCCGGGCGCTCGTGACGTGCTTTGAGAGCCTGACCGGCCCGGTCACACCGGAGAAGCACGAGCGCATCATGAGCTTCGCGCAGTCGATCGCCGACCAGGAGATGGAACTGCTGGAGGGTGTGGCGGAGACCCTGCCGCAGCTGGCCTCGCGGCACCGGCTGATCCTCATGACCAAAGGCAATCCCGTGGAGCAAGCGGACAAGCTGGCCCGGTCCGGGCTGAGCGAGTATTTCACGGCGGTTGAAGTACCACGGGAGAAGGATCCCGATGCGTACCGCGAAGTCTGCGGAAAATATGAACTGACGCCCCACACGACCTGGATGATCGGCAACAGCCCAAAGTCCGACATCAATCCGGCTCTCGCGTGCGGACTGCATGCGGTGTTTATCCACCATCCGCACACCTGGGTCCTCGAGCATGAGGGGCTGGACCCCGCCCCGGAAGGTCAACAGCTGCTGGAAGTAGAGAGCTTCGGGGGGTTGGTGGAGTATTTCTGAAAGCGAGGCGTGGACGACAGTGAAGCTCAAAATCAGAAGCGTCGTTCTGCCGGAATTGCTATTCCGAAGCATGTGGTGACACGTTTGCGTCTTGCGAAAGGGGATTCCGTCTTCCTCACCGAAACTCCCGACGGCTTTCGGATTACATGCGGCGATGCAGAGTTTGAGGAACAAATGACGCTCGCCGAGAAGGTCATGATGAAACGGCGCGACGCTTTGCGAGCGCTTGCGAAGTCCTGAAGCCATTGCCGATCGAGCTAAACCGCCGCCGTCTGCAGTGCCAATTCTTCCAGCAACGCCCGCACTTCGAGCAGAACTTCCTCCGGCTTAGTCGTTCCCAGCGGAAACCGCAGAACGCCCTGCGGCGTAAACTGCGCCCCGCGTTTTGCGTTCTTCGCGACCAGCTTCATCAGCCGCCCCGGATCGACGGCGGCGGTTTCGGTAAACCGAATATGCAGCTGGTCGCGCTTCCTGTCCACCTGCGCTACGCCGATCTTTTCGCACTCGATGCGCAGTTGCGCGGCCAGCAGCAGGTGCGCCACGCTCACCGGCAACGGCCCGTAGCGGTCTTCGAGTTCCGACCGAACTTCTTCGAGAGCCCGGTCGCTGTCCGCGCCCGCGATGCGTTTATACATACGCAACCGCTGGTTCTCTTCCGATATGTAACTTTCATCGATACGTAATGCGATGCCCAGCGAGAGCTGGACCGACGGGCGCTCGACGCGCTCTTCGCCTTTGAGGCGGCTGACCGCTTCTTCAAGCATTGAGGTGTACATCTCGAAGCCGACGGCTTCGATGTGTCCGCTCTGCTCGCCCCCCAGAAGATTGCCGGCCCCGCGGAGTTCAAGGTCGAGAGCCGCGATCTTGAATCCAGCGCCGAGGTCAGAAAATTCCTTGAGCGCGGCAAGGCGGCGGCGCGCCACTTCGGTCAGTTCCTGCTCGGGCGGGATAAGCAGATAAGCATAGGCGCGCCTATTCGACCGTCCAACCCTGCCCCGCAGCTGATACAGCTCTGAGAGTCCGTGACGATCGGCTCTGTTGACGATCATGGTGTTGGCGAGCGGAATGTCGAGCCCGTTTTCGATAATCGTGGTCGCAACCAGCGACATCGTATTCGTGATTCATGAAAGCCAGCATGACTCGCTCGAGCTCGGTCTCATTCATCTGGCCATGGCCGACAATAACCCGGGCCGCGGGAACCAATTCCTGAATTTTTGACGCGATCTCGTAGATGGTCTCCACGCGGTTGTGGACGAAGTAAATCTGGCCGCCGCGCTCAAGCTCGACTTCGATGGCGGAGCGAATGAGCTTCTCGTCAAACTTAGCAACCACTGTCTGGATGGCCATCCGGTCCCGCGGCGGTGTTTCAATCACGCTCATATCGCGCAGACCTACCAGCGACATATGCAGCGTGCGCGGTATGGGCGTCGCCGACATGGCAAGAACATCGATCTCCCGCCGCATCTGCTTCAGGCGCTCTTTGTGCCGAACCCCAAAACGCTGCTCCTCGTCCACGATCAGAAGGCCGAGGTCGTGGAATTTGATGTCCTTCGAAAGCAACCGATGCGTACCGATCAGGATGTCCACGCGGCCATTCTCGACTTGTTCGAGGATCAGCTTCTGCTCCTTCGCGGTCCGGAAGCGGGAGATCATCTCGACCGTGATGGGGAATTGGCGGAAGCGACTCTTGAAGGTTTCGAAGTGCTGGAAGCTGAGGATGGTGGTGGGGGTGAGGACGGCGACCTGGCGGCCATCCTGCACAGACTTGAAGGCGGCGCGCATGGCAACTTCGGTTTTGCCGTAGCCGACGTCGCCCACCAGCAGGCGATCCATGGGCAGAATGGATTCCATGTCACGCTTGATGTCGGCGATCGCGGAAATCTGATCGTCGGTCTCGGTGAAGTCGAAGGCGTCCTCGAACTCGCGCTGAAATTCGTTGTCCGGCGGGAAGGCGTGACCGGCGGCAGCCTTGCGCTGCGCGTAGAGCTTCAGCAGCTCGTCGGCCATGTCCTCCATCGCCTTACGCACGCGGGCTTTTGTCTTCGCCCACTGTTGCGAGCCCAGACGATTGAGCACCGGCGCGGGGCCGGCTTCGGTCGAGCGGTATTTCTGGATCAGGTCGAGGCGTGTGAGGGGGACATAGAGACGCGCCCCCTCCGCAAACTCAAGGATCATGAACTCCAGCGATACCCCGTCCTGCTCGATCTCCCGCAAGCCCTGGTAGCGCGCGATGCCGTGCTCGACATGGACAACGTAATCGCCAACGGCGAGGTCGCGGAAGTCGGAGACGAAGGCGGCAGTTTTGGATTTCCTGGGCGCTGGGCGCGCGGTCACATCGGCTTCGTCGAAGAAGTCCTGCGCGCCGAAGAGGACGATGCGAGCGTCGGGCAGGCTGACGCCGGTGGCCAGCGCGGTGCGCAGGATGACGGGCGTGCGCATGTCTCCGGCGAGGTAGCTGGATTCGTCGTAGATGTTCTCGCTACCGGCGTGCTGGATGCGGCTGCCGAGGCGGTAGGGGAGCTCGTATTCGCGAAGAAGATTGGCGAGGCGCTCGACCTCGCCCTGATTGGGCGCGACCAGCAGAGTGCGGACTTCCTGGACCATCAGGGTGCGAATCTGTTCGATGAGGGCAGGAATGGAGCCATGGAAGCGGAGGGTGGGGCGCGATGTGAATTCGATTTCGCCGAGGGTCTGGTCTTCGTCGAGGACATCGACGACACCGAGCTGATCGATATCGAGGCCCGGATGCGAGGCCAGCTTGGCCTGGAGAATTTCGGGGCGGAGGTAGATGTCTTCTGGAGTAATGAGTGAGCCGATGCTGGAGCGGTCGTGGCGCTGCTCAACTTTGTTCCACCAGCGGTCGATCTGGTTGCGGATCATCGCCGGCTCCTCCACAAACAGGGATGCTCGTGGGAAAAGGTCGATCAGCGTGCCGCTCGCGCTGGTCACACCCGCGAAAAACTCCCACCCGGGAAATACGCTTACCCCACCAGCGGCAACAGCTTCCTCTGCCAGGACCGGATCGTCCGTCGACTCCACGCGTCCGCCGCTCAGCCGAGTGTGCACGGCTGCCAGCAATCGCTCCGAGACCGGAGTCTCAGTCAGAGGCAGCAGTCGCGCTTCGTCGAGGGGCGCGGCAGACCGCTGCGTGTCTGGATCGAACTTACGAATCGATTCGATTTCGTCGCCGAAAAACTCGAAGCGGACCGGGCGGTCTGCCTCGGGGGAATAGATATCGAGAATGCCGCCCCTCCGCGTGAACTGGCCGGGCATCTCGACAATGTCGGCGCCCGAATAACCGATGCTCATCAAATGCGCCAGCAGCGTTTCAACATCGACTTCTTCGCCGCGATGGAGAATCTGCGCCAAACCAGCGTAGAAGGGCGCGGGGAAAAGCTTCATGGCGGCCGCTTCAACCGGCGCGACGACGATAGACGCTTCACCGGTCGCGATTTTCCAGAGGGTCTTCGCGCGCTGCTCCTGGATATCGGGGTGGGGCGAGAGATTCTCGAAAGGCAGAACGTCGTGCGCGGGCAAACGCAGCACGCGATCTGCGGCAATCGCGCCCGTGAGGTCGCAGCCGGCGCGCAGTGCGAGGTGCATGGTTTCGGCGGCCTTGTTATCGGCTACTACTACAACCGTTGGAACCTGCGCCGCCCGCGCGAAGAGGGGAATGTAGAGCGCGCGGGCCGTTGACGTGAGTCCGGACACACGTCGCCGCCCACGGGCAAGCGCCAGGTGCCTTCTTGCCTGTTCAAAGGAAGGGGAACGCTCCAGGTCCGCCAACAACTCGCGGACAAAGGGGAGGATCATGCAGGTTGTAGTTTAGCAGTGGCGGAAGCAGTCAGACTTTGCGTCTGCGCGTTTTTCCGGAGCTGGGCGATGAGGTACTTCCGAGCCCGGATTGTCCTAGAATCAGGGAATGTCGTACACGTCGGCCCTCGACAGTCTTCATGCGCGGGTGGGTGAGCTGCACACGGCGGCAGGGCAGCCGCGACGAAAGTTCAGACTCGAAGAGATGCGCACGCTCGTCGAGGCGCTGGGCCATCCGGAGCGGCGCTTTCGCTCGGTCCTGATCGCGGGCACCAACGGCAAGGGATCGACGGCGGCGACGCTGTCTGCAATTCTGAAAAGCGCGGGTCATCGTTGCGGACTCTACACCTCCCCGCACCTGGTCCGCGTGAACGAGCGCATCCGCATCGATGGAGAACCAATCAGCGATGAGGACTTCGCGCGGCATTATTTTCGCGTCGACGACTGCGCGCGCAGACTTGTCACTGATGGGATCCTGCCGGCGCATCCGAGCTTTTTTGAGGCGTTGACGGCCGTGGGTTTTGAGGCCTTTGCCGATGCCCAAGTGGATCTCGCGGTGCTCGAAGTGGGTATGGGCGGGCGGCTGGACGCGACGAATGTTGTGGAGCCGCTGATTTCCGTCATCACCGATATTTCACTTGACCACATGGAGTGGCTGGGGGAGACAATTCCGCTGATTGCGCGCGAGAAGGCGGGAATCCTGCGCCCGCACGGCATGCTGGTGACACTGCCGCAGCATCCTGAGGCGAACCAGGCCATTGGCGAAGTGGCAGAACAGCTGGAGGTGCGCGGTGTGAATGCGGCGGAGTACATGCCGAGCGTTCAGCGTTCAGCGTTCGGCGTTCAGGAAGACCAACCGCGAAATCGATACTCGCTTCTGATCGGAGGGGAACGGGTCGAGGTCGATTCCCCGCTCGGGGGAGAGCACCAGCGACGCAACATTGCGCTGGCGATTGCCGCGGCTGTCGAATTACGTAACCATCACGGTTACACAATAACTCCGGCCCAGATTCAGGAAGGGATTCGCCAGACGCAATGGCCTGGACGGCTGGAGCGGTTTCAGGTTTCAGGTGAAGCGGATGTGCTGCTGGATGTGGCGCACAATCCGGCGGGAGCCTGGGCGCTGCGGGCGGCGGTGTCTTCGATGGAAACTGCCGGCCGAAGCCACGGCAAGCGTGTGCTGGTCTTCGGGTGCATGAAGGACAAGGCTTACACGGAGATGGGGCAGATTCTTTTTCCTCTGTTCGATCTGGTCGTTGCCACGCCCGTCGACTCTCCCCGCTCAGCCACTGCTGACGAAATCTTGCAGGCGGCGCAGAAGACCGGCGTCCGCGCCGTCGCGGCTAAGGATGGGCGCCAGGCCATGGAGGCGGCGTGGGATGAGTTTCCGCACGATGGACCGAGGCAGGATGGATTGGTGGTCGTAGCCGGCTCGGTGTACCTGGTTGGCGAAGTGAGGCCGCTGCTGGAGCGGGCTGCGGCGGGAGCACGATGAAGCCACTAGGGCCGAGACCGGATCCGCTGCCGCTCGGGGAGCGGATCATGAGCTACGGCTTTCGCGCCCCGGTATTTTTTCTGGCGACGGCATTCTTTGGAAGCCTGGCGTTCGCAGTGTCGCTGTTTGAGAAGAGTGGGCGTTGGCAGCATCGGATTGCGCAGGCGTGGGCGCGGGCAGGGGTGCGGTTGAGCGGCGCAAGGGTCACGATCCTGCATGGAGAAAGGCTCACAGGTCAGCCCGCGGTCTACGTCGCCAATCACCTTTCGTACATGGATACGCCGGTGATTTTCAGGTCGCTGCCGTTTCAGTTTCGAATCGTCGCTCGCAGCGGACTCTTCAAGCTCCCGTTTATTGGCTGGTGGTTAGGGAGGTCAGGGCAAGTGTCGGTGGATGTGGGGAATCCGCGGGCATCGATCGCCAGCCTCGTCAGCGCGGTCCGAACGCTGAGGAGTGGTATGCCATTATTTATCTTCCCCGAGGGCGGCCGCACCGAGACAGGGCACATCGCGAAATTCATGAATGGGCCGGCTTTCATGGCGATCCGGGCGCAGCTTCCTCTGGTGCCAATCGCTTTGGTCGGGACGCACGAGCTCTTGCCCATGCACGCGAGCGTGGTTCATCCTGTACCGGTGACCCTGGCCGTGGGCGAACCGATAACAACCTTGGGCATGACCATGAGACAAGTGGACGAAGTGACAGCCCGGCTGGAGGAAAAGATCGCCTCGCTGTATTATGAGCACTCCTGGCGGCAACGTCCTGCGCAAGGCGCGCCACAGGAGCAGAATGGAATGGACGGCCATCCCGTCGCGCCAGCGAACGGCGTACCGGGAACCACCGGAATCGGAGCGGGCGTTGGGAGCCTGGAAGCGGTATCGATTTCTCGGGACCTGCAAGAATTGACCGAGGAGGCGCGGAGACCATGAAAGCACCACGCATAGCGATTCCCGAACCCAACCTTGCGGACAGCGACTACAGCGCGCGTTCGTGGCCGCAGTACGCGCGCGCGGTGGAGTTCGCCGGCGGAGAGCCGGTAAAGGTCGGCCTGCGCGATTCACCGGCGACAGTGGCGCAGCTCGTCGCTTCCTGCGAGGGCGTCCTGTTGCCGGGCAGTCCGGCAGACGTGAATCCGCAAAAGTACGGCGAAGAGGCGGAGCCGGATTGCGAGGCCGCAGACGCGGCGCGCGAGGCCGTAGACGAGCTCCTTCTGCAGGATGCCTCCAATTTGTACAAGCCGCTTCTCGGGATTTGCTACGGCTTTCAGTCGCTGAATGTCTGGCGTGGCGGAACCCTGGTGCAGCATCTGCGCACCAGCATTAATCACACTGCGGGGCGGATGGTCACCGAGGCCCACGCTATCGAGGTCGAAGCGCGCTCCCGGCTGCGGCGCATTCTCGGCTTGGCCGGCAAGATGACGCTCATGGTCAACAGCAGTCATCATCAGGCGGTTGGGGTGCTGGGTGACGGGCTGGTTCGCGCGGCGTGGTCGCTCGATGACGGCGTGATCGAAGCCGCGGAGGGTCACGGCGATCAGTTCCTCATGGGCGTGCAGTGGCATCCGGAGCGGGTGCTGGAGGCGAACAAAGCGGCGCAGAGCCTGTTTCAGTCGTTTGTCGATGCGGCGGCAGCATGGGAACCGCGGATGATTAGCGAGTCGGTCGCGGACTAAGGCGGGTACAGGACGCAAGGTACAGGATGGAGAGTCCGGAGCTTTGCTGGACCCCCCCGCTGGGACGTAACTCAATGAAAAGCATTGATGAGAATCGGGCTAACCTCGATGTGGCCGGGCTGGAACCTCGGGCCGTCGAGCAGTTCGAGGCGTACCTGGCGCTTGTAGTGAAGTGGAATGCCCGCATCAATCTAACCTCGGTGAGGAAGCCGGAGGAGATTGTCCGAAGGCACTTTATCGAATCGATCTTTGCGGCGCGGCAGGTTCCGAAAAATGTGAAGACACTGCTGGATTTCGGTTCGGGCGCTGGATTTCCCGGGATTCCGATTGCTGTCTGCCGGCCGAAGATCGGCGTAACGCTGGCCGAGTCGCAGGGAAAGAAGGCCTCGTTTCTGCGCGAAGCCGTGCGGACGCTGGGTTTGAGGGCGGAAGTGTGGGCGGGGCGTGTGGAGGAGATGGCTCCCGAGCGCGTTTTCGATGCAGTCACCCTGCGCGCTGTAGACAAGATGCCGGCAGCCTGCCGGACGGCGGTGGAGAGGCTGGCGGCTCGCGGCTGGATCGGCGTATTTGCGACGCTGAAGACGGAAGCGGCGCTCGAAAAGCTCAAGGGAATTCGCTGGGAGGCATCCGTAGCGATCCCGGGCTCGGAACAGGAGATCCTGAAGACGGGGCGCAGGATATAGTGCGTGCGGAGCCCGGTTTAGTTCGGCGAGGAAGGTTCGGCGGAGTCGCGTGCGCGCACAAAATGCCCGGCTGACTGCAACACCGTATTTCTGCGGAAACAG
This sequence comes from uncultured Acidobacteriaceae bacterium, assembly GCA_963758135.1. Taxonomy (GTDB): domain Bacteria; phylum Acidobacteriota; class Terriglobia; order Terriglobales; family Acidobacteriaceae; genus Palsa-343. Next base: position 1,194,523 of record CAVWUF010000001.1, read on the forward strand.
TCGAGCAATAGCGCAGCCTATACTGAAGCCAGAACGAGAGCTGGCGCCCCCACAAGGGGGAGCGGTTGAAGTAACTGAGTGATTCATTCTGCAGGAGGGCTAGCGCATGCATCGTGGATGGCAGGCAGGGCCGGGCTGGCTCATTGTTCTGGCGGTCGCAGGGTTGAACATCGGTTGCGGCACCAACAGCAAATCGGGAGCGAAGCCGGATTTTTCGCTCGCGGCCAGCCCAACGACCCTGACCCTTACAGCGGGCGGTAGCGCTCAGCCCGTCTCAGTCACGGCCACGGCGCTCAAAGGATTTACCGGAACGGTTCAGGTCGCCGTGAGCGGACTGCCATCGGGAGTGACCGCGACGCCAGCCTCGTTGACCCTGACTCCTGGCACTCCACAATCTGTCAGCTTCTCGGCAGCGACAGCGGCAGCCACCGGCACCGTCACCGTCCAATTCGCCGGCACTGCGGCCGGCCTCAGCCACATCGCGTCGCTGAGCCTCACCGTGAATCCGGTGGTGGTCGCCGCCTCCACCGTCGATGTGACCACCTATCACTATGACCTGGGGCGAACAGGGCTCAACCCAAACGAAACCGTTCTCACGACGACTAACGTCACGTCATCGAAGTTCGGCCTGCTGCAGACCCTGCCGGTCGATGGGAGGGTCGATGGGCAGCCGTTGTACCTCGCGAATCTGACTGCGGGCGGCCAGCAGCGCAACGTCGTTTACGCGGTCACCGAGCACGACAGCGTCTACGCTTTTGACGCCGACTCCGGCGCGCAGATCTGGAAAACATCCATCCTCGGAGCCAATGAGACGACCAGCGGCGACCACGGGTGCTCGCAAATCACGCCGGAGATCGGCATTACGTCCACGCCGGTCATCGATCGAAAAGCCGGTCCCAATGGCACGATCTTCGTAGTCGGCATGTCGCTCGATGCATCGGGCGCCTATCACCAGCGCCTGCATGCGCTTGACATAACCACCGGCGCGGAGCTGGCGGGCAGCCCGACGGAGATCAAAGCAACCTATCCGGGTACGGGCGCCAACAGCTCCGGCGGAAACGTGGTCTTCGATCCGAGCCAGTATGCCGAACGCGCAGGCCTCTTGCTCATGAACGGATCGATCTACCTCGGATGGACCTCGCACTGCGATCAGGGCCCCTACACCGGTTGGCTCATGGCTTACAGCGAGTCGACCTTCGCGCAAACCAGCGTGCTCAACCTCACGCCGAATGGCAGCGAAGGCTCCATCTGGATGTCTGGCGCCGGACTGGCCGCCGACGCAAGCGGGAATATCTATTTCCTCGACGCCAACGGAACCTTTGACACCACCCTCGACGCGAACGGCATGCCCACGAATCACGATTTCGGCAACGGTTTCCTCAAGGTTTCAACAACCGGGGGCGCTCTCGCTGTCGCCGATTACTTCGAAACCGACAACACCATCGCCGAATCGGACGCCGACCAGGACCTTGGTTCCGGAGGAGCGCTGGTCTTGCCCGACATTACGGATTCTTCCGGCACCGTTCATCACCTCGCCGTGGGAGCGGGGAAAGATTCGAATATCTATGTGGTGAATCGGGACTCAATGGGCAAGTTCAACGCGCAGACCAACGCCGCGCTCTATCAGGAGATCGACGGCGCCATCGGTGGCGTATGGTCGATGCCGGCTTACTTCAACAACACGGTGTACTACGGAGCGGTGAGCGACACGCTGAAGGCTTTCCCCATCGCGAACGCAAAGCTGGCAACAACACCGAGCGTGCAGAGCGCAAACACATTCACGTACCCCGGAACCACCCCCGCGGTCAGCGCCAGCGGGACGGCGCATGGGATCGTGTGGGCGGTGGAGAACTCGTCACCCGCTGTCCTCCACGCCTACGACGCCACCACTCTTCAGGAACTCTACAACAGCAACCAGGCAGCGAATGGTCGCGACCAGTTTGGCAGCGGCAACAAGTTCATCACACCCATGATCGTGAACGGCAAGGTGTATGTAGGGACGCCAAATGCCGTCGCGGTCTTTGGCCTTTTACCCTGAAGAATTGTCCCCTTGCGGTATCAGGGTGCAAACTTGATCATGCCGCAAAGGACGGGGCACGCGATCACAAGCGGCATAGCGGCATCTTCCCCTTTTGTTCGCCCCAGCCATCTGAGCCCTGCATAAATTAATCGACTCCATTCGGATTCTGCGTGATATTACGGGCATTCGTGACGTTGTCAGGCTCGTCGGCAAAGGTCTTTCCCTGGGCATAGGCGTACTTCTTGTACCAGGAGCCGACCTTGCGGATGCAGTCCTGCCAACCATCGTCCCACGTGACCTGCGCTTCTCCGTTGGCATAAACCCACGTGCCGTGCTCCCCTCCTATGGATCGGCGCGCGGTGCCGTCGTCCAGCAGGGTAATGTAGAAGTTCTCGCCATTCCCCTCGCCCACTTCCCATTTACCGAGCAGGTGTGCGCGTGACGGGCCCGGAGTGCTGATGAGTCCGGCGGGAACGGCCGCCGGAAATTCAAAACGCTCGATATCGGCGAGGGGAATGCTTTGTCGATGCCCGTCCTTGAAAACGATGACTACGCTTGCCTTACTGGGCGGAGCAGCGTGGGTGGCGGGGATAAGGACGAAGAGAAAAGCTGTGATGAGAGCGGCGTAACTGAAGGTTCTGTGCATGAGTTTCCTCCTGTGCATCAGCGGCGCGGCGGGGGAGGGTGGACCGCGCCGTTCAGTGATACGAGATGGAACGATGAGCGGTTCCGTGTGACGGCTTGTTCGGGCTACCTCGTCTCGGTTTATTTCTTCGAAGGAGGGTTCGCCCTTCAAAACAGCGGTTGTTCAAGCTACGGCGAGCGGAAGCCGATAGGTTCAAGCAGATGCGCGCGTGGCCCAGGCATTCCGCAAGCCAGCGGCATTCGGAGGGCTCGGCACATGGCATTCATCGGCTGGAATGACAGGCTCCTTGTAGGAGTGGCAGAGATCGACGACGACCACAGATGCTTGCTGGACATGCTAAACGATCTTTACGATGCCATTCGTCAGAAGCGCAATAAGGAGATGGTAGGGAAACTGCTCGAAGATTTGGTCGACTATACCCGCTACCACTTCAGCCGCGAAGAGGGCATGTTTGGGGCAGACTACGCGGAGGCCAACCAGCATAGGGCCGAGCATGAGAATTTCGCCGCATGGATTACAGAAATGCGATCGCGATTTATAAAGGGCTCAGCCGCGGCACCCTCGCTCGAAGTCGTCAATTACCTCAAAGACTGGCTTTTTGACCACATCCTCGGCTGCGATCAGCGCCTGGGGGCATACCTGAACGGAGTTGGGGTCGGCCAGCATTGCCATACGGTTCCAGTCTCCTCACGGAAGTAAGGGCCCCAATCCATCCACAACGTTCCACGTGGAACATTCGGACTGTCACCTCGTTCGGAGATATCGAATTATTAAGATCAAAGTAGTCGGGTTTTCCACGCGGGCCTCAACTTCGCCATCATCCCGTAGCATTTCTGGTCACTCCGCATCCCACACAAATAAAATGCCTTAGCGTTCTCCCCCAGCAGGGCTCTGGCAATCCTTCCACAAATTGCGCCCAATTGTGCACAGGCGTTTTGCGTTGCGGTCCGGCCTCTGTCCCGATACCCTTCCATCATGGGCAAAGTGCTCGCCGTCGTGAACCAAAAAGGCGGGGTAGGCAAGACAACCACCGCTATCAACCTTTCGGCGGCGCTGGCTTTGGAGGGGCTGCAAGTGCTCCTGGTGGATTGCGATCCGCAGGCCAACTCCAGTGGCGGGTTTGGGATCGTCCGCGATGCCGATCGTCGCTCCTCTTACGACGTGCTGATGGGCGAATCCTCAATTGAGGAGGTCGCCCTCCACAGTGAGATCGACACGCTGAAAATTGTTCCCTCGAATAAAAACCTGACCGGCGCAAACGTTGAGCTGATCCAGATGGAGCGGCGGGCCTACCGCCTCCGCGAGGCCCTGAATAAGGTTCGGGACGGGTACGACTTCATCATCCTCGATTGCCCGCCGGCGCTGGATCTGCTCACCCTCAACGCATTGGTGGCCGCCGACCGCCTTCTCGTCCCGATGCAGGCTGAGTATTTCGCGCTCGAAGGCCTGAGTGAGCTCATGCATACCCTGGAACGGGTAAGGGGGGCGTTCAATCCGGGACTGGAGATTGAAGGCGTTCTCCTGACGATGTACGACGACCGCACGAATCTGGCGCAGCAGGTGACGGAAAACCTGCGGCAATTCTTCAAGGACAAGCTGCTGAAGACCGTGATCCCCAGAAATATACGGTTGGCTGAAGCTCCGAGCTACGGGAAGCCAGTGCTGCTCTACGATCCGCGGTCACGGGGATCGGAGAGCTATCGAGAGCTCGCTGACGAATTGTTGTCAAGGAATGGTATTGAAAGTCCGGCTGCAAAGGAGCGAAAGATGGCAACTGCAGCCGCCCAGGGGGAACCCAGCGTGAGGTTCTGGCCGTACGGATGACGGTCGCTTCGCGCCAAGCGGGGCTTGTTTCGGGAATAACTTTCATTCCACGCTTTGGGCACCAGGTTGTCCTCGGAAACGACAAATGTTCCACGTGGAACACCTTGGGGCCCGATTCTATAGATAAGGATTGAGGTTGGAGATGCAGATCGTTACAGATGCTCCAAAAAGACGGGCATTAGGCAAGGGACTCGAGTCGTTGCTACCGCCAGTTCATGCGGCTGCAGAGCACGGATCTACAGAATCCGGAGAAGCGGGCAGGCCGCGCGAGATTCCTCTGGGAGAGATTGAACGAAGCCCATTCCAGACGCGGACTCGCTTCGATGAAGAACAACTGACCGAATTGGCGGACTCCATTGCGGCAACCGGCGTCGTCCAGCCGATCGTTGTTCGACCGCTTCCCCATGGTGGCTTCCAGTTGATCGCCGGGGAACGGCGGTGGCTCGCCTCGCAGCGCGCCGGCAAGGAGACGGTTCCGGCCATCGTACGCCAGGTCTCCGACGAACAGGCGATGGAAATGACCATCGTCGAGAACCTGCAGCGGTCCGATCTGAATCCGATCGAGCAAGCGCGTGCTTACGAGCGGCTCGCCCAGGAATTTCATCTGACCCAGGAACAGATGGCAAAACGGACCGGCAAGGATCGGGCCTCCGTTGGGAATTTTCTCCGCCTGCTGAAGTTGCCAGGCGAAGTACAGGCCAAAGTTGAGGAGGGAATTCTCAGCTTTGGGCATGCTCGGGCGCTGTTACCGCTGGAGGATTCGCAGTCCATTTTGAAGGCGGCTCAGAAGGTGACCACGCTGGCCATGTCGGTTCGCCAAACCGAAGGCTACGTCAAGAAACTGCTCAATCCTGAAGCAAAGAATCCAGGCGATAGCGAAGAAAAGGCGAACACTGTGGATCCCAACGTCAGAGAAGTCCAGGAATCGCTGCAGCGGGCGCTCGGCCTAAAGGTCCGAATCGAGGATAGAAAGGGGCGCGGCCGGGTCATCATCGAGTACGCTCAGCTCGAGGAATTTGACCGGTTGCTTGACCGCCTGAGACGCTAAATCGACAGCTTTTCGTATAGGGCTTTTAGATGACGTGGGATAGCTCATCCGCCACCGTATTCTTTCGGTTGGAGCGAAAGATCTGATTAATCATCTTGCCGCCGCTCCGCAGGGTATACCGGCGAAGAAACGTGGGATACGTTCGAGCCGCCATCGCTTCGCGCTCGGCCGGCGACATGTCGATCCAGGTTCGCAAAAGGCGTTCAGTGCCTTCCGCGGTGTCATCGTCGACCAGGCCCACGCCTTCGGCTTCAATCTCGTGCCAGATGTTGATCTGATTGCTCATCAGCACGGGACGCCCCGCGGCGAGTGATTCGACGATCACGATACCGAAGTTCTCCTGATGCGAAGGGAGAACGAAAGCATCGCAGGCGCGCATCGCTCCCCACTTGAGATCGCCCGAAAGCATGCCAGGCCAATGCACGCGGTCGGCGACACCCCTTTCAGCCGCGATCTGCCGAAGTCTGGCCTCGAGACCTGTCTGATCGGGGCCCGCCATGACCAGATCGAGGTCCGGTGAAGTGGAAGCCACGTTGGCAAACGCGTCAAGGAGGAGATCGCAGCCCTTCTTCTCGTGCAGGCGCGAAAGAAAGAGGAGAAAACGGCGACCGCGCAGACTGGGAAACCTGGAGTAAAAGGCATCGATCTGAGCAGCCGGGTCACCCTCCGGCTCATTAATGCCGTTAGGGAAGACGACTTCATTCCACGCATTCGGCGAGAAGCTGGTCCTTGCCAGATCCCTTTCGACAGGACTGGTAAAGAAAACCGCGATGGCGTCGCGCAGCACCGGGTATTGGATCGGCCAATAAACCATTTTTTTGAGATGCTTGAGCGGGTATTTCCTGTTGAACCAGGGGTCCAGAGCTCCGTGAGCAAAGACGCAGTAGGGCCTCCCCGCATCGCGGGCAATAAGGCGCACTGCGACACCGGGGAACGTCCATATGCCCTGCATCACGACACCGTCAAAGTAGCCAAGGTTGGCTCGGAGCCATTTCCAAAGACGGAGCGAGAGGGCATAGCGGCCCAGCCAGCGTTGACCCAGCGCGTGGACCGGGCAGGGGACATCCTTCAGGAATGGGGCACCTGGCGGATCGAGGCAAACCACCTCAAGTGAGTCGCCAGTCTCCTGATACACCTTCGCGAGCTGACGAACTACTTCGGGGGGGCCACCGTCAGCAGGGGAGAGACTACCAATGACATGAAGTATGTGCACAGGTCGCTTTTCTTCGGGGACGAAATCAGGATTTGGTCGAACCTTAGCATCTCCTAGACGGGTGGATCGATCTCCGAGACGCAGCTCCCGCACAAAAGTACCTCAAAAAAGACCGGAAAAGTCGGAATAATCGTCAGCACAACCAGCGGACGGATAATGCCAGCGTAGAGCGATTGGACGGAGCTTGCAAGTCCAATCATTTGCCACGGAGGCGCGCCATTTTGGCCGTCATGACCCCTCGGAAGCCGAGTAACTCCTTAGTTCCCACCTTATTAGGAGCAGGCCGTACCGAAGGAGTTGTCCGAAAACAGAACCAAACCAACCGTTTGTTCCAGACTCCCGTCACCCAGGACCCCGGAGGAGGAGCTCCATTCTCGTCGCGAATTTTTGTGCGGCGAAACGGCAGGAATGTCGGAAAGGCCCCGCCTACTTCCAGGTGACTGTTGGCATGATCTGCGATTTGTCCACGCGATCCTTATACCGAATCGCGAAATGCATCAGCGAACTCAGCAGAGATTCTGAAAGGCAGTGCGGCTCAAGCCCCAGATCGCGAAGCAACGTGTTCCTCGCGTTGTAATAGTGCTCTTCCTTCTCCACGCGCGGATTCGGAAGATGCTCGACCTCGATTTTCATGCCGGCCTCGCAACCCACCTTCTGCACCATCATCGCCAGGTCATAGACGCTGAACTGCTCGGTGAACTGATTAAAGACACGAAACTCGCCGGCGGCGGCGGGATTCGAAATTGCGATCTCAACGCATCGAACCGTATCACGAATGTCCAGGAACCCGCGCGTCTGCCCACCTTTTCCGTAAACAGTGAGAGGATGGCCGATCGCCGCCTGGATGCAGAACCGGTTGAGAGCGGTCCCGAATACCTGGTCATAATCCAGCCGATTCACGAGAATCTCGTCGTGCGCGGTCTGATCGGTGAGCACGCCGTAGACCACGCCCTGGTTCAGATCGGTGGCGCGCAGGCCCCAGATGCGGCATGCGAACTGGATATTGTGGCTGTCGTGCACTTTGCTCAGGTGGTAGAACGACCCCGGCTGCTTCGGATACGGCAGCCGATCCTCGCGGCCGTTGTGCTTGATCGTGATGTAGCCCTCTTCAATATCGATGTTGGGCGTGCCATATTCGCCCATCGTGCCGAGCTTCACAAGGTGAATGTCTTTGTTGAACTCCTTCATCGCAAAAAGCAGGTTCAGATTCCCGGTCACGTTCATCACCTGCGTCATCACGGCATGCTCGCGATCGATCATCGAGAAGGGAGCCGAGCGCTGCTCGCCAAAGTGCACGATCGACTCCGGCTCGAACTTGCGCATGAAGCTCTGCACGAACGGGTAATCGCAAATGTCGCCGATGAAGAGGTCGATTTTTCGTCCCGTCAATTCGTGCCAGCGGTCGACACGGTGGCGTATCGGCGCGATCGGAGTGAGCGTATCGACGCCGAGGGTCAGATCCCAGTGACGGCGCACCAGGCTGTCGACAATGCCAACTTCAAACCCGTGTTCCGAAAGGTAAAGGGCAGTCGCCCAACCGCAGTATCCATCGCCACCAACGACCAGAACTTTCAATTTGCAACTGCTCCGCACGAAGAGTGAGGCGACCGTGACCGCCATTTCGCCTCGAAACCTTACAGTCTTATGTCTATCATGCAATCGGGCGCGAATCGGAGCAGCAGGCCACTGCCGATAAATAATGTGCCGGGTCGCGGAGCGCGCTCGCCGGGCGAAATGCCGCGAAATGTTCAGCCCAAATAGACGACATCGAGAACAGTGCAGTCGTCGTCGGCGGCTAGCGCCCCGGCGAAGCGCTCCACTCCGGCAAAGATTTCGTCGAGAGTCGCCTTTTCGACCTCAGGCGTCGCCAGACGCGCTTCGCCATAGAACTCGCCATCGGGCGCCGCCGCTTCTGTAACACCGTCGGTGACAATTAGAATGCGCGCCCCAGGCTGTAGCTGTACGGTTCCCGAGGAGAACGGAGCCCCCTCAATAAGACCGACCGGCATATTGGAGTCGGGAAGGCGCGTGGCGCCTCCCGTGTAAAGGAACGGGGGAACGTGCCCGCAATTAATGTATTCCAGATGCCCGTTGGGCGAAAGCCGCAGCACCGCCATGGTCGCGTATTTTTCGACGTTCTTGCTGCAGATATAGCGGTTCACGATATCCGCAACCGTAGCCAGAGGCTGACGCGCCACCAATAGCGAATAAATAAGCCCCTGAAGCGTCGCCCCGAGAATGGCGGCTGAGATTCCCTTGCCGGAAATGTCGGCCACGATGACCGCCAGGCACTCCCCGTCTTCGACGATGTCGAAGAAATCGCCTCCCACTTCGCGGCAGGGCACAGACCGAGCCGCGACCGCGGCCCAGGACAGCGTTGGCGGATGAACCGTCATCAGGCCGCGCTGAATATCCGCGGCAATGTTCATTTCCTGGCGGTAGACGCGTTCGCGCTCCTCGGAGACAGCAAGCTGCGCATTGTCGATGAGCGCGGCAGCATCCGTCGCGATCGTACGCAGAAGATCGTTGTCCACCTGCGTCAGGCTCCCAGGCTTCAGCCGGCTGTCGAGATAGAGGAGCCCGAGCAGGTCCGTGTCACGCACCGGGGCCCCAGGCCGACGCTTCCGCAGCGGAATGCAGATCACCGAGCGGATGCTGTGCGCCACCATGCTGGCCGAGCGCTTTTCCGGATCGGCGCTCAGGGTATCGGTCACGATAAATTCGTTCGCCGTGCTCACCGCCTGGCGCATGGCGCCGTGCGACAGCGTAGCCTCGTCCGTGAGCGCCTCACCTTTGTCGTTGCGGCCAATGGCGAGCTTCATCTCTCCGGCCTCGTCGCGCAGGAACACGTAGCCACGCTCCACCTGGGTCAGTTGCAACGTAGTTTCCAGCAGCGCGGCCAGAATCTGATCGACGGCGTCGTAGGTCTTCAGCTTCCGTGCCGACTCGAAGAACCAGCGCAACTTGTCCAGTGCGTTGCCGGTGGCGCTGACCTCCGGAATCTGCTCGATGATGTCGCGGATGGTCGAGGAGTCCTCGGTCTCCTCTGCGCTGATGCGGAGACTGGGACCATCGAGCGCGCCGAAGTGGACGGTGTCGCTCTCGTTGAGTGGCTGCCGGCCTGTTGCGGACTTGCCGTTGATGAACGTCCCGTGCCGGCTCCCCTGGTCCACGATGAAGCAGCCGTCCTCGCCGAGAATGATCTCGGCATGCCGCCGGGAGACATAGGGATGGGAAAGGACGAGGTCATTTTCCGGCAAACGGCCCAGCGTGAAAGGCGAATGGGTGATGGTGCCTGTGCGCCGGGTGGCGCCGTCGATAAGAACGAAGGAGATTGGGGCCGCGTTCGCGGTGGACATGGTGCCCTGAATTATAGGACGGACAACACCGATTCGGCATGGGATACCCGGGATCTGCGTCCTGGCGCAAAAAACCGGATCAGCGGCTCGAGCTCAGACGGCGGCAGAAAAGCAAAGAGGCGAAAGAGATGGCCAGGGAGAGCGCTAGCCACAGCACATCGGGCGCATGGCGGAGCATCGGCCCAGACATCGTTGCAAGGCTGATCGAAAGACTCCCCGAAGCGCCTGGCGTGGACCGAAACAACGTAACGATGGCCGCAATCAGCACTCCCAGTGCAACGATAGCCGCGGCTAACCCGGGCAGAGCCCGCACCCAGGGAAACACGAGCGGGACCGGCGCTCTGGCCTCATGCGAGACCGCGGCCATCACCGAGTCCGCAAACCCCGACGAGGGAACAATGGCATCGTGATCGGCGGCCAGGGCGCGGTCGAATTCGCCGTCGGTAAGTTCCGGGCTCCTGTTCGGCTTCGTCAGATTCGGCTTCATCGGCTTTGCACCTCCGTCGGATTTTGAGCGGTCGCGCCTGCGACCTTCCCTGAGCCGCGTACCCCGGAGAACTTCCTCCGCAGCAGCTCGCGTCCGCGAAACAGCCTTGCCTTGACCGTCCCATCCGGAATCCGCAGCGTCCGCGCGGCCGCCGGAACATCCTGCTCGTGAAAATAAAAAAGCAGAATGGCGTCGCGGTACTTCTCCGGAAGAGCCAGCACCGCGCGGCGCAGAGACTCGTCGCGGGAAGACTCGTCGAAAGCGGCTCCCGCCACCATAGGGTCCTGTGGTTCGGCGATCTCGCCGAGCGACAGCATCGTCGCTGGAATCCGCCGAAGCTCCGTCCGGTAAAGGTTCGCTGCCAGCGCGAAGAGCCACGTGGAAAACGCCGACTCGCCGCGAAACTGCCCAAGATTACGCCATGCCCGGAGGAATGCCTCCTGCGCCATCTCTTCCGCTCGCGCCCGGTCCCGGCAGAAACGCCACGCGAGATTCACCAGAGGCGACTGCCACCGCCGGACAATAGCCTCAAAGGCGGCCGTCTCACCGGCCACAACCCGCGCAACGATCGCTTCGTCGGAACACTCAGCGTCACCGTGAACCCCGGGTTCGGAAGCAGTTGTCAATTTACTCTCTACCGGTACGACCAGGGATCATGGTGCGCGGTTTCATTATTTCTGTCGAGCCCCGGCCAAAATTTCATTCCGGTATTCCCCCCAAACTTTTTGAAACCGCCAGCTGCCACGCCCGGTCGTACCGGTTGAAGCGGCAGAACGTAGCGCCGCACGAGGAGAAGAGACATGGCAAACGAATTCGCAGGGCCGGAGTCGATGGTTTTCGTCTTTCTGGCGGTAGGTGCGGTAGCGCTGTTTTCGATGATCGCGATCGTGAACTGGTCCGACGCTCGGCGCAAGGAACGCGAGGCCTACTACAAAAACGACATGCTGAAGAAAGTGGCGGACTCGCAGGGGCCGGGGGCGAATTCGGCACTCGAGTTGATGCGCGAAGAAGCGCGGATCTCAACCCTGCGCACGAAACAGGGGCTGCAAATCGGCGGCCTGATCACTGCGGCGGCCGGACTTGGTGTGCTGATTTTCCTGCGTGTGCTGCTGGGGCGCGAGCAGGGAGTTTATCTGTGCGGCCTCATCCCCCTGTTTGTGGGAATGGCTCTCTTCGCAAGCTCGTATCTCGTAAAGACCCCGACTGATTAAGCCTCGTCGGCCGTCGAGGGGGCCTCTTTGTTCATGTAGTGGCCGATACCGGCGAGCATGAGGCCCCAGGCGAATAGCAGACGCTGCACCGGCGGTGACCAGAACGTGCGGACGATCTTCCAGAGGCTGGGCTTCGGCGTTCCGCGCCGCACGTTGCGATCCTTGAACTCGGGCGGAATCGACCTGCCCACCGCTTCGATGATTTCGGGGTCGATTTGCCCGACGATTTTGAAAGCCGCAAGGAGGTTGCGCAGTGCCCGAATCGATTCCGGCTGAGCCGCCGCTTTCGAGATGTGCCCGATCAGGTCGTCGCTCGCCCCGACCGCCCCACGAATCGTCGAAAGAACATTCCGCTCGTGCAGGACGTCCAGCAGTTCCAGCAATTCGAGGATCGCCGCGGCATGTTCGGTCGGAGCTTCCGCAAGGCGCATCTGCAACTCCGCTTTATGATCGCGGACCGGGAAATCGACCTGGATCGCCTTCGCCATGCTCCCTACCTCTCTTTCCTGTTTACCTGCTCGGGGCGAGCGGCTGGCTGTATCTGGACGAGGTTTGTGCCAGGCATCCGATAGTCCCCGCGGGCCCACTTGCGCTCCACCTCAACTCCGTTCTGCGGCGTTGCCTTATGAAAACGGTGGTTCGTATATGGCAGCGGCGAGCGCCCCTTCAACGGCAACGGCTCAATCATGACCGGCGTTTCTTTGTACGCCGGAGTGTGCACCACGACATCCACGTTGTTGCTGGTGAGCGTGTTGATGGGCTGCTTCTGCGAATTCAGCGGCGCATACAGCTGATTGCCGCTCACCCGGTCTGTCACCAGAACGCGAATCGTGATTTCACCGTCGCGCGACTTGACTTTGACCCAGCGCCCGCTCTCAAGCCCCCGCTCTTGAGCTAACTCCGGTGAAACTTCCAGAAACGTGTCGGGCGCCTTCAGGGCTATCCCCGGAACCCGGTAAGTCTGGTTACCCGCCTCAAAGTGCTCCAGCATCCGGCCGTTGTTCAGGTGCAGGTCGTATTCGGAGTCTTCCACCTGGCTGGGCTCGTTCCACTCGACAGGATGAAACTTTGCCTTGCCGTCGGGGAAATGGAATTTATCGGTGTAAAGCAGCGGAGTGTCCGTGCCGTCTTCCTTCACCGGCCACTGCAGCGAGTTATAGCCCGACAGACGCGCATAAGTGACTCCGGCAAACAGAGGAGCAATGCCGGCACACTCGTCCATAATCTCCGACGGCGACTTGTAACTCCAGTCAGCCCCCAGCCTGTTGGCGATGTCCTGAATGATCTGCCAGTCCGGCCGCGTGCCGGGTAAAGGCTTCATCACCTCATAGAGCCGCTGGATCCGCCGCTCCGTATTGACATACGTGCCTTCCTTCTCGAAGCTCGGCGTCCCTGGCAGGATCACATCGGCATATTGACAAGTGAGAGTAAAGAAGATCTCCTGAACAACAAAAAGCTCCAGCTTCTCAAGACCCGCCGCCAGATAATGCTTATTGGACTCCGAGCTGATCATGTCTTCCCCAATAAGATAGAGCGACCTGATCTTGCCCTCGTGCATGCCATCCACCATCAGGTGGTTATCCATCCCCTCGCTGGTGGGCAGGGACACTCCCCATGCCTGCTCCCAGTGCTTGCGGATCTTCGCATCGCTGGTATCCATGTAACCTGGGTATTTGTCCGGCATAGAGCCAAAGTCGCTGCACCCCTGCACGTTGTTATGCCCACGCAGCGGGTAACCGCCCGTCCCCGGCTTACCGTAATTACCCGTCAGCAGCAGCAGGTTCGAAAGAGCGGTCGAGGTGTCTGACCCATGCATATGCTGGGTTACACCCATTGCCCAAAGAATGCAGACTGTCTTCGCGGTAGCCACTTTCCGGGCAACGTTACGCAGGGTCGCGGCTGGGATGCCTGTGCGCTCCTCAGCAAATTCCAAAGTGAACGGCCTAAGACTTTCCGCGTAAATTTCAAAGTTATTCACGCGCGCCTGGATGAATTCCTCATCGTGCCAGCCATTGTCGAGGATGTGTTTGGCCACCGCGCTCACCCAGATCATGTCTGTTCCAGGATTGGGCCTGAGCCATACATCCGCGCGCTCCGCCATCTCGTTCTTCCGCAGATCGGCCACGATCAGCTTCTGGCCGCGCAGCTTATGGGCGCGCTTCACCCGCGTCGCCAGCACCGGATGATTCTCTGCCGCGTTGGCTCCGACAATCATCACCAGCGCCGCGCGCTCGATATCCGAAATAGAACCCGAATCTCCACCGTAGCCCACCGTGCGAGTAAGTCCCTTAGTAGCCGGAGACTGGCAGTAGCGCGAACAGTTATCTACGTTGTTTGTGCCCACCACCGCCCGCGCCAGCTTCTGCATCAGATAGCTCTCCTCGTTCGTGCACTTCGAGGAGGCGATAAATTCGAGCGAATCCGCGCCGTACCGCGCCTTGATGTGCTTCATCTTGTCGGCGATAAAATCGAGCGCTTCGTCCCAGCTGCACTGCCGGAACTTATCGCCATCGCGCAATAGTGGCGTGTTAATGCGGTCACCGGAATTTACGAAGTTGAATCCGAATTTGCCCTTGACGCACGTCGAAATGCCATTCGCGGGACCATCATGCGGCTCCACTTTCAAAATCTGCCGTCCCCGATGCCAGATATCGAATGAACAACCCACCCCGCAGTAGGTGCAAACCGTCTTCGTCTTCTCCGTGCGAACCGCTCGCATATCGGCTTCCATCTCGGAGAGCTGAAGAATCGGACCATAGCCCAGTTCGGGCTCCACGCCTTTCACCACGTCGATCATGTGTTCAAGCGTCTTCGCCGGCAGGCCGGTAAAGTATCCGGCTTCGCCCAGCATCGATTTCTCCATCAGCGCATTGCACGGGCAGACCGTCACACAGTGTCCGCAGGAGACGCAGCTTGACTCCCCAATCGTCGAACCGCCATCCCACAACACCCGCGGATGTTCGTCCTCCCAGCGGATCGTCAGCGTCTCGTTCACCTGCACGTTCTGGCACGCCTCCACGCATCGTCCGCACAGGATGCATTGATCGGGATCGTAGCGGTAAAAAGGGTTGGTCTCGTCCTTCTCATACGGCTTTTGCCGGTAGGGGATCGACTGATGCTCGACCTTGAGCAGCGCCGTTGTGTTGTGCACGGTGCAATTCTGGTTGTTGTTGTCGCACACCGTGCAGTAAAGCAGATGATTGCCGAGGATCCGGTCGAAAGCCTCCCGCTGCGCCGCCTGGGCTCGGTAGCTTTCCGTTTCCACCGTCATATTGCGCGCAAGACGCGTCCCGCACGCCCGCACCAGTTTGCCGTCCACCTCAACCATGCATGTGTCGCAAGTCTGGACAGGACCTAGCTGCTGCAGGTAGCAGACCTGGGCCAGCTCTTTGCCCGTCTCACGGTTGATCGCATCGATCAGAAGCTCGCCATCGAACCCCTGATACGGGCGTCCATCCATCGTGAAGTCGATCTTTGAGGAGATGGGCTGCGGTAGGCCTTCCTCAACATTCAGAAAGTGCGGAGAGATCAGATTCTCCAGGCTCATTCTGTCTCAGATGCGGTCGGACGACCGTGGCGTTTTTTCTGCCACAACCGGCAGCGCGGAATGACGCTCCTGCCTTCTTGCGTCAGGCCGCTTTCGCCCTTTCCTCTCGCTTTTCCTCTTCGGTCTCTACCACGAAGCCCAACTCCCGCAGCTGCCGCGCCGTGGCATTGAAAGAGCGCCTCTCATCTTCAGCCACCGCGGGAGACATGCCCGCTTCTACCACTTCGGCCTTGAATGCGTCCCGACTCCCGAAGCGCGGCGCGCCGCCCTCAATGCGATAGGGAGGCGTCCTTTTCATGGGCAGCAGCGCGCAGCTGACTTCGAGCCCGCCGTCCTTCTCGAAGATGTGGAAGCGAACGGCGGCGGGCTTGTCTTCAGGCTTGGTTTGAAGCGGCATTTTCTCCCCCCTGAAATCTCAACGGCCTCTGCCGCTGTGTGCTTATGGATGCGCACGGCGGGTGAGCCGTTGCGCTCCACAAAGCACCCCTGTCCCTCGCGGACAATTCTGCCGATAACCAGGCAGGAGCCGGTGAACGCCGAATTGTCGGGCCGGTTCCGATGCACATCCACGATGGGAGTATGCCGGGGGAAAGCCTGGATGGCGCGGGCGCCCCGCAAGAGGCGGAATGACGGCGACGGAGCAGTCTGCGGGGGAAAGCTCCCTGAAGGATCTCGAGCGTGAGCTGCGGTCGGTCGTCGCCACCTCCGAAAAGCAGATTGGGTCGCTGGTTCAGGACTTCGAAGGTCTGGCGAAGGAAACCAGCCAGATCCTCGACAGCGCCGGGATCATCGTGGGATTCGTCGAGAGCGAGCGCATGGCGTCGCTGCCGTCGAGAGTGCAACTGCTCGGGGCAGCGGTAAAGAGCTTCATGCAGGAACGTCTCGCAGCCACCGGGGGGATTCTGGATACGGTGATCGCCGAAGCCGTGCTGCTCGAACGGCTGTCGCAACAGACGTGCGGCCAGCGCGCCATCGTCCGCGAAACTGAAATGCTGCGCGTACTCACCAATATCGAAGTAGCGCGGCTGGGCGATGTGGGTACCGGCTTCCTGTACCTTGCGCGCGAGCTGGACGACTTCTCGCGGGAAGTGTCGCTCAGTACGAACCAGCTGACATCGCACATGGAGGAGCGGCGGAAGGCGATTGAGGAGACGAAGCGCACCCTCACGGTCGAACTGCCGCGGATGCGGGCCGAGCTGGAGCGGATGGTAGCGGATATCGATAACGATGTGAATAGGTTGGAGGAGATGCTCGGAGAGCTTTTTCAAACGCCGGTCAGCTTCAGAGCCTGCGTCGAGCAGATCGCCGGCGAGATTGCCGGAGTGGTCGCCGCAGTCCAGGGACATGACATCACGCGGCAGCAGATCGAGCATGTGGGCGAAATTCTGGCGTCAATGGCGGCCGGCCAGCCGCCACGCCAGGATGCCGGAACGAATCCGGCAGGCTTCCTGCCGGCGGAGTTAGAGGCGGGACTCACAATTCAGAGTTATCAGCTTCGGAATGCCCGAGAGACGGTGCGGACATGGATGACGCAGATCAGGACATGCCTCGACGGCATCGAAGGCATCGCCTCATCGCAGATTCTGGAGCTGGGGCCGCGGATGCTCGAACAGGAGAAAGCGGTTTCCTCGCAGCTGATGCGCATCGAGAATCTCGAGCAGGAATGCGAAGCGGGCAATGCCAAAGTGCAGGCGTCGTTTGCCGGAATTAACGGCCTGATGGAGCTGGTTGGCGAGCATCTGGCGCGATCGAAGTCGGTCCGGGACCGTCTGCAGTTGCTTATGTTCAACTCCATCGTCGAAGCCAGCCGCCTTGGCACGCGCGCGGATGCAATTCTGGAGATCTCGACCAATATCAAGCGCATCTCGGCTGCGTGGGGCGGGCTCACAGCACAGTCGGAATCGACGGCCCGCGAAATAGGGACGCTGGTAGAGAGAAGCGGGACAGTGTTCAGGGCCTTCTCCCAGGGCGGCAAGGAGGGTCTCCGTCAGGCGCTGGCTGAGACGCATGAGGGCATGGGTATCCTGCGCGAGGCGGCGGAGTGCGCGGATGGCAGAGGGCGGGCGATCCAGACGGCAACCCTGGCGTTGCAGAAAAAGATCGCCGAGATCGGCGGTACTGGCGACCTCCTCGAGGCCTGCTTCGGACAGCTCGAGTCGACAGTGGACGGAATCGAGTCCGCCCGTCTCGAGATTGCCAAGGAGAATCCGCGAGATGAGGGCCGGCGCGACAGCAACTCCCTCGAAAAGCGGTTTGGCTCGATCTACACCACCGAAATCGAGCGCGTGGTCCTGCGGGCGGCGCTGGCGGGAGGCCCGCTGCCGACCGTCCAGCAGAACTTTGCCGGCAACTGCGTGGAGCTCTTTTAACCAGCACATCGAAGAGGGATTGGACCGGGGCGGCAACCGCAGGGCGCGAGACGGAGGTTGAGGCGGTTCAGACGCGGGCCGGCGGAGCGAAGGTAACGCGGAGCGGCAATAATGCGCGGGCGGAAAACAGATCATCGGCGTGGACCATTTTGGAACTCGGGACCGTTTTGGGAAAATCACGCCCGGATGATTTTGACTCTGCAGAAAATGCCTGGTTTCTCCGATGAAAGGAATATAGGGTCGCAATGAAGCAAGTGCTTACAGTCGACGATTCGGCGAGCGTGCGGCAAATGGTCGGCTTCACGCTGCGCAATGCGGGCTATGAAGTGACTGAGGCAGCCGATGGGCAACTGGGCATCGAAAAGGCGCGCGGGGGAAAGTTCGACCTGATCATCTCGGATCTGAATATGCCGAATATGGACGGAATCCAGATGATCGCGGGCCTTCGCAAGCTGCCGGGCTATTCGTTTACGCCCATCCTGATGCTGACCACCGAATCGCAGCCGGAGAAGAAGGACGCCGGCCGCAGGGCGGGGGCGACGGGCTGGATTGTCAAGCCGTTTCAGCCTGAGCAGCTGATCGCGGTGGTTCAGAAGCTGGTTCGATGAGGGCTTTGAATTCGGGGACATGATCGGGAATTGGAGGAAGAGCAGCCGTGCCAGTGACATTCGATCGAAGCGAAACGCCGGGAGTGATCCGGCTCGAGGGAGCCATCGACATCGGCTGCGCCGCCGAACTGAAGCAGGTTTTGCTGGAGGCGCTGGCTTCGAAGCGGACGGCGCGGATTTCTTTCGAGAGCGCCACAGGGATGGATGTGACAGCCGTGCAGTTGCTTTGGGCCGCCGAACGTGAGGCCAGACTGTCCGGGATGGTGCTCGCTCTCGAGGGGCCTATTCCGGACGCATTGCAGGCGACGCTGCTGGAAGCTGGATTCGATCGATTTCCCCTTGCCCGCGATCCGGACCGTGCTGATGAGGTGCCCGAGTGACGAATGGGACCGGCGGCACCGATCAGTTCCGGCTGGCGTTCCGCGAAGAGGCGCGTGAACTGCTGGTCGAGCTCGAGTCGAATCTGCTGGAGATGAACGAGCGCCCGGAAGACGCCGGCCTTGTGGGACATGTGTTTCGTGCGCTCCATACCATCAAGGGCTCAGGCGCCATGTTCGGCTTCGATAACCTTGCCGGCTTCACCCACAACATCGAAAATGCTTTCGACGAGGTGCGGAAAGGCCATCTCCCCGTGACCCCGGAGCTGGTGGATCTCACCCTCTCCGCGCTCGATCAGATCCGGGCGATGATCGAGCAGAATGACCAGGAGGCTGCACCCGATCCGGCGGCCTGCGAGGCGATTCTAATGCGGTTGCGCGCTCTGATGGATAGGGCCGAAAGCGCGTCCGCAACCGGCGGCCAGGCGGTCAACCGAGGCGGCAAGCCCGAAAACGAGTCAGGTGTACCGCCGTCCCGAACCGGAGCATCCATGCCCAGGGCGGAAAATGAGCCGGAGCGGGCATGGCGCATTCGCTTCGCTCCAGGCCCCGATCTGATGCGCAACGGCGCCGATCCGCTTTTGTTGCTGCGCGAGCTGCGCGGGCTGGGCCGGTTGGCCGTTCAGGCGTCGACGGCGGGGATTCCGCCGATCGAGGAACTGGAACCCGAGCGCTGTTACGTGAGCTGGACGATCGTGCTGACGCCCCCGGGCGGCGGGATCGCGGGCAAGATTGCCGGCGAGGACGCAATCCGGGACATATTCATTTTTGTCGAGGACGTCTGCGAGCTGGAGATTGAACTCGCCCGGGCTGGACCCATCGCCGCAGCCACGATGGCAGGGAACCGGCCCGGGAACCAATCAGGAGCCCTTCCGGAGAGCGAGGAACGGCCGGAAAAAACGGCGGAGGGAAATCCGGCGTGCGAGTCCGCGTGCGCGGGGGACGTGGTGGCGCGCGGGCTCGAGGAAAAGCGCCGCAGCCCCGGCCGGCGATCAACCGAGCAGCCGGACAACGCCAGCAGCATACGGGTACCGGCGGCGCGGCTCGATCAGCTGGTCGATCTGGTCGGAGAGCTGGTCACGGTGCAGGCGCGGCTGAGCGAGTTTGCGGCGGGATCGCAGGAAAACGAAGTCCAGGCCGTCGCCGAGGAGATCGAGAGGTTAACCTCGGCGCTGCGCGAGAATTCGATGACCCTGCGGATGCTGCCGATCCGCGCCACTTTCGAGCGCTTCCGGCGGCTCGTGCACGATCTGGCCCGCGATCTCGGAAAGAATGTCGAGCTCACCATCGAAGGCGCGGAGACCGAGCTCGACAAGACGGTCATCGACCAGCTCGGCGATCCGCTGATGCATTTGATCCGGAACAGCATGGACCACGGCATCGAGTTGCCGGAGGATCGCGTGGCCCACGGAAAACGCCCGGCGGCGAGGATTCATCTTTCGGCTCGGCATTCGGGAGCCAGTGTCCTGATCGCGGTCGCCGACGATGGAGCCGGCATCGACGCGGAGGCCGTTCGCGCACGCGCCATTGAGAGAGGGCTGACCAGCCCGGAGGCCAAGCTAACCGAGGCGGAGATTTTCTCCTTCATCTTCCAGGCCGGATTTTCGACCGCGAAACAGGTGACGGATCTTTCCGGCCGCGGGGTGGGCATGGATGTGGTCCGCCAGAGTGTGGAGAGCCTGCGCGGCTCGATCGACGTGACCAGTCAGCGCGGCCGGGGCACCACGGTGACGCTGCGCCTGCCGCTGACGCTTGCCATCATCGACGGGCTGCTGGTGACGGTGGGCGATTCGTTCTTCGTGCTGCCTCTGGCTTCGACCCTCGAATGCATCGAACTCACCCGCCAGGAGGTAGAGCAGGCTCATGGCAGGCACGTCGCCAACGTGCGCGGGGAGATCGTTCCTTACATACGACTGCGGCAGTACTTCGACGTGCGGACGCCCCCGCCCGAGCGGGAACAGATCATGGTCGTCGAGTGCGAGGACGGGCGCTGCGGGCTGGTCGTCGATCAGGTGCTGGGGAACTGCCAGACGGTAATACGGAACCTCGGCCGCTTCTACCGGCACGTACAGGTGGTCTCGGGCGCAACCATCCTCGGCAACGGCGTGGTTGCGTTGATTCTGGACCCACAGAGGCTCGTCCAGGAGGCGGTCCGGGCCGGAACACACGCGAGCCGCTCGCGGCCCTCAGGGAGAGCCATCGAGAACGGCTCTCCGCGGGATGGCGGCCACGGAATTTGCTTCACGAACGGCGTCGGCGCTGGAGCACTGGCCAGCGCCGCTCAATAACGCGCTCCGGCGCACCAGAGAAAGGATCGGGAACGATGTCGACAGCAGGAATCAGCCAGGGCCGGAAGAGTAACGGCCACAAGGTGAACGGGCACCCAACGAATGGACACGGGGTTCCGGAGCATGCGAACGGCGGGGCGGAGAATGCCGAGAATCAGGCCATGCTGGTCTCGCAGGAGATCCTGCGCCTCGTGGATGCCTCGAAAGAGGGCCACCTCACGGAGCGCGGCCGGGCGAGCCAGTTTACAGGGATGTACCGCACCATGGTCGAGGGCATCAACGAGATGCTCGATGCGATCCTGCTGCCCATCGGCGAGGGCAACCGCATCCTGGCGCAGATTTCCTCGGGCAAGATCGACGAGCTGATCGCGCAGACCTACAAGGGCGACCACGAAAAGATGAAGCTCGCCGTCAACAACGTCGCCACAGTCACGCAATCCCTGCAAAAAGAACTGGTCCGGCTCACCGAAGCCTCGAAGGAAGGCCAGCTCTCCGAACGCGGCAAGCCGGAGCAGTTCCAGGGCGCCTACGCAGAGATCGTGCGCGGCGTCAACGCCATGCTCGATGCGATCCTGCTGCCTATCGGCGAGGGCAATCGCATCCTCGCGCAGATTTCCGCGGGCAAGATCGACGAGCTCATCGCCCAGACCTACAAAGGCGACCACGAAAAGATGAAGGTCGCCGTGAACAACGTCGCCATGGTAACCCAATCCCTGCAGAAGGAACTGGCGCGGCTGATCGAAGCCTCGAAGGAAGGCCAGCTCTCCGAACGCGGCAAGCCGGAGCAGTTCCAGGGTGCATACGCGGAGATTGTGCGCGGCGTCAACGCCATGCTCGATGCCATCCTGCTGCCCATCGGCGAGGGCAATCGCATCCTCGCCCAGATTTCCTCGGGCAAAATCGACGAGCTCATCGCCCAAACCTACAAGGGCGATCACGAAAAGATGAAGATCGCCGTCAACAACGTCGCCACAGTCACGCAATCCCTGCAAAAAGAACTGGTCCGGCTCACCGAAGCCTCGAAGGAAGGCCAGCTCTCCGAACGCGGTAAGCCCGAACAGTTCCAGGGTGCCTACGCCGAGATCGTGCGCGGCGTCAACGCCATGCTCGATGCCATCCTGCTGCCCATCGGCGAGGGCAATCGCATCCTCGCCCAGATCTCCTCGGGCAAAATCGACGAGCTCATCGCCCAAACCTACAAGGGCGATCACGAAAAGATGAAGATCGCGGTGAACAATGTCGGCCAAGTGGTCCAGGCCCTCCACAAGGAGCTCGATCGCCTGATCGATGCTTCGAAGGCGGGCCAACTCTCGGAGCGCGGCCGGGCCGAGCAGTTCCACGGCGCGTATGGCGAAATTGTCCGTGGTGTCAACGCCATGCTGGACGCGGTCATCGGGCCGCTGAATGTATCGGCGCGGTACGTGGACGAGATCTCGAAGGGGGATATTCCTGCCGAGATCACGGATACCTACAACGGCGACTTCAACAAGATCAAGAACAATCTGAATGTTCTGATCCGGGCGATGAACGAGATTACGGCGGGGGCTGAACAGATCGCGAAAGGCGACCTGACCGTCACGCTGAAGGAGCGCTCGCCCGAGGACAAGCTGATGCAGGCGCTCTCGTCGATGGTAGCGGGGCTGACGCAAACCGTCTCGGAAATTCGCACCATCGCCGGCGAGGTGGCCTCGGCCAGCCAGTCGATCTCGACCGCATCGGTGCAGGTGTCCAGGGGCGCCAGCGCGCAGGCGGCGGCGGCCGAAGAGGCCTCCTCCTCCATGGAGGAGATGGTTTCCAACATCAGGCAGAACGCCGACAACGCGCAGCAAACCGACAAAATTGCCAACAAGAGCGCGCGCGATGCGCAGGAGAGCGGGAAGAGTGTGGTCGAGGCCGTCGCCGCGATGAAAGAGATCGCCAGCAAGATCTCGATCATCGAGGAAATTGCCCGGCAAACGAACCTGCTGGCGCTCAACGCGGCCATTGAAGCAGCCCGGGCCGGCGAACACGGGAAGGGGTTCGCGGTGGTAGCCGCCGAGGTACGGAAGCTCGCCGAGCGCAGCCAGAAGGCGGCGGCGGAGATCAACCAGCTCTCGAGCACCACGCTGCGCGTTTCGGAAAAATCCGGAGAGCAGCTGGAAAAGCTGGTTCCCGACATCCAGCGCACCGCCGAACTGGTCCAGGAAATCAGCGCGGCCAGCAAGGAACAGGACACCGGCGCCGAGCAGATCAATAAGGCGCTGCAGCAGCTGGAGCAGGTGATCCAGCAGAACGCCTCGGCGGCCGAGGAAATGGCCTCGACCACCGAGGAACTGACCGGCCAGTCCGAACAGCTGGTAAGCGCGCTGGCCTTCTTCCAGACGGGGAACGAAGAGGGCGCCGGAGCGCGGAGAGGCGGCGGCAGGCCAACTCGGCCGGTCCATGCGTCGGCGCAGAACGGGTCCGCGCACGCCGCTCCGGTTCGAACGCACAAACCGGCGGCGACCAGGACATCGGCCGGCACATCGGCCGGGACCACGGCCGGAACGGGAGCTGGCACGGCGGCTGGCGTCGGAGTGAAGCTGCGTCTGCAGGATAAACGCGACGATCTCGACAGCGAGTTCGAACGCTACTGACCGAAAACGGCATGCGGGCCGTTCTCGCAAGCGGCCCGCACACCCTGTCTTCAGCAACGGGAGAGGAACGAGACCATGAGCTTGAGCGAAATTACGGAGACCCGCCAGTACCTGACCTTCCGGCTGGGCAACGAAATCTTCGCCACCGATGTGGCGAAAGTGCGTGAGGTGCTCGATCTGACCACAATTACGGCGATCCCTCGCACACCGGAATTCATGAGCGGCGTCATCAACCTGCGCGGCAGCGTCGTACCGGTCGTCGATCTCCGGCTGTGTTTCGAGATGTCGAAGACTGAGAGCACGCGCAACACCTGCATTGTGGTGGTGGAAGTGCTGCTCGATAACGAGCCCACTGTCATTGGCGCGCTGGCCGACTCGGTCGAAGAGGTCATCGATTTCGAACCCGAGCAGATTCAGCCGGCGCCGCGCATCGGGACCCAGATCCGGACCGACTTCATCCGCGGCATGGGCAAACGAGACGCCCAGTTTATGATGATCCTCGACATCGACCGCGTCTTCTCCGCCGACGAGCTGTCGGCCATGCGCGGCAGCCCGGACGCGGTCAGGCCCGCCGCCGAAGCAGCCTGAGCCGAGCAGGGGGGGACCTATGCGGGCACACGATGAAGCTCTCTCCAGCCGGGACTTTGCGGCGCTTTCCTCCTTTATTTACAAGGAGGCCGGCATTCGCCTGGGACCGGAGAAAAAGACGATGCTGGAGGGCCGGCTCAAGCGTCGGCTGCGAGATCTGAATCTCGACTCGTTCCGGCAATATTGCGAATATCTGTTCGGAGAGGAGGGGCTCAGGCAGGAGAAGGTCCCTTTTCTCGACGTGGTAACGACCAACAAGACGGACTTCTTTCGCGAGGCCAAGCACTTCGATTTTCTGGCGCAGCGGGCGCTGCCCGAACTGGCGCCGAACTGCGGAGGCAACCCGTTCCTTGTCTGGAGCGCAGGGTGTTCCTCGGGGGAGGAGCCCTACACCCTCGCCATGGTGCTGAGCGAATTTGCGAAGTCGCACCCCGGCTTCCGCTTTCGCATCCTGGCCACGGACATTTCGAGCCGAGTGCTTGAAAAAGCGCGGCTGGGCATCTACACGACCGACGACGTGGAACCCGTGCCCTCCGTGCTGCGGCGCAAATATCTGCTGCGCAGCCGCGAGCCCGGCGCCGACCGGGTCCGTATTGTTCCAGAGCTGCGCAGCATGGTGGAATTCCGCCGGCTGAACTTTATGGACGCGAACTACGGCGTAGCCGAGAAGGCGGACGCGATTTTCTGCCGCAACGTGATCATTTATTTCGATCGACCC
Source organism: uncultured Acidobacteriaceae bacterium (assembly GCA_963758135.1). GTDB lineage: Bacteria > Acidobacteriota > Terriglobia > Terriglobales > Acidobacteriaceae > Palsa-343. The sequence continues at coordinate 1,219,441 of CAVWUF010000001.1, forward strand.
ACTCAGCAAAAGATTCTCGGGAATCTTGTGGGCCACCTGAAACCGGGGGGCTATCTGTTTGTGGGTCACTCCGAGACACTGCACGACATGAACCTCCCCGTCGAAGCAGTAGGACCGGCACTCTACAGGAGGATTCATGGCCGGCCCTGAAGAAGAGTGGCCGGAGGTCTACGTCCAGCCGGGTGAATCCCACCTGGTGCGCGGGCCCCACATCATGAGGACCCTGTTGGGGTCCTGCGTAGGCGTGACCTTCTGGCATAAGGGGCTGGCCATCGGCGCGCTCTGCCATCCCATGCTTCCCTGCCATCCGGGCGAGGCGCGCGGAAGGCTGAGCCGTGCAGCGTCGCGGCGCTACGTGGATTTCGCGATCCAGGACCTCGCCGCGCAATTCGACGCGCTGGGCGCCAGCCGAGCAAACGTCGAAGTCAAAGTGTTCGGCGGCGCGGACGTGCTGGATGTTCGAGAGGGAGAGTTGCGGCCCACGGTGGGCAGACTGAACCGCGAAAAGGCTCTTGAAGTTCTCGAAGGCGCGGGGTTCAGCGTGACCGCAAAGCGTCTTGGCGGACCCTGCGGCTTCCGCATCGACTTCTGTACAGCGACGGGAGAAGTGCGGCTGCGAACGCTCTCGTCGACGAGAGCGCCAGATGGCTCCGCAAGGAGCCACGGGAAGAGGCGACGGATTGGGTAACCCGAAGATACGCGTTTTGGTCGTCGATGACTCGGCGGTGGTACGCCAGACTTTGTCGTACATCCTTGGGTCGGATCCGGAAATTGAAGTGATCGGAGTGGCTGTCGATCCCTACGTTGCAGCCGAGCGCATGGCCGAGCAAGTGCCGGACGTGATCACGCTGGACATTGAAATGCCACGGATGGATGGCCTTACCTTCCTGCAAAAGATCATGTCCCAGCATCCCATCCCGGTCGTCATCTGCTCGAGCCTCGCCGAAGAGGGTACGCAAAGCGCTCTCGAGGCGCTCGAAAACGGCGCCGTGGATATTGTCACCAAGCCGCGGCTCGGTGTGCGCCAGTTCCTCGAGGAATCGCGAGCCACCTTCTGCGACGCAGTGAAAGCGGCAGCTGGGGCGCGGGTCCGCTCCCAGCGGCCGGCTCACAGAGTGGAGCCAAAGCTCACGGCGGATGCCGTTCTGGCCCCGGCGACCTGCGCCATGGCGAAAACGACCGAGAAAGTCGTCATGATCGGCGCATCCACCGGGGGCACCGAGGCGCTGAAGACCCTCCTCGAGGCGCTGCCCCCTGACACGCCGGGCATCGTCATCGTGCAGCACATGCCGGAGTTGTTCACACGCGCTTTTGCAAGCCGGCTCGATGGGCTCTGCGCCATCACTGTCAAGGAAGCCGAAAGCGGGGATACCGTTCTGCGCGGACGGGCCTTGATCGCGCCCGGCAATCACCATCTCCTGCTGCAGCGCAGCGGCGCCCGCTACTACGTCGAGGTCAAGGAGGGTCCACTGGTCTGCCGCCACCGGCCTTCAGTCGACGTGCTCTTCCGTTCGGCCGCCCGGTACGCCGGCCCGAACGCCGTCGGAGTTATCCTCACCGGCATGGGGGACGATGGCGCGCGCGGCATGCTCGAGATGAAGCAGGCCGGCGCCACAACAATCGCCCAGGACGAAGCCACCTGCGTCGTCTTCGGCATGCCAAAAGAGGCGATCAAACTGAACGGCGTCGACAAGGTCGTCCCTCTTGAATCGATTGCCGGGTCGATCCTGCACCATACACGGTGATGAACGGCATCCCGGAACCTCAGCTGACGCTTGCTGCGGCCTCACCGCAGAGCGTTTCAGGCCGTCCCGCCCTCCCGCGGCCCGTTGTGGCAAGGGATCCCACCTGCCCCAAAAGTTGTAGCTCTCAACACCAACCGGGGGACGGGCGCCCGCGGTTTTATTCGCTATAACGGCAGTGCGACGCGGCCGAGAAAGTGGCGCGACATTGCATCACGTCAAGCTTCACGCCGCGATCCCTGCTTTTCTGCAACGCAGGCCCGGCTTCCTGCCGACCCAGGCAATCACCGGGTTGAGCGTTTTTCTGCTTTGAAGGAGTCGCCGGTTTGCCTGAATCCCACAGACGCACCAAACAGCGCCCGACCACGAAGATCGATGCAGCCTTGCCCGAATCTCCGGCGAGGTTTCTGTGAAAGAGCTTCTTTGGCAGAGCAGGTCAGAGCCGGCTGGAACAGCGCCACTGCCCGAGAACGGGTTTGCGGAGCCGCAGGAGGCCGAGCCCAGCCAATCGCCCGATTTGCGGGCATTCATCCAGAAGCTCGAAGATGCTGGGCGCCTGTTGCGCGTGAAAGAAACGGTCGACTCGAAACTCGGAATCGGTCGCTGGTCGCGGTCCAGGCATAAGCCTCTGCTGTTTGAAAAGATCATGGGCTACGGGGGCCAGGAGATTTTTACCAACGGTCTCGCGGATCCCACCTGCATCAGGCTGGCGCTCGGCTTTGACGCGCTGACTCCCTGGAAAGAGCTGATCGAAGACACCCGTAAACGGCTTGAGGAAACGGTCCATCCCAGAATGGTGAGAACCGGTTCACTGCTGGACAATGTGATTCCGGCATCCGTAATCGACCTGCTCCAGTTTCCGGTTCCCCAATGGAGCGATTTCGACGCCGGCCGTTATCTCGGAACCTGGCACCTCAATATCAGCAAGGATCCAGACACAGGACAGCGCAACGCCGGCGTCTACCGCATGCAGCTGCTGGGGGCGAAACGAGCGACCATCAGCGCCGCGAAGGCAAGCGACCTCGCTCGCCATGTCGAGCACGCCGAAGCCAGGGGGATCGAGCTGCCCGTGGCAGTGGCAATCGGCGCGCCCGAAGCCATGGTTATCGCAGCCAGCGCTGCGTGTCCCGCGGAAATGGATGAATTCGATCTGGCCGGCGCGCTGCAGGCAAAGCCGGTCGAACTCCTCCGGTGCGGAGGCCTCGAAGTGCCCGCCAACGCCGAAATCGTTATCGAGGGGTTTATCCATCCCGGTGTTCGCGTGGAGGATGGCCCTTACCTCGATTACAGTGGCAGATCGAATACCAATCCCAAGGCCTTCCTGTTCGAGGCGACTCGTCTGATGCATCGCAGTCATCCGATCTTCCGCGGCTGTGCCAGCGGTAAAGCCGGCGCTGAGGACCACCAGATGTTCTCATTCCTCGCTCAGCTGGGACTCCTCGACTTTCATGGATCGAAGATGAACCAGAGATTTCAGAATCTCTTCTGGAGGCGCCGCGCTTTTCGCACCGCGCAGTGGATCGGAAGAATGGGCAGCGATCCCCAAAAGCGGAAGTAGCGCCCGCCTGATGCTGTTCTCCTGAAACCAGGTCCGCAAACGCGACCGGCTCAGCGCGGACGTGTCAAGATGGTAGTCGGTCGAAGATGCCGGGAGATAACGCGCCAGGCCAATTGTCGGAAAGCGTCGAGAACCAGAACCGGCAGCGATGGATCATCGCGCTCCTGCTGGGCGTGGGCGTCCTCGTCAACTATTTCGACCGCGTCAACCTCTCCGTCTCCCACGACGCCCTCTTCGCCGAGTTCAGGATTTCCGACTTTACCTTCGGACTTCTTCTCGGCGCCTATAACTGGACCTACGCCCTGTGCCAGCTGCCGTCCGGCCTTCTGCTCGATCGCTTCGGCGTACGCCGCGTGGGATGCGTCAGCACCTTCCTCTGGAGCCTCGCGTCCTTTGGCGCTGCAATCACCCCAGGCATCGGCGGATTCTTTGCCGCTCGCTTCCTGCTCGGCATCGGCGAAGCTCCGTCCTTTCCGGCAAGCGCCAAAGCCGTTGGCTACTGGTTTCCGCCCCGCGAGCGCAGCTTCGCCACCAGCTTCTTCGACGGAGCCGCCAAGTTTGCCTCCGCTATCGGCGTGCCTCTCATCGGATTGTTGCTGCTGCGCATCGGCTGGCGCCTCAGCTTTGCCGCCACCGGACTCATCAGTCTGATCTACTTCCTGTTTTTCTGGCGCATCTACCGCGACCCAGCCCACAAACAGAACGAAGCAGCCCGCCGCATCGAGGCCGCCGAAGGATCTCCGCATCCACATCGACGCGTGCCGCTCACTTATCTGTTAAGCCGAAAAAAGGTTCTTGGCCTCGCACTGGGCTTCGGCTCGTATAACTACGTGTTCTATCTCCTCCTCACGTGGCTGCCCGTCTATCTCGCCCGCTCCCAGCACATTGACCTCGCCCATTCCTTCATGTACACAGGCATCCCCTGGCTATTTGCAACCTTCACTGATCTTTTTATCGGCGGCTGGACGGTCGACAGGCTCATTCATCGCGGATGGAACGCGAATCGCGTACGCCGCACGGTCCTCGTGTCCGGAACCGCCCTGGGCCTTGGTATTTTTGGAGCCGCTGGCGCTCATACCGTCACCCAGGCTGTCCTGTGGATCAGCCTTTCAATCGGCGGCCTCTCCGCCGCCGCACCCGTCGGCTGGTCCATCCCCTCCCTCATCGCTCCCGGCGACAGCGTCGGCTCCGTCGGCGCAATCATGAACATGTCGAACCAGATTTCCGGCATCGCCGCGCCTGCCATCACCGGCTACCTCGTCGGAGTTCGCCACTCCTTCAAGGCCGCCTTTACCGTGGCCGCAGCTTATCTCCTGATCGGCATCGCCAGCTACATTTTTCTGCTGGGAGAAATTCGCCCCATCCCCGAGCCAGATAGCCCGGCAGCTTAGCAAGCAGGAATCAACGCGCCAAAGCCAAATTACGGTTTAGGCGCGACCGTAGCCCGCATCGATCCCGTCGAGATGCCCCCATCGACGAGCAGCGTCTGCCCCGTTACATAACGGCTCGCCTCCGATGCAAGGAATACCACCGCCCCGTCAAGATCGTGCGGCTGCCCCGGCCGCTTTACCGGAATGCGGTCGACAAGGTAATCCACCCACTCCTGGTTCTCGTACAGCACCTGGTTCTGCTGCGTCCTGAACCATCCGGGAGCGAGACAATTCACCGTCACTCCATGCCTGCCCCAGTCGTCGGCGAGGCTCATGGTGAGCTGGCGAATCCCGCCGCGGCTCGCTCCATAAGGCGCAAGCCCCGCGTAGCCGAAAACGCTGGTGACCGATCCAATATTGATGATGCGTCCATAGTCACGCGCGATCATTCCCCGCGCAATCGCCTGCGCGACAAAAAAGCTGCCCCGCAAATTCGTATCGAGTACAAGATTCCAGTCGTCCCAGGTCACATCAAGCGCGGGTTTGCGCACGTTGCAACCGGCATTGTTCACCAGGATGTGAATCTGGCCGAATGTGTCCTCGGCCTCCGCAGCCATGCGTTGAATACTGGCCAGATCGCGCACATCGAGCTCAAGCGCGAGCGTGCGGCGTCCCAGCTCGCGGATCTCTGCCTCGAATTCCGCCAGCGTCTCGCGGCGGCGGCTGGTCAGAATCAGATCCGCCCCGGCTTTCGCGAGCGCACGCGCAATGTACTGGCCAAGGCCCCGGCTGGTCCCGGTCACCAGAGCAACTTGCCCTGATAAATCGAACATGCGATCGCTGCCAGGGTTAGTCATGTCACCACCTTCACAACGTGGCCCCCGGCGTCAGCACAATCTTCATCAGGTGCGGCTCATGCGCATACAGCCGCTCGAACCACCGTGGCCCATCTTCGAGCGGCGCAACCGCGGTAATAAGCGGCGCAACCTGAATCTTGCCACTGCTCACCAGTTCGATTGCCTCCGCATATTCGCCCGCCGACGCGGCGCTGCCCTGCAAACGTAGCTGGCGGCTCACCACAACCTGCAGCGGAATCTGTACCTGGGGCGCAATGTTCCCGATCAGCGTCACAGTGCCCCCTTTGCGTACAGAATGGATCGCAGCCTGAACAGTCTCGTCGCGCCCCACCGCTTCTAGCGCCACGTCCACGCCAGCGCCCGTGCGCCGCAAAACTTCTCCCGGAAGATCGGCGCCGGCCATATGCAACGTCTCGGTGGCCCCCAGCGATTCGGCCAAACGAAGCCGAGTTGCATCTACGTCCGCAATCATCACCCGCCGGCAGCCCGCTGCACGCGCAGCCTGCAACGTCAGCAAGCCGATCATCCCCGCGCCGATCACCAGCGCTGTCTCTCCCCCGCGAATCCCGCTCAACTTCACCGCATGCAGCGCAACCGCAACCGGCTCCAGCATCGCCGCTTCCGCAAACGACATAGAATCCGGCAACCGGTAAACAATACGCTCAGGCACTGTTACGTATTCCGCAAACGCCCCCGACCGCCGGTATTCCCCGCAGGAAACACCGATCACCTCGCGGCGATCGCAGAGGTTGATCTCTCCCCGCAGACAGTAAGGACACTCCCCGCAGTAGACGGTGGAGTCGAAGGTGACCCGATCCCCCACTCGGAATGCCGTCACGCCCTCGCCCGCGGCAGCCACGATTCCCGCAGCTTCGTGCCCCATCACAATCGGAGGAATGCGTCGTCCCGAAGAGCCATCGTACCCATGCACGTCGCTGCCGCAGATGCCGCACGCAGCCACCTGAATCAGCAGATCGCCAGCTCCAGGCGCTGGCTGGGGCACATCGAGCAACTCCAGATGCTTATACTCGCGAAGCAGCAGCGCTTTCATTGCATCCAGTGTGCCATGATCGCCGACTCCAATGATTCAGGCGTTCTCCCTGTCGATCTTCTCGAAAAGTTCCGGAAGGGAAAGGTAGATCGGCGTCCCCGTGACCGTCAGCCGGTCAGTGCGAACCCAGTTGCCGTCGCTGCAATCCCAGCCCTCGCGGGTCGGCGAATCCACCACCCAGATATGTCGAACGCCGAAATCAATGTAGTTCCTGATTTTGGCCGCGATTCGGGAATGGCGATCCTCCGGGGAGAGAACCTCGACGGCAATAATCGGCGGCCGTGAGAATACTTGTTCGACCGGTGTGGACCGGGAGAACACGCTCACATCCGGGATCCGAACTTTTGTGGCCGCAACACGGGTGCGCTGCTCCTGAATCGAACGGATGCCCCACTCGGTCTCGTGCAGGTAAAACCAGATCAGAATCGCCCGTTGAAGGATGTTGTGGTCGTACTCGCCCACGTTTCGATCCTCAATTTCGCCATCGACGTAATCCACGTCGGGCTCGTAGGGCGTGAGTAGATAGGTCTCCAACGGAATTGGGATTGTCGCCGTCGACATGGGACCCTCCTCGTGCAAGTTCTTCCGCAAAGGTGATCTCATCTTGCGGCGCGCCCTCAAGCCGCCCCGTCAAATCCGCATGGGCATAATGATGTAGCGGTACTTGTACTCGTCCGACCCGTCCTCGGGCCGAATCTGGCCCGCCGACTGCGCGTCCTTGAACTCCAGTCGGACTTCGCCCTCGTTGCCAATGGCCTTGAGGAAATCGATCAGGTACGACGAGTTGAAGCCAACCACAATGGGATCGAAGCTGTAGGGCGTTTCAATCGTGTCTTCCGACTCGCCCGCGTCCGTCGATGAAGAAGAAACCTTCAGCTCGTTCTGCTCGATGCGCACCTTGATCGCGCCCGAGCGCTCATCCGCGAACTGCGCCACCCGCTGGATCGATGCCGAAAGATCTGTGCTCCGCACGATTACAAATTTATTGTTGTCACGCGGCATCACCGCTTCGTAGTTCGGGAACTGCCCCGTCAGCTTGCGGCTGGTGAGCACGCGATGCCCAATGCGGAAGAACAGCGTGCTGTCGTCGTCGGCAAAGTCCACAAACTCGGCTTCCGTGTTGCCGAGCAACGATTGCAGCTCCTGCAGAGCCTTGCGCGGCACCAGGGTCTTCTTCTCCGCGCTGATGCCCGGGAATGACTCCGCCGTCTTCTCGATGTGCGCCAGCCGATGCCCATCGGTGGCCACCATGGCGATCGATTCGGCCTTCAGGATCAGCAGCGCTCCGTTCAGCGTGTACCGCGACTCCTCGTTCGAGATGGCGAAGATCGTGCGCGCAATCAGATTGCGCAGCGACGCCACAGGAATGCGCGTAACGCCGCCTTCGGGGAACTCAGGCACCTGCGGGAAGTTCGCGCGCGCCATCCCAACCATGCGCGTGTTCGACCGCCCGGCGCGAATCTGCACCCAGTGGTTTTCGAGCAGCTTGATCGACATATCGCCATCGCCGAGCAGGCGAATGTAGTCGTAAAGCTTGCGCGCGGGAATCGTGCAGGACCCGGCCTTCTTCACCTTCGCCGCGCACGAGGTCCGGATGCTCTGGTCGAGATCGGTTGCCGTGATCACGATGCGGTCGCCGTCGGCCTCAAGCAAAAAGTTCGAGAGAATTGGAATCGTGGTCTTGCGCTCGACGACGCTTTGCGTGGCAGTGAGCTCCCGCAGAAGATCCTGACGGCTGACGCTGATCTCCATGGTGGCTCCCTGGACGGCCTTTTCCTCTTCGACAGCCGGCATGTTCGGTTCCCTCGCTTCGAATCGACTCAAATGTACACCAAGCGGTACGGCCATCCGCAAGGTGAACAGAATGGAATTCCCATTCTAGTGTGAACCAGCTTCTGGAAAAACGGTACTTTCTGTGAGAAGCCTTGATGACCAACGGAACGACGCCGCCCGGGTCGCAGCCTTGCTGTTTCGCCCCGCCGTCCCGTTACGGCTACTACTTGTATTCAATTACTTCTTACTAGTAGCCGTAGTCGTTCTCCTCGGAAAAGTGGAAAGCTACGAGCAAACCGCTCCAGGCAAGGGTTCGGGCCCCGGGCCGGTTTTAGAAAACCCGCCTGTGGGAATGAGAGGAACGCGGAAATCCCGTGGCAAGAACCACCCTCCGCCACGCGTTCTCCACCGCATCAACAGAGCTCGACAAAAGAGATGTGGAAAGCTGTCGCCTTGCGTGGAAACAGTAGTTTGCGCCAATAGGCATGGGGGTCCGCCACGGACCAGCGATGCACAGGCACTTGTTTGGCTGGATTGGACCGGCACCTTCGCTGCAAAGCCTGGGGGAGGGAACAAAAGCGGAAAGGCGGCAGCCACCCTGTGGACTTCTCGTCCAGCGTCTCTCTCTCAGTCCGCGCTGGTGGAATTATTGTGGCTGATTGTGATGCCGCCATTGACGGTCTGCGCGTGGATCGTCGGACCCCCGGTGCCAAGGTCAGTGTTCAGCCGGTTCTTGATCTCTCCCTGAATGGTGATGGGGAAGTTGACTTCGATACCACCGTTGACAGTGCCAGTTTCAAGGTGAGCGGAGTAGTTCTCCGGCACGCGCAGATCGACACCGCCGTTCGTGGTCTCGGCATGCAGGCCCTGCCCCTGCCAACGGTCGCCGGCAAGCGAAATGTTCAGTCCACCGTTCACCGTTGCGCCGCGTACATCGCCTGAAACGCGGTCGAGACTGACGCCGCCGTTGGTGGTTTGGAAGTGCAGCTCTCCATCCAGCCGCGTAAGGTCGATGCCGCCATTCATGGTGTGCAGATCGGCGGCCAGATGACGCGGTACATGCAGGTGGTAATCGATGCTGTACCCGGTGCTGCTAAAGAAGTGCGCGTGTGGGCCGTGGTCGCGGATTTCGCCATTCCCGGTCTCGATGACGATCTCGTTCAGCAGATCGTTCGCGCCGGATCCCGTCGGCGCCCACGCGGTGACCCGCGCATCCAGAGCAACGTCGGAGCGGTCCTCGCCGGTCACATCGATACCGCCATTCGAGGTGTTGACGCTGAGGTGCCCTGAGGGAAGGGTAAAGGTGGTGCGGCGCATCTGGCACACATGGGATTCCCCCCAGTGGCGGCTCTCATTGTCGTCGCATTCGCCATTACGCCAGTTGCCGGACTGCTGCGCCGCAGCGACGAAACGAGATTCGCGGCGGGCGTGCGGGAGCGCCACGCCGAGAACGACGATGACGCAGAACACCAGGACAAACAAGCCAAATCGACGCATGGCGCGTGCCTCGTTCGATGTGTACGCGGATGGAGACATAACCGTTCCCTTGATTGGATTTTGAGGGACCCGAGGGAACACAAAACCGCACGCGAAATGCCATCAATGTGTGCTGTTCAACGCAAATAAATCATAAACTTGCACGTTGTGGGTAGCGCTCGCGGTGTCCGGAAGCCCGATTGAGTGTTCAGCATCGGACAGAGGCCGACAGGAAATACCCAGACCGCGTTACCGCTTCCGCTCCCAGAACTCCTCATGCCGGTCATCCCGAAACCGGATGCCCGTCACCCGCCCCTCCGCGTCGTGTTCGAAGGTAAGCCGCCGCGTTCCGCCAGTTGGGTAAAAGAAAGTCGTCGGATTCTCCGGTAGCAGCTCTGTGACCTCCCCAACGCGATCGCGGGAGAGCAGCTTGTCTCCCTGGCGAAAAACGGTCGCTACGATTTGGTTTTGATCTTCGTATTCGCCGACATAGGAGTTGTACTCGGCAGGATCGACCTTCGCCGGTACGGGATGAACCGGAATCAGGACCTGTTCGGCCACCGCAGTTAGCTTCGGGATAGCGCTGAGACGCTGATCGAGCAACCACCGGGGCAGCTGCGGCTCGGCATAAGCGCGATCCCACACGTTGTGCTTGATCCCCGCGTATTCCCAGAATCGGACGTCGCCCCCCTCGGCCTTCAGCGCCTGAAACATCAGCAGCGACTGCCTCGGGTTCACCAGTGGGTCGTCCGAACCGTGAAAAATCCATGTGGGCGTGCGACCGATGGCGCGCGCGTACTCGCCGGGCAGTGTATTGACCTCGCGCCAACGGTCCGGCTGATACGACCAGAAAACACCGCCGCTGATCGGGACCAGCGCGGCGAAGCGGTGAGGATAGGCCTTCGCAATCTCCCACACCCCGTAACCGCCCAGGGACAGCCCGGTGAGGTACACACGGTCCGGATCGCCGTGGAACTCCTTCATCTCGACGCCAAGCGCGGCGATGGCCATCGCCATCATGTCCGGGTCGGTCCAGTGATGGTGGTTGAACGGCACCTGCGGCATCACCACAACGAACGGCCAGCGCTCGGGATGCAGCCGGATCGCCTGGGGAAGGCCGACCTGCGTCTCGTCCATCCCTTCCGAGCCTCGCTCGCCGGAGCCGTGGAGAAACAGGATAAAAGGCCAGCGTTCGTTGCGATTCCAGTTCTCGGGTAGATACACCACATAGCGATGAAGGGCGCCGTTCATTTCGATCGAGCGATTCAGAAAACCGGTGTCCTGAAGGCGCGGGGCCGCGTATGCGGAGCAGAAAAGCAAACTAAGCAAAAAAGCCAGGAGCGGGCGGCGCGGCATCGTGAGTTAGAAAACAGGGTACAGGTTGAAGAAGGCCCGGTGTTGCGAAAAACACTGCCAGCATCTTCAGCCCCCCGGCGAGCCTATTGGTCCAGTCCGCCTGTCCGACAATGGACGTTTCCGTTGAATTGCGGACAGACGCAGCCTATAAAAAACCAAAAACAGGCCGCTAAGACCCTCAGTTATCACCGAATCTCGCAGAATCCCAATGGACCCGAAGCTGCAGGGATCGATATGAAATCTCCTGTACCAGGGAGAACTGGGGCCCGGGAGGGCGCAATGCACGAAACTATGAACGATCTTCGAATTGCCACGCGGCGCCTCCGCCACTCACCAGGATTTGTGCTGGTCGCGGTGCTCTCGCTGACCATGGCCATCGCCGCCAACCTCGTCGTCTTCGGCGTAATGAACGCCGCCATCCTGCGGCCGCTGAACGTCGCCGGCGCCGCCCGGCTGTGGACCATCGAGCACCAGGAGCACGGCTACATCAGCCATTCCTACCCCGACTACCAGGATTTGCACGCGCAGAACTCGACCTTCAGCGATATGGCGGCGTTTCGCCCCGACCAGGCTGCGCTCAGTACCGGGGGCATGACGAAGATGAGCTGGATCTATGAGGTGACAGGCAGCTACTTCAGCATGCTCGGCGTGCACCCGGAAGTGGGGCGGCTCTTTTACTCCGGCGACGAACACGGCCCGAATTCCGCGCCGTACATTGTGCTCAGCGACGCTTTCTGGCGGGCCCGCTTCGATGCCGACCCCAGGATCATCGGTACAACGGTCGATCTGAACAAACATCCTTTCACCATCATTGGCGTGGCGCCGCCAGAGTTCCACGGCACCGAGCTTTTCCTCCGCCCCGATTTCTGGGTGCCGATGGTGAATCAGCAGCAGATCGATGGCTACGACTATCTCACCAGGCGTTTCAACCACGGCATCTTCGTCGTCGGGGAGCTGAAGCCCGAAGTCACAATGCAGCAGGCGTCGAGCGACCTGGCCAAAGTTGCAGCCCAAATGACGAAGCAGAATCCCGTGGACGACGACCATCTGGGCTTTCGCCTGGTCAAGGCCGGCTTGTTTGGCGATCAGGTCGGCGATGCGGCGCGGAGCTTCCTGGCGGCGCTGCTGGGGCTGGCCCTGTTGGTGCTGGTCGCTGCGTGCGTGAATCTGGCCAGCATATTTGCCGCGCGAGCCGCGGATCGCGGACGCGAGCTGGCCATCCGCGTGGCCATCGGCTCCAGTCGTTGGCGCGTACTGCGCCAGGTGCTCGCTGAAGCTGCATTACTTTCCGCCGGCGGAGGAGTTATCGGAGCAACGGTGTCGGTAGCCCTCATGAAGCTGCTGAGCGAATGGCGGCCGATGCCCTCCCTCCCGATCCAGGTAACGGTGCCAGCTGACGCGCGGGTGTACGGGATCGCCCTCTTGCTGGCTGCGGCCAGCTGCGTGTTACCCGCCGTCCTGACCGCGCGGCAGATCTGGCAAATCGATGCCATGCAGGTGATGAAGGGCAGCTCCCAGACCTTCTTCCGGCGCATGAACATCCGCGATGTGCTGCTCGGTCTGCAGGTGGCATTGTGCGCGTTGCTCGTAACCTGCGCCCTGGTGGGTCTGCGCGGGATGAATCGACAGCTGCATGCTCCAATCGGCATCCAGCCCGACGGCGTGGTGATTGCCGAAACGACGATGAAAATGGCCGGCTACTCCGATGCATCGGCGCTGCCGGTACAAAAGCGAATGCTCGAAGAGGCTCGGCAGATCCCCGGCATCACGGCGGTCGGCATGATCGACGACATTCCGCTGAACGCGGGAGGCAGCAGCACGCCGGTCTACCGGGAAGGCACGCAGGATTTCCGCAGTTCGAACAGCGTTATGGAGGCGAAGTACTTCACCATCACACCCGGCTACCTTGCCACGGCGGGGACGCGGCTGCTCGCCGGGCGCGACTTTACCTGGCATGACGACGACCACACCTCGCACGTGGCGCTCGTGAACGAGTTATTCGCGCGCACCCTCTTCGGCAGCGCCCAGGCGGCCATCGGCCGGCGCTTCGCGCAGCCAGGCCCGAACGCTGGCACGCTCTGCGAGGTGGTCGGGGTAGTCGAACAAGGTAAGTACGATTCGCTCACCGAGGCCCCCCAGCCTGCCATGTTCTGGCCGCTCGCCCAGAACAACGAAAACGACACAACCCTCGTCGTGCGCGCCAATCGCCCGCCTGCGGAGATTACAGCGGCGCTGGACACGATGATGAGCAAGATCGATCCCAGCCTGCCGGTGACCATTCAGAGTTGGCCGCAAGCTTTGGCCCTCGTCCTCTTCCCCGCCCGTGTGGCTACCGTGGCACTCGGCATCCTGGGACTTCTGGCGGGCATGCTGGCGGCCACTGGAATCTTCGGCATGGCCAGTTACTCGGTAGCGCGGCGGTTGCGCGAAATGGGAATCCGCGTGGCCCTTGGCGCGCAGCGAACTCAGGTCCTCCGCTCCGCGCTCGGCCGAACCGTGCTTCTGCTCGGTTTTGGCTCGGTAGCAGGCCTCGGCCTCGGAGTCCTCGGAACTCGTCTGCTCGCCAGCATCGTCTACCAGGCAACGGTGTACGATCCCGTCGTCCTCGCAGGCGCGATCGCCGCCATGATCCTGATTGGAGCCATGGCCGCAGCCGTTCCGGCGCGCAGAGCGATAGCCGTCGAGCCCGCCGCTCTGCTGCGCGAGGAATAGCGCCACCGAACGATCTACCGCTCGTTCAGCTCGTCTCCACTGTAGCGACGGCCTCCTGAATCGACATATCTCAGACACCTCATCAATACGTCGATCTCAGCGGCTCGAGAGCGTCGTGCCCAGGACCGGATCCGCCACCGAAGGAAAACAACGCTTGCTGTGATGCGCCATCCGTCGGCAATCGCGCCGGCCCGCTCAATCAGATTCCTGATGGTGTGGACGATCCTCATCACCGGGCCAGGTTAATCGAAAAGAGGTTCTACCGGGATTGGCGACAGCAAAAAAGAAACGAGTAGGATGACCGCATGAGATTCGTCGTCTTCGGCGCCTCAGGCGGCACCGGTCAGGAACTCCTCCGCCAGGGAGTGTCTCAGGGTCATGACGTTACGGCCTTCGTGCGCGATCCTAAAACCGTCACCGGCGGCGATCGGTTGAGCGTCGTCGTCGGTGACGCGCTTGATCCTCGTGCGGTCGCCCTCGCAGTGACCGGGCAGGCCGCTGTCGTCTCGGCGCTGGGCTCGCGTTCCCTCGGCGACGCCACGCTGCTGCCCGAATCGATGGTCCACATTCTGAGCGCAATGCGCCAGCACAGCGTGCGCAGGCTCATCGTCCTGGGGGCCTCGGGCGCCTTTCCTGGAGCGGACAAAAACCTCGCGTTGCCTTCCCGAATCCTCCTGAAGGTCATGAAAGCAACATTCCTCAAGAAGCCTTTCCAGTCCCAGCGCGCGATGCAGGAGCTGGTGCGCATGAGCGACACGGACTGGACCGTTGTGCAACCGCCGCGGCTGCTGACCGTACCCGCGAAGGGCACGTACAGAGTCGCAGAAGATGCCCTGCCCGCAGGCGGTCGGCAGATCGCGCGGGCCGACGTTGCTGCCTTCATGCTCGAGCAGCTCACTTCCGCCCGGTGGGTGCGCAAATCGCCCTTTGTCGCCTGGTGATCTGCCTCGCAGGCCCCGATCGCCCGGACCATCGAGCCGCAAACTGAAAGCCCCAGGAGGATTTTCCCGATGAACCTCAACCGCCGCGATTTTTCCCGCTTCAGCGCCATGGCCGCTCTCGCACACGCTCTGCCCAGCGCCGAGTCTCAAGGCGTAGACGAAACCGGCCGCAAGCTCCGCTGGTGCATCGTCGGCCTCGGCCGTATCTCCATGGACCACTTCATGCCCGCCGTCGAGCTGTCGAAAGCCGGCAGACTAACAGCCCTGGTCAGCGGTCATCGCGAAAAAGCGGAGAAGCAAGCGGCTCAATACAACATACCCTCGCCGTCGATCTACAGCTACGACGACTACGACGAGATTCGCCAGAACAAGGAAATTGACGCGGTCTACATTGCTCTGCCCAACTCAATGCACGCCGAGTACACCATCCGCGCCGCGAAGGCCGGCAAGCATGTCCTCTGCGAGAAGCCCATGGCCACCAGCGTCGCCGATTGCAAAGCGATGATTGAAGCCTGCCGCAAAGCCCGCGTCAAGCTCATGATCGCCTATCGCTGCCAGTACAATCCGCTGCACCTCAAAGCCATCGAACTGATCCGCTCCGGCGCCCTCGGCCAGGTGCAGACGATCGAGAGCTCCTTCGGCTTCGACATCAGAGCCGGCGAATGGCGCCTCAACCGCAAGCTCGCAGGCGGCGGCCCGCTTATGGATGTCGGCATCTATTCACTCAATGCCTCCCGCTACCTCACCGGAGAGGAACCAGCCGACATCAAAGCAAACTCCTCGGTCATCGATCGCGATGGCCGCTTCGACGAAGTGGAAGAAAACGATTCGTGGACGATGAAGTTCCCCTCCGGCATCGTCGCCAGCTGCAACACCACCTACGGAGCCAACGGCGCAAACTACTTCAAGGTCCACGGCTCGAAAGGGTCCATTCAAATGGACCCGGCATTTGGCTATGACGGCATGCATCTGACCGGGCAGCTGGACGGCCAGACCATCGACGACCCCGAAACAGAGCGCGATCCCCGCGACTTCACCAGACAGGCCGACTACTTCGCCGATTGCGTCTGGAACAACCGCGAACCAAAGACGAATGGCGAAGAAGGCCTCCGCGACACAATCCTGATGTCCCAGATCTATCAGTCGGCGGGGTTGCGAGGGCTGTAAAGTACATCGGATCGCGTCCCCAGGGCGAGTATCCGATAATTCGTCCACGCCGCAGAGGTCTAACCCGCTTCGACAATGCCCTTCAGTTTCGAGGCAATCTCCTGCGAGGTTGCAGCCTGCTCCTGTGTCGCCTGGGCAATCTGGACCACAGTATTCCTGATGGTTCCGGCTTCGCTTATCAGGCTGCTCATCGCGCTGCGGGCCCTATCCAGTTGCTTGCCCGTGGCATGGACTTTTTGGCGACCCTGTTCCATCGCTTCAGTATTTCCCCGGACTTCCGACTGAATCTCCTGGATCATTCCGCTGATTTCTTCGGTCGATTTCGTGGTTCGCTCTGCAAGCGACCGAACTTCCCCAGCGACGACGGAGAACCCTCGGCCGTGTTCGCCAGCCCGGGCGGCTTCAATGGCGGCATTGAGCGCAAGCAAATTCGTTTGATCTGCGATCTCCTTGATGGTGCTGACAATCTTTCCGATGGCCATCGAGCGGCTTCCGAGCGCCGCCATTTTGTCGGAAGTGTGGCTCACCAGCTCCGTCACGGTTTGCATGCTGATGTGCGTCTGTTCAAGGACCGAAACTCCGGTTTCAGTTTGCTGAAGCATGGCGTCGACGGAATTGGAAGCCAGTGAAGTCTCTCTGGCGACCATTTCCGTTGCCGTGCTCATGTCGTTGAGATCACGGGAGAGTTCGTTTACCCGGCCCTCCAGCATCAGGCGCCGCTGCTCATGCGCCTCCAGGGCATCGGCGCGAACCTCGGCCGTGACGTTCCTGAAAGCTTGCCATGAAGCACCGCGGCTGAACCGAGTCTTCATCGCTCCACAGTGCAAATGTTTTGGTCTTCAGTGTGGTCTGTCCAATCCTGATCGGCGCCTCGTGCGATGCGATCCTGCGCGATGCCAGGTCGGCGAGGATGCGACGGATTCGTTCCGGATCCCGGTGAAACTGATGAATGCTGTGCAGATGCGCATCGGCCACGTCCGCGCCATGGCTCATCGTGGCGTTCAGCTGATCGCGCATGCGGGTGAAAAAATCACGGCCCGTCTTGTTGATGTAAAAGATTATGTTGTCGTCGGACGTGTCGGCCAACATGACGATGTTGTCGGAACGATCAAGCATCGCCTCCAGCATGGGAAGGTCATATTCCCGTTTCGGATCGCTGCGTCTGGAACGTCTGAGGGAAAACCCCCCAGCGCCGCCCCGACCATTGCTCATCGTGCCGAAGATGCCCATACACAGAGAGCTATCGGCTGGGCAAACGGGGGCGTGAGTCCGGCCCGCCGAATTGCGAGCCTTTTTGCGCAAGACCGCTCTATTCCGCCTGCGACTGAGCGGTATTCTCCAATCCTACCGAATCAACGACGATTGAGCAGGCCGCCGCATCGCGAAAGCCATGACCATTCCTTCTTTCTTTAGCCGCGAATTGTCAGACCGCAAAATACGATAAGTTACAGCTATGGCAGGGAAATCCTTCAGCACCAGTGTCAGCTTCCGGGCTCCCAAGCAGCAAATGAAACGTCTCGATCAGCTCGCGAAGCGTCCATGTCGCGATCGCACTCAGTTGATCGGCGAAGCTATCAGTCAGTACCTCGAATTGCAGGATGTGCATCTCTCGCGGATCGCGGAAGGAATCAAAGCTGACGAGCGCGGCGACTATGCATCCGAACAGGACGTTGAGGCGGAGTTCGCTCGCTGGCGAAAACTGTGAAGTTTCTTTGGACGCGGCCCGCCCTGCGTGACCTGTCGGAAGCTCGTGAATACATCCCATAGACGACCCAGCTGCCGCAAATCGTCAGATCGAAAAGATACAGCTGACGGTGAATCGGCTGAAGGCGTTCCCGATGATGGGCGGCGCGGGACTATGGCCGGGCACGAGAGAATTCGCAGTGCCCGGAACGCACTATATTTTGGTATATCGAATCCGGGAGGGCCAGCTCCGGATCATCGCCGTCCTCCATGGAGCGCGGGAAAGGAAGACCGGAGATCCCAACTGAGCCGTGTGGCGCAAATCTGCGGCCTGGCTGCCTACCCGTTCAGCGTCTCCTGCAGCTTATTCAAAGTGCTGTTCAGGTTCTTGTCGTTCCGCCGCTGCTCGTCGATCTTGCCGATCGAGTGCATCACCGTCGTGTGATGCTTGCCCCCGAATTGCCGCCCAATCTCCGGCAGCGAAGCTTCCGTCAGCTGCTTGGCCAGATACATCGCAATCTGGCGCGGCACAACCACCGCCCGCGCGTTGTTCTTCTGCTTCAGCTCCGCAATCCGCATCCCGAACTGCTCCGCCACCGCGCGCTGGATCGACTCAATCGTGATCTTACGCCCCTGCGTATCGATGAACTGCTTCAGGCACTGCTGCGCCGTCGGCAGCGTGATCTCCAGTCCATTCAAGCCGCACCACGCAATCAACCGCACCAGCGCCCCCTCCAGCTCGCGAACATTTGTCCGCACATTCGACGCGATGAACAGCGCCACGTCCATCGGAAGCGGTAGGGGCAGATGCTTGTCCAGGTTCTCGTTTTCGTACTTCTTCTGCAGAATCGCAACCTTCGTCTCAAGATCGGGCGGCTGTATGTCCGCGATCAGCCCCCACTCGAAGCGGCTGCGCAGCCGGTCTTCAATCTCCGCCAGCTCGCGCGGCGGTCGATCGGAAGCGATCACAATCTGTTTCATGTTGTCATGCAGCGCGTTGAAAGTGTGGAAGAACTCTTCCTGCGTACGTTCTTTCTGCGAAAGAAACTGAATGTCGTCGATCAGCAGCAGATCCACCGTGCGAAAGCGATCTCTGAAGCTGGTCATCTTGTCGTACCGCACCGAGCTGATCATCTCGTTCGTGAATTTTTCCGCCGAGACATACGAGATCGAAGCTCCAGGCTGCCGCAGCTTCATCTCGTGCCCGATCGCGTGCATCAGGTGCGTCTTGCCCATCCCCACCCCGCCATAAAGGAAGAGCGGATTGTATGCCTTCGAAGGCTGCTCGGCGACCGCCATCGCTGCGGCGCGCGCAAACTGATTGCCAGGTCCACAGACAAACGCGTCGAAGGTGTAGCGAATATTCAGCTGCGCGGCAGTCGACCAGTCGAACCGCGCCTGCTGCGGTCCCGCGGCAGGCACCGGGCGAGGCCCTCCGTTGCGCTGAGGAACCTCCGTTGAAGAAGATGGTGCGAACCCGCCATCCTCCCGTACTCGCGGCAGTGTTGGATCTTCGTCCGGTGTGATGAAGCTTACGTCGTCGAATTCCAGATGCAGGTTTTCGATCGCCTCCTGAATCAGATCCCCATAACGATCCCCAACATGGCGGAACTCCGGAGTAGGGATGCGCACAAAGAGCAGACGCTCCCGCACGTAGCTGTACCGTGTGGGCTTCAGCCATGTATCGAACGACTGCCGGTTCACCTTCTTTTCGAGCGCGGCGAGGATTTGTACCCAGGGATTAAGAGCGACAGGAGACGTAACAGCGAAAGACATGCGCAATCCTCTATGAAAAACGCCTGGAAGTCGGAAGCGACCGGTGCCGCGAAACCGAATACGAAAACGCCCGAGGTTAACCCCGCAAAACTAAAACAGGGCAGATTCTGGAGCAGATCGGTACTGGCCGGGAGTGGCTCCGATCTGTCACGCATCGGAGCATCGGTCACATTCTTCCGACAACCGCAGAGCGTCGAAAAAATCTTAAGTGAACGTTGCCGATAGTAGCACAGTGCGAGGCGCGCAGAACCCACCCGAGTCGAGAAAATTTTCTTTGGCCGAAAGTTGCACCGGGCATGGTGAAAAATGCCGCGCCACCTGATTTTTGCGAGTGAATCCGCGTTGCGATATACTCAATACTTGCCGCGATGAGACATGTTCTCAGCCGTTGCGCGGCCGATCGGAACTGTTGCGCGCGCGAATCAGGCAGTGAAACTCGCCAGCGCGCAAGCCGGTTCAATCCGACCAAAATTTCAGGAGTCAGCTTTTCCATGCCGAAGCGCACATTTCAGCCCAATCGCCGAAGCCGTTCTAAAACCCACGGCTTCCGCAGCCGCATGAAGACAAAAAGCGGCGCTGCGGTGCTGTCGCGCAGGCGCGCCAAAGGCCGCAAGCGCGTTTCCGTCAGCGCGGGTTACCGCGATTAGTTCTTCCCGTTTCTCCTCCCTCACCAGGGGCGGCTGCAATTTTGATATTCGCTCCCGCTGCTCTCGAGAGTGCGACACAATGAACTTATGCCGGAGCCAACATTCGACTGGCGCAACGCCCGTCTGCGAAAACACGCGGACTATCAGCGCGTCTACCGGCAAAGCCGGCGGTATTCCTCTGCATCCATGAGCTATTTCTTTTGCGCAAGATCGAGCGACGGCGCCTCCGGTTCGCTGCCGCGCGTGGGATTGACGACTGGCCGTGTCCTCGGCGGCGCGGTGGAACGAAATCGCATTCGCAGGCGTATGAGAGAAGCGGTGCGCATGCATCTGGGCGAGTTGCCGCCGCACGTCGATGTCGTTCTCCATCCGCGCAAACTTGTGTTGGAGATGGAGTTTACCAGGCTGGAGCGCGAAGTCTCGCGAGTTTTTTCGAGCGTATCGAGCCATGGGGAGAGAAAGAAGTGAGCGCAAGCGCGACGCACGAGGATGCGGGTGTGAAAGATGCCAGTGTGCGGATGCTGCTGATCGTCTATAAGCGTATTGTGTCTCCGTTGCTGCATGCGGCTGTGGGCGCAGTGGGTGCGTGCCGCTTCCAGCCCACCTGTTCGGAGTATGCGGCCATCGCAATTGCCCAACACGGGATAACGCGCGGCTCAATCATGACCCTCGGCCGGTTGCTGCGCTGTCATCCTCTGCACACCGGCGGATTCGATCCAGTCCCCGCCAGACGCGGCGCTTCCCCAACCAGTATTCGGGTCACACAGATTCCATAAAGTTCCCCACAGCTACAGGAAACGGAAGTCGAAGTCTTGGCAGAAATACAAAATCCCAATCAGCAGGGCGGCAGTGGTGGCGGCGGGCAGGACTCGCGCTCCCTCTACGGCTTCATGATCGTATTTGTGCTCATGATTGTTGCGTTTCAGATCTTCGGGCCGAAGAAGACACCGCCGCCTGAACCGTCACAGCAGAAGACGCAAACCACTCAGACGTCCACTCCCCGGACCTCAATCACGGCCACCACCGCGGCAACGGCGGCTGTTGCATCCGACCTCGCTGCTCCCGCGGGCAATTCTGTACAGGCCTCCAGCGAAACCGAGTCCGTCGTCGAAAACGAGCTCTATCGCATCACCTTCACCAACCGCGGCGCCACGGTGAAGTCCTGGATCCTCAAAAAATACAAAGACGACAGTCAGACTAAACCCCTCGACATTGTCAATCAGGACTGGGCTGGTAAATACGGTCTCCCCTTGTCGCTCTATGCCTACGACGCGGGTCTGCGGACCAGGCTGAACTCCGTCCTCTACGTTCCCTCCGCGACCGGATCCATCACCGCCCCTGGAACCCTGAGCTTCGATTATTCCTACGGCGGTCTCAAGGTTCACAAAACCTTCAACTTCGATTCCAGTTATGTCATCCACGCCGATGTTTCCGTCACGCAGAACGATGCGCCCGTTGCAGCCCTGCTTGCATGGCCCTCGGGGCTGGGCGATCAGAGCACCCTCCAGCAATACGCCGCCTCCTCAATCGAATACTCGGAGAACGGCAAGACCGATCAATTGCCGGCAAAGAAGGTCGTGGGCGGAGATACCCTGCACGGATCCTTCGATGATGTGGGTGTGTCCGATCTTTACTTCGCAGCCATCTTCATTCCCGACACATCCTCCGACACGACTGTGGTCACGCTCCACGACTCCGTGGCCGTGCCTCGCAATCGTGAACACCCCGAACCGAATGCGGTCGAGCAGGAGCCTTTGCTGGGCACAGCAGTGGGCGCGAGCGGTGGCGACTTGCGTACACGCATCTTCGCCGGCCCCAAGCTGCTCGGTCTGCTCGAGTCTATCCACACCGCGAACGGCCAGGATCTTGAGCATGTCGTCAGCTTCGGCTGGTGGGGCTGGATCGCCAAACCCATGCTCCAGGTGCTCCGCTTCTTCGCCAGCCACGGCATCCCCAACTGGGGCTGGGCGATTCTGCTGCTGACCCTGATCCTGAATCTGGCCATGCTGCCCACGCGCTTCATGATGATGAAGTCGTCGCTCAAAATGCAGCGCATCCAGCCCCAGATCGAAGCCATCAAGGCCAAATACGCAAAGTACAAAACTACCGACCCTCGCCGCCAGGATATGAACAAGGAGATGTTCGACCTGCAGCGGAAGGAAGGCGTCAACATGTTCGGCGGCTGCCTGCCCATGCTCCTGCAGTATCCGCTGCTCTTCGGCTTCTATCGCATGCTCATGTACGCCATCGAGCTCCGCCAGGCCCATTGGTTGTGGCTCAAAGATCTCTCCGCTCCCGATGTCCTCCACATCCTGCCGGTCTTCGTCATCGTCTCCATGTTCCTCTCGCAGTTCTTTACACCCTCGCCCGGCATGGATCAGAGCCAGCAGCGCATGATGGCCTTCATGATGCCGGCCGTCTTCGGCGTAATGATGTGGAACATCGGCTCCGGTGTGGCGCTCTACTGGGCAGGCAGCAATCTGCTCGGCGTGGCGCAGCAAATGGTCATGAACCGCACCACCATGGGACGCGAGATGCGCGCCATTGCCGCAAAACGAGCAGCCAAACGAGATCGTCGCAAATAGACAGAAAAAATGATCGAGGGCCGAAAATATTGGTCAAACGCGCAGGCAAACCGTCTATTCAATCAACGCTCGATTCCGGATTGCCCAATCATCGATTAGTGGCTCACCGCCCTGGTAACATGATCTAATTACATCCGGAAAAGATATTTGCGAGTCCCTTACCCCACGAACGCGATGCCCATCGAAGACTACTCCGTAGCAGCAAACAAGATCGCAGAACTCCTCAAATCCCTCATCCACCTGGGCGGTCTGCGATTGAAGTTCCGCATCACCGCTGGCCCCGGCGCCGCTGATCCAGCCGGACTCGAATCCCGCGAAATCTATGTCGAGCTCGCCGGTCCCGATACCGGCCTCCTCACCCAGCGCGGAGGCGAGCTCCTGCGAGCTCTCGAGCATGTCGCTGCCAAAATGCTGCGCCTCGAAAACGAGGAGCACGACAAGATCTCCTTTGACGCGGAAAACTTCAAAGCGCTGCGAGCCCGTGAACTGAAGCTCGCAGCGGAAACCGCCGCGGATCGCGTGCGCCGCACCGGTCAGCCCCACAGCTTTGCCCCCATGAGCTCTCGCGAGCGCAGAATGCTCCACCTTGCCTTCCGCGGTTATCCCGATCTTGAAACCGCATCTTCAGGCGAAGGCCTGCGCCGCTTTGTAGTCGCCTACCCGAAGGGATACGAACATCGCGACGATCGCGGTTCACGCCATGAACGCTCCTCCGGTCGCCGCCGCTAGCCGCAATCTCTCCGCATTCGCAAAGGCCGGCGAAGTAAAGACTATCCAGCGTGCAGCCTCATCCTCAAATCACGGAGCGGGAATCGATCGCGCAGGAAACCATTGTCGCTATCTCCACTCCGCCCGGCAGGGGTGGCATCGGCATCGTCCGCCTCTCCGGACCCCACGCGCTCGATATAGCGCATAGCCTCATCCGCATGCATGGCGCACCACTTGAGCCTGCCCACGTGCGCCTCGCCGAAATCGTCGATCCGGAATCAGCCCAAAAATTAGATGAGGCCCTTGTTACATATTTCCGCCGCCCCAACTCTTACACCGGCGAAGACCTCGTCGAAATTGCCGCGCACGGATCGCCGGTCATCCTCGAATTGTTGGTCCGCCTCGCTCTGCGCAAGGGAGCCCGCCTCGCCCGCCCCGGCGAGTTCACCGAGCGCGCTTTCCTCGCCGGCCGCCTCGACCTCACCCAGGCCGAAGCCGTACGTGACCTGATCGAAGCCCAAACCCTCTACCAGGCGCGCGTGGCTGCCGAGCAGATGGGCGGCGCGCTCTCACGCCGCATCCAGCCGGCAAAACAAGAGCTGGTAGAGCTCATTGCGCTGCTCGAAGCAGGCATCGACTTCGCCGAAGATGACGTTGAAGTCACGCCGAACGAGGAAATTGTCACTCGCATTGATACAATTGCCGCCGAGCTCCGCCAGCTCGCGCGTTCCTTCGACCACGGCCGCATGGTCCACGCCGGCCTTCGCCTCGCCATTGTCGGCCGCCCCAACGTCGGCAAGTCCTCCCTCTTCAACCGCCTTCTCGAGCGCGAACGCGCGATTGTAACGGCCACGCCCGGCACCACCCGCGATCTCGTCACCGATCGCCTCTCCCTCGGCGGCATCCCCGTCGAGCTCGTTGATACCGCCGGCCTGCGCGAAGCGAAAGACGAGGCCGAAGCCATCGGCATCCGCAAGTCCCGCGAGACCCTTGCCGACGCCGATGTCGTCATGCTGGTCCTCGACGCTTCCGTTCCCCTCCGCGACGACGAGCATCAGCTCATCGAATCGCTCGCCGGCCGTCGCGCCCTCGTCGTGCGCAACAAATCCGACCTGAGCGACGCTGCCGAAGTAGCTGCCGATCTGCCCCTTGCCACGGTGACCACCTCCGCCCTCACCGGCGAAGGCCTGCAGTCCCTCCGCGAAGCATTGACCGAATCCGTCCGCAACCCTGCAGGCGAAAGCGAATCCGGTTTTCTCACCAGCCTTCGCCATTTTGAAGCCGTGACCGGCGCTCTATCCGCCCTGAACGCCGCGAAAGAGGCGGTGGCAAATAAGATCCCGCACGAGATGCTCCTGCTCGACCTCTACGCCGCACTGCGCCAACTCGACAGCCTCACCGGCGAAACCACAGCAGAAGACATTCTCAACCGAATCTTCTCCACTTTCTGCATCGGGAAATAATGGCCAGTTCAGGATCGGTTGGGGGGCACGAGTCAGCTGCCAGGGAAACAGGCAGGCAAAGGTGGGATGTTGTCCCCCATCTCACTCTCTGCCTGGTGGCTTACCCTCGCCTCACCGCTGCGGCTGCGGCGTCGGCGATCCTGACGGTGGCGTCTTTGCCCCCGTTCCCTGCGGCGGAGTCTGCGGGCTCGTCGCAGGTGGTGTGCTCGCGCCGCTCGGAGGTGTCGGAGCTCCCGGTGTCGCCCCGGGCGGCGGTGTCACCCCGGGCTTCGGAGTCGTCGACCCCGGAGCAGTGCCCGCTCCGGCGGGCGGAGTTCCCGGTGGCATCCCGGCTGGAGGAGTTCCCTGTGGCATCCCTGTTGGCGGACCTCCCGGCCGGCGCGCCGGTGGCCCCGGCGTTCTCGAGCCCGCAGGCGGCGCAGGCCGCGTATCGCTCTGGCTGATCAGTTCCACATCGAATACCAGCTCCGACTTCGCAGGAATCGGTCCCTTGCCCGCCTCACCATACGCAAGCTGGTATGGAATAAACAGGCGTCGCTTGCCGCCCATCTTCATTCCCTCAAATCCCGTATCCCAGCCCTCAATTACCTGGCGCTTGCCATAAGGAAAGGAAATCGGCTCTCCGCCCGGATGATCGTGCGACGAATCGAACTTCGTCCCATCCGAAGCCAGATAACCCGTGTACTGCACCGACAGCCACTTGCCTTGCTTCACTACCTCGCCCGTCCCCACCTGCGTGTCGACGTAGTTCAGCGAGAAAGTCGCCGGTCCGCTCCCCAGCGATTCGCGAACCTCCTCGCTCACCAGCGGTGAGGCATAGTCGAGTTTACTGGTCGCCATCCTTGTCACGGTGTAGAGCGTCTTCACGCACGGCGCCGAGGCAGGCAACGCCGGAATCTTCTCCGAGACCTTCGGAGCTGGCGAAACGCAACCACCGGCCGACCGATGCGCCGTCGCCCCCGCTCCCCCAGCCCGATGGCCAGGCGTCGACGAAGGTGGGGTCTGCGCACCGAGCGGCACAACCGCCGCCAGCATCACGAGAAAGGAACCTGAAATCGTTGTCTTCATATCGCTACCCAGTGTATGCGATGGCAGGCCGCCAATGCAGTCCACCTGCCTGAATTCAGCCCCGAAACGCCGCCTCCACCCCACCCTCCACCGCAGTTTTAACCGTTTCTTCAATTTCCGCCCCGCCCGGCTCCAGAAAAGGCCGCCCATAGTAGCTGTCCAGCAGCAGCGTCCTCAGTTCGGCGATCAACGGAAAGCGCGGATTCGCCCCCGTGCACTGGTCGTCGAAAGCCTCCTCGGCAATCGCGTCCACCCTGGCCAGAAATTCCGTCTCCGCTACTCCCGCGTCCTGAATCGACGCCGGAATCTCCAGCTCCCGCTTCAGCTCCTCGACCCACGCCAGCAGATTCCGCACGCTGGCAGCAGCGTCCTCGCCCGCCATCCCCAGCCATGCGGCAATCTCTGCATAGCGGCATTTCGCCTTCGGCCGGTCGTATTGCGAAAACGCCGCCTGCTTTGCCGGATTGTCGTTCGCGTTGTACCGGATCACATTCGCGATCAGCAGCCCGTTCGCCAGCCCGTGCGGCAGATGAAACGCAGCCCCCAGCTTGTGCGCCAGCGAATGGCATACTCCCAGAAACGCATTCGCAAAGGCGATCCCGGCGATCGTAGCAGCGTTGTGCACCTTCTCCCGCGCCACCGGATCCCGCGCGCCGTTCCGGTACGCCGACGGCAGATGCTCCTTCAGCAGCTTCAGTGCCTGCAGCGCCTGCCCGTCGGTAAACTCATTGGCCATGATCGAAACGTAGGTTTCGAGGCAATGCACCACCGCATCCAAACCGCCAAACGCGGTCAGCGGCTTTGGCAGATGCATCACCAAATCCGGATCGACAATCGCCAGATGCGGAGTCAGCGCGTAATCCGCAATCGGATACTTCACGCCCGTCGCATCGTCCGTCACAACTGCGAACGGGGTTACCTCCGAACCCGTCCCCGATGTCGTTGGAATCGCCACCAACTCCGCTTTCATTCCCATCTTCGGGAACCGGTAAATCCGCTTCCGAATGTCCATGAAGCGCAGCGCCAGGTCTTCGAAGTTCACATCCGGATGCTCGTACATCACCCAGACGATCTTCGCCGCATCCATCGGCGACCCGCCCCCGAACGCCACAATCACATCGGGCTGAAAGCTTTTCGCCACCTCCACTCCCTTATGCACAATCGCGAGGGTCGGATCCGCTTCCACCTGGTGGAAAACCTCCACTTCCATGCCCAGGCTTTTCAGTCGCGCAATCAGTTCGTCTGCATAGCCATGCCGGAACAGGAATAAATCTGTGACCACCAGTGCGCGCTTTTTCCCTTCCAGCTCCCGTAGCGCCTCCGGCAGGCAACCGCGCCGGAAGTAGATCGACTTCGGAAGTTTGTGCCACAGCATGTTCTCGGCCCTCTTCGCCACCGTTTTGCGATTGATCAAATGCTTCGGCCCCACATTTTCCGATATCGAATTTCCGCCCCATGTCCCGCACCCCAGCGTCAGCGACGGGGTCAGGCTGAAGTTGTACAAGTCCCCAATTCCGCCCTGCGACGACGGAGTGTTGATCAGAATCCGCGCCGTCTTCATCCGCTCCCCAAACCGCCTCACTCGTTCCTTCTGTAAATCCTGATCCGTGTACAGCACAGACGTGTGCCCGATGCCCCCGAGCGCGACCAAATCCGCCGCCGTCTCGACTGCCTCTGCAAAATTCTTCCTGCGATACAACGCCAGCACCGGCGAGAGCTTCTCGTAGGCAAACGGCTCGCCCGCACCTGCATGTTCCACTTCGCCGATCAGCACCCGCGTCCCCGCCGGAACAGAAAATCCCGCCAACGCCGCAATCTTTTCCGCCGGTTGCCCCACGATAGCCGTGTTGATCGTGCCGTCGACAAACATCAGCTCGCGCATCCTCTCAATCTCGCCCGGCCGCAGCAGATAACCGCCGTGCGTCGCAAAACGCTCCCGTACCGCCTCGTACACCGGATCCACCGCGATCACCGACTGCTCGGAAGCGCATACCACCCCGTTATCGAACGTCTTCGAAAGCACAATAGACGCAATCGCCCGCTTAATATCCGCCGTTTCGTCGATCACCACCGGCACGTTGCCGGCACCCACGCCAATCGCCGGCTTGCCCGACGAATACGCCGCGCGCACCATCCCCGGCCCGCCGGTCGCCAGAATCAGATTGATCGCCGGATGCTCCATCAGCGCCTTCGATAGCTCCAGCGTCGGCTCATCGATCCACCCAATAATGTCTTCCGGAGCACCCGCGGCCACTGCCGCATCGAGCACCAGACGCGCCGCTGCGCAGGTCGAACGCTTCGCCCTCGGGTGCGGGCTGAAGATGATCCCGTTCCTCGTTTTCAGGCTGATCAGCGCTTTAAAAATCGCCGTCGACGTGGGATTCGTCGTCGGAATAATCCCGCAGATCACACCCACCGGCTCGGCAATTTCCATGATCCCGTGCTCGTCATCCACCGCAACGACGCCGCACGTCTTCTCATCCTTATATTTGTTGTAAATGTACTCGGAGGCGAAGTGGTTCTTCACCACCTTGTCCTCCACCACACCCATCCCCGTCTCTTCTGCAGCCATCTTCGCCAGCGGAATCCGCGCATCCGCCGCAGCCAACGCAGCGCCGCGAAAAATCGCGTCCACCTGCTCCTGAGAAAACGCAGCGAACTTCTGCTGCGCTTCTTTTACGCGCGCCGCGAGAGCGTTGAGTTCGGCAAGATTGGTGACAGGCATGGCTTCCTCCATTCAATGGAGGAGCGGCAGGCGGCGTTTTCGTGCTTTTCCCCACCACTTCCCCGTTTCCATGATGGGGGGCTGGCCACACGATTGTCGGTGACCCTCGTCACGGCGGCATACAACATAAGCGGGACAAAACCCGGCCTGTTAACCAAAAAAACAGTCAATTTGCGGCTGAATCCCCCATCCGTGCCGTCCCGCGGTTACCCTCGCTCCGCTGGGCAGTAACGCCGATGACCCTTTCTATTTGATCCCTCGCTCATTACCGTAATGGCATTGTTTACACCCCGCCCAAAGCGCAGAATCACCAACATTGAAGCCAACGCAGCGCGTCCCCCAGTTGCAAGGCGTGCGGCGAAATGAGGAGAAATCAAATGAACCGCACTATCCAGCTTTGCAAAAGTTTTCTGAACGACGATCGCGGCCAGGATCTCATCGAGTACGCGCTTATCGCCGCCGCCCTCTCCCTCATCGCAATTTCTGCTGAGGCGTCGATCACCCCGAAGATCGCAAACGAATTCAACACGATCACCAACAACTTCTAGGTCAGCAGCTGTTCAGGTCCGTTTGCTTCTCTTGTTTTACTTGTTGCCTGTTCGTTCCTCGTTCTTCCTTGGGCCCACCGCTGGAGTGCTCTTCCTCTTGCTTCCCCGCAAGCGCCTGAGCACTCCACCAAACCCCGCTAACACCGGGCATTTCCCCCACAAGGAGTTTCATCATGATCATTATGGCGCTGGCAGTTACGTCCATCATTGTGGCGTTCTCGGGATTGGTTCTCCCCCTCGCCGCCTGCATCAAAGGCAACTAAACCGCAAGCCGGCGCGTTATCCGGCATCGTTTTTGGGAGCTCCCACGCAGTACCCTGTCCAACGCGCATTGGACAGCAACACTAAGGAATCGGCCCGTTAACCGATAGGCTCGTTGATCGACTCGAAGATGTGCCCCATCTTCTCCTGCTTCACCCGCAGATACTCCTCGAAGCTGTCCTCCGCCGGCACCTCCGCCGAAATCCGCTCCGCCACGCGCACCCCAGCCGCTTCGAGTGCCGCCACCTTATCGGGGTTGTTCGTCATCAGCCGCACCGCATCGATGC
This sequence comes from uncultured Acidobacteriaceae bacterium, assembly GCA_963758135.1. Taxonomy (GTDB): domain Bacteria; phylum Acidobacteriota; class Terriglobia; order Terriglobales; family Acidobacteriaceae; genus Palsa-343. The sequence goes on from CAVWUF010000001.1 coordinate 1,249,195, forward strand.
CCATCTGCCGCAGAATGGCCGCCGGCAGCTCGTACCCCCGGCAATCCGCCTCAAATCCCAGCCGCAGATTTGCATCCACCGTATCCAGTCCCTGGTCCTGCAGCTCATACGCGCGCAGCTTCGCCATCAGCCCGATCCCGCGCCCTTCCTGCTGCTCGTAGATCAGAATCCCCGCGCCCGCCTCCACAATCTTCCTCAGCGCCAGCTCCAGCTGCAGCCGGCAATCGCACCGCAGTGAATGAAACACATCGCCAGTCATGCACTGGGAATGAATCCGCACCAGAGGCGGCGCCGCATGTACATCGCCCATCACCAGCGCGACAGCTTCTTCCTTCTCGTCCGTCTGCCCGCACCGCGCCGGATCGTCCTCGGCAAACGAGCCCTCAAACCCAAGAATGCGAAAGTGCCCCCACCGCGTGGGAAAATCGGCATCGGCAACCTTCCACACCGCGCTAATAGACATAGATCGATTATAGAAGCCATGTATAGAAGCCATGCATAGAAGCCATGGTCCAGCGCTGTTCGTCCCCGGCAACCGTCCCTCGCCAGGCGTTCCTGGCTAAACGTTTTTCCGCCAAACGTCTCCCGCCAAACGTCTCCCGCTAATCGCTTCTCGCTAATCGTCTTCCGCTAATCGCTTCTCGCTAATCGTCTTCCGCTAATCGCTTCTCGCTAATCGTTTCCCGCCAACCGTCTTCCGCTGATCGTTTCTCGCTAATCGTCTCCCGCTAATCGTTTCCCGCTAATCGTCTCCCGTTTTCCTGTACCCTGCACCCTGTACCCTGTACCCTGTACCCTGTACCCTGCACCCTGTACCCTCTACCCTGTACCCTGAACACGTGCTCGACTCCCGCATCATCCTCATCACCCTGCTCATCAAGCTGGGTGTCGCTGCGGCTGTCTCTTCCGCCCTCGCGCGCTCCCGCGTCTTCCAGCGCCTGCTCTTCTGCGAGTCGCGCACCATAGGACAAACCCTCGGTGTGCTCGCCTTCATCTGCGTCCCCCTCGGCCTCGGCGTCCTGGTCCGTGTCACTGTCTCCAACTTCTACGCTGCCGACATCTCCTTCGAGACCACCATCCTTCTCGGCATCCTCATCGGTCCCGGCACTGCGCTGCTCGGCGCAGCCGTTCTCTCACTGCCCGCAGTCCTGCACGGCGAATATCTCGCCCTCCCCTTTCTCCTGGCCGTCGCCATCACCGCCGGCATCTACGGCCGCTTTGTCGAGAAAGAAGAGGTCTGGTCCTTCTCGCCCTTCGTCGACCTCAGCCTCTACCGCTGGGTGCGCCGCAACCTCCTCCGTCCCCGGATCGATCGCCAGATTCTCCTCCTCGTCCTCATCGTTGCCATGGAGATGCTGCGCGAGTGGACCGCCCGCCGCTACCCCCACCGCCTCTTCGCCCTCGTCTCCGACAGCTGGATCATCCGCGTTGCCATCTGGGCCTGCGCCGCCATGGTCGTCGGCATCCCTCTCAAGATCTGGAACGCCATCCGCATCGAGCAGTCTCTCGAAGAGCAGAAGCGCCTCCTGCTCGAAGCCCGCCTGGACGCACTGCAACGCCAGATCAACCCGCACTTCCTCTTCAACACCCTCAACTCCATCGCTTCACTCGTACGCTTCCGTCCTGAGCAGGCCCGCGAGCTCATCGTCAAGCTCGCCAACATCCTCCGCAAAATGCTCCAGGAACACGACGCCTTCGTCCCCCTCCGCGACGAGATCGCCACCACCGACGACTACCTCAGCATTGAAGTCGCGCGCTTCGGCGCGGAAAAACTCACCGTGGCCAAGGAAATCGATCCCGCCACTCTCGAAATTCCCGTGCCCAGCATGCTCCTCCAGCCTCTCGTCGAAAACAGCATCAAGCATGGACTCGAGCCGCGCATCGCCGGCGGCTCCGTCACCCTCCGCAGCCGCCTCGATCAGGGCATCCTCATCATTGAAGTCGAAGATGACGGCGTCGGCATCGCGCCCGGCCGCACCCACTCCAGTGGCGTCCTCCAGGGCTCAGGCATCGGCATGAAAAATGTCCGCGAACGCCTCGAAGTCCTCTACGGTGGCAGCGCGCTCTTTGACGTTACCAGCCGCCCCGGCCGCGGAACCAAAGTGACGATCGCCTTCCCCGCAGCCATCCCCGAAAACGGCCACTCCAGCCCACGCACCGCCCTCACCGCCGAGCCAAGGCGATGAAAAGGGCGGCACGGGCACACAGCTCCGAGCACCGGCCTCTGGTTAGCCCAGGCACCGAAAGGGGTCAATCCCTAAACTCTAATCCCTAAACTCTAATCCCTAAACTTTAGTCCTTCCACGCCCCCAGCAATCTCCGCAACAACACAATCTGCCCCAGGTGATAACTTGTGTGCTGCCCCGCCAGCAGCACCTCACGCAGCAGTGTCTGTCCCTGGCCCCACGGAATCGTCGCGTAGAGATTCGACTCAGGCTCTCCAACCAGCTTCTCGAAATCCGCCAGATCCTTCTTCAGCGCCCTCACCGAAGCATCCCAGGAAGCGTCATCCGCCGGCGCAGGTTCCTTCGGCCAGTAAGCGTCCGGCCATTCCGGCTGCACATAATTTGGATTCGTAGAAAAATCCAGCAGGTCATGCAGCGCAAGCCGGATATGCTCCAGCTGCTGCCACGCAGAATGCTCGGCACCCTCCGGTACAACCCCGCGCGCCTTCACCGGAAAATCATCGACCACCGATTTCAGATCGGCATGAGCCTGTCCACCGCGCAAAAATCCCACCAGCTGCTCACGCAGCAAGCCATCCTCAGCATTCGCCATCGAAGCTCTCCTCTCCGGCTTGGATGCCGCAGCATTCCGCGAAGGCTCCAATCCCCCAATCCACCGACTGCCTCATGAACCGGCTCCTGGCGTTGCCCTGAAAGCTGCGCCGATCGCCATTCCCCATTCCCTGTTGCCTATTGCCTATTGCCTGCCTTTAAAGCGCCGCCATCTCCGGCTCGCGTTTCTCCTGGAACATGTTCCCCATCCGCCGAATCTGCGCGCCCACCCCCCGCAGCTTCTCCTCGATCCGCTCGTAGCCGCGATCGATGTTGTACACGCGGTCCAGAATCGATTCGCCATCCGCCACCAGCGCCGCCAGCACCAGAGACGCGGACGCCCGCAGGTCCGAGCACATCACCGCCGCTGCTGACAGCGCGCTCCGCCCCTGCACCGTCGCGGTCCGTCCGTTCACGCGAATGTTCGCGCCCATCCGCACCAGCTCCTGCACATGCATAAAGCGGTTCTCAAAGATGTTTTCCTTCACCAGCGAAGTTCCCTCCGCCTGCGTCGCCAGCGCCATGTACTGCGCCTGCATGTCCGTCGGAAACCCCGGATACTCTTCGGTCGAAATATCGCCCGCCTTCAATTCACCATCGCTGCGCACGCGAATCTGATCCCGGCTCAGTAGGTCCACCCGCACCCCACACTCCTGTAGTTTCGCAATCACCGCCGTCAGATGCTCCGGATTGCAATGCGCCACGCACAGATCCCCGCCCGTGATCGCGCCTGCAATCAGAAACGTCCCCGCCTCAATCCGGTCGGGATTGATGCGATGCTTCGCCCCGTGCAGCTTCTCCACACCCTTCACGCGAATGGTCGACGTTCCAGCGCCACGAATCTGCGCGCCCATCGCGGTCAGCAGCGCCGCCAGGTCCGTCACCTCGGGCTCGCGCGCGCAATTCTCCATCACGGTTTCGCCCTCGGCCAGCACTGCCGCCATCAGCAGGTCTTCGGTTCCCGTCACCGTGATCCTGTCGAAGACAATGTGCGCGCCTTTCAGCCGCTCCGCCCGCGCCTCGATATAGCCGTGCTCATAGCTGATCTTCGCGCCCAGCATCTCCAGACCCTTCGTGTGCAGATCGATCGGCCTCGCCCCGATTGCGCATCCCCCCGGCATCGAAACCCGCGCCACGCCGCACCGCGCCACCAGCGGCCCCAGCACCAGCGACGACGCGCGCATCGTCTTCACAATTTCGTACTTCGCCGTCGGATCGGTCAGAGCCCGGCAGCTGATCGTCGTCCGATGCTGCGCGCGACCGTACCCCAGCTCCACCTCCGCGCCCATCGACACCAGCAGCTTCCGCTCCGTCTCGATGTCCCGCACCTGCGGTATGTTCTCCAGCACCACCTCTTCTTCCGTCAGGATCGCCGCCGCCATGCATGGCAGCGCAGAGTTCTTCGACCCGCTCACCCGAACCGTGCCCAGGAGGGGATTGCCGCCGCGAATAACAAATTTATCCATGGTCTTTTCAGATTAATGGAACTTCTGCGAAGGGATGGACGGAGCTCGGAATCTATCTCATCAGCAGCTTGAGTTTCAGGCTGACCGGGTTACGGCTGACCGCCTCATCGCTGACTGTCTTACTACTGGCCGGTCTTTTGCTGACCGCTTTTTTGCTGGTCGCCGTCTTCGGTCCAGATCACTTCCCCGGGCCGCGCATAGTGCAGCCGATCCCGCGCCTCGCGCTCAATCGCATCCGGATCGGTCTTGAGCGCCTTCACTTGGTGCGCCAGCCGCGCATTGTCCTTCTGCAACTCCGCAATCCGCTTCTGCACCGCTCGATCTTCAGCCCGCCGCGCCCCGTAAACGTTAACGCCGTTCTCGCCAAAGATCGCGTGATATCCAAATGCTAGGGCAGACACAATTACCGCGCCCGTCGCCACGCGCCGCCGCATCCGGTACAACGACTGCCCAACCCGCTCCAACCATCCCGCCTGCCTCTGCTCCCCACTCACCAACACGTCGCCGCCTTTAGCAATCTCTAACCCCTAACCCCTGACCCCTAACTCCTGCTTCGCTCTCGTTGTGCTTTTGCTTTTCCTGTTCCCTATTGCCTATTCCCTATTCCCTGCCTTCCATCACCCAATCCTTCGCCGCCTGGGTCAGCGGTCCCAGTTCGCTTTGTTTCCTGGCCTCGGAATAAAGCCGCACCACCGGCTCCGTTCCACTCAGCCGATAGCACACCCACGAGCCGTCGGCCAGGATCAGCTTCAAACCATCGGTCCGCACAACCTGCACAACTTTCCGCCCACCCACTTCCCTTGGATCATCCTTTATCTTCTCAGTGAACTTTTCCTTCACCTCGGGCGTCAAGCGGAAATTCTCACGATTCGGGTAAAAGGAACCTACCCTGCCAAATATCTTAGCAATACGTCGTAGTCAGTGTTACAGTAAAA
>CAVWUF010000002.1:0-1139478 GCA_963758135.1 uncultured Acidobacteriaceae bacterium
TAGGCCAATCACGACATAGAAAATCATTTAGACCACCTTTAATCCATTGCCTAGGCCAATAACGACATAGAAATCTTGCTAAACCTGTTTTAGTCCCTTGCATAGGATGAACTTGCCGAGGCACTCATGGGCAAGGCAAGACGATGCCTCGACATGTTCGAGCGTGACGCCGAGGCCGCGGGCTCGAGCACGGCCAGCATCGATATCGGCGACATCGCAGTCGGCACCGCCCTGGGGTGGCTGGACTTCCGGGATAGAAACGAGAACTGGCGGCAGGGAAGGCCCGCACTGGCGAAATGGTTCGGCGAGCTTTCCAAACGTAGCTCAATGAAGCAGACGGAACCGGCCAACCCACCCGCCTGAAGGCCAGGGGGCTCTGCCCCCTGGACCCCGGGTCGGGCAGCCCCTCGGACCCCGGCTACCTGGAGGCGAGGCGGAGAAGGGGGTGAGCGGGCGGCTTATGCTGGCCGCTCACCCCCTCCCTCGCCTCGCCTCCAAAGAGTGGGCTCCAAGGGCCTCGGCCTGGGCGGGGTCCAGGGGCGGCGCCTGAGGCCCCACGCCGGGCAGGTCGAGCCCGTGCTCCCGCGCGCAGTCGATCGCGTCTCGTAGCCGGCGTCGGCATGGCGCATCACGCCGCTGGCCGGATCGTTCCACAGCACGCGCTCGATGCGCCGCGCCGCCTCGGCGGTGCCGTCGCACGACGATCACCATGCCGGCATGCTGGGAAAAGCCCATGCCGACGCCGCCGCCGTGATGCAGCGACACCCAGGTGGCGCCGCGACGCGGTGTTCAGCAGCGCGTTCAGCAACGGCCAGTCGGACACGGCGTCGGAGCCGTCGCGCATCGCCTCGGTCTCGCGGTTGGGGCTGGCGACCGAGCCGGAATCCAGATGGTCGCGGCCGATCACGATCGGCGCCTTCAGCTCGCCGCGTCGCGACCATGTCGTTGAAGGCGAGGCCGAGCCGATGGCGGTCGCCGAGGCCCGAGCCAGCAGATGCGCGCCGGCAGGCCCTGGAACTTGATGCGCTCGCGGGCCATGTCGAGCCAGTGATGCAGATGCGGATCGTCGGGCATCAGCTCCTTCACCTTGGCGTCGGTGCGGTAGATGTCCTCGGGGTCGCCGGACAGCGCGGCCCAGCGGAACGGCCCGATGCCGCGGCAGAACAGCGGCCGGATATAGGCGGGCACGAAGCCCGGGAAATCGAAGGCGTCGGCCACGCCCTCCTCCCGCGCCATCTGGCGGATGTTGTTGCCGTAGTCGACGGTCGGGATGCCCAGGCGATGGAAGTCCAGCATCGCCCGCACATGCTCGCGCCATCGACGCTCGCGCCGCCGCTCTCGACCGCCTTCGGGATCGCGTCTCGCGCCGCGCTCTCCCATTCGTCCAGCGTCCAGCCCGGCGGCAGATAGCCGTTGAGGGGATCATGCGCCGAGGTCTGGTCGGTGACGAGCATCGGGCCGCACGCCGCGCCGGACCAGTTCCGGGAAAACCTCGGCCGCATTGCCGAGCAGGCCGACCGAGAGCGGCTTCGCCGTCGCGGCGCGGCTCCTCATGATCGCCAGCGCCTCGTCGAGGTCGCGCGGCCTGGCGTCGAGATAGCCGGTGCGCAGGCGCATCTCGATGCGGCTCGGCTGGCATTCGACCGCGAGCAGCGAGGCGCCGGCCATGGTGGCGGCGAGCGGCTGTGTGGCCTGGTTCAGTTACGTAATTGCACGCGTCGATACTAACGATGCTTCCATCGAAGTGACCCAGGGCGTCAGCCGAACGGTCTCCGTAAAGGTCATCAGCGATGGAATGAGCATCGGGAACACGGGCGTGCGCGTGACCGACCATCAGGATGCCGACAAGATCGACCTCCAGGTGCACGTGCCCAATGAGTGGGGATTCCACATCGGCATGCATAGGGGAGTGCAGGTGCAAGTGCAAGTTCCTCCGCAAAGCGCTCTGGACCTGCATTCCGGCGACGGACACATCGCGCTCACTGGCGTCTCGGGCCAGGCTAAGCTCGACAGCGGCGACGGCCACATCTCTGTCCAGAACTTCAACGGCTCGCTGCGTGGACACACCGGCGACGGTCACATGACGATTGATGGAGTGTTTACCGGTATCGATCTGCGCACCGGCGACGGGCACATCGACCTGACGATTCGTCCGGGATCGAAGATGAATGACGGATGGCTGGTCCACACCAGCGACGGCAGTGTAGAAGCGCGGCTACCGCAGGACTTCGCGGCGGAAATCTATGCTCATACCGGCGACGGCCACATCACGCTGGATGTGCCACTGACGGTCTCCGGCTCGCTGGAACGTTCGCGGATTCGCGGCAAACTGAACGGCGGCGGCCCACTGCTGGAAATCAGCACCGGCGACGGCAGCATTCATGTGGGCAAGTTTTAGCTTCTTGTAAAGGCTAGTTGTCTCATTGCCGATGGAGAGAACGAGAGAAGCTCCCTCGGCATGGGTACTTCAGCTTTAATCCGAAACAGCGCCCGTCGTGGCAAGAAAAAGCTGCTTCTATTCTGCAGCCATCGCGTGGCCCAGGAGCGCTTCGCCAAATCTTTACGGCGGTCTGCCTTCGACGTCGTCGTTCGCGATGAACTTTGTTTGTTTGAAACACCTGCTGACGTCCCAGTGGCCGCCGTCGGCGTGGTTGACTGCAATGACCTGAACGCTACCCTGGAGTTTGCCCGTTCGGTGCGCTTCGAGCCCAGCGTTCTCTCCTTAGTTGTTCTCTTGCCCGAACTAAATGACGCCAGCGCTTTTGCGCTGCTGCGGCTGGGGGTGAAAGGCCTTCTCCCGTATGCCCTTGTACCGCGCGAGTTATCCCGCGCTGCCTCGCAAGTAGCCGACGGCGGCTATTGGGTGCCTCGCGATATGTTGAGCCGCTTCGTGGACTCCATCCTGCCGGAGCTGACCGGCAGCAAGTGCCTGGAGAGTTCCACGGAGATCAGCCGCCGCGAACGCGAGGTGCTGGATCTCTTGCTGGACAATCTCTCAAACAAGGAAATCGCCGGTAAGTTGTTCGTCAGCGAGAGGACGATCAAATTCCATGTCTCCAACCTGCTAGCCAAGTTCCACGTACAGCGGCGGGCCGACCTGATTGTCCTGTGGATGCAGCGTAACTGCACGCATCCTCTGCCCAGCAACGCGTTGGGACGTACTCTCTCGACCCGTGTCAATTAGCTAGGTGCGATTGACGCTACTCGATTCCGGCAGAGCTGCGCCGAGGATGGCATCGCACGAGGCTCTGCTGCGGGGCGCGAAAGCAACGCCCGCCAACAAACTGTTGATCGGTTACAGCTTTGCGGCTGCTTAATCCAGCAGCGCGCCAGGATTTTTGCGGACGATGTAGAGCAGCTTGAGAGTAGCCTGGCGGGGCTCACGAATGCCCTGTTCCCAGCTCTCCACGGCATTGGAGCTGACGTTCAGCAAGCGCGCGAACAGCGCCTGGCTGGCGTTCAAGCTCTCGCGAAGGGCGCGGATATCAGCCGGCTTCAAGGGCTTGGGACGCGCGGGAATTTCCGCGGCACGAAGATCGAGAACAACCGTGTTCTTTGGCGAAGAGCTGGGGCTTACGCCGCGCTGCTCTTCTTTGCGCCGGTTCTTCTTCTTGTCTTTCTTTTTCTTGCTCATCCAGCAACCCTCCGCAGAGATTCAACTGTCCCACAGTGTCGGATTGCAATCCGGGTTTCGTAAATGGCGCTTAAGGGTTGGCTTTTTGGGCCACCTTTTGTCAGACCGGCCTGGCGACAGGACGTCCCTTTTCTCCTATCTCCAAATACGACCATGGCATCTCGTGGTCATGGGTGTACGACCACCAGCCACTGCTCCGGAATTGCCTGCTGGTAAAAGCGGTGCTTATTGGCGATGGTGTCCAGGGGATAGAGATCGTATCCCAGCACCCACGTGGGATCGAGATGCTTGGCGTCGCATAACAGATCGCTGGGATAGGCTGCGACCTTGCCCTGGCTGCGAACGATGACCGCCTGCATATTGCGCGTGTGTCCCGGAAAAACCTGCACCGAGATCCCAGGCGCAATCTCGGCGTCGCCGCTTCAGCAAATGCATCTGGCCGTTGGCGATCAGCGGATCGTAATTGTCCGTCATGTAGCTGACGCGATCGCGCTCATGCTGCTCATGGGCATGTCCAGCTCGCCTTCCTGCACGTAATATTTCGCGCTGCGGAAACGTTGCCACCGCCTTGCCGTCCTCGTAATAGCGTATTCCAGCCGCAATGATCGAAGTGCAGGTGAGTATTGATGACGATATCGATCTCGTCGGGACGACACGCCTGCCGCTGCAAAGCTCTTCATCAGGAGCTCCTCGTTGCTGATAGATGGCTCGGCTCTTATCGTTCAGCTTATTCCCAATGCCGGTTTCGATCAGGACAGTTCTGCTCGCCGGTACGAACCAGCAGCGAATTGAGTCCCATGCGGGATCCGATTGCGCTCGTCGGCCTGGATACGCTTTTCCCACATCAGCTTCGGGATGACGCCAAACATGGCGCCGCCGTCGATGCGGTAGTTGCCGTCGGAGAAAATCGTCAGTTCAAAGTCGCCAAGTGTCATCCGCTGCACAGTTTTTCCCTCGTAAGCTTTGTTTCGAATCATACTGGACAAGAACGACCGCGCGCAGCAGGCTGAGTCCGCTGGCGATCGCCGTATTGGAGGAGACATGCTGATCCGTCAACTTGCTTGCTTGCTGATGCTGGGTACCGCGCTACTGGCGCAAAATCGAGGAGCTGCGCCGGTGACAACGCAGGAAGCGCCCTCGACGAATGAGTCGTCGCAGCCGACAACCGCTCCGCCAGCGACGATTTGGCGCAGATGCGGCTTGACCTGAGCCGTATGGAAAGCTTGAACAACAATATGAGCGCCGAGATCGAGTTTCTTCATGATCAGAATCTTCAGATTCTGCTGCGAACCAACGCGCAGATGTGGACGATGTTGATCCGTGATCTGCGCCAGCAGATCGACCGCGAAGAGCGGCAGGGCACGACGCAGACCAAGCCCTTGACAGCGCCGCCTCCGGAAAGCAATCCCAGGCCGCGCTGAGGTGTAAACTTCCCGCGATGGCCAGTTCTCTTCAATCGCGAGCCGATGACGAAAAATCCGGCGGCACACAGCCCGGAATTCTCTATCTCGTTGGCACGCCTATTGGAAATCTGGAAGACATCACCTTGCGCGCGGTGCGAACCCTGAAGGAGGTTGACCTGATCGCGTGTGAAGATACGCGGCAGACGGCCAAGCTTCTGAACCATTACGGAATTGAAAAGCGCACCGTCAGCTATCACGAGCACAATGAGCTGACGCGTGCGGCCGAACTGGTCACTCATCTGGAAAGTGGCGACGATGTGGCGCTGGTCACCGACGCGGGCATGCCGGGCGTCAGCGACCCTGGCTATCGCCTGGTGACGCTGGCGGTTCGCCATCACATTCGAGTTGTGCCTATCCCGGGAGCCTCGGCATTTCTCTCCGCGCTGGTCGCCAGCGGACTTCCGACCGACTCCTTCCACTTTGGAGGATTTCTTCCAGCCAAGGGAGGCGCGCGACGAACTACGCTAGAGACAATTCGCCATTCTGAGCGCACCCAAATCTTCTACGAGGCTCCCCATCGCATTGTGGAGGCCCTCCGCGACATTGTGGAGACCATGGGAGGCCACCGGCACGTGGTAATCGCCCGCGAAGTTACGAAGCTGCACGAAGAATTTATTCGAGGCCGCGCGGAAGAGATCGTAGCGCTTTTGCAGGCCAGAGGTGAAGTTAAGGGAGAGATCACTCTTCTGATCGGCAAAGAAGATGAAACTGCGGCCCAAGCTTCGTCGTCGAAGACCGTCGGCCAACGTGTGATCGAGGTGATGCGCGAAGCCAGTCTTGACGAGAAAGCCGCTTTGAAACAAGTTGCGAAGGAATTTGGCATCTCGCGCAGCCAGGCCTACCGCGAGTTACAACGTGCCAAGTAGTAGATGTGCCGATATTTGACAATCATTGCGCGGTGCTAAACAATAGCGTGCAAGCTGTGACGGGTGGGCCGTTGCTTACCACTTTTCGGCGCTTCGGCTCCTCGACATTCCTAAGGTCTAATTCGTATGGCCAAGATACTCTGCGTGGACGACGAACCTAGTATTGTGACCCTGAAGTGTGCCATTTTGAAGTCGGCCGGTCACGACGTGACTCCTTCCACCTCGGCACGCGACGCCATAGAAAAGCTGCAACAACAGAGCTACGATGCAGTGGTCACCGACTGGCGGCTCGGCGATGCCAACGGCCGGGCGATTGTGCAGGCAGCCAAAACCCACTCCGCGGTGCCGGTCGTGGTCGTCTCGGGATACGTTGCCGAAGCAGCAATACGTGCCCTGCCTGCCGCCGCTCGTTCATTTCATCTTGTTACTTTCCGGCTCAATCGAACTGCCTCAGATTGCCGCGGCCTTGAGCGGCCCGGCTCTCGATCCACTGCTGCTGGTGGCGATTGTGATGGTGGCGATTGGCTTCGGATTCAAAGTAGCGGCCGCGCCCTTCCATCTGTGGGCGCCGGATGCTTACCAGGGAGCGCCCACGGTCAGCGCGGGATTCATCGCGTCCAGTTCGAAGGTCGCGAGCTTCTTTGTGTTTGGCCAGGTCGTCATTTTGGGACTGGGATTCGCCGCGGGTCATGGCGCTGTTCATGCTTATGCGCCGGGATGGATTCCTGTGCTGTGCGTCATGGCGGCGCTCTCCATGATCCTCGGCAACCTGGCGGCGATCGCCCAGACCAGCGTCAGGCGGTTGCTGGCCTACTCGGCCATCGGACATGCGGGATACATGCTGCTGGGCCTGATCGCGCACACGCCGCAGGGGCTGAGTGCGCTGCTGTATTACGTCATCACCTACGCGCTGGCTTCGCTGGGGGCGTTTGGCGTGCTGGGCGCGCTCGAGCATGAGGGCGTGGACAAGATTGCCGACCTGGCCGGATTGAGCCGCCGCGCGCCGGGCCTCTCGTTCTGCATGCTTATTTTTCTGTTGTCGCTGGCGGGAATCCCACCGCTGGCCGGGTTCTTCGGCAAATTTTATATCTTTGGCGCGGTTCTCAGGGCTGAACCCAACCTCGGCCTGCTGTGGCTGGTGCTCCTCGCCGTTGTGATGAGCGCCGTCTCGCTCTACTACTATCTCCGCGTCCTGAAACAGATTTATGTCGTGGCCCGTGCGCCGGAGGCCTCAGCTGTCCGCATACCATTCGTTACTCGGGTTACGATTTGGGTGCTGGCCGGACTCGTTGTGATTCTGGGATGCTCGCCCGGTCTTCTGCTGCACTGGCTCGGCGCTTAACGCGGAGCGGCTCTCCGGCTGAATTTACAGGACAGCAACTCCGGGCTTGTGCGCGTACATATCCGAGTCCGCCACGCGCTTCAAATCGTCTTTGGTGAAGCCATCTTCGGGATAAATCGCGATCCCGATGCTGGCGGTTCCCCGGATCGAGTAGTCATCGATGGAGAAATGATCGTCGAAGCAGTGCCTCAGGCGGCTGCTAATCTCCTCGATCTCCGCGCGACTGCGCACCACAGGGATCAACGCGATGAATTCATCTCCTCCCACCCGGGCCAAAGTGTCCATGCTGCGCAGTTTTTCTGAGAATCGCTGTGCCACCTGCTGCAGGTAGAGATCGCCAACCCGATGCCCGTAAAAGTCATTCACCTGTTTGAACTGGTCGAGATCGACATAGATCAGCGCAAACCGCGTCTGGCTGCGTTCGGCATGGGCAAGCGCCTCGTCCAGCCGGCTTTCGAGCAGGAACCGGTTGGCCGCATTCGTGAGTTGATCGAACTGCGAACGATGAACGAGGGTGTCGTAGAGGCGCCGGTTGTCGATGGCCAGGGCGGCGAGGCTTGCGCCCATCTCCAGCACTTCCCCGGTTGCTTCCTGATAGAGCTCGGAGCCGGTCACCACCAGGGATCCCAGCCGCTCTCCTGCGCCGGAATAGATGCCCCGGCGAACGGAGTCCTCGGCCCGGCCAGGCTCGCCGACGATGGTGCCGTTGGCCATCTCGCACCAACATGACTTGTCCTCGAGCTGGGTGCTGATCAGGCGGAGAATCATCCGCATCACTTCATCCATGTTCAGCGTGCTGTTAATGGCTTCGAGCACGCGTCCGCGTTCCTTTTCAAGGAACGCGTTGCGCCGTTCGCGGGCGGCCTCGGATTCCATGGTGAGACGAATCTGTTCTGTCTGATTGCGTACCTTGCCCTGCAACATCACCGCCCAGAGGAATGCAGTGACCATCAGCAGCAGCAGACCCGCGCTCAGGTAGAGCAGGCGCTGCACCGTCCAGAAAGGCGGCCTAACCAGTACCGCGATGTCCTGCGGGGAGCGAAGCTCCAGATCGAACCAGCGCTCCGTATTCCACGGGCCTCCGGCGTGGACGATGCAAACGCCGGTGATGCGGACCTTACTTCCCGGGCGGTAATCGGGAAGAGAGACTTTATCGGCTTGCGGATCCCAGACGGTCCTCGGCAGGATAGCTGAGAAGACATGGGGGCCGGCTTCGATGACAAGGATGTCCTGCTGCCGCTCATGCACCTCCGCCGCGACCTGGCCTTCCATCGAGACCAGTCCGAAGGGGTAATGGCCGGCCAGAGCCTCATCCCAGCGGATCGGCACCGGCTGAATCGGGCTCGTCCGGGTCGTGGGAATCACGTTGCCCTGGCCGATCACCTCGGAATAGTCATGCGGGTAGGGGAACCCCACCGCGTCCACGACCTGGTTCAGATGCAGCGGGGATTGCTGATAGGTGTAAACCAGGACGGCCTTGCCTTCCGCGTTCTCGAGGACCATGCGCAGACCCGGCTGGTAGAGCGTCACACTTCCTCGAACATGAACCCGCTGGCTCTCATCGTCGACGAAGTAGCGGGACATGATGCGGCTAATGTCCGTCAGAGGCAGATTCGCAGCGGAGCTGTCCGCCGGCTCGAGTACCTCGAGGTGGCTGGCGCTGTTCATCCATAGCTGCGCGCCGATGTCCTGCTGCTTGCCGTCGAACAGGCCTCCTGCTACTCCTGAGACATTAACCTGCGCATCCAGAAGCCGGATGGGATCGATGCCATGGATGTTGTCCATGTGCACGCGCACCGAGCCTCCGTCCATCTGAAGGTCCATCAGCAGGTAAGGCTGGCGGCTGCCTCCGGCGCCGGGAGCGGCTGGCGGCGCGCTGAACTGCAACGTGGCCGAGCGCACGATCCCGGTGAGGCTCACGTAATGGCAGTCGACCGTTCCGTGGATTAGCGTACGCCAGCCCACAGGGACAGCCTCGGGAAGCTGGCCCGCGTGCTCGAACGTTATTTGGGTAGCGACGATATTCGCCGCATAGGCTGCGGTCGTCGTTCCCACAACGGTGACCCCATCGCCGGCCTTCAGCGCGGGCGGGTGCGGTGGTGGAGCGATGAAGATTGCGCCTGTGGAATCCTGGGCAAAGGCAAGGCCGTCGCCTGGCTGGTAATAGGTGAGGACGGCGTGGATCTCGACCGGCAGACCCTTCGCCGCTTCAATCAAAGGAAGCGCGCGGATCTGAGCCACAGTCCTGAGGGTTGGCTGTGATGCCGGACCCGAACCCGCGTTTGGCGCCGCTGGCTTTGGGGCCTGAGCGGAGAGAACTTTCCCCCAGCACAAAAGCAACAGTCCGAGCGCCAGCGAGGATCTCCGCAACTTCCCCCACCCCTGGTGTCACCAGTCGTAATCAAGAATGCGCTCCGAAGATGCAGTCGTCTGTAACATTTTTAGGGGAGAACAAATGACGATTAGTTACTTTGGTTGTAATGATTTGCACCACCCTGCGACGCTCGCCACACCACCGCTGCCGCCGCGAGATCGGCCGCTGCGACGCCGAGAGACTTGAAGACGACACGGCCCGGCGGAACGGGCTTCTCTCCAGCCAGCACTGCGCCGATCTCGGCGTAGATCGGCGCTCCTGAACCGATCAGATCCCCCGACTCGCGCAGGGCAGCCTCTCTGGACTCGACAACGATAGCCGCCTTCATCGCGGCGTCGTCCAGTTCGCGGCGGTCGGGAGTGACGGCCCCGACAGCGCAGACCAGTGTTTGTTCGCCCAGCCATTCCCCGAGAACAAGCGGCTCCCGTGTGGCCGCAACGCTGACCACCACGTCGGCGCCACGGACAGCCTTCTCAGGAAGGTCAACGCATGTGACGTTGAATTCCGAGGCGAAGCGGCGCGCATGTTCCGGCGTGCGGCTCCATACGCGAACCTCGGCAAAGTCGCGAACGATGCGCAGCGCCTGGAGGTGCGATCGAGCCTGGACGCCACTGCCCAGAATCGCCAGCACCTGCGCATCCTTACGCGCGAAGAGGCGCGTCGCGAGCGCTGACACGGCCGCCGTGCGCATTTCCGTGATAAGCCGTCCATCCATGGCGACGAGGGGTTCGCCGTTCTTTGCGGAGAGCAGCTGGATGACGGCCTGGTGCGTAGGCTCCGTCGTGTTCTTCTCGTAAAACGTAACGAGCTTCACGCCCATCAGGTCGCCATCGACGGCGGGCATGAGCGCGAAGATGCCTCTCGTTTCGCCGGTTCCGCTTTCGGGCACGCGCAGGATGCTGCGGACCGGTTGCTGAATGTCGCCGGACGAGAGGCGGATCAACGCGCCCTCTACAGCGGGGATCAGTGCCTCCCAGGTCAGCAACGATCGGACTTTTTCTTCGTCGAGGTATTCCATTTGGGCTGAGCCTTGCGTTTCGCCGCTTCCCTACTCACCCAACTTACATCAGACTCATCGGATCAACGTCGACGATCAGATTCGCCCGCGGAATTCCTGCCTCTTCGGCATGCGTCAGCAGAGCGCGCAACGCCAACTGGAGCGCGCGCCTGCTCTCGCCTTTCATGACGAGATGAAAGCGGTAAGTCCGCTTGATCTTCGCGATGGGGGCAGTAGCCGGCCCAAGAACGCGGACATGCTTGAGCGTCGTATGTTGGCACCAACGCCCTAGCGTTGACGCCCATCCCGCCGCCTCTTCCAGCCGCTGGCTTTGCAACAGAACGTTGGCCAGTGCGGCATACGGCGGATAGTGCATGGCGCGGCGAAAGCGCAGTTCCCTTTCGACGAATCCGGCAAAGTCATGCTCCGCCGCGCACTGGATCGCATAATGCTCGGGATGGTAGGTCTGCACGATGACCTGGCCGGGGAGCTCGCCCCGCCCCGCCCGCCCTGAAACCTGAGTGAGCAACTGGAAGACGCGCTCGGCTGCGCGAAAATCCGGCAGACCGAGGGCGTAGTCGCATCCCACGACACCGACGAGCGTAACGCCGTGAACATCGTGCCCTTTGGCGATCATCTGCGTGCCCACGAGGAGGTTGATTTCGCCTGAATGCAAGCGCACCAGCAGGCGCTCCATGTCACCGCGTCCGCGGACGGTGTCGCGATCCATGCGGCCGATGCGCGCGCCGGGAAAGATTTCCTGCAGCCGCTCCTCGCCCTGCTGCGACCCGGCGCCGAGAAAATACAGATACTCGCTCTCGCAGGACGGGCATCGTTTAGGCACCGTCTTTTTGTAACCGCAGTAGTGACATTCAAGCCGCTGTCCAACGGCCTGAGCATCCCCGGCCACGGCTTTGTGGTACGTCAGCGCGATGGAGCAGTTCACGCATTCGAGCTTCGCGCCGCAGGCGCGGCAGATGACGACAAAGGAGTAGCCGCGCCGGTTGAGCAGGATCATTGCCTGCTCGCCGCGGTCGAGCGTGGCCTGCGTCTCCTCGATCAGAGCGCGCGCGAAGAGATGTTCCTGGCCGGTCTCCTGAAACTCCTGCCGCATATCGATGAGGCGAACCTCGGGCAGCGGCCGCTCCATTACGCGCTCGCGAATCTCGATGCGCTCGTACTTGCCGGTAACGGCGTTGTGCCACGTCTCGAGCGAAGGAGTCGCCGAACCCAGAACCACCGCGGCGCCGGCAAGTTTGGCTCGCATCACAGCGACGTCGCGGGCGTTATAGCGCGGCATCGACTCCTGCTTGTAGCTGCCGTCCTGTTCTTCATCGACGACCACCAGGCCGAGCTTCTCGACAGGCGCAAAAATCGCCGAGCGCGTGCCCACCACAACGCGCGCCTCGCCCTTGCGGATGCGATGCCACTGTTCGCCTCGTTCTTCCGGCGTGAGCGCGGAGTGAAGCAGAGCCACCTCCGATCCAAAAGCGTGATGCAGCTGCGCGGCCATCGCCGGGGTCAGGCCAATCTCGGGAACCAGAAGAATCGCCGTGCGACCGGCGTCGAGCGTGCGCCGCATGGCAGCCAGATAGACGGCGGTTTTTCCGGATCCAGTAATGCCGTGCAGAAGAAAGGGGCGAAATCCCGCGGCGTCCACCGCGCCGGCGATCGTAGCCAGCGCCTCAAGCTGCGCATGATTCAACTGATGGTCGGGCGTGGCG
The DNA here is from genome assembly GCA_963758135.1 of uncultured Acidobacteriaceae bacterium. Classification (GTDB taxonomy): domain Bacteria; phylum Acidobacteriota; class Terriglobia; order Terriglobales; family Acidobacteriaceae; genus Palsa-343. The sequence goes on from CAVWUF010000002.1 coordinate 12,401, forward strand.
AAAGCCCGCGGGTGGGTGAGATGAAAGTCGGCGGGACGCTCCTCGATGCGCACCAGCTCTTTGCGGACGAGGGTCGCCAGGGTCGACGCTGGCACTTCGAGCCGCCGCAGTTCGGCCACAGGCAACTCGCCATCCGCCCCGGCGAGCTCGGCGAGAATCGTCTGCTGATTGTCGTTGAGCTTCGGCAGCCGAACGCCATCGATGAGCACCGCGTAGCGCACGGTTCGCGTGGCATCGCGAGACTCGGCCTGCGTCTCGCGCGCAATCCATTTTTTGCGGACCATCCCGGCGAGCAGGCGCAGCGACGCGCCGGTCATGGTGCGAAGACGCGAGGCCCGCACCGCCTCGCCCGGCTCAAGCGCATTGAGGACCGCATATTCCTGGTCCTGCTCTTCCGGCGATAACCGCGAACGGCGCGACGATCCCTGCTCCGCTCCCGCAAAGAGCGCCTGTCTTCCCGCCTCGGTGATGCGATAGAGAACGAGCCGCCGCACTTCACCCATCAGGGGCAGCATCGAGCGGAGCACTTCGCCGACCGGCGCCAGGTAGTACTGCGCGATCCACTGGCCCAGCTCCATCAATTCGCGTGACAGAACCGGTTCGCTGTCGAGAACCGAGAGCAGCGGCTTAGCTTCGACCGGCGGGGGATCGTCGTGGACGCGAACCACCACACCCGCCAGTTTTTCGTTGCGAAAGGGAACGAGGACCCGCGCGCCGACGGCCGGATTCGGTTCGCCTGCCAGATAAGTAAAGACGCGGTCGAGCGGGACCGGCAGGGCGACATCGCAGAAAGCGGGCATCAGGTCTTTTTCGGAGCCTAACAGAATGGAGCCGGTGGCCCGTAGCCGGTAGGCGGGCAGCTGGTGCCTGTAGCCCGAAGCCCGGAGCCCGAAGCCCTGAGCTGGGACTCGGCTGAGCCTGCTTGCGAAGAGCTGTGGCTTTGCCGTGAATCCTCAGGCCAGGGTGGGGAATCTGATTGGAGGCCACGATTTCAGGGCCACGGAGGGTTGCATGGCAGGAGAGAAAGTTGCATTCATTACAGGCGGAAATAAGGGCCTCGGCCTTGAAACCGCGCGTCAGTTGGGCAAGCTTGGCATCAAGGTCGTGATCGGATCGCGCGACCTGGCAAAAGGCAAAGAGGCTGTCGCGAAGCTGAAGGCGGACGGCGTGAACGCGGAGGCGATCAAGTTTGACGTGCTCAACCCCGCCGACTACAAAGACGCCTACAAATACTTCGACCAGCATTATGGAAAGCTCGACATTCTGATCAACAACGCGGGCGTCACCAAAGAAGATTTTCTCAGCGGAAACAAAACCAGCACCACGTCGCCGGAAGTGCTGCATGAGACGTTCGACACGAACTTCTTCGGCGTCATTGAAATCACGCAGACGCTTTTGCCGCTGATCAAAAAGGCGCCGGCGGGGCGGATCGTGAACCTATCGAGCATTCTTGGATCGATTGCGCTGCACGCCGACCCAAAGTCGCCAATTTATGACGCCAAGGCCTTCGCCTACGACGCCTCAAAGGCCGCCCTCAATTCGTTCACTGTCCACCTGGCGCACGAACTGAAGGATACGAAGATCAAGGTCAACTCCGCGCACCCAGGCTGGGTGAAAACCGATATGGGTGGCGACGCCGCGCCGATGGAACTGCCCGACGGCGCAAAAACCAGCGTGAAGCTCGCGACCCTGCCGGACGACGGACCGACGGGCGCGTACATTCACCTGGATCAAACGCTGCCGTGGTGACAACCACCCCGTAGCCTGTGGCCAGCAGCCGGTGGCAATCAGCGGTCGATGTCACGGTGATAGCTACGGGCTACTGGCTCTTCGCTGCCCCTTTAAGTCCCAGCTCGGCCATAGCGATCTGCAAATCGGCCCAGGCTTCCTTCTTCTGGCGCGGGTCGCGCAACAGGTACGCGGGGTGATACGTCACGATGAGTTTCGCCCCGCGCGCGTTGTGGATGCGTCCACGCAGCCCAGCGAGCGGGCTTTTTGCTCCCAGAAGATAGGTCGCGGCTGTCGATCCGAGCGCGACGATAACTTCGGGCTGGATGACGTCAATCTGGCGAAACAGAAACGGCAAGCAGGTGTTCGCCTCCTGCGGCTCGGGCACGCGATTCTGCGGCGGACGACACTTCACAATATTTGCGATATAAACCTGGTCGCGGCGCAGGCCCATGGCCACGATCATGTTGTTCAGAAGCTGCCCGGCGCGGCCAACGAAGGGCAGCCCCTGTGCGTCCTCATCCGCGCCCGGCCCTTCCCCGACAAGCATCAGGCGCGCGTTGGGATCGCCGTCTCCGAATACGATGCTGTGGCGCGCGGCGGAGAGCGCGCAGCGAGTGCAGGGGCCAATGTCGTCGCGGATGGCCTGCAACGCGCCAGCGCGATCTCTCGGGGCTACGGCTTTTGGGGTCTCGGCGATCAACGGTAAGGACGAAGGCATTTGCGGCGTGGTCTCCGAATCGAAGTACGTGGCGGGGGCGGCCGCGTCATTTTCTTCTGTATCTGTAACAGTGACAATTGCAGTTTCGCGGGGCGGGCAATCGCGGCGGTAAAAATCGTAAACTCCCAGATCGCGAAAGTAGGCGATGCGGGCGCGTACGGCCTGCTCTGTCTCGGGAGAAAGCGCCAAGCTCAGGCTCCCGTCCTCAGCGACAGATCGGTATCGGACTCTGACATCAGCTGCCGCGGACGCCGCAGCTCCAGAATCTCGTCGAGAATGCGGTCGGCGAGCTCGCGCTTACTCATCTCAGGAAGTTCCATAGCACGATCGCGGGTGAGAAATGTCACCGCATTGCGATCCGAATCGAACCCAACCCCTTCGCGGGAGACATCGTTAAGCACTATGGCGTCAGCCCCCTTGCGCAGCAGTTTGTCGCGGCCGTGGGCCAGCGCATCTTCGGTCTCAGCGGCAAAACCGATAATCAGGGTTCCGTCGCGGCGCCGCGCGACCACCTCCGCCAGAATGTCTTCGGTCGGTTCCAGCTCCAGGGTCAGCGGGCCGCTCCGGCGCAGTTTCTGTCCCGCCTGCACGCGCGGTCGATAGTCGGCGACAGCCGCTGCTTTAATCACGATGGTCGCCTGATCCATGCGATCGAGGACTGCTTTGCGCATGTCTTCCGTGGTCACGACCGGTACCACTTCAGCATTCGCCGGTGCTCGCAGCGCGGTCGGCGCCGTCACCAGAATCACGCGCGCTCCGCGGCGCTCGGCAGCTTCAGCCAGCGCGTAGCCCATTTTGCCGCTCGATCGATTGCCCAGGAAGCGCACCGGATCGAGAGCCTCGCGCGTTCCGCCTGCGGTGATCAGCACCGTTTCGCCGGCAAGGTCGTTGCGGTGATGCAGCACGCCAAGCACGGCTTCCACGATGGCGCTGTTTTCGGCAAGGCGCCCCGCGCCCACCATGCCGCAGGCCAGGTAGCCGCTCTCCGGCGAAACGATACGCACGTTGCGGCTGGCGAGGATTTCGAGGTTCGCCTGCGTGGCCGGGTGCTGCCACATATTCACGTTCATAGCCGGCGCGGCAATCACCGGCGCGGTCGTGGCGAGAACCATCGTCGTGAGGAAATCGTCCGCGATGCCGTGCGCCATTTTGGCCAGAATGTCGGCAGTGGCCGGGGCGATCACCAGGGCGTCGGTGGTCTGCGCGGCGTCGATGTGCTCAATGGCCGAAGCCGCGTCGGAACTCGCGTCGGAACCTTCCGGAGCCCAGAGGCCGGTGATGACTTTGTGTCCTGTGAGAGCCGCGAAGGTGAGCGGCTGAACAAAGCGCTGCGCAGCCGCGGTCATCACGACGTGCACGTCAAGGGCATGCTTTTGCAGATCGCGGACCAGTTCCGCCGATTTATACGCTGCGATGCCGCCCGAAACGCCGACCGTGACCTTCATGAGTACAGGTTACAGGGAACAGATCACAGGGTACAGACCGCGATGCAGGTTAAGGGTTACAGGTTACAGTGCGGCGCCGGACAAGCCGGCAGTAGGTGGGGAATCCAACCGTTGAGGCAAGGACGGCGAGGAGCCAGTAGGGCCCCTCGCGCCGCAATAAATCCAGTGTGGGGTGGCCGCCAGAGAAAAGAAGGAAGATGGGGAAATAGGCGGCGGCGCCGATGGCAGCGGCGATGAGCAGGATCACGAGCCAGGGCAGGCGATTGAGAGGCCGCACAGGCAGCAGCAGAACGGCGGGGAGGCCCACGACAAGCCAGCCGATCAGCGAGAAGCTTCCGTAGATGAGCATCAACCCCGCGTAGCCAATCAAAATATGGCCTGCCATACGCTCAAACGGGAAGGACTGATATCGAACCAGACCCCAGAGGTTCATGGCCACGAGATACAAGACGATGGCCGCATTGCCCGCGAGGAGACCGACAAACGCATACGCAATCCGCCGCCCCCAGCCGACGACGCGAACAGGGTCTGCCTGCGGTTCAGGGATCACGCTCGCCTTTGTGGGATCAGGAGACGAATTTCGGAATTTCAGGCGCCTCGACTTCCGGCTTCATGATCGGAGCGTCCTCAGCCTTCACATACGCGATCTTGCCCGCGGCAATCTCTTCCTGGGCCACGCGGCATGCCTTCCGCGAACGGCTTGGAATCATCGGCTCGGCTCCGTTCTGCAGTTGCCGCGCGCGCCGCGCCGCCACCAGAACATAGCGGAAATTGCTGTCGTATTCCTGCTCGATCGTCATTCCCTGCTCCTCCAAAATACTCACTCACTTCTCATCGGTTCGGGCTTAACTGGGGCACGCCAAAGGCCTCCAGCACGGGCCTGACCCGGTCTTCCGAATTCGCCTGCAGACAGCTATCGGCAATCCGGAGCACTCGCTCGCGGTCCGCCAAGCCGTCCGCCCCGTCTCCGGCATCGTCACCGTTGCGACGTATTCGTTCAGCCGCGACAATGGCGGCCATCTCTTCAACTGCGCGATCCAGGATGTCGTTGACGAGAATATAACCATATTCGCGGTAATTCTCAATCTCCTGGCGCGCTTTCGCCAGACGCCGCTCGATGATCTCTTCCTTCACGCTGCCTTCCGCCCGGCTGCGGTTCCTGAGCCGAGTGGCCAGAATCTCCGGCGACGGCGGCATCAGGAAGATGGAAACTGAATCCGGCATCTTCGCGCGCACCTGCGAGGCTCCCTGCACATCGATATCCAGCAGAAGATCGCGGCCCCGCGAGAAGGCTTCCCGCAAAGTGGACCGGGCAGTCCCGTAATAGTTGCCGAAGACGTCGGCGTATTCGAGGAACTCGCCGTTCCGAATCATCTGCTCGAAATGTTCGCGCGTGGTGAAGTGGTATTCGCGCGAATCCTGTTCGGAACCCCGCGGACCGCGTGTAGTCCACGAAACGGAAAACTCGAGGCCCGTGACCAGCGAGCGCAGCTGGTTCACCAGCGTCGATTTGCCCGACCCGGAGGGCGCCGAAATGATGAACAGTATTCCCGCCAAGCGTCCCTCTCCCCTCCGTACCAAAACCTCTGGCCTCCCGACCGAAGCGCGCAGCGCCTGGCGTAAGGACCTGCCTTTGCTTCTTGCCTTTGCCTTTGCCTTTGCTTTTGCTTTTGCCTTTGCCTTTGCTCTTGCCTTTGCTAAACGCTGTTTGCTAATCGCCCTTTGCCAGTAGCTCTTGGCGACTTTGCTTTTGCTCTTGCCTTTGCTAAACGCTCTTCGCTAATCGCCTCTTGCTAATAGCTCTTCTCGGCTTTACCTTTGCCTTTGCCTTTGCCTTTGCTCTTGCTTGTCTATTCCCTATTGCCTACTCCCTGTTCCCTGCTTTTCCCTACTCCAGATTCTGTACCTGTTCCCGCGCCTTCTCAATCTCAGACTTCATGCCCAGCCCCGCTTCGGTAATGCGCGTGCCGTTACCCGCTACGCCGCTGGTCTTCGAGAGCAGGGTGTTAGCCTCGCGGTTCATCTCCTGCAGCAGAAAATCGAGCTTCTTCCCGACTTCCCCGCCCTGATCCAGCAACCCCGTGAAGTGATCGATGTGGGTTCGCAGACGCGTGACTTCCTCCTCCACATCGCTGCGCTCGGCAATGAGCGCAGCTTCCTGCAGAATGCGGCCCTGGTCGAAGCCTCCGTCGAGCATGGCCTTGAGGCGCTGGTTGAGGCGCTCGACATAGGCCTGCTGGACCTTTTCCCGCAGCAGGGCGGCTTCGTCGACCAGCAGGCGAAGGCGCCCCATACCAGCGCGAAGCTCGTCAGCAAGCAGCGACCCTTCTTGGGCACGCATGGTCTCCAAAGCGGCCACCAGCGAACCAGCTTCGCTCAAAACAGCCTCTTCAAGGCCGCGCAGCTCTTCATCGTTGTTGCGCGCCTCGGCCATCAGAACGCCGGGCAGGCGAAAGACGGCGTTGAGGTCGGGTTCAGCGGTCAGCCGATGCTCGGTGGCGGCTGCGCGAAAGGCCTCCACATAAGCGGCCACGAGCGCGTGATCGTACCCTGTTTCGGCCTTCTGGCTGCGTTCGAGGTTCAGCGTGACTTCAACGTGGCCGCGGCGTAGCTTCTCCTTCAGCAACCGGCGCAGCTGAATCTCAATGCCCTCGGCGCCCGCCGGCAAACGCATGTGGAGATCGAGAAAACGGTGGTTCACGCTTTTCAGGCTGAGCGAAAAACCCAGCGTGTCGGAAACCCGGCCGGCGATCCGTGCAAACCCGGTCATGGAGGAAACCGGCGGCTTCGCCCCGGACTGCTTCGCCTGCGGCTGACCGGTTTCAGTCATCGTTCGGTCTTTCCGATGAGCGCTGGCTCAGTGGCTGCGGTCAATTCGGGTTCTTCCGGCCGAGCGGACCGCGACGCGGTCATCCCCGCGTCACCTGTGTGATTTCCGTTCACGCCAATATCCATAAACTGCAACCGGTAGAGCTTTTGGTACGTAGCCGAGGTTTGCAGCAGTTCTTCATGAGAACCGCTATCGGTAATCCTTCCGCTCTCCAGCACCACGATGCGCGTCGCCCGGCGCACCGTCGAGAGCCGATGCGCGATAACGATGACGGTTCGGCCCTGCATCAGATTGGCCAGCGCCGCCTGGACCAGCGATTCGCTCTCCGCGTCGAGCGCGGAGGTGGCTTCGTCGAGAATCAGAACCGGCGCATTCTTGAGGATGGCCCGGGCGATCGCCAGGCGCTGCCGCTCCCCGCCGGAGAGCCGGAACCCCTTCTCTCCGATCACTGTATCGTAGCCATCCGGCATTCTTTCGATGAAGTCGTGGGCCAGGGCCGCCTTCGCCGCATCCACCACGCGCGCTAACGGTACATCCGGCTGGCCGTAGGCGATATTGTTGCGCACCGTGTCGTTGAAGAGGATCGTCTCCTGGGTCACTTTGCCGATCTGCGCGCGCAGCGATGAAAGGCTTGCCTGGCGCACATCGCAGTCGTCGATCACGATGCGGCCGCCGGTGACGTCGAAGAAGCGCGGAATCAGATTCACGAGCGTCGACTTCCCTGCTCCGCTGGGGCCGACAAGCGCAACCACTTCCCCGCGATGGATGGTGAGGTCGATATCGTGCAGCACGATGGGCGGCCCGTCGGTCTGACCCTCGGGATACTGGAAGCTCACTCGCTCGAGAACGATCTTGTCCCCGAACCCCTTCAGAACGCGCGGATGCTTTGCTTCGACGACTTCGTCATGGTCGTCCATGAAATCGAAGATTGCGGCTGAAGCTCCGGCAGCCTGCTGAAAATTGTTGTAGTAAATCCCAAACCGGCGGATGGGATCGTACATCTTGAACAGCGCCACGATGAAGGCGAAGAAAATTCCGCCGCTCATCGCTCCATGGCCAATCTCGTTGCGCCCCAGCAGCAGTAGCAGCGCGATCGCGACCGCCCCGATGAAATCCATCAGCGGCGAAGTGAGGGCCTGGGCCCGCACAGAACGAAGATTGGCGCGGAAGAGTTTGCGGGCGGCCTGGCGAAAACGCAGCAGCTCCCAGAACTCCATGTTGAAGGCTTTAACGATGCGATTGCCCGTGATCGTCTCGTGCAGGATGTTCTGGATGTCGGCGAGCTTGTCCTGGCCCTTGCGGGTGGTCCGCCGCACATCGCGCCCGATCCGGCGAATCGATCCGGCGACGATCGGCAGAAAGATCAGCAACACCCAGGCCAGCTTGCCACCGAGGGCAATCACCACCACCACCATGCAGAAAAGGGTGCACGCCTGCTGCAGAAAATCCGACAGAACCGACGAGGTCGCATACTGCACGCGCTCGATATCGTTGATCAGCGCCGAGAGCAGCGACCCCGTGGTGTGCTTCTGGAAGAAAGAAACCGAACGGCGCAGGATCGCCTCGTAGAGGTCGTCGCGCATGTCGGTGATCATGCCGAAGCCTGCGTAGTTCGCGAGGTACGTGCCGGCGTAGTCGCAAATACCCTTCAGCAGCGTCGCGGCAACGAATGCAAAGGCGATGCTCGACCAGTCGTTGTGAATCCAGTGAGGAACAAGCAGCTCGGGCCGGATGTTGAGGTGCCAGCGCGCCCCGAGCTCGCCGAGAAGCGGGGTCTGCTTGGCGCCGCTCGCCACTTTGGGGTTGAGAACATTGTCGAAGATCGGGCCGATGAGCAGAACGCGGAAGGCGTCCATGAGTCCTACGCCGGCGGCCAGCACCACGGCCGACAGAGCCTGCAGCCAGTAGCGGCGCGCGTAGTACAGCAGGCGCCAGAGACGCTTCATGCCAGGGCAGCTCCCGGACGCGGCAAGCAATGCATTTGCTTATTTTAGCGCCCGACCCCGCGAACCCCGAACCCGGATCGACCGCGGTCTTCAGTCTGAACATCATCGGGCACTGGTTACAATGCCGATATGTCTCCGCTCCCGGCGCTGACTCCGAAGCCGAGTCGCCCCGCACGGCCTCCAAAGCAGTCCCGCATTCTCCTTACAACCTGTCTCGCGCTCCTCACCGCCGGTGGCTCCGCATGGCTGATGCTGCGCTCGGCGGCGATCCACTGCGATTCGCTGGCGCCCCTCACGGTCCTCGCCACCCTCGCCGCATTTCTGATTTCAATCTGCTTTCGCCAGATGGGACGCTTCCCGGACCGCCGCAGCCGCCTGCTTCTGTTGGCCTGCCTGCTGATCGCCGCTGCTACACTCTTCGCCGACTTTCGCTTTGTCCGCCGCTACCGGGAATTCTGCGATCAGTTACAGCAACAAATGCACCAGTCCACGCCAGCTCGCTGATGTCCTGTTGTGAAATTTGTTGCTTCCTGCATAAATATTCAGGCCGGTGTCGAAATGAGGTATCAGGGCACGTCATCCTTTTGGACGCGGACTAGCGTCACATTGAACCTTGAGGGATCCGATGAAGTACATGCTGATGTTCTACCTGAACCAGAAGGAATTCGACTCTCGGACTGACCCGAAGACCAGAGACGCCTTTTGGGGAAGTTTCATGCCGTACCTGAAAGCGATCAGGGATGCAGGCATCCTGGCCGGGGGAGCCGGACTTGAGCCCCCGGACACCGCCACCACGCTGCGAATTATCGACGGCAAGCGCCTGGTCCAGGACGGGCCGTTTGCCGAAACCAAGGAGCAACTCGGCGGTTTTTTTCTGATCGACGTGCCCGATCTCGATGCAGCGTTGGACTGGGCCGCTCGCTATCCCGCCGGCCCAGGAGGCGGAGTTGAAGTAAGGCCCGCAATGACAGGACCCGCCGAGGGATGATTGATACGTATCAGGCGGTTGAGGAAGCGGCCCGCAATTCGTGGGGCCGCCTCATCGCCTTTCTGTCGGCTCGATGCAAGGATGTGGCTGCTGCCGAGGATGCACTCGGCGACGCCTTCCGGTCGGCCCTCGAAACATGGCCTCGAACCGGTGTGCCGGAGAAGCCGGAAGCCTGGCTTCTCGTTGCCGCTCGTCGCAAACTGATAGACGCCGCGCGACACCGCCAGGTGCATGAAGAGGCGACGCCTGCCCTGATCGCAATCACGGACGTGGCCCTGCAAATGGCCGAATCAGCCGAGATATTTCCCGACGAGCGGCTCAAACTACTCTTTGTTTGTGCACACCCAGCCATCGACGAAGCAGCCAGAACTCCGATGATGCTGCAGGTCGTGCTTGGCCTTGATGCTGTTCGCATCGCCTCCGCCTTTCTGGTAAAGCCCTCCGCCATGGGACAACGCCTGAGCCGTGCCAAAACCAGGATTCGAGTCGCTGGTTTGCGGTTCGAATTACCCGGAGCCACTGATCTGCCCAGCCGGCTTGATGCCGTGCTGGAAGCAATCTATGCGGCCTACGGCAGCGGCTGGGACGACGTTGCCGGTGCCGATCAGCGGCGGAAAGGACTGGCAAAAGAAGCCATCGATTTGGGTAGGTTGCTTTTGCAACTCATGCCGAGCGAACCGGAGGTTCATGGCCTGCTGGCGCTGATGTTGCATTGCGAAGCACGTCGCCATGCTCGCCGTTCGGAGAGTGGCGCATACATCCCTCTGTCGGAACAGGATGTAACCCGGTGGTCGACTGCGACGATCCACGAAGCAGAGCGACTGCTCGGAAGCGCCGCGCAATTTGGACGGATCGGACATTTCCAGCTGGAAGCTGCAATCCAGTCGTTGCACGCGCACCGCGCGCAGACCGGTTGTACCGACTGGACATCGATCGCAGCGATGTACGAGGGACTCGTTCGCATTGCGCCGACCATTGGCGCATTGGTAGGCCGCGCAGCAGCTGTGGCCGAAAGCCGCGGTCCGGAATCTGCATTGGCGCTTCTGGAAGAGATCCCCATGAAGTCGGTTGAGACCTACCAGCCTTACTGGGCGTTGAGAGCGTATCTGCTGAAGCTTGTCCAACGCATCAATGAGGCGAGGGCCGCATACACGCGCGCCATCGGCCTTTGTGAAGATGCCGCCATGCGTGAGTTTCTGTTTCGAGAAACTCCCTAAAACCGTCGGCAAGTCATCCGGCTGAGTCCGCTCGTGACGAAGCGGACCCAGGTTGCGGGAGAAGTAATCAGGGAAGCGAGTTCCTCCGGCAATTCAGGATTGTCCCGGCCCCGGCGCCAGCCCAAGCTGCGCCAGCATTCCGAAAGTGTCAAAGACACCCCAGTGAGCGGCGACTTTCCCATCATCGTTGAAGCGAAATATGTCAACGCCGTTGACTTTGAACTGCTTGCCTGTGGGCGCCGCACCCATAAACGGACCTCGATGAGTCCCCGTTGTCGAAATGAAAAGCACGATGCGGTCATCATCGGAAACCGTGAATTGAACCTCAAGGCGCAGATCGGGGAAAGCCTTGATAAAGCCGCCCAGCACTCTCTTGAACCCCTCATGTCCATTGGCCATTCCAGGCGGGAGGCCAAAGTCCTGATAGTCGATCCGGTCTGCAGCCAGGTAGCGATCGCATAACTCAAGGTTGCCAGTGTTGATGACTTCGTCGATGAGCTTCTTCACATTCGCTGTGTTTCTTTCAATGTTCGTTGCAGTCTGCATGGCAGTTGTCCCCTCAGTGAATTAGAACGATCAACTTCTTCGCTCACTGGGAAGACGGGCAGCTGGGGGCAATTTCGACATCGCCTCGGTTTCTTCAATCGTGCCTCGGGTAACGGTTCACATCAACGCCAGAGGGCGATGGCGCCAGCCCCAGGGTTGCCAGCTTAGTCCGCATTCCTGGGGGCGGGTAACGGATCCCTACCAGGGTCTACGAGCAATCTCCGCCTCTCCCCCGCCGATCGGAGATTTTTCATCGAGGAAGCCCTTCACCACCGGCCCGATTTGCGCGGCGCACTGTCCCGCCGCCAGATGCCCGCATCCGTCAAAGACCTCCAGTTCCGACTGCGGCACATCGCGATGTATCTGCTCGCCCACGCTCACCGGAATCAGATGGTCCTGCTTGCCCCAGACAATGAGCATGGGCATCCGTAGCGCGCCCAGCTTGCCGTCGAGCAGATCTTTGCCGGTCAGCATCGAGTCCATGTTGCGCCTGACAACCCAGCCATGTTTGCCCACGAAGCGAAAGATGTCGTGCTCAATGAACCCGGGTACGGCCGGAGCGCGACCCGGCATGAGCAGGTCGTCCAGGGCGCTGAGCTTCGCCGGTGTATCGGGCTCGAAGAGTGCTACATCCCACGTGAGTGAAAATTTCGTGCCCGCGCTGTCGAAGACCATGAGCCGGCGGATTCGCCCCGGCTGGTCGAGCGCGATGCGCATGGCAATCCAGCCGCCCATCGACCATCCGCCCAGGTCGATTCGTTCGAGATGCCGATCGTCGAGAAAGGCTTCGACGGCCGCGGATTCCTCAGCGATAGAGTAGTCCGCGTTGCGCGGCCAGTCGGAGCGGCCGTAGCCTGGCAAATCGAGAGCATAGACGCGATGATGATCGCGAACGAGCTGGGGCATCAGACCAGCCCAGTCTTCGGCGCGTCCTCCAAGACCATGGACCAGCACCACCGGCGACCCCGATCCCCCCGCATAGTAATGGACACGAACCCGAGGTGCGCCCGCGAAAGGAATCTCGGTATAGTGACTGGAAATACCGTCGAAGAATAGCCGGGCCTCTATCACGGTCAGTAGCATCGACAGCGGCCGAACCAATGCAAACAGCACAACGCCCGCCAGCAGGGTAAGGACACCCAGCAGCGCCCATCGCATCGCGCGCCAGCCGCGGCGTTTCGTTGTTGGCTGCGGTGGGCTTGCGATGGTTGCCATGCCTTCCGCCGTCCTCCTCGACTTAGGATGCCATCCGCTGCGCCTTGTGGATCACTTCGATAGTCAATGGCGTCAAGCCGTCCAATGCATCGGCGTCCGCCCATCGCCCTTCAAGGGCGTCCGTCCCGCAGACGATCTGGTGTTCCGCGCCAGCCTTATCGAGGCCGCCCTGGCCAGCACCCGCCCCGTCAACGACCCGGCACAGAAAATCGATGAGCACGTAGTGGTAGCGTACGCGCCCAAGCTCGTCGTGCGAGATGCGATCGAACGCCTGGACGATGTCAACAGTCGTAACGGTAAGGCCGGTTTCCTCGAAAACTTCACGGCGGATGGCCTCTTCGAGAGTCTCGCCCAGTTCAACCGCCCCGCCAGGCAGCGACCACTCGCCCTTGAGCGGCTCCTGGCCGCGACGGATCAGCAGTACCTGCTTCTGTCCATCCGGGCCGTCGCGCACAATCACCGCGCCAACTCCCGCAATCGGAGCGTCAGGATATTCCCTTCTCACAGGGTACAGGGTACAGGGTACAGGGTACAGGTTACAGGGTACAGGTTACAGGGTACAGGGTACAGGTTACAGGGTACAGGGTGCAGGTTACAGGGTACAGGTTGCAGGTTACAGGTAGCGCCAACTCCCGCAATGGGAGCTTCAGGAAATTCCCTTTTCACAGGTAAAGGGGTACAGGTTGCAGGTTACAAAATGCGCCCTCGTGCCACGTTCAGACTCAAGCCTCACCTGTAACCCGTAACCTGTAACCCGTAACCTTGATTGCAACCTACACCCTGTACCCTGCACCCTGTACCCTCCACCCTGCACCCTGCCTACAGCTTGATAGGCTTGCCGTACTCGCCATCGAAGACCGTCCGCGCCATAGCGAAGCGCCCGCCGTTGTACTTATCCGGCCCCTTAAGATGCCCGATCGCAAGCAGCGCCACCACCTCGTAGCTGATCGGCAGATTCAGCACATCGCAAACCTTTTCGGCCTCGTAGCCTTCCATGGGGGCTGTGTCATAGCCTAGCGCTTCCGCCATCAGCATCATTCCGGAAAAGGCGAGCATCACATGCCGGTTCAGCCAGGCAGTTAGATTCGGGTGATTGCCAAGGTAAGCCGGAATATTAACGCGAGCCTGTTCGGCGTAGTTTTCAGTCATGCCGGCCTCGCGTCCCATGCGGATCATTTCCTCCATGTCCGAGCGCCACCCATCTTTGTCCCCACAGGCGACGATAACTACAGAGGCTTCCTCCACTTTTGCCTGGTTAAAGCTCGCACCCCTCAGGCGCCGCCGCTGTTCCGCCGTACGCACAACCACGAAACGCCAGGGCTGCAGGTTGTACCCGCTGGGCATTTTCAGCCCCGCTTCGAGAATGGTCTTCAGATCGTCGTCGGGGATGGGCGCGCCGTCAAAACTCGGCGTCGCGCGCCGCTGCTCGATCACTTCACTCAAAAGCTTTTCCGTTTGACTTGCCATGCGGAGGTCTGTCCAGCCTGCTTTCCCTTGTTATCTGATCCGTGCTTGTTAAGAGGTTAACTGCGTTGCCCGGCGGATGGAGCGGAATTCTCGATCTGATCCATGGGAAGTTCGAGAGCAAAAGGGCTTGGATTTCCCGGCGTGGCTGCGTACACCCATAGTCCGTGAAAAGCGCTCTGCAGTTCAGGGTGCTGCTGCAGCAGCGCTCGCATCACGGCGGTCACCTGCGCGCGAGCCGCAACCATGTCCTGGTTGGGTGTGGCTTTGTATGTGATCACCAGGTCGAGCTGGTCCGAGAGCTCGCCCGTGTGCAGGCTGGTGATGTCAAAGGTTTGGGCCCCGGCGCTGATATGTAACGGGTCGGCGCCAGGAAGATTGTCTGGCCGTGTCTGTTCGGCCTCGCGCTGCAGTTTCTGCAGGTTGGGGCTGGAGAGGAAATCCACCGGATTAAGCAGATATTGCGCCGTCTGGTAATAAAACCAGGCATCCCACAACTGCTTCTTCGCTGCGTACTCGCGCGCCTGGCGCCAGAACCAAATGCCGTCGTGGCCGCCCATCGTCATCGGCCGGGTAAAGAAGCCCGCCAGCTTCCAGATCGGGCTCCCCGCTGGATCGTTCTCGAGAACCATGGAAATCTGCTGCGGCTGTTTCACCCCGGTCGCGTGGAGAATCGCCAACGCGTACTTGCCAGCAGGAAGGCCCGGGATCGTAATCTCGACCGTGAGGGGCGAGCCCGCCACTCCGCAGAAAAACTGTGTCTCGTCGGCGGCCTTCAAATCGCTCGCATCCAGCAGGTACAGCCCGTCTACGGTGAGCGTGGCGTGCTGGATCGAGGTATCCACAGCCTGAATCGATCCAGCGATGCCGTCAAATTGAGCCGCCACCGCGGAGATGGTCTCGGCTCGGACCGCGGCCGCGTTCCCCGACTGAACGTTAGCTCCCAGCATCTGCGCCGACTGCTCCAAAACGGTACGCTGGGCCCCCGCCATCTGCGACTGGGTCATGCACGAAACGCCAAACGCCGGCGCCGCCGACGCGAACGGCAGCACGAGCCAGACCATGGCCGAAGCCTTCAACGAGTCTTTGAGCCAGGCCTTAACGCCGGTTTTGGCCCGGGATTGGGGCCCATTGACCGAAAAGTGGCAACGCATCAGGAGACTTCCCTTCAATTCGCCCTGTGAGCGAATTCGAATCACTGCTAGTCTAGTACAGAGGAGCAGAGGCATAACGGCAACGCGGCGCCCCTGCCGGCCCTATGACTACGATGCGGTTTTCGCACCTCACACGATGCCTGCCCTCGGTTGCTTTTGCAGCTTTGGCGTTTTCGTGCCCCGCCCAGGTGATGCAGCCCTCCGGAACCATGCCAGACGGTCGCCAGATGCACTTTCCCCCTGGCATGGGACCGCGGCCTGGCGGTCCCAGACCGATGCCGCCAATCGCTCCCGGCTCGCCCGGTATGGCGGGGATAACGCCTGCGGCGATGCCGCAGCCGGCAGCGGCGTCAACTTCACAGGCAGCGCCGGTTACGCCGGTGGTAAGCACAATTTCCCTGGCCCCCAATTCTCTGCAGGACAAGCCAGCGCAGGCGGCACGCATCACGCTGAGCGGCGGTTCGCTGTCCGTGGAGGCGAATAATTCGAGCCTGTCCCAGATCCTCGATCAGTTAGCATCGTCCACCGGTATGACCGTCGACGGTCTGGACCAGAAGGACCAGCGGGTCTTTGGAATTTATGGTCCCGGCAATCCCCGCGAAATTCTTTCTTCCCTCCTCGACGGGGCTGGCTATAACTTTTTGATGGTGGGCGCCACTGAAAAGGGGACCCCGCGCGAGATCGTACTCACGGCGCGCAGCAATGCGCCCTTAACCACGGCGCAGAACAACACGCCCTCGGCGCCGGAACCGGAAGAAGAGGAGCCGCCGCCGCCCATGCCCATGAACACTCCGGCTGAGGATGCGAACTCTCCGGCGCATATGCCTCCTCCGACTACGCCGAACGGACAGCAACCGAGGTCGCCTGCTGAAATGATCCAGGAGATGCAGCGGATTCGCCAACTCCAACAACAGCAGCAGCCGCCCCAATAGCGGACAGA
Organism: uncultured Acidobacteriaceae bacterium; assembly: GCA_963758135.1. GTDB lineage: Bacteria > Acidobacteriota > Terriglobia > Terriglobales > Acidobacteriaceae > Palsa-343. The sequence goes on from CAVWUF010000002.1 coordinate 28,595, forward strand.
TTCGTCGCAGGTTTCCGTGATTGGGTCTGATCGACTCTTCATTGCATCGCTCCCGATGCATTCTCGCCCCTTTCATCACTCTCGTAATGCCTCTTTCGGGGCTCACCGCCCCCTTTCGTGGTCTGGTCGATCCGGGAACACCCCTTTATCTTCTGGATACCTCCTCCTGAGGTAAAGGGCCTCCGTCATGCGCACACGCAGTACTGCACGTCTCCTGGCCATCGCTTTCGGCCTTGTGGTCTCTCTTCTGTCTGGTTTTCTCGTCGTTGGTTGCGGTCTTGCGAACACTCCTCTGCAAGTGGGCACTTCTCTGTCGGGGAACTGGTCTTTCGCTCCCGCCGCATCCGCTGAGACGTTGAATCTCGGTTTCACACAGGGCGCCTATGAAACAGTGAGCGCTGTCGCTCATCTCAACGGGGCCACCTGCATCAGTCCCACTACAAACATTCTGCTGACCGGCTCGGTCGGCGGTACTAACCAGATGTTGCTGATCTCGTCGCCTTTCAACGGCACAACCCTGACGCTGAAGGGTCAGGTCACTCCCGACGGCAAAGAAATCGCCAACGCCAGCTGGACATTCGCCGGCGGCAATTGCGCTTCCATCGGCACAGCCGACGTAACCGCGACCGACTACTCGGAAATCAGCGGCACCTACACGGGAAATTTCCTCGACGCGGCCGGTAATCAGCTTCCAGTCTCCGCGTTTCTTGAGCAGACCACACAGCCCGACCAGAATGGGCAATTCTCTCTCTCGGGAACGGCCACGTTCCCCAACAACAGCTGCTTCTCGCAGCAGCCGACCCTCACTACGTCCCTGGTTACGGGCAGCAATCTGTCCATGACTTATACCGATCCCGGGAGCGGAGCCACTCTGACCGCGTCGGGCACCTTCAACAGCGCAGCCACGCAACTGACCATCGCCAACTGGTCGATCGTGGGCGGTTCCTGCGGTGGAGATGTGGGAACCGGCTTACTAACGGAGCAATAACCTAAAAGATCGCCAGCGCCCAGCTGCTCATTCCGATTCAGGTGGCTTCGAATCGGCGAGCGGCCTGGGCCAGCGGGCTTCAATCGTGGTGGAGATTCCGCCCCGAGGCCGGAAATCGCCCTTCACCACCGCCCAAACTGGATGACTGGCGCGGACAACATCTTCAAGGATGCGGTTCACCGCGTTCTCCTGGAAGATGCCGAGGTTCCGGTAGCAAAAAAGATATTCCTTCCAGGACTTCAACTCCAGGCATTGCTCGCGCGGCATGTAGCGCAGCGTGATCGTGCCGAAATCGGGCAGGCCGGTCTTCGGGCATACCGAGGTGAACTCCGGATCGTCGATAACAATCTCATAGCCGGGGAACTGGTTTTCCCACGTCTCGATCGCTGGAAAGTCGAAGTCCAGCCCAGCCTGGGCATGCTCATCGGTGTATCGGGTTTCGGTTGCCATGGATCAATTTTATGGCACGCCGCATTGCCGTCAGCGGTAGGCTTCGCGACGGTGTTTCACTGCGAGGACGATGATAGAGTCGCCGAGATCGTAAAAGCGAAGGCGGTGGTCACCGACTCGAAGACGCAATTCGGGAGGTTCGACGGCCTTGAGTTGCTTCACATCGCCCGCCCCAGTGGCAGGATAGTTTGCTAAACGATTCAGAATGCGAAGAGCTGTGGGCTGGTCGATTGCGCGGAGATCCGCCTTTGCCTGCTCTGTCCACGAGACCGCTTTCCCGCCCATCACCTACCGAGAGGACTGGCCGGAGTCGGGCTCGAGCGGAGTGCATCTCATACGCTCGAAATCTTCGCTGGTAAGCCCGTACTCGGCCAGCACTTCCTCGTTCGGGATGGGCCGGTTGTGCCTGAGCCATTCCTTTGAAATGGCAACGGCGCGGGCCTCCTCCTCAGAGACCGGCTCATCGTCATAAGGCGGGTTCGCCAAAGCCACCGAAACCGGATTCAGCATTGCCTCCAGCAGGCCGACTACCGCCGAAACCTGACCGATGGTCATGCGCTCGATCAACTCATGCGCCTGTACCCTCGGGTTGGCCGCGCTGGTTGCCATCACAAAAACTCTCCCCGAATCCACCGCCGAGACGAAGCTTTTCAATTCTATCAAGTGCGCTGGAAACGTCCCAGGGTGCACATGCGGCTACGCCAATTTCGCAATCTTCCGAACCCTAAAGCCCATGATGTGTGTCTTATATACTGTCTCTCGGTTTTACTGAATGGCAAACAGGCAGGCAACTTCCCGAACGGCTCGTGTGTGGATCGTCACCGCCGTCGCCCTCATTCTTATTTTTTACGCGGTGCACCTCATGACGCGAGGGAGCTTGCCCATCCGTGTCGCGGCCGCAACCATCGGAGATCTGAAGAGCACAGTGGCGACCAACGGCAAGGTCGAACCGCAGCCCCAGGTGAATTATGAGGCGCACGCTCCCTTCGCCGGAATCATTCAGACCGTCGATGTGCATGAGGGCGAAAAAGTGCCGGCCGGAAAGCTCCTGGTCGCCATGGACGACACAGAAGCGCGCGCCCGCGTAGCGACGGCCCTCGCTGCACTCAAAGGAGCCCAGGCCGTCGAGCAGGCTGAGGAACGCGGCGGAACCCAGGAAGAGCGGCTTTCCCTCGGTGGCGAGTTGCAGAAAGCCCGTATCGACCGCGACCAGGCGCAGCGCGACATTGACGCTTTGCAAAAGCTGCAGTCATCCGGCGCGGCATCGCCCAGCGAGGTCAGCGCTGCCCAGGCCCGGCTCTCTGCGGACAACAGCTCCATACAGCTGTTGCAGCAGAAGCAGACCGCGCGTTACGACTCCGCCGATCTGGCTCACACCAGGGCCACTCTCGACGACGCGCAGGACGCCTACGACGCAGCCCTCGATGCCCTCCGCCACGCGGTCGTCCACGCTCCGTTTGCAGGAACCGTCTATTCCCTTCCCGTTTCGCGAACCGAGTATGTCAACCAGGGAGACCGCCTTCTGTCGCTGGCCGATCTCTCCAGGCTCCAGGTTCACGCTTACTTCGATGAGCCCGAACTTGGCAAGCTCGCCGTCGGGCAGCCGGCAACCATTGTCTGGGATGCCCGGCCTGACGAGGTTTGGCACGGCCTGATCAGCCGCATGCCCTCGACCATCATCACTGTGGGCACCCGCAACGTCGGGGACGTGCTCGTTTCCATCATCGATGCCGATGGCGCCCTGCTGCCGGAGACCAATGTTCGTGTGACCGCAATAGTGGCCAACGAATCCAACGTTCTCATTGTCCCGCGCGATGCGCTGCATATTGAGCAGGGCTCGACCCTCGTCTATCGAAAACAGGGCGATTCCCTCCACCGCGTTAAGGTGACTGTCGGCAAGCTGAATCTCACGAGCGTGGAAATTACCGGAGGGCTTCAAGTCGGCGACATCGTGGCCCTGGGCACCACGAATGCTCAACCGCTGAGCGACGGCGTCCCCGTCAAAGTGGTTCAGTAAGGGGGAAATCGTGCGGAGACCAATCCTGCTGCTCGCGAGCCTCTTATTCCTCGGCGCGGGGGCATGGTCATTGCCGTCAGCCGCAGCCAGCCCTGTCCAGCAGGATCTCGACCAGGGGCGCGCCGATCAGGCTCTGGCGGCTTTAGCCATCACGCTCGGCCAGAATCCCAACGACGCCAGGGCTCATAATCTCCGCTGCCGCATTTACTACCAGGAACAGCAGTGGGACCAGGCCATTGCCGATTGCGAAGCCGCGGCGAAGTTAACCCCAGGCGACAGCAATTTCCATCTCTGGCTCGGCCGCGCTTACGGCAAGAAAGCCGAGCACGCATCGCTCGTCTCCGGTTATCCGCTCGCCCGCAGAGTCCGCGCTGAGTTTGAGCAGGCGGTCCAGCTTGATCCCCGCAATGCCGACGCCCTGGCCGATCTGGGCGAGTTCGACGTGATGGCGCCCGTTTTAGTCGGCGGAGGAATGGTCCGCGCAGAGGCCATCGTCCAGCAACTGCGGGGTGTCGACCCCTCAAGAGCTCTCAACCTTCAGGCGCGCATGGCTGAATCCAGAAAGGACTACCCATCCGCGGAAGCGGATTTCAAGGCCGCAATCCGGCAGTCGTCCTATCCTGCGGACGCGTGGATGGATCTCGCGGCGTTTTATCGGCGCCGCGGGCGGCTGGACGAAATGGTGACGGCCGCGCACACCGGTGCCTCGCTCGATCTCAATCGCGGTCCCGCGCTCGTCGATGGAGCCAGCAACCTGGCTTTGGCGGGCCGCGAACCGCAAATCGCCATCCAGTGGCTCGAACAGTATCTGGAATCGCATGCGCACTCGGAACTCGCGCCCACGTTCGTCGTCCGCGCCCAGTTGGCGGATCTACTGCAAATCCAGGGCGACTTGAAGGCCGCCCATCTGCAGCTGGCGGAGGTTCACGCCCTGGCTTCCGCTTATCGCGTTCCTCCGCCCGCCAATGCATTCGCCAGAAGCGGTCTGTAAACTCGAAACGATGCGAGAGCCTCGACCGGTCCGAATCAAAACGAACTTTGCAATCCCGATAAGAATTGCGGCGGCTGTGATGCTGCTGGCTCCTCTGGCTGCCGGTGCGCAGATTTCCCTGTCGACGGCGGTCGATCTTGCGGAGAAGGATAGCCCGTCGGTGCGCGCGGCCGAGGCGAATGTGCAGAAGGCGACCGCGGCATGGCAGGAAACCAGAGATGCCTACATTCCCAATCTTGTGATGGGCGCCAACCCTGGCTACGTCTACGGCTATCCGCTGGGCTATCCGTCGCTGTTCGAGGCAACTTCGCAGTCGCTGCTTTATTCGTCGTCCCAGCGTGACTATAGCCGGGCCGCGCACGCTGGCTTGGACAGCGCAACCCTGAGCCTCAAGGACGCGCGGCAACAAGTCGCCCTCGACATCGCACTGGATTATGTGGAGCTGGATCACGATCTGAAGGTGATTGCCGCGCTCGAACAGGAGAATGGCTACGCGGAATCCCTGGTGCGGATCGAACAGGACCGGGTGCAGGCTGGGGTTGACCCTCGCGTCAATGAGTTGCAGGCAGAGCTGACCGCGGCCCAGGTCGATGAGAAACGAATTCACCTCGAGAATGATGCCGACGCGATGCGCCAGAAGATCGCGCACCTCACCGGCCTCCCCGCAACTGGACTCTCAACGATCGGCTCCAGCATTCCGCCAGCCCCTCCGGTGAGTTTGTTAGAGAATAATGACGCTCAGACTGCCCCCAGCAGCCCGAGCGTTGCGGCCGCCTACGCGAACGCAAAGTCGAAGCTCTATATCGCCTTTGGTGACCAACGCCAGAATTACCGCCCGCTGGTCACCCTTGGAGCGCAGTACAGCCTTTTTGAAAAATTCGCCAATTACACGAAGTACTATCCGAATGGCCTTCAGTACAACAACGCTGCTGTCGGTGTCGTAGTCACATTTCCGTTTTTCGACTTTACCCGCCGGGCGAAGGCGCGCGAGTCCTCTGCCGATGCGGCCCACGCCCGCGCCGACGCCGATGCCTCGCTGAATATTCTCACCGAGCAAACCTCCGCTCTGCGCGACTCGGTTCGCGAACTCGGCGCGCAGCAACGAGTGGCGCAGGTCGAAAGCGAACTGGCGCAGGAGCAACTGAAAACCGTCGAGACAGAACTGACGAATGGAACGGGGACGCAGAATGCTCCGCCGGTGCCCCCTGCCCAGGCGCAGAGAGCGCACATCGAAGAACGCGAGCGCTACGAAGAGGTTCTCGACTCCGATTTTTCTCTGATGAAAGTGGAATTAAACCTGCTGCGCGCGACGGGGCAGCTGGATGCCTGGGTACGGTCCTCGCTAAACTAGGCCTGCCCTGCCGCTCCCAACACCTCGCCTGCTATGCTTTGGGACAGCGGCCGGCCGGCAGCCGGCGAACCTGCAATGGACCTCGGCCTCAACAAGCACGTCATCGTAGTCACCGGCGGCGGAGCCGGCATCGGCCAGGCCATCTCCCGGGCCTGCCTTGATGAAGGCGCCACCGTCGTCGTGCTCAGCCGCGCCTCCGACAACGTCAGGCACTTCATCGCCGAAATGCACGAAGCCCAGCGCCCATGCGATCTCTTCGAGGCCCACCTCGAAGACACGGCGCAATGCGAGCGCGCCATCGAATACGTCCGCGGCAAATATGGCGCCATGCTGGGCCTGGTGAATAATGCCGGCGTTAACGACGGTGTCGGACTCGAAAGCGGCTCGCCGGAGCGCTTCCTCGAAAGCCTCAAGACAAACCTGGTGCACTACTACGCGCTGGCGCATTACGCGCTGCCCATGCTGAAGGCCTCACACGGCTCGATCGTCAACATCAGCTCGAAGGTCGCGCTGACCGGCCAGGGTGGAACCTCCGCGTACGCCGCCGCCAAAGGCGCGCAGCTCGCTCTCACGCGCGAATGGGCCGCGGAACTCGCGCCCTTCGGCGTTCGCGCCAATGCCGTGCTGCCTGCCGAGGTCATGACGCCCTTGTATGAGCGCTGGATTTCGACCCGCGATAACCCCGAAGAAGCGCTTGCCACGATTCGCCGCAGGATTCCCCTCGGCCATCGCTTTACCGAGGCTGCGGAAATCGCCGCGATGACCGTCTTCCTGCTTTCACCCACGCAGAGCGCGCACACCACCGGCCAGCAAATCGTAGTCGACGGTGGATACACACACCTCGATCGCGCGCTCACTTAGCCATTCGCCACGATTAAGAGCCCGCTATTGCGTAAGAACTGAGAATCGAAGCTCGCCCCAAGTACAAAGCGCGGACTTAGGTAAGTCCGCGCCTCGTCACCTTGCCTTATTCCTATTCCCTGCTCTCTATTACCTACTCCCTGGACTACTGAATCATTCCGCCCATCTTGTCCAGCTCTTCGCGCACATGCTTCAGCCCATGCATGCAGCGCTCGAACTCATCCGAGAGCCGGGCAAAAAGCGGCGCCTCATCCCGGTATTCGAAGAGGTCGAACTGCGAGACGATGTAGTAGCTCTCCTTGCCGGTCTTGACCATCTCTACAAAGCTCGATTCCCCGCTGTGCCGCCATAGCTGCATCGACTCCGGATACATGCCCGTCGCGAACAGCGCGAAGTCGCCGATGTGCCGCCGGACCTGACGCTCCTCGTCAAAGGACGCAGCTGCGCCAAAGACCGGGTCCGAGGCCGCGACCATTTCGCGCAGATCCTTCAGGGGCTTGCCTTCGGCATCGCGGATGCGGTAAAGGGTCTCAGTAGCCGTGAACTCGGTCAGCAAATCCCCCACATAGGAGGTCAATTCCGGGTCCGTGATACCACTGTGTCTGTGGTAACACCCGGCTACAACTTCATGAAACAGCTGGCGTAATGGGTGCCGTTCGGGAATCATCTCGTTCCTCCGCGCCTCTCCCCGCGCCGGAAGGAGAAGAAGGGGAACCATGTGCTTCTCCGGCTCCCGGCTGAAGAAGCTTGCTGTTCTCTATGAATCGGCAATGTACCGCATTTGTTGCGCCAAACAATACACCTTTCTGTGCATTTCAAATTTTTTCTGGCAGTCGAGGCCTTGAAGCGCCAGACCTAAATCACGCACCCTTTACATCGCGCGCCCGTAAATCGCCTATTCTCTTCGCAGGAGCCGCTCATGCCCAAACACACTCCTCCCGCTGGCAAACCCAAAAAGCATCCCCATAAGGCTTCCCAGCCCACACCCTCGGTAACCGGCGATCCGGTTTTCGCGCAACCCGCGCCCTCGGCAGACCCCACCGGATTTAAGAATCCGGTCACCGACCAGAACCTGGCGGAGATCGCTTCTGTGGAGCCTGTTCCTGAGCCCGCCGGCAATGCCGTCGAACCCATCCTTACCCTCGCGCAGGTCTACGGCAGCGACGGAGCGGCAAAAGCCCAGGCGATCACCGCCTCCGGACAAATCGTCTTTCATTCCGTCGGCGACACCGGCAGCGTTAAAGGTCCCGATACCCAGAGCCTCGTCGCCGACAAGATGGTGAGCGACTTTACCGAAGCCAATCCCGTCGACGTTCCCTCGTTCTTCTACCACCTTGGCGACGTCGTCTATTACTTCGGCGAAGCGACTTACTACTACGATCAGTTTTACGAGCCCTTCAGGAACTACCCCGCGCCTATCATTGCTATACCCGGCAATCACGATAGTGTTATCTACGCGAGCGATCCCGCAACCACTCTCGAGGCCTTTCTGCGGAATTTCTGCGCGCCCTCGGCCGCATCCTCGCCCGACGCCGGCGGCCTGGTTCGCACCACCATGATCCAGCCGGGCGTCTACTTTACGCTTGAAGCGCCTTTCGTGCGCATTCTCGGTGTCTACAGCAACGTCCTCGAAGATCCGGGCGTTATCTCAGACCAGAACGGAACCTACGCCGGTCTGGACCAGCGCCAGGTTGCGTTCCTTACCGCGGCACTCAAGCGCGTCAAGTCCGACAAGTTCGCCGGCGCCGTGATCATCGCCGTGCATCATCCTCCCTATACTGGAGGCACAACCCATGGTGGAAGCCCCGCCATGCTCGCCGACATCGACAGCGCCTGCACAGCGGCCGGCGTATGGCCGCACGCCGTCTTCTCAGGCCACGCGCATAACTACCAGCGGTATACCCGCACCATCAACAAACTTTCCATCCCCTACATTGTGGCTGGATGCGGCGGCCACTCACCTCTCGAAGCCATGCGCGGCATCTTCCGCACGCCGCTCCCAATCGACAGTACCCTGACCCTCGAGAGTTACGACGGCACCGACTACGGCTATCTGCGCGTCATCGTCAACGCCACCACGCTCACGATTGAATTCCATCCACAGAGCGACGGCGGCACCACTAAGACCCCCGACGATGTCGTAACCGTTACGCTGGCCACGCATACCGTGAGCTAACGACATTCGCCTCCGGAGGCGCGATTGCTGAAAGCTGCGTTACCGGTATCCCTTCGTCCTGAAACGAGACACTGCGACATAGAACGTATTCGCGTCGGTTCCCGGGTTATGTTGGCTGATGTTCGCATTCGATAAATGCTGGTACCGGTAGCCGAGGCTCCAGTCCTGGCGCGCCTTGCGGAAGACATGGAACCCGCACCCAAAGTCGATCGTGTACATCCACTGCGAGCCCTGCGGCGACAGCACCCGCTGGTCGTAATACACAAACCCGCCGTTCGTGCTCAGGAAAGGCTGAATCCGCTTCTGTGGCAGAAAATCCGTTTCGAATCCAACCGGACTTACGCCGCTGCCATACGCGCGCGTGTGCAGATATTGGGCAGCGGGCTGATCCGAGTACGGAACCGGCACCGCTCCCGGCGTTGGCCAGTCCAGCATCGCCAACGCCGTGAATTCCGGAGCATAGCGCAGCGTCCAGCTCTCGTGCGGGCTGATCAGGTACGTATACCGCACATCGATGGGCATGTATTTCACATCGCCCGCATAGCCCCAGATGTGCCCGCTCATCAGCGACAATCCCCACCACGCGCCGAACTCGTGTTGGCCTCCCGGGTGCGGCCAGACTGGCAATTCCGAACCTTGCGTCCGCATCACCGCCGATGCCCCAGGCGCCACGGACGACACCTCCGTCTCTTTATGGACTGCAGCTCGAGGCCGCCACGAACTTGACTTCGTTCTCACCCGGCGGATCGCTCCAGAATGACGTCGCCTTCACCACCCGATCGTCCCGGTACCACGGTGGACGAAACCGCAGAATGTTCGCCGTCGCATGTGCCGGTTCCAGAAAACTCAGCCCCAGCAGCGCGAACGGATTCCGCCCCGGCGCCTCCGCCGGCGCAATCACGCGCTTATCCAGAAGGTCCTCGCCCATCACCCACAAATCCCCACCCACCGGCGTCGTTACCAGCGTTACCCATCCTGTCTCGTTGGTGAGCTCTTTCCCGTTCTTGTAGGAATTGTCGTAGTAGTAGTGATCGCCGTTGTGACCAAAGCCAGCCTCGCCGGTCGGACCCAGCTTCCACTCAAAGCTGTACGCCGCCGAAAAGGCCCCTGCTCGCAGCAATCGCCGCCAGTACGGCCAGCTATTTGACGGCTCCACCCTCATGCTCTTCGGATCGTTCTGGATCCACAAATCCGACGTGATCGCTCCCATGAACGGGTGGCCCACATAGTCATCGATCACAGGATTCGCGTCGTTCCAGACATTCCATCGCCAGCCCGCCGCCGAATCGATCCACCGGTCGAACCAGTCGCCCTGCGTCGTCTCCGTCCGGTAGTAGTAGCCGGTATACAGGTTGCCCGCGTCTTCAAACGCGTTAAACAGCGTCGTCGAGATAATCAGCTGGCCCCAGTGAACACGGCATCTCTTCGCATGCGTCGTATCGAGCGAACAATCCTCTGGCAAAGTCCGGTCAGACGTTATTGCGGGCGCCACGGTGCTCGTGGACGCGGCTGCGTCCATTACCGAAGCGGTTGGAGTGGGCGCATCGGGCAGTTCGGCGGCCGCCGGTGTACCCACGACGGACTCCATACCCTGCGCGAAAAGTATTTGCCCAAATACAGCCGCCGCGAGAGTAAGGGCGCCTCGCCTCAGCGTCCTGCTTCCCAGTAAACGCAAAAACAGAGCATGGGCGCTCTGCACCAGCATCCTTGTCACCAGCCTGATCTGCATTTTGTGCGAGTGAGTGATACAAATTCCGAGTCGAATACGAGACCAACCGCGAGCAACGATGGGTAAATTCCCCCCGCAGCCCGCTCATGCCCGGGCCATTACTCTCTAGTCAAGATAGCAGGAATGCGCGGGCATGGATTGGCGTTCCAGAGGGGTGGTCTCCAAATACGGGTCGAAAAAAACAGGCAGCCCCGCGAGGCTGCCTGTCGTGATCGGATGCGGTTCAGACCCGCGAAACGGTGTTCCGAAACGCAAATCTCTGCCACTGCTTCCTATAGCCTGTTCCCTGCCCTTACCGCGCGCCCACCGGTTTGGGCGAACCGGCTTCCAACTCGGTCAGCCGCTTTGACAGCAACTGCTCCAGCTGTTCCAGCGCCTTGCTGAATCCCTCGATCCCTTCCTTCAGCTTGTCGTGCGCCATCCGGTCGGCCGCGTGCATCTTCTCGAACGTCGCCTCGTCGATGGTCAGCTTTTCAATCTGCAAGCTCTTCGCCTTCTCTGGATCGAGCTTCCGCACCAGCGTGCCTTCGGTCGAATCCAGCTCTTCGAGCAGGTGCGGAGAGATTGTAAGAAGGTCGCAACCGGCCAGCTCGATAATCTCGCCGGTGTTGCGGAAGCTTGCCCCCATCACCTGCGTTTTGTATCCGAATTTCTTGAAGTAGTTGTAGATCTTCGTTACGGATTGCACGCCAGGATCGTCCGCACCTTTGTAGTCCTTGCCTGTGTCCTTTTTGAACCAGTCGAGAATGCGCCCCACGAACGGCGAAATCAGCGTGACGCCCGCATCCGCGCAGGCAATCGCCTGATGAATGCCGAACAGCAGCGTCAGGTTGCAGTGGATTCCTTCCTTCTCCAGCTTCTCCGCCGCCTTGATCCCCGGCCACGTCGACGCAATCTTGATCAGCACGCGGTTCCGCGAAACCCCCGCGCTTTCGTATTTCTCGATGATCGAGTGCGCCTGCTCCATCGTCTTGCCGGTGTCGTACGACAGCCGCGCATCGACCTCTGTCGACACACGCCCCGGCACGATCTGCAGTATCTTCTTCCCAAACGCGACCGCCAGATTCTCGAATGCCAGCTTCGACACCTTCGCATCGTCGGCGTCCTCGCCCAGTTCCTTCTTCGCGTCCAGCAGCACATCGTCGACAATCTTGCTGTACGCGGGCATCTGCGCCGCCGTTGTCAGCAGCGACGGATTCGTGGTCGCATCCTGCGGCTTCACCTTCTCAATCGCCTCGATGTCGCCCGTGTCGGCAACCACCGTTGTCATCTTCCGCAGTTGTGCCAGCAATGTCGCCATTCCATCCCTCCCACCTGTCTCGAGATTATCCGCCATTCCGCCCTGCTCCGCCGATCCGCCGCGCCCGATTCCTGCAAATTTTACAGAGAATGCCGTTCCTCTTATTTGGATGCGCCCCCCGGTGACCCGTCGCAATGTTGCTGTTCTGGCTCCCCAATCCCACGCTCCTGGCAATGGCTCCAGGCTACGGGCTCCCGGCTCCCAGCTACCGGCTACAGGCTACAGGCTATTGGTCACTGGCTACTGGCTACTGGCTACCGGCCACAGGCTGCACCACAGACGCCAGCGTCCCAATCCGCTCCACCGTCACCTCTACGCGATCCCCCGCCTTCATTGGCCCCACACCCGCCGGCGTACCCGTGGGAATCACATCCCCCGGCAGCAGCGTTATCGCCGCCGTAATGTGGCGCAGCAGCGCGGCAATGTCGAAAATCAGGTCCCGCGTCGTTCCATGCTGCTTCAGCTCGCCATTCAGCCGCGTCTCGACGGTCAGCCCCTCCGCGGGATCAACCTCGTCCGTCACCAGCGGGCCCATCGGACAAAACGTGTCGAATCCCTTCGCCCGCGACCACTGCCCATCGGACTTCTGCAGATCGCGCGCCGTTACATCGTTCACGATCGTGTATCCGCGAATGTACGGCCGCACATCCTCAGCCGGCCCGATCTTCGTCGCCCGCTTGCCGATCACTACCGCCAGCTCGCCTTCAAAGTCCACCCGCTGCGAGATCGCCGGAATCTGAATTGCCTCGCCCGCGGCAATCACCGCCGACGGCGCCTTCAAAAACAGCAGCGGCTCCTTCGGAACCTCGTTTCCCAGCTCGGCCGCATGCTCCCGATAATTGCGGCCAATGCAGACAATCTTCGAGGGAACGACCGGCGCCAGCAGCTTCACGGTCTCAAACGGCGTCGGCTCAAACGGCCCTGAAAACAGCCGTACCCATGGATCCTCCTCGAATGGCGGCAGCAGGCGTTCGATCCAAAGCGTCCCCGCCCGATCCACCACTTCACCATACTGGGGCCCTGCTTGTGTTTGAAACCGGCAATACTTCATAAAAGATCCTCATTCCAGTACCCCAGACTCATCCGTCCATTCCCCAATCTCTGTGGACTCTGTGCCCTCTGTGATGAATCCAACAGCGCGCTGAGCGTAATCACTGTGGCAATTCCTCCTCAACTTCCCCCGACCTTTGACTCTCGTTCCCATTCGCATCCACCGCGCTCACCGCATACGCATACCGATGCCCCGACACCACCGTTGCATCGCTGAACGACGGTCCCACCACCAGCCCCTTGCCCGAAATGCGCTCCATCGCCCCGCCGGCCGTCTGGTCTCGCCGATATACCACGTAACCCGCTAAATCCGCGTCCGTGTCCGGAGCCCACGACAGATCAATCGCCTTCGCCTGCGCGTCAGCCAGCGAAGCCAGTCCCGACGGAACGCCCGGCGGAAACACATCCTTCGCATCGATCTCGACCGCTTCCGACGGCGTCCCCGCAATCTCCAGCGCACGCCTGTCGAGGTCCACGTGAACGACCCGCTCAGCCGAATACTTCCATTCATGATCCAGTGCAGCATCGCGATCCAGCGCCACACCGGGATCGGCCTTGTCCAGATCCACTTCCAGCACCTGCTCTTCCGGGGGAGCAGCACCATTGGCCTGGTTCTGTTTCGGCGCTCCCGCTTTGTTGGTCAGCGTCCTGCGAATCCGCAGCACCATTCCCTTTTCGGGGGAGGCTGGATCCCAGTGGAGCACGACCCCCTCAGCCCGCGTCTCCAGGCGCAAGTCCGTGACCGATGGCGGAGACGCGCCCGCGGCTACCCAGGCCGCGTTTGAAGGCCCCGCTGTCTTCCCCGCGTGATTTTCGAGCTCAACATAAAAGCTAACCGCGCGCGGCGCACCCGCAACCAGCTCGGCAGGCATCTTTGCCGCGAAATCCGCCGGCTTGTCCGGCGCGAACAACCCATCGCCCGCTCCCGTGCACGCCTTCGCAAGCCTTTCCGCAACGATGTCGCTCGCATCGACCCAGCAAACATGCGCCCGCTGATCGCCCTTCAGCGCCACTTTGTCCGTTGTGTTCTTTGGCATTGTCCAGTGGAGGTGTACTTGATCCCCCGCGCGCGTCGCCGCCAGGTCCTTCACCGGCGCAGGCAACCACAGGGTCGGTGGCTGCGGATTGGCCGCCAGCCCGCATCCGGCAAGCAACACGAGCCATCCGGATGCGGCCGCAGCCTTCTCTAACCTCTTCATGCAACCTCAGTTTTGCGGAGCTTTGAGCGCCGTCCCGATCTCCACATCCTCAAAGCGGAACCCCGCATCCATCAGTCGTCGCGGCAGCACGCGCTCGGATGCCAGCAAAGTCGCGTTCGCCATCTCCCCAAAGGCCAGCCGCAGCGCGCCGGCAGGCACCGGAAGAATCGCCGGCCGATGCAGCGCCCGCGCCAGCTCCATTGTAAACATCGCATTCGTTACCGGGTGCGGTGCCGTCAGGTTAAACGCCCCCGCCAATTCCTCGTGCTCCATCAGAAAGAAAATCGCCCGCACCACATCGCGCAGGCTGATCCAGCTCATCCATTGCCGCCCGGTTCCCAGCTTTCCACCCAGCCCCAAACGAAATGCCGGCAGCATCTTCTTCAGAGCACCGCCCTTCTGGCTCAGCACCACACCAAAGCGCAGATGCACCACGCGAATCCCAAGTTCCTCGGCCTTCTTCGCCGCCGCTTCCCATGCTATGCACGTCTCGGCGAGAAATCCGTTTCCCGCGGCGCTCTCTTCGGTCAGCACCTCGTCTCCGCGATCTCCGTAGATCCCAATGGCCGAGGCGCATAGCAACACGCGGGGCCGCCGCCGCAAATCCGCAAGGGATTCGCACAAAGTCTCCGTGCTCGCCACCCGACTGGCAACAATATCCTGTCGATATTTTGTCGTCCAACGGCGACCCACGTTCGCGCCACTCAAATGGACCAGCGCATCGAACCCCTCCAGTTCCATGGGATGGACGGCGAACTTGCCTTTGCGAGGATTCCAGTAGACGGCGCCCGCCCGAACGAGGTGGTGCCTTCGAACCAACGTACAAACGTCGATCGAATCCTGATGAGCGGCGCGCTGGAGCGCCGTACCGATCAGACCCGATGCCCCGCTCAGCAGAATGCGTCTTTCGCGCTTGCCCATCACCACTTCCCTGGGATACAGGGTATTCAATCCTATTTGCCGCCTGCGCGCACGATCAGGAACTCGTATCGTTGAGCAGCACTCCTTGAGGTGCGGGTCTTCGATCCGCTCTGCCGCAACGGCCATCGCCAGTTCTATTCACTCCATCAAAACTACTTGTGATTTGGGTAACATTCTGGTAGCTTCGCACCAAATCAGCCTTTCCCCGTTTGGAATAGCCATGGCGAGCAAGATCGAGCCTTCTGCGCCCCATTTCGATTCCGTCCCCGACGTTTCCCACTCTGCCGAAACCTTCATCGCCGAAAAGCGCATTGGCGAGCGAATCCGCCGCCTGCGGCTGAAGCGGTCTATGGGCCTGGTCGAACTCGGCCGCCATGCCGGGCTCTCCGCCAGCTTTCTCTCTCAACTAGAAACCGGGCGCGTGGTCCCCACCCTGCGCAATCTGGCACGCATCGCGATGGTCTTCGGCCGGGATCTATCTTACTTCTTTGAGCCGGAACCCCATCCCCTGTTCCGCCTGCATCGGCGCGCCGAGCGCGTCCGCCTGCCCCAGTCCGGCGTCGATGACCCCACTTACTACTTCGAGAGCCTGGCGTATATGGTTCCAGACCGCCAGCTCGACCCGTATTTCGCCGAGTTTGTGCCCGTCAGAAAAACGGCGGAAGTAAGGCCGCACGTCCACCCCGGCTATGAATTCCTCTACCTGCTGCAGGGCGATCTGCAGATTCGCCACGGCGAGCATATCCATTCACTCGAAGCAGGCGACAGCGTTTACTTCGATGCCGCCACTCCCCACTCCTACCGCTGCATGGGGTCAGCTCCCGCCCTCGCCTTGATTGTCACCATGCACCAGATGACGCCGCACGCCGCCGGCACCGCGCGCCCCACCCAGCTCGCTGCGCGCTCCGCTACAGCATCCGCACCGACGCCGGAGACTGCTTCGTAGCCTCGGCATGTTCATGCCGCGCCGACGTCCGCGGCACCGTGAAGTAGAACGTGCTTCCCTTTCCCATCACGCTCTCGGCCCAGATGCGGCCTCCGTGCTGACGCACAATGTTGCGGCAAATCGCCAGCCCGAGGCCCGTCCCCCCGCTTTCGCGCGAGTCCGATGCATCCACCTGCTGGAACCGCTCGAAGATGATCTCCAGCTTTTCCGGCGGAATCCCGCGCCCCTGATCCTCGACGGAAAGCAGCGCCTCGGTTGCGCTCTGCGCACGCGCGCGCAGGGTGATTTCGCTGCCCGCCGGCGAAAATTTGATCGCGTTGGCGATCAGATTCCCCAGCGTCTGCAGGATTCGGTCTTCGTCGATCCACAACGTCATCGCTCCCGCGTCGATCAGGAAATTGATGCCCGCTTTCTGCGCACTGGGGTGCTGCAAATCGGTCGCGCGCCGCAGCAGGTCTCGGGCTTCTATCTCCTGGAAGCGCATCGGCAATCTTCCCGCTCCCATCCGCTCGAAATCCAGAATGTCGTTCACCAGCCGGACCAGGCGATCGGTGTTTCCGATGGCCACATCCATCATCTGCGCCCGTTTCTCCGGCCGTTTCTCCAGCGCGCCTCCGGCAATCAATCCCAGCGCCGCGCGCAGCGCCGTCAAAGGCGTCCGCAGTTCGTGGCTCACGGTCGAGATGAATTCATCCTTCATCCGATCCAGACGCCGCCGCTCCGTGACATCCTGGAACGCGACCACCACACCCGTCACGCGCCCGTTTGACACCATCGGGCACGCCACATATTCCACCGGGATCGGATGGCCGTCCTTGTGCCGGAAGACCTCGTCCCGGGCGCGAATCGGCCCACTCGACCGGTGCGCCGCATAGATGGGGCTATCTTCGATCCGGAACACCGACCCATCGGCCCGCGCGTGCCCCAGCAGCGCCAGCAGGTCCTTGCCTTCCATCTCGCCCTGGGTATAGCCCATCATCCGGGCGCCCCCTTCGTTCACAAAAATGATGCGCCCCTGCATATCGACGCCATAGATGCCGTCTCCGACCGACTCGAGGATCGATTCCCGCTGCCGCATCACCGCGTGCAGCCGGTTCTCCGCGTCCGTCTTCTCCGTCACGTCGATGCCGTGCCCCAGCACGAAGCGCGGCGTGTCCGGCAAATCCAGAAGCCGGTTGCGCCATGCAATGAAGCGAACCTCCCCGTTGCGGTGACGAAGGGTCAACATTCCCTGTTCTTCGCCTGAGATCGCGATGCTCCGCAGGTAATGCTCAAACACCGGCTTCTGGTCGTCGGGCACGTAATCGATGAGCCGGGTTCCCACCATTTCCTCGGCGCGGTATCCCAGGCTCTCCGCGGCGTTGGTATTGATCGAGAGAATCTTCCCCTCCAGATCGTGCGTGCACACCATGCCCAGCGAGCTTTCGACCAGTTGCCGGTAGCGAGCTTCGCTGGCATGCAACGCCGTCGTCGCCTCCCGCTCGTCCGTGACGTCGACTCCGGTCATGATGATGAAGTTGATGTCGCCCAGACCATCCGTCAGGGTCGTGGCTGTCCATGCAATGCGCCGCCGCCGCCCATCCCGCGAAAGCCAGTGCATCTCCGCCGGCTGGCGCCGCCGATCCGCGCCCGCCTGTTCCAGCAATTCGAACGCCTGCGCTCGTTCCTCCGGGAGAAACAGCTCCTGGGGAAACGATCGCCCCGCCAGCTCGGCGAAGGTATACCCCGATATCTCCTCGCAGGCCCGGTTGAATCGCACAATGCGGCCCGCGGTATCCACCACCAGCACCAGCGCGCTCATCGTATCGAGCACTGCGGAGACAAAGTTCCGCTCCACCGTCAGCGCCCGCTCAATCCGCTGGCGGCTCCGCAGCGAATGGTCCTGCCCCTTTGTGTGAATCGAATACTCGAGCCGTGTCATGACCTGCCGGGCCAGCACTCCCAGAATCGACGCATGCTGCTCCGTAAACTGATTCGGCTTAGGTGAAACAACTGCCAGCGTGCCGATACCGCCCTCCGGTCCCACCAGCGGCGCGGCCAGATACGACCGGCAGTGAACCGTCTTCGTCAGCGGAATGCCTCTGACGGGAAACCGCGGCTCCAGCGCCGCATCGCCGATCAGCAGCGGCTCTGGTTCAAGAATGGTGTACTGGCACGCCGTCGCCAGGCGCGGAATTTCAGTCCCCTGGAACCCGAAGCGCGACTTGAACCACAACCGATTCGCATCGATGAACCCCAGATACGCATAAGGCGCTCCGGTCACCTGAGCGGCCACACGAACGATCTCGTCCAACGCCGGGTCCGCCGGCGTGTCGAGAATGTCGTATTCCTGCAGGGATTTCAGCCTTTCGGCCTCGCTCCACTGCGCATTGCTCGCCAGGTAGCTCATGCCTCTCCACAGACCCCGGCGCGTCCCTGACCCCCACGCAGGCCGGTTCTGCCCGCCCGGGTGGTGAGACCTTTGACCGCTTCGCCGGAGAGCCCCGTGTGGGGTTCCACGAGCATTGTTGCAAAGTATTTTCTGACCCGCCCTGCCCCGTTTGGGTGATGCCAAGTCCTGTAATACGTGTAGTTTACAGTACTTTCCGGTAGTAACAAGTCACCGGTCATCTCTCATGCACTAAGGTAACATAAGTGACCTGTTTTGCATCATGGCCGGGTCACTTCGCCCTCATTTCGCCCGGCAGCAGTCCTCCGCCGGCCCTTCGTTGCTCGCGTCCAGTTCCACCTTCCAGGTACTGTCGGCCTGCTTTTTCCACACCGTCATGTACCGGCCGGCTGTCTTCACCTGGTTTCCCTGCGCGTCCCGGGAGACCCCCTCATAATGGCCCCACGTAAAACCCATGTCCCCGGCCGGCCCCATCCGGGCGCCTTCCGGCGTCCACGTCAGTTGATAAACGTCCGGCGACCAGGTCGCGGCAGCAGCAATCGCATCATGCCCCACCACGGGAGGCTTGCCGTTGCCGAGGGTCACCGCATCCGGCGCAAACCACGAGCCGAACGCGCGCCCTCCACCCTTTGCCGTATCGGCGGCGAACTTCGCCTCCAGCTGATAGAGGAATTCGACCTCCGGCGTCAGGCCGGGGTCGGTCAGCGGATTGCCGCTCGGATTTCCCGCCACCTGCGGCTTGGGCGGTTCCAGTACCTGCGCCAAAGAGAACGCGAAGTTGAAGCTCAGAGAACAGAAAAGTACAACGACATAAACAAACCCACGCATGTCCGCAGGATAAATCGTTCCTGAGGCAAGGCGCTGACCGCCAACCGCTGAGCCGCCGTTCAAAGTCGCAGACCACAGAGGAGTACGCCGGACCGGGCCCTGGGGCGTTTATCGTTTTGGGAACGCCGTTTTGATCCCCATCTTCAATTCCGGATAGAACATCTGGTCGCTCAAAGTGAAACAGGCCCTGGAAGCGAGGCGTCAGGAAAACTCTCTTCGCGCCATGTGAAAACGCCACAGCAGATACGGCAGCGCGGCAAACGAGAGAATGACGAGCGCGTGAACCAGGCTGGCGTGCCCGTTCTGAGCCGATGGCCAAAGGACAAAGCTCATGCGGATATGGCCCAGTCCGCCCGGAATCCCCGTCCGGCTCGCTCGAATCCGTGCCGTGGCTCCGATCCATGCCAACAGAACAAAGCCGGTCAAGGGCCAAATCGCTTTCGCTCTTTGACGGACCGCCAGGACTGCAACTACCCAGCCCACGAGAATGGGCGCGCTGCCATAGAAATACTTGCCGAATTGAAAATAGAGATTTGCCAACCCGTCCACTGGTCCGCCGCCAAATGGCGTATTGCGTCCCGGCAGGAAAATTGTCCAACCTATCCACAGAATCAGACACGCCGCAAAGTAACAACCGGCAAGAACAGTCAGGGGAGCGAGACTGAAGATGGCCCACGGCGCTCGAGCGCAGAGGGAGTGGAACCGGCCCGGGCCTGTGTCTCGATCCGGCGCGAGTCCTCGGATGGGGAAAACACGCTCACGCAGTCCCGACCAGGCAACATTCGCTATCGTGCGGAATTCACCCTGGCTGACCTCAAGAAGTTCTTCGAACTCCGCTCCGTAGCGCTCTCTCCACCGGCGTGGATACATGCGGACGAGCAATCTGGCCAGCCCTGGATTCATAAGAGTTCCAATCGTTTCAATCCGGATTTGGCGAACCTTTGCAGGGTCGTTAGTTTCGCGCGAAGAACGCTCAAACCTTCGGCGGTGATGCGATAGGGTTGACGCCTTTCCTCGACTGGGAGTGGCTCAATCCAGCCCTGCTGCTCCAGGCGGCCGATCGCGCCATAAAGGGTTCCCGGTCCGAGCCGTGTTCCGCACAGGCGTTCAATATCTTCGATCATCGAGTGCCCATGCTTCGGCCCGCTGGCGAGGCTCGCCAGAACCAGAAGCGGTGGGTCGGAATAATGTCCACTTGTTTCGGGGGTATTCTTTGGTACTACGCGGTGCGTACTTCGCATCACGTAGTTGTAGCATACGTTTGCCCGCAATCGCAAGGCGTCAGATGCACAAACTGCGGCGCCCCACATGAGCTGACGGAAAAAACGCACCGATTCGACGGTTTCAACTGAATTTGCCGCGCGATCCGCATCTCCTTCCACTCTGCGTTGAACGCCATCCCCTCGTCCGACGCTGTACTCTGTTTCCCTGGCATGAAAAAGCCGAACATCTCCGTCCACATCATGGCCGGCCTCGTGCTCTACGCGTCCGCAGCTGCATCCCAGCACTTCTGGCCCGCGACCTGCCCTGGCGCAATCGCACTCCGCATCTTCGCCCTCGCGCTCCTTGCGTACGCGGCCTCTCGCCGGCGGTCTCTCACCGGCTGGATTTTCGTGGGGATGCTCGCCGGCATCGAGCTCGGCGTCGACGCCCCGCACGCCGCCCTCTCCGCCCGTGTCTTCAGCGAAATCTTTCTCCGCCTTATCCGCGTGATCGTCGCTCCGCTCATCTTCGGAACCCTTGTTACCGGCATCGCGAGCCACGCCGAAGCCAAAACCGTTGGCCGCCTGGGCCTCAAGTCCCTCGTCTATTTTGAAGTCCTCACCACCATCGCACTCGTCATCGGCCTCGCCGCCATCGACATCTCCCGCGCCGGTGTTGGCCTCAACCTCAGCGGCGTCCACTCCGCCACGGCAAGCTCGCTCCCGCAGACCACCATCTCCTGGCAGCAATTCCTCCTGCACGTCTTCCCTGAAAACATCGCGAGCGCCGTGGCCGACAACCAGATCCTCCAGGTCGCCGTCTTCGCCATCTTTTTCGGACTAGCCCTGGGCCGCATCAGCGAGGCGAAGCGCGCGCCCATGCTGCGCCTCTGCGAATCCCTCACCGAAGCGATGTTTGCGTTCACCAACCTCGTAATGCTCTATGCGCCCATCGGAGTCGCCGCCGCCCTCGCCTTCACGATCGCGCAATCCGGACTCGGCGTCATGCTCAATCTCGGTAAGCTCGCGCTCACCCTTTATGTTGCGATCGCCGTCTTCGCGCTCGTCGCCATGTTGCCCGCGCTTCTGCTCGCGCGCCTGCCCCTGCGTGCATTTCTCCGCGCCGTCGCAGAACCGGCAACCATCGCTTTCGCCACCAGCACCAGCGAAGCCGCCCTTCCCCGCGCCATCGAGGAGATGGAAGCGTTCGGCGTGCCCCGCAAGATCGTCGCTTTCGTCATCCCCACCGGCTACACCTTCAACATGGCGGGCTCGGCCCTCTATCTCTCGATCGCGGCTATCTTCACCGCGCAGGCTGCGGGCATTCACATGAGCCTTGGCCGACAGCTCGCCATGCTCGGCGTCCTCATGCTGACCAGCAAAGGAGTAGCCGGAGTCGCCCGCTCCGTCCTTGTCGTGCTGCTCGCAACGGCGTCGATCTTCTCGCTGCCCGTCGAGCCCATCCTCGTCATCCTCGGCGTCGACGCGCTCATGGACATGGGCCGCACGGTCGTCAACGTCGTCGGGAATTGTCTGGCATCGGCAGTGGTCGCGAAGTGGGAGGGAGAATTCCGCAGCGAAAAGGCGTCTCCGGAAGCCGTCGCCGCGCTGCAGGGCTGATTTCGCTCCGCAATGGATGAAGATTGACTCATGCTAATGAGTCAAATAAACTCATCTCGTGGCTAAAAGGTTGCAGGTCATCGTTCAGGACCCTGAATATCGCGATATCCAGCGGGCAGCCCGTTTGCGGCGCATGTCCATCGCCGAATGGGTGCGGCAGGCGCTGGTTCAGGCCCGCAGGAGCGAACCCACCCGTGAGGTTGCGACCAGGCTGGACGTCATTCGAGCGGCCGCGCGTATGGAATTTCCCACCGCGGATATCGACCGTATGCTCGAAGAGATTGAGAGGGGTTACGGATCGGGTATGCATCCGTGATCTTCGTCGACTCGAATATCCCGATGTATCTGGTGGGCGCTGCTCATCCTCATAAGAGCGATGCCAGGCGGTGGCTGGAGGAATTGGTAAGCGGCCGAGAGCGGCTGGTGACCGACGCCGAAGCGCTGCAGGAGATCCTTCACCGTTATGTCTCGATCAAGCGGCCCGATGCGATTCAGCCGGCGTTCGATGCTTTGCTGGGAGTCGTCGATGAGGTGTTTCCGGTGGACCGGGCGGCGGTCGAGCGGGCTAAACAGATCGTGCTCGGCCACACATCCCTTTCGGCGCGAGACGCCGTCCACCTCGCTGTTATGCAGACCCACGGCGTCACGAGAATCCTGACCTTTGATGGGGGATTCGACAGCTTCCCGGGGATTACCCGCTTGTTCTGAGAAAATACGCCTGAGAGGGGACCTAGGCGAATAGTTTGCTTTGTCTTAGCATGGTCAATAACCCATCTATCATTTCGCTGATGGACTAAATTGAGTTCCAGAACGGAGAGATTGTGGCGGAAAACTTATTATATGTCTTGCACGAAGCTGCCAGCGAACTGCTACGGGACGGCGGGTTCTATCCGCTGATGAACTACGCATGGGAAGGTGAAGACACCCCGTCGGCAGAGTACGTCGGCCTCGCAATGTGGCAGCTTGATGCACCATTTAAACCGGATTGGAACCTCTGGGATCGCACTAAGCCGCCGCGTGAGCCCAGCAAACGCGATGAATTCTTTCATCGGACCGGCGAAGACTTTGTCGGGGTCATGGACCTCGCCATACGTGCTCTCGCGGTTGCGATGTATTGCTACAAATATAGGAAGCCCGACCACATACTCGACCATGAAAATGAGTTCTGGGAATATATAGCGATTGCCGCGCTCTGGTTGAACATAGCTTCGGATCGAATCAGAGGCTACTTTGTTATGGGACGGTTCGGTGTCACCGCCAAGAAGTATGGACGCGACCAGGAGCACACTAAGTACGTTCATCCTTTCGAGCAAACCAACGTTGAAACCCCGGAGGCGGCGAAGGCTCTATCAGAACTCAGACCGCTAGCGACGGAGCTTGCTGCGATGCGGAAGACGCGGAACCGAATCGTGCATGACGTCGCGTCCCGGCGAGCTTCCAACGCCCTCCGTTTATTGGGACGCCAGCGGGAAAAGGCCCGCGAGACGCCCCGTATCGCTGGCACGGTCGAAGGCGGTAAGGTCAATTTCGGACGGATGCGGGAAACAGCGAAGGTTCTGGCGGCATCCCGAGATGCAGAGCTTGTCGAAGCCCTCGCCTTGCTCAAACGCTGGTATATGTTGCTGGTGAAGACCGGTAGCTTGGTGTTCGAATTCGAGTATTGGAAGAGAATCGGGCGCTGAACGGAAGCGCCCTCTTTCGCAACCGAAGCCCGCCGCGCCTCCGCAGCCTCAGCTGTTCCCCCAGGCCCTCTTATAACCCGGCGTCCCCTTCGGTTCTGGCGATGGATCGACGGGCGGCGGCATCTCCGGCTTGTAGACCGCGAAGCGATTCCGCCCCCCGGCCTTGGCCTGGTAAAGAGCTGTGTCCGCATTCCTCACCAGAATGTCCGCATCCATATCCTCGTCCGCCACGATGCACACTCCGATGCTGACCGATACCGGCACGTCGTGATCCCCCACCCTGACCGGTACCGCGAGCGTTCCCACCAGCACTTCCGCGATCCTCACCGCCGCGCGTGAATCATTCAGGTCGGGCAGCAGAACCACGAACTCGTCCCCTCCCAGTCTCGCCACAGTATCCTCGCGCCGCACCGCTCGCAACAGCCGCTCCGCCGTCACCCGCAGCACGTTGTCGCCCGTCTGGTGGCCGTGCGTATCGTTGATTGCCTTAAAGTGGTCCACATCCACCATCAGCACTGCCAGCCCGGTGCGATGCCGCCGATTGCTGTCCAATGCCACTCCCAGGCGATCCTGGAACAGCAGCCGCGTCGCCAGTCCGGTCAGGTTGTCGTGCAGCGCCATATGCCGGAATCGTTCTTCGCTGTCGCGCAGCAGCTGCGTCTGCTGGGCCACGCGCCTTCTCAACGCCACGACCCATGCAAACACCAGCACCATTCCGGCCAGCGTCAATGCGACCACAACGAACGCGTGATTCGGCGTCCACCACGACGGACTCTGGATCACCATCACATCGGTCGGCGCGCGCAGCAGAACCTCAAACGCCTTGGGCAGGCGAAAATGCCGCGATGCCTGGGTGTCGGTGATCACGCAGATGCCGGTCAGCCGAATCCGGCTCCCGTCCCGCACCACAGACAAAGACTCGTCATTCGAATCGACCGGGAAAACCGCCGAAAATATTTCACTTCCCGAGGAGACAAGCAACGTCGTCTGATCCATCGCCCGCTGCTGTTCGATCAGGGTTCCTTCCATCTGCACCACATCGCCCTCGAAGTCGCCGCTCAGCGCTTCTTTCACGCTGATCGGTTTTGCTTCCGGCAAGGGCGCCGTTCCCAGCTGGTTAAAAATCGCATCCTCAATCGTGTGCGCGGCGTCGCCCAGCGCCGGATATCCCACCGCATCGACAAGATCCCCGGGTTGCAACGTGTTGGTCTCCCGCCCCAGCACACTCGCTCCCTGAGCGCCGTCGTTGATGTACACGGTCTGGCCCCAGCGCGCCACGACCACGCCCCGTATTCGCACCAGGCGATCCGATCCAGTCTTCGGAGTGTAGGCGAACACCCTTCTTACCGGCTCCATGGGAACTGAAAATGGATCGGGAGGCGCCGGCTCCAGGATGTCGATGTCGTTCAGGCTGGGTGTATACACATGCGTCCCGATCAGCTGCCCCCGCTGGTTCAGGATCGGACCCGCGGTCCCCCGGATCCGCACCCGCGCGTCAACGAACGAGCCAAATGGCCTTCCGCCCGGCTGCGTCATCACTTCTACCTGCAATCGCCCGGCCGCGATCACGAGGTCCGCCATCGAGTCACGGAAAGACGCCGACCGCACCGTCCCTTCGAACTCGATCCACTGTCCATCCTCCACGCCCGTCGAAAGCCGATCGATGCTGACCGTGCGGGCCTCCGGTAGCGGCTTTTCTCCCAGAATTCGCAGCGTACTCCGATCCACAATCGGAGCGAATTCGCCCGGGCCCGTGACTCCGTCCACCTCGAGCCACGTCCCGGAGTGGATGGCGCTGGTCAGGAGTTTTTGATCCTTCGTCTCGACATAAACGCCTGACACCCCGTCATTCAGGAAAAATCCGTGCCAGTCGGCAAAACAAACCACGCACACTCCCCGCAGGTGCACTGGATATTGCCGCTTCGCGTCTTCCAGAGTGAGGTCGTGAACCGCCGCCGCTGTAGTCAGGGTCGGCAACGTGCCCGGAGTTCGCTGCACGGGGCTCGCCGTCGCGCCCGAAAGTCCCCAGCCCGAGAAACCGCAGAAAAAAATGATGAATAGTGCCAACAGAAGCGGGAGCCTGGCTGAATGGCAACAGTCCACCCTCGATCTGCGAAGGCGCGCCTCGCCGCCTTTCTGTGCGCACCGCCCTCCGGACTTCCGGGCCGCAACCAGAGTGTGGACTCTCAAAATGCAGTGCCCTCTTCCGTCAGCCAATCGCCACCGGATCACGGCACAGATGGCTTATCGGCCAGTGTCAAGGGTCGCGTTACTAGTGGGTTCGATTGTACGCCCGGCGCTGATTTCGCAATATGTTCTATTGACCCGCCGTTGCGCTGGCAGATGCTCCCCCGGAGGTTGGGCTGAGCTCGGACTGGACCCGTCGTATGGTCCGTGGCGACCCAAAAACTTACGAAGCCGCATAAGCAAGGGAACGACAGTGACGGCGAACGCTGATGCAGCGACTACCTCAAGCCCGCCTAAGCCAACGTTCTCTAGCTTGGCGGAGACGGGATAGTCGAACATCAGCAACGTGAAGTGCCACATTATTACCACTTGCAGAATCTCAGCGAAATTCGTCCGAAAGAGATCATTCGAGTGGGCGTGGCCCGTCATTCGACGTGTCCACAAATAAGAGAGAAGCGTCAACATCAGGACGTCCGCGATCAGGTAAAAGAGGGTCAGGAGCCACCAACTCGAAGATAGCTCCATGCCCGACGGTCCCTGAACTCTCAAGGCTCGACCGGCTCGGATGAATGCATACCTCGGTAGACCCATCAGAAGGCCGGAAATGAGGAACCCTAAACTCGATCTCCATCGTGATGCCATGAGTACACCTCCAAGCTCTGCCCTAGAATTCCCTGCGCCCATTGCCCCAATCGGCTAATATCCGATCCCTTGGTTAAAGCAGCCAGCATTCTGGAGCTGAAGTGCCGCTTGGAGATTGATGGTGTCCATGTTCCAGTTATTCTGTTGTTCCATAACGAGGTTTGAAATGCCCGCGCCACTCGCAGCCCACGGGTTTCCTCCGCTGAAAATAAGGCCAATCGTAAACGCGGCGACATTCTGGAAAGAGTTCTTTATCTTTTGCCTCGCTACATTTCCGACATAGTTCTTGTAAATTGCGTCGCACGTCTGCTTCAGCTGTTGTTTAGTTTGAGGTCCGTTATTTGGGGCTTCGATTGTACGCCCGGCGCTGATTTCGCAATATGTTCTATTGACCCGCCGTTGCGCTGGCAGATGCTCCCCCGAGCACCGGGTTCTGCTCCGGCTGTGGCTGTTACCGCCCAATCCCGGTTTTCAAACACCCGGAGGCAGCGTGCCAGGTCGCCCACTTCGACAGCGTCGTGTGAAACCGGTGCAGCCGCATGGTCTCCACACGCAGTCCGCCTATCGTCGCCGGTATCGATTGCGGATTCCGCCCGATGTCCACCAGCACCACCAGCGCGGCCTCCGCCGGATTATCCCGGCTCTCGGTCACGCCCACGCCGAAGATCGCCGGATCGGCCATCAGCTGCGGCGCCACACTCCGCTCCACCGCTGTCGCTCCCGCCAGCGCCTCGCTCGACAGGTGAATGCCAGGCTCCAGCGCCGGCATCGCCGGAGCCGTCCCCCGCGCCACAGAGCCGGCGTCCGTCACAATCACCTGCGTGCGCAATCCATCGATTGTATGCGGCACAGACACTCCCGCACGATCGACGTAAACCACAACCGCCGGATCGCCCGGCGAATCCAGACTCCGGCCCGCCGCCGTCCCCAGCACTCCGTTGCCACGCAGCGACTCCGCCGCGCCTTCGGCAACCGTCTGCGCCCTCTCAAGCGCCGCCGCTCCCACATACGGCAGCTCCGCGGGCGTCGCCGGATCGTAACGCAGGCACGCGATCGGATGCGCCGTCTCCGTTCCCACCAGGTTCAGCTTGCTCCCTGCCTCCGTGCTCAGCTCCGTCAAAACATCGCCGATCGGGTTGACCACGCTCAGCCCATTCCCATCCCCATCCGTTCCTCCGGCAAAGTAGAGCCCCACGGCCTCGGAGTTGCTCGCATCCAGAACCAGCGCGCCTGAGTCGCCACTGTCGGTAAAGTGGGTCCCGCCAATCCCTATCTGATTCTCATAGGTCTTCGTGTAGTAAGGCTGCGTCTCCGCACAATCCTTGTAGTAATCCACCTTGACGGTCAGCGCCACCGCGGCGATGCTCGAGCAGGTCAGCCCCGTCGTCCTCCCGCTCTTCGCCACGTTTATGCCGAGGTTCCCAGCCGTCAACGTCTCGCCGCGTCCCGCCGTTGGTGGGGCCGCGCTCAGCGCCTCATCCTTCCCTGGCGCGCCCAACCCCAAAATGCTGCCCGTGGGATCGACCGCTCCTGGCGACGCCAGCGCCAGAGCCGCATCGACATTCGTCTCCTGCGATGCCAGCGGTACGAAATACTCCAGCGTCCCCACCGGATGCAGCGTCGAGCCCGGATGGCTCAGCGGCGTGCACGCCCCGTCAATCAGGCCGGGCTGATCGATCGTGTCGCCAATATGTCCCTGGTCGCTCTCCGCCAGCACATGGTTGTTGCTCAGGATGAACTGGTTCTTCTGTTCATCCTCGACCAGAGCGCCCAGCGTTCCTCCGCAACAATCCGCCACGTACGATTCGCCGTTGCGCCCCTCATAGGTGTCGTAGTCGCCATCGTTGCCACCCGACGCGCCCAGCAGCACTGGTCCCGTCTGCATCGCCTGGTTGCTTGTGGGATTGCTCACGATACCGTGGCCGTTCAGCAGCACATGCAGCGACGTCACGCCGGCCGCGCTTCCCGCCGCGGCATTCGCTGCTGTCCCATTCGCCGCGCCGTTGAGCGAGGCCACCACATACACATCCTGCTGCGGGATGGCGCTCGGCGCCGTATACGTCACGGTGCACGTCGTGTAGTGGTCCGAGCTCCTGCGGCACGACGGCGCGCTTAGCGAACCCAGCGTTCCATTCCCCGGACTCGCCTCTCCGCCAGGCGAACTCGCAAGCGACCAGTTCACACCGCCCGCATCCACTTCGGCGATTTGCGCTGTAACGTCCGCCGTGGCGCCCGTCGCCAGCGCCACATTTTGCGGAAGCAGCGGCTGCACAAAGCCCGGACGCACCGCGATGGTCAGCGACGCCGTGCTGCGCGCATCGCTCCTCAGCGCTGCCTCCACACGCACCGTGATCGCATCCGCCGAAAGCGATCCCGGCGCGGTGTAGATTCCCGCGGCGTCAACATGTCCCTCACCCAGCGATGCCGCATTCGTTCCCGATGCTATCCGCCACGTCACTGGCGCCACATCGCCTGATGGAAGCGTCGCCCGCAGCGCAATCTGCCCATTCGTGCCCACCGACAACGTCGCCGCGCTCAGCGAAAAACTGCCGTCTCCCGCCTTCGCCGCATAGTTCACGCTGCCGCATCCGGCCGCAGTAAGCGCCAGCGCCGCCAACAGCAATCGGCTTGTCAAAACTCGACTCATAGTGAAGGGAAGGCCGGAAACCCGGAAATCCAGCGTCTATCTTAGCTCCCATACACCTTCCGGCGCCCTCCCCCAAACGTGAAAAGGAGCGCCGAAGCGCTCCTTTTAACGAACCAGAAGGTGCGGTTTTTCAGGCTGCGACGTTCTTGTTCCCGCGGGCTGGAACCAGTTGCGGACCCGTGATCGGAATCACCTTCACTCCGCCTGCCCGGGCCGCCTTCATCCGCCGGATCTCCCACGGCGTCAACGGCCGCATTTCCTGCGCGGAATAATAGATCTGCTTGCCGCAATCGAGGCAAACCTCATAGGTCTCCTCGCCCAGCGTGAACGGACGCGTCACCTTGGCGTGCGTGCAGCCAAACAGAATCTCTGAGAAGAAATTGAGAACCGATTGCAGGCAACTCATCAGGAAGTTCATATGTTCAGTTCCTTTCTCCTGCTTGAAGTGGGGCACTCCTACAGATGCATCTTGAGGCAAAACGTCGCCTGTGCAACAAACATTTTCGGTGCGTCACGGAAGTAACCTGCTTCGCAAATGCGCCCGCAAATCACGCAGTGCAGCGCCACCGGTGCGCTGCTGAAGCTAAGCACCTCATCCAGCATGGGTTCAATTCCGGCCGGGCAAGTGCTTATTCATCTTCTCAAAGTGGATTCGCGATCCGACATAAATACCTTTTGAGTGTACCTGTGTATGCAACAGTCATGAAATATTCATATGCTCATGCGACTGGCTCACTTCTTCGACGATCAGCGCCACCTGTCCGTCCGTGTCCGTTCAATCATCCATTGATGCTATTCGGGTTGCTGGGAATGATTCGCGCCCGCAGCGAGGCCCGGCAGGCCCCCATGTGCGCAGCCGTGGCCATCCCCGCACCATGAACGGTGTGTGAAGACGGACACTCGACCGCTCCCTGATGACCACAGTGTTTCCCATCGTCACCACTCCCACTGTGTGGATCGCATGCCTGGCTGTTACCCGGAGCAGAGGGTCGCGTCGCTGCCTCTTCAAATCCGCAAATGTTGTGGAAAACGCAAAGCAACAGACTCTTTCGGGCAGCCCCACTTCGTCTGCCAGCGCGCATCGAGGTCTCACACCAGCGCGCGGCGTTACCTTTTCCCGCGCTGTTCACCCATCGATGCGCATACCATGGAGCCATGGCCAGAGGATGGGAAAGCAAATCCGTCGAAGAACAAGTCGAGCAACGTTCTTCCGAGCATTCACCCCACGCCAAACTCACCCAGGATGCCGCCGACGCCGCGAAGGCGACGCGCTCCCGGGAGCGCCAGGCCCTCGAACTCCAGCGCGAACGCATCCTCGACGAGCGCACCTCCAGCCCCATCCGGCGCAAAGCCCTCGAAGCCGCATTGAACGACATCGAAGCGAAGCTGTCGACACTGTAGGTTTCGAGCCCTGGCAAAGCGAAGGGGAAAGTGGAGCGACCTGCTCCTGTCTCTCTATTCCCTGTTGCCTGTTGCCTATTGCCTGCATTTTTGGGCGTATAAATGACCCGAAAGGGTCCTGATGCAGAGAAGACAATTTCTCGCCGGCGCCGTGAGCGCAACCGTGATGAGCGCGGCAACGCTCGCCAAATCAGCAACGCTCGCCAAATCGGATGGTGCTACTGCATCCGCGCAACAGATGCTTCCGCCGATGGCCGTCGGCCTCATCATCCAGCCCGCCAACGGCACCGAGGCAGCCATATCCCGCGTCCACGACCTCGGCATGTCCAACTGCTTCCTCTCGCTTGACGGCTATCTTGGAAAATTCTCCAAAGCCCTCGCCCAGGAACTCAGCGGCCTGCTTGAGAAATACAACGTCGTCCCCACCGCCGCCGAAGTCGTCCGTCCCGAACCTCTCATCTGGGATTTTCTCCACGGTCCCTCGACCATCGGCCTCGTCCCGCGCGCAACCCGCGCCGCCCGCATGGACGCGCTCCGCCAAACCTCCGACTTCGCCAAGCTGCTCGACATCCCCAGCGTCCAGACCCACTGCGGATTCATCCCCGAAGATCCGGCCAACCCGCTCTACGCCGAGACCGTCGAAGCCATTCGCCAGGTCGCGCAGCACTGCCCCGCCAACGGCCAGCATTTCCTGATGGAGACCGGCCAGGAGACGCCGACCACCATGGTCGCGCATGATTCGCGACGTGGCCAGCCCAACCTCGCCGTCGGCCTCGACACCGCCAACCTGATCCTCTACGGCAAGGCCAATCCCGTCGACGCGGTCGACATCATCGGTCCGCACGTCCGCAGCATCCACGCCAAAGACGGCCGCTGGCCCACCGATCCCAGCAAGCTCGGCGAAGAAGTCCTCATCGGCACCGGCCTGGTCGACTTCGAGAAGGTCTTCACCAAGCTTCATCGCCTCGGCTACACCGGCGCAGTCACCATCGAGCGCGAAACCTCCGGCCCGCAGCAGATCGAGGACGTGCGCGAAGAAAAAATCTACCTCGAAAAAATCCTTGCAAAGGTTTTGGCCCAGCAAGCCTGAGAGACGGCAAAGGCCTGAAGAGATCATCATGGATCGCAGAAACTTCATCGGCGCCAGTGCCGCATCGGGAATCATGCTCCTCTCCTCACGCACCGCCTTCGGCTACGAAGCCAACTCCTCCGTCCGCATCGGCCTGCTCGGCTGCGGCAGCCGCGGCACTACCGTTGCCACGTCCTTCGCGAAGAACACGCCCGCGCAGGTCGTGGCGCTCGCCGATCTGTTCCCCGACCAACTAGCCGCCGCCAAGGCCCACTTCGACGAACTGAACGCATCACTCGGCGTTCCGGCCATCGACCCCAGCCTCATCTTCCGCGGCCCCCACGCATTCGAACAACTCGCCGCGTCCTCAGCCGTCGACTCCATTCAGATCTCCACGCCGCCCTTCTTCCATGTCCCGCATCTCGAAGCGGCCGTCGCCGCCGGCAAGCACGTCTATTGCGAAAAGCCTCTCGGCATCGATGTCGCGCAGGCGAAGCAGGCCCTCGAAATCGGCAAGCGCGCCAAGGCCGCCACAGCGTCGACGTCGGCTTCCAGTGCCGCAACGCGCCGCCCATCGCCGCAAGTGGTCCGCCGCATCCAGGCCGGCGACATGGGCAAAATCGTCTGCATCGCCGCCCACTACAACGCGCCCAACGCCGTCAGCCACACCGGCGCCAATGGTCCCCCGACGAGTACCGCCTGCGCAACTGGCTCTGGGACCGCGCCCTCTCCGGCGACATCCTCGTTGAGCAGAACATCCACATCATCGATCTCTGCAACTGGATCGTCGGCGCTCACCCCATCAAAGCCACAGCCACCGGCGGCCGCAACGTCCTCACCCACGCCGGCGATGCTGGGATAACTACCAGGTCATCTACACCTATCCCGACGACACCCGCCTCAGCTTTTCTTCGACACAATGGGGAACCAACGGCTTCTTCGACGTCACCGAGCGCATCTTCGGAACCAAAGGCATCGCCGAAGCGCCCTATTCAGGACCGGTGCGCATCCTCGGCGACAATCCATGGTCATGGCAGGACTCTTCCGCCGCCGCTTCCGCTACTGGATCATCCTCCGCCTTCGCAGCCAACGGAGCCTTCACCGACAACCTCGAATTCGCCGACCGCGAGAAAGACCGCGCCTTTATCGAAAGCATCACGTCGGGCAAGTTTCATAACCAGGCGGAAGCCGGAGTCGAAAGCGCACTTAGCGCCATGTTAGGACGCATGGCAGGCCAGCGCGGTCACGAAGTCACATGGGACGAGCAGCTCAAACACGGCGAGGAATATAAGATGACCATCGATCTGCGCCAGTTCAGCTGAGGGACTACTCGCTACCGGCTACAGGCCACCGGCTCCCGGCTATGGCCTGCGGTTGAACATCAGCGAATTCGCCTGATCGATCGTCGTCACAATCATGTGCGCGACATTCACATGCGCGGGCCGAGTCGCCGCCCACACAATCGCATCCGCAATGTCGTCCGGACTCAGCGGCGTGATGTTCCGATACACCTTTGCCGCCCGCTCCTGGTCCCCGCGAAACCGCACCTCGCTGAACTCCGTCTCCACCATCCCCGCGCCAATGTCGCTCACCCGCACCGGCGTCCCCAGCAAATCCTCGCGCAGCCCATCGTTGATCAGCTTTACCGCCGCCTTCGTCCCGCAATACACCGCGCCGCCAGGATACGCCAGCTCCTGCGCCGTCGATCCCAGATTCACCACGTGCCCGCGTGCGCGCGCGACCATCCCCGGCACCACCGCGCGCGTCACCCACAGCATGCCCTTCACGTTGGTGTCGATCATCTCTTCCCAGTCCTCGGGCTTCCCTTCCCACAGCTTGTCCAGTCCCCGGCTGAGCCCCGCATTGTTCACGAGCACATCGATCGCCCGCCACTCCTCGGACAACCCGGCAATCGCCGACTCGACTGCCGCGCGATCCTGCACATCGAGCCTGAAGTTGTGTACCGCGGCAGCGCCCGCACCGCGCAACTCACCGGCCATCGCATCCAGACGCTCCACGCGCCGCGCCGCAAGCAGAAGCCGAGCACCCTCCCGCGCAAATCCACGAGCGCACGCCGCGCCAATCCCAGCGCTAGCGCCCGTGATAAAAACAATCCGATCCTTCAAGCTATGCTTTCCCATGCCTCTATCGTAAAGCGTGTTCTTCAACCCGGATTCCACGTGAAAGATCAACGCGCGCTCAGACCGCCCTCGGAGTAGCCATCGAAGCGAAATCCGCTCCGTGCCGCTCTGCCCCAGCCTTTGCTCCGAAATAACGGTGCGCCGTCAACCCACGATCGGCGCCCGCCGCCGCAGGCGAGTCGCCCTTCAAATGAAACTCGCCGACCAGCGATGCGAGCTTCATCGCAAGGCCAGACAGATTGCGGCAAGCCTCGGCGCTTTGTCCTGCCTCCCGGGCCGTGGTTTGCTCCACCTGCGCCAGGCGATCGATATTTTCTCTGATTACCCGCATGCTGGCTGTCTCGGCAGTTGCGGCCCCGGCAATCTGGACGATCATCTCCCCCACGCGCCGCGTCATCTCCGTGATGCTGTCCAGATGCTCCCCCGTCTCGCCCGACCGGCGGCTCTCGGCGCCCGCAGCATCCCGGTTCCGGGTGATGGCCTGGACAGTGCGTTGCGTCTCCGCCTGAATGGTGCTCAC
This sequence comes from uncultured Acidobacteriaceae bacterium, assembly GCA_963758135.1. Lineage (GTDB taxonomy): Bacteria > Acidobacteriota > Terriglobia > Terriglobales > Acidobacteriaceae > Palsa-343. Next base: position 62,902 of record CAVWUF010000002.1, read on the forward strand.
CATTGCGCCAATCTCCCGCGTGGCGGCCGTGGTGCGCTCCGCCAGCCTTCTCACCTCTCCAGCCACCACCGCGAACCCGCGCCCCGCCTCGCCCGCCCGCGCCGCCTCGATCGCCGCATTGAGCGCGAGCAGATTGGTTTGCGCGGCAATCTCGCCGATCAGCGCGATGGCGGTCCCGATCTTGCCCGAGTGGCCCTCCAGCTCTGCAATCCCCTGCGCCGTAGCCTCGACCTCCGCAGCCAGGCTCTTCATGCTCCCCGCGCTCTCCGCCGCCGCCTCGCGGCCGCTCAGCGCATGTTCGGCGGTCTCCTGCGCCACCTGCGCCGCCCGTTCCGAGTGATTCGAGACCTGCTCGATGGTTGCCGAAATTTCCTCAACCGCCTGTACGATCTGCCCGGCCTGCTCCGATCCTTCCGCCGATGCCCTGGCCTGGATAGCGGCCGACGCCGCGATCCCCGTGGCGCTGTCGCTCAGATCGGATGAAACATGCGCCACTTCCAGCAGCGTTGAACGCACCCGCAGCACAAAGCTGTCGAAGGCCACGGCCAGCCTGCCCACCTCATCCAGCCTCCGCTCCCCCAGCAACGTGTTCAGATCGGCGTTCTCCAGTCGCGTGGCCAGCCCTTGTACCGGCGCCAGCACCAGCGCGCGCAGCAGGAAAACGATGACCGCCACCACCACCGCCGAGATCAGCAACGTGCAGGTCGCGAGCAGCCCTTTCATGTGCAGCAGCCGCGCCGAAACATCCGCTTCCGGCCACGCGATCACCAGCCGGTAACGCCAGGCTTCGAACCGGCTCGTCGTCGTCACCCAGCCTTTAGCCTGTCCGGCTAGCACCGAACGAAGCAGCGCATCTTCGACGCCCGCGGGCTTGAAGACCGTCGTTCCGTCGTCGCGCAGCAAAACCATAAAGCCATGGTCCAGAATCCGCGCCCGCGCCAGGTACGCCCCAAGATCGCCCAACGAGGATAGCGGATACCCCGTGTACCAGATGCCCACGATGGCGCCCGTCGCATCGCGCATCGGCTCGTACGCCGCCATGTACGGCTTGCCAAGGATATCCACGACCCCGTAGAACGCCTGCCCCTCGCGAATCGCCGCGTAAGCTCTGCCCTTCGGATCGAGAACCGTGCCCACCGCCCGCCCGCCGTCCGGCCGAATCACGTTGGTCGAAACCCGCACGAAGCTGTCGCCGTCGCGTACGAAAAGGGTCGCCGTCCCCCCCATCTCGTCCTTGACTCCATCCACCAGATCGAAATTGCCCACCTGGGAGTTCCTGCCCAGCCGCAAATCCGGCACAACCTTGCCGTTCAGCGTCACCCCTGGCCCCAGAGACGCCTCGCCTCGTTCCCGCCCTTCCCGCATCAGCACCTTCACCGCGGCGCGTACGCTCGCCGAACTCAGCGCATCCACAGTCTTCAGCGTGTCCAGCACCCGCCCGGTCTGTTCCGCCACCTGCTGGGAGGCCCGATCGCGAATCTCCAGTTCGAAAACATGCGCCGCACACACGCTCAACATCATCATCATCGCCACAACGGTGGTCACTGTCGGGACCAGCAGCCGGGGGACCAGGCTTCTACGCATCGAAATCATGACTGTTCCCGTTATCGGCAGTCAGGGAATTTGCATGATTTGGAGCCCGATCCTGCCGCTATACCTCGGGCAGCACCAGCGCGTCCAGTTCCAGAAACTGCTGCAGCACCTCGTCGTCGGTGTGCTTCATCTCCTCCACCGTGCCGAAGAACTCCGCCTTCCCCTGATGAAGGAAGAGAACCCGATCCGCCAGCCGCTCCGCGAAGCGCATGTCGTGGGTCACAACAATGCTGGTCAGGTGCAGCTGGCTGCGCAGTTTCAGAATCAGGTTGCCCAGCAGCCGCGCGATCAGCGGATCGACCATCGTCGTCGGTTCGTCGTAGAGAATCGCCTGCGGCTCCGCCGCCAGAGCCCGCGCTATTGCCACCGAGCGCTTCGTCCCCGTCGAAAGATCGGATGGCAACTGGTCGATCATCTCCGCCACCCCTACCATCTCCAGCAACCCATGCACGATCTGCTGAATCTGGTCCTCGGAAAGACCCCGGCCCTCGCGCAGAGGAAACGCCACGTTCTCGCCCACGCTGAGCGAATCGAACAGCGCGCCATTCTGAAAGACCATCGTCACCTTGCGGCGAACCGCCTGCATCTGTTCTTCGGTGAAGCCGGTGATGTCTTCACCGGCAACGAAAATCCTTCCCGCATCGGGCCGCAGAAAACCCATGATCAGCTGCAGCGAAACCGACTTGCCCACGCCGGACCGGCCCAGGATGCAAAGTGTCTCGCCATGATTCACGTAAAAGCTGATGTCCTTCAGCACATGCAGGCTGCCGAAAGACTTTGAGACATTTTCAAAGGCAATGTAGGGACGACGGTCGCCATGACCGTTAGACTCTGCCTGGACCTCGATAGGTACGTCCGGGGAATTACTCACGCGTTCCTGTTCCCTCGCCCAGTCTGCCTCGCGCGATGTTCCTCGCGGTTCCTCGCCTGCCTCTTCTTCTTTCAGCTTACCTTTCTTCTCCCCTAAGTTCTTCCCCCATTTTGATGGCGTGCTTTTGCTGGTGGACTGTCGCAGCGAATTCGTTGATGTGGTGTTTCTGATGGTCCTCTCACGTCCGCCCCTCCCCCTTGCGTTGTCATCCCGAGCGGAGCGCCGTGGGGCCCCATCGCAGATGGGGTAGGCGGAGCGAGGGACCTGCTTCTTCCCCAACTGCCAACGTTTCCCCCGACAGGTCACCAGCCGCCGCTCTCACGTCCGCCCCTCCCCCTTGCGTTGTCATCCCGAGCGGAGCGCCTTGGGGCCCCATCGCAGATGGGGTAGGAGGAGCGAGGGACCTGCTTCTTCCCAACTGCCAACCGTTGCCTTGCGACAGGTCACTAGCCGCAGCTCTCACGTCCGCCCCTCCCCTTGCGTTGTCATCCCGAGCGGAGCGCCTTGGGGCCCCATCGCAGATGGGGTAGGCGGAGCGAGGGACCTGCTTCTTCCCCAACTGCCAACGTTTCCCCCGACAGGTCACCAGCCGCCGCTCTCACGTCCGCCCCTCCCCCTTGCGTTGTCATCCCGAGCGGAGCGCCTTGGGGCCCCATCGCAGATGGGGTAGGCGGAGCGAGGGACCTGCTTCTTCCCCAACTGCTAACCGTTGCCTTGCGACAGGTCACTAGCCGCCGCCGCCAGCGATGCATACTCTTCAGGGCTGTTCAAGTTGCGAAACCACGACGCCATTGTCAGGTGCGACGGCCACTCCCCAAACCGCATCGCGGCCGCAACCGCCTCCACGCTGAACTCATCGACACCTTCCCCGAGAGCCGCGGCCGCCTCCCGCACAGCCGTCATCACCTTGTAGTTCCCCGCGGCCAGCAATCGTCCCAGCCCCGGCCGGAGTCGGCGGCTGTAAATAGCACACAGCGGCTGAGGCCGGTCCTGAAAATGCGGAATCGTCGCCACCGCCTGGCTGCTCTCGGCTCGCTCCATCATCCATTGCAAAAATGCGCCCGGCAACCCCGGCGCGTCCACCGGCACAAAGAGATTCAGCTCGGTTTGAGAACCCGCCAGCGCCGCTTCGATCCCACCCAAAGGCCCACAAAGCGGAAAGTTGTCCGGCACAACCTCGGCAAACCGGGCCAGATCGGGTCGTGAGCCGCAAATGCGCGCATTGAGTCCGAGGCCCCGCAGCAACTCCAGCATGTGCTCCACCAGCGGCCTGCCGCCAATCTCGAGCAGTGCCTTATCGCACCCCATCCGTGTGCTCTGTCCACCGGCAAGAACAAAAGCGTTCACAGCTATTTTCGCGGGAGGTACGGCTCGATCAGCTGGACGGCGGTACCCGGGTTCGCGACTTCGACGACCAATTGGTTGTAACGCTCATCCACCAGATCGATCACCACGGTATTGTCGGGGTGATGAACGTCCCAGAAGACGCGCTTGCCATGCTGATAAAAAGTACCAGCGGTTATCACCCCCGGAATGACTGTGCCCGGCATTTTCAGCCCGTGACACCAGCCGCGGGCGATGCTCGGATCGGCGCGAACTCCTGCGATGTGTTCGAGAGGAATCTCAAGCGAGCTCTTGAGCGCCCACAGCTTATCCATTCCCCGCACACGAAGAAACAGCTTGCCTTCGGCTATCAACAGATCGACCATCGTTTCACCTCAGCCTGGCTGCTCTATTTTAAACGGCCACTCGTGGCGCTTGTGCGCCCGCAGCAGATATAAGCTGCCGCCCGCCAGCGCAATCGCTCCGGCGTACAAAAGGTCGTGCAATCCCTGGGTTCGCGAGAAAAGGATGAACAAAAATCCCGCCAAAGCCAGCAATGGCGGTAGCGGATACAGCCAGATTCGAAAAGGACGCGGCAAATCCGGCCGCCGGACGCGCAGCACCATCACGCCTACCTGTTGCAGCAGATACTGCAGCACGATGCGGATCACCACCAGCGCGGCAATCACTTGCGCCAGGCGCAGAAAGCAGAAAACCGCGGCCACAGCGCCCAGCGCCAGCAGCGAAAAATCCGGGAAATTTCTCTTCGGGTGCAGATGCGCGAAGAAGCGGAAGTAGTTTCCGTCGAGCGCCGCCGCATACGGGACACGCGAGTACCCCATCAGCAGCGCGAACACCGAGGAAAACGCGGTCCACATAATCAGAAACACAATCATGACCGCCGGACCTGGCCCCAGCGTGCGAGCCACCATCTCCGCTACCACGGTGCGGCCCATGCCTTGTGCAGGAATGACGCCGAGCACGCTGACATTCATGGCGATGTAGAGCAGAGCGACAACCGCAATCGAAATCAGAACCGCTCGCGGGATCGTCCGGCCAGGGTTGCGTATTTCCCCACCCAGAAAGCAAACGTTGTAGTAGCCCCAGTAGTCGTAGGTGGCGATCAGCGTCGCCGATCCCAGGCCCGCGAAGAATGCCGGCGAAAAGCTGAAGGGGTGGGACGACATTTGTAACAGTGCCGGGTGAAAATGCGTCAGCCCCGCGAACAGCACGATGGCCATGGCAGTCATCACTCCCGCCCACAGCACCCACGCGGTGCGCAGAATAGCATTGATGTCCCGGTACAACATGCCCACGATCGCCGCGCAGGCGCCTGCCGCAAGGACGCTGGTCCAGTGCGGCCCGTTGGGCCAGACGGCAAAGATCGGCAGCCGCAGCCCGGGAATCAAAAACGAGGCGAACTCGGCGAATCCAATGCACCCCGACGCGATCGACAGTGGCGCGCTGAATCCCAGCTGAAAAATGTACAGAAACGAAAAGAATCGCCCAGCGCCCTCACGGCCGTAAATCTCCCGCAGAAACGCGTACGATCCGCCGGCTTCCGGCATCGCCGCGCCCAGCTCTGCCCACACCAGCCCGTCGCAGACCGCGATCAGCGCGCCCAGCAACCAGCCCAGCAGCGCCTGCGACCCACCCATCGCCGCCACAATCAGAGGCAGCGTGATAAACGGGCCAACCCCGATCATGTACATCATGTTCAGCGAGACCGCGCTGGCCAGGCCGATGCGGCGCTCCAGATGCGGCGCACTTGATGGTTCAACCGGAGCGGCCGGTCCGGGCCCAAGCGGCGCGGCCGGACCAGGCGCGGCCGCTGCGGGCGCAACCAGAACCGGTTCAGGCCGAGCCCCGCCCGTGCCCCCACCCGATCCGCCCGGCGCAACAGGTTCGGAGACCATGTTCTGCCTTTGTATCAAATCGCCTCACGGTACACTGAAAATTCCCAACTCATGCTTCCCTGCTCTGCTCCGATTCCCCGTGTTGTCCGCAGCGCCGCGGCGCTCGCGCTCACCCTTGTCACAACCCTCGCCGCTTCCGCCCAGGCGGTTCCATGGCGCACCCAGATCGCCGCCTCACCCGATGCGCAAACTCTGCCCGAAGATCGAGGCGCCGACGGCCTCGCCCAGACTCTTCGCAAGCTCGACACGTGGGGCAGCCTCATGTTCATCGTCGCCCACCCCGACGACGAAGACGGCGGCATGCTGGCTTACGAATCGCGCGGCATCGGCGCGCGCACCGCCATCATGACCCTCACCCGCGGCGAAGGCGGCCAGAATGCGATGTCCGGCGAGAGCTACGACGCGCTCGGCCTCATCCGCTACCAATGAGCTGCTGCTCGCCGATCAATACTCCGGCTCCGAGCAGTTCTTCGCCACCGTCGCCGATTACGGCTTCTCGAAGACCATCGATGAAGCCCACCAGCAATGGGGGCACGATCGCGTCCTTTGCGATGTCGTCCGCGCCGTGCGCACTCTGGCGCCCGCTGGTCCTTGCCTCCACCTTCACCGGCAACATCACCGACGGTCACGGCCATCACCAGGTTTCGGGAGAGATCAATCAGCAGGCCTTCACCGCCGCCGGCGATCCAACCGTTTGCCCCGACCAGATCGCCGCTGGCCTTCGACCATGGTCGCCGCTCAAGGTCTACGCGCGCGTCCCATTCTTCGCGGCCAGCAGCAAGGGCGTCTTCGACTACGCGACCAACAAATGGGCGCCCGCGCATTTCTACGACTACGTTACGAGGCAATTCAGCGACAGCTTCCCCGCCGCAACAATCGAAATTCCCGAAGGCACCTGGGATCCGATCCTGGGCGAGTCGTACTTTCAGATGGCCCGCACCGGATGGAGCCAGCAGAAATCGCAGAATGGCGGCGGCACGCTGCCCTTACCTGGCCCGGTCAGCGTCGGATATCACCGCTACGGATCGCAGGTGAAGGCCGCCGATAAAGAAGAATCGTTCTTCGACGGCATCGATACCACTCTGCCCGGCATCGCCTCCCTGGTCCACTCCGGAGACACCGCGCCGCTGGTCACCGCACTGGCCGACATTCACCATCACATTGTTACGGCTCTCTACAGCGATTGGCCCACCCATCCGGAAAAGATCGCGCCCGAGCTCGCCACCGGCTACAAAGTCACCCAGCAACTGATCGCCTGGGTCAACGGCAGCGGCCTCAACGCTGACGACAAAGCGAATGTCGTTCACGAACTCAACATCAAGCTGGCGCAGTTCAACACCGCGCTGGCCGAATCCCTTGGCCTCGAAGTCAACGCCCTCGTGATGCCTCACACCGCGACTGGCGCCAATCCCACGCCGCCCACTGTGCCGGAGGAAACCCCGCCCGCAGTCACCCCCGGCTCTGAAATCGATGTGCGCGTCCATGTCACCGCCGCGCCTTACTGGGGACCGTCCGTCGAGGGCCTGCAGCTGACCCGCACCTGGCTCGACCAGCCCGACGGCAGCTCCTGGCAGATCACGCGCATCGGCGCGCCCGGACTCGACGCTGTCTCCAGCAACGCCGGCGACACGATCTTCCGCGTCTACGTCCCGCGGAATGCCGCGCTCACCCGTCCTTATTTCACCCGGCCCAACACGGAGCAGGCATACTACGACGTTAACGATCCCCGCTGGCTCACCCTGCCCTTCGCCCCCTATCCGCTCGCCGGATGGGCCGAGTTCAAATACATGGGCGTTCCCATTCGCCTCGGACAGGTCGTCCAAACCGTGCATCGCGTTCATGGAATCGGCGGCGTCTATCAGCCTCTGGCAGTTGTGCCGCAGCTCTCCGTCAATCTTCCCGCTGCGGCGGGCGCGGTCCCTCTCGGCGCCACAACGATCCCTTTCACCGTGACGGTCAGCAACCAACAGCAGGAGAACAACGACGGTACGCTTCACCTCGACCTGCCTTCAGGATGGACCGCCGATCCGCCGGAAGTGCCCTTCCTCCTCACTGCTCAGAGCAGCCAGGAGGTCCGCTTCACGCTCCATCCCGGTCAGCTCACGGACCAGACTTACAGGATCGGCGCCATCGCGCAGAGCGGAAACGACCGCTTCACCGAAGGCTTCACCACCGTCGGATATCCCGGGCTGCGTCCTTATTATCTGTACCGCCCGGCCACCTACAAGCTGCGCGCGGTCGATGTGAAGCTACCGCCCGATCTGAAGGTCGGCTACATCATGGGGACAGGCGACGAGGTCCCCGCGGCGCTGGCAGAAATCGGCGTCCACCCGCACCTGCTCACCCCCTCAGACCTGGCCCAGGGCGAGCTGTCCTCCTACGACGCGATCATCGTCGGCATCCGCGCCTATTCCGCCGTCCCCGAGCTCTTTGCAGCCACGCCGCGCCTGCTCGCTTACGTCCAAAACGGCGGAACCCTCCTGGTTCAATATCAGAGCGTCGAGTTCCCCGCCCCCTATCCGCTTACTCTCGGGCGCAACCCGGAAAAAGTCGTCGACGAGCACGCCCCCGTGACCCTCCTCGACCCCGGCAGTCGATTCTTTGCCTGGCCGAACCACATCACCGCGGCCGACTTTGACGGTTGGGTCGAGGAGCGCGGTCACTCTTTCCTCGAATCCTGGTCCTCGCAATTCACACCGCTGACCGAAGTCCACGATCCCGGCCAGGATCCGCAAAAGGGCGGACTGCTCTATGCGCGCTACGGCAAGGGCAACTACTTCTATATGGCATATGCCGCCTATCGGCAGCTGCCGGAAGCTGTCCCAGGGGCCTACCGGCTCCTGGCGAATCTCATTGCCGCCGCGAAAAATCCCTCGCAACCGTAACCCGCCTTCTAACGAGCCCGCCTGTGACTGGCAACCCGCGCACACCCCATTATCGAATTGATAACTGCTAACAGGTCTTGTAACCTGTTGCACCGTTACCCATTTCCGGTTTGTCCACGCAGGGTTTTCCCCGAACATTTACCGCATATTCTCAGGGCATTCACAATTGCCTGCGACCATTCCTCTTGGGTACCTGTGGGCCTGATCGGAACTGACGCGCAACCCGTTGCTATCGTCTGATCGGGTCAAGAAACCCATTCCCCCCCCGGTAATTTCATCGTTACGTATTTCCAACTCCTGAGAGGCTGAATGACCAACCAATTGAAGGCGCTCGCCATCCTTGCGCTGGGCTCGGCGGTCACCGCTGGCTATGCGCAGACCACGGCCAGCACCCCTGACACGCCAAAGCCGGTCCATCATTACAGGAAGCCGGTTCCCAAGGGACCCAGCGTCCAATCCCAGATCGAGGAACTCCGGCAGCAGGAGCAGTCGGATCGCGGTCAGATCGACTCGCTGAAGCAGCAGCTTTCCGACCGTGACGCCCAGCTCCAGGCCGCACAGCAGGCCGCTCAGCAGGCGCAGGCCGCCGCGCAGGCAGCCCAGGCAGCCGCCAATGCGGAGCAGCAGACCCTCTCCGCCAATTCGGAAGCCGTCTCCAGCCTGCAAAGTTCGGTCACCGATCTGAAGGCGACCAACATCGCCATCGCCGGCACCATTCAGGAAGGGCAGACCGCCGCGAAGAAGATGTTCGAAAACCCTGATGCCCTTCACTACAAAGGCATCCTGCTCTCGCCTGCCGGCAGCTTCATCGCGGCCGAAACGGTGTGGCGCCAGGGCGCCACGGGCAGCGACGTGAATACTCCCTTTACCAGCGTTCCGCTGCAGCACTCCGATAACGCGCAGCAGAGCGAGTTCTTCGGCACGGGCCGCCAGTCGCGCTTAGCCCTGAAAGCCACCGGCAAGCTCGCCAGCTCAACCCTGTCCGGCTACTACGAAATGGACTGGCTGGGCACCGGCATCACCTCCAATAACAACCAGTCCAACAGCTACGTGTTGCGTCAGCGGCAATTATGGGCCGATGCTCTGTTTGCCAATGGCCTGCGATGTCTCCGGCGGCCAGGGCTGGTCGCTCGCGACCGAAACCACGCAGGGTGAGACCCGCGGCTCAGAAATCCTGCCCTCCACCATCGACTCGCAGTACACCGCCGGCTTCGTGTGGACCCGCCAGTACAGCTTCCGCGTCACCAAAGACTTTGGCCATCGCTTCTGGCTCGGTGCCTCCGCGGAAAATGCTGAGACGCTCAATCCGGCCGGCAGCAGCCTTCCTCTGAACATCGATATCGGTTCGGCCGGCGTCGGCGGTGGTCTCTACAACGCAACCGCGAATTACTCCTATAACGTGGCCCCGGATTTCATCGCCAAGATGGTCTTCGAGCCAGGCTGGGGTCACTGGGAACTCTTCGGAATCGATCGCACTTTCCGCGACCGTGTCTACCCCAACGAAGTCTGCACGAATGCCACGGTCCCCACTGGCACCACCGGCGTCAATTCCGGCATCACCCAGACCACCTGCACCGGCAACACCACCGGAGCCTATAACAGCGACGCGATCGGCTCAGGTATCGGCGGCGGCTTCCGCGTTCCCCTCGGCACCAAAAAGTTCCAGGTTGGCCTGAAGGGACTCTATGGCAAGGGCGTTGGCCGCTACGGCTCTTCGACCATCGCCGACATCACCCTGAAGCCGGACGGCGAGATCGATCCGCTGAAAGCCTTCTCCGCCCTCGGCACGATTGAGGTCACCCCAGTTCCACGCTTCACCGTCTACTTCAATTATGGCGGCGATTATGTCTATCGCCACTACAACGGCAAAGAAGGCTACGGCTCCCCGCTGACCTCAATGACCGGCTGCGACACCGAGCCGGCGCCCGGCGGTACCAACAACACCTACGGCGGCAACGGGACTGGCTTCGATCCTTCCACCCCCGGCAGCTGCGGTAACCAGAACAAGGACGTGCAGGAGTTCACCATGGGCGACTGGTACAACTTCTACAACGGCCCGAAGGGCAGAATGCGCTTCGGACTCCAGTACGCCCGCTTCGAGCGCGACCTCTGGTCCGGTGCCGGTGGCACCACGAACCCCGGCGGCGGCGCGAAGGGTATCGACAACATGTTCTGGACCTCGTTCCGCTACTACATGCCGTAGTCGAAAATCCACCTCCAGCACAAAGGACCCGCTTCGGCGGGTCTTTTGCTTCTGCCCTCCGGTTCTCGCGCCGGGTTCCCTGGCGCTTTCTCATCCGGATTCCTCCACTTCGCCCGTTCTGTTTTCTCAGAGAAAATCTGCGACGGGAGGAAAGGTCAGAAGCAGCCCGAGACCGAGAAGAACAAGCGCGGCAACCGCAACGGCACGGGCACGCACGGTTCTGCCCCGCCAACGCCATTCCAGAACGATCCATGCCAGAAGCCACTCGACTTGAGCGCACGTGGTCACGCCGGAGAGAGGACCCGTGGGCCGATAGAAAATCATGATTCGGCCGACCGTCGCCACGTGATCCGCAAGCACCGCAAACACTCCGAGACTGAAGCAGCCGGTTCCAGCTGCCAGGATGGCGGCAGCCACCGGCCCGTTCGGCAAACCAGCGGAATTGCCTTTTCCGCTCATGGTCGGCCCCCCTGTCTGATCTGTATGATCGGTCCGCCCTTCACCGGCGCGTTCTTGTTGAGCATCGCGCCAAAAAAGCCCGCCACTCCGGCGGCGAAAAAGGACGCGGCGACAAAGCACAGCACCGCCCCTCGCAGCGGACGGTCGTCCCGAAGTGCTTTTCCATTCCGGATGAAGATCGCGGCAGCCATCGTCATCGACATCGGGATCAGCCACGCCACATGCTCTTTCCACTCCATGCCGAGCGAATGCCATCCCGCAGTCGACGGACTGGAAAGCAGGAGCCTTTGCGGGAACGCGCTCAGGTTCGCAGTCGCCCCTGCCGCCGGCACGGCCCGGTACCAGGGATAAACGATGTAGGTTCCTGTCAGCACGGCCAGCCACGCCAGCGCTGCCATAACGATCAAATACGCGGCCAGAAACCCATCGCGCGACCCGCTCTCCGCTACCCTCTTGCCGCCTCTCCGCAGTTCGACGATTGCACCGGAACAACCAAGCAAATAGAGAGTTCCGAACCCCATCCCGTGGACCATGGTCCACAGTCCGCGCGCTGTGATGTCCAAAGCTTCATCCTCCCGGCCGGCCCGTGCTCTCGTCTTATAGCCCTGTGCCCGGCCGTCCAGCCTGCCGCAGAAAACCCGGATGCGCCCCTGGTTTGTCATCCTTGCCCCAGGTCCAGTACATACCGGCGTACGCGTAATTCTCTGTCTGCCCGGCAACGGAATGCCCGTAACAAAACAGAAATTGCTCGTTGGGATTGCGCTTGAAGTGGTAGTAGCCGCCGAGATCGACCATCGTGGAAGACTGATATTGCGGCGCAGCGCTGCCTTCCCCTCCATGCGAGAACACTTCTCCCCCGAACTCCAGCCGCTCACCGAAACTGTATTTCAGCAGGAACCCCCCGTAGGGAAAGTTGTGGTAGCCGGTTTGCGGAACCAGCGTCTCGCCCGCCCCTCCATCCAGCAGCCATTTCCCCACGTTCTTCTGCAGCCAGACCGGCAACCTGTACCACACCTTCCCGACGCCGAGTCCCTGCGACGAATCTCCGGTCGGTATCTCGAACATGGTGAAGGTGCCGATTTGCGGAATGTACTTACTCTCCTTGATGTACGCGATCTTCGCGCCCAGCTCCATGTCGGTGAGACCGAACTCCGTCCGCCCTTCGCCTGCCGGCGCATAGACCGGATGGTTCAGAGGAGCAGCAACCCCCGCTGGCAGAATCGCATGCAACTGGACCCGCGGGACTGCTCCCCAGTTGAACTCGACCGCCGGCCCCTGCGAGTCCATCTCGACCGGCGTCCCGTCAGCGCTGCCGAATATATAGAACTCATAGTGGTGCAGGTCCACGGGCACCGGATCGTCCGTCTGGTACGGTGGACCCTGCGCCACGACAACCGGCGCTGCGCTCGCGAGTACGGCGATAACAATCAGCGCCTGAAAGCTCCGGCACAACGGTTGTAGCAGATGCTGCAGGCTGAGAGCTCCTCCTGATGTTGCCTGGCGGCTGGCGCATCCGGGGGTGCGCCGCGCAGTCCGAGCTGGTCATTTTCTTGTACCACTAACAAGTCAGTCACGCCACCGGGTGCTCTTGCTCGGCCACCGGTCCATGCCATGCCGTGGTTGGCGGCGGCGCAGGAAACGGCTAACCCGAAGCGCCATCTCTTGGCGGAATTCAGGATCGCCCAGCTCTGTTCATCTGGCCCAATCATCCTTTATCATAGATAAATAACGGCCCCATTCGACCAAAGTCATATATCAAGGATCGTTTCGACGACTCGCTGTCTTTCTGTCTGCCCTCATTCCTGATCGGCTTCGTGCGCGAGGCCATTCCCAACCTGTAACCACGTGCCCCCGGCGTGGCCATTTTTTCTTCTGGAGGAATTGTGAACAAAGCAAAACTGATTCTCGCGGCAGCGGTTCTCTTCTTCTCATCGGCGTTGCCGCTCCCGGCGTCGCCTCAGACCGGCACGGGACCCTCCGGCGCGAAGACCCCCGACCCCTGCGCCAGCGGCCGCGAGTTCGCCACCACCGATTGCACGCTGACCTGGCATGGCATCACCATCTACGGTGCGTATGACGCCGGCGTCGGCTGGGTCAGTCACGGCCTGCCGCAAAACCCCTACAACTATGAAGGCTCGTCTCTCGTGAACCGAAACGCCAACCATTCTCGATTCCTGCTCGAACCGGATAACCTGTCGCAGACCGGTTTTGGCATCAGAGGCAAGGAAGAGTTTGCCCATAACTGGGCCGTTGTCTTCAACGCCTCGACTGGCATCAACCCGCAATCCGGCCAGCTCGCCAACGCCTCAGCCACTGACACCGAGAACAACGGCCTTCCCAGAGCCGACTATTCGGAGGCCATCGACGGAGCGCGCGCAGGCCAACCCTTCAATGACGAATATTACGGCGGCATCGCCTACAAACCGGCCGGTACGCTGACCTTCGGCCGCCAGCGCGCCCTCGGCACCGATACCATGCTCCTCTACGATCCAGTCTCCGGCGGTTACGCCTTCTCCTACATCGGCTATAACGGAACCATGGCCGGCGGCGGTGATACCGAGGACACCCGCTGGGACGACGCCCTGAAGTATCGCATCACCTATGGCCCGGTCCATTTCGGTGCGATGTATAAGTTCGTCGATGGCACGGGCGGCTGCTACTCCGCCTCCTCAACCTGGACCGCCGCCACTTGTACGCCCGAACAGCCCCATAACGACGCCTATGGATTCAATCTCGGGGGAAAATACAGCAAGTTATTCGCCGACGCCGTCTACCAACACTACAATCAGGCAATCAGCGTACTGAATCCCTTGCTCGGGCCGCAGAGTCCAGCCGCTCCTTATCAGTCGACCACCGACAGCATCAATACAAACCAAATCACCGGCGTCAATCTGATCTCCACCACCAACACCGTCTACGGCATCGTGACCGACAACAACGCAGTTATGGTGGCTGCGAAATATACTCCTGACCCATTCAAGTTCTTTGCCGGCTACGAATACATCTGGCAGAACAACCCTTCTCGCCCCTTAGGTGTTGGCGCTACCGACCAGGGCGGCTATCTTATGAGCGGTGTCGAAGACACCAATCTTGATTCTGAAAAACTGGTGCAGATCTGGTGGACGGGCGCGAAGTACACCTGGCGCGAGAAAACCGACTTCACCGTTGCCTGGTATGAGCAGCGGCAGAACGACTTCCGGGTTCCGAAAACCTGCTCGGCCACAGCCGGTTTCCGCGCCTCCTGCGCGGGCTCCCTCGACGAAGGGTCCTTCTATACCGATCATCACTTCACCAAACGCTGGGATGGCTTCGCCGGAATTGCGTATTCCTACGTAGGCGGTGGCCTGGCCATCGCCATCCCCCACGGCCCCGGAGTCCGTTATAACTACGACAGCAACTTTGCTCCGACGATTGGGAGTCGCTTTACCTTCTGATGGTTTCCACTCCAGCAGGCCCTGAAAGAAAGCGCTTGAAAGAAAGCTCTGATCGAGTCGCCATCCTTGAAGGGCACGGCCCCCAAGGGCCGTGCCAGAGCCACAGAAACAGCAGCGTCAGCAGCATCCACAACGGCAGTCGGCATCGGCTCTCGAAGCGTAAGCGCTCGCTGACCGCTCCTCAGCTAACCACAACTTCGCTAGCCGCGGTCGCCGCCTCATAATTCAAATTTGGCCCCAGCCACCGCTCCACCTCGGCCACACTCATCCCCTTGCGCTCCGCGTAATCCACCACTTGGTCGCGATCGATCTTTCCCAGGCTGAAATACCGCGACTCCGGATGCGCAAAATACAGCCCGCTCACGCTCGACCCGGGCCACATCGCAAACGACTCGGTCAGCCGCATTCCGATACTTGCCTCAACATCCAGCAGCCGCCAAATCGTCCCCTTCTCCGTGTGATCCGGGCACGCCGGATACCCCGGCGCAGGCCGTATCCCCCGATACTTTTCCGCGATCAGATCGGCGTGCGTCAAATGCTCCGCGCAGCCGTAACCCCACTCCTTCCGTACACGCTGGTGCAGGCATTCCGCAAACGCCTCCGCCAGCCGATCCGCCAGCGCCTCCGCCATAATCGCGTTATAGTCGTCGTTCTCCGCCTTGAATTTGTCGACCAACTCCTTCAGCCCAATGCCGCTCGTTACCGCGAACGCCCCAATCGAATCGTGCAGCCCGGTCTCCCTCGGCGCAATAAAGTCGGCCAGCGATCGGCAAGGCTCGCTGCCCTCCCGATTCGCCTGCTGCCTCAGAAAATACAGCCGATCCAATACCGCAGCGCGCCCGCCATCCTTGTAAAGTTCGACATCGTCGCCCACCGCGTTGGCCGGGAAGAATCCATAAACCCCACGCGCCGTCACCAGGTTCTGCTCAACAATGCGCTCCAGCAATGCCTGAGCATCAGCGAACAGCTTGCGCGCCTCCGCTCCCTGCCGCGCGTCCTCAAGAATGCGCGGATAAATCCCCTTCAGCTCCCACGTATGAAAGAACGGGCTCCAGTCGATAAACTCCCGCAGCTCTGCCAGCGGAAAACGATCGAGCACGCGCACTCCCGTAAATGACGGCGTCGCGATGTCCTCAGCCCGCCACTCAATCGGCGTCCGCCGCGATCGCGCCGTCGCCAGCGAAACCATCGGCTGCTTCGGCGCCAAATGTGCCTTCCGCACCGCCGCATACTCCACCCGCAGCTGGGTCACAAACTCCGCCTTGCCCTCTTCGCTGAGCAGGCTCGTCGTCACCGGCACCGCCCGGCTCGCATCGAGCACATGCACCACCGGCTCGCTGTAGTGCGGCGCAATGCGGATCGCTGTGTGCGCGCGGCTCGTCGTCGCGCCCCCAATCAGCAGCGGCACCTTAAACTCCAGCCGCTCCATCTCCCGCGCCATATGCACCATCTCGTCGAGCGAGGGCGTGATCAGACCGCTGAGCCCGATGATGTCGGCCTTTTCCGCGCGTGCCCGCTCGAGAATCTTCTCCGCCGGGACCATGACGCCCATGTCAATCACTTCGTAGTTATTGCAGGCCAGCACCACGCCCACAATGTTCTTCCCAATGTCGTGCACATCGCCCTTCACCGTCGCCAGCACAATCTTCCCCTGCGCCTTCACCTCCTGGCCCGCCGCCACCATCGCCAGCTTCTCCGCTTCCATAAACGGAGCCAGATGCGCCACCGCCTTCTTCATCACCCGCGCCGACTTTACCACCTGCGGCAAAAACATCTTGCCCGCCCCAAACAAATCGCCCACCACGCTCATCCCCGCCATCAGCGGCCCTTCAATCACCGCCAGCGGACGCCCCAGTTTCAGCCGAGCCTCCTCCGTGTCCGCATCGATATACGCATCGATGCCCCTTACCAACGCGTGCGTCAGCCGCTCCTCGACCGTCCCGCCGCGCCATTCTTCCGCTTGCTTTTCGGTCACGGCCGAACCGTCGCCGGCAGCCTTGATCCGCTCGCCGTAGGTCACCAGACGCTCCGTCGCATCCGGCCGCCGATTCAGCAGCACATCCTCGACCAGCGTCTTCAACTCCGGCTCAATCTCCTCGTAAATCTCCAGCTGCCCCGCGTTCACGATGCCCATGTCGAGCCCCGCAGCAATCGCGTGGTACAGAAACGCCGAGTGCATCGCCTCGCGCACTCTATTGTTGCCGCGGAAACTGAACGATATATTCGAAACGCCGCCACTCACCTTCGCATGCGGCAGGTTCTCTTTGATCCACCGCGTCGCCCGGATAAAGTCCACAGCATAGTTGTTGTGCTCCTCCATCCCCGTCGCCACGGTCAGAATGTTCGGATCAAAAATGATGTCCTCGGCCGGAAATCCAACCTCATCCACCAGGATCCGATAGGCGCGTTCGCAGACGCGAATCTTGTCTTCATACGTCGCGGCCTGGCCCTGCTCGTCGAACGCCATCACCACCACCGCCGCGCCATACTTCAGCACCTTGCCCGCGTGTTCGCGGAACTTCGCCTCTCCCTCCTTCATCGAAATCGAGTTGACGATGCCCTTGCCCTGCATGCATTTCAGGCCGGCCTCAATCACCTCCCATTTCGACGAGTCGACCATGAACGGAACCGCGGCGACCTCCGGCTCGCTCCCCAGCAACTGCAGAAACCGCGTCATCGCCGCCACGCCATCGATCATCCCCTCGTCCATGCAGATGTCGATTACGTTAGCCCCGTTTTCCACCTGCTGCCGCGCAATCGCGACCGCCTCCTCGTACTTGCCGTCCTTCACCAGCCTCGCGAACTTCGGCGATCCGGCCACATTCGTCCGCTCGCCAATCATGATGAACACGCCGGCCTGCTGCGTGAACGGCTGCGATCCCGACAGCCGCAGCAACTTCCGGTGTGTAACCACTTCCGTATTCGCAGCTGCGCTCATCGGCCGCCCCCACTTTCGAGGACAACCTCTTCCCCGTCCTGCGCCCTGTGCCCTGTACCCTGTGCCCTGTCGAGAGCCCTCGGTTCTCGACCTTCCAGCGCCTTCGCAATCGCCGCAATGTGCTCCGGCGTATTGCCACAACACCCGCCGGCAATATTGATCAGCCCTCCCCGCGCAAATTCACCCAGATAGCGCGCCATGTCCCCCGGCCCAAGATCAAACCCCGTCGCCGACAGCGGATTCGGCAATCCCGCATTCGGGTAGCACGAAATCGCAACATCCGCCTTCTCCGAAAGCTCCTCGAGAAACGGATACATCAGGTCCGGCCCAAGCGAGCAGTTCAGTCCAATCGAAAACGGCTGCGCATGCTCCACCGCATTCCAGAATGCCCCAACGGTCTGCGCTGAAATCATCGTCTCGCCACCACGCCCCACCGCCGCCGAGATCATAATCGGCAGTTCTCTGCTCTTCGCAGTCACGCCGCTCGCACTCAGCCCGTCCTCGTCGAACACCTCGCGAATCGCCACCAGCGCCGCCTTCGCATTCAGCGAATCGAAAATCGTCTCCACCAATAACAGATCGGCGCCGCCCGCAATCAGCGCCCGCACCTCCTGCTTGTACGCCGTCTTCACCTGATCGAACGTGATCACCCTGAACCCCGGATCGTCGGCATCCGGCGAGTTCGAAAGCGAAACCGTCAGTGGCCCAATCGCCCCGGCCACAAACCGCTGCCGCCCCGTCTCATTCCCAACCCGATCCGCCCACTCCCGGCACTGCCGCGCCGACTGCTCATTGATCTCCCACGCCAGATCGCCGAGAAACTTATCCTCGATCACCTTCTGATAAAACGCAGGATCCTTCCGCCCCCCGTGCTCCCGCGGGTCCTCAACAAAAAACTCGCTCTGCGCAATGCTCGTCGCGCCAAACGTATTCGTCTCGATAATGTCGGCGCCGGCCTCGAGAAACCGCCGATGTATGTCGCCGATCATCTTCGGCTGCGTCAGCGAAAAAAGATCGCCATTATTCAGCAGATCCTTGCCCGCATCCGCGAACCGCTCCCCGCGAATGTCGGCTTCCTTCATCCCATACGTGCGAATGGTCGTGCCCATCGCGCCATCGATGATGGCAATGCGATTCTCAAGAATTCTGCGAAGCGGATGCTGGATGTCGATGCTCATATCTCGTGATTGTTCCTGTCTCATGCCGTTACTATGGTCTGCCGCGCCGGCAGCCGCGGCTTGACTCCAGCCCGTCCCGACTCGCTCAGGGAGCTTCTGACAAAAACTCCGGTTTCGAAAATCCGCCGTCCTTAATCACCGTGCGGAGGCCACTTCTGTATCAGGGCACGACCTCGGTCGTTCCGCAATTACCCTGGAAAAAATCGGGTTTTAGCCCCTGAGGGATCTTCCATGGCTTAAAGGGAGCCTCCTGAGTGCATCGATAGCCCGCCAGGACTTTGTTTAATGGTAGCGAATCTCAGGCGAAATCCCGAACCAGAACCCCGCCAATCGCCGTTTCCAGGCATCCGATACGCCAATTCCCGCCCCGAACGGCCTGTTAGATCGGCAATCCGAGGGAGGCCAAGAGAGAGCATTACCGGCGTTCCTGCCGCCGGACTCCCGAAGATCAGCAGCGCAGGGCCGAAGCTGGTTGAAGCAGGCCAACGGCAAACCCGCAGCCAGGAGCAAGGCCAAGCAACCCCAAAATCCTGCGAAGGCCAGGTTCACCCCACAGCAAGAAGCAAACGCCCCCGCTATCCCCGGCGTCAATACGATTCGCTCCGGTGCCCAGCCGAAAGTACTGGCTCAGTTTCAAAAAACATTTCCCACACCTACGGCTCCCCCTCCGGATCCATAAGGTTCAACCCCGTCTTCTCATCGCGCCTTTTCAACAGAGGCGACCCAAACCCCGAAGAGACTCGGCCAGGTTCGCCCCACAACGGGCCACAGCGGCCCGACGCGGCCAAGCCAGCGCTGGCCGACGAGGGCAAGCCGCAGCCAGGAGCAAGGCCAGGCAACCCCAAAATCCTGCGAAAGCCAGGTTCACCCCACAGCAACAAGCAAACGCCCCCGCTATCCCCAGCGTCAATACGATTCGCTCCGGTGCCCAGCCGAAAGTACTGGCTCAGTTTCAAAAAACATTTCCCACACCTACGGCTCCCCCTCCGGATCCATAAGGTTCAACCCCATCTTCTCATCGCGCCTTTTCAACAGAGGCGACCCAAGCCCCGAAGAGACTCGGCCAGGTTCGCCCCACAGCGGGCCACAGCGGCCCCGACGCGGCCAAGCCAGCGCTGGCCGACGAGGGCAAACCCGCAGCCAGGAGCAAGGCCAGGCAACCCCAAAATCCTGCGAAGGCCAGGTTCACCCCACAGCAAGAAGCAAACGCCCCCGCTATCCCCAGCGTCAATACGATTCGCTCCGTTGCCCAGCCGAAAGTACTGGCTCAGTTTCAAAAAACATTTCCCACACCTACGGCTCCCCCTCCGGATCCATAAGGTTCAACCCCGTCTTCTCATCGCGCCTTTTCAACAGAGGCGACCCAAACCCCGAAGAGACTCGGCCAGGTTCGCCCGACAACGGGCCACAGCGGCCCGACGCGGCCAAGCCAGCGCTGGCCGACGAGGGCAAGCCGCAGCCAGGATCAAAGGCCAAGCCAACCCCAAATCCTGCGAAGGCCAGGTTCACCCCACAGCAAGTAGCAAACGCCCCAGCCATCCCCAGCGTCAATACGATTCGCTCCGGTGCCCAGCCGAAAGTACTGGCTCAGTTTCAAAAAACATTTCCCACACCTACGGCTTCCCCTCCGGATCCATCAGGTTCAGCCCCGTCTTCTCATCGTGCTTTTTCACCAGCGGCGTCGAATCCACCGTCACCCACACCTCCAGCAGCGGCGAAACATGCCCGCCCAGCACGTGCCCCCCGCGCGTCGTCCCATCCTCCATCGACACCACACAGTGCATGTGCACCGACGGCTTCCCGTTGAGCAGCGCAATGTCGCCCACCAGCGAATCCACCTCCACCTGCTGATCGACCGGGATCACGCGATACGCCTTCTTCGACTCGTCGTACCACGCCAGTCGCGCATCATGGAGCCCACCCACCGCCGTCAGGTGCGCACTCTGCACGTGATACTCCTCCGCAAACTGCGTCAGCCCCGCAAAGAACTCATCGCCAGGGTGAAAAATAACCGCAAAATCCCTCCGCCCGCCGTTCTGGCTCAACAGCTTCACCTTCATGCCCGGCGCCGACCCATGCGGCCCAGCGTCGGTAGTCTGCACATACTCGGGCGTTTGGGCGAAGACGGCGAGAGAAACGAGGAGGGTCGCGGCAGAGAAGAGGGATTTCACGGAGACTCCTGGTGTAAAAGATGCGGGGGAGAAGCGTGAGATGCGCCGATTCAGACTAGGAGACCGGCCCCGGGTCGCCGGGGCACAGATCCTGCGGGCGGGGATAGCGACGCAACGGCGAAAAATCGACCTTCCAGAAGTCAATTTCGAACAGCCGGCCGTGCGTGTCGAGATA
Source organism: uncultured Acidobacteriaceae bacterium (assembly GCA_963758135.1). GTDB lineage: Bacteria > Acidobacteriota > Terriglobia > Terriglobales > Acidobacteriaceae > Palsa-343. The sequence continues at coordinate 84,048 of CAVWUF010000002.1, forward strand.
GACGGAGACACTTACAGGAATGCGATCTTCGTCGACGAAGTGTGCTCGCACTAACTCGCGACCCATCTCTTGCGGGGTGTCAGACTCCGCAATGAATCGGAGGGACCCCATGCCACCGTCTCTCATTTCCGAGACGAACGCTGTCTCGCTTGGCAGGTATGCCTCTCCGTTTGGCGCCATGCTGAGAACGGCCTTGAGCACTTCCACCTCGTCGTTCCTGAGCTTGCGCACGGGACACCCATTTGCCGCGCTACTTCACCGAGTCCGACTGCGCCTCCAGCTGCCCCGGCATCCCCACCGCCGGCGCCAGCATGTCCTCTTTGCGCATCACCAGGTTCGTGGCGTTCAGGCTGGCCAGCTCAAACCCGTGCCCATGCGTGATCGCGTCCGTCGGGCACGCCTCCACGCAATAACCGCAAAAAATGCAGCGGTTGTAGTCGATGTTGTAGACCTTCGCGTAGCGCTCGGCGCTGGAAATGCGCTTCTCCGCCGTATTCTCCGCCGCCTCGATAAAAATGCAGTTCGAAGGGCAAGCCGCCGCGCACAGAAAGCACGCCACGCATTTCTCCAGGCCGTTCTCGTCCCGCTGCAAAACGTGCGCCCCGCGAAAGCGCTCCTGCAGCACCGCTCCCCGCGTCGGCCCCTTGCCGTCCGGATAATTCTCAACCTCCGTCGGCTGGAAGATCTCCCGGAAGGTAATGCTCATGCCTTTCGCAATGGCCGCCACGTTGCGCACAATCGACATACCGTCATTATAGGATGTCCCATCCCCAACAGTCCGCGACGCCGGCGAGTTGATCCAAAACAACCGGATCTGGATTGCGAAGTCGGTCCTTCTGGAAACTGAGTGGGTTCTGCGCGACACCTACGCGTTCTCTCCAGTCCAGGTCGCGTCGGCTTTCCGGGTTCTGTCCGGACTCCCGCAAGTCGAGATCGAGGACGACATTCACGTGGCTCAGGCCATCGATTGGCTGGAATCGGGGATAGATTTTGCCGACGCCCTGCACCTCGCCAGCTCCCAAAGCACCGCGGAGTTCGTCACCTTCGACCGCAAGTTCGCCGCCAAAGCCGCAAAACTCACCGCCGCAAAAGTCCGCACCCTCCGCTGATCCCCTGTCGAATCGCCCGCGCCCCGTGCTATCCTCAGGAAGCAGACTATGCGCCGCGCCTCCAACATCCCGGCCCCCTTCAGCCGCAAAAGCTGGAACGGCCCCGTGGTGTCTAACTCCCCGACCCGCGCCATCGCCCCACGCCGCTACACCCGCGTTCTGCCCACCCGCACGCGACCGAGTCTCTTCGGCAGCGACTAGTCGACGCTGCCCGCGACGCCCCGCGTCGTGCCCGAAGAAGACCTCTCTCACCTGCATCGCTGTCCAGGCAACCATCAGCTCGACAGCCGGCCCACATCCGCTTGACGACCCGAAGGAGAGACCCATGACTGCTACACCCGTCGCAACCGATATCCTCACCCAGTACGGCCCGAAGCTGAAGACCGCCCTTCCCGGCCCTGAGGCCCGCCGCATCGTCGAAGCCGACGACCGCCTCATCTCCCCCAGCTACACCCGCTCCTATCCCATGGTCGCAAAGCGCGGCCGCGGCCTGCGCGTAGAAGACGTGGACGGCAACCAGTTCCTCGACTTCGCCGCCGGCATCGCCGTCTGCTCCACCGGCCATTGCCATCCCGAAGTCGTCGCCGCCATCCAGAAGCAGGCCGCCGAGCTCATCCACATCTCCGGCACCGACTTCTACTACGAATCGCTCGTCACCCTCTCCGAGCGCCTCTCCGCCATCGCCCCCATGCCCGGCCCGCACCGCTTCTACTACGGCAACTCCGGCGCAGAGGCCATCGAGTGCGCCCTCAAGATCGCCCGCTACCACACCGGCCGCCAGAACATCATCGCCTTCTTCGGCGCCTTCCACGGACGCACCATGGGCGCGCTTTCCCTCACCGCCTCGAAGCCGCAGCAGCGCCGCCGCTTCGCCCCCCTCGTCCCCGGCGTCACCCACGTCCGCTACCCCTACGCCTATCGCGGCTGCACCGGCGGCCCGCAGGAAGAAGAAGCCTTCGCCCTCGGCTGCGCCCGTTACATTGAAGAGAAGCTCTTCCGCACCACCCTCCCGCCTGAGGAAGTCGCCGCCATCTTCGTCGAGCCCATCCAGGGCGAGGGCGGCTACGTCGTCGCTCCCACCATCTTCATGCAGGAGCTGCGCCGCATCTGCGACAAGCACGGCATCCTCCTCGTCGCAGACGAGGTCCAGTCCGGCGCAGGCCGCACCGGCAAATGGTGGGCCATCGAGCACACCGGCGTCCAGCCCGACATCGTCTGCATGGCCAAAGGCATCGCCTCCGGCATGCCCCTCGGCATCTGCATGACGCGCGCCTCCATCATGGACTGGAAGCCAGGCTCCCACGCCTCCACCTTCGGCGGCAACCCCGTCTCGATCGCCGCCGCCCTCGCGACTCTGGATATCCTGGCGCGCGAAGGCCTCGCCAACGCCACAAAGCAGGGCCAGAACATCTTCGCTCGCCTCCGCGACTGGCCGTCTAAACATCCCATCGTGGGCGACGTTCGCGGACGCGGCCTCATGATCGGCATCGAGATCGTCAAAGATCAGCACACTCGCGAAGTAGCGCCCCATCTCCGCGACCGCATCGTCGACCTCGCCTTCGAGCGCGGACTGCTCATCCTCGGCTGCGGCGAAAACTCCATCCGCCTTGCCCCACCGCTGATCGTCAACGAACACGAAGCCGCCATCGCCCTCGACATTCTCGAAGAGTGCGTCTCCGTCGCCGAGCACGAGCTGGCCCAACCGCCAGTTCTCGCCGGCTCGGCTGTTTAGCTCCTGAATCTGAGTTCGTCGCCCAGGGTGCCCCACTTAAGCCCTCCGTTGGCTTGAGTGGGCATCCGAAAAGAAACTCGCCACCGCCACGGAAAAGTGAAGGGGCATGACTTTCAGTCATGCCATTAAAGCCGCGCAATGATGCGGGCTTCAGCCCCCGAGTACCACCCTCCGCCAAATTTCCGGAAGGCCGGTCTTCCGCTAATCTTGGGCCATGGGAATGGATTCTGTGGAAATCATCCTCCGTACGGAGGAACTGTTCGTCATCGAGATTAGCGACGAAGAGGCTGCTTCGGTCCACACGGTCGGGGACTTTTACAGGTTGATATGCACAAAGCTCGATGTCTTGCCTTTAGAATCTCCGATCACCTCCCCGGAACTTCCTGTCATCACACACCGCGAGAAAGCATTTCTCTTCCTCGCACGCCACACACCTTTGCCAGCGCCATCAGATGTATTGCCGTGGTCGCCCCAGAGCGTCTGGGACTGCTTAGTTGCCGTGTTCGTGGATCAGATGGGGCTGAGGCCACGGACGATCACGTACCATGCAAGAATTGCGAGGGACCTTGGCGTTGACCGATCAGAGGTTTCCGACCGAAGGTGTACAACCTATTAACCGAGTAGTTAACATGCACAGCTTTACCCCACCAACGCCTCAGTCGAATCAACAGCTTGCCGGGGGGCTGACCCCTGTTTTTCGGGGCTTGCGCAGGGCAGGAGAAGCGAAGCCATGCCGTAATGCGCTCTCCCGGCCCGGCATAAAAGCCACGGCTCTACAGCCTCCGGAAAACTCGTCAGCTTTGAAAGGGCACAGCTTCAGCTGTGCCGTAAGAGTCGGAATGTTAGTCAGGCTTTAGCCGCTGAGGGATGCTTTCACGTTCCCTTCCTGATAGAAACCCGATTTCGCCGAATGTCGGGAATTTGTCAAGCTTTTGTGGAAAAGTCCAAAGTAATCACGATTGACTTACCTTGACTTACACGCCAAAACAACAAAAGATATTTGGCAGTTTAATTCTTTGGATCTGATATTCTGAACTTATAGAGTAAAGAAAGAGAAAAAGCCCGCCCTGTGCGGGCTTTTTCTTTTCTCGGGTTGGGCTACAGGCCACAGGCTACAGGCTACAGGCTATCGGAGGATAGAGATGCACAAGCACGAAAACCAGCAGGCCAATTTCGAGGACGACCAAACCAGCAACGGCGGCGCCGCCCCCGAGAACCGCCGCTGCCAGTACATCAAAGCCGACGGCAAAGGTTGCCGGGACTGGGCCGTTCGCGGCCAGAACCTTTGTTACCGGCACGGCGTCTTCCTGCGGCGCGGGCGGGGCATCGATGTGCCCCTGCTCGAAGACGAGGCCTCCATCGTGCTGGTGCTATCGGAAACGCTGCGCGCCGTGGCCCAGGGGACCATTGCGCTGAAGAGCGGAAGCCTCCTGCTGGAAGGCTGCCGCCTCGCCCACACCATGCACATGGAAAAGCAGAAGGCAGCCAACGCCGAACGCACCCGCAGGCGGCAAGAGGAGCGCGAAGCTGGGAGCCAGGAGGCGGAAGCTGGAAGCAGGAAGCAGGGAGCTGGAAGCCAGGAGGAAGCTGGAACCTCGGAGCCGGAGCCGACGGAGCTCCGTGCCCCGGACACCGGGCACCGCACTCCTGAGATCTGCGCTCTGAGACCTGAGCCCTGTGGAGCGGTCCTCGCCGCACAAGCTGAGCAGTTGGATGAACGAATGGAGGAGGAACTCGCAGTTGGGGTGCGGTGAAGCGTCATGAAACTTAGCATCAAGGTCATTGCCATCCCGGCCCGTATTCTTGCTTCCGGCGCCGAAAGGTGAAGGGGCAAGGCTTCAAAGCTTGCGGAGAATTCGACTCTTTGAAGGGGTCTGGCTTTAGCCGGACCGTAAAGTCTGCGGAATGAACTCGGCTTCAGCCGCTGAGGGATGACTTTTGTCTTATCAGCGACTTTTTCCGCAACCTGTTCAGCCATGCCCTCCAGCACCACAATGAAGACACACTTCAGCCCCTCAGCACCATCATTTCCCTGGGAGTTCCCCTGATGCTTCCCCTCCCTCGCAAGCGAGAAGGCTGCCGTGCCGGAGGCAAGTTTTTCGCCGGGCCCTCGCCGCAAAGGCTGAAATCAGCGAGGTTTCGGCATGGCGAACACGGATACAATTCTGGCTCTGTCGGTGATCGTGCTGGCACTTCCTGTAGCCGCCTCACCGGCACGCCTACTCCAGCGGCCGTCGCCCATTCCCCCGCCCCGAGGACCGCTTCGCCTGCCGCCCAAAGAAGATCCCCGCCGCCAAAAACACCGCCGAGATCGCGGCATTCGCAAGCCCCATGCGCAGATTCCCATGGTGCATCGCCAGCGCCGCGTTCAGGAACCAAACCGCGGCGCCAAGGTACCAGATCCAGTTGAAATTCCGGCTCACTCTCTTATGGGATGCGCCACCACGGACGCATGCCACCCCTCGCCTTCCATAGTAAAGCGTCAGTTTTTAGAGACACCGGCACCCGCCCCTTTGTTCCAGCCCAGACCCGCACCGGACCCAGCTCTCCCGGGATTTGTGCTACACTCTCAGTAGTTTTGTAGCACAAGGAGGGGTCGTGCCCGCTGCCGTTCCAAAAGCGAAACGCCGCGAGGTCCCGCGCGGCATGTCCCGCCGCAAGATCCGCGACATGCATACCATGGCCGCCGAACAAGGCCTGCTCCAGGGCGAGACCGAGGTGGTTCGCGGCCGCATGCCGAAAACTCTGGTGTCGGCGGCGAAGAAGAACACAGGGATCAAATCCCAGACCGAGCTGATCCGGCTCGGCCTCGAAACTCTGGCCAATCAGGACAATTACGGCGCCTGGCTCGTCGGCCAGAGCGGCACGTCTCCCCGGATATCGATCTTGAGTACTGACCTCTCTGCGTCGTTGGCTCGATGGAACCGCAGTTCTCCAGCGAGACGAAGAGACGATCGGCTTCTCTTTTTCGACGGCAGCCTCTTGCCGGAATCCGTCCTGTTCGATACCACGCTTTACATCAACGTCCTGCATGACAAACTTCGACCGGAGCTGAAAAGGGAAATTGCGCGGGTTAAGCCCTGGCATTCTTCGGTCGTCGAATCGGAATTGGTTTACCTGTGCGGACGCCTCGATCCCGCCCATCCCGGAACGGCTGAGGTTGTTCGTCGGATCACCGGGGTGGTCGAACATTGGCCCCCCAACCGCGTCCTCAATCCCGACCGCGCAATCTGGCGCGAAGCCGCCATCCTCACCGGCATCCTGACCCGTCTTCAACATGCCGCGACCGACGACCGTGGCCGCACCATGAACGACGCGCTCATCTTCCTCTGCGCCGTGCAGCGCGGGTGCGTGGTCCTCAGCCGCAATGTCCGCGACTTCGACCTCCTGATGCAGCTGGTCCCCGCCGGAAGGGCCGTCTTCTATCGAGTGAATTAGTCCCGGCATCCCGCTCCCCCTGCTCCACCCTCCCCTGTGCTACCATCCCTTTTCCTGTGGACGTCGGGGTTAAAGCACCTCCCAAATCCCTCCTTCGCAGGTACCTTTCCTATGCCGGACCAGGATCCTCGATCCTCGCCCGGCACGCTTCCATCGCGCGCCGGAACACATCCCGCCTCTGCTTCAGACGCCCCCCACGACGCCTCCCCGGAAATCCCTGTGCTCACGGTTCGTATCCGCCGTCACCGTGATCACGGTCCGCTGCTTTGGTTTCTACTTGCCTGTTTTTGTTCAGCGATGTGGCAGCGGCCCCGCCCTTGCGCAGCCGCTCCAGTTTGCCTTTTTCCAAATTCGCACTTCAAGGAGCTTCTTATGAAAACCTACCAGGGAAGTGAGATCCGCAATGTAGCTGTAGTGGGGCATGCGCACAGCGGCAAGACCACGCTCGTCTCCGCTCTGCTGCATGCCGCCAAAATGACCCCCACCCTCGGCCGCGTCGAAGATGGTATCGCCGTCACCGCCTACGACGAGGAAGACGTTGCCCGCGGCACCACCATGCAGAATGCCCTCGCCTTCGCCGAGTGGAACGGCGTCAAGGTCAATCTTCATCGATACTCCCGGCTTCCACATGTTCGTGCATGAAGCCCGGTCCGCCATGCTTCCCGTCGAAGCCGCCCTCGTCGCCGTCCACGCCGTCAGCGGCGTCGAGCCCATGACCGAGCGCGTCTGGAAATACGCCGAGGAATTCAACCTGCCCCGCGCCGTCGTCATCAATCAGATGGATCACCCCCGCGCCGCCGAATCCGCCGGAGCCACACTCACCGCCCTCAGCGAGCGCTTCGGCCGCCAGTGCATCCCCGTTCAGCTGCCCATCGCCAACGGCAAAGGTTTTGAAGGCGTCATCGACCTCGTCACCATGGAAGCCTTCTTCTACACCCCCGGCGGCGACGGGCATGGCAGAATCGGCGAAATCCCCGAGCCCCTGAAAGAGCCGGCCCAGCGCGCCCACGAAACCCTGGTCGAACTCGTCGCCGAAGGCAAAGACGAGCTCATGGAAGAGTACTTCCGCGAAGGCACCATCCCCGAGCAGCACCTCATCAGCGCCCTCCACGAAGCCATCCGCGAAGACCGCATCTTCCCCGTCCTCTATGCCAGCGGCCTGGCCAACGTTGCCACCGATCACCTCCTCGACTTTCTCAAGGTCTACGCGCCCGCGCCCATCGAGCGCGAGCCTATCGCCGCCCGCGCCGCTCTCCACGCCGTTGCTGTCACCAATGGCGAAGCCGCTCGTCGCCACCAACGCCGACCAGTCACCCGAAATCGTCATGCGCAAAGTCGACGACAAGGAGCCCGCTCTCCCTCTACGTCTTCAAGACCATGACCGACCCCTTCGCCGGCCGCATCACCTTCTTCAAAGTCTTCTCCGGCGTCCTCAAAAACGACGCCACCGCCCAGAACTACTCCCGCCGCGCTCCGGAAAAGTTCTCCCACCTCTCCATCATGCAGGGCCGCACCGCCGTGGCCGTCACCGAACTTCACGCCGGCGATCTCGGCGCGGTCGCCAAGCTCAAAGAGACCCTCACCGGCGACACCCTCGGCGACAAGAGCCACGAAATCTTCTACGAGCCCGTCACCCTCCCCGAGCCCGCCATGACCTGGGCCATCGAACCCAAGTCCCGCGCCGACGAAGACAAGCTCGCCCCCGCCGTCCACAAGCTTATGGAAGAAGATCTGATGCTCCGCTTCTTCCGCGACTCCCAGACCAACGAATTCCTCATCGCCGCCGCCGGCCAGTCCCACATCGAATCGCTCGTCAACAAGCTCCGCCGCCGCTACCACACCGAGGTCACGCTCAAAGCCCCGCGCGTTCCCTACCGCGAAACCATCCGCGGACGCGCCGATGCCCAGGGCCGCCACAAGAAACAAACCGGCGGCCACGGCCAGTACGGCGACTGCAAAATCAAAATGGAGCCACTCCCCCGCGGCGGCGGCTTCGAGTTCGTCAACGACGTCTTCGGCGGAGCCATCCCCCGCAACTTCATCCCCGCCGTCGAAAAAGGCATTCAGGAGTCAGCCGCGCGCGGCTACCTCGCCGGCTATCCCGTCGTCGACTTCCGCGTCACCGTCTACGACGGCAGCTACCACGATGTCGACTCCAACGAGCTCTCCTTCAAAATGGCCGGCCGTATCGCCTTCCGCAAATGCATGGAGCAGGCCAAACCCGCCCTCCTCGAACCCATCATGAGTGTCGAGATCGAAGCCCCCCAGGAGTTCGCCGGCAATCTCATGGGCGACCTCAACCAGCGCCGCGGCCGCGTCCAGGGCATGGATGGCCACGGAGCCAACACCATCATCCGCGCCGAAGTCCCCATGGCCGAGATGCTCACCTACGGCCAAACCCTCACCGCCATGACCCAGGGCCGAGGCAGCTTCCACATGGAGATGAACCACTACGACATCGTCCCCCAACTCATCGCCGACAAAATCGTAGCCAACGCAAAGAAGCCCACCGGAGAAGAAGAGGAAGAGTAACGCAGAGCGCGGGAGCTGCTTCAGCTTGCCTGATGTGTACACGTGCGCGTACACTTGACCCGAGGTTGCCCTCTATGCCCGCGATCCGAGTCGGCGTGCGTGAATTCCGCGAACGCATTGCCAGCTTTCTTGAATCCGATACTCCAGTTGCCGTCACGCGCCGCGGCGAGACTCTGGGGATTTACGTCCCTGCTCGTCGCCCGCGCGAGGATACAGCCAGCATCTCCGAGCTTCGAGCAGCGGCCGACCGTCTGGCCGAAGCGCTCGCCGACGTCGACGAAGAAGAATTTGTTTCTGAATTCAAAGCATTGCGTCGTTCACGCGCCAGAGAAGCCTCTACGCGGTCAAAATGATCGTGAATCGCCGTCTGAACAACGACGCAGCCTCGTTACCGTAACGCACCGTGCTGGCGGAGCATCTCCACGATTTTTCCGAATCCCCGCTTCTGCGCCATAAACAGCGGCGTTAACCCCTGCACGTTGGCGGCATTTACATCGGCGCCCGCGTTGATGAGCATCTCAGCTATGTTCGCATGACCAAATAACAGCGACCACAGCAGCGGCGAGTCCCCCTTGCTGTCTCTCGCGTTGACCGCAGCCTCTTTGGATAACAGCAGAGTAACGGCATCTTTCTGCCCGCGCAGCGCGGCTTGCATCAGCGGCGTTGTACCGTTGTTTGTCGCAGCGTTCACATTCGCGTCCTTGTCCACCAGCAATTGCGCTACGTCCATGTAGTGATATGAAGAGAGCGCAAGATCGAGTGGCGCTGAGCCAGATTCATCCCGCGCATTGACGTCGGCCCCGTGATTGATCAGAAACTCGGCCACATCCTTGTGATCCTCTTCCACCGCCAAATGCAGCGGCGTTTTCCCGTTCTTGTCTTTGCTCGACACAACACTCGGATCAGTCGCTACCAATTCGGCTATTCTCTTCAGGTCACCCTTGCTCGCTGCACTGTGAATCGCGTCAGCACACAGCGTCCGCGGGGATGCTCCTAGCAGGCAAAACAGCATCGAAATAGCAAACAAGTGACTCAAGAGCCTACGGCTCATCAAAGCATTCATGGCTTCCTCGCAAAATATCGCCAGTATAGTTAAGTCCCTCTTCGCAGTGTCCACTTGAAGAGGGAGTCGAGACCCCCGCTCCACCCATCGGGGCAGATCCTCCGGGCGTGGTGCTCGGATTCGGGCGGCCTGAACTGGAGCAGCCCGCCGCCAAGTCTTGGAATCAGCGGTTTTGGCCACAAGGCTGGACGTGTCCCCGCGAACCTGAAAATACAACATCGGTCACGGCGAGGTATCACGTTAACCAGGTCGTTATTATCCCGCAAACTTCCCATCTCCAAAAGTGTGATTGATCCCCCTGATACAGGGCGACTAACGTCATCTCCGGTTCGGGGACTCAACCCCACCCCGACTGCAATCACAGACCACAGATCGATGATCAACCTCTGCTACAACTCCGGCTGCAAAAAAGAGCTGCGCTACCTGCGCGACGGGCGAGTTGTAAGAATCATTCACGGTAAAGGCGATCAAGCGCGTTTGGAGCACTTCTGGCTGTGCGGTCCCTGCAGTAGCGAATACGACTTCGTGTTTGAGCCGGACGGCTCCGTTCGCCTGCAACGTCGTCCTGTCGAGCAATCCGCTCTGACTGCGGCCTGATCGCGCGTTGAAGAGCTTCGCACGGACGCAGCCAACAAGGTGAGCGAACAAAGGGATCAAGGTCAGCGAACGAAAGGCTCGTTCACAAATCTGAGCTCTTCCCCCCTAACTCGCTTCGGGAAGAGCCATCCCGCTCTTTGCAGACACTCAACCGCGGGCCGGCCTCCGTCTCACCTTCGCCCTCCGGGACTCCGCATACTTCCTCTGCGCGGAAACATACCCCTTCGGCACCCGATCCTCCTCCACCGGAGCGTGCCGTGAAGGCCGGTCGAGAATCCGCAATGCTCTGGCAATCGCACTCTTCGAGGCTTTGGGCCGTTGCCGCAGCCATTCTTCGTACTGCAGATGAGCCAGCTTCTCCGCTACAGCCACATTGATAAACTGATTCAGCGAGACCCCCTCTTTTTCAGAGAACTCTGCCGCCGTCCGGCGCACCGAGGCCATCAGCCGAAGCGGAAACTTGGTCACCGCCTTCTTATCCCCCGAGATATCGCTCATATTCACCCTCTGTGTATCCTTAGCAGTTCCGCCGGAGTCAGAACCGGCAAATGAAAGCGCGTCGCCGCCTCGCGAAAATGCCGGGTGTTAAACGTGACGATGCCATCCGCGTTTCCGTTAATGGCCACGTCGATCACCATGTCATCTTCCGCATCCGGCGAAAGAGGGCGATAACGAACCCACACCGTAACCGGCTCAGCCTTTGCTTCCAGCATATCCAGTACGAATGTCAAATCCCTCGCGGTTCTGCCGGAAGCCTCAAGATGCTCTCGGCGCAGTACCACATCCCGATATTCGCATACCAGTGTGTAATCCAGCAGCATCGTCAGTTCTCCCAGCAATACGAGCCGCAGATTTTCTGCCGCCGCTCCGGCGCTCGAGCGAAAGGCTGCGACGAGAACCGACGTGTCGAACACGACTCTCACCTTTTAATGATATCACCAGTGATATTAGGGAAGGGGAAACATCGGCATCACCCCAGCCGCTCCCCCAACAGATGCTCCGCAACCCGTATAGCGTTCGCAATCACCGTCAGCGAAGGATTCACCGCGCTCGCCGAAACAAAACACGAAGCATCCACAACGTAAAGGTTATCGAGGTCGTGCGCCTTGCACTGGGGATCGAGCACGCTCGTCTCGGGATCGGTCCCCATCCGGCACGTCCCGTTCTGATGCCCCACTCCTTCAAGCGGGATCCTCTTCTTGAAATAAGCATGCAGCGGCACCGATGTGTTCGCGTGCCCGGCCCGCTTCAGCACATCCACCCACCGGTCCTTCAGCCGATTAAACGACTGGACATTATTCGGCGTGTATGAAAGCTGAATCCGCATCGGCGCCGCATCGCTCACCGGCTCGCTCTCGTTCGTCCGTCCTGTATCTCCCGCCGGATGCGCGCCCACCAGCCCCGGCTGCCAGTGATCGGCCGACAGCGGAGTCGTGTTATGAATCGTCACCCGGTTATTCGGGTCGGGCAAATCCTCAGTCGTCAGCCACCACGGAACCGCCCGATGCTTCATCCCCTCCAGCACAAACTCCGGAGTTAGCGGCGGCGCATCCCCCTTCATCATCTCGAAATGAAAACTGCCCACCGGCTGCACCTGCCCCAGCGGAAACGGATACTCCGGATCGGAATCCCTGAGATAAAAATCGTTCGTCCCCCACGGTCTTCGTGTAACTGTCCTCGTTGCGTTGCGTGGAGATAGACAGCAGCGCATCCGCCTGGTGATACATAAAATTGCGCCCGACCTGATCCGACCGGTTCCCAAGCCCCCGCGGATGCTTGTCGTTCGCCGAAGCCAGCAGGATCACCGCCGAATTCACAGCCCCCGCACAGACAGCAAAGAAGCCGGCCGTGTAAGTTGCCATCTTGCCGCTCGCCGATGCAGGCGGCGCAAATGTCTCAGCCGGTTCCGGTCCAGACCCGTACGGTTTCCCCGCCCCCGAGTGCATCACCTCAACCGCCTCAACCGCCGTCCCCGTCGAGTTCGTCAGCATTCGCGTCACGCGCGAGTTCGTCATCAGCGTTACGTTGGGCAAATGCATAATCTGCCGGATGCAATTAATGTCCGCATCCGACTTCGCATGCACCAGGCACGGATAGCCATCGCACGTATCGCAGCGAACGCACTTCGACTGCAGCGGGTCCAGCTCATTGCGCTTCAACCCCAGCGGGATCGGAAAAGTGTGGACTCCCAGCTTGCGAACATCGTCCTCGATCTCCTGCATCCGCGGTTCGTTCGCGAACGCGGACCACGGATACTTCTTCGAGTGGAATGGCTCGGTCGGGTCGAACGACGACCCATATCCTCCCGGCACAGAAGGCGCCTCACCCAGATCCCCATGCACATCGAACAGCTCTTCCGCCTTCGTGTAGTAAGGCTCCAGATCGGAATAAGAAATCGGCCACGCCGGAGAAATTCCACCGTGATGCTGGATCGTGCCAAAGTCCTCCGCACGCATCCGAAACATCGCAGCCCCGTAGACCTTCGTCTGCCCTCCCACAAAATAAGCCTGTTGCGGATGGAGCGGCTTGCCATCCTTGTCCTGCCACGTCTCCTTCGTGTGATACCGGTTGTCGATAAACACGGCGGACGTGTCCCAGTTGAGCTTTTCCTGGGGCATAAAAGAACCGCGCTCGAGGATCAGAATCTTTTTCCCCGCACGGGCAAGATGCAGGGCGAGAGTGCCACCCCCGGCCCCGGAGCCGATGATGATCGCGTCAAATTCACAAGGCATAAGGGGTAGGATGCAGCCGCCGCCCCCACCACCGGCCAAACACACGCATGCCCCGCAGACAGCAAGGCCCGCCGGGGCTGGCGGGCCTGTGTTCCAACTCTGGTTTCGTTAGGAAAACATCGCCCCAACCACCTTCAGGATGGTCATAATCACCCACCATCCCCACACCACGATCGCCGCCTGCCCCTTCTTGATATTGCCCACGATCGCGCAGCCGATCGTCAGCAGCACCAGCGCCCAGATCGTGAATATGTCGATCGCCGAGCCCAGCGCGATCACCGTCTTTGGCAAATCCTGCGGCAGGTAGTACCCAATATTCGTCCCAACGAAATTCTTCAGGTTGAACGTATCCGGGTCAACGAAATACGTGGAAACAGTCCCCAGAATCCCCTGAATGGCCCACGGCAGCGTCGCGTACATCCACACCGCGATCATCTGTCCGAACGTCGACTTGCCGCCAAATCCAAAGTTCACCGTCGCCATCAGGACCGCGGCCGCGATGATCGCAACGATCAGCGCAATCACCGGCGTCGCCCAGAAACTGTACTTCGTGATGTTCGCGCCCATCCGCATCGCCGCCGCCTGCTGCTCGGCCGGCGCCTGCTCGATCCTCTGCTGCTGCGCCGGGCTCTGCTTCAGCATGTTCTGGTAGGTCTTGTCCCACCCAATCTTTTGCTGCACCACCACCCCAAGAATCAGAGTGATGACAACTCCGATCAGGTAGGGCATCCACCAGCTCGCATTTCGACGGATGTCGATAAACGTCTTTGACGGGGCGACAAATGCATCCACGACCCGCTCCACCTGATTCAGCGGCGGTGCTGACGCTTCAGGTTGAACCACTGCATCGGCCATAGCAATCCTCCGGAAATAAACTGCGTGCTGCTTCTGCTGTCTCTGCTGTTTTCCTCGGAATTGTACTCCCCCATCCCCAAAATCAGAATGAAAACTTATCGGCGCAACCAGGCACTCCCGGACCGCTCTGACCTCTCCCTGCTCCCGACTCCCTACTGGCTACCGGCTACTCCCTGTTGCCTACTGCCTATTGTCTGTTGCGTACTCCCTACTGGCTACTCCCTACTGCCTACTCCCTACTGGCTACTCCCTACTGCCTGCCTCAACCCCGCCACTTTTCTTCCCACCCAGGGTCAGGTACTCTGGTGTTGTCCCTGTCGACAACCCTTCAGTCCCCATGATGCGCATCGCGCCCACCTTCGCTCTCGCTGCCGGCTTCCTGCTGACGACCCCTGTCGCCTCGACGGCCTTTGCCGCACCCGTCAGCACCCCCGCTCCGGCAGGTCATCGCCCTGCGCGCCTGCCTCGCACAGCCGCCTCAGGCTGCGGTCAGGTAGCTGGACACGCCTCCCACACCATCCTTGCCAATCCCGCTTCGGTGCCCTGCCACAGCGCTGTCCCCGTTCGAAGTCTGCCCGTTCGCCCTCCCGTCGCAACCGTCGCCACCCAGCCCGCGACCACCCACGCCACCATCAAGCCCATCGCGCGCATCCATTTTGTCGCGCCCCTGCGCGGCTCGCTCGAATCCCTCGTCCGCCAGAATCAGCGCGACGAAGCCGAAGGGCTGGTCCGCATCGAAGACGACGCCCAGCTGGAACAGCTTGAATCCTCCCGCGAAATCGTCCCCCTTCCCGCCACTTCCGCCCTCCGCGTCAACCCGGAGCTGCCCCCCAACCGCCGCTACTGCCGTCCCTGGACGGCCAATTTCCTCTCTGACCTCGCCCGCTCCCACTACGCCCGTTTCCACCGCGCCTTCCAGGTCAACTCCGCCGTCCGCACCGTCGCTTTCCAGCGCGCCCTCCTCGAAGTCAATGGCAACGCCGCCCCCGCCGACGGCGATATCGCATCCCCGCACCTCACCGGCGCCGCCGTCGACATCGGCAAGAAGGGCATGTCCATCTCTGAGCTTTCCTGGATGCGCGCCTGGCTGCTGCCCCTCCAAACCGCCGGCAAGATCGACGTCGAAGAGGAGTTCTACCAGTCCTGCTTCCACATCACCGTCTATCGCGGCTATGCGCCCCTGGCGCCTGCCCGGCCCGCGCAGCCACGGATGATCGCCCACCGCCGCCACGCCACCACGACCCTGCTCGCCGCAGGCGTGCGCTGATCGTCACACGATCGTCCGGACCACCCCTGCAGTCGAGCTCAACAGACCCAACTCGTGAACCACAAATCCCCCAACCAAAATTTGGGAGGGTGCGCTGAGCCAACTGCACTCACCGCACCCTCCCGCCGGCGCCCCCTCCCAGGGTCGCCGGCGCCGCATTCCTTCCGAAGCGGCTCCTCAGCGTATTCAGGAGCCCCTACGGAATCGTCGCCGTATAAACGTTCGAGGGCGCGCTTTCCACCCCCGACGCGTCGACACTCTTCACTTCGTATTCATAGGTCGCCCCGGCCTTCACCGTTGTGTCTGTGTAGGTCGTAGGCGCATCGATGGACGAATTCAGCAGCGTATACGACCCGCTGCCCGTTGCCCGGTATATGTGATATCCAGCTACCGGATCGCTGGAACTTGCCGGAGCTTCCCACGTCAGCTCCACCTCATAGGTGGCCTGCGCCATGCCCGTTCCGCTCAGGCTCACCACCATCGCTCCCATCGAGCAGTTGCCGCTGATCGTCATCGTCCCCGATGCCGATCCCGCCGCCGTGGGATCGAACTGCAGGCTTAACGTCGCGCTCTGCCCCGGATTCAGCGTCATCGGCATCGACATTCCCGACATGCTGAAGCCCGTGCCGGTAAGCGCCACCGCGCTGATCGTTACCGCTGCCGTCCCCGTCGAGCTCACCGTCACCGTCTGCGTCGCGGGCGCATTCAGCGTTACATTCCCGAAGGCCACATTGCTGGTGCTGAGCGTCAGTGTCGCCACTGCCGCGTTCAGCTGCAACGCGGTTGTAGCTGAAACACCGCCCGCCGTCGCCGTCAGCGTCGCCGTTTGCGCGGTGGTCACTGCCGTTGCCGTCGCCGTAAATCCAGCGCTCCCAGCCCCCGCCGCCACAGTGACCGAAGCCGGCACCGTCACCGCGCTGTTGCTGCTTGCCAGACTCACGATCGTTGCGCTCGTCGCCGCCGAGGTCAGTGTCACCGTGCAGGCATCGGTCCCCGCTCCGGTCAGCGATGTGCTGCCGCACGATATCTTGCTCAGCGTCGCCGGCGCCAGGCCCGTCCCGCTCAGCGCAATCGTTGCCCCGCTCGAAGCATTGCTGCCGGAAGCGTTGCTGCTGATCGTCACCGTTCCAGTCGCCGCTCCCGCTGCCGTCGGATCAAAACCGATCGTCAGCGTCGCCGTCTGACCGGGGTTCAGATCGATCGGCGCGCTGATTCCCGATACCGAGAATCCCGCTCCCGCCGCCGTGGCTCCGCTCAGAATCAGTGCCGCCGTCCCTGAAGACGTCACCGTCACCGTCTTGCTGACCGCCGTGTTCAGTGGATCGCTCCCGAACGCCACGCTCGAAGCGCTCAGGCTCATCCCCGCCGATACAGCATTCAGCTGCACCGGATAAGTCGCCGAAACACCACCCGCCGTCGCCGTCAACGTCGCCGTCTGGGCGGTGCTAACCGCCGAAGCCGTCGCCGTGAATCCGGCACTCGAAGCTCCCGCCGCCACGGTGACCGAAGCCGGCGCCGTCACCGCGCTGCTGCTGCTCGCCAGACTCACCACCATTGCACTCGTGGCCGCCGACGTCAGCGTCACCGTGCAGGCATCGGTCCCCGCTCCGGTCAACGATGCGCTGCCGCACGAGACCCCACTCAGGGCCGACGTAGCGGTCGTGCCGGCCTGCCCCGTCAACGCGATCGTTGCAGTGCTCCCGCCGTTGTAGATGATCGTTGCAACCCCACTGGCCGCGCCTGCGGTCGTCGGATCGAAAATAAGAACCAGCGTTGCCGTCTGTCCCGGAGCCAGAGTCAGCGGCGTGCTGTTGATCCCTTCCCACGAAAACCCCGACCCTCCCACCGTGATCGCGTAGATCGTCAGAGGCGCCGCTCCCGTCGAAGTCAGCGTTACCGCCTTCGTAGTGATGGAATTCACTGGCTCCGCCCCAAAAGCGACGCTTGTGGCGCTCAGGCCCAGCGTCGGCGCTGGTCCGCTCAGTTGCAGCTGGTAAGTCTCAGTCACGCCCCCTGAACTCGCAGCCAGCGTAACCGTCTGCGTCCCGCTAATCGCCAAAACCGTTGCCGTGAACCCGACGCTCGCGGATCCCACCGGCACTGTCACCGAAGCGGGCACCTTCACCGCGCTGCTGTTGCTGGTAAGCGCGATCTTCCGGTTGTTCACCACATCCTGATTCAGCGACACCGTGCAACTGTCTGTGCCCGCGGCGCCGTATGAGCTCGTGCCGCATGTCAAACCTGTCAGAACCGCACTCGCCCCAAACGAAGCCTGGGTCCACGCCAGGGCGAAACAGCCAAACATCAGGCTCAGAAAACCGGCCCCTGTTAATCGCAACTGCCGGGAAGCCCCTCGGCCATGGCCCGACGATCCGGAGTTTGAAAGAAGCGCAACATCGGCCGTGCAATCGCGGCCAAAGGGAGGAGGAATAAGACATACTTGCATTTGCGGCACCTCGGGAAGCGTCTCTTCGCACACCTCTCCCGTCCGCGCTCTCGGTTCTTTTTCGAGCACGCCCTGCTGAGTTCAGCGGCGGATGAGTGAACGAAGTTTTTTGCTGTCCCGATCTTCTACGGATCGGCAAATCGGTAATGTGAGTTGGATCACAAAAGTTCGTGCAATCGATTACCTTAGACATGAAAATGGGGAAATCCTGGTTGGATTTCCCCATTTGGCACATCTCGGATTTCCAGTCCGAGTTTAACTTCGCGCGAAGCAAATAAGGTACTTGCCTCCATGATGTCAAGAACGCCGCGCCAGACGGTCGATTAGAGGCGTAATGCCTTCTACCAACCCAGCGCCTCGCGGGCGGCTCAGAACGAGAGAACCGTCGCGATCAATAGTAACAACGAATCAAGATCAGGTTACCATCGTGGAATGGTCAGGAGCCATTCAACTCCCAGATCTACAGGCCAACCGGCTCGGGTGTGGTTACCTGATTACCCAAAAAAACGCGGCGAACCATGGAATCCTGCACCCATGATTCGCCGCGCGCGGACTATCCGCTTTCCCTGTTCAGGCCTTAGGGAATCGTTGCTGTGTAGATCGGGGACGGCGCGCTTTGCACACCTCCCGAACCCACACTCGTGACCTCGTAGTTATAGGTTAAACCGCTTTTTACGGTTGGATCGGTATAAGTCGTCGATGCAGTCATTGACGAATTCAACAGCGTAAACGTACTGCTGCCGCTCGCCGCCCGGTAAACGTTATATCCCATCACCGGCACGCTTGAGCTCGAGGGCCCCTCCCAGCTCAGTGCCACCTGGTAGGTTGCCGCGCTCGTCCCCGTGCCGCTCAGGCTGATCGTCTGCGTTGCTCCACTCGACGAATTACTTGTGATCGTAACTGTCCCCGTGTCTGTCGCCGCCGTCGTCGGATCGAACGTGATCGTCATCGGCGCCGTCTGCCCCGGGCTCAGCGTCATCGAGCCCGTCACTCCCGACATCGCGAATCCCGTTCCGGAAATCGACGCCGAGTTAATGGTCACCGGCGCCGTCCCGCTGGAGCTCAGCGTCACCACCTGCGTCGTTGCCGTGTTCAGATTCACACTTCCGAAGGCCACGCTCGTTGTGTTCAGACTCAGCCCCGCGATCGCCGCATTCAGTTGTAACGGATAAGTCGCGGAGACCCCGCCCATGCTCGCCGTCAGCGTCACCTTCTGCGCCGTGGTTACTGCGCTGGCCGTCGCCGTGAATCCCGCGCTGGAAGCTCCGGCGGCAACCGTCACCGACGCAGGCACCGTGACCGCGCTGCTGTTGCTCGCCACGCTCACCAGGGTTCCCACTGTGACCGGGCCCGTCAGCGTCACCGTGCACGCGTCCGTCACCGATCCCGTCAGCGATCCCCCGGTGCAGGAGACTCCGCTCACCGTCGGCGGCGCTTGTCCTGTCCCGCTCAGCGTTATCGTCGCCGTGCTCGGAGCGTTGCTGCTGATCAGCACCGTCCCGGTCACCGCTCCTGACAACGCCGGATCGAACCCCACCGTCAACACCGCCGTCTGCCCCGGATCCAGCGTGATGGGCGCGCTGACCCCCGACACTGAGAATCCCGCTCCCGAGGCGGTCGCTCCGCTCAGGATCAGATCCGCCGTACCGGTAGATGTCACCGTCACCGTCTTGCTCATCGCCGTGTTCAGAGAATCGGTCCCGAACGCCAGGCTCGTCGCGCTCAGGCTCAGCCCCGCGTTCACTGCGTTCAGCTGCAGCGGATACGTCGCCGAAGCACCGCCCGCCGTAGCCGTCAGCGTTGCCGTTTGTGCCGTGCTCACGGCCGTGGCCGTCGCCGTAAACCCCGCGCTCGAAGTTCCCGCCGCGATCGTTACTGAAGCCGGCACCGTCACCGCACCGCTGCTGCTCGCCAGACCCACCACCGTTGCGCTCGTCACTGCGGATGAGAAGCTCACTGTGCACGCATCCGTCCCCGCTCCTGACAGCGCCGCGCTGCTGCAGGACACGCCACTCAGCGTCGCCGGCGACTGCCCGGTCCCGCTCAGCGCAATCGTTGCGGTGCTCGAGGCGTTGCTGCTGATCGTCACCATTCCGCTCGCCGGCCCCGTAACCGCCGGATCGAAGCCGATGGTCAACGTCGCCGTCTGCCCCTGATTCAGCGTGATCGGTGCGCTGATGCCCGACACCGAGAATCCCGCTCCCGCCGCCGTGGCCCCGCTCAGGATCAGCTGCGCCGTACCGGTAGACGTCACCGTCACCGTCTTGCTCATCGCCGTGTTCAGCAAATCTGTCCCGAACGCCACACTCGAAGCGCTCATGCTCATCGCAGGCGTCACAGCATTCAGCACTACAGGATACGTCGCCGAAGCCCCGGCCGCGCTCGCCATCAGCGTTGCTGTCTGGGTCGTGCTGACGGCGCTCGCCGTCGCCGCAAATCCCGCGCTCGAAGCTCCCACCGGCACCGTTACCGAAGCCGGCACTGTCACCGCGCTGCTGTTGCTCGCCAGACTCACCACCGTTGCTGTCGTCGCAGTGCTGGTCAGCGTTACCGTGCACGCATCCGTCCCCGCTCCCGTCAGCGATGCGCTGCCGCAGGACACAGACCCCAAACCGGCCGCCGGAGTCGCCGTCGTTGTCCCCCCGGTTCCCGTCAACGCAATCGTTGCGGTGGCCCCACCGTTGTAAATAACCCTCGCAACCCCGCTGGCCGCCCCCGCGGTCCTGGGATCAAAAGTAAGGACCAGCGTTGCCGTCTGGCCTGGAGGCAGATTCAGGGGCGTGCTCATGCCTTGCCACGAGAATCCCGCGCCAGCCACCGTTACGGCGTAGATCGTCAGCGGCAGCGTTCCCGTAGGACTCAGGGTCACCGTTTTCGTCGCGACGGTACTCAGAGGCTCGTTTCCAAACGCCACACTGGAAGCGCTCAAACCCAGGGTCGGTCCGCTCAGCTGCAGCTGATACGTCTGCGACACGCCACCCGCGCTCGCCGTCAGCGTCACTGTCTGCGTCCCGCTCACCCCTGACACCCACGCGTTGAACACGGCGCTCGAAGAACCTGCCGGCACCGTCACTGAACCCGGCACCGAAACAGCGCTGCTGTTGCTCCTCAGCTCGATCCTTCGGTTATTCACAACGTCCTGGCTCATCGTCACGGTACAGCTGTCCGAACCCTCCGCGCTGACGGAGCTGGAGGTGCACGACAACCCTGTTAATTGAGCCGCGGCCGCAAACGAAGCCTGCGGTAATGCCAGCACTAAACAACCGAACATCAGACCCAGCCAACCGGCCCGTCTTAGCTTTCGTACCCGCTCGGACGACCCGGTGTAAGTGGTGAGCGCATCGCCTGCCGCAAACGCGCGGCCAAAGGGGGGAGGAACGAGCTTCGTATACATTTCAGGGTCCCTTTCCGCCAAAGCACACGCCACCCGTTCGCGCCAGGAAGGCTCTTCCCGCGCCGCACTTACCTCTAAATCAAGGACAAGTCGAGTAGCGGAGTGTCGGGCGTTGTCTTGTTCGCCAGATTCCTGTTTGGTCGCCAATCGGCGCCTTACAGTCAATCTGCTCGAAACGACACTACCTTTCTCTCTCAGACTGAGAAACCAGGCCCAACTGCTTTATCTTCGGGGGGGACTTGCGGCTCTCGATCGCGGTTACTGCTCGACGGCATAGATAAAGTGCGTCCACGTGCAAAATGTTCACGCCGTGGGTCGAACTACTGCTTCTAATCATGGCCCCGTACTGCTGATAACAATGGCGATCGTGGAGTGCGCAAACCCTCCTCGGAGTTATGTGTTAAGTGTTACCCTACAGGTACTACCCAAAAGTGTTTCGCGCAATCACTTTCGTGCAGTTTTGCTAAAACTATGGTAACCACTAACACTGATTGACTGTTACCACCCCAAAAAGTGGCAAATTCTTCCACTCCGATTTCTCACACCGGGAATTATTTTCCAGTCCCCCCCAGCCGCTCCCCCAGCCTCTTCACCTCGCCCGCCCATCCTCCCTCCCACGCTCTTCCCTCTTGCTGTACCCTGTCGTCATGAAACACCAGGTCATCGGCACCACCATGCCCGTCCTCGAGTTCCTCCTCGAGCCCAACGACGCCATCATCTCCGAAGCCGGCGAGCTCTCATGGATGTCCCCCAATGTCCAGATGACCACCCATACCCAGTTCGCCGGCGGCGGCGGCTTCCTCGGGGCCTTCAAGCGCGTCGTGGGCGGCGGCAGCCTCTTCATGACCGAATACCGCGCCATGGGCGGCAACGGCGAGCTCGCTTTCGCCACCCGCGTCCCCGGCCACATCGTCCCCGTCGAAGTCGCCCCCGGCTACGACTACATGGTCCACCGCCACGGCTTCCTCTGCGCCACCTCCGCCATCCAGATCGGTGTCGGGTTCCAGCAGTCCCTCGGCGCAGGCATCTTCGGCGGCGACGGCTTCCTCCTCCAGAAGATCAGCGGCCAGGGCACCGCCTGGCTCGAGCTCTCCGGCGAAGTCGTTACCCGCGACCTCCAGCCCGGCGAGTCCCTCTTCGTCCATCCCGGCCACGTCGGAGCTTTCACCGCCAGCGTCTCTTTTCAGATCACCATGGTTCGCGGCATCAAGAACCTCATCTTCGGCGGCGACGGCCTCTTCTTAGCCGCCCTCACCGGCCCCGGCCGCATCTGGCTCCAGACCCTGCCCCTCTCACGACTCGCCCACGCCCTCCAGGAATACCTCCCAGGCCGCGAACCCCGCCAAACCACCCAGGCCGGAGTCTTAGGCGGAATAGTAGGCTCCGTCCTCGATAACATGAACCGATAACTACCGGCGAAGCGAGTGATAAAAGAGGTTTCCCCGCACCATCGTCTGCCCCTCGCCTCCTGCCGCCCTGCCAGTTTCCAGAAAGCCGGCCGCTCAACTCCGAACGCTTCTCCTCTTCCCCCGTTTCCTGTCTCCTGCGCCTGTCTCCTGTACCCCGTTCCCTGGCCTCTGCTATCCTCCCCTTTCCCAGGAAATATACCCGCGCCACATTCCGGAGGATCCACCCGCAATGCTCCACCGCGCCAGCCGCATCTCCGCCATCCTGCTCCTCGCCACCCTCCCGCTCTTCGCAGCCGACAAGAAAAAACCCAGCCCCGCAACACCCGCCTCCGCCGCGCAAGACCCCGACCACGGCCCCTGGTCCGAGCCCCAGCCCGCCACCGAAAACCTCGACCTCACCATGTACGCCCGCATCCGCGAAGAAGGCCTGCTCCACTCCCATGTCATGGAGTACGGCTCCGCCCTTGCCGACGATATCGGCCCCCGCCTCACCGGCTCGCCGAACCTCGCCAAAGCCAATGCATGGACCCGCGACCAGCTCACCGCCATGGGCTGCGTCAACGCCCACCTCGACGACTGGGGCGAATTCGGCATGGGCTGGCAGCAGCTCAACACCTGGGTCCGCATGGCCGCGCCCGATACCGCCGTGTTCATCGCCCAGGCCACCCCCTGGTCGCCCCCTACCAACGGCCCCGTCACCGGCGACGCCATCTACGTCAACATCCAGGCCGATGCCGACTTCGATCAGTACAAAGGCAAGCTCGCCGGCAAAATCGTTCTCCTCGGCGAAATGCGCCCAGTTCCCCCCGTCGACCAGCCCCTGTTCAACCGCTACACCGACCAGCAGCTCGCCGATCTCGCTACCTACAACGTGAACGACAGCGACGGTCTCACACCCGCTATGCGCGACCGCATGCGCACCTTCGGCCAGCGCATGCGCCTCGCCGACAAGCTCGTCCAGTTCCTCGCCGACGAAAAAGCCGCCGGCGTCATTCGCCCCTCCCGCGACGGCAGCGACGGTGGCGGCTCCGGCGGCACCATCTTCGACGACAACGGCGCAGCCATGGGCCGCACTCCTTACATCCGCGGCCACGAAATGAAAGTTCCCACCGTTGTCATGAACATCGAAAGCTACGGTCGCGTGTACCGGCTGCTCCAGGCCCACGTGCCGGTCTCCATCGAGATGAACGTCGAAGCCAAATTCACCGGCGACCACGAGCACGGCTACGACACCATCGCCGAAATCCCCGGCGTCGACCCCAACCTCAAAGATCAGATCGTCATGGTCGGCGGCCACCTCGACAGCTGGATCGCCGGCTCCGGCGCCACCGATAACGGCGCAGGCACCATCGTCGCCATGGAGGTCATGCGCATCCTCACAGCCCTCCGCGTCCAGCCCCGCCGCACCATCCGCATCGCGCTCTGGACGGGCGAAGAGGAAGGCCTTTTCGGCTCACGCGGCTACGTCAAAGAACACTTCGGCTCCGCGCCCCTCTCCACCGCGCCCGAGCAGGCCGCGTTGCCTGAATTCATGCGCCGCGCCGCGGGCCCTCTCGAACTCAAGCCCGAACAGCGCCAGATCTCCGGCTACTTCAACCTCGATAATGGATCGGGCAAGATCCGAGGCGTCTACCTCCAGGAAAACGGCCTCGTTGCGCCCATCTTCGCCCAATGGATCGCGCCGCTCAAGGACCTCGGCGTAACGACGCTGACCCTGCGCAATACCGGCGGTACCGATCACCTGTCTTTCGACGCGGTCGGAATCCCGGGCTTTCAGTTCATCCAGGACGAACTCGACTACGAAACCCGCACCCACCACTCCAACATGGACGTCTACGAAGAACTCCGACCCGCCGACCTGAAACAAGCAGCGACAGTCGAAGCCATCTTCGTCTACAACGCAGCCATGCGCGACCAGATGCTGCCCAGAAAGCCGCTGCCCCATCCAGAACTACGCGACCAACAAACCGCTCCCATCAAAAACCTCTTCCCCGGAGCCGTAGAAGACCAAACACCGCCGAAGCAGTAAGGGTGCTTCAACGCATCAATCCGAGCGAAGTATGCGACATCGGCGCGACTGCATGCCGGGCCTCGAGGGGGCTGCTCTTGCTCGATCGTTGTCTGGGACGCGCTGACTCAAATTCAGGCTCGCTGGGAACCCAGGTATTTGGTTTGTGTGGTGAGCCCGCTGGGACTCGAACCCAGGACCCACGCCTTAAAAGGGCGTTGCTCTACCAACTGAGCTACGAGCTCACATCTGATTCCAGGTTAACACAGACGATGAGTGGGCTTGCGGCCTTCTTCCTGCCGGAATACACCCGAACCGCACTCGCCGCTGATGCCGGCCGCTGCGGCACGAGCGCAGTTGATAGTCAGTTGCCGTAGAGCGTACCGTCGAGTCGTATGGAATTTCAGCGCCACTTGTTCATCAGCTATGCCCATATCGACAACGTTCCCCTGAGCGCTTCTCAGCAGGGATGGATAACCCGCTTCCATGAAACCCTGTCCGCCATGCTCGGCATGAGGATCGGCCGCAAGGCGGAAATCTGGCGAGACGCAAAACTCACGGGCAATGACATTTTCGCCGACGAAATCGTTCAGCAATTTCCCAAAACCGAGCTTTTCATATCTGTATTGACACCGCGCTATGTTGAGTCTGAGTGGTGCGCTCGTGAAGTCAGCGAGTTCTGTAAATCTGCTGAAACGACTGGAGGACTGGTCGTAGGCAATAAGTCGCGCGTGCTCAAAGTAATTAAGATGCCGGTTGAAAATGAAAAGCCCCTGCCGCCTGTGATGCGCCAGGCGCTGGGATATCCCTTCTATGTATTCGATGAGCAGCAGGTCCCGCTCGAACTAGACCCGGCCTATGGCAATGAATTCACCGGCAAATATAACCTGCAGCTCGCCAGACTTGCGTATGATATTGCAGCGCTCATCAGGAAGATCGAAGAGCCGGCTGCGGAGGGGCCCGGGAAAGCACCTGCCCCCGCAGGCCTCAAAGCCACCGTCTATCTTGCCGAATCCAGTTTCGATCGCCGCGGCGCTCGCGAGGCCCTGGAGTCGGAGTTGCGGCTTCATGGATATCCGGTATTGCCGGATACACAGTTACCGAAACTCGAGGAAGACTACATCGTTGCGGTTGAAAGTTGCCTGGCCCGATGCCAGCTCTCGATTCACCTTGTCGGCTCGAAATACGGCGTGGTTCCCGACGGCCCCAGCGAGAAGTCGGTGACTATCCTGCAGAATGAGTTAGCGATCGCAAGGTACAAGCGGGGAGGTCTGCGCAGAATCATTTCCCTCCCGCAAGGTACGCGGTCGGACTCTACCCTCCAACAGGCGTTCATTGAGGATCTCCTGAAGAACGCGGAGCTTCAGTCCGGAGCCGACCTCCTTACCGGGGACACCGAAACTCTGAAAGAGGCTGTTCATGCCGAGTTGAAGAAGCTGCAAACTCCGGAATCGCCACCTGCCAGCCGCCAGGGAAGTAAGTTGATTTACCTGATCTGCGACGAACGAGACCGGGCCGCTACCATTCCCCTGCGCAAATTCCTGAAGAGCCGTGGTTACGATGCGGAAATACCGCTCTTCGATGGGGATGCCGCCGCCGTTCGCCGGAATAATCAGGATCTTATTGCCGAGTGCGACGCGGTAATTCTGTTTTATGGCTGCGGTGACGAAGCATGGAAACGCGCCATTACGAATGAACTGAAAAAGGCCGGCGCATATCGCGCTGCTCCCCTGCTGGCCACCTGCATTTATCTGGCAGAGCCGATAACTCAGTCCAAGACAGAACTTGTTGAACTGGAAGAGCCTCATCTGATCAACGGTCTGGAGGGGTTTCCGGAGGCCGAGATGCTTCGGTTCCACGAGACGCTGGAATCCGGCGGCGCTGCTATATGAGCAGCTCTGCCAACATCCGACTTACAAATCCGTTCCCGGGCCTGCGGCCTTTCCGCGAAGAGGAGGAACACCTCTTCTTTGGCCGCGAGGGCCAGATTGACGCCGTCGTTGACAAGCTCGCTGCTAAACGCTTTCTGGCCGTCGTTGGCACCTCGGGCAGCGGAAAGTCGTCGCTCGTGAACTGTGGCCTGCGGCCTGCGCTCAGGCGCGGCCTGATGGCCAAAGCAGGTTCGGCATGGCGAATGGCGCAGTTCCGGCCGGGCGGCCGCCCCATCCAGGCATTAGCTCATTCTCTGGCGCAGCCGAAGCTGCTGTTTAATCACCAGGACGTTGGGGAACAGTCATTCGAGGCTATCATCGAAGCTACTTTGCGTTTGGGCAACCTCGGACTGGTTGACCTTTTTGAGCAGGCACAGTTCACCGGCCAGGCAAATCTGCTTTTAGTTGTCGATCAGTTTGAAGAACTGTTCCGTTACAAGCCAACAGGGTCTGGCTTAACTGGTGACGCGCAACAAATAGAGGAATCAGTCGCCTTCGTGAACTTACTGCTGAAGGCGGCCCAATCCGAGTTTCCCATCTACGTTGTACTTACGATGCGCTCCGACTTCATCGGGGATTGCGCGCGTTTTCCCGGTCTGCCTGAGGCCGTAAATGAGGGACAATTCCTCATCCCCCGCCTCACCCGTGAAGAGAGAAGAGCCGCGATTAGTGGCCCCGTCGCGGTCGCCGGCGGAAAAATCAGCCCCGTGCTACTCACCCGCCTCGTCAACGATGTAGGCGACAACCCCGATCAGCTCTCAATCCTTCAGCACGCTCTGAACCGCACCTGGGCGCAATGGCAGCGCGAGCGCCACGGCAACGAGCCCATTTCTCTTTCGCACTACGAAGCCATCGGCACCATGGCCCACGCGCTGGACCAGCATGCGGAAATGGCTTTTGCGGAATTAACGGAGCGTCTGCAGCGGATTTGCGAAGTGATCTTTCAGGCCCTCACGGAGAAAGGCAGCGACGCTCGCGGAGTTCGTCGTCCAACCGACTTCGCGACGTTGTGCGCCATTACTGCGGCGGAACCTTTCGAAGTTGGCGCGGTTCTCGATGTCTTTCGCCAACCGGACCGCTCATTCCTGATGCCGCCGGCCGACGAGCCCGTGGGGCCGAAAACGATCATCGACATTTCCCACGAAAGCCTGATGCGCGTTTGGAATCGGCTGAAAGAGTGGGCCGAGCGCGAAGCGGACTCGGCGGCTCAGTATCGCCGCCTGGCTCAAAACGCCATGTTGCACGCCCGCGGATCAGCCGGGCTGATGACCGACCCCGAGCTTGCGCTGATGCTGGACTGGCAACGGACCTGGCAGCCAACTGCCGCCTGGGCTGAGCGCTATGGCTCTGATTTTTCTCAGGCAAGTGAGTTTCTGGAACGCAGCCGGAATGAGCGAGACCGCCTGCTCGACGAGCAGGAAACAGCGCGCAGGCGAAAGCTCAGGCAGACCCAGTTGTTGGCCTTCCTTCTTGCAGTCCTCGCGACCGCCGCTCTCTCGCTTGCCTATGTGGCCTGGAGACAAGAGAGTCGCGCGGATGCCAACTTGAAGGTGGCAAAGCAAGCCGTCGAAGCGAGCCTCTTGTCTGCGGGAAGTCAGCAAGCCCGTGAAGCCGCCGATCTGCCTGAAATGGAGTTATTTCGGAAAGAGCTGTTAGGCAAAGCCGAAACCTTCTATGCAAAAATCGCGGAACAAAACGCAGACAACGAGGAACTCCGCTTCGAAACCGCACAAGCACATTCAAGGCTCGGAGATATCAACCGCCTGATCGAGAAGCCAGAAAAAGCAATACAGGAGTACAACGAAGCGATTGCCAGTTTTGAAAGCCTGGTGAAAAATCATCCCGCCAACAAAACCTATCGTCAGGCGTTGGCCTATGCTCACAACTGGTCGGGGGAAACCATGCGGATAGCATTGGAGGATAAACGGCCCGCTCCGTTCAGCCGCGCCGATGCCGAAAAACAATACGATGAAGCTTTGCGCCTGCAGCAGCAAATCCACGATGAAGCGCCTGCAGATCCAACCTATCAGCAGGAACTGGCCCGCACTTACTACAACCGCGGCATCCTCCACTTTCAGAGCGAGGACCGGATCAATGCGGAATCCGACTTCCGTCAGGCGATCAGGCTGCTCGAACCCATATCCGGCAAGACCGCTAATACATCGGAGGGAGACACCAATCCGCCACCAGCGCAGGACCTTGCCCGCGTCTGCAACGATCTGGCTTACCTGCTGGGAAGCGAGAGGAGAATGCTGCCGGAGGCCGTCCAGCTCTCCCAACGCGCCATTGGGATTCACGAAGAGCTTCGCAGCAGGGACCCAGCCAATCGAGAATACAAAATGGAACTGGGGCAGTTTTATCGCACCATGGCCAACTTGTTGATAGATGAAAACGAAATGCACGAGGCCGAGCAGATAAATCAAAAGTCGCTGGCTATCTTCGATGAGCTGGCCGCGCCGGCCCCTTCCCTTGCCTCCGAACTCGATGAAGCTCGGAAGCTTCACGAGTTCCTGCTCCTGGAAATGGACTCCGAAAAGAAGCGCTAGCTGAATCTGAATCACAGACGGCCAGTCGAGAGTGCGAAACAAAAGCCGCGGCCGTCCCCGGCATCCCGCACTCCCGGCTCCGGATATGTTAGCCTTTGGGGACCGCTCTCAGGATGGTGCAATCCGGAGTCTGAAGCCAGCTCGCCGCAGTTCCTTGTGCGCTTGCAGGACGCCGTTCACGGTAGCCTGCGGGTATAAGAGGAGGAAGTTTGCGGGGTTACAAACGATGAAGAAGCTGATCGTTGCTCTTGTCCTCCTCCTGCCAGTTACTCTGGCAGCACAGCAGACGGACTTCAGCTCGATCAGCAAGCCCGGGCCTGCCGCGCTGCTGCCCCTGGATCCGTCTTCAGGCGCATATGGATCATCTACCCCCTCCGCTTCTGAAACGGAGTCGAGTGATACGCCGAGTACCCACTCAGCGAAGGAGAAAAAGACCAGCAAGCCTTCCCGGCCCCCCTCTGAAGGCAGCATGGTCGGCTATGTCGACGACGCAATCGTCGCCTCCCAGCTTCGGTTTCGCTTCGACGCCGGCTTTCACGACAATGCTCCCGATCGCGCCGAATTCTTCTATGCGCAGTATTCCGGCCTGAACGGACCCGGGCCGAACTCCGTTGTAGCGGACCTGAACTTCCAGCAAATTTACCTGCGTGGCGAATACGCTTCCAACCAGCGCGTTTCATTTTTTGCTGAGCTTCCGGTTCGTTGGGTTCAGCCACAGCTGATTTTGGCCAACGTGACTCCGGCGTCCACTTTTACAAATCAGGCTGGCTTCAGCGACGTTGCGATTGGATTCAAATTGGCTGCGATTGCTTCGCCCAGACAATATCTCACTTTCCAGTTTCAGGCCCACCTCCCCTCCGGAAGTGCCTCTTCAGGACTGGGCACGGGTCACGCCACCGTGGAGCCAGCCCTGCTCTACTTCCGGAAACTTTCCGAAAAAGTAACGCTCGAAGCAGAAACCGGTGACTCCCATCCGATCGCAGGGTCCTCCTGCCGCAATCCCTGCGAGAGCACGAACCTCACCGGGCCAAAGACTCAGGGATTCGCAGGCGATGTCTTCTTCTACGGCCTGGGTCCGAGCTACGCAGCCTATCGAACCGAACACGTCCGGATCGCCCCCGTCATCGAGCTGGTCGGCTGGAGGATACTGGGCGGCCTTGAGACTACCTGTGGGCCCGAGGTGGACTGCGCCGACCAGATCGGCGTCAGCGCCGACCGCACCAATATCGTGAACCTCAAAGCAGGAGCGCGCGCAATGGTCGGCGATCACAGCTCCTTCTATGCCGGATATGGGCATCAGTTAACCCACGAATTCTGGTACAAAGAAATCTTCCGCGCCGAATATCGCTACACATTCTGACCGGTGATCTCTCGGCTTCAGAAGTCCTGAAGCCCGTAACGTCACGGTCTGCAGAACCCCGTCCCCCCTGCGTTTCCGGTGTAATCGAGGCACGCTCGCCCTGGCACCCGCCCAGGGAAGAGCTCTTCTCCTTCGAGGGGTTGTGATTGCACCCAACCGTCGTAACGGTATTTGAGTTACTGAAGGGGAATATCCGGGAAAGGGCTTAACGATTTACCTTAATTGAACTTCCCCTTCAGCAGACACGTTGGGACGTTCCTCAGAGTTGGGCGCAAGGTACACCGGTTACCCCCGGAGTGGGGAAAGGCGGCACAAAAACCGGTGCAGGCGACTATAACAAATGGAAAGCTTTCGATTGGATGCCGGGGTTGACGCAGGTTGGCCGAGTCCAGGGTTTGGCGGTCCGGGTTTGACAGCCCGTTAGCAAACCCTAGGATGACGCTCCGTTCACAAAACACAGAAGCCGGAAGATCGAGGTTCCTGTTGCGCTCCGCAGGTGGTAAGGGGATGATGCGATGAGGCAGGACCAGGACGACGTTGGCGCGGGGAAACCGGAAGGTGGTGAGCCGGCCGACGATGTCGCGACGCTGTATTCCTGGGCGAATCTGCACGGGGGCAAATACAAGGATTTCAGCGCATCGCGTGAGCAGGCGAGGGCGCAGATGCGCCAGCGGGCCCTGACGGATCAGGCGAAGGTGGCACGCGAGGAAGCGCAGAAGGGACCACCGCGGGAGAGTCCGCGATGGGACGATCTGCTGCCCGGGTGGGGCAGGCAGGCGGGGGCGGAGGGGCCGGTTCGCCACGAGATCCCGAGCGAGCAGGAAATCGAAAATCATGCGGCAAGAGAGCGGTCGACGGGTACTTTGCCGGCTCCGGCGGAGGCAGGGGCGTCAGCGCGTGGATTGGGCGGGGCTTCGCGCGTTGGGGAAGAGCAGCCGCATGGTCGTGAGAGGGCCCAGGGGGAGCAGCGCATCGCTCCGGAGAGGCGGGCGGAGCCACCAGAAGCGGCGCCGGTGCGGCCGGCATGGCTGGCGGAGACGCTTCCCCAAGGTACGGCGCCGATTGCGGCCCCGGTGGGAGCGCCGATTGGGGCGCAGAATCCCGCGCAGCATCAAACGGCGGTTCCGGTTCCTCCGGCACGGGCGAATGAGGCGCCGCAGCCAGCGCGGGAGCGGGGTACGCCGCGGTGGTATGCGCTGCGCGGAATTTTTGGACGTGACCAGGAAGAAGTTCAGCCGGAGAACGGGGACGCTTTGGTTCCGGTGCTCACGTTTTTCTCGCTGGCGGGCGGGGTGGGCAAAACCAGCCTGGTGGCGGGCGTGGGCCGCGGTCTGGCGGGACGGGGGGAGCGTGTCCTGCTGACGGACACGAACTCGTTTGGCATCCTGCCGTTTTATTTTGGAGCGAGGGAAGTGAAGCCGGGAGTATTGCGGACGTTCAGTGGATGGACGAACGATCCGCCGATACGGGTGCTGACACTGGAGGCGGGGCGATACGAGGCCGATCCCGATCTGCTGCGGCGGGAGATGACGCGCGGAGCTCGGGATGTGAGCCGGGTGGTGATCGATATAGGAAACGGGTCAGCGGGGATGCTGCGGCAGGCGATGCGGCTGTCGCCCACAATGGTGGTGCCGTTGGTTCCGGATTTGGCTTCGGTGGCGACGCTGCCGGCTCTGGAGACGCTTTTTCGCAACCACGACGGAATGAATGGCAAACCCCTGCAGGCGTGGTACCTGCTGAGCCAGTTCGATGTGTCGAGCGAACTGCACCATGATGTGCGGGAGGTTTTGCGGGAGCAACTGGGAGAACGGCTGCTGCCTTTCGCCGTTCGGCGAAGCGCGGCGGTAAGCGAGGCGCTGGCGGAGGGGATGACGGTGATCGATTACGCACCGAATTCGCCGGCGGCGGAAGACATGCTGGGCCTGGTCACGTGGATTCGCAGCATAGCGGTTGCGGCCGGCGGGGGACATCGTGGAGCGCGCTGGAGCGAGCGATGACCCAAGCGGAAATGTGGGATGTCGTTGAGCCGGAGCGAGGGCCGGTTTTTCGGCTGATGCGATTGGTTCTGATCGCCTTCGGCATGGTTGCGATGGTGTTCTTTGGGACGCTTGCCTTGTCGTGGCCGCAGCAGGCGGTGCTTGGGCTGCTGATTCTGCTGATTTGCGTGTGGCTGAGCCGGGTTTCGGATTCTTATCTGATCACGCTGACGCTGATGATGCTGTCGATGTTCGCGACGTTTCGCTACGCGTGGTGGCGGGTGAGCGCGATTGCGATTTTTCTCCAGGATCCGGGGAGCAAGTGGGACCGGGCGGATGTGTTTTTCATTTTTCTGCTGCTGGGCGCAGAGGTCTATGCGTTTTCCATTTTGTATCTGGGGTTTCTGCAGACGGTGTGGCCGCTGCGGCGCGCGCCGGTGCCGTTGCCGGACGATGCGGAGGACTGGCCTGAGATCGATCTGCTGATTCCGACCTACAACGAGCCGCTGAATGTGGTGCGCTACACGGCTCTCGCTTCGCTGAATATTGACTGGCCAGCGGAGAAGCTGCACGTTTACATCCTCGACGACGGGAACCGCGAGGAGTTTCGCGAATTCGCGCTGGAGGCGGGGATCGGCTACATGACGCGGGCCGATAACCTTCATGCGAAGGCCGGGAACATCAATCACGCGCTGAAGAGCCTGAGCGCGCCGTACGTGGCGATCTTCGATTCCGACCACGTGCCGACGCGGAGTTTTCTGCAGATGACGGTAGGGTGGTTTTTAAGGGATCCGCGGCTGGGGATGCTGCAGACGCCGCATCATTTCTATTCGCCCGATCCGTTCGAGCGGAACCTGGGGCAGTTTCGGGTGATTCCGAACGAAGGGGAGCTGTTTTACGGGATCGTGCAGGACGGGAACGATTTCTGGAATGCGGCATTCTTTTGCGGTTCGTGCGCGGTGTTGCGGCGCGAGGCGCTGGACGAGATCGGGGGAATTGCAGCAGAGACGGTTACAGAAGACGCGCACACCTGCCTGCGCATGCAGATTCGCGGGTGGAATACGGCGTACATCAATATTCCGCAGGCTGCGGGACTGGCGACGGAGCGGCTGTCGGCGCATGTGAAGCAGCGCATCCGGTGGGCGCGGGGGATGGTTCAGATTCTGCGGATCGAGAATCCTTTATTTGCGCCGAATCTGACGCTGGCGCAGCGGCTTTGCTATTTCAACGCGATGACGCACTTTCTGTACGCGCTGCCGCGGCTGATTTTTCTCACTGCGCCGCTCATTTATCTGATTTTCGGATTCACGAATGTGCCGGGGTACTGGATTGCGATTCTGGCTTATGCTTTGCCGCACCTGACGCTGTCGAGCGTTACGAACAGCAGGATTCAGGGCTACCATCGGCACTCGTTCTGGAACGAGATTTATGAGACGGTGCTTTCGCCGTATATTTTGCTGCCCACGCTGACGGCGCTTCTTAATCCGAAGCTGGGGAAGTTCAACGTAACGGCGAAGGGCGGTCTTGTAACGCAGACCTTCTTCGACGCGCGCATTGCGCGGCCGTTTATTGTGCTGCTGGCTTTCAACGTGCTGGGGTTGCTGATGGTGATCCCGCGCTTCGTGCATTTTCCCGGGCTGCTGGGTCCTCTGTGGGACGGAACGCATCCGGGGACGATTCTGACGAATGCGCTGTGGACTTGCTTCAACATTGTGATTCTGAGCGTGTGCGTGGCTGTGGCGCGGGAGGCGCGGCAGACGCGGCAGCATGTGCGCATCAACTTTGCGGCACCGGTGCGGGTGCGGGTGCGGGAGGGGAGGATCGTTCCTGGGCAGACCATCGACGTATCGAGCGGCGGACTATCGATGGAGTTGCTGGAGGAGTTGCCGGCGATCCCTGGGGAAGCGCTCAAGGCGATTTTCCCGCTGCGCACCGGCGACGCGGAGCTGCCGGCCAGTGTGGTGAGCCTGACGAACGGAGTGCTGCGGCTGCAGTTCGATCCGCTGACGGTGGCCGAAGAAGAGCTGCTGACGATGGTGCTGTTTTCGCGAGCGGACTCGTGGCTGGGGTGGGGCGAGGCGCGCGAAGTGGATCAGCCGCTGCGGAGTCTGGGCCGGATTATTCAGATTGCGTTTCGCGGACTGGGGATGGCGATCGGGTCGATGAGACCTGGACGGAGTGACGGACGCAGAAGGAAGCCCTTGCCAGCGCAGAGCATGATGCTGCTTCTTGTGGTGGGCCTGGCTGCGTGGGGCACGGTGGCGAGGGCACAGAGCAATGACGCGGGAGCGGCGGCGCAAACGCAGACGGGCGCGGCAGGCGGGGCTGCCGGGACGGGCGCAGCAGGCGGAGCGAAGAAAGAGGTCGATGACGCCGAGGGCGAGCCAGCGACGCAGGAAGGGGCACTGGCGGCCGGGACACAGAGCGCGGCGGGCGGCAACGCCGGCACTGCGAAGCCCGTGGCGGGCACTTTCAGCACGGAGGAGAATCTTTTCGATCTGGGAGTGCCGGGGCCCATCAACCTGCGCGGGACGGACTCGTTCAACACGACGTATTTTGCGATTCCGCAGAACGAGGTGGTGAAGCAGGCGTCGATGCACGTTTACTATCACGTTTCTCCGAGCCTGATTCCGTCGCTGAGCCACATCAAAGTGATGCTGAACGGGACGTTGTTCGCAACGTTGCCGGTTCCGGAGACACCGACCAATGGCGCGACGATCGAGCGGGATGTGGTGGTTCCGGCAGAGCTGCTGGTGCGGAACAATCAGCTGACCTTTGAGTTTATCGGGCACTACACGCAGACGTGCGAGGACCCTGAGAACTCCACGTTGTGGGCGCACGTGGATCCGAACACGCGGATCATGATTGCGGGGGATTTTCTCCCGCTGATCGACGACCTGAGGCTGTTGCCGCTGCCTTTTTTCGATGCGAAGCTGGCGCGGCCGGCGGTGATCCCTGTGGTGTTTGGAGCGGCGCCTTCGCTGAAGGGGCTGGAAGCGGCGGGAGTGGTCACATCCTGGTTTGGGGTTCTGGGCGACTACCGTGCGATGCGGTTTCCGGTGTCGGTGGGAACGATGGCGCCGGGCAACGTGATTCTGATCGCGGAGGGCGCGAGCGCGATGCCGCCGGGGCTGAGCGTGCCGGGTGTGGAGGCGCCGACGCTGGCGGTGCGGGTGAATCCAGTCGATCCCTATGGGAAGGTGCTGATCGTGACGGGGGCGGACGCCGAACAGACGCTCGAGGCTGCGCAGGCGCTGGCGACGGGCTGGCCAGGACTGCAGGGAGCGACGGCCGCGGTTACCGAGCTGAATTTGCCGGCTAAGAGCAATGCGGACGATGCGCCGCGCTGGCAGGAGCCGGGTGGCAAGGCGCAGTTGTGGAACTACAGCTCGACTGATTCTCTGCAGGGAGACGGCAATGCGCCGATGACGGCGTACTACCATGTGCCGCCGGATCTGTTCTACGGGGATAAGCAGAACGCGCTGCTGCACCTGGACTATCGCTATAACTCGATTCCTATCGGACCTATTTCGAGCATGCAGGTGGAATCGAACGATGCGTATCTGGGGTCGGTCCCGCTGATTCCCGGAAAAGAGGCCTCGAGGGATACTTCGGTGAATCTGGCGATTCCTGTGGTGAACCTGCGGCCGTTCTCGAACTCGATGAAGTTCATGCTGACGTTTGAACTGGTGAAGAGCGGGAATTGTCAGGATACGACGCCCATCAATTTGATGGGGTCGATCCTGAGGAGCTCGTATCTGGATCTGAGCGGGCTGCCGCACTGGGCCGCGATGCCGAATCTGGAGTTGTTCTCGAATGCGGGATTTCCATTCACGCGGTTTGCGGACCTGAGCCAGACGGAAATTGTGTTGCCGGAGCAGCCGTCGCAACAGGAGATTGAGATTTACCTGACGATGATGGGGCACTTCGGCGCCGAGACTGGTTATCCCGCGCTTCGTGTCACGGTGGCGGGTCCGGAGGCACTGCGTGCGGGCGCGGCGGAAGATTTTTTGGTGATCACGACGGGGCAGAGCAACGGGGCCGTGGGAAAACTGGCGGCGGGGATGCCGGTGACGTTCGGGGAACACAGCCTCAAGGTGCAGGACACGCGTGGATTCTTCTCGATGTTTCACAATATGTGGTGGAAGATACCGGCGACGGATCAATTGTCTTCCGGAGAGATTGGAACGAACGGGGTTCCGGATGCGCTGATCGAGGAGATTGAGTCGCCGTATGCGAGCGGGCGGACGGTGGTGCTGATCGACATGAAGAGCGCGGCAAACTTCGAGCCGATGATGAAGTCGTTCATGGAAAGCTCACAATCGAGCGCGGTGTCGGGAACCGTGGCCCTGCTGGAAGGGACGCATTTCGAGAGCTACCGGATCGGCAACAATGTGTATCATGTCGGAGTTCTGCCGTGGTGGACGGCGCTGGGGTTGTGGTTTACGCAGGTTCCCTGGATGGTGGACCTGGTGGTTTTGGCAATCAGCTTCGTTTTCGCGATCTGGATACGGGGGTGGTTGCGTGCGCAGGCGCGGCGGCGGCTCCAGGTGATGGAGGGATAGACACGGGTTGAGAGCCTGAATCGAGCCCGGCGGTTCAGGCTTCGATTTGCACAGATTCGCGCGGGGGCGGGCGCAAACTGTAGTTGCATCTGCTGCGTTGGATGGCGAAGATGGATTCACAGTCGAATCGCTGAAGTGAGGACCCTTCGTTGAGAGGCAAGGGCATGTTCCGCACGCTGGTGAGGTTCTTGAGCCTGGCTGCGGTTCTTTGCCTGGGCGCGGGGCCGTTGCAGGGGCAATCCGCGGCGGAGAAGGCGCTGCTCGAGAAGGCGCGATCTCTGGACCAGTCGGGGCACCTCGACCTGGCGGCGCAGACCTGGCAACAGATTCTTCTTTCCGATCCTAATAATCAGGATGCGCTGGCAGGGCTGGGACGTTGGGCGAAGCTGAGCGGGAACGACGCGGAAGCGGAGACCTACATCGAGCGCCTGCGGGCTGTGAATCCGAACAGCCCGGAGATTGCGAAGATCCAGGCGCTGGTGAGCAGCAAGGCACAGAACCAGTTGCTGCAGCAGGCCGCGGAGCTCGCGAGGAACGGGCACAACGAAGAGGCACTGAAAATCTACCGGCAGGCGTTCGGGGAACATCCACCGGACAACTGGGCGCTGGCGTATTACGACGCGGAGGCGGGGGTTCCGTCGATGCGGCCAGACGCTGTCAATGGCCTCAAGAGGCTGGTAGTGAAGTATCCGAGCGACTCGCAGTATTCGATCGATCTGGGGCGCGTGCTCAGCTACGATGCTTCGACGCGGGCCGAGGGGGAGAGGATTCTGAGCCAATATCCGCAGGATGCGGCGGCGCAGGCGGCGCTGCGGGCGGCGCTGGTGTGGGATGTGCAGAATCCGGCGTCGTGGGCGGCGGTTCGGCAATATCTGAAGCTGCATCCCGATCCTGAACTGGCGAAGGAACTGGCGGAGACGGAGGCGCGGCAGGCGACCGCAATGACGGGGATTGCGCGGACCGCGGCGGAGCAGGCGGCGTTCCGGCAACTGGCGGCGAATCATCTGGCAGTGGCGGAGGCGGCGTTTGCCGCACTGAATGCTCAGCAGCCGGCGAATCCGCGGGTGCTGGCGGGGCTCGGCTTTGTGCGGATGAAGCAGAGCAATTTCAGCGAGGCGGTGCAGTTCTTCGAGCAGGCCGAGGCGAACGGACTCCGCAGCCCTCTGATCGCGGTGTCGCTGTGGACTTCCCGGTTCTGGAACGCGATGCAGCAGGGCACCGAGGCGCTGAACGCGAACCGGCTGGATGAGGCGGTGAAACAGTACAAGGCGGCGCTCGCGCTGCGACCATTGAGCGTGGACGCGCTGATCGGGGAAGCCGGCGCTTACATGAAGATGCAGGAGCCGGAGCAGGCGGTTCCGCTGTATCGGCAGCTGGTTCGCCGGCAGCCGAGACTGGCGGCGGCATGGATTGGGCTGGTGTCAGCCGAGACCGAGGCTGGACAGGGGAAAGCGGCGATCGCGACGGCGAGGCAGTTTCCGCCAGCGGTGCGAAGGAGTGCGGCGAAGGATCCGGCATACTTGCAGACTCTGGCCAGGGCGTATGTGGAAGCTGGGCAGAATGCGCAGGCAGAGCGCAGTCTGGCGCAGGCGATGAACCTGCATTATGGGGCAAGCCAGGAGAATCTCAAGACCGGGATTGCCTTGCAGTATGCAGCTCTGTTGGGGCAGGACAAGAACTATGCGCAGGCGGCGACGATCTACCGCGGAGTTCTGCACGGCGATCCGAATAACGTGAGTGCATGGCAGGGGATGGTATCGCTGGAGCATCTGGCGGGACGCGACGCGGATGCGATTGCGATGGTCGAGCGGATGCCGCCCGAGGCTTACGACAGCGCGCTGCGGGACGGAGGCTTCCTGTCGATGCTGGCGGCGATTTATCAGAGCCAGAATCATCCGGATGTTGCGGAGGGGTTTCTGGAGCGCGCGATCAGGATTTATGAGGGCAATGGGCAGCCGTTGCCGATTCCTCTGCAACTGCAGGTGGCGGCGGTCGATCTGGAACGTAATCATCCAGACGCGGCGTACCGGATTTACCGGAGCGTGCTGACGGAGCATCCGGGGAGGCTGGATGCGTGGAAGGGTCTGCTGGCGGCGATGCACGCGACGGATCACGACACGGATGCGCTGGCGCAGATTCAACAGATACCGCCGGCGGTACGGAAGGCGCTGGCGACAGACGTAGAGTACGAGCAGACGCTCGCGGCCATCTACGCGGCGAATGGCGATGAGCGCGGAGCGTTGGCGTTGCTGACGGAAGTGGAGGACTACTACCGGGGCGAGGGCCGTATGGCGCCGGTGAATGTCGACATCGAGGATGCGTGGACGCTGTTCAATGTGGGCGACGATCGAGAACTTTACCGGCAGTTGATGAGGCTGGGCGATCGCCAGGGCATGACGGACGACGAGCGGCGCGAGGTGCAGACGATCTGGGCGTCGTGGGCGCAGCGAAGAGCGGCGCAGGCGGCAGCGGCTGGGAATCCGCGGCGCGCGGTCGACATACTGATGGCGGCGGCAGCGGCGTTTCCTGGGAACCCGGCGGTGAGCAAGGCACTGGCGGTGGGATTTGTGCAGGCTGGGCAGCCGAAGGATGCCATGGCAATCTACCAGGCGCTGGATATGACGAATGCATCAGCTTCGGATTATCAGAGCATGGTGGGCGCGGCGGTGGCCGTCGAGAACATGAAGCAGGCGGAGGCGTGGCTGCGGCTGGGGCTGCAGAAATTCCCGAACGATCCGAAGGTGCTGGCAGCGGCGGCGCAATTCGAGCAGGCGCGCGGAGATCGCGCGAAGGCTGAAGACTACTGGAGGGCTTCGCTGAAGGCGATGCCGCCAGTTTCTCCGGCGACAAATCTGGCGCACCAGCTGGACCAGCCGGACGTGGTGAAGCAGACGAGGCCGGGCAAGCCGTCTGATCTGGTGGACCTGCTGAATCCGGACAGAGAGCCGGGGATGGAGGCAGGCGGCAGCGCGGTGGCGTTGCCGAGTTACAGCAACCCGAATCCGAGCCGGGCGAGCGCTCAACAGTATGGGCCCGATCCTTATTACATGGGGACGGCTCCGGTTGAGATCAACAACGGAGCTGGGCAGAAGCCTGAGGGGAACGGCGAGCTGCCGGATCCGCTTGTGTTTTCCCCGGCTCCTTCGACTGGCGGTGCGGGGCTTGGGAGTGGGTCGGGCGTGTCTGCGGCAGGGACCGCGGGCGGGGCATCTGCAGGGAGCGGCGCGACTGCTCGGCCCGCGACGACGACACGCACGACTCACGGTAAGGCGAAGCCGGACACGACACCGGGATCAAAGCCGGGGACGAAAGCGCCAAAGCCATCGCCGGTGAAGCCGTATGTTCCGCAGGCGTCGGCGCCAGCGAGTAATGGGGGAACCCGAGCTGGCATTCCGGTGGAACAGCCTCAGGAGCTTGGACTGGAGACAGGTCCGGCGCTGAGGTCGCTGCCGAATGCGGGGGATGCGGGGACGCAGGCGCGAGCAGCGCTCGATACGGCGAAGAAGCCGGTCGATCCATCGATGGCTTCGACCCAGTACGACGCGCAAGGCAAGGAGATTGAACCGGAGCCGGAACCAGGAGCTCCATCGAGCGAGCAAAAGCCGGATTATTTCGAGCGGCCTCCGGCCCCGAGTGGCGGCGCGACGGACGATGACCTGATGCGGGAGAATCTGCCGCCGCTGCGTGGGCCTTATGAGCGCCCGGCGATTGTACGGCAGCAGAATTTGCGGGAGCAGGCGCAGATGCAGCTGGGGTACATCATGGCTGGGTATAGTCCGTGGCTGGGTGGCACCGGGTTTGTGAATCATCGCAGCGGGACGGCAGGGTTCGATTCGCTCACCGCGCTGGACGCGCCGTTCGAGGCTTCGGCGTCGCTGGGCCGGGGCGCGAGGATCACGGTTGTTTCGAACCCGGTGTTTCTGGATTCGGGTGCGCCAACCACGTCGCCGATACTTCCAGGGGGCGTCGTGGAGCGGCTGGGCACGGCGCCGGCTAGCGCTGTGCTGAACCAGCAGAACGCGACGGGCATAGGCGGCGAGGTGCAGCTGGCGACTTCGAATTTCGCCGTGAGCGGCGGTTATTCGCCGTATGGATTTCTGGTTTCGAATGTGATTGGAAGGCTGAACTGGAAGCCGGCGAACGGGCCATTTACGTTTACGGCTACTCGCGATTCGATCAAGGATTCGCAGCTATCGTATTCGGGTTTGCACGATCCGGGGTCGGCGGGGCCTGGATACGAGGGGAACACCTGGGGCGGAGTGATCGCGACCGGCGGAGATGTGCAGTTCGGCGCCAGCCAGCCCAACTCCGGATTTTATGTCAGCGGCGGTGGGCAGTACATCAACGGCGTTCACGTCCAGACCAATCACCGGTACGAGGGAGACGCAGGCGCTTACTGGCGGGTGAAGGAGGTTCCCGACGAAGGCAACCTGACGCTGGGTGTCAATTTCTTCGGGATGCACTATACGTATAACTCGAATTTCTTCACCTATGGTCAGGGTGGGTACTTCAGCCCGCAGGCTTACTACCTGGCAGACGTGCCGTTCTCCTTCCAGGGGCGATATGGGGCGAACGTTCACTATAGCGTGGTCGCGGCATTTGGGGTTGAGGCATTCCAGCAGGATAGCGCGCCGTTTTTCCCGCTGGATACCGCGCTCGAGGTTGGGAATAACAATCCCTCCTATTCCGCGGAGACGGTGGTGAGCGGGAACTACGACTTTCACGGCGAGATGGCCTATCACCTGAGCGATCACTGGTTCGCGGGGGGCTTTCTGGCGCTGAACAACACGCGGAACTACGACAACCAGGTGGTTGGGTTCTTCGTGCGGTGGGATTCGAAGGAACAGAGGGAATCGGACCTCGGGCCTACGGGCCTTTATCCCTGGGATGGGTTGCGGCCTTATCTGGCTCCTTAGGCGTAACTCAAGCGAAAACGTGCATGGCAGGGAGGTTATGCCCGCCCTATCACCAGCGCATGCGCGATAGGGCCGAGCAAGGCGTGTAGCGAAATTTTATCTTGCATAAGTGGCCCCGGAGGACTTACAAAGAGGGAACATCATTCCCCCAAATAGCCATTGCGGATGCTGAGGTATCCGTGTGGAATTTCGGAATTATCGTCCGAATTGCGAGGCCTGCCGTGGTTCGATCGCTGCGTCGCCCCTGTTTATTTCCGATCGTTTGTCTACTCCTGGCCGCGTCGATCCGGGCGTTTGGCGCTCCCACCTGGACCGATCCCACCCCCGACGAACTGAAGATGACCACCGATCCGGCAGCCCCGGATGCGCCCGCGATCTTTCTCTTCCGCGAGGAGACGGTGGACGATAACCTCCACTACCACCGCCTCTACGCGCGGATCAAGATTCTGACGGAAAAGGGGAAGCAGGACTACAGCGATGTAGAGATTCCCTATGAAGCCGGGGTCGCGAATGTTCGGGCTGTGGAGGGGCGCACGATCCATTCCGATGGAACGGTGATTCCGTTCAGCGGCAAGCCTTACAGCAAGGAGCTGCAGAAGAACGGCGAGCAGAAGATCATGGCGAAGGTCTTCAGCATGCCGGACGTACAGGTCGGCAGCATTCTGGAATACCGGTATGACCTCGAATACGAAGATAACTGGTACATGCCGCCGTACTGGTACATCCAGCAGCCGGTTTTTGTGCGCAAGGCGCATTATCACTTCGTCCCATTGAATCTGGCTGCCACTTTTAAGGTTCTGACGAGTAAGGATGCGTTTGGGAAAGAAACAGTGGCGAACCGGCTGCTTTTCTATGCGGGGCTGCCGCCGGGCGTGAAAGTGCGGGAAGGGATGGATGGGTATGACCTCGCCGTAGACAACATTCCGCCGCTCGCGCACGAGGAATTCTCGCCCCCGCTGGATAGCTATTCCTACCGGCTGATCTTCTACTACTCCGAAGCGTCGGGCGAGGTGGACTTCTGGAAGGCGGAGGCGAAAGTCTGGGCAAAGGATGTGGATCGGTTTGCCAACCCGTCGGACAAGATAAGGCAGGCGGTGGCAGGAATTGTGGCCCCCGGGGACACGGACGATCAGAAGCTGCGCAAGATTTATGCCGCTGTGATGGCTTTGGAGAACACACGGTTCACACGAGAGCACTCGCAGGCGGAGAACAAGGCGGCGGGGTTGCGCGTGAAGACCGCGAGCGACATCTGGGAGCAAAAAAGGGGAAGCGACGACGAACTCGCGCGGCTGTTCATTTCGATGGCGCGGGCCGCGGGGTTCAAGGCTTATGCGATGGCGGTGACGGAGCGGGACCGCAATGCACTGAACCCGGGATATCTGGACTGGGGGCAGTTCGAAGATGAGATCGCGATTGTGAACGTGGGGGGCAAGGATGTGCTTTTCGATCCTGGGCAGCGTTACTGCGAATACGGGAAGCTGCACTGGATGCACACGCAGGTGGTCGGTATCCGGCAGAACGACAACGGCGGGGGAGTGCTGGAGACACCGTCGGCGGGCTACCAGGATAACCCTATACATCGGATGGCCGATCTGGAGTTGAGCGGCGACGGGACCCTGAAGGGGACCATACGCGTCACGATGAATGGCGCGGATGCGCTGCGCTGGCGGCAGGAGGCGCTGCGCTCCGACGAAGAGGAAGTGAAGAAGGATTTCGATGAGGTGATGCGGCGCGAGGTTCCGGACGGCGTCCAGGTAAAGACGAGTCACTTCGTGGGGTTGACCGACAGCACAGCCGGGCTGATGGTGGTAGCCGATGTGAGCGGGAGCCTGGGCACGCGCACTGGAAAGCGGGTGGTGCTGCCGAGCGCGTTTTTCGAGGCGAGAACCAGGCCATTGTTCGCCGAAGAGAAGCGGGAGAACCCTGTGGACCTGCGCTATCCGTACATTGCGCAGGACAGCGTGAGTCTGAAGCTGGCGCCGGGTTTGACGGTGGAGAGCCTCCCCAACAAGTCTGAGTTCACGATGAAGCAGGCAGCGGCCTA
This sequence comes from uncultured Acidobacteriaceae bacterium, assembly GCA_963758135.1. Lineage (GTDB taxonomy): Bacteria > Acidobacteriota > Terriglobia > Terriglobales > Acidobacteriaceae > Palsa-343. The sequence goes on from CAVWUF010000002.1 coordinate 127,968, forward strand.
CAAGGCGAGTTACAGCTTCAAGGACAACGCCTACACTCAGGAACGGGTTCTGGCGGTGGGGCTCACTCGTTATAAGAAAGAGGAGTATCCACAGCTGCGCGATTTCTTTCAAAAGACGGGAGCCCAGGACCAGGAACAACTGGTGCTGAAGCAGGCCGCGGTGACGGCCACTGCGGCTGGTGGCTCGGGACAAAGCGAGTAAGCAACAGGTTCTTGTTTAATTTTGGGGTCAATGCTATGGGATTTGCGATGCGCCGTTCCTGTCTGCTGTTGAGTCTGCTTTTTGGCCTGCCTTCTTTTGGAGCCACGAACTGGAGGCAGCCGACCCAGGAAGAGTTGCAAATGACCTCGGACCCGAAGGCTCCGGATGCCCCTGCGGTGTATCTGAACCGTGATGAGTACATGGATGTGAAAGGACATTACGATCGTATTTATGCGCGCATCAAGATTCTGACCGAAAAAGGAAGGATTCAGTTCAGCGACGTCGAGATTCCCTATCGGGCTGGAGTGCTGAACGTAAGGGGCCTTGAGGGACGGACCATCCACAGCGACGGCACGATTATTCCGTTCTCGGGCCAGGCTTACAGCAAGGAACTGGTGAAGACCGGGGGCGTGCGGGTGATGGCAAGAGTCTTCAGCATGCCGGATGTGCAGGTGGGCAGCATTCTGGAGTATCAGTTTGAGCTGCAGTACGACGATCGCTGGATCTTCTGGCCGGAATGGACGCTGCAGGAGCGGGCTTTCGTGCACGATGCGCATTACCATTTCATACCGGCGCCGCTGGATGTGAACAGCACCTATGAGATTGCGGTACCCGATCCGCAGGGGAAGCTGACACCCGCGACCCGCTTGCAATACGATGCGTCACTGCCGCCGGGAGCAAAGCTGCAGGACCTGCCGAGCGGGACCGATCTGGTGATGAAGGATGTGCCGCCGATTCCTGACGAGCCTTATTCGCCGCCATTAGACAGCTTCTCGTACCGGCTCTTTTACTACTACACGGGAAACTATACAGCTCAGGATTACTGGAAGGGCGCGGGAAAGAGCTGGTCACAGAAACTGGACAAGTTCGCGACTACGTCGGATGCGATCAACAAGGCTGTGGCGGGAATTGTGGCGCCGGCGGACACCGAAGACCAGAAGCTGAAGAAGATCTATGCCGCGGTGATGACGATAGAGAATACGCAGTTCACGCGCAAGCATTCCGACGAGGAGAAGAAGGCGGAGGGAGTACAGGTCAAGACCGCAGCGGACATCTGGGGACAGAAGCGTGGGACGCCGAACGAAATTACACGTTTGTTCATTGCCATGACGCGGGCCGCCGGGCTGAAGGCTGCGGCAATGATCGTAACCGAGCGCGACCAGCGCGTATTGAATGCCAACTACCTGCACTGGGATCAGCTGACGGATGAAATTGCCATTGTGACGGTTGGCGGCAAAGAGGTCTACCTCGATCCTGGGCAGCGGTACTGCGATTACGGCAAGCTGCACTGGAAGCACACGCAGGTGTTGGGAATCCGGCAGACAGAGGGCGGCACGGAGGCGGTCCTGACTCCCGCTGCGGATTATAAGGACAGCGTGGTGGAGCGCAAGGCAGCGTTGCAGCTGGGACCCGACGGGAAGATCGACGGGACGGTCACGCTTTCGATGACGGGCGTGGAAGCTCTGCGTTGGCGGCAGGTTGCGCTTCGCGACGACGAGGATGAGGCAAAGAAGCAGATTGGAGATGAACTACAGCAGCTGGTTCCGGATGGGGTGCGCGTGAAAACGACAGGCTTGACGGGACTTGCCGACTTTTCGCAGCCGCTGGTTGCGACGCTGGGGGTGAGCGGCAGCATGGGCACGGCGACGGGAAAGAGAATCCTGCTGCCGAGTGCGTTCTTCGAGGCCAATGCAAAGCCGCTGTTCCCCGAGCAGAGGCGTGAGAATCCGGTGGATATGCACTACCCCAGCGCGGTGCGCGACTCGGTGAAGGTCACGCTGGCGCCGGGATTGACGGTGGGGAGCGTTCCGGCGAACGCGCAGATCCCGTTTCCGAAGAGCGCCGAATACGTTGCGAAGTATGCGGGTTCCGGCAGCACTTACCAGCAGGCTCGGCTGATGGCGCTGGGCAAAACGGTTTACAGCAAAGAGGAGTATCCGGAGCTGCGCGATTTTCTTCAGAAGACGGGCGCGCAGGATCAGCAGCAGGTGGTGCTGGAGCGAGCGCCGGTTGCCGCCAGCGCGGCAGGTGGATCAGGAGCGAATGAATGAGGGATCGGGATAAGGATCAAAGATCGGAGCTCAGAGCACAGAAATCGTCGCTCGATGATCGCCGGGCCGGGAAGGCGGAGCGGCCCGCCATGCGGGCCACAGTTGTTTGGGCGGGCGCCCTGCTGGTGCTGGGATGCGCGGGCGCCGCACACGCGTCGAAGGATGTGCAGCTGCCGGACTGGGTGACGCAGGCGGCGACCGATGCTCCGCTGAAGGCGGAGTGGCGGGATGCGAAGGCGGTGTATCTGCTGGAAGACACGCTGGTGAGTTTTGACTCCGGCGGGCGGGTGGTGGAGCGCTATCGCGCGGTGGTAAAGATTCTGCGGCCGCAGGGGCGGGAGTATGCGCACCCGTCGGCCTGGTTTTCTAAGGATGAAAAGCTCGAGTCTTTTCATGTATGGAGCATTGGGCAGGACGGGCATCATTATGCGATGAAGGACGCAGAATATGTCGAGACGGGCGATGTAGGCGCAGGGGAAGGCGTTCTCTATGGGGATTTGCGGGCGAGGATAGCATCGCCGCCGGGAGCCGACCCGGGCGGAGTGGTGGCGTGGGAATTCGTCAAGCAGTTGCCGCCGTATTTTGCCGAGGACACATGGGGATTTCAGAATCCGGTGCCGACGGTTCGGTCAGTATACGAGCTTGATTTGCCGGCGGGGTGGCATGAGGAGGCGGTTTGGTCGCGGCATCCGCGCATTGAGCCAGCGCAGACGATGCCCGGTCACTTTCGGTGGGAACAAACGAATATCGACGGAATCGATTTAACCGATGTACCGCTGGCGCCGGAGTGGGCGTCTCTGGCGGGGAGGATGACGGTGCATTTCGGGTCGGATCCGCTGCCGGAGGGGGACGCACTGTGGTCGAAGATCGGCAACTGGTATTACAACCTGGCGGCGCCGCGAAGCGAGGGTGGGGGAGAGGTGGCGACCACGGCGCGGACGCTGGCCGCGGATGGCGACTTCATGGCGCGGTTGACGAAGGTCGCCGACTTTATGCAGCAACAGATTCGATATGTGGCGGTGGAGATCGGCATTGGAGGATGGCAGCCGCACGCGGCGCAGGATATTTTCCGGAGCCGGTATGGAGATTGCAAGGACAAGGCAACGCTGACGGTGGCTATGCTGGACGCGGTAGGAATTCGCGCGGGGTGGGTGAGCGTAGACGTCCGGCGGGGAGTGATCGATCCGGATGCGCCTTCTCTTTTCGGCAACCACATGATTGCGGCGATCGAGATTCCGAAGGGGTATGAGAACCCACGGCTGCAGGCGGTGGTGACGACGCATTCGGGGAGACGTTATCTGATCTTCGATCCGACGAATCCGTATGTGCCGGTGGGGCAGTTGCCGGACTATGAACAGGGCAGCTATGGAGTGCTGGCGGCGGGGGAGGACAGCCAGCTGATCCATCTGCCGATTCTGAATCCGGATGCGGAGTCGATCGATCGGAAGGCCAAATTTGAACTGGCAGGGGATGGAACGCTCAGCGGAGACATCACGGTGCTTCGTTATGGAGCGCTGTCGGACCGGATGCGGGGCCGCTTGGCGATGGGCACGGACAAGGACCAGCGGGAGCTGGTGGAGCGATCGCTGCAACGGGATTTTTCGACGTTCACGCTGGGCAGCGAGAAGGTGGCGCATGTACGCGAGCTGGACCAGCCGCTGGAGATGGATTACCAGGTAACGGCGCCGCTCTACGCAAAAACAGCAGGGGGCTTGCTATTGGTGCGGCCGCGGGTCGTTGGCAGCGATGCGGAGGGTCTGGACGACAAGCCGCGCAAGGTACCGATCAGTTTTGAAGGGGTGGGGACGTGGCGGGACGATTTCGACGTGAAGATTCCGGCGGGATACGCCGTGGACGATATGCCCGATCCAGTGAGCATGGATGTTGGATTCGCGACCTACCACAGCGAAGTGAAGGCCGAGGGCGGCGCACTGCATTACAAGCGCGAATATGTGCTCAAGAAGGTGGAACTGGAGCCTGGGGAGTACGCGAGGCTGCGCAAGCTGGAGGCAGCGATTGCGGCGGATGAGAACAGCGACGCGGTGCTGAAGAAGCAGTAGGGGATATCAGAAGTTCGCCAAAAAGAAGAGGCGGCTCCTCGGCCGCCTCTTTTGCCTGCTGAAGCCGGATTATTGCGGGCGTTTCACGTGGTCTCCGACCGTGGGCTTGCCGGAGCCGCTGAATTTGCCGACCGCCGAATCGGCATCGACGCTGGTAATGGTGAGGGTGCCGACGGGTGAGTCGATGGTGCGCAGGACTTTGCCGGTCGCGGGATCTTTGACGGTGCGCAGGACGCGAGTGACAGCAAGGGTGTCGCCGACTTTGACGCCCGCGGCCCCACCTACGTTGATGATGATTTCATCGCTGGAGGCGTCGGCCACGAGGCCGTCGATCGGGGCTGGAGGTGGAGCAGCGGCGACGGGAAGGGTCGCGGCTTTGCCGTCGAGGCCGGTGGCCACGTCGACGACCGAGGCTTTGGTGGCCTCGCCGATGATGGTCTGCGCGAAGTTCGAGCTGCCCATGTCGAGGTGACCTCCGCCGCCTGTCCAGCCGGAGCCGCCGCCGCCCAGCATGTCGGCACCGTTGCGCTTGGATTCACCGCGGCCCGTTACCGAGGCGAGGATTTCGCCGGTGTTGACGTCGATCATGCGGGCGGTGATTTCAACGACGGCTTTGGATTTATGAATGCCGAGTCCGCCGACCCCATAGTGGCCCCAGTTGCCACCTCCCCCGCCGGCGCCGTAGTTCTTGTCGTCGCGTCCGAAGGTAGTGATGTCGCCAACGATGATGGTGTCCACACCGAGGACGGCGCCGATTTTGGCTGCAGTCGCAGGATTGGCGCGGTCGCTGTTGGAGAAATTCTGCTCGTTGATGATCTTATCGATGGCCGCGCGCTCGATGACGCGATAGGTGCCGTCGTTCACGAGCTGATTGACGAGCATGTCGGTGATGCCCTTGCCAATGTCCTGGTTGGTGCCGAAGATTGCCTGGACGCTGGTCATGACGGTGGCGTAACCGAAATCGAGGACGGCGACACGGCGTTTTTCCTGAGCGGATGCGGGCAGCAGGGAGAGAAAACCGAGCAGGCCGAGGAGGAGTACCGAGGGGGTCTTGCGCATAACCATCCATCTCCATTGCGTGGGTTGTAACTGCCATTTGAGGGAGAGCCGTCCGCGAGGTCCGGGAGCGAGACGGCGGTTCCACAGGGAACAGTAATGCGAGAGCCAGAGAACAAGAGCCAGGCCAGGAACTGGGAGCACTATAACGCGGCTGGAAAACAAGGACAACAGAAATCGGCCAGGTGACGGGGAACGAAGAGGTGTGCCACTATTTGCGGTCTTTCTGAACCGGGACGACCTGGACGGTGGTTTCGCGCATTTCGGTAAGGAAGCGGTTGATAATGGAGCCGCGCAGGAGGATGTCCCAGCGCGAGCGCGCGGACTGACCGAAGACGACGTGCGAGATGTTTTCTTTGCGGGCGAACTCAATGAGGGCGTCGGCGACTTTCTTGTCGCGCAGGTTGATGACCTGAGCGCCGAGATCGCGGGCCATACGCTCATATTCTTCGAGGCGCGCAAAGGCGGCCGGATCGCCATGGCGATGGTCGGAGTCGGGGGTTTCGACATAGACGACGTACCAGTTGGTGGCGAGGCGGCCGGCGATGCGGGCGCCAACGCGCACGAGGCGCTCCATACCGGCGCGGGGTGAGAGGCAGACCATCACTTTTTCGGGGATGGGCGCCTGCTCGAGTCCCTGGGTACGGCGGTATTCGGCGGCGGCGGTGCCGACCTGCTCGGCAGTCGTGCGCAGGGCGAGCTCGCGGAGCATGTTGAGGTTGCCCTTGCGGAAGAAGTTGGCGAGGGCCTGCTCGACTTTTTCGGGGGCGTAGATCTTGCCCTGGCGGAGGCGGTCGCGGAGCTCGTCGATGGTGATGTCGACATTGACGACCTCGTTGGCGCGCCGCAGAAAGCTGTCAGGGACGGTTTCGCGAATCTGTGTGCTCGATGACCGCGCGACCGCGTCGTTCAATGTCTCGAGATGTTGGACGTTCATCGCGGTCATCACGTTGATGCCGGCGTCGAGCAGCTCCAGAACATCCTCGTAGCGTTTGCGATTGCGGGAGCCCGGGACGTTGCTGTGGGCGAGCTCGTCGACCACGCACCAGGTGGGGCGCCGCGCGAGGATGGCCTCGACATCCATTTCGCGCAGGGTGACGGAGCGGTACTGAACCTCTCTGAGCGGAATGATTTCAAGGCCCTCGATGAGGGCGGCGGTGTCCGCGCGGCCGTGCGCCTCGATGAGGCCGATGGCTACGTCGATGCCCTGTCGGCGCATGAGGTGCGCGTCTTCGAGCATGCGGTAGGTTTTGCCGACGCCAGGCGCAGCGCCGAGGTAGACGCGGAGGCGCCCTGGCTCCGGAGTGTCGTGATGCTTCGGAGTGAGGTCGGTGGGGATGGGCGTCGGAGTGTCAGGTAGCGTGGTCATTTATCCGACCTCCACCGGATGGCGGTCGGGCTCGGCGACGGAGATGGGAAGGGTGAAGCGGAAGGTGGTGCCCGTGCCGAGGCGGCTTTCTACGGAGACCTGGCCGCCTTGCGACTCCACGAGACGGCGGACCAGGGCGAGACCGAGGCCGGAGCCGCCGCTGGCAGGGTCGCCGGTGAATCTGCCGAAGATCGTAGGCAGACGTTCGGTCTCGATGCCGCGGCCGTTGTCGTGGACGAAGAACTGGACGCGCTCCTGCTGTTCTGTCGCGCCGAGGCGAACATGGCCGCCCTCCGGGGTATAGCGGAGGGCATTGCTGATGAGGTTGTCGAGAATGGTGCGGAGGGCTCGGCGGTCGGCCTGGACCCAGGCGACGTCTTCGAAGGCGAGCAGCTCGATATCGATGTTCTTTTGATGGGCAGCATCGCGGCAGCGAATGACAGCGTCGCGAAGGGCATCGATCGGGCGGACCTTTTCAATACGGAGCTGGCGACGGCCGGTTTCGAGTTCGGCGACCTCGATGAGGTCGAGGATGAGATCGTCGAGCTGCTCAGCCTCCTGGGCGGCGCTGGTCGCGAGTTCCAGCTGGAGGGGTTTGAGATCGCCAGCGTGGCTTTGGGTGAGCGCGTAGAGCGAGAGGCGCAGGCGGCGGATCGGATCGCGGAGTTTTTGCGAGGCAACGGAGAGAAAGCGTGATTTGAAGCGATCGACTTCGGCGATTTCCGTCACGTCTTCAAGAAGAGTGACGGCCCCCAGAAGCTTGCCTTCGCTGTCGCGCATGGGGGTGGTACGGAGGCGATAGCTGCGTTCAGCCTGGCCGATGCGCATAGGCAGGAGAGCGGCCTGGCCTTCGGTGGCGGCTGTGGTGCGTTGCATAGAGACGGCGGCGCGAATGGCGTCGAGAATTTTGTCGCCGCCGGGGGTGCTGGCGAGGACCATGCGGTCGACTCCGGCGCCCTCGGGGGCGTTGACGAGGCCGAAGAGTTCCATAGCGGCCTGATTCAGCTTGAGCACCTGGCCTTTGCCGTCGGTGACAATGACCGGCTCGAAGATGGAGCGGACGACGGCGTCAATGAGCTGGAACTCCATCTGGCGTCGGCCGGATTCGGTTTCGCGCAGGTCGCGCAGGCGGATGGCCAGGCGATTGAGTTCAGTTGCGATCGTGCCGAGATCGTCTTTGGAGCGCCATTCGACGCGCTGGTGGAGATCGCCCTGCCCGATGCGGCGAGCTATACGCGCGGTGTGGCGCAGAGGAGCGATAACGAGCAGGAGCATGACAGCGGAGATGATGGCGGCGGCGGCAATGGAGAGTCCGCAGGCGGCGATGAGACGGCTGCGCAGCTGATTCTGCTGGCCGCGCAGGGCGGTGACGACGGTAGAGCGACGCGTGGAGAGCTGATCGAGTTCCTGGCGTAGCTCGATGTGAAGGCCTTCGAGGGAGCGGGTCAGCTCGATCGAGTCGGAGGGCGGATCTTGCGCGAGCCGCGTGTGTTCCTCGGCCAGGCGCTCGATGGGAAGGGAGGGATCGAAAGTGTGCACGTCGTCAACGGCAGCGCGGAGGAGGATTTGGGTACGGCTGGCCTGATCGCGTAACTGGGAGAGGGTAGCGTTACCGGTGGAGATGCGGGCGGCGATCAGCTCTTCATGCGCAACGGCGCCCTGAGCTGAGGCGAGCGATGCGACCGCGGCTTCGGCGACGTGAACCTGGGCATCGAGCGCGGCGAGACGCACGAAGGAGGTGCGCACCAGGAAGCTGACTGTGGTGACCAGCGCGATGAGCAGGAGACAACCCAGAAACAGCCGTTGGTAGAGGCTCAGCATGAGCGGGACGTTTGGCGTAATCCTCGAATCTTGAGCGTAGTGTTGCGGGGCGGGCGATGCAAGGGGTCGATGCGAAGCTATTCGCCGCCCTGATAGCGGCGGAGAACGTCATCGAGGGTGAGCATGCCTTCGAGGGTTCCGCGGCTGGCGCGGTTGAGGACCGGGAGCAGCGGCCAGCGAGGGAAATAATGGAGCGCCGAATCGAGAGGCATATCGGGGAAGAGCAGCGGCGTCCGATCCGGCTTGAGCGCGCGCTGGATTGGCGTTTCAGGCGTGAGGGTGGCAGACGCGCTGGTCAGCTCGTCCGCGCTCATCGCGTACCAGGATCCATCGATGAGGCGGACCAGGAAGGCGGTTGCGTGTGTTTCAGCGATGGTCCGGGAAGCCGCCTGGAGGGTGTCGCTCCCCGTCACGAGGGGGACAGTAGCGGGCTGAAGCGCGTCTTCGATGTGGAGGACAGCTTCCTCGCGTTGTTCTTCCATGGAAGGAAGGTCGAGGCCATCCTGCTGCGTGAAGGTCTCAAAGATGCCGACGGGCTGGAGGCTCCGCGAGATCAGAAAGGCCAGTGTATTGGCAAGGATGATGGGCATCACGATGGAGTAATTGCCGCTGACTTCGAGGACCATGAAGACCGAGGTGAGGGGGACGCGCAGAAATCCAGCGAAGAGTACACCCATGCCGACGAGCGAGTAAGCGCCGACGGTGCCGGTGAGGTGGGGAAAGAAGTGTTTTTCGAAGGCCCCGACCGCGCCACCCAGCATCGCTCCGATGAAGAGGGTGGGCGCGAACATGCCGCCCGGGGTTCCGCTGGAGAACGAGAGCGTGGTGGCGAGCAGCTTGAGGAAAACGAGGGCCAGAAGAATCTGCCAGACGAACTGGCCGTGGAGGGCCTGATCGATGACGTCGTAGCCGGTTCCCATAACCTGGGGGAAGCCGAAGAAACCGATGGCTCCGACGAGAACGCCGGCGACGGCCGGCTGAAGGAAAAGCGTCCAGCGGGGGAGAGCGCGCAGGCGAGGGCGCAGGTAGCCGAGAATGAGGGAAAAAACGGGGGCGAGAAGGCCGCCGAAGACCCCGAGGACGGCATACGCCATGAGCTCCCGCGGGTCGCGCACGGTGATGGAGGGAATCCGAAACAAAGGCTCGGGTCCCCAGAACCAGCGCGCGACCACGACGCTGGAGATGGCGGAGAGCACCAGAGAACCGAGGACGGCGGCGCTCCAGCTGCCGATGACTTCTTCAATGACGAAGAGGATGGCGGAAATAGGGGCGTTGAAGGCGGCGGCGAGTCCTGCCGCCGCGCCGATGGGGGCAAACATGCGCAGGCGGCGGCGGGAAAGGTTGAGATTGCGGGCGACGATAGATGCGACGCCAGCGCCGATCTGGAGGGATGGATCTTCCGGTCCCAGCGAGTGGCCGCTGCCAATGGCGAGCGCGGAAGTGAGGAACTTGCCGATGACCGTGCGAAAAGAAATGTAACCGTCGTAGATATATAAAGCGGCCTTGGTTTGGTTGACGCCGCTGCCGCGCGCGGCGGGGAAAAACCAGATGACGAGGGCGGCGACAACGAGGCCGGCCAGGGCCGGGGCGACAAGCAGCCGATACTGGCCACCATGCGGGGCGGACCCCAAACTGAGCAGCCGGATCCAATCGATTGCAATGCGGAAGGCCACGACGAGCGTGCCGGAGATCACGCCGATGAAGATGGAAAGGACAAGGAAGAGCCGTTCGTCGCGCGTGGGGGCAATTCTCTCGATGGTCGCGGAAAGACTCGTGCGCGGATGCGGTTCGAGAGGCAGTCCGGGAGGTGGTGATGGGGGAGGAGGGGAAGAGATGCCGGAGGCGGCTATTTCTGCAACGGTGGCGCCAGAAGGAGGAATTGCCGCGATTTGTATCGGTGGGTCTGGCATCGATTTTCCTGTTCCGCTATTCCTGTTCCACGGCGGCCGGGTGTTGGGCGATGCGCAGCAGGAGAGCGTCATTTCCAGCAGGCGGGCCACAAACCTGGGCGGTGAGAGTTTCGGTGTCCCAGACGAGTTGGGTGACGGTCTGTTCCAGAGGGGGCTGTTGTTCGAGCTGACGCCGCGTGAGCTGGGTTGGGAGCTGATCCCAGCGAGAAACCAGGCCGGCAAGCTTTGGGGGAGCAGCGGGATTGGAACTGGCGCAATCGGTGAGCCGCTGCCTGGCGGTTCGCTCAATGGCGAGGATACGCTCGGCGCGGTTCCAGGGGGCGAGGTCGAAGGCGGGATAAAGCAGAAGGATGTTCTGCGCGGTGTCGAGCATATTGCGTGCGGTCACTTTTTCATTTTCCGGGACCTGGGCGTCCAGAGGGGTGGCCAAAGCGCGCCCCAGGGAGTCGGCGGCAACACGATACATGCTAAGGGCGAAGGCAGTACGACCAGCGCCGAGGAGAGCTGCGACAGGCGGATTGCGAAGTGCGGTGATGGAACGGTAGAGGCCAAGGGCATCCTGAATGGCAGTGGCTTGTTCCAGCAGGCCGGCGATTTTGAGCTTGATGGCGGGGTTGTCGGGCGCATTGCCGGCAGCGATGAGGAGTTGGGTGCGCGCTGGATTGAATTCGCGGCGGGAAATGAGGTAGCGCGCCAATTCGAGGCGAACCTCGCGGCGGCGGTCGTATCCATTGCCCTGCCAGGTACCGTCGAGCGCCGATTGGTAGTGGAAGAGGGCCTGGGATTCGTTGCCCTCTTTTGCAGCGAGGCGGGCCAGCTGGAGGTTGATGGTGCCGTCGCCGGGCGCGGATTCCCAGAGAGTGGTGAAGTAGACGGTCGCTTCCTGGGTCTTGCCCGCGTCTGCGAGCGCGGTGGCGAGTTCGATCTCGGTATCGCGGCTGGGCACGTACGCCAGCGCCGAGCGGAGGTCATCGATGGCAATTTCCGGATGGCCGGCGTGCAGAGCGCTTTCGCCGCGGGCCTTCCAGCGGGCCCCGAGTTCCTGGCGGTGGTTGGTGAAGGAGCGGAACAGAAGGAGGGTGAGGATGAAGAGGATAGCGGTAATGAGAAAAAGGCTGATGAGGGATACGGCATCGCGCAGGATCAGCCGCCTCCGGGCCAGCCGTTCTTCCGGGGTGAGGATCGTGCCCGCGTGCATTGTCGCCATTGTCTCTATCTTCCCAGATTTATGGCGTCTTTCGAGCATCTCAGCATGAGGCGTGAAATTTCCAATGACAGGGTCCGCGGGGTAGGATGACGGGTATGGATCGCGCGGTCATGGATCTGGAGAAGAAAGACGCGGCGCTTAAACAGCAGCTGCGGAAGCTGGGCAGCGTGATCGTGGCGTACTCCGGGGGCGTGGATTCGGCGTACCTGGCGTGGGCGGCGCATCGGGTTCTGGGAGATTCAATGTTGGCCGCCATCGCAGATTCAGCTTCGCTGGCGCGCAGTCATTATCGTGACGCGGTTGGGTTCGCTGAGGATCATGCGATTCCGCTGCTGGTTCTGGAGACGCGGGAGCTGGAGCGCGAGGCTTACGCGGCCAATAACGGCGATCGCTGCTTTCATTGCAAGGATGAGCTGTTTACGGCGCTCGAAGCGGAACGGGCTCGTCGCGGTTTTGGGGCGGTTGCTTACGGATTGAATATGGATGATGGGAAGGATTTTCGCCCTGGCCAGCGGGCGGCGGCCGAACACTGTGTAGCGGCGCCTCTTGCCGATGCTGGGCTGAACAAGGCGGAGATTCGGGCGCTGGCGCAGGCGGCGGGGCTGCGGGTTTGGGACAAGCCGGCGTCGGCGTGCCTTTCGTCGCGCATCGAATATGGACGGCGGGTGACGACGGAGGCGCTGCGCCAGGTGGAGGATGCCGAGGAGGCGCTGCGTGCGCTGGGGCTGAGGCGGTTCCGGGTGCGGCACCACGGGAGCGTGGCGCGCATTGAAATTGCGGAGGAGGAGCTGGCGGGGGCGCTTGATCCGGAGTTTTTTCGCAGAATGGCCGGGGCGGTGCGGAGCGCGGGCTTTCCCTATGTCGCAGTGGATTGCGATGGGTATCGGTCAGGATCGATGAATGAGTTGCTGCCCGCGGAGATGCTTGCGGGAACTGCGTCTGTCCGGGTTTCGTGATTTCGTTGTCCTGAATTCTCCTATGAAGATTGGACAGATCGAGTGTTTTGCCGGAATTTCCGGCGATATGCTGCTGGGTGCGCTGATCGATATCGGCGTGCCGCTGGAGCTGCTGCAAAATGCAGCTGCGGCGTTGGGTATCGGGGCTGAATTGCGGATTCGATCTGTGACTCGCAGCGGGATTCGGGCGACGAAGGTGGATGTGCTGGAGCACGGAGTGCTCGCCGAAAATGCCGGCCCCGGACGTGCCGACCGCCAGCACACCCATCACGGCGAAGAGGGACACTCGCACAGCCACGAGCATTCACACGTCGGGAGGCACGGTGATGCGCACGGGCGAAACTGGCCGCAGATCCGCGCGCTGATCTCAGGCGCCGAGTTGCCGGAGCCGGCGAAGAAGATTGCGCTGCGGGCGTTCGAGTTGCTGGCCGAGGCTGAGGCGAAGGTGCACGGCATTGCGCCGGAGGAGGTTCATTTTCACGAGGTGGGCGCCGTGGACACGATTACGGACATCGTGTGCGCCTCAGTGGGATTAGCCTCGCTGGGAGTGGAGACGTGGCGCTGCTCGCCGGTGAATACGGGTAGCGGCTTCGTAAATTGCGCGCATGGACGGATGCCGGTGCCGGCTCCCGCGACTGCGGAGTTGCTGAAAGGCGTACCGGTGTATGCCGCGGGACCAGCGGTGGAGCTGACCACGCCAACGGGAGCCGCCATGCTCCGGGCTCTTGAGTGCGCCTTCGATGCGGACAGCCAGGAGGTTGTGGCGACCGCAATTGGCTATGGCGCGGGAGGTCGCGATCCCGAGGGGTTTGCCAATGTGCTGCGGTTGTCGATTGGGACGCGGGCGGAGACGGGGATGGGAAAGCGGCCGTTTTCAGGGGATCGGGTTGTGGTGCTTGAATGCGCATTGGACGACGCGACGCCGCAGATTCTGGCGCACGCGATGGAGTTGGCGCTCGAGCATGGCGCCCTCGATGCCATGGCTGCGCCCGTAACGATGAAAAAGGGACGCCTGGGAACGCTGCTGACGGTGCTTTGCGGGCCGGAGAACGAAGAAGAATTGCAGCGACTGCTGTTTCGAGAGACGACGACGCTGGGGATTCGGCGGCGTGACGAAGCCCGCGCGATCCTCGAACGTGAATTTGTAACAGTGGATACGCAATTTGGAAGCGTTCGGATGAAGATCGCCTCCGCGGCCGGGGAAATTCTGAACGCAATGCCGGAATACGAAGACTGCCGGCGCGCGGCGCGGGAGCACGCGGTTGCGCTGCGAGCAGTGATGGAAGCGGCTGTAGCTGCATATGCGGAATTGAAGACGATTAAGGAAAACGCATGACGCGCGAGATGATTCTGCAACTGCTGGAGAGCGTGCAAGCGGGGGAGACAACCCCGGCATCGGCGCTGCGCGATCTGGCAAAGATGCCGTATGAGGATGCGGGGTTCGCGCGGATCGATCATCATCGTGCATTGCGGCTCGGATTGCCGGAGGTGATTTACGCGGCGGGGAAAACTCCGGCGCAGGTGGCGGAGATATTCTCGCGCATGGCGGCCGCCGGCGGCAGCGTTCTGGCGACCCGCGCCGATGCGGATGCGTACGCGGCGGTGCAGGCGCGCGTTCCCGGTGCTGCGTATCATGAGCAGGCGCGGATCATCGGGTTGCGATCGGGCGAACGAACCGAAAAGGTTGGGCCCATCGCGGTTGTTTGTGCCGGCACGAGCGATCTGCCGGTCGCCGAAGAAGCTGCGACGACCGCGGAGTATCTGGGACTTGAGGTCTCGCGGATTTGGGACGTTGGAGTGGCCGGTCTCCATCGCATCCTTGCCGCGCGCGAAGGCCTGACGACGGCGCGGGTAGTGATTGTGTGCGCCGGCATGGAAGGCGCGCTTCCCAGCGTAGTAGGGGGATTGGTGGCTGCGCCGGTAATTGCTGTGCCTACAAGCATCGGGTATGGCGCGGCCTTTGGGGGCATCGCGGCCCTGCTGGGGATGCTGAATTCATGCTCGCCCAATGTGTGCGTCGTGAATATCGACAACGGATTTGGCGCGGCTTATGTGGCGGCGATGATGGTGAGGCAAATTACCGCGAACACTGTTCAGGGCCCGGACGCGGCGGAGGCCGCAAATGGCGCCTCCGCCGCCTCGTCCAATCATCGTTAGGCGACGAGCAGTACTTTGCCCCTGGGGTGGTCGTGTTCGGCAAAGTCCTGGGCCTTGCGCGCTTCTTCCAGACGAAAAACCTTTGCGATGGGGATATTGAACTCGCCGCGGGCAACGTCCTCCGCCAGTTCGTAGAGGCGTGAGGCATCAGGTTGCGCAAAGACCGCGTGGACCTGGATGTTTTTGCCGGCAGCTTCTTTTGGCTCGCCAAGAACGGAGCCGAGCACGCCGCCGGGTTTGATGGCTTGCAGCAATTTGGCGATGGTTTCGCCACCGACGGTGTCTGCGATGGCGTCGAGGTCACGCAAGGTCGCAATATCCTTTTCATCATCGAGCGCCACGACGCGTTCGGCGCCGAGCTTTGCGGCTTCCTCACGCTGCGAAGATTTAACGCCGGCGATAACGTGAGCGCCATGTTTGCGTGCGACGTAAACAGCGGTGCGGCCGACGCCGCCAATTGCTCCGGTGACGAGGATGGTCCAGCCGGGCTGCGGTTTGACACCACGCTCGATGAGTTGTGCGCCGGTGGTCAGGACCAGCGGCAATGCCGCGGCCTGCTCGAAGCTGAGCTTGTCTGGAATGGGGGCGAGAACATCCGCCTTTACGGTGGTGAACTCGGCATAGGTGCCGTTGGCGAGGGCCATCACACGCTGACCCCTTTTGAATCCGGTGACGTCGCGCCCGAAGTCGACGACTTCGCCCGCCAGATCGCGGCCGAGGATTGCGGGAAATTCGATGGGCATGCGCGCGCGGGCTGCGCCGCTGCGCAGCTTCCAGTCAATGGGATTGATGCTCGTCGCGCGAACTCGCACCCGGACCTCGTTCGGGCCGAAGGGCGGTTCCTGCTGATTGGTTTCGTACTGAAGCTTATCGGTATCGCCGTATTCGTAAAGAACAACCGCTTTCATCGGGGAATCTCCTCTGCTGTTGGGATGAGGGATCGTGCGGAGGAGTCGCTTTGTTTTCGGAGCGCAGTCCAGTGACAAATCACACGCCGACCGGCATGTTTTTAGGCTTTTTCGAGAGCAGATAAAGCATGAAGAGAACGGCAAGTAGCGAGCCTAAACCGGCGAGCCCGAGGATGCGCAGAATCGCAACGGTGTAGCGGCCCTGGGTGAGGGAATAGCTGCAGCAGTAGAGAAGTACCAGGTCGCTAAGAGTTCCGATGCGGTGAGTGCTGGCCTCTATGAGGGCAAGGCGCACGTCCCGCGGCTGGTAGTCGATGCCGAAGAGGTACTTCGACAACCGGCCGTCGGGCGTGGCGATCATGATGACGCTGGAATGGGCGAACTGCGTCATCTTGCCATCGGGGCCTGGGACGCGAACGTAATGGAAGCCAGTGGCCTCGGCCAGGTCGGTGATGGAGGCTTGCGCGCCGGTGAGGAAGTGGACGGAGCTGGCCGCGGGGCCTGAGACGGGCAAATCGATCATGGAGAGGAAGTGCTGTTTTTCGGCTGCTGCATCCGCGGGCGTGTCAGCGGGGTCAATGCTGGCGACGACAACGTCGTATTCGTGCCCGGCATGAAAGCCGCTCTGGCGCAGGGCCGACGCCATGCCTCGGAGCACCTGAGGGCAGAGCATCTGGCAGTTGTAGTACATCAACGCCAACATGACGGGGCGATTGTGGTTGAAGTCGTCGCCGAGCTTTATCTCACGGCCGGATTCATCTCTAAAGATGTCGCGGAGGGGCAGCGGCCGGTTGAGGTTCTGTTCGATGCCTGCGTTCTTTTGCCATGCAGGCGCCTGCTGCGCCGTTGCGCCGACGGGGCGATCGGCCGCGTATTGAGCGCGGGCCGCGATCGGCGCAAGGACGCTGGCAAGAATGAGGAGGCTGAAAGTGGCGCGGCGAAGGATCACACCTCAGAATACGCCGTGGAACACGACATCAGGGCAGCGGGTGAAGGAGCACGGTTTTTCCCGTGCGCGCGGACTGGCGGGCCGCGTCGAGGATTTGCATGACGATGATGTTGGTTTCGAGCGAGGTGAGGTCGTGGTCCGGATCGAGCTCTCCACGAACGACGGCGGCGAGATAGTGGAGGGAGGTGTCCCGCGGTGGAGAAAGCGGTGGGATGGTCAGTGGGACTTCGGGTGAAGCTTCGGCGACGCGCTCGCGAATCTGATTGGGGTTAATGGCGATGGCGTACCCCGACGTTCCGTAGACTTCCATATCTTTGCGACCGAAGGTCCAGTCCCAGGAAGGCATGAGCACGGCCTGCGCATGCGGGTAGCGCAGGATGATCGTGGCGTCGTCATCGACGTGCGGGTAGATCTGCGGCTTGTCGGTTTGCGTGACGGCCGTGACGCTGAGCGGAGCCTCGCCGTGCATGAGCCATGTCATCAGGTCGGCGCCATAGCAGCCGAAGTCGTAGAGTGCGCCCGCGCCGTCCTGGGCGGGGTCGGTGAGCCACTCGAGGAATTCGGGCTGAACGCCGATTTCTTTCGGTCCCTGGTGGCCGTCGTGGATGACGACTTTGCGAATTTCTCCGAGGCGGTTTTCCTTGAGCAGATCGTAGACAGCTCGATTGCTCGAATACCAGGTGGTTTCGTAATTCACCAGAACCTGGATGTGGCGCTCGCTGGCGACCCTACGGATGGCAAGGGCGTCGTCGAGGGAAAGAGTCAGGGGCTTCTCCACCATCACGTCGACGCCGTGGGCGGCGGCGGCTTCTATGATCCGGCGATGCTGCCCGATGGAGGTATAGACGAGCAGGGCCTGCGGATGCTGGTGGGCGAAGAGGTCATCGAGGGTTGGGTAGAAGAGATCGGGGTCCAACTGAAATTGCTGCTGGTATTTGGCGCGGAGATTGGGATCGGCGTCGACGATGCCGACCAGTTGCGTCTCGTTTTGCTTCGGGAATTGCTGGAGAAAGCCGGTGACGTGGCCGTGCTCCAGACCGACGATGGCAACGCGGACAGGCTGCTGGGCGGAGAGCTGGGAAGCGGCGAATACGAGAAGAGCGACGAGGAGCGAACTCTGTATGAATCTTGACGGCATCAGCGCCATGTTACCTCTTGCGTGTTCCCGCGAGTGCGAGTCGTTGCCACGCTTCTTTGCCGGATGGTAGGGTGATGCTTTGACCTTTCCAAAGAAAATCGCGAAGGAAATCAACCCACATGCAAACCAGTTATAACGGATTGGCCCTGCCCAAAGACGGCGCGGCGATCCAGTATGCGAACGGAAAGTACACGGTTCCCGATCATCCGATTATTCCTTTTATCGAGGGCGACGGCACGGGACGAGACATCTGGCGTGCTTCGCAGCGGGTTTTTGACGCCGCTGTCGAGAAGGCTTACGGCGGGAGGCGCGCGGTGCAGTGGTTCGAGATTTTCGCCGGCGAAAAGGCCTTTCGCGAATTCAAAAATTGGCTGCCGGACGATTCGGTAAAGGCGGCGACGGATTTTCGCGTGTCGATCAAAGGGCCGCTGACGACGCCCGTGGGCGGGGGGATTCGCTCGCTGAATGTCGCACTGCGACAGATTATGGATTTATATGCCTGCGTTCGGCCAGTGAAGTACTACGCTGGCGTGCCCAGTCCTGTGAAGCGGCCGGAGAAACTGGACGTGGTGATCTTCCGCGAAAACACGGAGGACGTGTATGCGGGCATCGAGTTCAAGGAGGGTACGGCGGACGCGAAGAAGCTGATCGACTTTTTGAACAACGAGATGCTGAAGGGCGGGAAGAAGCGGGTTCGCGAGGATTCAGGCGTGGGCATCAAGCCGATTTCGATCACGGGGACGAAGCGGCTGGTGCGGTATGCGATCCGGCACGCGATTTCGACGCGGCGGAAGTCGGTGACGCTGGTACACAAGGGGAATATTCAGAAGTTCACGGAGGGTGCGTTTCGCGAGTGGGGCTATGAGGTCGCGGTCGAGGAATTCCGCAACGACGTGGTGACGGAGCGTGAGAGCTGGATTCTTGGGAATGTGGAAGCGAATCCGGGGCTGACCGTGGAGCAGAATGCGGCGATGATTGAGCCTGGGCTGGAGTTTGGGAACGACGAATTTCGCCAGGGCCTCTATGCCGAAATCAAGGGAGTGCTGGATGCGATCGCGAAATCGCATGGCAATGGGCAGTGGAAGAAGAAGCTGCTGATCAACGACCGCATCGCCGATTCGATTTTTCAGCAGGTGATCATTCGGCCGGAGGAATACAGCATCCTGGCGTGTCCAAATCTCAATGGCGATTACATTTCGGATGCTTGCGCCGCGCAGGTCGGGGGACTTGGGATTGCACCCGGTGCGAATATCGGCGATGGCTATGCGGTGTTTGAAGCGACGCACGGAACCGCGCCGAAGTATGCCGACAAAGATGTGATCAACCCTGGCTCGGTGATGCTTTCGGGCGTAATGATGTTCGAGTTTCTGGGCTGGCCTGAGGCGGCGAAGCTGATTGAAAGCTCGCTGGAAAAGACGATCCAGCAGAAGTATGTGACGTACGATTTCGAGCGGCAGATGCAGGGCGCGACCAAGGCGAAGACCAGCGAGTTTGCAAGCCGCATGATTGAGAATATGTAAGCCGGTAGCCTGTAGCTGGGAGCTGAGAGGCGAAGGCGCGTTGAGGCGCACTTTCGGCTCCTATACCGGACGGACTTCAACCGGGCGTGGGTTCAAGTAGCAGTAATTGTTACGTAATTGAGGAGAATCATGCGGAAGAAAGTGACGATCGTAGGTGCGGGCAATGTGGGCGCTACGGCGGCTCACTGGATCGCGTCGAAAGAACTGGCGGATGTGGTGTTGATCGATGTGGTCGAGGGGATTCCTCAAGGCAAGGCGCTCGACCTGCTGGAGGCGATGCCGATTGCGAAGATGGATTGCAGCATTATCGGCACGAATGACTACGCGGACACGGCGAATTCCGACATTGTTGTGATTACGGCGGGGATTCCGCGCAAGCCGGGCATGAGCCGCGACGATTTGCTGCAGACGAATTACAAAATCATGTCGGATGTGGTGGGGAAGGTCACGGCCCATTCGCCGAACTGCATCCTGATTGTCGTTTCCAATCCGCTGGACGCGATGGCGCAGGCGGCGTTCCGCCAGGCGAAGTTCAATCGCGAGCGGGTGATTGGAATGGCCGGAGTGCTCGATTCGGCCCGGTTTCGGACGTTTATCGCAGAGGAACTGAAGGTCTCAGTCGAAAATGTTACGGCGTTCGTGCTGGGCGGACATGGAGACACGATGGTTCCGCTGGCGCGCTATTCGACGGTGGCGGGGATTCCGATCACGGAGTTGATTGCAAAGGAGCGGATCGAAGCCATTGTGCAGCGCACGCGAGATGGGGGTGCTGAGATTGTGAAGCATCTGAAGACAGGCAGCGCGTATTATGCGCCTTCGGCGGCGACGGTGGAGATGGTGGAGGCGATTCTGAAGGACAAGAAGAAGATTCTCCCCTGCGCGGCGTATCTTGAGGGCGAGTATGGCATTCATGGCTATTACATCGGCGTGCCGTGCAAGCTGGGCTCGCGTGGTCTGGAGCAGATTATCGAGATCAAGCTGACGCCGGAAGAAGATGCAGCGCTGAAGAAGAGCGCCGAGGCGGTGAAGGAGTTGTGCGCGGTCATTGGGGTTTAACCACGCCGATGAAGCTAAGAAGCGGGCAGCTAAGAACCGGTCAGCTAAAGGCCGGTCAGCGGAAGAGCATCTTTAGAAGCGGTTTCCCAAAGAAACGACGCTCAGCCCGCAGCGGCTGTTTCACGGCGAAGTGTACTCCGCAGGCCATGCAGCATTCGTCCGATCTCTGCGGCCTCTGCTAAGAGACCCTCTGCGCATTCGTTCGGCATCATTCCGAGATTGCGAGCCAGTTCAACTTGTGTTTCCAGTTCGTAGAACGAGCCACTCGGCTGGTTCACGAAGTGAACAAAGCTCTTCTCCGAATCTCGCCCCTGCCCTTCGGCGATGTTGCTCGGGACGGAAACAGTAGCTAACTTCATCCCCGTGCGCGCAGGAACGCGATAACATGATCCGCCTCAACAACGCCTACCAGCTTGCCTGCTTTGTCGACGACGGGCAGAGCGCGGAGATTGTATTTGTCGAACAGCTCGGCGACTTCGTTTTCGTGCTGATCGGCGCGGACTGAGATGAAGCGGGGTTCAGCGAGGACTTCGAGGCGGGTTTCCGGGCGGGCGAGAACCAGTCGCGCGAGGGGAACGACTCCGTGGAGAACTTCGCTGGAGTCGATCAGATAGATTTCAGTAATAGTTTCGGGATCGCCTTCGAATCCGCGGAGGGCGCGAATGCCATCGGCGACGGTGGCAGTTTGCGGAACCGCGACGTATTCGGTGGTCATGCGCCCTGCGGCCGAATCTTCGCGGAATTCGAGCAGCTCCTTGACTTCCTCGCGCTCCTCGGGGTCCATTTCATCCAGGATGGCTTCGGAGCGCTCTTCTGAGAGCTCGGCGAGAAGGTCGGCGGCGGCGGAGGGATCCATCTCTTCGACGATGCCGGCGGCGGTTTCCGAATCGAGCGCCTGCACGAGGGATTTCTGGAGCTTCGGCTCCACTTCCTCCAGAGTCTCCGCGGCCACTTCCTCATCGAGCGTCCGCAGGACCGCTTCGCGTTCGGCGGGGGCGAGGTCTTCGAGGATGTCGGCGATGTCGGAGGGGTGGAGTTGGGCAAGGCGTTCGTGTTCGATGTTCAGCTTGACGCGGCGGGCCGGGTCGACCTCGACCATGTCGACGAAGTTCCAGGGGATGACCCGAGCGGGCAGTTTATGGACGAGGCTTTCAAGGGCGCGCTTCGGCATCGTCCCGCTCAGCAGGCGGCGTACGGCGCCGCGCAGGCCGACTTCGACCTCTGAGACGCAGAGATGCTCGTTGCCATTCGAATGCCAGCGCAGATTGACGTCGTTAACGCGGACGACTTTGCGACCGTGGACGTCGATGATCTGTCGATCCAGCAAATCCTGGCGGAGGAGGATGAAACTGCCATCCTCCTCAAAGGGATTCAGCGTAGCTTCAGGACGCAGCTCCAGGGCGCCGCTGGGCGTCCAGAGAACGTCTTTTGAGGCGACAATCTCGAGGCCTTTGCGGGTTTTGAGCACGAGACCCGCGACATGGCCGGCGTCTGCGCCTGTTCCAACGGCGACATCCTTGAGACGGCCACGCATGCGTCCTCGGGCGCTTGTGATCGGCGTGCCGAGCATAGCGGTGAGGGACCGCAATGCAACATCGTCTTCGGTCATGGTTGCAATCTCGGCATGAGTGTACCAGTCTGCTTTACCCGCCGGGGCGTGAGGGGCCAGCGAAATTCGAACCGGCTAAATATCCCCGGCAGTGCCGGGGCCTCCTATGGTTCGTCAGTTGATCATTGGCGGTTTTACCGTCGTGATGAACGTCGTGGCCTTCAGCAGTCGTGGGATCAGGTTCCGTGCGACGCGAGGATCGGGGTCCATGTTGAGCCCTGTCAGAGTGCGCCCCAGCACCCTTTCCGCGGCCACACCGGCTTCGAGTAACAGCGCTTCGTTCACGCGCTCGATGCGTCCCTCTGCATCCATCTGAATCATCGCCATCGGCGCCCGATCGAAACAGGGGCGCTGATGCTCAATCTCTTCGGCGGCTTGTCGATGCATGCGATGGGATGCATCCCGCAGCGTGATCGCGTATCCCCGGTGCTCACCGTCGCTGTCGGTCAGCGCTGCCAGAGAAACATCCACATAGGTCCTGGCTCCGCCGGGCTGGGCAACAGCACAGCCCAGCCACTCTCCCCCCTTCAAATCGCTGGTCCAGCTATTCAGAGAAGGCACCTCGTTATTCTGAAAACCGCACCACCGCAATACTTCCTCGACCGGCCTGCCTTTGGCGCTGGAAGCGTTCCAGCCCGCCAGCTTCTCTGCCGCGTAGTTCATGAACCGGACATTCCCCTTACAACTAATCGTGATGATTCCTTCCGGTATTCCGTTAAATGTCTCGGTAACCTGCTCATGTTCCTCTTTCTCGCGGGCATCGGCTCGGGCGTGTTCCAGAGCCATCCGCAACGTCGCCTTCAGCTCAGCGCTCTTGAACGGCTTCGTGAGATAGCCATACGGCATCGTTCGCGCCGCTCGCACCAGGGTGCCGTCGTCGCAGTAGGAAGTCAGAAAGATGGATGGCACCCGGTACCAGTGCCGCAGAGCCCGCGCGGTCTGAATTCCGTCCATACTGCCCACAATCCCGATGTCCATAAGAGCGAAATCCGGTACCGCGTCCTGGACAATCTTCAGCGCGTCGTCGGCGCTCTCCGCCACACCCACCACTTCGTAGCCGAAATCCTGAACCTCCTGCTTCAGGTCCATAGCCACGATTGGCTCATCCTCAACGATCAGCACTTTCCCTTTCTCCATATACGCTCCGCGCCTGCTCCATTGTTGATATCTTGATCATCGGCTCGCGCAGGAAGCGCATTAGGTTCTTCTAATAAGTTGTCCGCGCGCCTCCTGCTGCTATGCATCAATATGGGAATCCTATAATCTTCCCTATCGTGGACGGCCCGCAATCGCGCGCAGGCTATCGCCTCATTTCCCGTCAGTTGCAGTCAGCGCAGATGCTGGCCGCCTCGCCGGTTCGCCTTCCACACACAAGTCTATGTTTTCGAACCGGCGCTGGATTAGTTCCCTGGGCCTCGAGGCAGTGAATCCAACGATCGGTCGGTTGCGGAAACCCGCGCATTTCTCACTCACGTTCTCCTCCGAACGAATGGCTTCCTCAATCCTCTCCCGGACAGAACAAAATCTGCGGCTCTATTCCTGACACCTCACCCCCCGGGGGAGAGGTCGACACTGCCTCAGCCATTCGGCCGTGGAAGGGGCTGTGAGAGTCGAGGTTTTGCGCCCCCGCGATGACCTTCCAGGACGAGAGGTGACTCCGTGACCTGTCAGTGGGAGCAGCCTGCGATTAAGCCCCCCCTCCGTGCACCCGATAGTTCTATTGACAAGCCGCACCAACCCGCAAAATCTCTCTTTTAGCGATGCATCTAAAGGACTTCCTCAAGTTCCCACGATAACGCTGAAGTAACCACCACCAAAGTACATCTATCCCGTCTCCACAGTGCCTTTTCTGAAGCACCAAAGAGTGATTGACGCCTTCTCGCTGGACCATCAGTATTCAGGCTAGAGTTCCCAGGTACGAAAGTTTATTCAGCGTCTGGATTATCGTGGCCAGCGCCTGGGAAAAGCCAGAAACGTTCGCCCCGCGAAGACCGGTAGGGCGACACACGTTTCGATTTCCCCCTGAGGTGCTTCTTATGTCTGCCGAACAGTCCCCGGGTTCTTCTCGTCTTTCCCGTTTCCTCGGGAATGGCCGTTGGCTCGCTCCAATGCTTCTGGTGGCGATGGCAGGCGCCGCGCATGCGACGGACACCTTCACGGTAAACTCGCTTTCGGACGATGCCAGCGGAGTCGCGGCGAACTGCCCCGCCAACGCCGTCCCCTCCGGGACCTGCACCCTGCGGGATGCCGTTGCCGCAACGAACGCCGACTCGAACCCCAGCACGATCCAGTTCTCCGTCTCGGGAACCATCGTTGTCGCGTCCAATATCCTCATTAACAACGCCAGCGCAGCCCTGACCATTACCAATCAATCGGGGACGGGGCCCATTACGCTTTCCGGCAATAATGCCACCACTGTGTTCGGTTTGTTCCCGGGCACCGTGACTCTCTCCTACCTGACGATTACCAACGGCAACGGCGGTTCGGGCGACGCTGGCGCCATCTATAACGAGGCTCATCTCACCCTGAACAATGTCGTCCTCGAAAACAACACCACGACGGCCGGATTCGGCGGCGGCGCCATTTATAACGCCAGCGGCGCGACGCTCACCGCAAATTACTGCGCGTTTTACAACAATTCCGAAGCCAACACCGGAGCCGTCGGCGGCGCCATCGAAAACGCCAGCGGCGCCAGCATCACCGTGAACGGCAGCACATTTTACGGCAATACCGCGTTTCAGGGCGCCGCTATTGAGAACGACAGCTCCAACGCCGTCACCGTTACCAACACGACCTTCGTCAACAATACGGTCATCTACGCTGCCAGCGCGATCTATAACAACGGCCCTGCTCTCAACGTCTACAACAGTACCTTCTGGGAAACAACCAGGATAGCATTGCCTACGCCGGCAGTGCCCTGAATATCTATAACAGCCTGTTTGACAAGAGCAGTGCATGCGCTTCCGCCGGGCCAGCATGCCCCTCCACCGGCGATGGACATGGCAACGTCGTAGCGCCCACCAATTCGGTCAGCGGAAGGCCGGCTATGCTGCCTCTTGGCAATTACGGCGGACCTACGCAAACCATGCTGCCGATGCCGGGCAGTTCCGCTATCTGCGCGGGCATCTACAGCGATGTCCCCGGCGGCGTGACCACCGACCAGCGCACTTTCCCGATCAAGTCTTCATGCGTGGACGCGGGCGCGGTGCAATCCAATTACATCGCCGTGACCAGTGGCGCCGACGATGCCACCGGTGTCCCGGCGAACTGCCCTGGGTCTGGATGCGAGCTTCGCGATGCAGTCTCTTCAGCTAACGCCGCGGGTGACGCCGATATTGATTTCTCCACCGGTGTGAGCACCGTCACGCTCACATCGGCGGGTCCGGCCACGACTGGCAATGTCAATGTCGTAGGACCAGGTGCGAACTCTCTGACCATCACCGGTCAGAATGAGTACGCCCTTCTCAGCACATCCGGCGGGAGCGCCTTCCTGTACGGGATGACTTTTGCCAACGGCTCTGCGAGCACTGGCGGCGCCATCTACAACCAGGACGCCCTCACCCTCAGCGGAATGAGCTTTACCGGCAATACCGCCACCACCGCCGGGGGCGCCATCTACAACCAGAGCGGAACGGTCACGGTCCTCAACAGCAGCTTCACAAACAATACGGCGCCCAATGGCAGCGCGCTCTACAATCACAGCACCAGTGGCGCGGTCACAGCCGAATACAGCACCTTTGCGAACAATACCGCCGCCACCGCCGCCGCCGTCTACACCGTGGGCGGCGCCCCTCTTAGCCTGTACAACACCACCCTCTCGGGCAATACCGGCGGCGGCATCGATTTCGCAGGCAGCTCCGCACTGGTCGTGGAGAACAGCATCCTGGGCGAATCGACCGAGTGCACCGTCTCCGGCGGGGCCGCATGCCCCACCACGGGAACCCTCGGCAACGTCGTAACTCCCACCAACTCGAACACGGGTATGGCCGCCCTTTCCGCGCCCGGCAGCTACAGCGGGACCAATACGCTCTATTCCACTCAGTCCGTCCTGCCCGAGCCGGGAAGCTCCGCGATCTGCGCCGGTTCAGCCACGCTGATTCCATCCGGCATTAGTACCGATCAACGCGGTTTCTCGAATGAGAATCTCACCTATACCGGCTATTCCAGCGGCCATCCTTGTGTCGACGCTGGCGCCGTCCAGACTAATTACACCTCCGCCCAGTTCGTCGGCACACCTCCTTATGCCGGCACTGCGAATACACCCGGAACGACGCCGCCGGTGATCGTGTCGGTAACCGAGAACAGTCAGAATGTCGGCGGAGTGCAGGTGCCCCTCACTTTCAGCGGGACCGGCACAGCGACCGGTCTGACCGCCACCACCGTCGAAGGCACTGGCGCAACCTTCTCCAGCATCAATGTGCCCCAGCCTTCCGGCGGATCGCCTGACACGCTCTCCACCAGCATGACCGTGGTCGGCACCGATACACTCACCGCTGGCCCTGTCAACTTGACGATGGCCGCGGGCACTCCGACTCCCCCCACTATTACCAGCGCCAATAGCGCCACATTCACAACCGGCGCGTCAGGCACCTTCACCGTGACGGCATCGGGCTATCCCGCGTCTACTTTCAGCGGATCCGGCACTCTGCCCAGCGGCGTTTCGCTGACCACTGCCGGAGTTCTGTCCGGCACGCCGGCCGCGGGGACCGGCGGCAGCTATCCGATCACCATTACGGCGTCGAACGGAAATACTCCGAATGCCACGCAGAGCTTCACATTAACCGTCAACCAAACGCCAGCCATCACCAGCGCCAACACCACAAGCTTTGCCGCCGGAACAGCCGGCACCTTCACCGTAACCGCGACTGGCTATCCTGCCCCCACATTCACCGAAACCGGCACTCTGCCCAGCGGCGTTACGCTGACCACTGCCGGGGTCCTCTCCGGCACGCCAGCGGCTGGAAGCGGCGGCAGCTATCCGATCACCATTACGGCGTCGAACGGAGTTAGCCCCAACGCCACCCAGAGCTTCACCCTCACCGTCAGCCAAACGCCAGCCATCACCAGCGCCAGCACCACAAGCTTTGCCGCGGGAACCGCGGGGACCTTCACCGTAACCGCGACTGGCTATCCTGCCCCCACCTTCACCGAAACCGGCACTCTGCCCAGCGGCGTTACGCTGACCGCTGCCGGAGTCCTCTCCGGCACACCGGCGGCTGGAAGCGGCGGCAGCTATCCGATTACCATCACCGCCCAGAACGGAAATACTCCTAACGCAACACAGAGCTTCACGCTGACTGTGACTCAGCCTCCAGCCTTCACCAGCGCCAGCACCACAAGCTTTGCCGCGGGAACCGCGGGCACCTTCACCGTAACCGCGACTGGATATCCCGCGCCCACTTTCACCGAAACCGGCACTCTGCCCAGCGGCGTTACGCTGACCACTGCCGGAGTCCTCTCCGGCACGCCAGCCGCGGGAAGCGGCGGCAGCTATCCGATCACCATTACGGCGTCGAACGGAGTTAGCCCCAACGCTACGCAGAGCTTCACCCTCGCCGTCAGCCAAACGCCAGCCATCACCAGCGCCAGCACCACAAGCTTTGCCGCGGGAACCGCGGGCACCTTCACCGTAACCGCGACTGGATACCCCGCGCCCACCTTCACAGAAACCGGCACTCTGCCCAGCGGCGTTACGCTGACCACTGCCGGAGTCCTCTCCGGCACGCCAGCCGCTGGAAGCGGCGGCAGCTATCCGATCACCATTACGGCGTCGAACGGAAATGCTCCTAACGCCACCCAGAGCTTTACATTAACCGTCAACCAAACGCCAGTCATCACCAGCGCCAGCACCACAAGCTTTGCGGCGGGAACCGCGGGCACCTTCACCGTAACCGCGACTGGATACCCTGCCCCCACTTTCACCGAAACCGGCCCTCTGCCCAGCGGCGTTACGCTGACCACTGCCGGAGTCCTCTCCGGCACCCCAGCGGCTGGAAGCGGCGGCAGCTATCCGATCACTATTACGGCCCAGAACGGAAATACTCCTAACGCCACCCAGAGCTTTACATTAACCGTCAACCAAACGCCAGCCATCACCAGCGCCAGCACCACAAGCTTTGCCGCGGGAACAGCGGGCACCTTTACCGTAACCGCGACTGGCTATCCCGCGCCCACCTTCACCGAAACCGGCACTCTGCCCAGCGGCGTTACGCTGACCAGCGGAGGGGTTCTGTCCGGCACCCCGGCGGCTGGAAGCGGCGGCAGCTATCCAGTCACCATCACCGCGCAGAACGGAAATGCTCCTAACGCAACACAGAGCTTTACATTAACCGTCAACCAAACGCCAGCCATCACCAGCGCCAGCACCACAAGCTTTGCCGCGGGAACCGCGGGTACCTTCACCGTAACCGCGACTGGATACCCTGCCCCCACTTTCACCGAAACCGGCCCTCTGCCCAGCGGCGTTACGCTGACCAGTGCCGGAGTGCTGTCCGGCACCCCAGCGGCTGGAAGCGGCGGCAGCTATCCGATCACTATTACGGCCCAGAACGGAAATACTCCTAACGCAACACAGAGCTTCACGCTGACTGTGACTCAGCCTCCAGCCATTACCAGCGCCAGTAGCGCCGCCTTCGCTCTGGGAACTGCGGGGACCTTCACAGTTACCGCGACTGGATACCCCGCGCCCACCTTCACAGAAACCGGCACTCTGCCCAGTGGCGTTACGCTGACCACTGCCGGGGTCCTCTCCGGCACGCCAGCCGCAGGGTCGGCGGGCGCTTACCCGATCACCATCACCGCGCAGAACGGAAACACCCCTAACGCCACCCAGAGCTTTACATTAACCGTCAACCAAACGCCAGCCATCACCAGCGCCAGCACCACAAGCTTTGCCGCGGGAACAGCGGGCACCTTCACCGTAACCGCGACTGGCTATCCTGCCCCCACCTTCACCGAAACCGGCACTCTGCCCAGCGGCGTTACGCTGACCACTGCCGGAGTCCTGTCCGGCACACCGGCGGCTGGAAGCGGCGGCAGCTATCCGATCACCATTACGGCGTCGAACGGAGTTAGCCCCAACGCTACGCAGAGCTTCACCCTCACCGTCAGCCAAACGCCAGCCATCACCAGCGCCAGCACCACAAGCTTTGCCGCGGGAACCGCAGGCACCTTCACCGTGACCGCGACTGGATACCCCGCGCCCACCTTCACCGAAACCGGCCCTCTGCCCAGCGGCGTTACGCTGACCACTGCCGGAGTCCTCTCCGGCACGCCAGCCGCTGGAACCGGCGGCAGCTATCCGATCACTATTACGGCCCAGAACGGAAATACTCCCAACGCAACACAGAGCTTTACATTAACCGTCAGCCAAACGCCAGCCATCACCAGCGCCAGCACCACAAGCTTTGCCGCCGGAACCGCAGGCACCTTCACCGTAACCGCGACTGGCTATCCTGCCCCCACCTTCACCGAAACCGGCCCTCTGCCCAGCGGCGTTACGCTTACCACTGCCGGAGTCCTCTCCGGCACGCCAGCCGCGGGAAGCGGCGGCAGCTATCCGATCACCATTACGGCGTCGAACGGAAATACTCCTAACGCCACCCAGAGCTTCACGCTGACTGTGACTCAGCCTCCAGCCATTACCAGCGCCAGTAGCGCCGCTTTCGCTCTGGGAACTGCGGGCACCTTCACAGTTACGGCGACTGGATACCCCGCGCCCACCTTCACCGAAACCGGCACTCTGCCCAGCGGCGTTACACTGACCACGGCCGGAGTCCTCTCCGGCACGCCAGCCGCGGGGTCGGGCGGTACGTACCCCATCACTATCACAGCGCAGAATGGCTCTAGTCCCAACGCCACACAGTCCTTCACACTAACTATCGGCTCGCCGACGCCGATCGTTCCCTACATCCAGGATGTGCAAGCCAACAGCGGAGCCTGGCAAGGAGTATCGAATCTCTCCGTGACCTACGGCGACACGGTGAACATCGGTCCGCAGCCGGCGAGCGGCGGTTCCTGGAGCTGGACCGGTCCCAATGGCTTCACAGCTACTTCGCGGGAAATTGACCACATTGCGCTGCCGTCGGCCACCAATGTCTACACCGCCACTTACACCAATTCCATCGGTCTTACGAGCACACAGGTTTTCACCATCACGATCAGCCCCACGCCGATCGTTCCCTATGTCCAGGATCTCCAGCAGAACGGTGGAGCGTTCCAGCAAGTCTCCACCCTCGCCGCGAATTATGGCGACACGGTGAACATCGGCCCGCAGCCGGCGAGCGGCGGTTCCTGGAGCTGGACCGGCCCCAATGGCTTCACAGCCAGCACGCGCGCCATCTCCGGCATTGCCCTGCCTTCGCCCTCCAATGTTTACACCGCAACCTACACCAACCCCGCCGGAGCGACCAGCACCCAGGCCTTTACCATCACCGTCAACCCCACCCCGATTGTTCCCTACATCGAGGTGAACGGAGGAGCCTGGCAGAGCGTTGCCAGTGTCACGGTCAATGCAGGCAGCACGGTCAACCTCGGCCCGGCGCAACAGAACGGCGGTTCCTGGAGCTGGACCGGTCCTAACGGCTTTACTTCCACCTCGCGGGAGCTCGACGCCATTGCCCTGCCTGCGGCCACCAATGTCTACACCGCCACTTACACCAATCCCGCCGGAGCGACCAGCACCCAGACGTTTACCATTTCCTTCGCATCGACACCTATCGTTCCTTATATCCAGGATCTCCAGCAGAACGGCGGAGCGTTCCAGCAAGTCTCCACCCTCGCGGCGAATTATGGCGACACCGTGAACATCGGCCCGCAGCCGGCGAGCGGCGGTTCCTGGAGCTGGACCGGTCCCAATGGCTTCACAGCCAGCACGCGCGCCATCTCCGGCATTGCCCTGCCTTCGCCCTCCAATGTCTACACCGCCACTTACACCAACCCGCAGGGAGCCACGAGCACGCAGGCCTTTACCATCACCGTCAACCCCACCCCGATCGTTCCCTACATCGAGGTGAACGGAGGAGCCTGGCAGAGCGTTGCCAGCGTCACGGTCAATGCAGGCAGCACGGTCAACCTCGGCCCGGCGCAACAGAACGGCGGTTCCTGGAGCTGGACCGGTCCTAACGGCTTTACTTCCACCTCGCGGGAGCTCGACGCCATTGCCCTGCCTGCGGCCACCAATGTCTACACCGCCACTTACACCAATCCCGCCGGAGCGACCAGCACCCAGACGTTTACCATTTCCTTTGCATCGACACCCATCGTTCCTTATATCCAGGATCTCCAGCAGAACGGCGGAGCCTACCAGCAAGCCGCCAGCCTCACGGCGAATTATGGCGACACGGTGAACATCGGTCCGCAGCCGTCGAGCGGCGGTTCCTGGAGCTGGACCGGTCCCAATGGCTTCACTTCCACCTCGCGGGAGCTCGACGCCATTGCCCTGCCTTTGCCCTCCAATGTCTACACCGCCACTTACACCAACCCGCAGGGAGCCACGAGCACACAGGCCTTTACCATCACGATCAGCCCCACGCCCATCGTTCCCTATATCCAGGATCTCCAGCAGAACGGCGGAGCGTTCCAGCAAGTCTCCACCCTCGCGGCGAATTATGGCGACACGGTGAACATCGGCCCGCAGCCGGCGAGCGGCGGTTCCTGGAGCTGGACCGGCCCCAATGGCTTCACAGCCAGCACGCGCGCCATCTCCGGCATTGCCCTGCCTTCGCCCTCCAATGTCTACACCGCAACCTACACCAACCCCGCCGGAGCGACCAGCACCCAGGCCTTTACCATCACCGTCAACCCCACCCCGATCGTTCCCTACATCGAGGTGAACGGAGGAGCCTGGCAGAGCGTTGCCAGTGTCACGGTCAATGCAGGCAGCACGGTCAACCTCGGCCCGGCGCAACAGAACGGCGGTTCCTGGAGCTGGACCGGTCCTAACGGCTTTACTTCCACCTCGCGGGAGCTCGACGCCATTGCCCTGCCTGCGGCCACCAATGTCTACACCGCCACTTACACCAATCCCGCCGGAGCGACCAGCACCCAGACGTTTACCATTTCCTTCGCATCGACACCCATCGTTCCTTATATCCAGGATCTCCAGCAGAACGGCGGAGCCTACCAGCAAGCCGCCAGCCTCACGGCGAATTATGGCGACACGGTGAACATCGGTCCGCAGCCGTCGAGCGGCGGTTCCTGGAGCTGGACCGGTCCCAATGGCTTCACTTCCACCTCGCGGGAGCTCGACGCCATTGCCCTGCCTTTGCCCTCCAATGTCTACACCGCTACTTACACCAACCCGCAGGGAGCCACGAGCACACAGGCCTTTACCATCACGATCAGCCCCACGCCCATCGTTCCCTATATCGACGATCTCCAGCAGAACGGCGGAGCCTACCAGCAAGTCTCCACCCTCGCGGTGAACTACGGCGACACCGTCGACATTGCCCCGTGGCCGCAGACCGGTGGTTCCTGGAGTTGGATTGGCCCCAATGGGTTTACTTCCAATGTGCGGGAAATCGACAGCATCCCCCTGGCGTCGGCGTCCAATGTCTTCACGGCGACTTACACCAACCCCGCCGGAGTGACCAGCACGCAGGCCTTTACCATTACCGTTAACCCCACCACCATCGCTCCCTACCTTGAGGTGGACGGAGGAGCCTGGCAAAATGCTGCCAGCGTCACTGTCAACCCGGGCGACATAGTGAACCTCGGTCCGCAGCCGCAGAACGGCGGTTCCTGGAGCTGGAGCGGTCCAAACGGCTTCTCCTCCAATGCGCGGGAAATTGACAACATTCCACTGGCCGTGGGTACTAATACCTATGTGGCTACTTACACCAATCAGGCTGGGGTCACGAGTTCGCAGATTTATGTCATCACCCTCAACTAAACGGCCACGTCACCGAAAGATTTGTTACCTTTTGCACGCCGCGGGCTTGCAAAAGGTGACGCGGCGGAGCTTAACATTCGCAACTACAACCAAAGTGCGCTGCGGATGTCTCTACAGTCTTCTGACGGATGCACCAAAGATTCGTTGACTTCGCCCCGCTTGACCATCAGTATTCAACCAGCGGTTCCTGTGATCGAAGTGTAGTCAGCGGCTGGTTTCTCTTTGCCAGCGCACAGTGACAATCTGGGAAACGGTCGCCCGGCAAGAACCAAGGGCGGAAACGTTTCGATAATCCCCTGAGGAGTCTCTCTTTATGTCTGCTGAACTATCCCTGGGTTCTTCTCGCAACTCCCGCTTTGTTTCCCGGCTCATCGGGAATGGCCGTTGGCTCGCTGCCCTGCTGCTGCTCGCGGTGGCAGGGGCTGCGCACGCTGCGGACACCTTCACGGTGAACTCCCTCAATGACGATGCGAGTGGCGTCGCGGCGAACTGCCCGGCTAACGCCGTCCCCACAGGGACATGCACCCTGCGCGATGCCATCGCTGCGGCGAACGCCGATGCGAATGCGAGCACGATCCAGTTCTCCGTGTCAGGGACCATCGTGGTGTCTTCGACTCTCACGGTCAATAACTCCAAAGTAGCCGTGACCATCAGCAATCAGTCAGGCTCGGGGGCCATTGCGATTTCAGGCAATAACGCTCAGCAGGTCCTCGGTGTGCTTCCCGGCACAGCGACGTTTTCCTACATCACGATCGAAAACGGGAATGGAGGCTCGACGACTGCCGGCGGTATCTACAACGAAGGCAATCTAACCCTCAGCAACGTCGTTCTCCAAAACAACACCACCACAGCCGGGATCGGAGGCGGGGGTGTCTATAACAAAAGCGGCGCGACGCTCACCGTGGCATACAGCTCGTTTTACGGCAATTCCGACACAAAAACCGGCACAACGGGCGGCGCGATCGAAAATGCCAGCGGCGCTACGCTCAGCGTGAGCGGGAGCACGTTTTACGGCAACTCCTCTTATCAGGGCGGCGCCATTGAAAACGACAGCGCTAATGCGCTCACCATTACCAACAGCACCTTCGACGGCAATACTGCATCGTACCAGGCCAGTGCAATTTACAGCGGCAACGGCGCAGCTCTCAACATCTACGACAGCACGTTCTATGGAAACAACAAAACCGGGATCGCCTACGGCGGTTCCAGCCAGCTGAATGTTTACAACAGCCTTTTTGACGCAAGCGGGGAGTGCGGCACTGCCGCCCCGGCGGCTTGCCCCACCAATGGCACCAAGGGCAACATCGTGGCGCCCACCAATTCGGTTTCCGGCAGGCCGGCCGTGTTACCGCTCGGCAATTACGGCGGCCCAACTCAGACCCTGATGCCGATGCCGGGGAGCTCCGCCATCTGCGCGGGGCTGTCAGCCGATGTTCCGAACGGCGTAACCATTGACCAGCGCACCTTCCCGTTCAATAGCGCCTGTGTGGATGCCGGTGCGGTTCAAACCAATTACATCACCGTCACCACGGGCAGCGATCATACCGCTAGCGCGGCTAACTGCCCCGGTTCCAACTGTGCATTTCGCGATGCGGTCGCGGCAGCCAACGCCGCGTTCAACGGCGACATCGCCTTCGCGAACACAGTATCGACTGTCACCCTTACGGCGGAAGGTCCCACCAACCTTTACAACACCAATATCATCGGACCTGGGGCCAGTTCTCTCGCCGTCAACGGACAGGGCACCAATGTGCTCTATGGCTCATTCGGCGGAAACGTCTTCATGTACGGAATGACCTTTGAGAACGGCTATAACAGCAGCGACCAAACCGGTGGCGCCATTTATAACCAGACGAACCTCACCGTGAGCAATATGGTTTTCACGGGCAACGTTGCGTTAGCCGCCGGCGGAGCGATCTATACCAAGCAGGGCAGTCTCACGGTTCTCAACAGCAGCTTTATAAACAATACGGCCCCCCAGGGAAGCGCTCTTTACAACAACACCACGAACGGCCCGCTCGTCGCTGAATACAGCACCTTTGCCAACAACGACGCTACCACCAACGAAGGCGGCGCCATCTTCTCCGCCTACGGCGCCCCGATGAGCCTCTACAACACGACGCTCTCCGGCAATATCAACACCGGCATTATCTTCGCCGGCAGCGGTGCCCTGGTGGTGGAGAACAGCGTCCTGGACAGCAGCGCTGAGTGCATCGCCGACAGCCCCGCCGCTTGCCCGACCACGGGTACCCTCGGCAACGTCGTGGGCCCCACCAACTCTAACGCCGGAGTGGCGCCCCTCTCCGCGCCCGGCAATTACAGCGGGACCAATTCACAGTACTCTACTCAATCCGTCCTGCCCGAGCCCGGAAGCTCCGCAATCTGCGCCGGTTCCTCGACTTTGATTCCAGCCGGGGTCACAACCGATCAGCGCGGCTTTTCGAACGAGAACATCACCTACACAGGCTATTCGGCCAGTAAGATTTGCGTCGACGCCGGCGCCGTCCAGACCAACTACACCTCTGCCCAGTTTGTCGGGGCCCCTTATACCGGCACTTCAAATACACCAGGGGCAACACCGGCCGTGATCGCATCGGTTACTGAGAACGGTCAGAATGTCGGCGGAGTCCAGATACCTCTTACCTTCAGCGGAGCCGGAACAGCATCGGGAACAACGGCGACCACGGTCGAAGGCACCGGCGCAACCTTCTCCAGCATCGAGGTGAATCAACCCAGCGGCTCTTCGCCTGACACCCTCTCGATCAGTCTTCCTGTCGTCGGAACCGACAAGCTCGCCGCCGGACCGGTCAACTGGACAGTGTCCTCGCAAATTGTTCCCTATATCCGGGATCTCCAGGCGAACGGGGGAGCGTGGGAGAATGCCTCCACTCTCACGGTGAACTATGGTGACACCGTTGACATCGGCCCGCAACCGGCAACTGGCGGTTCGTGGAGCTGGACCGGTCCCAATGGGTTTACCTCCACTTCGCGGGAAATCGACGGCATTTCGGTGGCTTCGGCCTCGAACGTTTACACGGCAACTTACACCGATCCGGGTGGCGTCAAGAGCACGCTCGCATTCACAATCACGGTCGGCCCCACCACCATCGTTCCTTATATCCAGGATGTCCAGGAGGACGGAGGGGCCTATCAGCAGGTCGCCGGCATCACAGCGGCTTACACCGACACGGTAAACCTTGGACCCCAACCCCAGACTGGCGGCTCCTGGAGCTGGACCGGTCCCAATGGGTTCACCTCCACTTCCCGGCAGCTCAACGCCGTTGGGTTGCCTTCACCCACAAATACCTACACCGCCACCTACACCAATCCGGCCGGCGTCAAGAGCTCGATGGCACTGACGATTACCGTCAGCCCCACAGCCATCGTTCCCTATATCCAGGATCTGCAGCTGAACGGGGGGGCCTATCAGCAGGTTTCCACCCTCTCGGTCAATTACGGCGACACCGTGAATCTTGGCCCGCAA
Source organism: uncultured Acidobacteriaceae bacterium (assembly GCA_963758135.1). Taxonomy (GTDB): domain Bacteria; phylum Acidobacteriota; class Terriglobia; order Terriglobales; family Acidobacteriaceae; genus Palsa-343. The sequence continues at coordinate 164,312 of CAVWUF010000002.1, forward strand.
CCCGAGAGCGGCGGTTCGTGGAGCTGGACTGGTCCTAATAACTTCACCGCCAACACGCGGCAAATCAGCAATATCCCCCTCACTTCGGCCTCGAATGTCTACACCGCAACTTACACCAATCCGGCTGGAGTTACGAGCACTCAGCAATTCACCATCACCATAAACCCCACCACGATCGTTCCCTACATCCAGGATGTGCAGGCCAACAGCGGAGCCTGGCAGAATGTCGCCACTCTTACGGTGAACTATGGCGACACGGTGAACATCGGCCCCCAACCCGTCAACGGTGGTTCGTGGAGCTGGACTGGCCCCAATAACTTCACCGCCAACACACGGCAAATCAGCAGTGTCCCGCTCAATTCAACCTCAAATGTCTTCACGGCGACTTACACTAATCCAGCGGGAGTCACGAGCACACAGCAATTTACCATCACCGTCGGTCCAACCCCGATTGTTCCCTATATCGAGGTGAACGGCGGAGCCTGGCAGAATGTCGCCACCGTAACCGTCGCCTCCGGCAGCACGGTGAACATCGGTCCCCAACCCCTGAACGGTGGCACCTGGAGCTGGACCGGTCCCAATAACTTCTCGGCCCATACCCGCGAAATCGACAGCATCCCGCTCAGCGGAGGCTCCAATGTCTTCACTGCAACTTATACCAATCCGGCCGGGACCGCGAGTACCCAGCAATTCACCATCACGGTTCAGTAACCCCTTTTCTTTCTCCTGAGAGTATGCCCCCGGCGGCTATTGCGGCTTAAGCTGCGATAGCCGCCAGTGCACTCTACAAAACCACTTCCATCCAAACGAACTTGGCGAGCCGCTCCCATGCCGCGCCTCTTTAGCGCCCACGCCAGCGCCAATGAAACACGGTTCCGCCATGCTTCCATCCTTGGTACCACCAGGAATGCCTTACATCGACCTCAATCGAGTGTCGTCCTGCACACCTGCACATTCCCATCCAAGCTGACCTTCTGTCGAACTGGCGCATATCGGACCTGTCCGCGTGACTCCGAAGGTAATCCAGCGTCGGAAACATCCCTCCCTTCTGCAGCCGAAGGTTTTCTTCACGAGTTGATGCAAACTGAATTCTCCCTCTACGCGAAGCAAGCAAAAGACTTCGACAGTTCTTATTCCCACTCTGCGGTAACTCCCACCAAAGTGCTTACCGGGCGAGTCCGCAGTCCCCTTCCCGCGCAACCAAAGATCGGTTGACGTAAAGCACCTCTCCCCATGACTATCAACAGAGTAGTCCCGTTGAATTTGCAGTTAACAACCGGGTCCCTCTCCCAGCGCACGGGAACAGAACGAAACCGTCACCTGCGCGTTTACCGGTGGCGAAATATAAAGATCTTCTGAGGTGCTTTCGATGCCTGCCAAATCGTCCCTGGATTCTGCGCGCCGCTTCTCGCCATCGCGCCTGTTCTCTCTGTTCATCGTCTCTTGCGTGTGGCTCGTCCCCATGTTGCTGCTCGGCACCGCCGCCAGCGCGATGGCTGCGGACACCTATACGGTGACCGTGCTTACCGACGACTATGCTGGAGGCGGCAATCTGAACGGCACCACCTCCAACTGTCCGGCCAACGGCCTCGGTAGCAACTGCTCTCTGCGCGACGCTATGACCGCGGCCAATGCTGACCCGGGAAGCAGCGTCATATTTCGTTCGGGGCTTTCAGGGCGCATTCCCGTGGGCTTTGTGCTTCCTGAGATTGTCGTGAACATGACCGTCGATGGGGGCTCAGCGATTATCCTCGACGGCCTGAACGGAACCACACCATTCGCGGTGTATAACGCTCCGTCCGCCACGCCGATCAACGTCACCATCCAAAACTTCACCCTGCAGAACGGCAACGGCCAGAGTCTGGCCGCAACCGGTGGCATCCAGAACCAGTATGCCAACCTCACCGTGAATAACGTCGCCTTCCTGAACGTCACAGCCGGCAGTTCCGGATTCGGCGGCGCCATTTATAACAATGGAACTCTGACCGTCAACAACTCCTTTTTCTTCAACTGCACTGCCAATAACGGCGGCGCTATTTACAACGATACCGGCGGCAACCTGACCGTCAACGGCAGCACCTTCAACAAGCTCTACGCCACGCAGTCCGCCAGCATCTTCCAGTACAGCACCACGCTGCTGGTTGTTACCAACAGCACTTTCACCGGAAATTCCGCCATTTATGGCGCCGGCATTTACAGCATTAACAACGCCAACCTCACCGTGAAAGACAGCACGTTCTTCGGCAACACGGCGGAAGACGGCGGCGGCGTCTCCTATACCGGCGACCCCACAAAACCAACAGTGGTCACGCTCGAAAACAACTACTTTGCGGAAAACAACGAGTGCTATGCCGATCCCGGTGCGCCGATCTGCCCAACCAATGGCCAGTACGGGAACTACGTAGGGCCCAGCTCCTCGACGACCCTGGCTGCAGCCGGCCTGCTGCCGCTCAGCTACTATGGCGGCCTCACCCCGACCATGCTGCCCATGCCGGGTAGCCCGGGGATCTGCGCCGGCATTGCCGCCGATGTCCCCACCGGAGTCACCAAAGACCAGCGCGGCTTCCCGCTCAAAACTTCGTGCGTCGACGCCGGCGCGGTTCAGACTAACTATCTCACTGTGAGCAAGGCCGGCGATGATGCCACCGGTATTGCTGCTAACTGCCCTGGTTCATCGTGCGGCTTGCGCGACGCCATCGCATATGCAAATGCCGCGGGCTACGGCGACATCGATTTCGCGAACGGCTTAGCCAGCATCGCGCTTACCTCGGCCGGTCCCTCCGTGGGCCCCAGCGTAAATATCGTCGGCCCCGGCGCGGGTTCACTCACCGTCTCCGGCGCTAACCAATACCCAATCCTCGAGACCTCCGGTGGAAGCGCGTCCGTGTTCGGGATGACTTTCGCCAACGGCAATAACACCGCGAACGGCACCGGCGGCGCTATCGACAATCTGGCGAACCTCACCGTGAACGGGATGTACTTTACCGGAAACTCCGCGGCTACCTCCGGCGGCGCCATCTACAACGACGGCTCCGGGTCGGTTACTGTTATCGACAGCACCTTCGCCAACAACACGGCCCCCGACGGCAGCGCAATCTACGACAACAGCGCGACGGGTGGCCTGCTGATGAAATACAGCACCATCGCGAACAACACTGCTTCCGCCGACGGCGCTATCTACAGCGGCAGCGGCGCAGCGGTCAACGTCTATAACAGCACCCTGGCCGGCAACACCGGCGGCGGCATCGTTATCGGCGGCGGTTCTACTCTGACGGTGGAAAACAGCATCCTGGGCGAGAGCACAGAGTGCTCCGGCTCAACCTCCTGCCCCGCCACAGGGACTCTGGGCAACGTCGTCGCCCCAACCAATCTCACCAGCGGCATTCCGGCCCTCTCCGCGCTTGGCTATTACAGCGGCACGAGTGCTCTGTTCTCCACGCCAACCATTCTTCCCGAACCGGGCAGCTCAGCCATCTGCGCAGCCTCTGCCACGTTGATTCCTTCCGGCATCAACACCGACCAGCGCGGCTTCCTTAACGAGAACTACACCTACCCCGGCTATCCGTACACCGCCCCCTGCTACGACGCGGGCGCCGTACAGACGGATTACACGTCGGCGCAGTTTGTCGGCGCTCCTTATTCCGCTGCTGCGAACTCTAACGGAGCAACTCCGCCCGTGATCGTTTCGGTCACAGAAAACGGCCAGAACGTTGGCGGAGTGACCGTACCGCTGAGCTTCACTGGAACCGGAACCGCCACCGGCCTGACGGCAACCACCGTCGAAGGCACGGGCGCCACCTTCTCCAGCCTCAATGTCAACCAGGCCAGCGGCGCCTTGCCTGACACTCTCTCCACCAGCATTCCGGTTATCGGCACCTTTGCCCTGACCGCCGGTCCGGCCAGCCTGACTGTGCAAGCGCAGGTCGTTACCTGGCCGGCACCGTCAGCAATAACCTATGGCACCGCACTCAGCGCAACTCAGCTGGATGCGACATCCACCGTGAACGGCTCCTTCTCTTACTCTCCGGCCGCCGGCACGGTTCTTACCGCTGGGACTCACATCCTCGTTGCGACCTTCACACCATCCAACGGAAGCCTGGGAACACTCACCAACACGGTGACGATAACCGTTAACAAGGCGACTCCCGTCATCACGTGGGCGGCTCCGGCGGCTATCACCTCCGGTACCGCGCTCAGTTCCACCCAGCTGGATGCGACCGCCAGCGTAGGTACCGCCAACGTAGCCGGGACCTTTGCTTACTCCCCGGCTGCAGGCACCATCCCCTCTGTCGGAACAGATACGCTGTCGGTCACCTTCACTCCCACCGACACCACCGACTACAACACGGCAACCGCCTCCGTCAGCCTCGTGGTCAACCAGGGCGCGGCGCCAACCATCACCTGGCCAACACCGTCGGCAATCACCTACGGTACTGCACTCAGCGCAACCCAGCTGGATGCTACCGCCAGTGTTAATGGCAGCTTCTCTTACTCTCCGATGGCCGGCACGCTTCTCACCGCTGGGTCGCACGTCATTACTGCCACCTTCACACCATCCAACGCGAGCCTGGGCACAGTCACCACCACTGTAACCATAACCGTGAACAAGGTGACACCCGTCATCACGTGGGCGGCTCCGGCGGCTATCACCTCCGGTACCGCGCTCAGCTCCACCCAGCTGGATGCGACCGCAAGCGTAGGCACCGCCAGCGTAGCCGGTACCTTTGCTTACACCCCGGCTGCAGGCACCATCCCATCCGCCGGAACAGACACTCTGTCGGTGACTTTCACTCCCACCGACACCACCGACTACAACACGGCAACCGCCTCTGTCAGCCTCGTGGTCAATCAAAGTGGTTCGACGCCGACCATCACGTGGCCGACCCCGGCGGCAATCACCTACGGCACCGCACTCAGCGCAACCCAGCTGGATGCGACCGCAAGCGTTTCAGGCACCTTCACTTACTCTCCGGCCGCAGGCACCGTGCTGAAGGCTGGGTCGCAGACTTTATCCGCGACCTTTAAGCCGAGCAGCTCCAGCCTGAGCTCGGTCACCACCACCGTCACGCTGACCGTTAACCAGGCGAATCCGGTTATCACCTGGACGAATCCTCCGAACATTGTCTACGGCACACCGATCACCACTGCCGAGCAGAACGCAACCGCCAACGTCCCGGGCAGCTACGTCTACACTGCTCCGCTCGGAACCGTCTACACGGCAGGTGTGCATCCCCTCGGCGTCGCGTTCTTCCCGACCGACCAGGTAGACTACGCCGATGTTTCGGGCTACGCCTACGTCACCGTCACCAAAGCTACTCCGGTCATCAGCTGGGCAACACCGGCTGCGATCCTCTACGGCACCACGCTCAGCTCTACCCAGCTGAACGCCACCGCCAACGTTGCAGGAACCTTCGCCTACTCCCCGGCTGCCGGTACCGTGCCGGCCGTTGGTACTGACACTCTGACGGTCACCTTCACGCCCAGCGACACCACAGACTACAACGCGACGAGCGCCGCCGTACTGCTGACGGTGGCCTCGCCTGCAACTCCAATCGTTCCTTACATTCAGGTGAACGGCGGAGCCTGGCAGAACATCTCCAGTGTCACGGTCGCCGCCGGCAGCACAGTCAATCTTGGACCTCAACCCTCAACCGGTGGTTCGTGGAGCTGGACTGGCACCGCTGGTTTCACCTCGACTTCACGCCAGATCACCAGCATTCCGCTGCTCTCCGGCGTCAACACCTACGTCGCAACCTACACCAATACCTCTGGTGTAACCACCACCCAGACCTTCACCATCACCGTTACCGGCTGGCAGCAGATCGGCACCAGCGTGAGCAACATGTCAGTTGGTTCCGACGGCACACTGGTGGTGGTCAACTCGTCAGCATCGACAATCTGGGAGTTCACAGCGGCGACAGGCGCCTGGACGCAGCTGCCCGGTACCGCCAAAGAGGTTGCCGTCGTCAACGCCAATAGCATCTGGTCAATCGGCACCAACCGCAATGTCTATCACCTCGTCAGCGGGGCATGGGTTCAGGTCGGCGTCAGTGCCGACGCGATCGCCGCCGGCTCCGATGGAACGGTCATCGCCGCCGATTACCCCAACCAGACCATCTGGAAGTATGTGTCCGGCTCTAACTGGACCCAGGTTCCCTTTGGCCTCTCGTCCCAGGTGTCGGTCGTCAGGAACAATGACTACTTCATCCTCGGCAACGGTCCCGGATACTGGCTGTGGAATTACAACGGAAGCGCCTGGTCCGCTGTTGGACAATCAGCCTACAGCTGGGTCTCCTCCGCCTCCGACGGGACAGTCATCACCACCACCAGCGCCGGTAACATCTACCAGTACGTATCGCACGGCAACTTCACCCAGATAACCGGAACCATGAAAGAAGTGGTTGTGCAAAAAGCCGGCGCCTATTACGCCATCGGAGAAGACGGCAACGTCTACGGTTACGGCACTCACTAAACACTAAACCGGAAACCCCGGCCGCCGATAAGCGGTGGCCGGATTGATTCACCACTCACCAGGGGCGAGCTTCCATGCTCGCCCCTCTTTTTTGCACTCGGTCGAACGCTGCAAGCCCACCCCCAAAAGCATCATCACCCTCTACTACTCAGGTAACCAAATCAGGGACACCGCCTCCCTGAAAGTGGGATACCACCGGCATCCCCACCTCCCTATAGTCCGAGTTAGATTCGCACTCCGGAAAGCACTGAAGCCTGCTGGGCTTCTCCGCTCTCCTGGGTACGGTGATCGTGGTGCCTCCCGTTATGAAAAGCCTGTTGTCCGGACATTCTGCTTTGGTCTCTCCGCGTGTGTTGCTCGGCGTGGGCCTCGTCGCCTCGATGGCTCTTTTCGCTGGAACAGGGTGCACCTCGCGCTCGCTCACCGGACTCACCATCCAGCCCGCCATCGGACTTACCTGCGTAGTCCCCGGTGTCTCGGCGCAGTTTAAGGCCTACGGCACTTACACTGAAGGCGGACACTCCGCCGAAACCGAAGACATCACTTCGCTGGTGACCTGGTCCTCCACCATTCCTGCCGTTGCTACCGTTAACTCCTCGGGCCTGGCCACCGGCGTCAACCTCGGATCCACCGGCATCATCGCCAGCATCCAGGGACCCTTCGGAAACGTCAACGCCACTTCAAACATCGATGTCGAGAGTCCCTGCACCGTGACGGGCGCGGTCGCCAAACCGCTGACCCTCACCGTGATTCCCGCCAGTCAGACCCTCACCTCCATAGGCCAAACCGCACGCCTTCTTGCCATCGCCACGTACGACGGCGGAACAAAGACCTCCGATTTCTCCCGGCAGGCCGCCTGGGAATCCAGCGACGAGCGCGTCGCCACGGTGGATGGGGCCGGCCTGGTTACCGGCGTTGGGCCCGGCGATGCCGTCATTACCGCTCGCGTGAAGATCCCCGGTGGAGACGCCGTTTCCGCTGCACAGACAGTTCACTTCCTCGCCGAGGGCCAGGACAAGTAGCCAACGTTAACCCGCACTGCAACGTAAGATCGTGGGTTCGAAAAAGCGTCTGCCAAACAGCAGGCGCTTTCTGTTTTTTGCCCGAATCCCCCCCTCTGGTCCCGATAGCCCCTTCCCCAGCCCAGAAGCCCCGGGCTTTGTCCATTCCACTTTGGTGGGCGAAATCCCCCCAGGTATCAAGTGTCTAAATACCCCCTTGCATTCCAGACAAATAACTTTCGATACACTGGTGCTCCTGTGGAACGAAACGAACCCATTTACGCCCGCGATCTCTACGACGCATTGACAGATCGCTTTCGTGCTAATGCCGAGAAAGCCGAGATCACCCTCACTGGCGGAGGCGTCCAATGGAGATGTTCCGCTCAACTGGGCAACAGAACCTGCTGGGTGGGCTGTTTCGAGGTCGGCGGTCCAGAGTACCTCACCTTCTTCGAAGAGGACGGCAGAAGGATCGCCACCGGGCGAACGCCCCTGCGCACGGAAACTGTGAATGCCGTCTGGCACTGGCTCGAAGGCGTCGCTCTCGATGCACTCTATCGTCAATTCTGCTTCGTCGACTGGGAGAAGCGCCAAATCCTCGCCATCCGCGAATCTGTCCTCGCCTCTGCCCCTGACATCGCGATGGCGGCCAGCAACGTACTCAGCGTTACCGGCTCCGGGGTCTCCCACCTCTGGTTTCACACCGACAAACGGTCGGCCCACATCCATTTCGCTTCGCGCCACGAATTTCCCCAGGCCGTCTTCCACTGGGATCAAAGCGAGCTCTTTCGTTTCGATGCAGCCGACAAACGATCCCTTGCCGCGGTCCTCGCGCGTTGGCTTGCCGATAATGCGCCGCCCTCCAAACTCCGTAAGGAATTTCCCTGGCTTCAGATCGGTCCTCTCGCCGACTACTACGAGAAAGGCAATCCCGTCGAAGGCGAGTTCATTGAGAGCTGGGATCAGACCGAGCGCGTCTACGAGGGCTCCCGTTTCCCGCCCCGAAACCTCATTCTTCCCTTTATTTCCGACCTCCGCCGCGCCGGATTCGATCGCAAAATGCGAGCCGGCCAGTCCGTCTGGTCCCTTATCATTTCGCGCTCGCGTCGCCCCCGTCTGCGCCCCGAACAACCCCTTGTTTCCTTCCAGTTTCGCGAGAGCAGCATGGAAGTCTTCACCCGCAATCAGGAGGAACACCGCATCTCCGTGCTTCCCATCGAGATGTCGGATACGGTGGAACGGGCCCTCTCACGGCTCGCCCAACAACCCATCGATTAGCCGGCAGCGGCGGTTCGGAGCCCCGCCTTCCTTTCTGCTGACCCTCCACTTGGCCTCCGCTCCCGCGCGCGGCATATACTGTCCCCTGCTGTTTCGCCGCAGGAGAAATGGATGTCCTTATCGCGTCGTGAATTCTTGGGCGGCCTCGCGGCAGCGGGCGCCATGACTGCTCTGCCCCAAACCTCTTCCTCACTCGCTCTCGACCCCGTACCAGCCACCTGCCCTTTCCGGCTTTCGGTCATCAACGACGAAATCTCTCAGGACTTCGACCACGCCTGCTCCGTCGCCGCTCACGACTTCGGCCTGCACTGGATCGAACTCCGCAGCATGTGGAGCAAAAACGTAACCGACCTCGACGCCGCTCAGCTGGCTGAAGCCCAGCGCATCCTTAAAAAGTACGACCTGCGCGTAACCGATATCGCCAGCCCGCTCTACAAGGTCGACTGGCCCGGCGCGCCTCGCAAAGACGGACAGGAGCGCGATCAGTTCCACGCCGCCGACAACGATTTCGCCAAACAGGATGCGCTGCTCGAGCATTGCATCGATCTCACCCGAGCCTTCGATACGAATCGCATCCGCTGCTTCGATTTCTGGCGCCTCGACGATCAGAAACCGTACCGCGCCGCCATCAACGCAAAGCTCGCGCAGGCCGCCGAAGTCTGCGCTAAGCACAACGTCATCCTTCTGCTCGAAAACGAAATGTCCTGTAACACCGCGACTGGCGAAGAGGCAGCCGCCGCGCTCAAAGCCATCCCAAATAAAAACTTCATGCTCAACTGGGATCCCGGCAACGCTGGAACCTTCCCGGACGCAGTCCCGTTTCCCAACGGCTACGACCTCCTGCCCAAAGACCGCATCGGTCATTGCCACGCCAAGAATGTAACCCGTCAGCCAGGCGGCAAATACGAATGGCAGCCGGTCGGCGCCGGAGTCGTCGATTGGGTCGGCCAGCTGCGCGCACTCCGCCAGGATGGCTATCGCTATGCGGTCAGCCTCGAAACCCACTGGCGCGGCGCCGGAACACCCGAAGCCTCCTCGCGCATCAGCATGGCCGATTTGAAAAAAGCCCTTGCGCAATCGGGCGCAACCTGCTGAACGCGGTAGACGACTTACTTTCAGGGAGACATCATGATCACACGTCGCGAGTTCCTCGACACGATGGCGCTGGGTGCGGCCGGTCTGGCCATCAACAGCACTGCGAAAAGTTACGCCCAGATCATGGGCTCCAACGACCGCCTCAACTTCGCCATCATCGGACTCCACAGCCGCGGCTACGCCCATCTGTCCGCCCTCGCAGCGAACCATGACACCGCGCGCGTCGCCTGGATTTGCGATGTGGAGAGCAACTTCATGGCGAAGTTTGCCGACGAAGCCCAGAAGGAGCTCGGCTACGCGCCCCAGACTGAAAGCGACTTCCGAAAGCTTCTCGAGCGCAAAGACATCGATGCCGTTTCCATCGCCACCCCCGACCACTGGCATGCGCCGATGGCTATCGCGGGAGTCGAGGCCGGCAAGCACGTCTATGTCGAAAAGCCCTGCAGTCATAACCCCGCCGAAGGTGCGCTCCTCATCGCCGCCCAAAAGAAGTACGGCAAGCTTGTGCAAATGGGAACGCAACAGCGCTCCTCGCCCCACACCATCGAAATTGTCCAGAAGATTCACGACGGAGTTATTGGGCGTGCTTATTACGCGATGGCCTGGTATGTGAACACGCGTAAGTCAATCGGCTACGGGAAGCCGGCGCCCGTCCCGCCGACTCTCGACTGGGACTTGTGGCAGGGCCCTGCTCCGCGCCAACCCTATAAAGATAACGTCCAGCCCTATAACTGGCATTGGTTCCGCATCTGGGGCACCGGCGAAACCCTCAACAACGGCACCCATGAAGTCGACGTCTGCCGCTGGGCCCTCGGTGTCGACTATCCCCAGCGCATCACCGCGACCGGCGGTCGCTACCAGTTCAAGGATGACTGGCAGTTCTACGACACGCTCGTCACAAATTACGAGTACGACGACAAGCTCATCTGCTGGGATGGGCGCTGCTGCAATGGCATGAAAATCTATAACCGCGACCGCGGCTCAACCATCATGGGCACCACCGGCAGCGTTCTCGTCGATCGCGACGGCTATGAAATTTACGACCTCGGCGGAAAGAAGACCAGCGAGTTCCGCGTCCAGGGCGATAAAACCTCCTCATCGGACCTCGTCGGACGAGACTCCATGACCAACGCTCACTTCGCCAACTTCATTGCCGGCGTCACCAAAGGCGAGCCGTTGCATTCTCCCGTCGAAGTCGGCAACGTCGCGGTCACCATGCTGCAGCTCTCGAACATTGCCTGGGAAGTGCAGCGCGAGCTGAAACTCGATTCCAGCAACGGTAAAATCGTCGGCGACCCGGAAGCCATGCAGGGCTGGGGCCGCGAATATGAAAAAGGCTGGGAGCCGCACCTTTAGAAGTCAAGCCGATCCTGAAAGGGTCGCCGGAGTCTTATGACCGTTCCATTCTCTCGCCGTGATTTCGTTCTTTCTGGCGCGATGGCCACAGCCGCAACGGCTCTTCCCGTCTCAAGCTCTGCCTGGACCGCATCCGCCGAGGACCACCCCGCCACGCCCATCCATCTCGGCCTCGCCAGTTATACCTTTCGCAATTTCACGCGCGCGCAAATGATCGGGTTCATGAAAGATCTCAATGTCTTCGATCTGAACGCCAAGGACGTCAAGGACCATCTGCCGATCGATCCAGCCGCCGAAGCGCAGGCGGTCGCCGATTACAAAGCCGCGAACATCGGCCTCCACGCCGCCGGAGCCATCTACTTTCAGCAGGGCGCCGACGACGACATTCGCAGCAAGTTCGAATATCTCAAGCGGGCTGGCATCGGAGTCATGGTAGCCGGCGACCCAACGCCGGAGACCCTTCCCCGCATCGAGAAGTTCGCGAAGGAATACAACATCCGCGTGGCGATCCACAACCACGGCCCGGAGGACAAGCTCTGGCCTTCCCCGCTCGACATCCTCAAAGATATTCAGGGAATGGATCCGCGCATCGGCTGCTGTATTGACGTGGGCCACACCGTCCGCGCGGGAACCGACGTGGTTGAAGCGATCCATGCGGTCGGGCCGCGTCTTTTCAACATGCACATGAAGGATCTGACCGACTTCCACGTTAAGGAAAGTCAGGTGGCTGTAGGCGACGGCAAGATGCCCGTGCGCGGCATCTTCGAAGCACTTATCGCCATTAAATATCCAGGTTTCGTCGACCTCGAATACGAAGTGCACGCCGACGACCCGATGCCCGGAGTATCGAAAAGTTTCGCCTACATGCGTGGCGTCCTGGCAGGCATGGGTTACGCGGCAAGCTGAGTGACCTTAACCATTTTCGAGGATCGACCGATCAGGAAGAGCCCGCCGGCTCCGCAAGCCGAGCAGACGGCCGCGGCAGAAACATTGCCTTGATGAACCGCTGCGCCGGCCGCTCGATCAGCACCATCGCCAGCACCGCCGCTCCCACCAGCAATCCATAACTCAGCCACGGATCGAACCTCTCAAGGCCGGTCATCGCCAATATCCCCGAGTTATGAATCAGATTCCACAGATTGAAATGAAGAATGTAGAGACAATAACTCGCCTGACCCACCGCCACAAACGGATAGAACCCAAAAAACTTCGCGATCAAATTGTGTCCCGCCAGCCCCAGCACCGCCAGCGCATACAACGGCATCATCAGCCCGTCGTGCATCATCGGATACGGAAAGATATCCCCGAAATAGAGCACTGTGTAAATGCCCGCCATTCCCAGCGCGCCAAACAGCAACCGCCTGCGCGCTTCCCTCGGAATCAACGCATCCAGATCGGCCAGCACAATCCCAAATAAAAACGAAGGCACATGCGGCGGCGGTGAAAATTTCAGCGCCCGCATCCAGAACCCGTCTGTGTATCGCCCCGGATGCATATCGCCATCCGGATGCAGACCCATATACAAACTCGGCAGCACCATCCCAAGGCACCACAGTCCCAGCAAAATCCCCACCAGCGCGCCAATGCTCTTCGGCCGCTTCCACAAAATCACCAGCGGGAAAATCAGATAAAAGAAAGCCTCGGTGCACATCGTCCACGCCGGCGTATTCCAGAACGTCGACAGCCATGGACTCCACCCCTGCAGCAGAAACGGCGTCAGCAACACGCCCCAGGTGAACTGCGTGTGCGACCGCACATGCCACTCATCCATCAGCATGCCCAGCGACATCAACAGCGCAAAAAGATAGATCGGATAGAGCCGCGAGATCCGGGCCACCCAGAAATTCCGCGTGTTCAGTTGCCCCTGTTGCGCCTTGTCGGAATAGTTATAAGCCAGCACAAACCCCGACAGCAGCAGAAAGAAGCTGACTGACGTAAACCCGTTGTCCACCACCGGCGCGAACGGCCCAAACCATTTCGGATTCGAGAAATGAAAAAATACGATATTCAGTGCCGCGAAAGCGCGCAGGCCGGTTAATGCCGGCAGGCGTTCTTTTTTCGATTTCACCACCATTGGCCGAGGGGGCGCTGTCAGTTGCGGCGAGCCGCTATCCCATGAGTCCGCAGGCCGCGGAACGATTTGTACCTGTGCGCTCAGATTTCCATCTCCGGCTTGGTTTGCGGCTCCAGTCTGAATCGTGAGCGTTCATACACCCACCGGTCGCCTATCGGCAGACCGCTTCAGGCTGTCACCAATGAGCCGACCTTCTCACCGGAGATGACCCGGCGGATATTGCCCGGCTGGTTCAGGTTGAAGATGATCATCGGCAGGTTGTTGTCCTTGCACAGGCTCACTGCCGTCGTATCCATTACCTTTAACCCAAGACGCAGAATTTCCATGTAGGTAATCTGCTCAAATTTCACCGCGTCCGTTGTGATGACCGGATCGGCGTCGTAGATGCCCTCGACTTTCGTCGCCTTCAGCAACACATCCGCATGGATTTCCATCGCCCGCAGCGACGCCGCCGTATCTGTTGAAAAATAAGGGTTTCCGGTTCCGGCCGCGAAGATGACCACCCGGCCCTTTTCCAGATGCCGGATCGCGCGACGCCGGATATACGGCTCGCATACCTGGTTCATTTCGATCGCCGACATCACCCGGCAAAACACGTCCCGCTTCTCAAGAGCATCCTGGATCGCCAGCGCATTGATCACTGTCGCCAGCATCCCCATATTGTCGGCGGAGACGCGGTCCATCTTTTTGGCCTGCTCCGCCACGCCCCGGAAAAAGTTCCCCCCACCCACCACAATGGCCACTTCCACGCCCATTTGGTGAATTTCGGCCAGCTCGGCTGCGATCTCGTGAATGCGAATCGGATCGACGCCGAAGCGCATTTCCCCGGTCCCGGCCAGCGCCTCGCCGGACAACTTCAGAACGACGCGTTTGTACATGCCACTGCAAGTATCGCACGTCGGATGATCACGGCGAAGCCCCAAAGGATCGGCGCTTTCGCCTCGCCGTTTCTGATGTCGCAAGCGCGCGTCTGCATCCGCAATTTCATCCGAGTGGACCGGTTCCGAAGTTGACGATTCAGCAACTTCGGTATGGGGGTAGGGGGCGGCGATCTGCGGGATGATCGTTGATTCTAATGACTTTTACGCTCAACGTATCGATTTACGCTAAGCCACCCGCCCGTTTCAACGTCTCGATATCCAGCTTTGTCATCTGCATCAGAGCCTGGATCGCCCGCTTCCCGCCTTCCGCGTCTTTGCCCCCGATCAGTTCCCCGATATTCGCCGGCACTACTTGCCACGAGACGCCGAAGCGATCCTTGAGCCAGCCGCACCGCCCTTCGCTCCCGCCCGCCGTCAGTTTCTTCCACATCTCGTCGATCTCCGCCTGCGATTTGCACGGCACGACAAACGAAATCGCGTCTGTGAACGGGTGCCCCGGTCCGCCATTCAGCGCAACAAACTCGATCCCGTCGATTTCGAACGTCGCCGTCAGAACCGCTCCCGGCTTTCCCGGTCCGCCTTCCCCATAGCGCGTCACCGCTCCAGCCTTTGCATTTTTGAAAACCGAAAGGTAGAAGTCCATCGCTTCTTCCGCATTGTCGTTGAACCAGAGAAACGGCTTGATCTGCTGCAAAGTAATCCTCCCTCAAAAGTACCGGCTGTTCCCTACTGGCTACTGGCTACTGGCTGCCGACGACTAGCTCTTGTAACAGCTCCCGGTTCCCAGCAGCTTTATTTGATCGCTCCCTCTTTGCCCGCCATCCGCCGCAGCAGCCCCGTCTGCCCCGCGTGGTACGCCTGATGGAACGCCACCGTCGCCATCAAAGAGCGCAGCGTCTCCTTCGGATTATTGCTCGGAGAGAACGGAGCCGGCCCGTCCATCTTCTCCGTCGTCAGCGTCCCCAACCCAGCCTCCATGCGCTTCGCCGCTTCGTCCCACGCAGCCAGCAGATCCGCAAGCCGCAACGCCTCACCGGCATCGTGCAACTCCGCGCTTCCGCGTTCATACCTCTTCAGCGCGGCCGCACCCAGCACCGGCTCCTGTCCAATCCCCGGAAGTACCCGATCGTAGATAGAAAGCAAATGCCCCACCACCCAGTTAAGACAATTCCCGCCAGGTTGTGGCTGGTTCAAGCTATCTTCCTGCGTCAATCCCTCGACGTTTCGGCGAACCACCCCGTGACTGGCCCGCGTCTGCCTTATGAGAATCTCGATCTCCCCCGCAAACGCGGGCGTTACTGTCGCCGTCGCCATAACTTCCTCCGTGTTTTTTTTTCTCATTCGCCGCTTATCGCCTTTGGCCAGGCATTTCTTGCTAAGCGCTTTCACGCTAGCTGATCTTCGCTAATCGTTTTTCGCTAACCGCTCTTTGCTAATCGTTTTTCGCGAACCGCTCTTCGCTAATAGTTTTTCGCCGACCGCTTTCTTGCTAACCGCTCCTTGGTTGAACGCTCTCTCGCTGACCGCTTCTTAGCTGGACGCCGTCTTAGCTGCCTCCAGCAATCGCCCCAATCACCAGCAGCGGCTCCCTCCCCGTCCTCACCGCCTCAGGCAACAAAGCATCCATTGCCTCGTGCGACCAATCCTCTTCGCAAGCAAAGAATCGCAGAAATGGCCGCCGCTCGAGCGTATCGTGATCCCGAATCGTACCCCGCAGCACTGGATACCGCACCTCCAGCACATCCAGAACCCGCCGCAGGGTCACCGGCTCTTCAACCTCCAGCGTCACCGCTCCGCTCAACTGCGCCAGCGTCCGCAAATGATGCGGCAACTCTACGCGGATCATGCTAACGTCTGCACTTCCACCGAAAGCACCGCCGGCAGGTCATGCACGATCGGCTTCCAGTGCTCGCCGGCATCCGGCGAAACATACACCTGCCCGCCCGTCGTCCCGAAATACACCCCGCAATCATCCAGCGAATCCACAGCCATCGCATCCCGCAGCACATTCACATAGCAATCCTTCTGCGGAAGCCCGTTCGTCATCGCCTCCCACTCATCGCCGCCGGTGCGGCTTCGCCACACCTGCAGCTTGCCGTCCACCGGATAGTGCAGCGAGTCGCTCGTGATCGGCGCTACGTAAACCGTCTCCGGCTCATGCGCGTGTACATCAATCGCAAACCCAAAATCCGTCGGCAGATTCCCGCTCACCTCCCGCCATGTGTCGCCCGCATCGTCGCTACGCATCACGTCCCAGTGCTTCTGCATAAACAGCACCCCCGGGCGCCGCGGATTCATCGCGATGTGATGCACGCAATGTCCAACCTCCGCGTCATGGTCAGGAATGAACTCCGAACGCAGTCCCTTATTGATTGGCTTCCACGTCGCTCCGCCGTCATCGGTGCGAAATGCACCCGCCGCCGATATCGCAATGTAAATCCGCTCCGGATTCTTCGGGTCGAGCACGATCGTGTGCAGGCACATCCCGCCGGCGCCAGGCTGCCACTTTGGACCTGTACTGTGTCCTCGGAGCGCCGCCAGTTCCTTCCACGAGTGCCCGCCATCCCCGGACCGGAACAGCGCCGCATCCTCCACGCCCGCATACACGGCCTCCGCATCCGTCAGCGAAGGCTCCAGATGCCACACCCGCTTAAATTCCCACGGATGCTGCGTCCCGTCGTACCACTGATGCGTCGTCAGCGGCTTGCCCGTCTGCGCCGACGTGTCGTACGCAAAACGGTTGCTCTCGCCCATCGGAAATCCTTCCGGCGACTTCCGCACGCCACCCCCCGGGGCATTCCACGTCTTCCCTCCGTCATCCGACCGCTGAATGACCTGCCCGAACCAGCCGCTCGTCTGCGATACATAAATCCGCTCGGGATTCACCGGCGATCCCTTCATGTGGTAAATCTCCCACCCCGCGAAGAAGGGCCCGCTTACCTCCCAGCTCTCGCGCTTGCCGTCGGCCGTCAAAACAAACGCGCCCTTCCTCGTGCCCACCAGCACCCTCACCTGGCTCATGCAGCGCTCTCCCTGGCCTTGATTTGTCTTACTGGCAATTAGGTGCAGCGCTCACCGCCTCAGGTCCGAACGCTGCACCTGTTCCCTGCTCCATCAGGCCGCGGCGTAAGCCGGCGCCGCTACATTCACCATCCACGGCGTCCCGAACCGATCCACCAGCTGCCCATACCGCTTCGCCCAGAATGTCTCCTGAATCGGCATCTTCACCGTTCCGCCTTCTGAAAGCTCCTGGAATACCCGCTCGGCGTCCGCCGTATCGTCCAGTTCCAGACACACCGACGTCCCTTGCGGTTGCTGGAAATACGCCGGCGGACAATCGGACCCGAGGATCATCTGGTCCCCTACATCGATCCGTGCGTGCATGACCTTGTTGGCCATCTCCGGAAACTGCGCCGCCATCGGGCTGTCTCCGAAGGTGAACGAGGCAATGATCTTGCCGCCCAGAACGCGCTCGTAGGTCTTAAAAGCCTCTTCGCACTGACCGCTGAACAGCAAATACGGTGTAATCTTCATAACTCCCTCCCTGGTGTTTGTTTTAGTAGTTACTGCCGAACTCGATCCTTTACCGGTACCCATATGTCCACATCCCCCATACCGGTTTGGGGATTGAACCTCTTTCCATACCTTTCCACGCACCATGTCGTGCTCTCAATGGACCGCACTATCTCCATGCCCGACGCCGGGAGCCACTGATTGAAAATCGCGTCGAAAGTGTATCTCATCCTGGAGACATGACCCTCATGCGCGAACACGGCATATCTCTCAGCGGGTGTCTCAATCGAATCAAACTCGGCTGGTAACTCGGCCGACGCTGAGACCTCATAGCCCGAAACATAATCGCATCCGTCGCCCAGCATCAGCACAACCGCATATTCCACCCGGCTCACCCGGCCCGCAATCTCGCCCATCGCTGCCAGCCGCTGCCACTGCGCCGGAATCTGATCGATCTCCTCCCGCTTAAAGTGTCCGCGCAGGCCCGCGATCCGCATCCGCCCTCCCTCAGCAAACCGCGGTTCGAGCCCTGCCACACTCGCACCCATCCTCGTCTCCATCCCCGGTTCTTCTCCATGACCACTTCATTGCGAACTTAAGCTCCCTTGCATTCCACTCCCGCTTTGCTCCAGACGCCGAGGCCCGCCCAGCCAGGGCAGGATCGGAGTGGGATCCCGCTGCTCCCACCGCCGCCGCGTCTCCATCAGCACCGCCCTCCGATTCTTCGCCAACTCCGCAATCACCGCCAACGGCGCGCCTGTATTTTCGTGCCGCGCCCCCCAGATCATCAGCTCCAGCATCACAGGCGCCAGATCGATTCCCTTCTCGGTCAACCGGTAAATCACTCGCCGCCGATCTTCAGCGTCTGGTTCCGCGGTCACGATCCCTGATTTCCGCAGCCGCCGCAGCCGATCCGCCAGAATATTCGTCGCAATTCCCTCCCCCGACTCGACAAAATCCTGAAACCTCGTAAAACCCCGCACCATGAGGTCGCGCACAATCAGCAGCGACCACCGGTCCCCAAACACCTCCAGCGAGATATTGACCGGGCAGCCCGAACGAGGCTTCCGAAAGGCCTTCTTAGCCACGCTCGCCACACTAACAAGATTTACTTGTGAATTGCAAGCGATATTTCCAGAAAATTTCAACCCAATAAAAAGGCCGCCCGAAGGCGGCCTCTGTTCGAATCGCTTGTTCACCCTCTACTGCGGCGGCTCGTTCACTACCCCCGTCGCATTATTGTTCTGCATCGGTTGTGCCGGTTGCTGCGCAGGCGCCGGTCGCGGAGCAGCCATCGGCTCCGCACCTGAAGTCGTCGGCGGCTGTTCCTGCACCCCAATCGACTGTCCCGACACCACTAACTCCACACGCCGATTCTCCGCGCGCCCGGAGTTCGTCGAGTTATCCGCCACAGGGTCCGCCTTCCCATATCCCTGCGACGTGATGTTGTCCGGCTGCACTCCCTGCCCAATCAGGAACGCCTGCACTGCCGTCGCCCGCTCCTGCGAAAGCTTCAGGTTGTACTCATCCGACCCGATGTTGTCGGTGTAACCTTCCACCTGCAGTTTCAGGTTCGGATAAGTCGCCAGTATCCCCGATACCTTCGCCAGCTTCACCTGGGCATCCGGCTTCAGTTCGTATTTGTTGAACGCGAACAGCACGTCCGACATATTAACAATCAATCCCCGCGCCGACTCCTGCGTCTGCAGCACTGTATTCAGCTGCTCGCGCAGCCGCTCCCGCATCTGCTGGGTCTGAGCCGCGGCCTGCGCCGCCGCCTGTTCCGCCGCCTGCTGCTCAGCGCGAGCCTTGGCTGCCTCGGCCTGTGCCTGCGCTTCCTGCTGCTGCGCTGCCTGCGCCTGCGCCTGTGCCTGGGCCTGTTGCGCCTGCGCCTGCTGCGCCGCTAAGGCTGCCTGCTGCGCCTGGTCCTGCGCCGCCGCTGCCTGGTCCTGGGCCGCATTCTTTGCCGCTTCGATCCGCGCCTTCTCAGCAGCTTCGTCATCCGCCTTGATCTTCCGTATGGTAATTAGCCGCGCATCCTCCGCCGTCTGCACCGCCTCGCGCGCGTAGGTGATTTCCTGCTTCATCTCCTTCTGGTGGATGTCCATCTCTTGCGCATTCTGTAGGTCCTGCTTGGCGTTCACCATCGCCTCCGGCGCATATTGATCCGCGCCAGCGGCTTCTGCAATCTGCATCGCGTTGACCGCCTCGTACAGCTCCAGCGGCGAGCGGTCGTCGCGCGTGATCGGATGCAGCACCGTGTGCCGCCCCGCTGTATCTGTGTACGCGCCCCGTGGCAGCAGTGTGTAATGCGCGTTAATGGTCTCCAACACTCCGGTCGTCTTGTCGTTCAGCACCACATTCTGCATCACCACCAGGTCGCTAGGCATCGTAACCGCAAAATACGGCTCCGCCGTCAGAATCAGGCCGAACGACTGCAGATTCGTCGTCACCGTCGTATCCGCGTGACCGTGCGTCCACAGCACCTCGCCGAGGTTCACAGGCCGCCCCTCAGGCGAAATCGCCCACAGCACATAGGTCAGATACTCAATGCCAAATCCGTTGGCCGGCCCCAGCCCCTCGAAGTGAGCCTTGATCTCGGTCCGACCGTTCAGGCTGTTCACTTCTGCGCTGCCCTTCGCCATAGGCAACAAGGGTGTGCCCTCGAATCCGATCTTTGTCGCGCCGCTGCGGTGAAAGTAATTGATCGCCGGAATATCGCGCGCCACCACCTGAATCTTGTAAATAGGAATGCCGGTGTCAGTCTGTCCCTCTGGCTGTTGGTTCTGCGGCCAGTGGTCGGTCGCCGTTGGATTCATCTCCTGCGCGGAGAGCCAGCCACAACTTGCAAGGGCGATCGCCACAACCCAAAGTTTCTTCATTTCTTTCTTCATAGTCCCTAGTCTCCTGTTTCTCGCCGGAAATAGCTGAGCCATTTTGCTCAACTCTCCTGGATTACTTAACTCTCCTGGGATGCCGCCAATCGCGGCGGAAGATGGCTACTGAGCCGGAATAAGAACCGGGTCGTCAGCACATCCTGCGGTAATCCTTTGGTATCGAAGGCCCTCTAATCCAGATGGCGTCGCGCTCCAGCGGTAAGATGAACTCGCCCATGCCTGTCGCCGCTATGTTCCTCGAGCTCCGCATCCAGCACGCCCAGTCGCTCAAAGATCGCCGTCAGGTCGTCCGCAGCCTGAAAGAAAAACTTTCACACGGCTTTAATGTCTCCATCGCCGAAATGGACGACACCCCGACATGGCAATCCGCGACCCTTGGCATCGCCGCCATCTCCCCTTCGCGCGACTATCTTTCCGGCATGATGGTGCAACTGGAAAGCGCCGCTGTGCGCATTGCGGAAGGGCTCGGCGCCGAAGTCATCGTTTCCTGGGACTTTCTCGATTCCGGCCTCGAGTCCGGTCTCGAGTCCGACCCCGCTCACTGAATCGCTGTACCCTTTACGCGGTACCATTCTCTTCGGAGGAATCCATGAAAAAGTTCGTTGGACCTTTGGCAATTTTCTCCTTCGTTGCGCTTCTCGCCTTTACCCTTCCCGCCCACGCACAGCGTCCCGCAGGACATCCCGGTCCTGCCGCAGCCCCTCGCGCCGTCGCCCCGCCTGTCGGTGGCGGCCACATCCCCGCCCATGGCCCCATCACCCGCACACCACTCCCCGCCAGGGGCGTACCCGACATGCCAGGTCACCCCACCCAGCCCCACGTCGACGCCGGCACCGACCGCTGGGTCGGTCATACACCTAATCCCACGGCTTACCACCTGGATCACCCCTGGGAACACGGACACTTCCCCGGTCCCATCAGCGTCCACCAGGTCTGGCGCCTCGCCGGCGGAGGTCCCTCACGCTTCTGGTTCGGCGGTTACTACTTCAGCGTCGCTCCCGCGGACGTTGCCTTCTGCGACGGCTGGCTCTGGGATTCCGACGACATCGTTCTCTATCCCGACCCTGACGATCCAGGCTGGTATCTCGCCTACAACGTCCGCCTCGGCACTTATGTTCACGTCGAGTATCTCGGAACTTAGCTCCACCCACTCCACCGCCCACACCATACTGGCGACTTCCCCCACGCCAGTTTGGTGTGTTTCCAAGCCCGCTCTGTTACAAACGACAAGCAGCCTTCAACCCCCAACCTGCCCTGTACCCTCCACCCTGTACCCTCCACCCTGTACCCTGTACCCTGTACCCTTAGCATGTCCATCCTCTCCGTATCCCACTTATGCAAACAGTACGGAGAAGTCCACGCCGTCGACGGCCTCTCGTTCCGGGTCGGCACCCACGAAATCCTCGGCCTCCTCGGCCCCAACGGCGCAGGAAAAACCACCACCATCAACATGATCCTGGGCGTCCTTGAGCCCACCTCCGGATCGATCGCGATCGACGGCTGCGACCTCGCCAAACGACGACGCCAGGCGCTCAGCCGCACCAACTTCGCCGCCGTCTACGCGCCCCTTCCCGGCAACCTCACCGTCGTGCAAAATCTCCGCATCTTCGGCATGCTCTATGCCGTGCCCAAACTCAGCGAGCGCATCGAGACCATCCTCCGCGACTTCGACCTCCTTCGCTTTCGCAACACCAAATGCGGCGTCCTCTCCTCCGGTGAGCAGACCCGCGTCGCACTCGCCAAAGCCATGCTCAACCAGCCTCGCCTGCTCCTCCTCGACGAGCCCACCGCCTCGCTCGATCCCTCCATCGCCCGCGAAATCCGCGCTTCCATCCGCGATATCGCCGAACGCACCGGCGTGGGCGTCCTCTGGACCTCCCACAATATGATCGAAGTCGCAGAGGTCTGCCATCGCGTCCTCTTCCTCTCAAAAGGCAAGATTCTTCTCGAAGGAGACCCCCGCACCCTGCCACAAGAAAATAATCACGCCACCCTCGAAGACCTCTTCGTAGCCGTGGCCCGCGAACCCCTCACCATCCGCAACAACGCCGAAGAATCCTAAGCAGCAGCCGCTCTTAGCCAACCATTCCACCGCTGTAACCCGCACCCTGTAACCTGCAACCTGCAACCTGCAACCTGCACCCTGTACCCTGTAACTCGTGCCCTCCCTCCGCCGCACCTCCGCTCTGCTCCTGCGCCAGTTCTACCTCCTGCGCGGCTCGCCCGCCCGCGTCGTCCCCCTCTTCGCCTGGGTCGCTATCGACATCGTCCTGTGGGGATTCATCACCCGCTACCTCAACTCCGTCTCCGGCGCCCGCTTCAACTTCATCCCAACCATGCTCGGCGCAGTGCTCCTCTGGGATTTCACCGCCCGCGTGATGCAGGGCATCACCACCGCCTTTCTTGAAGACGTTCTGGTCCCGCAACTTCCTCAACCTCTTCGCATCGCCCCTCTCCGTATCCGAATACCTCGGCGGCCTCGTCCTCTCCTCGATCGCCACCAGCTCCATCGGCCTCGTTGTGATGGTCGCCCTCGCCACACTCGTCTTCGGCCTCTCCTTCTTTATCTACGGAGCCATGCTCGCCGCATTCCTTCTGGTGCTCTTCCTCTTCGGAATCTCCCTCGGCATCTTCGGCAGCGCCCTGGTTCTCCGCTTCGGTCCCGCGGCGGAGTGGTTCATCTGGCCCATTCCCGCCTTCATCTCCCCACTCGCCTGCGTCTTCTATCCGCTCGCCACGCTGCCCCACTGGATGCAATGGCCGGCCCGCCTGATCCCGCCCAGCTACGTCTTCGAAGGCATGCGCCAGATTCTCAGCAGGCAGACCAGCGCCCAGGCCAGCACATCCGCCGCTGCACACACCATCGCCGTAGCGCCCCTGGTCATCGGCGCCGCACTTGCCCTGGTCTATCTATTTGTGATGGCTCAGGCCTTCACCAGCGTCTATCGCCACGCAGTCCGCACCGGCCTGATCGCACGGTACTCAGCGGAGACGGTAAGCTGAGGGCGCTTAAAAGAAGTCAATTTCAGGCATGGGAAAATGCCTGCGATTGCGCGTCCACAGCGTTGCTCGATGCTGGGCTGCTGCTGCCGCAATCAGCGCATCGCCGATTTTCAGGCCGTGATTTCCGGCATATCGACGCAAAAATTCACCCGCCAGTCGTCCGGTCGTCTCATCGGCCGGCACGCACTTCATTCCCCTGAACAGGGCGATTAATGCCGGCTGCTCGTGCTGCCGAACTCCCCACCAAAGCTCGGCCAACGTGACGGGCGAACAGAGGACCGTGTGACGCGACCCGCTCAACTGCGACCACTTCTCCAGAAGAGCCACATCCCTGGCGCGCGATACATCGATCAGAATGTCCGAATCGACAAGGACATTCACTTTTTGCCCCGTTCTTTCAGGCGTTCAAGACGGTCGTCGTCGCGCAGATGGCGCACGTATTGCTCCGTCTCGGGAAGATCGTCACGATCTTTCCAGACGCCCACCCACGCCATCATGGCCTTGCGACGCTTCTCCCTGTCGGCCGGGTACCGGTCACGTACCGCCCGCCGCACAAGGTCGGATACAGTGGTCCCCTCCCGGCGAGCTTCGGAGTGGAGTGTCTTCCAAAGATTCTCTTCGAGATAAAGCTGCGTTCTTCGCACGATGTATAGTATACATCGTAGTAACCGGGCCCCTTCAGGCGTATCAGATTGGTAAAAACGAAGTCTTCCGGCTCCCGCAGCCACAGGTAAACCCATTTTGAAACCGGTTAAAAGAAACCGCGAAGGCGCCAAGAAAACAAAACGCAAAGTCGAGGCAAAACGCAAAGCCATTCGCCGAGGACACGCTCCCGCGCCCGAAGGAGCATCGCAACCGCGCGCCGAAAGACGTGGGCGCCCGCGAGCCGCTCGCAAATCCAATACTGCTTCCCGGCCCTCTCCTTACGCGGGCAATGATCGTCGGCCTGCCCCACGCGAGACCCCGCTCACGGGCATAGACGAGGACCTGAAACGAACCTCTGAGTCTTTTGCGGCGGAGCCGCGTCTGCCTGGACGGCAAGTCCCGGCGAACCCGCGTGTCGCGCTGCGCGAAGCAGTTCCGCCGAAGGCGGGTCTGGCCGCACCGCAGGTGATTGCCATCTTTGGCCGCCCCAACGTCGGCAAATCCACCCTCTTCAATCGCCTCACCGGCTCCCGCCGCTCCATCGTCGGCGACGAGCCCGGCATCACCCGCGACCGCATTTACGGCGAAGTCAGCTGGCAGGGCCGCACCGCGCGCCTCATCGACACCGGCGGCATCGTCCCCGACGATGAAGCCCTCATCCCCGCCGAAATCTTCCGCCAAGCCCGCTTCGCTCTCGATGAAGCCGGCGCCATCATCATGGTCGTCGACGGCCGCACCGAGCTCGCCGCCCCCGACCTCGACCTCGCCCGCCTCCTCCAGCGCACCGGCAAGCCGCTCTTCCTCGCCGTCAACAAAATCGACACAGAAAGCATGGAAGCCGCGGCGGAAAACTTCCGCAAGCTCGGCATCCGCAACGTTATCCCCATCTCCTCCGAACACGGCAACAACATCGGTGATCTGCTCGACGAGGTCTTCGCCGCGTTACCGGAAGCCGACGTGTCCGACAGCACATCCCCCGCCGAAAGTCACGAAGCCAGTCCAGCAACTGAACGCGCCGAAGAGCCTCCCCTGATCGAGCCAGAGGCGAGTCGAACGGGCGCCGACGCCTGGACGGCCAGTCCCCATCGCACCCATGGCGAATTCGAGCAGCACGAAACTCGAGTCGCCATCATCGGTCGCCCCAACGTTGGCAAATCCACGCTGCTGAACGCGCTCACCGGCTCAACCCGCGCCATCGTCTCGCCCATCGCCGGAACCACCCGCGACGCCGTCGACGAATTAATCGACTACAAAGGCCAGGACCTCCGCATCGTCGACACTGCCGGCATCCGCCGCAAAGGCAAAACGCACCTCATGGCCGAGAAGCTCTCCGTCATCATGGCGCGCCGCCATCTCGAAGCCGCCGACGTCGCTCTCCTCATCATCGACGCCACCGAAGGCGTCACCGCCTCCGACGCCACCATCGGCGGCTACGCGCACGAGAGCGGCCGCAGCGTCATCATCGTGGTCAATAAGTGGGATCTCGTGACCGCCGCTCGAACAGACGGCAAGCCTCCCGCCGACCGCGCCATCTTCGAGCGCCAGCTCCGCTCCGTCCTCAAATACCTCAGCTACGCCCCGGTCCTCTTCATCTCCGCCACCGAAGGCCGCAACGTCCCTCGGGTTCTCGACGCCATCCTCCGCGTTGCCGCCGAGCGCCGCAAGCGCGTCTCCACCGGCCAGATGAATCGCTTCCTCGACAAGATCGATTTCCAGCGCGCCAGCGTTCCCATCTCCAAGCGCGTCCGCATCTACTACATGACCCAGGCCGCCGTCGCCCCTCCCACCTTCGTCCTGTTCACCGATCGCGACGTCAAACTCCACTTCTCCTTCGAGCGATTTCTTGAAAATCAAATCCGCGCCGCCTTCGGCTTCGAAGGCTCTCCCATCTGGTTCAAGGTCCGCGCCCGCAACGAAGCCCCTTCTCGAAAATAAATCGCACGCTCGTGCCGTCCACGCCTCAAAATCTGGCAACGTCATCTCCACCCAGGCATCGAACCATATAGAAGGCGGAAACGCTGCAATCCGAAGAAGGAGGATGGATGTCCACAGCAGCTCGGACGAAACCAACTGAATCGGCACGAAAGCGAAATGTCTTTGCCGGCGTCTTCACAAGTCGGCAAACCCGCGGGAGAGTCACTCGAGCCGAGTTCACACTCTCGGAGCCTCTGCTCGAATACACCAGCCCCACCGGAGGAAACCTCAAATGGTGCGGCCTCTATTTCGGAGGCGAATCGAGGGCGGGCGCTTAAGCTTCCACGGTTGAAAGCGCATCCCGCCAGCGGTAATGCACTAACGCTGATCCTCCAGGGGATTGGCCCTGCTTGAATCGCGCGCGATGCCCGACCGCGGAAGCAGCAAAAAGGCCGGAGCCAATTCCGGCTGACTCAACCCTGACCCGGGCGGTTGCGGCCCGAGCCAAAATCGAGCGGGCTGTTCGTATTCGGACAGCTCGCTTTCATTTTCCAGAGCGCCTTGGCCCATCCCCCAGGCCCATCCCCCAGACGGCCGCAGTACAATTCCATCTGCCGCATTTTCTGAAGCGCACAATCCCCCTGCCGAATCCAATGGACCGAATATCCGGGAAAGAGGCTCATTCAGAATTACTTCAGTCCTTCCCGTACCTTGAGTTTTGTCATACGTAACCAATTTGGATTCCGCCTAAACTTACCCGAGGGTCCCGCTGTGAAAATGGCTCTGAACATCTCCGTTGTGAACATGAACCCTGAGCAGATCGCAAACAGCCGAGGCAAAAACCGCCCCCTTCTTCCCCTCTTTGCGCTGCCACTACTCCTCACCGCAGCCGCGGGCTGCAATAAGGCCCAGCCGCAAGCACCAGCCGGAGCTGGCATGCAGGCCATGCCCGTCCAGACCCTCACCGTCGCCGCAACTCCCGTCCCGCAATCGGACGAATACGTTGCCACCATCAAGTCGCGCCGCTCCGCGACTATCAATCCCCAGGTCGACGGCAACATCACCAGCATCCGCGTCCACTCCGGCGAACACGTCACTCCAGGACAGATCCTCATCGAGATCGATCCCTCCAAGCAGGAGGCCACCCTCGCCTCCCAGGCCGCTACCGAGCAGCAAAAGCTCGCCGTCTACCAGTACAATCAGCTCCAGGTGGAGCGCCAGCGCAAGCTCTTCGCCGCCGGCATCATCAGCAAAGACGCCCTCGACCAGGCCGAGCAGGCCTACGCCAACTCCAAAGCCGACTACGGATCGTCCACCGCCTCCCGCCAGGAACAGGAGAAGCAGCTCGGCTACTACCGCATCGCGGCTCCCTTCGACGGCATCGTCGGCGATATCCCCGTGCACGTGGGCGATTACGTGACGCCCTCCACGATGCTCACCACCGTCGACGAGAACAAAGATCTCGAAGCCTACATCTACATTCCCACTGAGCGCGCTGCCCAGGTGCGAAAAGGCCTCGGCGTTGAAATCCTCGATAACACCGGCAACCCCGTCGAGAATACCTCCATCGACTTCGTCTCTCCGCAGGTCGACGACCAGCTCCAGGGCATCCTCGTCAAAGCTCCGATCCGTTCGCCGCTGCTGCGCAACGAACAACTCGTAAAAGCCCTCGTCATCTGGGGCATGACTCCCAAGCCCGTCGTTCCCGTGCTAGCGGTCACCCGCCTCGGCGGCCAGGCCTTCGTCTTCGTTGCCCGGAGCGCCGGCCCAGGCAAATTCATTGCTCACCAGCAGGCCATCTCCCTGGGTGACACAGTGGGCAATAACTACGCCGTACTTGCCGGACTGAACAATGGCGACAAAGTTATCGTCTCCGGTACCCAGTTCCTCATGGATGGCGCGCCCGTCATCCCTCTGCCCCCTCGTCCACCGGGCCCCGCGGCGGGAACCGCTCCACCCGCGGCCGGCTTCTGAACCCTATGCGAGACCAGAGATTCACCTGCGAGGCCCCCCTTGGTTGATTTCTTCATTCACCGCCCGGTTTTCGCCACGGTATGCGCGCTGCTCATCATCCTGGCCGGCGCAGTCGTCATTCCGTCGCTGCCCATCTCCCTATACCCGCAGCTCGCCCCGCCGCAGGTCACGGTCGGCACCGCGTACATTGGCGCCAATTCCAACCAGGTCGAGTCCGCCGTCACCATCCCTCTTGAGGAAGCCATCAATGGCGTCCCGGGCATGCGCTACATTCAGTCCACCAGCGCCAACGACGGCTCCAGCGCCATCACCACCACTTTCGATACGGGCTACAACCTCGACATCGCCGCCGTCGACGTGCAGAACCGCGTCTCTTCCGCCACCGGCCTGCTCCCCGCCGAAGTCAACCAGACCGGCATCACCGTCAGCAAGGCCAACAGCAATTTCGTCTTCGGCGCGGGCATCTACGCGGAGCACGGCGAGTACAGCAATCTCTTCATCAGCAATTACCTCGACGTCTACATTAAGGATGCCCTCAAGCGCGTCAAAGGCGTCGGCGACGTGGTCGTCTTCGGCACCGGCAAATACGCCATGCGCATCTGGCTCGATCCGGTGAAGCTCGCGGCCCGCCAGCTCACCGCTACCGACGTCGTCAATGCTCTCCAGGAACAGAACGTCGAAGTACCCTCCGGCCAGCTCGGAGCGCCCCCATCCGACGATAAGCAAGCCTTCGAGATCACCGTCAACGTCGTCGGCCGCCTCACCACTCCCGAGCAATTCGCCAACATCGTCGTCAAGAACACCCCCCAGGGTATCGTCCAGATCAAAGACGTTGGCCGCGCCGAGCTCGGTGCGGAAACCTACGCCAGCTCCCTGCACTTCAACGGCATTCCCGCTGTCGGCTTCGGTGTCCAGCAGCTCTCCAACGCCAACGCTCTCCAGGTCGATCGCGATGCCAAAGCTGAGCTGGCAACTCTTGCCAGGTCTTTCCCGCCCGGCATGAAGTACGTCATCGCCTTTGACTCCACCACCGTCGTCGGCTCCTCCATCCGCGAGGTCATCAAGACCCTCACTGAAGCCATCGTCATCGTCATCCTGGTCATCTTCTTCTTCCTCCAGGACTGGCGAGCCACCCTCATCCCCGCCGTCACCATCCCCGTTTCCCTCATCGGAACCTTCGCCTTCATTAGCGCCTTCGGTTTCTCCATCAACACGCTCACCCTCTTCGGAATCACCCTGGCTACCGGTCTCGTCGTCGATGACGCTATCGTCGTCATTGAAAACGTCCAGCGCCACATTCAGGAAGGCGACAACGAGCCGCACCACGCCACCTCCGCCGCCATGGGCGAGGTCACCAGCGCCGTCATCGCCACTTCTCTCGTCCTCATCGCCGTCTTCGTCCCCGTCTCTTTCTTCCCCGGCACCACCGGCATTCTTTACCGTCAGTTCTCGCTCACGATCGCATTCTCGATCGCCATCTCGGCGTTCAACGCCCTAACGCTCTCACCCGCTCTCGCCGCCATCCTGCTGCGCCGCGAGGAAAGCAAGCACGGTATCTCTCCACGCTGTCGAACGCAGCATTAAAGCCCTCGGCTCCGGCTACGCGCGCGCCATCCACGGCGTCCTCCGCCTGCGCTGGATCATGCTCCTCCTCTTCGTCGCAGGCCTCGGCGCCGCCGCCTGGGAATACCAGCACGTTCCCACCGCCTTCGTTCCCCAGGAAGACCAGGGCTACATCATGATCCTGGTCCAGGCCCCCCAGGGCGCCTCCCTCGCCTATACCAGCAATATCGAGGAAGAAGTCAGCGCCGTCCTTCTCCAGAACAAAGACATCCTCGGCTCCTTCGCTGTCGGGGGCTTCAGCTTCTCCGGCAACGCTCCCAACTACGGCCTCATCTTTTCCGCGCTCACCGAGTACGACAAGCGCCGCGGCCCAGGCCACACCGCCGCCGACATCGTCACGGCTTTGCGTCCAAAACTCTTCATGATTCCGGGCGCGCTCATCGTTCCCCTCGAACCACCCGCCATTCAGGGCATCGGCAGCTTTGGCGGCTTCCAGTTCGAGCTCCAGGACCTCGGCCGCAACACCCTCCCCGACCTCGATCGCACTGCGCACCTGATCGTCGCCCGCGCCGGCCAGCGCAAAGACCTCACCGGCCTCTTCACCAGCTTCACCTCCAACGATCCCCAGGTCCTGGTCCGCATCGACCGCGAAAAAGCCAAAGCCCTCGGCGTCCCCTTCAGCCAGATCTCCGACGCCCTCCAGGTCTACATGGGCTCCGAGTATGTCAATAACTTCGACTTCAACAACCGCAGCTACCGCGTGTACGTCCAGGCCGACCAGCAATTCCGCCAGGATGCCGCAGCCATCCGCCAGTACTACGTCCGCTCCTCCACCAACCAGATGATCCCGCTCGACAACCTCGTCACCATCGAGAACACCTCGGGCCCCCAGGTCATCAGCCACTACAACCTCTTCCGCTCCGCTGAAATCGATGGCTCCGCCGCGCCCGGCTTCAGCACCAGCGAAGGCCTGCAGGCCATGCAACAGGTCGCCCAGCAGAACATGATGCAGGGCATGGCGTATCAGTGGACCGGCCTCGCCCTCGAAGAACTCGAGTCGGCCGGCAAAGCCGTCATCATCTTCGGCCTCGGCATCCTCGTCGTCTATCTCACTCTTGCCGCGCTCTATGAAAGCTTCGCGCTGCCCTTCATCATCCTGCTCGCCGTCCCCATGGCTGTTCTCGGCGCTCTCCTGGCCCAATCCCTGCGCGGCTACCCCGACGACATCTACTGCCAGATCGGCTTGGTCATGCTCATCGGTCTCGCCGCTAAAAATTCAATCCTCATAGTCGAGTTCGCTGAGCAGCTCCGCCGCAAAGGCAGCTCCATAGTCGACGCGGCCATTGAAGCCGCCGAGCTCCGCCTCCGCCCCATCCTCATGACCTCTTTCGCCTTTATCCTCGGCGTCATTCCTCTCGCCATCGCCACCGGAGCGGGCGCCACCGGCCGCCGCTCGGTAGGCACGACGATCATCGGCGGCATGCTGTTCTCCACCGTCTTGAACCTTTTCTTTATCCCTGTGCTGTATGTCATCCTGCAGACGCTGCTTGGAGCCTTCAGCGGCAAAGGAACATCACGCCGCCCCTCGCAGCGCGTCGACTCCGCCGACCTCTACGAAAAGGCAGCCGTGGGAACCAGCCAGCCGTGAACGGATCCGCGATTGTCTGTGCTTCTGAACCAGGGCACGACTTTTAGTCGTGCCGTAAAGTTTGGTGATTAACCTGGGCTTCAGCCGCTGCGAGAGTCTTTTCCTCCTCAGGCGACCTCTTCCCACACAAATCGCTCAGATCGGGCATATGCCATGCAGGGGGCATGGGCGGCTGGTTGCGCCCCTCTTCCATAAATGGCACGTCCGCGTAACGGTCCATCTCCGCGAACCACGCATCGATACTCATTCGGGATGGGACGTTGGCGCCATGCTCTATCCGTGAACTGCGCATGACACCAGTTAACCGCCGCTGGAAATCAGGCTACAGGCTAGAGGCCCCCAGCCCCAGGCTCCCGGCTCCCGGCTCTCTACCGCCGCTGAAAATCAGGCGACCCCAGCAAAAGCCCGCCCAGCAAAGCCGCCTGCTGATCCCCCGGCGGAGGCAGTGGCGCCACCGACTGCAACAGCTGCCCAAAATCCCGCGGCCGCACAAAGTTCACCGGCTTCGGGGGTTGTGGCCTGACCATCGGCGGCCTCTGTTGATTCCCCACCGCGGTCCCCTGCTGTTGCGCAAGCTGCGTCAGCACCACGCTCCGCGTCCGTTCCGACACCGCCCCGTCCAGCAGCAACTCCTCGAGCTTCGCTTCTTTCGCATCGCCAGTAACGCCAAGCTGCCCGTCGATCCCCATCAGCTTGTCCCAGCCCATCACCGTTCCCGCGTTGTTATCCGCCAATGCCAGGCTAAAGTTCATCCGGTCCAGCAGCTCTCCGCTGTTCAACCACGCATCCGCCATCCATGAGTAGCCATTCGGCGTCTGGCATCCGTACAGCGGCATCCCCAGCTGTCCCATCGCCTCTACCAGCGCCGCCGGATGCACCACCTCCCCGCCCGTCGCCCGCACCGCAGAAATCACGTACTCCTCCGGCGTCTTCACCTTCGCCCGATACGCATCCTGCGACCAGAACTCCGGCGACTGCAGCATCGTCCGCAGCACCTCGCGAATGTCTCCGCCCGTCTTCACCCACGTCGCCGCCATCGCATCCACCAGCGCCGGCGGCGGAGTGTCGCTCACAAACCTCTGCGCAATCTGGAGCGAGACATGGTGCGCCGTCACCGGACTCACCGCCAGCATATGCAGCATCACCAATCCCTCGTGCTCGCCACCATCCTGGATCCGATACCCCAGCACCACCTTCTGCCCCGGCTCGTGCCGCCGCGGGTTGAATAAGAACTCGCCACCCTGCTCGCCGTGGTCGATCCCCCATCCGGTGAAGATCTTCGCCATCTCCGTCACGTCGCGCTGCGTGTAACCGCCATCCACGCCCAGCGTGTGCAGCTCCATCAGCTCGCGCGCGTAGTTCTCGTTCAGCCCCAGTGGCCGCTGTTTCCCATTCGGCCCCGGCGGCGTCATCATCGCCCGCCATGCAGCAAACGAATGCGGCCCCACGCTCTCTGACTGATCCAGATAGAACAACATCGCCGGACTGTGCGCCGTCGCGTCCAGCAAATCTTCGAACTTACCCAGGGCATGCGGGCGAATGACCCTGTCCTGATAATCCGCCAGATACCAAGGCGCAAACTCGCCCTTCTTCAAGTAAACGTTGAAGTGGTTCAGCCAGAAGTCAGTCATTACCGCTTCCAGCTGGCGCTCGCTGTACACATCGCGCAGCAGCCGCGTCACCAGGACCTCGCCGCCCACCACCAGCTGCGGACTGATCAGCGCAAACACCGTCTCCTTCTGCTCCGGAGTCAGATCGGCAAACAGCGCCACGCGATCCGGTTTGCTCAAGTGCTGCAGAAAATCGCGAAACTCCAGCGGCCGCATCTCAATCAGCTTCTTCACACGCTGATCCGCCGGCAGATTCACCACATTGGTCGCATCGAGATCGGCGTACAACTTGTTTTCCTGCTCCTGAATCGACGGAGCCGCCGGCGCAGCAGCGGCCATCGGCATCATGTCGGGAGCCGGCGGCGGCCCCATCTCTCCACCCTGTGCCCCGGAATTAGCCACCATCGAATTCGCCAATGCGGCGTTCGCTGAACCCGGTGCCCCGACCCCGGTGCCCGGTTGAGTGGCCTGCCCTTCCATCGCGCCCTGAGACATCGCCCCCGCAGCCATCGAATTCGACGGTGCGACAGCGCCTGTACCCTGCACCCTGTACCCTGCACCCTGCCCCGCGCCCTGGGTAGTAGCCAGCGCTTTCGCCTCCGCTTGCTTCTGCTGTCTCTCCCTCAACAATGCAATCTGGTCGTTATAGATCGCTTTCTCCACCGGATTCCCCGGAATCCCGCGCTTGCCCTGCTCCGCCTGCCGGATCATCGCATTCGAAGGAAACCGCTCCACCAGCTCGTGCTGGCTCAGCCGCATCGCCGGATACGCCGCCAGCCTCGCCTCCAGCGCCGAGTCGTCAATCGTCTCAGGATTCAGCTGCCCGTCGATCCACTTATCCAGCCCCACTGCTTCGACCGCCGCCACATCCCCAGGGCGCGGCCCAAATGTCAGACGGTTCAGCGCATGCAACGTACGCTGGTCGGGCGTCAGCGGCGAACTAGCTCTCCGCCGTCGGTTGCTGCTTTTTCTTTTTGTGGCCCCAGGCAAACGCCTCGCCCGGCGGCATCACCAACAGAGCGACGAGAAACGCGGCGAGAGAACGCTGAATTCCAGAAGCAAAACCCGTGGGCATAGAGGCAGATCCTCAGGGACAGTCTGTCCTCTCCCAGCTAACCCGCGCAACCCCCCAAAAGTCGCGCTCGTCAAAGTGCGTCTGGCTGGACGCTTCCCGCTAATCGTCCTTCGCTAATAGTTTTTCGCTAACAGCTTTTACTATTCCCTGTTCCCTATTGCCTATTGCCTGCTTCTATTGCTCTCTGCAGCAAGATCATCGGATCCACTCCCAGCGCCTTTTGCGCGGGTATCCACGCCGCAAACAGCCCCAGCAACAGCATCGCCAGAACCACCCCGCCCAGCACCACCGGATCCTTCGGCGTAGCCTGGTAAACGATAAACGACAGCACCTTCGACGCCAGCAAGCCCAGCACAATCCCCGCCACCGATCCCGCCCCGAGAAGCACGAACGCCCGTCCCAGCGCAGCCCGCAGCACTTCCTTCTGCCGCGCACCCAGCGCCACGCGAATCCCCAGTTCCCGCATCCGCTTGCTCACCACATACGACGCCATCCCGAAGATCCCCGTCACCGCCAGCATCCCACCCAGCAGCCCCAGCACTCCCAGCGCCACGCTCGCCACCCGCGCCGCAAACAGCGCCGAATCCAGTTCACGATTCCATGTACTGATATTGAATGGCAGCCCGGCATCCAGCCCGTGCAGCGTCCGCTCCAGCGCCGCCGTAATCTCCTCGGGATCGCGGTCCGATCGCACCACCAGATACGTGCCGGTCGATTGATGCTGCAGAAACGAATAGAACATCGCCGGCTGCTGATCTTCCGTCAGCGTCCTGTACCTGCCGTCCTCCACCACCCCCACCACCTCCGCCCGATTGCCGCCCCAGAACTTAAAGTACCCGCCAATGGCCTTATCCACCGACCCGAACACCTTGCGCGCAAACTCCCGATTCACCACCGCAACCACCGGCGTCTTGTCCTCGTCGCCGTGCTTCTCGTCGTGCCAGCTGATGTCCCTCCCCGCCAGCATGCGTCGTTCCCGCCGCCTTAAAATAACCCGGCGAAACGTTGTAGTCCATCGCGTCCGCAATCCTGATTCGTCGGCCGAAAATCCGTGGTCGCATCCGTGAATAAACAAAAGAGTCGCCGCCGCCCAGTCCCAGCGGTACGTGATCCACGTATCCGACCGCCGTCACCCCCGGAATCGCGCCCACCGCATCCAGCATCCGCCGCTGCATCTCCGGCAGTCTTGTCGCCCGTGTAGCCCGCCATCTGCAGATCGGTCTCCACCAGCATTGTGTGCTCCGGCCGGAAGCCGAAGTTGCTGTGCAGTGACCGCACCAACCCTCGCACCGCCACCAGCGACGACGTCACCAGCACCGCGCAAATCGCGATCTGCCCCGCCAGCAGCAGATCGCGCAGCGTAAACCGCCGCATGCCGCCCACCGTCCCCCCCGCGCGGATCGTCTGCCACGGATCGGCCTTCATCACCTGTCGCACCGGCACAATCCCAAACAGCAGCCCGCTCACCAACGCCAGCGCAAACGCCACCACATACGTCCACACATCCGGATTCACCGGCACATTAATCGGAATGTTCGGCACCGGCTGCCATGCGCTCAGCCATCGCAGAATGCCGATTCCTCCCAGCAATCCCACCACTCCGCCGGCCAGCGAAACCAGAATCGCCTCTGTCAGCAGCTGCCGCAGGATCAGTCCCCGCCGCGACCCCAGCGCCATCCGCAACGCGATTTCCTTCGAGCGATCCGCCGCCCGCGCAGCAAATAAACTCCCCAGGTTCGCGCATGCCGCCAGCAGAATCAGCCCGGCCAGCAACATCATCCCCGCCATAAACGCCCGCGCCGGCCCGCCCAGCATATCGCCCACCAGCCCCGGACGCGCCAGTGTGAATTTCACCCCATCGTCATCGCCCGGATAGGTCTTCGCCAGCCACGCGCCAATCGAATTCAGGTCCGCCGCTCGCCTGCGCCGGCGTCACCCCCGCCTTCAGCCGCCCCACCACCCACATCGAGTGGTTGCCGCGCCACTTCAGCTCGTCGCCCTCCACCTGCTGCTGGTCTACCAGCGGGAACCACATCGCCGGCGCAAAGAACAGCTCCGTCCCCCGAAATTCCGGCGGCGCTACACCAATAATCGTGAACGGATGTTTGTTAACCTGAATCACCCGCCCCACCGCCGCCCGATCGCCCTGAAAGTGACTCTGCCAGTATGCGTAACTCAGCACCACAAACGGCGCGCTGTTGTATCCACGCTCGTCGGAAGCATGAAAGAAGCGGCCCACATACGGCTGAATGCCCAGCGCATCGAAGTAATTTCCAGTCGCCTCATACGGCCACGCCGTTGAAGGATTGCCGCCGGTATCGACGCCCACCGAACCGATGATGTTAAAGCCAACCAGGCTCTCGAAGCTCCGGTTCCGGTCGCGCAAATCCAGATAATCCAGATACGACTGCGACGGATACTGGAACCGCTGCACCATATACAGGTTCTGCGGATGCGGCACATTCAGCGGCCGCAGCACCAACGCGTTCAGCACGCTGAACACCACCGCGTTCGCCCCAATGCCCAGCGCCAGCGTCAATACCGCCGTCACCGCAAACCCCGGCGACTTCTTCAACTGCCTGATTGCGTATTTCACATCTGCGAACATCCGTTCCTCCGCGTCCTGTTACGCACTACGCTCCACCGCCGGCGTCCGTTCCCGCGTTTCTCTTTTATGTGCCCGCGAACGAAATCGGTGCCCGCTCTGGTCCCGCTAATAGTTTTTTCGCTGACATATTTTCGCTAATGGGTTTCGCTAACAGTTTCTTGCTAAAAGTTTCTTGCTAAAAGGTGTTCGCTAAAAGGTGTTCGCTAAAAGCTTTTCGCTAAAAGGTGTTTGCTAAAAGGTGTTCGCTAAAAGCTTCTTGCGAATCTGTTCCCTGTTGCCTGTTGCCTGTTGCCTGTTGCCTGCCTTTTCACTCGTCCCTCAGCGCCTCCATAGGATCCACCCCTGCCGCGCGCTGCGCGGGAATCCAGCTCGACACCAGCGCGATCACCCCGATCGACACCACGATCCCTCCAAACACCATTGGATCGTAGGGATGCACCCCGTACAACAAGCTGGCAATGCCCTGCGCTATAAGTACTGCCATACTTACCCCCACCGCTGTGCCAATGCCCGTTAAAACTCCCGCCCGCCGCAGGATCATCCCCAGCACATCCTCGCGACGTGCACCCATCGCCAGCCGCACGCCGATCTCCCGCCGCCGCTCCTCCACCAGGTTCGCCATCACCCCATAGATTCCGATCGCCGCCAACAGCAGCGCGATCGCCGCATCCACGCCCATCATCGCCGCCGCATACATCAGCCCCGTCGTCTGCTCCCGAATGTTGGTATCATACGTCTCCATCGTGTCCAGCGGCAGCGTGGCATCGATCGCCGCCAGCGTCTTCCTCACCACCGGCGCCAGGGCCAGCGGATTCCCCTCTGTCGCCACAACGTAATTTGTGCTTGACGGCGGCACCTGCAGCGCATCGATGTACATCGCCGGCTGCGGCGTCTGATCCACCCACTCGTAGGCCGCGTCCTCACTGACCCCCACAATCCTCATCCACGGTTCGTGGCTGTTGCTCGACGCGTTCATCTGGATGCGATGCCCCAGAGGGCTCTCTCCGGGAAAATATCGCTCCGCAAATTTCCTGCTCACCACCACCACCGGATCGGTCGTAGCTCCATCGCCGTCGCCGAAATTCCGTCCCGCCGCTATCCCGATTCGAAATGCCGCAAAGTATCCCGGACTAACCGCCAGGCGCACTGCGCTGTCGAACTTTCCCGGAGGCAGTGCCCTGTTCTCGATCCGGAAATCGTCCGTCCACCCTCCATCGCCGTAGGGAAACATCGTGGTCGTCGCCGCCTGCTTTACTCCCGGCAACGCCTGCAGAGTCTCGAGGCTCCCCTTGTACCAGGCCACCTGCTTCACTGCATCGCCATAGCGCACCGGCGGCAGCGTCACATGAAACGTCAGTACCTGCTTTGGCTGATAGATATTCGCAAACTGCAACGTCGACCACATACCTTTGCACATCAGCGCCGAGCCGATCACCAGAGCCACCGCCAGCGCAATTTGCGCCGTTGCAAAGAAATTCCTCAGCCTGTGACTTTTGCTCCCGCCCGTCTCGGTCCGTGAGCCGGACTTCAGCTGTTCAACCAGACTCACCCGCATCGCTTCCAGCGCCGGCGCCAGCCCCGACACGATCCCCGCGCCCACCGCCAGCACCAGCGAGAAAACCAGCGCCCGCGCGTCCAGATGAATCGTGTACCAGCCTGCAACCCAGCGCGCTACCCGGGGAGGCATGTAACTCAGGATCAGGTGCAGATCCAGCCACGCCAGCAGCAGTCCACCCAGCGCTCCGCCCAACGCGAGCATCAGATTCTCCGTCAGCAACTGGCGCAGCAGCAGGTTCCGCGAAGCCCCCAGCGCCGTCCGCATTGCCATCTCCGGCCGCCGTGCAATCCCCCGCGCGAACTGCAGATTCGCCACATTCGCGCACACAATCAGCAGCACGAACAATGTCGCGCCCAGCATCAACCGCGTGTACAACGGCGTCAGCGCTCCGCTGATGTTATCCAGCAGCGGTTCCACCTCAACCGACCACCCCAGATTGGTCGCCGGATACATCTTGGCCAGGCGCGCCGCAATCCCGCGCAGCTCCGCGTCCGTCGCGCGCGTCGTCACTCCGGGCCGCAGCCGGCCCACCACCATATAACCGTGCGCCGCGCGATCGTTGAGTTGCGCCGGTGTCAGCGCTAACGGCAAGTAAAGATCCACGGACGGCGGATAAACCATCTCCTTCGACATCACTCCCACGATCACGTATTCGCGATCGTCCAGATTGATCCTGCGTCCCAGAACCCCCGGATCCGACGCAAACTGTCTCTGCCAGAAACTGTAACTCAGCACCGCAACCCCGTCGCGCCCCGGCTGGCACTCGTCCGCGCTAAATACCCGCCCCATAAACGCGTCCATCTTCAGCACGTCCCAGAAGTTCGCCGTCGAGCGCGACGCTTCCACATGCGCCGCCTCGCCCGCGCCCGTCAGGCTCATCGAGTACCGCTTGAAGGCCGCCAGGCTCTCAAACGAATGGCTCTGGCGCGTCCAGTCCTCATAATTCGCCGCCGCAACCCATTCGTACTGAAACTTCCCCCGCCCCCGATCTTCCGCCACCGTCATCACCCGATCCAGGTTCGGCACCGCCAGCGGCCGCAGCACAATCGCGTCCATCACGCTGAATACCGCCGCGTTGACCCCGATCCCAATTGCCAGCGTCAGTAACGCCGTCAGCGTAAATCCCGGCGACTTCCGTAACTGCCGCAACGCGTATTTCAAATCGCTGAACATCGTGCGCAACCTTTCCCCGTGCCCAACCATCACTCGCTAACTCGCTGCCTATTCCCTATTCCCTACTCTCTATTCCCTATTCCTATTCCCTATTCCCTGCTTTTCTCGACCGGATCCAAACCCGCCGCCCTGCGTGCCGGAATCACCGCCGCCACCACCGCTGCCACTCCCAGCAACACCGCCGCCGCCGCCAGCATCCCCGGATCCCACGGCTTCACCCCAAACAGCTGCTCCGCGATCAAATACCCCGCTTCGCCCCTCCTCATCGTCTCGGATTCAGCTGGGTTCGAGGCCCCAGGTCCGTGAGGTAAGTGCATCCGCCGCGCCAGTTCCACCAGCGACTACGTACCTCAAAAGAAAAGGGTTCCGTTTTCAGGAACCCATCCCCTTGTCCGCAACTGCCGCCCTATGTCCACAATCGAACAGTCGCCAGCTACCAGCACCCGGCTACCGGCTCCCGCCTCCCGGCAACTCGCTCCCAGCTCCAGGGCTCCCAGCCTCGGGCTTCGGCTCCCAGCTCCAGGCTCCCAGCTACTCACCCCTCCCTACTCCCTACTACCTACTCCCTGCCCGAACAACGCCCCCACATACCCCGCATTCACCCGCTCACCCGCAAACTGAATCTTCCCCAGCAAATCTGCGAATGCCGCATCCACATCCCCCTGCGCAGGCCGCCCGGCAATCCGCTTCTCCGCATTCCCCGTCCCACCCGCCAGCTTCGCAAAGGCCACAATCTCGTCCCAGTGCGCTGGCCGGTCAAACGTCATTACGCACGCGGTCGCGTCCATCCTCTTATAAGTCCAGAACGCCCACCCCACATGGTTTGCCTCCAGCGTCTTTCTGAACGCCTCCACCCAGGCATCCTTATTTTCGCCTGACTCGCCCAGCCACACCGGCACATGGTGTTCATGCCGAAAGTCAAGATACTCCTGAATCACGCTCACATCCGTCTTCGGCGTCCAGTACTTATGAAAGGTAAACATCATGTTAGGATCGAACGCCCCGGTAAATACGCTGAAATTCGTATCCCAGTTAGCCCCGCCCAGAATCAGCACATGGTTCCGATCTACCGACCGAATCCCCTCCGTAATCTTTCCGTACAACGGCACCAGCTCCCGCTTGTACTGCTCCAGATTCGCAAACTGCGGCAGCGGCTCATTCAGCAGATCGTAGCCCAGCACCGTCGGCTCGTTCCTGTAGTGCTGCGCAATCCGCCGCCACACCGCCACCGTCTCCGCCTGCGCCTCCGCGCTCGAATACAGCCACGGATACCCCCAGCTGTCGTCGATATTCGCCCCCGTCTGCCCGCCCGGCGCGCAATGCATGTCGAGGATCACATAGATCCCATCCTTCTTCGCCCACCCTACAAGCTGATCGACAAGCTTGAAACCCTCCGCATCGTCGCTCGTAAAAAACTTCCAGTGCAGCGGCACCCGCACCGAGTTAAACCCCATCCCCTTGATCCGATCCAGATCGGCCTCCGTGATGTAACTCGCCCGCCACTGCTTCCAGAAAGCCTCAGCCTTTGCCGGCCCCAGCAACTCCTTCGTCAGATCCTCAATCTCCCGTGGCGACTGTGGCCCACCGTCGAAGTGGAACATATACCCCTCCACCTCAAACCAATTGCCCAGATTGATCCCCCGCAAAAGCAGCGGCCGCCCTTCGCCATCGACAAGCTCCTCCGCCTTCGTGTGCACAAACCCATGCTTCGCCGACTGACCCAGCACGTTGAAAGTCGAGACGAGAAAAACAAGTAGGCCGCAAAAAACCAACAATCGTGGAAGATTTTTCACGGACCCAACCTACTCCCCAAATCGCGAGCGTTCAAGCGCCGATTGGAATCCGTTGCGCGTTCAGTATGGGACCCCATAGAAGTGCAGGTACCAGCGGATGACGGGATCGCCGGCGAAGATGGTGTAAAGAGCCGCGGCGCAGAGAAAGGATCCAAATGGGAGGCGAGTTGCTGCGAATGGGCGCTTGCCCCGGGAGAGCGCAACGGCGAACAAGCCAAAGAAAGCGGCGGCCAGGGCGCCCAGGAGCAACGTGAGGATCGTGGGGGCGGGTCCTATCCACGTGGCGATCATGGCAATGAGCTTTATGTCGCCCATGCCGAGGCCTTCCCGGTGGCGCACCAGGGAATAGAGCCAGCGGATGAGGAGCAGAAACAGGGCGGCGAGGATGCCCGCGAGCGCCGACCAGATCATCGGCATCAGCGGGCGATGAATGCCGCCTGCCTCATCCAGTCCGGAAAATAAGATTCCCAACGCAATCCCCGGCAGCGTGAACGCGTCAGGCAGCCGCATGGTTTCAGCGTCCATTACCGCGAGGCCGAGCAGCAAAAAGCTGAGGACCGCCATCCCGATACCGGTGACGGTGAACTCGAAGCGCAGATAGCTGAGCAGAAACAGCGCGGCTGTGGCGAATTCGACCGCCGGGTAGCGCCAGGCAATGCGCCGTTGGCAGTGGCGGCAGCGTCCGCGCAGCAGAATCCAGCTGAGAATGGGCAGATTGTCACCCGCGCGAATCGGCGCGCCGCAGCCGGGACAGCGGGACCGCGGATGGACGATCGACTCATGACGCGGCAGGCGGGAGATGCAGACGTTGAGGAAGCTGCCGAAGGCGAAGCCGAAGAGGACGACGAAGATGGCAAATAGAGGGATCAGGATAGCTCCGTTACCACTCTAGAGTATGGACGCCGGATACCACGACCCCATGGGCTTTTGCGGGCGCGGCCCTTCTCCTGCGTTCATCGGACAGAAACAATAAAATGCGGCAACAAATTCTCGGGGTTTTTCCCGGAGGCTTGTTAATCGAGTGCGATGACCGCGTTATTCGTTCTCCAGGAGTAATCCCTCCTCAGATGACTTAGGATCGACCGGTCTGGTTATTAGCCATGTCAACCCGTTCGCAGGTAATGAAAGTAACTTTAATTCCCCCGAATTTTCAGTTTCCCATGACAATTTCATCACAACGACGGCCCGGCTCGTCTTGATCGATTTTGCGACGGTACCCTCGCGGAGATGACCAACGATTCCTTGCCCTCATCAAGGCCGTCTGCAATACTTCGACGGGTAAGGAGAACCATTGTTGCGTCACAAAGGCTCTCATGAACTTCCGGTAGTCATTAGCGGCAGCTGCCCAGGATCGCGCTTGCCGCATATCCAGGAGTTTCGTTCCGCTGGACGACTAAATAAATCCCTGTGCTCTCCAGAGTCGTCTGGAAAATTTTCGCTGAGTAGAAAGATTCAACTTTATGGCCCAGCAACCTCGTGGGCCTTTGGGAAATTCATTGCTTCGCTTTGGGGGTCCCCATCGATCTGTTCCAGGCTGCGGAATCAGCCGAATGGCTGACGATTCGTTGCGCTCTCCAAAATCGTCGGCAGCAAAAAAAACAAGTAACCAAAAATTGCCGTACTTGCCGTGCGATGGGCTTGTCTCCAGACACGCGCCCATTGCGTTTGTTCCCTTAGTCTGCGGAGGATATACAAAGTGTCGAACGTTTCAAAAGTCAAAAAGAATTCACTTTTCACCAGTTTGATGCTGGTGGCAGCAGCCCTGATTACAGCCCTGTTTCTGCCGATGGCGGCGCAGGCCGGTACCGCGCAAATTATCGATGTCGAGCAGGGCGCCACTCCCTTCATCATTTATGCGGGCGCCTTATACTACAGCGGCACGATTGCCAGCGTCGGCTATACGATCCAGCCGATCAGCGGCTCTGTGACGCGTCCGCTGACCACAACATACTCGGCGAGCTATCTCACATCGCACAATTACTTCATCCCGGGCGCCAACGCGGTGATCATCCCCATCTTTGGGTTGTATGCGGGGACCAGCAACACGATCAACGTGACCTACACCTTCACCGACGGGACAAAGGCCACTTATCCGATCACGTTTAAGACGCCTGCCTACACTGATCCGTGCCCGCAGGTCGCGGCCCGGACCTTCTTCGGGATTCGCCCCAACACCGCCAGCCTGACCTACGACTACTTCGAGCTGAAGGACTACTGCAGCACCAACTCTCCTGCGATCCTCGATACAGACGGTAATATTCGCTGGGTTGGGGACGGCAACGATACCGCGCAGGACACGGAATTTCTCGACAACGCCTTCTTCTACAGCAACAATGCAACCGGCATCAACAGGATGGATATCACCAACGGAGCGGTGACGCAGCTGGCCGATTTCGCCAGCATTGGCGTGACAGCGACGAACCAGCACAATATCGATCCAGGCCGCAACGGCAATCTGCTCGTCGAGGTGAATACAAACAGCGAGCTGGAAGCGACCATTCTTGAGGTGAACCCAACCACCGGGGCGGTGCTGAATACCTGGGACATGGGC
Organism: uncultured Acidobacteriaceae bacterium; assembly: GCA_963758135.1. Lineage (GTDB taxonomy): Bacteria > Acidobacteriota > Terriglobia > Terriglobales > Acidobacteriaceae > Palsa-343. The sequence goes on from CAVWUF010000002.1 coordinate 207,994, forward strand.
GCGATCATCTCGGCGGCAATGTCAGCGGGCGGCGAGACCGCGGCCACCATTTCTTCATTCGTTCAGGGAGCGGCTGCCGACTGGTTCCACAACAACGCCACAACCTATAATCCTGCCGACAACACGCTGGTCGTCTCCAGCCGCGAGAACTTTGTGATCGCGGTCGATTACGATGCGCCCAGCTCGGGCCAGCGCAAGATTCACTGGATCCTGGGCGACACAACCAAGGCCTGGTACAACACCCCGAAGCAGTCCTTGAAAGCCTACACGCTGACCCTTGGCGCCAACACGGTTCCGCCGATCGGACAGCACGCTGTTTCGATCGACCACCAGGGCAATCTTCTGCTGTTCGATGACGGGCTTGGAAGTCTGACGCTGACGCCCGCCGGCCAGACACGCAGCTACAGCGCGGCTCGTTCCTATCAGATCAACACGAGCACGATGACGGCGACCGAAATCTTCACCTACACAGCATCGAGCGGCGGCCAGAATCTGTACAGCCCGATCTGCGGCAGCGTCTACGATGTGGGCGGCAACTACCTTGTGGACTTTACCACCAACAACTTCCAGGCGGCGGCAACGGCGGCAGCGAATCCGACCTCCACAGCGGCCGCCAACAACGCGGTTGTCGGCAACCTCCTGGCGTCCAATAACACAACAGCGGTCGTACTAGTCGGCGTCGGCAACTCGAGCACCATCGAGTTTGTTTCGGCGATTCAGTCGCCGGGGCCCTGCGCTCCGGGTTGGAACGCGTTGCCCTTCGCAAGCAACACGTTCACCTTCTAACCATCAACAATCTCCGAGCGGCGGGTCCTGCGAAGGGCCCGCCGCGGGAGGCATTCGTTTTCCAGCGGTGCACGCGGGGTTTACAGCCGGAAACGCGGACCCCTCAGGGCCTGCGCCGAGGCTCCCCGACGCCGTTGTAAATTAGGGTCATGTCCGCGGAAAAGGAAGTAACGGAAGCGGTCTCCGGTCGGGATCGCGCGACGGACGCGCGTGCGGGCGAGCTGTTTGCTGAGGCTGTGGCGATCATGGCGCGGCTGCGGGGTCCGGGCGGTTGCCCGTGGGATCGCGAGCAGACGTTTGCATCGATCCGCAAATACACGCTGGAAGAGACGTATGAGGTGCTGGACGCGATCGAGCGCGAGCACTGGACGGACCTTGCCGACGAGCTGGGGGATTTGCTCCTGCAGGTTTTGTTTTATGCGGAGATGGCGGAGGAAGCCGGACATTTTGGGATCGGCGATGTGATCGCTGGACTCAACCGGAAGCTGGTGCGCCGGCATCCGCATGTGTTTGGTGAAGCTGCTTCGGCAGAGGCTGGCAATCGGGCGGAGGGTCTGGAGACCGACGGAATTGGCGCGGCCAAGGTGCTGCGGAACTGGGATGAAATCAAAAAGCTGGAGAAGAAAACGCGAGCCGCAGGTGCCGGACGTTCGGACTCAATTCCTCGCTCGATGCCTGCGCTGAGCGAGGCGGGGAAGATTGGAGCAAAGGCAGCCAAGGTGGGTTTCGACTGGCCAGATGCTCACGGAGTTGTGGAAAAGCTGTGGGAAGAGGCCCGGGAAATCGAGGCTGAGATCCGGATTGGTGACGCGAAGGCCGTATCAGAAGAATTGGGCGATCTGTTGTTTACGGCGGCGAACCTCGCGCGTCACCTGAAGGTCGATCCCGAGTTGGCCTTGCGCGATGCCAATACAAAGTTCCGGCGTCGCTTTGCTGCGATGGAGGCCGCCACCGAACGACCGCTGGAGGAGCTGTCCGCGCCGGAACTGGAAGCCCTTTGGGAGCGCGGCAAGCAGGCGGAGCGGCGGCCGTGAGTCCAGAGACCCTGCTGATGAAGGCTGGAACAGAGGTGGTTCTGCGATCCTGCGCGGGATTCGAAGAGCTGGATGCGTGCGTGCGGCTGCAGGTGGAAACCTGGGGTTACGACGAAACGGATGTGATTCCGAGGCGGCTCTTCACGGTGGCGCAACGCATCGGCGGGCAGGTGATTGGGGCGTTCGAAGGCCAGCGGCTGGTGGGTTTCGCCATGTCTTTACCCGGGCTCAAGGAGCGAGAAGCCGCAGCGCCCAATCCCTATCTCCACTCCCACATGCTGGCTGTTACGCCACAATATCGGAATGCTGGAATCGGTCGCCAACTTAAGCTTTTTCAACGAAATGAAGCGCTGAGTCGAGGTATTACTTCAATGGAGTGGACCTTCGATCCGCTCGAGATTAAAAACGCCTTTTTGAATATCCACAGGCTGGGCGTGATCGTTCGGTCCTATACACAGAATTTTTATGGTGTATCCTCATCTCGTCTGCAGGGTGGGCTTCCCACGGACCGTCTACACGCGGAGTGGTGGATGGATTCGGATCGTGTCAAGGCCACTCTGGGCGGGTTCCCCAACGCGCCGCTGGAAATTCTGGAAACAATCATGGTCCCAAAAGCAGTGAGTGAGTGGAAAGCCACGGGTGTCTCCAGAGCCATGGCGGTTCAGGCTGAGAATCGCGACCGCTTTCTGGATGCGTTTTCTCGCGGTCTGGCTGTCGTTGGGTTCCAGGTCGACGATGAAGGTAACGGCACTTACGAGCTCGCAAGATTGCAACAACCTCAACCGGGAGTTCTATGAGAATCGATGCCATCTACCTGCGTGAGCTGCACCTTCCCCTTGTTCAACCATTTCAAACCAGTTTCGGAACCACAACTGACCGGCGCATCCTGCTGGTGGAGCTGCGCGGCGAAGGACTGACCGGTTGGGGGGAGTGTGTCGCTGGGGAGCATCCGTTCTTTTCGGATGAGACGGTGGACACGGCATGGCTGGTGATGCAGCAGGAGCTGGCGCCGTTGCTGGCGAGCGCCGATCCGGAGCACGGAGGGAAGTGCCCGGGGATTTTCCGGCATGTTCGCGGCCACCGGATGGCGAAGGCGGCGCTGGAAAACGCGGTGTGGGATCTTGAGGCGCAGATGCGCGGGATTCCGCTGGCGAGCCTGCTGGGCGGCACTCGCGAGACGATTGACTGCGGCGTGTCCATCGGAATCCAGCCGTCGGTGGAGCAGACCCTCGCCGAGGTCGAGAAGGAACTGGCGGCGGGCTACCAGCGCATCAAGCTCAAGTGCAAACCAGGCTGGGACGTGGATGTGTTCGCGGCGGTGCGGAATCGCTGGCCGGAAATTCAGTTGAGCTGCGATGCGAACTCCGCCTACCGGTTGAACGATTCCGACCACATCACGACATTCGATGAGTTCAACCTGCTGATGATCGAGCAGCCTTTGTGGGCGGACGATTTCTATTTCCACTCGATGCTGCAGAAGCGGCTGGAAACGCCGATCTGTCTCGATGAGTCGATCAGAAACCGCAGGGATGCGCTGGCGGCAATCGATATGGAATCCTGCCGGATCATCAATATCAAGTGCGGGCGGGTGGGCGGTTTTAGCGAGGCGATCGCGGTGCACAACGCGGCGCAGGAGCGCGGCGTGCCGGTGTGGTGCGGCGGAATGCTGGAGACCGGCATCGGACGTGCGCACAACATCGCGCTGTCGTCGCTCGATAACTTCACCCTGCCTGGGGATGTGTCCGCGTCGAAGCGCTACTGGAAAGAAGACATTATCGAGCCCGAGGTTGAGGTTTCGCGGACGGGCGAGATTACGGTGCCCGATACGCCAGGGCGCGGCTTCGAGGTGCGGACGAATCTGGTGGATCGGCTCACCGTGCGTAAGGAAGAGATACGGGCGATGGCTGTCGCGGCATAAAAGGTAGCAGTAGGCAGTAGGGAACAGAGAATAGGAAGTGCGGAAGGGGAGCGGCCTGGGCTGCTTCCCTTTTTCTTTGGAGCGGAGCAGCATCAGAGATCGGGGTCGAAGATGTTTTTGGATAGGTACCGTTCGGCGGAGTCGGGAATCAGGGTCGCCACTCGTTTGCCAGGGCCGAGGCGCCGAGCCACCTGGCAGGCGGCGTAGATCATCGCTCCGGAGCTGGAGCCGGCGAGAATCCCCTCTTCGGCGGCAAGCCGTTTAACGGCCGCGAAGGCTTCTGTATCAGGCACTGCGACAATTTCGTCGGCAACCGATCGGTCAAAGGTATTGGGGATGAAGTGAACGCCAATGCCTTCGACCTTGTGAGGACCGGGTTCGCCTCCCTGGAGGATGGAACCCTGGGTTTCGACCGCGACGGTGAGGATACGCGGGTTCTGTTCCTTCAAAAAACGGGCGATGCCGGAGAACGTGCCCCCGGTACCGACTCCGGCCACGAATGCGTCGATGCGGCCGTCCATTTGTTCCCATAGCTCGGCGGCTGTCGTGTCGTGATGGAACTGCGGGTTGGCGGGATTGTCGAACTGTAGAGCCGGCCAGACGTTGGTGTCGGATTTGGCAAGAGCCAGAGCGCGGCGGATGGCTCCGGCCATGCCCTCGGCTTCGGGCGTGCGATGGACCTGGGCGCCGAATCCGCGCATGAGGGCGCATTTTTCTTCGGCGTAGCCTTCAGGGACATAGAGGACGACGCGATAGCCGCGGTTGACGCCCACGAGCGCGAGTCCCACCCCTGTGTTGCCGGCAGTGGCTTCGGTGATGATGGAATCCTTGTGAAGGATGCCGCGGCGTTCGGCGTCGAGGATCATGCCGAGAGCGGCACGGTCTTTGACAGACCCGCCGGGGTTGAGGAATTCGAGCTTGGCGTAGACCTCGGCGTGATCGGAGGTGACGAGGCGGCGCAACTGAAGGACGGGTGTGTTGCCGATCAGGGCCGTGATGTCGGAGGCGGTGCGCAGTTGGGTGGGGGCGGCGGTCGGGGGCATATCAAATACAGGGTACAGGGTAGAGGACGCAGGGTACGAGTACCAAGCAGGGCACGGGGCCACCGAATACCAGGCAGTGATGACAAAAGGCGAGCCAGTGGCGAGCTAAAGCGTCCTGCAAGTTCCGCAAGCCGGCTCCTAATCCAGCCACCGGCCCTCTCGATGCCGGTTGCTACACTGAGAGAGTGAAGGTTGCGCTGGCCCAGATCGATCCCACCGTGGGGGATTTCCGCGGGAACACCGCAAAAATCATCGATTTCACGCGCAGGGCGCAGCAGGGTGGCGCGGACCTTGTCCTGTTTCCCGAGCTCGCCATTTGCGGTTATCCGCCGGCCGATCTGCTGGAGAAACCTGAATTCGTCGCACGGTGCGGCGAGTCGCTTTGCGAGATTGCCCGCGCGACCGCAAAGGGTCGCATCGCCGTTGTAGCCGGATATGTGACCGCTGCCGAGCATGGAGCCGGGAAGCACGTCATGAACTCAGCTGCCCTGGTGCGCAACGGACACATTGAGTTTGTGCAGTCGAAGATGCTGCTGCCCTACTACGACGTCTTCGACGAGCAGCGATACTTCGCTCCCGCGGCGCGGCAGCGCCTCTGCCATCTCAACGGCGCGCCGGTGGCGCTTACCATTTGCGAGGACGCCTGGAATGACAAGAGCTTCTGGGAGAACCGGCTGTATAACGTCGATCCGGTCGAAGAGCTGATGAAGCAGGGCGCGTCCCTCATCCTGAATATCTCCGCCTCGCCGTGGTGGCGGAACAAGCGCGCGCTGCGCAGGGAGATGCTCGCGGCCATCGCGAAGCGGCATCACGTTCCGGTCGTGATGGTCAACCAGGTGGGCGGCGACGACAGCCTGATCTTCGATGGATCGAGCCTGGTGATTGGTCCCGACGGAGAGGTGATCGCGCAGGGAAAAAGCTTCGAAGAAGACCTGATCTTCGCCGATCTTGCCGCGCCGGCCGGCGATATGCGCGAGCAGCCTGGCGACGAAGACGAAGCCATGCTGGAGGCGCTGGCGCTGGGCACCCGCGATTATGTGCACAAATGCGGATTTTCGAAGGTCGTGATTGCATTGAGCGGCGGCATCGATTCGGCGCTGGTCGCGGCTATTGCGGTCCGCGCTCTCGGCCCGGAGAACGTGACGACGCTGGGGATGCCGAGTCCCTACTCATCGCCCGGTTCGATTGACGACAGCCGCCAGCTGGCGAAGAATCTCGGAATCCGGTACGAAGTGGTCCCCATCGATGAGATTTTCTCGGGCTTCAATCACGCTCTGGAGCCGGTGTTTGCGGGGCGCGGGCCGGACATCACCGAAGAGAACGTACAGTCGCGCATACGCGGCTCGCTGCTGATGGCCTTCTCAAACAAGTTCAATGCGCTGGTGCTCACCACCGGTAACAAGAGCGAGATGTCTACCGGCTACTGCACGCTTTACGGAGACATGGTCGGCGCGCTGGCGGTGATCGGCGACGTCTTCAAAACGCGGGTCTACGATCTTTGCCGGTGCGTGAATGCGGAGCGGGAGGTGATCCCGAGGGCGATCATCGAGAAGGCGCCATCGGCCGAGCTTCGCCCTGGACAGAAGGACACAGACTCGCTGCCGCCGTACGAAGTGCTCGATCCGATCCTCGAAGCTTATGTTGAGCACTACGCGACGCCGGAGGCCATTGCCGCCGAGCGCGGGCTCGATCTGGAAACTGTGCGCACCGTCGTCAAAATGGTGGAGCGCAGCGAGTACAAACGGCAGCAGGCGGCGCCCGTGCTCAAGGTGACCTCCAAAGCCTTCGGGATGGGACGGCGGTTTCCCATCGCAGCTAAAGTTCAAGTTTAAGTTTAAGACTTACCCTGAAAGGACTGTATGCCATTCCGTTCCTTCTCCTGCGTGCTTGTTGCGCTCGCTTTCGCCGGACCCCTTTGCCTGGCTCAAACGGAGACACCCTCCGCCCCCACACCCTCCACTCCAACTCCTCAGGAAATGCCCGCCGCCCCCGCAGCTCCTGCTGCGCCCGCCGAGCCGCAATTCCCACCCGTCAATCCAGCCAATTTCGACGCGGCCTCACCGACGAAGGCGGACGTCGAGTCGTTCATCAAAATATCGTGGGGCTACGACCCCAATCGCGTGTGGGAGGTTTACGGCATCCAGAAAACGACGGCGCCGGGGGTAAGCAAGGTCACGATCCTGGTCGCCGAGAAGCAGAGCGCGCAGCAAATTGCCACACTCAATTTCTTCGTTACGCCGGATGGGAAACACCTGATCGCTCAGGATGCCGTTCTCGACTTCGGCGCGCATCCGTACGAGAGCAATTACCGGCTTCTGCAGGAGCGAGCGCAGGGTCCATCGCGCGGCGCGGCCGCCAAACAGTTTGAGCTGGTGGAGTTTGCCGATTTCCAGTGCCCGCACTGCAAGGATGCGCAGGCGATCGCCGAAAGGCTGACGCAGGATTTCCCTCAGGCGCACTTCGTCTTTGAGAACTTCCCGCTCGTCAACATTCACCCCAAAGCCTATACGGCCGCGGCCTGGGGAGCATGCGTGGCGCAGCAAGGCGGCAGTGAAGCCTTCTTCAAGTATGCGAGCTCGGTCTTTGCCGCCCAGAACGATCTGGCGGGCCAGGGGGCCGACCAGGCGCTGAGAAATGCGGCCACAGCGGCGGGCGCCGATCCTGACAAGATTGCAACCTGCGCGGATTCGCCAGCAGGCAAGAACGCGGTGGATGCGTCGGTGCGGCTCGGCCAGCAGCTCAACGTCGACCAGACGCCGATGCTCTTCATCGACGGGCGCGCGGTTCCGATGATGGCGGTATCCTACGACCAGCTGAAGTTGATCGTCGAATACCAGTTCTCGCTCGACAAATAAAACGAGAGAGGGAGAAGCCCGTGGCCATCGATTTCTCTCTGCAGCCGGCCCATACCGCCGTCCTCAGCATGGATATGCAGGCCGGTATTGTTGCGATTTATGCGGGAGATCAGACTGCGTTCACCGAGCGGGCAGCCGAGGTGCTGGGGCGAGCTCGCGAGCGCGGGATGACCATCATCCACGTGCAGGTCGGCTTCCGTCCGGGATTGCCGGAGGTCGGCCCGCGCAATCGGCTTTTCGCGTCGATAAAGAGTTCGGTCGATCGCCAGCGGCTCTTTCAGGGCGAGGCGGGGAAGATCCACCCCGCCGTTGCGCCGTTGGGCGAGGATATCGTCATCGTCAAGCATCGCGTGAGCGCGTTTACGGGAACCGATCTCGAAATGATCCTGCGGGCTAAAGCGATCGACACGCTCGTCATGTTCGGAGTGGCCACCAGCGGTGTCGTTCTTTCGACGCTGCTCACGGCCGCCGACGACGATTACCGGCTCATCGTGCTCCGCGACCTGTGCGCCGACCAGGACGACGAGGTGCATGCCGCGCTGCTCGATAAGTTCTTCCCGAAACGCGGGACGGTCATAACCGCCGCGGAATTTCTGGAGGCGTTGCCGGCCTGAGGGCTGCTGGCCTTGGCCGCTTCACTTTCCCCGGAAGAGCGCCCGATCCACCGCGAGGTACCCCGGACCGCCGGCCAGAATCAACAGCGCCAGCGCAAAGAGGCTGAGAGCCATTTCGTAGCCCTGCGGACCCGTAAGGCCGTACTTGAAGTCTACTTTCACGACGGCGACGGCCATCTCGATGGCCACGGCAAGGGCAGCAACCGGGGTAAGCAGACCGAGAATCAGCGCGATGCCGCCGAAGAACTCTGTGAAGGCGGCCACGTAGCCCAGCCAGTAGGGGAGTCCCAGGTGAGCAACGGTATGCGCGAAGTTGTACAGCGACCCGCGCGGGATGACCTTGGTCCAGCCGTGCGCGAGCATAATGACGCCGAGGACAACACGGCCGATGAGAGCCGCGAACGGCCGCATTCGCTCAAAATTTGTCGACAAATCGTGTTCCTCCACTCATTTTATTGAGTTTATTCGATTCGAGCAGCTGGCGCCCGGGGCTTGTTCAACTTGCAAATGCTGAGCCGCCATTTCGACAGTACGTTTCGAATCGGAATGACATCTAATTGTCAGGGAAGTGTTTAGTCTCGGGCAGAGGTGCGACCGACGAGCATTTTTCTCTTGATTTTCATAGAAAAAATACCTAGAATAGTAAAGTTTGTGACTTCACGGCGAGGTGTGCGGTCCCCCGGATTTTTGTAATGTCACTCATCAATCGTTGAGGGTAAATAATACATGGCAAAGCGTCGTGGTAATCCTAATTGGGGCAAGCCGGAGCCAATCGGTCCGGTCGTCCCCACCGTGACCTCCTTCGAGCAGGTGGTCAAGGAGTTTAAGCTCACCCCGGATCAGTATGTTCGTTCCACCCGTCTCCGCGAGTGGGCTCGCCGGAACCGGAACTCGAAGTACATTCCAGAATCGCTGCTGGAAGCATGGGGCTTCGAGATCGAATCCACACTCTAAGCTGGATCGGGTCAACGTGTCGTATCGGACGCCGCCTTCGGGCGGCGTCGCTGTTTCTGGCAGCGAATCACCGGAGCCCCACCCAGGGAGCAAGACGGGCTCACAGCGAATCACATCCCCGTTCCCCTTTCCGTCCAATTCCAGCTACTAAGACCCCATGGCCGCTGGAAGTACGGAACGAATCGCATCGCGGTTTTCGGCAAGCCAGGTTGTTGGAAAGGGCTTAGGTGTATCGTTTGTGGACTGTCGCAACGACGGGCATACAGATGTTTCATCTCGAACGACACGTTTCAGAACTATCTGCTGCATAACAACGGCGACGGCACGTTCAGCGTAGTGGGCGTAGGCGCGTCTCTCACTGGCGCTCAAACTTCTCACGTGCGGCTCCGATCAGAAATCCTGGCTATTTGGCGCTCGCCGGAGGCACGATGCCGTTCATCCTCAGGTACTCGACCATTTGGCCATAATGATCCCAGGCATGTGCGATGCCGAATGCCGCCAGAGTGGCTCGGGTCTGGAAACCGGGCTCCGGCGACTTGATCACTTCAAATGCGTTGGCAGCGGTAAGAGTTGCGATGGCCTGGTGGGCGTAGACGAACGATCCGGCCAGCGCCGCGACAACGTCTTCTTTCTTCGTGAGCTTCTCGATCGCGGATGGATCCACATCCGGCTTCAGTCCGCTGACGATTCCGTAGAAGAAGTAGTTTGCCTCGGCCACATGGGTGGCCTGCTGGGCGAAGGTTCGAATCCCTTTGAATTCGGCATTTTGTCCCGCTGCGAAGATCTCCGGGCTGGGCGCAAAAGCGTATTTCTCAGCCGGCATCGCTTTTACCGCGCCCATCATTTCCTCTTCGATCAGGCTGAGCTGCGAATCGAACGCTCTTGATGGCGTCGCAATGGTTCCAGCGGCCGGCCCATTCTCGGCCGCCTTCATCTGCGCCGCCGCAATTGATCCGACAGCAAGGACGGAATAGAAGACAAATGCATGTGTGCGCATACGCACTCCTTCAGACGTTGGCGGAAAGCCCTTTCAGACTAGCAAAAAGGAATGAGGGCAGGGATGTCTGCGGCGAATCGACGCGGTCACTCCGCAGGTCGAATGGAGGCGAGTGACTGACTCCCTACAACTCGCGCAGGGAGACGGCCACAGGTCGCAGCGCCGCGCGCACGGCGGGCAACAAGCCGCCGAGAACCCCCATGGCCAGCGCGAAAATCACTCCCATCACGAGCAGGTTGAAAGTGATCCTGAAGGCGAAGGCGATGCTTGAGAAGGTGGAGAAATTCATCGTCTGCGTGGTCATGCCGTTCAGCGGAAGCACGACCAGACAGCCGAGAATGCCGGCGATGAACGAAATCAGCAGCGCCTCAAACAGGAATGAAAGGATGACGCTCCAGCTGGAGAAGCCGAGCGCGCGCATGGTGGCAATCTCGCGTCCCGCGTTCGGCGACGGCCGAGTACATCGTGTTGAGAGCGCCGAATACCGCGCCGATGGCCATGATGGCGGCCACCAGGCCGCCCAGAACGGTGATCAGCGGCGTCATGGCCGAGGATTGCTTCGCGTAGTAATCCACCTCGCGCTCGACTTCCAAATTCAATTGCGGATCGGAAGTGATGGAATCCTTGAATTGGTCGAAGGCCGCGAGCGGAAGTGAGGTGAACGGTCGCCGATTGAAAGATGTTTTCCGGGCGCTTGAGCACCTCGTTCAGGATGCGCGCGTCGCACCACACTTCGGAATCGAAGGATGATCCCCCCGCGTCGAAAACACCCACCACCTTCCAGTGCCCGCCGCCGAAGTCGACCGTGTTGCCGACGGTGAGACCCTGCGTAGGTCTTCGAGGCGTTCTTGCCGACGACGAGCTCATCGAGGCCGGAATGGAACATCCGCCCTTCAACGACCTTCACGAATTTGCGGATTTCGAGCACGTTGGGCGAAACCCCGCGAACCTCCACATTCGCGTCCGTGCCCGTGCTGATCAGCGGTATGGGAATGACGCCGACGACTTCTTGTGTGACCAGCGGCTGCCCGACGCATCGCGTGCGACGCCCGGCTTATCCTGCACCAGCTTCACGGAATCGAGAGTGATGCCGCCCATCATTTCCGTGGTCGAGCCGGCACGCATCACCAGCGCATCGTCAGGCGAACCCGAGGCCACCAGCGTGGCCCGGAAGCCGCGCGCCAGAGAAAGCATGGCCACGAATACGCCGACCGTTCCGGCAATACCCAGAATGGCCACGATGGTGGAAGTCCAGCGCGCCCGAATGCTGCGGAAGTTATAGGAGATCGGCACTGATCCGATCAGCGGCGCCAGCAATCCGGCAACGATCCCGCCCACGATGACCAAAATCAGCAGCAAGGCGGCGACGGCCGCCAGCAGTGATCACGACACCGAAAATGAGTTTTGGCATCATGCTCAGACCCTCCGAAGGGCAGTTATCGACGCGCATGCGCATCGCGCCATAGGCGGGAAGAATTCCGCTGGCAAAGCCGACCACGAGAGCGGCGATCACACCATACACCAGCGTTTTGGCTGTAACCAGAAGCGGCGGCAACAGACCAGCCATGGCGCGGCTAAGCGCTGGAATAGCGACCAGCGCAAGCAGCAAGCCCACGCAACCGGCAAGCGCGATCGCCATCGACTCGCCCAGAATGAATCCAAGGACGACGCGATCCGGAAACCCGATGGCCTTGAGCACGCCCAGTTCATTGGTTCGCTCGCGCACCGAGATGGCCATCGTGTTTCCGGTGACCAGCAGCAGCGTAAAGAAGACGACGGTCCCGATCGACATAATCAGGAATTTGATGTTTCCGAATTGCTTCACCCAGCCCTGCGCAAACGCGGATTCCGTCTCGGTCTTCGTTTCGTAGGGCGAATTCAGGTACATGTTGTCGATGGCCTTGGCGATGCGCGGGGCATCGTCGGGGTTCGCGATGCGAATCGTGTACCAGCCAACCTGGCCCTTGACCCTGATCGGGTACGCTCTCTTTGAAGTATTCCCACTGGAACCAGAACTGGGTCTCGTCGTCTTCCGGTTTGGCGCCGTGGTAAACGCCGTCGATATTGAACTCGAACGGCGTTTCCTGCAGCCCATAGATGGTTGTCTTGATGGGAATGCGATCGCCGATCTTCCAGCCGAAGCGCTTCATGGTGTCCGCGCCCACAATCGCGCCCTGGCGGTCTTTCAGAAACGTATTCCACTGATCGTCGGGAACAATCAGCTCCGGGAAAACCTGCCGCTGGTTTTCCGGGTCGATCACAAATTGCGGGAAAAAGTTCTTGGGATCCTGATACACGCCGCCGAACCAGTTATCGTGCGTGACGTAGTTGACGCCCGGGATGCGCAGGATTTCATCCCGGTAGGACAGCGGAATGGTGTTGATGATGGAGGTGCGATTGATCGTGACGAGGCGATTCGCGCTCACCACGTCGGCTCCGCGGCTGAACGCGTCGTTCACCACTCCGAGCAGCGCAAACAGAAACAGAGCCACTGCGAAGGAACCGATGGTCAGGATCGAGCCGGGCCTTCTTGCGAAACAGATTGGCCAGAATCAGTCTGCTGAATTTCATGAGGCGCCTCCCGCGACCACACTTTGCCGCGCTCCCGCTTCAACCAGCACGCCCTTCTCGAGATGCAGCGTGGTATTGGCCTGGCGCGCAACCACCGGGTCGTGCGTCACCATCAGCACGGTTTTCCCGTACTCCTTCACCAACCGCTTGATCAGTTCCATCACTTCGTCGGCGCTTTTGCGGTCCAGATCGCCCGTGGGCTCGTCGCAGAGCAGGAAGGTGGGGTCGGCGACGATGGCGCGGGCAATGGCCACACGCTGTTCCTGTCCGCCGGAAAGCTGGCGCGGAAAGTGGCCCATGCGCTCGCCCAAACCAACGATGGAAAGGGCGGTTTCAACGTGCTTGCGGCGTTCGGCCTTGGAGAGTTTGGTCAGCAGCAAGGGCAATTCGACGTTCTGGAACGCGGTGAGCACGGGGATGAGGTTGTACATCTGGAAAATGAAACCGACGTGGCGCGCGCGCCAGTCGGTCAGCTTGCCGCGCGACATGTGCGTGATTTCGTCGCCGGCCACGCTGATGGTGCCGCGCGTGGGAACGTCGAGGCCGCCCAGCAGGTTGAGCAGAGTGGTCTTGCCCGAGCCGCTCGGCCCCATGAATGCCACGAAATCGCCCTTATCGACGTCAAGATTCAAGCCCTGCAGGACGTCGATGTCCTCGCTGCCGCGGCGATAGGTTTTGTCCAGGCCGCGCACCTGAATCAGACTGCCCGCTGCCCCATTACCCTCGACCCGTACCATGATCAATGCTCCTTCATTTCAGCCATCTGATTTCCGACATCTGACTTTTGATCGCAGCTACTAGCGCTTGATCGCTACTGCCTCGCCATCTTTCAGATTGGCTGGCCCCGCAACTACTACTGTATCTCCAGGCGTGAGCCCCGCCAGAATCTGCGTTTGCGCCGCCATTGGTTGTGCCCACCTTCACGGCATGGCGCTCGACGTGATCGCCTTTTACCAGGAAAACGATCTTCTGCCCGCCATCGTCACGAACCGCATTCTGCGGCACCATCAGGGCCGCCGTGCGTCTTTGTCGCCTGCTTCTCTTCTCCCCAGGAATGTGACCTTCACGCCCATGTCGGGCAGGATGCGCGGATCCAGCTTGTCGAAGGCAATTCGCACTTCGACCGTCGCCTTCTGGCGATCGGCCGTGGGAATGATGGTCCGCACGCGGCACGGAATCTGCCAGTCAGGATAGGCATCCAGAACGGCCGTCACCTCCTGGCCGGGCTTCACGCGCGCGATGTAGTTTTCGTTGACGTCCACTTCGATTTCATTCGAGGCCATATCGACAATGGTCGCGATTCCCGTGCGCGTAAATCCGCCGCCGGCAGAAATCGGCGACACCATTTCTCCCACCTGCGCATCCTTGGAAACGATGATTCCGTCGAACGGGGCGCTGATCACGGTGTTATCCACCGATTGCTGCGCCTCTTTGATGCGCGCATCCGCAGCCAGCACCTGCGCCTGCGCGTAGCCGATCTTCGCCCGCAGGCTATTCTCGGTCATCGTCGCATTGTCCAGCGCTTCCTGCGTTTGAATGCCTGCCGCCCTCAGATCCTGAGCCCGATGCAGCTCGATCTGCGCGTTCTTTAGCTGCACTTGCAGGTCGAGAATGTTCGCCTGCGTGGCATTGCGATCCGCTTGCGCGGAGGCCAGCGTCCGCTGCGCATCGGAATCGTCGAGGGTGGCCAGCACAAATCCCTTGTGTACGTGCAGCCCCTCAGTAAAAAAGACGCCCGTGACGCGCCCCGTGACCTTCGACGCTACCGTGGCGCGCCGCTGCGGCGTGACATATCCGCTCGCATTGAGCAGCGCCTGTGGCCCGGTCTCCGCAGCCTCCGCCGTAGCGACTTGCACCGACGGCGTCTGATGCACGTACGCGTAGACGCCGCCCACGATCAGAAGCGTGGCGGCCAGAACGCAAAAAACAATCGCGATGAGCTTTCCAGCGTTTCGAGAACCGCGCTTGTGAGCCTCGATGCGCAGCCCTCCCAGGTCCTGTCTTTACAGTTGTTTCAGGCATAGTCGGCCCAGTTGTTTACGCTGGTCCTCCGGCATTTGTTCTGTTTGGCGACAACACAAGATTACACTGCAAGGTTTACCCGCCCATCCCAGCGAAGAAAAGGGGAACCCTGCCCGCCTGATATTCGTCAGACTGATAGTGCAGTTGGTAATCCACGCCGGTCAATCGCCGGCAAGCTACACCCTTTCAATCTCCAGCACCTCAACCTGCCCCGGAAACGCGATCCCCACGCCCTTCTTCCATGCCGTCCGATCGAGCGTCCCAAGATCTCTTCCACTTATCACCGATCGAGCCCGGTACCGCCCCTCCGGAATCAGCGGCAACTCCACCCGCGCCTCCGCCGCACCCGACTTGTTTCGAAAAAGCGCAACCACGCCATCGCCGCTCTTTGCCAGCCGTGCAAACCCGTCCCAGGCCATCGGCGATGTCTGTCTCCAGCTTCCCAGCGGAAAAAAGCTCTCGCTCAGCTTCACCCGTCGTCTTAGCTGCTTGAACCACCCAATCTTCTCGCCATACCACACGCGATCCGCCGCGGTCAGCTTCCGCAAATCTCCCAGCAGCAGCGGCGCAGACCCGATCGTCGTCGCAAAGCTCTCCTCAATCGTCGGCAATTCCGCATGCAGGTTCCCAATCAGCATCGCCTCCACCGGCATCGATCCCGCACGCGCGTAAAGCAACTGCCTTACCTGCAGCGGTCCCGCCGAATCCGGCTTCGTGTCGTCCACGTTGCTCATCCAGTCCAGATCGCCCGCTGCCAGCAGTCCCGCATCGATGATGTGTTTCTGCCCCCATAGCTCGAACGTCAGATCCAGCAGCACCTCGGGATGCTTCGCATAAACTTCCGCGGTCATTTCCCTGATGCCCTCGTAAATTCTGTTCAGCGACTCCGCCCAGTCCGCATGATCGTGTCCCTTCGCCCAGCATCCCGGCGCCTCGCCGTACGCATTGAAGATCGTCGTCAGGTCCAGCTTCGCGTAAGCCAGCCTGAAGCGTTCAATCGCATCGTTGATCCGCGCCGCGGCCAGGCGCCTGAACGGAGACGCCATGCACATCACCGCCTTCTGCCCTGCCATCGTCCACGTTGTCTTCGTATTGCCTTCGATGTCCAGCGCCGCCCAGTCCGGATGCGCCTTGTAATCCCGCGTCCCCATCCCAATTGCCGCTGGCGGAATCCACAGCCCCAGCCGCATGCCCTTCGCTTCTACCGCATCCAAAATCGGATCGAGCCCGCCCGGAAACGCCGTCAGGTTCACCGCGTTATCCCCATACTCCTCCTGCCATCCATCGTCGATGGTGAAGATGTCCATCCCCATCGCACCGGCAGCTTCGATCAGCTCCATCGAGATCTCGCGGTTAATCCCGCGCTCGAACGGCTCCCACGTGTTGTAGATCCACGGTGGTCCGTGCTTGTCGACGCGCCGCTCCAGCACTTCAGCCGAATAGCTCGGCACCCGCCACCGCGCATCGTTGAACCCATCGTCCCGCCTGAACGGCACGAGCGACGCACTGGCCGTCGTGAACTCCTCGCCCGGTGCGATCCTCCGCTCAAACGGCATCAGATCTGTGTCGTACATCGCGCTCACCCGGATGCTGTTCTCTGCATCCCAGCCCGCCACTTCGGTGCGCTTCATATACCCCGGCGCCTCGTTCAGCATGGCCACGCCATCCCCGGTTCGGCCGTTCATCACCATCACACCGGCATCTTCAATCCGCCCCGTATAGAAGATCTCCCGCGGAACCGCGCCATATTGCGCCCACAGCGTCATCTCGTTCTCAGGCCCCAGCCCCAGTTCCACCGTCTCGATCACTAAATGCGTGATCCTGAGCGGAGTATCCCCCGTATTCTTCAGCATCAGGGATTTGCGGCACGCCCCATGTCCTGCGTAAATCGAGTAGACCGCCGTCACCTCGAGCGGCATGTTCTTGTGCTTCATCCGTACGGAAAGGGATTTGCCGTTGCTAGTGCTTGTGTCGCTCACCCCCACCAGTTCGAAATCTCCGCCATTGCTGGTGCACAGTTTCCCGTCACAGTTGAACGAAAACTCCGGCCGAGCCTTCGCGATATCTCGCCCGGGAACCAAAAGGTCAGTCGCTGTCGCCCCGTTCGAGATTTGTTTCGTATACAGGCCCACCCCCGGACGAAACCCCACTTCGCGCCGGATCAGCACATTCTCCAAAGACCAGCTTTCGTCCTTCGCCTCCCCAGGGTCACCGTGTACCCCGCCGCGCAGCGCGTGTTCGCACGCGACGCCTGCAACCAGCGCGGCCACTGACCTGAGCACGTCTCTTCTGCTGATCCCGTCTTCCGCGTCCACCCCGTTCTCCTCTTTTCCTGATCGAAAGAATCGCGCAAATCCTATCACGCGGAGAATCTACTGCGCGGTCAGGGGATCATGAATGGAGCGCCAGGCTGCCGAGAAGGGTGGAAAGGCCGTTCCACGCAATCGCGGTCTATTTTCGGTGCAGATACGCGATGATATCCGCGAGTTGCTCATCGGTGAGGCGGCCGTTGAAGGCTGGCATCGTTCGTTTGCCGCCGAGAATAACCTGACGGATGGCGGCGTCACTGGGCGGCGTCGTGCCATCGGGAAGAGTGGACTGCGTGAAGAGGTTGTGGAGTTTCGGTGGGGCCTTTTTCAATTCGAGCTGGTTCTCATCGTGGCACTCGTAGCAGTGAAGTTCATAGAGGTCCTTGCCGTCGGCTTCGGTCTGGCTGAGTGGCTTGTCGCAGGCGGCGAGCATCCATAAGACAAAGAGCAAGCAGAAAGCCATTGCGGCTGCTGCGGGCGCAGTGATGCCTGAGAGTTGCATCGTGATTTACCTCGTACCTTTCGCAGCAAGGTCACGGACGGCTGAGGCGACCTCGTGAGGATCCCATCCGCTTCCCTCCCAGGTCCGAGCGACGTTGCCGTCGGGACCAATGAGGGTGGTTTCCATCGTGTGGCTGATCTGGTTGTCCTCGACCGTGTACTGGAGGCCGAAAGCATCGGCGAGTCGGCGGAGGTCGACCGGGCTTGTGGCGGCGAATTCCCATTGAGCGAAGCCGGCTGGATGGTCATCGAGGTAGGCCAAGCCATATTGGCGGAGGATTGGCGGCTTGTCGTACGAGGGGTCGAGGCTGATCGATATGAGGTGGGACGCGGCATAGGCGCCAGAGTCCCTGGCCAGTTCCTCGTGGACGCGGGCGAAGTGACTGCTGATGAGGGGGCAGGCGGTCGGCATGGGGCAGCGCGTATACACGAAGGTGATGAGCAGGGCTTTTCCGCGATAACCGGAGAGGTGGATGGTTTTGCCATCCTGGTTGACGAGGGGAACGTCGGGGATGGACTGACCGACCTGCAGTTGGCGAGGCGCGGTGATGGCGGGGGGCAGATCACGCCTCGATTGGTCGGTGATCACGACGTTGTCGAGGAGATAATCCTGGCCGTTTGCCGAAACGAGAAGGTCAGCCGCGATCCCGTCGCCTGGCTGTAGCTCCTCGACCACTGCGGGGTCTTTGACTTTGTAGACCATGGTCATGGCGGGCATGAGACCGGGAATGTCGCCGTGCTTCACCGTAACCTCGGTCGTTGCGAGGTTTTTCCCGAGCACTGTGGCGCGGAGGTGGTAGGTTTTTGTTCCTGCCTCTGCTGGGTTGGATGGAGAAGGCCCGGCGGCGGAGTGATTGCGGCAGCCGCAGACAAGGCCGAGGAGAAGGAACGCTGGAGCGATAGCTGCCAGAGAGAAATGGAAACGCATGTGGATCCCCTTTCGCGCAGCGAAGCCCGGGCTCGCCGCGCGGCGATTCGATGTCCATGGATCCGCGCACCCGCAGCGCGGGCGTCGCGAAGGAGGGGCAGAATTGGGTTGGCTTCAGCTCCGGAGCGAGGCTCTGTGCTCCACGTAGCGGCCGCTGACCCGGTCCCAGTTCACGATGTGGAAGAAGGCGGCAAGGTATTCCGGCCTGCGGTTCTGGTACTTCAGGTAGTAGGCGTGTTCCCAAACATCGATGCCGACAATGGGTACGCGGCCTGCGGTAAGCGGGCTGTCCTGGTTCGGTGTTGTTTCGATCTGCAGTTTGCCGTCACGTGCCAACGTGAGCCAGGCCCAGCCACTACCGAAGACGCTGCCAGCCGCTTTCGTGAAGCGGTCCTGAAACTGAGAAAAGCTGCCGAACTGCGCGTCCAGGTCTTTGGCCAGTTCGGCACGGGGCTGATCGCCACCGCTCTTTGACAGGATCGGCCACCAAAAGGAGTGGTTGGCATCGCCTCCACCCTGATTGCGGATCGCGGTGCGGATTTCCTCGGGAACCGTATCGAGGTGCGCCACGAGATCATCGACGGTCCTGGCGGCCAGCTCTGGATGCCCGGCGACGGCTGCATTCAGCTTGTCCACATAGGCAGCGTGGTGCTTGTCGTGATGCAGATGCATGGTTTCAGCATCGATGTAAGGTTCAAGGGCGTCGTAAGCGTAAGGGAGCGGCGAGAGTGTGAATGGGCCGGTAGAGGGCGAAGGTGCGGGTGCAGGTGCAGGTGTAGCGGTCTGGGCAAAGGCACGAAGGTCGTGCCAGGGTCCGGCCATCGCGAACGATGAGGCGGTAGCGATTCCTCTGAGGACAGTACGGCGGTTCATCGGGTTTCTCCAATCAGGTGATGGGGCGCAGGGTTCAACCCGGCGCGTTCAAGGCGCCAAAACGCACATTCATAGCGCGGGCCGGAACGTGTAGACCCCGGATTGCACAGAACGTGGCGGAGTGGAGAGCTTTAGGACGATAGCGGAGGGCCGCGTTTCTGGCGGGTGCGGCTGAAAGAGATACGCCAGAGCGTGTGGGTCTGAGGAGCGAGCGCCGGATGACGGACTATCCGGGCAAAGAACAAACTCGTATGCGTTGGCCGATAGGGCGAGCTATGCGCCGCTACTGCGGCGAAGGGCGTATACGGGCACTTTTCTTCAGCCGTGGAGATGTGGAGGTGCTGCGCCCACTGATCGAAAGCCATGCGCATGGCGCAGTGATGCCTTCCATTACGACGGCAGCAGGCCGGCAGATCGGCGTCGGAGCTGGAAGCGAAAAGCGGCGCGATCAGCGTCCAGCTGAACAGTATGAGGAGCGCGATGGCAGGGACGCGGCGCATCGGTGGCGATGAGTATACCCGAGCAGGCAATTGAATGGACGGCAAAGTGGCAATCAGTTGCTGAGCAAGCTTCGCTGGATGGCCTCTGTCAGGTTCGGCTGCGATTCCTTCGTAATCGCGTCGGCGGCGTTGCCGGCTACCACCCAGCTTGCTGACCCGGCGACGACGGCTTCATCCTCGAACCAGAGAAATCCGAAGTCGTCGATACACTCGGGAAAATCCGGCTTGATGATGATGTACCCCGGAATCACGGCGCCCGGAATGTATGAGCTGTCGGCGCGGTTGTTGCTGTACGTCTTCGTCTTCGAAACCGTACCCACGCCGGCCACATACGAAGTGCTGGATACCGGGTGCGTTCCGAGAATGTAGTTGACGGCGCGAAGCGTGTATTCGGGGCCCACAAGACCCGGAAAGGCCTTGTGCAGGAAGTACATCCGGATGGCCATGTCCACCACGGCGCCCGAGCCGCCCCAGCTGCCCACGCTCGGCGGCACGCCGAACGGAGTTCCATCCAACTGCTTGTCCAGACCCGCCATATAGATCTTCACCGCTTCCCGCATCTGGTCTTTCGCGCTCGGATTCAGATAAGGCAAGGCGCGGACCGCCGTCCAGCCGCGAAGACCCATCTCCTGCGGCGTGATCGTCTGCGGGAACAACTCCTTGAGGCGGGACTTGTAAGGCTCGGCGCCATGCGTGGCAATGGTCAACTCAAGAGCCGCGGCCCAGTCCATCCCCACGTTCAATCCGCCACGGCCGCCGCCGGCCGGATAGGGCGTGGGGTGAGCCTTCTCGTCATCCCATGCTTTGATCGCGGTCTCCAGGCAGTCTTTCGCCAAGGCGTTGTCCCAGCCCTTCAGCACATCCGCCGCCGCCGCCAGCGCCGCGATGCCGTTCCACTGGAAATACGGATTCGTACTCGTAAAAATCCACCGGTCGTCCGGCTTTCCGGAGTAGTCGCCCTTCACTTCGTTGGGGCCAAGATTCGGATCATAGATGCGGCCGTCGGTCTTTGAAGCGCCATCCCCCAGGTGCGTGTACTGGCGCAGATCAGGCTCGTGTGTCCCGCGGATGGCGTGGCCGATATTGTGGTACTGAGCCAGGATGAGCATTGCGCCATGCTTCACCTGCTCCACCGTATCCGGCACGCCATCAGGACGGTGCATCTCCACTTCACGCGCGACTTCATCCACCGTGAGCTCGTCGTACTGGAGATTGAATTCGCGATACGCCAGAGCCAGGCTCTGAATCACGCTCAGTTGCGCAGGCTCTTCCAGGTCGTAGTCGCCGGCGTCATACCAGCCGCCCACGTTCATCCCCGGAATGTGATCGCCGCCTTTGTACTTCCCGTCCGTCGCCGTCGCCTGATTCCAGCCGTCGAATTGCTCCCCCACCACCGGCGCCATCCTGCCATCGTCCAGGTGCGAAGCACCGTGCCATATCCGGTAGCCTTCCCGCACCGAAACATGATCCATCTGCTCGGCAAGGTGATGGTCCAGGCTGTCCTGCCAGATGTTGGCGTATGCGTCTTTCGAGATGGGGAAGGGCGCCGTACGCTGGTCCGCGTACTCGATGACATAAAGACCTGGGTCCTTGACCGGGGTAAAGTCGAATTTTGAATACACGTAACGCAGCCACGGCATTGACGGCGTGATCGGGCCCTCGAACGCCTGCTTGTACGACCCGTCCTCCATCAGCCGCAGCACTCGGGCCGTCTTCGGCCCGATGTACTTCGGATCGAGCTCGAGCACTGCCACTTTGGAAAAGCCCGGCGCGTAACCCACCTGGCTGTGCGCGATCATCGGCGGCCGCGTCCAGTTCGGAATCACGTCCGGCCGGATGTGCCACACGATGGCGCCGCTGGTTTTGCCTGAAGGAATCAGCGAGCGCAGCACAAACCACCCGTTTTGCGCCCGGTTGCGCCCATCGAACAGCATGAGATCGCCTGTATCCGACGTAACGTTCACCCGGGCCAGCGCGTCGTCCACACCCAGGCTGATGCTCTTGCCCTCGGCAAACGGCAGCGGCTGCGTGTATCCCTTGGCCTTCTCCCAGTCCTCCAGGTAGTATGCCTTTTTCGGTTCATCCGGCAACGGTAGGACCTTAACCATGGGATCGTCCGGAGTGCGCGGAAAGATGCCGGCTTTGCTTCCGTCCACCAGGTACGCCTTGCCCATGTAGATCGAGGGCAGGAACTCCAGGTTGAAACCCGCACGCCCCGCCAGCTTCTGCGGCAGCGGCTTGTCCAGATTGATGCTGACCTTTACGCCGCCCGGTTCCGCTTCCACTTCCAGCGTGTAGCTGAAATCGAAGGTCGGGAATGCGAGGTCGGCGGTGAGCCGGTTGTTCTCCTTATCGGCGTGGCGTCCTTTGAGGGTCGCCACCATGTCCCACTGCTCCGGCGTCGGCATCAGGCGCACGTCCCCGTTGGTGGCGATGCGTGCCCCATGCAGAATCATCTCCATGGCCGTGTTCTTCTGATCTACGAAAACGGGATGGTAGGTGCTGTCGTAGAGAAAAACGCTGAACCCCTGCGTATCGAGGTAATTCTTTTCGGTCACCTTCATGCCAAAATCGGAACCAAACAAGCTTGGACCGGAAGTCAGGACTACGAGGAGACACACTGCGATTCGAGAGACCATAGCTTCGATACATCTGCTCCTTCGCCTCAACATCATATGACATGAACGCCGCCTGGGCGGTCGCAAGTCCCAGCGCTGCGTAGACGCTTGTATCATACAGAACGAAGAAGATGAAAATTAATGCGAAGCATTTTCGCGTTCGGCCCGGAAAGAAGGTCGAACTTAGTAAGTGGCCGACAAAGGTGGAACCGTTCTGCCCGTCCGAGGCCGAATATGACGATCTTCTGGCAAAGCACGTGGCGGAGCTTAGCTCCCTGCAGCAGCTTCATTATGCGTCGCACCACTATGCTTTGCTTCTGGTATTTCAGGGTATGGACGGCGCCGGCAAGGACGGCGCGATCCGCCACGTGATGTCGGGAGTGAATCCAGAAGGGTGCGAGGTGTTCAGCTTCAAGCAGCCAAGCGCCGAAGAACTGGATCACGACTTTCTGTGGCGCGCTATCTGCCGCCTTCCCGAACGCGGACGCATCGGCATCTTCAATCGTTCCTACTACGAAGATGTGCTGGTGGTTCGGGTGCATCCTGAGCTTCTCCGCAGCCAGGAACTTCCGCCGGAGCTGCGCGACGAGAAGACCGTCTGGGAAGGGCGGTACCGCTCCATCGTAGAAATGGAGAAACACCTTCACCGCAACGGTACCAGGATCGTCAAGATATTTCTTCACCTTTCCGAGGAGGAGCAGCGAAAGCGCTTTTTGGCGCGCATCGATGAGCCAGACAAGAACTGGAAGTTCAGCCTGGCTGACATTCACGAACGAAAATACTGGAAGGATTACGTGAAGGCTTATGAGGCATGCCTGCACGCCACCAGCACGCACCACACTCCCTGGTACATCGTCCCCGCCGATGACAAAGAGAACGCGCGGCTGATCGTTTCCCGCATTGTCCTCGATGCCCTCGAAGACCTGAAGATGGCCTGGCCCAAAACTACGCCGAAGCGACGCGCGGAACTGCAGTCCATCCGGAAGCATCTGTCAGCGTAAGAGTCTCGGAGCTGGCGCCATCCAGCAAGGGCAACATTAAGAAGAAAGGATCGTCCCCAATTGACGGTAAAGCCAGAAGTTGAAGGTATGGACGCGCTGACAGAGCTGGCGCTCAACCTGCACTGGTCCTGGAATCATGCAGCGGACGAGTTGTGGAAGCGTCTGGACGCCGATCTATGGGAGGCCACACAGAATCCCTGGGTCATCCTGCAGACCGTGTCCCGCGACACGATCAAAGCCGCACTGGCTGAGACAGGATTTCGTCAGCGTCTCGACGAATTGCTGCAACAGAATCGGGATTCGTATAGCTCGGACGCGTGGTTTCAAACCAAACACCCGGATACCGCGCTAACTCTGGCCGCCTACTTCAGCATGGAGTTCATGCTGAGCGAAGCACTGCCTATCTACTCCGGCGGCCTGGGCAATGTAGCCGGCGATCAGATGAAGGCGGCCAGCGACCTCGGCGTCCCTGTGGTGGGAGTCGGACTGCTCTACGGCCAGGGATACTTCCGCCAGGATTTCGACTCCGAAGGCCGGCAGCGGGCGCTGTATCCTGTCAACGATCCCGGCCAGTTACCCATCCGCCCGTTGCGGCGACCGAATGGCGAGTGGCTGCGGCTACAGATCCAATTGCCGGAATCGAAGATATGGCTTCGCTGCTGGGAAGTTTCGGTTGGCCGCACGAAGCTCTATCTACTGGACAGCAACGATTTCGCCAATAGCGCAGCGCATCGAGGAATTACCAGCGAGCTTTATGGCGGCGACCCGGAGATGCGTCTCAAACAGGAGATCGTGCTGGGCATCGGCGGCTGGCGTTTGCTTCGGGCGATCGGCCTGCAGCCTGAAGTCTGCCATCTCAACGAAGGACACGCCGCCTTCGCCACTCTGGAGAGGGCACGATTCTACATGGAGGATCATCGGACGCCTTTTGATCTAGCCATGAGCATCACGCGGGCTGGAAATATCTTCACTACGCACACCGCCGTTTCCGCCGGATTTGACCGCTTCAATCCAGAACTCATCCGAAAGTATCTCAGTCATTATGCGCAGGACGAGCTCGCGATTCCCATGGAGGATTTGCTCGCAATGGGAAGGCAAAACCACGACAACGATTCGGAAGCCTTCAACATGGCCTGGCTCGCTGTACGCGGCAGCGGCCGAATCAATGGTGTGAGCAAACTCCACGGGCAGGTAAGCCGGCATATCTTTCAGGCGCTCTTCCCGCGATGGCCACAAGACGAGGTTCCGATCAGCTTCGTCACGAATGGCATTCATGTTCCCACCTGGGACTCGGCAGGAGCGGATGCGCTTTGGACTACAGCTTGCGGCAAGAAGCGCTGGCTCGGGGACCTTGCCGTCGACGACGACATCCGCCGATTATCGGACGAGCAGCTATGGGAAATGCGTTCCGCAGGACGAAAGACACTCGTCGAGCGCATTCGCAACCGCTACGCGCTTCAGCTCGCATCGGAAGGCCGCCCATCGTCGGAAGCCGACACTGTATTCGATGACAAGATACTTACATTGGGTTTCGCGCGCCGGTTTGCCACTTATAAGCGCCCGAATCTTCTCCTTCACGATCCTGAGCGGCTGATTCGCCTGCTTTCCAATCCGCAGCGGCCTGCGCAGCTGGTCCTCGCTGGAAAGGCTCACCCTCAGGACTTACCCGGCCAGGCGCTGATCCAGCAGTGGAACCAATTCATCCGTCGGCCCGAAGTCCGCGGCCGAGTCGTCTTCCTTAGCGATTACGACATGCTGCTGACCCAGGAACTGGTTCACGGTGTTGATCTGTGGATCAACACCCCGCGGCGTCCGTGGGAAGCCTGCGGAACGAGTGGTATGAAGGTTCTGGTGAATGGCGGTCTGAACCTTTCGGAACTGGACGGCTGGTGGGCGGAAGCGTATTCCCCCGCGGTTGGCTGGGCCATCGGCGACGGCAAAGAGCACGGCGAAGACCAGGCGTTTGATGCAACGGAAGCGGACGAATTGTATTCGCTTCTGGAGCGCGAAGTTATCCCGCAGTTCTATGAGCGCAATGAAAGCGGGATACCGGCGAAGTGGATCGGGCGGATCCGCGAGAGCATGGCCCAATTAACTCCGGAATTCTCAGCCAGCCGGGCTATCCGGGAATACACGGAGGATCACTATCTGCCTGCCGCATCCGGTTACCGCGATCGCGCAGCCGGTGAGGGAGCGCAAGGCAACAGCATTATCCAGTGGCAGAAGAGCATAGCTCAGCACTGGAGCTCCGTGCGCTTCGGCATCGTCGAGGTGAAGACGCACGACGGGCAGCATTTTTTCCGGGTTGAGGTTTCTCCCGGCAATCTCGCTCCGAGTGATTTGAGGGTCGAGCTCTACGCGGAGCCTGACGAGCACGCTGGATCTCCCGTTGTTGAGGCGATGAAGGCCTGTACGGACTGTGCGAATGCAAACGGCATCCTGGTGTACTTAGCGGAGACACCGAGACGCCGTCCTGCAAGCGACTACACGCCACGCATCACCCCACACCATGCCGGCGCATCGGTGCCGCTCGAAGCTGCGCAGATTCTTTGGCAACGGTGATCGGTCCCGACTCCAGCGGGTTTGCGAAGGATGACCAGGAGCCGCATGAACCAGCCGCATGAGTTTGAATGGTAGGCACGAGGAGACTCGAACTCCTGACCTCTACCGTGTCAAGGTAGGAAAAAGATAACCGGTTGAGGCAAATAAAGGAGTTAAAAGACGGTGGAATGGCAAGAAACCGGCATTCCAGGCGCTATTTGCTACCAAATTGCTACCAAAAAACCAAGTGGGTCCAAGGGGGCTGAGCCGTGGGGGGCTCAGCCCGAACTTTCGCTGGTGCGGGATGTGAACCCACGAGGCCTCGAATTCAGCCTGACTGCTTCTCGCCGTTGCCCGGGATAGTCGGTAAGGATGAGTGCCGTGTTTCATCTCATCGTCCCCGTTCGGGCTTAAGCGGCTTTGAGTGTCTCGGTCTTGGCTGCAATGCACTGCAACAGTTCCTTCCAGGACTTGACGAACGATTCGGCCCCTTCGTCCTGGAGTTGAGAACCCAATGACTTTGTGTCGATACCGGCTTTGTCGAACCTGGACAGTTCATCTCCGACACGAGCATGCAGCGTTTCGTGGATCTCTCCGTGATCGGCGAATGCCGTCAGCGTCTCATCAGGCATGGTGTTTACGGTGAAAGGAGCGGCGAGGGCCTCAACATACAGCGTGTCGGAGGCCTTCGGATCCTTGGTTCGGGTGCTGGCGAAGAGCAGGCGCTGGGCGCGAGCGCCGGCATTCAGGGTGCGCTGCGAACGCGGAGAGTCGAGCAAAGTACGATAACTTTCATAAGTCTGTCTCGCGACGGCGATGCCCAGTTGGTTCCGCAGTTCCGCGGGAGCTGTGCCTGCTATCGCCACATCCCATCGGCTGACAAACAGCGATGCAACGGAACCTACGTCGGGGTCCAGCCCGGCGGCAATGCGGCGCTCGATGCCGCGCAGATATGCCTCAGCGGCCGCGACATACTGCGCTGGCGAAAACAGGAGCGTCACGTTGACAGGCACACCCGCGAAGATTGCCTCTTCAATGGCGGGCAGGCCTTCCTTCGTGCCCGGTATTTTGATGAAGAGGTTAGGTCGTCCCGCACGAGCATGGAGGTCCCTGGCCGTGGCGAGTGTTGCGGCGGTGTCGTGGGCCAACAGAGGCGAAACCTCCAGGGAGACCCAGCCGTCCACGCGGTTGGTCCGATCATAGATCGGCCGAAAGAGATCGGCAGCCTGCCGCAAGTCTTCGATCGCCAGTTCGAAGAAGAGGGCCTCGCCCGACTTGCCTTCCTGCAATTTCTGCTGAATACCGTGGTCGTATTCGCGGCTATTCCTGAGCGCGTGATCGAAGATGGTCGGATTGGAGGTGAGTCCGGTGACCGAGAACTCCTGGATGTAGCGTCGGAGCGTGCCTTTCATCAGTAATCCGCGCGTGATGTTGTCGAGCCAAAGGCTTTGGCCCAGGTCGTGGAGCTTTTGCGTAGCCTTCATTGTTCGCCTCATGGATCGCGCACGGATTCTGCGTTTGAATATTGGTGTTGTTGGAGCATCGGCGTTTGCTGGACTTATGCGGCCTTGGCATCCCGCAGAAGCTTACCCCGGCGTTCCTCGTATTCTTCGCTTGTGATCTCACCCGCGGCATACCTCCTTTGCAGGAGTTGCAGCGGTGTTTGGAAATCCCGGTAGCTGCTTCGCCTCACCGGCATCATGAAGGAGAAGAAGAACATCCACAGGATGACCCAGAAAATCCACCAATATGCATGCATTCCGAACCAGTAAAAGTGGTACATAGACACCTCCCGGTGTTGTTACGTAATATTGCGAAACTCGAACTCACTCGATTTGGCCTCAAGAGTGCGCGCAGCTGGCCCCGCATTTCATCGACACGGTATCTGCGAGTGACCGCGGATTCATTGGGCGCCGTTCCATTTCCAGTTCAGGATCTCCGGCATGTCCTGACCGTGAGCGTCAATGTAGTGTTTGTGTTCGATGAGCTTGTCCTGCATCTGTTGCTTCAGATAGTCGCCCCTGGAACCGAGATTCGGTACCCGATCCACCACGTCCTGCACCAGGTGGAAGCGGTCCAGGTCGTTCTGCACCCTCATGTCGAAGGGGGTCGTGATCGTCCCCTCTTCCTTGTAGCCACGCACGTGCAGGTTGCGGTTGGTGCGGGCATAAGTCAGCCGATGGATCAGCCAGGGATATCCATGAAATCCGAAAATAATGTGTTTATCTTTCGTGAAGAGTGAATCGTAATCCAGTTCTGTCAGCCCGTGCGGATGCTCCGTGTTTGGCTGCAGCTTCATCAGATCGACCACATTGATAACCCGGATTTTCAGGTTAGGCAGATGTTCGCGAAGGATGGAAGTAGCGGCGAGAATCTCCAGCGTGGGCGTGTCTCCGCAGCAGGCCATCACTACGTCGGGCTCGCTGTCCTGGTCATTGCTGGCCCATTGCCAGATGCCGACGCCTTCGGTGCAATGCACGACAGCCTGATCCATCGTCAACCATTGCGGAAGTGCGTGCTTTCCAGCGACCACCACGTTGACGTAGTTTCGGCTGCGCAGGCAGTGATCGACGACGGATAGAAGGCAGTTGGCGTCCGCCGGAAGATAACAGCGCACGATATCAGCTTTCTTGTTGATAACGTGGTCGAGGAAGCCGGGATCCTGATGGGTGAATCCGTTGTGGTCCTGCTGCCAGACATGGGAGGCCAGCAGATAGTTCAGCGAAGAGATATCGCGCCGCCACGGCAGTTCGCGGCACACCTTGAGCCACTTCGCATGCTGGCTGAACATCGAGTCGATGATGCGAATGAAGGCCTCATAGCTGTTGAACAAGCCGTGTCTTCCGGTCAGGAGATACCCTTCCAGCCACCCCTCGCACTGGTTTTCACTCAGCATGGAATCCAGAACATGGCCAGCCGGCGCGAGAAATTCGTCGTTGGCGAATGCACGCGCATCCCACTGGCGATTGGTGACCTCGAAGACTGCCTGAAGGAGATTGGAGACGGTTTCATCCGGACCGAAGAGGCGGAAATTATGCTGGTCCTGATTCAACCGCGCAACATCGCGTAGGAATGAGCCCAGTATGAGCGTATCTTCTACCTGCACTGCCCCCGGCGAGGTTACCTTGACCGCGTGGTCATGGAAGTTGGGCATGCGCAGATCGTGCAGAAGAATACCGCCGTTGGCATGGGGATTGGCGCCCATGCGGCGGTTACCCTGCGGGGCCAACTCGGCCAGTTCCTGGATGAGTCGCCCATCCTCGTCGAACAATTCCTCGGGCTTGTAGCTCTTCATCCAGTCCTCGAGCAGCTTGACGTGATCGGGATGCTCGGGATCGACGAGCAGCGGTACCTGATGGGCCCGAAAAGTTCCCTCGATTTGCAGGCCGTCGACAACCTTCGGTCCTGTCCAGCCCTTGGGCGACTTGAGCACAATCATCGGCCAGCGCGGCCGCGTCGTGTCATTGCTGGCGCGGGCATTCGCCTGAATGCGGTGGATGTCCTCGATGGCCGTGTCGAGACTGGCGGCCATGAGTTGGTGCATCTTCTCCGGCTGATCTCCTTCGACAAAGTACGGCGTCCAGCCACAACCCCTCAGGAATTGTTCCAGTTCCTCATGCTCAATGCGGGCGAGTACGGTTGGATTGCTGATTTTGTAACCGTTGAGGTGCAGAATGGGCAGCACCGCTCCGTCCGTTTGTGGATCGAGAAATTTGTTGGAATGCCACGAGGTCGCCAGGGATGCCGTTTCCGCTTCACCGTCGCCAATGACACAGGCGACGATCAGATCGGGGTTGTCAAACGCCGCGCCAAAGGCATGGCTGAGCGAGTAACCCAACTCCCCGCCTTCGTGAATCGATCCAGGCGTCGTCGGCGCAACGTGGCTCGAGATCCCTCCGGGAAAGGAGAACTGCTTAAACAGCTCTTTCATCCCAGCCTCGTCCTGGGTGACGTTCGGATACACCTCGTTCCAGGTGCCTTCGAGGTAGACGTTGCCCACAATCGCGGGGCCGCCGTGGCCGGGGCCGGCGATATAGAACATATTCAGGTCGTACTTCCTGATGACACGGTTCAGATGAACGTAGATAAAGTTCTGCCCCGGCGTTGTGCCCCAATGGGAGACGACCAGCGGCTTCACGTGCTCCAGCTTCAGCGGCTCCTTCAGCAGCGGATTGTCGTAAAGGTAGATCTGACCCACCGCCACATAGTTGGCCGCGCGCCAGTAAGCGTCCATTTTGCGCAGCAGCTCTGGAGTGAGCGTCTGAGCGTTCCTGATGGACTCTTCTCTACCTAACGCTTCGGGCGTCTCGTGGAGCAATTCCTCGGTGGTAAGCATATCGGTCGGCATGGTTTGATACTCCCTTTATTTCCGCAGGGGTGAAAAGGTGCTGTTGGATCTGGCAACAGCGATAACGGACCTGCTTGTGAATGGGGGCTGAATCGTCCGGAGGCGTGCACATTCGCGCCCAACTACAGCTTCGCATCCACAACGGCGATAAGCTGTTCCCTTTTGACCATGTTTGACCTATCCGGTTCCAGCTCCCGTAGTTTTTGAAAATCAGGTGCACAGGCAACCTCGATGGTGTTGTGGATAAAGTTGCCACTCTGGTTGAGATGCGTTGCTATCCGCGGCCGTCGCAGCTTCCAGACGATGGTCCAACTCTGTATTGGTGAGCAATACTGCACAGCGTCGTCATGCTCGCAAAGGACATACTGAATAGGACGCGCGCAGATGAACTCCGTCGTCGCGATCCGCTCGCAGACAGGAGAACTCATCGTGTCCCCATCTCCCACGACCACCGAATCCACGCCTGATTCAAAGCAGGATTCCCAGCCTCAGAAAAAGACTCCACTGAAGGCTTCCGACAAGAACGAGACGAAGATCAATCAAAAAGCTCAGGCAAAAGAAGACCTGAAACCTGACGCGAAGCCTAAGTCCGGGGACGACCTGAAGTCCATGCCGATGGCGGATCTCCAGAAAAAGCTGGGGTCTTCTCCGGATGGGATCAGCCAGGCCGAGGCTGAGAAACGCCTGACCGAGTTCGGGCCGAACGAGATCGCGGAAAAGAAGACCAACGAATTTCTGAAGTTCCTCTCCTACTTCTGGGGGCCCATTCCGTGGATGATTGAAGTGGCAGTCATCTTGTCCGGAGTGGTGCGGCACTGGATGGACTTTGGCATCATCCTTTTTCTTCTGTTCTCGAATGCTGTGGTGGGGTTCTGGGAAGAGCATCAGGCGGGCAACGCCATTGAGGCGCTCAAGGCCAGACTGGCCACCAATGCGCGTGCGAAGCGCGATGGTAAATGGACGACTCCGAAGGCATCGGACCTGGTTCCCGGCGATGTCATCCGCCTGTGTCTGGGCGACATCATTCCTGCGGACGCGCGCCTGCTGGCGGGCGATCCGGTCGAAGTGGATCAGTCCGCGTTGACCGGAGAATCCCTGCCGGTTACGGCCAAACCCGGCGGCGCAGTCTTTTCGGGGTCGATCCTGCGCCAGGGCGAGATCGACGCCATGGTATATGCAACCGGGACGAACACCTATTTCGGCAAGACAGCGCAGTTAGTACAGGAGGCTCAAACCGTCAGCCATTTCCAGCGCGCCGTATTGAAGATCGGCGACTACCTGATCGTGCTCGCTGTCGCTCTGGTGGTATTGATCCTGGCGGTCGCGCTCTTCCGCGGCGATCCTGTGCTCACCACATTGGAATTCTGCCTGGTGCTTCTGGTAGCTGCGATTCCGGTGGCCATGCCCACAGTGTTGTCCGTGACGATGGCTGTGGGTGCGCGCCTGCTCGCGAAAAAGGAAGCGATTGTGACGCGGTTGCCGGCCATCGAAGAGTTGGCCGGCGTCGACGTGCTGTGTTCAGACAAAACCGGGACCCTGACCCAGAACAAACTGACGCTGGGCGATCCGTTCAGCGTCAACAATATCCCCGGCTATCAGGTGATTCTCTGGGCTGCACTCGCTTCGCGCGCGGAAGACAAGGACACGATCGACCTGGCCGTGATCGGCGGCGTGAAGGACGACAAAGCGCTGAAGAGTTATCAGGTATTACACTTCCAGCCATTCGACCCCGTGCATAAGCGTACCGAAGCGACGGTGAAAGGCGGAGAGGGAAAACAGTTCTTCGTGGCCAAGGGAGCACCACAGGTCATTCTGAAAATGTCGATGAATGCAGACGCAGTCAAGCCTGCCGTCGAGAAAGCTGTGAACGAATTCGCCGGCCGCGGCTTCCGCTCCCTGGGCGTGGCCCGCGCGGACGAGGAAGGCAAGTGGCAGTTTGCCGGAGTGCTGCCGTTATTCGATCCGCCGCGCGAGCAAGCCAAAGCCACCATCGCCAGCGCCCGACACATGGGTGTAGAGGTCAAGATGGTCACCGGCGACCAGATTGCCATTGCGCGCGAAACCTCGAAGCAACTGGGGTTGGGCACGAATATTCTGGATGCCAGCGCGCTTGGCGACACAAAGCATCACGAGAGCGCGCAAATGGCCGAGACCATCGAAAAGGCCGACGGCTTCGCGCAGGTTTTCCCCGAGCACAAGTTCCACATCGTCGACGTTCTGCAGCAGCGGGGCCACATCGTCGGCATGACCGGCGATGGGGTCAACGACGCTCCCGCGCTGAAGAAGGCGGACTGTGGAATCGCCGTTTCCGGCGCCACGGATGCGGCTCGCGCCGCGGCCTCTATCGTGCTTCTGGCTTCAGGGCTATCGGTGATCGTCGACGCCATCAAAGAGAGTCGCCGCATCTTTCAGCGGATGAACAGCTACGCCATCTACCGCATCGCGGAAACGCTGCGCGTTCTGTTCTTCATGACTCTGGCGATCCTGGTCTTCAATTTCTATCCGTTAACCGCCGTCATGATCGTGATGATCGCGTTGCTCAACGACGGAGCTATCCTCTCGATCGCCTATGACAACGTCCAGTACAAGGACAAGCCCGAAAGCTGGAATATGCGGCTCGTGCTGGGAATCTCCACTGTGCTGGGAGTTATCGGAGTTGTCGCTGCGTTCGGTCTGTTCTATCTGGGCGAGCGCGTCTTTCACCTCGACCGGCTGCACATTCAGACTCTCATGTACCTGAAGCTTTCCGTGGCCGGCCATCTCACCATCTTCCTCACACGCACCCGCGGTCCCTTCTGGTCCATACGCCCCGCGCGGATCCTGTGGATTGCTGTGCTTGGCACGCAGACCATTGCAACGCTGATCGCGGTCTATGGCATCTTTATGGCTCCGCTCGGGTGGAAATGGGCAGGGTTCGTCTGGGCCTATGCACTCGCCTGGTTCCTCATCAACGACCGGGTGAAGCTGCTCGCGTACCGGATCTTCGATCCGTCCAAACCTTCGTTGCTGGCAAAGAAGCCGGGGGTGGATCGTACGCAGCAAATCGCTGCACGAGCCTATGAACTCTACCAGGAGCGAGTGCATGGTGAAAGTCAGCAGGATCAGGACTGGGCAGAGGCAGAACGAGAGATGCAGAGCAATCCCCCAGCAAGCCCCAAGGTTGCATAGACGCTTTTGTCCTATAGAAAGGAGAAGATGACAATTAATGCGAAGGATTTTCGCGTTCGGCCCGGAAAGAAGGTCGAACTTAGTAAGTGGCCAACGAAGGTAAAGCCCGTTTGTGCATCGAAGGATGACTATCAGGACCTTCTGGAAAAGCACATAGCAGAACTCAGTTCTCTGCAGCAGCTTCATTACGCGTCGCACCGCTACGCGCTTCTTCTGGTTTTTCAAGGCATGGACGGCGCCGGCAAGGACGGCGCGATCCGGCACGTGATGTCCGGCGTCAATCCGGAAGGGTGCGAAGTTTTCAGCTTCAAGCAGCCAAGCGCCGAAGAGCTGGATCACGATTTTCTGTGGCGCGCGGTCCGTCATCTTCCCGAACGTGGGCGGATTGGCATCTTCAACCGTTCCTATTACGAGGATGTGCTGGTGGTTCGGGTGCATCCTGAGCTTCTCCGCAGCCAGGGACTCCCGAAAGAGTTGTGCGACGAGACAGCCGTCTGGGAAGGGCGGTATCGCTCCATCGTCGATCTGGAGAAACATCTGGATCGGAACGGTACCCGGATAGTCAAGATATTTCTTCACCTTTCGCAGGAAGAACAGCGAAAGCGCTTTTTGGCGCGCATCGATGAGCCAGACAAGAACTGGAAATTCAGCC
The DNA here is from genome assembly GCA_963758135.1 of uncultured Acidobacteriaceae bacterium. Lineage (GTDB taxonomy): Bacteria > Acidobacteriota > Terriglobia > Terriglobales > Acidobacteriaceae > Palsa-343. Next base: position 242,227 of record CAVWUF010000002.1, read on the forward strand.
TCGCTGACATTCACGAGAGGAAATACTGGAAGGATTACGTGAAGGCCTACGAAGAATGCCTGCACGCGACCAGTACGCACCACACCCCCTGGTATATTGTTCCCGCCGATGACAAAGAGAACGCCAGGCTGATCGTTTCCCGCATTGTGCTCGATGCGCTCGAAGACCTGAAGATGGCCTGGCCCAAAACCACTCCGAAGCGGCGCGCCGAATTGCAGTCCATCCGCAAGCATGTGTCAGCGTAAGGGCTCGGAACTGGCGCCATCCGCAAGGGCAACAGCAAGAAGAGAGGATCACTTCCCATTGACGCTAAAGCCGGAAGTTGAAGGCATGGACGCGCTGACGGAGCTGGCGCTCAACCTGCACTGGTCCTGGAATCATGCAGCGGACGAGTTGTGGAAGCGTTTGGACACCGATCTTTGGGCGGCCACACAGAATCCGTGGGTGATTCTGCAGACCGTGTCCCGAGACACGATCAAAGCTGCACTGGCGGAGACAGGATTTCGTCAGCGTCTCGACGAATTGCTGCAACAGAATCGGGATTCGTATAGCTCAGACGCATGGTTTCAAACGAAGCATGCGAATTCTGCGCTAACCCTGACGGCCTACTTCAGCATGGAGTTCATGCTGAGCGAAGCATTGCCTATCTACTCGGGCGGACTGGGCAATGTCGCGGGCGATCAGATGAAGGCGGCGAGCGACCTCGGGGTTCCGGTGGTGGGAGTTGGACTGCTTTACGGTCAGGGATACTTCCGCCAGGATTTCGATTCGGAAGGCCGGCAGCGGGCGCTATATCCGGTCAACGATCCCGGCCAGTTACCGATCCGACCATTGCGACGAACGAATGGCGAATGGTTGAGGTTGCAAATTCAACTTCCCGAATCCAGGATCTGGCTTCGCTGTTGGGAAGTTTCGGTTGGTCGAACGCATCTCTATTTACTGGACAGCAACGATTTCGCTAACAGCGCAGCGCATCGGGGAATTACCAGCGAGCTCTATGGCGGCGATCCGGAGATGCGCCTGAAGCAGGAGATCGTGCTCGGTATAGGCGGTTGGCGCCTGTTGCGAGCGCTCGGCCTGCAGCCTGAAGTCTGCCATCTCAACGAAGGACATGCAGCCTTGGCCACGCTGGAGAGGGCACGATTCTATATGGAGGATCATAAGAAGCCGTTCGATCTAGCCATGAGTGTTACTCGGGCTGGAAATATCTTCACTACGCACACGGCCGTTGCCGCCGGATTTGACCGCTTCGATCCAGAACTCATCCGTAAATATCTAAGTCATTATGCGCAGGACGAGCTCGCGATTTCGATCGATAATCTGCTGGCGATGGGGAGGCAAAATAGCAGCGATGCTTCGGAATCCTTCAACATGGCCTGCCTCGCGGTCCGCACCAGCGGCCGAATTAATGGTGTGAGCAAGCTTCATGGACAGGTGAGCCGGCATATCTTCCGCGGCCTTTTCCCCCGGTGGCCGGAGCCGGAAGTTCCCATCGGCTCAGTGACCAATGGCATTCATGTTCCCACCTGGGACTCGGCAGCCGCGGATGCACTGTGGACTACAGCTTGCGGCAAGAAACGATGGCGCGGGGACCATGCCGTCGAGGATGACATCCGCCGGTTATCGGACGAGCAGCTATGGGAAATGCGTTCCGCAGGACGAACGACACTTGTAGATCGGATTCGCATGCGGTACGCGCATCAGCTCGCATCGGAAGGGCACCAACCGTGGGAAGCCGACGCTGCATTCGACGAGAAGACACTGACACTGGGATTTGCGCGCCGCTTTGCCACCTATAAGCGTCCGAATCTTCTCCTTCACGATCCTGACCGGCTGATTCGCCTGCTTTCCAATCCGCAGCGGCCGGTGCAGCTGGTTCTCGCCGGAAAGGCTCACCCACAGGACTTACCCGGCCAGGCGCTGATCCAGCAGTGGAATGAATTCATCCGCCGGCCGGAAGTCCGCGGACGCGTCGTCTTTCTAAGCGATTACGACATGCTGCTGACCCAGGAGCTGGTGCAGGGTGTTGACGTGTGGATCAACACGCCGCGGCGGCCGTGGGAAGCCTGCGGAACCAGCGGCATGAAGGTTCTGGTGAACGGCGGGCTCAACCTTTCTGAGCTGGACGGATGGTGGGCGGAAGCGTATTCCCCCGAGGTCGGCTGGGCCATCGGCGACGGCAAAGAGCACGGCGAAGACCCGGCGTGGGACGCGACGGAAGCGGACAAATTGTATTCGGTTCTGGAGCGTGAAGTTATCCCGCAGTTCTATGAGCGCAATGAAAGCGGAATGCCAGCGAAGTGGCTGGGCCGTGTACGCGAAAGCATGGCGCAGCTTACTCCGACATTTTCAGCCACCCGTGCTATCCGCGAATATACGGAAGATCACTATCTGCCCGCCGCTTCCGATTACCGCGATCGCGCAGCCGGTGAGGGAGCACAAGGCAACAGCATTATCCAGTGGCAGAAGAACATCACTCAGCACTGGAGCTCCGTGCGCTTCGGCGGCGTCGAAGTGAAAACGCATGACGGCCAGCATTTTTTCCGCGTTGAGATTTTTCCCGGCAATCTCGCTCCCAGCGATTTGAGGGTCGACATCTATGCGGAGCCTGACGAGCAAGATGGATCGCCCGTTGTTGAGGCGATGACGGCGTGTACGGACTGTGCGAATGCAAACGGCATCCTGGTGTACTTAGCGGAGACACCGAGACGCCGCCCCGCAAGCGACTACACGCCACGCATCATCCCACATCATGCAGGCGCATCAGTGCCGCTCGAAGCTAGCCAGATTCTTTGGCAACGGTGATTGGCCTCTCCTCCAGGAGCACTTACAGGTGTTACTGTCCGGTAGTGCCGTTCGGGTTTGCCCTGCCGCCACTGTGGAAACGCTGATGAATTATGGTATGGGCGAGCGCGAAAACGAAGACCACAAGAACGGCAACCCAAATGAACCTGACAAATTCCTGGCCTGGGTCGCGAATGCATCATACTGTCGCTTTCGCGGGTCCCATATCTCCACCTGCCGGCAGCACCTCTGGCAAATCCAGACGCGCTACGCCGATCCGATTGTCAGCCATGCCGTAATAGACATCGAAGCGATCCGGTAATCCAAGGTCGTCGCGGCGATCAATGCCAGTGGGAAACACGACGTTGGCGATGGTCCCGTGGCATTCCGCCGGAAGTTCCGGTTTCAACACCGGCTCCGCCGAGCGATAGAGAATCAGCTGCGGATGCTTCTTCGAAAGCACCATGACGCCTGCGGAGTAGCAAAGGTGACGTGCTTTGCTGTCAGGTTTGTCTAACTCACTCACACCGTGGTAGAAGATGAGCCACCCATGCCGTGTGAGTACGGGCGGAGTTCCCGCACCGATCTTGAGCCGCTCCCAGGGAGAAACCGGCGTTGCGAGGCGATGATGAGAGGTAAATCGTCCGAGACGATCTGGATTCCGTTGCTCCGGCGTCGGCGAACAATAGGAAATCCAGATGCTCTCCCGATCGAGGTCCACGGCGCGGGGCGAAGGATTGCGAGCGGTCTCCTCTGGACGAGTGCCGGAAAAGAGCGGCCGGTGAAGCATGGCCAGCTCCGGATGACCGGATGGGTTGGGAATCGCGACAGGAAAGAAGCTGGCGTCTTTGTCGTCCTCATCGCCGAGTTCGATGCCGCGCCACAGAGCAAAGGTCGTCAGCCCCATCCGCTGCCAGTGGAAGAGATCTTTCGATTGAGCCAGCGCGATCCGCGGTCCATTGGGCGAATATGCCGTGTAGGTCATGATGTAACTCTGGAGCGGTTCTACAAACGTGACCCGCGGATCCTCGCAACCGCCTCCACCATCGGGCCGCCGCTCGTAATCGGCCTCCGGCTCCAGCGCGATGCCGAGCCTCTCGACGCCCGTGGGGTCGCCGGCGTCATTGAACCGGACTCGGGCAACGCCAATGCGCGAGTAATTTCCCTTCGCAACCAGGCGCGGGAATAGATAGAGCTGGCCATCCGGACCGCGCACGGCAGCCGGATTCAGCACGCCCTCGATTTCCTGGGGATTTCCGGGCTCCGGCTCCATGACCATTCCGATGCGCTGCAATTTAAGCCCGCTCACGGATCCCCACCTGTAATTCAGCCTGCGGGACGTCGTCCCCTAAACACGCCAGGATAGCTTCGATCACGCGTTTCGTATCCTCGGGCCCGCGCACCGGAATGGAAATCACGCCTGCCTGTTCCGCCGGGTAGTCATTCCCGCTCACAAACAACGCATCGCCGATGTAGATCATCTCTTTCAGCGAAATGCCGAGAACGTCGCGCAGTTTGCGAACCCCGTATGCTTTATCGATGCCCGGCTTGGTAACATCGATAGAGGTCGCACCCCCCAGCCGAACCGAGAACCCGGGAAGTAAGGGGTCGAGGATCGCTTTGACCTTCTTCCGCTTCGCAAAATCCGGGTCCCACTTTTCCTTTTCCTCGAGCGGCGCCTGCTGACCCAGCGCGGACAGCGTTATCTGGCTTCCCCGGTCTTCGATGACCTCTCCCCACACCTTATCGGCCTTGAATCCCGATTCCTGGAATGCCTTCTTCAGTGAGCTGACGATCTTGTTTTTCTCATCCGCCGTGAAGTCCTCCGAATAGATCTTTTTCCACTCGCCTGAGTAGCGGAAGAACTTCGTTCCACAAGTCGGAAGGATGGACAGATTCATCAGGTGCTCGTCGTGCGGCAGATGAGTGAGTAACTGTTCCTCAAACTGCGACCATGCGCCTCCGGAGATCACAGCCACTTTGACGATCGAGAGAAGATCTTTTAGCAGGGCGGACATTTCGTCGTCGAGAGACGATTTGCTCCTCGCGAGGGTTCCATCCAGATCGAAAACGATGAGCTTCTTCATTCACTCTCCTTGTGCAGCGCCCATGCTGCGAATCAACTTGCGCTTCCAACGTCATCAGGCCGGGCAGGAAATCTCCAACAAATCCACTGCATCGTTGGGTTGAAACTGACGAATGCCGACAATAGCTGGCAGCAGCCAAACTTCGCCCCTTTCGATTGGATAAGCCGCGTCGTCGTGCTCAATCTGCCCCGCACCCTCGACGCAGACCAGCACACGTGGAAACTCCGGGGCTCCCACCGGAAAAGGCAAATGGCTGCGCAGCCGCCACAGACGAAACGCTTCGCAGTCAAAGACCAACTCCCGCTCCGGAGCTGCTGTATTCACTGCTGGCTTCACGAGACCCGCGGATCCATCCGCAAAATCAATGCAGCCCAGTGCCTGGTCCACCTGGAGTGCTCGCGGCTTGCCGGTCTTCGTGTCGATATGGCCCCAGTCGTACAGGCGGAACGTCGTGTCGCTGTTCTGCTGAATCTCAAACACGACGACATCGCCACCCAGAGCATGTACCGTTCCAGCTGGGATGAAGACGCCGTCACCGGGCTTCGGTGTGAAGGATGCCAGATGCTCCGCAAGGGTTCCGTTTACAATCGACCGCCGAAGAATGTCAGGCGTGGCGCCTGGTTTGAGACCGGCATCGATGCGACTGTCCGCCCCCGCGTCGATCACCACCCAGGCCTCCGTCTTCGCTGTCTCGCCCTCTGGCAGCGGCTGATCGGGGGGATAGCCAGGATGGACCTGAACTGAGAGCATCTCGTGGGCGTCGAGGAATTTCAGCAACAGTGGGAATCGCCGGAAACGCCCCGCCATCTTCCCCATCATCTGTTCTGGAAATCTGGACATCAGTTGATCGATGGTCTGCCCTTTGAGAGTGCCGTTGTCCACTACGCTGGCATGGTCATCGCGGTCGCTGAGCACCCAGGCTTCGCCAATCGGACCGTTCGGCATCGGAGCACTCAGCAAGTTCGCCAGTCGGCGCCCACCCCAGAGCCGATATTGATAGATCGGCGCAAATCGCAGCGGGTACAGAACGGTTTGTCCCACGCAACGCCCTATTGCCCCACCGGGACCGTCGCGTGATGGTGCCGGCCTGGCACCAGCGATAAGTCGACGCTGGTTATGTAGACGAACAGGGCCGCGGCGATGCAGAGCACCGCGACCCAGAAGCGCCAGTCCCGATGTGCGCGCATCCAGTACGGGCGTTTCTGCTGAGCCCCGCTCGGATGCGGCCCTTCCTCATGGTGCGTGTGAGTCTGTCCCGGGTCTGTCATGCGGGCTGCAATTCGTCTTCGGGTGCGGGCAGAGCGCCACTGTGGCCGTTGCGCGCGGCCTGCGCTTGGTTTGCGTTTTCCTGCCCAATCCCCATGGTCAGCGCGGTCATCCCGGCAAGGCCGCCCAGCTGCATCGTCTCAATGGCCGAGCTGGGAACGATTACGATGGTCGAGTTCTGCTTCAATCCTTCGTACAGCATGTTCATGGCTCTCAGATGCAGTGCAACCGGATCATTGGTGTACGTTTTGGCAGCTTCGGCAAACTTCTCCGCCACCTGGCGCTCCGAATCACCAAGGATGACGCGGGCCTGACGCTCTCTCTCCGCCTGAGCCTGCATGGACATGGCATTCTCCAGCGCCGGCGGAATCAATACATCCTTCACCTCAACCGAGATCACGTTGATGCCCCACGGCTCGGTACGCTCATCGATGATCTCGCGCAGCACGCTACTTATCTTGTCCCGACCTTCGAGCATGTCCGAAAGCATCGTCTTTCCGATCACGTCGCGCAACGCCGTTTGGGACGCCCAGCTGATTGCGCTTTGGTAGTCGGCCACGTCGAGAGCAGCTTTCTTCGGATCGATAATCTTCCAGAACAGCACCGCGTCCACATCGACCGGGACCGTGTCCTTGGTCAGTGTTTTCTCAGCCTTAAAGGAACTGGTGAGAACGCGGGTGTCGAGCCAGTAGGGAATGTTTTCAATCAGCGGAATAATCAAGAAAAGGCCCGGTCCCTCTAAAGAGCGAAACTTGCCCAATCGCAGAACAACAGCCTTATTCCATTGGTCCGCGACCTGAATGGCGGAGGAGACGATGAACGCAACGACAATTGCAGCACAGAAGATTGTTATGCTGACTGCATTGCCCGAAGCTCGATGTGTGAGGTACGCAAGCGCCGCACCGAGACCGGCAACGACGACGAAGACCAAGGCTGACAACGAATTACTTTTTCTCATTTCAATTGCCTCTTATCCGGGGGAGAAAGTTGCGCAAGCAGCTGTGAGGGACCTGACTTCAATACCGATCACCGGTTCCACCCTGAATCTGGCGCGCCGTGCGCATTGTTCAAATGCATGCGGGACAGCAGGGAGCGGGGCGCGCTGTAGAAGAATTCCAAGCTGATGTTTGCTCCCACATATCCCAGCATCGTGTAGTTCCCCATCCGGAACGCATCTTTAGCATCGAATCGGCTTGGGTACCACGCGTAGACCGCGGTCATGGAACCCGCATAAGGCGCGATGAGAGCAGGAAAGGAGAAGACGCGGTGACCATCTTCGCCGCGACGCGCGGTCAGAGTTGAAATTACGGCATGGCTAAGCCTCGGAAACACGCCTTTGCAGTCGCAGCGGTAATATAGTGCGTCTTCCCTGAAGGCTTCCGACAGCGCGTAACGTGTCGTCGTGCTTACCGCTTCGACGGCAAGGTCGGATCCGAATCGCTTGCTGTAACCATCAACGCCCTGCTTCCATTCCGGAGGCGAATTATCTTCCTGATTGATGCCGGCCTCGACTGCCGCGACGCCAATGGGAAGCGGACCGAATGCATCTAAGGCATAGTTGCGAATCTTGGTTCTCTGACTCGGGCGATCGTAGCTCAGGTCTGGTCGTGCCGAGTTTGTGCCTGCGACTGCGGCAGAAGAATCACCGGCGTCGACGGATAACGACTGCGCTTTCGCCGGTACCTGGAAAGCTGCAAAATGCGCGCCGACGATGAACGGGAGGATGATGATGCGCAGCTTCATGCCGGAATCCTTCCAAGTCCCTCCTGCGGACAAGTGTTGCAGAGTGGCCACGCAGAAAGATGGTCACTTTTGCTCTAAAGCAATCTCCCTGACCGTCGGTGCTGCCGGCGCGTCATGGGCCACGCCGAGGCGAGGGCTGGAATCTCAGGCGGCTGCCGCCGGGTGGACGATCGCACAGCGAATCGGGATACGGCACCAGGCGCATCTGGTTTCAAGGGCGGTAACGGCGCTCTGGTCGAGAATTTGGGGGAAGGCCCTGAGACACTCAGGACAGGTAATCGTGACGAACATCTCTCCGGAGGCATTGTGCCCGTTGGCTGGAACCCAGATGGGCGCCAGGAGACGGGGGCGACGGCTGACCAGCGATTGGCCTGGGCGGGTTATATCTTCCACGATGCGGAGGAGGAGTGTGGGATAGGCTCCTTTTTGATAGAAGGCGTCGGCGGCAACACCGTGGGGGATATCCGTACCTGGAAATCCGCTGCTCATGGCGATGACGCGAATGGAGGGAAAGCGGCGGCGGACCACGGAGAGCAATTCAAAGCCGGACATGCCGGGCATGTTGAGGTCGGAGAGGATGAGGTCGGGAATCTCGTCCCGAATTGCGGCCAAAGCGGAGAAGCCATCGGAGGCATTTCGCACCGCATAGCCGGCTCCGACGAGTATTTCCGAGAGACAAGTACGAACCAGCGCCGCAACGCCCGGAGGTACGGATGTGCCTTCGAACGCGCCGCTCATGGCGATTACGCGAATGGATGGGAAGCGGCGCCGGACCACGGAAAGCAATTCAAGTCCGGACATACCGGGCATATTCAGGTCGGAGAGAATGATGTCGGGAATCTCTTCCCTGATAGCATTCAATGCGGAAAAGCCATTCGGGGCGGTACGGGTGGCATAGCCCAGAACGGTAAAGATGGTCGACATGTTCCTGCAAATCAGCGCATCATCGTCAACAACGAGGAGCCTTGCCTTTAGGTTTGGCATCGCTCACCTCAGTATTACGAGCATCAATAGGGAAGCCGGTCCTTCAGTGTCCCATCACACCGGTTTTGGCACTGGTCAATACCGCACACACTCAATGCATGCAAACCAGCAATCCGTGAGGTCTTCTCCAGACCGGTCTACTCTGTGGCCCGCAACTCCGACGCCAGATTTCCAGCACCTGGGCAGCGCCACACTCAACTTTTGCCCCATCATCGTCCCGGGTCAGAATCCTGTCTGTGCTGTTTTGCTCATCTTTGAGGGTTTTTCGTTGTATTCATTTCAGGTCAAACTATTACGAAATCGCCGAGTCACTCGCAAAGCGCTCGGCTCTCCCGGCCAAGGCCGACCTCGGGTCAGGGATGTCTTTCCCGTGAGCCCACCCGCTTTGTCCCTGTTCGTCATCTCGTTTGCAATAACCGTTCGGTCATGACCTGGAAGTGATAGCCCATCACCGCCAAAGTCATCGCTACTCCAAAGGACTGGCGATACCGCCAGGCTGCCGCCAGCAGGAACTTCCAGTACCTGAGGCGATCCTTTCCGAGCACGCCCTGATGCACGACAGAAAGAACCATGGCGCGCAGATTTGCATAGCGTAGCCGCACAGCAGTCTGTGGATGGCAACGGCTGAGAAAGAGCTCCACGCGCTCATAATATGCATCACAGGAGTAGATCCGTTTCAGGACGGATCGATAGCCTTCCACCAGACGCGCTGCGTCCATGCGCGGCAGGAAATTTAGCTTGCAATCCGTATTGTCTCCATCGCCGGCATCCAGTATCCGGCCTTCGTTCCGGAGCCTGCGGAACAGTTGTGTGCCAGGCATGGCCTGCAGCAATCCCACCATAGCCAACGGAATAGCGCTTTTCTGGATGAATTCAACCATCCGGTCGAATATGTCTTCCTGGTCCGTGTCGAAGCCTAGAATGAACCCTCCCATGACCTCGATGCCATACTGCTGGATACGCTGGACGCTCTCAAGCAGATCGCGTTTGGTATTTTGCAGCTTGTGGTTCGCAATCAGGCTGGACTCATCCGGCGTCTCGATCCCCAGGAACACTGAAGCGAACCCAGCATCCTTCATCAACTGCAGCACCTCCGGATCGTCGGCCAGGTTCAGCGAAGCTTCTGTGCTGAACCGAAAGGGATATCTGTGGGTCCGTCCCCACTCGGCCATTGCGGTCAGCAATTCCTTGGTGCGCTTCTTGTTCCCAATGAAATTGTCATCGACTACAAAAACGGCTTCGCGCCAGCCCATTTCGTACAGCTGGTCCAGCTCGGCCAGCACCTGCTCGACAGCCTTCGTACGAGGCCGTCTGCCATAGATTTCGACGATGTTACAAAATTCGCAGTTGAAGGGACATCCGCGCGAATATTGAACGGGCATGGTGCTGTAACGGCGCATTTTGATGATGCTGAAATCCGGGAGTGGGCTATCTTTCATGGCCGGCTTCTCCGCCGCTTCGTAGACAGGGCCGGCTTCGCCGGCTTCCAGGTCGCGTGCGAGTGTTGCGATCAGATCCTCTGCTTCGCCGATGACAACATGGTCTGCCTTCAGTGCTTCTGCGGGGATGCTGCTGGCGATGGGACCGCCCACGACCGTTTGCAGCCCCCGCGCGCGGCAACGTTCGATAACTAACTCCAGATCCTCCTGCTGGACATGCATCCCGCTCACCAGCGCAACATCCGCCCAAGCGAGGTCTGTATCCTTCAATCGCTCCACGTTGCAGTCGATCAGCCGCTTCTGCCAACTTGCAGGAAGCAGTGCTGCGATCGTCATGAGCCCCAGGGGAGGCTGTGCGGCGCGCTTACCCTGAAACCACAGGGCGTGTTTGAAGCTCCAGTAGGTATCAGGAAATTTGGGGTAAATCAGCAGCGCCTTCATGATTCACCTCCGGGGGAAGGAGCGCTGGAGAGCGCCGGCAGGGAGGCGCGACACCGCTCGGCGGCGAGCCGCCTTACAGACTGTAGGGGAATCTCCATTCGTGCAGGTTGCATGCGATTCGAGCAAGCTCGAACAAAGGCACGCATGTAAGAATGGGCCACCTGGTTCCAGACCATGGGCCTTGAATGGAGATAAGCGCGTTTGCCCATAGCACGGCGCGCAGTATCGTTGTCCAGCAGGTTGACGGCCGCCTGGGCGATCGCGGCCGGATCATCAAAGCGAACGAGCGTGCCGCGCCCATTGTTCAGAAGTTCGGCAGCGTGCCAGTATGGCGTCGAGATTATCGCCTTTCCAGCGCCCAGGGCATAGGCAAGCGCTCCCGATACTGCCTGCGCCTCGTAGCGGTAAGGTGTGATGTAGATATCGGCTGAACAAACCAATGACGCCATCTCCCGGGGACTGAGGAAGCGATTCTGAAAGATCACGTGCTCCTCCACGCCTAGCTTTCTGGCCAGAGTCTGTAGCAGGAGCAGATACCGATCGCCTTCGACCAGCCGAACATGTGGATGGGTTGCTCCTGCAATGATGTAGACAACGTCGCTGTGTCGAGACAGGATCTGTGGCAGCGCGCTGATTACATTCTCAAGTCCTTTGTTGGGAGACAGGAGCCCGCACGTAAGCAATACGGTTGCTCCTTCGGTCGAAGCGAGCTTGCTGAAGAACGCAGGATCCTCGAACGGAAGGTTGGGAATGCCATGAGGGATGAGTTCAATCTTTTCCCCGGAAACGCCAAACACGTCCTGCAGAAAGCGAAAGGAGTGCTCGCTCATCACGATCAGGCGGTCGGAGCGCGCGGCAATTTCCTGCATGACGACGAGCTGGTTGACATTCGGCTCGCGGAGAACCGTATGCAACGTTGTTACCACCGGCATGCTGAGGTGTTCGAGAAGATGCAGGATATGGCTGCCGGTCGTGCCCCCAAAGATTCCGTATTCATGCTGCAGAGAAACGACGCCGGCACCGCTGGAATTGATAAATTGGGCTGCCGCCCGATAGGAGACGGGATCGGCCTCCGTCAGCTCGAACCGCACCCGCGCAGGGTAGCTGTAATGGGATTGAGGATCGTTCACGGCGACGACAAAAAGATCGAGGTTCGCGTACTCAGCAACAATCGCGTTGCACAAATCAGTCGTGAACGTGGCAATTCCACATTGCCGAGGAAGGTGGTTGCCGATGACCGCTACTGCTGGAATCAGCGGACCATTGGGTCCCGACACTGCAACCGATTTTGTTTCGAACAGATGAGGAAGCCCCGGACTCGGCAATGCGAGCTTGCGGCCTGAAATCACCGGAAAATCATGCGCGCTCAAGGTAGGTTCCTTTCCGGACGGTCTAAATGACCTGGCATGCTCCACGTGAATGTGGGAGAAGCTGACGGTGGTTCGAAGCATCTCAACCGAATGAAATCCCGGGCACCGGATGTGAGATCGCATCCACAATCCACGGGCGCCGTTTATCGGGCCAGAGGGTTCCTCGTCATTTCGATCATCAAACAGGAAGCTCCCTAAATACTGAGCAAAACAGCGCACTGATGGTAGTCGATCCGATTTCGGTTATGTCTTTACCCCTGACTCGCAGAAGAACTTTGCGACACGCTGCGCAGAGAACAGACGGAGGTGGAGCGCACGCGAAATGCGTTTCAGGTATGGGCCGCATAGAGCAGTACATATGCACCAAGCATGCAAAGCGGCGGAGTTAGTAGGCCCCGCCGCTTTGTATTTCCCGTGCGCTGCCTGGTTCAGCAGTTGCGGCTACTGTTGTCCGCCGTGGGCTCCACCGCCGCCAGCACCGCGCGATCCGGCGCCACCACCCCGGGATCCACCGCCGCCGCCGCGCGCTGCTGGGGCGCGGGGAGCACTATGGGATGCGCTGGCACGCGCTACGTGGGGTGCGGCATGGGGTGCGCTGCCCCGCGCTGCTGTGGAACGAGGTGCGGCATGGGATGCGCTGGGACGCGCTGCTGTGGCGTGGGACGCGCCACCGGCATAATGTCCACGATTAGCCGCCGCGCCACCTCCGCCGTTGTATCGCCCTCCTCCTCCGCCGCTAAAACGATGGCTGCCCCAGCCGTGGCCGTAGCCCCAGCCGGCCCATGGGCCCATGCCCAGGAAGACGCCGTTATAGAAATAGCCGGGCCCGTAAAAGCCATACGGCGCGCATGCATAGGGGGAATAGTCGTAATAGCCGTAGGAACAGACGGGTGGGACACCGATGTCTATGACAACCTGCGCGTTGCCTGTTGGCAGCAGGGTCAGAGGCGCAAGCATTGCTGTAGCGCAAAGTAGAGTTCTGAGTCCGCGCATAAATGACCCCCTTAAGGCGTCTGCGGTCTGTAGAGTTGCGTGGGATGCCGCGTTGCGGCAACAACATTGCAGCAGCAGCAGTCACCGTAAGGATGGAACCCATCATGAATTCCCCCGACCCTAATGTCGGGGCGATCGTCATACTACCCTTACATTCTCGACTCTAGCTGTCAGGGATCGGCTCAGTCTGAGCAATACGAACCACAAAGCCTGTTTCGTTTTGACGAAACTGAATTGTCATGCCTGCATAGACGAGCCGAAGAGTCCAGGTGGAGCTCTTTCCTGCAGGTCGATCTATAATATTGATCAGTTCCCCCACGTTCACCTTGAACCGGACGCGCTCCAGCGCCCTCGTTGTACCGCTCGTCGGTGCCCCCGCGCCCGGAAAGGGGTCATCGCATGATTGACCTTCGAAAAATCCCGTTTGACGTCGAAGCCTTTCTCGCAAGTGCCGGGCTGGGACGAAAAATCGTGCAAATGCAGGCGAAGCAGGTCTTCTTTTCACAGGGAGATGCCGCCGACTCGATTTTTTATCTTCAGGAAGGCCGCGCAAAACTCACCGTAGTCTCAACCAGCGGCAAGGAAGCAACCGTCACGCTTCTCTCTGCCGGCGATTTTGTAGGAGAGGAATCGCTCGCTGGGGTCGCCGGGCTCCGCCTGGCGACGGCCACTGCCATCACGAGTTGCACCGCGCTCAGGATTGAGCGAGAGGAGATGATCCGCGTCATACACGAGGAACATGCTTTCTCCGACCGGTTCCTCTCGTTTCTGCTGGCACGAAGCATGCGAATCCAGGCCGATCTTGTCGACCAGCTTTTCAACTCGAGCGAAAAGCGCCTGGCCAGAATCCTCCTGTTGATGGCCGAATTCGGCAAGCCCGGTCACCCGGTATCGCTGATTCCGAAGATCTCGCAGGAAACTCTTGCGGAAATGGTGGGCACCACCCGATCCCGCGTCAGTTTCTTCATGAATCGCTTCCGCAAACTTGGGTTTGTCCAGTACAACGGGGGCATCCATGTTCACAAATCGTTGCTGAATGTTGTGCTGCTCGATCAATTGCCAGACCGCAACGCGGCTAAGCCCTCTATCCTCGGCACTCCGACGGCCGACTCGTAATTGCGGGCCGCGGCTCAAGCAGGCTTCCCATTGTCCAGCCGGAGGATGCGGCTTCGGCTTGGGCTTTTCAGCGGAAGCCTGGCACGGAGTCGCCACCAGGCGTCAAAGCTTCCTTGGGTGCCACGGTTCATTCGCCGGCACGCCCACCGAGCCGCCAACCTGGGCGTCAGCAACTGGTTCAGGGCCAATCAGATGGAGAGGAGTTTTCGGATTCTCTTCCGTGTCTGCCTGCTTGCCGGAAGCTCCGCTCTCCGCTTCGGCTGCAGTATCAAGCCGGTTCGGGGAAAAAAGTGACTGCGCGCTTTCTGTGAAGAGATGACTCTTAACATCCGATTTTGTATTGAGACTCATAAAGGCTCCAGTCTTCCTGTTTGCTTACCTGCATTTGCTCGTCTGAGCCCGGCGTGAGTAAGCCGAAGGCGAGGAAAGAAACTCACGACAACCACCCGAGTATAGGCGGGAAACAACTTCGACAAGTGAGCAAAACAGAACAGATCGTTGTTAGCGCACAGTGCCATGCTGGTATCGCTTGCAAGTGTGAAGCCGCACGGCCGGGTGTCACTCACACATCTCGACCCGCGGCTTGCGAGTTTTTGCACCGGAGGCACCTTCACTGAGGAAGAGGTGCCTGACGGTCCCGGATTCCGGCAAGTTAATCGCCTACCGACTGCGTTGAGGATAGTTACTCTGTATCGGAGAGCTCAGCTTTTTCCCTGTCAGTTGGAAGAGAATATGGGTTCAAACCGGTAGCTGCGATCATGTTGTCCCCGGTGCCACAGCCCCCAAACCCCCGAGGTGACACATGTCCTCTTCCTCTCCAGAGCCCATAGCTGTTCGTTCGCCTTCCGATAACTGCGCACGAATTACGAAGCTTGGCTATATCGTGGGCAAACATATGAATCTGTATGGCGAACACATGGAGTTAGTTTCAGATCCATTTGTGGACGGTGACTGCGTAGCCGTCCTTGCCATCAGCAGCAGTGATCCAACCGTACGGACAATCGATCTTCCCGTATCGATTCTCGCCGGCTGGGAAGACCTGTTTCAGGAACTTGCAGATCCCGCTGCTTCGGAGCTCGCTGCAAAGACTCCTCTTCCTGGATCTGCGGAGGTGGAGTAATTCCTGGTTGCAGCCAGTCGGGATCAGGAACAACGGATGCCCGTTCATATCCATTTCTTCCGCAGCAGCCAGACCTTTGATCCCTTGCGTAAGGCACGAGTAGGCAAGCAGTGTGGCGAGCAGAATCGGCCAGTAAAGCCCCGGCAGGTGCACGAGGCCAAGCGAGGAGGCCAGTGGGGAGTACGGAAGCCACGCTCCGAAGGCCATGATGGCCATCGTTGTCAGAGTCAGAGACCAACTCGCGCGGCTCTGGAAGAAAGGGATTTTATTGGTGCGAATGATGTGGATGATGAGTGTCTGCGTCATGATCGACTCGACGAACCAGCCAGTCTGAAATAACGGAGCGCGGGATGGATCCCAGCACTTGAACAGGTAGAGCATGACGAAGAAAGTGGTGTAGTCGAAGATCGAGCTGATGGGTCCAATGCAGAGAATGAACCGCTTGATCTCCCCGACGTCCCAGGGCCGCGGCCGCGCCACCAGTTCTTCGTCCACCGCGTCCGTCGGAATCGGCACCTGGGAGAAGTCATACAGCATGTTGTTCGTCAATATCTGGATCGGCGCCATCGGGATGAACGGGAGAAAGGCGCTCGCTCCCAAGCACGCTGAACATATTTCCGAAGTTGGAGCTGGCTCCCATCCGGATGTACTTGAGAATGTTCGCGAAGACCTTTCGTCCTTCAATCACGCCCCCTTCGAGCACCATGAGGTCTTTCTCCAGCAGAATCAGATCCGCCGACTCCTTGGCGATGTCCACGGCGGTATCCACCGAGATGCCGATGTCCGCGGCATGCAACGCGGGAGCATCGTTGATTCCGTCTCCCATGAAGCCGACTACATGTCCCTTGCTGCGGAGGAGGCGAACGATCCGCTGCTTGTGAGCAGGAGTAAGACGTGCAAAGAGCGTCGTCTTTTCCGCCGCATCCGCCAATTCCGCGTCAGACATCTTCTCCACGGCCTCGCCCAGGAGCATGGGATCGGGCTCAAGTCCCACGTCCCGGCACACCTTGCGGCTGATCAGGTCGTTGTCGCCGGTGAGGATCTTCACTCCTACACCGTGCTTGTGCAGCGCCTGGATTGCGATTGCCGCCGTACCCTTGGGCGGATCGAGAAATGCAACGTATCCTTTAAGAACGAGGTCGCGCTCGTCCTCCTTTGAGCAGGACTGCTTCCCCGGTAATTCCTTGACTGCTACGGCCAGAACCCGGAAGCCATCGTCTGCTGAGGCTCGCATATTCATCCCGCAACCCTTTCATCAGCGCGGGATCCATGGGCGACAGCTTCCCGTCCAACTCGAATTGGGAGCACTGGTGGAATATCTCTTCCGGAGCGCCTTTGGTCAGCAGGATTGCTTTACCTTCAGGAGTTTCCACCATCACAGACATCATGCGCCGGCGTGAAGTCGAATGGGATTTCATCGAGCTTCTTATACTTTTCGATCAGCGCTTGTTGATGGAAATCCGAACTATTCAGAATCGCCGTGTCGAGCAGATTCTTGAGGCCGGTCTGGAAATGACTGATGATGTAACCGTCCAGCAGCACCTCGTCGGTTTCTCGTCCCGCTACGTTGCAGTGCCGCTGCAGGACGACACGATCCTCGGTCAGCGTGCCGGTCTTATCCGTGCACAGTACGTCCATCCCGCCAAAGTTCTGAATGGCATTGAGCCGCTTGACGATCACTTTCTTGCGGCTCATCGCGATGGCGCCTTTGGAGAGGCACACGGAGACGATCATGGGCAGCATCTCGGGGGTCAGACCCACGGCCACGGCCATCGCGAAGAAGAACGCGCTCTTCCAATCGTGCTTGGTAAAGCCGTTGATCAGGAAGACCAGAGGCACCATGACTGCCATGAGCTGGATCATCAGCCATGTGAAGCGGCTCAGGCCGCGGTCGAAACTGGTCGGCGGCGCTTCTTCCGTGATCGAGCCGGCCATGGTGCCGAGATAAGTGTTGACTCCGGTGACGACCACGACCGCGGTTGCCGTGCCGCTTTCAACGCTCGTCCCCATGAAGCAAATGTTCTTCAGGTCGATCGGCGAATTGGAGGCCTTCGGGTCCGGATCGTGGAACTTCTCGACAGGATAGGACTCTCCGGTCAAGCGTGCCCTGGCTCACGAACAGGTCTTTCGCAGTGAGAACCCGCACATCGCCAGGGATCATGTCGCCGGCGTTGCAGATTGATGATGTCCCCAGGGACCAGATCGCGCAGCGGCATCTCCTGCGCCTTGCCATCTCGAAAGACAGTGGCGGTCACGTGGATCATGGCTTTGAGCTTCGCTGCGGCCGCGTCCGCGCGGGCTTCCTGCACGAAGCGCAGCGTCGCGCTCAGCACCACCATGCATGCCATCACGGTTCCGGCGCGCGCGTCGCCCGTGGCAAAGGAGATCGACGAGAGAGCTGCCAGCAGAATCACCAGCGGGTTGCGAAGGATGATCAGGAGCCGCATGAACCAGCCGCGCCGCCGTTCCTGCGCAACCTCGTTCGGCCCGGCGATACGCGCTCTCGCTTCAGCCTCCGCTTGGGTCAGACCTTCGGGAGTCGTGTGCAGAGACTGAAGCAGAGCATCGCCGTCCTTCCCCGCCGCATCGAGGACGGCGGTGGAAACGCGGATGTTGTGGTTCCTGGCCTTTGCAACCGGCGAGGACTTGTCCAAAGGCGCCGGAGTTCCGGCCGGGTCAACGCCCGCCGGGCCGCCTTTCTCGCCTGGTTTCTCGGTTGCAAAATTCGTATCGGGTGCTGTCATCACGCTTTCGCACTTCTACGGTTATTTCAAGTCTCTCCGTGATTGCGTGGTGCGGGATCTGGTCCAGATTTGCAAGGGCAAAGTTTTTCGGGTACCGAGATGTCTTCACCGATAGAATTTCGGGCACCGAGATTATCTCGTCGCGGGAAAGCAAAAGCTGTTCTGTTCTGCTCACACGCAAGTGTATGCGGGTCCAGGGCCCTGCTTCACTCGCATATCGCACGGTGACCTGTCCGTCCTCCTGAGGCTCTGGCACAAGAGAGGAACAGGCATGTCGAAAGCAGACCCCTCAGACCGCAATTCCATGCACGAAGATCCAGGAGATTGCCCGATCCGGGAATCGGCTAGTTTGTCGCCGCGAGCCGGCACCCACCTTCTTCCCTCTTCTGCCTGTGGTGATCGCTATACGTGAGGCACCGAAGGCCGTGATCGCCTTTCGAGCGCGGTAAGGTCAAGAAGGTCTTTGCGGCTATGGCTCGTAGGGAATCAGAGAGATGCGTTGCATCTGACTGCGACTGGTAGCATTTTGGTAGCAAAAACTGCTCCAGCTATGGAGCGGCCAACGCCGCGATCCCGCTGTAAGTTGTTGAAAGAATGGTAGGCACGAGGAGACTCGAACTCCTGACCTCTACCGTGTCAAGGTAGCGCTCTAACCAACTGAGCTACGCGCCTACACAGGGCGGAACCGCTTTTCGTCATGATAGCAGGGATGGGGGAACTCGCTCTGCCTTGAAAGCCTTCCACCATCTTCGTAGCCTTCGTTGAACTCCCGATCTGGATATTCGTCCCTGCCCGCATGGGAATCTCGAAGCCCGCTGTTACGAAGCCCGCTGATACCATGAATCCTTTGCAATGGCGTCGATTCTGAATTTGCGAGGGCCGTCGACGCGGCGACTGATCCGATGAACGAACTTCGGGCAACTCCCAATCTGCTGACGTTTCTGCGCCTCTGCGTGGTGCCCTTCCTGGTGCTCGCGGTTCTCGACGGGCGCTATCCGCTGGCATTCGGCTTGTTTGTCTTTGCGGGGGTGACCGACGCAATGGATGGACTGCTGGCCCGGCTACTGCATCAGCGCACCATGCTCGGGCAATACCTCGATCCGGTGGTGGACAAGCTTCTGCTGAGCACGCTGTTTCTGGTCCTCCATCACGAGGCGCTGATTTCCCGGCGGGTCACCGTCCTGGTCTTTGCCCGCGACCTCGGAATCATGGTGGTGGGCGCGATCCTTTTTGCGACGACTTCGATCCGCAATTTTAAGCCGAGCATCTTCGGCAAGGCGAACACAGTCGCGCAGATTCTGGCCCTCGCGGCGGTGCTGCTCTGCCAGTTCTATGGGCCGAACTGGGTGGTGCTGCTGCGCCAGTGGGCTCTCACGGCCACTGTAACGCTGACGGTTTTATCCGGCTTTCTTTATGCGTGGCGCGTGGTCCGGCAGATCGGTTCCCCAGGCGTTGCGCGGTGATTCGTGCGCGACGATTGCTGAACGGCTGCACCGGGAGGGTATCCGAGCCAATTGCTCCTACAGCGCCGGTTTGGCTTTCTGATCGGTGCAGCCGAGCTGCTTTTCCTGAAAAGCAAGTTCGTAGACATTGAGGCCGGCGCGGCCCACCAATGCGCGCTGCATGCGCTCCAGCTCTGGGAAATCGTAATGCGTGCACAGGGTCATCTCCCACACATCGCCGGTGTGGCGGCTGATGGCGTAACGGCGCAGCGTTTCGTCGGGCCCAGGGGTTGCGCTTTCGCGAATGACAATGAAGCTGAAGAAGCCAGGCGCGAAATCGGCACTCACGTCCATGCTGTTCATCTCGATATGGGAGTCGCTGAGATCGATGTTGTCGTGGCGGGCCACAAGGGCGGCGATTTGCTGTGCCTGATGCGGTGTGAGGTGAGGTTTCGCGGATTTCGCCGCGGCGATGGCGCTGCTTGCGGCTCCGGCCGCAAGCCCGACAGCCATCACAACGATCATGAAACAGCTACCGCGCATACTTTTAGTTTGAAGGCCAGGGGCCCTCAAAAGCAATACAGCTGTGGGTGAATCCACAGGGAGCCCCCGATAGAATGAGCAGGTGAAACGCCACGCTTATTTTAGTAACGAAGCGCTCCGCTTTCTGCGCGGGCTCAAACGCAACAACCACCGGGAGTGGTTTGAGGAGCGGCGCGCCATTTTCGAGCGCGATCTGAAAGAGCCGATGCTGGCGCTCATCGACCGCGTGACCGAAGGCATGGCGGAGTATGCTCCCGCGCACATGAGGCCGGCGGCGAAGTGCCTGTTTCGTATTTATCGCGACACCCGATTCTCGGCCGACAAGTCGCCTTACAAGACGCATCTCGGCGCCTGGTGGTCGCGCGCGGAGATGAGCAAAACCTCGGGCGGCGGCTACTACATGCACATCGGGCCGACGGAACTGGTGGTTGCGGCTGGTGTTTATATGCCGGAGAAGGAGCAGCTGCTGGCCATCCGCAGACGGTTGCTGGAGCGCCATACGGAATGGAAACGCCTGATCGAGGATCGGCAGTTGCTGCGGTTTTTTGCGATTCACGATCCGATGGCGCTGGCCCGCGCGCCGAAGGGATTTCCCGCTGATCATCCTGCGATCGAGTGGATCAAATGGCGGCAATGGGGTGTGACCGCGCATTTGCCCGCAGAGACAGCGCTGAAGCCTGGGCTGGCAGAGGAGATCGAAAAGCGATTCCGCCTGGCGGCCCCGCTGGTGGATTTTCTGAACGCGCCATTGTTGCGGCCGAAGCCCGCGCGGCCGTTGAATCCGCGGCCAGAGTGGAGCCGAGGCACGCTGCGCAGTTGATCGCCGATTGCCAGTGCGATGCGTGAGGACTAGACTGCACCGCAACGGGAAAATCAAACGCTGGCCTCATCGCAAATACGCGCAGTTCGCGGCTTTCATCGCACACGCAGCCACAAAATCAGGCAAAAACCGCGTTTTCCAGAGAAATGCCAGGAAAAACCGCAAAAAACCTGTGGAAACGCAGGTTTTGCCATTGACAAATGCCGCTGAAAGCCGCACGGTAAATGGCGGCAGGTTATTTCGGAGCCGCGTCAATACTGGCTTTTGCGCAGGTTGAGAGGACCCGGAGAGCGAACCGGAGAACTGATTCCGGCGACCTCGATAAAATCAAGGAGGAATACCCGATGGCAACAACAATGACCAAGACCGCACTGGTAAGACAGATGGCGGAGAAACTGGAAATCACCAACAAACAGTCAGCTGCGTTTCTGGACCTGCTGGCGGATACGGCGATCAAGGAAACGAAAAAGAACGGAGTGTTTGTCATTCCAGGCCTGGGCCGCCTGGTGAAGGCGGAGCGGAAGGCGCGCATGGGCCGCAATCCGCAGACCGGCGAACAGATCAAGATCAAGGCGAAAACAGTCGTCAAGTTCCGCGTGGCCAAGTCCGCGAAGGACACCATCGCCCCGCCGAAGAAGTAGTCTTCGAAATCGAAACGCACAGAGGGAGCGGAACAATCCGCTCCCTTTTGCTTTTGCCGCCACCTACCACCGCGCCAATCGCTTTGTAATGTTTTTGTAGATGCGTTTCCACGCGGTCCCGCAGGCGCACACTGGTGGTGGACCACTCCGGGGCCGTGTGTTGAGAATGACTGCACGATCCGCCGGCGCCTGGCCCGGTGGAGATTGAACAGTGAACGTGCTGCTGGTCTATCCGCGATTTCCCGATACTTACTGGAGCTTTCGCTATGCCCTGTCGTTTCAGGGCAAGCGCGCCGCGCAGCCTCCGCTGGGACTAATGACGGTGGCGGCGCTGCTTCCTCTTTCCTGGAACAAGCGGCTGATCGATGCGAATGTCGAGCGCCTGCGCGATCGCGATCTCGCCTGGGCGGACGTGGCCTTCATCAGCGGCATGCAGGTGCAACAGCGCGAACTGCTGGGCATCGTGCGCCGTTGTCGCACGCGGGGTCTGCGCACAGTCGTAGGCGGGCCGATCGCGAGCACCGTCCCGCATGCGGAGCTCGAGTGCGATCACGTGGTGATTGGAGAGGCGGAGGATCTGATCGGCGGCCTGGCTGCCGATCTGGGGCGCGGGACAGCGCGGCCGCTCTACCAGAGCGCGGAGCGGCCCGGCCTCGAGCAAAGCCCGCTGCCGGATCTGAGCCTGATCCGCATGGAGCGCTACAGCACCATGACAGTGCAGTGTTCGCGCGGATGCCCGTTCAATTGCGAGTTCTGCGACATTATCGAGATTTACGGGCGACGCCCGCGCACAAAAGAGGCGGCGCAGGTGGTTCGGGAACTGGACCAGCTCTACGACGCGGGCTGGCGCGGCGCGGTGTTTATCGTCGACGACAACTTCATCGGGAACAAAGTGCGGGCGCGCCTTTTGCTGGCCGCGATCGGCCAGTGGCAAAGGGCGCACGGTCACGCATTTCGCTTCATCACCGAAGCCTCGATCAACCTGGCCGACGATCCCGCGTTGCTCCAGTCGATGAAGGACGCGGGCTTCGCCTCGGTTTTTCTGGGTATTGAGACGCCGGACGAGTCGAGCCTGGCCGCGACCAACAAACTGCAGAACACGCGCCGCGATCTGCTGGCGAGCGTCGCGGCCATCCAAGGGTATGGAATCGAAGTCATGGGCGGATTCATTCTTGGATTCGATACCGACCGTGAGGATATTTTCGATCGCCTTGTCGAGTTTATTCAGAAGAGCGCAATTCCGATTGCGATGGTCGGGCTCCTGCAGGCAATACCGGGCACGCAGCTTTTTCGCCGGCTCACGCGCGAGGGCCGGATCGAGGACAGCGGCGGAGGGAACAACATGGCTTGCCAACTGAACTTTCGGCCCAGCATGAACGCGGAGCGTTTGATCGACGGCTATCGCTCGGTGCTCCGGCGAATCTACGCGAGCGAGCCTTACTACCGGCGCGTGCGGCAGTATCTGAGCCGCTGTCAGCCCCGGTATCATCCGCATGTCAATTTCGGTAATATCCGGGCGCTCGTGTTATCGCTGGTGCGTCAGGGGATACTTGGAAAATCGCGCGCCAGTTACTGGAGATTTGTCGCGGCGGCGGCTACGCGCCATCGCGCTTCGTTCGGCGCGGCCATGACTCTGGCGGTCATGGGGTACCACTTCCAGAGGGTGACGGAACGCTTGCTGGACGGTGCTTTGGATGTTTCCGCGGATCGTCTGCCGGATCGTCTGCCAATTTGAAACGCCTTTGGCCACAGGGGGGCTCATCACCGGCTGAGGCCCAATACCCGTGTTTTTGCCTTGGATCGGCTTGGGCGCCGTGGTACACTGGTAGCAGATCGTCGAATCCGAAATGGTTTCTTGCCTGTTCTGGCTGTTCCGCTGACTCGCAAAAAATTCCACGCAGAGTTCAGCGATACACTTCAAAGAAAAAGGAAACAAGTACAGTTATGGAACAGGGAACAGTGAAATGGTTTAACGACGCCAAGGGTTTTGGCTTTCTGAGCCGCACCAATGGCGAGGACGTGTTTGTCCACTTCTCGGCAATTCAGAGCAACGGCTTCCGTTCGCTCCAGGAAGGTCAGGCGGTCCAGTTCAACGTTGTAAAGGGACCCAAGGGCTGGCAGGCTGAGAACGTGCAGGTTCTGTAAGCAAGCAAGCAGGATCAAAGAGGGGCCAGTTCGGCCCCTCTTTCCACATTCCGGCATTTTCGAGTCGTCGTTCTGACACCTCCGAGTCGTCCGCTGGCACTCCGCTCCGCGACTTTTCCTCTCTTCGCCGAACCCCGGCTACGGCCGCTGGAGTCCTTCATGTCCGCTCTGTTGCAGGATAAATACCAGTTGAAATCTCTCCATGAGGAGATCGACCTCTTCGATCGCAAGCTGGCTCACCTGCTTCGCTACGAGGAGTTCGCCTGCGATGCCGATCGCGATGCCGCAGTCAAGCGCATGAACGCCAAGCGCGAGCTGCTCGCCCGCGCTGCCCGGCAGATGGTCAGCGATGGCATCGAATACAACGCATCCGAGCTGCCGCGCTCCTTCCGCGCTGCGCAGGAGGCGGGCGCGACCGAAGCCGAGGCTGCCCCGATCCCCACCGAGGAACCTGCCAAGCCGCGCAAGGCCGCGCGTTCCCGCGTCCATCCTTCTCCTTACGCCGGCACTTCGCTCGACTTTCAGAAGGGCCTGCTCGAATACAAGCGGAAGAAGAGCAAGGCTTAGTTTCGTGGTCAGGGCGCAGCGTCGTTCGGTCTCAGAACGCGGTGCCCCACCCCCCTCCACTGGCTCTTGTACCATGGCGCTGTGGCGCTGCTTCGCATCGAAAATCTGACGATTCGTTTTGGGTCAACCCAAGCCGTGCGCGGGCTCTCGCTCGAAATTGCTGCCGGGGAATCGCTGGGCCTGGTCGGCGAATCGGGCTCGGGCAAGTCTGTCACCGCGCTGGCTGTGCTGCGCCTGCTCGATAGCGCCGCGACTGTCGAAGGACGCATCGAGTTTGACGGCCAGAACTTGCTCTCCCTCGATCCCGAGGCGATGCGCCGGCTCCGCGGGCGCGACATCGCGATGATCTTCCAGGAGCCGATGACAGCGCTGAACCCGGTTCTGCCCGTGGGCGAGCAGCTTGCCGAGGCGGTCCGGGTTCATCAGCGCGAGCTGTCGCGCCGGCAGGTGAAAGAAAAAGTGATTGAAGCCATGCAAGCCGTCTCGCTTCCGGATCCGGCTGGCCGTTACGGCGATTATCCGCATCAGTTTTCCGGCGGGCAGCGGCAGCGCATTCTGATCGCGATGGCCATTGCGAATCGTCCTCGGCTGCTGATCGCCGACGAGCCGACGACTGCCCTCGACGTGACGGTGCAGGCGCAGATTCTCGCTCTGCTCGCCGATTTGCGCGAGCGCTTCCAATTAGCGATGCTCTTCATCTCGCACGATCTGGCCGTTGTCTCCCAGGTGGCCGATCGGGTTGCCGTAATGCGGAATGGATTGCTGCTGGAGCAGGCCCCGCGGCAGGCGATCTTTCGCGACCCGCTTCATCCCTATACGCGCAGTTTGCTCGCCGCCGTGCCCACCATGCGGACCGACCTTGCCAAACCCCTGGCCATGGCCGGCGAACCGCAAACGCGGCCATCGGACAGGACGCAAGTCTCCGCCGGCTGGGCCGATCTCCCGCTGCGCGAAGCCTCACCGGGGCATTGGGCGCGGGTCTGAGCGTCAGGAGACGGCCCCGAACCAGCGAAAAAGTCAGCCAAAGCGAGCGGCCTGGCCAGCGAAATCCCCGAAAACCGGCCAAAAAGCGCCCTGCAGCCGCCGAAAATACGCGACAGACGTGCCCATCATCCAATAGAGTAGTGAACGGCCCGATTTCCACAGCGGCAGTAAGGCGTGGAAATTCCCCCCCGGGGCCGGCGACCTTTTCCATGCGCGCATTGCTCATCTCGGATATCCATGCCAACCTCGAAGCCCTCGAAGCGGTGCTGGCTGCCGCTCCGGCCTACGACGTGGTCTGGAACCTCGGCGATGTGGTCGGCTACGGCGCCAATCCCAACGAGGTGATCGAGCAGACGCGGCGCCTGGGCAGCGTATTTGTACGTGGCAATCACGATCGCGTCTGCGGCGGGCTGGACGGCATCGACGAGTTCAATCCTGTAGCGCAGAGGGCGGCGCGCTGGACCGAATGCGTGCTCACCGGCGAGCACCGCGAATGGCTGCGCCACATGGCCGTGGGTCCCATTGCTCCCGACGGCCCTTACGTCCGTTGCGTCCATGGATCGCCGGTGGATGAAGACGACTACGTGCTTACGGTGCGCGACGCCTGGCCGGCGCTCGACGCCACCGATGCGCGGATCACATTCTTCGGGCACACCCATGTGCAGGGCGGATTCGCAACCAATGGCGACGAGTGGTTCCGGCTCGCGCCTCACTACGCGACGCATCGCAACGGCCACAACGGCCGCAATGGGAACGGTCTAAATACCGAGAATGGCCACGAAGAGGCCGAGGAGTTTGAGCTCGAGCTCCGCGAAGGCGCGCGCTACCTGCTGAATCCAGGATCGGTGGGGCAGCCAAGAGATGGCGACTGGCGCGCGGCGTTCGCACTCTACGACGATGCCCGGATGGTTCTGACTTGGTACCGCGTGCCCTACGATGTGGCCGAGGCCCAGGAGCGGATTCTGCGCGCAGGCCTGCCAGACCGGCTCGCCGCAAGACTGAAAGACGGCCGGTAGCGACGCTCAAAGAGCCAGGCCGGATATCGATGTTGATAACATCGGTTCCTTCCCACCTTAGTTACCTCAGGACAGCAGCCTTTACCCAACTCTGCTCCCTGCCAATGCGATAATCACAGCAGATTCCAGTGAAGCCTCCGAGAGACGACCCCTCCACGGGAATCCTGTAACCCATGCGCCGTTTCCTCTCCCTCCGCGATTTTGACTGGACGCTGCTCGCCTTCGTGATGATGCTGTCCATCATCAGCGTGCTCGAAATCTACAGCGCCACCCTCCACACAAAATTTCACGGCTTTCAGCGCATGCAGATTCTCTGGATCGTTGGCGGCCTGATCGCGATGTTCATCATGTCGCTGATCGACTATCACAAGCTGCTCAGCATCGTTTACTGGATCTACGGCTTCTGTCTCGCTGGTCTGGTTGCGGTCCTTCTCGTTGGTACGCGCGTCAATGGCGGCAAGCGCTGGATCAAGCTGCCCGGCGGCGCCCACTTCCAGCCCTCGGAATGGGTCAAGCTGGTGCTCATCGTTCTCGTGGCTCGCTACTTCACCAACCTCGCGGGGCGCGACCTCACCTGGAAGGACATCTTCAAGGCCATCGCATTCGTCGCCGTTCCCATGCTCCTGGTTCTCAAGCAGCCGGATATGGGCACGGCGCTGACCTACTCGCCCGTCCTGCTGGCTGGTTTGTTTCTGGGCGGAATTGACTGGAAAAAAGGCGGGATTCTGGCGCTGGTGATCCTGCTGTCGGTGGGGGTGGTGTGGAGGAGCGGCAAGGTCCTCAAGCCCTACCAGAAAGCCCGTCTGACCAGCTTTATCAACCCCGATAACGACCCCCGGGGGACGGGGTATCAGATTCGCCAATCCCTCATTGCCGTCGGCGACGGCGGGGTCTTCGGGCGCGGGGCCAATCAGGGAACGCAGACCCAGGGTGACTTTCTGCCCATCCCCTACACCGATTTTATTTTTGCGGCCTTCAGCGAGGAGCATGGCTTCGTGGGCGCGATCCTTGTCCTCCTGCTATACTTTTTAATACTGATGCGTTTGATTCAAAACGCTCAGACAGCCGCAGACCTGCCAGGTGCGCTTCTGGTAATGGGCGTCGCGGCGGTCCTGATTTTCCAGATCGCCGTCAACGTCGGAATGGTTCTGGGGCTGATGCCGGTCACCGGCATCCCTCTTCCTCTCATGAGCTACGGGGGATCCTCGGTACTGTTCACGTTTCTGGCTCTGGGCATGGTGATGAACGTCCGTATGAGCCGTTTCGTGAACTAAATCGGCAACAGGTTCTCGCAGCAGGGCCCGCAGGGCGGGCACAGTTTGAACGAAGTGTTAACCGGCCAGGTGGATCGAAAACGGGCCGGGCAGGATTCAGGAATGAGCACGCAGAGACGGGTAACGGCCCCGCCACTTAGGTCGGCTGAAGCGGTCACAAACTCAATGCGTGTGGACGACTCCCCGGAAAGAATGCAAATTCCCAGCGAACTCTCACCGGTCTCCTCCCCATCGCGCTCCCGAACCGGAGCAGGGCGGGGCGGTACCGGTTGGTGCGCGCAATCTCCCGGCCGTTCGTCTTTCACCTCCGATCCTTTCCGGTAATCCGGCTCGTTCCGCGCTGGCGTATTGAGGCGGAATGGCAAAAGAGATTTGCATATCCAGCACGCCGCATGAAACGCGGCTTGCGATTCTTGAAGACGACCAGCTCGCAGAAATCTACTACGAGCGCGAAAATGAATACACACTAGCCGGCTCTATTTACAAGGGCCGTGTCACCCGGGTCCTTCCCGGCATGCAGTCCGCGTTTGTCGACCTCGGCCTCGAGCGCGACGCTTTTCTCTACGTCACGGATTTCCTCGAAGAACAGGAAGAAGACTCGGCGGAATTCGACCGGGGCGACAGCAACGGCAATGGCCGCAAGCCTCGGGAGCAGCGCGAGCCGCGCCCAGCGGCGCCTCAGCCTGCTGAAACCGACATGTCGGCTGCCGAAGCTCCACAACGCCGTCCGGACAGAACCCAGGAACGTAGCAGCCACGACCGTAACAGTCAGGAACGCAGCAGCCAGGGCCGAAGCGACTCAGGCGACGAGCCCGGAACCCGACGCTGGCATGGGCGCCGCGGACGCGGTTTTCGCGGACGCGGAGGCCGCTCCGAGGGGCGGTCTGAGGGGCGCTCCGACTCACGTAATGATCAGCGTTCTGTCCAGTCCTCGCTGGAATCGCCCGAAATGGTCAGCGAAGCCACTTCCTCCGAGCCCGTTTCCCTTCCCGAGCGCGGAGCACCTGGCGGCTTCCCGGCGAAGAATCTTCCCATCCTCTTGCCGGGCGAATCCCTTTCGAAATATGGCGGCCGACCAGAAGCAAAGGCTTCTTCACCGGCCCCAGCCTCGAACCGTGGCCCCGCTCCAGGCGGCAGTTTTGCCAAACCCTCCACGCTCGTCGACCTGCCCACCGGCTGGGATGGAGGCGCGGTCCTGCCAGGCGAAACGCTCTCGCGGCATCGCCGGTCGCAGTCGTCGGCAGTAAACGGCGGCCAGGCAGCGGCCGTAGCCGAAACCCCGATTACCGAATCAGGCGTAGCCGCTGAGCAGCACGTTACGGCTCTCCCGGTTGAAGAACAAGTGGATCTCCCTCGGCGGGAGGCTCAACAGGAGGCTCAGCACCAGGAGGCCCCGCACCAACTCGATGCCCATCACCTCGAAGATCTGGAAGACCACCTCGCGCCGGAGCCCGTCGAAACCCACGCGGTACCCGTGCCCGCAGTCACCTCGATGCCCACCATCGCTGCCGAGCCAAAGCCAGAAGCAAAGCACCCTGTCTTCGAGACGGTTGACGAGACCATCGAAGAGGTCCACGAATACGAACCGGAGCAGGCCTCAGCATCGCATCGCATCGAATCGCCGCGCAGCGAATTCCGTTTCGCCTCCGTAGAAGAAGAGGAAGAAGAATCCGAGCATTCCGGCCCTCTCGCCAGCCATGGGCTGGAACCAACGGCTTCTCCTTTGCCCCAGTCCGCCGAACCAGCGACACTCCCCCAGGCCGAAGCCACTTCCCCCGAAAGCGAAGTCATCCGCCAGCTCTTCGGATACGCCCCCGGCATGGGCGTGCTCGAAGAAGAGACCATCGACGAGGACGAGTACGATTTCGAGCCGATCCCCGGCCAGCCCGAGGAACACCTGACCGATGAGCTTGAAGAGGAGACCCTCGACCAGGCCTCCACCGTCGGCGACGCTCTGCGCGACGTTCACATCGAGCAGCGGCTCGGATATCGATCCCCAGCCGAGGCTGAAGAGGATGAGGAGACCGACGAGGCCGAGACGGGCTTCGCCGAAACCGACGAAGAGGAATTCGAAGAAGCCGAAGCTGGCGAGGAAGAGAGCGAAGGGGCGCCGATAGAAACCACCGGAGAGACTCCAGCCAGCGCCGGCGTTCCTGCCCGTCGCGAAGATCGCCGCTTCCCCCGCCGCGGAGGCCGCGGTGGCCGCCAGCCCGGACGCCGCCAGGGTGGCCGCCGGCCCAACATGCAGACCTCCAGCCTGCCTATCATCAGCGAGCTGCTGAAACAAGGGCAGGAAATTCTGGTTCAGATCGCCAAAGAACCCATCGCCCGCAAAGGCGCGCGCATCACCAGCCACATCGCGCTGCCTGGCCGGTTCCTGGTCTTCATGCCCACGGTGAACCACGTCGGAGTCTCAAGAAAAATCGCCTCCGACGAGGAACGCCAGCGCCTGAAGCGCGTGCTGGCCAGCGAAAAGGGATCTGCCTCCGGCGGATTTATCGTGCGCACCGCCGCCGAGAGCGCCAGCGAGGACGATCTCCGCGCCGACATTCGCTTCCTCATCAACCTCTGGAACGAGATCAAGCAGCGTTCCGACGACGCCAAAGCGCCCGCGCTGATCTACCACGACCTCAACCTGATCGAGCGCATCCTCCGCGACCAGGTCAGCGACAACTTCTCCACCATCTGGGTCGACAGCGAGACGGAATACGAGCGCATCGTCCGCTTCCTGAATCGCTTCCAGCCCTCGCTGGTTCGCCGCGTGAAGCTCTACACCAAAGAGACACCCCTCTTCGAGCAGTTCGGCATTCAGGAGGAGATCGGCAAGGCGCTCAAGTCGAAGGTCTGGCTCAAATCCGGCGGTTCGATTGTCATCAACCAAACCGAAGCTCTGGTGGCCATCGACATCAACACCGGCAAGTATGTCGGAAAGACGGCGCGCCTCGAGGACACGATCCTCAAAACCAATCTCGACGCCATCCCGGAAATCGTTCGCCAGATTCGTCTGCGCGATCTGGGCGGCATCATCGTGATCGACTTCATCGACATGGACGAGCGCCGCAACCGGCAGAAAGTGACTGCGGCTCTCGAAGAGGCGCTCACCGCCGACCGCGCACCGTCAAAGGTTCTCCAGTTCAACGATTTTGGCTTGGTCGCGATCACTCGCAAACGCGTCAAACAGTCGCTGGAGCGGACCCTCAGCGTGCCCTGCCTCACCTGCACCGGAACCGGCATGGTGAAGAGTCCGACCACTGTGGCCAACGAGCTCTATACGGAAATGCGCAAGATGATGCGCCACTTCGAGCGCGGCGACGTGATGCTGCGTGTCCACCCTGAGGTCGTCAAAGTGCTCAAGGCGAACAACGCGAAGTGGCTGAACGAACTCGAAGAGATGATCGGAAAGACGATCCTGGTGAAGAGCGATCCGGCCTTGCCGCCGGAGCAGTTCGACATCCAGGGCTGAATTAGACGTACGGCAAACGAAAACGGGCCTGTCCCTGAGGCCCGGCATTCTTTGGCGCGGCCCCGGGCTCTCAATACGGCGCAAAACTGCTGAAAATGCATCCCACAGTGAAACTTAGGGACAAATTTTGTGTCCAAGTAAATGCAAGCGGCAGGCTCGGCCTGTCTTTCGAGTCACCGCACTTTCAACAACTCAGAGGTGTTTAAAAATGGTTGCGAACTGTGATCGTAGCTGCCCGTCGTTGCGGCGCGTCTTGATTGCTGTCTCTGCTTTTGCCATCGGATTCTCGCTCAACGCAGCAGCCCAGATGACATCGGCTGCGGACAATGCGGCGGGCGGACAGACTTACTCGAGCTCGGCCGCCTACCAGGCTTATCTCAGCACCGACGCTCTGCCAGGGGGCGGATCATCGTCTGAGCCCTCGGCCAGTGCCTCCCCGGCCAGTTCCAGCGCCTTGCCCCAGTATGGTGGAAGTGGCGGCCGCCAATCTTCCTACCCATCCTACGAAAGCCGCACGAGCCACATCGCCTTCGAGGGCGGTTTTGGTTTTAGCGTGCCGGTCGGAAATGACACGAAGTTTTCACAAGCGGACATCAACAACGGCTACCTAAGCCCGGCTCAATCCGTTGGCTACGACCTCACTGTTGGCGCGGGCTGGAACTTCACGAAGAAGTTCGGCGCCTTATTGGAGTATCAGTTCCTCCGGCAGGGAATGAGTAACGACTATCTGAACGCTCTGAACACCGCCGAAGGGACCAGCGGCAGCGGCTCCAGTATCGGCGGCAACATCAATACCTGGTCGTTTACGATCGACCCGATCTTTTACATGCCGTTCAGCCGCAAGAGCGGAGCCTACGTTACCGGCGGTGGCGGCTTTTATCGCAAGGTGACGAATTTTACCGAGCCGGTTGAAAGCTGCGACTATTATGACTACTGCTATAACGTTCCGGTTACCGTAGACCACTTTTCCAGCAACCAGGGCGGCGCGAACGGCGGAGTTGGTTTCTACCGCAAGGTGTTCGGCGAAGACAGCAACGCGAAGTTCTATGCAGAAGTCCGTTATGTCTGGGTCGACTCTCCGGTAGCCAGCGCGTCCAACTCTTACCAGGGTTCCGGAACGGAAGGCCTGATTCCCGTCACCTTCGGCATTCGCTTCTAAGTTAGCCTTCAACCTCAGCAGCAAAACAAGAGGCGGGCATCAAGCCCGCCTCTTTTTCGTCTACTCCCTATTGGCTACTGGCTATTGGCTACTCCCTGCCTTTTCCTGTTGCCTGTTGCCTGTTCCCTGTTGCCTGCCTTTACTTCCAGCTCACCGCCAGCTGCCAGCGCAGATTGCGCACGGCGGTCTTGCGCAGCACGCGCTCGTACTCCTCAAGCTCGGAAACGATAGCTGCCGTATCGGCGCCCAGCGCCACCGGAGCTTCTCTCAGAAAGTCATGCAGCGTGCAGATGGTGATCAGCCCGTCTTCCGGCGTAAACCATTGCGGGGGTGGCAGGGTTCTGGCCCACTCCGGATCGCCCGCACCCTCCTCCAGCAGAAGCGCCATGGAATTCTCGTCGGCCGAGAAAAATTCCAGCAGCGGCTTCACACCCAGGCGGAGAGCCAGTTTTTCCAGAGCATCTTCGTTGCGAGCCAGCGCGTGACCGTTTACGAAGATGTCGTAGCCAGGGTCTTCCCCTTCCACGACGATGTACATGGATGCGCTCATTGGCGACAGTCTACCTGATGTGAGGATGCCTGAGGGGGCCTCCGGGATGGTTCGTTGCCGGATCAGTCACTAACTTTTGTGGTCCCCTTTTCAGCCTCATTTCATAGATGACGTTCAGGTTAGCCGCAAGAACGCAGGCCCGGAATGGCACGACTGTGCCATTCCAGGATCCTTCGCTACCAGCTACCGGCTACTCGCTACCGGCTACTGGCGACCGGGCGACCGGCGACCGGCGACTGGCTACCGGCGACTGGCTACCGGATACCGGATACCGGCTACTAGCTACTGGCTACCGGGTACTAGCTACTGGCTACTAGCTACCGGCTACCGGCTACCGGCTACTGGCGACTGGCTACCGGCGACCGGCGACTGGCTACCGGCTACCGGCTACCGGCTACCGGCTACTGGCTACCGGCTACTGGCTACTAGCTACTGGCTACTAGCTACTGGCTACCGGCTACCGGCTACTGGCTTACTGCGGTCCGCGACTCCCGCCGCCCCCGCTACCACCCGGCCGGCGGCCACGACGACGCCGGCGCCGCTGCCCGCCAGGTCCGCCCCCTGGACCCCCGGGACCACCGCCCGGACGCCGCTCGCCCTGTCCCACCACAACAGGAACGCCATCGGCGCGGTTGTAGTTAATCTCTTCGCCCTCTTCGACCGGAGGGCCGTCATCGTCGTCGAAGTCCTCACCACCCTCGATCATGATGGTGCTGGCGTTCGACGAAGGCTGCCGCTCCTCCGGAGGAGCCGGGCGAGGCGGACGCGGAGCGCGTGGAGGCGGGGCCGGCGCTTCCGCTACCGCTGCCATCTCTCCCCCGGAACCGCCCGGGCCATTCTGGTTAGGATCGGGCAATCCCAGCTTCTGCCGCTGCTCTCTCAGCACTGCCTTGCGCGACAATTTAATGCGATTGCCTTCGACGCCCAGCACCTTCACCATCACCTGATCGCCCTCGCGCAGCTCGTCCTTTACCTCGCGGACGCGATGCTCGGCGATTTCGCTGATGTGCAGCAAACCATCGGTCCCGGGGAATATCTCGACGAACGCGCCGAACTCGGCGAGCCGCACCACCTTGCCCAGGTAGACTTTCCCCACCTCGGGTACAGCGGTCAGATCGTTGATCATCTGCAGCGCCTTCTTCAGACCTTCTTCGTCCGAGGACGCCACATTGACCTTGCCCGTATCGTCCACGTCGATCTTCACCTGTGTCGCTTCGATGATCCCGCGAATCGTCTTTCCGCCCGGCCCGATCAGATCGCGAATCTTGTCCGTCGGAATCTGGATGGTGCGAATCTGTGGCGCGAACTTCGACTTCTCCGTCCGTGGTCCGCTCAGGATCGCATCCATCGTGTCCAGCAGGAAAAGCCGTCCGCGACGCGCCTGCTCCATCGCCTCGCGCATGATCTGCCCGGTGATCCCGCCGATCTTGATGTCCATCTGCAATGCGGTGATCCCGTTGCGCGTGCCGGCGACCTTGAAGTCCATATCGCCGTAATGATCTTCCGCACCTGCAATGTCCGTCAGGATGGCGTAATCGTCGCCTTCCTTCACCAGGCCCATCGCGATGCCGGCCACCGACGACTTCAGCGGAATCCCCGCGTCCATCAGCGCCAGGCTGGCTCCGCAAACCGAAGCCATGGACGAAGAGCCATTCGACTCGAGAATGTCCGAGACCACCCGTAGCGAGTAGGGCGACTCGGTTTCGCTCGGCAGCACCGCGGTGATGGCCCGCTCGGCGAGCGCGCCATGTCCAATTTCACGACGCCCTACACCCGTCATGCGGCCGGTCTCACCCACCGAAAACGGCGGAAAGTTGTAATGGAGCATGAACTTCTTCTTCTGCTCCCCTTCAAACGTCTCCAGCCTCTGCGAATCGTCTGTCGTGCCCAGCGTCGCCGTCACCAGCGCCTGCGTCTCGCCGCGCGTAAACAGCGCCGAGCCGTGCGTCCGGGGCAGCACGCCCACTTCGATTGTGATCGGTCGAATCTCATCGAACGCGCGCCGATCCGGACGAACCCGCTCCTTCGTCACCTGCTCGCGGAATAACCGCTCGCGCAATGTTTCGTAATAGTGCGCCAGCTTCTTCTTCGCCGCCGGCGCATTCGCGTCGTCCGGAATCTCCGCCTTCAGCTCGTCCTGAATCTGTTTCACCAGCACCTGGCTGTCGAGCTTCGGGTGCGCCTTCGTGTCGAGAGCATCCTTGAGCCGCGCCCCAACCTTGGCATGCAGCGCCTCGTAATAAGAATTGTCGAACTCCGGCGGTGTCACAGCGCGCTTTTGCTTGCCCGCACGCGAAACCAGGTCCTCGATCGCCGCCACAATCTTCTTAATCTCGGTGTGTCCGAACTCGATCGCATCCACGATCGTCTCTTCCGACGCTTCGCTCGCGCCGCTCTCGATCATCACGATGCCGTCTTTCGTTCCCACCACCGTGATGTTCACCTTGCTGTCCCGCCGCTCGAGGTACGAAGGGTTGATCACGAACTCGCCGTTGATCTGCCCTACGCGAACCGCGCCAATCGTCGCGCCGAACGGAATATCCGACAGCGCCAGTGCCGCACCCGCGGCGTTAATGCCAACGATGTCCGGATCGTTCTCTCGATCCGCCGAAAAAACCAGCGCGATGATCTGCGTCTCGTTGCGGAAGCCCTCAGGAAAGAGCGGGCGGATGGGGCGGTCGATCTGGCGGCTGGTCAGGACCTCACGCTCGCTCGGCCGGCCTTCGCGCTTGATAAACCCACCCGGGATGCGTCCACCGGCATAGGCGTATTCACGATAATCGACGGTCAGGGGGAAGAAGTCGATGCCTTCCCGAGGGTCGGGAGAGGCGACTGCGGTGGCCAGCACGACGGTGTCGCCGGAGCTCACAAGAGCGGCGCCTGAGGCCTGTTTGGCCATGCGGCCTGTTTCAAAATGAAGTCGCTTGCCTCCGGCAAGTTCGACCGAGACTTCCTGTTTCATATTTTCCTCGTTTCTCTATCGGAACCAAAGGCGGGGCGTCCGGCGCGGGCGGGCGATGGGGAGTGGGAAAGAGCCGTTTGGGTGCGGATTCGATTTTTGCTGCATCGGACCTGAAGTGCGCAGAAATGGGCGCCGCCCTGAACAGTCCATGCTCTCTCGGTTCTCGTCGCTCGCGCGCCGAAGACCTGGCCTGTGCGTGTTATTTGCGAATGCCCAGTTTGCCAATCACGACCCGGTAGCGTTCCGAATCGTGGGTCTTCAGGTAATCCAGCAGGCGGCGGCGCTTGCTCACCAGCATCAACAAACCGCGGCGCGAAGCATGATCCTTCACGTGGGTTTTAAAATGCTCGGTCAGGTCGCCAATCCGCTCGCTGAGAACCGCAATCTGCACTTCCGGACTTCCGGTATCGGATTCGTGAGTGCGATAGCGCGCGATAACTTCGGATTTCTTTTCTGGTGCCAGCACGTCGGTGCGTACTCCTCTTATTTTCTGCGTTTACACTTCCTAAGTGTCTGGCCCAAGAATAACATGGGCCGCACCGACGCGCCACTCCGCCCCGCCCGCCCTGCCGGGCTTTCTGCATAAACCGTCTTCCTGAACGCCGCTCTCAGGCCATGGCCGCGATCATCCGCCGCAACCCCATCCCCGCGTAGGCCCCCGCCATCGGAAACGCCAGGATGATCACATAGCTCATCGTTCCCAGGGTGAACCTGTCGGACGTGATCCGCCCAACGATCAGGTACAGCGGTATCCAGATTCCGATGGCCAGCGCCCACAGCCACGGCCGCCGCGGCCCGATCACGCCGAGCACCCCAGCGCTCAGCAACAACGCGCCCGCGCTGATGCCCGAATCGTCCCAGTGCGGCCGCGAGTCCATCCATGCTATCGCCAGGCCCATGGCGACGGCCACAACCAGAAGCACCCAGTGCAGGGTCCGCTGTTTTTCCGCCGCGTACT
Organism: uncultured Acidobacteriaceae bacterium; assembly: GCA_963758135.1. Classification (GTDB taxonomy): domain Bacteria; phylum Acidobacteriota; class Terriglobia; order Terriglobales; family Acidobacteriaceae; genus Palsa-343. Next base: position 278,838 of record CAVWUF010000002.1, read on the forward strand.
TTGCGGCCACGGTCGACGGTTCCCCGTACCTTTGAATGGCTTCCTCCATCGCGGCTTGCGGTTCGAGCCCCCGGCGCTGCCCTGCATCGACGGCATCCGCCAGATGCTCTCGCGTCTCTTCCATGAATCTGGGTGCGAGGCAGCCCCGTTGACTTAACTCGCGCGCCAGCTCTGAAATGTACTTCTCGATCGTTGTGCCGCTCATGCCATTCCCTCCATCACACCCTCCACTGCCCGGGCAAATACCCGCCACTCCGTTTGCCGCCGCGCCAAACTCCTCCGCCCCTTCGCGGTCAGTTGATACACACGCCTTCGCCGCCCGCTCTCCTCGGCCCACCGGCTCGTCACCAGACCCCCGCCCTCCAGCCGATGCAATGCCGGATACAGCGTCCCTTCCGGCAAATCGAAGGTTCCCGCACTCCGCCTCCGCAGCGTCTCCACCACCGCGTAGCCGTGAGCCGGCCGCGGCTCCAGAGTCGCCAGCAACAGAAGATCGAGGTGCCCCCTGAGTGTCTCTCTCTGCATACCTCGCTATGCTATGCCTCGGGTTGCGATGTGTCAAGGCGTATCGGTTCAGCCTTCGGTTCAACGTCGGAAACTCCAGGTTTGTCCCGGCGTCAATAGAATGAAAGCGAATCCGCGATGGTAACCCTTCCCCACTCGCTTCGCCAGAACGCCCTCAGCCTGACGGTTGTCGGATGCGCGTTCGTCCTGTTTTTCCAGACGGCCAAGCATAAGCCTCAGTTGGCTGCCGTCTGTCCGTTCTGCGACGATCCCTGCGACTCCGTCGGCTCCTACGCTGTCCAGCTCGTTTTGTTTTTGATCGTTCTCTCGCTCGTTCGTGCATTTCGCCGCTATTCGCCCGATACAGACTGGCAAGCCCACGCGGTGATCCAGGTCCGCGGACAGCTCATGGCGTGCGTCGCCATCGCCTTCACGCTGCTCGCCGATCTGATCGCAATGGCGCGTCATCCCGCCGCGTGGACCGGACGTCGAGCCGGCTTTGAACTTCTGGCCATCACCGTTTGCCTGCTGGCCTGGACTGCCTCAGCAACTACGCTTCTCCTCCTGTCGACCCGCGTTTTATCGCTTTCGCCCCTCCGCCTCGTTTGGATCAAACTTCTCGCCATTCCGGCTGGCGCCTTTCTCGTCCTCGCCCTCTATCCCGAAGCCTTGCGCCAGACGCTTCTCGGAGAACTCCTCACCGTCCTGTGCGGCATGGTTCTTCTGTTCGTCGTCGTCTGGGCGATCGGAACGGCATTCGCTCCGCCCCTCGCAATCTCCTCTGACTTCTTCGACGACCTGGCTGCCATCTGCGCACCTGTGGCGCGAACCTTCCGCATCCGGCGTTCACCCACCGCGGTGAAGAAAACCCGGTTCCACACAATATCTCGCACCGTTCTTGCCTGGCTCAATCCCCGTGCTCACCGGTGGAATATCGCGCTGGCCGTGGGGATTCTCCTGGGAATGTTCCTCGTAGCTCAGGAACTGAACGAGGGCGGCGGTTCACCCAATTGGGGGAAAGCGAATGCTCGTGATCGCCGTCTATCTGTTCCTCGAAACCGCCGGCGTTCTTACCGGCTACTCGCTTCTCGCAAGGCCCCTGAACCTCTTCAGAGAATCGGACTAAAGGGGCGACTCACTTCCGGCACACTAAAATTTCTCTTGACAATTAACTACTGTGCGTCGCATAGTGTATGTCACATACGATGGATTGCATCGTATCCGGCGCAAATGAATACGGAAACCCTGGAAAACCTCAAGCTCGAACTCCGCCGCGGCTGCCTGGTCCTGGCCGTGCTGGTTGCTCTGCGCAGCGAACGCTACGGCTACACGCTGCGCAAAGAGCTTGCCGAGCACGGCATGGAGATCGATGAAGGCACGCTCTATCCGCTGCTGCGCCGCCTCGAAAGCCAGGGCCTGCTCTCGAGCGAATGGCGGGAGCACGAGAAACGCAACAAGCGCTTTTACCGGCTCTCCACGGAGGGCAAACAGATTCTCAAATTGCTGCTCGCGGAATGGGAAGGCATTGACGCTTCCATCCGCGCGGTCATCAAGGAGCAAGCTCATGGAAATGGTCGATCGCTATCTGCAGGCCGTTAGGTTCTGGCTCCCCAAAGGGCAACAGGCCGATATTATCGCCGAGCTGTCGGAAGACATCCGCGCGCAGATGGACGAGCGCGCGGCCTCGCTCGGTCACCCGCTGAACAAGGACGATGTAGAAGCCCTGCTTCGCAGGCGCGGCTCCCCCATCGTCGTCGCCAACAGGTATCTGCCGCAGGAGTCGCTCGTCGGCCCGCTGCTCTTTCCGCTCTACCGGTTTGTGCTCAGGATTGTGACGCTTTGCATTCTCGTGCCCACCGCTCTGGGCATTCTCACAATGCTCGTCACACCCGCCATGCACGAGGGCGCGGCGCGTCACTGGGCGTCGCGCATCGGCATGACCCTCGGCCACGTTTGGACGGGGTGGTTCGCCGCCATGGCCGTCGTCACCCTCGTCTTCGCCATCCTCGAGCGCACTGAGGCCCGCACCCAGCTCCTCGAGACCTGGAACCCGAATAAGCTGCCGCCACTCCGGCATCCGCACATGATCCCGCGCTCTACTTCCGCGTTTGAGATGGCCGTGAACCTCTGCGTCCTGCTTTGGTGGGCGACGAACATGCCCTCGCCGCTGGAGCTGCATATGGGCGGCTGGCGCATCACATTCTCGCCTGCGTGGAGCTGGTTCTTCTGGGCCGTTCTCCTGCTCACGCTGGCCAATGTCGCCATCGCCAGCGTGAACCTGCTGCGTCCCTGCTGGACCGTGCAGCGCGTTGTGGTGCGCACTGTGGTCGATCTCGCCGGGGCCGCGTTCTTCTGCTGGCTGCTGAAGGCCAACACGATCGCAGCAATCGCCGCGCCGGGCTCTTCGCCGCAAAAAGCCATCGCCGACGCGCACTTCATCAACCAGTGGCTTGCGCGGACGTTCCCCTGGGCGGTAGTCGTTTGCGTCCTGGTGGCGCTGGGAAATCTCTGGCGCCTGGTTCACCTGAGAAAACAATCGGACGTAAGCCCGATGCGCGAGGCAACGGTCTGATCGCAGACAGGAATTACTTGCTCCCGACTGCGGCTTCACCGTAGCTCGATAAAACAATCCCGCTGCGGCTCAGCAACAGCGCCGCTCCACGCTGTGCCTGCATCGTGAACCGAATCGGTGCTCCCGTCAGCGTGTCCACGATGTCTACCGTCTGCGCATTGAGCGATTCATTGCTGAAGCTGTAGAGGACCGCGTTGTCGAGGATTGTCGTAAAGGCCAGAACATCGGCCGACAACGGGGCACGCTCCTTGAAGGGAGCCGCGACGGCCGCCTCATCCAGGGCCCACCGATACAGCATCGCTGTAGCAGCGTAGCCCTCAGCGAACTCCACCGGATCCGCCGCCCACAGAATCTTGCCGCTCCCGTGCGGAATCTCCTCCACGCTCTTACCATCCGTAAAGCGCATCGTCTCCGCCGACGACTGCTGCACCTCCGCAGGAAAGCCGAGAACCTCCGTCTTCGCCGCCGGCAACTGCAGCGACGACCCCCGCACAGCCAGCGGCATCACCTCTGCCTCAACCTTCAGCGGCCCCATCCGGTCCACATTTACCCAATGCTCATCCCGATTCACCGGACCCGTCACCAGCAGCGTCCCACCCTTCGCCACATAATCGAGGAGCTGCTGCCAGGCCCCCTCCGTCAACCCCTGCGCCGACGGCAAAAAAACCAGCTTCGGGCAAACGCCATCCGGGCAAAGCTCACCGAGCCGGTTCTCCGGCAACATTCGTAACGGTGTGTGATCGGAATACGCCATCGCCCGCAGCGCCTTTTTCTGGGTATCGAGCGCCAACCCTCCCAGCGTCGAATAAAGCTCCACCTGCGAAGTCACCATCGTGACCTCCGGCGGCACAATCGTAGTGAAGCTTTGCGGACTCTTCGCGACAAACGCCGCATACCCCGCCAGCACAGCGGCCTCCGGCTTCTCCGTCCCATCCGGCCGCACCGCGCCAATCGGAATCTCGTTGTCATTCGCCATGTAGCTGTTCACGTTCCACACCCACTCGAGCGCCCCCGCTCCCTGCGCAAACGCAATGGCAATTTTGCGCTCCAGCTGCCAGCCTTCGACCTCCGCGCTCAACCGCAGATGATCGTCCAGCGTCAGCCGCCGCTGCTCACCCGTCTCCTGAATCAGCAACGGCTTGCCAGGAAACTTCGGAGCCAGCGATGCCCACAAAATCGCATCGAAATCCCACCACGTGTGATCTGCCGTGAAATCGATCAGCGGCCCGTAGAACGCCGGCGAAACCCGCCCCGCAACCCCACCCTCATCCTGCCCAACCGTGATCAGCTGCTGTGATCCTGTCCCGCGGATCAGCTCCCGCATTCCCTTCACCCAATCCGCAAACACCGACTGCGTCAGCAGAGTGTAGTCATAAACCTTCAGCGGATTGAATCCGCTTCTCACCGCATCCGGCCGAAACGCCCCCGTCGTCGGCAGCGCCATCGGGTCCTGCCCGCCAACCTCAGGAGCAACCGCCGTCGGAGCCGCCTGCAAATCGCGCCCGATCCCAAAAGAAGGCTCAGCCCAGTCATGCAATAGCTTTGCGCGGTCCGGATACCGCGCCGCAATCCACTTCCGCCACGCCGCCCCCTCGAACGGATCGTAGCCCGGCAGCGTCTGCCACAAATTCTTGTTCGCGCTCGGCTCGTTGATCAGGTCCCACGCCAGAAACGGCACATCGCTGAACCGCGCCGCCACCGACTCTGCATACACCGACTCCGCATGCAGCGCCGCCGGATCCAGATACCCGTTCTCCCCGCCAAACTCATCCGGATAAAACGCAAACAGATTGAACTGCACCGGCAGCCCGTTGTGCCGAGCGCACATCAAAAACGCCTCGACCGTCCGCAGCCCGTCCTCGCTCATCTGCCCGTTCGGAGCCAGCAGCTGCTTCCACGTCGTCCACAATCCCGTGCGGATCATGTTCAACCCCGCCCCTCGAATCTGTGCCATGTCCGTGTCCCACACATACGCGTTCGGCAGCATCAGATACATCCGCGCAACATCGCCCGACATATAAGTAGTCCCCACCACCGGCAGCGGCTTGCCGTCGAGCTCAAAATAATCCCTGCCCACAGTCAGCTTCGGCCCGGAGAGCAGATAAGCCCAGTCCCGCATCCAGTAGCCCGACCGGTAAGTCCGCAACGGTTTTCCATCGCGAATCAGCGTCGCCTCAACCGTATGAATTCCGCGTCCGCCCTCAGCGCTCGCCGGCAAAGTCAGCCGATGTGCTCCGGGGAATGCCGTCGTCTGGTCATACAGAACCGCGCCGTCCTCCGAAGTCACGCGCACCCGCAGTTGATCGCCCGCCGGCTGCTCCACCATCGGATCCGAAGGCTTGAACCGAAACTCGAGCGCCTCGCCTGGCAAAAACAATGGCAGCCGCGGCCGAAACGCGAAGCGGTCGTTCTTCCGCAACGCAATCTCCCCCAGCATCCCCAACAACTGCGCATTCCCAAAGAAATCCGCCGACGGCTCGCAAGCCACCAGGATCCACCGCCCACCTGCAAAGCGATTCGTATTATGGTCCAGTTCAACTACCGGCGCAGCCAGCTTGTGACCCTCCCGCTCGCCCAACGCCAGCGTCGTCAGGTCCATGTCTTCGTAGCCCGTGTGTCCGCCCGTCGTATCACCGTCGACCACACTCAGCCGCAGCACCGGACTGAACGCCCGCTTCCAGCTGAACTCGGGAAGCTGTGGGAACACATTAGGATTCGACGCGAACTTTACGTCCGAACCAGACCCCGGCATCTCCTGATAATCGTGAATGAATAATTCAAGCGACTGCGCTACGCTCGCCGTGCGCAAATGCCACCCGCTCGCATCCTGGTAAGCCGCCCGCGTAAACGGCTTGCCGCCCAGCACGATCAAATTTCCGCCGCGATCCAGGTACCGCAGAATCGAATCCCAATCAGCCTCAGGCCACGCCGACCCGTAGGGCATCACCAGCAGATCGGTTTCCGCCCGCGACAGCGCATCGCCCAGTCCCGCCGCATCCGCGAACGAAGCGTTGCCAAATGCACCGCGCAGACCAGCCTCACCCGGAGCAGCCGAATCCGCGGCCGGAAACCCTGGTTGCAAGAACACCACTGTCTTGGCGAAGCATGATGAAGAGAGAAATCCGAGAAGAGTGAGCAGAAGAATACGCAACGTTACACGCATTTCAGTCGATCCCCAAACAAGCGGGATAACGATAGCATGCGGCCTGCGCCTCGAACTCCGAAGTCTGGCGAGAGACTTATTGTGGCTTCTGCTCCTGGGGCTTGTCTTCCGGAGGATTCGGCGCCGGGGTCTGATTGCCTTCCGGCTGCATGCGCGTTCCGGGCGTCGTAACCGGCTTGGGCGCCGGCTCCGTTCCGGCCTGCTGCGCTGCCTGCCGATCCAGCTTCGCCTGGTGCTTTTTCATGAAATGCTGAGCAATATCCGGCCAGAACTCGGCAATCTCCGCGCCCACAATTCCCTCATACGTCACGCTGGCGCCGCGCCCCACGGTCAGCACCACGCCTCGCTGGTCGCTCGGGTAATACAGATTCGAGATCGCCCCGCCGATAAAATTGCCCGCCACATTCGCGTAGTTCGGTCCCCACGTCCCCTTATCGCGCTTGCACCATACTGTCGTCACCGCCGAATACGCCGCCCGCTTCAAAAAGGGCCCGTGCCCCATCCGGTAATACCGCGGATCCTCGTGCCACCACGAAGTCAGAATCGCGTTGCCCCATAAGTTGCCGTCAAACGTGTCCGCATACGCCGCGCCCCAGTACTTGGCAAAACCCTTCGCGCCCTCCCCGTAGGTCGGATACTCCTGGCCCAGCAGGCTGATCTCCCCATCGATAGCGGTAATCGCGAACACGTACCAATCCGTCGAGCTCTTGAAGAACAGCTGATACTTCTGCTTCGAGGTCAGCGGCGCCGCGTCGGCATTCGACTGCACATTGAACATCGGAACCACACCCAGCATCCGCTGGTGCTCTTCCGCTTCCAGCTCCCGCCGGGCCCGCTCAGCCTTTTGCTCTTTGGTTTCCGGCGTGGCCTGCGCCGGCTGGTTCGAACTGGACGAATCGCCCGGCTGCGGAGTCTGGCCCTGCGTCTGGCCCTGCGCTGACGGCTGCGTCTGGCCCTGCGTCTGCTCCGGCTGCGCCAGCCAACCCCGCTCGGCCGCGCTTGCACTTGTCTCTCCCGCCGCCTGCGGCGCATCCGGCAATTGATCCAGAGCCGCGGCCTGCGCCGAAGCGCACGTGGGGAGACAAAAGCCAGCGATTGCTAAAACAGCGATGCAAGCGGCGCCGAGGCAGAAACGGGACTGAACCGAAATCAAAAGGAAGCTCCGAACTTCAGCAGATGCGACGGCAGCCTGGGCCTACGCTGCTTTCAGACACACCAACAACGTGGCTAAACCAATACCAGACTGACGGGCCGGCGTCTTTGGAAGTTGAATCATTTTCTAATCAATCTCACCCAAATGAACCTCTTCCGTTAGACGCGCGCCGTGCCAACCCGATAAAAAAGCCAGCTCCTCCAGTCGAGGTCGAATTCAGACGATCATAGCGGAGCGGGCGCCAAAGACCAAGGTAATTCAGCTACTCAACCCGTTGGAATCCGGCACCTTATGCCATACTGGGTTTGGATTCCATCCTGGAACGATGCACCCTCAGCCCAACCCAGAATTCATGCGCAGAGCCATTGCTCTGGCCACGGAAAACGTCCGCAGCGGCCAGGGCGGTCCCTTCGGCGCCGTGATCGCAAAGGACGGCGTCGTCATCGGCGAAGGCGCCAACTCCGTTACCCGCGACAACGACCCCACCGCGCACGCCGAAGTCCGCGCCATCCGCGCCGCCTGCCAGGCGCTCGCAACCTTCAGCCTTGAGGGCTCGGAAATTTACACCAGCTGCGAGCCCTGCCCCATGTGCCTCGCCGCCATCTACTGGGCCCGCATCGACCGCATCTGGTTCGGCAACACCTGCGCGGACGCCGCCCGCATCGCCTTCGACGACGCCTTCCTCTACCGCCAGCTCGCCCTGCCGCTGCCCCAGCGTTCCATCCCCGCCACGATGCTGCTCCGCGAGCAGGCGTGGGAGTCCTTCCAGCTCTGGCTCGACATCCCCAACAAAACCCCCTACTGACATCCGCTGACCACAGAACACGCAAAATGACACATAACATGTTGCAGGCTAAATCGAACACGCCCCGCTCACAGCAACGATTCTGTAACCCGCACCCTGTACCCTCCACCCTGTACCCTCCACCCTGTACCCTGTCTTGCATGGATTACCGACTCCTCGGCCGCTCCGGTCTCAAAGTCTCAGCCCTCAGCTTCGGCGCCGCAACCTTTGGCGGCGGCAACGAATTCTTCAAAGCCTGGGGCAACACCGGCGTCGACGAAGCCCGCAGCATGGTCGACCTCTGCCTCGACGCCGGCGTGAACCTCTTCGACGTCGCCAACGGCTACTCCAACGGCCTCGCCGAAGAAATCCTCGGCAAAGCTCTCCAGGGAAAACGCAACCAGGCGCTCATCTCCACCAAAGTCTTCTTTCCCATGAGCGAAGCCACAGACGCCACCTCGCGCTACCACTCCGCCGGCGGACCGAACGACCTCGGCACTTCGCGCTACCACGTCCTCGCCCAGTGCGACGCCAGCCTCCGGCGCCTCGGAACCGACCACATCGACATCTACCACGTCCACGCCTTCGACGCCTTCACTCCCATCGAGGAGACCCTCGACACGCTCAACACCCTCGTCCACGCCGGCAAGGTCCGCTACATCGCGTGCTCGAATTTCTCCGGCTGGCATCTGATGAAGTCGCTGGCCACGTCCGCCCGTCATGGCTGGACCCGCTACGTCGCCCACCAGGTCTACTACTCCCTCATCGGCCGCGAATATGAGTGGGAGCTCATGCCTCTCGCCATCGACCAGGGCGTCGGCGCGCTCATCTGGAGCCCCCTCGGCTGGGGCCGCCTCACCGGCAAAATTCGCCGCGGCCAGCCACTGCCCGACGTCAGCCGCCTCCACAAGACCGCGGAGAGCGGCCCTCCCGTCGAGGACGAGTACGTCTATCGCGTCGTCGACGCCCTCGACGAAATCGCCAAAGAAACCGGCAAAGCCATCCCTCAAATCGCGCTCAACTGGCTCCTGCAGCGTCCTACTGTATCGAGCGTCATCATCGGCGCCCGCACCGAGGAGCAGCTCCGCCAGAACCTCGAAGCCGCCGACTGGAACCTGACATCGGAACAGGTCGCAAAACTCGATGCCGCCAGCGAACGCCCGCCCGTCTACCCCTACTGGCACCAGCGCGTCACAAAATTCCGCAACCCGCCCCCCGTGCCCGACTACGGCAAATACGCGTAGCACTGGTAACTGGTCTCATCAACCTCCTGCCGTCGAACTGCATCGTGCAAGACCCGCCGTCGAACCGGGAACATTTCAGCCGCCGCCTCCGTCGACGCTCATGCAGCCGAGTCGCCTTCAGGCTCTCGTTTTTGTATCAAGCCTTCAGCCCCAGGCTTTTGTATCAGGGCACGACTTCAGTCGTGCCGAATCAGCCGGCGCGCAGCGCCTTCCTTGCTGCCGCAGGCCCGGCCCGCCACTCCCCCATCCAATCCGAGTCGCCTTCAGCCCCAGGCCTTGTGTCAGGGCACGACCTCACAGCTTGCGGAAAAACTCGATTCTTTGAAGGGGTCTGGCTTTAGCCAGACCGTAAAGTCCCCGGAATGAACTCGGCTTCAGCCGCTGGGGATGACTTTTTCCTGCCTGTGTCTCTGCTCCACGCACTCACGTAGACCGCCGCCCGCTTTAGCCCCGGCGCCGTTTTGAAAGGGCACGACTTCAGTCGAGCCGAATTAGTCGGCGCGCAGCGCCTTCCTTGCTGCCGCAGGCCGGGCCCCCCACTGCCATCCCGGCAGGTTTTTCTGCTTTAGAGGGAGAAACCCGTGCCGTCCCAGCCAGCGCCCGCGCCACCCAACCGGTACCCAATCCCCGCCCACAACCGCCCCGGAATCAGATGCAGAGCCAGCTTCAACTTTGGAATCAGATGCATACCCGCCACCATTGGGCAGGCGAACCGCACTCATTTCATTCCTCAATGGATACCCACAACCATTGCGGAATCCAATGGATACCCACAACGACCCCAAAGACCGAAGCCAAAGCGCCTCCGCAACCCCAGTATTTTCAAACGGATGGCACAGTCAAAAACAGCCCTCCAGCAAACCCCGCCGCTGCAACAACCTGGCAATGTCCCACCCCCAAGGGGGGGTGGGTACCCTGCACCCTGTACCCTGCACCCTGTACCCTGCACCCTGTACCCTGCACCCTGTACCCTGCACCCTGTACCCTGTACCCTGCACCCTGTACCCTGTACCCTGTCAAAAGACTCCCAAATCGCCCTCAACCTTCGGCCCATCGACCAGCAGCCCCAGCTCCCCGGCCAGCCGCTCCAGAAACGCTTTGGTCGTCCCCGCAACCGGAACCATCGGCAGCCGGTACTGCTCCTCGATCCTCCCCATCATCGCAAGGATCGCCTTCGCCGGCCCAGGACTCGTCTCCCTGAAGATGCCCTGGATCAGCCGAAAGTACTTTCGATTGATCCGCCGCGCCGTCGACCAGTCGTTGCCGAGCGCCGCCCGCACCATCTCCGCCATCTCCGCCGGAATAATGTTCGAGACCACTGAAACCAAACCCGCGCCACCCACGCCCAGCACGCCCAGCGTCATGTTGTCGTCGCCCGCATACACCCGAAACCCCACCGGCGCCTGCGTGATCAGCTCCGTGATCTGCGGCAAATTGCCGCTCGACTCCTTCACCGCCTCGATGTTCGGAGCCGCCTCAATCAGCCGCAGCACCGTCGCCGGCTCCAGATTCGCCGCCGACCGCCCAGGAATGTTGTAGAGCACCACCGGCAGCTGCACCGCCTGCGCCACCGCCCGGAAGTGCTGAAACTGCCCCTCCTGCGTCGGCTTGTTATACCAGGGATTCGCCGTCAGAATCGCCGTGACCCCCGGCACCTGCGCCGCTGCCTGCGCCCGCGCCACAGCCTGCCGAGTCGCGTTATGCGAGCACCCGGCCCAAACCGGCACCCGCCCCGCCGCCGCCTCGGCCACAATCCGGATCACCTGCAGCCATTCGGCCTCATCGAGAGTCGGCGTCTCGGCGGTCGTGCCGCAAGCCAGCAGCCAATCGATCCCGGACTCAACCTGCCAGCGAGCCAGATCGGAAAGCGCCCGCTCGTCGATGCTTCCATCCCCGCGAAAGGGTGTAACCAGCGCCGTCCCGCAGCCCAGCACGTCCATAACATGTCGAGTCTACACCTGCCCCCGAGCCTTGCCGGAGCGGCGCCGCTGCGATGGGCAAGCCGCAGTCCCTGCTTCGAATGTCCTCCGCGGTGAACAATGCTCTAAACTCGAGACGATGCCTGCGCCCGTCCAGGATCTCAAGAGCTTCGTTCTGCCCCCCAATTTCCGAGGCCGTCCCGCCTGGTTCGTCCAGTTGTGGTGGATCGTACAGGCCACGCTGTTTCGCTGCTCGCCGCAGGTGCTTTATGGATGGCGCCGTTCCCTGCTGCGCCTCTTCGGCGCAAAAATCGGAAGCGGCGTTATTATCCGTCCGACGGCCGAAATCACTTATCCCTGGAAACTGACCATCGGCGACAACAGCTGGATCGGCGACCACGTAACGCTCTACACTCTGGGCGAAATCCGCATCGGCGACAACGCCTGCATCTCTCAGCATTGCTATCTCGCTGCTGCGTTCCATGATTACCGCAAGCCCACCTTCGATATGATTGGCAGCTGGATCGCTATCGAATCGGAAGTCTGGCTCGCGACTCGCGTTTTTGTCGCCCCCGGCGTTACGGTCGGACGCGGAGCTGTCGTCGGGGCATGCAGTGTCGTGCTGAAGGACGTGCCGCCGATGATGGTCTGCGCGGGGAATCCCGCAATCCCACTGCGACCGCGGGTTGCCGGTTATGCAGTAACCGATGTGGACTTGCCGCCGAAACACCTATAGCTTCGCGACGATATCCTGAAAATCCCAGCAGCCGGTTTTGCCCGCGATCCACTCCGCCGCGCGCACCGCGCCTTCAGCGAATCCGCGGCGTGAATGCGCCTCGTGGCGCAGCGAGATGCAGTCGTTGTCCGAGCGGGCCTCCACCTCGTGGATGCCGGGCACATCGCCCACCCGCTTCGACTCAACGGCAACCTGGAGTCCCGGATGCGCGGCCTCCATGATTTTCTTCAATGAGAGCGCTGTGCCCGAAGGCGCGTCGACTTTGCCGGCGTGGTGAGTCTCGGTAATGCTGAAGCGATAGCCGGGAGCGGCCACGGCGAGGTCTCTCGCAACTTTGAAGAGCGCCTGCACCCCGATGGAAAAATTCGGACTGTAGAGCAACGCCGCCCCGCGCCGCTCACAGAGGGTGCGCATGTCGTTGAGGTGCTGGTACCAACCGGTCGTGCCGACCACTACCCGCGCGCCATTGGCGAGGCAGGCACGCATGTTCTGGACAGCCGATTCCGGCGTAGTGAAGTCTATGACCGCGTCGAACCCCGCCAGAAAGGGAGCGGTGAGCGCGGCGGCGTTGCGGTTCTCCTCTTCCCCTACCACGCGCACCCCGTGGCCGCGCTCATGCGCTACCTCAGCCACGAGGCTGCCCGTCCTGCCGCGTCCCAGTACCAGGAAAAGCATTTTTGATTACCCTCGTTTACTACCGGTGGCCGGAAATTGGTGGTGGCCGTTTGTTCGCTCCCTCGGGTTATTGTGCTGCCGGCTGGCGGATTGCGTCTACGTCAAAAACCGCTGGATCGGGATCGGCAAAGAACTCCGCGTGGAGAGCACGCACCGCCTCTTCAGCATCATCCTCCTCGACCATGAAACTCATGTTGATTTCCGATGCCCCCTGGGAAATCATACGCAGGTTCACATGCCGGACGGCCTGAAAAACGCGGGCCGCGATGCCATTTTGCCCGCGGATGTTCTCGCCGACCATGCAGACCAGGGCCTTACGGCCCTCATACTTAACGTCGGCGAGCTTGCTCAGGTCGGCGGCAATGGCGGGGAGCTTCTCGTTCGAATCGAGGCTGATGGAGACGCTGACTTCGGAGGTGGAAACCATGTCGACCGGGCATTTGTGCTTGTCGAAGACCTCGAAAATCTCGCGAAGATAGCCGTGCGACATCAACATCCGGCTGGCGACCACATCCATAATCGTGAGCCGCTTTTTCACGGCGATGGATTTGAATGGGCTGCTGCAATGCGCCGCGAGAGCGGTAATGCGGGTGCCGCTGTTTTCCGGGTTCTTAGAATTGAGCACAAAGACGGGAATATTCTTCCTGACCGCGGGCAGGATTGTAGCTGGATGGAGCACCTTTGCGCCGAAATAGGCAAGCTCTGCGGCTTCTTCGAAACTGATCGTCTTGACGCGGAGCGCGTCCGGGACAACGCGTGGGTCGGCGGTCATGATGCCGTTGACATCGGTCCAGATTTCGATGGCTGCGGCGTCGATCCCGCCCCCCACCAAAGCCGCCGTAAAGTCGGAGCCACCACGGCCGAGGGTGGTCGTGACGCCCTGTTCGGTTGAACCGATGAAACCGCCCAGCACCGGTACTCGGCCCTCGGCGAGGTGCGGCACGACGTGCTGCTTCAGCCTCTGTTCGATGGCCGCATCCTGCGGGATGGCCTTGCCGTACTGCGCGTCGGTTACGATGCATTGGCGCGCATCGACATAGAAGGCGTCGATGCCGCTGCGCACGAAGGCTTCGGTGATCATGCGGCTCGAAACGCGCTCGCCGTAGGACACGATCATGTCGGAGATGCGCGGGGTGAGCTCACCGACGACGGCCAGGCCGCGCAGAATCTCCTCGAGGCCATCGAATTCTTTTTCCATCCAGGCGTGGGTTGCCTTCAGGCCGCTGTCGGCGCGCATCGCCGCCAGGGGATCCTCTTTGAGCGCCTGCCCCATGGCGAGTTGCATGGCCGTGTCGCAATGCCGGATGCGCAGGCGCTCGGTGATTGCCAAAGCGCTGGAGCGATCGCCGCGCGCCGCGGTGGCGGCGGCCGAAATCAGCAGGTCGGTCACGCGCGCCATCGCGCTGACCACGACCACAGGCTGCAGGCCTTTCGCGATTCTTCCCGCGACAATGCCCGCTGTGCGCAGGATTGAGGCGGTGTCCTCGACCGAGGTCCCGCCGAACTTCATCACCACGAGCCGGTTCATACCGGCACAGCCACCGGATCCAGTTTGCCCATCGACACAAGCAGCTCGGCATTGAGCACGGCTGCTCCCGCCGCGCCGCGAATGGTGTTGTGCGAGAGGACCGTGAACTTCCAGTCGAGCAGCCCACATGGGCGCAGGCGTCCAACGGTTGCCGCCATTCCTGCGCCGCGCATCCTGTCCAGCCGCGGCTGAGGCCTGTCCTCCGCCTTCACAAATTCCACAGGCTGCGCCGGGGCCATGGGCAGGTCTTTGCCTGCCAGCGGGGCAAACTCCGCCCACGCCGCAATCAGGTCGTCCTTCTTCGCCTTCTTCCCCAGCTTGATGCTCACGCTTTCCGTATGACCATCCTCCACCGCAACGCGATTGCAGTGCGCGCTCATCTTCGCCGCCAGCGGCTCTACCTCGCGCCCTTTCAGCTGGCCCAGCAGCTTCAGCGTCTCCGCCTGCATCTTCTCTTCTTCATTCTTGATGAACGGAACCACGTTGCCCAGAATATCGAGCGACGCCACTCCAGGATAACCCGCACCGCTGACCGCCTGCATGGTGGAGACAAAAATAGCCTCCACGCCGAACCGCTCCACAATCGGCTTGAGCGCCAGCACCAAACCGATTGCCGAGCAGTTGGGATTCGTCACGATATAACCGCCGGACTTCCTGCGCCAGCTCTGATTCTCCACCAGTGCAAGGTGATCGGCATTCACTTCCGGTATCACCAGCGGGATGGCCGACTCCATGCGGAACGCGCTCGAATTGGAGATGACGGCACAGCCAGCGGCGGCAAACTTCGGCTCCAGCTCGCGGGCAATATCGGCATCGAGCGCGGCAAAAATCACCTTCGGCGCGCCATCAGGCTTCGCGGGGGACATAGGCAGCGCCGCCACGCGCTCGGGCAGCGGCGTTTCCAGCTTCCACCGCACCGCGTCTCCGTAAACCTTGCCGCCGGAGCGCTCGCTCGCCGCCAGCCACGACACTTCAAACCAGGGATGATTCTCTAAAAGCTGAATAAAACGCTGGCCGACCATGCCGGTGGCCCCAAGGATTCCAATTTTCTGCCGCATGTCCCTCGCCCTTTTTCAGATACACCGCAAGCGCGGGCGTTAAAAGAAGCCGGCCTGCTCGATGGCTGTGTCGATAGTGTAAACGGCCTGGTTGAAGGCCGAATCACACAAAAGGTGCGCGATACCACTATCGTCACGTCGTCTACGGGTGTGCCCCGTTCAGGCCTTGTTGCGGCTTTAGTTGGCTCGCCATGTGAATCCATGAATCGCGCTGCATCATCTGCCTTGTGGGAGACACGCTTTGGCCGACTATCTGCCTCTTACCGCTGTTCACCCGGCGAGCTTCGATCCGGGCACCGCGCAAACCCCAGGCTCCCTGCGCCTTGCAGCCATCAGCCGCGATCAGGGGATCACCACAGACCTGTGGGGCGGGACGTTCCTCGTCGAAGCCGGTGCGCGCACCGCTATCCATCACCACGGCGAACAGGAAACCGTCGTCTACGTCCTTGAAGGCGAGTCGCTGGTCCGCTGGGGTGAACGCGGCGCGAGCGAAGCGCTGGCCCGCGCCGGCGATTTTCTGCATGTGCCAGCGTGGACGCCGCACATGGAAATCAATCCCTCGAAGGAGCGGCCCTTCCGGTGGGTTGTGGTGCGGAGCACGCCGGAGCCGATTGTGGTGAATTTGCCGGACGATTACTGGGGGTGAGCTGTTGCGCGCTGCTCATCCTCGATAACGCGCTGACACTGAGCGATGACGTTTTTCGTCGTCGGTTCTGTCCTGATATTGTCGCGATTAAAATCGCTGCCGACAGCGGCGTCAACTACTGACGCGGCACGTCCAACCAATTCGTCACAGCTCGCCGAGTCCCACAAAACAGCAAGAATCGGCTTGCAATAATCGTCCATCTCGCGCGAATTCATGAATCGTGGCAAGGGCTGTGGATTCGCAAGTATGCGAACTGCCAGAAGTATGTGAAAGCGCGCGGGCTTAAATTTTGGCTCCAGTTTTCCGTTGCGAAATAAGTATTCGAGTTTATAGAGGGCAAAGGCAGCGGTGTAGTAAGGTTCCATGCGATGGCCCTTCCCAAAAATCTCCTTGCCAACTTTGTCCTTCAATCCCGAATAATTGCGCGTAGTCCTGTGGGCCTCCTGTAGAAACATCGCAGCAAATGCTTTGATCACATTGGGCTGGGTGATGACTCGGGTCTTTTCAATCGACTGTCGATCATATTGACGCGAGCGTCTCTCGTAGTAAAGCCGCTGGGCCGGCGGATAGGTTTGGAAATATTGCTCAAGTTCCTTAGGAAACTCCTGCAACGCAAAAAACTGATCCTCGGTTACCTGTGTCTGGCGATTTGTCGCGCGGATAATAGCGTTAACCACAGCTTCGTCCTGAGTGCCGATCAGCCGCACGGGCACTGCCACCGATCTGTCGTCTCGGTTCGCTTGCTCATACAGAACATGGCTCGTCTGACATCCATTCACAATCTGGTAGTCTTCAATGACAAATTTGTTTCCGGTGGGCCTGATATTCCGCGCTATGATCGTGATCCCATTATTCATCAGTACGAAACGGCTCCTGCTATCTGATTGCAGAGTACTCTTGATCTCAGTGTTTACCTCGTTGTAATCCTGCCAGTCGCGAGGGTTACTATAGAATAGGCTCCCTATCATATCGCCATTATCGTCCGTAATGATCTTCATAAGCTCAGGAACAGACAGGAATCCGAGATACGCCTCAGTCACTCCGGGAACTTCAGGTATAGTTACGCGAGTTTCAAAAATGAACTCTCGTTCAATTGCGTTCTTGGTCTGCCGATAGAGAGTCTGTATCCCGTCCGCCCCAACCGGGGTGAAGGTTACCTCGCGAAACAGATTGGTTGCGGTGAGGTCATCCACGACGCTCTTGCGCCTGCCCTCGAGGACCGGATCGCTAGTCCATTTGGCAGTCGTGGCGAAATAGAGTCGGCACGCAGGATTGCCTCGCTTGAACTTCGTGCTTCGCTGATAGATTCCCGACATCACCTCTGCGGCAGCAGCAAGTTCTTCATTCCTTGGCAACGTCGGACTTTCGTCAAAGAAATCAGCAACGGCAAAACCGAAGCTCCCCATCTTGGCCGCATCAAAGCTTGACCCTCGATCCGCCTGGACAAACACAAACGTCACATCGAGTTCGTTTGCCCCGTCTATTTCTTCCAAGCTCTCAATGTCACTGATTAGTGTGCCGTTAACGATGGCCGCGATCCCGTCGATTCCGGTCGAGTCCCCAACCAGCACATCCTCGGTATCGAATGTGTCACTGTAATGGCGACCGACCGTGATAAAGCTCACGAAATGTTCGAACCTTTTGTCCTCGCTGAGGTGAGCAATACCACGTTCGCTGGAGAACTCGTTCAGAAGGGACTCGGAAACGCGATCCATGCGTGCAACCTCCAGCCTTCGAACTGGCAACTATCGGCCCTTGCTCCCGGACGGCCGAGATAACGGAGTATTACAGGTTTGCCGGGGCGTCTCTACTGCTGCGTCGTCCCAGCCCCGTTCCCATAAGTGAAGTCCTGCGTGACCGTGCCTTTCGCCGGAACCGTCACCGTGGCAATCTTCTGGCCCAGCTGTTCCTGATCCGCAACCACAGTGTAAGTTCCCGGCGGCAGACCCTTGATGACGTAGCGGCCCGAGGCATCCGACACCGCGAAGAACGGGTTCGCCGACACGTTAATGAACGCCTGCATCCAGGGATGGTTATTGCAGCGCACGGGGATCATCAGCTCCGGCGCGCCAAACGTGCGCTGATCCTGCGGGCCGGTCTGTCCGTTCGCCGGCTGCTGCGAAATGTCCACCGCCTGATTGCCGCCGACCGTGGGCGTCATGTGGATGTTGTGCATGGTGGGATCGCTGTTGGTGAAGCGCACCGGCTGGCCCACCATCACGCCGACGACGTGGGGAATGTAGCGGCAGCCCTTCTGGTCGATGTCCACGGGCTGCGAAGGCGCGGCGTACACGCGATTGCCCAGGCCATCCTTGATGTAGAGGAAGACGTTCGCGAAGCCGCCGTTGTTGACCACGTATTGCTCGCTATACAGCGTCGGACCGAGCGTACAGGCAGGGTCCTGGCTCATGTCGATTTCGATCGGCTTTGGCGGACTCTTCACATAGTGGACCGTTCCCTGGATCGCGCCGGCCGTGCTCCAGTCAATGGTCGTGTAGTTCCCGCCTGGCGCGGCTCCGGGGCCCTGCTTTTTGCATCCGGCCGCCACCAGCGCCAACAGGCACATCGAAACAGCAGTCAATCGTCCAGTCTTCATTTCACTCTCTCTCCCGGTTATTCGTTCAGTTGATCTCGACAGGCGTGCGCTGGTTTCTCGTCTGGACTGCCTGAATCTCGACAGCCTGAATCACCGCATCGGCAAAGGCCCGCGTTCCCGCCGATCCGCCCACGTCGCGCGTCAGTGTCTTCCGTTCTGTATATGTCTTCTCGATCGCCGCCTGCAGCTTATCTGCCGCGTCCGACTCCCCAATATGGTGCAGCATCAGCACCGCGGACTGCAGCAGCGCTGTGGGGTTGGCAATGTCCTTGCCGGCAATATCCGGGGCGGACCCGTGCACGGCCTCGAAAATCGCAGCCTCCGCACCCAGATTCGCTCCTGGGACAAGACCCAGTCCGCCCACAAACGCCGCGCACAGGTCGCTCACGATATCGCCGTACAGGTTCTCAAGGAGCAGTGTGTCGTATTGATACGGATTCATCACCAGCTGCATGCAGGTGTTATCGATAATGTGTTCGCCGTAGACAATGTCCGGATAGCCCTTCGAAACATCCCGCGCGCAACGCAGAAAGAGGCCGTCCGACATCTTCATGATGTTCGCTTTGTGAATGGCGTGAATCTTGCGGCGCCCGTGTTTGGCGGCGTACTCGAAGGCAAACTTCGCGATGCGGGTTGAGCCTTTTTCGGTGATGACCTTCAGCGATTCGACAACGCCGGGCACCACCTCATGTTCGAGGCCGACGTATTCGCCTTCAGTATTTTCGCGAATGATGATGAGATCGACGCCGGGATAGCGCGTCTCGAGCCCCGGCAAATTCTTAATGGGCCGGAAATTCGAATACAGCTCGAATTTCTTGCGCAGCGTAACGTTAATCGACGGGAACCCTCCGCCGACCGGTGTCGTGACCGGGCCTTTTAGCGCCACTCGATTCCGCTCGATCGAAGCGTAGAGCTCTTTGGGAATGTACTCGCCATGCTTCTCGAAGGCTCCGGCGCCAGCCGCAAACCGCTCCCACGCAAACTGCACGCCGGTGGCTTCCAGGATGCGTACGACGGCGTCGGTAACTTCAGGCCCAATCCCATCGCCGGGAATCAACGTTATGGTGTGTGTCTTTCCCACTGCACTCCTCTGGAAACCGTGCGTCTCGCTGGCTTTTTGGCCCGTTGTTTGCCAATTGCTGGTTCTTCGCTAGCCGTTTCTCGCTCGCCTCATGCTGGTTTCCTGCTCGGTTCTCGTTGACCGCTTCTTAGCTGTCCGTTTCTCAGCTGACCAGTCTTCAGCCGGCCTCAGCTATTTTGCTCGCTTGCTCTTCTCCCCGTGCTGATTCAGCAACTGCTCCAGCTCTTCCTTGAACTCCCGCACATCCTTGAAGTCCCTGTAGACGCTGGCGAACCGAATATAAGCCACTGTATCGAGCGCCTTCAGCCGGTCCATAATCAGCTCGCCAATCTCGGCCGTCGTCCGTTCCCGCTCCGTGGATTCAGTTACAAATGTCTCCACCTCGTCTACCAGCTGCTCCAGCTTTCCCGCCGAAACAGGCCGCTTTTCACACGCAGCCAGCAATCCGTCCAGCACCTTGGGCCGCTCGAACTTCTCTCTCCGCCCGTCCTTCTTCACCACCATGTAAGGGATTTCGTCGATGCGCTCGTAGGTCGTAAAGCGGCGGTTACACTTCTCGCACTCACGCCGCCTGCGGATCGAATCGGCTTCCCTGCTCTCCCGCGAATCGATCACGCGGTCCTGAGCAAACCCGCAGTATGGACATTTCATCGGTCTGATTCGATTCTAGCAGCGGAGCCGCAGGCTCCCACTGTCGCGCACGGATCGCGCCTGCCGGTAGCCCTTAGCTGGGCGCCTTTCGCTAAGCGTTCTTTGCTAAACGCTTTTTGCTGACTCACGGCTCGCTTTTCGCTCGCCACCGTCAGCTTCCAGGGACTATCGTATTTGCGAGCATCTTATCCAACCATGAGCCCGCACACGAGCAAGCCCAAACGTAAACGCAGTATCGCCAAAGGGGTCCTGGCCGGCTTCATCGGCGGCCTGGCCGGATCCGGAGCCAAGATTATCGCCGAAAAACTATTTCCTCCACGCGTAGAAGGCCAGACTCCGCCTCCTGTGGTGTTCGCCGAGCAGGTTGCCGGCCACACTCTTCCCGACAAGGAGCGCGAGCTTGCCCTCCAGGGCATTCACTTTATCTTTGGAGCGCTCGCCGGCGCGGTTTATGGCGCGCTTGTCGAGGTCGAGCCATCGCTCGGCGCATGGCGCGGCGCTGCGTTTGGCATTACGCTCAACCGTCTCACTCATGAAGCCATCCTGCCAAAGATGGGCCTGGCCGCTCCTCCCAGTCGCCAGCCTACCCAGGAGCGCATTAGCGAGTGGGTCACCCACGCGACCTACGGCATAGCCACGGATACAGTTCGGAGAGCCGTTCGCCGAACCCTGTAGAAGCGTGAAAGGCAGCTAAGAAGCGGTCAGCGATTAGCGATTAGCGAAAAGCGGTTAGCGATGAAGCCAACAGCGAAAAGCGGTTAGGAGACATGCTTGAAACAGTAGCCCTCTAAGCGACCGGATTTCGACTGAGCGGGCCTTAGCTGACCGCTTCGTGCGCCATCTCCTCGGCAACATGCTCACTCTCTTCGGTGACCTTCTTCAGGGAGACATGCTCGAAACGCGCCCAGATCAAGCCTACCGGCACGATGCCCAGGAAGGTCAGCAGCAGCAAAGCCGCGGCGCAGCCGGTTGCCGCCTCGGGCGCGGCCCCGAAGAATTTCGAGATCGCCCCCGCTACCAGGCCTATCTGGGTAAACCAACCGAGGACGGGAAGCTGAATCACGCTGGCCCCGCCGCTGACAATCATGAGCAGCACACCTTTGCCTGGGGTCATAGCAGCCAGTTCCGGACTCGCCACAAACGCGAGGGTCGTCTCGAGGTACGCAAACGCGATCATCACCCACATTCCGAGCGACAAAGCCGCCGCCACTCCGAAATCGGACAATGACCGAATCGTGTCCAGTCCAGAGTGAAAAGCCTGGATCTTATTCTCGACCGCCTGGCCGAAGCCCTTCGAGATTCGGCCGCAAATGCCGCCCAGCACCGAAGCAACCGTATCGCCCCAGAGCCGCACTGCCACCAGAAACAGAGTGCCCAGCAGGGTCAGCGCCAGCCCCCAATACCCCGCCTTCCGCACGACCTCAGCATGTGGCAGGGCACCCGGCGGCGACAGCAGAATCACCGACGAAGTGATCAGCGCCATCGATCCCGCGTCGAAGAGCCGCTCAACAATGTAAACCGCGATCTGCGAACTAATTGGCAGCCCGGTCCGCTTCGAAACCAGGTAAGGCCGCACAAGGTCGGCAACGCGCCCAATCAGCGCCACCGCGGTGAAGCCGATCACCTGCGTCCCGAGCAGGGAGAGCGGGGATAGCTTTTTCTTGTGACGAAGCAGCCAAACCCAGCGCACCGATCGCACTACGTACCCGGCATAGATGCAGGCCAGAGCAACGGCCATTTTCCGCCAGTCAGCCATGCGCAGCTGCTGCCCAAACACGTGCCAGTCAAAATGAATGCGCCCGCGCCCAAGCCAGATCAGCACGATCACTGCCAGCACAACAACGGCGGCCACGATCCGGTTTTTGATCGACTTCAAAACAGGACTCCATCGAACCTGGCTGGGTCGAACCAGACTCGCTCGAACCAGGAGACTTCATGAAGAAGGCGCATCGTTGTCAGCGCGGCACCACAGAGGACAACTCCGCGGCACGCGATTGCGCAGCGTGCAATTCGCCCGCACGCCGCTCCGCGACACGGCGGTTGTATTCGCGGATCACCCGCGCCACGTAAGCGCGCGTCTCGCGATACGGCGGAATCCCATGCCAGCGGTCGACCGCAGCCGGCCCCGCGTTGTACGCGGCCAATGCCAGCTGCAAGTTGTCGTGGTACTTCGTGAGCAGGGCATTCAGATACGCGGTTCCGCCCTGAATATTCTGCCCCGGCGCAAAAGTGTCCGACACGCCCAGATCCGACGCCGTCCCGGGCATCAACTGCATCAGTCCCTGTGCCCCGGCGCGGCTCACCGCATGCACATGCCCGTCGCTCTCCTGGCGAACCACGCTCGCCAGCAAATCAGCATCGAGATTGTAGGTCGTCCCCGCCTTCGTCAACATCGGCTTCAGGTCCGCTTCCGTCAGCTTCTCAGGCACGCCAGCCGGTCCTGACGCCGCGCTCTCCGCCGTCGCATCCGCAACCGGCTTCGGCCAATCCACCTGCTCGTCCGCCACAATGTCCGTCGCATTCACTTCGAGGAAGCTCGCGCCCGCGGCATCCATGTACAGCTTTACCTTTGGGCCATCCGCCTCGCGATGGTCGCAGAAAAGGTCAAAGCCATTTCTGAGAGTCACGTGTTCGGCGGCATGCGCAAATGTCCCCAAACAGCCAAGGGAGGCCACTGCGGAGCATAGTCGGATGAATCTGCCGGGGAAGCACATGCCTCTTTACTCTACCATTCCAGGGACGCGCCTTTGGGCGAGAATGTTCAATTTACGGTAAGTCCGCAAATGGTTACTGTGGTGGTATTTGCGTCGAAGATCGGCTTCTTTGTAAGACCACTCGCGCCTGGAATTCAAGAACGCCCTCTATCACACTGGCCACTCCGTCCTCATCGTTCGTCGGCGCAATTTCCCACTCCCGTGCCCGCGCCAAATCCACCAGATCCGGAGCCCCGTTCGCCACCACAACCGCTCGCCCGGCAAATTCCAGCATCTCCAGGTCGTTCCAGTTGTCGCCGATGGCCATGATCTCCTCCGGCCCCAGACCCCGCTGCTGCGCCAGCCGCCGCAGCGCCGCGCCTTTCGAACACCCCGCCGGCAGAATGTCCAGAATCGTCAGGTCCCGGGCGGCATACTCGGTCCGGTGCGCCTCGATATGAGATGCCATCGCGCTCTCTGCCAGACATCGCTCCGCGCCCCGCATTTCTTCGACCCCTCCGCACACCATGCCCTGAACCGGCGCTTCTCCCTGATCGAAGGCCCGCTCCAGTGGCCGAACCTCGCGTATGGATGGCCGGTTCGCCTCCACCCACATCGATACACGCCCGTGCAATGCTTCCAGCGACTCCAGCACCATCTCCCCGGGCCCCTCGCGATCGAACGTAAACACCGTCGTCCCATACGGCCGGAGCAAAGGGCAAAGGGAGCGCGCGGTCTCCACCGGCAGCAGGAAGCGATCAATCGGCTCCCCGCCCAAGGTGCGCGTCACCGTCCCATTCGATGTGATGAACACTGTCTCGGACTTCAACCCAACCGGATCCAGCAGCGGCGCCGCGTAGGCCTGCCGCCTTCCCGTCGCGATGACAATTTCGATGCCTGCCGCTTCGGCTTTCCGCAACGCCTGGCAGTTGCGCCGGCTTACCACCACCCCTGTCGACGGCAGCAACGTTCCGTCGATATCGATGACGATCATCCTGGTTGAAGCGGTCACGTGTTTCCAGTTTAGGCGAACGCCATTCGAACCATGTAAAACTTCAGCCGCGCCGCTCGCGAAAGAAATCCCGCAGAAGCTCGCCGCATTCATCCGCCAGAACGCCGGCCGTTACCCTCATCCGATGATTCAGCTTCGGATGATTGAGCACCGCGAGCACCGATCCTGCCGCGCCCGCCTTGGGATCGGCTGTGCCATACACCAGGCGACCCAGCCGCGCGTGGATCATCGCTCCCGCGCACATCGCGCACGGCTCGAGTGTCACGTAAAGCTCGCAGTCAATGAGCCGGTAGTTTCCGATCGCGCGCGCCGCCGCGCGCATCGCCACAATCTCAGCATGCGCGGTTGGGTCTGTGTCGCGCAGCACGCGATTCTGTCCGCGTGCAACAATCTCGCCGCGCATCGCGACCACCGCCCCGATCGGAACCTCACCCGCGTCACGTGCCGCACGCGCCTCTTCGTGCGCTGCCTCCATCAGATTTTCATCTGCCTCAACCATCCTGACGATGGTAAGGCACAGCGGCCGGTTGCTGTTGGGTCATGCAATGCAGAGTGCCCAGTCCCCAGACGAGGTCTCCGCAATAGATGCCCACAACCTCCCGCCCCGGAAATACCTCGGCGAGGATGTTGAGAGCCCTGCGATCGGTGGAGCGGTTGAAGGTGGGGACGAGGACAACTTCATTCGCAATGTAAAAATTCGCGTAGCTCGCCGGAAGCCGCTGACCCTGAAACACAATCGGCGGAGGCATCGGCAACTCGACGATCTCGAACGGCTTGCCGTCCGAATTCCGTGCCGACATCAACCGATCCAGGTTCTCAGCGAGAGGGAGATGGTTGTCGTCCTCTCTATTTGGCTCAACGGCTGTGACAATTGTGTTGGGCCCAACGAATCTCGTGATGTCGTCCACGTGTCCATGCGTATCGTCCCCGGCAATCCCATGGTTCATCCACAGCACCTGCTCGATTCCCAGATAATCCCGGAAAATCTCCTCCAGCTCTTCGCGGCTCACACCAGGGTTCCGCTGCTGCACATCGCTCAGCAAACACTCTTCCGTAGTAATCAGCGTGCCCGTGCCGTTCACATCGATGGAACCGCCCTCCAGCACCACCCTTTGCGGCCCGTCTTCTGTCTCCACGATCGGCGTCCATTCCGGAAGGCCCAGCAACTTCGCCACGCGCTCAGGAATCTGGTCGTCCAAATGCCAGTCCGGATATTTGGCCCAGGCGTTGAACTTCCAATTCGTAACAGCAACCGTATCTTTTCGCGCCTCAGCTCCTCCCGGAAAGGTCTTCTTCACAAAAATCGGCCCCGAATCCCGCGTCCACACCCGATCCGTCGGCCACAAATGAAAATGCACCCTCGCAAGGTTCACGCCCGTGCGCTTCAGAATGCCCCGCGCGCGTTTCTCGGCCGCCGCGTCGTCAACGAGAATGTGAACATCTTCCACCCGCGCCAGATGCCCAACGATCTCGGCATACACCCATGGGATCGACTGGAATTTCCCCGGCCAATCTTCAGGATTATGCGGCCAGGCGAGCCATGTCGCCTCATGCGGCTCCCACTCCGCGGGCATATGGTAGCCCAATGCACGGGGAGTCCCCGGTGCATCCGGGGAACTTATCGGGGCTTCACTCATTCGGAATCGCCATCCAGAAAGCGACTGACGATGGGCGCATAGGCATCGATTCTGCGATCGCGCAGAAACGGCCAGTTGCGGCGCGTGTCCTCCATCTGCCGGAGATCGATCTCGCCAACCAGAATCTCCTCGCGATCGTGCGCCGCTTTCGCGATGACCCTTCCAAACGGATCGGCCAGAAACGAACCACCCCAGAACTCCAGCCCCGGCCCCTCCGCCCGCTTCCCGCGCACATCGCCACGTTCCATTCCTACGCGATTAACCGCCGCCACGTAAACGCCGTTGGCGATCGCATGCGCCCGCTGGATGGTCTGCCACGCATCATACTGCGCCGTTCCAAATTCATCCTTTTCCGAAGGGTGCCACCCAATCGCTGTCGGATAAAAAAGGACATTGGCGCCGTGCAGCGCTGTAATCCGCGCCGCCTCCGGATACCACTGATCCCAGCACACCAGCGTTCCAATGCGCCCCGCCGAAGTATCAAATGCACGAAATCCCAGATCCCCCGGCGTGAAGTAGAACTTCTCGTAATAAAGCGGATCGTCCGGAATATGCATTTTCCGGTAAATTCCTACGATCCGCCCGTCGCTTTCAATCACCGCCGCTGTGTTGTGATACAAACCCGGTGCGCGCCGCTCAAACAGCGAGGCCACCACTACCACCTTCTCCTCGCGAGCAACGGCTCCCAGCTTCTCTGTGCTCAGTCCGGGGATCGGTTCGGCCAGATCGAACAGAGCAACGTCCTCGCGCTGGCAGAAATACTGCGCCCGAAACAATTCCGGCAGGCAAACTACCTCGGCCCCCTGTCGCGCCGCGTCGCGCACCCGCTCCGCCGCCTTCTCCAGATTCGAATCCGGATCTGGCCCGCAGCTCATCTGCACCAGCCCCACTCGAAATGTGCTTTGCTCTGCCATATTTGTGCCATTTACAGTTACGATTGACCCCTGAAGATGCAAAAGGCGCAGGCCATTTTGGCCCACGCCCCGCCCGATGCCGGCCGCGTTTACTCGAAAATCAGAATCGCAGCAGCAATTGTGGTCGTCCAAAGCCCGCGCTTGTCGCCAATTGCCGACTGTGTCACGTTTGCCGTGCGCACAATCTTGTTCGATATGCGATAGATCTCTTTTTTCTCGTCCCAGCTCTTGTCGGGATCGAAATCCACGTCGAGAGTAGTCGCCAGCATCTCCGCCGCCAACTCCTCGGCGTACTCTCCGGCCTGATCCTCGGTCTCGCCGAAGCTGTGATGCTCACTTAAGTAACCGTAGGTGTTACGATCACTTGGAATCGCCACCCCAATACTGGATGCCACCAGCCGGTGGGGCTCCCGCGTCGAATTCTCGGCTACGACGGCGAATACAACTTCTCCCGGACTCAGGTATTTGAGCCCCTCTTTGCGCGCAATCAACTTGGCCTGGGGCGGGAAAATCGACGATACGCGCACCAGATTGTGGGCGGCAACACCGGCATCACGTAATGCCAGCTCAAAAGAGGTCAGCCGCTCCTTATGTTTCCCAACACCCTTCGTAAAAAACAAACGCTTTGGGACCATGCTTTTTCCCAATTCCTGACTCCTTCGATTGTTTGATATCGGCGCACAGATTCCGGGGAAAATCCGATCCCGCTGAAACTTATCACATCGACGCTGCAGCTGGCGACGCCGACCGGATGAATTCACGCCCTAATAATCATACGGCACTGCGGCCCCGCCCAGGACCCGCTTCCGCTGCGCGCTTTTCAAGCGACTGCGTCGCAATCTCCAGAAATTCCTGTCCCGCTCGGGACAGCTGCCGGTCCTTGCGAAATACCAGCGCCAGATCGCGCGCCAGCCGCACTCCATCGAGGCCAAGCACATGCAATGTTCCCGCCCGCTCCTCCTCCGCAACATTGGTGCGCGGAAGAAATCCCAGCCCCAGCCCCACGCCGATGTAGCGCTTCAGCATTTCGCTTGACTCCACTTCCATCGCCACCCGCGGCATCATCTCGTTCACGCGAAACAGCTCGTCCAGTTGTTCCCGCCGGCGTCCCTGTTTCGGCAGCAGCAGCGCATATTTTGCGGCCTCCTGCAACCGCACCACCCCACGCCCCGCCAGCGGATGCCCCTGCGGCGCCACCAGCCCCAGCTCATCCCGATGGATCAGCTCCACCGTCAGCCGCGCATCACGCACCGGCATCGACACGATTCCGAAATCCACCTCCCGGCTCAGCACGCTCTCGATTGTGCGCAGCCTCTCGGCTCGAACCACGCTCAGCATCACGCGCGGATATTGCCGCCGAAACTGCGCAAACACCCGCGGCAGCACGTACAGATGCGTCGCCTCATTCGCGCTGATCGAGAGCTCGCCGCGCGGCGAGCGTTCCTGCTCGGCGATCGCCAGCAAAATGTGCTTCTGCCGCTCCACGCAATACTCGGCAAAGGGTTCAAAGAGCCGGCCGGCCGCCGTAAAAGTCACCTTCCCGCCATCGCGGTCGAACAGGCGCGCCCCCACCTCCTGCTCGAGCGTGCGAATCTGCGCCGAGATAGCCGGCTGTGTGCGGAGCAGCTTCTGCGCAGCCCGCGAAAAGCTTTTCAGGCGGGCCACTTCCAGAAACGTCCGGAGATTTTCAAAATCCATTGATGTTCAATAAGGATATGCGGCGCGAGCACTGCCCACAAGCGGCTTTACGACTTCTTAATGCCCAGCCATTTCCTCTGGAGCTCGCTCCCTGCGCGGCGGACGCCGCATGATAAACGGCAGCGGAATCAGGCATGCGATCAATAGGCTCAAGCCCCAGAATGAATTCTGGTAGCTCAGCATCTGCGCCTGACGATTCAGGGCCTGCCAGGCATTCCCCATCGCAAGCTGTTTTGCAGCCTCCGGGCTTTGGCCCAGCCGCGTCAGCGAGTCTCGCGTCATATCCATAAACCGCGAATATTGCGGGCTTCCCGCG
This sequence comes from uncultured Acidobacteriaceae bacterium, assembly GCA_963758135.1. GTDB lineage: Bacteria > Acidobacteriota > Terriglobia > Terriglobales > Acidobacteriaceae > Palsa-343. Next base: position 307,418 of record CAVWUF010000002.1, read on the forward strand.
ACAACGTGCGAACTGAGTGCGGAGATATGGGTCTGCTGCGTCCGCTGCAGAAAGGTCGTCAGCAGGGCCGTGCCCACCGAACCGCCGATATTGCGCGCAAAATTGGAAAAGCTCGAAATCTGATTATTCTTGTTGCGCGGAACGCCCAGATAATTCAGCGTACTGATCGGGATAAAAATAAAAGACAGCCCCATCACCTGATAGGCGCGCCACAGCGTGATCTGCCCGAACGAAACACCCAGGTCGAGGCGCGTCAGATTGAACAACCCGACGGCGGTAATCGCATATCCGATCGCAACCAACAATCGCGGGTCAAATTTTCCTGAGCTGACAATGCGACCGGCGATCGGCATCGTGCACATCAGCACCAGCGCTCCCGGCGATAGCACCATCCCCGCTCGCTCCGCCGTGTACCCCAGTAATACCTGCAGAAACTGCGGAATCAGCACAGTCGTCCCAAACAGCACCATACCCAGCACAAATTGCAGAAAAACAGCCGTTCCAAAGTTACGATTTTTGAGCAGCCGGATGTCGACGATCGGATCCGCGTGCCGCCACTCCCACCACACAAAAACCGCCAGCGTGCAGACTGCGATGATCGTAAATGCCGTAATGTTCGGATCGCCGAACCAGTCCTTCTCCTGCCCCTTATCCAGAACAAATTCAAGGCAGCCCACGCCGACCGAGATCAGCCCCAGCCCCATGAAATCCACGCGCCCGGTCCGCGTCTGCTCCGCCTTCAGATACGGCGGGTCCTCGACCATCCGCTGCGTCAGAAACAGCGAAAGCAAACCCACTGGCAAATTGATGAAAAAAATCCAGTGCCAGTTGAAGTTGTCCGTGATCCATCCGCCCAGCGTAGGCCCGATCGCCGGAGCCACCACCACCGCCATTCCATATACGGCAAAAGCCTGGCCGCGCTTGCTGACCGGGAATGTGTCGGCCAGAATCGCCTGCTCGCTGGGCGCGAGGCCACCGCCGCCAACCCCCTGCAGGACGCGAAAGAAAACCAGCACCGGCAGAGAACCGGCGAAACCGCACATCATCGAGCAGACGGTAAACAACACCACGCAGGTCATGTAGAAGCGCTTGCGGCCCATGCGCGCCATCAGCCACCCGGAGATTGGCAGGATCACCGCGCTCGACACCAGGTAGCTCGTCAGTACCCACGTGGCTTCCTCCTGGCTTGCGCCGAGCGACCCGGCCATGTGCGGCAGCGCGACGTTGGCAATCGAGGTGTCCAGCACCTCCATAAACGTCGCCAGGGTAACGGTCAGCGCGACGAGCCACGGATTGTGGCTGGGCTTCCAGTTTGCCTCGTCGTAATGCAGTTCCGCCAAAAGACCGTCCGTTTCGAGAAATTTACACCGCTCGCTCCTGGACCCGCTCAGCGAAGTTGCCGATAGCAGTCACAGACGCGTCCAGTGCGCTTCAAATGCGGCGCATTGAAGTTGCCGGATGGGACAGTTTTTAGATTAGCAGCAGCCCGCCAGCTTGCAGGTTGACGTTTGCTGCAGTTTTGAGCTTGCAGCTGGAATTACAGTTGAAAGGCGGCGCATCCATGAACTACCGTGCCGCAGCCGCTCGATCTCTCCCGCGCCGCGGGCTATTTCTTAGCGTCAGCCTCCCGCTGCTGCACAAACGCGATCTGCCGCTTAATCAGATCGGCATCCGGACCCGCGGGGACATACGTCAGGCTGTTGCGCAGATGGTCCAGCGCTCCCGAATAATCATGTTTATTGATCAGCGTCAGGGCCAGAATCTCTTCCGCATTCTGCACGGTGTGCTCTGGGTCCATCGCCAGCGCACGCTCCGCGCTGGTGCGCGCCGCTTCGTTTTTCCCCAGCCTGTAATCCACCAAAGCGTTTTCGTACCAGATCCTCGCCGTCCCCGCTGGATCGAGCGCCAGTGCGCGGGCCGTCCAGTTGCTCGCTTCCTGCCAGTCCTTCTTCTGAATCGCAATCGTGGCCAGCCAGACGCATGGCGGAACGAACCGCGGGTCCGCCGCCTGCGCCTGAATCAATGAATCGGTGGCCGCCTTCAGTTCCGAGGGAGCCTGAAGACGCCCCAGGAGATACCAGGCTTCCGCAAACTTTGGATCGGCCTTCACCGCTTCCTCAAGATCGCTCTTCGCGCCATCGGTCTTGCGATGCAGCCATTCCTCATGCGCCGTCCGGAAGGCCTTCATCGCCTCGGGCGAACTGCTCGCCGCGCTCAGAGCGGTGCCCGGCGCATTTTCCTCCGGATTCAGCACCAGATCCGCCAGGTAGTGATTGTCCCGCAGAGTTTTCTCTGTAATCGTGTCCACCGTGGAACGATACCCGGCGAGCTCCGCGTGAACCGTGCATCCCTCATAGTGCTGTTCCATCTGCCGGTTCACATCGCCGTCCAGAGTGTATGCCCCGGGAAGATGCACATGCGTGATCGCAAACCTTCCGTCCGGAGCCGTGTCCGTGGTCAGATCGGTGCGGCCGTTCGCGCACGATAGCGCTACCGTAATCGGCTCCCAGATGAGCGGATCGCCCGCAACCACAACCTTTCCCCACAGGCCAGGACCTCCGATCACTCCGCCTGGCGCGTTCGCCATAAAGCCCCAGTAACCCGTGTCCTGAATCGAATCGGGCCGGGTTGCAGTAGAAGTACCGCCCCCGGCGGGAATGCCCTGTGCCTGCACAAACTCGCCCGCAAGCATGGGGAGGGAGAAAAACAGGAAGAGGAAAAGAGCAGTTTTGTTTTTCATGGCTGGCCCCGCAAACCCATAATTATCGCGCATCCCTTCCATCAATTCCAGGCTATTCTGGGGGCGATGCGCCTCGGTGTGCTCTCGCTCGTACTGCTTTTCGCCGGCAGGATATTCGGACAGCAAGCTTCCCACGACGAGCTCCTGAACCGCGCCATCGAAGAACAGCAGAACGGCGATATTGCGGCGGCCATCCGCGATTATCAGGCGGTCCTGGCGCTCCACCCCGATACCCTGGCCGCTCACGTCAATCTGGGCGCCGCCCTCGCCCACACCGGGCAGCTCGATGCGGCAATCGCCCAGTATCAGGCGGCTCTCAAGCTGGCCCCCCAGCTTGCCTCCGTCCATCTCGATCTCGGCCTCGCCTGGTCCCGCAAAGGCGATCTTCCCAATGCGCTCGAACAGTTCGACGCTGCCCATCGCGCCAGCCCTCGCGACGTTCGCATTGCCATCCTGCTCGGCGACGCCCAGGCCCGCTCAGGCAAAGCCTCCGACGCGGTCGTTATGCTGACGCCCATGGAGTCCGCCAATGCCTCCAACCCCGATTTTGAGTATGCACTCGGCGAGGCGCTGATCCGCAGCGGCCATCCCCGCGACGGCGCCGCCCGTCTCGAAAAGTCCGCGTCCATGACCAACAGCGCCGACTCCTGGATGCTCGCCGGATCCACCCTCCTCGACCTGAACGAATTCGACCAGGCACGCCGTGACCTCGATAACGCGATGCGCCTCGACCCTTCGCTGCCCGGCCTCTGCACCCTCGACGGCACCGCGCGCGACAAGGCCGGCGATGCCAAAGCCGCCGAACCCGCATTTCGCCAGGCGCTCCGGCAAAACCCAGACGACTTCGACGCCAACCTCTACCTCGGCGCAATCCTCTACCAGCAACGCAGTATGGACGAAGCGAAAAAGTACCTCGATAAGGCAATTGAGCTGAACCCGCAAGACACTATGGCCCGCTACGAATCGGCGATGTGGAAGAGCACTTCAGGCGACTACCAGGCCGCCGCCGACCAGCTGGAGAAACTGGTCGCCGATTCTCCGCAGTGGCTCGAACCTCACGTCGAACTCGCCACTCTCTATTACAAACTGCATCGCCCCGCAGACGGCGCGCGCGAGCGCCAGATCGTCGACAAGCTCACCGCGCAGCAGCAGCAGCAAGGTCCTGGCAAATAGCCCTACCCCGGCTTCACAGTTGCCCGTTTCAATCACCTGACTCAGTAAACGTCAGCGGCTCTTCGGCCCGCCCGGCTCGGTCACCTTCAGCACCTGATCGGCCTTCACGTCGTTGAGCGTCTGCACGCCGCCCGCCGGCCAGTGAATCACCACCGTCTCCGCTTTCGTATCCGATCCGAGGCCGAAGTGCACGGGGCCGTCGCTCGACGACGCATAGCACACGCTGGTGGTCATGTGGTTATACTGCGCCCCCACTGTGGCGCTCACCACCTTGATCCGCGCCCCAATCCCATCTCGATTGCTCACAACGCCCCGCAGCGCGATGTCCAACCAATGCCCCGCATGCTCACTGCGATTCATCCAGATCTCAGCCGGAGAGCCGAGCGCCGTCGCCACCACATCGACCCGCCCATCCCCGTCCAGGTCTCCCATTGCGCATCCGCGATGCCGCGCCTTCGGCGCCCCATCCAAACCAGCCTCTTCGGTCAGCGCCGACCATTTCCCGTTTGCGCCCGGATTGCGGAACACCGTGTTGTACTGGGCTATATCCGTGCCCGGCAACGGCTGCGACTCCACATGCCCGCGCGTCACAAACAGGTCCTTCCAGCCATCATTGTCGAGGTCGTAGAGCGCCGCCCCGAAGCCCGACATCTTCATGCTCAGATCGCGCAGCCCGGTTGGCGTGGTAACCTCGCGAAAATCGCCCTTCCCCGTGTTTTGAAAAAGCGGGAAGGTCTGGTTGTTCAGCGCCACAAACGCCAGGTCCGGGTATCCGTCATTATTGAAGTCGCGAAAATCCAGCCCCATGCCAGAGATAAACTGCCCGCCCTCCGGCAGCGCTACCCCGGCATCGAACGCAACCTCCTCAAACTTGTTGCCCAGGTTGTGAAACAGGAAATTGTAATCCGCATCGTTGGTGACAAACAGGTCCTGCTTTCCATCGAGGTCGTAATCGGCCATGCCCACGCCCATGCCCTTGCCGAGATGGTCGCGAATCCCCCACTCCTTCGAAACATCCCGAAACGTGCCGTCGCCATTGTTCAGAAACAGCCGGTCCGGCTGGCCCTTGTAGTACCGCGGATGACAATAATCGGCGACCGCGCCGAAGTGGCAGAGCGGCTGCACGCCATAGCTCCATTGCATGTAGTCCACGATGAACAGGTCCAGCAATCCGTCATTGTTCACGTCCACCCATACCGCAGCCTCGGCCCACAGCGGCCCATACTGTCGGTCGTTGGAGTCTCCCAGTGCTGCCTTCTGCGTTACGTCGGTGAAGGTCCCGTTGCAGTTGTTGTGGTACAGCGTATTGCGATAGACGCCGGCGACGAAGATGTCCGGGCACCCATCGTTGTCGTAGTCCCCCACTGCGACGCCAATGTCGTAACCGGACCCGGCCAGTCCCGCCGCCTCCGTCACGTCGGTGAAAGTCCCGTCGGCGTTATTCCGGAAAAGACGGTTCCGATACTTCGGATCGTCCTTCTTCAGCGTCGCGATGTTCGCGCCGTTCGCGAAAAAGATGTCCGGATGCCCGTCGCCGTTGTAATCGAAAACCGCGACGCCGCCCGCCATGCTTTCAGGCGCATTTCTGCCCGGCGTCTCATCGTTCTCAAGACGAAACGGAATCTTCTTCAGTTCGAAACGGATGGGACTCGGAGCCGAGGCGGCGTGGACCAGCAGCAGAGCGGCAGCCGCGAGGCACAAAACCAGGGTCGCAGCCCGTAAGAATCCAAAAAGGGACATACTCCTGCAGACTACAGAAAGAAGGGGTGGCTTGCGCCACCCCTTCTGGTTCGATTGCGTGGAAGCCCTTCTCGCAAAAATCCCGAGGAAGGCGTCTCTCCTAGAAGAAGTACCTCGCGGAGAAGGTCATCAACCGCTGACCCACTGTGTGAAGCGGCTTGCCATTCACACTGGTATCAGTGTTCCCTCCACCCAGCGCGCTGAACTTCACCTGGATATCGTCGTTGTTTCCATCCAGGTTGAATTGCGGGTTCGGATGGTTGACGAAGTTCTGACCCTGGACGCGAAGCTCAATCCTCTGACTTTCCCGGGTGGGGAAACTCTTGAAGAGCGAGAGATCGTTATCCAGGTATCCGGGATTGCGTATATACGGCCAGTGCAAGGGCCCTTCCGTGCCGATCACGTTCGGAGCGGCAAAGCAGTTTGGGTTGAAATGCATACCCCCCTTGAGGCCGGATGCTGGATTGCATGTCAGCAGCGGCATCAGCTGGTTAACCGACGAAGTTCCCAGCCAGGATGCGGGGTTCTGGCTCTGCGCGATCTGTCCGTTCGGCATCGTGAACAGACCGGTGGTGGAATTCCCGCTCGGGAAGCTCGCGTTCAGGTTTCCGTTGGTGTTGGACTGGATTGGCGCGCCGGCTTGATAAGTATTCCAGCCCGACAGCTTCCAGCCGTTGACCGCTGTACCCAGCAGCCGGTTCCCATGGATCGGGCTCGGCAGGTTGTAGATGTACCAGATGTTGAAGATGTGCGTGTGATCGTAGTCCAGCACACCATAGTTAGGCTGCAGGGCGAATGGCCAAACCCCGGTGCCGTTACCGGAACCGTTCGACGTATCGCCGTCCCAGACGCCCATCACCTTGCTGAAGGTGTAGTTCGCCTGGAAGTTCAGCAACGCACCGTTCTTCTTCCATGACGCCTGCAGAGAGTTGTACTTCTCGAAGCTCTGATGCGTCAGCAGGTAGATGTTCTGGTAGTTGTGCATCGGGCGAAAATCGTTGCTGGTGCAACCGTTTTCGCCATTGATTGCGGATGCGGAGCAGACTTTTCCTGTAATAGGATCCGTCGCCGCCCACTCAGCTCCCAATGGGATGTTGTTCAGGTTGTTAATGTTGCTGTTTCCGCCGTTGAACTCTTCACCCGTCGTGTGATTGCCGACGTAGGAGATTTCAACCAGCGACTGCCATTTTGTCGCCTGATCGATCGAAACGTTCCAGTCCAGCGTGAGAGGCGTGCGATTGTCACCCAACAGATCCGCGCCTACATTGTTTCCACACAGCCAGCAGCTTTCCTGCACACTGGTCGGCGGGTTGGAGACGCTTGCCAAATTCGCATACCCTACGAACGCCTTCGGTGTGGAGTAGTTGATGATGCCCTTCGGGCCATCGGCCACATTGTTGTTGGTCGCTTCGTTCACCGAGTCCTGATAATGATAGGCTCCGTATCCGGCACGGAAAACTGTCTTGCCGGTACCGAAGATGTCGTAAATCAGGCCGACACGCGGGTTGTAGTAGAACAGCGGCGAACTGAAGCCCGAGAGCGGAATATTCTTGTTGACAGCATTCCACTCAAGGCCCGTATTGGCTGGCGCCGTTTGTGAATCGACATAGCTTGACTGCACCCAGACCTGCTGCCCCGCCGGCTCTCCGTACCACTGTCCAACGTGGTCCGCGCGCATGCCCAGGTTCAGCGTGAGCTGTTTGTTCGCCTTCCACGAGTCCTGCACCCACAGCGACCACTGGTTCATCTTGATGTTATCCAGGGGCACGCCGCTCTGCTGTTCGTAGCTGTTGATGCTCCCCAGCAGGAAGTCCGCAGTGATGTTGCCCGTTCCGTAATTGGACGGCCAACCCACGTTAAACTGCCCGTTGTCCTGGCAACCGTCATCGCAGCCGCTCGACTGGCTGTTGTAAGGCTGCGCCCAGTAGAAGCCGGCCTTGGCGGTATGTGCGCCGATGACCTTGCTGACCGTGTCATACAGCTGCGGTACCCGCGCCAGCTTTCCAAACCCGCCGCCGGCAACAAAACCACCGTCGAACGGTTCCTGATCGATGCTCGAAAGCGCGCTGCCCCACGCAGCGTTGTTGATATTGGGCATCTGGGTTGAGGTGTGACCGAACAGCCCTTGTATAGCACCCATTCCTATATTGCTGCGGTTTGCGGCGGTGCTGCCCAATGTGTTCGGATTGATGAATCGCGACAGCGTAAAAACGGTTTCGTTCGTTGTGGTTGCGTTGAACTGGTGCGTGAAGTTAGCCAGAACCACCTGGGCATTCACATTTGCGGTGACCGGAGCCGGATAAGGCAACGTTTGCGGCGGAGCCCACCAGATCGTGATCGGATGCTGATCGGTTTCTTTCTGGTACGCGTAGGTCCCGCTCAGCTTCGTGTTCTCGGTGATCGCATAGTCCACTTTGCCGGTTGCTTCCCACCGGTTCTGAGGAATGCTGGGGGCGTAAGCATAATTGCTGTAGCCGTTATTGCCGTTCGGCGTGAGATTCGGCAGTGGATAGGCCTTGTTCAAAACACCCACGATGTTGGGATCGAAATCTGTGGTCGGGATGTGGATGTTGCCGCTGGAATCCTGCGTCCAGTTGGCGTCTTGCGGCAGAGGATTTCCGGAAGGATCGGTACGCTGGGCGGGCGTGAAGTAAGCATACCCCGTCGTCCCGTTGCCGTTCTCGATCGCCGCAAACTGATCTGTCGTGCACAGCGACGCTGCGCCCCCGAACTTCGGATTCGAGGTGTTATTGCCGCTCGAGCCTCCGCAGGCAAACAAGCCGTTGCGTTGGTCCGAGGTGGGTTCGTTGTAGTAGTTGATGGAGTTGGAGGGGTGCTGGATCATGTACTCATAGCCGCCCCAGAAGAACAGTTTGTCGTGGTTCCGGTTGAACTTCAGCCACGGAAGCACGACCGGCCCGCCAACGTTCCCGCCAACGTAGTAGTAGTACTCGTACGGGTTCAGAGTGTTGGCCAGTGACTGGGCGTTTGCCGCCGTCGTTGCGGAGGTGATCGACGAAAGATAGGACTCCTTCACATAAGAATCCCAGGAATTCAGCTCCGAGTTGCGAGCGTAAAAGTAACCTTCACCGTGAAGATTCTTGCCCCCGGATTTGCTGAACGCTTCGAAGATGACGGGGCCATAGGCATATTCCGCGCCATAGCTTCCGCTCAGGACTTTAACTTCCTGCACCATGTCCGGATTAATATTCGCAATCTGGGTTCCCGCGTTACCCGGGTCCACCAGGTTCGCACCGTCAAGCATGTAGGCCATGGAGCCATACGGCTGCGTGCCATTCAGCGAGTAATTGCCAACCGGGCCGCTGTTCGTGCTCGTAATCTTCGGGTTGAACGCCGAACCCTGCGATCCACCATTGGTGAATGCGGCACCCGGCATCATCTTCAGCAGTTCGCCCGCGTCACGTCCACCGAGCGACAGATCTTCGATCTGCTCGGCGTTCATCGTGTCGCTGACTTCCGGCGTGTCGAGAGGCACTTCGACGTTCTTGTCAGCTACCACTTCGACCGTCGTACTGCTGGCGCCGGCCTTCAGGGCAATATTCGGCACTGTGCGCGTGTCGCCGAGGTTCATGACAATTCCGGTCAGCTCCCAGCTCGTGAATCCCTTCGCGCTGACCTGAATGCTGTAGGTAGCCGGCTGCACAGCCGTGAAGGTGAAATACCCCTCCCCATCGGCCGTGGTGCGGCGAACGTCGCCGCTGTCCTGGTTTTTGAGAATGATGGTGGCTCCCGGAACAACAGCGCCCGACGCATCATAGACCGTCGCGCTTAACGTTCCGGTAAGCTGCTGCGCATGTCCGGGGACCGCGGTAAAGAACACCAACCCCAGAATCAGCAGTCCCGAGAGAATAACCAGCGAGCCCGGCATACACACTGCCGCCAGACGTTTGATGGAATTCATTTGTGCCTCCTGTGAATCGTGCATAATCTTGCAAGTTCGTTATTGTTTTCGTTAAGCCATTCTTCCGGCTTGGCCGTAATCGAGCGCCTTATAGCTACCGCTTACATCCCAAATCCGGTGTTCCTTGCTGCGATCCTGGAACTGACAGATTGCGGTTAAACGGTTTACTCCGATGCTGACGGAGATTTTTACGCCGCACTCAACAGGATTGTCAAGAAAAATATCGGTTCCCCCTTAACCCATCGGGAACCTGCCTGTTACCGAGATCCATCGACCGTCAAATGGGGCAAAAACCCGCCTTCTTCGCGGCCAGGCCAAGGCCGGATCATTGTGTGGCCCACCATGTGCTACGATCACCCGGTAAACGTCGATTTTCATCGGTCCTGCTGCTTCGAGGACCGGCAGTGTCGTTCCGGGCGGCCCGTAAACCCAACGCGAAGCCACATCTGTCGCATGATCCTCTTCGCCATCGCCGCACTTGCCTTCTCCGCATCGGCCTTGCCCCAAAGCCCATCCCCCACTGCCCAACCCGGGTCTCAGTCATCGCAGCAGCCCTCTTTCGATCAGCTCCGAGCCGATGCCGATGCCGCGCGCCAATCCGGCGATCTCGCTCGCGCATCCGACCTGTACGGCCAAGCCCTCCTTATCAACCCCTCCTGGCCCGATGGCTGGTGGTACCTTGGCCAGCTCCGCTACGGCGCCGATGACTATGCGCAGGCCGTCGACGCGTTCAACCATTACCTCAGTCTCATGCCAGATGCCGCCCCCGCAGCCGCCCTCCGCGGCCTCTGCGAATTCGAGCTCGGCCAATATGAGCCCTCTTTGCGCGATGTGCAGCACGCTCTTGCTCTCGGAGCCGCCGACGACTCACGCAACACGCAGATCCTCCGCTACCACGAGGGACAATTACTCACCAGGCTCGGCCGTTTCGAAGAAGCACTGACCGCGTACGGCTATTTCGCTCGGCAGCACATCTCGAACGACGAACTCCTCGTGGCCATCGGCCTCGCTACCCTGCGCATTCCTCAGTTTCCGAAAGATGCCGACCCCTCCCAGAGAGACGCATGCGCGCTTGCCGGCAACGCCGTCTTCCTCCTCCTCTCGGGAGACAAACCATCCGCCGCTCAGGCCTTCCAGGCTTTCACCGAGCGCTATCCCGCCGTCGCCAATGCCCACTACACCTGGGGCTACCTCCTCTACCCCACCGACCAGGACGCCGCGATAGCAGAATTTCGCCGCGAGCTCGCCATTGATTCCGGCAACGCCATCGACCACACCATGCTCGCCTGGTCCTTACTGATGGAAAACAATCCCTCTGAAGCCCTGTCAGAAGCGAAAAAAGCAGCGGAAGAAGCTCCGACCCTCCCCATGGCGCAGCTCTCGCTGGGTCGCGCTCTGCTCGAAACCGGCGACGTCCCGCAAGCCACGCACGTTCTCGAAACCGCTCTCGCCCTCGACCCGCAAAACCTCGAAATTCACATCGCCCTCGCCCGCGCCTACTCTGAATCTGGGCGCGACGAAGATGCCCGCCGCGAACGCCGCGCCTCTCTCGATCTCACTCAAAAAATCAGCAAGCCCGCGCCCGCCATGGGCCAACAGGGAGCCGCCCCTGCGCAATAGCTCTCCATCTTTGGTTTTTCTCGCGCTCGCATTTCTCTGCGCACCCGCTCGGGCTCAAACTCCGCCAGCAACACCGACCTGCGGCGGCTGCCATCGCGGCCAGGCCATGCAGCCGGACACACCCATGGCCCACGCCGTCGAACTCCCTGGCGCAAATCCCGTCCTCGCCGCTCATCCTCACCTGAGCTTCAAAATGCGCTCGTACACCTGGACGGTAGAAACGCATAACGGCGAGAGCATCTACAGGGTCACCGATGGAACAGGCGCCATCTCCATGCCTATCCACTGGAGCTTCGGAGCCCAGGCGCAAACGTGGTTATTCGAGAAGGACGGCAAATTCTACGAAAGTATTGTCAGCTTTTATCCGGCTGCCAACGGCCTCGGCATCACCACCGGCGACGAGCGCCTCACACCGCAAATTCTTCAGGAAGCGATGGGCCGCGAACTTACGCCCATGGACACAAAACTCTGCTTCGGCTGTCACGCCAGCGACGCGGTCAATTCAGGCAAGCTCGCCCTTGACACCCTCCACGCGGGCGTCACCTGCGCGCATTGTCATCAGGGAGCGCTCGATCACGCAACCGACGCCGCCAGCGCCGACTTCAGCACCACACCTCCGCGCCTTCAGGACATGACCTCCGAATCCGTCTCCAACTTCTGCGGCCAGTGTCATCGTTCCTGGGAAACCGTCGTACGCAATGGCTGGCGCGGCCTGCCCGACGTCCGCTTCCAGCCCTACCGCCTCGCCAACAGCCGCTGCTTCAACGGAACCGACCCGCGCATCAGCTGCATCGCCTGCCACGATCCCCACAAAGATCTCGTGCGCTCCGACGCTTCCTACGATTCAAGGTGCCTCGCATGCCATGCTGCCTCGGCAAAACCTACGAGCACCGGCAAAGCAAAAACATGCCCAACGGCGACCTTCAATTGCGTGAGTTGCCACATGCCCAAAGTGACGCTTTCCGGCGGCTACCTGCACTTCACCGATCACCAGATTCGTATTGTCAAGGCCGGCGAGCCCTTTCCCAACTGAGCGCGAAATCTCTTGCTCCTGCGCCTTTCCGTTGGGTATCTTTGCTTCTGGAGACTCTCGAAATTCCTCCTGCGATGTCCGTGTCCCACAACCCCTCGGTGGGTCGCCGTGCGCCTTGGCGCGGCGGATGGCTAATCCTCCTCGTCCCGTTCCTGGCCCTGGCGGTCCATCCAGGGCTATGCGCCACCGCACCCGCCCTCTGCTCAGAACCTCCTGCCCTGGCTGGCCGCCTCCAGTCCCACCCTGACGCCCAGACCTGGATCGACCTTGGCAACTGGTTCGGGGAACACCAGCAGTTCGTTTGCGCCGAGCAGGCCTTTCATTCCGGACTCCGCCTCGCTCCGGGTTCCGCACAGCTGAATTACCTGCTCGGCTTCAGTCTCTACGAGTCGCACAAATTCGAGCAGGCAATACCTCCGCTCCAGCATTCCATCAAAGCCGATCCCTCAGTCCTTAAGCCGCATCTCCTGCTCGCCTCCATATACACACACCTTGCGCGCCCCGCCGACGCGGAGCCGGAATGGCAAGCTGCCCTGTCGATCGATCCCTCGAACCAGCTCGCCCTCCACGGCCTTAGCCAGTGTCTTCTCACCCGCGAAGATTACGCGGACGAAGCCGCCCTGCTGCAGAACGTGAAGCGCGACGACGACCTCACCATCGATCTTGCACTCGCTTACACCCGCTCCGGACAGCTGGAACAAGCCGTCGATACCGTCTCCCAGGCCCTCGACGCGACGCCTGACTCCGTCAAGCTCGTCAACGTCCTCGTCACCCTTTACATCAAAGTCTCCCGTACTTTCGATGCCCAGCGCATCGCGGAAAAGTCGTATCGCCTTCACCCCGACGACTTTTCCGCGCAGATCGCCTATTTGCGCACGCTCGTCCTGAATGGCGATTGGGGACCTGCCATGCCCCTTGGCGAGAAGGTCGTTGCCGAACATCCTCACGAGTTCGAGGCCCTCTATCTCGAAGGTGTACTCGAGCGCCAGTCCGGCGATTACCCGGCCGCGCGGAAACATCTCCTTGCCGCTGTGGCCATGAATCCAGATCTCCCCAACCTGCGCGCCAACCTCGGCATCACACTCTCCCGCCTCCACGACCCGGCCGCCGCCGAGCCGCAACTGGTGAAGGCCATCGCCCTCGGCGACAAGGATCCCGAAACCCACTTCGAATTAGCGAATGTTCTCCGTGCTCTTGGCAATTCCGATGGCGCCCGCGCCGAGATGATGCGCTATCAGGAAGCAGTCAAGGAAAAAGACGCCAGTTCTCTCGCCCTGAGCAAAGCCTCCGAAGCCGCACTCGCCCTCGATAAAGGCGATACCCAGCGCGCTGTGCAGCTCTATCGCGATGCCTTCGCCGCCACCCCGGAAGATGCTCTCCTCGGCTATAAGCTTTCCGTCGCCCTCGACAAAGCCGGCGACCAGGACGGCGAGCGTTCGGTACTCCAACAGGTCATCGCCATCGATCCCACCATCGCGATCGCCCAGAACCAGCTCGGCTATCTTAATTCTCAGCGCGGAGATTACGCCGCGGCGGAGCAAAACTTCCGCAAGGCCGTCACCTCCGCGCCCGCGTTCACCCAGGCGTGGATCAGCCTCGCCGCCACCCTTGGTATGGAATCCAAATTCCCCGAGGCTCAACAAGCCGCCGCGAATGCGCTCCGCCTCGATCCCGCGAACACCGAGGCGCAACAACTAACCCACGACCTGGCTGCCGCGCAGAACCAGCAGCCGCTTCATTGAAAATAGATTCTCGAGGCAACCCGATCCCGATGTCCCCAGCTCATTGGACGCGCCGCCGTTTGCTCAAAACCGTCCCCGCAGCGCTTGCTCCGCGCATGCTTTCGCGCGCCCTCCTCGCCGATACGGCGAAACCGTCCGCACCGTTCTCCCGCTTCACTGACATAGCAGCAAGCGCCGGTCTGACCCAGCCGACGTACTACGGAGCCGCGGACTCGGCGACTTTCATCCTCGAAATCACCGGCTGCGGCTGCGCCTTCATCGACTACGACAACGACGGCTGGATGGACATCTTCATCCTCACAGGCCGCCGCATCGACGGCCTCGTGCCCGGCTCCACCAATCGCCTGTACCACAATAATCGCGACGGCACCTTCTCCGACGTTACCGAAAAGGCCGGCCTGAAAGACGCCGGATGGGCCATGGGCGTTTGCGTCGCCGACTACGACAACGACGGCTTCGACGACATCTTCGTCACCTGCTACGGCCAGAACCGCCTCTACCACAACAATGGAAACGGCACCTTCTCCGACGTAACCGAAACGGCCGGTCTTCTGCAACAAGGCATCCACTACGGCTCCGGCTGCGCTTTCATCGAGCGCAACCGCAACGGCCTCCTCGACCTGTTCGTCGCCAACTACACCGAGCTCGACATGGTGCACGGCCCGCGGCCATCGCTCGCCATCCCCAACTGCAACTTTGAAGGCGTCCCCGTCAATTGCGGGCCCATGGGCCTCGTCTCTCCGCGCCACTACTTCTACCGCAACAACGGCAACGGCACCTTCACCGATATCTCAGCCGAAACCGGCATCAGCGCGCTCAGCGGCTCCTTCGGACTTACCGCCGTCGTCTTTGATGCCGACGAGGACGGCTGGCCCGACATCTTTGTAGCCTGCGACTCCACCTTCAGCTTCCTGCTCATGAATAACCGCGACGGCACCTTCCGCGAAGAAGCACTGCTGCGCGGCATCGCCGTCAGCTCCGATGGCCAGCGTATGGCGGGCATGGGCGTCGGCCTCGGCGACTATAACCTCGACGGCCATCTCGACATCCTCCGAACCCACTTCTACAACCAGCCCACCGGTCTCTACCAAAACGACGGCAAGGGCAACTTCGAGGATGTATCCGCCGAAGCCGGCCTCGGCAAAGAGCACCGCTTCATCGACTGGGGAGCCGGCATCGCCGACTTCGACAACGACGGCAACCCCGACATCCTCATCGTCAGCGGCACCGTTTATCCCGAGCTTGAGAAAATCTTTCCCGCCCGCTTTCCCGCGCAAACTCCCCGGCTCGTTTTCCGGAACCAGGGCAACGGCACATTTGTTGAACTCGGAGACGAAACCGGCCCCGGCATCTCCGCCCGCCACTGCTCACGCGGCGCGGCCTTCGGCGACTTCGACAACGACGGCGACATCGATGTGCTCATCATGAACCGCAATGAGCCACCGTCACTGTTACGAAATGACGCGCCGAAAGATAACCGCTGGATCAAGATTCGCCTGGAGGGCACAAAGAGCAACCGCAGCGCCATCGGCGCGCGCGTCCTGGCTCATTACGGCGGCAAAGTTCAGGCGCAATCCGTGACCAGCCAGATCAGCTACATTTCCGTGAACGATCCTCGCCTGCACTTTGGCCTCGGCGCCGCTGCCACTGCCGACATCGACATCTTCTGGCCCAGCGGCCAAAAAGAATCGTATCCCGGCCTGGCTGCCAACCAGCTCCACACGATTAAGGAAGGCAAAGGCATCATCCCCAGCCGCCCATTCGCAAAGTGAGGAAGTTCCCCGGAGTTCTTTAACCCTGGGCCCTGCCTCACTGCGCCCCGTTCTTGAAGACCTCGTCCGCGTAGTAATTCTCCACTCGCGCCCGATCCCGCAGCATCTCGAGAAACGCATTTTTTAACAGCTGCTCACGGCTGTCCCGCAGTGTCTGCCGTATCGCCTGCTGCACTCTCGGATCGCCCAGCTGCCGCTGCCCAGCCACCTCGCGGTCGACCAGTTTGTAGATTGCATACCCAACGGGCTGTTTCGAGTTAGGCGCCGCAAACACCGGCAGCACCTCTGTGATCTGCCCCGGCTTCAGCTTCCCCACCGCGCCGTAAACCTCGGGGTCGCCCCGCAGTTGCGACTCCGAAACAAACCCCATATCCCCGCCATTCCCCGCTGTATTCGGATTCTCCGAAAAATTCATCGCCAGCGCCCCGAAATCCTCTCCGCTCTCCAGCCGATTGTGCAGCATCTCGATCTTCCGCTTAGCATCCGCATCGTTCATCGCCTTGCTGTTCTGCAGGTTCCCCACCTGCTGCGGAGGCAGCGGCGTCGACGTCACCACTATCTGCGCCAGATGATAATTCGGTTCGATCAGGTTGAAGTCCGCCTTGTGCTCGTTGTAGTAGCTCGCGATGTCCGCGTCCGTGATGTTGATCCGCGAGGTAATTTCCTTGTTGAACAACTTCTCTTCCGTCCGATTGCGCCGGATCTCCCGCTTCAGGTCGTCCAGCGTCAGATGCTGCGAGTCCAGGCGCTTCTGGAATTCCTCCTTCGTAAAAGGTGTCTTCAGCTCGTTCAGCCGGTCCTGGACCTCCTCATCCGTCGCCACCAGATTCTGCTGCGCCGCCCGCTGCATCACAATCTCCTCATCGATCAACTGACGCAGAATGTTCAGGCGCATTATGTCCGCCTGCACCTTCGACGGCGTCTGGTGCGATTCGCCCAGATTGTTCTGAAAAATCGTCTCCACTTCCGAGCGCTGGATCGCCTTGCCGTTAACCGTGGCCACGGTATTGGCGTCGTGCGCCTTCTGGCAACCGGCGCAAAACGAAAGCCCTGCAACAACACACGCGAGCCCGAATTTGCCCTTGGAAAAGCCAGCGCTCCGCTGCCTGGCCACTTTCGATGATGATGTCAAAAAAATCTCCCCGTTGCCGCGCCGCTATCGGGGGATGGCGGCTCACGCTTAAGAATAATGCCGTCTCGCCCCGCTCGCACTTATTCCGCTGACTCAATACCGCCGCGTACTCATTGCGCGGGCTTCTGCGCTGGCGACGGGGTGGGCGCTGGCTGCTCCGGCGCTGGCGGCGCGATCCCCTGGTCCTTCAGTGCCCGGTCGATCATGATCCATAGCTGGTGCTTTTCAATCTCCCCAGCCCAACGCTCCCCGCTCACAAAAAATGTCGGCGTCGCATTCACCCCTGCTTTGTCCGCAGCCCTCATCTCCGCCATGATTTTTGTATCATCCTGCTTAGCCACACACGCATCCAGCTTTGTCGCGTCCAGATTATCCCGTGCGCCCTCCTGGTCCGCCAGCTTATCCAGCAGCGCCGTCGACTTTGCCAGATCGCGATCCGGTCCGTTGACATCCTGCCCGTGCGCATGCAGGTAATCGACGTAATTCCAGTAGGCTGTCCCGTCCAGCGCCGCAAGGCAGTTCGCGTTCACCGCGGCATGCATCGCCCACGGATGAATCTCCACCAGCGGATAATCCAGATAGACGACCTTCACCAGCCCTTTGTAACGATCCAGCGTCCCGGGGAAGAACTCCGCATGCATCTGCGCGCAGTACGGACATTCCAGATCGTCGAAGTTGACGATCGTCACCTTGGCTTCCGGATTGCCGCGCACTGGCCGCCCCTCCGTCGGCAACATCGACCCAGGATCCGGTCCAATGTCCCACTTCGAAAGCCGGGCCAGCGTATTCCCGTCTTTTGACAGCAGAAAATTTACCGTCTGCTTCTTCTGTGGCGTGCTGGGCAGCGAAAATGTAACCGCGATGGTGTCATATCCATTCACATCGCTCTTCTCCCGAGGCCCAATTGAAATTTCATACTGCGGCGGCACGCTCAGCTCCGCCCGAATCATGACCTCGATCTTGCGCTCCAGCCCCGGCATTGCCGCTAATGCTGGACCCGCCCCCGCCGCCGGAGTCGAAGCAACGGCACTCGCCGGAGTTTGCTGCGCCATGCAACCGGAAGCCCCGATCGCCAGCCCGCAGCCCAATACAAAAACCCTTTTCAGCAAGAAACCCACCTTCTCCGGCATGAAGCCGTCACCGCCAGAATCGTTGTCTTCATTATCGCAGTTCACCCTGCCACCCATTTCTGTTGCCTGTTCCCTGTTCCCTGTTCCCTGTTTTATCTGTTGCCTGTTGCCTGTTCTTGTCAGAACAGGCTGATCCGATGCGCCAGATCGCCCACATTCGAGAATCCCGCGAAGTTCAGGCTGTAGAAATATTCCGTATCGTCGCGAATCGATCCCAGCGAAAACCGCCGATACTGAAAATCGATTCCGCAGCAGTTCCAGTTGTATTGTCCCTGCAGCGCCCCGTATTGCAGCTGTTGGTGGATCAGATCGTACGCCGCATTCGCTCCGGCGCTCAGCCCCAGTTTGCTCGCCGCTCCAAAAATCGCCGCCACGTGAATCTGGTTATACGGATTCGGCGCATTCGGCGACAAAGGCGGCGATTTCGCCGTGGTCAGCGGCGTGTACCCGAGCGGCACGTTCACGTAGGAATCCCCAAACTGGAAGCGGTAAAACTTATGCTGGTATCCAGCGAATATATTGCTCGATGTGATCTTCCCTTCCTTCACGTCGTAATCCAGATCCCATTCCACATCTGTCGCCGTTGTCGTCCGCATCCGCAGCCGCGAAATCACCGGCGTCGTGTGCCGCGCTTCCGTCAGAAAATCGATGCCGGTAAAATCCAGCGTTGTCTCCAGCGGATTCGGCGTTCCCCGCGTGATCGCATGATCGAAGTCCGGCTCGAAATAATACTTCTGCGCGATCCGCCACGTAATCCAGTCCCGCGTCCCGCCTCCGCACATCGCATCCGGTCCTAAGGCGTCATCGCCCGTGCACGGGTGCGGATGCACATGCCGCAGAAACAACCTCTGCGTCAGACCGTATTCCAGTTCGTTCGTATTGCTGGCCACATCTGTGTCGTCGAAACGCAGAATCTGCCGAAAATTATTGATCCCGGTCACGTACCGGTAGTCCATGTCCGGTTCGATCGTGTGCCGCAAATCTCCGCCCAGCAGGCGCACCAGCCACGGCATGCTGAAGTCCCGCTCCAGTGCCGGCGGCCGCAAATCGAATCCCGTTTCTACATCCGTCCTGGTCGTCCCCGCCCCGCGCACCACTGGAATCTGCTCCAGATCCGCCGGATACTGGCTTTTCCCGTACCACGTCTCGCGAATGGCAACGTCAGGCCGAAATGTCCATCCATCCAGGTGCAGCGGCATCGTCAGCCGTGGATAAAAATCCATCCGCGGCACCTCCGCCGATGTCCTGAAGCTCGGGTAGTCATAGCGCGACATCGCACCCCCCGACGCGCTCAGTCCCCACATCACCGGCGAATCGCTCATCGCTCCGCCCAGCCGGCGGTCCGCGGCCTCGATATCGACCTCCGGCAGATGCAGAATCCTCACCTCATCCCCTGCGATCGTCGAGCTCTGGAAATCCTGATACCGATTCATCCGCAGGCTTTCCCACCTATCGTGGTCTTCGTGGGTCACGAACGCCTGCGATTTCACCTCCGAGTTGATCGCAATCGCGTAGTCCTCTTCAAACACCAGCCGATACACATACGAGCTCAGATACTCTGCGTCTATCACCCCCGTCGTCTGCGGCGAAAAATCGTATCGCAAGTTCCCCGCGACATCGATTCCGCCCTGATTGATCGGTGGCCCCGCCGGGTTCGCCAAACCCCGGTCCAGCAAACTGTGGAAGCGGATATTCGCGAAATCCAGGCCCTCTCCCCGATACCGGAACATCCCGTTCGGCGCCCATCCGCGCTTCGAGTAGTACTGCGAAGCAATCGTCAAATCCGCGCTGCGCCCCAGCGTCAGATAAAAACCCTCCCCCAGGATCAGCCCTTTCGTTGTGTTGTTTCCGATATACGGCAGCAAAATCCCCGACTCCCGCTGCACATCAACCGGATGCGTCACGTACGGCAGGTACATCAGCGGCACATGGAAAATCTCGAAGAACCCATTGCTCGTCTTCGCCACGCCGTTGTTCAACTCGATGACGTGCGACAAAATCCGCCAGTCCGGCTTCGGCAGCCGGCACGACGTCATCGTTCCGTGGATCACCCTGTAGTGCCCCTTGCCCAGCTGCAGTACCTCACGCCCGGTCAGCGCAAATGGATTCGGCGCTGTAAAAACCATTCGTCCCCGCGGATTCCGCTCCACTCCCAGCGTTCCCGCCACATCGAAAAAATCCCCCGTGTCCGCATTCACGTTGATCGTTCCGTGATCCGCCTCGAAGTGCTCATCGTCGGGCCCGCCGTCAACCATCATGTGCCCCTGCGCGTCGATCTCGCCGCTGCCGTCGTCATAGGTCGCGTGATCCGCGTGAACAATATAGTTGCGGTAGTAAATCATCACATCGCCGTCCAGCGTGTACAGATTGCTCTTCGGCAAACTCTGCTCCGACTGCGTGTTCGCCACCAGTTTTACGGGAAGCCCCTGCGCCGGTTGCGGAACTACGTGCGCCTCGGGCAGCGTGCTTTGCAGGCTGGGCTCGTCAGGTAACTCGGCAGATAATTCGGCCGCGCCTGTGGATGCTTCCGCCGCCTTTTCCTGCGATGATTGCAGTGGGGGAAGCTGCGTGGTTACCGGCTGCGCCCACAGCCGCGGATGCAACAGCAGGTACAGCGTGATACACCAAAACAGACGGGTTCTCATCGCGCGCGGCAAATCCAGCATAGCAAAGCGGAATGTTGACTTGCGGCGCGCAGCCTTCCGTCTCGAATGCAAACCGCAAAACCGATGAGGATGCAGTGAACGGTTCGCCTTCCGATTTTTCTTCGACAACACCCCCGGCTCCATCTCCTGCAAGCCAGGAAACCGGCCAGTTCAGCAATCCCTCTCAATCAGCCTGGAAAACCGAGGTCAGCGACCGGGTCCGCGACCGCCACCGTCGCACCCGCCGCGCGGTGGGCGATCAGCCCTTGCTCCCAGGCATGGAGGAGGCCCTCTCTCCTTCCTCAATTGCAGCCCGCGTAGCCGAACGCTACTCGAGAGTTCCCTCGTATCGCGAAATGCTCGCCGCCCAGGCCGCGGCAGCCGAAAAATCCGCGGCCGAAAACAAAGCCGCGGCGCCTCGTGCCGATGCCGGCCGAACTTCACCCGCCGGCCCGGACATACTCGAAAGCAGGCAGGCTACGCCGCGATCCGAAACCGTGACCGCGTTCCCCGAGCCGTACCAACCCAATCTCCTCCGCTACTCTGTCAGCTCCGATTCGCTGCCCGCCCCGCGCGCTACACCCGCGGAGGCGCGCACCGCATCCGCCTTCCATCGGGAAAGCCCCCGTACCCCCCGGAACCTCTTGTCCGATCCCCTCGAAGAAGCCCTAATCGAACCCACGCTGCCTCTGCCTGCCCACGTCCTCGCTTCTCCTCGAGAGCTCGTCGCACCCTGCAAAGCGCGCCCCCGCCTGGCCGAAGGCCCGTTGAGCGAAGCTGCCCCGCAAACCGCAGCTCCTGCCGACGCGCCGCCCAGCGCGCAAAGCCTTGCAGGGCATCGGCACCCCATGCCAAACTCCCCTGCGGGAGAAACCGAGCTCCGGAATCAAGCGCCTGACCCCAAGCCCACTCCTCTGCACGCACTGCTGCACGAAATATCTGCCCAAACTCCCCCGGAATGGCGCACAATCAGCCTGGACACGGAGACCCCCATCCGCGACCCCAACCCATCCCCGGCAATCCTCGAAGGCCCGCGCCTGCACGTTGCCTCGCTCGAAGACCGGGTCCTCGCTGCCTTTGTCGACTGCGCGTTCATTCTCTCCGCATTTCTCCTCTTCTCGCTGATCTTCGCCATCTGCACCACCAGCCTGCCGCATGGCCGTCCTGCCCTCATCGCCGCCGCCATCACCCTATTCGCCATGTGGCTGCTCTACCAGCTGCTCTTTTTCAGCCTCACCATCGCGACCCCCGGCATGCGCTACGCAAAAATCGCCCTCTGCACCTTCTCCGGCCAGAACCCCACCCATCCCGTCCTCCGCAGGCGCATCGCCGCTGTCCTTCTATCGGCTCTGCCCCTCGGCCTGGGATTCTTGTGGGCCGTCTTCGACGAAGACGGCCTCGGATGGCACGACCGCATAACCCAAACCTACCAGCGCAGCTATCGCGAACCCTGATCCCCATCTTCCGAACAATCTTCATTCCATGTGATAGCCACGGGAGTGACCTTAGCACAACCTTCGCATCGCAGTTCCCCTGCAGGCGCAGAACCTTCTCGCGATGGCCACCGTAGTTGCAATCAGACTGCGCTGACGGGAACCCGATTAGCATTCCCCCTCGCACTATCATCATCGTGCTTTCTGAGCGTCTCGGTCTGAGATATTCGAACGTTGGTTCTTTCTCCTCCAGAGGACCTGACGGCGAGACAATACTTCAAGGCAGACGATTCATCCGGGCACGACTTATTTCAGCGCATCACCGACTTACGACAGGGAGTGGATTGGGACTGGTTCCGCGCGACTCCGCAGCGCGATGCGCTCTTTTGGCATTGGTCGGTCAGACATTCAGCTCCGATACTAAAGTACGTTGGGAACCGATTCGCAAGGTCTGCGGGTCTCTCCGCATTCAGGTGGACCCCCACCTTGTTGTGCAACTGGAAGGCATGGAGCCGGCAGCGAGTCCGGCTAATGGCTGCGATGCATCTCCTGCGTCTCTTTCCGAACGGGACCTGCGAGTTGCCTCCGTCCATCCATGTCTCACCCACTTTCATTAAGCCAATCGACAGGTCGGGCCATCTGACACCGATACTATTGGCGTGCGTTCTGGTAACCGAAAATCGGATCGCGTCAACAAATCTGTCAGAATAGATTCTCCCATGATCAGTCACGTCCTTCCCAGACACTCCATGCCGCTTTGCAGTCCCGCGGTGGTCCTGCTCCTTGGTTTCATCAGCGGTGTCTCGGCGCAACAACCAGGTCAATCGCATATCCTCATCGCCTCCAACCGAACGATGTCCGCGAAACTCACCGTTTCCTCGGCCCGAACCCAATTGGAAATCCGCGACTTGCCCGCGCATCATATGCTTATTTCCCCGCAGCTCTTCAGTGTCACGTTGTCGAACGGCTCCAGCCTTCAGTCCTCGGGCCTCCGGCCGATGCCCGATTTATCCGAGCGGTCTGCCAACCAGCTTTGTGTCGATACGAGCGACCCCGCCTCTGGCGCGAAATTCCACTGGTGCCTGCTGACTCGATCCGGCAGCAGCTACATGCGCGAACAGCTCACCATCAACTCCGGCGTGCGCGGACTCCCCATCTCAAAGATCGAACTCCTTCAGTTTCAAGATCCCTGGGCGCACGTCATCGGCACGGTGAAAGGGTCTCCGGCTGCGGACGACTGCATGTATTTTGCCCTCGAACACCCACTGTCCTTCATCACCGTAGACAAGGGATCGGTAGAAGCCGGCATCGACCGCGTGCTTCCCTTACAGCCAAATCAGTCCGTTACTTACTCGTCCGTCATTGGCACTTACTCACCCGGCCAGCTCCGTCGCGCCTTTCTTGCTTACATCGAAAAAGAACGGCCGCGTCCTTACAGGCCCTTCCTGAACTACAACAGCTGGTATGACATTGGTTACGAAAACCGCTACTCCGAAGCCGACGCACTCGACCGCATTCACGCCTTCGGGACCGAGCTCGTCGAAAAGCGCCACGTAAAGCTCGACTCATTCGTCTTCGACGATGGCTGGGATGACCCCAACTCCTTCTGGGGCTTCAATCACGAGTTACCCAATGGATTTACTCGGATCGCAGCGCAAGCCGCCACCTATAACGCCGGCATCGGTGTCTGGCTTTCTCCCTGGGGCGGTTACGCCGAGCAGAAGCGCGAACGCATCGCCAGTGGCAGAAACCAGGGTTACGAAATCATCAGTGGCGGCTTCGCGCTCTCCGGCCCAAAGTACTTTCAGGGCTTTTCTGACATCTGCTCGGAAATGGTTCGCAAGTACAACGTGAACTCATTCAAGCTGGACGGGACCGGCAACGCCGACCGCGTCTTCCCCGGTTCGGTCTTCGACAGCGACTTCGACGCGGCTATCCATCTCATCCATCAAATTCGTTCAGAGAAGCCCGGTATCTTCATGAACCTGTCGACCGGCACTTATCCCTCCCCTTTCTGGCTTTTCTATTCGGATTCAATCTGGCGTGGAGGCGACGATCACGACTTCGACGGCGTCGGCACCGCGCGCCAGCGCTGGATTACCTACCGCGATGAGCAGACGTATCGGAATGTCGTTCAGGCCGGTCCCTTATTCCCCATCAATTCCCTCATGCTCCATGGAATGATCTACGCCAAACAGGCCGAAAACCTCGGCACCGACCCTAAGAATGACTTCCCCGACGAGGTCCTCTCTTTCTTCGGCAGTGGCACTCAGTTACAGGAGATGTATGTAACTCCATCGCTGCTTAGTCAGTCCGAATGGGACCTGCTGGCGAAGGCCGCCCGCTGGTCGCGTGATCACGCGTCAATCCTGCAGGACGTCCACTGGATTGGCGGTGATCCAGGGCAACAGCAGGTCTATGGATGGGCGGCCTGGAGTCCGAAGGGCTGGATTGTCACCCTGCGCAACCCGTCGTCCCAGGCGCAGAACTTCAATCTGAATCTGGCGTCCGCCCTCGAACTACCCTCGCCCCCCCCAACCACCTTCGCGGTCGAACAACCCTTCGCGATTCACCTCGAAGTCCCGCAGCACTGGCGTTCGGACCAAACCGTCACACTCCCGCTCCAGCCATTCGA
Organism: uncultured Acidobacteriaceae bacterium; assembly: GCA_963758135.1. Classification (GTDB taxonomy): domain Bacteria; phylum Acidobacteriota; class Terriglobia; order Terriglobales; family Acidobacteriaceae; genus Palsa-343. The sequence goes on from CAVWUF010000002.1 coordinate 332,135, forward strand.
GGTACGCATCTTCGAATCCGGCGCACCATAGCTCCGGGCTCCCCAGGCCGTGCGAAACGGCGATACAATGTCTGATCTGAAGCGGATCCAAAACCCGGGAGATTCTGCCCATGACCCCGCTGGCACAGGACTTTCGTTTCGCCCTGCGGCAACTCACGAAATCACCAGCCTTCACGCTCACGGCTATCGTGACCCTGGGCCTCGGCATCGGCGTCAATGCCGCCATGTTCTCCGTCATAGAGCAGGTCCTTCTCCGCCCCCTGCCCTATCGCAACCCCTCACAGTTGGTCCAGATCGCCCCGCATCCCCTCATCGGCGGCGGCTTCGATCCCGCTTCTCTCCCCGACGTGCGCGACTGGAAAACCCGCACCCACGTTTTCTCCGACCTGGCATGGTGGACCATTCAGATCCCCACCCTCGGCAGTCGCGACAATCCTGAACTCGTCGCCCAGGTCAGCACCAGCATCAACCTGCTCGACGTCCTCGGCGCCCAACCCGCCCTCGGCCGCGGCTTCCTCCCCGAAGATGGCAAAGCCAACAAGGCCCAGGTCGTTATCCTCGGCGACTCCACCTGGCACAAAGTCTTCCACGCAAGCCATTCCGTCATCGGAAAGACCGTCCCCATTAACGGCGACCCCTTCACCGTCATCGGTGTCATGCCGCCGAACTTTGAATTCCCGCAGAACACCGGCGACGAAATCTATTCACCCCTTCCCATTGATTCTTCGTTCGAAGATCGCGGCAACTCCTCGTTGTCCGCAGTGGCCCGTCTCCGGCCGGGAGTTTCCGTTCAACGAGCGCAGCAGGAAATTTCCGGTCTCCACGAACAATTGCTCCACGAATACGCCGCCACTGAATCCTCCGAGCCCGTTCGCGTCGAATTGCTTCGCGACGTCGCTACCGACAACGTGCGAACCGGCCTCTATGCCCTTGACGCGGCGGTCGCCGTCGTCTGGCTCATCGCCTGCGCCAACCTCGCCGGCCTCATGCTCGCCCGCGCCAACGCCCGCCGTCGCGACCTCGCCATCCGCGGCGCCCTGGGCGCGCCCAAATCGCGCCTCGTTCGCCAGTTCCTCACTGAGAGTCTCCTCGTCAGCCTCCTCGGCGGCGTCGCTGGACTCCTCGCCGCATGGGTGTCCCTTCGCATTCTCAGCCACTACATCTCCAACGCCATTCCCTTCGGCGACCACATCCATATCGACGCCGTCGTTTGCGCGATTCTCCTGTTTTTTTCCTGCCTCTCCGCCGTTTTGTTCGGCGTCGGCCCAGGCATCTACGCCGCTAACCTTCCTCTGCAGGAAGGTCTCCGCGACGGAGCCGCAGCCTCCGGCACCGGCAGGAAACATGCCCTCTGGCGCGATGCCCTCGTCATCGGCGAAATCGGCATGACCCTGGCCCTGCTCATCGCTGCCGGCCTCCTCATCCAGGCCCTCTGGCAGCTCCGCCACACCAATCTCGGCTTTGCCCCCGAGCAGCTCGACGCCACCTCAATCTTCATGCCCACTCACGGAGCATGGTGGGAAGGCGGCAACCAAAAAGCACCCAACATTGTTACGAATTTCTACGACCCTCTTCAGGACAAGCTGCGCCACGTGCCCGGCATCCAGTCCGTCGGCCTCGCCACCATTCGCCCCTTCACCGCAAGCCACTTTACTCTCGACGTTTGGCCGGCCGATCAGCCCGAGCCATCGAAGAAGGACACCGTCGGCGCCGCCGTGCGCGCCAGCAACGCCGATTATTTCCCTGCCATGGGCATCGCCATCACCAGCGGCCGCGACTTTACCGAAGAAGACCGTCCCGGCGCCCCGCTCGCGGTTCTCGTTAACCAGGAATTCGTTCGCCGCGTCCTCAATGGCCGTAATCCCCTCGGCGCCCGCCTCAAATGGGACGACGACGACAAGAAACTCACCGCCACCATCATCGGCACCATCGCCGATCTTCACCAGGATTCGGCAAGAGCTGCGTCCTCTCCCGAGATCTACTTCGACCTCGATCAGCTGGTTCCCGGGCAGGACATGTACTCCATCCTCGCCACTTTCCACATGGACATTATGGTCCGCACCCGCCTCGCGCCCGAAGCCGCATTTCGCGCCGTCCGCGTCGCCGTGCATGAACTCAACCCCAACCTCGCGTTCGCCGAGCAAACCACGATGCAGCAGGTGGTCGATTCCTCCCTGGGTCCACAAACCCTCGCCGCTCGCCTGCTCGGCATCTTCGGTCTTGCCGCTCTGCTCATCGCCGCCGCCGGAATCTACGGACTGCTGGCCTACTCGGTCAGCCAGCGTACGCGCGAACTCGGCGTCCGACTCGCCCTCGGAGCACAGCGCTCCGACATCCTCTGGCTCGTTCTCCGCCATGCAGTCGTTTTGCTCGGCCTCGGCGTCGTCATCGGCCTGTGTGTAGCCTGGGCCGCCGGCGGTATCATGCGCTCTTTCCTCTATGGAGCCGCGGCGTACAACGCTGCCACTGTGCTGTTCGTCATCCTGGTGCTCGGCCTCTGCGGACTCGTCGCCAGCTACCTGCCCGCGCGCCGCGCCGCCGCTGTCGATCCAATAGATGCTTTAAGAACCGAATGATCGTAAACGCATGAGAGCACTGCCAAATGCGCGGCGGGGCGACGCCCTCCATCGATCCCATGGATGGGATCAGGAACCAATAAATTGGCAGGTGAAATTATCGGGATGGAAAATGCCAACCGCGGGGCGCGGCTATTCCGGCGAAACCCTTACAACGATTCGGGTTGGGAGACCTGGGCAACCACCTGCGCCATCGCGCGCTGGGCGGCCACCTGGCCGGCATGGTGCCGAAACTGCGCAAACGCGGCTCGGCAAACTCCATAGGCGAGAAGGACTCCGAAGGCAAGCGAGGCCAGCGATGCGCAAATTAACATCAAGGTATTCATTGCGTCCTGCATAAATCCCCAATTTCTACCAGGCCTGCGTAGCCCTTCACGACTCTTTAGATGCGCGAATCTGGCTGCCCGCCCGTCAATTTAACCGTCCGATGTCATTCCAACAGAATGCGGGCGCATTGCCCACATTTCCGTTGCCGAATAAGATACCGAAAGGGTTATCTTTCCGGATTCTAGCCCGAGTGTACCGTTTTGCCACTAGTACAAAAGCGGTATACACGCGTTTAGTTGTTTTCCTATTTACAAATCGCTTCCCCTGTGCTAATGGCAATCACCCAAATCACCGTCCGAGGCGCCCGCCAGCACAACCTGCGCGACATCAGCGTCCAGATTCCCCGCAATACCCTGACTGTGGTCACCGGTCTCTCCGGCTCCGGGAAGTCCTCCCTCGCCTTCGACACCATCTACGCCGAAGGCCAGCGCCGCTACGTCGAGACCCTCTCCGCCTACGCCCGCCAGTTCCTCGACCAGATCGAGCGCCCCGACGTCGACTCCATCGAAGGCCTCTCGCCCCGCCATCTCCATCGAGCAGAAGACCACCAGCCGCAGTCCCCGTTCCACCGTCGGCACCATCACCGAAATCTACGACTACCTCCGGCTGCTCTACGCCTCCGTCGGCGTCCCTCACTGCCCGCAGTTGCGGCCGCCCAATCTCTCGCCAGATCCGCGGAGCAGATCGTCGAGCGTATCCTCGCCCTCTCTCCCGGTGACCACCCCAACGCGCCAAAAGCGGGTGCGCCGGGGACCCCGGCCGGCGAGCGCGTCACCATCTACGCCCCCGTCGTCCGCGGCCGCAAAGGCGAATTCAAAGACCTCCTCGACAAGCTCGACCAGCAAGGCTTCCGCGCCCGCATCGACGGCGAAATCCTCGACCTCGCCGATCCCCCCAACCTCGAAAAACGCAAAAACCACACCATCGAAGCCATCGTCTACCGCGTCGTCCTCAAGCCCGGCATCGAGAAAGCCCTCCAGGCCTCCGTCGAAAAAGCCCTCCAGATGGCCAACGGCCTCGTCCTCGTCGCTACCCAGGGCGCCGACGTCAAACGAGCAGCTTTATTCCTCCGTCATGGCCTGCCCCGACTGCGGTCTCGACGTCCCCAAGCTGGAACCCCGCAGCTTCTCCTTCAACTCCACCTACGGCGCCTGCCCCGAATGCCACGGCCTCGGCAGCATCTACGACTTCGACCCCGCCAAAGTCATCACCGACTGGTCCAAGCCCCTGCTCGACGGCGCGCTCGGCCCCGGCTCCGCATCCCAATACCTCATCCGCCTCATCAACCTCGCCGCCCAGAAATACAAGATCGACCTCAACCTCCCCTTCGAGCAGCTCTCCTGAAAACAGCAGGAACTCCTTCTCCTAGGGCCCGCCGCAATCCGAAGCCCCGCGCACCGGCTTCCACGGAATCCTCGCCTGGCTCCGCGATTCACCTCGAAGAAGCCCACTCCGACAGCTACCGCGAGTGGATGATGCAAGTATCATGATCCGCCTCCGTTTGCCCGGCCTGCAAAGGCCAGCGCCTCCGCCCTGAATCGCTCGCCGTCAAAATCGACGGCATGTCCATCGCCGAATTCACCGCGCTCTCCCTGGAGCGCGCCCTCGAACACGCCCGCAATATCAACTTCACGGCGCGCGAAGCCCTCGTCGCCGAGCGTCTCCGAAAGGAAATCGTCGAGCGCCTCGAATTCCTCAACGCCGTTGGCCTCGGCTATCTCTCGCTCGATCGCAGCGCCGCAACCCTCTCCGGCGGCGAAGGCCAGCGCATTCGCCTCGCCACGCAAATCGGCTCCCGCCTGCGCGGTGTCCTCTATGTCCTCGACGAGCCCTCCATCGGCCTCCATCAGCGCGACAACCAGCGCCTCATCCAGGCCCTCGAAGCCCTGCGCGACCTTGGCAACACCGTCCTCGTCGTCGAGCACGACGAGGAAACCATTCGCCACGCCGATTACGTTGTCGACCTCGGCCCCGGCGCCGGCAGCCTCGGCGGCCTCGTCGTTGCCGAAGGCACGCCGGCAGACATCATGCGCGCCCCAGGCTCGCTCACCGGCCGCTACCTTGCCGGCGAAATCTCCACCCTCCACCGCCTCGTCCCCCGCCCCGTTACCGGCAAATGGATCACCGTCGAAGGTGCAAAGAGCCACAACCTCCAGAACCTCACCGTCAAATTCCCCCTCGGCGTCATGACCGTCGTCACCGGTGTCTCCGGCTCCGGCAAGAGTACCCTCGTCAACGACATCCTCTACCGCGCCCTCGCTCAGGAGCTCTACGGCTCCCGCGAAGACCCCGGCGAGTACACGAAGATCAAAGGCTTCGACCAGATCGACAAGGCCGTCCGCATCGACCAGTCCCCCATCGGCCGCACTCCGCGCTCCAACCCCGCCACCTATACCGGAGTCTTCACCGCCATCCGCGACCTCTTCGCCATGCTCCCCGAGTCCCGCGAGCGCGGCTACAAAGCCGGCCGCTTCTCCTTCAACGTCCAGGGAGGCCGCTGCGAGGCCTGCCAGGGCGAAGGCCAGCGCCGCATCGAAATGAACTTCCTCCCCGACGTCTACGTCCAGTGCGAAGTATGTAACGGTCGCCGTTACAATCAGGAAACCCTCGCCGTCAAATTCAACGGCTACTCCATCGCCGATATCCTCGACCTCACCATCGAAGACGCCCTCCCCGTCCTCGGCGACATTCCCACCGCCCGTCAGAAGCTCGAAACCCTCGTCGACGTCGGCCTCGGCTACATCCACCTCGGCCAGTCCGCAACCACGCTATCCGGCGGAGAAGCGCAGCGCATGAAGCTGGCCCGCGAGCTCTCCAAGCGCCAGACCGGCCGCACCCTCTACCTTCTCGACGAGCCCACCACCGGCCTTCACTTCGACGACGTCCGCAAGCTCCTCGAAGTCCTCCACCGCCTCACCGACCTCGGCAACACCATCATCATCATCGAGCACAACCTCGACGTCGTCCGCAACGCCGACTGGGTCATCGACCTCGGTCCCGAAGGCGGCGAAGGCGGGGGCCGCATCGTCGCCGAAGGCCCCCCTGAACAGGTTGCCGGTATCCCCAATTCGTATACTGGCCAGTTCCTGCGTCCCTGGTATTCTGGTTCAATTGGACCCGGCTCACGCGGATCCAGCTCAATCGGAGCCAGCGCGAGCGAACGCACCGCCACCCTCACCCTCCCGCCCGTGAACGGCAATCGGCGCTCCAGGTCCGCCGGGAAAGAACCCGCAAAAGAGACGATTCAATGAGCGACGCCGATCCGATATCGAACCCGCAGCCCGAACCAATCAATGATCCGATCGGCGAACCGCCCGGCGCGTCGGAAGCCTTCGCCGAAGCCGTTCCGCAGCCCTACGCCCCCCTCAGCACCACCGAACCCGGCTACCTCTGGCGGCCCGTCGAGCCACCTCCGCCGCCTCCGCTCCAGCTCGTTCCGCCGCCCCCGCCGCCAAAGCTGATTCCCAACTTCGGCCACACGCTTGTCTTTATCCTGCTCGTTATTCCCGCTCTCATCGGCGGCTACATCATTGCGCTGCTGGGTGTCGTCGCCACGCACCGCGGGATGCCTTTGCGAACGCTCATGTTCCAGATCGGCCAGAACGTCATCTACGCCATTTCCATGCAGGCCGCCATTTACGCGGTCCTGTGGGCGCTGGCCGCTCTTGTCTTCTCCCTCTGGTGGGGCCGCTCCTTCGCCAAAGGCATCCACTGGAACCTCTCCGCCGCCACGCACCGTTTTCTGTGGCTAGCCCTTCTCGGCGGCGTCACCGGCCTCGCTATCACTCTGGCTGGCAACTTCCTCCCCATGCCGAAAGCGCCGCCCATTCTCGAAGACCTCACAAAATCCGCCGCCGGAGCATGGGTCCTCATGGCTTTCGGCGTCACCGTCGCCCCCATCACCGAAGAACTCGCCTTCCGCGGATTCCTCCTTCCCAGCCTCGTCAACTTCTTCCGCTGGCTCGAACGCAAGCGCCTCATCGGCGAATCAGCCGTGCACACCATCGGCATCCCCCTTTCCATCGTCCTCACGTCCATCCCCTTCGCCTTCATGCACGCCGCGCAGGTTTCCAATTCCTGGGGACCGGTCCTGCTCATCGGCCTCGTCAGCGTCGTCCTCTGCATCGTGCGCCTCGCCACCGACTCCGTCGCCGCGGGATTCCTCGTCCACGCCTGCTACAACCTCACCCTCTTCAGCGGCCTCCTCATCCAAACCGACGGCTTCAAACACCTCGACAAACTCAAGGGGTAGCCAATCCTGGACTGCAGCCTAAACGGTGAGCGGGAACACATCCCTCGCCCGCCCGCCCGGGCTACGATCAATGCTGATGAACGACATCGGCCGGCTCTTTCAGGCATTCGTCGCACCCGCCATCTTCTTCTCCGCTACCGCGCTGTTCATCCTCTCCATCAACGTTCGCCTCATGGGCATCGTCAGCCGGTTGCGGCAATACGTGCGGGCGCGGCACGAAGCCGTGAAAAACGGCCGTGCGGCGGAAGCGGAAGCCTGCTCGGCCCAGATCGAATCCATGGAGCAGCGCGCAGAGATGATTCGCCGCACCTTTCTCCTGAGCCTGATCGCGCTCGTTGGAACCCTGCTCTCCTGCCTGCTGCTCGGCTTCGGCCTCTACTGGAAGCTGGCCGCCTTCGCCGCCGCCGCCGTCTTCGTCGCCGCCATGATCGCCCTGCTGGCCGGCGTTCTCTACTACATTCGCGAGGTGACGGTGGCTCTCAGTTCGGTTCAGCAGGAGGCCGGTGACGAGCGCTTCGAATATCCGGAATCGACCGCGGAGCTTCGCAGCCACGGCATTTTTTGAAAATCTCCCGGCGTTCCCGGCCCTCGGTTTTCTGCCCCTTCATCCTGGAACCGGGACCTCCGTGCCGTTGTTGTGCGCGGGGGTTGTACCCTGTTGTCCATGGCAGCCTCCGGTCCGGCAGCACCAAATCACCCCCCCGCCCTCCGCACCGCAGCCACAGCTCTCTTCCTCCTCACCACCCTCAACCTCTTCAACTTCATCGACCGCTACGTCCTCCCTGGCGTCCAGCCCCTCATCCAGCGCGAATTCCACATCGACGACGCGCAGACAGGCCTCCTCACCTCCGCCTTCTTCTTCACCTATATGCTCATCGCCCCGCTTACCGGATGGCTCGGCGACCGTCTTCCCCGCAAGCCCCTCATCATCGCGGGAGCCCTCATCTGGTCCGCCGCCACCCTCCTCACCGCCACCGTCCACAGCTACCACACACTGCTCATCCGTCACGCCGCTGTCGGCATCGGCGAGGCCACATTCTCGATCTTCGCCCCCGCTCTCCTCGCCGACTTCTATCCGGAGGAAGATCGTAACCGCGTCCTGAGCATTTTCTACATCACCATTCCCGTCGGCGGAGCCCTCGGCTATCTCCTCGGCGGCGAGCTCGGCGACCACTACGGCTGGCGCATGCCTTTCTACGTCGCCGCCCTTCCCGGCGTCCTCATCGCCTTCGCATTCTGGCTCTTCGTCCGCGAACCGCAGCGCGGCTCTTCCGATACGCTAAAACCCACAACCGACCGCGCCAGCTTCCTCGGCCTCTTCAAAAATCCCGCCTACTGGACCGCAACCCTCGGCATGGCCATGTGGACCTTCTCCGTCGGCGGCATCTCCACCTGGCTTCCCACCTTCCTGCGCCGCTTCGCCGGTTATTCCGTCGCCGGAGCAGGCCTCACCGCCGGCGAAATCACCGCCATAGACGGCCTCCTCGCTACCATCGCCGGAGGCTGGCTCGCCCAGAAATGGCTGAAACACAATCACCGCGCCCTCTACCTCGTTTCCGCCTGGGGAGCCATCCTCGCCATCCCCTTCGGCTTCCTCGTCTTCTTCGGACCCCCGCGCCTGCTCCTCCCCGCCGCTTACCTCGCCGAATTCTGCATCTTCCTCAATACCGGTCCTCTCAACACCGCCATCGTCAACTCCGTTGCCGCCCCCATCCGTTCCACCGCCATTTCCCTCAACCTCTTCACCATCCATTTCCTCGGCGATGCGTTTTCACCAGGTTTAATCGGACACATCTCCGATAAAACCAACCTCCGCGTTGGACTAGCTGCCACCCTCATCTCCCTCGCCGCCTCCGGCATCATTCTCTTCACCGGATCCCGCTTCGCCCCCCGCCTCCCCGACCTCGATTAGATGTGCAGGTGTATCGCAAACGCGGTGTATTTTCGCGAGTGCAAACAGAGTCACACCGCATTAGTAAAAAAGAATATGAAAGTTACTTCACCTATCGCGGTGAGTTTGTCCACGAACTCCTACAACCAACCTGCAAGAAGTCTGCCAGAGATTTGCTCAGCCGACCATGCGTTCCATTTCGACCGGTTTGAGGATGACGATGGAGGCGCCGTGGCGGACGATGAGGCAATCGCGCTCGAACTGGTTGAGGAGGCGGGTGACGGTTTCGCGCGAGGTACCGGCCATGTTGGCGAGTTCTTCGTGGGTGAGGGCCATGGTGAAGCGGAGGTCAGGCTTGCCACAGGAGTTGGTGCGTGCCCAGTCAAGAAGGAGCTGGGCGAGGCGGCCGGCTGCGGAGCCGGAGAGGGCGAGGCGGCGCGCGTCGAGAAAGACTTCGTGGTATTCGCGGGCGATGACCTGGGCGGCGTGGCGGCTGACGTCGCCGTAGTGGCTGAGGAACTCGAGGAAATCGCGGCGGCGGACGCTGCGGACCTGGCTGGGCTCGAGAGTTTCGGCGGTGACTTCGTAGGGCTGATCGTTGAGGGTTGCGGAAAGGCCGAGGACATCGCCGGGGACGGCGATTTTAAGGATCATGGTGCGGCCGTCGCGGGAGGTGGAGGCGAGCTTGATCTGGCCGCTGCAGACGACGAAGATGCCGGCGGCGCGCTGGCCTTCTTCAAAGACGATGGAGCGGCTGGGGTAGGAAATCTGCATGGCGATTTCGTCGAAGCGCTCGATGGCGTCTTCGGGGAGGTTGCAGAAGAGGCGGTCGGCCCGGTCGGTGCACTGGGCGCAGCGATCGGGTACCTGGCGGCCGGCCGGCGACGATCCGTTTTTCACAGGGTTGGGCATTCAGCTCCACCTCTCCGCGGCGGGGGCGCGCTCAGTACCGCAGGCTGGGTTGGCACAACGCATGTTGGTTCTCCGCTCAGTGGAACTTAGATTGGGACCCTGACTACTGACTCTGAAATTCTAACTGTGGACCTTTGAGACTTAACCTGAATTTTTAAAGTTGAACTTGTGAACCAGAGTCACTAACCAAGGACCATGGGACTGGAGAGCTCCTTGTGTTGGGATTTTTCGTGTTCGGGCTCGGGGTTGACGCGGAGCGAAATCACCGGACAGGGGGCGGAGACGAGGATCTTGTAAGCCGCGGGCTCGGTGCCGGGCAGCCAGCTGTGGGCAGGAGCATGGACGCCAAGAACGATCAAACTGGCCGGCATCTCGTGGGCGAAGGAGAGGATCTCCTGGACGATGTTGCCCTCGGCGATTTTGGCCTGCACTTTAGTCCAGGCGCGGGCATCGTCAGGGACGAGGCGATTGAGCTGGTCGGTGGCCGCGGCGAGGGACTTGCCGGGATCGCGGGAGATGGCGGGGCTGGCGTGCAGAACGTGGAGGAGCGTGACCTGGGCTCCGAACTGGCGGCCGAGAGCGATCGACAGGGCTGCGCTGGTTTCGTGGAGGCCGGTCAGCGACACCGGATGCAGGATGGTTCCGAGCAGAGACTCCGTTGTTTTGCGGTGAGCGCGTGGTCCGATGGTGCAGACGGGAATATCGACGATTTCGAGGAGCTGGCGGGCTACGGAGCCGAGAACGAATTTCTTAAGGCCACGGCGGCCGTGGGTGCCAAGGATGAGGCGGCCGGCGCCGGTGTTTTTGACAACGTCGGCAATGACGTCGGGGACGAATCCGTGGCGGACGGCGGCGGAGCATTCGACGCCCTGGCCGTGGACTTCGCGGACGAGGCTGTCGAGCAGGAGGCGCGCATCGCGATCCATGCGGAGGGGATCGTAGTAAGGGATGGCACCGGTTTCGACGGGCATGGACTCGTGGGGCAGAACGGTGTGGACGAGGAGGAGGGAGGCGCCGCCGGCTTTCGCCTGGGCGATGGCGTGGGGCAGCAGATATTCAGTGTCGGTGAGATCGGTGGCGACGATGATTTTGCCGGGCGCGGCGAACGCGGAGCCGATGTCGTGGAGCGGAAGGGTCATGGCTGCACCTCGCACAGCGTGGCGAGCGCTGGATGACCCTAGTTTCGATGGGGCTGGGTGGGGGGGCTGTGTTCCAGCGCACACGGGGGTGTGACAGGCATCACAGTGCGATGCGGAGTTGGTGGCGAATGGGCGAGCGGGCGTGGAGATTCGCGCTCGACGGCGGCGGCGGCGGGGGCGTGTCGAAAATGTGGCGTTGCCGTCAAAAAGCCGCGTCAACGCTGGGTTTTGAGAGCCGTTTGACCCACCCTCGGCAGGTTGTTACGATGGAGGTGCGGGGTGGAGCAGCCTGGTAGCTCGTTGGGCTCATAACCCAAAGGTCGCTAGGTTCAAATCCTAGCCCCCGCAACCAAAGAATCAATCACTTACAGACTTCGATTTCCCAAACAAGACCCCATTATCCCCCAATCGGAAATGGCTCCTCCTAATCAGTCCTTCTTCATTGAAGGACTGTGGTGTTTAAGTCCCCCTTTCTCACGTCCAGCGTTTCGCCAAACACCAGCCCTACGACTTGGCTATTGGCTTTGCGCTTCGAATCTGTCATCGCCCTTCCATAGATATTCATCGTCGTCTGGATAGAGGCGTGACGCATCAACTCCTGCTGCACCTTCATCGGAGCGCCGGTCTCATCGAGCCATGAGCGATAGGTGTGGCGGAACGTATGCCAACCGATCCCTTCCGGCAGACCGATGATGTCGGCGACCCTGCGAAGCTGGCGCTTCTTGAGGCTCTCCTGGTGATACGGCTTCCCAGTCTGTGGGTTGGCGAAAACCCAATCCCCATCCTTGGAATAGGTGCTGAAGCTCCGCCACCGAAGCAGCAGTTCTTCCAGACGCGGGTCAAGCGGAACATAGTCCTTCGAGTATTCCGTCTTCGCCGCATCGATCCGTCCACCGACGGAGCTGCGCTGAACCATAAAGGTGTGCGCTTCGAAATCGAAGTCACCCCATTGCAGGCCCAGGATTTCGCTGATGCGAAGTCCCGTACACTGCGCCACCATCACCATCGTGCGGTACGGCTCCGCGAGATGCTTGAGCATCTCGAAGAACTGAGCCACTTCGAGGATTTGGGGCCGCTTCAGTCGCTTGCTTGCGTTCTTGACGCGCACCAGCGTGACAGGGTTTTTGCCAATTTCAATGACTCCCCATCGCTCTGCACACTTCAAGACCAGGTGCATCAGGCTCCGTATATGAACCTTCGACTTTGGAGCGAGCGGCAGATCGCGCAGCCACAGCTCCATCGCCATCGGTTTCATCTTGTTTACGGGTTGTTCGTTCCAGCGCGGTCGAATGTGTTTCCGAATGTTCGACAGATGCGAACTCCGGGTGGAGTATCGCTCTGGCAACTCATGCTCGATGTATTTATCGAGCAGAGCCCCGAACGTCGGAGCTTCCATTTCCGCGCGTGGAGCTTCCTCGTTGAGCTGCATCAGAATCGCTTGCGTTGCCTTACGTGCATCGGCTTCGGTCCGATACAGAGCTTGTTCCCCAAGGATCATGCTCCGTCGTACCCGCTTACCTTCCGGGTTGGTCTCGTAATAACGAAACTCCCACACGTCAGAACCTCGCTCGCGCTTCCGAAGCCGCAGACTGCCATATTGAAACCGTGTCCGAACAAACATGGATTACCTCCTGTTAGTTGCGGGCACGAGTGGTACTTAAAGCGTACCGCTCGGCAGTGTCGGAGTCGAGTGTGGAAACGAAGCCATCATTCCGGCCCTCAAGGTCTGAACGGTGAAATCGCCAAAGCTTGCCGACACGGTACCCAATGACGCGACCGTGTCGGGCCAGACGTTGAAGGGTCTTGGGGTGAATGCGAAGGATAGCGGCGGCTTGATCGCTATCCAGGAACGGCTCCGTTGAAAACTTGAAATCGGACATGGCTCGTACGCCTCCTGAACACACGATCAAACTGTGCGGAGGATTTGTCCAGATGCTCGCGAAGCCCTTTGGGAAGAGGTCTTTCGGACTCTGAGGCCTTTATTGTCGTTACAGTGTCTTCTAAGGAATTCTTGGGAACGCTTGGGACTCGATTCGCCTGTGGAAAACTAGCTAAAAATAGTTTGGAAGCGGTCCTGATCGTATTGGGCTAGGCATAGAAGCGATAGCTAGCTGATGGATACAACGCTGGAAACCAGCGCTCGACAACTGGCAGCGGGAATCCGAGTCGCAGACGCGCCACATGACTTGGGGAAACGAGCAGCCCCGCATCTAGCAGCTTCGATACGACCGTCCGCGCCATCCGCTCCTTGTATCCCGTGAGCGAGGGAGCCAGCCCGCGCTCAAACTCACCGGCGAGGAGAGCCTCACGCAGTAGTGGGAAGCTGCCCTTGGGAAGACGACCCGCGCGCGTCTCGTCTTCGACGTAGATTTCCATGCGACGGAGCAACTCGGAAGGCTGAAGGATCGTGCTCATATACGAAACCTGATCGTTCGACACACGCAGGAAGAATTCGCAAAAGCTATCAAGAGCCGCCTGCGAAAGATTCCCACGACCATCCAGATCGCCACGACGCGAAGCATCCGCCGCCATCAGCAAGGATTTGTAATCACCCACATTCCGCGCAAGACCCCGCGCCACAGACCAGAGGCTATTGCCAACTCCGAGGCGACGCAACAGAGCGTGCGACATCAATCGCGCCACGCGACCGTTGCCGTCGTAGAAAGGATGTATCCAGAGGAAGCGATGATGTGCAGCCGCTACGGCGGTCACTTGTCGCACCTTGGATAAACTCTGTGGGCTGTAGACCTGCTCGAAACGCTTAAGAAACCCAGGGAGCGCGGCAGCCGGTGGCGGCAGGTGCAGACCGACAACGACTTCCCCGTCGCGTAGCGCCCCAGGCGTAAGCCGTATGCGGCGTTTTGTCTCGGGATCTTCGACCCATAGCAGCTCATCCGGCAGACGACGGCAGAACTCGCGATGCAGCCAGACGGCGTATGCCGATGAAGCCGGAAAGTCTTTCGGGTCGAGGCCGTCGTCGATTGCCTTCTGCACTTCGATGTGCGCGACCGCTTCGAGCTGCAAGGCTCTCTTGCGAGGTTCGGTCGAGTAGTCTTTATGCAATGCGCGGTCGATATCACGCGGATGCGTGTCGTGACCCTCGATGAGGTTTGAGTAGTAGCAGTTCATCGAACGAACCAGGTTGCCTACTGACTCAGTAACGATGGGATGAATCTGACCTGCGAGTGCATTGGAGCTGGAGATGAGGTCGAAAGCAATATCTTCCAGTACTCTACCTCCGTCCGATGGAAGCATTGGCTCCATCCAGGAAGGTGTCGGCATAGGCGCTTTTTTTGCCGGTTTCATATCCATCACAAAGTATACACCTGTAACAATTTAGACGGCACATTGCGGATTATATTGCCGGTATTAGTGCCGGTTGGCAGGAGCAAATTCCGCCCATGAACTGGGGCTAAAATCCCAATCCTATACCTTGCTCAAACCCCATATCGCGCGGAGGCTTGAGCGTTTCAGTGACCTGTTTCGGGTTCATTTCTGCACTGTGCTCAAGCGGCTGCTTCGTCTGTGAAATCTCGTTTGCAAGCTCTATCGCAGAAGGACGTGCCATCGAGACACCCAACGATTGACCGAGGCGTTCTACATCTGAAGTGACGATTGCAATCCCCTCTCGGCCACGCGACGCAGCGACATAAAACAGCTCCTGCTTCATAACGTCAGCGGAGATGATGACTTGATCGACTGTCTTACCCTGGCTGCGATGTGCAGTGACGGCGTAACCATGCGTGAACTCGCGATAGTTCGCCGGCACGCTTCGCCCGTCTTCTAAATTGATAATTCCTCGCTCGACACTCCGCACGGTCGCCAGCTCGCCGTTTGTTGCCCGGAACCCCGGCTCTTTGCGATTGCCCATCATCAGCAGCTTATCCCCGGCAGCAATTTCAATCTCCGCGCGCTCATGCACGGAAAACGATCTTGCCTGTGTGAGACTGACGGACTTATCTTCTCCACGCTCGTTCATCGTGTGGATGCTGGAACCCGAAACGCCAGTGACAGTCAGCGCCTCATGCTTCTCTATACCGTGTGAGGCACGATGAAACACTAGCACCTGATCGGGTTGATAGTTGGAGATGTCCTTCTTCTGCGCTTCAGTCCACTGCAACGGAATATGTCGTTGTAGCGTTTCACCATCACCCAATACAGACCTCTGCTTCAGATCTTCGCGGATTGCCTGCGTTACCCGCCCGATCTCTTCATGCGTGGGAGCGATGACGAGCACCTTGCGACCAGGCTCCGCCGTCATCTCTCGGTATACATCGGCCACAGCTTGCGCTCGCTCCATATAGGGCACTTCACGCACGGCTCCCAAGTCTTGCAGCTTGGCAAAACCTTGATCGGGCGATTGCCGGAAGGTTTCAATAGCCTCTCGATACTGAGGGTTCGATTGGCGCTGGATGCCGGTCAAGGAAACGCTTGTCATCCGCGACTCGCGCTCCAGGATTCGCAAAGCGTCAGAGGACTCCACGCTCTGTATCTGGCGCGTGTCCCCGGAGAACAGAATCCGCGCATCCTCGCGACGGGCCAGATCGAGCAGCCCTTCCATCTGCCGCCCTGAAACCATGCCTGCTTCGTCCACGATCAGCACATTTCCCCGAATGCTCTCCTGTGCAGTCTGGTCCTCCAGCAAACGAGAGATCGTCATCGACGATCCAAAGCCAACCTTCTGCAGTTCTTCGACGGCACTCCGCGTTGGAGCTACAGCCAAAACCTCATGCCCCGCCGCGTGCAAACCGCGATCAATCTCCTGAAGCGTAGCGGTCTTCCCGGTCCCTGCCGCACCGCGCAAATTGACTGCAAAATCTTGGGACGCAAGTATCTTCTCTACGGCGTGACGTTGTTCTGACCGGAGGCTCGCCTTCGGCTCAAAGTGATCGCTGCCACCCAGCGCCGGGTAGCGATGAATGCCTTGATCGACGACGGCAACCATGCTGCGCTCGCGCTCAAGGCTCGTTTGGGTTGCGACGTTGCCGCCGACCTGAAGGAGTTTGCTCTGAGCTACTTCAAACTCGTAGCTTCCGCGCAACTCCGCGAGATCGAGCTTGCCCCTGCCATGACGCAGGGCCTCCGTCATCAATTCGTGATCCTTGGAGACAGTCTTCCGCTCGAATAGGTGCTCCTCAGCATGCTGAAGCGATTGGAGGCCCGGTGTCCTTTCAGGAATTAGCGTCTCGCTGCGCTCGACAGATTGCTTCTGAAGATCCAACAGTTTTGTATGCTCCTGTGGAGAGATGCGGTCTACCTGTAACTGATGAACTTCCGCCGAGCTAATCTCATGCAATTTGTCCTGGCGGGATTCCCGCACCAGGACGGCGACCTCGTTATCCGTTGGTTGCCGCCCATGCTCCGCTGCAAACTGCCGAATGGACTCGTCCCGTTGGTCGCTGCGCTGCGAATACCTCTCCAGCACTTCTTTGGAAATGCCTTTGATCTCGAACCCGTTATCGACTCCCTTTGCGTTCCTTTGACTCTCAATCTCATATCCGAGCCCACGCACCTCCTTCGCCAGTTCATTCCGATAAACCTCCGTGATGTAGGCACGGCGCTCATACATTCCCGAGGCCTGGAGTGCCTTCCATCTCCCCTCTACCCCGTCATAGCTAAGATTCGCGGCGACCGCGTGAGTATGGAGTTGCGGATCAAGCTGACGGCTGCTGTCGTGTGTGTACGCCGCGACGACTAGATTTCCCGTTTGACGATCATGGTTCGCGCCATCCAAACGCACTCTTGCTCCGGCATACCGCTCCGCTTCCTGCAATGCCACATCGACGGCGTGGCGATGCGCTTCTAGCAGCCTGTCGTCTCCGCCCACCAAGGCTTGTACAGAGACAGACTTCGGAGCCGAAAAGGTCAGGTCGTATAGAGATCGCGCCTTGCTCTCCACCGCTCCATCAGTTGCAAGCCGGTCCGCACTGTGGCGCGGACGCAGAAACTCGCCCGTCTCTGGATGCAGCCCCTCACGGACTGCTTCGAACTGCTGGTGCGTGACCGCGCCATTCAGCCCTAGCAATTCCGCTCCCCGACCATGCCACTCACCCTGCACTGTGCGGTTTTGATCGAAGTAGTCGCTGTGCTCCAGATGCTTTTGTGCATAGCCAGCGCCGCCGGTCATTGCCCGAATCGTCAACATAGAGCGACGCTACGGCTGTTCGAAATTGGAATGCAAGCTCTGTGCAACTTCCACGCAGGTCCTCGGGTTCGAGCCTGACGGATTCCTGAGTGCCCACTCGCCCTGCCACTATTCAAGGTTCGGACTGTAACCTTGAATAGCCCGAACACTTATTAAGGGTTCGTACCCCGGATACGTGGCACAGTAAAACGGTTCGACCAGGCTGATCCCAAGGCGACATTCATAAAGCGCGGCGAATATGCCTTTTCAAATGAAGGCGTTGCGACTTATTCCTGTGAGGAATAACGAAGTGCGTAATAGTCATTGGACAGAATTACAACGTTCGATGAAGCTAGAGATGAGGGATTTGCACGAATAGGCCCTCCCATCACGGGAGATTCGCAATGGACTTCTCAAAGAAACCACCCGCTCGGGTCTCGGCAATCAGTGATCCGCGTTTTGAGCCACTGATCGACACAGAACAAGCCGCAGCGCTTCTGAGGATTCACCCCAAGACCCTGCAGCGCATGGCGCGAAGAGGAGAAGTCAGAGGCTACCAGCTTGGAAAGCTCTGGCGGTTTCGTGCCTCCGATCTCGTCAAGTCTGTGTCGGTCGAAGTCGCGTCCTAGACTTCCGGGCGAGTGGGCTGACCGTTCATTGATGGTTTGGGCGCGAAGGAATTGACCTGCAAGCTGACGAACCCGCCATCATAAATGCTGATGACTTTTTGAGACATAGAACAGCCGAGGCAACTCCCGGCATAGCCTTTCAGGGCGACGGGCCTTTTGATGACGCATGTCAGGCCAAGGGAATTGTCTCGGCACTGCTGAGACAATCGCACTCCACCATCTTTTGCCAGCAGTCGCTTATCCTGTAGGGAGACCCGCAGAAAAGGTATCCCCAGAATGTTCGAACAGGCTTTTAAGAAGATCGACGACATCCTCCGCAAGGACGCAGGTGTTTCGTCCGAACTCGATTACATCGAACAGACCTCATGGCTTTTGTTCCTCAAATACCTCGATGCGCTCGAACAAGACCGGGCGCAGATCGCCGAATTGCATGGCCAGCCGCACACGTTTCTACTGGAAAAATCCTACCGCTGGCATTCATGGGCCACGCCCCTCAATGCAAGCGGCACTCTTGACCACAACAGCGCCCTAATCGGCGACGACCTCCGCGACTTCGTTGACCAGAAACTCTTCCCCTATTTGAAGGGTTTCAAACAGCGGGCGGACCGTCCCGACACCATCGAGTACAAGATCGGTGAGATCTTCGGTGAACTCAAGAACAAGTTCCAGTCCGGCTACAACCTCCGCGAAGTCATCGAACTGGTCGATACCCTTCGCTTCAATTCGCAGACTGAGAAGCATGAACTGTCTGACCTCTACGAGGCCAAGATTCGCTCAATGGGTAACGCCGGACGGAACGGCGGCGAGTATTACACGCCGCGCCCGCTCATCCGCGCCATGCTCGCCGTGGTCAAGCCACGAATCGGCGAGACGATCTACGACGGGGCTCTCGGCTCCGCAGGTTTCCTTTGCGAATCTTTCGAGCGGCTCAATCAGGAAGCAAAGAACGTCGCCAACCGCAAAAAGCTCCAGACCAGCACCTTTTACGGTCAGGAGAAGAAGCCCCTTGCCTATGTAATCGGGTTGATGAACATGATCCTCCACGGCATCGAGGCTCCCAACATCATCCATACGAATACGCTGGAGCTGAACAATAACGATATCCAGGAGAAGGACCGGCACGATGTCATCCTCGCGAACCCGCCCTTCGGCGGTCGTGAGCGCACCGAAGTTCAGCAGAACTTCCCCATCAAAACATCTGAGACTGCGTTTCTATTCCTTCAGCATTTCATCCGCAAGCTCCGTGCCGGTGGACGCGCTGGCATCGTCATTAAGAACACGTTCCTCTCCAACACGGATAACGCGAGCGTCTCGCTTCGAAAGCTCCTCCTGGAATCGTGCGACCTGCACACGATCCTCGACTGCCCGGGCGGCACCTTCCAGGGCGCGGGTGTAAAGACGGTTGTGTTGTTCTTCACCAAAGGCTCTGCAACGCGCAAGGTTTGGTTCTACCAACTGAACCCCGGCCGCAATCTCGGCAAAACGAATCCGTTGAACGATGCCGATCTGGCCGACTTCATCTCGCAACAGGCGACGTTCGCAGACTCGGCGCAGTCATGGTCGATTGATGTAAGCGGCATCGACAAAAAGACCTTCGACCTCTCCGTCAAGAACCCGAACGGTAATGATGAGATCGTCCATCGCTCCCCGCAGGAGATACTGGACGAGATCGCCGCCCTCGACCTCGAAAGCGCCGAAATCCTCCAGGGCATTCGAGGTCTGCTATGAGCAAACTCAAGAAGCCAGTCCCGCTATATGAGGATATCCGTGCGCTGGTCCTGTCGGCGCGCCAGACCATCGCCCGTGGCGTTGACCTCCTCCAGGTTCATACCAACTACGAGATTGGCCGCCGCATCTTTGAGCAGGAGCAGCATGGTGCTGACCGTGCGGAATACGGAAAGGAACTCCTCAACGAGCTTGCTGCTCGTCTGACGGCGGAGTTCGGCGCGGGCTTTTCACGAACTAACCTTGCGTCGATGCGCCAGTTTTACGTTGCCTACCCGGATCGGGTCCCACGAATTGTCCAGACACCGTCTGGACAATTCAAAGTGGGAGCGATTCCCCAGACATTGTCTGGGGAATTGCCAGTATCCCCAATCGTCCAGACGCTGTCTGGACAATCGCTCGTTCCCGGCACTCAACCGCAGCCCGCCTTTACACTGAGCTGGTCGCACTATGTCTTCCTGATCGGGCTGAAAGAGGCCGAGCGCAGCTTCTATGAGATTGAGGCCACCCAGCAGGGATGGACGTTGCGGGAGTTGAAGCGCCAGTTCAATTCCGGTCTCTACGAGCGCCTCGCTCTGAGCAGGGACAAGGATTCGATCCGAGAGCTTGCACGCAAAGGCCAGCACGTCGCGAAGCCGCAAGACCTTCTCAAAGAGCCCTACGTTCTGGAGTTCCTTGGCCTACAGGAAAAGGCCAGTTACTCAGAGTCCGAGCTGGAATCGGCCATCGTCACCCACATCGAGAACTTTCTGCTGGAACTCGGCAAAGGCTTTCTCTTTGAGGCACGGCAGAAACGGTTCACCTTCGATGAGGAACACTTCTTCGTAGATCTGGTGCTCTATAACCGGCTCCTGCGTTGCTATGTGCTCATCGACCTCAAGATTGGCAAGCTGACCCACCAGGACCTAGGCCAGATGCAGATGTACGTCAACTATTTCGACCGCTTCGTCAGGACGGAGACAGAGAACCACACCATCGGCATCGTCCTCTGCAAGAAGAAGAACACCGCCTTGGTCGAGATCACCCTTCCGAAGGACGCGAACATCCATGCCCGCGAGTACCGGCTATATTTGCCAAGCAAAGAGGAGCTACAGCAGAAGCTAGAGGAATGGATCGGTGCACAAAATGCTTGAACAAGTAATAGAAGTACCGCGTCATTCAAGCAGGAAAAGTGGCGGATGGCAGACCAGAGAACTTTCTGACATTTGCGAGATTGAACGAGGTGGTTCTCCCCGACCGATTGACAGCTTTCTAACGGATGACCCGTCGGGAATTAGCTGGATTAAGATCGGCGACACGAAGGGAATCACCAAGTACATTTACCAAACTCAAGAGAAAATCAGGCCCGAAGGCGCTAAGAGGTCCCGGCTCGTAGTTGAAGATGATTTCATCTTGTCTAATTCGATGAGCTTCGGAAGACCATACATCATGAAGACCACCGGGTGTATTCATGACGGCTGGTTACTTTTGCGACCCAAGGAACCACGAATCAACCAAGACTTTCTGTACTACGTCTTGGGCTCGGATTTGATATTTCGACAATTCGATTCTCTCGCCGCAGGAAGCACCGTTAGAAATCTCAACATTGCTTTGGTTAAGACTGTTCGCATTCCTGTTCCGCCGCTTGATGAGCAGAAGCGCATCGTGCGAATCCTTGATGAAATCTTTGAAGGAATCGCCACAGCTAAAGCCAGCACCGAAGCAAATCTTCAAAACGTTCGCAATCTATTCGTGTGCCAACTCCACAAACTCTTCTCGGAGGTTTGGGAAGCCGCAGATGTTGTGAAATTGGCAACTCTAGCGACCGACATAACAGATGGCGATCACATGCCCCCACCGAAAAGCGTCAATGGTGTTCCTTTTGTCACAATCTCGAATATCAACAAGCAAACTCACACGATTGACTTCTCGGACACCTATTTCGTATCACGCGAATACTTTCAAAGTCTGAAGCTAAATAAGAAACCTCGAAAAGGCGATCTACTTTATACCGTCACTGGTTCTTTCGGCATACCAGTCAAAGTCGAAGACGAGTTTGAGTTTTGCTTCCAACGGCATATTGGGCTAATCAGGCCAAAGTCCGACGTGTGTACCTCATGGCTTTACTACTTGATCCGTTCACCGCAACTCTTTCAGCAAGCAAGCGAAAAGGCGACGGGGACAGCGCAACGAACGGTATCACTGTCCGTTCTAAGGGATTTTTCGGTTCCCAAGTTGAGCCTAGCCAATCAACAGGCAATGGCCTTAAAACTCGATAAATTAGAGATGGAAACGAAACATCTCGAACAAATTTACACAAGCAAACTCCTGGCCCTGGACGAGCTAAAACAATCTCTCCTTCACGAAGCCTTCTCCGGTAATCTTTAGACGCCCCATGCGCAACGAGTCCGAGACCCGAGCCGAGCTGATCGACCCCGCCCTCCGCGCCGCCGGCTGGAGCGTCGTAGCAGGATCACGGATACTCCGCGAGTTTAAGATCACCCAGGGACGCCTGATCGGAGCCGGACGACGCACCGATCCCGATCTAGCCGACTACATCCTCGTTTACCAAAACCGCAAGCTCGCCGTCATCGAGGCCAAGCGCGAAGACCTCTCTGAAGCCGAGGGAGTCGCCCAGGCCAAGCACTACGCCGGGAAGATGGCCGTCCGGTTTGCGTATGCGACGAACGGCCACAAGATCTACCGCATGGACTTGGGCAGTACGCCAGTTCAGGAGCCAGCCAGCGTAGATGAACCCGACGGCCCAATTCCAATCACAACTTGCGAGGGGATGGTCGATCACTTCCCCACGCCGGACGAACTGTGGGCCGCGACCTTTGCCGTACCGAATGCGTGGCGTGAACGCTTCGCTCAGGTTCCCTTCGAGGACCGCTCCGGCTCATGGGACGTTCGCTACTATCAGGACACCGCCATTCAGCGAGTCCTTGAGGCAATCGCAGATGAGCGCCAGCGCATTTTGCTGACTCTCGCCACCGGCACCGGCAAGACCGCCATTGCCTTCCAAATTGCTTGGAAGCTCTTTCATGCGAAGTGGAATCTATCGCGCCAGCCTACCCGTCGGCCCCGCATCCTGTTCCTCGCAGATCGGAACATCCTTGCCGATCAGGCCTACAACTCTTTTTCTTCATTCGCGGACGATGCACGTAAACGAATAACTCCAGCGTCGGTAGTCAACGGACAGGTTCCGACAAACGCAAGCATCTTCTTTACGATCTTCCAGACCTTCATGTCCGGCACCGGCCCGGATGGCCAGCCAGCGCCCTACTTCGGCCAGTACCCACCCGACTTCTTCGACTTCATCATCATCGACGAATGCCATCGCGGGGGCGCGAATGACGAGTCGAACTGGCGCAGCATCCTCGACTACTTTGCCCCGGCAGTGCAGCTTGGTCTTACGGCTACTCCGAAACGCCGGGATAACGTGGACACCTACGCCTACTTCGGAGAGCCGGTCTATATCTACTCGCTGAAGGAAGGCATCAACGACGGCTTCCTTACGCCCTTCAAAGTCGTTCAGGTAGCCACCACTCTCGACGACTATGTGTACACCCCGGACGACACCATCGTTGAAGGTGAAGTAGAGGAAGGCCGTCGCTACACTGAGTCCGACTTCAACCGCATCATCGAGATCAAGGAGCGCGAGGAGAAGCGTGTCTCCGTGCTCATGGAGCGGATCGACCAGCGGGAAAAGACCATCGTCTTCTGCGCCACGCAGCTCCACGCCGCCGCGATTCGTGACCTCATCAATCAGAGGAAGACGAGCACCGACCCGATGTACTGCTGTCGCGTTACGGCCAATGATGGCGCTCTGGGCGACCAGTATCTCCGCGAGTTTCAGGACAACGAAAAGACTATCCCCACGATCCTTACGACATCACAGAAGCTCTCCACCGGAGTCGATGCCCGGAACGTGCGCAACATCGTCCTGCTCCGCCCCGTGAACTCCATGATCGAGTTCAAACAGATCATCGGGCGTGGTACTCGTCTCTTCGACGGCAAGGACTTTTTCACGATCTACGATTTCGTTCGCGCCCATCATCTGTTCAACGATCCTGAATGGGACGGTGAGCCGCTTGATCCTGAACCAGACCCAGAGCCGCGACTCCCCCAGCCGCCAGTTCCTGGCCCGGACGGAGAACAGCCCGAGGGCGAAGACGATCCCGCGCCGCGTCGTGAACGCTTAGTGATTCGGCTGGCAGATGGCAAGGCTCGCGAGATTCAGCACATGACCGCAACGAGCTTCTGGAGTGCGGACGGTAGACCCATCTCTGCCAATCAGTTTCTGGAATCGCTGTTCGGGACCCTGCCTGAGTTCTTCAAGGACGAAGATGAACTCCGCAAAATCTGGAGCAAACCCGATACACGCCGCGCTCTACTCAGGAGCCTTGAGGGAAAGGGTTTTGATCGAACACAGCTTGCGGAGATCCAGCGTGCGCTCGCCGCTGAACAATCAGACCTCTATGACGTGCTTGCTTACATCGCGTTCGCCTTGCCCCGTGCGACCAGACAGGAACGAGCAGACCGCGCACGGCCCTCTATTCAAGCGACTTTCCCTGAAAAGCAGCAGGCCTTTCTCGACTTCGTGCTCTCCCAGTATGTGACTGAGGGTGTCGAAGAACTCGACCAGGACAAGCTCTCGCCACTCTTGATCCTTCGTTACAACGCCATCTCGGACGCGATCCTTGAATTGGGAGCGCCGCCCGAGATTCGCGATATGTTTGTGGGCTTCCAACAGTATCTCTATTAGCCACGAAGTCCCCTTGAAGTAGCGGGGAAAAAGCACCCTGCCTTTGGCCGCTATGCGTCCCACACCACCTTCCTGAACGTATCTTTTCCTGCGCGCAACGGCGACCATAAAGGCACGAGCAGATAGCTCTCACCGCAGTCTTCCGCGCACTTGTTCTGTCTCGGTTTATGTATGACATGGTGCGACGACGGTATTTGTGTCGCCAGTGGTGACACAAATGAGCCTTCCTTCTGATGGTGGGGTTGGATGGCACAGTTCGTGTCAACCGTCCATCGTCAGTACCCTACCTACGGATGGAAGATGATTCATGTCTTGGCGGGAGCAGGTCTCCTCCCGTGCTTCGATCCTGCGGTTCTCCGCTTCCCACCTTGTATGTTGCGAATCAGGGCGCGAAGATGAAGTTGCGCTTCGGCGGAAAGGCCGTACCCACCTGAGGCCGGGAGCGATCCTGAGCCTGTCGCAGAGAACGGCCACCGTCCCTCTCTTCTTACGCCGTGGAGAATCGGAGGCATAAAGCCTGCATGTTCAAGGTCGGCGACGAGAGCGAGTCCGTGACTGCGGACAGGGACGGGAGCCGAGGCCGAATCCTAACGCCGGAGGCCGTTCATGAGCAAGCGATCGATACTGGTTCAGGAAACAATCTATTGTGGCATTGATGTCAGTGCTAAAAGTCTTACCGTGGCGATTCAGCGGGTGCATCAGCCAGTCGAGCAAAGGAGCTTTCCTAACGCGTCTGTTGGGCACAAAGCTCTTATCATCTGGCTTAGGAAAGCCAAGTCACCTGTTCGAGTGTTATTGGAAGCAACGGGAATTTACTCTCTGGATCTCGCGTTTGCACTTGATGCGGCGGAAGGGATCGAGCTTGCAGTCTTGAATCCCAAGGTCGCCAATCGATTTGCTCAAACCATTCGACGATCGAAAACTGATGCGGCAGATGCCGAGGTGTTAGCTGAATACGCTCGTCGGATGCCGTTCACTGCTTGGGTCGCCCCTAGTCTTGGTTCAATGCGACTGCGCTCAATTGTCCGCCACGTCGAGAGTCTGTCTGTGCAGAGCGCTCAGAATCAGAACCGTCTTCACGCGGCACAAGGCTCCACTTCCACTCCCGGCTGCATTCTTCAAGATTTGAAGCGCTCCGTGGCATCCTTGGAGCTTCGTATCCACAAACTTCGGCGCGAAGCAATGACACTCGTCCGACAGGACGATTTGCTCCGCAGGCGCTTTGAGCTATTGGTAAGCATTCCGGGCATCGCACAGGTGAGCGCGATGCAATTGCTCGCAGAACTGTCTACATTGCCGTCAGATCTTACCGTGCGAGAATGGGTCGCACATAGCGGCCTTGATCCTGCTCATGAAATCTCAGGAAGCTCAGTGAGGAAGGCGTCTCGCATTAGCCGTGCTGGAAATCGTCACCTGAGAAGAGCGCTTTACATGCCGGCGCTGGTCGCATCCCGTTGCGATCCCCACGCAAAAGCCTTTTTCGAAAACCTGCTGGCTCGAAAGAAAGCTCGTCTGCAGGCGCTCATTGCTGTTGCTAGGAAGTTGCTGCACGCCATCTATGGGATATTTCGGAGCGGCCTCAAGTACGAGGGGACAAAGCTGTTTCCTAAAATCATTTTGCCCTGACCGGATCCTAAGAAACGCTCGTATTTCCCCACTGATCCATATCAGACCGATTTGCGGTCATAAACGGGAGTGGATGACTGCATTGCCCTGTTCTCGTCAAGTCAGATTCGAAATGACTGGAGGCTACCGCGACATAATATCGGCGCGCCGACGCCGCTCTTTTCAGGGGCTTACACCAACAGAGCTAAACGGCCTGTAATCAGCGGACTCGAAAAGAGTGAAAGGCTTTGGGGGGAGCGCTGATCTATGGCCTTGCTGTCCCCATGGCCTATCGGAAGCGCAATGCTATTCCCGAAAGGTGTGAGTGCTGGAACAGCACGAACGTTGAAAGTTCGCCAGTCCCAAGAGTTTCGGTTCGACATTGTGATTAAGGGCCAGTCAGCATTGGCCTGGGGCATTCTGGCGCACAATGGACTGAGAAGGAGAATTCGAGCTCCAGTTTAGTTGCGGTGCTAGAGAACTGTCGAGAAGCCTTCCAAGGGAGAGTTTAAATTCGTGAGTGCGACAACATCTGTAAGCGTTCTGGTAATCGTTGTGTCCCTTTACCTCATCTGGAAACGCGCGAGTCAGATCTCGATCAAGCGCGCCGTGGCTTACTTAGATCAAGGGGCACTCGTGATTGACGTACGCAGCTCTGCCGAATTTAGATCCGGCCACATTCCGAGCGCGATCAATCTCCCGGTGGAAGAAATCGAAACTTCGCTGCCACGCCGCGTGAAGAATAAGCATCAAGTATTGCTACTTCACTGCCAGAGCGGAATGCGCAGCAGTGCGGCCAAGACTAAACTCACAGGTCTCGGTTATGTGAATGTCTTTAACCTTGGCTCTTACGCCCGCGCGGCAGGAATTGTAAGCAAAACCTGAGACATTCCGACGTGTTTCCCATGCGATTCACATACAGCAACGGGTCTATGAACTCTTACTGTTCGCTGACGTCGTGTTTGTTCATCTGGCCACCACTGAAAAAGTGGTGATGCACCATGCTTCTGATGAGGAGAAATACCGTCACGGTCAGGATGAGGAGGAAAAGGAACTTTGCAAGTCCAAGCCACCGCGGATTCTGGTCTTCTGGACCCAAATCGTTCCGATTCGCAACCATGACATTTTCTCCTATTAGGCAAGCGGAAAATAGCTAATTGCTTGTATGTTCCACCGATGGCGCGCCACCGTCAAACTCAATAGGGGAAGCCAGCATCTCGGGATGCAGGGTGCGACCTCCAACGATCGCGGATCGGTTACCGTAGACCACGGGGGAAGGAGGCTAACTGTTGGCGAATCCAGAACGGGAACAAGATCCGCGCGTCTACTTTGCTGCCGAGCGAACGTTTCTTGCGTGGATAAGGACCGGCTTAGGTCTGATGGGTGTGGGTTTTGCCGTCGCTCGTTTTGGGTTGTTCTTGCGCCAGATGCAGAGTGAGGAGACACATTTACCCATTCATGCCACGGGTCTGTCGGTCAGGTCCGGGGTGGCGTTAGTGGCTTTAGGGGTGATAGTCAACGTAAGTTCTGTCATCAATCACATTGACGTGGTTCATAAGCTAAAAAGTGGCACGTGGGTGCCGGGCCAGGTTTCGAAGAGTGCAGTGACGCTGGCAATCGTGCTGGCGTTGGTCGGGATAGGCATGGCTGCCTACCTTTTGTTCGTCCATTAGAGGCAACTGTTCTTGCGGCAAAGGCTCTTGGCATCTGAGCCCCAGCGGGACGAGCTGTGAGCGACAAAGTCGAATCCGCTAGGCCGTTCCGAAGCGGTGGACTGTCTTCGGGATTAGACTGGCTGCGGAGACTAATCAATGAAACGCAGTCGTACACCGTTGTTGCTCGTAATCGCCGTATTGGTTCTAGTGGTTCTTGCTTTCGGTTCTCTGCAAGGTCGAGCGCAATATACCCCGATCTCGGGGCCGGGAAGTGCTCTATCTATTCCTCAGACTCAGCTCCTCCAGCCCGACGTACTGAATAGTCTGCTTCAGGCCAAGGGGACAGATAAGCCGCTGCTCCTTCAAGTCGGTTCGCACCTCCTCTTTGATGAGGCCCATATTCCGGGTTCCGTATACGCCGGAGCGGGTTCGCAGGCTACTGGACTGCAACACTTGCAGAGCACTGTTGCCTCCGTTTCGAAGAAAAAGGCCATTGTTCTTTACTGCGGTTGCTGCCCGTGGAACCGTTGCCCGAACCTTGGACCAGCATTCAAGCAACTCCAGGAACTTGGGTTTACGAACGTCAAGGTGCTCTATCTCGCTGACAATCTGGGTGTCAACTGGGTTGCTAAAGGCTATCCGGTTGAACGAAGCCATTAGCCGTATCACCACCGCAACGAACGCTCCCAAACGAGTTTTTGGGAGTATGCCGCTCTTTGCACTTCGCCGGTTCACTCTGGCCGTCTTGTTAATGGCCTCTTTTTCCGTCGTATCCGAAGCACAGTCAGCCTTCAAGGCAACATCACTAGTTCACAAACAGGCGCCGGAGTTTGCTCGGACCGATCTGAACAATAAGAGACTGGACCTGAAGGCCTACCGGGGCAAGGTGGTGTTGCTCAACTTCTGGGCTACCTGGTGTGCTCCGTGTCAGGTGGAGATGCCAACCTTTGTTGTCTGGCAAAAGAAATATAAGGGACAGGGTGTCCAGGTTATTGGAATATCCATGGACGACGATCCAGCTCTAGTGCGGGCGGCCTATCGCAAGCTGAAGTTGAATTATCCAGTAGCGATGGGTGATGTGAAGATTGGGGATCTCTATGGTGGCGTCCTCGGCCTGCCGATCACGTTCCTCATCGATAGTCATGGTGAAGTTCGCGCAGAGTTCCATGGAGAAGCGGATTTGAATAGGATCGAGACGCAGTTGCAATCACTCTTGCCGAACCACTAAACGTCTTGAAGTTCGTGGCCACGGGCCGTCAGGAAAGTGGCCCAAGCATGTGCCTTTTCTACTCCGTCGACCGAGCTAAGACTGCTCTCCGCAACGATCTTTCTCTTCTGGGTTCGGACTACCCAACCTCGAACGACGAGGCCATCGTTAATGCTGACCTTGTCGCGAAAACGAACTCTCATCTCCGCAGTCAGCGCTGTATGCCCTGCAGTGATGATCGATTGAGACATCGCTTCGTCAAGTAGGGCACAAATGACCCCGCCATGTATGACTCCCTTGAAACTCTCCCATCCAGCTGATGCCGTCCACCGCGCCATGGATACGTCACCCTGAGTCTGGAACTCCAGATGCAGGCCGCATGGGTTTTCCTGCCCACAGACGACACAAGCGGGGTTTAATCGTGCTGCTGGGCGTGGGTCCTTCGGTAATGGATCGGTGCCCCGCTTCAAGTGATCCTCTAGTATGGGATCGATCGTCTCCTTCACAGGCCGAAGACTCTCCGCCAGTCGACTATGGTTCGACATGAAATATCCGTCCCTTCGTCAATCTGTAAGGTGCCGCAGGTCGGCAACCGATGTGATATATCAGCACAGGAGGGAAATACCGGGCGTGCGCGAAATCTTTATTCATCTTGTAGAGCTACGACCTCTTTGTGAAATGACATCATCTTCTTGCCGAGAGCTCCCAAGAGGTGCGCCCAGTCGCGCAGATGCGTGTGGCCAGATCTAGTCAAAGAATAATTTCGCCTCGCTGGGCCTTCGCCGTCGTCCCAGGTCGAACTGACATGCCCGTTGGCTTCCAGTGTTCGCAGGGTGCGATAGAGTGCGGCGCCCTCAATGGTGGCGTCGGTCAGCGCATACCGAGGAAGGCACTCGGCAATTTCATACCCGTATGATTTCTTCTTCTCCTTGAGTATCCGCAACACAACGGGCTCGATAAACCTTGAGACATTGCCCATCGCACAAGTGCACGGATGCCCCATATCGGGCTTTCTGCATGCTCGCTGTCTGGAACTGTTGGTGGATGACCGGCTAGGCGCTTTCGAACTGCTATCGGCTGACATGTTCGGTTGTGTCCTGCCTTTCCAATAAGAAGAATGCGAATGTCACTGTAGATGTATATTACATCTAGTGAAGCTCTTGCATACCATTAGTGCGGGCGCTCAACTCGGAATCACGGAACGAGGATCGACCAATGAGCAAGGTAGCAGTGATGATGTCTGAGAACAGTATTGAAGCGCCTATGTCTTCACATTTTGGCAAGGCAAATTGGGTCATGACAGCAGACACCGAGACTCACACATCTGTGTTTATGAAAATTGAAGCTGCCAATGGCAGAAGTGTTGCCGATTTGTTAGCCAGCCAGGGCTGCACGGATGTAGTGGTCGGCGGGATTGGCAACGGGGCATTGGCCTGTCTACAAGCGACAGGCATCCGTGGCTGGATGGCTCCTCCGAATCTCAACGGACAGCAGGCGCTGCGGATGTTCGAGCATCTGCGTCTACGGCCAGCAGTTCCTCAGTCTGAGGGTCACAGCAGCAAAGGATGTTGCTGCACGAAGGAAACCGGCACGAAAACTGACTCATGCTGTCACGGAGCATCTACGGCTACCGCGTGACAATGGACAGCTCTTCCGATGGGAGCGCCCAACCATTTTGAATGGTTGCCTCTTGTGGCGGCAGGACCGGGCCTGCCGCCACAAGAGTTCGATCCGTATTGGTAAGAGTACTTAATGCCTTTCCACCAATCGAAAATTGCAGCACGTTCTTGAACGGCGCCTGATCTCCTCATGTCATAGGCATGAAGCGCTTTAGTGCTTCCGCCGACTGGCCCCGCCCCACAATTTCTTCATACTCACAAAAATAGTTGAATTGTCTTGTAACGAATTCCACGTCTCGTGGCTTTATCCCTATGAACGCTTCAACGAAGGACACTTCATTCAATGGGTCATCGCCGGTATCGAGTCCTGGGACTCAGTCTTCTGCTTTCTATCGGAGCAGCCGAGGTCAATGCGCAAGCTCCCCTGACCCTCCGCCAGGCCGTCGATCAGGCTCTCGGGCGAAGTCCACAGGCTGCGATCGCTCGTGCTGGCGATCAGGAAGCAAAGTCGGCGGCCATCATCGCCCGTACCCAACTCCTGCCTCATCTCAACTTCACGGAAGACATTTCCCGCGGAAACGACCCCGTCTACGCCTTCGGCACCCGCCTGCGTCAGGGACAATTCACTCAAGCGGACTTCGCGGTCGATGCGCTGAATCATCCTCCAGCGATTGGCAACTTTTCCACCCGTTTCTCTGGATCTTGGACGGCATTTGACTCGTTCAAGACACAGAAAGAGATTCATAGCGCCGACCTCCTCCGGGCAAGTACATCATCTTCCGCCAAGACGGTCGACCAGCAGATCGTGCTCAACGTAGTAATGGCCTACCAGGCCGTGCTCTACGCGCAACGGCAGATCAACGTCGCCCAACATGAGCAGGAAACTTCATCGGCGTTGCTGGCCTCAGTGGACGACCACGTAAGAGCCGGTCTGGCAGTCGAGTCGGACCGAATGTCGGCTCAAGTCAACATGGCCGAGCGAAAGCAGGAATTGATCGCGGCCCAAGGCAACCTGGACCTGGCATGGGCGCAGTTGCGCGAGGCCATGGGAGTCCCAGACCTCAAGGCGTCGGAATTGAAGCCGATCGAGCCCCATGCCTTCGATCAACTGTCGCTGGAGCAGGAGATTGCAACCGCTGCAAAGACTCGGCCGGATCTGGCGGCGCTGACTCTGGCTCAATCGGCGCAGGCATCGAGTGTGAGCGCCGCGAAGTCGAGCTTCGGCCCTGTCGTGAACGCGTACGGTAACTGGCAGGAAGATCGCGGATCGTTGGGCAGCTCGGGGGGAAATAACTGGGTAGCAGGCGTTCAGATTAGCGTCGATATTCTCCCTCTGGGCAAACGCGCACAGCTGGCACAGCAGTCCACAGCGAAACAGAAGATCGACGCGCAATTGTCTGCCTCGCAACAGCATGTCCGGCTCGAAGTAAGCCAAGCGCATATCCGTCGAAGGACAGCGGAACTTTCGCTCGAAACCGCCCAGGCCGCGCTCGATCAGTCGGCGGAGAGCCTTCGCATCCTCAAGAACCGTTACGGCGCTGGACTCGCGAACATCACTGATCTGCTGCGGGCAGAGGATGCCGAGAGACAGAGCCAATCGAATTACTGGCGTGCGGTTTATGGAAACACCATGGCTTATACCGAACTGCTTTACGCAACCGGGACGCTAACTCCCGCTGCGGCGGAGGATTTGCAATGAGGGTAGCGTTACGAATGAGTGGGCTTGCCGTTTGCGCGGCGATAGTGGCGGGCTGTCATGGTGCCGAATCGGTCACGCCAGCTGCGGTCGAGACTGTGTCGGCACGGGTCGTTCAAAGCGATGAGCAACAGATTCCAGTGAACATCCGCTCGACCGGAACGGTGCATTCACGGGAGACGGCAACCATCTCCGCACAGGTTGTCAGCCGCATTCAACAGGTTACGGTGCGTGAGGGAGACAGTGTGCGCGCAGGTCAGACGTTGGCACTGCTCGACGATGCCGCGCAGCGTGCGTCGGCCGACCAGGCTCAAGCCGGGGTCAAGGCCGCTGCACAGGAGCAGGCCGCCGCGCAGACCGATGCGAAGTTGGCCAACAGCACGTTGGAACGTTACCGGCAACTACAGGCAGAGAAGAGCGTAAGTCCGCAGGAGATGGATGAAGTCGCGCAGCGAGCTGCTGCAGCCTCCGCCCGGCTCGAGGCGGTGCGCTCGCAAACTGACGCGGCTCGCGCCCAGGAAGCCGGTGCACACGCGATGCTCGGCTATACCCGTCTGGTGGCGCCCTTCGCTGGCGTCGTGACCGCGCGAATGGCCGATCCGGGAACGCTGGCCTCCCCGGGTGTTCCCTTGCTTCAGATCGATCAAGCCGGAGCTCTGCAACTACAAGCCACAGTCGATGAATCGGCAATCGCAACAGTCCGGAAAGGAATGAAGCTGCCGGTCACAATCAACGGAGCCTCTTCTGCCGATCTTGTGGGCACCGTGGCCGAGATTGACCCCGCCGCTGACCCGAGCAGCCATAGCTTCACTGTCAAGATTGATCTACCGTCCTCAACGCAACTACGTGCAGGCATGTACGGCACGGCGTTGATAGCCAACGGCACCCGCCCGGCTGTTGTCGTTCCGCGTTCCGCTATTGTGTCGCGGGGCTCGCTGGTCTGTGCGTATGTCCTCGATACACGGGGAATCGCGCAACTCCGATACCTCACCCTCGGTGCGGTCCAAGGCAGTCTGGTCGAAGTGCTGTCGGGCATTTCTCCCGGAGAGACACTTGTGGATGCCCCGTCCGACCGGGACATCGCAGGAAAGCGTATCGAGGTTCAGCAATGAAACAGGAGCTTGGCATCGCCGGGAAGCTGGCTCACACTTTTCTCAATTCCAAGCTGACGCCACTCTTCATCGCCGCGTCGTTGGCGATTGGCGCGTTCGCCATCGCGGTCATTCCTCGGGAGGAAGAACCGCAGATTCTTGTCCCGATGCTGGACATTACGACCGCGATGCCCGGCGCGTCACCATCTGAGGTGGAGCAGCGAGTGACGCTGCCAATTGAGAATCTGGTGCATGAGATCTCGGGCGTCGAGTATGTCTATTCAACGTCATCCCCTGGGCAGAGCCTGGTTATCGTGCGGTTTCTGGTCGGTACCCCGCAGGAAGACGCGCTGATCAAGGTCTATAGCAAGCTCTATTCGAACTTCGATCGGATGCCTCCAGGAGTCTCGCAGCCGCTCATCAAGGCCCGTTCGATCGATGACGTTCCGATCCTGGCGCTGACGATTTGGGGAGAACGTTACAACGGCTATCAGCTGCGCGCCATCGCCGCCGAGATGCAACACAACTTCGAGCAAGTACCCGATGTATCTGAGACGAAGATCATCGGGGGCCTTCCGCGCACCATGCGAGTAGTGCTGAGCTCGGAGAAGCTCAACGCCTATGGCGTCTCTCCCATGGCCGTCGTTCAACATCTGCAAGCTGCGAATGCATCTGTGCAGGCGGGAAGCTACGCCGACAACAATCAGGAAGTCCGCGTCGACGTTGGGAACATCTTTACCCGTCGGGAGGATTTGGAAGCCGTCGTCGTGGGCGTCGTCCATGGGCAGCCGGTGTACCTGCGAGATGTTGCCGGGCAGATCATGGATGGGCCAGCGGATCCAGCCGACTATGTGACATTTGGGACAAGCAACGCCGCGGGAACCCAGACAGGGCAACACCCTGCGGTTACGATCACCGTCGCGAAACGCAAGGGAACCAACGCTACCGACATTTCTAACGCAGTGCTCGAAAGCGTTCACCGGATGCAGGGCGTGACGATTCCGTCTGACGTGACGGTGACCACCACTCGCAACTATGGAGCGACGGCGAAAACCAAGTCTGATGAGTTACTGGAGCATCTGTTGCTCGCGACGCTCTCGGTCACTCTTCTAATCGCAGTCTTCCTTGGCTGGCGTGAATCTGGAGTGGTGCTGCTTGCCATCCCGGTGACGCTCGCGCTGACGCTCTCCGTCTTCTATTTCCTTGGCTACACGGTGAATCGCGTCACCCTGTTTGCGCTGATCTTCAGTATCGGCATCCTCGTCGATGACGCCATCGTAGTCGTCGAGAACATGGTCCGGCACTTCCGCCTCCCGCACAACCATGGCCGGCCGCTGACTGAAGTTGCAGTCGAGGCGATTGCTGAAGTAGGCAATCCCACCATCCTGGCCACCTTTGCTGTGATCGCGGCGATTCTGCCCATGGCGTTTGTCCGTGGCTTGATGGGACCGTACATGAGGCCCATCCCCGTGGGAGCATCGGCCGCGATGCTCTTCTCGCTAATCGTCGCATTTGTTGTTTCCCCATGGGCAGCCCTTCGCCTGCTGGGCAGACACATCGATAGTGAACACGGCGAAAAGCAGCAGCAAGATGGCTGGACGACACGCCTGTATCGACGTGTCATGTCGCCTCTGATTCATTCGGTGCTTTATCGCTGGATATTCTTTGGCGGCATGATTTTGCTCCTTATGGCGGCAGCGGCTTTGGTTCCCCTGGGCATGGTGCGGGTCAAAATGTTGCCCTTCGACAATAAGAGCGAGCTACAGGTCATCGTCAATATGCCCGATGGCACGCCACTGGAGCAGACAGCAAGAGTTACCCAGGCGCTTGGGTCCGCCCTTGCGCAGCAGCCAAACGTCCTTAACTATCAGATCTACTCTGGAACTTCGGGTCCGTATAACTTCAACGGACTAGTTCGCCACTACTACTTGCGTCACCAGACGAATCAGGCCGACATTCAGGTAAACCTTTTACCTGCCAATCAGCGCAGCGAACAGAGCCACGCCATTGCCAAGAAGTTGCGTCCTCTCCTCGACGCCATAGGCAACCAGTACGGCGCACGTATCCAGGTCAGCGAAGTACCGCCCGGCCCCCCGGTCATCCAAACTCTGGTCGCGGAAGTTTATGGCCCTGATCTTGCCGGCCAAACCCAAGTGGCGCAACAGATCAAATCGATCTTCCAGAAGACAGCCGGAGTCGTTGATACCGACTGGTACGTCGAAGACCCTCAGCCCAGACTGGTTGTGCGCGTCGATGAAGTGAAGGCCGCGCAGCATGGCATCGCAGTCGCCGACGTTGCCAGGGCGCTATCTATCACGCTTTCGGGAACGCAGGTGGGGCTTGTCCACGATCAGGGCTCACGGGAGCCCGTGCCTGCCACCGTCGAACTCGAGCGTGCCGACCGTTCCTCTGAGCAGGGGCTGGAAAATATTCGCCTACCGGGTGCGGACGGAGGGATGGTTTCCCTGGGTGAACTGGTAAGCATCGAACACACCGCCATCCAGCCCAGCATTTATCACAAGAACCTGCGTCGTGTGGTCTACGTGACTGGTGATCTGGCCGGAGCCGAAGAAAGCCCGGTCTATGCCATCTCGAAGATGAACAAGCAACTCGACCATCTCAACTTGCCTGCGGGCTATACGCTTGCTCGCTACAACGCGACGCAGCCAGATTCGACGGACCATTACTCGATGAAGTGGGATGGCGAGTGGCATATCACGATTGAGGTCTTCCGCGATCTGGGGCTTGCGTTTGCCGCTGTTCTGGTTCTGATCTATGTGCTCGTAGTGGGATGGTTCCGTTCCTTCATCGTCCCGCTGGTTATTATGGCGCCGATCCCGTTGACGCTGGTCGGCATTCTGCCTGCACACGCGATCCTCGGAGCGTTCTTCACCGCAACGTCGATGATCGGCTTTATCGCTGGTGCAGGCATCATTGTGCGTAATTCAATCATCCTTGTTGACTTTATCGAGCTCCGCCGCCGCCAGGGGATGCCGCTCGATGAGGCAGTCATCGACGCGGGCGCGGTCCGTTTCCGTCCCATGTTGCTCACTGCGGCCGCCGTTGTCGTCGGCGCAAGCGTGATTCTCTCCGATCCCATTTTTCAAGGCCTTGCGCTATCTCTAATCGCAGGAGAAGTAGCATCCACGTTCCTCTCCAGGCTGGCCGTCCCGGTTCTCTACTACACGGTCAATGCGCGCCAGCAATCACAAACCGAAACTCAACCCATCACGAAACAAGGAGCTCTGGTATGACAGTCGAACGCGGTTTACGCCTTATGGCAGGCACAATGGTCCTCTTCTCGCTTGCCCTGGCACATTTTGTGTCGCCCTACTGGCTGTGGCTGACGGTATTCGTGGGACTCAATTTATTGCAATCGGCATTCACCAACTGGTGTCCGGGAATGCCCATCCTGCGTGCCATTGGTTTGAAGGATGCCGTCTGTTGTGGCGCAAAATAGGGACGGAATGCAAAACAAACGGTTTCCTGCTTCCGAAGCGCATCGGCTCGACCTTCCCGCGCGCAGAGTTTGGCTTCCACCTGCGGACGTGCTCATCGCGATAGGGGTCCAGGCCGGCCAGACGATCGCCGATGTTGGCGCGGGAACGGGATACTTCTCGTTACCACTGGCGCTTGCGGTTGGCCCAGACGGCAAGGTCTATGCCGTGGATGCACAGGATGAGATGCTCTCAGTCCTGTGGCAGAAGCGGGACGAAGCTGCGATAACAAACATCAAACTAATGCACGCCGAAGCCGATAAAACCGGCCTTCCCGAAAGCAGCTGCGACCTCTTTCTTGCTGCGAACGTCTGGCATGAATTCAATGACCGCGTTGCAGTTGTGCGAGAAGCAATCCGCGTTCTGAGAACCAGTGGCCGGATATCGATTCTCGATTGGAGAACTGATGTTCCGCCTGAGCCTGGACCGCCTCTGAAACACCGCATTAATTCTGCAGACGCTGTAGACGCATTGCGTTCTCATGGATTCCAGAACATTATCGTTGCGCATGTTGGCTTTTACTCATGGCTTGTTCAAGGAGAAATGGGGAAATGATGACCCAGAAGAACACACCGCGCCCCGCCAAAGGCCGCCGAACTACCGATGAGCAACTCAAGGATGAAGTATATCGGCACATGTTCCGCCTTGAGGCCAATCGGCAGGGAGCAGATGTCGATCTCGCAGTTGCTTTGCTGCGAGCCTGGCTGGCCTCTAACGTCGAGGGTGGAGTCCCTGCCGTTCGCGAATGGCTCAAGAAGATCTGTCCCATCTGCGTGGCCATGATCGAGGCCTCCCGGCACGCAGCGGCTGCCGGACAGTGTATTCAATAAGCGCGACTGATTCCCCTGAGCGCAGTTCCAATCGCAAGGTGGCGATTCAAGCAGCTGGAGTGGCATGGTTGGTGGGGGAATATACTGGGCTCGCTACTAAGAGTCTCTATCGATGCGACCTGAACTGATCCGAGCTACCGAACTGCTCCAACGCAACACTCCCGAAGCCGTCGAAGAGGCAATCGGCTTGCTGCAGGGCACGGTCTATTCCTTCAGTATGAAAGTCTGCGGACATCCAGAAGACGCAGAGGACACCATGCAGGAGGTCCTCTCGCGCTCGCTAGTGCATCTGGCTAAAATTCATGAGCCACAGGCTCTTGCGGTCTGGCTCTATACCGTAACCAGGAACCGATGCTGGCGCATGCGTCGAAAAGGCGCTTCCGCACCCAGGCACATGCTGTCGCTCGATGAATTGATGCCGGACGAGACGGAACGTGGCCGGTTACTCGAAGACGCACAGGAGAGTCCGGAAAGCAATCTGCTTCACGCCGAGCAGCACCATTTGCTGCATCAGGCAGTCTTGCGTATCCCTGTGGAATTACGCATTGTCCTTGTGCTCCACGACATGGAGGAACTGAAGACAGAGCAGGTGGCCAAGATTCTCGATCTGCAACCAGGCACGGTGAGAGTGCGTCTCCATCGTGCACGCCTGTCGGTACGCAAAGAAATGGGCAGGATGCTCGATGAAGCTCCCAAATCGCAGGGTGAAAGCGTCCCGTCCAAGGCAAAGAAAGGTAACAGGATCAAAGGCGGAGGGCGACCGCCCGAGTGCCGGGAACTATTCTCAAATCTTTCCGAATACCTGGATGGCAGGATTGAGCCCCGCACTTGCGAAGAGATGCGCGAACACATTGAGGCATGCCCGGCCTGTGTAGCCTTCCTAAAGAACCTCCGAGTTGCCATTGACCGTTGCCGCTCGCTCGAGATTCCGTGTGATTCTGCCGTTGCGCCTCGTCTGCGCTCAATCCTGACCCAGGAGTACCTGCGCCTGCTAAACCTGCCAGCGACAAAAAAAATGTTGTCGGTGCTGTAACGAAGTGCCTCTCACGTGTCTTTCTTCCTATGAGAGGTGCAGGCTATTATGCAGGTAACAATCAAACATCTTGACCGAGTGAAATTTTCCATTCAGGCCCGGTCCCATACGATCCTATGCGACCAGCCCATTGAGAATAATGGCGACGACGCGGGGATGACCCCTCCCGAACTGATGCTCGCATCCCTGGGCTCCTGTGCCGCCTTTTACGCCGTGCAGTATTTGAACGCTCGTAATTTGCCTGCGGAAGGCGTCGAGGTTTCTGTTACCGCAGACAAGTTGATGCAGCCTGCCCGCCTCGGTAAATTCAAGATCAATGTCACATCCCCAGCGGTGCTCAGCGAGGCCCAAACCGACGGACTCATGCGCTCGGTGCATCACTGTCTAATCCACAACACGCTCTTGTCGCCGCCTGAGATCCTGATCGAACTGACGATGGGTGAAACGATCCTTCAGCATGTCTGAGTCTGTATATCGTCCAGGCAACCGCTGGTGCTTCGCTTCTAATCGGATTGTGTGCCATGCGTCAGTGTTCTAATCGTTGCATGGCGAGTTTAGACAACTTCCGCTTGGTTGTCTTCCGGGCAGTTGCCGAGCAGAACAGCTTTCGTAAAGCCGCGGAAGAGCTGTACCTGACACAGCCCGCGGTGAGCCTCCAGATCAAGGCGCTGGAGGAAGATGTAGGCATCCAACTCTTTGATCGCACTGGCTTGCATATCGCTCTGACGGAGGCTGGGAAAGTACTTCTGGCATACTCTCGACAGGCGAATGCGCTCTTTGTTCAGGCTGAACAGGAGATTGCTGCACTGAGTGGTAACCCCGCTGGGCTACTTGCCCTTGGAGCCTCCTCGACAATAGCCCAGTATGTCTTGCCCCGTCTATTGGGCGAGTTCACGCGAGAACACCCACGCGTTCACCCCACCATGATCAGCGGAAATACAGAGCAGATTGTCGAGGCACTCGAGCAACAGAAGATCGACCTGGGTTTGATTGAAGGGCCAGCACGAAGCCGCAACGTCAAGACAGAGCCCTTTCTCGGAGATGAACTGGCCTTGATCGTGGCGGCTGCACACGAATGGGCTGAGCTCAAATCCATCCCGCATACTCAGATTGCTGCTGCTCCGTTGCTTATGCGAGAACGTGGGAGCGGCACGCGCCGGGTGGTCGAGATGGCGCTGGCGCAGGTGGGCGTAAAACGTAATTCATTGGGTATCGTGATGGAATTGGATTCGACAGAGGCCATCAAGTCCGCCGTGGAGGCGGGACTCGGAGTAGGATTCGTCTCGCGCTGGGCGATTGCCAAGGACCTTCGACTCGACAATAGCTTCAGGATTGTGGAGGTGGAAGGCTTGCGCATTCAGCGTAAGTTTTTTCTTGCTTCCGCAGGCGGTCTGGAACCTCAGAGCTTGGTTCAGGAGTTCCGCAGGTTCCTGTTCTCACGTGCAGGCCAGGACAGAGAATCGGTTAAGCCGATACCGAAGCGGTAAACGCGATATCTCCTCTCATAAGTTACGCAAATGCGGCATGAGAACTACTGCTTGGACGTGGGCGAATTCCTCCCCAACACTGGATGTATGTCCAAGAACATATTCTTCATCGGAATGATCCTTGCGGCGAGCGGTTTCGTGTCGCCGCCCGTTGCGCTGATAGGCGGCATCATCTATGGATTTTCCTTCGTTCATCCATTTCACCTGGCGGCGAGGCAACTCTCCAAGCTCCTACTCCAGGCTTCCGTCGTAGGCCTTGGATTCGGCATGGATCTCCAGCAGGTCATTCATGTCGGCAGAACCGGATTTCTCTACACCGCAGGGAGCATCAGCTTCGCCATGCTGTTGGGCTGGGGTCTGGGAAGGCTGTTGGTTGTAAGACAGGAAACCTCATTTCTCATCACGGCTGGCACGGCGATCTGCGGCGGGAGTGCGATTGCCGCGATCGCACCCATCACCAACGCCAGCGAAGAGGAGATTGCCGTCTCTCTTGGAACGGTATTCCTGCTTAATTCCATTGCCCTGCTCGCGTTTCCGGTGATTGGAACCGCGCTGCACCTGACCCAAACCCAGTTCGGTCTCTGGTCGGCGCTCGCCATTCACGACACAAGCTCCGTCGTCGGTGCAACAGCGAAGTTTGGTGCCGTGGCGCTTGGCGTCGGCACTACCGTCAAGCTTGCACGTGCGCTTTGGATTGTTCCATTGTCGATTGGAACTGCAATGGCCAAAAAGAGAAAGGCGCGCATTCAATGGCCCTGGTTCATTCTGCTGTTCTGTCTAGCGGCATTGGCCAATACTTATCTGCCCACATTTCACGCGTTCTATCCGAGTCTCAAGCGTCTCGGGATCATTGGGTTGACGGTAACGCTGTTCCTGATTGGGACGGGCCTCTCGAAGCGGACGCTTCAGGAAGTCGGCGTTCGGCCTCTATTGCAAGGAATTCTTCTGTGGATCGTAGTCGCAGTCGGATCTCTGTCACTGATACGTGCCGGCTGGGTTCACCTTTAGAAGCCTTCTCGAAGTCCGCTCTGCATACTCGATTCTCTCGCCACCGTCTCCACGACCGGTAGGCTATGTGTCCCCAGTGTTGACATTATCGCCCTGACGAATTGCAGTAAGCATAGAGTCATCAGGCATTTTCTTTGTTTGAAACGTCGTCACATGTCGCGAAATCACGGAGTC
Source organism: uncultured Acidobacteriaceae bacterium (assembly GCA_963758135.1). Classification (GTDB taxonomy): domain Bacteria; phylum Acidobacteriota; class Terriglobia; order Terriglobales; family Acidobacteriaceae; genus Palsa-343. Next base: position 373,359 of record CAVWUF010000002.1, read on the forward strand.
ACTCATTTAGCCGTGATCGGCAAGCGGAAATCGGATTCCGCCAGGGAAGTTCTTCGGCTGAAATCAGCAATCCGTCTGCTTTCATGATCTCGCTGCGCTCCCTCTGAAAAGAGAAATATCCCCTCTGGACACCCCTAAAGAGAAAAGAAAAGTCTAGACAAGCGAGAGAGAATCTCTGCGGGCCGTTCCTTCCCGCAACGCCCTCCCAAAATTTAGGCGCACTGTCGCGCGCGAATAAGGAAGCCCAGCCTCGCTGAGGGCGCTGCCCTGGCGCGGCGCAAGGGTATCCCCATAATTTTTCCTGCGTAAAAATCACTCGCTTCGCTCGCCCTTCGGGTGGGCGATACCCCTCCCTTGCGCCTTGCCGCCCCGCCTTCGCCAGGAGGCGTTCGGCATGTAGGTACATGCCACGCATGGCATGAAAAGCAACGGCCAAAGCCTAAGGAGGAAACACCCATGAACACCACCGCCATCACCACCGCATCCACTGTCACCCCATTCACCCAAAACCTCAAACAGCCGCAGCCAAAACAGCAGACCGCGAAAGAAGCAATCGCGGCCAACGTCCAAGCCCTTATCGAGCAGTTGGAGCAGGGCCACTCCGAAGGGCTCACCGCCTACCTCACCGCAATGGGACGATTTCACAATTACAGCTTTGGCAACATTCTTGAGATTGCGCGGCAGAAGCCGGACGCAACCCGCGTTGCTGGACTCTATGCGTGGAACCAGCTTGGCCGCAAGGTGAAGAAGGGAGAGCGCGGTATCCGCATTCTCGCTCCCGTGATCGGCATTCGCCGGAAGAAAGATGCAGAGGCCGAGAAGGACATCCGCACCCAGAATCAGGCCGTCTTGGTTGGGTTCCGCTCTGCCTATGTCTTCGATGTTTGCCAGACCGAAGGCAAGGAGCTTCCCGAACTGTCCGAGCGCGTCACCGGCAATGTCGGAGAGTACCGGGAACGGCTTGGTCGATTTCATCTCCGCCCAGGGCATCCAGCTTGAGTTCAAGGAGAGCATCGCCCCGGCATTGGGCATGAGCTATGGTGGCAGAATCGCCATTCTTCCCGGACAGGGTGCAGCCGAGGAGTTCAGCACATTGTTCATGAACTCGCGCACGAGATGCTTCATAAGGCCGAGCGTCGCACCGCGACAACCAAGACCGTGCGAGAGACGGAGGCCGAAGCTATAGCGTTTGTCGTAGGAGAGACCATCGGACTCAGCACAGGCCGGGCGTCAGCCGATTACATCCACCTGTACCACGGCAATGCCGCTCTTCTCACCGAGAGCCTTGAAGTCATCCAGAAGACTTCATCCGTCATCCTGTCTGCTCTTGACTCCAATGCCAATGCTGCTCTCTCTGATGCCGCTCAACTAGCGGAAGCAAGCTAGAGGAAAAAGCGGCGGGCGGCTTCCGCCGCCCGCTTCACTCTATGGATGCGAATAAAAAACGGGTGTAATTGGGTGTCCTCTCGGGTGCCGTAGAGGACACCCAAGACTTTGCTAAGCTCCTACTGAAGCGAAACCGCCCGTCTTCCCACCCTGAAGGTCGCTCTCAAAAGAATCGAGAGCGCCTGAATCTGCCCACCCGACGGGCTAAACACCAGCCCGAACTATAGCCGATCCAGCCGCATCCTTATACTGCGGTTAGGATGCAAGAGCTGACCCAAGCAATCGCCACGGACATCAGTTGCCGGCCCGAAGGGACACCGATCACGGCAGCGGCATTCCTCCATCTTGGAAATCGGCCTGCCGTATCCCGAGCGCTCCGCGCATTGGCAAAAGGCGGCTTCATTCTACGAGCTGCACACGGAGTCTACGTTGCCCCCGTTGCCAGTCGCTTTGGACGCCATGCGCCCCACGCTCACCTCTTCATCCACCAGCTCGCCGCTCAATCGGGAGAGGCCATCGCTCCCTTTGGAGCGGCCTGCGCCAACGCCCTCGGCTTGACCACTCAAGTTCCCGTCAAGATCGTTTATTGGACTTCGGGCAGAACTCGTTTGTATAAGCTGGGTAAACTGACAGTCTATCTTCAGCACGTTCCCGATTGGCAGCTCGTCCTCTGGCACGAACCTGCTGGAGAGTTGGTCAGAGCGCTAGCGTGGGCTGGCCCCGCCGAGGCCAGCAAAGTCCTCAGCCAGATCGCCGAGAAGGTTCCCGAGGCGGCGATCCGGGTACTCCAGCAACACGCATCCCGCTTTCCTCCTTGGCTTCACGATGCCTTGCAGCAGATCGGACAGCCGCGTACGCCGAGCAGCAGAGGCGAATGGGATGTGTCCGACTTTGAGAGGCAACGAAATCAGCCGAAGCGAAAAGCGAAAGGAAGAAAGAGACACCATCCCTAAGCCTGTCGGCTTAGGAATGCAGTCACAAAACTGCACCGCGAACGGAAATCGAACAGGGTCGAACACGATCCGAGGCTGTTCGATGTCCGTTCGAGAGATGTCCGAAGGGCTCCATGCGGTCGTTCTATTGCCCGAACCTAAGAACGTCCCGAATACGCGGCTGAATGGCTTTCAAAAAGCCGCACCTCGATGATGAGCCGTACCGTGGTCGCCCAAAAGCACCGCCGATGCTTGCGAGCGTTCTCGATGACTGCATAGACCTGTTAGCAAAATTTGAGCAATAACCCTGCTGTCCATATGTCGACAAACGCCAATCAACCGGATGTGTCCTTTGCCGGATTAGCACGAACTTGGGATGGGTACGCATACCTCACATACGCTCGGAGACCTCCCCGAGTACAGCTTCGTCTCTGCGTTTGAGCAGCGATCTTAGAATTGGTGACTGAAAGTGCCGCTTGACCGTGATGGCGTAGAAATCCTCGAATAGTTGCGGAACAACGCAATACTCCACCAGGACGCCTGTCCGAAGTTCATCCTGCACGACAACAGTAGGGACAAGCGCCATTGCATCTGTGTCACGCGCGAGGAGGCGCAACATCGCCATGTCGTCTACCTCGGCAAGCACGCGATACGTGGCCCTGTGTTGCTCACACAGAAGATCGAACCCGGCACGGATTTCGCTTTCGAGGCTCGGCAACACAATCGGATAGGTGCTGAGGTCTTCGGGAAATGCGAATGGCTTCTTGCTGCGGCGGGGCTTTCCGACCAGGCTTACTGGCTGCCTTGCAATGCGATGCGACTGCCATGGGTTTTGCGTATCTCGATGAACCCTGCGGTTTGATAGAACGAGATCAAGGCCGTGGACGCTTAGACGAGCTAGAAGGTCCGCCAGAGTTCCAGACTGGAGGACGATTTCAACATCGTCGAGCTTGAGAAGCGGTCGGACAAAGTTCTCCTGGAAGTTGCGGGAGAGGGTGGCAACTGCCCCGATTCGGACGGTCTGACGTTTACGAAACTCTCCATCCCTCATCAACGCATAAAGTTCGTTCCCCGCGGCAAAGATCGTTTCAGCGTAAGTCAAGGCAAGCCGACCTGCTTCGGTGAGCTGGAGGCTTCTACCTTCACGCAGGAACAGCGCCTGTCCTAAATCCTCTTCCAATGACTTGATCTGCGACGAAAGAGCCGACTGCGACACGTGCAACTGGGTCGCGGTCCGTGTCAGGTTCCCATCTTTGGCGACGGCCCAAAAGTAGTACAGGTGGTGATAGTTCAATCTCACAGCTACCGTTCTCCTATACAGAACACTTCCATCTAAACAATGCATTTTACAGAAGTCAAATAATGCCCCAGAGTCATAAGAGCGAAAGGATCTTCGTGCCAACGAGTCTTCATCATCTGTCGCCGTACTGGAATGCCAGAGTTCTCTGCATTCCCATGATCCTCTACACCCTGGGAGGATTCGGCGGACAGCTCGCCACTACGAAGAGAGTTTCGACCGACGCAGCATGGCGTACCGCCCGCATTGCCAGCCTCACATCGCTGCTCTTCGCACTGGCTTGCTGCTCCATTGCGTTTCTGCATGCAACATCTCTGGTTCAAGCTCCGAGAATCGACTCGCTGACCCGGTTCGGCATATGGCATCTGAGCTTCCGCTTCGACGTGGTCGAGTCGCTGATGCTGTTGCTTGTGTCATTTCTGGGGTGGATCATCGTGAGCTACTCTCGCGCCTACATGGCTGGTGATCCGCGAGAACCCTCGTATGTTGCTCACCTGATGTTCACGCTTGCGTCCGTGAGTTTGCTGGTAGTGACGAACAGCCTGGTAATTTTTCTTGCGGCGTGGGTACTCACGAGCTTTTCCCTGCATGGTTTGCTCACTCTGTACCCTGACCGACAGGCGGCTGTTATCGCGGCCCATAAGAAATTTCTTGCGAGCCGGCTAGGGGATCTAACGCTTCTATGTGCAGTAATTCCTCTAGGGCTAAAGGCGGGCAGCTTTGAAATAGACGAGATCGCGAGGCAGCTCTCCAGGCCTCAGCTCGTTTCTACTTCGATTCACATCGCCTCCATCCTGCTCGCCATCAGCGCCATCATCAAATGCGCCCAGCTTCCGCTGCATGGATGGCTGATTCAAGTGATGGAAGCTCCGACACCGGTGTCCGCTCTGCTTCACGCCGGTGTCGTCAATCTTGGCGGTTTCATGCTCATTCGGCTTGCTCCCGTGATCAACACCACACGGACGGCACAGGAACTGCTGGTGGGTATCGGATGCTTGACCGCAATGATTGGTTCGCTGGTCATGACAACCCGCATTAGTATCAAGGTCAATCTCGCATGGTCTACCTGCGCCCAGATGGGATTCATGCTGATGGAATGTGGCCTTGGGTTGTACGGCTTGGCATTCCTGCATCTACTGGCTCATTCGCTTTATAAAGCACATGCGTTTCTCGGCTCGGGGGATGCAGTCAATCAGGCGAAGCTCAAGCGCATGATGCCGACAACTCCGAAGGCGCGCCTTCCGGGTCTGATCATAAGCGGCCTTTCCGGCATTCTGCTTGCATCTCTCGCGGCAGTTCTTTGGAGAGCTTCTGGCTTCAGCGGGGCTCTCGGTTTATTTTGTGTCCCTGTGGTCGGGATAGCGATCGCTGGAATTCTCTCTGCTACGGTCTCGATGCGCAGTCTGACCGCCTCGCTCATTCTTTCGACAGCAGCGATCAGCGTCGGCATCGTCTATTTCGGTTTCGACAGCCTCTTCCAGAAACTCCTGCCGATAACGCCCTTCAGCCTAGCGCAACAACGCCCGCTGCTGATCTTCTGCGCCATCTGCTTCGTTCTGCTCTATGGCATCCAGATGATCGTCCGACTAAATCCGATGGGAGCGCTTGCATCGGCCCTCTATCCCTGGCTTTATGCGGGCCTCTATCTGGATGAGCTCTTTACACGAGCAACATTCCGGGTCTGGCCCGCCAATCGAGTCTCGAAGGTTCCACCTCTTCGGGACGCCAACCAGCCGTTCGCCACAAGCGGAGTAAAACGATGAAGAAGTTTGATCAAAGTGCGGAGTGCGATCAGCAAACCAGCGCCGTGGCGGCCTCTGTTGAGAGCGCGTGCAAGCGGATCGCTCCGACTTGGCCACTCGACCAGTTCATCGCCGTCAACCCCTATTGGGGCTTCCTCTCCGATCCAATCCGCACTGTCGCTGAACGCATTGAGAGCTATTCCGGATCGCGAATGGTGATGCCACGAGCCTTCTATCGCGAGCAGTGGAGAGCCGGTTCGTTGCGTGCTGAACATCTGCAGGAGGCACTAGGGCGGTCAGAGCTGAGTATCTCGATCGAGGAGCTTCTGCTGCATCTTGAAGGGGAATCCCCGTCCGCGCCCCGGATTCCGCTCTTTACATCTATCGCGGATTCAGAGCGTGATCTCCTCCATGGCATGTCCATCAGCGACTTTGTTACGCACAACGTGAGCCAGCATTGCGCTTCCTATTTTGATCACTGCCAGTCTGCTTGGGGAACGCAACGCAAATGCAGTCTGTATGAAAGTTGGCTGCAACACGCTCAGACGGACCGGAGCCCCTGGCTGTTGATGGGGATTCACAGATTGCGGCACTATGCGCTCGCTCTGCCAGCCGAACCTCTCAGTCTTATTGAGAAAGCATTCCAAGTATTGCCTGTCCCTCCTGAAGGGCGAACAGAGTATCTGACAGCTCTCCTGATGAGCCTCAATGGCTGGGCATCCTGGTGCGCCTACGAACGGTGGCAGGCCAACCTGGTTCAAGAGAATGATGACAACATCGTTCAATTGTTGGCGATTTGTTTGGCCTGGGAGCAATTTGCGTTCGAACACTTGCTCAACTCTGAAGTGTCCCCATCATGGAAAACCGGATGGGAGATGGTTCGCGATTGGTGGAATAGCTCGGATACACACATGTCCGTGGACTGGATATTTCAGGAAGCGATCGAGATCTCCTACCAGAGCCAGCTGTGCCAGTCCCTGAAGTCCGATCTCTCTGGATCACGTTTCGAGCCAGCGAGCACGCCGGATGTGCAGGCTGTCTGCTGTATTGATGTTCGCTCGGAGGTTTTTCGTCGCGCCCTGGAAGCATGCTCAGATTCGATTCAGACTTTGGGCTTTGCCGGATTCTTCGGTCTTCCCATCTCTTATTCGCCTCTTGGTACCAGCGGTCAGCGTCCTCAACTGCCAGGCCTGCTGGCCCCAAAGCTTTGCGTGACTGACACCACTGGCTCAGAAGAGACCGATCAGCTGTCCATCACGAAGGTGAGACGGCATCTCGGTTTGAAGTCGGTCTGGAAGGACTTCCGGTCATCCGCGACCTCAACGTTTACCTTCGTCGAATCCTTTGGGCTCTTCTATGCAGGCTCGTTACTAGAACGAACAGTAAACAAGAGAAATTCTAAGACCAAAGCAAGCTTTGCAGATCACGAAGGCCACTCATCACCGCGCCGATGCTTCACCCATCAAGATGGCGGAGACGCTCCCACTGTTGAAAGTCTGTTGGAGTTGGTTGCGGGGATTCTCCGCAACATGAGCCTGACGTCGGGCTTCGCCCGCATCGTTCTTCTGACGGGTCACGGTAGCCAAACCGCGAATAATCCACATGCCGCCGGACTTGATTGCGGTGCGTGCGGTGGACAGACCGGTGAAGTCAACGCAAGAGTCCTCGCGGGGTTACTGAATGATCCGATGATCCGGATCGGCCTTCGGACACATGGCATCGAGATATCTGATACCACTCATTTCCTCCCCGCACTGCACAACACAACAACGGACGAGATCACGATCTTTGATGCGACTCTGTTGCCGAAGAGCCATGAATCCGATCTCAGTCGCCTAGTGGATTGGCTACAACAGGCTGGTCATCGCGCACGAACCGACAGGGCTGAAGGCCTCGGGCCCGAAACCCATGCAGCCGGTTCACCGGCAACCCTCCTGGATCGATTTCAGATTCGCAGCAGAGACTGGTCACAGGTTCGGCCTGAGTGGGGGCTGGCCAACAACGCTGCATTTCTGATCGCACCGCGGATGCGTAGTCGAGGCACCGATCTGGAGGGTCGAGTCTTCCTGCACGAATATCATAGCTGCAAGGACCCCGACGGCAGTGTGCTGGAAGCGATCATGACTGCACCCATGCTCGTGACCAACTGGATCAATATGCAGTACTACGCTTCCACGGTTGATAACCGCCTGTACGGTAGCGGGAATAAAGTCCTGCACAACGTCGTAGGAGGGAGAATCGGTGTCTTCGAAGGCAACGGCGGCGACCTTCGCATAGGGCTTCCACTCCAGTCTCTGCATGATGGCCATAACCTGCGACACATACCCCTTCGTCTCAGTGTCTTCATAGAAGCGCCACAGAGTTCGATTAGCGCCATCATCCAGAAGCACAAGGTCGTCAGAGACCTGGTTCACAACCAATGGATTCATCTGTTCCAGATCACGCCTGAATCTCACACCTTTGCACGGTATCGGGACGGAATCTGGGAACCTGTCAAACGCAACGATTTCAATCCAGCTAAGGAAGAAACCACCTTCACAAGGGAGGCTTATGCGTAAAGTCCTGCTCGTACAGAATGAACAATATCTCGATCGCGCGCTTCAGGATGTTGGCGGTCTGATGGCGTTCGAGCAACAGCACATCGGTAAGGAGAAGCAAGTCGATCTCCTTGCGGTGATCTTGCTGCCACCAGAAGCTATGGTCCAGCTCACTTCAGAGCAGCAGACCTGCGATCTTCTTGGTTTTGCTGGGAGTGCCACACCCTTCGCCTGCGACTCAGTGTCTATGAACGGTGTTTGGCTCCTGCTCACGGTTAGGCAGCCAGATCTAACGCACCACGTTTCCCGTCAAGAGTCACTAAGCCAAGTATTGGGCGTCCTGCGAACCAACGGATACGTTAAGAGTATGGGCACTATCTTTCCTGTGTTTTCTCCCGAAGAGGATGAGCGGTCGATTGCTGAGCAGATGGCATACCTGCAGAACCAACACCCCGGCTTACCCATCACCCTCTCGTTATCGACTCATTGCGAAGAGGATTCTCTGACAACGAGTAAAGCCGCTCTTAGTTCCCGCGTCGAGTGACCTCCTTCTGTTCTTCGCGCCGATAAGCTTTAGGTTGTTTCCAGAACGACAGTCTGAACCCGGAGTGCAAAGTTGGCGGACGTGTACGTATGCTCTAAATTGATGAATAGTCGCAGATGCACTCATCGATGCTCGCTTATTATCGGGCCGGGGCGATAAGTGTAGGCTGGGCGCCCAATTCAACAAGGAAGAGCACTTTCGACACCATCTCACTTATCAGCAGCATGCTTGGCTCGTTTAGAAGGCAGTCTCTGTCTCTGGTGGCTAGGGGCTTTGGCTGTAGGTTCTTGAGGCGAATTTGGGATGGAAGGTGTCTGCGGTGCCATAGACGAAGATTGAGTTACCGGCGGGGGTTCCGAGTCTCGACATCCTTGTATTTCCATGCCCGCGAACAATCCGATGAGCATTGTTGCGCCAGTGACTATCGGAATCCAGATACGGAGCAGGTCTGTTTTGAATTCGTGTACCAGTTCATCCAGGGTCCGAATTCGGCGTTCGATTGTCTGCACAATTTGGCGATTTGCGGATTCGACTCTAGCAGCGACGCCGCCGTCTCTGTCCGTCAGGTCACGCAGGGCCCCGATTAGCTGCTTTTGCGTATTCCCCATCGCAGTAGATGTCGCCTGAAGTCCTGCTACGGTTTCAGGTACCCCCGAACTCACAAAGTGTTGCCGCAGACTCTCGCCAAGAATCTTGGCGATCTGCTGAGGGTCGAGACCGACTTCAATCTCAGAAGGCAGTTCCGCCAGACGACCCTCTATCAAATGGACGTACCCCAACATCTTCTCTTGTGCCTCATCAGAGAATCGAAGGTGTGCATCGAGCATCGCTTGGATACGCTCTCGCTCATCAGCAATGTCCTTTAGGCGTATGCCGCGTCAGCAATGCGAGGATGCCCATGGCTTCGAGGATGCGGAGCATCTCGTCATCTGGACTCAGAGTGCGGGTGTGAGCGAGAACACGATAGTAGGCGGTCTGCAGTTCTTCCGGTACGAGCCGGGCGAGAGAGTCGAACAAAGTCGACTCTCCCGCCTGTGCTTCATCAAGTTCATGCAACGTGGGAACGGTGCTCATGGGAGGAAGACCTCCTTTGTCCGGTCGAACTCACTGAACAAGCGACGGCGATAGCTCTGCGCTCTCATAACGAGCGACGCCCGATTCAGCTCCTCGACGCCAGCCTTGCGATCTGCCACATCTCCGAGCTTGATCCCATGCTGACGCACTGGATTCTCAAGCTCTGCCAGACGGAACTCCATCTGGAGAACAGTCGGAGAGAAGGCGTCTCGGAAACGCTTGGCTTGTTCCGTAGCCTTCCAGTAAGTGAAGTCGGAGAGGGTGCTGGTCGCATTCTCCACCACCACATACTCAACGCGATCCTGTAGACGGTTTGCCCACGCGAGGATGCTTTCTACACTTGCCGGGTCCGGCGTGACGACGCCGACGGCGGTAAAGCTCACGCCGGTCGCCGCCACATCCTCATACATGCTTTCGAACCAATCCGCCGCCACCTGTCCGGCACCAGCTCCCATGTCGGCCAGAATGATCTCCGAACCGCTGTCGAGGTGATCGACGAAGGCATCGAGGCCGGCAGGAGTGTGGATGTTGACCTTTGTGACCGAGCCATTGAAGAAATGCTTGAGCGAACCGCGAGCTTTGTTCTCTGTGTCCAGGTCGAGCAGAGTGACCGGGATATCGTTTGCGGCGAACCATTCGGCCAAGGCCACCATGACGCCCGTCTTGCCGACGCCGCCCTTGCCTCCCATTGTGAAGACCACGCGCTTCGCTGGCGTGGTTTGAGTCTTTGCTGCTTGTGTCATCGGGCACCTCCATCAGTGCTCAGGGTGAGAGGTTCGTTTTCGCGGAAGACGAAGCGGGAACGCTTTGCCTCCTGCGCTGTGGGTTTGGCTTTGAACGCGGCGAGGCGGGCGCTCACTGGCGGCTGGGCACCCGGAAGCTCGACGGCAGGCAGTTCGAACTGCAGCTGCTTCCGGTGACGGGCGCGGACTTTCACGAAGGAGTGGAGCGTACTGGGTGCGACCTGTAGCCCTAGCCGCTCGGCAAAGAGCCGGGAAACCTCCCGATACGTCCGCCCTTTACGGCGGAGCTCTCGGATCAGTTCGCGGTGCGGTTCGAGTTTCGAACGCGGCGGCTTCGGAGGGAGGTCAGAGAAATCAGCCAGCAGAACTGCTGATTCGCAGACATTGTTTGATAAAGAGTTCATGGCGGCTCCGTTTAAGTCCCCAATGGGGACTTATTGGTTCTGACGCCGACCTTTGGGCGTCAACCGGCCATCTAGACGAGGGATTTCCCAAAGGCCCACAGTTCAATTTCCGGAGGCTTTGGTTATTGAAATCAAATACTTAGGAGTGCGACCTTTGGGCATCGAAGAGCCGTCGTTTAAGTCCCCAATGGGGCCTTAAACGGTTTGGGCAAAATGGGGACTTAAGCCTTTTTTAAGTCCCCACTAAGTTCCCAATGGACGATTCCCAAAAGTTCCTATTTGCTCCTAACCCTTTCCAAATGTGCCACTTGGGGCCATTCCCGATTGTTCCGATGGGTTACCACTCGTGCCCTTTATTATCTAGGACTTACAGGGATTTGCGTCGTCTCATAACCCAAAGGTCGCTGGTTCAAATCCAGCCCCCGCAACCAACCATCCGATCTCCCATCCCAAGTAATTCCAAATGGCCCCAAGGTCGTTGGGTTAAATCAACAATCGCAATCATTTACGAGATCTCAACCCATAGATGACCGGCGCACGTGGCGCCCGATTCGCGTTTGGCTTTTTGACTTGCCGTTCTTGGGGAGCTATCGGTCCGATTTTTTTTCGCAAAATCAGCCCTGCCAATGTGCTTTTTTGGCCGGCGCCGGTTCCAGGCCTACGCGCACTTCCGTCGGCTGGCTGAACGTCCTTGTCAACAATGCCGGCGCGAGCCTGTTCGCGGCTACAGAGGAAGTGAGCGACGCGCAGATCCGCGGCCATCGGCACGCAGCTGGTTTATTGCGCAGGTCCCGGTTGTTGCTCGACTAACTGGAACCTCTTCCTGTCTGTTTGTTGCTGGCGGGAGGCCTGTTGCAGCTGGGAAAGCCGTTTGACGAGCGCGGGAATTTCATCCGGCTGGTTCTTTTGCAGGGAATGCCGTAAAGCAACAATCAGGTGATAAATCGCTGTCGTGTCGGCGGGGGAATCCTGCAGCGCAAGCCTGCATTGCTCGATGGCAAGCTCGTATTGGCCGGACCGTGTATAGATACTGGCCAGCAAATCCCTGGCGTCGACGAGATCCGGTTTCAGTTTGACCGCCAGCAGCGCGGACCTGATGGCCTCATCCGGCACCCTGCTGTCTGCGTCGGCCTCGCGATAAACGAGCAGCTTGGCGAGCAGGTAGTGCAGTAAGGCGCTGTCAGGATGAGCTTTCAGTTGCGCCCGTATCTCGGGGAGTGCGTCATCCGGCTTACTCTTGTCCGTCATCTTTCTCTGCAACTTGACGATATCCGTGGCATAGGCGCTCAGGCTCTGCGCCGAATCCAGTCGCTCGGCGGTATGAAAATCGGCTTCAGCCTTGTCGTATTGAGCCAGCTGGGCGTACAGCAAGCCTCGCGAGATATAGAGCGAAGGATCGCCGGGAATACGCTGCAGGCCGGCATCGACCATATCGACCCCCACCTGGAAAGACTCGTGGTTCAGGCAAAGCACGACAAAAGCGTTGTAGTAATTCGCGTTGGCTGGATCCAGGACAATCGCCTGACGCAGAAGAGAGACCGCCTTCGGAGTATCTCCCAGGGCCTCGTAGGCGTCGGATGCAAGGCTCAATAGATCCGGGTCGGACTGGTCCGCCGTGAGAAGAGGATCGAGGATTCTGGCAGCGGCTTCATTCTGCTTCGTTTCCACTAACACGACGGCGAGATCGTATTTTGGATACGTCTGCTCAGGAAGGAGGGCCGCAAGTTGTTCAAACACGACTATAGCTTTCTCAGCCTCGCCGACATGCACGAGGCAGTAGCCGTACGCTTCCAGTGAATGAGGATGGTGGGCGATCACATCCGAACTTAGAATGAAATGGCGTATCGATGTCTGGCAGTTCTCCTGTCTCGCCTCCAGAACGGCGAGCATCTCGTGGGCTGTCTGGTCTTGTGGATCGGCGCTCAGGATTTTCTCTAACACCGGAACCGCTCGTTGATCCTGAGTCTGATAGAGGAGTTGTGCTTCGGCTTTGAGCGCGGGACTGTAGTCCGGCGAGAGATGGAGCGCCCGCTGCAATGCGCCGAGCGCATCCTGGTTGTCAGCCTTGAAGGTGAAGACAATTCCCTCCAGCGTCCAGAGGCGGAAGTCGTTCGGCCTTTCGAGCAGGGCGCGCTTCGTGGCCGCCAGCGCAGCATCGTATTGCTGAGAACGGATCAGCGCTTCGATACCCGACACGGACAGCGCCGTTTGTTGCGCGGAGGCGCAGAAGGTCGCGCACAGGATGAGAGGAAGCACGCATTGGTCACGAAACATCATCGTCAGGTCGCCTGGCGGGCCCAGCCCAGGTTGGGGATGATCCCGCGTGTCTCCTGGATCGTGATGAGCTGATCGCATTTGATATCCCGGTATTTTTCAACTAAGCCACTCGGCCAATACACGACGATATCCGCAACCGTAGCAGGGCCGAGACCAAAATGGAGGCGCGAGTCATTAGAGGAGTAGTAGCTGGACTGGCTGAGGACTTCCTGTGCCTGAGTTCTGGCTGAATATCGCGCCAATACTCGCGCGCCCACGGCGCTGCGATTGGACTTAGTGCCGACCAGTTTGATTTTTAACCAGTGATGATGTCCTTTGAGGTCGTTTCGTAACAGGGAGGGCGGCTCGTTCATATTCAGAATGAGGATGTCGAGATCGCCGTCGTTGTCGAAATCACCGAATGCACAACCACGGCTGGAATGAGGAGTGGAGAGGCCCGGACCCGCATTGCCAATCTCTTCGAAGGCGCCGTTCCCCAGGTTCCGGAAAAGAATACGCGGCGACTTATTGGGATTTGCCGGGATCAGCTTCTCGACGCCTGGATACACGCTTCCGGTTACAAAAAAGATGTCCGGCCAGCCGTCGTTGTCGAGATCGACGATTCCCGCGCCCCAGCTGGCGAAGCGGGTTTCCACTCCGAGCTTCGCTTCAATGGTCCGGTCATCAAAATTCCCGGCGCCGTCGTTGCGATAGAGCACGTCGGTATCTTCGGCAAAGTGAGTTTTGAAGATATCCAGGTGGCCGTCGAGATCGTAGTCGCCCACGGCGACCCCCATTCCGGCCTCTTCTCCACCGTCGTTGCTCAAAGCTACACCGCGTTGAATTCCCTCTTCTTTAAAAGTTCCGTCGTGCTGATTGATAAACAGGAGGCTGGGTGTGGAGTCGCAGGCTACATAGATATCGGGCCAGCCGTCTTCATTGAAGTCGGCAGTGACGACCGTCATTCCATAGCTGGGCCATGGTTGCGCGAGGCCCGACCCAGCCGTGACGTTCGGAAAAGGTTCCGTCACCGTTATTTCTGTAAAGAGAGTGGACGCCGAAGGGCATTCCACGCGGGCCGCATTCAACCGGAATACCTTTCCAGTTGCAGTTGGCGCCGGCGCCTGGTTTGGGAACGTGTTCGAAGTCAAATTTCAGGTAATTGGCGACGAACAGGTCGAGATGACCGTCCCGGTTGTAATCAAAAAACGAGCACCCGGCGCCCCATCGTGGTTCAGAATTCCAAAGCCCAGCTTCTTTTGTAACATCGCTGAAAGTGCCGTTGCCCAGATTGCGGTAGAGCTTGTTCTGTCCCCAATAAGTGCAGAACAGGTCTTCATAGCCGTCATTGTTGTAATCGCCGACACAGACGGCGTTCGCCCAGCCTACCGCCTCAAGACCGGCCTGTTTCGTGACATCGGTGAAGGTTCCATCGCGGTTATTCCTGTAGAGGCGATTGGAGGCTCCGGAGGGAGCGCCACCTAAGCGGGTGCCGCTGAGAAGGAAGATATCGATCCAGCCGTCGTTGTCATAGTCAATGAAGGCACATCCGCATCCATTTGCTTCGATGATGTAATCGTCGTGATCTTCACCGCCGTAGATAACGGGCGCAGTCAGGCCGGCGGAGGCAGCGACATCGACAAAATATGCATCGAACGGACGGCCGGATTCGGCGGGCTTTTTCTGAGCAGCTGCAATCCGTCCTCCCATGCCGCCCTGTTGCTGTGCCTGGGCTCGACGGGAGAGGGCTCCAGCAAGAGCCCCAATCGAAATCTGAAGGAATTCGCGCCGGTCCGTTTTCATCTCAGAGATCATCGCCGATGAACATGCTGGCGATTACGATACGACGGATTCGACCTCGGAGACCAGGATAATGATGAAGCGGGTTGGCGGAATGCGTGACCTGGCGCCATTTCACCAAACGTAGACGGCAACGGCTTGCGGCGGGCCCGGCAGCAGGTCAGTGATGGTGGCCTGAATAACGATCTGCACATTTCTCCGTGCCCAGTCCTGGGGGGCGGAGCGAAGGGTTTTCTCAAGATATTGCGGATTGGAAACGAACTCGCCTGCCGCCTGAGTGCCATAGGATTTGATTCCGGCGACTACGACAACGAACTGGCCCGTTCTTGAATTCAGGAGCCTGGTAACGACGGCGTAGTCACCAATTGTTTTTCCGCCGGCGTCTCTTTCCGAGCGCCAGGTGCGGCCTGACGGGCCTTCCTCCCGAATGATGGATTGGTCGCCTTCCTCAGCGAAGGCGAAATGCAGGTTCGATGTCATCTGCATCGTCCAGCGATTATTGAATGCCCCAATGACCACGGCGGGAGAGTTGCGCAGGTCTTCGAAGGAGTAATTGCCACCGATTCTTACCTGGTTTTTTTTCCCGATTTGTCCGAAAAGAGCGGAGATTCCGGTGGCCGCATAGACGTCTCCGGCCGCGAGCCCATAGTCAGGATACTCAACCATATCTCCCCAGACGATCTTCTCGTTCGGGGCCAGATCGGGCTTCTGCATCAGTCGCTCGAACTGGCTGGTAAACAAGTCCGGAGTTTTGGAGTGCCGTTGGTACAGTTTGACCGAGGGAAGGTAAACGGCCGGCTTGGCCAGGCAGATCAAAACGGGCTGCGCAGTGGCAAGCGCGGGCGACCAGAATTGTTCAAGGGCGGATTTGGGGGCTTTTGCCCGGGACAGGGTTGACCCAACCAGGATCGCCGTGATCAGCAGGGCCAAACCAACCGCTGAAAGGGCCCATACGAACGCCTTGCGGTTCCGGCGTGGGCGAATCGTTTCGAGCGACAGATGCCGGGGGTGGTCCGGCGACTGCGGCGCATTGGGAGTTTCCTCCGGCAGAGGAGGATGAACGGATGAAGGCTGCTCGGGGGAATGGGATTGCCACGTGAACTCGGGCGCGTATGAACCGACGTGCAGCTCGATGCGAACGTCTGAGTGGGCAGGTGACGCGCCGTAGTACTTCTCGAGTCTTCTGCGCACCTCTCCCGCCTGGACCCGGACCACAGGATCATCGCCTGTCGCGTAGCCCGCGGGACGGTGAAAGAGCTCGACGCCGATGGTTCGCTCTTTCAACCGATCGAGGTTTCCCTCCAATCGATTTCTGACCACATAGGTGAGGAATTGCTGACAGCGTTTACTGGTCTGGAATGTGGGGCTGTTGAGAATGGCCTCCAGCTCGTGGAGGACCGTCATTCGCTCCGCGTCGCTGAGGACGCCGGCATCGGGGTGAACTTCTTCCCGCCAGGTAGGATCTGTGGTCACGCCCATGGTACTCACCGTTCGGCCGTACGAGCCGGTTATAGAACCGGCTGTAAGCGCTCAACGCCGCCGCAGCTCACCATGCTCCACCGCCCGCACCAGAATGTCAACCGTTGGGCAATGATGCCCCAAGGCAGCTAATTAATCGTGTGATCAAAAAGGCGTGGCCCTTGGCCATCGCCCACATTCCACGCGGATTAGCCCGTGGAGATGGAGTGAGGAATCGCGCCACCACACTGTAATACACCGTGTCCTACTTGAAAAGCCTTTTGTTGGGGAGAATAGTCGCGAGGAAATTCCGAGCGGCATTTAACGGAAGCGAAAGACCTCGCAACGGAAGGGGTCAGCGCGCGCAGCGCCATTTTTACGGGAGACTCAGATGATCAGTACCAGATACGCAATCAGGGGTTTCATATTCGTTCTCCTTCTGTTGAGCCTGGGAGGATCGGCATTCGGTCAGTTCCTCAGCGGAATTGAAGGGACGGTCAAAGACCCTTCGGGCGCCCTGATCGCGGGAGCCAAAGTCACGGCGACCGATATCCGGCTGGGAGTGAAGAAGACCGACACAACCAACGACGCCGGTTATTTCCGCATTGACAGTATCGAAGCATCGACCTACACGGTGCAGATCCGGATGAACGGATTCAAAATCTGGGAACAGACCGATCTGGCTCTGCAGGTGGGAGAAACCCGCACACTGGCTCCGGTATTGGAGGTTGGACCGGCGAGTACCGAGGAAGTTTCTGTGACCGCATCACAGGCGACACCCGACCTGGTTTCGCCGACCACCGGAGCAGTCATCCCTGAAGCGACTCTGCAGGAAACACCATTGTCGGGGCAGAACGTGTACGGTTTGTCGGCGTTGACGCCCGGAATGACGGGAGCCGCGACGCAAACGGGAGCCGACAACTTCACTAACGAGTATTCGATCAACATCAATGCGGCCGGTCTGCGCCAGGAGCAGAACGGCTACGAGATCGACGGCGCGCAAACGAATACACCGTCACGGGGCGGCGGAACCTCCATTTCTCCCAACCCTGAAATAGTCCAATCCATGGAAGTAAGGACTAACGATTTCGATGCCCAGAAGGGGCGGAATGGCGGGGCTACGGTCGACGTCTTCACGCTATCCGGCTCGAACGAATTCCACGGAACCATCGACTACGAATTCACCAACAACGATCTTTCGGCGCTAACACACTTTGAAAGCAAACTGCCGACCTCCCGCCGCAACGACATGAGCGCGACCATGGGGGGGCCATTCATCAGGAACAAGCTATTCTGGTTTGGCGCGATCGAAGTACTTCGCTCCAGTGTCACGAGTGCTGGGTCCACGACGGCGGAGACATTGGACTTCTTTAACTGGGTTAAGAACAACCTATCAACTCTGGTGCCGGCGGGTTCGCCTTCGGGGACCGCCGCGGGACCAAACATCGCCCTTCAGTCGTTGACTCTGGCTCCGCCCCTGGCTTATGCCAGCGCGAGTGGCGCTACCACAGTGGCCGGAATTGAGAGCACAGCTTTCGGAGGCACCTGCGCCAGCTGCTCGGAACTCTACGCTCCGCCCGCCGGCATTCCTGCCACACTCGATGCAGTAGGCCCGGTGAACTACACAAACGTATCGCCCAAAAACGGCTACCAGTGGAGCTTCCGGATCGACGATTATCTCGGTACAAAGGACCGTATCTACGTGGATGCGATGCGCACCTACGATACTTCGGCCAGCACCAATGCAAGACCGGCCTTCGCCGCTCCAGGGACCAACCACTCCGACTTTGTCAATGTCGACTGGACGCATACCTTCTCCCCGAACCTTCTGAATGAAGGCGGCGGAAATATGATTCGCCCGTATGGCCAGAACGGGGCGAGTTCAGCGTTTGCCATTCCGAATGTCACCGTGGGCTCAGGAGTCACCGGGTTCGGAAACTGGGGACCAGGAAACTTCGCGCAGACCACGGTGGCCTGGCGGGACGTTATGACCGCGACGGTGAAGACGCACACGCTGAAATTCGGGTTTGACCAGTTCAACGTGCGCGAGAACGACGCACAGGAGGGCGCGCAGGACCGCCCGTCCTATACATTTAACAATCTGCTTGATTTTATTCAGGATGGTCCAGTCTCGGAAACCGGTGTCCCGGTCAGCCTGATTCCAGGACCCAACCAACACAAGCAGGCGCCGTACGAGCGGCGGTATCGCGAACTTTACACCGGATTCTTTGTACAGGACAGCTGGAAGGTCAGACCGACGCTGACTGTGAATGGAGGGGTCCGTTACGACGAAATGGGGAATTTGTTTTCCATCATTAGTCCGCAGCTGGCTAACTTCACTTTCGGATCCGGCTCGACTCCCTTTTCCCAGGTCGCCAGCGGCATCGTCGCACTGAACCCGAACGACCATGTCCTCAATCACAACGTGTGGGGTCTGACCCCCCGTCTTGGTTTTGCCTGGGATTTATTTGGGAAAGGCAAGACGGCGTTGCGCGGGGGAGCCGGCGAATTTTCCGATCAGCCTCCTTATTTGCACATTACCGATATAACCTCGGGCAATCTACCGAATACATACACGCCGAGCCTGAACGTGCATACTGCTGGCGAGGCTAATTCGCTCTCCTATCAGCTCTGCAATCCGCCTCAGGGATTCACGATTGCCTGCCCGCTGCTGGTGCTGCCGACCAACAACGTGACGATCAACTCGACGACGGGTGCACTCTACCTGAATGGAGTTCTGGATAATGGCGTGGGCCTGGGCGGCTATTCAACGAACTACAAAATGACGCAGGTCATTGAATGGACGTTGAGCGTTCAGCAGGAATTGTTGCGGAACCTGATGCTCGAGGTGAACTACTCCGCGTCGGTTTCCCATCATCTGCCGATTTACAACCAGGACGTCAACCGATTTTCGGGCGACCTGCTGAAGTACAACGCAACGGGATCGGCCGCGCCGACGCTGTCGCGCCTCAATCCGAATTTTGGCGGAATCAACTACGCGACTTCCGACGGCAATTCCGCGGGCAATTACGGGACTGCCATGCTGACGCAAAGCTATGCTCATGGTCTGGCGCTGCGCGGGATCTACACCTATGGCAAAGCGCTCGATGCTCTGAGCACGTCGGCCTCGCTGGACAGTGGCAATATCACTTCGGGCAACCAGAACGGTCCCATCGTCCAGAACTTCAACTTACCCGCGCAGCGTGGGCGGTCGGACTACGACATTCGCCAGCAATTCTCGGCGGTTGGCACTTGGGTAGTTCCCAACAACTATAGCAACGCCCTCGAGAGAGGATTTCTGGGCGGCTGGCAGTTTGGCGGCTATTGGATCCTGCAGACTGGTTTGCCCGCGTGGGTTACCCAGAACCTTGGGTTCTCGCCCACCTGCGCCGCCAACCCAAGTGGCGATTGCTATAACTCTTCCGGTGCCTGGATCCCGGGAAGCATCATCACCAGCACTGCGGGCGACTACAACGCGGACGGAAGCAACGTCGATTCTCCGATGACTCCCACCTTTGGCAGTCATCGGGGCGGCTTGAAGAAGAGTGACTTTCTGAACGGGGTTTTCCCCGGTGGCGCGGCGGCGTTTCCTGCGCCTCCTCTGGGGATGGAAGGAAACCTTGGCCGTAACACTTACGATAACCAGGGTTATAACGCCATGAACTTCAACTTTGGAAAATTCTTTTCGACTCCATGGTTCTTCGATGAGAAGTTGAAGATCGAGGCCAGAGGCGAAGTGTTCAACTTGTTTAACCGCACAAATCTCACGGGGCTCGATACAGGTCTCGGCGATGGAAACTTCGGAAAGGCCACGAGCCAGTTGCCGGCCCGAAGCCTCCAGATTCATTTGCGCGCCAGCTTCTGAGCAGAACCGATTCGATAAGGCGGTGGAACTGCTGGGTAAGCCTCGGCCGTTTCGCCACCTCTCCGTCCCGGAGCCCGATTGCGACCTAAGCGCCAAAACCTTCTTCTCTGCCTTGACTGTGACTGTGCGGCTGAGGGGTCCGCAGGAGCGTTCCATCCGGGGAAAGGAGAGTGAGAGATGGCGATTGGCGGGAGCTGGGAGACCCACTCTGTCTGCTCGTTGAACCCGGGAAACGGTGGTTTTCGATGGATTATCCCAGAGCAGGCCATAGCCCTTGTTGGTGACCAGGAACGGGATGCAGAAATTCGGACCTCCCGCCAGCTGATAGTCCGCCCGGCACTCGACTTATGTTGCCGGTGGTCGAGATATCCCTCCTGGTTTTGACCCAGCCCATAATAGTGTTCATCGTCCGGCGAAGTAAAAATGGCGTTCACGCGATAGAAGGGCGGATCCTGCTGGCGCGATCGTAATGGAGCTGGCTATCTCCGTCCTTATCGTTCAACTCCGCCATTTCCCAGCTCTGCATCGTCAACAGCGGCTGGCCATCGGCTACCGCAATCCGGAGAAATGGCTCGCCACGCGATCCGCCGAAGCCCTTTCTGGGGCCGTTCCAAACCGAACCATCGGGCCTTCGGCGCGGAGGAACTGGGGTGGGAAAATGACTGTCATTCGAGGGGATCGATAGGTGTCTCCGGCCGTGGTGACTTCATGCAACCATCCGTTCGTGGCCGGCGTGGCTACGATCCTATATCCGGGACCCGCCATCGACTGATCGTTCAACACGCTCATAGTCACACGGATAATGTTGGGGGCATACGGCTCAAGAGCGACCGTATAGCCGTCCCGTTCGAGGACTGTGGCCGCGTTCTCGGCCGGTAAAGATGCGGACCCGATGAAGGCCGCCCCCAGCAATAACAGGACCTTGCCATACATTGAAGTACTGCGTCCCCGGTCCAATGCTGAAGTAACTGCCATTCGGAGGAAGATCCGGTTCGGTCTCATCTCCGCCCAGAAAGAATCGAAGCCCTTGCTCACAATGTCGTCGCACACGATTCCCCAGTACCACTTCGCCGCATCCGGACTGGTTGTATCGATATCCGACCCCTGACTGTCGTAGGGCCGACCATCCTCGGGCGTTCCGTCCGCGTGATGCAGAAACCAGCCGTTCTGTTTGACCGTGTCGTAGTAGTGTGTCCCCGGTTTGAAACGTGGCCAGATACTGATCATGGTTTCGATGTTCATTGCATGAAGCTGGCGATTCATCTCCGCCGGGTCAGGCCAGGCCTCAGGGATGAAGTCCGTCTGGCCCATTCCGGTCTAATAAAACCAGTCCAGCACCAGCAGATGCCGATCCCGATACCCTTCGCAACGGCCTGCATTTCTGCCTGCGTGGAATAACGCTGTTTGCACTGGATCAAGCCGTACGCTTCCCTGGGGAGCATCGGCGTATCTCCGATATTTTCCCGGACTGGGATGCGCTGCGGCGCCAGATTCCCACGGGCCTCGATGTTACAGCTTCGGGGCTAGCTTATTCGGGATCCGGCCCAACAGCTCGCTGAAATCGGTCAAATCCACCGCAGGTTCGCTTTTACCATCTCTCAGCGAAATCCTGCTGACTTCGGGCCGATCATCGTTGGGCCTGCTGGCGTAGACGGTCCGTGAATCGGGAGACCACGCGAGGTCGTTTCCGTGGCAGATAGATACATTCCCGATTTGTTTGGGACTCTCATTGTATTGTGGTCTCCACGAAATTTCGGCGCTCCCAGCAGCTTTCAAAGATGCGAGAAATCGGTTTCCCACGAAAAATCGGCTTCTTGAACTGGGCCGGACCGTATCGAGATAATTTGTGACTTGTCAATTCATTTTCTCCGCGTTCACTGCCCATTTCCCCCGATTCTCAGGCGGCAACCGCACAACCCAGGTATCTAATTGAATATAAATGCTTTAATACGGATTCCTTGGAGTTGCCTATGACATCCCAGGAAAGACAAGGCTGCCCCTCAGGGGCAGACGGGGCGGCAAATGCGTTGACAGGGACAAGGTAAGGGCTGACCGCGGCGTCTTTGTCGATCGTAAATTGCCCTGAATTGATTCTCTTCTGAAATCCGTTTCGCCAGTTTGCACTGACGGAGCTGACACCAATCATCGCGGCAGTCCATGGGCAAAAAATAGCTCGCCCACTATTCCAGGCCCCGGCGGCGGTGTGCGGAGCCTGATCGGCCAGGTTAGAAGCGCCATTCCGCAGCCGTTGACTGAGATGCGCCTCCCTTCCCGGAATCAGGCCAAAACGTTTAAGTAAACAAGAATTCAATTGACAGATGGCCGCGCGAGGAGGAATATTGTGTCGCTTCCAGGGACCCCGCTTAACTGTCACGAAAATTACGGCGGCTTCAGCGCCGTAATCTGACCCTCGCGATTGTCACGCGGTTTCTTGCGGGTCGCGGTCGCACTCCCACCAGGGAGGCGAGCAGAGAAATAACAAGAAGTTCCAACCGCCTTATCAGGAGGCTCAATGAAAGCACCGTGGAGCAGTAACAGTAGGATCGGGTCTGCAGCGAGCAGGATCTTGGCGATTTGCGCGATCCTGGTGCTGGCGACGATACCGGTTGCCATTCACGCTCAAGCGTATTACGGATCGATCGTCGGTAACGTGACAGACACAACCGGCGCCGTCATCGTGGGGGCAAAAGTCGTGGTGACCAACACCGCGACCGACGTGTCGTTTAACACGGTCACCTCTTCCATCGGGGCTTACGCTCTGGCGCAGCTGCCGGTGGGGACGTATACCGTTACGATCACCGCGCCGAATTTCAAGGTATTCAAAGTCGACGACGCCGAAGTTCACGTTTCAACGGATACCACCATCAACGGTACCCTATCGCCAGGTGCGACATCCCAGACGGTAACAGTCGAGGCAAGCGCGATCCAGGTGGAAACCGCCTCCGCATCGGTCGGCGAAGTTATCACGGGCGAGCAGACCCGGGAGCTTCCGCTGAACGGGGAAAACTTTATCGGGTTGACGCAACTCTCTCCGGGTGTGAGTCCTGCGGCCTCGTTTGACGGTGAGGACAAAGGTTTGGAGGGTGGGGTCAACTTCTCGGTCAACGGCAATCCTTATACCAATAATCTGTTCCTGGTGGACGGCGTCAATAATAACGACGTCGGCTCGAACCGCACGATCCTGGTCTATCCCTCTACAGAGGCGATCGCCGAGTTCAAGATGATCCGCAACTCGTTCGGGGCCGAATACGGGCAGGCTTCGGGCGCGATCATCAGCATCACTACGAAGTCAGGGTCGAACCAGATCCATGGCGGCTTCTTCTATGCGGGGCGGAACAGCGCGCTCGATGCAAACAATTTCTTCAACAACGAGCTTGGCGTGGGCAAAGCCAAGCTGCGCCGCAACGACTACGGTTACTACGGCGCCGGTCCGGTTTGGAAAGACCATGTCTTTGTGTGGTGGAACCAGGAGTGGAACAAGGAAATACGCGGGAGCGCGTTTGGCGCCTGCGTTCCGACCGCTGCTGAATCCGTTGGCGACTTCAGCGGGTACGGGGCCGATGGCAACAACGGTCATGATCAATGCGGTGCCGCGATTCCGGGCACCACGACCCTGAACTCCGACGGGACCACAACAGTTAATCCAGGATTCCCGTCCTGGCTGGGCACTCCCAACAAGCTCACTGCTGTCGATCCGGCGGGAGCTTTGCTGGCACAGTTCTATCCCACGCCGAACGTGGGCAGCAATGGGACTTCGCTGAACGCGTCGGGCTTCAACTGGGCCGCACCCATCAACAACCCGCTGAACTGGAGCGAGTGGAACGTGAGGCCGGATTGGGATATCAACAAATCCAACCGGGCCACCTTCCGCTGGACGCAGGACTCCTGGACGAATCCCAGCCCCAACGTGGGCGACTCTTTCTGGGGCGAGTCCGACTTCCCGACGGTGCAGTCCAGCTGGAGCCAGCCTTCCAAGAGCGTGATGGCGAAACTGAGTTCGACCATTACCCCCAGCATGATCAATGACGTCGAGTTCGGCTACGGCCACAACGCGATCATCACAACACTGGGTGGCAGCAAGGCCAGCATCGTTCCGGCGCTGCAACAAATGTATCCGGCCACCTTCCCAGCCTCTTTGAAGGAAGCGGGTGCCTTCTTCGGTAACTGGGGCGGATTCAACCCATACGGCTCCTATGAGGGCGAGGCATCATTCTGGAACATCGCTCCCTACAAGAATCACGAAGACCTTTACACCGTTCAGGACAACCTGTCCAAGGTCAGGGGCAACCACACGCTGAAGGCAGGTTTCTTCTACGGAAACAACATCAAGGTCGAGGATTCCGGCAATGGACAGGACCGTCCCAGCTTCCCAGGCGGTGCGCCTTATTGCGCGGTAGGCCAGAAGGCGCCGCCAGCCACTCCGACAGCGGGGATTCCGGCGTGCGTGCAAACCAACAATTCGCTCGCCAACGTGCTGGTTCCGGGCACCGGTGCTTCACCACAGGTCTTCACCAACATAACCGAAAACAGCACGGACATTACGGCTCAGGTGAAATGGTACGACTATGAGTGGTATCTTTCGGACGCCGTCAAGGTCAACAAGAACATAACGGCTGAACTGGGCTTCCGCTGGTCTTTCTATCGCGAGCCATTTTCGGCCGATAATCAGTGGTCGAACTGGAGCCTGGCCAACTGGAGCGCTTCAGACGCAGCCTCCAATCCCACCGATGCCTGCAATGGATTGATCGTCCAGCCCGGCACCCAACCGTGCCAGGCAGCGAACAAGCTGTTCGCAAGCTTGGGCGTGCCCTTCAACCTCTCCAGCGGAACGCCGGGGACGAGCAGGGCGCTGATCCCGAATAACAACCACGACATTGCTCCCCGCGTGGGCATTGCCTGGGACATTTTCGGGAACGGGAAGACCGCACTCCGCGCAGGCGGCGGGCAGTTCTACCAGAGAGAGCTGGTGGGCCAGGATGAAGGGATGGAAAAGGGCGATCCCTTCTCGCTGTCTGCAAGCTCCAACCGTCCGCTGGATTCGGCAACCAGCTGGGTCTGCGCGGCTACAGGCTGCACAACGGCACCGGGTTTTGCGGGCGGGTCGGTTTCGCCGAACTTCGCCAGAATCCCGCGTGCGGTCACGCCCAATAGCTGGCAGTGGAACGTCACGATCGAACAGGAACTTCACCGCAATACATCAATGCAAATCGGATATGTGGGGAATACCGGTGCACACCTGACTTCGATGCTGCAGTTCAACCCAATCCCGCAGTCGGAGTGGTCGGCGGCGGTGTTCAGCGCCAGCGGCACCGGAACGAACCCGTATCGTCCGGCATACAACTTCGGGCAGATCAATGGGTTCGGACGCGATGGTCACGCCACCTACCATTCGCTGCAGGCGTTGTTCCGGTCTCAGGTGGGCGCCTCCACCTTCCAGGCTGCTTATACCTGGGGTCACTCCATTGGCGACGTCGAAGAAGACAACTCTTCCGGCTCCGCCAACCAGGAGATCCAGACCTACGGGGGGAACAGCCGTTTGGACAAGGGCAACACGAACATCAACCGGCCGGATATCTTCGTGGCAAATGAGGTTTATTATCTGCCGAAGTTTGCCGGCTCCAATAACTTCGTCAAGCAAACCGTAGGAGGCTGGGAGTTCAACGGGATCATTGACGCGGTTCACGCTAGTTCGCTGACCATCTTCGCAAACGGGAGCTATACCGACGCCGCCAACCAGGCGCCAATCAGCCAGCTGATCGGCACCGGCTACGTCGGCAACAACCGTCCTCTGGTGACCGGGCAAAAGTTCAACGCGGGGGAAAAAACGAACCACGTTGGGAACGCCGGCGCCTTTACGCTGGTGGGCTATCCCCTGGGAACCATTCCTGCGAACATCGAGCACCGCGGCTTTGGCTACGGCGCTCCAACCGAGGACTGGGATTCGCAGTTAGCCAAGAACTGGATGGTGAAGGAGAAGTACAGGATCAAGTTCGCGATGGACTTCTTCGACTTCCTTAATCACCCGAACTTCAACAGCGGCGGCATGGAAGGTGAGGGATACACGCCATCCGTAATTGGTTGCGGCGGCGCCCCCTGCTCTCCAACCAACAACGTGGTCACGAGCCAATCAAGTGGCGTGAACCTCGGACAGCCAACCAGCCTGCAGACGGCTAAAGGCAACCGCGAACTGCAATACTCCCTGCACTTCTCGTTCTAGGGCGAGGGTTCAGGGTCTGACTTAAGACCATAACGAAAGCAGCGGAGCGCTCGTACAGGCTCCGCAGCTTTTTGTGGGGTAGAATCGATTCACCTTTGTCCATGCGGTTGAATTCATCGCCCTCGGTATCTCGACACAGACATTCTCCGGAGTATTTTTGCTGGGGCGAATGGTGTGTGCTCCTCCTCTTATTCGGGGCCCCGTTCGTCGTTCGCGCGCAGCTGTCAGGCCATAGTGTTTCCGCGGCACAAAAGGGGCGCTCTGGAGGCGACGAACTGGTGGGCCGCGTCGCAGCCGCTGACCGGGCGCGCAGCTCGGGAGATCCATCGATGGTGGCGGCGGCGAATCGCCTGGTGATTGCGTCGGCCCTGCGTGAACTGGCCAGCCTGAAGCTTGTGGAATCCGACTACACGGAGTCCATCGATCTGTACCGCACCTCTATCAAATTCGAAGATGTTCCCTCGGTCTATGAACCTCTGGGATATGCCGAACTGCAGGCGGGGCATGTAACTGAAGCCATCGAGCTTGGAGAAAAAGCGCACGCCGGCGACCCCCACAATCTGGGCGCGGACAGGCTTCTGGCGAGTGCTTTCGATCAGAAAGGCGAATATGTTAAGGCGGTTGAGCCGTTCGAGCGGATTGCGAAGGCCGAGCCGACTGTAGACAACCTGTATCCGCTGGCGGAATGTCTGCTGCAAACGAAGAGGCCGGAGGACAAACAACGGGCGATAGAGATTTTCGCGCAGATGAAGCGCGCGGCGGGAGACAGCGGATCGCTGCATGTACTGATGGGACGCGCGTTCCGGGATGGGGGCGATATGCAGGGCGCGATTCGCGAGTTTCAGCGCGCGATTGCTATTGACCCCCGCACTCCGCATGCTCACTATTTTCTGGGGCTCGCTCAGCTCTTTCTGAACGACTGGAAGCCGACGCCGGAGATCGAAGCGGAATTGCGGAAGGAGGCCGAGTCTTATCCCAATGACTATCTGGCAAATTACATGCTGGGACTTACGACTTCGGGAGAACGCGAGTACGACATATCGGATCGATATCTGAGTGCCGCAGCGCGCATCGATCCGGCCTCGCCCGACCCTGCTCTCTATCTCGGCATGAATGCGTACGCCGAGGGAAAGATGGATCGAGCCGAGGCGATGATGCGGAAGGCGATCGAGCTGACGGGGAGCGATGAGGGGCGGACCAATTATCAGATTCGCCGCGCCTACGTCGATCTGACCCGCATTACGGCTCAGAGCGGACGCACAGAGGAGAGCAACGCGTTTGCCGCCAGGGCCCGCGAGCTGCAGAACAAGATCATGGCGCAAACCCAGCAGGAGGTGAGCAGGACGCAGGCAGAGAGCGGCAACGGCATGGGCGCGGCGGTGGTGCCGTTGACCCGCGAGCAGGAGAACCAATCGGCGCCCGCTGTGCACAACAGCGGCGATGCTAACGCTGGCCGCACGCTGACCGCCGCGCAGCAGGCAGCGGCAAAGGAACGGGAGCGGGCATTGAAGTCGGTTCTCGCCCTCGCCTACAACGACCTGGCAACGGCTGACGCAATTCAGAAAGATTATGCCGCGGCCCTTGGTTTCTATCAGCAGGCCGAGCATTGGGACAGCGGATTGCCCGGTCTTGAGAAAAACCTTGGGCTGTGCGCCTTTCGCGCTAAGGATTACCCGGCGGCCACCCGCGCGCTTGCGTCCGCTCTCGAGCAGGGCGCGGATTCCTCCGCGGTGCGTGGGATGCTGGGTCTGTCGTGGTTCGCTATGGACAAATATGCAGATGCGGCCCGCACGTTTGAGCCGCTTGGATCGGTTGGCATGACCGACAGCGAGACAGGTTATGCGTGGGCGGCCTCGCTGGCCCACACGGGCGACATGAAGAAGGCCACGGAAGTGCTGGCCGCCTATGAATCGCAGCCGCGTGCTCCCGAGACTCTGCTGCTGGTGGGACAGTTGTGGACTGAGATCGGGGATTATGCGCGCGCGGTCGCGACGCTCGAGCGCGCGCTGGATTCCGATCCAACCCTGCCAAGGGCGCATTTCTACGAGGGACTGGCCTGCATTCGCTGGGAGCATTGGCCGGAAGCCGCAAAGGAATTTGAAGCTGAACTGAGCACAGTGCCTGACGAACCCGATGCTCTGTACCACCTGGGATTTGTCGATCAGCAGCAATCGAGAATCGACGAGGCGCTCGCTCTGTATCTGAAGGTGATTGCCGCAAACCCGGACTACGTGAATGCGCAGTACGAAGCCGGAAAGATTCTGCTCGATCGCGGCGACTTCGCGAACGCCGCTGCACATCTGCAGGTCGCGGCCGGCCTCAGTCCGGACAAGGACTACCTTCATTATCAACTGCAGTTGGCTTATCGCAAGCTGGGGCGCAACGCTGACGCGGACCGCGAACTGGAGATTTACAAGGGGCTCAAATCCCAGGCTCGCGCGCGCGTGGCGGAGGCCATCAGGCAGCAGAGCCATTAGGAAAGGAATTCGACTCGTTTGTTCCTTCGATTGCTCAGGTTGCTGGGGCCGGTTGCCGTTGCATTTTGCGCGATGAGCGTCGCCACCGCGCAGATGGAGGGCCATGCGAAGCCGCCCCCGCCACCGCCCGGCGCGAAGGCGACGAAGTGTAGTGGGCGCACGATTCCGCAACTCGAAGATGTCACCGCATCCACGCATATCACCTTCACACACGCCTCCGATCCCTCGAAGAGATACATCATGGAATCGATGAGCGGCGGAGTGGTTCTGATCGACTACGATCGCGATGGCTGGCCGGATATCTATTTCACGAATCAACCCACGGTCGACCAGGCGATTAAGAGAGTAAGTGCTCCAGGAGCCCTTTACCACAACAATCACGATGGCACATTTACCGATGTCACCGCGAAGTCCGGTTTGAACACCTCTTGTCTGGCGAATGGCGGGGCGGTCGGGGATTACAACAACGACGGCTGGCCCGACCTTTACGTGACCTGCCTTGGTGGCAATGTTCTGTACCGGAACAACGGCGATGGCACTTTTACCGACGTAACGGATCAAGCCCACCTCCGCGATGGGCGCTACTCCACAGGCGCGGCTTTCGGCGACTACGATAATGACGGGTTTGTCGATCTGATGGTGGCTAACTACGTCGATTTCCACCTGGACGACATGCCGAAATTCGGCAGCGCGTCGTTTTGCAAATATCGAGGGCTGGATGTGCAGTGCGGTCCAAGAGGACTTCGTGGCGCGGGCGACTCGCTCTTTCATAACAACGGCGACGGTACGTTTACCGACGTATCGAAAGAAGCGGGGGTGAGCGATCCGGATGGATATTATGGCCTCGGCGTGGTGTGGGCGGACTTCAATAACACCGGGCGGCCCGATATCTATATCGCCAACGATTCAACTCCGAAGTATATGTACAAGAACCTGGGCAACGGCAAGTTCGATGAAATCGGGCTTCAATCGGGTACGGCAGTCAGTGAAGACGGCTCTGAACAGGCATCGATGGGGATTGCGCTGGGAGATTACAATCACACCGGCCGCCCGTCGATTTACGTTACGAATTTTACGGACGAGAATGATCTTCTTTACCGCAACGAGGGTAACTGGGACTTCGACGAAGTCTCCTATCCCTCCGGAGTCGCGCTTCCGTCGCTGCCATGGGTGAAGTGGGGAACGGCCTTCGTGGATCTGGATAACAATGGCTGGCTGGACCTGATCACCGTGACCGGCCACGTATATCCGCAGGTCGATCAGCTGCCCTCGGGTGGCGGATACCGGCAGCCGGGCCTGCTGCAGATGAACCAGAAGGACGGGACCTTCTGCGACGCGAGCGACGAGGCCGGACCGGCGCTGATGGAACGTCGTGTCTCGCGAGGATTGGCGGTCGGCGATCTTTTCAACGATGGCAACATGGACGTGGTCGTAGAGGATCTCGATGGAAAGCCGATGATTCTGCGCAACCACGGTGTGCCCGGAAGCCACTGGGTCAGCTTTGAACTGGACGGGACAAAGAGCAATCGGGTGGCGCTGAATGCACGCATCAGGATCGTAGCCGGGGGGATGACGCAGACCAGCGAGATCCACAGCGGCGGCAGTTATCTTTCGCAGAACGATCTGCGCGTGCACTTCGGGCTGGGTACGGCGACCAAGATCGACACGAT
This sequence comes from uncultured Acidobacteriaceae bacterium, assembly GCA_963758135.1. GTDB lineage: Bacteria > Acidobacteriota > Terriglobia > Terriglobales > Acidobacteriaceae > Palsa-343. The sequence goes on from CAVWUF010000002.1 coordinate 403,761, forward strand.
AGAGATTCACTGGCCCTCGGGATTGGTGGAGAAACCTAGCCAACCTCGCAGCCGATCGCTTCTATAACGTTCTGGAGGGCAAAGGGGTTGTCGATCCGAAGGTCGCCAGACCTTCCCCCGCGAAGCATTAATGAGCAGCCCCAGAGTTAACCGTGCTGACATCGCCTTCAGTGCGCCGGCAAGACGCGAACGCTGGCGCCGAAGCGATGGTAGTTCGTGAAAGTCGCCTCGTTGAGGCACAGCAAGGTTCTTGCGGAGTACTCTCCGGAAAGCGGATCAAGGAGCTGGCAACGCTGCGAATTGGACAGATATAACTCCGGCCCCCGATTTCGACCGATCCGTACTGCACGAAGAGATCGGCCCGGACCAGGCGATCCTTCGGCGGCAAATCCGACTTGATGGCGATGCGCAGAACGGTTCCGGTGGCGGGATCGATGGAAATGGACCCGTGGTAAGCAGGTGTGCCTTTGTAACAGTTGAGCTGAGCGTATGCCGTATCGTTGATGTGCCGGTAGGAGTTGACGTTCGGCCCCACCACCCAGCAGAAGCTTACCGAGTAATGAGAGGCATCCTGGGGAATCTCGAAATGAAAGACAGCCGCGACTCCGGCGGAGGTCTGTTCCCAATGGTTCCAGGTCAACTTGCCTTTGAGTGCGTCCGTGATGACTGTAGCCAGCACCGGGCCGAATTCCCCACTGCTGGTCAGCCCGCTGGGCGACGCCGGAGGATCGGCTTTTGGGTCTTGCTGAGAGGATTGCGCGCTGGATACCTCCCGGCCGTTGCGATAGGTAATCTGCTGGGTGAAAGTGCCAGCCAGATGCAGATCGGTGTGCGCGGGATACCAGCCGCTGGGCGAAATCAGCAAAGGTCGATCGTCGAAGCCGCGGGTGGAACGCGTCGCGAGGAAATCCGGCATACGGTGCATCGTGATGGCCGCAAATTCGATGGCACGACGCAGCATAAGCTCGCACGCTGCGGCATCCGGCGGAGCCTGCGTGGGTAGCTCGTCTGGCGGCGGATCGAGAAACCCAGAAACGTCCGCCTGCAGGTCAAGCGCATCCACCGTCTTTGCCCCGGGCTCCAGTTCCGCCTCTAACTTTTCGAGAGTCGGCGCAGTTAGCTGTTCGGTCAGCGTAACTCCTCCCACCTTCCCCGCCATATCGCCATCCGACTTATGCGCGGCCTTCTGCGCCGCTAGCATCCCGCGCAGCCGGTCGACGGTCATGTACTGGGCTGGCAGCACGGGGCACATCGATATGGCGAAAATCACAACCAGGATCGGCCTGCTCACAGTCCGCTGCTCCTTGCCCGATATTAGCTCGCCGGAACAGTAACTGGTATCTCGACCGTTCCCACCTTGTGGCTGTCCTGATCTCTCACTCCAAGCACAACGTGATAGCTTCCTGGCTTCAGCGATAGTTGCTGGCGAAAAGCGATTCCCGCCGACAGGATAAATGCGTATTTCTGTGGATCAAGGTCGATGTTCAATGTCCCCGACGTTTGCGGCAGAGTTTTCGGCTGATGCTCGGCGTCGCTGAATGCCAACATCTGCACGAAGAGCTTCGCGCGGCGATGGCCGTCCGGCGTCGTCGCGAAGGCGACATCCGCCGTATTGATGGTGGACTCCACCAGCAAGCCGGCCTTTTGCGGATCCGGCGGAAGAATCTTTGCCCGGAGCCGCAGCCCGGTTTCCTCGGGAACTCCCGGCTGCATCGCCTGCTCGAAGTTCGCCTGGGTTGCCGTCGCCGAGCCATCCGGCGTAGCGAAGTAGCCGCGCCGGTAGATCAGGTCCAGACTACCCGCCGCATTCACGCGAATGGCGCGAAATTGCCCGTTCCAGTTCTCGTTCGTGGGCGTGTACGCCAGGGTATAGTAGGTGGCGCTGTCTTCCATGGTGCGGCGCATCGCTCCGGCGATGTCGTTATTGCCGAAAATCGCCTCGCCACCGGTGGAGCGCGCGAGGTCATTCATCTCGACCTTGAGGTTATTGAGGGTGAAGAAGCCACCGCGCGGATCGCCGGGATTCAGCCCACCGAACTCTGTGGGCGTGGTGACGGCGGCGCTCGAAGCCTGGGGGGCGAGTCCGAAAATGCTGGTGGGGTAGACGGCGATCCTGGCGCCAGCCAGCAGGTTCAGCGTGGCCCGCATTTCATCCTTCGAGGTCTGGCTGAAGTGGCCCTGTAACGTAGTGAGGGCTGCATCGAACTGCGTCGCCGATCCAAACGAGGGATCCCTGTCGATGGGTGCGCCCACAATCTCGATCGAGAGAGGGTAACTTTCCGCCAGCCAGTACAGGCTCTTGCGTCCTGGGTAGTCCGCCATCGCCGTTGCCAGCTGGCCCAGGGCGGAAATCGTGCTCCTTGCCCGCGTCTCGTAGCTCTCAGCGTCCGGCCTGCTTCCCATGTTATCGCTCGCGCTCGCGCCGGGCAGGCTGCCGAGTGACGGGGAGCTTTGCCGCTTGAAGTTGGCCGCGACCTGATCGTCCTGCATTGCCTCGGTCTTCGAGGTATCGAGGCCGCGATTCGTCGGCAGCAGCATCTTCGAAACCGCTTCCAAAAGCGCGGGGCTGCCGCTGAGCCCCTGCGTCATTTGCAGTTGGTTTCCCAGTGTGAAGACCAAAAGGCGCTCTCCCGCAGGCAGGGCATTCAGAAACTTCAGCATCTGCTGACGTCCGGAAAGCTGATCGTCATAGGGAGTATTGAGCAGGTCGAACAAGACAATCGTCATCGGCTGCGCGGCGCGGCCGGCGCTGACGTTGGAGAATTCGGTGGTCCCCTCCTGCGGCGCGGCGAAGGTTGGAGTCTTCGCCGGCTCCGCCTCGTGCGCCTCAAAGAAGGAAACGGGCTGGCGCTTGCCGTCCTCAAGGACTTTGAAATCCTCCTGGGTGAGGCCACGCACTATGTTCCCGCTCTTATCGCGAACCAGCACGTCGACATAGACAAGGCGTGTACTGACCCGGAGAGTTGGCGGCGGCGCAGAGCCTGTTCCGGTTTGCTGAGCCAGCGCAACGATGGAAAACAATGAAACTGCGGTCAGTGACAAGGATCGGGATCGGAACATGGGCTGCACCTCCTGCAGGCAACGCCAGCTATGTGCTGCACTTGCGCCCTCGCGTCGGATGGGCAAAGGAAGCCGGAAGTGAGAACGTTCGCAATTATAGGCTCAATTGAGGCTGCCGAAGAAGACGGATGGCGGCGTGGATAGTTCCGTCTAAGTTGCCGGTTATTTTCGGATCGTGAGATGTGGATCGCTCACGGTCCCGCCTCAGGCTGCGGAGGCGAGTTGGCCTTCTGCTCTTCGTTCAGTCGCGAAAATATTTCGCGCTCCCGCTGTGCTTTGTCCGGCATCTTCGCTTTGGCATAGGCGCGGGCCAGGTTGAAGTGAATCTCGGGGCTCTGGGGCGAGAGATTGCAGGCTATCTGCAGCTCGCGGATCGCTGTATCAACGTCGTTCAACTCCAAGCTCGCGCGCCCCAGCAGATAATGGGCGTCGATGGAGTCGTGATTCAGATCCAGTGCGCATTGCGCCCACCGAACCGCCGGCGTGGGGTTACTCTGACGCAGCGCGATGGACGCGAGGCTGACACAGGGCAGCTCGCTGCGCGGGGAAATCGTGCGTTCCGCCTGCATTTGTGCGCTTGCCTTGTCGAACTCCGAAAGAGCGGTCAACGCGGTTCCGTACGCGTAATGCAGAAATGGCGCGTTGGGGTAGCGGTCCAGCAGGATCCTGAACTGTGGGAAGGCCTGGTCGTATTTGCTCTGTTCGAGAAGTGCCGCAACGCTTCCGGCGGCGCTCACCAGCTCGCTGTCGGTCGGGTGGGTCTGGTCGGGAAACTCCGTACGCCGAAGGAGGTCCAGACCGAGGGCAAATTCGACCTTCTGCCTGACGGGACTGACCGGATGCCACGCGGTGGCGAGGATGGTCTCCGCCTCGTCGAAACGGCCGGCGTGCCCAAGCAGGATGCCGTAGGTATATCGAGCCTGATCGATAGATTCGTTACTGGCGCTCAAGCCGAGCTTCGCGCTCCGGTCCAGGTGAATGAGCGCGTTGTCGTAATCCTTCAACGCAAACTCGCACAATCCAAGCAGAGCCCAGCCGGTACCGCTGGAGGGATTCGAGGCCAGCCACGCTTTCAGATCGGCGCTGGCCGCGGGATAGTCGGCCGCCACGTACTCGGCCAGGGCCTGCTTCCATCGCGCCTGGGCCTCGTCCGCCTGCACGCTCTTGTTCGCGTAGAGTTGCACAATGCGGTCGTCGGATTGGCCCTTAGAGGGCGTTAGAGTAGCTGCGATTCTCCGCTCCGTCTTCGCTTCGTCGATCTTTCCGGAAGCTTCCGCTGCCAGGGCCAGCACCTGGTGAGCTTCGATGTCGTTGGGAAACAGGCGGACCGTGGTGCGAGCAGATTGGAGAGCTTCCGGCAGCGAGCGCTGTTGAAGCTCGATGCGGCTGACCTCAATCCACGGGAGGGGGCTCTCCGGCGAGATTCGCATTTCCGCCCGGCATTGTTCGAGGGCCCCCTGAGTTCCTCCGGCCCTCGCAAGGGCGCGGCCGTAGGCCAGGTGCAGCCAGGGAAGCGTCGTGTTTGCGCGGAGGAGCGCGGCGAATGCCTTCGGGTCATCGTTGATCGCCGCCTCGCCGGCTGCCAGAACCAGCGCTTCCCGCGAGGGATCGATACCCTGGGGAAGCAGCGCGACACGCAGCGTGGCGAGACCAAGCGCGATCTTCGCTTGTTCCGGCACGGTGCTGGTTCCGAACCTTGTCCTCAGCAGCGCGGACGCGCGGTCGAACTCTCCCGCTCGAATCCAGAGAAGGCACAGGTGATACTCCGAGACGCGGGCAATCTCATCGTCATCCTGCATTCCCAGCTTTTGCGCTTGCTCAAGATGTCCCAGTGCCGCGCCGTAATCCCCGGTCTCAAATTCCGACAACCCGAGAATGCCCCACCCAATCCCCAGATTTGGCGCAAGCGCTGTTACTTTTTCGAAAGCAGCCTTCGCGTCGGCGAACTGGCCGCCGCTGTACTGCAGCATTCCGAGGTTCCACCATCCCTCTTTCCAGCCGGGCTCGAGCGTCAGCGCCTGCCGATAATCGCGGATGGCATCGGTGATCTTGCCGGCTTCGTTTTCGCTCGTGGCCAGGTCTCGCAGGCGGGCAAACTCGCCCGCATCCGCTGGCGCGACCCCTGAAGGCTGGGTTGCGGGGGTGGATTGCGCCCGGGCCGGGAGAGCCCACGGTGAAAGAGCAAGTCCGAGGCAAATGGACCTGAGTGCCCGCTGTGGCATGGGGGGTGTCCATCGCCAATTATACTGAGGGGTTTCGTGCCTCTTCGTTCACAATCCGGAGCCATCCGGCCCTTCGGGAACCTTTCTCGCCGCAGGCTGCTCCGGGGTCTGGCGCTTACCGCCGCTGGTTCGGCTCTGCAGCGGACCTCGCTGAGCGGAGCTGCAGCGCCCCAAGCAATCTATCCCTTCGAGGAAGTGCCTGCCGAAAAGAGCGGCATTCGGTGGGTGCACACTGCTGGCCGGTCAGCTCAGAAGTATCTTCCCGAAAGCAGCGGGGCAGGTTGCGCCTTTCTCGATTATGACAACGATGGGTGGATGGATATTTATTTCGTTAACAGCGGTAAGTCGAACTTCTTCACTCCCCCCCGACCGTTACGCAATGCGTTGTATCGCAATAATCGAGACGGCACATTTACCGATGTTACGGAGAAGGCGCGGGTGGCTGGGGGCGGCTACGGCCAGGGAGTCGCGGTAGGGGATTACAACGGCGACGGTTTTCCGGATTTGTATGTGACGCAATGCGGGCGCAACATCCTGTATCGCAACAACGGCGATGGGACTTTCACCGATGTTACCGAGGCGGCGGGAGTTGGTGCAGGCGGTTGGAGTACGAGCGCAGTGTGGTTCGACTACGACAACGATGGAAGGCTGGACCTGTTCGTGTGTCAATTTGCCCAGTTTGAGCTATCGCGCGGCTGCGCGACGGATGCTGCCGGGGTGCACCACTACTGCATACCCACGACTTTCAATCCTGAGCCCAGCTGGCTGTTTCATAACAACGGCGACGGCACTTTTACCGATGTTAGTAAGTCGGCGGGAATCGCAGGGCACCTGGGGAAGGCCTGGGGCGTTGTCGCTGCGGACGTGACCAACAATGGCTGGATGGACCTGTTTGTTGCCAACGACACGCTGCCAAATTTTCTCTACATGAACCGCGGCGGCAGGTTCGAAGACAAGGGGCTGGAGGCCGATGTTGCGTACAGCAGAGACGGGCGTGCCCGCTCAGGAATGGGCGTGGACGCGGCTGACTTCAATCAGGACGGCTGGATCGATCTCTTTGTGGCTAACATCGATGAGGAGGTCTTTTCGCTTTATCAGAACAACGGCGACGGAAGTTTCGAGGATGTTGCGACGCAGGCGGGGATCGGAATGCCGACCCGCTGGATGAGCGGCTGGGGCCTTAAGTTCCTTGACTACGATAACGACGGCGACCTCGACCTGATCGCGGCCAACGGGTTTCCGGATGAACTGGTGCACGAAGCCCTGGGGAGAATTCAATGGCGGCAGCGGCTGCTCCTCTTTCATCACGAGGGAAAGATGTTTCGGGATGTCAGCGCGGAAAGCGGGCCGGTTTTTTCGCGAACTTTCCCCGCGCGCGGCCTGGCCATCGGCGATTTCGACAATGATGGCGGGGTCGATGTGCTTATTGTCCCCAACGATGAGGCACCCCTGCTGCTGCACAATGAGGCTGGCCGGCGCAACAACTGGCTGGGCGTCCACCTGATCGGGCGCAAGTGCAATCCGGATGCGGTCGGCGCCCGCATCAGTTATCAAGCTGGGGATCTGAAGCGCTCGCGGGCCAAGGTTGGAGGTGGCAGCTTCCTGTCTTCTCATGATCCCCGTGTGGTTCTCGGGTTTGGACAGAGGGCGAAGATTGACAGCCTCGAAATCACCTGGCCGTTGCCGAGCGGTGCGGTGGAGCGGTTTTCGGACCTGCCAGTGAACCGGTACATCACCATCGTCGAGGGCGCCGGCAAGTGGAGCTGATTCGATTGGAGAGAAAAGTCCATGCGGAGCGGCAACCCCGGCATATTCCGCGCTCTGCGCGGTGAGTATAATGTTCGCGGAAGCGGAGGCACGCGATGAGAACCAAGCTGCCGATCTCCGGAATTCTGACCGTTTTGTGTATTGCATGCCCCATTACGCGGGCACAGGTAAGCCCTTCGACAGGATCGAATGCGGGCGGCCCGGAATCTGCCAGCACCGTAGGTAAAGACGCCAATTTTGGCCAGCTCATGAACAAGCAGACGGGGAGCCTCCAGTTCTTCGGCAAGGTGGCCATGGCCGCCGGCAAATTGCCCTGGGATCCGATTCCGGTGGTCGTGACCTGCGGCGACAAGGCGCGCTACAACACTGTGGCCGATGCCAGGGGGGCTTTTTACATCGTGCCTGCTGCCAGGAGCAGCGAGCTATCCCCGGAAAAGAAAGATCTCAACCATGCAGCCCCATCCGAGTTGGTGGGTTGCAGCGTCAGCGCCGTGGTGGACGGTTTTACGTCCACGCGACTAACGATTGCCAACCGCACTCTCGAAGACGATCCCTCACTGGGCACAATTGTGCTGACCCGGGATGAGCGCGCGGCCGGCTCCAGCGCCAGTTCGACAACGGAAACCGCGCCTCCCGATGCCGTGAAGGAGTTCGATAAAGCACACAACGACGACCTTGACAAACACTTCGACAGCGCGCGCCACCAACTGCAGAAGGCTGTAAGCATCGATCCGAAATTTGCCGAGGCCTGGTACCATCTTGGCCAGGTGGACCAGCAGGAAAACAGCGCGCAGGAGGCGCTGAGCGCATATGAGAAGGCGGCTGCGGCCGATCCCAACTACATTCCGCCCTACGAGCCTATTGCCGAACTGTCCGCTCTTCAAAAGAACTGGCAGGCTGTTACGGATGCCACGAATCAGGCGTTGAAGCTCAATCCTGCCGGCACTCCGCAGATTTGGTATTTCAACGCCGTAGGCAATTTGAATCTGGGCAATCGCGCGCAAGCCGAAACCAGCGCCGAAACATCGTTGTCGATGGACCCCAGTCACCGTGCTCCGAATACGGAACAACTGCTGGCTGTTATCCTGGCCGGAAGAGGCGACTACTCCGAAGCTCTCGAACATCTGCGGCACTGCCTGACTTATATGCCGCCCGGCCCCAACCTGGATGTGGTCAGGCAGCAGATCGCTCAGCTGGAGAAAGTCGTGCCCCCGACTGCAAAATAGCGCCTTGAACTGCCGGGGCATTAGCTTCAGATTCGTTCGTGATCGGTATCTGTCATTTGATCGGAGAGGTTCAGGTCTTCGCCGGCAGGAACACTCCTGTGGCGGGACTTCAAAATTTTGTGCGTGGTAATTCTCGCGCATTCCGGAGGACCGATGAAAGGCGAGTTGCTGATCGTTGCAATTCTGAGCGTTCCGTGGGTTCCATGGACGGGCGTGCGGGCGCAGCAAAGTCCCTCCTCAATGGCAAACAGCGGCGGCGCGGAAGCAACGAGCAGCGTGGGCAAATACGCAAATATGGACCAGCTCATGAACAAGCAGACAGGAAGCCTGCGCTTCTTCGGGAAGGTGGCGATGGCGGCAGGCCAGCTGCCGTGGGATCCGATTTCTGTGGTCGTAGCCTGCGACGGCACGCCGCGCTACAACACCGTGGCGGATCCTAAAGGCGGCTTTTACATCGTGCCGCCTGCCAGGAGCAGCGAGATCATCTCGCAAAAGAAAGATCCGAACCATGTAGCACCGTCGGAACTGGTAGGGTGCAGTGTCAGCGCGGTTGTTGAAGGGTTCAAATCCACGCGGGTGACGATCGCCAACCGCACGATCGAGGACGATCCTTCGATTGGCACGATTATGCTGACCCGGGACGAGCGGGCAGCCGGTTCAAGCGTCAGCTGGACCACCGAGTCGGCCCCGCCGGACGCGCTGAAGGAGTTCGAGAAGGCACACAACGACGACCTTGAGAAACACTTCGACAGCGCGCGCCACCATCTGCAGAAGGCAGTAAGCATCGATCCGAAGTTTGCCGAAGCCTGGTACCATCTTGGCCAGGTCGAGCAGTTGGAAAACAGTACGCAGGAGGCTCTGAGCGCATATGAGAAGGCGGCTTCCGCCGATCCCAGCTACATTCCGCCCTACGAGCCCATTGCCGAGCTTTCCGCACTGCAAAAGAACTGGCAGGCCGTGGTCGATGCGACCAATCAGGCATTGAAACTCGATCCAGCGGGTACGCCGCAAATCTGGTACTTCAACGCTGTGGGCAATCTCAATCTCGGCAATCGCAGGCAGGCCGAGACCAGCGCCGAAACCTCGCTGTCGATGGATCCGAGCCATCGCGCGCCAAACACCGAGCAACTCCTGGCTGTGATCCTGGCCGGGAGAGGCGAGTACTCCGGAGCGCTCGAACACCTGCGGCACTGCCTGACCTATATGCCGCCCGGACCCAACCTGGATGTGGTCAGGCAGCAGATTGCTCAGCTGGAGAAAGTAGTGCCCCCAGCTCAATAGCGTTGGCCTGTCCCGTGCAAATAATCCGGGCACAGCGAATAGCGCTGCTGCTTTAGCTGCTGATAGAGTGATAGTGCTTTCCCTGCTGATGCATCCTTCTGGCTGGAAACTGGCGATGCTTCTTTTTTCGTGCTGGGCGGCGATGGCGGCCGCGCTCACGGATGGGCCGGAGATTGCCGGACCCGCGGCTCCATCGACCACTCGAGAGCATCTGAAGCAGGCGCGGTGGTGGCCCACCAGGCAAGTCACCGATGAATCGCAATTCGTGGGAGAGCAAGCCTGCGCTGGATGTCACGCCGGCATCGCCCGCACCCAGGTCACAACCCAGATGGCGCGCACGATGATGCCTGCCGCGGACTCTTCAGTTCTGGCTGCCCACACCGGTCCCGTCTTCTCCTTCGGTTCTTACCGTTACAAGATCGGCAGGATGAAAGATACTTTCGTTCTATCCGTCACCGACGGGACGCATCAACTCTCCGAACCTTTGCAATGGGCATTTGGCTCCGGCGCAATCGCCCAGAGCTATGTCTGGTGGGACAAGGGGCAGCTATACGAGAGCCGGTTCAACTATTTTGCCGATCTCCACGGCTTCGACCGGACTCCCGGACGTCTGGCGGCCCCCCCCGTCTCACTGGCAATGGCAGAGGGTCGTAAGCTCGCCGAGTTTGAAGCCCGCGAGTGCTATTCCTGTCATGTCACCGCGCTCACTACTACCCAGCCGCTGAGCGCTGCCCATTATCAGCCAGGCATTGCATGCGAGGCCTGTCATGGTCCCGGGCGCGCTCATGTCGCAGCCATGAACAAGGGAGACGACGAGGAGCTGGATATCGTGAACCCCGCGTCCCTTCCAGCGGCGGAGGCCATCGATTTCTGCGGCGCATGTCACTCCACTCCGAAAGACGCCGAGCTGATGGGCGTTGTCGGACCGCTCACCGCTCGTTTTCCTGCTTACCGCCTCGAGAAGAGTCGTTGCTGGGGTCAAACCGGCGATACTCGCCTCACCTGCTTCGCCTGCCATAACCCCCATCAGCCGCTCCAGCGCGATGCGGCTGGGTACGATTCGGCTTGCCTGCGCTGTCATGCGAACGGCGCGGGAAGCAGCCCGCAGGGTTCCGCCGTTCAGGCTGCCTGTCCTGTGGCGAAGTCTCGCTGCACGTCCTGCCACATGGAGAAGATCAGGATGGCGGGTATTCACTACGACTTCACCGACCACGAAATCCGAATTGTCAAGGCCAACGCTCCCTTCCCGGATTGAGACGATGACCGGACGCGCAATCGCATTGCCGAGACCTCACAGGGGCACCGTTCCTTCGCTTTTTCTCCTCTTTGCGCTTTACGCGACCGGGCAGGCTGCGGCTCAGGCCGCCTCCGTCAACGCGATGCCCGATCCCGATCTCTTTGGCCCTGAGCTCAAACCTCTCATTCTTGCCGAGCAGTATGCGGTCGGTTCGGGCGATCCGGACGCGATCCTCGAAACCAGCCGCGACCTTGCCGTGGCTTCTCTTCGGCTGTTAACCGTCGTGGACACGAAGGACCAGCAGAGCACGAAAGCACTTCAGGCACTTCCATCTTCGGATCGCCTCGTTTCCGACCGGCCCACGGAGCTTTTGCTGTTGCGATCGGAGCTCCTGTGCGGCGAGACCGCCGATGCCGCGGAGCTGGAGAAGCATATTCTGAAAACGAATCCCGACTCGGCCGATCTGCGCATCGAGCTTTCCAAAACTATGGAACTGGGCTCCGATCGCGACGATGCTTTGCGCGAAGCAGCTCGTGCGGTGGAGCTCGCCCCCAACTCGTTCGATGCGCAAATTGCCCTGGGCATGGCTTCCTGGGAGCTCAACGGTTTTCAGTACAACGAGCAGACGCTCCAGGCGTTCACTGCCGCGCACCAGCTGGATCCCGATGGATACGCGTCCAACTTGTCTCTCGGCTTGATCGAATCGCAATACCATCAATTCGAAGCGGCCGCTATCCACCTGCGTTCGGCTCTCACCGCCGATCCGTCCGCGCCCGAGCCCTGGTACCAGCTTGGCATGAACGATTGGGACCAGGATCGTCCGGCAGAGGCTGGCGACGCCCTTCAGCACTACCTCTCTTTAGCGAAAACGAGCAAGCGTGAAAAGCCCGGTCAGGTGCGGCTGGCGCTGCTTATCCTCGATCGGATTGCTGAGGAGCAGGGAGTTAGCGCTGATCCCAAGCACCGCGCAACCGAGAGCGCGCTTGAGCAGCAGATTGCTCCACAAGCCGACTTCGCGGAGCGCACCCCCGATGCCGGCGGAGGTGTCGTGGATCCCGGCGTCACGAGCAAGTCTTCCGCGGTGCTTCCAGGCAGGGTTGCGCAATCCGAGCTCAAAGCCACGCCCCGGCAACTGCGCGAAGTCGCCGCCAACAGCCTTAACGATATGGGCACGGTACTGGCTCGCAAACACGATTACGCGGCTGCCGTCCTGCCGCTCCACTACGCCGCCGAATACGATCCGACGCTCGATCCCGTGATGCGCAACCTCGGATTTGCCGCTTTCCTGAGTGGCTCGTACGAAGAGAGCGAAAGCGCCTTGCGCCAGGAGGTCGCAACTCACCCCGACGACGCGACCGCTCGCGCCTATCTGGGCATGTCGCAGTTTGCAACGGGGGAATATGCCGAGGCGTCGGCGACTTTTCAGCTGTTTGGTCCCGCCCTCGCGTCCAAACCCCTGGTCGAAGCAACCGCAGCCGCTGCATTCGCGCGTTCAGGGCAGAGTGCCCAGGCTGAAGAGACACTGGCGGACCTCGACAAATCTGCCCCTGAACCCGAGGCCCAGGCTCGCGAGGCTGTCGCATGGCTGGACCTTGGCGATGTCGGGCGCGCCACTGAATTGGCCCAGGCCGCGCTCTCACGAAATGCACAGACTGCGGATGCATTGCGTGTGTTGGGCGAAATTGCTCTGGAGCGCGGAGATGGCGCGGGCGCCGTTCGCCACTTCAACGATGAGCTGAAGCTAGGCACCCTGGGCGCGGACGATATCGTCGAGGCCAGGGTCCTGCTGGCGGAAGCTCTGACCATGAGCGGCAACCGGCTCCAGGGGCAGCTCATCGCCCGGGACCTCGCGCGCACGCATCCAGATCTCGCGAAGGCGCTCCGCTCCCAGGGAGAAACGCTGCTGAAGAACGGAGACGCCCACGAAGCCTGGGAGAAGCTTGGGGCTGCGGTGTTGCTCGACCCCGGCGAAGTGGATCTCCGCAAAGAACTGGCGTCAGCGAAACACCTCATTCAGACCTAATTCATCTCTGTGAAAATCAGACGCGGATCATCATCGAATCTGGATGCCTTCGCACGGCGCACACGATAAAGGACATTATGAATAGGATCGGTCCCCTCTCGATGCGCTGGCAGCAATCATCGTCCGGTGGATTTAAGGTCCTGTTAAGGCTTCATCGGCCACCATAACACCGAGAACTCTGAGAAGCCCAGCAGCAGGATTCTTACGTACCGGATCAATCGTAAATCGAAAGCGAATCGAGTGACCGCAAGGAGAAGCGACGTGCGCAAAACCCGAAACATCCTGCCGCAGATTTTGATGGTGTTTGCAACCAGCACTCTTCCAGCTTTCGCCCAAACCACCTGGAAAGTCCAGAACACCTTCCATGTGGGTGGTCCCGGCGGATGGGACTACGTCACGGTGGATGCTCCGAACCATAGGTTGTTTGTCACCCGCAGCACACATACGCAGGCGATCGACGAAAATACGGGCAAGGTAATCGGCGATATTCCCGGACAAATTCGTTCGCATGGCGTGGCTCTCGTCCCGGAGCTTAACCGCGGCTTTATCACCGATGGCGGTGGGCAGGGCGCGATCATTATCTTTGACCTGAAGACCTACGCCGTGCTGGGCAAGATCGCGGCCATGCCCGACGCCGATGGAATCATCTATGACCCTAAGCAAAAAGCGGTTCTGGCGGTGTCAGGTGATGGCAATGCGCTGATGACCATTCAGCCAGATATCGATCCGAAGACCGGTAAGGTGGATTCGCCTATTCCATTGGGCGGCGGCCCGGAGTTTCTGGCGGCTGATGGCGCGGGGAAGGTCTACATCAATCTCGAAGACAAAGACATGGTTGCGAAGGTCGATCTGAAGACCCGCAAGGTCGTGGCGCAATGGCCGGTTACGCCGGGCGGACACCCGGTCGGCATGGCTATGGATACGGTCAAACACCTTTTATTCGTGGGCTGCCGCAACCCGCAGATGCTGGTGGTCATGAACGCCGATACGGGCGTGGTGGTGGACTCGCTGCCCATCGGCAAGGGAGTGGATGCCACGAAGTTCGACGAGGGCGTAGCGTACGCCAGTGCGGGCGACGGCACTCTGACCATCGTGAGCATGCAAGGCGGCAAATGGGCGGTGGTGCAGACGGTGAAGACGGCGGCCTCGGCACGCACCATGGGCGTGGACGAGATCACTCACAAGTCGTACCTGCCCGCGGCAGAGATGCTGCCGGCTGCGGGTAACGCCCGTCCACAGGCCAAACCGGATTCATTCATGATCATAGAGGTTGGCCAGTGATTGGTTCTCCGGCAAGCGAAAGCTCGCCGGAGGCTAAGCTGAAACCGATTGCCTGCGTGACGTTAGGCTTTCATTCAGGAAATGATCGGCCACCTTGCCATAGACATCGCAGGAGCGGGATTGCGTGGGTGGACGGAATCGCGCTCGATTATGGATGATGTCAATCTGAAAATGAAAGCACATGGAAAACGCGGAATTGTGACCATGGCGGCGATATTGCTGGCAGCGGCAACGTGCGCCAGCGGGCAGGTGCCCGCTGGGCAGAGTAACCACGCAGCGGCACAGCCGCCGGCGGCGATCACGCTGGAAGAGGCAATTCACCGGGCGCAGAGCAGCGAGGCGAACTACGCGGCGGCAGTGGCGGAGGGGCGTTCCGCGCGTCTGGATCGAAATATCGCCTATGCTGGCCTGCTACCCAGCGTGACGTACAACAATTCACTTCTCTATACAGAGCCGCAGCGCCCCTACAGCAAGTCGTCGTCATCGCCTGGATCTCTGGAGCCCGCCCCCATTTACATCGCCAATAACGCACCTCGTGAATACGTGAGCCAGGGTACGGTATCGGAGACGATTGGCCTGGCGAGCGTGGCCAGCGCTCAACGTGCATCGGCGCTGGCGGCACAGGCTGCGGCGGAGCAGGAAATTGCGCGCCGCGGACTGGTGTCGGCCGTGGTTTCGCTCTTCTATGGCTCGCTGGCGGCCGATCACAAGCTTGCCGTGGCCGAGCGCGCGGCTCAGGAAGCTGCCGGCTTTACCAAGTTAACCGGTCAGCGCGAGCAGGCTCGCGAATCGGCGCATGCCGACGTGGTGAAGGCGCAGCTCCAGGAGCAATCACGGCAGCGGGAACTGGGCGATGCGCGGGTCGCAGCCGAGAAAGCGCGTCTGGAACTGGGTGTGCTGCTGTTTCCCGATCCGCGTACACCTTACACGCTGAGCGCTCCCGATGCAGCGCCTGTGCTGGCTTCGCGCGAGGATATCGACACAGCGGCTGCTAAAAACAATGCCGAGTTGCAGAGCGCCATGGAAGCGCTGCAGGCCAGCAATGCGGATGTGCTGGCGGCGCGAGCCGCGTATCTGCCCGATCTCGGATTGGAATACACATACGGTATCGATGCTCCGCAATTTGCCACGACCGGGCCAGGGCCGGACCACGTGAACAATCTCGGCTACTCAGCGACCGTGACGCTCAACATTCCCGTTTGGGACTGGCTGAATACCCAGCGGCGTGTAAAGCAGAGCGAGATTCGGCGGCAATCGACAAAGGTGGCGTTGACGGCCAGGCAGCGGCAGCTGATCGCCAAACTGGACGAGGCGTACTCCGAAGCGGCAATGGCGCGGGACCAGCTCGCATCGCTGGATCTTAGCGTGAACACCGCGGCCGAGAGTTTGCGGCTCACCAGCCTGGCCTACCGGGGTGGCGAGGCAACTGTGCTGGAGGTGGTGGACGCACAGGGCGAGTACATTGCCGCGCAAAACGCGCGTGAAGACGGCCGCGTGCGGTACGAAGCCGCGCTCGCCGATCTCCAGACGCTGACCGGAACGATGTAAGAGTGAGGGTTCGGAAATCCGAGACGAGACCCCTTATCAGGATGAGTAAAACGATGAGAACGGATTCAAAGCGGAATGCGATTGCGTTAAGTTTTCCAGCGCTCGGCGCACTGGCAGTCTCTTTGGTTCTGAGCGGCTGCAAGAAGGAAGCAGAGGTTCAGGCGCAGGTAACAGTGCAGGCGGAGAAGCCAGAATATGGCGAGATCACTGAGAAGATCATGGCAGATGCTGTCCTGGCGCCAATTGCGCAGGCCGCCATCGAGCCGAAGATCACCGCCCCGGTAAAGAAATTCTATGTCGAGCGCGGACAGCGGGTGAAAGCCGGAGAGCTTCTTGTTGTGCTCGAGGATGCCGACCTCTCAGCGGCGGCACTGGACAACCAGGGCGCGTATGAGGCGGCGCAAGCGGCCTATGCGACGGCCACCAGGGCACAGGTACCCGAGGAGCAACTCAAGGCGGAAGCCGATGTGGCGCAAGCCAGGGCTAATCTCGATCTGAATGAGAGCATCGTGACCAGCCGCAGACAGCTTTTTGCGGAGGGAGCGATCCCGGGCCGCGATCTTGACACGGCTAGGGCGGCGCTGGTGCAGGCGCAGTCCGCTTTTGACACCGCGACGAGTCACCTCAAGTCGATGCGCGCGGTAACCCATGAAGCCGCACTCAAAGCTGC
This sequence comes from uncultured Acidobacteriaceae bacterium, assembly GCA_963758135.1. Taxonomy (GTDB): domain Bacteria; phylum Acidobacteriota; class Terriglobia; order Terriglobales; family Acidobacteriaceae; genus Palsa-343. The sequence goes on from CAVWUF010000002.1 coordinate 420,076, forward strand.
GCAGGGCGATCTGACCTCGGCCGAGGGCAAGCTGAAGGGCGCGCAGGCCCTGGTGAGTTACTCGCAGATTCGCAGCCCCATTGATGGATTTGTGACCGACCGGCCCCTGTTCCCAGGCGAAACCGCGGCTGCCGGGGCGCCGCTGATCACAGTCATTGAGACCAACACGCTGCTGGCCAGGGCGCATATTGCTCAAGCGCTCGCGCAGCGGTTGAAGGTGGGTGCCGATGCAGAAATTCAAGCACCCGGCTCAGACGATACTGTACCGGCAAAGGTGGCCATGATTAGCCCCGCGCTCGACCCGGGAAGCACAACTGTGGAGGTGTGGCTGAAGATTGACAACCGCAGCGGCAAGCTCAAGGTGGGAGCGCCGGTGAAGGTTGCAATCAATGGCCGCTCAGTTGCGAACGCGATGAAAATTCCGCAATCGGCGGTGCTGACCGGCGACGATGGCAGCAAGAGCGTGATGATCGTGGGGTCCGACGGCACGGCAGTGAAGAAGAAGGTCACACTCGGGATCACCGATGGGGAGGATATTGAAGTATTGAGCGGGTTGGACGGCTCAGAGCAGGTGATCACGACCGGATCGTACGGAATCGATCCTGGCACCAGGGTGAAGATCGGCAAGGCCGGCGACGATGCGGACGACAAGCCAGCTGGGGCAGACAAAGGCGGGGACGACAAGTAATGCCGAGCCAGGCCCACGCATCCGCAAGTGGCGACCAGTCATTCTGGCTGGCACGGACCACCCGCACCGTCTTCTTTTTCGCTATTACGCTCACGGCGGTGGGCGTCTATCTCGCATTCAAGGTGCCTGTCTCTGTCTTCCCGGAGACCAATTTTCCACGCGTCATTATCGCGGTGGACAACGGCGTGATGCCGGTGGAACAGATGGAGGTGACTATCACGCGGCCTATCGAGGACGCGGTCAACTCCGTGCCCGGACTTGAAACGGTACGATCCACGACCAGTCGCGGTTCAGCCGAGGTGAGCCTTTTCTTTGACTGGAACGTGGACATGATCACGGAACTGCAACTTGTGGATGCGGCGCTCTCGATGGTGCAGCAGACGCTGCCTCCGACGGTGCACATCTCGACCAGGCGGCTCACGTTCGCCAGTTTTCCGATTCTTGGTTACAGCCTCACTTCGGATACGGTGCCCCTGACGCGTCTGTGGGAGATTGCCACTTATGATTTGAAGCCTCCCCTCAATCGCACCACCGGCGTGAGCACAGTGCTGGTGCAGGGAGGCCAGGTGCCGGAGTTTCACGTGGTCCCGAATCTGGCCCTGATGCAGAATGCGAGCGTAACTGTTCCCGACCTGGCGAGCGCGATCGAGGCTTCGAATATCGTCGATTCGCCCGGACTTTATGAGGCGAACCATCAGCTCATTCTGGCACTGGTCGGCGCGCAAGTGCACGATCTCGATGGCATACGCAACCTGGTAGTGAGGACCACGCCCGTGGGAGCTCCCATACATGTGGGCGATGTGGCCACGGTGGAACACGGCACGATGCCGGTCTACACCACGGTGACGGCCAACGGAAAGAACGCAGTGCTGTTGAGTCTGATGCGTCAGCCGGCGAGCAACACGGTGGCGGTGGCCGATGCCGTTGCCGCGCAGGTGGCGCAACTGCGCAAAAACCTGCCTCAGGGCGTGAAACTGGAGCCGTTCTACGATCAATCTCAATTAGTGCGCAACGCGATCGGCAGCGTACGCGACGCGATTTTGATCGGTCTGATCCTGGCCTGCATCATCCTGTTTCTGTTCCTGCGCGACTGGACGTCGTCGCTGATTGCCGGGCTCGTTATTCCGGTCACTGTTGCCATCACCATTGGCGTGCTGTGGCTGATGGGCGAGAGCTTCAACCTGATGACACTGGGCGGCCTGGCGGCGGCCATCGGCCTTGTCATTGACGACGCGATCGTGGTGGTTGAGAACATCGTCATGCACCGCGACGCAGGTGAATCACGCGCCGAGGCAGTGCGCAAGGCATTCCGCGAACTCACCGTCCCGCTGATCGGGTCAACCATCACGCCCGTCGTCGTATTTCTCCCGCTGGTTTCAGTCAGCGGCGTGACAGGACTCTTCTTCAGGGCGCTGGCGGTGACGATGACAGCGGCGCTCCTGACGTCCCTCGGGCTAGCGCTTACCTGGACCCCAGGGTTGAGCTATGTTCTGTTGAAGGAAGAACGAGGCAGCTCCGGAGGCAAGAGTCACGACCGTCACAGTACTGGTAAGCTGATGACCCGGGTGCTTGAGACGCATCACAAGACGCTGAATTGGGCACTTGCCAAGCCCTTGTGGGTTGGCGGCATCTGCGTTCTGCTGGTTGCGGGCACGTGGTTGGGCTACCAGTCGCTCGGCAGCGATCTGCTCCCGCAGATGGACGAAAGCGGATTTATCCTCGATTACTTCACGCCGGCGGGTAGTTCGCTGGCTGAAACCAACCGCATCCTGGAGCATGTGGAGAGGATTCTGCACTCCATGCCGGAGGTGGAGAGTACATCCCGCCGCACGGGCCTCGAACTGGGATACGCCGCAGTTACGGAAGGCAATCGCGGCGACTTCACGGTGAGGCTGAAGGCCCGGCGCAGCCGATCCGTATGGGACGTGATGGACGACGTGCGCGCAGAGATCAGGAAGACGGAACCAGAACTGGACATTGAACTGACCCAGATTCTGCAGGACAACATCAACGACCTTTCGAATGCGCCCGAGCCGATCCAGATAAAACTCTACTCCAGCGATCAACAAATGCTGACGCAGCTTGGGCCGCGCGTAGGCGATGCTATCGAAAAGATCCCCGGCGTGGTCGACGTGGAGAACGGAATCGAGAACACCATCAGCGGACCGGCGACCAATTTCCAGATCGATCCGCTTGTGGCTTCGCGGCTCGGCTTTACTCCGGAAGAAGCCTCACAGGACGCGACTTCGATCCTGGATGGGATTCCAATTTCCGCTCCGCTGATCGCCAACGGCCGCCAGTATACGATTCGGGTTCGCCTTGCCGATGAACATCGCGCCTCGCTCGATGCCATCCGGAACACCGTGTTCAATAGCCCCTCGGGTCACACCGCTTCGCTGGGCTCGTTGGCCAGCGTGGAAGATCTGCCGCCGCAGAATGAGATTCGGCGCGAGAATCTGCAGCGGCTCATTGTCGTTACGGCCGACCTGGAAGGAACCGATCTGGGCACCGCCGTGGAGAAGGTCAGGCAGACGGTCGCCGGGCTGAATCTGCCCTCGTCTGTGCGCGTTGAGTATGGCGGACAGTACGAAGATCAGCAGAAGTCGTTTCACGATCTCCTGCAGGTGCTGCTGCTGGCGCTGGCGCTGGTTTTTGGGGTGCTGCTCGCGGAGTTCCGTAACTTCGAAGCGCCGATCGCCATTCTCACTTCTTCGGTGCTGTCCATTGCTGGTGTGATCCTCGCACTGCTCATCACGAGAACAACATTCAATGTGGCTTCATTCATGGGGCTTATTATGGTGATCGGCATCGTAGCGAAGAACGGCATTCTGCTGCTCGATGCCGATGAGAAATTTCGGGCCGAGGGTGCTTCGGCACGCGATGCCATGTTGCACGCGGCACAGCGCCGATTGCGACCGATCGTGATGACGGCGCTGGCGGCTGTGTGTGGCATGCTGCCGTTGGCCTTCGCCATTGGCGCCGGATCGCAGATGCTGCAGCCGCTGGCTATTGCGGTCATTGGCGGACTGTGCATTTCGATGCTGCTCAGCCTGGTGATTACGCCGTTGGTGTACTTCCTGCTGACGCGAAACAGAGTTGAAGCGACAGAAAATGTCGCGGCGTAGCTGAAGATGTTGGACACTTCCCGCGGAACGGCGCCCAGCGGTTTGTCCGAACTTTCTTTGGACTGGTAAACATGCGGGTATTGGTGGTTGAAGATGAGGAGCGGCTGGCCCAGAATGTGGCCGCCATCCTGCGCAACAACGTATTGTGCGCGGTCGACATCGCGACCGACGGCGAAGAGGGCTTATTTCTGGCCGGCGGAAATCCTTACGACCTGCTGGTCCTCGACCTCATGCTGCCCAGGTTGACCGGACTGGAAGTGCTGACCAGGCTGCGCGGCGAAGGTAAGAACATTCCGGTACTGGTACTGACGGCGCGCGATGAGAAAGAGGTCGTCATCAAGTTGCTGAATGCAGGTGCGGACGACTTTCTCACCAAGCCTTTCGACCTGGGCGAATTCGTAGCTCGGTGCAAAGCTCTGTTGCGCCGCGGCAAGGGAGAGCATTCCCCGGTGATTCAGACCGGTCCCCTTGAGGTGAACACGGTAATGCGCAATGTTCAGGTGAACGGCAAGCGAATCGTACTGACGGCCATGGAGTACCGCGTGCTGGAGTATCTGGCCATGCGCCGCGGCGCATTAGTGTCGAAGGAAGAACTGCTGGAGCACCTATACGACTATAACTGGGAGAAATTCGGCAACGTGATCGAGGTTTATATTTCAGGACTGCGACGGAAGATCGAGCTCGTTGCCGGGGAGAAGTTGATTCAGACGGTGCGCGGTTTGGGTTACGCATTGCGGCTGGAGAGCGAAGCTGTGGCGGGCGCGGCCGACCGGATTCAGGGAACAAGCACAAGCGGGGATTGACACCGGCCAGAGCCACATATGCAATCGGCGAGATTGAATTGCGATGAAGACATTTTCTCTTGAGAAGCGGCTGACCTTTGGGGTCGTCGTTTCCCAGCTTCTGCTGGCAGTCGGGCTGGTAATCATTGCGACCGCGTTCTCCCGCCACTATGGCCGACGCGCATTCGACGTGTCTCTGGAGGGGCGCGCGGAGAGCATTGCGGCGCTGGTTTATTACCCTGACGATGGAAGTCCAGGGTTGCTGTTTAACGCGGCTAAGGTTCCCCGGGCGGACCATCGTGAGCACGATGACCTGTTTTCGGTGGTCAGCGATCACGGGGACTTTGAGCGGCACACTGCGGGGCTGGACCCACAGATCTTTGCCAGTATTCCGCCGGGCGCCCGCTTCTGGAACTTTCAGTGGAGCGGCCAGTCTTATCGGGCGATTGTGCTCCGTGACGTCGCCATCCTCGATACCGAGGAAGGGATTCCACAGCCGTTGCCCAAACTAACCGTTGTCTACGCAGCTGCCACAGGAGGGCTCGACCACGCCATGCGGGAGCTGGCCGAGATCATCGGGGTCGCGAGCCTGGCGGTATTGATTCCGGCCATCGTTCTTGCGATATGGAGCATTCGGAAGGCGCTGATGCCATTGCATGACCTCGCCGTGGCAGCTGGAGCGATTTCTGTGGAGCATTGGAATTTTGAGCCGTCTGCCGCGGCGCGCAGGACTGAGGAACTGCAGCCGCTCATCGGCGCATTGAGCACAGTACTGAGGGGCCTGGAGGCGGCATTTACGCGGCAAAGGGAATTCGTTGGGGATGCTGCTCACGAACTGAAGACCTCCCTGGCGATTCTCAAGTCCACGCTGCAGATGTCGATAGCTAGGCCTCAGGAGCCAATCGATTATGTGCGAGGCCTGACGGCGATGAACCGGGACTGCGACCGCCTGGAGAGCCTGCTGAACCGGATGCTGCAGACGGCTCGCGCCGAACAACGAATAGCCGACGGAATTGAGCGCCAGTTGGAACCTGTCGATCTGGCATCGTCCTGCGAGTCGGCAATCGCAAAGTTGGCGCAATGTGCTGCAGACAAGCAGATTCGCATCGATTTCAGCGCGAGTGAAGGAGCGATGATTCGTGCCGAAATGGCGGATCTTGAGTTGATTTGGCTCAATGTTCTGGAAAATGCAATCCAATACAGTCCCATCGCATCGGTCATCGATGTGACATGTGGTGTTCAGTCCGGCTTGGCAACTGTTATAGTGGCCGACCGCGGTTGCGGGATTGAAGCGGCACACCTGGGGCGCATTTTCGAGCGTTTTTATCGCGCCGATTCTTCTCGCGCGCGAGCAACGGGAGGATTCGGCCTGGGCCTGGCGATTACCAAATCGCTCGTTACTTTTTATGGAGGGCTAATCCGCGCTGATAGCGTGCCGGGGCAAGGCACTCGCATCTCGGTGAGCTTTCCGCCGGATCGGGAATCATCGAGCTTAATGCAACAACAGTCATCCTAAGGCGGTTCGCCCCACCGCCCCACAACCCACTCCCGGATCGTCTTCAGCGGCATCCGCAGCGCATCAGCGATACGTTGAAGTGCCCGAAGGCAGCCTTCGCCGCGCCCCGATTCGCCACGCTCCGCTGGAGACCACGAAAGCGACAGTGCCTTTCGCCGGTTCGACCCTCTGGATTCCAGCGCCAACTCGGAGGGTTCTGTCGTTTACCGTAATCACTTGAAAGCCTTCAGGCATAACCAGCGTAGCCCGAGCCCCGGTAGGAATTACTACATCCATGCGCAGGTCATCTCCCCTGACACGCCAGGAACTGGTGATCTCTCCCAATCGCGAATGGTAGCTTGCTGTAACATTTGTTATATCTCCCACCACAGACGGATGGATTCTGATTTGTTCATCCCGACTGCGGGTTAGGTCGAAATCGATGCCCGCCAGCCCTCGATAGAACCACTCCTCCGCATGCCCCAGCATGAAATGATCCTGTGAAGACGCTGGATTCGCATCCCACGCCTCCGTCAGAGTAGTTGCTCCGTGCGCCAGCTGATAGCCATAACTCGGATCATCGGTACGCGACAGCATGTCGTAGAGAACGTCCGGCCGATTCCCCTCCGTAAGCGCCTCTACTACATAGTGAAACCCGATATCCCCCGCCGTCACATGGTTACCGCGCTTTTGTATGTCCCCAACCAGGTTTGCCAGAACTCCATCCCGATCTGGTTCGGGCACCAGGCCCACAACCAGGGGCATTGCATCCGCCGTCTGGCTCCCGGAATCGTATACCTCGGTTTTCCGATGAAAGAAGCGCGCGTTAAACGTGTCCTTAACCTGACGCGCCTCTTCCGTGTATTGCGTGGCATCGGCGGCGCGACCCAGGAGCATCGCGATGCGCGCCATTGTGGTCAGATCCTGATAGTAAATTGCAGTAGCAGTGAGGCCTTTCGAGGTTAGCTGCGATTCCCCCGGCGGCTGTGGCCCAATGTCGTACCAATCGCCCAGCCCATACTCCAGCAGACGATTGATTGATCGGGTTTTGAGATATGCCGCATAGCGCCGCATTGCCTCGTAATGATCGCGGAGTAATCCGATATCTCCGTAAAACTGATATGCTTTCCATGGACTTAGAATGATCGCCGATCCCCACTCCGGGGAATCGCGGAATCCGCCGGAGAATACCGTGAACTCCGGCGCTATATCCGGGACCAGCCCATCTGGCTGCTGCGCATCCTGCATGTCGTCCGCTACCTTCGCGTAGAGCGCATCGAGATCGTAGTTATACATGAGCGACGAAGCGGCGAGATGAGTCTGTTCGAGCCACCCTAATTTCTCGCGGTGCGGGCAGTCTGTTAATACGCTCATCATGTTGCTCAACATCGCTCGATCAATCAGGATATGAATCCGGTTTAGTAAATCACTGGAAGACGAAAACTGCCCATCCACCCGCACGGCGTCATGCAGAAAGCGCCCCGCCAGCTTGTTCATCACCACTGGTCCAGAACCTGCTGTATCCACCTGCACGTAGCGGAAGCCGTAGTAACTGAAGGCTGGATGCCAACTCTCCGGCCCGCCGCCCTTCAATACATACGTATATGAGTTCCTGGAGTCCGGAAATGCATAAGCGCTTCGCTGTGTAACCAATCCGGCGTCGTCAAGTAGCTCACCGGCGAGCAGGGTGACGGACGCACCTCTCTCTCCAGTAACCTCGATTTCCGGCCAGCCCGCGAAATTTTGCCCAAGATCGTATACGGCTGTGCCAGGCCGAGGATGGTTCACCCGCACCGGTTCGTACCGTTCGAACGGGCGAATCGGGGGAATTGTTTCGGGAACAAGTCGTCCGGCCGGGCCTGGCACTACCGCGACGGGGGCCCAGTTCTCATCGTTGAACCCGGGCTGATCCCAGCCCGGGCGTTCAAGGCGCGCATCGTAGTCTTCGCCCCCATAAGTAGAATCGAAGATGATCGGGCCCGGAGCGGTCTTCCATTTTTCATCGCTGGTAAGGGTTGCCGCCTTGCCATTCAATAACTCTACATCGAGCTGGGTAATCAGCTCGAGAGTTTCAGCAGAGCCGCTGAACTTCGTGTAGCGTCCCTTGGTCTCCACGACGTTGTACATCCCATTGCCGAGCATCACTCCGATGGCATTCCGCCCTTGCCTGATGAACCGCGTGACATCGTAGGTGTTGTAGAACACCCGCTTTCGATAATCGCTCCAGGCTGGATTCAGGACGGTCTCGGTGACGTTGCGTCCATTGATATGGATCTCGTATTGCCCAAGTCCCGTTATACGCAGCTTAGCCCGACGCAATGGCCCCGCAAGCGTGAATTCACGCCGGAAGATGGGCAGGGGGCCGGAGCTGGGGTTGGCCGTTCCCGGTCGCGCCCTCCCGCTGGCCTGAAGAGGAGCGGCAATCCACCGAGCTGCCCACGCGGCTTTCTCTTCCATCTGCGTGGCGTGATGACGGTTCGGGTACTGTGCAACGGCCGCGCTCGTGCAAAGAACCAACGCGATCAGGCTCCCTGCGCATCGGCTTCGCGTTCTCATTCGGAACCGCGTCCACGCTGCGGGGAGCAGCCACGCCAATATGACAGACAATTCTGCCGCAACTGCCCTCTTATCCCTTGTCATTTGCCGCCCATTTGGAGTACGTTACCGGTAACGCCTGATTGTATCCCGACGAAAGGTGATGCCATGGAAAATCCAGCTGCAGTAGCCCACGACGGCCTGACCATTGAAGACGAATGGAGCGGCTTCGTTGCCGGCCGTTATCGCGAAGGTAAGTCCCAGGCCGAGTTTCGCAACTACGACGCTGCAGTCGTCCCGACAGTTGCGCAGTTTTACAAACTCAATCACGAATTGCAGACACTTGACTTCGTGCTTGAGAAGGAGAAGGAGTATCTGGCACTGAAAAAGGGCAGGATGAGCATATGGGAGGCTGCTGAGTTCCTTAACACCCTCGTCGATGATAGCGATCCGGATACCGATCTGACCCAAATTGAGCACCTCCTCCAGACGTCGGAGGCGATTCGCAGAGACGGACACCCACGCTGGATGGTGCTCACGGGGTTCATTCATGACCTCGGCAAGGTTCTGTGCCTTTACGGTGAGCCGCAGTGGGCGGTGGTCGGAGACACTTTTCCTGTTGGCTGCGCCTACTCCGATAAAGTCGTTTTCCCGGAGTACTTCGCCTCCAACCCCGATTTCAAGGTTGCCCGGTATCAGACGCAACATGGAATCTACGAGCCTGACTGTGGGCTCAGTAATGTGCACATGTCCTGGGGACACGATACCTATATCGGTCATGTGGTCAGAGACTATCTACCCGAACCCGCCCTCTACATGCTCCGCTATCACTCCTTCTACTCCTGGCATCAACAGGGAGATTACCAGCATTTGACCTCGGAACACGATCGTGAGATGCTGACCTGGGTCAAGCTATTCAATCCTTATGACCTCTATTCCAAAGGTGCAGCCAAGCCGAACGTGAAAGACCTGAAGCCCTATTACGACGATCTGATCGCAGAGTTCTTCCCGGAAAAACTCGACTGGTAGAAACGCGGGCGAATCGCACACCTCCCTGAGACGCTCCGGCAAGGCCCCCGGTTTTCTGTCCCCTCGCCGTCTGAAAGGGCGGCGGCGAGGCTCCTCTAAAACGTGATCTTCAGTGCCGCCTGCATCACTCGTGGCGCGTAGGGTCCGATTCCCGTGATTTGTCCAAAGTTTCCGTCAGTGGGGTTGTTGTCCGGAGAGCCATAGCTCGGAGTATTCGTCGCGTTAAACATCTCCCAGCGAAACTGAGTTCTGTAGCGCTCCCGGAAGCTGAAGTTCTTGATGAAGGAGAGATCCATATCCCGATCTGGAGGCGACTGAATGAAGAACTTGGGTGAATTTCCTGGAGTGCCTATCTCATTCTGGGTGAATGCCGCCTGGTTAAAGTAGTTGTTGATCCAGTTACTTTTGCCACCGCTGCGAATCTTGTACGACTGACCGGGGACCAGGTCGGCGCGGTCCTGGCCCTCGTCATAACCGGAATTATTATTACCGTTGCCGCCATTGATGGTGAACGGCTCGCCCGACTCTGCGGTATAAATCGCACTGATTTCCCACCCGCCCAGAACGTTCTTCATGAAAGCACCGCGCCCGGCAAATGTGGGCGCCTGATAAAGGCCGTAGCTTACCCAAACAAACGGAACGTTCAGGCTGGACGGCCCTTTGTCGTGTCCGATATCAAATGGATCGCTAACGCTGGATTCGAAATCCGGATCGCCGGAGCCGCCCACATCCGTCGTTTTGGACCATGTAAAGTTCGACTGGAATTGAATTCCATGTGAGAACTTATGTTCCACGCCGGCCTGGAGCGCGCTATAGCTGGCGGTTCCACCGTCCTGCACCTGAATAATTCCACCGAAAGCAGGACTGAAACGCAACCCGCGGTTAGGATCGGGCTGCCCAGGAGTACCTGGATTGCCCGGATTGCGATCCACCGTCGTCGCCTGATGGTAGGACTCACTGCCGACATAGGCCAGATGAAGCGCCAGTGCCTTGGTGAATTGTTGCTCCAGCGACAGGTTCCAGCTCTGAGTAACACCCAGCTTTAGATGGGGTATGAATGTAGCGGGAACACCTGTGCCACTGCCAAAAGTCGAACTCGCCGGCGGGTTTTGTTGCGGCCCGGCGAATGGCGGGAAAGGGCTCTTCCCCGGAGCCAGGCCCGGGCCCCCGCCAAAGTTAGCCCATGGATTGTCAAAAGGCACATAGAGAGTAGTGCTGGAATTTGGGCTGTAACCGGGCGAGAACGGTGCAACGTCCCACACCCTCTGATAAAACGCGTCTTCCATTGGCGTTGTGAACATCCCGAACGCGGACCGCACCACCGTCGCAGGGCGCACAGACCATGAGACACCTATACGCGGTTCAAAGTAAGTGTAGCTTGCATGATAGAGGGTGTCGGTGATCCCCGTATCGCCGGGAAATACAAGGCCCAGAGGCGCATTGGGGAAGCGGGTGCTCTGTTGCCCGGGAATGTAGTCGGCCCCACGTCCGCCAGCAACGTGCGCCGGAGTATTCGGATCCCAGCGCAGGCCGAGGGTTGCCGTCAGCTTCGGCCTGATCCTGTACTGATCCTGCGCGTAGGCGCCAAACATCCATTGCGATGTAGCTCCGGCTTCACCAGCTCCCTGGAAAAGGCTATCCGCCTTTCCCAGCAGAAAATCGGCGAAGGGCACTCCGTTGTCATATTCACCGTTGAAGGCGATGATGGGGCTCTCCTCGAACAGTGACGCTTCAGTATGGTGCCGATGGAACAGGTCCACTCCGGCGGAGATGGTGTGCAGTCCCACCGTCTCGGTAAAGGTTTCCGTCCCGCTGAAGTCGCGGCGCTTGGTGTTATCCGGATTGCTGGAGAAGGAAACAAATCCTGTCGGTGGAAGGTAAGGACTGGTCGCGCCACCCGCAACGACATTGAGGTCCTCGATATAGCACGCGTTTGGAGGATCGGCGACATTGATGAATTGCGACAGGCACAGAGGCTTTCCACTCGAGTTAGGAATGGTCGTGCCTGTATGAAAATCGTAGCTGATGTAACCGGCCGCGAAGGTGCTCAGCGTCTTGGCGTTGATAGCCCAGGTATGGTTCACAACCTCATTTAGGTATACGCCGTTCGCCCCCAAAATCGCCGCCAGGATGTTATTGGGCAGGGTCTCGCTCGGCTGCTTGTAATAATTCTGAAAACTGCGGACGAACATGCGCTGTTTATCATTCAGGGTATCGTCCAATCGCGCCGTCACTTCGTTATAAAACGTGGGCTGATTGGGAAGAGCAAAGTTTGTCAGACCCGTCTGGGGATTCTGGCCCAGGGGCAGATACTTGAGCAGAGCCACGGCCCCGGGGCTGTAGAGCGAGGGATCGATCTTATTGTTGACGAAAGGAGGGGGCAGAATGATCGGCGCGGGGTTGCCATTCTGGTCTGTAACGGAAAGCAGCGCCGAGAAGTCTCCATTCCGCTCGGCCTGGGTCGGAGTGTAAGTAGTATTCGTTTCGGACCTCAGGCTTTGACGTGTTCCTTGATAATTCGCGAAAAGGAACAGCTTATCCTTCAAAACCGGACCTCCCGCAAACCCTCCGAATTGATTCCGCTTGAGAGGATCCTTAAGTCCGCTGAAGGGATTCTTGGCATTAAAAATGTCGTTGCGGATGAACTCGAAAACCCCGCCATGAAATTCATTGCTGCCGGACTTGGTTTGCACGCTCACAACGGCCGATGGAGCAAAGCCGTTGCGGGCATCGAAGTTGTTCGAGATCACCCGGAATTCCTGGGTCGCATCTGGATTTGGAAAAGGTAAAGACAAAAGTGTATAGGTATCCATATTAGAAACGCCGTCTAACAGGTACCAGGTGCTGCCCTGGCGCTGCCCGCCGGCTGACGCGCCGGACTCGTTGGGGAAAGAGTTGGTAGCCTGCAGAGTCGATGCCTGGCTGTTGAGCTCGTTGGTCACGCCCGCGGAGAGAAAGACCAGGGTTCCGGGGTCGCGCCCGTTCAGCGGCAGATCTTTAATCGTCGCCTCGTCGACTACCTCACTGAGTTCGGCCGTCGTGGTGTTGATGAGTTCGGCTCCGCCGGTCACCGTGATCGTGTCCGAGGTCCCGCCCGGCTTCAATTGGAGGTTGAGGGTTGCGGATTGCCCGACGGTCAGTTCCACGCCGGTTGTAACCAGAAGAGAAAAGCCGGCGCTGAGAGCGGTTATTTTGTACTGTCCGACTGGCAGGGAATTAAAGGCGTAATCGCCCGCGCTGTTGCTTTCCACCGTGATCTCGAGATTGGTTGCGAGGTTTTGCGCCGTCACCTTGACTCCCGGCACCACGGCTCCGCTTGGATCGGTGACGGAGCCAGTCAGCGTAGCGCTGGTAGCCGATTGTGACTTGGCCAGCGGCGCACTGATCAGGGCGAGGCAGGTGGCCGCGCACAACGCGACGGTTCGCAGTGCCAGCTTGATATCACGGGACAGTAATCCTGAGATTCTTTTCACGAAAACGCCTCCTCGATCTATGTATCCATCTCGCTCGACAACGCGGTTCCCTCGGTGCCCAGGGGACCCGGCAGAATCACCACTGCGTGGGTACAAGGTTGAAATTGCCGGGCAAACCGGACGATCTCCAGATTGCGCACCACTGTACGGTAGCGGTAACGCTTCGCGCAAGGAATTTTTACAGAGAAAATTAATTACGCCTGTCTTCCGCCCTGTTTGAGGCTTTTCAAGCTCCTGAATTCCGGAACAAATACCCGTCAGGCGAGCCAACGACATCGCTAACGCTTTTGGCCCAGCCTCAGGCCCCATCAGCCAGAAACAGGGAAGCCGCAGCCGCTCGCGGCCAAGTCCTGCAACATCCCTGCCGAGGGCTCCCATTCCCCAACTGCCGGGTAGAGCAGCAAGGCCTTGCGGGCCGACTCGACAGAACCCGTCATCGCGGCATCGATTGCCGCTCTCTCATAGGCCTTGACGGCCATCACCAACCCGCGGACCTCTTCGGGAAGGCATCCGCAATGCTCCGGAACGACACCATCCAGGGAAATAGCGCACGGGGTTTCGACCACATCTTCATAATCAAGATCGGAAATAGCCCCGTGGTTACGAACATTCACAACCACTCTGCGCGGTTGGTCGCTCGAGAGCGCGTTCATCACGTCGAGCGCGATGCGATGGTATCCGGTCGCAACCCGAAATGGATCTTCTGTAAGGGAGGTCGATTTGTCGAAGGCAGTACCCGCGCGTGTCTCCAGTTGCATGTAGGAACCTGAGCGCTGGTTCAGATAATTCGAATAAATTCGAAGCGCGTCGATCTCGCCGTCGGCGGCAAGGGCTGGACCGAGCGTGCGGTAGAGCTCTTCGTTGAGCAATCGCAGCTCCGCGCCCCTCGTAGTATGGGCGGCCAACTGATTCGCGAGGGCCCGTCTACGACTGTAATAGAAGTAGAGATATTCCGTCGGAATTAGTCTGAGGCTCCGCAAAAGCTCCGGATCGAATAAATCGGCCTGATAAAGGCTCCGTATCGCAACATCGTCGGCCAGTAGACTAACCGTCACATCTTCCCCGCGCAGCAGGACTCGACCCACCCAGCCCAAATGATTCAACCCAATGTAATCGCAATGGACCTGTTCAGGCGGCGCACCCAGTGCACGGGCAATGCGGTGGAAGAGTTCCGTCGGCGTGTCGCAGATTCCGATCACGCGTGCTCGCGTGTAATGACTAACTGCCTGTGTAATCATTCCCGCCGGGTTAGTGAAGTTGATCATCCACGCGTCGGGACTGAGCCGCTCCACCATCCTTCCGTACTCGATCGCCACAGCCGCATTCCGCAAGCCCATAGCGAAGCCGCCGGGCCCGGTGGTCTCCTGCCCGGGGTAGCCATGCGCGATGGCTACTCGCTCGTCAATCTCGCGGGCGAGCATACCCCCCACCCGGATCGCACTCAGCACGAACGAAGCGCCGTCGATGGCCTCCTCCGCACCGCTCGCGACTCGCAACTTCAGCGCGCCCCCCTCCCGTGCGATCACGGCATTTCCCAGCTTGCACATTAGCTCTGCGCGTCCGGCGGCCGGATCATAGAGAACCATCTCCTCGACTCCGAGATGTTGGCGCGATTCATTAACGCCGAAAACGACGAGTGGTGTTCGTACGCCGCCGCCGCCGATCAGCGCCACTTTACGGTTGGGCATAAGTCGCCTCCAGTTCCGCACGGCGTGCGAGGCTGTTGAGCGCCCCGGCTGATCGGGTCGCGAGCGCCCCGCAAATGGCGGCCCTGCGCAACGCCTCCAAAGGACTTGTTCCATCCAGCAGCGCGTCGATCAGTCCCGCGTCGAATGCATCTCCTGCCCCGGTCGTGTCCACCACCTCCACCCCCGGCGATGCCACGTGCAGCATCTTCCCGTCGATGTGCATGGACGCGCCGTCCGCTCCCAGCTTCACCACCACGTGCGTGAAGCCAAGCTCTTCGAGACCCAGCAAAACTTGTTCGGGATGCTTTCTTCCAGTCAGGTACTCTGCCTCTTTGCGGTTAGGGAGGAAGTAGTCGATCTCGCGACAGGTTTGCAGGTTTTCCGCGTCTAAATACCACTTCGGCTGCCAGCCCACGTCCAGCGATACCGTGCAGCCCGCGCTTCTCAGCCGGGGCAGAACCGCGCGTGCAACCTGTCTATCGATCGGTAGGGCGAAGTGCACATGCGCGGCGTTTTGTAACTGCTCCAGCAGCGTGTGCGACGTGAGGTAATCACTCAGCCGATCATTAGTCCCCGCAAAACTATATAGCGATCTCTCTTCTCTCACTGAGACGCTCACGGTTACCCCCGAACTCCCTTCCTCCTGGCGCAACCAATCACTCATCACTCCGAAATCCTGAAAACGCCGCTTCATCCACGCACGCTCCACATCCCCCACGACACCGAAGACCGCAGCGTTCCGGCCCAACCGCCCCAGACCGCAGGCGGTAATCGCTGCACCTCCGCCCATTTCGCGAAGATAGTTTCGCGTGAAAATCTCTTCCCCAGGCAGGGGCCACTCAGTAAGTCCGGAAAAGACGTGGTCAATGTAGATCTCACCTGCCGTGACCGCATCCCAGCGTTTTTTCATGCCGCCACCCGGGCAAACGGCCAGTTGGCTCTCTGCCGCGCGCGTAACAGAAAAATAGTCACACCGGCGAGCAGGAACACGCCCGCCACGGCAATATAACTCGCGCCGCTCGTGCACACGATATAAATCCACCCCGACAGAGCGATGAGCGCCGGTATTGGAAACAGCGGCATCCGCCAGGAGTCGGCCGGCTCCCGCTTCTGCTGGCGCAACAGGATAACCGCCACGCATTGCGCGGCAAACTGCAACAGCGTCTGGGTCACGATGAGCGCGGTGATCAGGCTCTGCAGGCTGAAGAGGCACGCTGCCGCGGAACATACCCCCATCCCCACGACAGACACGTACGGAAATTGTCCTTTCGCATGCAGCCTGCCGAATACCGAAAAGAACTGCCCTTCGAGCGCGGCGGCGTAAGGAATGCGCGAGTAGCCGAGCAGGATTGCGAACACGGAGCCGAACGAGGCAATCAGAATCAGGACTGCAATCCACGTTCCGCCCGCCCTGCCGTAAACGTGAACCATGAAGTCAGCCACGATGGCCTGAGAATGCATGGCTTCCCGCCAGGGCAGCACGCCGAGGATCGAGATATTCATTACCAGATAAATACCCCCCACCGCGACGATCGAAAATAGAATCGATCGCGGGATCGTCTTTCTAGGCGCCAGTACTTCGTCGCCGATCAGGCAAACGTTATAGTACCCGCCGTAATCGTAGAGTGCGATCAGCGTCGAGGCGCCGAGGCCGGCGAAGAACCCATGGTCCAGGCGAAACGCCCCGCGCGGGAAGTCGAAGGCCATGGCTGGATGGAAGTGCGTCACACCCGTCACAATAATCCACGCCGTCGATGCCATGACAATAACAGCAATCCCGATCGAAACATGGGAAATAGATCGGATGTCGCGATAGAGGAGCCAGGTGTTGATCAGACATACGGCCGCCGCCATCGCCACCAATCCCGCGTGATGAATGCCCGGCAGCAGATAGCCGGCGTACTGGGCAAAGCCGACGGCGCCACCGGCAATCGAGATAGGCCCCAGCACAATGGCCTGCCATAAAAACAGGAAACTGAACAAACGTCCAAAGCCGTGCGGACCGAATGCCTGAAGCAGGTATTCGTACGGCCCTCCGGAACAGGGCATCGCGGAACCCAGCTCTGACCACACCATCCCGTCGCACAGGGAGATAACCGCTCCGAGGATCCACCCCCAGATGGCCTGCGGCCCTCCCATCGCCGCCAACGCAAGCGGGATCGTGAGGAATGGCCCGACACCAATCATGTTCAGCACGTTGGCTGAAGTGGCGCCCCAGAATCCAACCTTGGCCCGGACTTCCATCCGATCGAGCACGCGGACCTTCACCCCTCTTTCCAAAATCAACGTTAGCGCTAACTCTACCACGCGGCCCCTGCATACAAGGTCTTGCAGCCGAACCCTATGCGTGGCGATAGGGGATAACCTTCGCAATTACGAAGTGGTTAGCGTTACCGTTGCCGACTCCCGCTGATGTATGCTCAGGAGTGCAAACCGAATCGCCTCGGGGATGCGTCCGGAGTGTTCGGCGGGTGGAATTGAATTGGCGATACGACTCAAAGACATTGCGCGCGACCTGAATGTCTCCGTCATCACCGTCTCCAAGGCCCTGCGCGGCAATACCGACATCAGCGACGCGACACGCCAGCGCGTTCTCCGGCGCATGAAAGAACTGGATTATCAACCCAACATGATGGCCCGCAGCCTTGCGACAGGCCAGTCGTTCATTCTTGGGCTCATCGTACCCGACCTGCTTAATCCTTTCATGGCAGAGCTGGCAAAATCGCTCGCCGGCACGCTCCGTCAACGCTCCTACGGCTTGATCGTCGCATCTTCTGAGGAGAACGCGGACGTTGAGCAGTCGGAAATACGCATGATGCTGGCCCGCGGAGTCGATGCGCTCTTATTGGCCTCCTGCCAGCCTTTGCTGCAGGGCTTTTACAGTTTTCACCACAAGGACACCCCCTTTGTTCTCCTTGATCGGCCCTTCCCGCATCTTCGCGCCAACTTCGTCGGCAGCGACGACTGCGCCGGCGGCAGGCTGGCCACTGAGCATCTCCTCGGCCTCGGGCGCAAACGCCTCGCTTACATCGGCAGCCCCGACCTCGGCCCCGCCGCCGACCGCTTCCGCGGTTTCCGCAATGCGCTCCGCGACCGCGACGTTGAGCTCCGCGCGGAGCTCATCGTTCCGTGCACCGCGCCCGACGAAGCCGCCGATGCCGCGGGCTACGAGATGATGCGGAAGCTGCTGAAGCTTCGCTCCCGGCCCAACGCCGTCTTCTGCCACAACGACGTTATCGCTATCGGAGCCATGAAGGCCGCGCTCGACGCCGGCCTGGACATTCCCCGCGATATCGCCTTCGTCGGCTTCGACAATGTGCGCTACTCCAGGTACCTACCGATACCGCTCACTTCTGTCGACCAACGCACCTCGCAGCTTGGCGAGATCGCCGCACAGTTGGCCCTCGATCTTATCGCTAAGAAGCTGGATAAGCCCCGCAACATCCTTCTCGCTCCGAAGCTGATCGTCCGCCAGTCCACGACCGGAAATACAGACCCCGGCGAGTTTGCCAGCGGGTTCCCCGCTCCCGCAACCACCCCCGAACCGCGGCCTTTGGACGTTATCGCGACGAGGAAGCGGACCGGGAAGGCCTCGCAACAAGGCCGCCGTTGACGGTGCGCCGCCGAATAACGACTCTTCAGGCCAGGGCGCTCATCCATTAGGCCTGCGCATCGGCTCTCCATTCAGAGTCTGTTGACCGCCCCCCTTTTACACCGCAACGCACGTGACTTTCCCCGGAATGTTCGTTCGTCGGCTCGATGTGGACTTCTTTCGCGCCTATCGGATCCATGCCGGTGAGCCGGGCTGTGCAGCTTATAGCGGACTCGAACCGCCATCCGCCTCACCCATTCATGGCTTTTTGCGCAGACGGAGGTCTCAACCTGACGAACTCAGGAAAGTGGTTCGACCCCGGCACACAATCCGCCAATCCAAACCACCAAAAATGTGAAATCCCAATCAATTTCGGGTTAACATAGTGCACTCCTCCCGTCAGCACAGCGAACGAACAGCAGAAAGGCTATCCCGCATGAGTCAAAACCCGACGTGTCTCCCCGTCACCCTCCTCGCGATTCTTCTCCCTTTCCTCCTCCCGGTTTCAGCCCCAGCCCAGCAACTCGACCGCAACGCCGCCAAAGACATCCTTAACAAGCTCGGCGCCGCCTCATCCACCAGCGAATTCGTCCTCACCCCCGATCAGGACCAGCGCCTCCACACCCTTCCTAAAGAACTCCTCGACTCCCTCCAGATCCAAAGTGACAACCCCTGCCTCCTCATCGCCCACGACCCCCGCGTCCGCTCCCATCAGTTCGTCGTTTGCAACGGCCTCTTTCCCCCCGGCTTCGACCCGCACCAGCCCGCCTTCGATCTCAAGCTCGGAAAGCCCTTCCCATGGCACGTCCTAACCATCAGCTTCCCCGACGCCGCCCCCGATGATCCCAGCGAGCAAACCATTCAGTACACCTGGGAATACGACTTCTCCTCCCTGCCCCCGCAGCTCCAGCAGATACTCAGCCCCGCAACCCCGCGCTCAGGCCGCTCCCTCTTCCGCCTCGACGCTGGCACATGGAGCTGGGTCGCCTACCGCTAAGCCAAGACCAGCGCAGCCACCGCAGCCGCAACAGAGCGTCGTCAATCCACCTTTACCAAATCCTTACCGAACCGATCCCGCAGGTTCTACCGAATCCTTTCACCGGGTTACTGCACTAGTCGCGACGATCCCTGATGCCACGGTTAGCCATCATTTTCGTATCTGCTGGAGTGCGGCAACGCCCGTGATGCCGTTGATCGGCGCAGGCGTTTCAAATCACGCTGTCGAGATGGTCCCTGGATCGGCTTCTCCGCGGTGCGCAATTTGGCGCTGATCACTTCTACTGAACCCTGTACTTCCGCAAAACCGTGCCACTGAAGAAATCCAGGTGCACTCACTCTGAGCGAATGTGTGCCAGCAGATAATCCAATGAGCTTTGCTGTCTCCTGTAATCGCCACGAGTTTATCGTCTGCAGGCGACATCAATTTGACTTGTGCCTCCGGAATTGGGGCCCCGGTTATATCCGTGACCTTGATGGTCAGGCGCGTTCTAACGTCCCGTTGCGCAATCAATGTGGTGCTCGATGCGGCGAAAAGTGCCAATTATCTGATCACGGCATTTGGTGGTGAGATCATGAGAACGATTTTTGCAGCGGAACCCCCGAGTTTCATGCTCAACTCAAGCGACGCCATTCGCTAAGACCTTGACCTTGCGGTCTGATGCGCTTTTGGAGGCACTTGTGGACGTATCGTCGACATTCCGGAAATTACCATTTGTTAAACATCTTGACGGCTTTGAGCGCCCTGCGGGGTCCCTCGTCATCCCTTCCATCCTGGGTTCGCCGATGGCGCGATAATTCTCGAACAGTTGGCAACATTTCTCCATTGCCGGCACCTGCCTCCGCACCCCTCGTGATACAAGTCACTTCCCCACACGCCCAAAAGGTGCTACTGCTTAGAGTCGAAAAATTTCTGCTTCCCCGCCCGCAATTTCCCGGGCGGTCAACGGAGGACTCCGATGCGCAGCAACGTCACACCATCCGTACTCGCCATCACAACCCTCGCCACACTCCTCGCCGGCTGCTCATCCTCCAGCCAGCCCGCCAGTCCAGCCGTCCAGACACCCGCCCAACCTGCGCCCACTCCCCAAGTCGTCACCGCCAAAACCGCCTTCTGGCCCATGTACAAAGAAGCCCATAACTGGGCCAATGACGTCGTTGTCGTCCGCCTCACCGCCAGGCCCGTCCCCGGCTTCCAGAACCAGGACGGCAAAGCGGCACTCTGGGAAGCGGTCTTTGCCTCCCCTGGTCTCAAAACCTACAGGACCTTTACCAGCTCCATCGCCGCCGCTCCGCCCGACATCTTTAAGGGAGTCGTCGCCGGCCTCGCGATGCCCTGGGGGGGCGCAACCCGCGATGCCATGCCGGTCGATCTCTCCCTTTTCGCTATCGACTCTGACGCCGCGTTCACCGCCGCATCCGCCGACGCCGCCGAGTGGCTGAAGAAAAACCCCGGCAAAGAATTATCGGCCCTCGAGTTAGGCGACACTTACAAATTCCAGGGCCCCGTTTGGTACGCGATGTGGGGAACCAGGACATCCGGCTACGCCACCTTCGTCGACGCCAGCACCGGAAAAGTCCTCAAACACAAATAGCCACGCACCGTCCTCCCAGACCAGCTTCTGGAAAATGTGGCCAAAGTTCTCGTGTTCACGGGAATGCCTTGAAGCCCTGCCTCAACGCGCAACCAACCCCAAACCCCACCCCAAAAACCAGCGATGGCCAGGTTCAGCCCCAACAGGCCCGAGTTTGGCTGGTGCGGTGGACAGCACGAAGCAAACTCCTTGCCACCAGAACCGTCAACGACGCGCTTGTCACTCCAATAGCAAAAGAGCACCACAAGCGAAAGGGCGAGTTCCCTCGCGGGTTCTCGCCCTCTCTTCCGATTTATCGAAGATCTGGCTTCGGCTACCTGATCACAACCTGTTTGTGCCGGCTTCACTCAGGCCTGCGAGCTTGCACCCGCGCTCCAGCGTGTCTCCGTCACCTCAGCGATTGCGTGAGCATTTTCGTCGTCGTCCTGAAACATCCGGTCGCCCGTCTGCTTCCTGAATCCCCCGGTTTCCCGTTGGCTTCCTGAGCCGCGTTTCCGCTGCTCCTGACCACTCAGTTTCGCTCTCTTCTTCGGGAGGATTGCTCCTCCGTTGAAAGAATCATCGCACAAAACCGCCAGTCCGCAACCCCGCGCAAGTCCTTTATTTCTGTGCAAATCCGGGCACTTATGTGTAAATGAAGGATAGAAATCCCGCCCTGCACAAACCCTGTTGCAACCCGCGCTTTTCGCCCGCCCACCAGCGTGGGTCTGCCACGAACACTTGCCGCCAAATTCCCCAATACTCGATGCCCAAAATCGTCCTGCGCAATCTCCTTCCCCCCAATCCCCGCCCCACGCATACAATGGTTGCGCCTTCCGTCCGGGCAATCTAAGTCTTCGCAACCCGAGGCGCATCCGAATGCCAATCACCACGGTCTCCTGTTTAGGTCTGCCTGACTGTATCCAGCTCTCCAACGGCAACGTCGACCTCATCGTCACCACCAAAGTTGGCCCCCGCATCCTCCATTACGGACCCAGCGGCGGTCAGAACCATCTCGGGCACTTCCCCGACAGCTCCGTCAAAACCGCCCTCGGCGCCTGGAAGCCCTACGGCGGCCATCGCCTTTGGGTTTGGCCTGAAGTCTTCCCTGCCACCTACGCCCCCGACAACGACCCCATCGAACACTCCATCCACGGCGATCTCAGCATCACACTCCGCCGGCCCATCGACGGCGCCTCGATCGAAAAGCAAATCCGCATCACCGTCGCCCCCAGCGGCTCCAAAGTCTCCCTCGAACACACCATCGTCAGCCACAACCTCTGGCCCGTCGACATCGCCGTCTGGGCCGTCACCATCGTCGGCTCCGGCACCGCCATCGTTCCCCGCGTACCCTTCCAGTCTCACGACGACTACCCGCCCGCCACCCAGCCCCTCGCCCTCTGCGCCTTCACCGATCTCCAGGATCCGCGCTTCACCCTCGGCCTCAAATACATCCTTCTCCGCGCCGACCCCGCCCGCTCTAACTCCCAGAAATTTGGCCTGCGCAACAAAGAAGGATGGGCCGCCCACCTCCTCGGCGATGAGCTATTCGTCAAGCGCTTCAACCATGAAAACCGCGCCGACTATCCGGACTACGGCGTCAACACCGAGATCTATGTCGAAGGAGCCTTCCAGGAAATCGAACTCCTCGGCCCACGCCGTACCGTCTGGCCCGGCGAGTCGCTGACCATGAGCGAAGAATGGCACTTATTTCAGGGAATTAAAGTAGACCAGGGAGCAACCGGCCAGGCCGTCAACATGGACCAACTCGACCAGGCCATCAACCCTTCAATTAAGTCCCTTTTCTAGCCGTGGATCCCCAGCCAGGAGAAGTAACTCAGCTCCTCAAAGCTATGCACGACGGCAACTCCTCCGCCGCCGAGCGCCTCCTCCCGCTCGTCTATTCCGAACTCCACCGCCTCGCCCAGGCCTATATGCGTCGCGAGCGCCCCGACCACACTCTCCAGGCCACCGCGCTCATCAACGAAGCCTACCTCCGCCTCGCCGGCGAAGACATCGACTGGAACAGCCGCGCCCACTTTATCGGCCTCGCCGCTCACGTCATGCGTCAGGTCCTCGTTGACTATGCCCGTCAGCACAATGCCGAGCGTCGCGCCGGCGGCCTCAACCGCGTCGAGATGCACGACGACCTCGCCATCTCTCCCGACCGCCTCGAAGAAGTCGCCTCCATCGATCAGGCCCTCACCCGCCTGGCCGCCAACAATCCGCGCCAGGCCCGCGTCGTCGAGCTTCGCTACTTCGGCGGCCTCTCTGTCGAACAGATCGCTCAAATCCTCAACGTCTCTCCCCGCTCCGTCAAGCGCGACTGGTCCCTCGCCCGCATCTGGCTCTTCCGGCAAATGCGCCCCGGCGGCTCGCTGCCCACCGAGGCCGAACCATCTCCCGAAGACTAAGTCGCCCTTATGGGCGCTGCGCTTCGAGCGCATAGATCTCCCGGAGGCTGAAACCAGATCCCCGATACCGGGCCTCCTCAAACCCCGCGCCAGGAACTCAAAGAAAATTCCGCTTTGGTTTGCCCTTTTCCCCCGCCCACCGCGCACTCATCAGTGAAGGCGGTCATCAAGGCCGCTTCCCAAAAGGAGAACCGCCATGAAATTCAGCATCCACACCTTCGTCCTGGCCGCCTTCGCGGCCGCAACCATTGCCATCTCCACAAGCCCCGCTTCGGCCCAGGTCTACGCTCGCGTTACAACCTCCAACTATGTAATTCCCCCGAATGGGATCGCATCACCGAATGCGGTGATTCTGCCCTACGCCGGAACCTACGTCCTGGGGGGACAGCAAATGCTCGTCGTTTCGGGCAACCAGCCGACCGAGGTATTTTGCTGGATGACGAACAAAGCTGGAAGCGCCACGCCGCTGCCCACCGGACCCAACACCGGCCAAACGACATCAGGCGGGTTCGTCACGATTCCGCTCAACGGATGGTACTCCACCTCGGCGCCGGGGGCACTCTACGTGCTGTGCGACTACGCCGGCTCCAACGCAACGGTCGAAACATACACCGGCATTATCACCGCCACCCTCGTGCCGTAACCTCGCCGTCGTTCGTTCCCGAAGGGGTGGCTCAATCCAGGGCCACCCTCCTGGCTTGTTCCAGAGTTGGTTCCACAACGAGTTTCCCGGCCTCTTCAGGAATGTCTGATGAAGTCCCTGTCTTGAAGGGGCACAGCTTCAGCTGTGCCGTAAAAAGGTCGTGGAATGAGTCCGGCTTTAGCCGCTGAGGGACGCTCTGCCGGGTTTCTTCCCGATCGCTTAACTCCCGCGCCGACCTCCGGACCCTTCGCCTTCCCCATGAATCACCCACCCTCGAAAAAAAAATGTCGGAGCCCTTTGCCCCTTTTTCCCGCCCACCGCGCACTCATCAGTGAAGGCGGCTTTCAAGGCCGCTATCCAAAAAGGAGAACCGCCATGAAATCCACCATCCGCACCTTCGTCCTGGCCGCCTTCGCGGCAGCAACTATCCTCGCCACCGCGCACAGCGCATCCGCGCAGATCTATTCCGCCAATGCCAGCGGCGACCATCAAATCGGTGGCGGTGGAACCGCATCGGTCATGGTTTTGGCTCTGCCGTACGCTGGAACCTATATGATCGGCGGCCAGCAAGCGTTCGTCAATACAGGCAACAATCCGTCGGAAGAAGTATATTGCTGGGTTTCGACCGTGAACGGCAGCACTACGTCGATACCCTTCGGACCACAAGCCTGGGCAACGGTCGGCGGGGTAATCACAATTCCGCTCAACGGTTCTTACACAGCCACGGGGCCGACGGATCTTTGGGTCGTCTGCCACAATTATGGCGCCGCGGGCTCAGTTGCCCTGGGAACCTGGGGCAATATCACCGCAATGCTCTGGTAGTTCTGTCGCTCGTCACGTGGGGTGGCTCCAACCAGGGCCACCCCATTTGGTTTGTTCCAGAGTTGTTTGCAAAGGCAATGCCCCGGTCTCCTGACTCCGGGCGCCGGTTGTCCGGCCCGTTCCCATTTCTTTCCCATGATTGACCCACCCTCAGTGAAAAAATTCAGAACCCATTGCCCCTTTTCCCCGCCCACCGCGCACTCATCACTGAAGGCGGCTTTCAAGGCCGCTATCCAAAAAGGAGAACCGCCATGAAATCCACCATCCGCACCTTCGTCCTGACCGCCTTCGCGGCCGCAACCATCCTCGCCACCGCGCACAGCGCCTCCGCCCAGATCTACTCCCACAACACAAGCAGCGACTACACATTGTCGGGTGCGAATGTAACCGTCAATGCCGTGATCGTCGGCCAGTCCGGAAATTTCACCATTGGCGGCCAGCAAGCGATCGCCAATAACAGCAGCCAGTCAGCATACGTATGGTGCTGGATGTCGCCAGCGGCAGGTAGCTCCGCACCGCTGCCCTACGGACTGACCTCCTCGGGAACGATTCCGGCCGGCGGGATGCTCACGCTTTCGTTCTACGGATGGTACAGCGTCTCGGGGTCGACGGAACTGTACCTCGTCTGCCGTACCACGAACACCTCGGGAGAAATCCTGTCAGCCATCGGCAATATCACTGCAGCCAAAGTGCAGTAGCTTTGTCGCTGCTGTCCCTGCCGGGGTGGCTCTTATTTGAGCCACCCCCTCCGCTTTGAATGGCTGCCGTGACCCGCACCGGCGATAGTCAGCTTCGCATACAGCCCCCCGCGAAAATAATTTTCAATTCGTTTGCCCCCTTTCCCCGCCCACCGCGCACTCATCAGTGAAGGCGGCTCTCAAGGCCGCTATCCAAAAAGGAGAACCGCCATGAAATCCACCATCCGCACCTTCGTCCTGACCGCCTTCGCGGCCGCAACCATCCTCGCCACCGCGCACAGCGCCTCCGCGCAAATGGCCTTTGCGTCGACCGCCACAACCACCACCAAAACACTGGCTCAAAACAGCCGCGGAACCCTCATGGCTCTTATTTTGCCCAATGCCGGAACGTATTCTCTTGTGGGACAGCAAATCCTCGACGAGGCTCCCGGCTACGCATCTCAGACGCCCGTGCTTTGCTACACCACAAATGAGGCCGGAGGCACCACCCCACTGCCCTATGGGCCGTATTCTATGGCCACGATTCCGGCTCAACAAGGTGGATACGTCACGCTTCCGCTCAACGGTTACTACACCACGACCGCGCCAACCGAGATTTGGGTGGAGTGCATGTATTGGGGCGGAGCAAGCGTTGCTGCCCTCACCGGCACAATCACGGCAACGCAGGTGAGGTAACTCCGTCCAATCCTGCGGGGTTGGCTGTCGTACGAGCCACCCCGCAGCGATTTAGAACCAGCCACGCATCCCCTGCCTCTTTGTCAACTTTCCACCCTCAAATTACGCTCCAGGGAAGACGTGGCCCAAAGGTTCAGTTAACCGTGATGGTAAACGTCTCTGTGCTCGTCACTCCATCCGGATTCGTGTAAGTAGCCACATAGCTGTTGCTCCCCACGCTCAGCGGAATACCATTGATTTGCCGCGCAGCAGACGTGAACCCATTCGGCCCCTTCCAGCTCCACGATCCTCCGCTGACCGGCCAGGGTCCGAGATTTACCGTGCTGCCGGGAGCAACCGTCAAAGTGGATACATTTTGCCAGGCTCCCCCGTTAACCTCGATATAGGGAACTATCGGAGTGGGTGCGATGGTGATCGTAAATACCTCTGTATTTGTAACTCCCGCGGGATTCGTGTAAGTCGCAGTGAACACATTCGTCGCCAGTGTCAGCGGAATACCGTTCAGCTGCCTCGCACTCGATTTGAATCCGTTAGGACCGGTCCAGCTCCACGATCCCCCACTCACCGGTTGCGGGCCCAGGTTCACCGTATCGCCATAATTCGCTGTGATACCGGCGACCTGTTGGTAGGCTCCTCCATTTTCCTGCATATCCTGGAGATAAGGCACGATCGGAGTGGGGGCAACCGCGATCGTAAATGTCTCCGTGCTCGTAACTCCCGCGGGATTCGTGTAAGTCGCTGTGAACACATTCGAGGCCAATGTCAGAGGAATACCGTTCAGCTGCCTCACGCTGGACGTGAATCCATTGGGGCCGGTCCAGCTCCACGATCCCCCGCTCTGCGGTTGCGGACCCAGATTCACCGTGTCGCCATAATTCGCTGTGATGCTGGAGACTTGTTCGTAGGCTCCTCCGTTTTCCTCCATATCCTGGATATAAGGCACGATCGGAGTGGGGGCAATCGTAATCGTAAAAGTCTCAGTGCTCTTAACTCCCAACGGATTGGTATAAGTAGCCGTAAACACATTCGAGGGCTGAGTCAGGGGAATGCCATCGATTTCCCGGACATTGGAAGTGAACCCATTCGGTCCGCTCCAGCTCCACGATCCCCCGCTCTGCGGTTGCGGACCCAGGTTCACCGTGCTCCCCCAGGCCACCGTCACACTGTTCGTCCCCTGCCATGCGGCCCCGTTCACCTCGATGTAAGGAGTAATCGCGGTCGGCACAACCGTAATGGTAAACGTCTCCGTGCTGGTCACTCCCGCCGTGTTCGTGTAAGTCGCGGTAAAAACATTGCTGGCCGTCGTCAGCGGAATCCCATCGATTTCCCGCAACCTGGATGAGAACCCATTCGGCCCTGTCCAGCTCCAGGAGCCGCCGCTCGCCGGTTGCGGGCCCAGATTCACCGTGTCCCCATAGTTCACGGTGAGACTGGTGACAGACTGCCAGATTCCACCGTAAGCCTGAACATCCTGGACATAAGGAACGATCGCCGTTCCGCCGGCCCCGCTCAGCCTGATGCTTTGCGTCACCGCCGGACTTGCATTCAGATCGTTGTCCGTCAAAACTACAACCCCGTTGATCGCTCCGATGGTCGTCGGGGCGAAGTCCACCGCCACTTCGCAGCTTGCTCCCGCCGCCAGCGTGCCCGCCGAAGACGAAGTCAGGACCTCCGGGCACGTGGTCGACGAATCCAGTATGAAGTTCGCAGCTACGCTGGGGTTCTCGCCCGTTCCCGGAACCGGGAAAGTGAGCGGAGCATTTCCGATATTCTTCAGCACCAGCCCCTCCGGGCTGCTCTGGGAGCCGACGTTCGTGTTAACAAAACTAAGGGTTGGCTGGCTCGCGAGAATCAATTCCTTCACCGCATTGTTGAAAGTATCGGCAACATAGACGTTGCCGCCCCCGTCCACCGCCACGCCACTGGGATAGCTGAATCCTTCGCCAATCGCCGTTACGCAACTCGAAATGGCGCACCCCGATGGCATCTCCTTCACCGCGCTGTTTTCAAAATCCGCAACATAGATGCTGCCGCTCGCGTCCACCGCCACGCCCTCGGGATAGTCAAACCCCCCGCCCAGCCCTGTCACGCAAGTCGACGAACTGCACCCTGGTGGCATCTCCTTGATTGCGTCATTAAAAGTATCCGCAACATAAATATTGCCGCTCCCGTCCACTGCCACGTCATACGCATAGTCGAATCCCCCGCCCCGCGCCGTCACGCAACTGGATGAAAAACATCCCGGCGGCATCTCTTTCACGACGGTCTGGTCGTTATCGGCGACATAGACGTTTCCGCTCGCGTCCACCTTCACACTGTGCGGCTCGACGAACCCTCCGCCCAGCGCGGTCACGCAACTGCCCGAGGCGCATCCCGGCGGCATCTCCTTCACTGCGTTATTCCCATAATCCGCCACGTACACGTTCCCGGCTCCGTCCACTGCCACACGCGCCGGCTCGTCGAACCCGCTTCCCAGGGTCACCACGCAACTCGACGAAACGCAGCCGACTGGAATTTCCTTCACAGCATTATCCGAGTAATCCGCGACATAAATGTTGCCGCCGCCATCCACCGCCACGCCCAGTGGAAAGAGAAATCCGCCGCCCAGCGTCTGGAGTGTCTGACTCCCGGGAAACACAAGCTCCGGCGCCTGCCCCGTGCCGTAGAAATATGCAGTCGCAATCGCCCCGTTGGCATTGGACAGCACCGCCGCCCCATATCGCGTGCCCGGATACTTCGGTGCAAACCTCACATTCACCGAACAACTGCTCCCCGCGCTGTACACATAGCCGATCCCGTTGGTATCGCAGCTCCCTCCACCCGCATCGGCGAAGTCCAGCCCTTTCGCGCCCATGGTCAGTACCGACGCGCTGACGCCGCTCGCACCGGCTGTGAATTCGAAGGAGAGAGTCACCGGCGCCCCGGTACTGCCAACCGCAACCGTGCCGAAGTTGACGCTGCTGCTCCCCTCGGCAACCACGCCATTGGAAGACACGACCTCTGCCCCTCGCACCGCACCGGCGAAATACGCCGCCTGGGCATGCACTGGAGAGACACCAAACCCCGCCACCAGAAACACGCCCAGCAGGACTCCCCCGGTTCTCCCCCATGCTCTTGCAGACGCACGCCGTGGATCCCACACCGCCCGAATGCGGCTAATGGTGGATTCGCCCAGGAAATGAACAGCTTTTCCGGAAGCAACGAGGAATTGCAGAACCGGTCCCATACCCACGACAGAGTCTCCTTGACAGAAACTCACCACTCCCTGTGGAGAGAGCAGCGATCAATCCAACACCTTCGACTTGATTCCCCAATTGCGTGGCAAAATCAGCCGCACCGGCGCGTCTGGGAAGCGCGCTCCGGCATCGCACGTGCTCAGATCCGTACTTTCAGTCGAACTGGAAGAATGAATGATGCGGTATGAGAAAAGAACCCGGCAAAATCAAGGAAAAAAAGAACGCAAAAAGAAAAGCGGTATGTTGGGGAGAATACCTGAAGCCGCCGTGCTTTTACAACCACAGAATTTGCCCGCAGCCGCTCCACAACAGCTCATTGCGGATCATCGGTCCCAAGGCAACGCCAGCGGGATCCATCGCTACCACATCAGTCATGCTTTTCAAGTTACTCGCCATGGCATAAGTAAAGCTCGCTCGTTACCCAATTTTAGTTACGTGCGGGTTACTCCGGGTATGAGCTAAGTGTCGGGGCGTTGTTGGACTGCCATATTACTTCCCACTTGATGGTCTATTGCCGCCACATCGTTCCTTCCCCATGCCGCTCCCATGAATGAAGAATCGGGATCCCAACAGCCTTCGAACCGCCCCTTCACTTCCCGCCCCACCCGCCCCCACCCGGAGTCTCGATCCGAACCACATCTCCCGCTTCCACTCGCAAACTGCATTTCCCCGGCAACTGGATCTCCTCGCCCGTCGCGCCCTTCCTCAACACCGCCCGCCCCGCCGCTCCATCCTCGCCGCACGCTAATCCCCACGGCCGAAATTTCCGCCGGTCCGCGAGCAACGTCACCTGCGCCGGCGCCAACAGCTCAATCTCCCGAACCAGCCCATCTCCGCCGCGAAATTTCCCGCCCCCGCCCGAACCATTCCGGTACGAGTACTGCCGAACTCGAAACGGATACGCATACTCCAGCGCCTCCACCGGCGTATTCAGCGAATTCGTCATGTGCGTCTGTACGCCCGAAATCCCGTCCAGCCCAGGACGCGCTCCCATGCCACCCGCTGCCGTTTCGTAATAAGTAAACGGTTGCCCGGTTCGCGGATCGATCCCGCCAATCGTCAGATTGCTCATCGTCCCCGCGCTTGCCGCCGGCACCCGATCCGGAATCGCCTGCGCCAATGCCCGCATCAGCACATCCACAATCCGCTGCGACGTCTCCACATTTCCGCCCGCCACCGGTGCCGGCGATCGTGCATCGACAATGCTTCCCGCCACCGTCGTCAACGTAAGCGGCCGCAAAATCCCAGCCGTCGCCGGAGCATCCCGCTCCAGCAAACAACGCAGCACATAGAAACACGCCGACAGCGTAATCGCTCGCACCGCATTCACGCTTCCCCGCACCTGCGGCGACGAACCCGTAAAGTCGATGCCCATCGCTCCCGCATCCGGATCGATCCCAATCCGCACACAGATCCTGATCGGCGCATCGTCGATCCCGTCGTCGTCCAACCAGTCCTCCGCCGTGTACTCGCCCGCCGGCATCCGCCGCAGCTCCGCCCGCACCAGCCGTTCCGAGTAATCCAGCAGCTCGTCCGTGAGACTCCGCAATCGACCCGCGCCATATTTCCCCACCAATTCAAGAACCCGCTGCTCCCCCACTCTGCAGGCTCCGATCTGCGCCGCCAGATCGCCCTCCCGCTCCCTCGGCGTCCGCACATTCAGCAGAATCAGGTCCAGCATCTCGCGGTCAATCGACCCTCCCCGCACGATGCGTACCGGAGGAATCCGCAGCCCTTCCTCGAAAATCTCTCTCGCCGGCCCCATCGATCCAGGAAACGATCCGCCCACATCCGCATGGTGCGCCCGATTCGATACATAGAACCCAGGCCGATCCGCCCCGGCAAGGAAAACCGGCTGCACCATCGTGATGTCGGGCAGATGCGTTCCCCCCGCATACGGGTCGTTGAGAATCGCCATGTCTCCCGGCGCAAAGTCGATCGCCGCCACCGCCGCCTGCCACCGACATCGGCATCGACCCCAGATGCACCGGCATGTGGTCGCCCATCGCAATCACCCGCGCCTCGCCATCGAAGATCGCGCAGGAATAGTCGCGCCGCTCCTTGATATTCGGCGACAGCGCCGTGCGCCGCAGCGCCGCTCCCATCTCCTCCGCAATGGAGTGCACTGCGCTGCGGAAAATCGCCAGCTCAACCGGGTCGATGCGTCCTTCATGCGCCCTCAGCTCCCACCGCAATCACCAGGTTCTCGAAAGCATCGACCGTGGCCCGGCACCCAGGCGGCACTATCGTCGCCGATGTGTATTCCGTAATCATCGCCGGCCCCTCGATCGCATCCCCCGCGCGAAGCCCTTCACGCCGATACAAACGTGAAAGCAAAAATTCTCCGTCAAAGAAAAGCTTCCGCTCTCCGCAGAAAGCTGCGCGCCCGTCTCCAGGCCTCACCTCATGCCTCACCGGCGTATACGGCTCACCCGCAGCCGTCATGCGCAGGCGCAGGTTCACAATCTGCACCGGCTTCCCGCGATCGCAGAATCCGTACTTTCTCCGATGCGCTTCGTGAAACTCCTCAATCGAAGCTACCGGCGACCTGCCGTCCCACCCGACATTCAGCTCATATCCCTGCCCCGCATACCGCATATCGAGCGAATATTCGGCACCGCCCTTCAGCCCCTCAGCGGCCAACTCCGCAGTGGCCAGTTCTTCGAGCTCGGCAAAATGCGGCGCAAGTTCGCCCACCGCTTCGCCCCCCAGCATCACCGTCCGCGCATGATCCCGCACCACATCCGCCAGCAAAATCCCCAGCGCCGATAGCGCCCCAGGCATCGTGGGAACCAGCACCGTCGGAATCCGCAGCGCCCGAGCCAGCGAACAGGCGTGCACCGGCCCTCCTCCGCCAAACGCCACCAGCGTGAACTCGCGAGGATCGAACCCCTGTTCGACCGATATCACTCGGATCGCATTCTCCATCTCTGTCTCAACCACGCGCAGAATCCCCGCCGCAAACTCCTCGACCCGGTCCAAAGACCCCTTCTGCTCCAGCATCAACTTCCTCGCGCGCTCCGCGTCCAGGCCCACGCTTCCCCCCAGGAAGCTCGCCTCGTCCAGCCTTCCCAGCAGCAGATTCGCATCCGTCACCGTCGGCGCCGTTCCGCGCCCAAAACAAATCGGTCCAGGCTCGGCCCCCGCCGACTCTGGCCCCACCCGCAGCATTCCGCCCTCATCGAAGTGCGCGATCGAACCGCCTCCCGCCCCGGCCGTGTGGATTTCGAGCATCGGCACGCTTACCGGCACGCCCGCTACAACCGATTCCCGCGTTCGCCGCACTCCGCCTCGAGCCGTGTCCGAAAGAAAAACATCCGTCGAGGTCCCGCCCATATCGAGTCCGATAATCCGCTCGAATCCCGACCACGCCGCAACCCGGCTCGCGCCCAGGACGCCGCCCGCCGGTCCTGACAGCACCGTCCGCACCGGCTCCTGCGCCGCCAAACGCGCCGATACAATGCCACCCGAAGACTGCATCACCGCGAGTGCGCTGCCCTCATGTGCGGCTGAGATCTGCTCCGCAAGCCGCAACAAATACTCCTGCATACGCGGCGCGAGATACGCATTCACCACCGTCGTCGACGCCCGCTCGTACTCGCGAAACTCAGGCAGAATGCGGTGCGCAGCCGATACTGGAATGCCCAAGCCGCTCAGCGCCGCCTCCACCCGCCGCTCCGTTTCAGGATTCGCAAACGCAAACAGCAGCGAAACTGCGACCGCCCGCGCCCCGCTCCCGCGAATCGCAGCCGCGAGCTCCTGCAACTCGCCATCGCCTGGCGCTCGCAGCAACTCGCCCTCCGCGCTCACCCGCTCCGCTATTCCAAATCGCATCCCATTCGGCACAAGGCAAACCGGCGCCGCCGCGAACCAGTCATACAAATCGCGCCGCGTCTGCCGCCCGATCGCGATCGTGTCTTCGAATCCGGCCGTGGTCACAAAAGCTACCCGCGCCCCGCGCCTCTCCAGCATCGCGTTCGTCCCGATCGTCGTCCCGTGCCGCACCTCGACCGATCCTTTTGCGCCAATGCGCCCAAGAGCATCGAGAACCGAGATAGAAGGATCGGCGGGCGTCGAGAAAACCTTCAGAACCCGAAGTTCGCCGCCCTCCAGGTAAACGCAATCCGTAAAAGTGCCGCCGGTATCAATTGCTGCGCGCAATGGCTCTGCTCTCGTATCGTGGTATCACGGCATCCCGTACTTGTGAACTCTAAAGCACCATCGGGACAAACTCGCACGGAACCTGTACGGTTAACCCCGGAGCCATATGAAGATCGGAATCACCTGTTATCCCACCTACGGCGGCAGCGGAGTCGTCGCCACCGAACTCGGCATCGAGCTCGCCGCCGCAGGCCATCAGGTCCACTTCATCGCCTACTCCCAGCCCTTCCGCCTGCGCGGCCGCGAGCAGGACATCGCATTCCACGAAGTCCCCGTCTCTAACTACCCGCTCTTCGAATACCCTCCCTACGATCTCGCCCTCGCCACGCGCATGGCCGAGGTCGCCGCCTATTACGAACTCGACCTCCTCCACGTCCACTACGCCATTCCACACTCCATCTCTGCTTACTTAGCCCGCGAGATGCTCGCCCGCCAGCAACGGCGTCTGCCCTTCATCACCACGCTCCATGGAACCGACATCACCCTCGTCGGACTCGACCACTCCTATCTCCCCATCACCCGTTTCGGTATCAACGAGAGCGACGGCGTTACCGCCATCTCCGGCTATCTCCGCGATAAAACCATTCAGGAGTTCCATCCTGAGAAATACATCCACGTGATTCCGAATTTCGTGAACTGCGATGTCTATATGCCGCTCTCTCAAGAAGAGCGCACCGCCGGCCGCGCCCGCTATGCTGACCCAGGAGAAAAACTTCTCGTCCACCTCTCCAACTTTCGGCCCGTCAAGCGCACCGCCAACGTCGTCCGCATCTTCGCCCGCGTTGTTCGCGAGCTGCCGGCCCGCCTGCTCATGATCGGTGACGGCCCGGATCGCTCTGCTGCCGAATGGATCGCCCACCGCAAGGGAATTCAGGACCGCGTCCACTTCCTCGGCAAGCAAAGCAGCGTCTCTGAAATTCTGCCCCTCGCCGACCTCCTCCTCATGCCGAGCGAACTCGAATCCTTCGGCCTCGCCGCCCTCGAAGCCATGGCCTGCCGCGTTCCCACCATCGCTACCCACGTCGGCGGCGTGCCGGAGCTCATCGACGATGGTGTCAGCGGCCGCCTTCTGCCCGTCGGCGATGTCGACGGCATGGCCGCAGCCGCCATTGAGCTGCTAAGCGACCCCGAACGCTATCTTGCCATGGCCGAAGCCGCCCGCCACACCGCTCAGACCCGCTATTGCGCCTCAAAAATCGTCCCGCTCTATGAGCGATTCTATGAGGACATATTGAGCGGGTCCGGAGCCTGGCGGGCTTGAACTTCGCATCGGCTTCCTCCCCGTCTGCCCGTCCCCGCCCCGGCCTGCCGCTGATGCGTCGCCACCCCTAATGAATCATATTGATGGTTTCCTGCGAGATCGTGTCGAAGGTGGTGATCGCCTTCGAGCTCGCCTCAAAGGACTGCTGCGCCACGATCAGATCGGAAAATTCCGTCGAGATGTCGACGTTGGATTGCTCCAGAGCCTGGTCCTGAATCGTACCCAGTCCCGCGGACCCCGCCACCCCAACGCTCGCGTCGCCCGATCCCAGCGTCGTCCTGTAATTGTTGCCCGCGACGATCGTCATTCCCTGCTGATTCGTGACATTGGCCAGCGCCAGTTGCCCCACCGCCGTGGTCTGCCCGTTGCTGAACTGGGCCGAGACCACACCATCCGAATCAATCGTGAACCCGCTGTACTGGCCGCTCGCATAGCCGTTCTGCGTGGTCGCTGAAACCGCCGACGCCGAAGCCACCTGCGTGATGTTCGGCTGGTTGTTGGATCCCAGAATATCCCAGGTGATGCCCAGCCCGTTCGAGCCATCCGCCAGTCCGGCGAAGGTGATCCCGCTCACATTCGCGGACGGCGAGATCAGATTCCCGTTTCCATCGAAGGTCAGCGTTCCCGTGTTGTTCGTCGCCACCGGATCCTGCACCACGTTGCCCGAGGCGCTGAAGGCGCTCGTCCCGGCGATGCTCAGGCTGTTGCCGCTGCCCGTGACCGTAACGCCGGTGATGCCGGCCGCCGTCAAAGCCGTGTTCAGAGCCGTCGCATACGCTCCCAGCGTCTCCCCGGAGGTCACCGTCGGCGCGACGATCGTCGCCGTCCCCCCTGCCGCGGTGGTCCCGGTAATGGTCAGATCCGTCGCCGGATCCACGGTTCCCACCGTGGCTCCGTTCTTTGCAAATGTGTAGGTGTCCGTTGTTGTCGTCACCGGTGGATTCCCCGCTGTCGCCGTGGATGAGGTTGGTGTCAGGGTATCCGGCAGAGAGATGCCGTAATCCCATACCCCGCCGCCCTTATTCGTAAAATCCACCGTGGCCACATGCGAGACGCCCAGCGAATCGTAAATCGTCACCTGCGCCGGCACCACTGTGCCCACCGCCGACGTTGCGTCCAGATTGGCGGACAGCGACAGCGTGGTCGTCGCCTTCGGCTGTTCCACCGCGTTCGTCGGAAGCGCGATCGGCGCCAGCGGTGCGCTGGTGATGACCGCGCCGTTGACCACCGGGTAACCCATCACCTGTTGTCCCGATTGCGTGGTCAGCGAACCATCGGCCGCGAGGCTGAAGCTCCCATCGCGCGTGTACTCGGTTTCGGTGCCGTTCCGGACCACAAAGAACCCATTCCCGTTTAGCGCGACATCGGTGGCGTTTCCGGTCACCGCGATGCTGCCCTGAGAAAAGTTGGTCTCGGTCGACGCGACCTGGGTGCCCGCGCCCACCTGCAGCGGATTGCCCGACCCCGAAGCCCCGATCTGCTGGTAAAACAGATCGCTGAACGTCACGTCCTGACTCTTGAACGCGGTGGTGTTCATGTTGGATAAGTTGTTCGCAATCGTATTCAGGGCTGTCGACGATGCCTCCAGCCCGGTCAGCGGAATTGAAAAAGACGACATGGTTCCTCCGTGTCAGTGCCGCGCGCAGTTTGAGTGCGCCGGGTTGGAATGTGAATTGCGCGTCTGCTTCTCCCCTGCTCGTGCCGCGCGCAAACCTAATGCGCCCGGTTGGAATGTGAAGCGCGCGTCTTGCTTGCGCCCGTGTTCGTGTCGCGCGCAAATCTAATGCGCCGGGTTGGAAGGTGCGGCTCGCGTCTGCTGCGCCCGCGCTTTGAGGGAACGCAACACTGAATCCATCGGACTCGCCCCGCCCCCGGGCAGTGCGATTCCGCTCCCGGCGGATCCAGGCGCAAGGGTCTGCGCGGCGGTACTGAGCGCGCTGACGATCCGCGTCGTCGATGCCCCCGTGTTCGGCGCGCTCAGGTTGCCTCGAGCCACCGCGGGCGCTCCGGCGGTCTGCGCCGAGGCCCCCCCCGGCGGCTGGCTGCTCACCTGTCCCGTCCCGTCGCCCGTTCCGGTGCTCCCTCCCGACCCCGTGCTCGGTGTCAGATCCTGATTGATGGAGATCAGCTGTTCAAGGCTGTTCACCTGCACCAGTTGATTGATGTACTCGTTCGGATCCGTATTCGCTGTGGGGTCCTGATTCTTCAGCTCGGTGACCAGCAGCTGCAAAAAATCATTCGCCGTCACCATGGCCGAACCTGTACTCGAGGTCGAAGACGAAGAACCGGTCCCGGACGACGACCCCGTATCCTCCGTCTGCGCCGCCGCTGTCGCCGATGCTGTCACCGGGTTTGAAAATATCTGCATGCCTCTCCTTTCAACGGTCTGCGCGTATCAGACTCGCACGTTGATGTACGACAAACTTTCCGTTTCCCGTCCAGCGGTTATCGTGCTCGCGGAGCCTCGATTATTCAGCGAAGGACCCCCTTCACTGCCGCTCTCATCGCGAGATTCGCGGCCCGCCTGGTTCCGTGCTTCATGTCCGGACTGGCCCCCCGAGAATCCCTCGCCGCCGCCGGACGAAGCCGGGAACCTCTCCGACGTTAGGTTGTCGACGCGGACATGCTCGCCGGCAAGAAACTCGCGCACCGATGGCAACTGCGCCGACACCGCGCCGTGCGACTCGGCCGAACCGGCCACCACCGCCGCCGATACCTGCCCAGCCGCATTGCTGGCGTGAACCTCCACCCATCCCAGACCAGGGCTGCGCACCCCCACCGCCAGCCGCTGCGGAGTGCTCTCGATCACCTGCGGCGTCGCGCCTGAATCCATCCGCTCAAAAGCGGCGCTAGCCGGAACCTGCGCGGAATGCGGGGCCGAGGTCAAAGGAATCGCCGGCTGCATGGCGCCCATCCCGCTCGCCGCATGAGCCGCCAGCACCGCCGGCGCCACGGCCTGCGACGCGGCGCCGGGGTTCGCCGCCGTGTGCGCACCCGGACCGGTAGCCAAAGTTGGCCATCCGGTATGCCCAGTTGCTTTGTCGAGCCCCTCCTGACCTGCCGGATCCGCGGCCAAAGGGGGCGATCCGGAATGCCCGGCCTTCGCCGGTCCCTCGTGGCCCGCATCCATTGCTTCCACGGAGAAATCGGCACTCCCGCTGGCCCCCTGACTCGCCCCCTGGACGATTTCCCCTCCTGATGACGTCCTGCGTCCAGCCCCGGCGTGCTCCGGGGATTCCCTTATGGCTCCCGCCGCTGTTTGCGCGCTGGCGCCTGGATCCGCGGTT
This sequence comes from uncultured Acidobacteriaceae bacterium, assembly GCA_963758135.1. GTDB lineage: Bacteria > Acidobacteriota > Terriglobia > Terriglobales > Acidobacteriaceae > Palsa-343. Next base: position 458,250 of record CAVWUF010000002.1, read on the forward strand.
ACGACCTGCATCCGGGTTTCCGCCGCGACCGGTGTCGCGAGCGGTGCCGCCGGAGCTGCCGCCGCGGAACCGAAGCCAGCCGCGGCTGCTTCCTCCTGCTGCCCTGCGGCGACTGTCGATTGCGACGGCAAAACCGCATGTGCCCTGGCTGATGGCGTTCCGGATTTTTTCGGTTCGACGGTTGCAGGAGCGGAAAGCCCGTGGTTGTTGCGCAAGCCCTCTCCTCGCAAGGCCCTCACCGCAATCCCTCGAGCCGGAACGCTTACTCCGATGGGGCCCACCGGCGGACCGTTTCCTTGAACAGCCCCGGGCGGGATTTCCGAATGAGCGGGAGCTTCGGTTGTCTTTTCGGAGGACGCTGCTTGTCCCGTCGGGTTCGAGGTCGGCGGCAGGGAGGGTTCAAACTTATCCTCTTCGCCAACAAAACCAGGGACTGGAGGAGCCGGTGCGGCCGAATCAGGATGGCCGGACCCCGCCGCCGCCAGGGCGAAACCGGCATGCGATGCATGAGAGGCCGCCGGAGCGGAAGGCCCGAGCCGTGTCCCCCCCACCGGGGCGGACGATGAACACGAGGATGCCGCAACCGGATCGGAGAATCGACGGGAAGCAGCTGCGGCAGAGCCGTGTCCGCCGGCGAAAGATTCCACCCGAGAGAAATCGCCGGGCACGATCCCGCTCTCCTCGCCTGGGGGAGCGGCGTCCGTTCCCTGATCCGCCGGCTTGCTCGCGAGACCGCCGACAGAGGACGGGGTGCCGCGCATCTCTGTGGCCGGACGCCATCCGGAACAATTCGAACCTGCGGCCTTGGCGGACTTCGAAAAAGACGCGCCCAGCAACCGCGTGCTTTCGCTCACGGTCGCGCGCCGCGAGGCTGCCACCGCGTCCCCAGCTTTTCTCGTGGCTCCAGCCGCCGCGGAAACCCGAGCACCGGGCAGATTCGCAAACAACGCCATTCGCGTGCTCGGCTGGCCGGCGGGGGCGTGGTCGCCGGTGTTCGCAGGCATCTCCCGTGGGACCAACTCGTTCTCATTGATCCCTTCAGTTGGGCTCGCAGAGACCGGCGCAGTTTCTTCGCCCGCCGCCACCTGAGGTCGAATCAGGTCTGCAAAGGATGTCCCCCCCTCCGGTTCCTTACCTGAATACGTGATCGCCGGACCGGCGGTGTTTCCGGTCTCCGGGATCAGAATCTGGGGCGCGGCAAATTGCACTCAATTTCTCCAGCCGGAGATACAGCAAGTCCCAAACCCTCGCCTCAGCCCTTTCCTGAGACCTCTCTAATCCCGGTCTTTGCTGGAGGAGCGGCTCTGGAACCAGTCATCGATGCGATTCTGTTCTCGCCGAATCTCTTCCTTCTCCTCAGCCCGCGCCGCGCTCGCCAGCAGCGACTCCACCTGAAGCCGGTCCGTCCTGCGCTCCATCATCTCTTCGCGCGCGGTGCTGACCTCAGGGAGCCCGGCTTCGGCCAGCGCCCTTAATCCCGCCGCTCTCCGCGCCAGAAGTTCGGCGTCCGCGATTCGCATCCGCCATGCCCCGCGCCCCGCAATTTCTCCCTCGCTCAGCATGCACAGAGCATCGGCACGCGTTCCCAAAGCCATCTCTCGCTGCCGTTCCGCGCTCATCTCCATCTGGCGCACGACAGCGTTCTTCCTCTCAAAGTCAAGCTTCGCGATCTCCTCCAGCACTCTTCGGATGCTCAGCACGCGTGCCAGCCTATGACTCACGGTCGTCCTCTTCTCAGCAGACGGCGAGCAGCCGCGCATTCGCCGGGTATGCCGGCCCCCGGTTCGGGGCCCTGTTTACCCACCTCTCGCCTGCCCCGATTCCCCGTGTCGGAAAAAGACATTGAAACCTCCCGCATCCAGCGTCCCCGCACGCAGTCTCCCGCACCCCCGGGCATTCCGCTCCGCGAGCTCCGCTCAACCGTTCTCGATCGATCCCGCCAGCCGCAGCAGCTGGCCGCGCGCGTCCATGAATGTCTGCGTCTCCCGCGCCCCCTGCATCAGAAATTCCCGGATCGCCGGACGGAACCGGATCCCGCGGTCGATATCCGGATCGGTCCCCGGCTTATAAGCGCCGATCCTCACCAGGTCCTCCGAACGCGCCCATGTCGAAAGCACCCTGCGCACCGCCGCCGCCGCCCTTCCATGCTCCTCCGTCACCACCGATGGCATCAGCCGGCTCAGCGACTCGATCACATCGATCGGCGGATACCATCCCTCCCCGGCCAGACTCCGCGCCAGCACCACATGCCCGTCCAAATAAGAGCGCACCGCGTCCACCAGAGGATCCTGCAGATCGTCGCCCTCCATCAGCACCGTGTAGAAGGCCGTGATGCTGCCCGTGCGGAATCGCCCGGCCCGCTCTACCAGCTTCGCCAGCCGGCTGAAGACCGATGGCGTGTAGCCGCGCGTCGTCGGCGGCTCTCCCGCGGCCAGGCCGACCTCGCGCGACGCCATCGCGAAACGGGTCAGCGAGTCCAGAACCACCAGCACGTGTTTTCCCAGTTGCGCGAAGTACTCAGCCACGCTCATCGCCGCCAGAGCCGCGCGCATCCGCAGCAGCGCCGACTGGTCCGAACGTCGACACCAGGACGACGGCCCGCTTCCGCCCCGCCGGTCCCAGTCCTTCTTCGAGAAACTCTCCGACCTCCCGTCCCCGTTCTCCCACCAGGCCCACCACGATTACGTCCGCGTCGCTGTCGCGCGTCATCATTCCGATCAGCGTGCTCTTCCCCACCCCCGACCCTCCGAAAATGCCGATCCTCTGTCCGCGCCCCACGCTCAGCATGCCGTCGATGGCGCGGATTCCCGTTCCCAGCACCTCGCGTATGGGCTCCCGGTCAAGCGGCGCGGGCCCAGGGCGCTCCAGCGGAACCGTGGTCTCGAGAATCGGCCTGCGCCCGCCGTCGATCGCCTGGCCCCTGCCATCCATCACCCGGCCGATCAGACCCGCACCCACGTCGACGCGCGGGCTCACTCCCAGAGCCGATACCGGGTCGCCGTAGCGAATTCCGTCGGCCCCATCGAGCGTCATCGAGAGCACGCCCGACCCGCGAAAGCCGATCACCTCCGCCGGGTGGGTCCTGCCCATGGAATCGCGGATCTCGCAGCATTCCCCCACCGAGCAGGGCGGACCCTCCGATTCGATCGTCTGCCCCGTGGCCTCGACCACCCGTCCACGCCACAGGAAAGGGGAACGCTGCCGCAGCTGCGAGAAATACGTTCCCAGCAGAGTATCGTGGTTGCCGGGGCTTTCAGACCTAATCGCTTGATCCATTCAACCCCTCTTCCCGCCCGTATCGGCCCGGCCAGCGCCGCCGATCGGCTGTTTGCGAACTTCGAGCAGATCGAAGAAGCCTCGCTCGATCTCTTTCAGCTGCGAGCGAACTCCCAGGTCGATCGTGCCCACGTCGGTTTCGAGCACCGCGTCCGATCCTTGCATCTCCGGGTCCGGGCAAATTTCCGGGCGCAGCGGCAGCCCGGGCATCAGGAGTACCAGCTCCCCCCACATCTCCTGCTGTCCGGCCGGTACTCGGAGACGCACTTTGGTCGACTCCGCGAGCTGGCCCAGGGCGACCCGCACCGCGCCCGAGAGCAGCAACGGATCGAGCTGCGATTCCCGGTGCAGAATCCGTTCGGCTATCCCCAGCGCCAGCCGGACCACCTCCTGCTCCACCTGTGCCAGATATTCGTCCGTGCGGGCGCGCAATCCGTCGAGGGCCGCCGCCATGGCCGCCGCCGCCTGCTGCCGCCACGCCGCCTGCTCTCCCCCCGCCTGTTGCCGTCCCCGCTCCATGGCCTCCTGCCGGGCGCCTTCGAGCTTTCTCCCGAACTGCCGTTCTCTTTCTTCGAGCTCCTTTTCCAGTTCCTGGACCCGCCGTGGCAGATCGACGGCCGGCTCGGGTTCGGTCACCGCCGCCGGAGCCCCGCCCAGCAACGGGTACTCCATGGTGAGGATCTCCGTTTCGAGTTTCATCGGCACGGGCCTTCCCCCTGCCCCTGCGCAATCATCGATTCGTAGCCGGAAAACGAGCTCTCTTTCGGCACAGATAACCCTCTCCTGTAACCAAAGATCATCGCTCGGTTGCCGGAGGCGATCGCTCTCGCAAAGGTCCCCTGCTTCCTACACCACGAAGTCATCGCCCTGCCTCGAGTTTCAGAATGACCTTCCCCTCGGCTTCAAGGCTGCGCGCCAGCGCGAGAATCTCGTGCTGGGCGCCCGCCACCTCGCGGGCCCGCACCGGCCCCATCGCCTCCATGTCTTCCTTCAGCATGTCCGCGGCCCGGGAAGACATCGCCGCAAAAACATGGGCTCGCAGTTCCTCCGGCGCCCCCCGCAGAGCCAGCGCCAGCTGCCGCTTGTCCGCGGCCGCAACAATCTCGCGAATGCTGGCCGGAGGAATGGTCACCAGATCGTCGAAGGTAAACATCAGATTGCGGATGTTGAGAGCCATGGTCACGTCCGCGGCCTCGATCTCATCCAGAATCTTCTTCGTCTCCTCCGACTCCATGCGGTTCAGCAGATCGGCGACCGCCTTGAACCCCGAGTAGGCCTTGCGCCCCGTGTCTCCCATATTCGCGAGCCGCCGGTGCAGGATCATCGCCACCCGCTGCGCCATCTCCGGGGAAAACTGACGCATCGCCGCCAGGCGCTGGATCGCCTCCACCCGCCGCTCCTCGCTCAGGCTGTCAATGACTGTCGATCCCCTTCTCCCGTCCAGATGGGCCAGCACGACGGCGATCGTCTGCGGGTGCTCGCTCTCCAGAAACTTGCCCAGCTGCTGCGGGTCCACCCTCTGCAACACGGACAGATCGCTCTGGCTCGCTTCCTGAGCCCGCCTTACCAGGCCAAGCAGGTCTTCGGCGCGTTGCTGCCCGAACGTATCCACAAGGAGCTTGGTCGCGTATTCGAGGCCCCCATGCATCATGTACTGCTGGGTGTCCAGCATTTCATGGAACTCCTGGACCACCTCCAGTGAAAGATCGGGCGGTATGCCGCGCAGATCGGCTATCTCTTCGGTCAGCTTCTGCAGGTCCTGCTCGGAGAGGTTCTGGAGAATCTTCCTGCCCAGCTCCTCGCCCACCGCGACGAGAAAGATCGCTGCTTTCCGCACCCCGTTCAGAGAGCGGGGGCTGGCCGCGTTCGACGGATTTTGCGCGGATGGGGAACTCATGGCTAATCGGAACGAATCCAGCTCTCCAGCAGCCGGGTGCTTTGCGCCGGGTCGCGTCTCACCACTTCGGACACCTGTTCAAAGATGCTTTGCGCCTTCGTTTTCCGCAGCTCCGCCTCCTGTTCGGCCAGGGACAGCTCCTCCGGCTCGGGCTCGGAGAGAATTTGCGAGTGGGCCCCCGGCGGCGCCGGACGCGCCTGCTGCCGCGCCGGATCGGTCGCCAGCCAGCGCAGGCCGGGACGCGCCACGAACAGGAAGAAGGCCAGAATCGCCGCGAGAATCGTCCCATATCGTAACAGCGACTGCGACTGATCGGCCATCGCCAGCACCCGCTCTCCCATACCCGGCTCGGGCGCGCCCGCGTCGTCGTCGAATTCCAGCTCTTCCACGCTCACCTGATCTCCGCGCGCCTCGTCGAAGCCGATCGCCGACTGCGCCAGCTCGGTCAGCCGTTTCATCTCGTCCGGCGTCCGCGCCTGCCAGCTCGCCTGTTTTCCCCGGCCCGTACGGCGGTAGTTGATCAGCACCGCGGCGGTTAGCCGTCGCACCCGGCCCGCCGCCTCCACACTGTGCCGCGTTCTCTTCGAAACCCCATAGGTCGCGCTCTCCTGCTTCAGGCTCTGCGCGCTCTCCTTCTCCGCGGCCGGATAAAGCGGCGGCTTCGCATTGGGCGCATTGCTTGCCGTGCCCGGTATCCCCGACGCGGCCGGTTGCGCCGAGCCCTGCTCGTTGCGCTCCATCGTGAGCGTCGCGGCCTGCGCCGGATCGTACGTCTCGTCCAGTTCATCGGCGGAATTCGGGTCGTAGTCCACGTTGACCGAGGCCCGGACATTGCCGGCGCCAGCCGCCGGCTCCAGCGTCTCCACCAGTCTCGCCGCCAGCTCCTGTTCATGCGACAGCAGAGCCGCGTCTCCGCTCCGCCGCCCCAGCAAGCCGCCGCCCTGCCCGTCCACCAGCACAACATTCTCCGGCCGCAGATCGTCGACCGCGCTCGCCACCAGGTTCGCAACCGCTTCCGCCTCGTCGCCTGCAAGCGTCCGGTGGCGCAGCCGCAGCACCACCGATGCCTTCGCCTCCCGCTGTTCGCTCGTGAACAGCGACTCGTGAGGCAGCACCAGATGCACCCGCGCCGACTGCACCGACCCGAGCGTCGCAATCGTGTGTTCGAGCTCCCCTTCGAGGGCCCTCTGATAATTCACCTTCTCGTCGAACTCCGAGCCCATCCAGTTCGGTTTGTCGAACAGTTCGAATCCCATGCGTCCACTCTTCGGCCCTCCCTTTGCGGTGGTCGCCAGCCGCGCCTTGTCGAGGTTCTGCTCCGGCACCCGCAGAGCCGCCCCGTCGGGCGATACGTCGAAGGGAATCCCCGCCGCCGTCAGCTCCTGCGCCATCTGCCGCGCATCGTCCGGATCGAGGCCTGCATAGAGCGTCCGCCACTCCGTCCGCGAGCCATACCAGATCAGAACTCCGAACAGAGCCGCCAAAATCGCCGCCGTTATCAGCACGCGGTTCCGGCGGCCGGGTTCGAGCTTCCAGAAGCGGGTCGCCGCCTCCGCGGCAAGAGCTCCGGCTCTCTGCACCGTCAACCCGGTCTGCGGTTTCTCGGCCATTCCCGGTCTCTCCTCCGTTCAAATCCGCACGCCAGGCCAGGCTTGCAGTCTGCCACGCCGTTGCAGCCACTCGCCATCCTCACCCCGGCTCCCGTTTCAACCCGAACCTTCCACCCATGCTCCACCAGGCCAGCCGCAGCCTGTTGTCTCCCGCCCTCGTCACTCCGGCTCTGGTCCGCTCAGAACTGCATCCCCATGACCTGCTGATAGGCAGCCACCGCCTTGTTGCGTAGGGCCAGCGCGAGTTCGAAACTCATATCGGCCTTCTGGGTTGCGATCATCGCGTCATGCACATCGACTCCGGTCCCGCGCAGCAGTCCTTCCACGGCCGTCGAAGCCTGCTGTTCGAGACCGTCGATGCCCGACACCGCGCTCTTCAGCAGATCGCCGAACGGAGCCGCCCCTCCGGATCCGGCCGATCCGGTTCCAACCGACCCGGTTCCGAGGGACCCGGGTCCGGCCGGTCCCGAAACCGTCCTCATGAACGGTGATGACGAAAGAATCCCCGCCGCCTGCATCGAAGCCGCCTCCTATTTCAGAATCTCGAGCGAGGCCGAGAGCATGCTCTTCTCCGCCTGCACCGCCGAGCTGTTCAATCCGTAAGCGCGCGTTGCCCCCATCAGATCGACCATCTCGGTCAGAGGATTGATATCCGGATAGGAAACATAGCCATCCTTGTCCGCATCCGGATGACCCGGGTCATAACGCCGCAAGGGGTTTCCCTGATCGGCCACCACCGCCGAGACCCGCACTCCGCCGAACTCCCCGCCGCTTCCACTTGACAGCGCCGTCAATTGGCCCGCAAAGCTCTGCGGCGGAGCCGCCGAAGTAAAAACCACATGCTGCCTCCGGTAAGGACCGCCGTCCGCTGTGCGCGTTGTTTCCGCGTTCGCCATATTCGCCGCCACCACTTCGGCGCGAATGCGCTCCGCCTCTAACGCCGACCCGCTCGCCTCCATCGCGCCAAACAGATTCATCTCTTCCCCTCATCCCGATTCCGCGAATCCACTTTGCCCCCCACTCTCCCGTCCCTCCTGCTCCGCGGCGATTCATCCCGCCCCGGCCTCTTACTTCTGATCTTCGTGGATCGCGTCCAGCACCCGCGTGAATTCGTGCTTCATCAGCTCCACTCCGGTCCGGAACTGCAGCTGCGCTTCGGCCATCTTCATCCCCTCCCGATCCATCGAGACGTTATTCCCGTCAGGACGCTCGAGCAGCCCGCCTATCCGACGAGCCTGCGCAGCAGCCGGCGTTCCCCTCTCGCCCTGCTTGCTCACGCCGTCGAGCGAACGCGCCATCTCCGCGGCGAAATCGAATCCCACCGTCCGGTATCCCGGAGTGTCGACGTTGGCCATATTCTGCGCAGTCATCTTCAGTTCCTGCGAAGACAGGTCCAGATACCTGTTCAGCGCATCGGCCACCGGTGTTGTCATCTGCATCCAAACCCTCGCCCGATCTCCCTCTCCTTCGATTGCACGCCCCTTGCCCCCGTCTCTTCCTCTTTCTGAAACTCCCCTAATCCGCCTCGTCCAGTTCGATCTCTCCCGCGTCAATCCGCGGCCGATCTTCGGCCAGAATCCACGCGCGCTCCAGTGCGTCCTCGAGCTCCCGCACATTTCCGGGCCAGGAATACGCCACCAGCCGCGCCACCGCCGCCGCCGTAATCTGTTTGGCCGGGCTCTCCTTCGCGAGTTTTTCGAGGAAGTGCCGCGTCAGCGTTTCAATATCCTCGCCTCGGCCCGCGAGCGCCGGCGTCCGGATCAGAAAGACCGCCAGCCGGTAGTAAAGGTCCGCGCGGAATTCCCCCTGTGCCACAAGCCGCGCCAGCGGCCGATGCGTCGCCGCCACGATCCTCACGTCCACCGTCACCGATTCATTGTCCCCGACCCGCTGCAGCTCCCCGCTCTCCAGAAACCGCAGCAGCTTGGCCTGCAGCCCCAGCGGCATCTCGCCAACTTCGTCGAGGAAGAGCGTGCCTCCATGGGCCGCTTCAATCCGCCCCATGCGCGTGTCCACCGCTCCCGTAAACGCTCCCCGTATGTGCCCAAAAAGCTCGGCTTCGAGCAGCCCCTCGGGAATCGCCGCGCAATTCAGCGCGATCAGCTTCCGTCGCGATCGCGGGCTCAGCCGGTGCAGCGCCCCAGCCACCAGCTCCTTGCCGCTGCCCGTCGGCCCTTCGATCAGCACCGGCGTCCTGCGCGGCGCGACCAGGCGAATCCTGCGGCTTACTTCGAGCATCGCCGGGTGCCCGCCGACGAACTCCGGCAGCCCGCTCGCCCGCATCACGGAGGCTCGCGCGGCCACCCCGCTCGAGTCCCGGTGTTCAGCCGAAACTCGCTCACGGGAAGCCGTTTCGGGGTTCGCAAAGAGCACCGGTCCAGCAGAATGCACCTCCCCTTCGGCCGGGTCCGTATCGGTCCCCCCCGCCCCGGCCGACCCGAAGGTTCGCATCGGCGCTTCGTCGGGCGCCGAGTTCCAGATCGCCTCATCGCTGGCCTGCGCCCGCCGAATCGCATGCAGTACCTCATTCCGTCGCGGACCCCGCGCAACCAGTCCCCCGGCGTCCGAAGCGTCCGCCATAATCAGGTCGACTTCAGGGTGCAGCCGCCTGAAATCCGCCACAAACTCCTGAATCTCCAGATCCGGCAGCCACGAATCGAGCACCACCGCTTCGGCCGGCGATGCTTCGAGGCACGCCAGGATTTCAGCCCCTCCCCGGGCCTCCCGGACCTGCCAGCGCAGATCGGCAAGAGCGCCCCGCAGCCGCTCGCGGAACGAAGCATCCGCGCTCGCCAGCACCGCCGTTCGCGCCGCCGTCGAGAGCCTGCATTGTTGTATCGTGGCCGGTCTTGTGGCCTCACCTGAAGATTGTGCCGCCGTTCCCATTGTCTTCGACCCTCTCTGACATCGGTTCGCGATGACCCGTTTTCGCCTTTCAGCAAACAGGCCCGGGCGTTGCGCCGTCCATCACGCGATTCCTGTTACGCCGCCCCGTCACGCCTCAGCCCCGATCGTGTATCCAACCCCGCGCACGGTGCGAATCAGCGACGCCGCCACGCTCGGCGCATCCCCATTCGGGGCCGATGCAGCATCGTGCAGCTTGCGGCGCAGGTAGTTGATATAAACATCCACCACATTCGTCCCCACGTCCGGGCTCAGGTTCCACACCTCCTCGAGCAGCTTCGCCCGCGAAACCGCATGGCCTCGATGCATCATCAGGTACTCGAGCAGCGCATACTCCTTACTGGTCAGAGTCACCGCTTCCCCACGCCGCGTCACCGAACGCTCCACGCGCCTCATTTCGAGATCCCCCTCGCGCAGCACCAGCCTCGGGGCCCTTCTCCGCATCAATGCCCGGCATCGCGCCCTCAGCTCCGCGAAAGAAAACGGCTTTTGCATGAAATCGTCCGCCCCCATCTCGAGGCACCGCAGCCGCGTCTCCGGTTCCTGCCGCGCGCTCAGAATCAGAATCGGCAAATCCTGAGTCAGCGACCGGAAGAACTCCAGTACCTCCGTCCCGTCGCGCCGCGGGAGATTCAGATCGAGTACCGCCATCTCCGGCAGGCATTTTTTGACCGCCGCGATGGCCATCTCGCCGTCCGTCGCCATCGTCACCTCATGCCCATCCGCCTCCAGCCCCCGGCTCAGAAAACTTCCCAGCGCCCGGTCGTCCTCCGCGATCAGCATCCGCATCTTCTTCTCCCCACACCCACGATCTCTCCCTCCCGGCCGAAACTAAAGCACATTCTTGAGAATTCTCCAACCCTCCTCCCATTGCAGGACAAGCCTCCCCAGCCCTCCCGTATCGGGAAAGGAACTCCTGTAGGCCCAATTCGCTTTTTATTCGCTATAATGCCGCCATGGCGATCACCAGGCGGCAAAAGGAAGTCCTCGAATTCGTTTCCGGCTTCGTCGAGCGTAACGGCTATTCCCCCTCCTTCGAGGAAATTGCCCACGGTCTCGATCTCCGTTCCCTCGCCACCGTCCACAAACACATCACCAACCTGCAGACCAAGGGACTCCTCACCCGCGCCCACAATCGCAGCCGCTCCCTCGACGTGCTCCCGCCCCGAGCCAAAGGCCGCGCCCCCGACCGCCTGCCCCTGGCCGGCCGCATCGCCGCTGGTTATCCGGTGGAAACCACAGAAACCCCTGAGACCATCTCCCTCGGGGACATTGTCGGTAATCGCGACGTCTTCGCCCTGCAGGTCCGCGGCGAATCCATGCGCGAGGATCACATTCTCGACGGCGATTTCGTCCTTGTGGAGCGCACCAGCACGGCCCGTCCCGGCGAAATCGTCGTCGCCCTGGTCCGCGGCTCAGAAACTACCCTGAAACGCTATTACCGGGAAGGACCCATGGTTCGGCTCCAGCCCGCCAACGCCGAAATGGACCCCATCTTCGTCCCCGCCGCCCACGTTGCTATCCAGGGCCGAGTCCTCGGCATGCTGCGCAGGTACTGACACGTCCGCGCAGGTGCGCATTGGTCCTGAAGCAACCCGCTTTTACGGGGCGAACATTTTTGCTGGAGTCCCGAGTTTGAAGCTCGTTAAAGAGAATGTCCTTGTTTTTGCAACACCGATTATTACTTCGATCAAGCCGTAGAGGTCACCGAACAGGCAGACTTCAGCCCCGGGGGTTCTTATTCGAACCGCTTCAATTCGTCAAATTGTCCCAATTACGTCGGCCTCGCAACCAAAACGTCTTCGGGCCTTAAATCACCCGCGCAATACTCTGCGTGATCGTTTCCTTGGGAACATACCCGACAATCTGCTCCGCCACCTTGCCGCCCTTGAAGAGCAGCAGCGCAGGAATCCCTCGGATCCCATACCGCATCGGCGTAGCCTGATTGCGATCCACGTCCATCTTCGCGACCTTGATCCGCCCGCTGTACTCGGTCGCTACTTCATCCACAATCGGCGCCAGCGCCCGGCACGGCCCGCACCACGCAGCCCAGAAATCCACCAGCACCGGCTGCTCCGACTGCAACACTTCCTGCTCAAAGGTCGCGTCGCTTACCTCAGCGATTCCAACTGCTGCCATCTCTCAGGTCCCTTTCTATCAACCACTCCTTCAGTCTACCTGAATCAGTAGATGCGCCCAGGGCGCGAGAGACGCAGACGCCCGCGGGGTCCACCGACATTTGCACAAAAATTAAGGCGCCCGGATTCTGTTAAGAATCACGGACGCCGGAGCAGCCCTCCCCCAGAACTGCCCACAGATGCGAACATAGGGCCTTCAGTGGCCTATGTAAAGCAATCTTCGGTCATTTTTAGTAATACGTGTTCCGCGTTACGACAGACCCGCATTTTGCATTACTAATGGGGCATTTTTAGCCGGCAGTCCGAACAGCTCGAAGTCCGCTAAAACACGATCGCTTCCGATTCCAGCTCGCAGACCAGAAATTCCATCGTCCCCAAACCCTTCAGCGCCGCATGAGCCAGCTTTTCCACCTCCAAAGCAGCTTCTTTTGAGACAGTTAGCAGCAACACGCCCGGCCCAGCCCCGCTCAGCGCCACACCCGCAATTGCCCCCGTCCCAGCCAGGCAAAGAAGCCGCGGCAGCAGCGGACACACCTCCGCACGATACGGCTGATGCAGCCGGTCGCCCATCCCCGCTGCCAGCAAATCGGCCCGCCCCGCGGCAAACGCCGCCGTCAGCAACCCCACCCGCTGCAGGTTCGCAACCACGTCCTCCCGCCCATAACTCTCCGGAAGCACCGCCCGCGAGGCCGTCGTCGCCAGGGGCCGCTCCGGCAAAACCACCACCGCCCGCCAATCCCGAGGCGGAGCAATCGAGACCGCCCGCACCCCATCCCCCTCCAACGCGCTCGCCACAAATCCCCCCAGCCAGCACGCCGCCGCATTGTCAGGATGCCCCTCCAGGCGCGCCGCCTCTGCCAGCACCCGCTCTCGGCTCCACCCCAAACCACCAAAATGCGATGCCAGCGCCACCGCCGCCAGCCGCACCGCAGCCGACGACCCCAGCCCCATCCCCAACGGAATCTCGTTCCGCATCTCGATCCGCAGCGGCACCAACGCCCGGCCAGCACCGGCCAGCACCGCCCCATACGTATCGAGCAGCAAGTTATCCTTCGCCGCCCCGCAGATCTCCGCGTCCCGTCCCGTCGCCGACAGCACCATCCGCTCCGCCGGCTCCGCATCGACCCACAAATAAAGCTTCAACGCCAATGCCAGCGAATCGAACCCCGGCCCCAAATTCGCCGAAGTAGCGGGCAGCCGCAGCCGAAACCGCCCACCCCCGCCAGCCCGGACATCGCCAGCACCATCCCCACCCAGGCTCATCCCGCCAACCGCTCCAGCTCCCGCAAAACCTCATCCGCCGAAGCCCCCACCCCAACCGCATTCCGCCGCGTCCCCTCGATCTCCGCCCCCAGCCCTGCCTTCTCCGCCTCCGTCAGCAGCTCGCCCCGGTGGTACTCAATCGTGTAGTCAGGATCCTTTAGCACATGCCCCGTCAGCACCAGCACCACCGACTCCTCCCGCCCGACCTTCCCCTGACTCACCAGCTTCTTCAACCCCGCCAGCGTCACCGCGGACGCCGGCTCGCACCCAATCCCCTCCGCCCCAATCTCCGCCTTCGCCAGCGCAATCTCCGCCTCTGAAACCTCCTCCACCCATCCCCCGGTCTCCTGAATCACACGTACAGCCTTCCGCCACGAAGCCGGATCGCCAATCCGGATCGCGCTCGCCCGCGTCTCAGCCCGCACCGCCTCCAGCTTCTCCGCCCCGAATTCTCTGAACGCACGCACCAGCGGATTCGCCCCCTCCGCCTGGATCACCGAAATCCGCGGCGTCTTCGCCGTCAGCCCCAGATGCTTCATCTCCAGAAACCCCTTGCCCAATGCCGAGCTGTTCGCCAGATTCCCCCCCGGCGCAATCAAGTGATCCGGAACCTGCCACTCCATCTGCTCCGCTATCTCAAACGCCGCCGTCTTCTGCCCCTCCAGCCGGTAAGGATTCACCGAGTTCAGCAGATAAACCGGAGCCCGCCCCACCACCTCCGCCAGCACCCGCACGCAGCCGTCAAAGTCCGTCCGCAGCTGCAGCGTCAGCGCCCCATAATCCATCGCCTGCGACAGCTTCCCCCACGCAATTTCCCCCTCCGGCAGCAACACCAGGCTCCGCATCCCCGCCCTGGCCGCATACGCCGCCATCGCCGCCGACGTGTTCCCCGTCGAAGCGCAAGCTACCCACTCCGCCCCACGCTCCCGCGCCACTGAAATCGCCGTCGTCATCCCCGTGTCCTTAAACGACCCCGTAGGATTCATCCCCTGATGCTTCGCCAGCAATCGAGCCAGCCCCAATCGCCGCCCCGATCGCGGCAAATCGTACAGCGGAGTGTTCCCCTCACCCAACGAAACAACATTCCTGAACGCAGATCGGCCGCCCGCAGCATCGCTGACGTCTGCTTCCCCAACGCCAGCATCGCTGAAAGCTCTACCGCTGATAGCCTGATCGCTAACCGCTTTATCGCTAAAAGCCCTATCGCTAAAAGATTTTTCGCTACCAGCTTTTTCGCTAAAAGCCTTATCGCCGAGCGAAGCGAGGATCGGCAGCATCTCCCGAAACCGCCAAACCCCGCTCCGATCCACCACCTCAAGCGACGACCGCCGCTCCCGCCACAACCAACGCAGCGCACTTGGATTCGGCCGCGTCAGCCCCCGGCTACCCGTTGTCGCCCCATCCCGGCCCGGCCCACTCCAGCCCGCATACCGGACCTCGAACAACTCCCCGCACTCTTCGCAACGAAAATTGCCGGCGAGCGCCTCAGGCGCCACTACCCGAGCGCACCCAATGCACCGCAACTCATGAATTCCATTCGCCATCGGCCAATTGCTCCCAGCCTACCACCCGCACAGTGCTCGGCGGATGGCATCGGCGGGCAGTGCGAATCGCAAATCGGCGGTTCATCTCTCACGCGAAAGAAACGCGGAACGCGCAAAACAGCCCCACGTCCCTTCCGCTTCGCGCTGCGAAGGGGAAGGATGACGATAAGCCATGATTGCTTCAGTCCCAACCGGCCACCGGAGGCCGATGCCGTCGTATCGCCGCCCTGTCGATCCGCTTCTGATCGGGGCAGCCGAGGAATCCTCGATGGGTTTACGGAACCGATAGCACGAAGTTTGTGGATGCCGACGATGCGCCGGAGGTCCCCGTGATGGTCATGTTGTAGTCTCCCGACGGCGTCGCTTGCGGCACAAAGATCGCCAGCGTCGTACCCGTCGTCGAGCTTGTGGGCGAAAAGGCGAACGTTACCCCCGGAGGAAGAGCGCTGATGGAGAAGTTTACGTTGCCGTTGAACCCGGCGGCCGGGTTGATCGTAACTCCAAGCGTACCGCCCGTATTTGGGATGATGGGCAAAGCAGAAGATGCAGTCGACAACGTGAACTTTGGAGTTGACACACTGAAACTCTGAGTCACAGAAGGCGCAGCAGCATAGGTGGAGTTTCCTGCCTGCGATGCGGCTACAGTGCAGGTTCCCGCCGCAGCCAGTGTGACCGTATTGCCCGAGATGGTGCATACGCTGCCCGTCGAGCTGGTATAGGTTACCGGCAGGCCCGACGTTGCCGTCGCCCCCAATGTCACCGTTGCACCCGTGCTTTGGCTGCCGACCGCGGGGAAGTTGATAGTTTGCGTATTCAGGATGGTCAGGCTCAGCGTGGTGGAAGCCTGCGCGCTTCCATCCACACCGGTGATAACAACCGGATAAGTACCCACAGGCGTGCCCGGATTGACGTATAGGACGAGGTTAGTGGCGCCCGTTGTCGGGTTAGAAGGATAAAAAGCGGAACTTATACCGGAAGGAAGTCCAGTGGCCGACAGGGTCACCGAGCCCTGGAATCCGGTGGTGGGAACAACCGTAACCGGCTCAGCCAGCCCCGCCCCCGGAGCGATCGACACGCTGGCAGACCCGGTCGTTACGCTGTAGTCCGCCGTCGATGCAATGCTCCAGATGAACGACGTGGTTGGATTGCCAGGCCCGTTGGCCGTCACAGTCACTGCATAGGATGAGCCGGCGGCAGCTGTTAGTGTGCCGCTGATCTCTCCCGTGCTGCTGTTGATAGTCAGCCCCGGGGGCAGGTTCTGGGCGCTGAATGTGTACGTATTACCGCTCGTATTGGTGAATGTCAAAGGCAGGGCGACAGTGCTCGCCGCGTGGCTGGTCTGTTTGCCTGGATTGGTGAAAGAGCCGATGGCATAACCCATCACCCGAACCTCGGCTAACTGCAGCGCATTGGTGGTATTGTTCTGCTGCACCCGCACATAGCGTGCCTGCGTGTTCATCGGTATCTGCGGCACAAGACCCGCCTGTCCGGACAGGAAATATTCCTTAACGCCGGCCTGATTCCGACTGGCGACTGGATCGGTTGAAACGAAGGGCGTCTGCGAAAGGAAGACTGAAATGTTGGATAGGCGGTTTCCGCAGCAGTCCCAGCGGTTGAAGAGCTGGATCAGGCTGATCTGCGCCGATGTGCCCAGATCCACCTGCCACCAGTCATTGGTCGATCCGTCCACCGAAACATACATCGCATTCTGGTCGAAGTAGCCGAGCGTGTTGCCATCGATCGCCGCCGACGGCTCGTGATTAGTGTCGTAAGCAGCAGTCCCGGTGGCCGTCCCGTTCAGCGCCAGGTTGGTAACCGTAGCGTTGGGCTCGGCCGGATTCGGATCGTCCGCATCGAGGATTCCATCCCCGTCCATATCGATTCCGATGCGCACCGCGCTTTCTGTCGGCACTGCGGTGAATGTAAGCGTAGCGCCGGCGGCCACTGCGGCGCCGAGCGCAGCCGACGAGTCCACCTCGGCAAGATGGTCCGACTGCCACAGGTTATTGCCCAGATACATATAGCCGCGAACTGGAGAGCCCACCGGCGCGCCTTTTGCCACCAGCCCAATGGCTCCCTGGCCCGCCAGCGACTGCAAAAGGGGCAGCAAGCCTGTCGTGTCGGTGGGGTTGGAGGGGGTTAGCGTTACCTGCTTGCCGACTGCCGCATGGGTGTTGTTGCTCCAGTTAGTCGAATTCAAGCCGGCCGGTTCGTAGGGGTATCCACCGTTGACAGACATCATGAACGCGTACATGTTGGCGTCGCGCGTCTGATTCTGCGTGCTGTCGAACGTCCCGTCCTGCATCATCCCGAAACCACTGTTGCTCCCGGTCGGACTGTCGTACCACAGCCCAATGCGCTTGTAGAAGTTGAGCCAGTTGGGAGGATTGCGGTATTGGTCGACTCCGAACTGGTTCGTTACAAAAGTGGCTCCGCGATTGGTCTCGCCAACGTGACAACTCCGGCAGCCGGCTTCGAACTCCTCGGCGCCCAGCGCCGCGTTTCCCGTTACATAAACTGTGTTATTCGGCCCCGGCATCTGCACCGAGGTGGAAAATGAGTTATCCAGATTGCGATACGGATCCGGTGGAATGCTGACGGTCGACAGGAAGTTTCGCAGCTGGGTGATCTGTGCCTCCGTGGCCGGCTCGTCAGCGCCATCGAGGGTCTGAAACGCGCCTTCGAAGTCTTCCAGCTCCGGTCGATCCCCGCGCCAGTGCAGGAACGGAGACTGCATCTTGTCCACCAGTGTCATGGTCAGAAACGGACCCTTCATAGGGTGAAAGCTGATGCCCTCGGCGTTCGTCACCATCGTGTTCTGGGGGTCGCCCAAATCCCATGCGAGCCGGTCGGTGCGCGCATCCACGTGGCACGACGCGCAGGCCGCCTGTCCCAGCCCGGAGTTGATCTGCGTGTTGTAGAGCATCGGCCGCCCCGTCTTGATGGCGGGTGGTGTGGGATCGTAAAGCAGAGGCGTGACGGCTGTCTGGGTCAGCGAGCTGATGCTGAACGTGGAGATCGTCGCGTCGAATTTGTTCAGCACAAAACCACGGCCCTCCGACTCCTGCAGCACGATTCCGGTCGGGCCCTGCCCCACGTTAATCAGACCCTCCCGCGCGCCCGTGCTGCTCATGACCACAACATTGTTGGATCCCATCCCGGTGATGTAGGCCAGCGACCCAGCCGCATTCCACACAATGCCGCGCGGATCGCCGATGGACAACTGCCGTTGCGCAACCGGGATGCTGCGCGTCTGATAGGTCAGGTGCGGATTCAGATCCGTGATGGTGTTCGCGCCACCGGGGGTAAACGTCGCAGCTTGCACGTGGACGAATGTGGATTGCACATTCGGCTCAAAGCGGATCTGGTTGGTTGCGTCCGTTCCCACCACCGTCACGTTTCCGCTTGCCGGATTGACCGCGATCGCCATCAGAATGTTTCCAAGTCCGGACTGATAGGTGACCGCCTCGTTGTTCGAAGTATCGATGATCGCCACGTCGCGGTCGGGCAGATCCCAGCCGGCCACCCGCGCCCCGGCGCTTCCGTTTTGCGCCAGGCTGCCGCTGATGAACGGCGACCAGTCGTGGCTGTTGTCATCCAGCCACTTCACCGTGCCGTTCACTACGCTCCTTTTCACGATCATGCTGACCGGAGGCGGCGTCGGCAGGCTGCTGTTGATGGCTGGACTGAAGGTGCTGCCGCTGTTCGGCGGCGGGTCAATGCCCCCATAAGGTCCAGCCGTGTCGCGCACCAGATCGAGTTCGATCGGGAAGTCGTTTCGCCCTCCCACGACCTGCGTCGTCTGGTTCCCGGATTCAAAGTTCGCCAGGTAAACGTAGCGCCCGTTCGCACTCACCGCCATGGCGCGCGGCTGCTCGCCGTTGATGGGCACGCGGTTGATCGGCGCCCCTGGAGCAGTGGCGTTGAAAACCAGCAGCGTCTTCGCCTGCGCGCACGAAACCAGCGCGAGGTTCTCACTCGCCCCTGCGAAGACCACGTCAGCCGGTTCGTCATCGGCCTGTAGCGTGCGGGTCACGATACCGTGCGCCAGATCGACGATGCTCACGCTGTCCGAGATGACGTTCACCACCCACGCCTCTGTATTGGTGCGCGCCCGGACCGTCACCGGGTCCAGCCCCACCGGCACACTGGCCAAAAACACCGGCGCCGTTTCATTGGAAGACACACTGAAGATCTCAAGCGAATTGTTCGCCGTGTTCACCGCCAGCAGCTTGGTGCCATCCGGCGTCATATCCATCGGATGAACGTGCGGCGACTCCCAATTGGTGAAGGTGTTGTTGCGCAGATAGCTTTGGGCCTGTGGCAAACCCGTGGTTGCATCCATTAATAACGAGCACACGAGGAGGCAGCACATCCCGAGAGACGGCAGTTTCATGCGAGATTCTCCGTTCGATCTCTGCAGCGCTTTCTCAGGGAAACGAGATACGAGTGTTTGGGTAGGAAATTTTCTAAACCCTACCGGTAAGCCGACGATGAGTCAAGGGTTACAGTAGTGTTTTTTTGTCATTACCATGCGTCGTTGTCGCGAAACGATGCGCTCCGATTCGTCGGAGAATGGGGGGAGACATGGAGACCTGGGCCCCTACCGTGCGCACAGAGGATGCCCAACCGCCAGCGCTCAGGCGAAACTACCCGAGCTCACCCGACGCACCGCAGCTTCTGATTTTCATTCACAGAAGGCTGAGTAACCCCAGCCTAAACAGCCACCCAAAGCCCCCACCGGACCACCCAACATTGCCTGCTCCCGAACGCCATGCCGCCAACGCAACTGGAAACCGCTTATCCCGGACTGCCGTCCCACCAAAAACCGCGCCTCCCGAAAAATACCGGCGAGAAGCCCGTTTGCCATTACCAATCCGAGAAAGTCGCCGTCAATGAGTGACATGGCCTGTCAGCGTCAACCTGGAATCAGCGGCAAGACTCCTTTGCTGAGGCCACGGCACCGTGACACGAGCCTTGGTGGCCGTCTACTCGCGCAAAAGCGTTATGCCGTATCGCGGAGCCGCGGCGCGGATCTTTTCTTTTTCCTCCGCTGCGGGAGGCGGAGCCACTTCGGTGCCCGGCTCGACCTCAAGTCCTGCTTCGAAGAAGAGTCCTTCAAGACCTCCTGGAGTGACGGTGATCAGCAGGCGGGCAACGCCGGCACTCTCGTTTCGAAATCGGTGCGAAGTCCCGGCAGGCAGGCTCACGTAGGACCCCGCAGGCGCAGCTTGATGTACGCCGTCGATCAAAAACTCCACCTCACCCTCGATCACATAAAAGGTCTCGTCCTCGCGGCTGTGAACGTGGAGGCGCGGTCCGCCCCCGGGCGGCACGATTGCCTCCCACTGCGCGTAAGCGCCTCCGGTATTCTCACTTACGGCAAGAAACCGGTTCAGGTCTCCACTCTGAGCGATCCAGCGTCCCTCCCTCGGAGTTCGTTGAACCCGTTGCTTTTCCATCGGTTCGCTCCGTCTTCCCGTCGCTCAGGGAACGGTGACCACGATCTTACCGACAACTCCGCCTTGCTCCTGAAGTTCGAAGGCTTGTTGCGCTTGCGCCATAGGAAAGCTCTTCGCAATCGTGACCTTCAGCTTCCCGGACTCGACCAGTGAAGCGAGAAACTCGAGGTCTTCAGCTTTGCTTTCGGTTTGCAGCATCAGGTCTTTCTGACTGCGAAACGGATTCGCGATCTTGGCACCCACAAACTGTGGAACCGTTGGAGAAGGATCGATAAAGCGTCCGTGCTCGGTCATATAGGGCCGCGCCGCTTCGAAGCCAAAGTGACCGGAGAAGTCGATCACAATGTCATAGGGCCCGTCCAGCGTGATCGGTTCAGACCTGTAGTCCAGTATCACATCGACCCCGAATCGTTTGCATAGCTCGATGCCGTTCGTGCCGCAGACTCCGGTCACGTGTCCACCCAGCAGCTTTCCGAGCTGGATCGCGAACAGACCTGCGCTGCCGGAACTACCGTAGATGAGTACGCGCGAACCCTGGCGGATTTCGCCGAGCTCACGCAAGGAATACAACGCTGCCAGCCCCGTGATCGGCAGCGCTGCCGCCTGCTCAAAGGACATGGCCGGTGGCTTGACGGCGAGGGCGCCTTCCGGCAGCGCCGCATATTCCGCGAAGGCCCCTCCCTGGAAAGGGTTGGTCGCGCCAAAGACCTCGTCGCCTGGCCGGAAGCGGCTCACGCCGGAGCCTACGCTCTCCACCACACCAGCCACGTCCGATCCAGGAGTCTTTGGGAAGTGCTTGTTCACCAGGATGCCCATCTTGCCCTCGCGGACCCGCGAGTCGATGACGTTGACCGACGTAGCGCGCACAGCGAGAAGCACTTGATTGTCTGTCACGTCGGGAATCGGAAGCTCTTCCGTGCGCAGCAGGTTCGCCGGTCCGAAGGTGTGGTAAACGATCGCTTTCACGTGGGGTTAGCAAAACCTTTCCAACATCTGGGAGTGTCTAGCCGCAACGCTAGCAGGAGCCATGCGTATGCACAATTCCGATCTTTTGCATAGACTGTCCAATATATGGAACAAGCTCAGCGGCCTAATTTGAATCACATGTTGACGTTCTACTGGATTGCCAAGTCGAACAGCTTCACTGGAGCCGCGACCGCACTCGGGATGCCCAAGTCGACGGTGAGCCAGCAGCTACGCGCCCTTGAGACAAGGCTGGGAGCGCGCCTCATCCAGCGCACGACACGTAACCTGGCTCTCACCGAGGTGGGCAGACTCTTCTTTGGCTATTGTGAACGAGCGGTAGCCGAGGGCGAGGAAGCGGAACGCGCAGCCACCTCATACGCTGCCGAACCGCAAGGGCTTCTCAGGGTTGGTGTGCCCGCCACCTTCGGTCGGATGTTTCTGGCACCTGTGCTTCCCGCTTTCTGCCGGAAGTACCCACAGGTGAGATTCGAGTTCG
Source organism: uncultured Acidobacteriaceae bacterium (assembly GCA_963758135.1). Taxonomy (GTDB): domain Bacteria; phylum Acidobacteriota; class Terriglobia; order Terriglobales; family Acidobacteriaceae; genus Palsa-343. Next base: position 479,806 of record CAVWUF010000002.1, read on the forward strand.
TCATTCCCAGCGGCCGGATGGACCCGCTGGCAAACCTCCTCGACGTCGTCATCCGCATCGGCAAAGTCGAGGACTCGTCCTATATCGTGCGCCAACTCGGATCGTTACAGCGCGGGCTGTTTGCCGCTAAGGAGTATCTACTCGCGAAAGGGACTCCGAAACTCCCTCAGGACCTGTCGGCACACGCACTGATCTCGACTTCCCGCACCCCGGCGGGAGGCCATTGGAGGCTTCGTCATGCCGCCAATGGAGTGGAAGATGTTGAATTTGAGCCCCAGATCTCCGTTCCCGATCCAGTCCTCGCGCACGATCTGACCTGTGCCGGGCTTGGAATTGGAATTCTCCCTGCGTTCGTCACCCGACAGCCGCCAGACCTTGTGCGGGTGCTCCAGGCGTGGGATCCCGACCCGGTTGAAATCGTCGCCCTCTATCCCGCGCGCCAACTGGCCCCTTTGAAGCTGAGGGTTTTCTTGCAGGAATTGGAGGAGAAGTTGCGATTCTAGGAGAACGCCGCGCTGCGGTACCGATGGCAGATTCGGGACTTCAAATCCCTTACTTCAGATCCGGGCTGCAGATTACGGACTTCCGATCACACATCTCCGAATCCTGAATCCCGGGTCATAGTAACTTCGGCGTACAGGACCAGCAGGGTACCCGAAAAAAGACGTTACTATCGAACTTCCACAAAACAAAGCGCCTCCCAGACCCCCCCCACCCCCAGGGTCTACCTCATATCGCCTAATACCACCCATCCCAGCCGAAAATATCGTATAAAATCGCCGCATGCCCACCCTCCTCACCCCGCGTGAAGCCGCAATGAGGCTCGGCATCTCCTACCCCTCCATCAAGCAGTGGATCTACCGCGGCAAACTCAAGGCCATCAAAACTCCCGGCGGCCACTACCGCATTCCCGAATCCGAACTCGACGCTCTCCTCTTCAAAGCCAAACGTCCCGAAACCCCAAAACGCCAGATGATGCGCACCGTCAGCGGACGCAACCAGCTTGTAGGCCGCATCGTCGACCTCAAAATCGATGGCCTCCTCGCCCAGGTCCGCCTCTCCATCGGCGGCCAGATCATCACCTCCATCATCACCGCCGACGCCGCCCGCGAAATGCGCCTCAAAAAAGGCGAAACCGTCGCCGCTCTCATCAAATCCACCGAAGTGATGGTGCTCCGTGTCTGACCGCAGATTGTCGAGTAAAGCGCGACCCCAAAGCTCGCGCACGCAGCGCTTTTGTATCAGGGCACGACTTCAGTCGTGCCGCAACCGCCCCGAAACCCAATGGGCTTTAGCCCCTGCGTTGTTCCTCGCCTTCATCGCCGTCGCCCTCCCCGCAAGCGCCCAGCAGAACCTCCGCATCGCTGCCGCCGCCGACCTCCAACCCCTCCTGCCCCCGCTCCTCGCCGACTTCGAGCACCAAACCGGCATTCACGCCGAAGCCTCCTACCAATCGTCCGCCACCCTCGCCACCCAGATCATCAACGGCGCCCCCTTCGACCTATTCCTCGCCGCCGACCTCTCCTTTCCCCAACGCGTCATCGACGCAAAGCTCGCAGAGCAATCCACCCCCATCCCCTACGCCCGCGGCACCCTCGTCCTCTGGACCCGCAACGACTCCGGCCTGACCGACCTATCCCTGGCCACCCTCGCAACAACCGCCGTGAAAACCATCGCCATCGCCAACCCCGATCACGCCCCCTACGGACGCGCCGCCCGTGCCACCCTCCAGCACGTCAACCTCTACGACACGCTCCAGCCCAAGCTCGTCGTCGCCGAAAACATAGCCCAGGCCGCCCAATACGCCGACTCCGGCAACGCCCAGGTCGGATTCATCTCCCTCACCTCCGCCCTCACTCCCCGCCTCAAGGCCGACGGCCACTTCATCCGCGTCCCCCCCGAAGACTACCCGCCCATCCAGCAGGGAGCCGTCGTCATCCGCAGAACCACTGACTCCGGCACCTCTGCACCCGCCAGTCCAGCAGAAGAAGCCGCCCACCGGTTCCTCGCCTTCCTTCGCTCGCCCGAAACCTCCCAAAAACTAGCCGCCGAGGGCCTCGAGCCTATTCATTAATGGACCTGCAAGCCCTGTGGCTCACCCTCCGCCTCGCCACCACCACCACCCTCGTCCTGCTCCTGGCAGGCATCCCCCTCGCCTGGTGGATCGTCCACACCCGCGCACCCTGGCGCCCCCTCGTCGAAGCCGCCACCACCCTCCCGCTCCTGCTTCCGCCCACCGTCCTCGGCTTCTACCTCCTCGTCCTTCTCGGTCCCGCCACCGCCTTCGGACGCGACACCACCCGCCTCCTCGGCCACCCCATCGCCTTCACCTTCTCCGGCCTCGTCATCGGCTCCGTCCTCTACAGTCTTCCCTTCGCCGTCCAACCCCTCGCCGCAGGATTTCGCGCCGTCGACCCAGCCCTCATCGAACAAGCCCAGCTCCTCGGAGCCGGCCCCCTCCGCATCCTCACCCGCATCCTCCTCCCACTCTCCGCCCACTCCCTCATCGCCGCCGCCGCCCTCTGCTTTACCCACACCATCGGTGAATTCGGCGTCGTCCTCATGATCGGCGGCGACATCCCAGGCGCCACCCGCACCCTCTCCATCGCCCTCTACGACCAGGTCCAGGACTTCTCCTACGCCGCCGCCAACCGCACCTCGCTCCTGCTCATCGCCGTAGCCCTGACCGCACTCCTTCTCCTCTACACGCGCAGAAGCCAGCCCGGCGCCAACCGGTCAGTGCCGCAACAAACCGAACCCCAAACCCAAACCGAGCGAACGCCAGGTTCACCCCATAGCCAGGGTCCCCAACAGGCCGGACTTTGGCCTGGTGGGGTGGATAGCAAGAAGCAAACTCCCCAGCCGCCCGAACTTCAAGCCAACTCCACCCCACCCCAACCCCAAAAGTACTGTGCCGAAATCCGCATCCGCCACCAGCAGGCAGCCTTCTCCCTCCACGCCAACGTCTCCCTCACCGCCCCATGGACCGTCCTCTTCGGCCCCTCCGGCGCTGGCAAGAGCACCCTCCTCCGCATCCTCGCCGGCCTCACCACCCCCGACGAAGGCCACATCCAACTAGAAGCCCGCACCCTCCTCAAAACCCAAAACAAAAACCCCAAAAGCCAAATCGCCATCCCCCCAGGCCGCCGCTCCATCGGATTCCTCACCCAGCAACCCAGCCTCTTCCCCCACATGTCCGTCCGCGACAACGTAGCCTTCGGCATCCGCCACCTCCCCGCCGAACCCCGCGCCCGCCGCGTCGCCGCAATGCTCCACATCTTCGGCGCCGAATCCCTCGCCCACCGCCGCCCTCCCCAGCTTTCCGGCGGAGAAAGCCAGCGCGTCGCCCTCGCCCGTGCCCTCGCCCCCGCCCCCGGCCTCCTCCTGCTCGATGAGCCCCTCGCCGGCCTCGACGACGCCTCCGCCAACGACATCCTCACCCGCCTCCTCTCCCTCGACCTCCGCGTCCTCTACGTCTCCCACGACCTCGCAGAGATATGGAGCATCCCCGGCGAAGTCATCCTCCTCGAATCCGGCCGAGTAACTGCCACAGGCCCACTTAGAACAATCCTCGCCCCCCGCCGCGACGACCTACTCCGCCAACTCAGCCTCTAAGTCGAATCAAGAATCAATTTACAAATCGCAAGTTCGATGAGTGACTCGGTGAGTGATTCAACCCTGGCGCGCCCGATCCCGGTCCTCTCAGAACTCGATTCTTCCCTGGAACGCGATCATGCGCGGCGAACCGTCACCGCCGAGTCCCACTCCCAGAAGTCCGGTGGGCGGCGAAATTGTGCTGGCAATTGCGCCGAATCCCGTTTGGGTTGCGGACTCTCCCGGAATGCCGGCCTGATTGTCGGTCGGCAGCGCAAAGTTTGGATGGTTGAACACATTAAAGAACTGCGTGTCGAGACGAAACGTGACACCTTCTCTAACGGCGACCTTCTTCGTCACATAGACCTCCGAATAGGTGAAGTGCGGCCCCCGGTACTGATTGCGCCCCGAGTTACCAAACTGACAATTAACGGGTGAATCGCCGCCGAAGCAGGCGCCGGTGCTGGGATCGACAACCGACGCGAAGGCATCCGGATTAAGCCATTGGCGAGAGCCCGTTTGCGTAACACCCGCCTTTGCGGTGCTGCGATAGAGCCCAACACCCGAAATGCGATTCGCATATTGCGGGCCGCTCCCCTGGAAAATGCCGTTGTTGTTCGCCGAATAAGGCGCGCTCAGAACGCTGAAGGGAAGCCCGCTGTGCAGAATCGCGGTCTCCGAATACTGCCATCCGCCAAGCACACGATTCAGCAGCGAACGGTGCGAGTGGAAAGGAATCTCATACACGCCGAACCCGGAAAAGTTGTGCCGCGCATCGTAATCGCAGTTTCCATATTCACGGCGCAAGCTGCCCGGCAATGGCGAAATGATGCCGAGAGTCGAGAACGGAAGCAGCCCGCCGTTCGAGACTTCATCCAGGCAATGACTGAACGTATAGTTGCCTCGCAGGGTGAGACTCTTCCATTGCTTCGTCGCGCTGGTTTGAAGACCGGTGTAGTTGCTGCCCGCATCGGTGCGGAACTCGTTGACACTGCCGAATCGCGCATCGAGCGGCTGATTGAATGGAAATGGCGCAAAGCAGCCCTGACACACGGTCTGATACCCGTTCAACTCAACCTGGAAAGGCTCGTGCACGGCTCGGGTGCCGACGTAATCCACGCGCAGGGAGCCGCGATTGCCAAGCTGCCTCTCGACGCCAATGCTCCACTCAAGGAAGTACGGAGTCTTTAACGTGCCCGTCGGAAAAGTGTTCAGGTTCACTGCCAGCGGACAGATTGGTCTTCCGGCCGCTATCCCGGCGCAGGGCGGACCTCCAGCGGCAAACTCAGTTCGAAAAGCTTGATTCGCACGGGTCGTGGCATCCACTGCACTGCCCGTAACTCCGGGTGCGACCCCCATTCCGCCTACCTGCCCGTGAATGCCGCCTGCAAAAACCGGCGCATAAGGCGGATTGCCCGCCTCCAGGTCTGCAATCTGCGCGGGGATGATGTCGTTGAAGACTCCTCCGCCAACATGTAAGGCAAGTTTGTCCGAAGCTTTGAACGCCGCCGAGGCGCGCGGTTGCCAAACCACGAGCGCAGTGGCCGGAAACAGTTGATGGACGTTGGTGAGCACAACCTGGTTCAGCGGCTCACTTTGACTGTGCACCATGTCCAGGAACGATCCGGATGGTCTGGCAAAAAGATTGTGCTGATTCACGGGGTTTGTATTCCATGTCGCGCGCAACCCGCCCATCAGGTTCCATCGCGGACTGGGGTTAAACGTGTCCATTGCATAGACGTTGAGATTGCCGAGAGCGACAGGTTCCTTTTGTGTCACCGGAAATGCAGCTGTCGCGGTGGAAGCAGCCCCGTAGGTGAACTGAGCAAGATCGATGTAACTAACCAGCGGGACCACGCCTTCGCCCAGGTCGTAATCGCTTAAGTCGAGTCGCCGAGAGTTTTCGCCGAACTTGAGCGTATGGCGCCCGCGCGTCCACACCAGGTTATCGTTGATCTGCCATTGCGTTACTTTGCGGCCCTGCGTATAGGTCTGGTCGTTGCCGCCTATCGTTGTGAACGGCGCAACTCCGCTCCCCGCAGCCAGAACAATCGGAAACGTCTGGAGCACCTGCGCATAGTTATTCGGCAAAAATAGACTGGAATACCAGCTCGCGCCAGGATTGAACTGATTCACCAGATTTGGCGCAAACACGTGCGTATATCCTGCCACGAGCGTTCTCTGCGGCTGCGGAGAATATGAGTTAAAGACAGAATTGATGGGGTCGGTGTATGCGGCTTGAAGCCCGGTGTCCTGCTGAAACCGGTACCAGACGCTGTTACGAGCATCGATAGTGTGGTCGATCTTTACAACAACCAGATTTTCGCTGTCGCTGTTGTTCATCGATTGCGTTCGGATGTTCGCGCAACCCGCGCCATCGAACAGGTTCGTCGCGGACTGCGTTCCGGGAAGCAGGTTGCCGTTCGAGTCCAGCGGACACGAAAGTACCGGCGTCGGCGTTCCCGCCGTGCTGCGATAGAGCTGGAACATTCTCTGATAGAAGCCCACTTCCTCCGGCTCTGCCGGTAGTTGAGTTCCATTGGCTGGGTCGATCCCGCCCCGCGGTAACTGGCTCACCACATACTGTTCATACGCCGGGGATGGCACGGTAATCCGCGCCACCAGTGGAAGCGCAATCCGGATGCCCTCGTAGTGGGCAAAGAAAAATACTTGGTCCTTGCGAACCGGGCCGCCCACGCTCACTCCGAACTCGTTCACCGTTGACCGCGGTTTCTGCGCCACGTTCCCCGGCGTGTCATTCGCATGGAGAAAGTAGTCCGCAGCGTTGAACAATGAGCCGTTCCAAATCTCGTACGCATCGCCATGAAACCCATTCGACCCCGACTTAGTGAAGTAGTTCACCTGCGAAGCCCCATACCTCCCCTGATCCACTGAATACGAATTCGTGTTGACCGTGGCTTCCTGAAGGGCGTCGAGTCCGATAACAAGGTTGGTCGATAAGCCGATATTCAATCCAAGAAAAGGATCGTTGGTGTCGTAGCCGTCCAGAATGTAGCCGTTGGAGGTCGCGGGCAGCCCATTAAATTCCACGTTGCCATAACCGCCCGCCGCTTTCGCGTCGTTCGAGGAGCCTGCGGTATTCATCAACGCCCCCTGAGCGAATTGCGCAACGTAGGTGAGGTCCTGTCCGGGATTCGGCAGGTTCTCAATGACTTTTGCTTCCAGCGTGGTCGACGTATTTGGGTTTTCCAGACTGAGGAGCAATGTCTGCGTCGTAACTTCGACGGTCTGCGAGGTGGCCGCGGGCGACAGCGTGAAGTTCAGCGCAATCGTCTGCCCCACCGGAACGGCCGAGGGCTGCGACTCGGCAGGGCCAAAGCCGCCCGCCTCAACCGCAACCCGATAAGTTCCAGGGTTGATCTGCGCAAACAGATAGCGCCCCTCGGCATTGCTCCGCGCAGTGCGGACCGCCCGGGTGTTCACATCGGTCACCGTGACCTGGGCGCCGGGAATAACCGCCCCGCTACCATCGGCGATGGTTCCGGCGAGCGCGCTGCTTGTGCCGCTTTGCGCCCATATGGAACAGGCGTTAACCATGATTAACATCACAAGAACTGCAGGGTACTTTGCGGTTCCAATTCGCATTCAGGGAGGACCTCCGGGAGCAGGGAGCAGTCAGTTTGAAAAGGGAAGCGCAGCGCGGAGCCGATATTTAGGTATGCCTAATTCATTAGGTTCGCCTAAAATAACAAAAGTGTCAAATCGTACGAGAGACGGCCGCGCCCCGAAAGCCCGCCAGGGAAACGCCAACACGGAGTCCGTGGATAACTACCTGAAGGGGATTCTCGCCCTCAGTGGTCCGGAAAAGCGCCGAGTATCCAGCTCATCGCTTGCCGTCCGGCTCGGCGTGGCGCCGGCTTCAGTCACCAATATGTTGCAGAAACTGGCCTCTTCTCCGTCCCCCTTCGTCGAGTACGAGAAACATCGCGGGGTGCTCCTGTCCCCCCGGGCGAGCGCCGTGCGCTGGAGATCCTGCGCCACCATCGCCTCATCGAGACTTTTCTCCATGAAGTGCTCGACTACCCGATCGAAGAGGTTCATGAGGAAGCGGAGCGGCTCGAACATTTCATCTCGGAAAGGTTTGAGGAACGCGTCGCCGTAAAGCTGGGCCACCCACGGTTTGACCCGCACGGGCACTGCATTCCGGCAATCGATGGAAAAATGCCAAAGCAGATTTCCACTCCATTGACCGATCTTCGTGAGGACGGGACTTATATTGTCGAGAGCGTCTCGGATCGGGATGCTCCATTGCTGAAGCGGCTCAGGGCCCACGGCATCACACCGGGCGTGCGCCTGCAGGTCGAAAGCCGATCACCCGATACTTTTGTTCTGCGCACTGAAAGCGCTTCGACGGCTTTGCATCTCTCTCGCGATCTCGCCGCCGCAGTTCGAATCCGCGCTGCGCATTAACCAGGAAGCGCCGAAAACGTGCGGGGGCATTCAAGCCGTGTTGTGGATTGAATGGCTCGTACCGGACGGGAAAGTCTTTTTGCCCCGCTCCCAAGGGCTACCGCCGCAGAGAACTCATCACTCCCTGGACCCCGGCTCACCAAAACAAAAACGGCGCTCGCGACCTGCCATCCCATTGTTTCTGAGCAGGCACTCATCGCCGCACCCGAACTGCTCCGAGCCAACCTCAAGCGTCATCCAAAAGCACCCACGCACCCAAATGTAAAAACTTGTCAACCCCTGCCCCAAAATCCGAAGTAACAACCCACATTCCATTCCACTTACAACACAACTTACTCCAACAACTTGGCAGTTTTTCCATCCAACTCTGGCATTCTGACAATAGAAGGTAAGAAAAGAAAAGGGGCCGCTCAGCGGCCTTTTTCAATTGATGGAAAATTCATGCTCCCCGAACCTCGGTCCACCAAATCCTGCATTACTTAGCCAACCACCGTGATATGCCGTACCAGGAAACTCGGTCTTTACTTTGTTATTAGCCTTCCCCAGGGCTCCAGCCCGAAGTATCAAGCATATCCCCCAATCCAACCTCAGCAGAATCGGAAACCACCCCGCAAATCCCTACCCCACCCCCATGCCACAGTCACCAAATCCTCAACTGCAGAAACCAGCCCCGGTCCGATGAATGCCTCACTCAATCGATAACCCTGTCCCGAAGCTGTTGCAGGCAAGCCCACCGCGCGCTTATACGAAGGTGCGGGAAGCCCGATAATGCCGGATAATCTCAGGAACACTTTGTTTTGAGGTTCTTCGATTTTGACCCGTCCTTTTTTTTATCCCGATGAGGGAACTTCGCTGCGCTGCGATGGGGTCAGCGTGGAGGAGCTGGCGCGCCGGTTTGGCACTCCTCTGTACGTTTATTCAGCCAGCCATATTACCGAGCGGCTGAGGTTGTTTCAGACAGCGTTCAGCAGTGTGCCGCATCTGGTTTGTTATGCCGTGAAAGCCAACTCGAATCTGGCGATTCTCGAGTTGCTGGCGAAGCAGGCCGCGGGATTCGATGTGGTTTCGGGTGGCGAGCTGGAGCGGGTGCTGGCCGCCGATCGAAACGCTGCGGAGAGGGTGGTGTTCTCCGGGATTGGCAAGACAGCACCGGAAATGGACCTGGCGTTGCGGGCAGGAATTCTGCTTTTTAATGTGGAGAGCGAAGGGGAGCTGGAGCTGCTTACTGAACGAGCTGCGAAGCTGTGCAAACGGGCGCGGATTGCTTTGCGGGTGAACCCGGATGTCTTTGCGGAGACGCATCCCTATATATCGACGGGAATGCGTGAGCACAAGTTCGGGATCGATATCCGGAGGGCGCGCGAGGTTTACCGGAAAGCTGGGAAGTATCTGGAGGCGAGCGGAGTCAGCGTCCATATTGGGTCGCAGATTCGCAGCGCGGAGCCGTTCGGGGCGGCGGCGAAACGGGTGGCGAAACTGATCAGGGAACTCCGAAAGGATGGTCACGCGGTCCGCTATATGGACGCGGGTGGAGGGCTCGGCATTGAGTATCACGCCGATCGCCCGTTCGATGCCGAGGAGAAAGTGCGCCTGTATGCGGAAGCGCTGATTCCGGCTGCTGAATCCGTGGGTGGGCTTACGCTGCTGCTGGAGCCGGGGCGTTTTCTTGTAGCGCAAGCGGGGGCGCTTGTGGCGCGGGTACTTTATGTAAAGAAGAACGGGAGGAAGACGTTCGTGGTTGTGGATGCGGCGATGAACGACCTGATTCGGCCGGCGCTTTATCAGGCGCATCACGAGATCGTTGCTGTGACGCAGAACCGGGGATCGCGAGGCCAGGATTCGCCGAAGATGGTGGCGGATGTAGTGGGTCCGGTATGCGAGACGGGGGACTTTTTTGCGAGGGATCGCAAGCTGGCGCGAGTGGAGCCCGGCGATCTGTTGGCGATTCTCGATGCTGGGGCTTACGGAATGTCGCTGGCATCGAATTACAATTCGAGGCCGCGCGCGGCGGAGGTGCTGGTCGAGGGGCGGCGAGCGCGGCTGATCCGGCGGCGCGAAACTGTCGCGGGCATGCTGGCGGTGGAGCGCGGGGAACTCTCCCTCTGATATTTTGGTGAGTCTTGCAAATGCAACTTGCCGAGTGATGGAGGGTTGAGATGCGGGTTCGAGGAAAATTTGTTTGGGCTGCGTTTTGTGCGTGCGTGGCGATCGCCGTCTCAGCAAGAGCTGCCGATGATCTGACGATCAAGACGGAGAAAGGCAAGATTCACGGCAAGAGAAGCGATGACGGGCAGGTTCGCACCTTTCTGGGAGTGCCGTATGCGGCGCCACCGGTTGGGCAGTTGCGCTGGAAGCCCCCGCAACCGGCGGAGAAGTGGAAAGGCGTGCGAGAAACCACGAGCTTCGGTTCACGATGCATGCAGCCGGACATTTTTCACGATATGCATTTTCGCGATCCCGGGGCGAGCGAGGATTGCCTGACCCTGAACGTATGGGCGCCGGTTGTGGACAAGCACTCGAAGTTGCCGGTGATGGTGTGGATTTATGGCGGCGGTTTCGTTGCCGGAGCGGCGTCGGAGCCGCGCCAGGAAGGAGAGCATCTGGCGCACAAGGGCGTGATTGTTGTTTCGATGAATTACCGGCTGGGGCTGTTTGGGTTCTTTGTGCACCCTGGATTGGCGGCTGAGTCGGCGCAACATGCGGCCGGCAATTATGGGCTGATGGACCAGACCGCTGCTCTTCAATGGGTGAGGCGGAACATCGGAGCATTTGGGGGCGATGCGGATAACGTGACGCTGTTTGGCGAGTCCGCGGGATCGTTTTCGGTGAGCGCGCAGATGGCTTCGCCACTGGCGCAGGGACTGTTTGCGCATGCGATCGGGGAGAGCGGCGCGGCTTTCTACAGTCATGGTTTGTCTTTCGCGCCACTGGCGGAGAGGCTGACGAGCGATCCGGCATATGCGTTGTCGGCATTTGGGACGTCGGACCTGGCCGCATTGCGGGCGATGAGCGCGGACGATCTGATGCAGAAGATGGCGACCCAGACGAGTCCGGCGAGTGGGCATATCGGGCCTGACGTGGACGGATGCTTTTTGCCGGAGAGTGTGGAGCAGATTTACAAGGAGGGCAAGCAGGCGCACGTTCCCTTAATGGCGGGATGGAATCGCGACGAGCCGAGCGCGCTGGCGGTGAATTATCCGCAGCCGCCGACGGTGGCGAGCTTTGAGCAGACGGCGGAGAAGAGCTTTGGGGAGCGGTCGGCGGAGTTTTTGCAGGTTTATCAGGCGGCGACGGATGCGGAGGCAGTGCGGTCGGCAATCGATTTTGCGGGAGACAGCTTCATTGCTTTCTCGACGTGGGAGTGGCTGGAGGCGCAGGCTGCGACCGGCGGCGCGGCGGTCTATCGGTATCATTTCGAGCGGCCTTCTCCGGCGGATAAGTATCATCCGGCGGGTTCGGGAGCTTTTCATTCGGACGAGATCGAGTATGTGTTTGGAACCTTGAATTCGCGGACGGACGCGGTTTGGCAGCCGGAGGATCAGAAGCTGAGCGATCTGGTTGAGACTTACTGGACTAACTTTGCGCGGAGCGGGAATCCTAACGGGGCCGATGTGCCGCAGTGGCCGCAGTACAACCAGGGAGATGGATGGCAGCTGATGCATCTGGATGTGAATTCGGCGGCGGGGCCGGATGAGCATCGGGCCCGGTATCTTTTTCTGCAGAGTGCGTGGGCTAAGGCGGAGTGAGTCAGAGGCAAGACCGATGCAAGGCGTCGATGGGACGGGATACCCGAACGGGCTGGGGTCCGGCAAGTTGTCTGCGTTGCAGTGCTTCCTCAGGCGATTTTGGGCTGAGGCATCTTTTAGTAAAAGGTTCAACAAGCGAAAACATTCCGCTTTGTGACAGCCCTGTCACGCCGCTATTCTCGCCGGTTCTGGAGTACAACGAACTAATCCCACCATTCTCCCGTTTCGGGCATACCAGTGAATGTAATGAATGGCGGTCATCAAAAAACCCGACATTCAGCATGACGGGGATTCGTTGTGGGGCATGATTCACCGGCATCTCCGACCAACTATCGTGCTTTGGCAGCGTGTCCGACAACCAGGCGGACATTTCGGCGAGCCTGCGTTCCCGCCGGATTGAGCGCAATTGTCAACACGTTTCACCGCCAACTGGGGAAGCCTCGGGTACTGAGAGGATCAGATTTGAAACGACGGATGATCTTTGTGGCACAACCACAGCAAAACGGATTCCGGCCTCAGCCACTGAGGGAAGATGTTGTTTTTAGGAGTAACAGTTTCTGCGAAACTCTAAAGCGTCGAGCGTGATTTGTACGCGATCTTCGGAAATCGTCAAATGATTCCCTGGCCTGGCGTCCTCACGGATGAGCATCCAGCTCAAAACTGAGCGTCTCATCCCCCGTCGCCGCCGTCACCAGCAACCGCGCCGCCAGTCCCTCCGGCGACAAAGGCGTCAGCGTCACCGACCCGTCGATCCCCGACGCCGCCTGCACCATCTGCTGCCCAAGCACAGGCGCAGCGGCACATCGTCCCTGCGCCGGACACGGCTCCGTCCAGCCGTAGAGCGTCTCCGCAAACAGCACCGCGGCTCCGGCCAGCGGATTCCCGAACGCATCCGTCACTTGCAGCATCACGGGCGCGAATCCCTGACTCAGGGAAACGTACTGCACGGTCCCGCTCCACGGAGCCAGCGCGGCGTCCTCCGGATGCACCGGCGTCACGGTAAAACTCGCGCACTGTGTCGTTCCGGTAAGGCACGCGCTCACCGAAGAGCTGACGCTCGCACGGAACGGTCCTGCCGTAATCTGATTCGAAACCATCCCATTCGCGTCGCTGATATTCTGCCCGACCGCGACACTCAACCCTGGCCCCGCACTCCAGCTAACGGTCTGCCTTGGCGCCGCAATCCCAGACGGATTCACCACCATCGCCTGCACAGGCCACTCGACTGTGGCGCCGAGAACCACGTAGAGATTCGGCGTCAGAGCAACGAGAGAAGGTGGGGCGGTGCCGGTGAATTCGGCAATCACGCTGCTTCCGCTGGCGAGAGAAGCCGTAATCCGGGCCACCGCGGGCGAATTGGCAATAACACTCAGGTTCGCCGTTCCGTCGCCACCAGTGACCACGCGGCACGAACTCTGCCCGCAACCCAGCGCCGCCGTTCCCTCCGTCACACCAAACGTCACTGTCACACCCGCCGCAGGAGTCTGCGTCGCGACATTCATTGCTTGTACGGCAAAAGTCTCGGGCACGCCAAGCCCGACCGATCCCATCGGCGCAGTCACCAATGCAATCGCATCGTCGGCTTCTGCATCGTAGCTCGCGATAATCTGCGCCACCCCCAGCGTCTGGGCGTCCAGCAGTCGCACAATCGCGCTGCCCGTATCCCCACCAGACGCCGGAGCCACGGCCACGATCACATTCGGCGTCACGCTCGTTACCTGCGCCGCCACGCCGTTCACTGAAACTACAACAGAAGGACTGAACCCCATCCCCTCGATCACAATTTGCCCACCGGCAACCGGCAGCCGCGCCGGCGTCACGCTGTCCGCGTACAGAATCCGTCCGCGATACGCATAGTCAGGCCGACCATCCCCGCGCAGATCGGCCAATCCAATGCGAACCTCGCTGTCCGCCACCGTCAACACCGGCAGCGTCGTCAGACCTGGCAGGTTGCCGTTAAAAGCCTGAACCGTCCCCGTCACCGGCAAGACACCGACCGCATCTGTCCCGTTCCAGGCACCGATAACAACCTCTGCCTTGCTTTCCGTAGCCCCGCCATTCTCATCGAGCGCTTGTGCCTCGACGGTAAACTCGCTTCCCGCACGTGCCCAGAACTGAAACCAACCCGAGTGTCCATACCCGGTTATGCGCCCGGTCCACTCGCCCGTGCCAGGTACATTTGCCGGCGAACTCTCGGTCCCGTCCGCTCCGCTTTGCCCCTCGTCCGCCGCATCTTCGATCACGACTGTCTGCGTAACCACCGACCCAGCGCTCAGCGTCCCAATCGCGATCACCGGCATAGTCCCCGACGGCGCTACCTGTCCAGTGGTATAAGGCCCCACCGACAAAGCTCCGGTATACAGCGGGGTGACCGCTTCAAAACTCAGCTGATACTGCGCACTTGTTTCCCCCGGAGGCAGAGGAACTCCGCTCAGATCGAAAAATCCATCGAGCGATGCATCGTCGCTGCCGAACCGGTTCAGCGGATTCCCCTCAGCATCGGTCGTCCCCGTGACCGGATTGCCCACATTGCCCGCAAAGAACACTCCGCTGACCGCAGTCGCCGTATACCGCACATCGGGCACGCCATTAACCAGCGGTTGCAGCACCACGTTGACTCCCTGCATCCCCTGTCCACGCCCAAATGTAACCGTCCCCTGCACAGAAATCGTCGCCGCGGCCGTAAGCGTCTTCCCGGAAAAATCCCCGCTATTCGCGGCCGTCACCGGATACAGCCGGTTCAACGCAGCCACATCGTCCGTCCGCAGCTGCGTAGGGTTCGGCATGCAAGCCCCACCGCCACCATTGCACAGCCGCTCCATCGGATGCATCACCGGCCATCCCTCCAGCCCATCCGCCGTGATCTGGTCGCCCACAAACATCTCCTCGTTCGTCTGCGACCAGTCCAGCCCCAGCACCCTCCCGAACCCCCGAATCAGCTGATACTGCAGATTCGCAATCTGCTCCGCATCCGTCGCGCACAACCCGTTTACCAGCATCAGCGCGTGCGCAATGTTCCCCGTCACCGCAAAATTGTCGACTGTCACCAGGACGCCGTTGTTCTCGCAAGCCAGCGCCGAACTCGCGCCCGCGCCATAAATAGCGTCAATGACCGACCCGTCTTCGTCGTAAACCACCGCCACCGGCGTGCCCGTCGCCGTCGGTTCAATATCCGCCGGCTCCGTAACGCCGTTCGCCCCGGCAATCACATTGGTCCCGTTCACATCCTCCGCCAGGCTTCCGCCCCACGTGATCGACACCGTCGCCGTATTCACGCCACTCCACACCGCCGCAGCGGTGGCCACCATCCCGTTCGCCTGCGCCTGGCTCACATCCGCGCTCACATCCCCCAGGTCCGTGTAATAGGTCACCAGCCCGCCGTTCCAAACGACCGCCTGGCCCTCTACCGAAGCATTAAAGTAGCTCGACCCGGCAACCCAGCGCGGCCCCCCGGCGTGCGCCATCCCAACCCCAAACATCAGCATCAATGCCAACGAAACGAGTAACGCCGAAACCCTGCCTGACGATCCCAAAGAGTCAGCCCATCCACCCGATCCGCGCATTGCGGGGCCTCCGGATACGCCCGCCAACAACCTCGCGGCCGCATCCAGACTCATTACGCCACACCCCGCATCCACCCCGCGAAAGAATCGAACCGCCGCTTAGCCGCATCATGTCAGTTCGGGACACCGCGCCCGCTCCTCCCAATTCGGGCCGCGCGCCCAATTTACCTTGACGCCCGCCGTTCCAGGCAGACCGGCCCACCGCAGGTACAATTTGAAAGTTCACCCAAAATGGCAGATACCATCCGCGATACAGTCATCCTCGGCTCCGGCTGCGCCGGGCTCACAGCAGCGATCTACAGCGCCCGCGCCAATCTCAAACCGCTCGTCATCGAGGGCCACGAGCCTGGCGGCCAGCTTTCCATCACCACTCTTGTCGAAAATTTTCCCGGCTGGCCCGAAGGCGTCCAGGGTCCCGAGCTCATCGAGAACATGCGCAAGCAGGCCTCCCGCTTCGGCGCGGATTTCCGTCTCGGCCACCTCGCCACCGCCGACCTCACGAAGCACCCATTCGCCCTCAATCTCGGCAACGAAACCATTCACACGCGCACCCTTATCATCGCCAGCGGCGCCTCCGCACGCTGGCTCGGCCTTCCCTCCGAGCAGGCGCTCATCGGCCACGGCGTCAGCTCCTGCGCCACCTGCGACGGCTTCTTCTTCTCCGGCCGCGAAATCGCCGTCGTCGGCGGCGGCGATTCAGCAATGGAAGAAGCCCTCTTCCTCACACGCTTCGCCGCCAAAGTCACTCTTATCCATCGCCGCGAGCATTTCCGCGCCTCCCGCATCATGCTCGACCGCGCCATCGCCCACCCCAAGATCGCATTCATGACCAACACCGTCATCCAGGAGGTTCTCGGCGTCGAATCGAAAGAGGTCACCGGCGTCCGTGTCCTCGACACCACCACGGGCATGGAGTCCGTCCTCAACATCAGCGGCCTCTTCCTCGGCATCGGCCACATTCCCAACGCTGCTATGTTCGCCGGCCAGCTCGACCTCGATGAGGACGGCTATATCAAAACCCATAACAACGTATTCACCCGCACCCCCGGCGTCTTCGCCTGCGGCGACGTGCAGGACCGCCGCTACCGCCAGGCCATTACTGCCGCGGGAACCGGCTGCATGGCCGCCCTTGAAGTGGAGAAGTATCTCGAAGAGCACGGCCGCTGACTCGCAGGTCCCTGCCGTGCGCAAGTCCACCGCCCTAAAGATGAGTTTGTTCAGCTCAGACCTGTCGTAACTCTTTCTCCATCACCAGGTCCAACCATTCCTATCGGTATAACAAACGAGTCATCGCCTCCCCGCCTCCCACCCTGCCGTAATTCCCCCGCTGTGCCATTGCCTCCGCCTCCGGTAGGATTTCCAATCAGGCATGAGGTCGACCGGCATCATAGAGTAAGAGCTTCGGCGACTCCACCAGGGTCCTCAGCGAGAGGCGGCCAAAGCGTCTTTCAAGTGGATCTACCCTTCGAGAGTTCCGCTCAGGACCTCATCGAGCAGCATATTCGCTGCCTGTGGCCGACCCGGAGCCACAGCAGTCATACGTTCTCTTTCTTATTCGACTATCGGCGAGTTAAATACTGCAGGCGGCATCAACCAGTAGTTCTGTCGCATTCGGTAGTCCCGGATTCCGGTGTGTCTTCGATAACACCGACCAGTTGACCGGCTAACGAGGACCGGATTATCGGTCCTCGCCTTTTCTTGATGCGCCCCTGAATGTGAACCCGGCCGAACTCCACCACGAAACAATTCTGCCGATATGCCATCAACGAGCAAACATTCGTAAACAGAGACGATTATTCGTCGCTGCGCTGGCGGGCGTCGCTGCATGAAGGTTCCCGCTCCGGAGAATTCACGGTCGCCGAAAGCGCAAGGATGCGGTTCACTTACCTGCAGAGGCAGGATGAACTAAGGTCATCGTTCACTTTGAGCGGCATCGGGATCGCCGTTTTGGGACCTGCTCCCCCAAAGTCACCTCGTCCTGAATTATGCCGCCGCTTTCTTCGCTGCCTTCTTCTGCTTTGCCCACCGCGCGCGCTGCGCAGCCGCAATTCTTGCCCGACCCTCGGCGCTCATCGTGTGCCGCCGCTTCTTCTTTTTCCCTCGCCCCGCTCCGGAACCATTTCCCGTGCCTGCCAGCAGTTCCCGCGCCTGCCGGAGCCGTTGTAATTCCTCATCGATGCTGACGATCATTGCACTTGTTTCCATTCTGTTTTCTCCTTTGCTGATTTTAGCTGACGGATACGCGAGAAAGTATCTTCGCGTTGATGCTGCTGATCTCACCTTCTACTGCCACGATCATACTATCGAGCGCGGCAATCTCACCCGGCAAAGCGCCTTGCCTGATGTATTGCAACTCCTGCAGACGTTCTGATGCGGCCGCCAGTCTCTTGCCCAGTTCTTCCGGTGACTCATGCGCAGTTGACAAAGGATCCTCCGTCACCTGTTCCTAATTCTACCGTCTCTAAGTCCTGGGCCGTCGACGGGTAAGCCAACAGGTAAACATCCGGCCAGGGTATTGCCGGCTTCGATAAGGCTCCGGGAACCTCCGTGAGCCCGGCGGCGTCTGAGGAACTAAGGAGCAACACAAATGTCCATGATCCTCGCCAAGCCAGGATGCCTGAACGCCGAACCCAATGTTACGCCCTTGATCGACGTATTGCTCGTCCTTCTGATCATCTTCATGGTAATTGTTCCCGTCACTCCCCACGGCCTCGAAGCAATCCTTCCTCAACCACTAAAGACCGGCCAGCCTGCGCCGTCGCCGGCAATCGTTGTACAAATCCTCGCCACCTCCGCCGGTCCCATCTATAAAATCAACGGCCAGAAAGCACCAGGAAAGCCCCAGCTGTCCTCCGAATTAAATCGGATTTACTCCTCGCGCGCCGAAAAGGTCCTCTTTGTCAGGGGTGACCCAACTCTCAACTTCCAGCCCGTCGCCGACGTAATCGATATGGGCGCCGCCCTCGGCATCGCCCACATCGGCATTCTCACCCCAAAGCTCGAGGCAACTGAATAACAAACAGCGGAATAAATCTCCTCTTCCAATACCAACCCGTCCGGGCCCAGGTTTGAATCGTGCCGCTCATCACCACGATAAAATCGGACTTTAGTCTCGTACTTATCTGGTATGTGCCTAATGTGCTTAAGGAACATTGCCGGGCGTGTCATGCAAACTGAGGTCGATGACAGGAGAGCATGTCGCAATTCAGGATGTTCAACCCGGATCACACCTAATTCTGCTCTGCGGCTGATGCTGCTGCTCCCCGCTTCTTAGCCGCAGCTTTCCTCAAAATCCCACGCCAGGGTGGAAGTGCGCACGTGAGAACGCCGGGGGCGCTTGCAGAGGCATCCCCCCTTGCCAGTCCCCCCGCCTCCGCGTTAACGTATCCGTACACGGGAAAGGAGGATGATCCAGCGAATGACAAATTCAGACGGTAATAGTAGTCGCAGAGCCCTACGTGAGGTGACTGAGGCTTAGAGCCGCTCCTGGCTCCGAAATGTTCTAAGTCCTGGCGAACTCAAAACGCCGAGGCCACTCCGACCACCCCAGCGAGCCAGCTCGCAGGGGACCCCGGATAGGAATGCGGGGGCGCCTCAGGTCAATCTCAACAGCTCACCGGTGAAAGGCCCGCTGGCTTCTTTAGCCACGGGCCTTTCACATTTTGCGCCGACCCCACTCGTGACCATGGTAAAATGACCATGGTCATATAGAAGAACTTCGATGAAAACTCCGATTTCAGGACCGACGAAAACCATAGGCGCCGGCGCCTTCAAGGCACAATGCCTGTCGATCATTGACGAGGTGCACCACTCGCATCGGGAAATCCTCATCACCAAGCGCGGCAAACCGATGGCCAGGCTGGTTCCTCTCAAACAGGAGAAGCCCGAGAGTATTGTGGGCTTCCTGAAGGGAAAGGTGAGGGTTGTCGGCGATATTGTCTCGCCGATCGTCGAACCCTGGGAATGGGACCAGGACATTTTTCCCGTTGGAACGTCAGAGCGGGAAGAATTCGAGCGCAAAAAGAACACGTCCTCCGTGCGGCCCGCAACAAAGAGCCCAGTAAGAAGACGGTAGTGATCGTTCTCGACACCCACGTCATCATCTGGCTCGGTGAAAGCCCGGAAAAGGTCTCCCCCCTCTCCAGGCGAGCCTTCGATGATGTGGAAGCCAGCGGCCAAAGGCCGATCATCTCCGGACAAAGTCTTTACGAGATTGCGTGGGGTGTTGTACGAGGCAGGATGTTCTCCTCTGTCCCACTTGAGGACCTGCTGGCTGAGATCGAGCGCCGGTTCATCGTTCGCAACATCACTCCGCAAATCGCCCTCGCTGCCGCCCAGCTCCCCGCCACTTTCCCGTCCGACCCCTTCGACCGCATCATCGCCGCCACCGCCATCGTCGAACGCGTCCCACTTCTCACCGCCGACCGGCACATCCGCAAATCCCGCGCCGTCCAAACAATCTGGTAGCCTCAACCACCCGCAGCCAGTTCTACAATGTCCTCATGGAACCCCTCGTCATCGCAGGCAAAGCCTTCCAGTCCCGCCTCATCGTCGGTACCGGCAAATACCGCAACGGCCAGGAAACGCAGGCCGCCCTTGAAGCCTCCGGCGCGGAGATGGTCACCGTCGCCGTCCGCCGCGTCAATCTCGACCGCTCCATGGAATCCCTGCTCGACTTCATCGACCCGCGCCGCTACTTCCTCCTGCCTAATACCGCCGGTTGTTACACCGCCGACGAAGCCGTCCGCGCCGCCCGCCTCGCCCGGGAAGTCGGCCTCTCCGACTGGGTCAAAATCGAAGTCATCGGCGACCAGGCCACCCTTTACCCCGACGTCCAGGCCACCCTCGAAGCAACCCGCACCCTCGTCAAAGAAGGATTCACCGTCCTCCCCTACACCTCAGACGACATCGTCTTCGCCCATCGACTCGTCGATGCCGGAGCCGCCGCCGTCATGCCGCTCGCCGCCCCCATCGGCTCCGGACTCGGCATTCAAAATCGCGCCACACTCCAGATACTGCGCGAAAAAATCACCGCCGTCCCCCTCATCGTCGACGCCGGTGTCGGCACGGCCTCCGACGCGGCTCTCGCCATGGAAATGGGCGCCGACGGCGTCCTTATGAACACCGCTATCGCTTCTGCAGCCAACCCGATCCTCATGGCGGAAGCCATGCAGCACGCCGTCCTCGCCGGACGCCAGGCTTACATCGCAGGACGCATGCCCCGCAAACTCTACGCCACCGCCAGCTCACCGCTCGAGGGCGTCTCGCGGTAAACGGAGCCTGTTTACTCGCCACATCTTCCGCGTGATAAGAGGCCGTGGTCTCGATGGTCCGCAGCTGCCCCGCCGCCCAACAATCCCCTTCGCCCCTTCATCCACCTGCGCTAAACTGGCCCGTAGAACTTCAGGCGATACGCTCTTGTCTGCTGAGGGTCCCAACATGCGCGTCTGCGGCATCGACTGCGGAACCGAAACCACCGGCTACGGCGTCGTCGAGTGGAACGACGGCGACCGCGATCCCCATCTCATCTCCCTCGGCTCCGGCGGCATTTGCCCTCCAAAAAAATCTCTGCTCCCCGAACGCCTCTCCCACATCTACATCGAGCTCATCGCCCTCTTCGAGCGCTACCAGCCCGAAGTCGTCGCCGTCGAAGAAGTCTTCTACTCCATCAATGCCCGCTCCGCCATCCGCCTCGGCCATGTCCGCGGTGTAGCCCTTCTCGCCGCCGCCACCGCCGGCCTTCCCGTCGCCGAGTACGCCCCCCTCACCATCAAGTCCACGGTTACCGGCTACGGCCTCGCCGCCAAAAATCAGGTCCAGTTCATGGTCGCCCGCCTGCTCTCGCTTCCTTCCGCGCCTGAACCCGCCGACGCCGCCGACGCCCTCGCCGTGGCTATCTGCCATATCCATCACGCCCAAACTCTGTCCTTGCAGGAGGCGCGCGCCGTCTAGCTCCTTATGAATCGACCTATAAGTCCAGTTATGAATTCGGCTATGTCGACTTCACTTCCAGAGATGATTTTAAGTCCCGCTATATTCCGTCCGTTATTGCTCTCCCTCCTCCTTACCCTCGCTCCCGCAAGGCTCACCGCTCAAACTCCCGCTCCAACCCAGGCCCCTCCATCCCCAACCCCGGCCCGCATCGTCTACACCTTCGACCACCCCCAGCTCCAACCCTCCCACTACACCATCACCATCGACGAAACCGGCGCAGGACGCTTCGCCTCGCAGCCGGGCCCCGTTTCTGACTCGAGCGACGGCGTCCTTCCCGCGCCCGTCGACCGCCCCATCCAGCTCGACGATTCCCTCCGCGCCAGCCTCTTCCACTACGCCCGCGCTCACAACTTCTTTCAAACCCATTGCACCCGCCTCCAGTCCAGCCTCGCCTTCACCGGCAACAAAACCTTCTCCTACACGGGACCCGACGGCGCAGGCTCCTGCTCCTTTGTCTGGGCTGCCGATCCCGCCCTCCAGAACATCTCCGACCAGCTCGGCTCCGTCGCCTTCACCATCGAAGAAGGCCGCCGCCTCGACGTCGAATTCCGCCACGACCGCCTTGGCCTCGACGCCGAGCTCGAATCCCTCCAGGACGCCGTCAAAGACCGCCGCGCCGCCGGTCTCCCCAACATCGCCGATCAGCTCCACGCCATCGCCGAAGACCAGCGCGTCATGGACCGAGCCCGCAAACGAGCGTTAGCCCTGTTAAGCCGATGCGAATCCCCGCAAAAACCCAATTAACTGCAAGCTCAAGAGCTGGTGCGCGGGATTAGTGGGATTTTGTTTTCAGAGCTGGTTCCTTGATTGATGGTTACTGCTCGCCCTTGTATGTCGTCATCCCGTGGCAATGTAGCGGGTCGCTCGCGCTGAACGCGCACTCGTGCACATGCACCTGCAGTCCCGCTGCCGTCTCATGCACGGCCTGCGTCAGCTGCGACGGCAGCAGCAGCGCCATTCCCGCATACGATTCGCGCCCCCCCGGTAATTGGCTCTTCACATAGTCCGCAAAGGCCAGAGACGCCGGCGGCACCGGGTCTCCGCTGTTCACCTCGAGTGTCACCGACTTCACCTGTCCGCTGTCCAACAGCGCCTGCCACTGCTTCAGTCCTTCTTCGGTGATCTGGGGCCCGTAAAGCACAACGTTGTCGGCCTTCACGTCCTTGTTCCGCAACGCCGCCAGACACACCATCGCCCCGTTGCTGTGGCAACCCAGTTCGCCAAAGCTCCGGCCGGCCAGCGCCGCATACCCCGGCATATTGTCCACTGAATACTGCCCCTCGGTAAGCTCGTCGCCGATGCCGACACGCTTTAGCAAGTCGCTGGCAAAGTCGGTTTCAGCCGCAATGCCAATCACAAAGTTGTACCGGTCAAAGTCGATTCCGTCCGAATAGCTATGGCCCGCCAATCGCTCCTGCTCAGCCAGCATGGCCCGCGACTTCGCAATCAGCTCGGGCGTGGGCTTGGGCACGTTGTACCCCACAATCCATCCCGTCCCCCCCACCATCCCGTTGCCCGAGGGCTTGTAAGGCACATGCTCCAGCGCATCTTCCACCCCTGTGTTGAACGCCTTAAGCCGCGCCATCAGCGCCGCCCGTTCGGCCATCAGCTGCACGTACTGTGTCTGGCAGCTTGCCACCGCCGCCGTGTCGCTCGAATGCACGGCCCCGCACCCAGTATTGAAGCTATCCGCCTTCGCCATGAACGCAGCTACCTCGGCAATCAGCTCGCTCCGCCGCTTCGCATATTCAGGATGCGCCTGGCGCACTCGCATCGTCAGCGCCTCCGCCGCCGGAAACCCCTCGTCCTGAGCAAGGCCACATCGTGCGGCCGCCAACGTCGTCAGCAGGCAACAGATCGAAAGGATCATCCATCGCACGCGCATTCTCCTCACGGCCTCAGCCAGTAGGTCGCTATGTCCGCGTGCCGGCACTCGGCGTCTGGGCAAATGACCGCGACAATCGTATGGGTTCCGTTGATCGCTGCGTTTTGTGAATTTCCATTGGCATCCATCCCAATCGCATAGTTGTAGGCTGTCAAAATCCGTACCTCGGCCTGTGGGTTGTTGCAGTCCGTAACGCCGTGCTCCACACGGTCGTTCCAGGTGATCCTCGGATCGCTCGCGGCGTAATTTATTGCGTCCGCCGACATGCAGAAGCGCTGCGTTCCAAGGGTGAGAACAACATGATCGGATTCCGTCGTTACTGTTGCCTGTGATCCGATCGCCGATCCGTCATGCCCCGCCATTCTGTAAGTATCCGATGGAAAGCTCATACACAGACGCGTAGTTGCCGCCTCATCGGGGCTACAGTTACTCCTGTCGAGCTTGCTTACAATAAAGAATTTGTAGAGGGTGTAGCTTCCGACCAGACTCTGCAACCTTGCCGCTGCATCCTCGAGCGCGGCGTGTTGCGAATGTCTGGATTCGCTCAGTTTTTCTTCCGCTTGTAATGTATACATGCGGTCGAGATCGCGCCGCTCGTTCGGTCCCCCCGCCTCCAGCGGCTGCAGACTCTTCATCGAGTTCACTGCCGATGCATAGTCGCCCAGCTTCTCCTGCGCGAGGGACAGGTTGTACCACGCGTCACTGAACCACGGCGCCTTTGCGAGCGCATCGTTGTAAAGCCCGATTGCGGCTTTGATATCAGCATCGCTCTGCGAATTGCGGAACATGACGTTGGCCTGCACATACGACTGGCGCGCTGCCTCGGTTATCTCCCTTGGCGGATTAGACTGCGCGGCTAACGCGCCGGATAGCAGAACAGCGCTAAGTGCCACTCTCCAAAACTTTCTCACTGCCTTCATGTTTTCTTCCCTCCTCATGGTCAGAAGCTATTACTGCCATCTAGCAGAAACTGCGCAAACCAGGATCAACACACATCCTGAGAAAAATCGTGCCCTCATGACCGTGCCTCGTTATTGAAATGTCGGTTGTCTTAAGGAGTATTGCTCTGCGCCGTCCCAGTGCCCGCCGGTCCCTTGCTGTTATTCGCCGTGTTACTGGTCACCGTGCCCTTGCTCTGCATAGAAGGCGGCAGGGTCACCCCTGGAATGTGAAAGCTCACAATCGTGTCCTGGGTCTTTTTCACGTCTGCATCGGCCGCGGTGAGCTGACCTTTGTCCACCATCACCTGGTTCTTCTTCTTCTCGTCGCTCGGGTCGGCGTCGCTGGCCTTCTTATCCACCACCATCTTGTCGTGCAGATCGTCGCGATCCCTTGCCTGGCTCTTATACAGATCGAACCAGCCCTTATACTTCTCGTCCTTTTGCGCCTTCTCCGGGAAATGCTGCAAAAAAGCCGCCTCTTCCTTGCCCATCGCCGGCTCGTCCTTTTTCACCACCACCCGGATCACCGGTTTCAGGCAATCGGCCCGGCCATCCGCGATGCACGCCGCATTGTCGGGTTGCTGCACGTTCCCAGTTCCACTGCCGCCCGCGCCCATCGCGGCCCCCAGTAGCTGGCGCATCGCCAGGCCCTCGTGCCGGACCTCCACGCTATCGCCCCGCCTGCCATTCTCGGTGCCGATGGCTCCGGCGTCATCCCCGCGCATGCCTGTCGCGCCGCCATCATCGCCGCGCATCATGCCCGCCAGCTGGTCGCGTTTCGCCAGATAGTCGGCGTTAGCAGCCGCCGCTTCCTCGACTGCCTTTGCGGCCCCTGCCGAGTTCGCCGCTTCCGCATCCGCTTCCGCCTTCAGCGCGGCCTGCCACCGCGCATTCGCCGCAGCCACCGCCGCCTGCTGTTCCATGATCCGCCGCTGCTGCGGCGTTATGTAGTTGTTGGGCCTGCTCGCGCCACTGCCCGTCGAACCGCCGTGGTAGGAACAGTTCGTTCCGTAGCCAACCCCATTCAGGTCGTACGAACACTGAGCAAAACCCGCGCCTCCGCACAACGCGGAAAAGGCCGCCAAAGCGCAAAGATGCGACTTGAGTCCGCTTGCCCGATGACTGTCCATGGACATCTTTCTGCTCCAGGAAAATCCGCCTGAGCACAGCGCCAATTTCCTATACGCTCAAGTCCCAGTCAATCCCACATTTGCGGGACTTACCGCACACTCCGCGAACCATCTGCGTTAACTCGATCCGCACTGCCCCCACTTATCTCGCCTCCGCCGCAACCCCCGAAATACCTCGCCCCCGGCCCTCCCAAACATGCGAAAATGAGTCGAAACTTAAAGCAGCCCCCGTCCGTTATCTAATTGTTCCGGGGCCGCTGTTGCCGGGCCACCCAAGGAGGTGCCGTCATGGGGCGCCACTCTCACCTGATCTCCCGCTTGAAGTCCCTCTTGATCTCCGTCCTTCCGCTCGCCGCGATCCTCATCATTGCCTCCAACGCCGCACGCGCCCAGGAAACCACCCCCCACACCACTCCGCCCGCCCCTCCCCCCGATACCGCGGCCACCGCCCCCGACAGCCAAACCCAGAGCCAGGTCCGCGCGGTCCGCCTCAGCGACGTCGAAGGCAAGGTCCAGATCCTTCAGGGCGACCAGGTAGCCTTCGACCAGGCCGAACCCAACATGCCCGCCGTTGAAGGCATGCGCCTCGTCACCGGCGACAATGGCCGCCTCGAAATCCAATTCGAAGATGGCAGCGTCGCCCGCGTCACACCCGACAGCTCCATCCGCCTCACCGAGCTCCGCCGCAACGCCGACGGCAGCACCGTCACCCAGGTAGACGCCCTCACCGGTCTTAGCTACTACGAGCTCAACAACCGCGGCGGCCAGTACAGCGTGCACTTCGGCGCCGATAACGTGACTCCTGTCCAGGATGCCGTCTTCCGTGTCGCGCTGGACACCGCGCCCTCGCAGCTCGCCGTCATGCACGGCGCAGTCCATGTCGACGATGGCCAGGGCCTGTCCCTCGACGTGCACCCCAGCCAGACCTTCCAAACCGATCCCCAGCAGCCCGGCGAATTCACCGTCGCCCAGGCCATCAGCGCTGACTCCTGGGATCAGTGGAACTCCGATCGCGATCAGGCGCTCGCCCAACTCGGATCCAATCAGACCACCGCACGCGCCAGCTCCGGCAATCCCGACAACCCTGCGTGGAATGACCTCGATGCCTACGGCGACTGGTACAACCTCCCGGGCTATGGCCAGGTCTGGTCCCCGTCCGGCGTCGGCCCGGGCTGGGACCCCTTCGGCAGCGGCGCATGGGGTTTCTATGCCGGCTTCGGATACACGTGGATCTCCGGTTACCCCTGGGGCTGGTGGCCCTATCACTGCGGCGCGTGGCAGTACCTGGACGGATGGGGCTGGATCTGGATTCCCGGCAACTGCGGCTACGGCTTTTATGGATCAGGCTGGTATCCCTACTCGACGGTATGGAAAGTGCCTCCGGGCTATCTGCTGCCCCAGCGCCCGCGCGGCCGGCCCATCAACCCGCGGCCCGGTCAGCCGCAGCCGGAGAAGCTCATCGCCGTCAATCGCGGCTCGCAGTTCTCCGCTCCCTTCCACTTCCAGAATGGAGTCAAGCCTGATCCTCGCCCGCTGACCTTTGAAGGCCGCACCGTCGCTCCCCTCGACGCCGGCATTCACCCGCTCCAGCGCGGTCCCATGGGCGAAAGCTTCACCGCCGCCCTGGTCCGCACTCATCCGGAGATGGGGCCGTCCCTCTCACGCTCGACCGGTGAATCCGCCCAGCGCAGCACCTATACTCCGGCCATCCTCGGAAGCCGTACCTTTGGCGCACCCTCAACCTTCAACGCACCGCGCGCCGGCGGTTACTCAGGCTCTTCCGCCGGAGCCCACGGCTCCTTCAGCTCCAGCGGCGGGGCCTCGCACGGTGGCGGCGGAGTCAGCGGTGGTGCAGCAAGTAGCGGCGGAGGCCACGCCGGGGGCGGCAGCGTCAGCTCCGGTGGCGGAGGCGCAGCCAGCGCCGCAGGCGCTGCCAGCAGCGCCCATCACTAGTGAGGGGCAGCCAATCAAATGTGGGTACGAGTTCCTTCCCTCGACACGGGCGAAAGTTCTTTTCCTTGCGTTTTGCCCGGAATGTCCTTCGGCTCAAAATCGGGAAGGCGGATCGTTTGCTGGCGATTTCAGTGACAAAATTTCTTGCGTCTAGGCGAAAGCCTGGGAGTGCTTCCGGCTCCGAGTCTGACGGAGCCTTTTTACGTTGCCATCCGCCGCGGTCCGGTCCCGCTTGATACCACATTCGGCAATACAGCATGGATAAATTTCGAAAACCCTGCCGAGTCCATCGCATCCCCAAATTTCCGATCTTCCCTCCGGAGCAGAATCCCCATCGGGGCTTCATGCGCCCGTCATTCCTGGGTTTGGGCTTCGCAGTAATCAGAGTGGCATCCAGGTGGTCTGCGTCACTATGACTAAAGGTGATTACGAAATCGGCGTATTGGCGGGTCGGGGTAACAAGTACTCTTTTTCATCATGCCCGGACGTGGATTCTCTTGACGGTGCGCGCGCCAGGAGTTCATGATGCAACAACGATCACAGGTGTAGATCGCCGGTTTTTCTCCTCCCCAGTGAGCTCATCCTTTCCCCCCGAAGAGCTCTGAAGAGTGGCCTCGCGCCACGTTTGCGCCCGGAGTCTCCGCTTTGCGAGCTCCCGAGGGAATTCATGACAATTGCAGAATCCGCCCGGCTCGAAACTTCTCAGCCAGGAATAGTACGAGTCGTCGCCACGCTGGGAGCGGCGCTGATGCTGGTCGGTGCTTGTTGCGTTCCGGCAACGGCGCAGACCCTCCAGCCCGGTTGGTCTCAACAATTCCCGGCCAACAATCCTGGCCCGCGCTTTGAGGCCTCCCTCACCTACGACGCGGGGCACAACCAGGTGGTTTTGTTCAGCGGCAACGACTCGTCCAACGACACCTGGCTGTGGAACGGATCGAACTGGACGCAGGCGAATCCAGCGAACAGCCCCTCGGCGCGCTACGGCGCGGCGATGGTCTACGATCCCGTGCACGGCAACGTAGTTCTGTTCGGCGGAACTCAGAACAGCGACAGCAGCCGCCAGGGCGATACCTGGCTGTGGGACGGGAGCAACTGGACCGAGGCCAGCACGACCGGCCCGACCGCACGCAATGGCGCGGCCCTGGTCTACGATGCTGCCACCAGCCAGCTGCTTTTGTTCGGCGGAACCAACGGCACATCTCTCAACGATACCTGGACCTGGAACGGGACCACCTGGACACAGTTGTTGCCCGGAAACAGCCCAGGGGCGCGCTCCTATTTCGGAATGGTCTACGACGCTGCCCAAAGCGAAGTTGTCTTATTTGGGGGCAGCGGCCAGAGCGGTTATCTCAACGATACCTGGGCGTGGAATGGGACCACCTGGACTCTACTGAATCCGGTGGCCAGCCCCCCGGCGCGCGAAGGGGCCGGCATGGCCTACAACGCGGCGCTGGGCGAAGCGGTCATGCTTGGCGGGTATGACGGCTCTTATCTGGCCGATACCTGGATCTGGAACGGAACCAACTGGGCGCAGCAAACCACTTCCGTCAGTCCGTCCGCGCGCCTTGCCCCGAACGGCATGACCTACGACTCCATGCTGGGTCAGGTCATTTTGTACTCAGGAATCAATCCGGCCGCCGACACATGGGAGTGGGGATCCCAGGAAAATTTCGGTAACGCCAACGTGTGCCCGTCGGGACAAACGTCCCCTGCGCCGTGCGGCGAGACTCTGACCCTGACGTACAACATCGCGTCGACCACAACGATCAACTCCATCCAGGTCCTTACGCAAGGAACAAGCGGAATCGACTTTACGCTGAGCAGCGGCAGCACCTGCACCGGCACCGTCGCAGCAGGCACGTGCACCGTGAACGTCCTATTCGCCCCGCTTGCGCCGGGATTGCGTCTCGGTGCGGTGGAGCTGTTCGGTGCCCCCACTACCCCGTTGGTGACCACTCCGATCTATGGCGTTGGCCTTGCGCCGGTGGCGGCGTTTCCTGGTACTGCAAACCCCGTGAGCACCGGGAGCTACTCTCTCGCCGGGCCGAAGGGCGTGACCGTAGACGCGGCGGGCAATCTCTATATCGCGGATACGACCAACGAGCGGGTACTGAAGGTTCCCGCCAGTGGCACCCCGACCACGGTCGGCACCGGCTGGATGTATCCGCAAGGATTGGCGGTGGATGGAGCGGGCGACCTCTACGTCGCGGATAACAACCTGAATGAGGTTGTAAAGGTACCGGCGGGCTGCACCAGCAGCGCCTGTCAGGTTGTGGTGGGCAGCGGCCTGAGCAGCCAGTTGGGAGTGGCCGTAGATGGCGCGGGCGATGTCTTCATTAGTTCTTTTTACGGCGCTAAGGTCGTGGAGGTTCCGGCCAATGGCAGCCCCCAGACTGCGGTGTACAGCCCGGGTGGTAGTTCCCAGGTGGTAGGGATTGCGGTGGATGGAGCGGGCGATTTGTTTGTCGCCGACTTCGGACTGAAAGAATTCGTAGAGGTTCCGGCCGGTTGCGCCAGCAGCGCGTGCCAGCTCGTGTACGGAAGCGGATGGTCTGAACCTGAAGCGATCGCGGTGGATGCGGCGGGGGACGTGTTCGTGGCCGATTTGGGCCTGGGACAGGTCGTGGAGTTTCGGGCCGGTTGCACGAGCATCAGCTGCGGTAATACGGTGTTCTACGGAAGCGGCACGTACGGTGTGGCGGTCGACGGAACGGGCGATATCTATGTTCCGGTCGTTGGCACCAACCAGGTGTGGGAAATTCAGCGCTCGCAGCCCCCCTCCTTGATCTTTTTGACTCCGACGGACGAAGGTTCACAGGACACCACCGACGGTGCGCAGGAAGCGGTCCTGCAAAACGTCGGCAATACGACGCTCAGCTTCCCGGTTCCAGCCACGGGCAACGATCCCAGCATCGGTCGCGACTTCTCCTTATTCAGCAGCGGCGTTGGTGATTGCCCACTCACCACCGCTTCCTCCTCGTCACCAGGCACTCTGGCCCCAGGAGCCTCGTGCGTCTATTCGGTCACTTTTGATCCGATGACGGCGGGGAACCTCAGCGAATCCCTGGTAGTTAGCGACAACAGCCTGAACGCTGTATCTCCTCCGGCGACGCAGACGATCCCCCTGAGCGGCTTCGGTTTGGCCACGACCTACACCATCGGTGGGACGGTTACAGGTCTGGTGGGTAACGGCCTGGTGTTGCAGGATAATCTCGTCGACAACCTCTCGATCGGCGGCAATGGCGCTTTCACCTTCGCCACGGCTCTGAACAACGGCAGCCCGTACACCGTCACGGTTCTTTCGCAGCCCCCGGGGCAAAGCTGCACCGTTACGAATGGCAGTGCAACCGTCGCAGACGCGAACGTGACAAGTGTTCAGGTGAGCTGTACAACCCTCGTTTACTACACGCTCACGGTGTCGGGGGCGGGCTCCGGAACCGGGATAGCGTTCGACAATCAGGAAGAGATAACCTGCAGCGCCGCGAATGGAAGCGTCTCGGGCACCTGCACAGGGAGCTATCTCAGCGGCACTCTGGTAACGCTCACGGCAAGCGGAAGGGGGACCTCGACCTTCCAGGGCTGGGGCGGCGCGTGCGCAAGCGCGGGAACGAGTTCGTCCTGCAGCTTAACGATGAACGCGGCGCTGAATGCCACTGCGATCTTCAATCAGCAAAGCCTGGGCAACGTAAACGTGTGCCCGTCTGGTCAGACAACTCCGGCGCCGTGCAGCGGTTCGATCACCCTCACTTATAACCTCGCGGCGACCACGACGCTTGGCGTGATCCAGGCGCTCACGCAAGGCGTCTCCGGCCTCGACTTCTCCCTCGGCAGCGGGGGCACCTGTGCGGGAACCATCTCCGCGGGCAGCTCCTGCACCGTGAACGTTAAGTTCACCCCGCTTGCTCCTGGATTGCGTCTGGGCGCGGTTCGGCTCTTCGACAATAACGGCAATGTGGTAGCGAGCACGTCAGTCTACGGCGTGGGCCAGGGTCCGGCGATTGCCTTTGCACCCGGCACCCAGATCGCGATCAGCCCGGGAAGCTACTCCCTGGGAAGTCCACAAGGAATAGCGGTGGATGCGGCGGGCAATGTCTTCATCGCCGACTATGGCAAAAACCGTGTTGTGGAGGTTCCGGGCGGAGGCGGCGCGCCAGGCCTCGTCAACACCGGTTCGTACACGCTGAATGAGCCATTCGGTCTGGCGTTGGATGGAGCGGGCGATCTGTTTATCGCCAACTACGGAAGCGGCCAGGTGATTGAGGTTCCAGCCGTGGGCACCGCGTCCCTGGTGAGTACCGGGTCCTACACCTTGAGCGGTCCGGAAGGCCTTGCAGTCGACGGAGCGGGGGATCTGTTCATCGCTTCTTCCCTGAACGGCCAGGCGATCGAGGTCCCGGCCGGCGGCGCGCCGATTCTTGTGAACACGGGTGCTTATACGCTGGGTCAACCTTCGGGCGTAGCGGTGGATGCTGCAGGCGACGTTTTCATCGCCGATCAAAGCAAGAACGATGTGGTGGAGGTTACGGCAGGCGGCACACCGGCCCTGGTCAGCACCGGGAGCTACGCATTGAATTTCCCGCAAGCGGTGGCGCTGGATGCGGCAGGCGATGTCCTCATCGCTGACACTCTCAACAACCGCATTCTGCAGGTCACACCCGGCGGCAGCCCATCCATCCTTGAGAGCATGGGAACGGGTCAGCCCTACGGCATCGCTGTGGATGGAACGGGCGACTTGTTTACCGCATCGACCGGGACAAGCCAGGTGTTGGAACTCGCGCGCTTCCTGCCCCCATCGCTGAGCTTTGCTCTTACCAATGTGAGCAGCACGAGCGTCGACAGCCCGCGATTGGTTTCGGTTCAAAACGCCGGCAACCAAACGCTGACGGGTTCGCTTGTGCTGAGCCTTGGGTCGAACTTTGGCGCGAACGGAACCTGCGGCTCCGGGTTCGCGTTAGCGCCGGGCGCGAGCTGTTCTGAAAGCTTCAGCTTCACGCCGCAGGGCACGGGCTATCTCACGGGCACGGCGTCGTTCAGCGACAACACACTCAATCTGGCCGCTTCGGTTGTCCTTCAGTCCGTGAACCTGAGCGGCAACGGTGGCCTGAACGGCCAGGCTGTCGGCGTGGTTGTCCCCAATGTCGTTGGGCTGACGCAAACGGCGGCGGGGACCACGATAACCGGTGTGGGCCTGGCGATGGGAACGGTGAGCAGCGCGGCCAGCAGCATCGTGCCTTCCGGCAGTGTGATCGACCAGAACCCAGCCGCCGGAGCACAAGTCAGTAACGGAACCGCGGTCCGGCTGCTTGTTTCAACCGGGGCGCCGCCACCGCAGCTCCCCAATCCACTCTCCTTCGAGAATAACTATTTCGTCACCGGCGACTATGCTGCCGCGGGAGTCACTTTACGAGGCACGGGGCACGGGGGAGTGGCCACCAACACCATTACCATCCCCGACAGCACCACTTGCTCAGGCGGCTGCCAGGGCGTACCCGACGGCGCAGATATCATTGACGCGTTCTTGTATTGGGAGACACTGGAAAATACACCGTCGCCTTCGGCCACCAGCGGAACCTTTAACGGCTACGCAATTACCGGGCAGCAGATAGGCAGCGATCTGCCCTATACGGATGGCGCGTTTACCGGGACGCTGCGCGCCTATCGCGCCGACGTGAATACCTATTTCCCTGTGGGGGAAAATGGGGTTCGGTTTGCCTCAGGGGGGTTCACGGTCTCTCTGCCTGACGGCGGATCCGCGCTGCCGCTCACCGAGGGTGCCAGCCTCGTGGTCATCTATCGCGTCCTGTCGCCGAACTTCCCCCTCAAAGCTGTGGTCATCTACGACGGTGCGGCGATACCCACGACTTCAACAACGCAGACCGTGCAGGGATTCTATGACCCGGCGCCAGCCACTGGCCCCGGAGAGAGCACCACCCTGTTCGACGTGCCCGGCGGCGGAGGCTGGAGCAGCAATGTCAGTTCCGTCTCGCTCGGACAATCGAGCCAGTACACTGCGCCCCTCAATGCCGGCAATGCCTATGCCGCGGTGATTCTCAGTACGCCCGTCCTGAACACCGATAAAGACGGAATTCTGGACTCCTGGAAAGCCGGGCCGCCGGCTGGCGATTTCTACGCCGGCCAGCCAGGGTATTACGACGTGAAGACGGGACAATGGGTTCCCTTGCCGGGCGCGAAATCTGGCGAAAAAGACCTGTTCGTGCAATTCGATTACATGTGTGGCGCGGTTCTCCCCAATGGCGAATGTGATCCCAACCAGGAGAATCTCTATCCGTCACCGGATTCCGATGGCAACGATCCTCTGGCGATGGTGACCCAGGCCTATGCCGCGGATGGAATCGCCCTGCATCTCCAGGTTGGAAACGCCGTGCCGGAAAGCACCTGCACCGATGCCACGAACGGAGGACAGTTATGCCAGTTCCCCGGCGAGCCTGGAGTTATCAGCTGGAAAAACAGCCTCGAATTCTCCAAGCTGTGGCCAAAAAACATTACTTCCTGCGCGGCCGGCGGCGATTGCTCCCCGCGTTTCCCCTACGGCCAGAAGGACAGCTATCACTACGTACTCTTCGGCCACTCTCTGACTATCCCGGCCTGGAACACCCGCTACGGAACCATAAAGACGATAAGTGTTTCTGGCGGCACGACGACAATTACTACCGCCAATCGCGGCCCTAACACCAACAACGTTAACTATTGCCCCAGCCGCTTCACCATCTCCGGCGTACTTGGAAATCCAACCCTTAACGGCGTATACAACACGAGCTCATGCCCGGATTCGCAGACAATTATTCTTTCAACTCCAGGCGTACCCAGCTGGACTTACCCCAACACCACGCTGCCTGAACCTGTCATCGGCCTGACTTCCGGCACGGTGACCAGCATCTCCGGTTACTCCGATCTGGGCGGTTCCGATTCAGCCGTAACCCTCGCACTTTGGGAGACCGCGCCGAACCAGGATATGAGCAAGCGCGCCAATGTAATCGCCGGCACCTTATTCCACGAGATCGGCCACACGCTTGGCTTAACCCACGGCGGCCTCTACTACAACACCCCGGGCAGCTACATCCCGACCTTCGACGTCAACTGCAAGCCGAACTATCAGAGTTCGATGAACTATCTCTTCCAGCTCGATGGCGTGGGGCCGAACGCTGCCGTGGCTTACTCCAACCAGTCGCTCGACGGATCTGGCGCAAGTGGCGTCTCCATATTGTCGGACAGTTCGCTGGGTTCGGTAACCCAGCTCACCGACGCTCTGGGCAATCCCGCGACCTTCGCAACCTCGGCCTGGTACACGCCAACGGCGCCGAGCTCCACCGCCAGCCCCGCCACGATGCATTGTGACGGTACGCCGCTCAATGGCGATACGGCATATCGCGTGGTTGGAGCGATCGACCCCATCACTCCCGCCTGGTCGAATGGCCAGAACATCGCCTTCGATGGCGTCCCGTATACGCAACTGCTGGGATACAACGACGTCGCCAACATCGACCTCCGCCAGGTGGGCGCCACAGGCGGCGAATTCGCCTCGCTGGCAAGCGTAATTACCTTCGGTTCCACCTCGACGCCTTTGAATGTCGGCGCGGGCGGCAACGTCACCCTGGGCAGCGGCGGCACGGTGACCCTCGGCAGCGGCGGCAACGTCACCCTCGGCAGCGGCGGCAATGTCACCCTCGGCAGCGGTGGCACCATAGCTCTGGGCAGCGGCGGCAATGTCACTCTCGGCAGCGGCGGCAATGTCACTCTCGGCAGCGGCGGCACAGTAACGCCGGGCAGCAGCGGCACGGTCGTCCTTGGCAGTGGCGGAAACGTGACGCTGGGCAGCGGCGGTACTATCACCCTGGGCAGCGGCGGAACTGTGACCTTGGGCAGCGGCGGCAACGTCACCCTTGGGAGCGGTGGAACCATCGCCCTGGGCAGCGGCGGAACCGTCACGATCCCTTCGACGGGCGGTAGTTACACCCTCAACAGCAGCGGCGGCACAGTGACGCTGGGCAGCGGCGGCAATGTCACCCTCGGCAGTGGCGGCAATGTGACGCTCGGCAGCGGCGGCACCATTGCTCTGGGCAGCGGCGGTAATGTCACCCTGGGCAGCGGCGGCAACGTCACGCTCGGCAGCGGCGGCACTGTCACTTTAGGCAGCGGTGGCAATGTGACCCTGGGCAGCGGCGGGAATGTGACGCTGGGAAGCGGTGGCACGATCACCCTCGGCAGTGGCGGCACGGTGACGCTGGGCAGCGGCGGCAACGTCACGCTCGGCAGCGGTGGAACCGTGACCCAGGGCAGCGGCGGCGGCAATGTAACGCTGGGCAGCGGTGGCACCGTCACTCTTGGCAGTGGCGGCACCGCCACTGTGGGTGCTGGCGGAACCGTAACCCTGGGCAGCGGCGGCAACGTCACCCTGGGCAGCGGCGGCAATGTAACCCTGGGCAGCGGCGGCACCATAGCTCTGGGCAGCGGCGGCACTGTGACGTTGGGCAGCGGCGGCAACGTAACCCTGGGCAGCGGCGGCACCATCACCCTGGGCAGCGGCGGATCTCCAACCACCGTCGGACCAGGGAGCTACATGATTAGCAGCGGCGGCACCGTGACCCTGGGCAGCGGCGGCACCATCGCGCTGGGAAGCGGCGGGAACGTCACGCTCGGCAGTGGTGGCACCATCACCCTCGGCAGTGGCGGCACCGTGACTCTGGGAAGCGGCGGGAATGTGACGCTGGGCAGCGGTGGCACAGTCACCCTCGGCAGCGGCGGCACCATCGCGCTGG
The DNA here is from genome assembly GCA_963758135.1 of uncultured Acidobacteriaceae bacterium. Taxonomy (GTDB): domain Bacteria; phylum Acidobacteriota; class Terriglobia; order Terriglobales; family Acidobacteriaceae; genus Palsa-343. The sequence goes on from CAVWUF010000002.1 coordinate 515,820, forward strand.
GCAGCGGTGGCAATGTCACGCTGGGCAGTGGCGGCAACATCACGCTGGGCAGCGGTGGAACCGTCACCCTCGGCAGCGGCGGCAACGTCACACTGGGCAGCGGCGGTAATATCACGCTGGGCAGCGGCGGTGTCACCACCGACGAGCTGACTTACCAGACCGCCAATTCGGTCGTTCGGCCACCGTCGTCACCCACCGAGACGCCTGTTACACCCCCGTCCGGCCCAACGGTCGTCGTGGTCAATTGGACTGCGCCGGCCTTCGGTGTCGTTCAAACCTACACAATCTCCCGCAGCGTCGGTTTCGGCATGCCCATCGTGTATGGGACGCCCGTCGTGATTGGCAGCGTCAGTGGGGTGAATGGAAATCCACCGGCGACGACGTTTACAGACACAAACCCGCCGACATCCGGGACCGTCCGCTACACCATTTCAACCACTCTCCTTCCAGTCACGATCGATCCCTCGCAGGGGCAGAGCGCACCTTCGCCGCCGGCGGTGCTGACGAACAACCAGACGATCGTCCTTGGCTCCTTGCCGAGTTCCGTCACGCTTTCAAGTTCGCCGGTTACGGTCACCGCGACCGCCGAGTCGAACAGCGTCCCGAATGGATTGCAGGTGAGCTTCACCGCTTCGGGACCCTGCGCCATCGGCAGCCAGTCGGTATCGCCGGTCTCGAACGGCGCCGGCGGAGTTTCGTCGGCCACCGTGACCCTCAGTGACATGGGGACCTGCATCATCACCGCCTCGCAACCAGGCACGAGCCCGCCTGCAACGGGTACGCCCACACCGCCGTATTACAACGCTGCCAATGCTGTGTCGGGAAGCTTCATGATCCTGTCGGCAACCTCCAACACGAAGTCGCAGACGATCAACTTCGCGCCGTTGGCAAATGTGCAGTATGGCAACACGTTCTCGTTGAGTGCGACATCCTCGTCCGGGGAGACGGTCGGCTTCACCGCCTCCGGGCCGTGCACCACGAGCGGCACGATTTCTGGCGTTGGCCAATGCAGCATCACGGCTTCGGCGCCGGGAGGCACTTCTGGAAACACCACGTACAGCCCCGCCTCGTTGACTCAGTCGTTCAACATTTACCCGGCGTCTCTTCAGGTGACGGCCGCCAGCCCCACAATTAAGTACGGGGCATCCATTCCGCCGTTGACCTATCTGATCACCGGCTATGTCAATGGCGAACAGCCTTCGGTCGTGAGCGGCGCGCCTGCACTGTCGACGACGGCCACCGCAACGAGCATTCCCGGAACCTATCCCATCACGGTAGGGACCGGCACATTGACGGCAGCCAATTACTCCTTTGTTTTCGTGAACGGCACGCTGACCATCCAGCAGGCGAATCAGTCGGCGCTGACATTGGTAACGACGTTGCCATTAACCTACAACCAGACCGAAACGCTGAGCTTTACAGGCGGCAGCACCGCCGGAACGGTCACTTATAACCTGGTATCCGGCCCCTGCGCCATTTCGGCAAATCAGCTCACGGCCAACAGCGGCACCGGCAGCTGCACACTAACGGCGACCATGGCGGGGAATGGAAACTACAACCCTGTGACCAGCGCTCTCGCCACCGTGAACCTGGGGTTGGCGAGCCAGGCAGCGCTGACGCTGAACGTGGCGACGCCGTTAACTTACAATCAGAGCGAGACTTTAAGCGTTACCGGCGGCAGCACGGGCGGTACGGTCACCTATCACCTGGTAACCGGCCCCTGCGTCATATCGGGTAGTCAGATTACTGCCAACAGCGGCACCGGCAGTTGCACTCTGACGGCGACCATGGCGGGGAACGGAAACTACAACTCTGTTACCAGCTCAACTGCCACAGTGAACCTGGGTTTGGCGAACCAGGCAGCGCTGACAATTGTTGCGGCGACGCCGTTGGCCTACAACCAGAGCGAAAGTCTAAGCGTCAGAGGCGGCAGCACAGCCGGAACAGTGACCTATAAACTGGTATCCGGCCCCTGCATCCTCTTGAACAGCCAGCTCACGGCCAGCAGCGGCGGCGGCAGCTGCACATTGACGGCCACCATGGCTGGGAACGGGAGCTACAATCCTGTTACCAGCGCTACTGCCACCGTGAACCTGGGTTTGGCGAGCCAGGCAGCGCTGACGCTGAACGCGGCGACGCCGTTGACCTACAATCAGACCGAGACTCTAAGCGTGACAGGCGGTACCACAGGCGGTCTGGTTAGCTATAACCTCGTCTCCGGCTCCTGCACCCTTTTGGCTAACAAACTTACAGCCAGCAGCGGCACCGGAAGTTGCACGCTGACGGCAACGATGGCGGGCAACGGGAATTACAGCGCTGTTACCAGCAGTCCGGCCAGTTTGGTGAGCCTGAGTCCCGTGGCTCAGAAGATTACCTTCACAACCGCCGCGCCCGCATCGGCGGCTTATAACAGCAGCTTCACAGTGGCGGCCACGGGCGGCGCCAGCGGAAACGCGGTGACCTTCACGAGCGCTGGTTCGTGCACCAATGCGGGCACGACCTATAAGATGACCAACAGCACCGGAACCTGTTCGGTGATCGCGAACCAGGCCGGCAACACTAATTACTCCATGGCCCCGACGGTCACGCAGACCGTAAACGCAACCGGCCCCTTCCTCACCGTGTCTCCGTCCGCTATTAACTTCGGCTCGGTGGCGCTCGGGAGCGTCACGACTCAGAACATCACGGTGACCAACACTGGGACGGCTGCTGCAACCATCAGCACACCCATTCTTTCAATCGTGCAGGGAGGAAACTCAAACGAGTTCCTGGCAGCAAATTTGTGCCCGAGTCCGTTGGCGGCGGGGAAAAGCTGCACTATTACGATCGCCTTCATCGCGGGACCGTACTACACACCGCAAACCGCGACGCTGGAGATCATGGACAATGCGCCAGGCAATCCGCAGCCGGTTACGCTGAGCGCGCTCGTTCAGAGCCCCCAGACTATTACGTTCACTACCAACCCTCCGTCGACTGCCGCCTACAAGAGCAGCTTCACCGTGGCGGCCTCCGCCTCCAGCGGGCTAGCGGTCACCTTTACAAGCGCCGGTTCGTGCACCAATTCAGGCGCGGCCTACACGATGACCAGTGGAACGGGAACGTGTTCGGTGATCGCCAATCAGGCTGGCAACTCTAACTACGCGGCGGCGGCGCAGGTTACGAAGACCGTAACAGCGACTCCGGCCGCGCAGACGATCACGTTCACCACGAGCCCGCCAACCAGCGCCGCCTATAAGACTAACTTCACGGTGGCGGCTACGGGTGGCGCCAGCGGTAACCCGGTGACCTTTACAAGCGCCGGTTCGTGCACCAATTCAGGCGCGACCTATACGATGACCAGTGGAACCGGAACGTGTTCGGTGATCGCCAATCAGGCTGGCAACTCCAACTACGCGGCGGCGACCCAGGTCACGCGGACCGTCAGCGCGGCCTATTCTGTCGCAAGCCTGACTCCTGCGAGCCTGAGTTTTGGCACAGTGGCTTCGGGCAAGAGCAGCACCGCTCAAACCGTTACTCTAAGCAATACGGGAACGACGGCGCTGATTATCGGCAGCATTGGATTGACGGGAACGAGCCCAGGCAGCTTTGCGCAAACCAACACGTGCCCGAGTTCATCGAGTTCGCTGGCGGCGGGCACGAGCTGCACCATCTCGGTCGCGTTCAATTCCAGCGGCAAAGCAGCCTCCGCCAGTCTGACCGTCACCGACAACACCCAGGCCGGCACGCAGGCTGTTTCGCTCTCCGGAAACTAGAACGGGGCTCATATATAGCCCAGCGGCATCGGCGGGCTGCATGAGCTCCGCTTCGATGGCAATCCTCACACGTGGCATTTCGGGTGTTCGATGTTTACGAGACCAGTTCCAGAACCTGTTAAGAATATTGCGACGGGAATTCTTACTGGCCAATCCGCTTGCGGATTTCAGGAACGAGCGGGTCATCCGGCGATTGCCCGCGGATGCTGAGATAGGTCTTATAAAAGTCCGCGAAGCCCTCGCTCTTCATCCCTTCCCGAACCCGGCCCCGGTAGTAATACACAGGCGGGAAATATGCATAGGTCGGGACGTTATCGTCGAACAACTCGATGGCTTCGCCTCTTCTTTTCACGCACTGATCGAACTCCGAGTCAGCTTCGGTGAACTGTCCCGCTTCGAGGTAGGCGCGGCCCAGTTCGAAGCGGCCGATCCAGGTGTCCAGCAGATTGTTGGCGGCCGTGATCTGCTTCACTGCCTCTTTGGGATCTTTGCGCTTCAGAGCGATCAGTCCCTCGATGATCTGGCCATAAGCCTGAGGCTCGCTGGTCTCTTCGGAAGAAAGGCTGGCCGCAAGCTTTTGCGCTTTCGGGATTTCTCCGGCATCGACATATCCGATGCCCGCCAGAAACTTATTCGAGGTCGGCGAGTCGTTGGCCAACCCCTTGCCGATGTCGGACAGGGCTGCCGCCTGATGTCCCTGCAGTTGCTCCAGGTTCGCCAAAGCCAGGTACTTCCTCGTCGCGTTGTCGGCCATCTTAGCCGCTGTATCCGCCGTGGCTCCCTGTGCCAGCAGTCCCGCAGCCTCTGAATACCTTCCCTGATAGGCGGCCAGATCCGCGAGTCCGTCATTCGCGATCGAAGTTCCCAGCGAGCCGAAGGTCTCCAGCTGATGGTACGCAGCCGCCGCCTTATCGAGCTGTCCCTGCCCGAGCTCGGCTTCTGCCAGCACCAGGTAACCCTGCGCGGCCTTCGGATTGATATCAAGGGCCGTGCGCGCCTCTTTTTCGCTGGCGGCAAAATCCCCGGCGAAAGAACTGATGAACGCAAGGTTCAGCCGTTGCCCGACCGCTTTAGGGACAATGGCCACTGCCTGCCGGGCCGCTTCCAGTGCTTTCGGAGCGTCGCGCAATTGCGTATAGCAGTTAGCAAGGTTGTTCTGACCGACGCGATCGGCGGGATAGCGTGTGACGAGATCTGTATATTGCTGAACGCAATTTTTCCAGTCACCCGTGGTGAGATAGTAGAGCCCGCGGTTGCGATATTGTTCGCGTTCCGTCATGCGGTCCACGTGTTCCATCGCCAGCTTCATGTAGGCTATGGCGTCCTGCGGTTTCCCAAGGTTCTGGGCCATGGCAGCCATGCCGGTGTAGGCCCGCGCGAATTTCGGATCCAGTTGGGCAGCCTTCTGAAACGAATCGAAAGCCTCCTGGAACTTGCCCGCGAACTGTTCGTCTACCCCGATCGCATCCTGTTGCATGGCCTCCAGCGATGTGGAGGTAAAACCGCCGCTCACCTGGGCGAACTGCACCGACGGCGGGGTGTTGTCGCCCAGAGCTTTACGAATCGGAACGGCCAGTTTGGGAAGGTCGCTGATGATCTCCTGCTTATTGTCGACCGTGACGTCCGCCTTTGCCAGCTCCTTGCCACTGAGGGCGTCCAGGGCGGTGGCCGAAATAGAATACTTGTCACCCTGCTTGCTGATATCGCCGGTGACCACGGCGTTGACACCCTGGTCTACGGCGACCAGGCGCGCTGACTGCAGATCGAGCTTATCTGTTGGATTGGGGAGTTTTTTTGCCAGCTTCAGCGCATCCCCGCGGCTGAAAGCGTTCACAAAGCTGGCGCCTTCCAGGGCCACGTTCATCATCGGTTCCACCGTGTCATCCAGAACCGGGTCGCCGGTATGGTTCGCAAAGTCGGCTACCAGGACGCTGATGGGTTGATGGGGTCCAGCTGACTTTGCCTCACCGCCGAGAATCCGGTGGCGCAACGAGGGCACGGCCAACACCCCCGCTACCGCGATAAGGACGACTGTCACGATTCCAGTAATCAGCGGCCACGGAAGAGTCCGTCCCGCAGGCTGAACAGGGGCATCCTTGTTCTTCCACGCATTGAGGTCCGCCAGAACCGCCGCCGCGGTCTGGTACCTCTCGTTCAGGTCGCGCTCCAGGCACTTGCCGACGATCGCAGTTAAGCGGGCCGGAACCTGTGCGTCGATATCCGCAACTGATACGGCTCGTTCCTGGGTTCGCTTGATGAGGCTGGCGAGGGCGCTGTCGGCGTGGAAAGGTGTCTTGCCGGTCAGCAATTCGAAAAAGATCAGCCCCATCGCGAAGATGTCCGATCTTTGGTCCAGCTCCTTGCCGAGGGCCTGCTCCGGCGACATGTACTCCATCGTGCCGACGACGGCCCCCGACTGGGTCATGCCATCGCCTTCGAAGGTGCGCGCCAGGCCGAAATCCATCACCAGGATGCGCCCGGTGGCGTCCTGCATGATGTTTTGCGGTTTAAGGTCGCGGTGAATTACGCCAACGCTGTGCGCGGCGTTGAGCGCCTGGCACACCTGCTGAATCACTTCCACCGCTTCTTCGGGAGAAAATTTCTGCTTCTTGCCGATGAGCGACCGTAAATCCTCGCCCTCGATAAACTCCATCGTGATGAACTTCACGCCCTCGCCTTCGCCGAGGTCGTAAATGCGGATCACGTTGCGGTGCGTGACCTTTTGGGAGAGCAGCAGCTCCTGCTTGAAACGAGCCAGGATCGATGAGTTCGAGGCCAGCTCGCGCCGAATCACCTTCAAGGCCACGAAACGGTCCAGCTCGCGGTCGGCGGCTTTGTAGACAGCGCCCATTCCGCCCTCGCCGAGCAGTTTCAGAATTTCGTAACGCCCCGCCAGTACATCGCCGATTTGAAATACCGCTGCGTAGACTTGCGAATCGGGAACCCGGCTCGACGCAGGCGCGGGATTTCGGGGCAACGAAGTTCCCGGTGCGATCCTGGTGCCGGCGTCGAGCACCGTGGCCTGAGGGTCCCATCCCGGTCCCGCATCGACGATGGTGGCATCAGGATCGCGCCGGGACCGTCCAGTATCGACATATGTGGCCTGGTCCTGGGGAACAACCGGAACGTTGGCGCCGGAACTCTCTCCGGCAAACGATGCTTTGACATTCCCCGGCCCAGGTTTTTTGGTGACAGAGTCCTCGTCTTTTCCTGAGTTGGAATGATCCATGATGCAGACTGCGGAGAGGCTAAAGTATAAACGATTGCCCCGGCGCCGGAATGGCCGAATCCGGTGATCGGCACCTTCTCGATAACCATCTCCCTTAGCTCTCCCATGTCACCTGCCCGCTGCTGCGCAAAGGCGGAACCTGCCCCCCGGCGATTGGAAAAATCTGCGGCAGAGCGGGAGATTGCGAGCATAATGGTGCTTCCCCAAAACCCAGTACCGCGCGGTGCCTCTTTTGAGCGGTCGCTGAGGAGAAAATGAGAATGTACGAGGGGCCGTTGGAGTGATCCGGGCGGCGCGGCTCTTCTTTTTCCCGTTCTGCCTTTTTGGTTCAAGGGGGTCCCATGGACGCACGATTCCCCCGGCCCTCGGGCTGGCTGAGACGGGAGTTCTCGCCGACTCTGCAGTACCTCTACTTCATGCGGTTCAGCCTGCTATTGTGGCTTTTCCCGGTTGTTTTCGCGGGACTGGACCTGCGCGTCACCGAATCGCTTTCGCGTGGCATCTGGGTGCCGGAGCGCTGGCAGGGATTCGCCTGCATGGCGTTTTTCCTGCTTGCCTCGGGCTGCGTTGCGCTCATCACCGCACGAACGGTAGCCATCAACGGAGTGGAACGATTTGCTCCGAAGATGCCGCCCTGTGTGAACAAGCTGCTGGAAACCGATGCGAAGTGCGCGGAGGAAAACCAGCGTTCCTCGGGACCGCCGGATTGGATGCGCTCCCTCCTCGTCAACGACCGGGCAATGGGAGAGTGGCGGGCGGTGCTGCTGGCGGTCGCTCCAGCGTTTGCCGCCATGGGGTATGCCGCTTTCTGCGCATGGTTCGAGGAGGTTCGGCCGTCGGCCATGGGGTGGGGCTTCCTGGTGGGATTCCTGATGGCCCTGGCGTTCTGGTACGTCGTGAATGCGTGTTATTACCTGGCTTACGAAAGGCCGGTGATTCCCGCCGCCGGTGAGCTGCTGGTAATTGGCAAAAATGCCGCTCGGACGATCCTGCTGCCGCGGCGTTGCTTCGGCCTCAAGTTGCCGGGCGATGGCGTACTGGCGGATGGGCCGCCGCACACCCTGGAGGACGTCACAACCTCGCTCCGGAGCGGCTTCATCGCCCGCTGGCTGTCCCAGTTCCTGGACTGGATCGAAGCCAGATGGGGGCTGCCCGGATATCTATATCCACAGAGTCACCGCGTCTACGAGGCACAGCTTTTCGTCACGATTGCTGCTTCCGGTTTCCTGTTCCTGTTCGCGGTGCTTTATCCGCTCACCGCGCCCGGTTGGACGGTGGGAGCGCCGATCGCGATTGCGGCGCTCGTAGTGGCCCTTCTCTGGATTGCCGCCACAGTCGGAAGCGGCAGGTTCCCGGTGCCCACCAGCGAGAACCGTCGCCTGTTGTGGTGGTGGAAACTGAGAATCATCGGCTCAGCGGTTTTCTTCTGCGTGACCCTGGTTCTGCTGTGGTGGCTCAGTGATCCGGACCGCTTTCCAACCCTGGCCTCCATACTGCTGCTTTTGATCCTGCTCGGCTGGATGCTCGGGGCTGTGGCTTTTGCCCTCGACCGGTTCCGCGTTCCGGTCCTCATCTTTGTATTGATCGCGGCGATATTGCCGCGAATGTTGCACGTCTACGAATGGTTTGGGGCGTTTGAGGAACATTATCTGTCGACGGCAACGCTGGCGGCCGACGCCCCGCCGCTGCCTACTCCGGCAGAGATTATGGCCGGCAGGCTGGGAGCGATCGGCGCCGGGCAGCCCCTCGTCGTGGTGACCGCCACCGGCGGCGGACTGCACGCTTCCGCCTGGACCACCCAGGTGCTTCGTCAGCTTTACCTCGATCTCGCCGAGCATCTGCCGGACAGCTCGGGTAACCCGGACTATAAGCTCGCGGCGGAGACCATGAGGAAACATCTCCTGCTGCTCAGCACCGTCTCGGGCGGCAGCGTGGGGCTGCGCTACTACCTGGAAGCTCTGCACGACGGCCCTGGCCAGGAAAGGTTCGACCAGATGGTCGTGGCGGCGCAGTGTTCCAGCCTTGAGGCCGTGAGCTGGGGTCTGACTTATTTCGACTTCACCCGGGCATCATTACCCGGTCTGCCTTTCCTGTGGTGGCCGTCTCCCGGGAGCGAAGATCCGGCCAAAGGGCCGCTTGGCAAGGATCGGACCTGGGCCTTGCGGCGCGGGATCGAGCGGAATTGGGCCGACCGCTATTGCTGGGCCCCGGCTGCAACCCGGAATCTTGACCCCCGTATCCAGATGGAACGTCCCACCCTGAGCCACGGGCCATGGCGGGCCACCCAGGCGCCTCTCACGATTGGGACATTGCAGGCGCCGGATTATCCCGCATTCACGATGAACACAACAACAGTGGAAATGGGCGATCGTTTTCTCCTCGCCAACTACCGCCTGCCCAAATATGAACTGGGCGCGATTGAAGGACCGCCAGCTGAGTCTTTCCTCGATAGTTTCCCCGGCGGCGACAAACCCGATCTTCCCTTGTCCACGGCGGCCCAGTTGTCGGCGACTTTTCCGTATGTGTCCTCGGCGGCGCGAATACCGGCCCGCGATACGGAGCCCCTGGCCAGCGCGCACTTTGTGGACGGCGGCTACTACGACAACGACGGAACTTCATCGGCGATTGAATTCCTGCGCTATGCGCTGGACCCGCCGCCTGCGCCCTCCCAGAGCTCGCCCGCGGTCCGGGACATTGAGCAGGCGAATGAATTCCACACTAAAATCAAGCTCCCGGTGAAAATCCTCCTGATCGAGATTCGCAACAGCGAGGACTCGGATGTTCCGGGCTTCCCTTCCACACCATCGGCCCTTAACCCTCCTAAGCAGCCCAACAGGAAAACTGCGAGGCCGAGCGGAGTGCTCCAACAGCTTGAGTTCCCCCCTCAGGGATTGTGGAGCGCCGGACACGGCAGCGTCACCGGGCGCAACCGGAACGGTCTCGACTTGTTAGTGCAGTCACACCCGCAGAGTTTGCAGTTGCGTCAGATCGTCTTCGACGATCACACCCAGCCCGGACAGTGTCTGGGGCTGCAGGCCGCGCAGGACCCGTTGTCCTGGTCGCTCACGCCCCGGCAGCGCGAAGAGGTAACCCAGAATGCGGATCGCTCCGGTTGGCTCAAGGAGTGCTATGAGGATGTCGTCGGGTTACTCAGCGGCGCTGGAAAGTGGCAGGACTTACAGAGTCCGAAACGGTGCAAACCACATGAAGTCGCGGAGGTGACCTGCGGGAACCGGCGCGGGGTACAGCGGTGAGGCACGTCTCCCCCGCCTTGGGGCCTGTACCTGTGACCCTCCTCAGTTCATACCGGCCGTAAGTCTCGCCCGTCGATGAAAGCATCGCTTTGTTCTCGCTCATCGTTGCTCTCACCGCCCAGCCGCGGCTGCGGTCCGAAACGGCGCATCGATTGCTTGAAGGGAGATCAGTCCTGTTGGTTCGGCGGAAATCAGACTGTAAGACTCCATGGTGATTGTGCCCACCGGGCAGCGAGCCGCGCATAATCCGCACCGGATGCACCGCGTTTCGTCTTTCAACATCACGGAGCCCGCGATGAACCCCAGTTCGTCAGCGCGCACGTCCTCGAGCTCGATATTCAGCAGGTCCTCGCGGTCCACAAGTTGTTGCACCACGCCGGGCTCGAACTGGAACCGATCGAGGGCGACAAGTTCGAGGCAATTCTCGGGGCACACATCGACACACCCGCCGCACAGCACGCACAGACTGCCGTCTTCCAGACTTCCCTCAAAGATGGTGTTCACCCAACAGTGCAGGCAGCGCTGCGCCTCCAGTTGCGCGGCTTCTTCATCGAACCCCATTTCCACCTCGATGCTGCCCGTGCGGCGGTCGAGCGGGAGCGCAGCGACAGGCTGCCGGACAAGGTCGAGAAGATTGGGCGTCATGCTGTATCCCTTGTGAATTTCCACCTCGACCACAGGCTCCGGATAACGGACGCCGCGCAGGAACTCATCGATGCCCACCGCCGCGCGTTTGCCGTCCGCGACGCTGTCGATGATCAGTCGCGAGCCGAAGACGCAATCGCCGCCGGCGAAGATGCCATCGGCGGAGGTCATGAGCGTTTGCGGATCAACTGCGATCAGCCCGCGCCGGGATATCTCAACACCGTCTTCAGGTTTCAGAAAATCGAGCCGCGGCGCCTGCCCGATCGCCATGATGACCGTGTCGCATTCCAGCTGGCTCTCGCTGTTTTCCTGGAACGCAGGATTGAACCGGCCATCCCGATCGAAGACCCATTTAGTCTTCAGCGTTTCCAAAGCGGTAACTCTGCCATTCTCGCCAAGAATGCGATGGGGTCCCAGGCCGGGATGGACAATGATGCCTTCCTCTTCCGCTCCTGCGATCTCTTCAGGAGAAGAGGGCATTTCGTCGCGGCTTTCGAGACAGACCAGGTGTACTTCCCGCGCCGCCGGACCCAAAGCCGACAGAGAAACATCGGCCATCTCCGTCGCGTCGAGGGCGTTGGCGCCTGCCACGTGCTGGCGCACTACCTCCCGGGCCGCGGAACGCGCCACATCCATGGCCACGTCGCCACCGCCAATCACAATGACCTTCTTACCCACCGTGAACTGATAACCGAGGTTCACATTCAGAAGAAAATCGATTCCATTGTGCACGCCGTCCAGGTCTACTCCAGGAATGGAGAGATCGCGGCTGCTCTGCGCGCCCACTGCGATCAATACCGCGTCGAAGCCCTGTCGCCGCAGATCGGCAATGGAAAAATCGCGGCCAGCGGCATAATTCAGTTTCAGAGTAATGTCGCCGGTGGCGAGTATCTCTCGCACCTGCGCCGCGAGCACGTCCGGGGGCAGCCTGTAGTCCGGCACACCCAGGTACAACATTCCTCCGGCGACTGGGGCGGCATCGAAGATCGTGACCGCATAACCCATCAGAGCAAGGTCGTGGGCGGCCGATAATCCAACCGGCCCACTACCCACTACCGCAATCCGAAAGGGAAGTTTTTTCTGGTGGCGTCCCGCGTTCACGTCGACAGGCCGCTGCGACTCCGGCCCGTGCCGCTCGGTCAGAAACCGCTTCAGTGCGCGGATGGCGATCGGTTGGTCGATCGCGCCACGACGGCACGCGGTCTCACACGGATGCGCGCAGACCCGGCCGCAAATGCTGGCCATCGGGTTGGCTTCGCGCGCGATTCGGTATGCCTCTTCATAGTGCCCCTCGGCGATCAAAGCCACATAGCGGCCCGCATCGGTGTGCACCGGACAGGCCATCATGCAGGGGAAGTTGCTGTTGAGCCACGCAAGGTCTACCGTCTTGTTTTGGAAGCGCTCCAGCATGATCTCCCGTCCCGGCGGTGCGCGCCCTCCCAGCCCCGCACGGCCGCCGCCGGCCCAGCGCCTGCTCTTTGCGCAGAACGGCCCCTGACCCGCGGATTGGGACATGCCGCCGATCCCGCGCCCGCAGCCGAACGTCCATAAACGCCGGGGAAATCGTTAATTTTAATGAGACCGGAAGTCCGTAGAGCTGTCTGTGATGTGGGACACCCAGAAAGCGCCCCATCGCCTCGCAGAGGAGCCCCTCGCTTCCTCATTATCAGAATGGCGAACTCGGTCGTGAGGCCCACGGGCCTCCCTGCAACCGCGCAGAATCCTTCCCGCCCCCCCAGAATCTAATAAACCGGTCCCCAAACCTCCCCAGACCAGATAGGAAAAGCAATGTCACTCAGGCCGGTGAAAGAAATTCTGTCCACCCAACCAACCCTCGAAGGCGCAGGCGTCCGCCTCCAGCGCGCCTTCGGCTTCGGCAAAACCAAAGACTTCGACCCGTTCCTCCTCCTCGACGACTTCCGTAACGAGCATCCCGAGGACTACCTCAAAGGGTTCCCCTGGCACCCGCATCGCGGCATCGAGACCATCACCTACGTCCTCGCCGGCTCCGTCGAGCATGGCGACTCGCTCGGCAACAAGGGCAAAATGACCGCCGGCGACGTGCAGTGGATGACCGCCGGCAGCGGCATCCTCCACCAGGAGATGCCGAAAGGCGACCCTCAGGGCCGCATGCACGGCTTCCAACTGTGGGCGAACCTGCCCTCGCATCTGAAAATGACCGACCCGCGTTACCAGGACATCCCGTCGGCCGCGATCCCCGAGGTTACCGAAGACGACGGCACCACCGCCCGCATCATCGTCGGCGAATTCTGGGGTAAGAAGGGTCCCGTGGAAGGCGTCGCCGCCGACCCGAACTACATCGACGTGTCCGTCCCGCCGAACAAGAAGAAGCGGCTCAAGGTCGAAACCACGCGCAACGCCTTCGCGTATGTCTTTGCAGGGTCAGGCACCTTCCGCGATGCCTCCGACCCGCAGGCCGTGCTGACGGAATCAGGCGCGGATCCGAATGCTAAACCCATCTACGACGCCAGCAACCACTCGCTCGTCCTCTTCGATCGCGGCGACGAAATCCAGGTCCAGGCCGGTCCCGAAGGCATCCGCTTCCTGCTCGTATCCGGCAAGCCGATCGAAGAGCCCGTGGCTTGGTACGGCCCCATCGTCATGAACACCCAGGCCGAACTACGTCAGGCCATGACCGACCTTCAATCCGGCGACTTCATCAAGCACGGCGCCCTTCAGGGCGGGAGCCAGGCTCGAATCCGCAGCTAGCCATCGGGTATCGCTGGAATTCGCTTTTGGCCAAAGTCGCACGCCTGCCTCCGCGCTTGGAAGCTGGGGCCTTATCGCGCCAGCTTTTCGGCGGCTTCTACGGTGTGGGCGATGAGGGTGGCGATCGTCATGGGGCCGACGCCGCCGGGGACCGGTGTGTACGCCGAGCAGCGGTCGATCACCGCGGATAGCTCGATGTCGCCGACTCCTCCGGGGTGATAGCCAGCGTCGACCACGACAGCGCCATCGCGAATCCAGTCGCCACGGATGTACTCGGCTTTGCCGACGGCCCCGATGACGATTTCCGCGCGGCGGACGACTTCAGGGAGATTCCTGGTGCGGGAGTGGCAGATGGTGACGGTGGCGTTGGCGGCCAGCATCATCATGGCCATGGGCCGGCCGAGGATGGGGCTGCGTCCGACGACGACGGCCTCGCGGCCTTCGATGGGGATTTCATAGCGGCGCAGCAGGCGCATAATGCCGGCGGGCGTGGCGGAGCCGTATGCGGGCTCGTCCATGGCCATGCGGCCGAAACCGTGCGCGGTGACGCCGTCAACGTCTTTCTCGAGGGCGATGCGGTCGAAGGCGGCGCGCTCGTCGATCTGCTTGGGAACGGGATGCTGGAGCAGGATGCCGCGAACGTGGGGGTTGGCGTTGAGTTCGTCGATGGCTACGAGCAGCTCGGCGGTGGTCGTAAGCCCGGCCAGGTGGATGTTGAGAGACTCCATACCGACGCGGCGGCAGGCGTTGCCTTTCATGCGGACGTAGGTGGCGGAGGCTGGGTCGTCGCCGACGAGGATGGTCGCGAGGATGGGTGGATCTTTCAGATTAAGGCGCCCCACTCGGGCGGTGAGTTCGGCTTCGAGTTCCCTGGAATAGGCTTTGCCGTCGAGCACGATGGCGGACATAAAAACAGGGTACAGGGTGCAGGGTACAGGGTGCAGAAGGCGATCCTGCACCCGCTTTGGTTCTTTTGCGGGCGAGGGTCACTTCGTAAACGTTATCTCGCCATAAAATCCGCGCCGGATTCCAACCAGGGGCCCAGGGTCGTAGTTAAATTCCACATGGTGCGGCTGAAAAAGATTCTGGCCCACAGCCGTCAACCGAATGTGCGGCGTCGCAGCCCACTGTCCAGTAACACCTCCTGTCCAGTACGCGGGCACCTGGATGCCAGGCAGCGCACTCACGTATCGCACCTGAAAGTCTGTGCTGATCAATTTGGGCAGATCGAAACCGCTCTTGATCAGCGCCTGATGCTCCGGACTGGACCCCTGCACGCCAGGCGCGCTGCCAATGTCCTTTGAGTTCGTCCCTTTCTCCACATGCATATCGAGGAACGAATACGAACCGCCCAGCCGCCACCACGGCTCCGGACGCCACATAGGTGCGGCCTCCATCCCGGTTGTCGAAGCCACCAGCCCATTCCCGAACTCCGCAGGGATCAGAACGTGAGTGGGAGCGGGGTTCGTCTCTATATACGGCGCTTGAACCAGGTCTTCGCTGAAAAGGTCCCCGTAATGGTTGTAGAAGCCGGCTATGTCGACATAGAAATTCTTCCCTTCAAGTCCCCGGTAGCCCAGCTCGTAGCCGTTCAACTGCTCCGACCTGAAATTGGGATTTGCGCTGAAGCGCGCGAAGATCGGCAGCCCATTCGCCGCGTATCCCAGAAAACTGGACAGATTGAAATCCCGCTCCACGTCGGCAGGTGTCCGCAGACCGTGTGTGTAAGCCGCCCACACGGTCTGGGTGCCTGTCGGTGTGTACAACAACCGGCCGCTCGGTTCCGCCAGCGCCCCCGTGTAGTTCGTCTTCAGCACCTTGGTCCCGGCTACCACCGATAGCCGATTGGGCACGAGCGTGATCTCATCCTGAAAGAACCCCTGGTAGAGCTCGTCGGTCCTGTGCGAAGGCGTAAACGTCAGTCCGGAAAACACCTCAACTTCGCTCCCATGGCTCAATCGCGCGGTCAGGCCCCACGATACCTCCTGGCGAGGCAAACGGAACCGGTCCTGAAAATCGACGTCCGCCGTGTTACGAATATCGCCGAAATTCAGCTCATTGCGCGTGTCGTGGGCATAATAAGCAGCCAGCTGAATGTCTCGGCCTTCTCCCTGCACTCTCGTCCAGTTAAAGAGAATGTTTCCTCCATAGAGTGTGGCATCGCCGCTCTTGTCGTAGTTGGCCGGCGGGTTGTAGGTTGAATCGTCGATTCTCTCGCCAAAGTATTGGCCATAGATATCGCCCTCCAAACGATAACTATTCGCATGCGCCCCCCAGTCCATGCGGAATCCCCCCTGACCCGCCTGCCAGTCGTCGTAGTTATCGCCGTCGGAGTGATATTGTGGCGCCCATCCGAAGCCTTTCGCATACACTCGGTAGGTGAATCCTCTGCCGTTGCCGGACCCGTAGCGGGCGTCTCCAATAAACTGCTCGACACCGCCGCCGCCACCGCTCCCGAGCACGCCCTGCGTCTCTTTTGTGCTCTTCGTGATGATGTTGATCACCCCGTTGACCGCATTCGGCCCCCAGATCGTCCCGCCCGGCCCGCGGATGACTTCGATGCGGTCGATGTCTTTCATCAGCACATCCTGCGTCTCCCAGTAGGTGCCCGCCGTGAACGTCGTGTACACCGTACGGCCATCGATCAGCACCAGCACGGACCGCGAGAGGCGGCTGTTGAACCCGCGAATGCCAATCGCGTACTCATCCGAGGTGATGCGCGCCACCTCCACCCCCGGAGCCAGCCGCAACGCCTCCGGGATATTCGCCGCTCCCGAACGCTGAATGTCTTCCTGCGTGATCACATAAATCGCCGCGGGAGTGTTCCATACCTCTTCAGGTTCTTTGGAAACGGTGGTCACCTCGATATTCCCCAGTTGCTCGAGGCTCATCGTTTTCAGTGGCCTCTGTTGGTCGCTGCCAGAGGGTGTCTGCCCGCCGAGTGGTCTGCCCATGATCGATACGAAGGCAGCAAATATGAGGAGCCGCCATGCCGGACAGCGGCCGCGGCGAAATCGGTCGGGTCTTGCCGCCTCGCCAGGAGCCGGCGCATGAGCCTTGAGAGAACCGGAGCCACCAGTGTGCGACAGCGGACCCCGCCCTTCAAAGGCGACTTTGAGGCGCGGGCGAGGAAAACATCGATTTTCAATTCCCAGTTGTAATACGCGCATGCGAAATCTGCGGGCCCGATAAGAGGCAGGATGAGCGCCAGCGATTTTCGGCGAAACTTTCGAAGCTTCGATGCCGCCTTCCCGAAAAATGGTTGCCTTTCAGATGGCGCGGATGAGGCGGACGGGAAGTAAGATGATGGCGCTGACGAGTTCGAGGACGCCGCCGACCGCGATACCCACGATGCGGAAGGGCAGCAGGAGGAGCCACACGATCGGATAGGCGATGAGCGCAAGCAGTGCAAGGGGCCAGCAGAGGATGAAAAGGATGCAGAAGAGGAGAAACTTTGCCATAGCGGTCTTCCTTGAATCATGACCCCAGCGCCGTGCCGGCTTGCGTGGAGATGGTCGGATCGAACTTATTGTTACGCATCTCTTGCATGCTGGGTTCCCGTTTACCACAGAGCACACAGAGAGCACAGCGAAGGAGAATGCCATGCCTCGGTTCACGAGAATTGGCCGGCGCTATTGGGGTAGGTGCAGCCCTAACGCTTCAAGGACATCAGGGTCGGGGGTGGTGGTTCCGTTGTGTTTGGTAACCACGCCGAAGTCGGTCTGGTAATCCCACATGGCCCACCCGATGTGGTTTTTCTCGAAAGCGACGCGCATATCGTGCAGCCACTGGGCGCGCGCGGCGGGTGGCGCGTATTCGCGGAGGACGCCGAATTCGCCGCAGTAGATGGGGACGTGGTGGAGGGCGGACCACTTCGCTGCAAATTCGATGGAGTTCTCTACGCGGGCGGCGTCCCAGCGTCCTTCCCCGTATTCATCGAGAAAGAACTGCCCGGAGAGTGTCGGTTCTTCGTCGAGCTTCGGGGCGATGCCTTCGGGGCTGGAGGGGTAAGGGATGGCGCGTTCGGGGCGGACTTCAGGGCTGGTCCAGGTGGCTCCCTGATGGGTGAAGGGGAAGGGCTCGTAGTCGTGAAAGGTGTAGATGATGTTGGGGTCGGCGAGGGGTTCGAGGACGAGGAGGTCCTGGAGGCCGGACCAATGCCCGCCGGCAGCGATGATGGTGGATTGGGGCGCGGCCTGGCGGATGGCGTCGACGACGGTGGCCTCGATACCCTGCCAGCGGTACGGGTCGTTCTGCTCGGGCTCGTTCAAGATCTCGAAGAAGACGTGCTCGGGATCGGTGGTGGCGTAGTGGGCGGCGAGGGCGCGCCACAGGGAGGTGAAATTGCTGACGCCGGTCCCACCCTGGAAGAGCTCGGCCTTGTATTCGCTGGTGGGGTGAATGTCGAGGATCACGGAAAGATGGTTCTGGAGCATGACCTTGACGACGCGATCGAGCTCAGTCATGAAGGGCGTTTCTGCGCCGGCGCGCTGCCAGGCCACGAGTGGGCCCGCGTCGATGGAGAGACGGCAGTGGTCGAAACCCATTTTTGCGATGAGTGCGATGTCGTCGGCAGTAGTGAAGGTCTGCAGGCGGTGGACGGAGTAGTCGCTGGCCTGCGCGAACCAGATGCTGGTGTTGATGCCGTGTTGCAGGTGCTGGGCGCGGGCGAAGGCGACGGAGGCTGGGGCGCTCTCAGATTGTGCCGCGGCTGGACTCATTGTGAGCAAGGCGGCGAAGAGAAGCATACCTAAGCAACGCAGTGGATTTCGCATACGCGCAGTGTAATCCCTGGGCAGTGCGGTCGCAGGATAGCGCCGAGGGGACTGGGGCGCTGCGATATTCTGAAGTTTGCGCGGTTCAGAAGAAATTGCCGGGGTGACAAAAGCAGAATTGCGGGCGCCTGGGTCTCGACCGGCCGGCACAAGCGACGAGGCGAGTTCAGCGCGGGCGGTGCGGGAGATGTTCGACCGGATCGCGCCGCGCTACGACCTGCTGAACCATGTGCTGTCGTGCAACGTGGACCGGACGTGGTGGTGGCGGACGGCGCGCCGGTTTCGGCACATTCTGGCGCGGCCTGACGCCAGAGTGCTGGATATTTGCTGCGGCACCGGCGATATGACGCGGGCATTATTGCGGAGGCGGCCGGCCGATGCGGAGCCGGTGGTGGCGGCGGATTTTTCTGTCCAGATGCTGGCGCGCGCCAGGAAAAAGCTGGCGGCGCAAAGGGTTGAGTTGATCGAAGCAGATGCGATGCGGCTGCCGTTTGGCGACGGGTCGCTCGATCTGGTCACGACCGCGTTTGGGTTTCGCAACCTGGCGAATTATCAGGCGGGGCTGGCGGAGTTTTTTCGCGTGCTGGCGCCAGGGGGAGAGGTTGGAATTCTGGATTGCAGCAAGCCTGGTGGTTGGGTGGGACGGGTATTTGGGTTTTACTTTCGGCATTTGTTGCCGTGGCTGGGCGCGCGGATTTCCGGGGATGCCGGGGCATATGGCTATTTGCCCGATTCGGTTGAGAGGTTCCCCGCGCCGCCGGCCATGCTGGAGATGATGCGGGCGGCGGGGTTTGTCGAGGTTTCGTGGACGCCTTACACGTTCGGGATAGTCGGCCTGTGGCGCGGAAAGAAGGCTTTCACCACAGAGGACGCATAAGCACAGAAAAAACGTTTTTCGAGTGCGAGGCGGATCGATTTCCGCTGGATTGTCGCCTCTTGATTGAAAATGTAGACTTGTTGCCGGCGCATCCAACAAATGGCCCGTCGAAGACAGAAACAGCTGATTGATCCGAGCACGTTTATTGACCTGTCACTGGTCCTAGCCGCAATCTGGATCGGTATCCAGCTTTTTCAGCAACCAGCGTTCTGGCTTCTGCTCTCCGCGTGTGTTCTAGCGGTGCTTGCATACTTGGTTGCGCGCATTCTTCGAAGGAATGCTGCACGCCACGCTCTCCTGCAGCGCGCACGAGGGATAATCTCACAACATACGCCAGCCTTGGTCACAAGAAAAAGGCAGCTCGTCTGGCCAGATGCATATGGAAAACCCCAACTGGACAAATGGGAGAAGGAAGTAAACAACTTCATGGCAAGTCAAATTGAACCCGCGCTTTCTGCAGGTGAGCGCTCTGCAATGGGGCGTGAACGGGCAACGATCGCAAGGCTAATTGAGGCGCACGTTCAAGCGGCAATCGGATCGGACCACAGCTTCCGAGCTTTCTCCGTTGACATGACCCCAGCGGATTTCGAGGCATTTTGTGCAGAAGAACTGCAGCGAGTCGGCTGGAACACACGGGTTACCATGCAGACCCGGGATCAGGGCACGGACATCGTGGCTGAGAAAGGTGGTATACGGGTAGTTCTTCAGTGCAAGCTGTATAGCCGCCCGGTCGGAAACAAGGCCGTCCAGGAAGTTGCGGCAGCGAGGACTCACGAGCAGGCAGGTTACGGCGTTGTGGTAACGAACAATAGCTACACGCAAGCTGCCTCGCAGCTCGCCACAACGAACGGAGTTTATCTTCTCCATTATGGCGATCTCCGCAGCTTAGATAAAGTTCTAGGCGTCCCGCCGCCGTCCCCGGTTTCTCCAGCTTCGTAATCGCAGAACCTTTAGGGCGTAACGTCAGCGGTGCGCCATTGTTCATTGGTTCTGGCGCGTCCTCAGCGCCCTCCGGTAGGCTTAAACAGACCATGTCCACTGCCGCACTTCCGGAGTCGTCGCGAGCCAGCGCGGAGAAGCGATGGGTGACGCTGGTGTCAGTCGCGGCGGCGCTGGCAATGACGGTGCTCAAGGCGGCGGTGGGCTTGCTGACGGGCAGCCTGGGCGTTTTGTCCGACGCCGCGCATTCGGGGCTGGATGTGATGGGCGCCGCACTGACATTTTTCTCCGTTCGCGTGTCGGACAGGCCGGCGGACTGGAACCATCCTTACGGTCACGCGAAGGTTGAAAATGTTTCGGCATTCGTGGAGACCGGGCTGATGGCGGCTTCTGCTGTCGCCATCACCGCGGAAGCCATCAGCCGCATCTTTTTCCGGCCGGTTACCCTGCGCTACTCCATATGGCCGTTCGTCGTGATGGGCGGCTCGATCGCCGTAGACCTGTGGCGTTCGCGGCGGTTGCGCACTGTAGCCCGGCGCTACCGCAGCGCGGCGCTCGAGGCAGACGCGCTGCACTTCGCGTCGGACATCTGGACCAGCGTTGCGGTGGTCATCGGCTTGTGCGCCTCGTGGCTGGGAACGGTGGAACATGTGGCGTGGCTCCGCTATGCCGATCCGGCAGCGGCGCTGGTGGTTTCGGCGATGATCCTGATCCTTGGCTGGAGGCTCGCCTGGCGCGCCGTGGGTGCGCTGACAGACGCGGTTTCTCCTGAACTGCACACCAAGATGGTGGATGCGGTGCGTCGGACAGACGGCGTGCTGGGCATTGACCAGGCGCGCGTGCGGCGATCGGGCAGCGAGTATTTCGCCGATGTCACGCTGTCCCTGCCGCGCCAGCTGACCTTCCAGCGCACCGAAGAGCTGGTGAGCGAGGCGACCGCGGCGGTGCAGGGCGTGTTGCCGGGGGCGGACGTGGTCATCCACACGGTGCCGCGATCGACGATGGCGGAGAGTTTGTTCGACAAGGTGCGCGCGGTGGCGGCACGGAATAATGTGCTGCTGCACGATGTGAGCATTGAGGCTTTCGCGGATGGTTTGCACGTGGAACAGCACATCGAGGTGAAGGAGACGATGCCGCTGCTGGAGGCCCATCGCTTTGTCTACGGGCTGGAGCAGCAGATACGGCGCGAACTGCCGCAGGTGGGTTCCGTGCTGACGCACATTGAAAGTGAGCCGGCGACAATTGAAGCGCCGGTGCGGCTGGCGCAGGATCGCCGGATCGAGCAGCATCTGCGCGATGTGGCCGCTAATTTACCCGATGTTGTCGACATTCACGAGGTCAATGTGGATCGGGTTGGCGACCGGCTTCACGTGACATGCCACTGTACGCTGCCCGACGATATGCAGATGCGCCGCGTGCACGAATCGATTACCGAACTGGAGCATCGGTTCAAACTGGAGTGTCCGGAGATCGACCGCGTGCTGATCCATCCGGAGCCGGCGTCGGACAATTCGCACCGGCAATAGGGCTTAAAAACGATTCACCACAGAGAGCACGGAGAGCGCAGAGAAATTCTAAAAGGAACAGAGGAGACCGGTTTTGATTGCCAGTGCAGAGTGGAAGCAGGGGCGGTTGTTCGACGGAAAGTCGGCGAGCGGGCATACGATTCATTTTGACGCGACGCCCCAGCATACCGCGGGGCCGAGTCCCATGGAGGCTGTGCTGGCCGGCTTGTGCGGGTGCACGTCTGTGGATGTTGTGAGTATTCTCCAGAAGAAGCGCGAGCCGCTGGAGGGCTTGACCGTGACGGCCACGGCCGAGCAGGCGGCCGAGCCGCCGCAGGTTTTCACGAGGATTCATCTCACCTACCGGATTCGCGGAAAGGTCGCGCAGAAGGCGGCCGAGGATGCGGTCGCGCTTTCGAAGAGCAAGTATTGCTCGGTTTCGAAGATGCTGGAGAAGTCGGCTTACATCGATTATTCGATCGAATACGAATCATGATTGCGATCTTTCGTTTCGTGCTGGTGATGCTGCTGCTGACGGTCGTGGGGATGACTTCCGCGCTGGTGACGATGCACTTCGCGATTCACGGAGCGGAGGTGGCAATTCCGGATTTCAGAAGCATGACCCTGGCCGATGCGGGCCAGCGTGCGGCCTCGCTGGGGCTGACGCTCCAGGTCGAGAACCGCCTGTATTCGGCGGACGTGCCGGTGGGCAGGATCGCGAATCAGTCGCCGGCGGCGGGCGCCATTGTGCGGCGCGGATGGCGGGTATGGCTGACCGAGAGCCTCGGTCCGGAGAAGCTGGCCATTCCGGAACTGCGGGGTAAAGAGCAGCGGGTGGCCACAATCGAGATTCGAAGGGCGGGATTCCAGACAGGGACGGTGGCGGCGATGGCGTGGCCGAGCTCCCAGCCGGGGACCGTGATTGCGCAAAGTCCGGAGCCGGAAGCTTCAGGAGTGGAAACTCCAATGATGAATCTGCTGGTCGCTGCCCCCGCGGATTCGTCGCAGCTGGAAAATGGGTGGGTCATGCCGGAGATGGAAGGGCAAATCTTCACGGCGGCGGCGCTCGCGCTCACGCGTATGGGGCTGCGCCTGGCCCCGGTGAAGGAAGCCGATATGCACGCTGGGCCTGGTGTTTCAGGCGGCGCGGGGGGACGGCCATCGCCCATGTTTCCTCCGGGAACGGTGGTCGCTCAGAGTCCCGCCGCGGGGTCGCGTGTGGATGGAAGCACTCTGATTCAGCTGACCGTGGCGAAGTGAAGCGTTCACTGCCCCCGTCGCGAAAAGACGGGCGCGGCATCGAGGGTATCGAGTAAAATTGCCGTTGCTCCGCTGGCCGTTTTCCCTGAACGGCGGCTGAGAGTCATCTGAACGCATGCTGGAAGCCCTGAAAGCGCAGGTTCTGGAAGCGAATCTCGAACTGGTCCGTCGCGGACTGGTGCTGTATACCTTCGGCAATGCCAGCGGAATCGACCGGCAACAGGGACTGGTGGCGATCAAGCCGAGCGGCGTTGCCTATGAAGACCTGACCGCAGACCACATGGTGGTGAGTGACCTGAGCGGAAAGATCGTTGGGGGTATGCTGAAGCCGTCCTCGGATCTGGACACGCATCTGGAGCTGTATCGTTCGTTTGCCGGGATTGGCGGCGTAGTGCATACGCATTCCGAATTTGCGACGGCCTGGGCGCAGGCGGGGCGCGAAATCCCGGCGTTTGGAACGACCCACGCGGACTATTTTCATGGACCGGTACCGGTAACCGAAGAGCTGACGGACGGGGAGATCGGCGACGATTATGTGCTGAATACCGGCAAGGCGATCGTCCGGAGGTTTCGCGGCCTCGATCCGGCGGCGATGCCTGGGGTGCTGGTGGCGGGCCACGCGCCCTTTGCGTGGGGAAATGATGCCAGGGAAGCCGCGTATCATGCTGTGGTGCTGGAAGCGGTGGCACGGATGGCCTTCTACACGACTATGCTGGCTCCCGGCTGCGCGGGAATTTCACAGGCATTGCTGGACAGACATCATTTCCGCAAGCATGGCGCCAAGGCCACTTACGGGCAGGGCAATCAGGCGAAAAATCACGGTCGCCAGTTATGAAGGTAGTTAGATGGCAGTTAGTCTTGTAGGTATCGGAACTGGTTAAACCTGGAAGCAGAGTTCCCCGGCTCTTATTCCCGAACCCAAAGGCACACACGAGGTCGGACAGGAATGTCACTCGCATCGGCTCCCGCGGCTGGACTGGCCGCTTTCCTTGAGACGGCGGTAACGCAGAGTCTGGTTCATCTTTCCGGAGTGGATATCGTGGTCATCGCGATCTACTTCGGGATGGTCATTTACATCGGCTTCTACCTGAAGGGCGCTTCGAATACCAGCGAAGAGTTCTTTATGGCCGGGCGGGAGATGACCGCGTGGATCGCCGGGCTGAGCTTTGTCTCCGCCAACCTCGGGTCGCTCGAACTGATGGGCTGGGCTGGATCGGCTTATCAGTATGGCATCCTGGCCGTGCACTGGTACTGGATCGGCGCCATTCCGGCGATGCTGTTTCTGGGCATCATCATGATGCCGTTCTATTACATCTCCAAGGTGAACTCGGTGCCGGGGTATCTGGCGCTTCGTTTCGGGGATGGCGCGCGCGGGTTATCGGCGGTCTGCTTCGCATTTATGACCGTACTGATGAGCGGCATCAATATGTACTCGATGGCCATCGTGATGAAGGTGGTGCTGGGCTGGAACCTGCACTTCAGTATCTGGGTTTCGTCCATCACCGTAGCCATTTATGTTGCGCTGGGCGGCCTCCGCTCCGCGATTTACAATGAGGTGCTGCAGTTCCTGCTCATCTGGCTGGGGGCGCTCCTGATCCCCATCCTCGGACTGATCGAGGCGGG
Organism: uncultured Acidobacteriaceae bacterium; assembly: GCA_963758135.1. Classification (GTDB taxonomy): domain Bacteria; phylum Acidobacteriota; class Terriglobia; order Terriglobales; family Acidobacteriaceae; genus Palsa-343. The sequence goes on from CAVWUF010000002.1 coordinate 540,409, forward strand.
CGGTTGGCACAACCTTGTATTACAGATCAAGGAGCGTTTTCCGCAGCAGGACTACACCCACTTATGGGCGCCGCTGAATCATTTCACGTCGAATCCCATGGGCGTGCACTGGACGGGGATTGTCTTCGGGATTGGATTCGTTATCAGCTTCGGCTACTGGACGACGGACTTTCTTGTGGTGCAACGCGTGCTTTCCGCGCACAATCTGCGCGCGGCGCGCATGGCTCCGATTATTGGTTCGGCTTTCAAGATGGCGGTGCCATTTATCGTCATTCTCCCGGGCTTGCTGGCGCTCTCCGTGCTGCCTTACCACCTTGTGGCCCAGGACGTGGCGGTTGCCTCCGGTCAACATTCATACAACGAAGTGCTGCCGTTGATGCTGGTGCGCTACTGCGGGCCGGGACTGCTCGGGCTGGGTGTGACGGCGCTGATTGCCGGCTTCATGTCCGGCATGGCGGGCAACGTAAGCGCTTTCGCGACGGTCTGGACGTACGACATCTACGGTGCGTTCATGAATAAGAAGGCGAGCGACAGCCACTACGTATCGATGGGGCGCTGGTGCACCTTCATCGGTGTGATTATTTCCGTGGGCACGGCCTATCTGGTGCAGCACGCGGCCAGCATCATGGATTATGTTCAGCAGTTGTTCAGCTTTTTTATCGCGCCGCTGTTCGGCACCGTGATTCTGGGCATGCTGTGGAAGCGGGCGACGAAGGCCGGCGGATTCTGGGGCCTGCTGGCGGGCACGGCAGCATCGATTGGCTTATGGCTCTGGGTGCGCCAGGATCCGGCCAACATTCGCTTCATGATATTCCAGCCCCATGCCAGCGCAGATCTTATCAATCGCGTTCAGGCCATGTCCGAAAATCTGTATCGCGCAATGTGGTCGTGGACGATCTGCGTGCTGGTGACTGTGATTGTAAGTTACCTGACAAAACCCAAGCCGGAGGCAGAACTTGAAGGTCTGGTTTACGGTGCAACTAAGATTCCCGAGGAGAAGGATGATTACTGGTATCAGCGGCCGATTGTGTGGGCCGGCGTGATGTTCGCAATTTTTGTTGGGCTGAACGTAATCTTCTGGTAAGGGAGAACGACATGCGGTCGCATACTTCGATCTGGCTATTCTCAGGCATCCTGCTGCTCGCCTATGGATTGTTGATTATGGGGACAGGGTTTTGGGAGCTCGGGCACCCGCCCGCCCACGAGCCGGTTTTGTATCAACTGCACCCACCCATTTGGTGGGGTGGGATAATGACGGTGGCTGGACTTTTCTATACCATTCGCTTTCGCCATCATCACTAAGCACGAGTTAGCTAGCGCACCACCTATAGGAAGGGTCGTATTGCAATGAAGAAGCAGTTGACATTCGGACTTATTGTGGGGAACCGCGGATTTTTCCCCGATCACCTTGCCAAAGAAGGCCGGGAAGAGATGCTGGGGGTTCTCGGGAAGGCGGGAATCAAGGCCGTCACGCTCGCGCCGGAGCAGTCGAAGTTTGGGTCGGTAGAGACCCACGACGACGCGATCAAATGCGGCGACTTGTTCCGCGCGCATCGCGACGAGATTGACGGGATTATCGTGACGCTGCCGAATTTCGGAGACGAGCGCGGGATTGCGGATACGATTCGGTACTCAACGCTGGATGTGCCGGTACTGGTGCAGGCTACTCCGGACCGGCGCGACGATATGAAGATCAGCGACCGGCGGGACAGCTTCTGCGGGAAGATGTCGGCATGCAACAACCTGATGCAGTACGGGATCAAGTATTCGATTACGAAGAGCCACACGGTGTCGCCGAGTTCGGCGGAGTTTGGGAAGGATCTCGATTGGTTTGCGAAGGTTTGCCGAGTAACGAATGGTCTGAAGAAGCTGCGGATCGGAGCGATTGGGGCGCGGCCGCAGGCGTTCAATACGGTGCGATACAGCGAGAAGCTGCTGGAGCGGTACGGGATTTCGGTGGTGACGCTTGATTTGTCGGACATCTTTGGCGCGATTGGGCGGATGAAAGACGACGATGGCGACGTCAAGGCAAAGCTCGATGCCATTCGGGCGTATGTGAACACGGGAGCCGTGCCGGAGGCCGCGCTGATCAAGATGGCGAAGCTGGGCGTTGCCATCGAACGCTTTATGAAAGACACACATTGCACGGTGAGCGCGGTGCAGTGCTGGACTTCGCTTGAGGAAAATTTTGGCGTAGTGCCATGCACGGTGATGAGCATGATGAGTGAGAACCTGCTGCCGGCGGCGTGCGAGACCGATGTGATGGGGACGGTGAGCATGCATGCCCTGGCGCTGGCCAGTCAGACGCCGAGTGCGCTGCTGGACTGGAACAATAACTACGGCGACGATCCTGATAAGTGTGTGTGCTTTCACTGCTCGAATTTGCCGAAGCATTTTTTCCAGGATGTGGTGATGAATTTCCAGGAGATTATTGCCGGGACAGTGGGTAAGGAGAATACTTTCGGGACCTGTTATGGCCGGGTGAAGGCCGGCGCCATGAGTTATGTAAGGTTCTCCACAGACGATTATCGCGGAAAGATTCGCGGGTACATCGGCGAAGGGGAGTTTACGAATGATTCGTTAGAGACTTTCGGGGGCGCGGGCGTGGCGAAGATTCCCCAGATGCAGAAGCTGCTGCATGAAATTTGCGAGCAGGGGTTCGAGCATCATGTGGCGGCGAACTTTTCGCAGGTAGCGGCGCCGGTGTACGAGGCTGCGACGCGGTATCTGGGATGGGAAATGCACTGGCACGGGAGGGACAGAGAGTAGGCACAAGCCATTAGCCGGTAGCAGCAACGCGGCGGCTGGTTAAGGTCCCGGCCGCTCTTGCCAACACGAGGAAACCAACTGATTGGCCGCCTGCGCCGAGCCATCCGCAGCTTCCCCTCGACTCTGTAACCCGCCCCTTCTAACTCGTCTCTGCACCTTTCGACAAATTCCTCCGGGCCGGGCAGATCCAGCATCTTCCCTTGTGGCCAGTGAACACCTACGCCGCAGGCCGTTCCCTCACCCGCGTGCCCTCCGCAGCCTCATCGAGCCCGATTCCCTGCCCCGGCGAAGCTTTCACGTGCCCACGAAACAACGAATCCCGCCGCTTCGCCAGCTCCGCATTCGTTTCCGCCCCGATCAAAATCGCCAGCGCCGTCAGGTAAATCCAGAACATCAGCCCCATCAGTGCTCCCATGCCCCCGTACAACCGCGAATAGTGCGCCAGATGGTTCAGGTAGAAGGAGAGACCCGCGGAACCGGCGAACCAAAAAGCGATTGCCACAATCGCACCCGGCAGCGTTGAGCTAAATCGCTGCCGCCGATTCGGTCCCATAAAATAAACCAGCTCCAGCGCCACCACAAATCCAAGAAAGACCGTCGCAATCCGGATAGTGGGCCACATTCTCTCGAACGCCCCGGGGATCGGGAAGATTTGCCCCAGCAAATGCCCGAAATGCGGTCCAGCCAGCAGCGCCAGCAGCGAAACCGTCAGCAGGCCGCCGCTGGTCGAGGTCAGAATCACCGCCTGCAGCCGATCGCGCAGCCACGACCGTGGCTCCGTAACATCATAGGCAATGTTGAGCGCAAAAATCAGCGCCGTGAAACCGCCCGTCGTCGACCAGATGTAGCTGAGAATTCCGAACGACAGCATTCCCCGGTGCGGCTCCAGCAAACCGCCGACCATTTTCTCCACCATCGAGAGCGAATCCGCGGGCACCAGCATCGCCATCACGCCCAGCAACTGCGGCAACAGGCCCGGCACCCGCAGCAGCGCCAGCAACGCCGCCACCGTGATCAACAGCGGCACCATCGACATCATCGACCAGAACGCCAGCCCCGCCGCCACGTCAAAAACGTCGGTCCGCATCAACTCGCGCGCGACGATCACAGACAGCGAACGAGTTTCCCTCCACCGGCGCCTCATGCGGCGAAGCCATCGCCCTGAGGTCTGCTTTCTCCGCGGCCCATCGAAAGGATGATAAGGATCGGTCCAGCGCGCGCCGGCATCGGCCTGCGCTGCGTCCCCTGGGCCCGAAAAATGATACTCGCGCGGCACGATGGGTCTCCGGAACAACCGGCTACTTCTGTGCGATGGCAAATCCGCGGCCCTGGATGCGTGCGCGCACGCGCATTTCGTTTCCCAAAAAAGGAGCCGCCAATGAAAACTCGCCGTTTAGCCCCAGTCCTGATTCTCGTCCTCGGTCTGTCGCTCGCCACCGCTGGCCTGCACGCGCAAACCCCGCTGGAAGTCTCCTTCCCGGCGCTCCTGACACTGCCCTTCTCGGGAGCCTGTTCCCTTCATGGTTCACGCTCCCGGAATAACCCCTACTGCGCAATCAGATTAGCCGTCGTTGCTTTGCAACCTGCTGGAGTCTGCGCCTGCACCGAGTAAGAGAACTTTGCGGCTGCGCTGACATCGCACTGAGCGGCTGTCGTGCTGCCGCTTCCCGGGTTCCCGTTCTTACAGAACCCCGCCGGAAAGTTTGTTGGGTCCAGCGTGAAGCCCTGCGGGTCGAGCCAGAACACAGATTCAGATTGACCGATTGACGCGTTGATTGTTGTCTCATCATCACCATTCGGATCCTGCAGCGCTGTCGTTTTGGTGTCGCGCGAGCAGGAGACAATCGCCGTCTTCGAACCTGTTGCCGGATGGGTTCCCGATGTTGGTGGCCCTTGCTGCTCCTCCAGCGAAGGCCGCCGTATCCCGAAGAGATGCAGGAAATCCCACTTCAGGAAAAGGCCGTAGCCCAGATTTTCGATGGGGCCGGTCGATTTTTGCTGGATTCCGGGTTCCGGGCAACTGTACTTGGCAGAATCGCAGCTGAAGAAATAGGGACCAGCCGGCGCTTTGTTCCACGAATCGATAATGCAGTCGGTCGGGTTCCCGCCCCCCGCGCATGGGTTACTTCCCACCCACTTCACCTTGAGATCGCTCCCCGTGACTCCGTCGGGCGGCTTCAGCCATATATGGTCGCCGGAACCGACCTGCAGATTCGCCATTTGATAGTCCTGCACCTCGAAAACAATGTCCCGTCCTGTCAAATGGTGGCTCCACGTTGACCAATCCATCCAGATACCGAATAAATCACCCACCACGAACACGCCCACAACCAACAGCCACGTCGACCGTGATTTCATTGACATCGTCCTTTCTCATTGAGTGATTGAAAGCTCTTAGGTGACAGACCCGTTTCCACTTTTCCTGCGATTCTTCAGCCGCTCCCTGTATGCCCGTGTGCTGCGCAGATCTTTGAGGTCCACTGCCAAATTGATGTCCGCGGTTGAAAGCCCCTTGTCCATGCACCATAGAAGAGTCTTCAACGCCTCCGCCTTCCTTCCCAGCACATCCAGAGCCTGCGCAATCATGAAGCGCGACGCCACATCGTTCGCCTCGTGAGCCCTCGATTTGGCCATGTCCGTTTCCGCGCCTGCCCGATCGCCAACCTTAGCGTGGTAATAGGCCAGGTTTGCCCATCCAAACCCGTCCTGCGGGCTCGCCTCCAGCACAGCCGACAACAGCTGCGCCGCCCGTCCATAACATTCCTTCGCCATCGCCGCATTGCCCAGCATCGTGTAACAGTCGCCCATGTTCCTCTGGATCAGATGATCCGTCGGATCCAGCTTGCCCGCATCCCGGTAGTCTTTCAGTGCCTCGGTGTACCGCCCGTCCTCGAAATCCAGGTCTCCCAGCGCAAGATATGCGTCCTCGTTCTCCGCCCGCTTCAGGCTCTCGTTCAGGGCGGCACGGGCGTCGGCGCGCCTTCCGAGCTGCTGATAGGTTTGCGCCAGGTTTGCCATCGGCAGGGCAACCTTCGGCGCAGCTGCTCCAGCCGCGGCAAAAGCCTTTGCCGCCTCGCGGTATCTGGCCTGCCGCGTCAGTATCACTCCCAGGTTGTTGTACGCCGGCCAGAAGTTCGGCCTCTCGGCCAGAATGTCGCGGTAAGCCTGTTCTGCTTCGGCCAGCCGCCCCTGTTGACCGTACGCCCACGCCTTGTGATACAAAACCTCCGGGTTACCCGGGTCCGCCTGCTGCGCCTTTCCAAAATACTCCAGCGCGAGCGCCGATTTACCCTGGTAAACGTACACCAGAGCCTGGCTCATCAGCCCCACCGCCGAGTGAGGGTTATAGAACAGGGCGCTTGCCGCATTCTTGCTCGCCAGATCGACGTTGGCTGGTTCTCTCGTCACGTAGTACTGCTTCATGTACGCAATGGCCAGCCTCGCGTAAGCCAGGGCGAAATGTCCATCCAGATCGAGAACATGCTGGTACTCATTGATTGCCTGTTGCAGCCCGGCACCATTCGGCTCATTCACCTTCTGTTCTGCTTCGCTGAAAGCCTGGAACACCTCCGGCGGGATACTCCTCAACTCCTCCGGATCGCTCAATGGCACATCGGAGTTCGGAATCTGTAGCAATTCGGCCGCCTCGTGCGAGGCCTTTTCCGCCAGACTGCTGATCGCCCCCAGCGCGCACTCCACGGTTGCGTTACGCATCGTTCGCTGTGTGTGCGCATCCAGCACCCGCAGGTTCAGCTTTGCCCTCGACGCGGTCTGATCGAGCGACGCAGCCAGAACCAGATTTGCGCCCAGTGTCTTCTCCGTCTCTCGGGGAGAGTCGATCGCCGTCCAGGGCCCCGGCCTGTCTTTCGGCGTGATAATCATAAGGTTCTTCACAAAGGACTCGGCTCGCGCAAGCCGGCGGCCGATCGAGTCCAGCAACGTGAAAAGAATCGCCGGCGGATGATTGCTGGGCAGAGCCATGAGGGCCACATACCTGGGCGAAGGCAGCGGATCCATTACATTCAGGATGTGCGGCCACTCCACCCACGCCCCAGCCGCCGCACTCGCGCTCGCACTTGCCCCCAGCACCAACATCGTTCGGCGCGAGATGCGCGGAGCGCTCGCCGCGCGAACTTCCGGAGAGCCGGCCTCCAACGGTAAAGTCTGCAGGGCCTCAGGCACCGTCTTGAATCGTTGCTCCGCTGCGGGTCGGAGGCAGCCCTCCACAAAGCGCCTCCATGGCTCTGGAATTTCCGCGGTCGCTCTTTCCCCGTTTTTCTCATTTCCCAGAAAGCTTTGCGGGTGCCTTCCCATTAACATCTGGCATGCCACCACCCCCAGCGCATACACATCGCTCGCCTTTGTGGGTGCGCTCCCATAAAAAAGCTCCGGAGCCATGAAGCCCGGCGTTCCGGCGACTCCATGAATCGTGATTGGCGTCTCCTCGCTCGACGCCGCCCGCGCCAGCCCAAAGTCCGTAACCCATGCAAACACCCCAGTCCCCGAGCCCTGCACGATGATGTTTGCGCTCTTGATATCCCGATGCAGAATTCCCGCATCGTGGGCAGCGGCAATTCCCCCTCCCACCTGCCTCATGATGCAAAGCGCCTCCTCGCCGGGAATCGGACCCGCCCGCGATATTCTCGCTGCCAGGCTCTCTCCCGGCAGAAGCTTCATCGTCAGGTAAGTGAGCGCGCCCCCCGGCCGGTTCCAGTAACCAAGATCGTAAATTGGGCAAAGGTTCGGGTGAACCACCTCACGCGCGCAGAGTACTTCCCGCTCGCATCGCTGCCGCATCACTGGATCGACCGCGTATTGCGACAGGATCGTCTTGAGTGCTACGTGAGCCCCGCGTAGCTGGCAATCTTCGACCTCGTATACCTCGCCCATTCCCCCGCGAGCGATGAACCGAACCACCACGAAGCGGCCGTCGATCAGCTCCCCGGGTTTGAATTGCGAGACACCGGAAGGCGCACCTGTTACCCCCGCGCTGGAAACGCGGTTTGTCTGATCGAGAACCACCGTTGACGCGGTCGGGTGTATGGCAGTCGTCCCGAACTGCTCGGTCCCGTTATTAGGATCGTCCATTTCCCTACTCCGAACTGCCTGAGTGTGCAAGCTCTGAGCATGGCCCAAACGGATTCGAACTTAGACTGATCGAGGAGGAGGACGGGGATTGGTTTCACGATGAGTTTATCGTGATAGCCCTGAATTGTAACATCTCTAACTTGCCCTCGGCCCACCCGGAGTGACGACTCGCTGCCTGACCTTGCCCTGACCGGCGACGAACTGGCCATTCCTCACACCGCTTGCCTCACGCCATGCTTTTCTGCGATACAGGTATGGGTTTCCCCAAAGGAGCCGCCAATGAAAACCCATCGTTTAGCCCCAGTCCTGATTCTCGTCCTCGGTCTGTCGCTCGCCACCGCTGGCCTGCACGCGCAAACCCCGCAGGAAGTCTCCTTCCCCAGTGGCGCGGACACCGGCCACGGCCTCCTCTATCTGCCCTCAGGCCCCGGCCCACACCCAGGCCTCGTCGTCATTCATGAATGGTGGGGCCTCAACGACTGGGTCAAAGAGCAAGCCCAGCGCTTCGCGAGCGAAGGCTACGTCACTCTCGCGGTCGATCTCTATCGCGGCAAAGTGGCCACCGATGCCGACATGGCCCACGAGCTCATGCGCGGCCTGCCCCAGGACCGCGGCGTCCGCGACCTCACCTCCGCCGTCGACTTCCTCGCCCACCGCAAAGATGTCGACCCCCACCGCATCGCCGCCATCGGCTGGTGCATGGGCGGAGGCTACGCCGCCCAGCTCGGCGTCGCCGATCCGAACCTCCGCGCCGTAGTCATCAACTATGGTTCCCTGCCCACCGATAAAGCCGCCCTCGGCCGGATCCACGCCGCCGTGCTCGGCAACTTCGGCGGCCTCGATCGCGGCATCACTCCGGACAACGTCCACGCCTTCGAAGCCTCCATGAAGGCGCTCGGTAAAAACGTCGACCTGAAAATCTACCCCGACGCAGGCCACGCTTTCGAGAATCCCAACAACACCTCTGGCTATCGAGCCGCTGACGCCCAGGATGCTCAGAACCGCTCAACACAATTTCTGGCCGAGCAGCTGCACCCTGGTGGCCATTAGACCAGGTCAATCCGTGGAAAAAATCCTGGAATTCTCTTTTCGGTCAAGATCACCACAGTGACCTTTTCGCGCCACCCATTTAGCGGTACCAGGGCAACGCAGGGCACGGGATGAGGCGCGCGCCAACCTCACAATCTGCTTCTCGACCCGCCATCTTTTCAATCAGCTAAGTGCATGAATCATTGTGCATTTTGAATTTTGGTAATTCTCTTTAGTTCCTCGCTTGGTTACCAACGTCTCGAAAATTCTTCTTGCTTGTGAATCGCAGACCGTGTTAACTATGCAGGCAATATCTTTGAAAATTCCTGCCTTGCTGTTCACAGGGGAAAGTACGGTCTATCAGGCCAACCTTATGAAAATTGGAACCACGATCCGAGGCTACCGCCTATCCAAAGGTTTATCCCAGGGCGATATCGAGAAGCGCACTGGGCTTCTCCGCTGCTATCTGTCCAGAGTCGAGAACGGACACACTGTTCCGTCCCTGGACACTCTGGCCAAAATCGCCGGAGCCCTCGAACTCCCGCTCGCTCAATTGTTCGCTGAAGACACCCTCGGACGCCAGCTCCAGTCGCAAAAGCTTTCCGACGAAGAGCTCCGCTTCCTCACCCAGATCCGCCGCTACTCCACCAACCTCAACGACAGCGACCGCAAGCTGCTGCTCGCCATGGTGAAGAAGTTCGCGGCCACCGCCACTCGATAACCAACCCTTCCCCCGATTGGCTCTCCCGGCATTGCCTTAAGATTTTCGCGGCCGCTTTGGAAATAGCCCCCAAAGTCGAGCGAGAACCTCACCCCGCCGCCGCCTCGTAATACGCCCGCAACCCCCAGGCGATCAGCAGCAGCAGGAACGTCATCACCCCCACCGCAAAGGCCCGCCTGCGCAGGAATCGTGCGCGTGGCGCCCCGATGCGCGGCACCAAAGGAACCCCCAGCGCCAGCCCACTGAGGAATCCCCCGAGGTGCGCCATGTTGTCGATCTGCAGCGTGGTATGCGCGATCCACAAACCGCCATCGATGATGAAATTCAGCAGCGCAAAATACCAAACGCTCCGCCGCAGCTTCTTCAGCTCGAACTCCGGAATCGGCAGTAACGGCGAGCGCAGCAGCATCAGCAGCACTCCAGCCAGGCCGAAGACAGCGCCCGACGCTCCCGCGCTCAGCGCGCCGCCCGCCGGCCCGGGAGGCCGCTGGTTAAATGTGACGCTGAGCAGGTTGCCGGCAACACCGGTCAGCACATAAGCAGCGATAATCCCAAACTCTCCCAGCAGCGGCTCGCCCAGCAGCCCAAGGTTCCACAAGCACCACATGTTTGTGGCGATGTGAATCCATCCAAAGTGCACAAAGATGGAAGTCACCAGCCGCCACCATTGCCCCATGCCAACAACATAGGCGCCGTTACAGAGCAGCCCGTAGGAGAAATTGTCCTCAAACGTCGGTCCCGCTGCCGAGTGGCTCAGGAACAGCGTGAATAGATACACCGCACAATTGATCCCCACCAGCGTGTAAGTGGCCGGCGCCGAAGCCCAGTGCCTCCGCGTTGGCCGAGGAGCCGGCTGCGGTGGCGGATACCATCCATGCGGTTCCACTGGTTCCTGCCCCGGGTCTGGAAACCGTTCCGCAGACGGGTCCGGATACGTGCCGGGCGGCAGGATCTCAGGCCGGGTAGCGAACCCCCGTCCCGCGCTCTCTTCAGCGTCCATACTCCTACCCTACCAGCCCGGCTCTTTTTTCACTTCCACCGCAGCCAACCTCTGGTTAAGCCGCCGCCCTGAAGGGACACCGCTCTCAGGCACCGCTCTCAAGCACCCGTTTTCGAGCACGTCTCTCAAGCACGTCTTTCTCAAGCTGGGCTCTAAAGCACTGCTCTCAAGCCCCGCTCTCAGGCGATGCTCTCAAGCACAAATCTCAAGCCCCCGTTTTCGAGCACAAATCTCAAGCACGTCTCCCAAGGACGTCTCTCAAAGCTGGGCTCTAAAGCACTGCTCTCAAGCCCCGCTCTCACGCGCTGCTATCAAGCACAAATCTCAAGCCCCGTTTTCGAGCACAAATCTCAAGCACGTCTCTCAAGCACGTCTCGAAAGCTGAGCAACGCTCGCAAGCCCCGCTCTCACGCGCTGCTATCAAGCACAAATCTCAAGCCCCCGTTTTCGAGCACAAATCTCAAGCACGTCTCTCAAGCACGTCTCGAAAGCTGAGCAACGCTCGCAAGCCCCGCTCTCACGCACTGCTCTCAAGCACAAATCTCAAGCACCCGTTTTCGAGCACAAATCTCAAGCACGTCTCTCAAGCACGTCTCTCAAGCACGTCTCGAAAGCTGAGCAACGCTCGCAAGCCCCGCTCTCACGCACCGCCCTCAAGCACAAATCTCAAGCCCCCGTTTTCGAGCACAAATCTCAAGCACGTCTCTCAAGCACGTCTCTAAAGCTGGGCTCTAAAGCACTGCCCTCAAGCCCCGCTCTCACGCACCGCCCTCAAGCCCCCATGCACGAGCGAAGAAAAGCAACCCAACCGAAAATCCAGCGAAGGCCAGGTTCACCCCATAGCAAGAAGCAAACTCCCTTCCCGCCCGCACGGCAACGCAACTCTCTTCCGGATTCACTCCAAAGTACTCCCCTGCCCCAATTTCGGAAGGGGTACCAGCCTTGCACAACATCCAGGCCGAAAAGCAACCCAACCGAAAATCCAGCGAAGGCCAGGTTCACCCCACAGCAAGAAGCAAACTCCCTTCCCGCCCGCACGGCAATGCGACTCTGTTCCGGCTCCACTCCAAAGTACTCCCCTGCCCCAATTTCGGAAGGAGTACCAGCCTTGCACCACATCCAGGCCGAAAACCAACCCAACCGAAAACCCAGCGAAGGCCAGGTTCACCCCACAGCAAGAAGCAAACTCCCTTCCCGCCCGCACGGCAATGCGACTCTGTTCCGGATTCACTCCAAAGTACTCCCCTGCCCCAATTTCGGAAGGGGTAACCAACCTTGCACAACATCCAGGCCGAAAAGCAACCCAACCGAAAATCCAGCGAAGGCCAGGTTCACCCCATAGCAAGAAGCAAACTCCCTTCCCGCCCGCACGGCAACGCAACTCTCTTCCGGATTCACTCCAAAGTACTCCCCTGCCCCAATTTCGGAAGGAGTACCAGCCTTGCACAACATCCAGGCCGATTTTTCCGCAGCCTGTTCGTCCGCGCAGAAAACCGGCTCATCCCGCCCGCCCAATCCGTTGCACTACAGGCGAGACCAGTCCTCCACGCCCGTCCTCAACTCCTCCGCCGTCCCATTACCCCGCGCACCCGCACCAGCCCGCACCCACGCAACCAGCGCCAGCGGCCCCTTCAAAAAAACCGACATCAGAACGCAATTCCCCACCAAATCGGCCATCAGCCAACGCCGTCCCGTCGCATCCGCCACCATCGTCGGATACCCCGCCGGCACCGCGCTCGGAAACGCCAGCAGCAAATTCCCTGCCCCCACCAGCCCGTACATCAACACCGCCAGCCGATTCCAGCCCTGCGGCACAACCACTACCTCCCGTCCCCGCCCCCATCGCAACTTCCCTGCCCCCACCAGCCCATACATCAACACCGCCAGCCGATTCCAGCCCCGTGCCACAACCTCCACCTCCCGTCCCCGCCCCCATAAAGCAAAAACCTGGTAGAAAACCCACGTCGTCAGCAGCCAGCCAAAAAAATTGCTGAACGGCACGCCGAAGTATCCGCCCCCGCGCTCCCACACCCATGCCCGGTCGATATTCGTCCACACCGGATCCATCGCCAGATCCCAGGCCGACATCGTCACCGCCGCGATCAACGGCAAAACCACCACCCGCCTCCAGGAATCCTCCCCACCGCCAACGATCAGCGACGCCACCACCCATGCCACATACCCCACGCCCACATACGCCAGCGCCAATAAAATCGGCAGCTGAAACACCTTCGGCCCCATTACCCCCGTAAAGTAGTAGTTCCCAAACGGGAATCCCGTCCGCAGCCCCAGGCTCTCAAAAAAACTGCCGCCCCCCACACACAGACCCATGAACACCAGAATCCCCCGCGTCCCCAACACCCGCCTGCCATGGATCAACGCAAACACCGCGGGCGGCACAACGTGCAGCACAACAATCAACAGCGTCGGCACACGCGTAGGAAAAACCTGCAGCACCCGCGCCCCGCTATACACCACCATCATCGCCACTAGTGCGTCCCGCCACCAGTCTCGCTCCCGCATGAAAGATCCCCGCATGGCAGGATTCTAGCCGCGCCTCTCCAAACGCCGTCCCCGGCCTTTGATTACAATTCTCCTTTCACCCCCGCACCCAACAGCCAACCCCCGGAGCAACAGATTTGAGCGGTCAGAAGAGAATCGCCCGTGCGCTGTTGAGCGTCACGGACAAAGCCGGCATCACGGACTTCGCCCGCTCCCTCGTCCGCCACGGCGTCGAGCTCGTCTCCACCGGCGGCACCTCCCAGTTACTCCGCGAAGCCGGACTCACCGTGCGCGAGGTCGCCGACCTCACCGGCTTTCCCGAAGCCTTTGGCGGGCGCCTCAAGACCCTCCACCCCCGTGTCCATGGCGGCATCCTCCAGAGCCGCTCCAATCCCGAACATCGCAAGCAGGCCGCGTCCCTTGGCATCGAGCCCATTGACATGGTCGTCGTCAATCTCTACGCCTTCGCGCAGACCGCCGCCAACCCCGACGCCAACTTCGCCGAAATCATCGAGAACATCGACATCGGCGGCCCCGCCATGATCCGCTCCGCCGCAAAAAACTTCGAAGACGTCGCCGTCGTCACCGCCCCAGCCGACTACAACCGCCTCGCCGACGAGCTCGACCTCAACCGCGGCTCCCTCAGCCGCGAGACCCGCTGGAGCCTCGCCCAGCGCGCCTTTGCCGCAACCTCCTCCTACGACACCGCCATCGCCAACGTTCTCGACCGCATCGAGCCCCCCGCTTCCGGCCGCCCCTTGCGCTTCAGCGAGGACTTTCCCCAGACCCTGCGCATCGCCTACCCCCTCGCCCAGAACCTCCGCTACGGCGAAAATCCCCATCAGCGCGCCGCCCTTTATCGCGACGGCTCCGGCCGCGGCGTCGCCAGCGCCCGCCAGCTCCAGGGCAAGGAGCTCAGCTACAACAACCTCGTCGATCTCGACGCCTGCTGGGACCTCGTGCAGGAATTCGACGACCCCACCGTCGCCATCGTCAAGCACACCAATCCCAGCGGCGTGGCCACCGGCACAAACCCCCTCGAGGCCTACCGCAAAGCCCTCATCGCCGATCCTGTCTCCGCATTCGGCGGCGTCATCGGCGTCAACCGCGAAATCGACGGCGAAACCGCAGAGGAAATCACGCCTCTCTTTATCGAAGCCATCGCCGCCCCCGCCTTCAGTGAGGACGCGCTGGTCCGCTTCTCCTCGAAGAAAAATCTGCGCCTCGTTGTCGTCGAACCCTCCCATGCCGCGCGTGTCCTGCGCCAGATCTCCGGCGGCCTCCTCTATCAGGATGCCGACCGCGCCCCCATCTCCGTCGCCGACCTCAAAGTCGCAACCCAGCGCGCCCCCACCGAAGAAGAGCTCAACTCGATGCTCTTCGCCTGGAAGGTCGTCAAGCACGTCAAGTCCAACGCCATCGTCTACGCCCGCGACGGCCAAACCCTTGGCGTAGGCGCAGGCCAGATGAGCCGCGTCGATGCCGCCCGCTTCGGCGCCATGAAAGCCGTCCTCCCCCTCAAAGGATGCGTCGCCGCCTCCGACGCCTTCTTTCCCTTCCCCGACGGACTCGAAACCGTAGCCCAGGCCGGCGCAACCGCCGTCATCCAGCCCGGAGGCTCCGTCCGCGATAAAGACGTAGTAGCCGCCGCCGACCGCCTCGGATTAGCCATGGTCTTCACCGGCTTCCGCCACTTCAGGCACTAAACATCCGCGCTCGGGACCAGTGGTTCGCGCGCGAGGGATGCGAACTCCACACTCCGCGAAAGACATTGGACTGGACGGTTTTGTGTCAGTGCCCGAGTTCACTCCCGCCTATTGTGGTTATGTTTCACAACACGCGTTGACCTGCGCCGTAACACGCTTTTGTATTAGGGCACAACGAAAATGGCTCGTGATCTCATGTAAGTTGTTGTTTCTTGATAGTCCAGAAAGTCTATATGGGCTAGAAATTCCGGAGCTTGAGCGCAAATAAGCACAATTTTCGGAGACGAACGGGCGACTGCCGTAGGACCCGAACCTCGGGACGGCTTGCAACTGTACTAAGAGGAGGAATTAAGCAATTAGATCGCTATTACGCTCTCTTTACTGCGCTGCTACACTGCGAACAACAAAGAAAGGTCGCGAGGTGCCGGTGTGATAGTTCCGCTGGTTGGTCTGCTCACTGCTTGCGCCATTTTTGCGGGCCTCGGTGCGGCTGTCCTATCCCTGGTTCCCCGCATCGGCCTAACGCTCGCAAATTTAGGTCTATTCGTGATCGGGTCTGTCCCCACTGCTGCCGCCGCTGCCATCGCGTACGGACGGGTATTCGGCGATGTTACGGGAGAGCTGAACTCAGGGGCTGTCCTTGGCCTCTTTGGCGTTATGCCGGTCGCTGGGCTGTGCGGGGGATTGCTGGCCGTCCTTGCATATGGACGGCTCATGCGCATAATGCACTGGCAGCGGAACTCCAGCACAGCCGCCAAGGAGCATTCAGGGCAAGCACAAAATTAGCACAATAATTTTTTCCCTTAAGCTATCTGATGAATCGAAAGGGCCTGCTGTCAAGCATTTGTATCAGGGCACGAGTTTACTCGTGCCGTAGACACTCAAAATGAAGTCGGGCTTCAGCCCCTGAGAAGGCCGTTTTGAAGGAACGGGGGGGCCCATCCAAGCCTGGTCTTGACTTGAGCGGACCGGCCAAGCGGCCCATTCAAGCCCTCTTCAGGCTTGAGTGGGCCCCGCCACCCGCAAGGAGCAGCCAAACCGCCGCCCCACAAAGTTCACCCCTTGACCCCCAGTGTCCGCGCCAGAAACGCCCGGATGATTCCGGCTATCTCATCCAGATGCGTCTCCAGCGGAAAGTGCCCGGCGTCCACCAGGTGAATCTCCGCATCCGGAACATCCCGCCGAAACGCCTTGGCGCCCTCCGGCAGAAAGAACGGATCATGTTCGCCCCAAACCGCAAGCGTCGGCGGACGGTGCGTTCTCAGGTACTCCTGAAACCGCGGATACGCCGCTACGTTCGCCTTGTAATCGCCAAACAGGTCCAGCTGAATCTCGTCGCTGCCCGGGCGGTCGAGAAAATGCTGATCGAGCGTGTAGCTCTCCGGTGCTATCAGCGAGGGGTCCGGCTCCCCATGCATATATCCAAACTGCGTCGTCCCCGCCGCAAGAAACGCCCGCAGGTTGCCGCGGTTCTCCTCGGTCGGCGCCTGCCAGTATGCGCGGATCGGGTTCCACCCGTCGCTCAGGCCCTCCTCATATGCGTTCCCGTTCTGCGAGATCAGCGCCGCGATGCGCTCCGGCCGCGAAACCGCCAGGCGGAAACCAACCGGCGCTCCGTAATCGAACACATAAAGGGCATACCGGGTCAGTCCCAGCGTATCCGTGAAGCTCTCGATCGTCTCCGCGAGGTGATCGAAGCTGTACCCGAAGCTCCTGGCGTCGGGCGCGTCGGAGAATCCGAAGCCCGGCAAATCGGGCGCGATCACCCGGTACTTGTCCGACAGCCGCCCAATCAGGCCGCGGAACTGATGGCTTGAGCTGGGAAAGCCGTGCAGCAACAGCACCACGGGGGCGTCTTTGTCCCCGGCCTCTCTGTAGAAAATCTTGATGGGCGACCCGGTGCGGCGGTCGGCGACGGAAACGGTCTGGTAGCGGGGTTGCGCGGGCATGAGAATCTCCTTTGAAACGGTGGAATCAAAAGTGCATTTGTACCGATCATTCGGTACAAAAGAGCAGATTCAATACTTCGCCCCCATGATGCTGAATATTTCCACCACCTTATGGCCTTCGTACCACCCAAACCGAAAATCGCCCTTGCTCCTGCCCCGCCCGCCAGCTACCGGCCACAGGCGACAGGCTACCGGCGACAGGCTACAGGCTACAGGCTACGGCGACTAGCGACTGGCTACTCGCGACTGGCGACTGGCTACCGGCTACCGCCTACCGCCTACCGCCTACCGGCTACCGGCGACTGGCTACTCGCGACTGGCGACTGGCGGCTGGCTACTCGCGACTGGCGACTGGCTACCGCCTACCGGCTACAGGCTACCGGCTACGGCCTACCGGCTACGGGCTACAGGCTACCGGCTACGGCCTACCGGCTACGGGCTACGGGCTACGGGCTACAGGCTACAGGCTACAGGCTACAGGCTCACAGGCTACAGGCTACAGGCTACCGGCTACAGGCTACCGGCTACCGGCATGATCTACTCTTATTGAAGCGAACGATCCGTACAGACTTGAGCCCTATGCCTGCCCCCCTTGCTTCAAAAGAAGAGATCATCGACCGGCTCTTTACCGTGTTTCGCGACCGGGGATTCGAGGGGGCGTCCCTCGCCGACCTCTCGCGCGCCACCGGCCTCGGAAAGTCCAGCCTCTATCACTACTTCCCGCAAGGCAAGGAGCAGATGGCAGAAGCCGTACTCGCTCGCGCGCTTGCCCTCATTGACAGCGCCATCGTCAATGCAGCTCGGGCGCCGGAACCGCTGCGTCTGCGTTTACGCAAGGTAGCCGCCGCGCTCGAGCAGCTCTATGGAGGCGGACGCTTCTCCTGCGTCCTCGGCCAGCTCTCCACTGCCCGGATCGGGCCCAGGCTCGAAAGAGCCTGCGGGAAGCCTTCGCGCACTGGACCGAGGCCATCGCCGTACTCGCGGCCGAGAGCGGGATGTCCCCGGCCCGCGCCCGCTCTTTTGCCGAAGACTGGATAGCCCGCCTCCAGGGAGCCTTGATTCTGCAGGCGGCCAATGGCGACCGGGGTCCGTTCGAGCGGGCAATGAAGGCCCTGCTCGCACTTCCGAAGGATCACGCGACCCGGGCCCTGAACTAGCCGCGGAGTGGCCCATTCAAGCCCGCTGTTGGCTTGGGTGGGCTGAGTGCCCCTTCAAGCCCGCTGTTGGGGCCTTTTCCTTCCTCCCGGGCGATTTTCCTCTGTGCCCCCTGTGTCCTCTGTGGTAAATCGTCCCGGGCGGATGCCAGTCCCCAGAATCCTACCGCGCGGCTAAATCGACACCCCCTGTAACCCGTAACCTGTAACCCGTGACCTGTACCCGGTAACCCGTAACCTGTAACCTCTCACCTTCCCGCCTTCCGCGAAAAACTTGTCAAGTCCCGCGCCCCAAAACCGAAGTAATGACCCCTCATAACACGTCACTTACAACCCAGCCGACCCTAAGAAAGTTGGCAGTTTTTTAGCTCCAGCTTGGTATTCTGATAATAGGGGGTAAAAAGAAATTTTCCCCCGTGAGTCCGGCAAATTGAACCGCAAAAAGCCTCGCCAGGGCGAGGCTTTTTCATTGCCCACTGCCTTTCTGAGCCCCGAACTCTGCGCTCTGCTCCAGGGCCCGTTGCCTTTCTGAGCCCTGAGCCCCGCGCTCTGAGCTCTGTTTCAAGCTCTGAGCCCTGCGCTCTGAGCCCTTTTCAAGGAGAAACCATGCCCCGCTCCTGCATCGCCCTCCACGAAGGCCAGCGCTGCGGCGCCCGCGCTCGCCCCGGCCAGGATTTCTGCTTTCAGCACCACCCTCACCCCTTCGTCGCGCGCCAGTGCGAGTACTTCAACCGCCTGGGCGAACGCTGCCGCTGCACCGTCATCCGCGGCCAGAACCACTGCTTCACCCACAGCCCGCGCAACCGCCACGCCACGCGTCCCGCCATCCCCATCGTCCCCCGCACCAGACGCCAAAAGGCCCAGGCAAGGTTGTTTATTTTCAGTAACCTGGCCAGATGGAAAACCATACCCCCGGAAATCCAGCAGGATCAATAACCTGGCAATATCCCATACCCAGGGGGGAGGGCATACCCCGCGACGCTCCTGTTGCCTGTTGCATGGTGCCTGTTTTAGCTTGACCCCATGCCATCCGTTGCCGAAAAACTACGCCTCAGCGCCATCTCGCCCGGCCTGGTTCAGTCTGAAATTCGCGCCATGACCGTCGAATGCGACCGCGTCGGCGGCGTCAACCTGGCCCAGGGCGTCTGCGATACCGAAGTCCCGCAGCCCGTCGCCGCCCGCGCCATCGAAGCCATTGCCCAGGGCCTGAACATCTACACCCGCCTCGACGGCATCGCGCCCCTCCGCCAGTCGATCGCCGAAAAGCTGGCACGCCACAACGGAATGACCGCCGATCCTGACGGCGAAATCCTGGTCACCTCCGGCGCGACAGCCGCGTTCCAGGCCACCTGCATGGCCCTCTTCGATCCCGGCGACGAGGTCATCCTCTTTGAACCCTTTTACGGCTATCACCTGAACACCCTGAGCGCCCTGCGCGTGAACGCCGCAACCGTCCCCCTCGCCGCGCCCCGCTGGACGATGGACCTCGACGCCCTCCGCGCCGCCATCACCCCCCGCACCCGCGGCATCGTCGTCAACTCGCCCTCGAACCCCAGCGGCAAAGTCTTCTCGCCCGCCGAACTCGAAGCCATCGCCGCCCTCGCCATCGAGCACGACCTCTTCGTCATCACCGACGAGATTTACGAATACTTTGTCTTCGACGGCGCAAAACATATCAGCCCCGCAACCCTGCCCGGCATGGCCGAGCGCACCATCACCATTTCAGGACTGTCGAAAACCTTCAGCATCACCGGCTGGCGCGTCGGCTATCTCGTCGCGGATCGCCGCTGGCTCGGCGCCATCAGCTACTTCCACGACCTGCTTTACGTATGCGCCCCGTCGCCCTTCCAGCATGCTGCCGCGGCAGGCCTGATGCAGCTTCCCGATTCTTTCTATTCAGGACTTTCGACGGAGTACCAGGCCAAACGCGACATGCTCTGCACCGCGCTGTCCAGCGCAGGGCTCACCCCGTCGATCCCGCAAGGCGCCTATTATGTGCTCGCCGATGTTACAAATCTTCCCGGATCGACAGCGCGAGAGAAAGCACGCACTCTTCTCCGCAACACCGGCGTAGCCGCTGTCGCCGGAACCGCCTTTTTTGCCAGCGGCCGCGGAGAAAACCTGATCCGCTTCTGTTTCGCCAAGCGCGACGAAGACCTGCAGCGTGCCTGCGATCAGCTCCGCAGGCTCTGAAATCCTATGCCGCTGTGGGCGTTTGGATATCCACCAGCGGATACCCCAGCCGCTTCCACTCGTCGTAACCGCCTCGCAGCGGTCGCACGCGATGGATCCCCATCCCGCGCAACCGCAGCGTCATCTTCGCCGCCGTCGCCTCGCTGGGACAGGTGCAGAACAGCACGATCTCCTGATCGCGCGGAATCCGGTCGCTCTGCTCTACCAGCTTGTCCGGCGTCAGGCTCAGCGCCCCCGGCAGCGTCCGCGGATCGGGCAGGTAATCGAGAGGATGCCGCAGGTCCACGATAAACACCGGCTGCCCGCCATCGATCATCTGCTTCAGCTCCGTCGGCTCCAGCCTTGCCATCCGTACCGACCGCAGAAATGCGCGGCGCCGCAGCATCCTGTAAACCAGAAACCCGATCAGAAGCAATACAAAAATCGCCACGAAGAAATGAGCCGTCCAGGAAAGCGCATCTGGGTTGCGCTTCAGTATGTCGCCAAAGAACCGACCGCCCAGCACCACGGTGAGGCTCCACAGCAAAATACCGCCCGCGTCGCAGAGCAAAAACTTACCGTACGGCATACCGATCTGCCCCGCGATGGGAGCAGCCACCGAGCCCAGCCCCGGCACGAACTTCGCCGCCAGCAGCGCCGTGGCTCCGCTCTTCGTGAAGTAGAGCTCTGTCTTCCTCACGCAAGCCGTGCTTTCGAAGCTGAGCCGGCACATCAGCCGCACCATCGCCGAACCATACCGGCGGCCAAACACGTACCAGGTCGTATCCGCAATCAGGCTGGCCCCCAGCGCCGCGGCCAGCACAAAAGGCAGACGAAGCTGATGCGTCGCAGTCAGAGTTCCCGCCGTCAGCAACAGCGGAGTGCTCGGAATGGGAACTCCCAGCTGCTCCGTCAGCACCCACAGGAATACCACCCAATAACCGTATTTAATGATGAAGTCGAGAGCGATGGGCATGGCGCGGGTGTACCGTGGGGCAACGGATCAGGAACTTCAGTATAGATGTGGCAAGTGATGAAAAGGAGCGTCCATCAGTGCGACTCCCGCGCGATATTCAGCGGAATCTCAACCGTCCCCACACGCCCGCTGACAAGGTCGTGCACTCCGATCCGCAGATAAACCAGTCCCGCGGGCAAATCGATCTCCTGGTGCATCCTGATTCCCTGCTGTGTGCCTGTCGCGGGCGCCGTGTCGACGGCGAATCCTCCGTCGGTATAGTTCACGCGGATGCCTTCCGCATCGTAGGCCACCTGGGTCAGCTCCAGTTCGCAGTGCAGGCGCCCATCGGGCAGCGGCTTCGCATCGAACCCGCGCGGGTCGATCGTGAAATCGGCAACGTAGCGCTGAAGCGGCGGTTTGAGCTGATTGGCCAGCGCTCCTGCGGGGCCTGCCGCAGGTTTCTCTCCCTTCAGCTCCGGCGCGTTCGCCGGCAGCAGCCGCACCCGGAACAGCACCTGCGACTGCGGCAGCACGCCGTGCTGCATTGCTGCGATAAGCGGACTCAGTCTTCCCGGCATCAGCTTCGCCGTCTGCGCCGGATCGTCCGCATAGTACCCATGACGGTATTCGAGCTCCGCATGGCCCTCCGGCATCCGGATGTCAATTTTTCTGTACGCGCCGTTGTAGTTCTTGTTCGTCGGCACGTAACCCAGCGTGTAGTAATTTGCGCCATTGCTGATCGACTGGACCACCGCCTCCCCGACAGCATTTGTATTGTAGAAAGCCTTGCCTCCCGTTTCATTGGCGATCTGATCCATCGTCGAGTGCTCGGCGAAGTTCGTCTGCAGGAACTGCGCATTGCTCTGATCGATCACCTCCGACGTAGTCGGTATGGGAACGGACACCGGTCGATTGCCCGCCACCTGCGTCAGAATCCCTGGATTCATCTGATTCGTCGCGGCCTGTTCCTCCGGCGTATTCAGCAAACCCCGCGCATCCACCGGATACACAGCCACACGCGCCAGCGTCATCAACTCCGCCAGCTTTGCGAACCTCTGGCCGTAATCGCGCATCGCGGAAGTCGGATCGGTTTGCGTCGCATCCGGCGCGATAGTGATCGGAACCGCGCCCGTGTACCAGATCAGATTCTTCCTCCCCGGAACCGTACTCAGATACCGCGCCAGTTGCTCCAGGGCGTCGATCGTGATGTTCAGCCGCAGGTCTATTTCAAAACTCGCCGTGTCCGCGGCAAACTGGTTCATTGCGGCCACAGCTTGCGCGCTCGCCCCGCCGCTGTCCGCCAGCACTCCCATCTCTGCCATTTGCTGGTCATAGAGCGGGTCCATTATCGGCGAAAGCTCCGGGTGCCCCCGACCCTCCTCTAGCGCCTTTTCAATCGTGTTCGAATCGGTCGTGAAACCCTCCACCATGCGCAGTTTCGATGACAGTGTGAAGACTGCTATTCGCGTCCCGGCCGGAATGGTGTGGAGGTATTTCAGCATGCGCTTCCGCACATACACCTGATCGGAAAGCGGAGTGTTCAACGCATCCAGCAGAAGTATGTTTGTCGCGCTGTTGATGGCATACCGTGGCGCGTTGCTGTAGGTGTGCGGAGGCAGCGCATCGACCTTGGCCGACTCCACCACATCGGTCGAGCGGTGCTCCTCGAAGGTGGCGATGGTCTGCTCCCGCCCGTCTTCGGCGATGCGGAAGTCCGACTCTTTGAGGCCCTGCACAGCATTGCCTTTATCCGTCACCACTACGTCCACCAGGACCATGTTGGCGTTGGCGCGGAAAATAGCGGGCTGGTCGTCAGGCTGTTGCCCCGCCGGCGCACCCGCCTGCGCAAGCAAAATCCAGGAAGGGAGCAAAATCAGGGTCGGGCTCAGGAGCAATGGCAAATGTCGCGGGCGGATCAAGGGTCAACTCCAGCCTGGGGATTCTGTGGGCGTCCCCCATGATAGCCGGATTTTATGGCCTCTGTCCCTTTGCCGTTGCCGCCTCAGAGGTTGTAGCGGCCCGCTCAAATCGCTCGCCTGCCGCATTCCAGGCTCGCGGTACTCTGTTTCCATGTCATCGGAGACGGGCGCGCCATCCGTTCCCAACACCATCCATCGCTTTGCCTCCGTTCGCGTCGTCATCGAGCAGGCGATCCGGGAGCATGTATTTCCCGGAGCCGCGTGGGGAGTTCTGCATCGCGGCACAATCGCACTCCTCGGCGCGGCCGGCCATTTCACTTACGAGGCGGACGTTCCATTCGTCCAACCTAAGACCGTCTTCGATCTGGCCAGCATCACCAAAGTGGTCGCCACTACATCCGCCGCCATGCTGCTCGTCGATCGCGGCATTCTCGACCTTGACGCGCGCCTCGGCGACATCCTGCCTGGTTTCGTCATCGGCATGGAACCAGGCAGCGGCAAGCAGAACGTCACCCTCCGCATGCTGCTCGCGCATACGTCGGGCCTGCCCGCCTATGCGACGCTCTTTCGCGAACACCCGGCGCCGGTGGCGTTACTGCGCGCGATCCTGCGCCTGCCGCTCGAAGCCAAACCCGGCGATCGCACCGAGTACTCGGACTTTGGGTTCATCCTGGTCGGCAAAGCTATCGAAATCCTCAGCGGCGACCCGCTCGAGGTTTTCTGCGCGCGCGAGATTTTCGCCCCGCTTGGCCTCGAAACCACCCGCTTCTGTCCGTCTCAGGAAACCAGACCGACAATCCCGCCCACCGAAAACGACTCGACCTTCCGCCGGCGCGTCATTCAGGGAGAAGTCCAGGACGAGAACTGCTTCGTCCTCGGCGGAGTCGCCGGACACGCTGGCCTTTTCTCAAATGTCGAGGACTTGTTGCGCTTCGCGCAGTGCATTCTCGCGCAGGGCCGCACACCGGATGGCAATCTGCTTTTCAGCCCGGCGACCGTAGAGCTGTTTGCGACGCGCCAAACCACCCCGGACGGCAAGTCCCGAGCCCTCGGCTGGGACGTGCCCACCGAAGGCTCTTCCTCAGGCCGCTACTTCGGCCCGCGCTCCATCGGTCACCTGGGCTACTCCGGATGCTCGCTCTGGATCGATCCCGAACAGGAGCTGGCTATAGCGCTCCTCACCAACCGCACCTGGCCCGACCGCTCCAACAACGCCATACGCCAGCGCCGCCCCGCCTTTCACGACGCGGTCGTCGAATCCCTGCGCTAGACACCGGCCCTAGTTCCCGCCAAAATCTCCGCCGCCAAAGTCGCCCCCACCCGTGTCTCCGCCAAAGTCCCCGCCGCCCGAATCGTCGACGTAACCCTGAGCATCGTCGCCAGAACCCTGATCGGAGCCGCTGTCATCGTACGGTCCCTGCGGCTGCTCATCCGGACCGCCGATATCCGATGCCGTGTTATAAGGGCCCTGCGGCTGCTCATCCGGACCGCCGAGATTCCCCGCCTGCTGTGAAGGATCGTCGTAGTAATTGTTGATCACCGTCTCCTGCGGCGCTCCTCCGAAGCCACCCAGGCCGCCTCCCATTCCTCCATGCAGCAGCGACTCGATGCCCTGGAAGGCCAGCATCCCACCGGCCACACCCGCCGCCGTGGTCGCCGCCGAGCGCAAAAAACCGCCGCCGCTCGGTCCGCCGCCGTATCCCGGCGGAGGCGGATAATACCCCGGCGGCACTGCCTGATACTGCGGAGGCGGCGCCGGGGCGTACTGTGGCTGATTCGCATACTGCGGCGGGTTAGGGGGCGCATACTGCGGCTGATTGCGATGCAGCAGACCGCCGAGAAAACTCGTCGCCCGCGCCGGTGGCGGAGCCAGCTGGGGCTGCGCCTGTTGCATTTGCTGCATCTGCGCATGCGCCTGCTCAAGCGCGATGTTCTGAATCAGCACCGTCTGCGCCAGCTTGTACAGCGCGTCCGGATCGCGCGCCAACCCGTCGTTCAGCAGTGCTTCGGCATCCGGATCCTTCTCTGTGAGCTGCGTTCCCTCAACCTTGCGAACCAGGTCCTGCAGCATCTGTCCTTCCTGGGGAGTCATACGGTTTTCTCCTTCAGTCGTTCTGTACGCAGATTGTGCCTTTCCAGTTTCCGCCCGGGAGCCCACTCAAGCCAAAACAGGCTTGAACGGGTTACTCTGAGCAACCAGTCCCAAAGTCAAATTATCATCGGAACGTAAAAAGACCTTCGCGGCCCGATTAAGCCCCGAAGGTCTTAGCCCTTCCAAATTTACGGTTAGTAAATTCGGAAGTTCACCTCAATATTGATCTCCACCGGCACAGGCTTCCCGTTAAAAATGGCCGGTTTGAACTTGTACTGGCGCACCGCTTCCAGCGCCTTCTCGTCCAGCCCCATGCCCAGCGGCCGCACGATGCGCACACGCTGCGGATTGCCCTGTGAGTCCACGATCAGCCCCACCACGCACACGCCCTGATATTTCGCGCGCCGCGCTTCGTCGGAAAATTCCGGATCGGGCGCATACACCAGCACCGGATTCGAAACGCCGCCGCCCGGATGCATCAGGCCGCCGCCGTATCCACCGCCCTCGCCGGGTCCAACACCATTGCCGTTGCCGGACCCAATACCGCCGCCCGAGCCGCTGCCAAATCCCGAACCCGATCCTCCGCCCTGCGAGGCCAGCGCAATCTGCGGCGACTGCGGTATCCCGATGTTCGGCATGTTCGGGTTATCCGGCAGTTTAATCGGCTGCGGCATCATCACCGCAGGCGTCACCGCCAGCTTCGGATGATCCAGCTTCAGAATCTGCGGAGGCGCAATCGGCGCCTTCTCCATCTTCGGCAGCTTGCCCTTCGACGCCTCGACAATCTCATGATTGCCGCCGCCGCCACCGCCGCCCATCGTTTGTTTCATGGGCGCAGCCGGAATAAACGGCGTCACATCGACCGGCGTCACTGCCATCTTCTTCTGAATAGCCCGCTCCCGCCATTGCGCCAGCGTAAAGAGAAGGATCAGCCCAATAATGACCGCGTGCGTGATAAACGAAACCGCGCTCGAAGCCGGGCTCCGTTTCACCGCCATCGGGTCTCGCACCGCGATCGGCGTCGAGCTCAGCTTGAGGGGTGGCAGTTTCTTCGGAAAGAGCGCGTCCACGACCCCCGCAAACAGCGTCTTCCAGATTGGCTCTTCAACGATTGAATCAAGACCAGCAAAATGCAGAGCAGGCAGCTCTGGCTCTTTACCCCGAGTTGTGTCCGGTACCAGGTGCGGAGACGTCAAAACCGTATTCCCCATACTGTGCTCGCCGGAAGTTCGAATCCCGGCTTCTCCTGATTATCAATGACAGCCGCCCTCGCTGTCTTGTCCGGGGCGTTGCTGCCCTTGCTGAGATGCACCGATGCCCCGAAAAATTACCTGCGCTTGTCCCTTCATCGATAGACGCGCCACCTCGCAGGAAGTTACTGCGGTCCATGCAGATACAATGAAGTTTTATTCACACGCACCTCGCAAGTTGGAGAAACGATGTCCTCTGCGCCGCCGCCCGGCGACCCAAAGCCTATTGCACTGAAAGATACCCTTTCGCTGCCCCGCACCGATTTCCCCATGAAGGCCAACCTGCCGCAAAACGAACCAGCGCGTCTCCGCGCGTGGCACGAATCCCACCTCTATGACCAGATTCGCCAAGCCCGCCAAGGCTCCCCGCGTTGGATTCTGCACGACGGTCCTCCTTACGCTAACGGCCCGCTCCACCTCGGACACGCCCTGAACAAATGCCTCAAGGACTTCATCGTCAAATCGAAGACCATGGCAGGCTTCGATTCTCCCTACGTCCCCGGCTTCGACTGCCACGGCCTTCCCATCGAAATCAAAGTCGACGAAAAGCTCGGCCGCAAAAAGCTTGAAATGCCGCCTGCGGAATTCCTCCGCCACTGCCGCGAATACGCGCAGAAATATGTCGACCTGCAAACCAGCCAGTTCGTCCGCCTGGGCGTCTTCGGCCGCTGGGACGATCCCTACAGCACCATGTCGCGCCCCTATGAAGCGCGCATCCTCGAAACCTTCTACCGCTTCCTCGAAGCCGGCTTCGTCTATCGCGGCCTCAAGCCGGTCTACTGGTGCATCCACGACCGCACCGCGCTCGCCGATGCCGAAATCGAGTACGAGCAGCACTCCAGCCCCAGCATCTACGTTCGCTACCAGATGACCAGCGACCCCGCCGCCATCCACCCCGCGCTCGCCGGCAAAAACGTCGCCACCATTATCTGGACCACCACTCCCTGGACGCTGCCCGCCTCGCTCGCCGTCGCCTTCCATCCCGACTTCGATTACGTTGCACTCGAGCAACAAACTCCGGGGGGCGCTCAGGTCTACATCGTCGCGTCGGCCCTCGCCACCTCAGTCCGCGAAGCCTGCAACCTCGAATCCGCCAGGCCCATCGCGACCTTCAAGGGCGCGGTCATGGAACGCACAACCTTCCAGCACCCGTTTCTCGACCGCACTATTCTCGGCGTTCTCGCCGACTACGTCACCGCCGATCAGGGAACCGGCGCTGTCCACACCGCTCCCGCCCACGGCGCGGACGACTTCAACACCGGCACGCGCTACGGCCTCGATCAAACCTGCCACGTCGACAATGCCGGACGCATCCGCGACGGCCTGCCAGAATACGACGGCAAGACCGTTTTCCAGGCCAACCAGCCCATCATCGATCTGGTCGCCGCGCGCGGTGCGCTGCTCGGCCGCGCCGACATCTTTCACAGCTACCCGCACTGTTGGCGCTGCCACAACCCCGTCATCTTCCGCGCGACGGAACAGTGGTTCATCAATATCGATACGCCGATGCAGAACCCAGACGGCTCGCCGACGACCTTCCGCCAGCGTGCGCTCGACGAGATAAAGAACAGCGTCAAGTGGGATCCGGCCTGGGGCGAAGAGCGCATCTCCAACATGATCGCCACCCGCCCCGACTGGTGCATCTCGCGTCAGCGCATCTGGGGCGTCCCTATCGCCGTCTTCCTCTGCGAAGGCTGCCACCAGCCGCTCAACGACCCCGCGCTCAACCGCCGCATCGTCGAGCTCTTCCAAATAGAAGGCCTCGAAGCCTGGCACACCGATACAGTCGCCTCGCTGTTGCCCTCAGGCGTCGTCTGCGCCCATTGCGGTAAAACCGCATTCACCAAAGAAACCGACATCCTCGACGTTCTGGTTCGACTCCGGCGCCAGCTGGCATGCCGTTCTCGAACAGGAACCCAGCCTCGCCCCACCCGCCGACCTCTACTTCGAAGGCGGCGATCAGTACCGCGGCTGGTTCCATACTTCCCTGCTCACCTCAGTCGGCGTCGGAGACAAACACGAGACTCCCTTCCGCATGGTCGGCACCGCCGGCTGGACCCTCGATGAACAAGGCCGCGCCATGTCCAAATCCCTCGGCAACGGCGTCGACCCCGTCGACATCGCCGACCGCCTGGGCGCGGAGATCGTCCGCCTCTGGGTCGCCAGCGTCGATTTCCGCGAAGACGTTGTCTCGAGCGAGCCGATCATGCTGCGCCTCGCCGAGAACTACCGCAAGCTACGCAACACTTTTCGCTTTCTGTTAGGCAATCTCGCCGGATTCGACCCAGCAAACGATGCCGACGAACAGCTCCTGCCACTAGACCGCTACATGCTCGCCCGCTGTCGAGAACTGGTCGAGAAGGTCTCCGGCCCCGATGGCAAATCAGGCTGGTACGGAGACTTTCAGTTCCACCGCGTCTATCACGCCATCAACGAATTCTGCATCGTCGACCTCAGCGCCTTCTACCTCGACGTCCTCAAAGACCGCCTCTACACCTTCGCGCCGCAGAGCATTGAGCGCCGCTCCGCCCAGACCGTCCTCTGGAGAATCACCGAAGCCTTAGTCCGCCTCGTCGCGCCGATCCTCACCTTCACGGCTGATGAAGTCTGGCAATATCTGCCGGTTGTGGCTGGCAGACCGGCGAGCGTGCATCTGGCGCTGTTTCCAAAGGCCTATGAATTGGGCGCCAACGACGAATCTCTGCTGCAAAGGTGGCGAGAGCTCCTTGCTTTCAGGGATTCCGTCCTCCTCAGGCTGGAGGAGCAGCGGAAGGAGAAGAAGATCGGGAAATCCCTGGAAGCAAAGATCAGCATCGCCGCCCGTGGCAGCTTGCTCGACGTTCTGAGGTCATTCGAAGGACCTGAGTTGAAAGAGCTCTTTAACGCATCGCAAGTCTTGGTGCGATCGATGGACGATCCCACCGCAAGTAGTGCCGCGACGTTCGGAATAGCCATCGGACCAGCCGACGGCCACAAGTGCGACCGCTGCTGGAACTACTACGCCGACAACTCGCCCCAGGCAGTCCGCCAATTCGGCCCCTGGCCTAACGTCTGCGGCCGCTGCGCCGATGCCCTCACCCAAATGGGCTTTTCCGGCGAGGAAGCAAAGTGAAGGATCGCCGTCCACTTCTCCTCGCCCTCTCCGCCCTCATCCTCCTCCTCGACCGCCTCACCAAGCTCTGGGTCGTCCGCCACGTCCCCGAAGGCGACGCGATCGTCGTCATCCGCCGCGTCTTCCGCATCACTCACGTGCTCAATCCCGGCGCGGCCTTCTCCATGTTTACTGACTCGCCTCGCCCCACGCTCACGCACTGGATTCTGACCA
Source organism: uncultured Acidobacteriaceae bacterium (assembly GCA_963758135.1). Classification (GTDB taxonomy): domain Bacteria; phylum Acidobacteriota; class Terriglobia; order Terriglobales; family Acidobacteriaceae; genus Palsa-343. The sequence continues at coordinate 570,043 of CAVWUF010000002.1, forward strand.
TCTTCTCGTTGATTGCCGCAGCGGTCATCGTCTTCGTCATCGTCCGCTATGGCCGCCGCCTCACCCCCACCATGGTGGCCCTGGCGCTGATCCTCGGCGGCACCATCGGCAATGTCTGGGACCGCCTCCGCTTCGGCATGGTCACCGACTTCCTCGAGGTTCACATCGTTCACTACCACTGGCCCGACTTCAATGTCGCCGACTCCGCCATCGTCATCGGCGGCATCCTCCTGGTCCTCGACGCGCTCCGCTCCCCGCGCCACGATCTCCCAGCCAAAGCCTCGTGAACGAAGTCAATACCGCAACCCCAGCCGCAGCGGAAAATCCTCTTCATCCTCGTCCGCCTCGACGAGTTCCGCATATTCAGCCATCCGTCGCCGATGCATCGCCCACAATCCCACATGCGCGGCTACCGCCAAACCCGCGGCAATCGCAAGATGTCCCGCGCTCGCCTCAATCACCGGCTCCAGACCAACCGTGAACATCACCACCGCCGGAAAAAATCCGAGGTAAGGAATCAGCAAAAGCGCGAAATTCGTCCCCGAGTTAGCCCGCGCGCCCGTAAACGGAATCGTCTTCACGTTCAGAAAAAATGCGTCCGTCAAAACCGCACTCAATCCGATCGCCACCAGCGCCTGCCCTGCCGCGAATCGCCACCCCTGCGCGGCCGCGCCGCCGAACCACCACGCACACCCCACCGCCATCAGGCTCAACAGCGCGCTCCATAGAAATACCCACCATTGCGCCGCGCCCACATCCGCCAACCCAGCCTTGCCCAGGATCACGCGAAAGATCCATCGTCCTCGCTGATCCGCCGGCGCCAGAAGTGTGCTGCGCAATCCCGCCACCGTCCAGAATGCCACGATCGGCGTCGTCGCCCGCAGCCCGTCCGGAGAAAATACAAACCCAACCCTCCCGTGCATCACGCTCGCTCTTGTAACAGTCGCCAGCACCAATGCCGCGCCCACGCCCCCGTACATCACCAGCACCATGCGATAGCGAGGCACACGCAGGAGATTCTGCCCGATGAATTGCCACATCGCCCGGCACACCGGAGTCCGCGCCAGCGTTGTATGCAGCATTCGCCCTGTCGACCCCGCGAACCGGCTCTGCCTCTCCCGCCGCGCTCCGCCCTCGACCAGCCCACGCGTCTTCCGCCACCACGCCAGCGGATACGAAGCCACCGACAGCCCCACCACAATCCCCGTCGCCGCCCAACCCATCCGCGCCAGCCGCGCGAAAACCGGCAATGTCGCCGGCCCATCCAGAATGCGCTGATAGATTCCCAGAAACCAGACCGGCGGCACGCACATCGCTGCGTGATTTCGCAGATCGAGCAATCCCCCAAGCGCTCCGCACAGCACCGGATACAAGAACAGCAGCGTAAGCAGCACCAGCACAAACATTCCCTGCAGCCACAGCGCGATTCGTCGGAAAAGGCGGTCGCCCAACAGCCCCAGCAGAATCCCCTCCAGCGCCAGAAAGAACGCGGCCCCAAATACACCGCTCGCCGCGACCGCCATCAGGTGCGCCGCCCAGAATCGCAGCAGATGGGGCGGATCAGTCGCCGCCGGCAGCACCAGGGGCGCAAGAAAATTCGAGTCGACCAGCGCCGCACCCATCAGAATGAAGATCGCCGTCACCCGCGCACCAAGCATCCTGTTGCTCCGCACCGGCAGCGGCGACAGCACAAACACATCCAGCAAATCGGGAAACAATAAATCCCACTCGAAGATCGTGACGACTCCCATCGCCACCATCGAATACAACACGTAAAAATAGTGGTCACCCGCCATGGCCCAATACGGCCGCGGCCCCCAGTATTTCCCTACATGGCCATGCGGCAGGTGATAAACCGGGTAAAGATACAGCGCCACCACCAGGCCAGGAATCCCCATCGCGCACGCTGCCTGCACCAGCCGAGTCTTAGCATCGCCCTCCGCCGACGCCAGCTCGTTCGTGAAAAATCGATCCAGAAAATGCCGCACCAGCACGGCGAACTGCGTCGGCTCTTTTGCCTCCACGGCAGAAGCCCGCGCCCGCGCCTCCAGCGGCATCGTCTCCTCGCGCGGCTTAGGTGCGCTAGCCAATGCTCATCACCTCCACCATCTCGCGCGCCGCGGCCTGCGTGTCCTGCTGCCGCACCAGCTGCGCAAAAACCCTTTCGAGGCTTGGTAACTCCATCAGCCGCGTCAGCTCCGAGGGCGCAGCGTCCGCCACAATCTTTCCCTGCGCGATCACGATCACCCGATCGCAGATTTGCTCCACGATCTCCAGCACGTGCGAGATGTACAGCACCGCCTTCCCCGCCCGCGCCAGCTCATGCAGCAAATCCCTGAACAGCCGCGACGACAACACATCGAGGCCCGACAACGGCTCGTCGAACACCAGCATCCGCGGATCGTGCATCAGCGCCGCCGCCATCAGCACCCGCTGCCGCATGCCCTTCGAGTAGACCGTCATCGGCGAATGTCGCCACGATTCGAGTCCCAGCAGCGCGAGCATCGCACTCGCCTTCTCCTCGATCAGCCGCTCGCGCATGCCGCGCAGCCTGCCCACCAGCTGCAGGTACTCCATCGCCGACATCCAAGCATACAGGTGCGCTTCCTCCGGGATGTATCCGAACGTCGCGCGCCATGCGAGCAGATCGGCATGAATATCCTTGCCCTCGAAGAGCACGCGCCCGTCGTTGGGCCGGAGCAGACCGGTGATAATCTTCACCGTCGTCGACTTCCCCGCCCCGTTCGGCCCCAGGAATCCGGCGATCTCTCCAGCCTTTACCCGAAAGCTCACATCGCTGATCGCCGGAATCCCGCGATAGCTTCTCGAAAGATGTTGCAGCTCCAGCATGCTACCCTATGTAGCATACTTGTATTGATCGAGTCAACAGAATACTACATAGGGTACAATAAGTGTTGATTCTGAGGGCAGGCGAACGGGCGAGCTACCCTCAATGGCAGTTCAGCTGCGCCGCTTCCGATTCCGGGTGGGTCGATAATGACCGCCGGCGTTCCATCGAGGCGTGGTCCAGCCGCTTCTGCTTCGGCATGGGCCGCATCGCCCTCATTACGGCACACCTCTGCGTGATCTGGGTACCCTTCATCGCCACGTCTATATGAATTACCAAGGTCTACGCAAGCTGCTCGGGTCCTAACGAGCAAGTCCATAGATACGGTTCGTGTTCTCCTCCACACTTCCGTCCGCTTTTCCACGTCGCCCAACCTGCGATACTGATTCTTCCGATGCAAAAGGTTTGCTCCAGGTGTGGCGGGTTAGGCGTGCGGATGACACCCATCCCTGGAGGAGGCAGCGTTATCGAGAGCTGCGCCTGCCAACTGGAACAGCGCGTCGCCCGGCTCCTCCACCGCGCCTCCATTCCCGCCCGCTACGAGCACTGCTCCTTCGACAGCTACGAAGCCAGCTTTCCCGGAGCCGACCGCTCTCTGGCCGCGGCGCACCTGATGGCGCGCCGTTTCGTCGACGGCTACCCAGTCACCACCGGCGGCCGCGGCCTCCTGCTCACCGGGTCCATCGGCGTCGGTAAAACCCACCTCGCCGTCGGCATCCTGCACGCCCTCATCGTCGAAAAAGGGGTCCACGGCCTCTTTTGCGACTACCGCGAGCTCCTGAAGGAAATCCAGCACTCCTACAACGCGCAGGTTGCGACCACGGAGATGGAAATCCTCCAGCCCGTCTTCGACGCCGAAGTCCTCGTCCTCGACGAACTCGGCGCCGCTAAACCCACCGACTGGGTCTGGGACACGGTCGCCCTCGTCCTCAACACCCGCTACAACGACAAACGCACCACCATCATCACCACCAACTACGCCGACCTCGCCCCCGGCGCCAACGGCGGCGGCACCGGCGCGAGCCGCGCTAACCGCGAAGAAACCCTCGGCGACCGCATCGGCGAACGCATGCGCTCCCGCCTTGCCGAAATGTGCGTCACCGTTGAAATGCGCGGCGAAGACTTCCGCCGCACGGTAGGCCGAGCTCGCTTCGGCTGAGCCATCAAGGGCAAATCGCAGCGTAAAGGCTTCCGCTGCATGCATCCAACCCAACCGTGAAGGACAAAGAGCGGGATATCCTCCTGCTGATCCTCGCGGCGGCCTCGGGGTCCGCCGACGGGTGGAGCTATTTCGGTATCGCTCACGCCTTCGTCGCCAACATGACGGGCAACACCGTGCTGCTCGGCATTTCCGTCTTCCTGGCGCACGGCGACATGCTTCATCCGGTGGCCGCCGTGGGAGGCTACGTCGCCGGCACCGCCCTCGGAACGCTCATCAGCCGCGGCGTTCCCGAGGGCGTTATCTGGGCCCAGCCGATTTCCTGGGCGCTCTTCCTTGAAGCTCTGCTCCTGCTCGCCGCTGAGGCCGCATGGGTCGCAATGGGCTGCCATCCCGCGCCCCGCGCTGCCACCCTTCTGCTCGCCTCTGTCGCCCTCGCCATCGGTATCCAGAGCGGAGCCATGGTGCAGCTCCGCATCCCCGGCGTCGTCACCACCTACATCACCGGCACATGGACCACCCTGACCAACGGCCTCACCCTCCTCGCCGCCCGCCAGCCGCGCATCCTGCAACATGAAACCAGCTTCGAGAAGCGGTTCGCCCTCCAGGCACTGGTTCTGGCCGTCTACTTTCTCTCCGCCGTCCTCACAGGATGGGCCTTCCGCCATGCCCCCGCCGTCGTCGGCGGCATCTCGGCAGTGGCCGTACTACTGGCTGCCAGTCACGGCGCTCTCCGTAATTAACCGGCAGTTTTCCATCGTTGTTGCCCCGGCCCGCATCATCTCTGGTAGAGGATCTGTGTACAAAATGCCCTCCGACCACACCCAACGCCGCCCCCGCGTCCTTATCGTCGGCGGCGGCTTCGCCGGAACCCACGCCGCCAAGGCCCTGGCAAAGCTGCCAGTGGACGTCACCATTGTCGACCGCCGCAACCACTTCACCTTCCAGCCGCTGCTCTATCAGGTCGGCCTCGCTGTGCTGTCCCCCGCCGACATCGCCTCTCCACTCCGCTCCATGCTCCGCGACAACACCAACACCGAGGTGCTCATGGATGAAGCGGTCGCCTTCGATTGCGAAAATCGGCGCCTGCACCTTCGCAGCGGCGCGGAAATGGCCTGGGATTACCTCGTCGTCGCCACCGGCGCAACCCACTCCTACTTCGGCCACGATGAATGGGCTCCCCTCGCCCCAGGTCTCAAAACCATCGAAGACGCTATCGAGATTCGCCGGCGCGTCCTGCTCGCATTCGAGCTCGCCGAGCGCGAAATGCTCGAGACCGGCACCCACCCGCCTCTCAACTTCGTCGTCATCGGCGGCGGTCCCACCGGCGTCGAGCTCGCCGGCGCCATCTGCGGCATCGCCCGCCATTTCATGCGTCGCGACTTCCGCCACATCAATCCTGCCCAATCCCGCGTCATCCTGATTGAAGGCGAGAAGCATGTCCTCGCCAGCTATCCCGAAGACCTTTCCATCAAAGCCGAAGAGCAGCTCAAGGCTCTCGGCGCCGAGGTCCATACCGGCCTGCGTGTCACCGACGTTCAGCCCGGATATGTCGTCGCAGGCGGGGAGCGCATCGATGCCGCCGTGACCCTGTGGGCCGCCGGTGTACAGGCTTCACCGCTTGGCAAGCTCCTCGGCGTGCCCACGGACAAACGCGGCTGCGTGCTGGTCAACTCCACCCTCAATCCTGAAGGGCATCCGGACATCTTCGTCTGCGGCGACCTTGCCCACTTCGAGCAGAATGGTCATCAGGTGCCTGGCGTGGCCCAGCCGGCCATGCAGATGGGCGACCACGTCGCCCGCATGATTGCCGCCGACCTCAACCACCAGCCTCGCAAGCCGTTTCACTATTTCGACAAAGGCGACATGGCCACCATCGGCCGGCTCGCCGCCGTTGCGAAAATCGAGTGGCCCTTCAAGGCCCATTGGAGTGGCTTCCCAGCCTGGATCACCTGGCTGGTCGTCCACATTTACTTCCTCATCGGCTTCCGCAATCGCTTCGCCGTGCTCACTCAATGGATCTGGAGCTACTTTACGTTCACCAGCGGCGTCCGCATCATCTACGGCAGCCAGTCCTTGCCCGGATGGACCGGCAAGGATGGTGTGGAGCTGCATCCCCTCGACCCGACTGCTCCCGGAGCGAACGCGCCGCTTTCCCCACACCCCGAAACAAAATCCGCAGCCGCCGATTAGAGGCCGCCGACCTGGCCCGCGTCGCACGATTGATCAGGATTAGTAAAGCGGCGCCTCCCCCTCCGGCCGCGTCTTCCACCGCCGGTGCACCCACAGCCACTGTTCCGGATACCGCCGGACGAAGCCCTCGATCGCCTCGGTAAATCGCGCCGTGTTCTCCAATATGTCGCGGTCGTCGTCGGCCGTCTCCACGAGCGGAATCTCATCGCCGAAATGCAGAACGTATTTCCCTTCGGTCGCCTCCCAGACCAGAAATCCCGAAAGAACCGCGGCCCCGGTTCGGAGAGCCACCCTCGCCAAACCCGCCGCCGTGCAGGCCGCCACTCCAAAGAACGGCACAAACACCCCCTGGGGGGGCGTCATGTTCGTGTCCATCAGAATCCCTACCGTTTCACCACGCCGAACCGCCGAGAGCAACCCCCTCGCAAAATCATCCTTATGCACCACCCGATTGCCGTGCAGGCACCGGATCTCATTCACCATCCGATCCACCCGTGCGTTATCGAGACGCCGAATCACCATCGCCATCGGATGGCCCATGAGCGAATGCCAGAAGCTCGAAAGCTCCCACGCTCCAAGGTGCCCTGTGACGACCAGCACCCCGCGCCCCCGCGCCCGCGCATCCAGATAGCGCTCAAGCCCCTCGTACCGGATCAGCTCCCGCGTGTTCTCCCGCGTGTAGCGGCGCATCTGACAGAATTCGCCCAGCTGCCATCCCAGGTATCGATACATCTGTCGCAGTATGCGCCTGCGGTCCGCCGCCGGCATCTCCGGATAAGCCAGCTCGAGGTTCCGCATCCCGGTGCGCCGCAACTTCGGCACCACCAGCCACGCGATTGCCCCCAGGCCAGCGCCTGCCTTCCGCGCCATGCCGCGCGGCAACATTCCCATCAGCCTCAGCAGTGTCCAGGCGAACGCAAATTCGAGAGCTTCTCGCATCGGTCGCGGCGAAGCCTCAGTGTAAACGCCCCGAGCCGGCCGGCTTCGGAAAGTTGCGGCCGGCTTAGACAATTGCGCCGCAACGTAACGGCGGCGAAAGCTGATGCCTCCGCCGCCCGCTCACAACCAGAAAAGCTACTCCTGCGCTTCGTGGAAATACTTCGCAACCGTCCGCACGAATGGCTTCGCATCCATTGGCACGGGTACGTTGCCCCGCAGGATGCTCTCAAACGAATGCGGCGAGCCATAGAAAGCGTCCGTATCCGCATGATTCTGGGTGACTGCCACCCCGCTCAGGTCCACGCCCGCAAACAAGCCCTTGCTTCGTGACCACGTCAGCAGCTCCGACTGCAGCTTCCAGTTCGTGGACGCCTGCGCATTGCGCCCCACCGGTCCCGCCGCTGCCGACGCATCCGCGCCCAGCTTGAATTTGCTGTTCAGCAAATCCTGAAAGCCCTTCTGGTTTACGGCCACCAGCACAAGATCGGTTCCTTGTCCGCCGATCTGAAATCCCCAGGACCCCCCTTCCATCCGGATGAACACAGGCGCGCTCCATCCATGGCCTGTCCGGCACGTCACCGCGCCCTGGCCATATTCTGCCCCGAAGATGAACGCTCCCTTTAGCATTCCGGGGACAACACCTACACACGTCGCCTGGCTCAGGATGGAATCGGGAATTTGTTTGTCAGGAGTGGCCATAATCTGGTTCAGGACATCGCGCGCGGCATCCAGCCGGGTAACGAGCTTTTCCTTATCCTGAGCAAACGCCGGAATCGCCATAAATAATGCGCAAACAATAACTACAAGTCTTTTCATTTCTTACATTTCTCCATTCAAAAAGATGATTTCAGTGCCTGTATCCGAAGTGATAGTACTCCAATTCGGTAAAAACCGCGCGAAACCTGTACAGCGCGGAATAATGGCGCCCCGACTCGCCCTGGGTTGCCACTCTGCCCCTGGGCCCGTGAAGTACGATGCGCTTGCGGCGTGGAAAGGTTGAAGTGGGCCTGTGGAATCCGGCAGATTCACAACAAAAAAATGGGGGCTGTGGATGCAGTCGCCTGCCTGCCATCAGCCCCGTTCCCCAGATCTGCGTTGTTAATGTTTTCAGTTGTAGCGATGCAGACCCGGAAGCGCAAGATAACGGAGGTAGGGACAACTTTAGTAATCTCAGGGCCAATCTATTTACCATCTGATCAACTCTTCCAGATTCGCAGCCAATCTGCTCCGGGCCGTAACACGACCCCCTCCCTTCGGCCAGGGGTTCGTTGGCCCTTATACGGATGGAAGAGCGATTTTTTCGCAACAGACTTTTAGGGTGCCGACGTCGGATTGGCGGGCCGTCTGTCGCTTTTGCGCGCCACAAGGGCAATGCAGTAGCGTGGCCATTTCGTCGCCGCAGTCGCCATATTGTCAAACACCGGAGGTACCCAACGAAAGGGGAGGACCACCACCCATCCAATCAGGTGAGTTGTATGCCTGCTGACCGATCGCAGAATTCCTGTGAGCTTCTGGCTCAGCACTCCACTGCAGTACTCGATGCGTTTAACTTCGAAGCCGGCGGCGTGTGAAATTCTCTCCAGATCCTCAGCGCTGTAACCCCTTCGCACGTGCCCGCCGTCTTCGACCGGCGAGATTTCTTCATCGGTCCTGCTGATCGGCCGGAAACAGACGTACGGAGTCGTCAGCAGAAGCAGTCCGCCAGGCCGCAGGCACGACGCGATATCGACCATCAACTTCTGATCGTCGAGAATATGCTCAATACATTCCAGGCAAATCGCGACGTCGAATTGTCCCTTGAGATCCTCGCGACTGCCGAGGTTTCTCACATCCTGTACTTCGAATTTGGCCAGATCGGCATGGCAGATAGCCGCCCTCTCCGCTGCCATCCGCTGATTTCGCTCATCCCAGCTCAAGCCCAACGACCGATAGCCCAGTCGAGCTGCGCCAATCGTGAATGCGCCCGTTCCGCAACCTACATCGATCAGAGACTGCGATCCGGGTGGAACAGCCCTCAGATACTTTTTCACCCACAGCCATCGATCCAGGACCAGGGTGTCTCCGTGGATGATGGTCGCCTGGTGTCCCAGGATTCGAACCAAGGCCGATTTCAAAGCACCCTCCTCTTAGGATTCTTCGGTGTGGGAACCTTCAGAGTATAACCGCAGAGCCGACCAGGCAATATGACGGGCGAGTGCCGCAATAACTACTGGATCGATCGCGATCATCCCGGACCATTTGGACATTGGCGGACGATCTGCGGGGATCCGCGGGCCGTTGCGCGCGGAAAGGATTCACTCGCAGCAGCCTGGTCTTCGCCGCCACCTCACTTCAACCAGCGCACCTCGGTCAGGCCGAAGGCAAAATAGGAAAGGACGTACAACACCGCAACCACGGCCAGCGCAATGCCCGCCATCGCCGACGTGCATATCGTGGTAGACGGGCCAGGTAATAAGAAGGCTGGCCGCGAAAATCCATTCGCGAAAAATTGAGTCTCCGCCCTGCATGCCACTCCGTCGTCGACTCGCACCCGGCAACGTGAGAACGATGCGCTTGCCGCCTGAAAAAGGGAATCCGGCGAATTCACGACAAAAAGGTTGCAGTCGCCTGCCTTGCCATCAGCCCCGTTCCCCAGATCTGCGTTGTCAGTGTTCTCAGATGTCGCGACGCAAACCGGGAAGCGCAAGATAACGGAGGTGGTCACAACTTTGGTAATCACTGAACCAATCCGGTTCACCACCTGATAGAGTGCCTAGGGCGTGCAGGGAAGCAACACCTTCCGCAATGCGTAGTGTCTCCTAAGGTGAGTGTCCGCGTGATATAGGGTCGCCTGGTGTCCGGGAAATCGAACCGGGCCAACATGCGATACCGATTTGCGATACTGGAAGCATGTCAGCACCAGTCCGATCGACTCGAAAACCCGATTCAGGTAGCCCCAAATGAGGGCAGCTACTCGAGAATTCATGCGGCGAATCCTTCCGCCTCGCGTCTATCATTTGGTTCTGTATTTGCGGTGGCAGTGGCGTTTCCGTCTGCCTCGCCGGGTTGCCTCGGGATTCATTCGGAAGACTCCAAAGGTCAGAGCTTTTCCGGGCGGACGCGCCGGAGAATTGCTGAATCTCACTCGCGAGGTCAATCTCCTTGCTCCGACGAAGATGTGCAGTGTCATGACCTGGCATGGCAGCGACAAAGGACACCGCCACAACTACACGACTGTTTATTCTGCGCTGCTCGGCGAGCTGCGGGATCGGCCTCTTCGAATCTTCGAGCTGGGGCTGGGCACCAACAAGCCGGAACTCGTCTCGAGCATGGGAGAAATGGGCCGTCCCGGCGCTTCGCTGCGTGGATGGCGCGAGTTATTCCCGCGGGCAATTATCTATGGCGCCGACATCGATCGCGACATCCTCTTCGAATCGGACCGCATTAAAACCTTCTACTGCGATCAGCGTGATCCTGCGGCCATAGACGCGCTCTGGTCGGAGCCCTCCCTGCAGGGTGGTATGGACCTCCTGATCGACGATGGCCTGCACACCTTCGAAGGTAACCTCTCGTTCCTTAACGGCTCGCTTGGGCAACTCCGCCCGTGCGGCATTTATGTGGTGGAAGACATTCTTCGGGAATTGATCCCGCAGTGGCACGAATACCTTGAAGCTGCCTGCTCGAAATACCCGGAGTTTGAATTTGTGTTTGTGGAGCTTCCTAATCCACTGAACCATTACGACAACAACCTGCTTCTCATCCGGCGATGTGAAGCTCACGGGGCAGAGGCTCTGCCAGATGGCATTCAGCCCCATCCCGGCACAGGAGGAACATGAGCAAAGCTTGTCTTGTTCTCGCCAGGATCACCGGGCGACTGCACCTCTGGCTCCTGACTGCCTTTATCCTGAGCTTGGTACCTGGTTCCCTGGACCAGCATAATGAAAATCAGATCCGGCTTTCTTATGCCTTTCTCATGTGCCGAAATCGTTCGCTGGCGCAGTGGATTTTCGCAAGGATGCTGTGCCGGGATTTGGATCGTTCCTTCGACAACAATATGTTGCTTGCGCAATTGGCGTGGTTACTTCGTCGCACCAGCCTCTCCCTGCTTCTTTACAGAAGAACGGAGCGGAACCTCGCCGAAACATCTAATTCTGCGATCGCTGCGTCGGTCCGGATTTTCCTCGAAGGCGTTTTGTCGGGTCGACTTTCCGATGAGATCTCCGAAGCGGTTGGACAAATCCCTCATTCGAGAAACGGCAGCGGCTCCATTGTCCTTACATTCGTCAGCAGGCGATTCCTCGACATTTTCTGGCTCTGGTTCAGGCAGGTGCGGCGGAACATACCGTGGTGTCGCCTCGTAATAGCCCTGGACCCGGAATCAGCCGCGGCGGTTCGGGCATCCGGCTGCAGCGTCCTCGACGTTTCCGCCTGGTTTCGTTTCGATGAGCATGGGCGCCTTGACCGCTTCAGTGGAAGCACCCTCTGGATTCTGCGCGTACTGGTGCTGCGCGCCCTCGTCGATCAAGGCTGGGATGTCGTTTCCCTTGACGTCGATGCCATCGTCGTCGGCAATTTGCAGGCCATGCTCAAATCGCTCCCCCCGTCCGATGTTGTAGCGCAAATGGATTACTCCATTCCCATGGACGTCGCGCGGCGATACGGTTTCATTCTGTGTTGCGGATTCATGATGATCCGCTCCAATGAAAGAACCATTCGATTCCTCGACCAGTATTGCGCGAGAACGGCTCTGGAAATGGACGATCAGCTCGCCATCAATCATCTGCTGGCCGATGCCGGGCTCAGTAAACGCGTGCAGACAGAGACCTTTCTGTCGTTCCAATCCTCGGGTCTCTCCTGGCTTTGTCCGGCCTCATCCCTCGTGTCGAGAGACATCGGCTATGGTTCTGTCGTGCGGCATTTCGTGTTAATGGGCCGGAGCGCCAGCTTCGTGATGCAGTCGCTGGGCATTGCGGAACAACCTGCCGAGGATCCGCAGGCGGCCACGGTTGCGGGCGATTCACTTCACCGCAGCTAGCCTTCGCCGCCACCTCCCTTCTACCAGCTCCCTTACTTCCTTGAGTCCGAAGACGAAATAAGAAAATACGCACAATACACCAACGACAGGCAGAGCAATTCCCGCCATCGCCAGCGGCGGCCATTCGCTGCCGTGGTAGACCGGCCACGCAACAAGGGAGAAGCACAACGCCAGCATCAGGAGCGCACGAACCACCGGAGCGGCGGAAATATGGATTTCCGGCGGAAACAGCTGTTTGTTCAGTCTCAGGATGGCCGCGACCTGCACCAACTCCGCTCCCAGCCACAACAGCAACAGAGAGGAAACGCCGAAGGGCCGCAGCGTCAGGGCTGCGACGCCACACATCGCCAGGTAGGCGAAAAACGCAATAACCGCCAATTCCTCGTGTTGATTGCTCGAATACTGAAATTGAATTTTGTGGTCTTTTATACCGGTGACCGACGAAACAATCGCCATCAACAGGCACAAACCCGGTTCGTAAAGAGACCGCTTGTGCAGCCAGATCGAGAAAGCAAGGGGACACATCAGCAAGGTCCCGACGCTTACCGTTGTAACCAGAAACAACACCACCCTTTCCGACAGGTCATACAGCCTGCTGAGCCCCAACCAGTCGCGCGTGCCCACCAGAATGGTGATTTCCTGGGAAATGGCGAAGGTCAACACAGAGAGAATCTGCCGCGAAAAATTGAAGATCATGCGAGTGATTGAAAACAGCGCTACACTCGCCGCCCCAAGAGTCAGCTGGATGACCAGCACCGGCACCTGCCACAGAAGGAGGCCCGAAACAGCGTATAGGCCAAAATAGGCGCTGGGCTTCACAATCGACAGCATTGTCTTCGCATTTCCATAGCGAAGCGAAGGCAGCAGCACCGGTGCGCTCACCCGCATATCCGCTACCGTCAGAATCGTAAACAGAACCGTGGATGCCAGCTGCGTCAGAGCCAGAACCGGAAATGACGCTCGGTCCCACAGAAATCCCGCCATTACCAAAGCCGCAACCAGCCTCTGCGCACTCACCCAGTTCTGGCCCCGATGCGCACGGCCCAGCACCAGATAGCTGTTACAGAGCAGCGAGAACAGCCAGCCGATCATCAGCTGTAGTACCAGCACAAATATCGTCAAAGCGGCAGTCCGCGAATCCGTATAGCGGAGGTGCAGCCAGCGGCCGATCGGCATGAACAGTACCGCTGAACTCGCAGGCGCCAGCGTCGCTATCAGAATCAGGCTCAGCTTCAGAGCACTGGCCTGGACAACTTTCGCCGCCTCCACCTCGCCGCCGTTGTAATGTATGGCCATCCGGTTGTTAGCATAAGTCTGCATTCCGGAATTGAGCGTGCTGAGATAAATAACCGCGGCCGTGAGCACCACCCACTCCCCGTACACTTCGACGCCATGAGCATACCGGTGCAGGAAAAGCGGCGGAACCAGAAGCTGCGTAACCACCGAGACACCCTGTCCCGTGAAGAACGCCGCCAGCAGCTTCAGGATTCGCTTCAGACTCATAACTGAACTCTTCCCGCCTCCGAACCAGGTCTAACTCCGAAATGTGGCTTCGCGCTCCCGGCATCGAAAGCCTGTTTCGAATGCCGCTGAAAAATCGATCGCGCCTCGCCCCTTGCGCAGGAAGCCAGGGCAGCGCCAAAGGATCCGCATGGGCTCAACGAAGGAATTGTCCAGCCGATGAAAATCGCCACCGGCGGCATGGGAACAAAATTGAACCCAGCGCAAGCCACTCAATAAAGGACTCGCACATCCCGCAGCGGCGTCAGCGCTCCTTTGGGCAAACCTCGCAAACCTCCCCGGCGAAAACCGAAGGCCGAAAACCTTCGCAGCTGCAAATCGAGCAGCCTCCGCGTGGACTTGGCCACCGACCACAGAGTGGGATTTCGCCGGATCGCGGCCTTCAGACCGCCGGGTTTTCCCGAAGTCTCTCCATCCTGCTCCCACAGTCTTACGTAGTCGCTCTGCTGCGGTATAAATTCCCTCGAAAGAGCACCGATGCGTTTCGCCTGAACAAACATGTAAACACCGTCCCCATGCTCCGTCCGAAACTCCACGCGGCTCCGCACCGTATCCGGATCAGAAACCTGATAAAACCTCGATCTCCAGGTGCCGTCCCATACAATGCAGGATTCCACGCCATATCCATTCTCCGGTGAAAAAAAACGATAGAACAGCTCGGGCGAGAACTGATAGAAGCCGTGCCCGCAGAAGTTGTTGGCCATCGTAATCGACAAAAAGCGGCCCTGGGGTCGAACCATTGCGGCTGCGTTCCGCAGCGCAGTCAGAAAGTCGAATACGTGCTCAAGCGTCCCCCCATCGAGCACAAGATCGAAAGAAGAGAACAAGCTGGCCGGAATCGGTCGATTCATGTCGTGAACTACATGGGCGCCCTCGTAATCGTTCGCATCGATCACCACCTGCTCCCTGGCTCCAAGCACTCTGAAAAAATCATCGGAGTAGACGGTTGTTGGGTCCAGCAATTTACGAACCGTCTCCCTCGGCAGGTCGTATCCCGCCTTGCGCAAAACCGAGACGAGCGAGGGACGATGGCAGTGAATGGCCTGATGGCCCAGCGTAGCCATGCGTTCGAACGATACACCGCTCCTTTGCGCTCTGATCAGAAGCTGGGCGCCATTCAGATCTATGCCCACCGTTTACCTCTTGAATGTATTCATCGGTTTCGTGGTGCCGCAGCTAAGCAGGAACCGGAACGGTCTCAGGAGCAGAGAACTTATCCACTCACATCTTGTACTTGCCAAGGTCTTCGTCGCCCAGATTCTCCAGCCAGCGCCGAACATCCTGTTCGGTCGGCTGCGTATCGGCGGCGTTGGGAAGCACTTTCGCCGCATGCAGCACCTCTTCTGCAACAAAGATCGGGCAATCCGAGCGCAGCGCCAGCGCCAGCGCGTCCGACGGCCGCGCATCGATCGCCACGATCTCCCCATTCTGCTCCATCCAGATCACTGCATAAAACGTGTCTCCTCGCAGCTCCGAAACCACTACACGCTGCACCTGCGCGTTCAGCCCCATTACCACATTCTTCAGCAGATCGTGTGTCAGCGGGCGGGCCGTCGTTGCCTTCTCCACTTCCAGCTGGATGGCGTTCGCCTCATACAGCCCCACCCAGATCGGCAGCACCGCCTCGCTCTTCGGATCTTTCAGGATCACGACCGGCATGTTCGTGGAAGGATCGACCATCAGGCCCCGAATTTTCATCTCCACTTCCATCGTGTCCCCCCCTGGCCCCCTCATGCTAAACACTTTCCGCTAACCGCTTTCCGCTGACAGCCTCTCGCTGCATTTAAACCATCTCTCCCACCAGACTATTCGGAAACGCTTTTGTCACAACCACAGGCACATAAGCCCCAGGCGCTGGAGCAATCGGCTGCTTCGTTGTGAAGTTCAGCGTCTTGTTCTGTGAAGTCCGCCCCACTACCTGCCCGCGCGCCGCATTGACTCCTTCGACCATCGTCTCCAGCACCTGCCCAACATGCTTCTCGTAATTCGCCCGCTGAATCTCCCGCTGCCGCTCGAGCAAAATTCCCAGCCTCTCCGACTTCTCCTCCTCGGGTATCGAATCCGCCATCGTCTGCGCCGGCGTATTCGGACGAGGCGAGTACTTGAAGGCAAACACCCCGTCGTACTGCACTTCGTCGAGCAGCCTCAGCGTCTCTTCGAAATCTTCCGCCGTCTCGCCGGGAAATCCAGCAATCACGTCCGTCGTCATACTGATCGACCGCTTTGCTCCCTTAATCCATCCGATGCGTTCCAGGTACTGCGCGCGCGTATACTCGCGCGCCATCAAGCGCAATACCCGGGATGATCCGCTCTGTACCGGCAAATGTACGTGGTCGCAGAGCGACGGCACCGCATCGATCGCCTCCACAATATCCCGCGTAAAGTCCCTCGGATGCGAAGTGGTGAACCGCACTCGGCGGATCCCCGGCACCTCGCCCACCGCCACGAGCAGTTCCGCAAAACTCCGCTTGCCCTCCGGGTCGCGATACGAATTTACATTCTGTCCCAGCAGCTGTATTTCCGTGAACCCGCTCTCCGCCATCCGGCGCGCCTCGGCCAGCACCGACTCCGACCGCCGGCTCCGCTCCTTGCCTCGCGTATACGGAACCACACAGTACGCGCAGAACTTATCGCAGCCTTCGATGATCGTGATGTATCCGCGATGCGGATTCGATCGCGCCGTAAACTCCGTCTCGAACGTCTCTTCCGTTTCGCGGTCGTCCAGACCTGTCACCCGCGTCGCGCCGTTCTCAATCTGGATCAGCATCTCCGGCAGCTTCCGGTACGACGCCGACCCCGACACCAGCGACACATACGGCGCGCGCTCGAAGATCCGTTCGCCCTCCTGCTGCGCCACGCACCCCAGCACGCCAAACCGCTTGCCCTTCTTGTACAGCGCCTTGTAATCGTTCAGCCGGTTAAAGACCTTCTGCTCCGCCTTATCCCGAATCGAGCAGGTGTTATACAGGATCAGATCCGCGGCATCTTCCGTCTCCACCCGAGCGTAGCCCTGCTGCTCCAGCGTGCCAATGACTTTTTCCGAGTCATGCACGTTCATCTGGCAGCCAAACGTCTCCAGATAGAAGGTTTTCTGCCCTGCCATCCACCGAGTATAACGGAGGACACAACGCCCTTGTCAGTACCCAACCAACCGTAAAGGAGTAATGATGCTCGACGACCGCGCCCGCTGGAACGCGAAATTCCTCTCCGGCGATGCGCAGTCCGCCGAACCAGACCCCTTCCTCATCGAAACTTGTTCAGGTTTATCACCGGGCCGAGCGCTCGACCTCGCCGGAGGCGCCGGCCGCCATGCCATCTGGCTCGCCCTGAGCGGCTGGGACGTTACCCTTACCGATATCTCCGACGAAGGCCTGGCCATCGCCTCCCGGCGTGCCACAACCGCGGGTGTCACCATCACCATCCGCCGCGAGTCGGCCGCCGAAACTCTCGCCTGGGGGACCGCAAGTGCGCCCAGACTAACCAAACCCTTCGAACTCGTCACCGTCTTCTGGTTTCTCATGCGCGAACATTTCGCCGCGCTGCCCGTGCTCCTCTCGCCCGGCGGCCTCCTCCTCTACAAAACCTTCACCGCGGACCATCCCCGCTTCGCCACCGGCGAGTCCCCGCAGTTCGCCCTCCATCGCGGCGAACTTCAAACAGCCTTCCCCAGTCTGAACACGATCCTCTATCGCGAAGCCAACGGTATAGCCGAACTCGCCGCACGCGCCGAATAAAAAGCTTCACTGGGTTGCGCCTGTGGTGAAAACCGCAACACCGCCACCCACTGCCCTTTCCGTTCCTCGCGCCAAAGTACGCGTCCACCCAGCTCCCGCGCGATCAATCCCGGCGGCAAATCCCGATGAAAATCGAAATACCGCGTATCGAGTTCCTCGTTCCGCCGTCCAAGGCCCAACCACAGCCGTGGCGGATCATATTTCGTCGAAAACGCCAGCGCCGCTGAATATTGCCCCGTCATCGCCGCGGCCCTTGCCACTTCCGCCACCGAGAAATTCGCAATTGCTACCACAGGAACCACCCGCGTCACGTACCCCAGCTCCGGCTTGCTCAGCTCATCCGTCGCCGGCCAGGCCGTCAGGACAGTCGCCCCCGGCATCTGCCCCACAATCTGCCCAATCGCCGCCTGATGCAACCGAATCACCGTTGCATATTCCAGGTTGTCCTCCGGCGCAAACCGGTACGGCGGATTCACGAACAAGCCCACCACAAAGGCCGCCGCGCTCAGCGCCACCAGCGCCGTCCATTCTCGCAGACGCCGGCGAAACGTATTTACGCACAGCAGCAGCACCAGCGGATACAGCGGCAACAAATACCGCGTCAGCAGAGCCCCACCCAGCACAGAGAACAACACCACATTCGTCGCGATCGTCACATAAAACACTGCCTGATGCTCCGGCCGAATACGTGCCCGCAACTGTGACGAATCCTGCCGTCCATTTATCTCCGCGCCTTCGCCGGATTTGCGCGGAGCGTCCTCCTTCACTGCCGGCAGCAGCAAACATCCCACCATGGCCGCCACCGGCACAAACAGATTCATGTGCAGCGTCACATGCATCGTGCGATGCGCCAGCGCCAGCAGCACCCGCCCGGGAGTCAGCGTAGCCGTAGCGTTGTAGCGCAGATATTCAGGATTCCCAAACACAAACCCCGTCTTCCGCCAGTGATACGCATACCAGCCAAGCAGCGGAACCACCGGCGCCACCAGCGCAGCCACCTTACCGATCTGCCCGCTCCACCCACCGTGGGCGCCCCGTCCAGTCAGCAGAACGGTTGGAATCAGCGCCAGCGGCGTCGCCACAGCCGTCTCCTTCGAAAGCGCCGCCATCGAAAAACAAACCGCCACTCCCCACAGCCGCCCCTCCAGCAGAAACACCAGCCCCCAAAGGGTTCCCGCAGCGGCAAACAAATCCGCATGCGCCAGCGAACTCTGCGCGAAAAATACCGGATAGATCCCCGTCAGCAGCACCGTGGCCGCCGCTACTGAAGCTTTGCCCGTCGTGATCGCCGCCAGCCGCCACACCGCCGTCAGCGCTAACGCAGCTACCAGGCACATCGCAACCCGCGTCACCACCGGCGCAAAGTGAAACACCTTCCACCACAGCGCCAGATAAACCGACGGCAGCGGTGGGTGCGCATTCGAAAGCGTGGAATAAGGAATCAGCGATCCGCTGCGGAAAAAATCGAACGCCGCGGGGATGTAATACCCAGCCTCATCCCAGTAATAAGGAAGCCGCAGCAGCGGCGCATGCGCGGCAACGACCGCAGCAAACACCGCCGCCAGCACCACCCACCACGGAACCGCACGCTCTTGCACCGCTGGCCTTTTCATTCCTGGCCGCCCTTCGCCCCAACGGCCCCGCTCCCGACGACATGCCGACTCGCTTACCTGCTGACTCGCCGAGCGGCTGCCTTCAGTGCACCGGCCCCTTGCTCATCTGTTGCGGCTCCAGCGCCAGCGTCCCAAACGTCTGCTCGTACTGCGCCAGGTTCTGCCCCAGGATGTTCCACAGCGCCTTCGCCTGCTGCGGGCTCAGATACACACCCAGCGCGTTGTTCACGTTCACCTGCTCGGGCGACTCCTGGTGCACCAGCCCGAACACCAGCAGGAAATCCCACACGCTCACCCGCACCTGCACGCTGTTGGAGTAAATTTCGCGATACTCAGGCGTCTGACTGAGCTGAATTTTCGGCTGCGGATGCGATGGATTCATAACCTCACCAGACTATCCCATCGGCCCGTCCTGCCCAACGACCAACGTCGGCGATTTCCTCGTCCATTCCACGTCGATTTCAGAAATTTCCTCTTGCTTTCCTCACCATTACTGCTTACATTCCCTCCAGCACTCCTGAATGTTTGGCGCACGTGCAGACCTCAGAGAGCACATTTCCCAAAACTGAAGGTCAGCCATGAATTTCCCGAGAATCGCCGCTGGGGCGCTTTGTCTCCTCGCAGCCTCAGCCGCCCCCGCCTTCGCCACCATCGCCGTCACCTCTCCCACCAATAACCAGCAGGTTGCCTCGCCCTTCAACCTCGCCGCCAGCGCTGCGAAATGCTCCTCGCAGAACGTCACTTCCATGGGCTACGCGCTCGATAGCAGCGCCAACCCCGTCACCGTCAAAGGCAGCACCCTCACCGCCTCCGTCAGCGCCCCCGCCGGCCCGCATACCCTCCAGATCGTCGCCACTGGCGCTAAAGGAGCCACCTGCGTCGCCAGCGTCGCCATCACCGTCGCTGCCGCTCTCAATATCCCCGCCAACGCCGTCAGCGTCACCAGCCTTCAGACCCTCGGCAACTGGCAGGCTGCCAGCGATACCGGAGCCACCGGCAGCGCAACCGGAACCATGAACCTGGTCGCATCGCCTGCCTATGGCGGCGAAGCCCTCGAGTTTCTCACCAAATTTACCAACGACGGCGACGAACGCTACTCCCTCGTCTTCGGCGACGATTCAACTTCATCCAACTTCGTCTGGGATGGCTGGGTCTACCTCACCAAAACCACCACCATCGCCAACTGCGCAGGAGGCATACCAGCGAGCGAATGCACTGGCCAGGTAATCCCATGGGCAACTATTACTATGTAGTTGCCCCATTTGGTTAGTAGGCGGCGCAGAGACATTTGTGTCGGCACGACAAGCCTGCCCAGCGCAAGCCCCGAGCGCGGCCGGGCGTGGTGTGTTTAGTTTCCCTCCTGGGCATGAGGCTGCAACTGGCTTTTGATCCAGCCTGACAACCCATTCACGTGCCACTCGTCGATATGTTCAGCCTCGTCCTCGTAGCGTAGAACATCGGCGTTTTTCGGAGCGGCTATGACCAGCGCACTGCGCGCGGATGCGGGGATTGTCCCATTGTCAAGAACGTACTCGATACGCACGTGACGCGATTGCAGCTGCGGCAAATAAAGCACGGGATCGAGTTTTGCGACTTTGCTCAGGAATTGCGGCGTGAGATAGTTGGCCCGCTCCTGTTGGGGAATGAGCGGGGACTCCCTCAGAAAATCCGGCCAGTCGCCCCAGAGTTCGAACAGGTCGAGGGTTGTGATGCGCGGATCCGCCGCGGCCGCAAGCACCGCTATGGATGCCCCGGAACCCTGGCCGAACATGCCGACGTGGCTCACGTCAATATCCCCGCGCTTGTCGAGATAATTGATGATCATCTGCACGTCGTGCGTGGTGGTTCCGAGCGACTCCTGCAGCTCGCTGAAGAACCACTCTTTCATCGGGCGCGGCAGGTGGATACGATCCTGGCTCACTGCCGAGACAAAGCCAACCGCGGCGAAGCCGCCCTTCGTCATGCGCTTGCACCAGCTCTCATCCCGAAAGCGATCCGTCTCATTGGAATAGTCGTAAAGATAGAGAATCGCCGGCGGCTTCGTCACCCCTTTGGGACGGACTAAATACAGGTCAAACGGGTCGTTGGGCCGCCATTGGGCGCGCAGCAACTCCTCGGTATAGTCTCCCTTGTCCCAGAGGGAAATGCGAACCACAGCCATGCGCGAGACGTCCAGCCCGCTGCCTTCGAGCGGAAGCGTGGACCAGTCTTCCTTCGTTCGAACCGGTCGGGGCTCGCCGCCAGCTGGTGCGGACGGGGATGCGGTCTGTGGCGGCGCGGAGGCCGGTGGCGTGGAAACTTCTGTGGAAGACGTCTCCTGGGCCGGGAGCGAAGCGGCGGTCACGAACAGGATCAGTATTGCCGGAATCTGGAAGATTTTGCGATTCATAATGATCTCTCGGTCACAAATACCGTTGATTTAGGGTTGATTATTATTCCGAGTCTAACCAAAGCAGGGCCGCGCTGATTGGCGCGGCCCTGTCCAGCAGGTGCTGCTGCGTTGCAGCGGCACGAAGGATGGTTTGGGCTTAACGGCGACGGTTGATTTCGCCGGTTTCCTTGACCCCGATGCCGCCCTGGAAGTCGATTATGTAGTCCCTGTCGGCCTGAAGGGTATACACCACGCCACCCACGTCACCCCCGCATTCGGGTGCATGTTTGGAGTTGGTGGAAGCCAGAGTATCGGAGCCGTTGGAAGTCGGGGTGCAGGGAGAGCCAATGCCCGGAGGCAGGAAGTGCGAGCGGACCACCTGCGAGTTCCAGGCGGCGGTTGAGCTGGCTACCGGCACAAAGTCCGGCGGGTGCAGGGCGTCCACAGAGGCGCCCAGGGCGACGTAGTTTTGGGCAGTCCCGGCAAGGTTCTGCGCTGCGGTGCAGGCAGCGGTGCCGCTGCCGGCGCAGACCAGCCGCAGGAACGACCAGATGGGATAGCTGCCGTCGATGACGTGGGCCATGGTGACGCTGGTGAGCAGTCCGTTGCCCGTGGTCGGGATCGTGCCGCCCGTATAGCTGGTTTGCAGCGGGTCGACGCCGTCGACCGTCAGGTACCGGGCATCGAACTGGTACCCCCCCGACCCGGCATAGGCGTTCTTGAAGTTTGGCTGGCTCCAGAAGGACCAACCCAGAACCGCGGGGTAGAAGGTGTGAGTGCCGGGAGTTTCCTGGCCGAACATCACCTTTTCCATTTCGCCGGTGCCGATGACGCGGGCGCGCACGCCGGGGTTATGGGCACTCGCACCGGTTGCGATGTTCATCGGGTTCGCCGTCGCGCCCGTTACCGGGCAGTTTTGCTGCGCTGCCAGCTGGTTCTTACCAACGTCCATGGAGGTCTGGTTCTCGAGCGTATTCGGAACGTTATACTCCATGGTGTTGTAGGTGCCGGAAAGAGGCTCGCGGATGAGCACTGTCACGGCCTGGTTGGCGCCGGACGCTCCAGGAAAATCCTGCGTCTGTGAATAGGTTCCATCCAGGAAGTTCGCCAGGACGCCGCTCTCGATGTTGGTAATGCCCGCGTCGCCAAAGCCAGCTGCGCCTACGGCAGGGGCTGCGGTCGCGTTGGTCTGGTTGATGTGCACAATGATCGGCGCCGCCCCGAAACGGAAGACGCTGTAGGAGGCTGGAAGCGAGAAGGAGGTTACGTGAAACGTGCCGCTGCCGTAGTAGCTGCTGATGGGCGTGCCGCCGCTGGTGTAGCCCAGTCCGAGGTACTGATTGGTGGAGGCCGCACCGATCGAGAAGGGAATCGGCTGAGCGCAAGGGGTCGTCGCGCGGAGGGTAGCAAACAGCGCGTCTTCCGGACGAATGTCCGTCCCGGCCACATTGAGCTGGAAGGCCGTTTCTATAAGGGTTTGGACATTCGCGGGGAGGTTGCAGGTTTCATCCGGCGTGTTGGGGTTTGCGGTGGAATCCCACCCGTTAGCGAGGCAGGCGCCGTAAATCAGATTCGCGCTCGCGGCCGCCGCGCTTGTCGCACTCGCTACCTCGGTGGCGCCGTTGAAGAGGAGGCGGTTGCCGACAACAGAATCGGTCTGCTCATAGGTGTAAACACTGATGTTGGTGCCGGGGTTGGCGCAGTTTGTTCCGCTCGTCGTGGTGTCGATGCTCCAGGCCACCCACGACTGTCCGCTCTCGGTTTGGTTTGTTGTGGGATCGGTCGCGGTGAGTGAGCCTGTGCTCGTCCAGACACACTGATACGTGTCGGGGGTTGCGGTCTCAAGCTGCGCTGCTGCGGCCTCACCGCCCTCCAGGTAGAGGGCCGATGAGCCGGCGCCGTTGAAGACCCAGGTCGCTTGCGCGCTGGAACTGACCACCACGCCAGATTGCGCGGCGGCAAGAATGATGATTGCTCTTAACAGATTGTGCATAACCAAACTCCGCTCCTTGGTTTGAAGCAGGCTGCGATTTCCCGCGCCTGCAGGCTTTTGCTGTGGGAAGCGGCGCTCAGGCAGGACAAAACATGCTGAGCGCCGGCCCGGACGAGCGAATGGCCTTACGGCAACTGGGTAAACGTGTTGTACTGAACGGCAAGCGATACGGGCGTGACCGTGGGCGCGCCCAAACCGACAAACTCGATGAAGATGTGGGTTGCTACGTTTTCAACCGCGTCGGCGGCGCCATTCAGCACCCAAACATTTCCAGAGGGGTCCACTGCTGTTCCGGAAATGCTTTCGGCCTGGCCCGGGTTGTTGGAAACCAGGGCAATGAGTGGCTCTCCGTCGACAGTGGCGCCCTGGCCACCGACGCCCTGATAGCCGTAGTTCGCCGGCGACAGAGCCGCACCAGTGCTGTTCACTTCAATCAGGTGGCCGATCGTGACACCGTTGGCCAAAGACGGCTCCCAGAGGTGCCCGAGCCCATCGATGGCGTTCGGAGCATACTGGCCGCCGGCGTAGCACCCGTTGGTGTCATTTGAAAGCAGCACGAAGCTGGACGGCGGCTCGTCTTCGTAGATGCTTGCGTTGGAGCAGCCGAAGACGTTGCCTGAGGATGCAACCGACAACACACCGTAATTGTTTGACCCTGAGAAGTTATGAACCAGACTGCCCGTTGAGGCGCTAATCTGTTGATCACCCGCGCTTGTCGATACGATGACGGTTCCGGTGGTGCCGCTCCACGGCGCACCGAGGGGATCCAGAGCGATACCGCCGTATCCCGCAGCGCCGACAGGGGAGTCGAAGGTAGTAAACCCGGAGGCCAACGCGCCACCGCTGGTGAACTTGCCAACGGCTACGCCGCCCGTGGAAGGCTCGCCTTCAAAGTAAATATTGCCTAAGGGATCCAGGGCAACGCCCGCAGGAGCACTACCGTCGACATCTGCTGGAACCGAGGTGTTGTGGAAGAGGGGGGTGCCGCTGCTTTCGGTAATCCCCGCAAGGGACAAATCGCCATAGTTCCCGAAATAGACGTCCCCGTTGATGTCGACTGCCGGTTGGGTAAAGGGAAGATTTATTGCGCTGTTCTGCCAGCCGCCAAAAGCGGTTGCGGTCGCGTTGGGCGAGATGGGCACACCGTGGTTGTCGATAACGGCGATCGATCCGGTTCCGGTCTGGCCCCCGTCATTGATGTTTGTCGCTATGATGTTGCCCTGCTGGTCGATGGCGATTCCGGAGGAATCCAGATCACCGGTGGCATAGCTGGGTATCTTGTTGGTGAACCCACCTGAGGTATACCCCAGCGCAATGGTCCAGTCGTTGGGCTGGCTGCTCAGCGTGCCGCCCGCGGCAAAGGCTGGATTCACGCCGGCCAGGTTGAAGAAATTGGTGGCGGTTGTCCCGCTCAGGAACGGCTTCTGGGCAAGATTCCAAATGGCCTGGAGGGTGTCAGTCGGAGCAATGCCAGTGGAGGCAGGCGTTAAGTCAAGGAACAGGTTGCCGCAGTTGGTGCCATCCCCGGAAGTGCCGCCCGTTGTGTTGACGCACTGGGCGAGAATGTTGGCCAGGGTATTGATGCGTGCCGAGGGGACGTAGCTGTCGTTAAAGAAGTGGATACCGGTCGCGACGTAAGACGGAACTTTACCGGTTGCCGGTGCGCTTGGTTCGTCTGGGTTGCTGGCCAGAGGGGGCACGTTACCGGTGCTGAGGGTCACCAGGTTCGGAACCGTGAGCATGGCGTTGCGGAGGCCAACGTAGTTGCAAGTCGATGGTCCCGTGCTGAGCCAGTTTGCGGCCCCGGTGCAGCCTGTGCCGCCGGTGGGAATGCCGATGTAGGGAGTCGTGCCCTTTGTGGGGGCCGACGTTGGAAACGTGTCGATGGAGCCAGAGGTATAACTGAGGAACTGCGCCAGCCCATAGGCCGAGGCCACCGTCGTCACCTCATTGATGACAACGTAAGTGGTGCTGCTGAGGCTGGAGCAGGACCCAAGCGCCGCCATCAGCACGAGGTTCGGATTCGCTCCTCCGCCGGTAGGATTGCCGCCCTTGGACAGCAGGAAGACCTGATCGCCCGGCGCGGCTGGGCAGGTGTAGTCGCCTGTGATGGTGAAACTGCCGGTGCCGTCGGTCGTTACATAACCACCGGACGACACAAGACCATTACCAGTACCATCACCGGGCACCAACAGAGATGCAGCGGCAGTGCCGTAGCCGCTCGTGCCGGCAGCGTAGAGGTAAACGTCCGCGCCGACAACAGGCTGCTGGCCGCCGTGCACAACGCCCTTAATTGTGGCTCCCTGAGTTTCCGGAGAAGATCCACTCATCTTCAAACCCGGGTCGATGCCGCAACCGGAGACAAGCAAACCGGAAGCGCCAAGAAGAATTGCCAGACCTGACAGCACTCGGCGACTCCGAGCCCTGCCGCAGGCCGCTGAAGTTAGCAGACGAAATCTTGACATAGAGTTCTCCTCAAGCAAGGTTGTTCTCGGAACTGAACGAAGAAGCGGACTGCGCCACAGGGCCGTCCGAGGAAATGGGTGAATCCTGGCATAAGACGGACGGAGCAAGTGGTTTTCAACTAGCTGCCGAGATATTGTTAGGAATTTCAGAGAGTAGCGGCGAGGTTTGCAAAGTCAAGTGCCGAATAAGAGAAAGCGCGGCGGAACACGCCCGAAGCATGGGTCCTTTGTATCTTCAAACCGCCTGCGCTGCATTACCCCGAAGTTAAATTTCGATGACTTGCGAGCGCTCCTGTGCAAGAGGCAAAAAAGTCGTAAGCTGCGTAAGACAAATGAAATACGATTCCTGCAGCTCGCTGCGTGACGACTGCTTGCCGCGGCTGCTGATCACGATCTGAAGCTGTTCAGATTTCGGCGCAGCGTGGCTTGTTACTTCGCGCTTTCGGCGATTTGTCCTCTGCCCGGAGTGATGGGCCTGTGGAAATGTCATCGGACAGCAACACGAACGACTCAGGATCGGGCAGCTCGTGAGGCCCACTGAGTGGCAGAGTCCGTTCTCACTACTGGAGGCCGCCTGCCCCTCACCAGCTTGTTGTCAAATCCCAATTTCAGCCACGCCGCGGAGACGTTTTTTGCCAAGCATACGACGGTCTCCTTGCGAGCACGACCCGGCTTTCGTATAGCAGCGCGTCGGTGTGCGCGCTGACATAGGACCAGAACAAGGATCCCCAACATACCGGGAAGCCGGCCCGTTGCTCTTCGCGGAATCGATTTAATGCTTGCGTAATAATCGCGTCTCATCCGTGTGGTATAGCTCGTTTGTTCTCGCCAGGTGCTGTGCGCGCGCCGCGAAAAAATGCGGCGCTTTCGTCTCCCACTTTCCAACAAAATCTCCACGGGTAGTTGAAGAATGCTTCCTCCATTCGTCTTATACACGGCAGATCGGGACATTTTTACCGGTACCGGGGATTGTGCTGTCTGTTCCGGGTCGCCATTGTCGCTGGCGGCAGCAACGAGACGCGGGCCGGAGAATTCGAATCCACCGATGGGCCGAATCACCATTCAGGAGAAAATCATGAAGAGATCGAAATTCCTTCTTGCGGTTGGCGCGTTGCTGATCGCTGCGAGCCCTCTTGTTCTGCACGCCCAGGGCGGCTGTGTGGATTCACCTGAAAGCCCAACGGCAATCCTCGCTCTGGCGGGATCCGCTTCCGCTTTCGCCGTATATGCCTATCGTCGTTTTCGGGCCGGCAAAGTAAGCGACGGGGACAATCGTTAACCCATATTGAATCGGCAGAACTCGTGTACCAACAAGAGGGCGAGACTGCCGGAGGAGAGACCATGAAGAAGTTCCTGGCCGCGATTGGCGCTTTGCTGATCGCGGCTACCCCTCTTTATCTGCATGCCCAAACGGGCTGCGAGAATTCACCCGAAGACCCAACCGTGGTCCTCGCTCTACTGGGATCCGCGTCTGCCTTCGCCGCGTATGCTTATCGCCGTTTTTTGCACAAGCAGAGGAATAAACAGGGATAATCACTAACCCCTCTTGAATAAGCCCGCCAGAATTGCCCAAAAAATCATTTTGGCAGTGAGGCGGAATTGTTATCGTTCCGCATGCTGAGTTAACAACAACTCCCCTTTTCTGATTTCTCCAGGTCAGGTTGCCAGGAGAAATGGTACGAGTGGTTGAACGATGGGCCTCGAAGCTCGTCGTTCAGCCACGAAAAGAACAAAGAGATTGCTCTGAAGTGTGCGGAAGGACCTCCATGGAAGTTTCCAGTGACACCTGTTTCCCATCTCTGGACCGGTGCGATTCGAGGGTAACGTTTTCCGTCGAAGAGGCAGCGATTCTTAGCCAGCACGCTCGGCTGCCAGATCAACAGAAGGAAATCACTCACCTCTACGACCATCTGCGTTCTCCACTCTATGCATACTTGTCCACGCTGGGCCTGGTTGCAGCCGAAGCCGAAGAGGTAATACAGGAAGGCTTTTTTCGCCTGGTGCGAGATCTCTACAGTGGAAACCAGGTGAGTAACATTCGAGCCTGGCTGTTTCGGGTCGTCCACAATATCGCGATGGACTTTTACCGCAGGATGGATCGGGATGGCTCAGTGGACGCCGAAAGCCAATGGCCGCTCCTGAAGGAGCAAGTCGATCCGGACCCCGATCCTGAAGAAGCCTTTCGCCAGCAGGAAAGGCGAAGTCGCGTGAATTCCGCCATTCAGACGCTGACTTCCCGGCAAAGGAACTGTCTCTTGCTCCGAGCTCAGGGGACGTCATATCACGATATCGGCATGATTCTCGGGATCAGCACCCAGCGCGCGGCTTTCCTGGTTCGGCGCGGTCTTGCGCGTCTGGCCGATCTGTGCGAGTGAAGGAGCCACGAATTGTGAGAAGCGGGACTTGCCTTTCTGACCGGCTGAATCATCCTGTTCTTCCCTTGATAGCCACAGGTGCGAGCGATTGCAAAACAGGAATTGCTCTCGCTAAAAATGCACCGGCTGCTGATTCTCCTTCACCGTACTTTTCTTTGTCGCCTCTGAACAGAGTCTTCACTCCGGGGCGATGGCACTTCCCTTTCTGGCTCGTCCTTGCCGCGGTCCTGTCGGGATGCGGAAGCAGTGACAGCGTGAAAGCCGGGCCTATTTCGGTTACTAACTCGAGCGGAACGAATTCGGGTCAAATATCCTCTCTTACCCCTGGGTCGGTGGTCCAGGTGAACATGACTCCGATCGGTGACAAGGCCAACGCGGGAGTGAACTGGACCGTTACCTGCGGCGGCAGCCCTGTGACAGGCAGCGTTACTGGCGGCGCCTGCGGCACCCTGGTGCCGACGCACACTCCGGACGGTGTCGCTTCGGTTTACACTGCTCCTTCCATCGTCCCCATCGGGAACACAGTCACCTTGACGGCGGCAGTGGCGAGCAATCCATCGGCGGTCAGCAGCTTCACGTTGCCGGTAGTTGCGCAACCGATTTCAATTTCGTTCGTCTCTCCGCCTTCCGGCGTCGCAGCGGGTGGACAGGTCAGCCTAAAAGTAACAGTTTTAAACGGCGCTCCCGGTACAGTTATCGAATGGACGGCCATGTGCGGCTCAAGCCTTTGCGGATACTTCGCCGGGCAGACGCAGACGGCGCCATCGAGTCCAGACTTTGCCGGGGTTGCGACCACCTACACAGCGCCGACGACGATGCCGGCATCGGGGAACACAGTTACGATTACCGCCGCAATTGAGGGCGATCCGGCCAGCGCCACGAGTACGAATCTGACCATTTCGGCCGCCCCCATCAGCATCAACTTCACGTCACCGACAACCACTCTCCCGACAGGAGGCGTGGCGAGCTTCAGGGTCACCCTCGCCGGCTCCCTTGCTTCAGGAATCGCCAACCTCAGTTTAAGTTGCAACACTCCGGGAAGCTGTGGCTCTTTGCCCTATGCACAGACTGCAAATGGCCTCCCGCCTGTGACGTATACCGCTCCACTCACGGTTCCGAGCGGCGGCACTGTGACCATCACCGCGGTCTCGACAATCGATCCGACGCAATCGGCGACGGCTGCCCTGTCCATTGTCCAGGCGCCCACGATTGCTTTTTCGCAAGTTCCCCCTCTCTCAATGCCCGCTCTTACTCAAGCTCAGGTGAGCGCCATAGTGGCTAACGATATTCCACCCGGTGGAGTTACCTGGACATTGAGCTGCAACAGCACAGCGGCAGGCGGATGCGGCGCCATTACCCATCAAACGCCCAGCGGGCAGGCTGCAACCTATACTGCGCCTCCTGTAACAGCGAACGGCACCGCCGTGACGATCAATGCCGCCTCGACGGCCGATCCCGGCATCCGCATATCGTCGGCCGCCATCGCCATTGCCCCTGCGACGGATCTCTCCATTGAGTTCGTTTCAATTGTTCCTTCGCAGATGCAGCCGGCGGGTACGGTCAATTTGAATGCGGCGGTGAGCAACGATTCCAGCAACGAGGGTGTGGACTGGCAGGTGTGCGGGAACGGGTGCGGGTATTTCACCATCAAGCCCGCAACGCCCGCGATCCCGGCAACAGCAACGACTCCATTCCAGCCCGCGGTTCCCGCAGTGACGTCCCCCTCGGTACGGGGTTGGCCCAACGGTCTTCCGATTCCTTACACGGCGCCCATCACGCCACCGGGCGGCCCCGTGACGATCACCGCCATAGCCCATGCCGATACTTCCAAAGTCGCAACTTCAAGCGTGACCATCACTGATGCAGGTACAGGGCCGGCGCTGAACGGGAGTGTATTAGCGGGTGCCCAGCCCGTGGTTGGAGCCCTTGTGCAACTCCTCGAGGCGGGATCTTCCGGTTACGGCTCGGCGGCCCTTGCCCTGACTTCGCCGGGCGCCACGTCCGCCGTCGTCACGGACAGCAACGGGAACTTTTCGATTCCCGCGGGCTATGCCTGTGCACAGCCGGGCAGCCAGGTCTACGTCGTCGCGAGCGGCGGCTCTGTCGGCGCGAATCAGCCCAACTCAGCCCTGGCGATGATGACGGCGCTGGGTTCGTGCGGCAACCTCAATTCACAGACCTTCGTTGTGAATGAAGCGACCACAGCGGCGTCGGTCTGGCCGCTGGCGCCCTTCGCAGCAAACGATGCGCTCACAGGCAACAGCAGCTATTTCTACGTCGGCACCAGCAGCAGCAATCTGGCAGGTCTGAGCGATGCGTTCGCGACGGTGAATAACCTGGTGGATATTTCGACCGGGCAGCCGCGATACGCTGTTCCGGCCGGCAACGCAATGGCGCCCTATGTGGAGATCAATACTCTGGCAGACATCCTGAACGCCTGCACATCGACCTCGGGTGGACAGGAAGGGGACGGAAGCCCGTGCGGCAACCTGCTGAAGGATACCGATGTTCTTAGTCCGATCCTTTACGCTTCAACCCCGCCGCGAGACACGCTTCAGGCGGCCTTCAATATCGCCCAACATCCCGCGGGTGGATTCGATTACCGACTCGACAATAACACGGGCGTGTATCTCTTCGGCCTGGCCTCTGCAGGCTCGCCTTTTCAGCCCATTCTTACCTCAACCCCCTCCGACTGGTCACTCTCGCTCAACTACTTCGGCGGCGGACTCTCATCGTCCAGTGCCGTCAACTATCTTGCAGTCGACGGCGGGGACAACCTCTGGATGACCGACAGCAACGCCAGCAGCGTCATTGAGTGGAACAATCTTGGCGTTCCGAACCCGCTGAGCCCTTATACCGGCATTTCTGGCGCAGGACCGCTGGCGGTCGACGCCTCCGGCAACATCTGGATCTCAGGGAATAACAGCCTGACCGAACTCACGAATCTTGGCGCCCCGTATCCGTGGAGCCCGTTGACCGGCATTGCCGGCGGCGGCGATATGGCCTTCGATGCGGGAGGCAACCTGTGGATAGGTAATGGCGGCAGCGTCGCTGAGTTCAGGAATCTCGGCGTCGAGCTTTCGCCGCCTACCCCATATGTCAACAACGGAGTAACCGGCATCGGCCCTGTGGTTGTCGATAGCTCCGATAATGTATGGGCTGGAGGTACAACTCTGGCGGAACTGAGCGGGGTAAGTGGGCAATCGATCGTCAATACGGACCTCTCGGCCACCGGTGTTCTGCAAATGGCGGCAGATGGCTCCGGGCGTATCTGGATTCCCTTTCCCACTTTGTCCGGCGCAAACGCCTTTTGCGGAGTTCAGCCTGCCAACACTATTGTTGGCTATCAGTCAAACTGCGGGAACACACAGGACTTCGGTGAAATCGCCAATCCGCAGGGCATTGCCGTGGATGGGGCGGGCTATGTGTGGATAGGGAGTTCCGGACGTGTGACCGAAATCGATCCCGGCGAGCTCAGCAGCGACCCCAGCGAGGGCCAGGCGGGTTATCAGTCCCCCAGCCTTTCCAACGGCACAGTACGAGTCGCGGTAGATAGGGCGGGAAACGTTTGGGTACTGGTTGCGAACAACACGGTAACTGAATACGTGGGCGTCGCCACGCCGGTGGTCACTCCAATTGCGCTCGGTGTTACAAACAACAAGCTGGGGGCTAAACCATGAAGAGAGGCAGGCTGGGATTCCAGTCCACTCCAATCCAGGAGCATTGTCCCGGGAGAGGGTTCGCAATCCGGATTCGGGGTAACGGAATTACGACGATTTGGCGTTATTTATGCCCTGCGGGGGTGCTTTTTCTGCTGGCGTCCGCCCCACTCGTAGTATCGGGCTGCGGCTCGAGTTCCGGGCAGCCGTCTGTGGGGGCCATCACCTTCACGGATGCGCAGGGGGACAACCGGGCAGCACCGACAGCGATCAACGCGGGCCAGGGCGCTTACATGGACGTGACGATCACCGGTGACGTCGCCCTACGGGGAGCAAATTGGAGCGTCACGTGCCAAAGCGCACTCCCGCCTGGCACGCCGCTGCCTCCGGGACAGACGGAAGATACATCCTGTGGCACGTTCACGCCGCTGCACACGATGAGTGGGCCGGTGCCCGGTTATGTGTCGAGCGGCGCGGGCTACGTTACTTTTTACACCGCACCTTCGGCTCCGCCCAAGGGGGGTACGGTCACGCTCTTTGCCGCCTCAACCTCCGATCCTTCTCGGTATTCGAGTGTGACGTTAACCATCAATTAATGACTTACTTCTTGGAATGACATCTTGCAGCGCAAATCCGGAGATGCAGGTCCTCATCGCCACTGCCAGGAGCACGCCATAGAAGTGCCGCCACTGATTCACACCTCCCCTTCTTAGGTAGTCCTGGAGATTTAAGCAAAGGAGCTTCAATGATATCCGTCAGAAAGATGGTGGGCATACTGTTGCTGGGAGCCTGTGCTGCATTTGCTCAGACCGCTGCAAATCAGAATGAGCCCGCTAAACCCGTCAACGCAAAGGCTAAGACACGGGAACAGTTGTTGCTGCAACAGATCAACGAGAAGTTCGACACGCTCGAGGATCTGAGCCGGAAATACACCGACTTGCAGCGCCGTTTCGACACATTGCAGAACCAACTGACCACCCGCGACGCCGAGCTCGAACAGGCGCGAAAAGATGCCGCCGCCGCACAGGCAGCCGCAGCCGAATCGAAGCGTGAAGCTGACGCAACCGAGGCCGCCAATGGAAACGCGGTGAAGGCCCTGCAGGGCGATGTTGCCGCTCTGCGGACGACATCGAGTTCTCTGACTGCGGCCGTCGAAGGGACGGAGAAGAAAACACAACAGCTGGAGAACCCGGAGACGATCCACTTCAGGGGAGTCGATTTGAAACCAGGCGGATTCCTGGCCGGTGAAACTGTGGATCGCCAGCGCGGCACTGGCTCTGATGTGAATACGCCATTTAATTCCATTCCCTTCAGTGGACAGACAGCGGCCGAGCTCTCCGAGTTCAATGCAAGTGGGCGTCAGTCACGGATATCACTTATGGCCGAAGGCAAGCTGGCGACTGCCACTCTCCGCGGTTACTACGAAGCCGACTTTCTTTCGGCGGGCACCACTTCCAGCGATAACCAAAGCAACAGTTACACCATGCGCCAGCGTCAGACGTGGGCTCAGGCGGAACTGAGTCACGGAACGACCATGACCGCCGGGCAAATGTGGTCTCTGGCCACGGAGTATCGCCACGGACTAACAAACACAGCAGAAGCCATCCCACTAACCATCGACGCGCAGTATAACGTGGGCTTCACCTGGGAGCGGCAGTACGGTTTCCGCACTGTTCAGAAGCTGGGACAGCGGCTCTGGATCGGTGCTTCTTTGGAGGAAGCGCAGACGCTGAACATCGGTGGACATAACCTGCCAACGATCGCCTACCAGGAGGCTGGCACGAGCGGTGGTTTGTACAATCCCACCGCGAACTATAGCTTCAATTATGCGCCTGACCTGATCGCCAAGCTCGCGTATGAACGAGACTGGGGCCACTTTGAAGTATTTGGTGTCGGACGCCTGTTCCGCGATCGTGTCTTCCCGAACGGTCCGCCGCCGTCGAGCGCGTCCCAGCCGCCGACGACATCCGCACTGGGTGCTTACACGGCGAAGACAGGCGGCGGCGGAGCGGGCGCTAATGCGCGTGTGTTTCTCCTGAATCGGAAGCTGGACGTGGGCGCGCACGCTCTCGTCGGCAATGGAATCGGACGCTACAGCAGTGGAACGCTGCCCGATGCGACAGCCCATCCCGACGGTTCGCTCGAGTTACTGGTCGGGGCATCCGCTCTGGGATCCGTTGAGTATCACCCGACGCCGCGGTTGGACCTCTATGCTTATGGCGGCGAAGAGTACGCCCAGCGCGCCTTCTACACGACCAGTTATACAAACACCGCCAATGGTGAGCCTATCCTGGCTGGCTATGGCGCACCCACCAACAACGTGTCGGGATGTTACGTGGAGACGCTGCCTTCCGGCGGATTGGCGAGCGGCCCGAGTTCCACTACCTGCAATGCGGATACCCGAAACCTCCAGGAAGGCACGGCGGGCTACTGGTTCCGTTTCTACAAGGGAGCACACGGCACTTTCCAGCAGGGCATCCAGTATTCATATGTCGTACGGCACACCTGGGAGGGAATCGGGCCCATTACCGGTCTCGGATTCTCGCCTAAAGCGGTCGACAACATGTGGTTTACTTCCTTCCGCTACTACCTGCCGCAGTAGGTCAGAACGATGAAGATATACGGGAACCACGACATGCCAGAGAATGAGACGCTCCGGTTCATAGCCCGACGGCTGTACCTACTGTGCCTGCTGGCGCTTCTCAGCGGCATTTCCGCCTTTGCCCAGACGGCGCGTGTCACGGGAACCGTCACGGACCCGCAGGGGAACGCGGTGGTTGGAGCCAGCGTGCAGGTGGTCGACATAGAAACCGGCGCGAAAACGGAAACGAAAAGCGGCAGCAGCGGGGAGTATTCCGTGAGTTCTCTTCCCGCGGGAAATTATCAGGTGACGGTCGAGGCAGAGGGATTTGGTACCACCACGGGCGATGCATTTTCTCTCGCCAACGGGCAGGCATACACGTTCAATGCGCAGCTCGCCGTTGCCGCAGCCAAAGCCGAGAACGTAACAGTCACTGCCGGAAGCAGTGCGGCACAGATTGAACTGGAATCGGCGTCGAATTCGACCACGATGTCAGAAAAGGAAGTGACAGGCCTCGGCCTGAACGGTCGCAATTTCTCGCAACTGATCGCCACCGCTCCCGGTGTGAGCAACCAGACCGGGCAGGATGAAGGAAAGGTTGGCGTGGCGGGAAGCGCCAAATTCAGCGTTAATGGCGGCCGCGTGGAATACAACACGTTCGAGGTGGACGGCAGCGACGTATTGAATACCAGCATCAATGCCAGCCGGGGACAAGGCGAGCCGCTCATGGTCTACCCCAGCATCGATGCCATCGAGGACGTGAAGGTTCTCACGTCGAATTACAGCGCTCTGTATGGCAAGAGCGCTTCGGGCAGTGTCCTGATAACGACCAAATCGGGAGGGGATAAGTTCCACGGCACTGCATATGAGTTTCTTCGCAATGAGATCTTCAACGCGCGCAACTATTTCGACCAGCCAGACCCCGAGCCTCTCGGATATCAGGGCAAATTGAAGTACCGGACTCCGCTCTACCGGCGACAGGACTTTGGCGGGGCGATCGGTGGCCCTTTGTTTATTCCTCATCTATACAACACGAGCAAATCTAAAACCTTCTTTTTCTTTTCGGAGGAACTCCGCGAGGAGAAGACACCAGTCGACTACAACCAGGCTGTGCCCACCCTGGCCGAGCGGTCAGGGGATTTCAGCGATGTATGCCCGGTGCAGCAGCCCGGCGTTCCCTACAGTCTCAACCCCTCAAAGAACCCGGATTGCCCAAGGAATATCGGGACTGAGAACAGCGTTGCTACTGTTAACTACGGCAGCCGAGCCATCCTGAGTACGGGACTTATCCCTGCGCCCAACTCGGTGAACGGCTGCAATACCACCAACCCAACCCCCTTCTACCGCTGCTACGTTGGAACCGTTTCGCCGCCGACGCACTGGCGGGAGGAGCTGGGCCGCATCGATCAGGTCCTGACATCCACCGAGCTGCTGGCGTTCCGCTACATCCACGACTCCTGGGATACGGTGACGCTGACTCCGCAGTGGGGCATTGTGCAAAACAGCTTCCCCACGGTAGAGAACATGCTCGATGGCCCCGGTGAGAACATGGTTGTCACCCTGACGCAGTCGCTGCCGCACAAATTCACGAATAACATTGGGGCATCCTATGCAGTCCAGCATATTACGCTGACTCCGCAGCCGGGCCCCGGTGTTAGTTCGCTGCAGAGGCCGGCGATTCTGGACAATGCCTCGGCGCCGGTGACGGCCGATGAACCGTATGTAGTCAGCTCGGCTGCTGTGGCTGGCGCGCCCTTGTGCAGCGTGGTGTCCGGACCTACATCGAACCAAGGGAAAACTCAAACCCTGACCGAGTGCCCGATGGGATACATTTTCAACAACGGCTTCGGCGGAAATAAGCTGCCGGGATTGATATTTCAGGGAACCAACAGCGCCTACGGTGGGCACGGGTTCGCTGTCGATACCGGCTACGCGCCCTGGAACCAGGCCAATCCGACCTATTCGCTGCGGGACGATGCGAGCAAGACAATCGGGAGACACAACCTGCAATTCGGCGTGCAGGCCACCTATGTCCAGCAAAACGAAGTAAGCGCTATAAGTGGCGCTAACTCCGGCGATTTGCAGGGCCTGTTGACCTTCAGCAATCAACAGTCGAGGTATACATCCGGCAACGCCTTCGCCGATTTCCTGGCCGGGTACGGACCCATGCCGATCGATAGCGAGACAGGTAAGATAGAGGGAAGTCTTGCGACTGGCACCGCACCAGTCACGGCAATCAAAAGTTATACCCAGGACAGCGCACAGAGAAAATACTACAATCGCTATAAGATAGCGGAGTTTTATCTTCAGGATGACTGGAAAACCCCTCTGCGAGGTTTGACCCTGAACGCCGGGTTCCGCGCCAGTCTCTTTGGCGCGTGGTATAACCCGCAGGATACCGCCTACAACTGGAGTCCGGAAGCATATAACCCATCGGTGGGCAGTTTCATTCAGGTTGATCCCAACTATGGCTACCTTGTGAATTCAACCACTGGAGCGCCAGTTCCGCTGGACCGGGGCGACCTGGATCCCGCGATCAGAAACGGCCTGGTGCAGTGCGGAAAAGACGGCGTGCCTGACAGCTGCATGACGAACAAGCTGTTTCATCCAGCCCCGAGGCTGGGACTGTCCTGGGACCCGTTCGGCAACGGCAAGACTGCCATCCATGCCGGGTACGGTCTGTTCTGGGAGCATGGGACGGGATACGAAGCCAATGTGGGGTCGCTGATAGGAAGCGCGCCTCTGGTGCTGAGCGAAACCCAGTCGAACATTCCCAGGGCTCCCCTCGGGAACAGCGTGAATGGCACCGTGGATGCATACAACACGATTGGTTTCGCGTGTCAGCAGGGAGTGGCGCAATGCGGCACTCTGCTGGGCGGCCCTTCAGCAGGTTTGCCCACCTTTACACCGGCAACGATGACAACAAGCCCAACGACCTATCCCCTGAACGTCGCTTCTATTCCCAACAAGGCCGTCTATTCCAATGCCCAGCAATGGAGCTTGAGCATTCAGCGGGAACTCAGCAAGACTCTGATCGCGCAGGTCGGGTATGTGGGAACGAAGGGCACGCACCTGACGGCTGTACGCGATCTCAATCAACGGGCCCCGCTCAGCCCGAGCCTGAATCCCTTTCTGCCGGGTCAGCCGATAACCGCGTCGGTGTGCTCCAGTGGGGCGAACAACGGATATTTCCCCACCTCGAGCGTCAACACCATAAACTTGCCCACCAGTTCGGCGGTGATTGGGCCGGATTCACCCGGATACGTGAACATGGTCATTGCCTGCACGGGGAATGCCGGATTTGTCAGTGGCTCCGGACCCTTAGGAATCAGCGCCGACGACGTGCGGCCATTTCCTGGCTTCAGCAACATCATCTCTGTCGAGAACGTCGCAGACTCCGAGTACAGCGCTCTGCAGAGCACCCTGCGGCAGACAGTTGGATCGTTGACGCTTGGCGTTGCCTACACCTGGAGTCATTCTCTGGATGACGCCTCGGACCGTGCATCGGCGAATTTCGCCGACTCACTCGACATCCACTCCAGCCATGCCAGTTCGGACTTCGACCAGCGCCATCTGCTGAATGTCAACTACATCTACGATCTGCCCTTCGTTAAATTGCTGGAAGGCTTCAGCCATCTGGTGGGCAGTGGAAGCGATGCGGCCAGCGGCTCGTACTGGACGGCCGGGCCGGCCGCGGAAACCTGGCTGGGCGGCTGGCAGTTCAGCGGCATCACGGTCTTCGAAACCGGAACGCCATTCAGCGTGCTCAATGGCGGGGGTCCGGATGGCACCGGCGCCCTGGACAATGCCGGCGTGGGGGACGGCCTCGGTGTGGGCTCGTACCCGGATGTGATCGGCAGCGTTCACAACGGTAAGCCCTACGTCCCGCAGAATGTGAACAACGTGGGACCGCTTCTGCTTAATCCAGGGGCCTTTACCGCGCCGCGCGGACTGAGCTTTGGCGATTCGGGCCGCAACTACCTCCGCAACCCGACGCGCACCAATTTCAACATGGATCTGCTCAAACATTTCAAGCCGTTCGGCGAAGGTCCCGATCTCGAGTTCCGCGCTGAGGCCTTCAACGTCTTCAATCACACGCAATTCCGCATCTACGATCCCGCGCATCCGGGAAATACCGGCAATAACGTTATCAACTGCTACGGCGACATCGCGACAGGATATTCCGCTGGAGCATCAGGCTGCCTGAACGGAAATTCCTTTCTGCATCCGGTGGACGCGCACGATCCCCGCATCCTTCAGTTCGCACTGAAAGCAGCGTTTTAGGAGAAGACAATGAAATTCATCGAGAGAGCTGCGCTTCAAAGTCGTCAGCGGCAGTCCATGCGGAGGGCGGGGGCGTTTTCAGCAGCTCTGATCGCGGCGTTGTCGATCGCGGGATGTGGTGCAACGACGATGACGCCCGCGACGGTAACCCCCGCCACGCCCGCGGGGCCACAGACATATCTGGCGTCCAGCATGGTGACTGGTACTGGAGGCCTGCCAGCCGGTATCAGGGGAGTGTCGGCTTACACCATCGATGACACGGGCAGCTTCTCGGAGTCTTCCTACCAGCTGATTTCGGGTACCCAGGAGGGCATCCTTGTATACAACGCGGGTACACTCATTCCGCTGCAACGTGGTCTTCTCTCGCTCAGCCTGGAGTACCAGTACGCTGGCCCGGGCGCGTACACAACCTGCACCCCGCCAATGACCTGCACTGGCAGTTATGCGTTCGAACTGCCGGACCACGCCGGCGGACTGGCCTCGATTGTGAGCCAGTCTGTGGCTTCGGGCCAATCCTTTGCGCCGCTGGTGCCGGCGGAGAGCTGCCCTGACCTCAAGACTCCCCAAACCTGGCAGTTCGTCACCCTTCCCAGCAGTCTGGATCCAGGCAACGGGCCAGGATACTCCAACACAACCTGGGATCCGACGCAGGAAACCGCCTACGGCAGCGTGGAGATCAGCGGCAGCGGCAGCACCATCACCTTTAACAACATTCAACAATACGAGCTGCCCTCAATGCTCTCCTATGGCTATCCCCTTCAAGGGGCCGCCGCATCGCAGCAGAACGGAACCTGTGCTCCGACCTACTACGGCAACACCACGATCGTTCCCGCCAGCCTGAGCCTCACTCCAGGCGTGGATGTTAACCTGCCGCCTGTGGCTGTGGTTGGCATCGGGCCAACGGGTCTGCTGGTCGAGAGCAGCAACGCCAACGGAGCGCCACCGACAGTCGACCCTTCGGGCTTTAACCCCGACTATCAGCCCCTGCTCGGCGCTGGCGCGGGCGCCATCGGCCTCCCGCAACCATCCAGCGCGCTCGACATCTCAACGCTCGCCGGCGCGCAGTACCTCGGCTTCTTTTACGGGGGCGGCAACGCCAGCTTCAGCCCGGCAGCGTACATCGCCTCCTTCGGATTTCCGGCCACCTCGACGGCGAATTGTACCGGGCTGCCCACACAAACCAGCACCAACACCGTGATCTACGGAGGCGACTTCGACAACAACGACCCCATCGGAGCGCAGACAGGCGGCGGCTTCGGCCAGTGCGATGTGGCGGTCGACCTCGGCACCCAGGATCCGAAGAATAACGGCTTCTATCCGAACGCCACCGTGTATATGACCTCGACTTTCGCCGGGTATGACCAGAGCCCCGCCTTCCCGGCTGTCGCCATTGCCGGCCAGCTCGGGGGCAAGTACGCCATCTTTGTGCTGGGGGTCGACACCGACCCGACGGGCGCCATTCCCAACCAGGGCTGGGGAATCTATCTTCTTCAGTCCGACTGAGTCCAGCGCAGACAGAACGATCCAAGCGGCTTTCGCATTGGCGAGCAAGAAAGACGACGGCGATTCGCGCGAATTTAATTGCGGCGTAATGCTCTGCTGACCGCCGAATTGTAATAAATGACAGGGGAGCGGAACCGATGTTTGCCGTTGCGCCTCCGTCCCATTGCCGCGATTTTCTGTCCTTTCAGCGGCTTTCTGAAAATCTCGAAAAAATCTTCTAATGACGGTTGAAGAATGGTCTGCTCAACCGTCGTTCAGTTGGATTTCTGGGGAAACTGTCAGGATAACTCCTGCGGCAGGACTTGCAGTCTTCATTCGGTTCCGCGAACCACCGTGCGTTGAGGATCTTTGTTTTTATGCCACGTTTTGACTCTATAGTTGCAGCGGCCCGCGGCTGGGCCCACGGTGCTCGGAATCTGCTGTCCGGTTTCGTCCTGTTGCTTGGTGTCTCCGTCCTGCTTGCGGGGTGTGGGGCCAGGAGCGGCTTGAACGCAGGGACGCCGCCGGAGTCAGCAGGCGTCGGCATTCAGGGCGAAGTCCACGGCGGCCAGCAGCCGGTCTCCGGCGCGGAGGTGTACCTCTTCGCCGCCAGCACAGGAGGCTATGCCAAAGCGCCCGCGCCCTTGTTGACCAATCCTGTGGTGACAGGCAACAACGGCTCTTTCAGCATCACGGGCGACTGGAGCTGCCCCGCTGCGCCGGGCGACCAGGTCTTCCTGGTAGCCACCGGCGGCAATCCAGGCAACAGCGGCAACCAGGTGAATCCGAACCTGGTGATGATGGCGGCGCTCGGGTCATGCTCCGGCCTCACCAGCAGCACTTTCATCACGATGAACGAAGTGACGACAGTGGCCAGTGCCTATGCGCTGGCGTCGTTCTTCACCTACGCCGACGCCATCGACACGCTCCCGACGGCAACCGTCGCAGCGGGCACGGTCCCCAATATCGGCATCCCTGCCGGCGGCGGCTCCTGCACCGCAGCCGCAGGCTGGCTTAGCACCGGCGCCAATACGTGTGGTTACACCGGTCTGAAAAACGCTTTTGCCACAGCAAACGCGCTGGCAAATCTCGCCAGGGGTACAGCGCAAGCCGGCACGGCGGCATATGTCCTCCCGCAGGCGGAGCTGGACACGCTGGCCTCGATTCTGACGGCCTGCGTGAGTTCGACTGGCGGCGTCGCGAATGACGGCAGCAACTGCGGCAAGCTATTCGGGGCCACGACCCCGGGTTCAACCGGAGTAGCGCCAACCGACACTCTTCAGGCCATTCTCAACTTGGCACGGAATCCGAGACTCTCGGCAGTAGCCAACAGCAGCTTCTTTAGTCTTCTATCAGCGAACGGGGCCTTTCTCCCCGTGCTTTCGACCGCACCCCAGGACTGGACGCTTCCAATCACTCTGAGCGGCGGCGGCCTGGACGGACCGACCGCGCTGGGCATCGGCGCCACAGGCAATGTGTGGACGGTAAATTATTACGGAGCCCTTTCCAGTTTCACACCCGGCGGCGTGCCGGTGTTCCCCTCCGGCATCACCGGTTACGGGCTGAACGAATCGTTCGGCATGACCATCGACCCGAGTGGCAACGTCTGGACGGCGAACCAGGAGGTAGCGGGGGGGGGGACCTCCTACCTCGGCACCGTTTCTCAGTTCACCAGCAATGGCGCGCCGCAGTCGGGATCCTGGGGCTACTCCGGGAGCGGCATCGATTATCCGCAGGGCCTGGCTGCGGACACAGACGGTTCGATATGGGTCGCAAATTACGGTAACTCAACCGTGACTCACCTGACCGGCGGCGGCACCGCCGTGGCAGGTTCCGGCTCCCCTCCAGGCGCGTGCAATGACGGCGCTATCAACGGCTGCGGTCTGGTCGCGCCCTCGATTGAAACTCCCACCGCGGTTGCCGTGGACGGAAACCACAACGCCTGGGTGACCAGCGAAACCACCGGCACGATCACGGAAATCTCGTCCAATGAGATGCAGATCACGCCCGTCACATGCTGCGATCACGCCGTCGCGATCGCGATCGACGCGAGCAACAACGTGTGGACGGCCAACTACGGCAACGACACTGTGAGTGAGATATCCAACACGGGCGCCGTGATTTCCCCAGGCTATACGGGTGGCGGTCTCAGCGGTCCGAGCAGCATTGCCGTGGATGGCAGCGGTTCGGTGTGGGTGGCGAATCATTCCGCGCAGTCTTTGGGGGATCTTCCGATATGGACTATCACCGAACTGGCCGGCGCAAACAGCGCCCAGCCGGGTGCCGCCCTCTCTCCATCGCCGGGTTTCGGAGCCAGCGCAAATCTCCTGGTGCCGTACGCCATCGCCATTGATCCCAGCGGAAATGTGTGGATATCGAACTTCAACAGCACTCCGGCACCGGGAGAGCAGGGCACTGTCACGGAATTTGTCGGCCTTGCAACTCCTGTGAAAACACCACTTATTGGCCCGGCAGTACTTCCCTAGAAAGGCAGCCATGAATCTTGAACACACAGCAACGATGCAGGAAACGACTCGGCCGATAAGCGTGGTCCCCGCTGTGCTCAGGCAAACTATCCGTCGGCTGGGCGGAACATTCGCAGCGCGCGCCACAGCGTTGTCCTGAGCAAGATTGGCAATCAGAACCTGAGCAGTACGTAACAGAGTGGGCGATGGCTCACTCCCGGCGGTTCAGTCACAGAAGCCGGAGAGGTCGAACTCTCCATTGAAATCGAGTCTGGGTGTGCAAAAGGACACCTGGGACCCACAGGGCGAAGCTTTGCCTGTTTACCGGTCTATATCCTGTTCCCCGGCAAGATCACCTGTCCCATCGAGATTCATTTTTGGGGCGCCTGTCGCTGCGATTTTGGTAGTGCTGCCGGTGTTGAGTGACTTTCCCGCGGATCGGTTTGCGCCCCGCGGCACGCCGTGGTGGTCGATTCCATAGAAAGGACGCAGCAATGAACTCAGATAATCAAGCGGTGGCGCAGAAAGCGAGCCTGATGAATGGGGCGGTCTGCGTGATGGCAGCCGCGAAGAAACGCAGCTGGCCGGTGAGTTCGCAGCCGTTCCTGCTGTGGGGCAGCCTGGCTCTGGTGACCGCTGTCGGCTGTCTGGGTTTTTTCCGGGATCTTGCTCTCCTTTGGGGCATGTGGACGGGCGACCCCTTGCGTTCGATCGGAATCCTGCTTCCGCCGGTCAGCATTCTGCTCACTCTGCGCGTGTGGAAGCAGAACGGCTGGGAACGGCGTGGCTCGTGGTGGGGCTTGGCGCTGATCGGGCTCGCCTTTGCGATCAGCGGCGTACGACAGGGGATGATGGTAATGGGGAATATTGGCCGAATGGAGCTGACTTTGCTGCCCGTATCCTCGCCGCTGTATTTCTATTGGGCGGGCATCGTCGTGCTCTTTGCCGGTTGGCGCGTGTGGTGCAGAGCCTGGTTTCCGCTGCTGCTCATGCTGCTGGCACAGCCGATTCCTGGCTGGACTCCTGGCCTCTTCGATCTTCCTCTGCAGAAAGCTTCCGCCCACATCGCGCGATCGTTCGCCACTCTCATTGGGTTTGCGCCGAGGACCCCTGAACTGCGGCTGATGTTCAGTCCCGACTTCGGCATGTTCATTGCGCCCGGCTGCGACGGTATGCGGGGGGCGGTGACAATGGGTTACTTCGCACTGATTCTCGGCTACCTCAAACGAGTATCTGTTCCCCGATGGATTCTGTATGTTTCAGGGGCAGTTCTGCTGGGCTACTTGTTCAATTTCGCTAGGCTCTGCATGCTGGTAATTTACTACCGCATTGCGTTGGGGCATGGATGGCTGGAACAAGGGGCCAAACAGGCCGACTACGCAATCGGCTTCTGTCTCTTCGCCGTCGCCATGCTGCTGTTTTTGTGGGCCGCGCTGCGAAAGAAGGACGAGCACGCCGCCGTTGAATCGGATGTCATCGCGGTAAGGAAGTCATTGGGCACAGGGAGTCTTGCCTGGAAAGGAGCGGCCCTCGCCGGCGTGGCTGCCATGGTGATTGCTCTTCAGGCTCAGGAGATCCGAAGCAATTTGCTGAGCGGTGGCCGCCCAGCGCCGTCCCCGAACTGGATGCCCAAACAAATCGGGGATTTCCACCTTGACCGCACCTGGTACGAGCAGTCCGCCGGAATCCCCATCATGGAGGATGCGGCCTATTCGGCGCCGGACGGGGGCGAGGTGATGATGGGCGTCTGGGTGGGAGCGCTGTCCTCCCTGCACAACGCACAGGATTGCTGGCTGGCACGTGGTCTGGAGACACAGCAGCGAACTGTTGCGACCCTGGCGTCGACACGCGGCCAGGCGGTCCCTTTCGATATAGATTTTTACAGTGATGGGATTACCGACTCGATCGTGGCAACCGCGCTCTGCTCCCCGAGTT
Source organism: uncultured Acidobacteriaceae bacterium (assembly GCA_963758135.1). Lineage (GTDB taxonomy): Bacteria > Acidobacteriota > Terriglobia > Terriglobales > Acidobacteriaceae > Palsa-343. Next base: position 614,674 of record CAVWUF010000002.1, read on the forward strand.
ACTGCTCTGCATACCCCAATTCTCCTGGTGGACATGTCTTCGGTCTGCACTTCACTCGAACTGAGGTGAAAGAGGGCTTTTTCAGCAGACAACATCCGGTTTCCTTTGTGGTACGAATCGAGGTCCCGCATACGGATGCTCCGCAAGCGACGGTGTATCAAAACCTGAATGCGGAGTTGCGGCGGTTCGCAGCCGGGCTCGATCTGCCTCAGTTGAGCCGGACATTTCAGCAGGGCTGAAAGTACTTGTAGAATTCCATTGTCCGAAGTTGCCGCTCCAGGTGCTGAAGCCGTCCTGTCCTGGATGGATGCGGATCTCACGCAGCCAGACGCCATCGCAGGTGCAGCGAACGTAAATTTCCAGCATCGAAATTCCTGGAGCAGCGCGGCCCACACGGTAGACAGGGCCCTTCGAGCCACACCCGCAAGGACGCCGCCGATCGGCGTTTAAGGATTCCAGAGAGAGGAATGGAGTAATGAACTTCGACAATGAAGCAGTCGCGCGGACAGCAAGCCTTGTGAACGGGGCATTCCGCGTGAGGCCGGCCGAAGAGGAACGCGGGCGATCGATGAGTTCGCAGCCAGCCCTGTTGTGGTGTGGCCTGGCTCTGGTGACCGCAGCCGGCTGTCTCGGCTTCTTCCGGGAGCTCGTTCTCCTCTGGGAAATGTGGACAAGCGACCCGTTGCGCTCTATCGGGATCCTGCTTCCGCCGATCAGCATTTTGCTCACTCTGCGCGTGTGGAAACAGAACGGCTGGGAACGTCGCGGCTCGTGGTGGGGTCTGACGCTTATCGGGCTGGCGTTTGGCGTGAGCATTTTGCGGGAAGGGATGGTGGCATTCGGAACGCTTGGCGGAACGGAAGTTTCCCTGCTCCCCGTTTCTTCGCCCCTGTACCTTTATTGTTCGGGTATCGTCGTGCTCTTTGCCGGCTGGCGTGTGTGGCGCAGGGCCTGCTTCCCCCTGCTGCTCATGCTGCTGGCGCAGCCGCTGCCAGGCCTGTCTCTGGGCAACGTCGATCTTCCTCTCCAGGAAGTTTCGGCCCGCATTGCGCGATCGTTCGCCACGCTCATTGGCTTTACACCGACGACACCTGAGCTCCGGCTGATGTTTTCCCCGGACTTCGGCATGTTCATTGCACCTGGCTGCGACGGCATGCGCGGCGCATTGACCATGGGTTACATGGCACTGATTCTCGGCTATCTCAAACGCGTCTCTGTCCCCCGATGGTTTCTGTATGTTTCCGGCGCGGTTTTGCTGGGCTACCTGTTCAACTTCGCGCGCCTTTGCTTGCTGGTTGTCTATTATCGGATTGCTATCGGCCATGTATGGCTTGAACACGTGGCCCGGCAAGCCGATTATGCAATCGGCTCCTGTCTCTTCGCGGTGGCCACGCTGCTGTTTTTGTGGGCAGCGCTGCGGAAGAACGACGACAGCCCCGCTGTTGAAGCGATTGGTATCCCTGGAAGCAGCTCCCAGGGCACTCGGAGTGTTGCCTGGAGGGGAGCCGCTTTCGCTGGTGCAACCATTCTGGCGATAACTCTTCAGGCGCAGGGAATCCGCAGCTACTGGCAGGGGGGTGGCCGTCCACGCCTGTACTGGATGCCCCGGCAGATCGGAGATTTTCAGCTGGATCGCACCTGGTACGAACACTTGGGCGGAATCACTGTGATAGAGGATGCGGCCTATTCAGGGCCGGGAGCGGGCGAGGTCATGATGGGCATCTGGCTGGCTCCGCTTTCCTCCCTGCACAACTCTCAAGACTGCTGGCTGGCTCGTGGTCTCGAGAGACAACGGCGAGCCGTAGAAACCGTCGCAACCGCAAACGGCGAGACAGTGCCCTTTGACACGGGTTTTTACAGCGATGGGATTACCGACTCGCTGGTGGCAACCGCCCTCTGTACCCCGAGTTCCTGCGATCTTTACCCGAATTCTCCTGACGGGCATTTCCTCGGCCTCCACTTCACACGATCTCAGATGAAAGCGGGCCTTTTCGACGCACAACACGCCGTTTCCTTCGTCCTGCGAATCGAGGTACCGCATAGTGATGCCCCGCAGGCAGCGGTATATCAAACTCTCAATGCAGAATTGCGGAGATTCGCAACCGGCGTCGATCTGCCTCAGTTGAGCAGGACGTTTCAGTAAGCGGCCGGGCGCCAGAGAATCGAGACAATCACGGCCGCAGAGTCCAGAGCGGCTTTCCGAACACCTCGCCGTGTCGAATCAACCCTTCGATGGACCGCCCCCTTCCGCAGCACCTGTCAAGGCAATCCCGCTTTACCATTCCCGGTCAGCGCCGATAGCGCCGCCACTAACGGGCGAAGTTGTCGTCCTGAACCACCTCCCTCTTTCACGGAATCCATCATCGATCCCGTCAGTCCCACATCGTTCTCACCGAAGATCAGCGGAGAGCAGATATGACTGCCAACAGGCACCGCGGCTCCATTGCGCTTCTAAAGGCTCTCGATGTCGCTATTGTCATATTTTCTTTTGGTTTAACGACAACACTGATAGTTCGGGTGCAGCACGAGACTACGCTCCGGGACTTCCTGTCGATGAGGGCGAAGATCTCGGATTTGCTCATCTTCGCCATGACTCTACTGGTGCATCACGCTATATTCCAGGCTGCGGGACTATACCGTTCTCGTCGACTTTCCAGTCGAGCGTCAGAGTTACTCGATCTGGTCAAGGCAACGACGTTATCTACCGCCTGCTTTGTAGGTATAAGCGCCGCGTTCACCATTCAAATGGCTACATTGCCGTTTCTCTGCATCTTCTGGGCGGTCACAACTGTAACTATGGTCTTATCCCGCGTTGTCCTGCGTAATTTTCTCGCATGGCTTCGTGTTCGTGGCAGGAATCTGCGATACATGCTGATTTTTGGAACGAATCCCCGTGCCGTTGGTTTCGCCCGGAAGATTATGGAGAGTCCTGAGCGCGGGTACCGTCTGCTGGGTTTTGTCGATGACGACTGGCCGGGAATCTCTGAATTCGCAAGCAGCGGATTCACAATCCTCTGCAATTACTCGGCTCTGGGAGATTTCCTCCGCAACCATGTGGTTGATGAGGCCGTCATCTACCTTCCGTTCGCATCGTTCTACCATCGCTGGTCCGAAGTTGCGAACCTGTGCGCCCACCATGGGATCATACTTCGCCTGAACGCCGATACCTTCGGTATCAGACACGCTTCGTGGCAATCGGAAGAGTCTGACGGAACTCATTACATCGCGACTAAGACGGGCGCCGGAGAAGGATGGCCGCTGGCGGTCAAGCGAGTTCTCGATATCGTCATTTCGGCGCTGCTGCTGGCGGTCCTGCTGCCCTTCCTCGGTGTCGTGGCAATCGCCGTTAAGCTCACGTCCAGGGGACCGGTCTTCTTTCTTCAGGAAAGAATCGGCATTAACAAACGTCGGTTTAAAATTATTAAATTCCGTACTATGGTCCCCGACGCCGAACAGCTGATACCCAACCTCGAAGCCTGGAACGAAGCCTCCGGACCAGTATTCAAAATCAGGAATGACCCTCGGATTACGCCCATTGGGAAGTTTCTTCGGCGAAGCAGCATCGATGAACTTCCCCAGCTCCTGAACGTGCTTAAAGGGGACATGAGTCTGGTAGGGCCGCGCCCATTACCAGTTCGAGATTACCAGGGGTTCAACGAAGACTGGCAGCGCCGCCGATTCAGCGTTAAGCCGGGAATTACTTGTCTCTGGCAGGTGAACGGTCGAAGCGGTATCTCTTTCGACCAGTGGATGCTCCTCGATTTAAAGTATCTCGACGAATGGTCGCTGTGGCTCGACTTCAAGATCCTGGCTAGAACCCTTCCCGCGGTAATGCGCGGGTCAGGAGCCGCATAGACATGGCTGGTTCTGTGATTTCACCAAAGGGTGAGCTTGACATGAAGGCGCTGCAAAGGCGGACACGGATGATCAGTGTTCGGCTCTCCGAAGAGGAGTACTCGGCCCTCAGGCGTCTGTGTTTCATGACCGGTGCTCGGAGTGTGTCGGACCTTGCACGGGATGCTATGCGAAAGTTATTGAACGGCGGACATCGCGAAACCGCACTGGAATCTCAGATGGAGACGTTTCGTCTTCAGATGGAACATCTCATTGCACAGCTTAGATCGGAAATCTCAACCTTCAGGGCGAGCAACGGACACTGAACGCGCGAGATTCTGCACGCACGACAAGTGGTAATCGGAGGTGGCATATGAAACGCTTAGCAGTTGTGCTCATGGCAATCGTCGCCATCGGTTCGGCATCGGCGCAGGAACAGGACAATCCAACCCGTACTTATCCTGCGGTATCTTTCAGCGAAGCTTCGAACCTGCCGGTGGAAAAGATCGGCAGCGACGATCTGATTGGCATCACGGTTTACGACTCGCCTGAATTGACCCGTACCGTAAGAGTGAACTCGGATGGTGAGATTCGCCTGCCGATGTTGCGGCAATCCATTCGAGCTGCCGGGCTCTACCCGTCTGATCTCGAAGCTGCCATCACGGCCGCTCTGATCAAAGAGAGTGTGCTCATTCATCCGATCGTGACGGTTTCAGTCGTGGAATACCGCAGCCGCCCGATAACCGTCTCCGGAGCGGTCAAGACCCCCCTTACGTTTCAGGCTACAGGCAAAGTGACTTTGCTCGACGCGATTTCGCGCGCCGGGGGCCTTTCCGACAACGCGGGATCGGAGATTCTGCTCAGCAGGCATTCGCCGGCGACGAACGACAAACCCCTGGTGCAGCGAATACCAGTACAAGACCTCATGGCGGCGGAAGGGTCGATGCTCAACGTACAACTGGAAGGCGGTGAGGATATCCGTGTTCCGGAAGCAGGACGAATCTTCGTTGTGGGCGAGGTGAAAAAGCCGGGTTCCTTCTATATTACAAATGGCGCTGAGAGCAGCGTCATGAAGGCGTTGGCCCTCTCGGAAGGACTGGACACTTTCCCCTCCCATAAAGCCTACATCTACCGCGCCGAAGGCGGTGCCGGCGGCAGAACCGAAATCACTGTGGAATTAAAAGAAATTATGAAGCGGAAATCGCCGGATGTCCCGCTCCTGGCCAATGACATCCTCTATATCCCGAATGCCACGGGCATGAAAGCAGGACTGAAAGTACTGGAAGAATCGGTGGGCCTGGGCACCGCGCTTGGGGCTGCCTCTATCTACACGTTTCACTGAGAGGAGCACCAATGTCTGAACATTCAAGATTGGCCCAGTTAATCCCCCCCGGTCCGCCCATCAATTTTCCCGCTGCAGGCTATGCGCAGTCGTTTCAGCCCCAGCAGGAATACGAATTGGAACCGCCCAGAGTGCCGCTGTCGCACTATTTGTGGGTGCTGCGGCGCCACCTCTGGCAAATCCTCGCGTTTGTAGCTACATGCATTCTGATAGCTGCTGTTGTTTCTTCCCGCCTTCAGCGGATCTATGAATCGACAGCGACCGTGGACATCGATCGCGAAGCTCCGTCCGAGGTTGTCGGCGAGGAGTCGACGCGCCCAGCGCATGCTCCAGGCGACGCTGATCAGTTCCTCGCGACTCAGATCAAACTGATCCAGTCCGATTCTGTCCTGCGCCCCGTGGCCGAGCAATACCATCTGCTGGAACGCGAAGGGCAGTTAGATAAGCTCACCCCTCAGCAGGCGCAGGAGACGGCCAGAGCTCCTGTGGTTCTGAAACGCCTTAAAGTGACACGCCCCCCTAATACTTACTTGTTGCTGATTAGCTACCGCTCCCCCGACCCGGCCCTGGCCGCTGATACCGCCAACGCGATCGCCAATTCCTATCTTGCCCATACTTATGATATTCGAATCCGTTCCTCGGCCAGCCTGTCGTCCTTTATGGAGAAGCAGCTGGATGAGTTGAAGGCGAAAATGGAGAAATCCGGTCTCGCCCTTGCCCAGTTTGAAAGAGATCTGGACGTCGTCAATCCGGAGGAGAAGACCAATATCCTCTCGGCACGCCTCCTGCAGCTCAATACCGAGTACACGACTGCCCAGGCAGATCGAGTCAGCAAGGAAGCTGCCTGGAACGCTATGCAGTCTGGCTCCCTCGAAGCGGCGCAGGTTTCCTCGCAGGGGGCAACTCTCGCGCAACTCAACGAGACGCTGAATAAGGCCAATCAGCGGTTCGCTATGGTCAAAGCCACCTACGGATTCTCCCACCCCGAGTTCGCCAAAGCGGCGTCTGAAGTGGCCGAAGTGGAAAAGCAGATCCAGCTCGCACGTGCGAATGCGGCCAGTAGAATCGAAGTAGAATACCGCGAGGCGAGGAATCGCGAGCAGATGCTCCAAAAGGCCGTTGCAGAGACCAAGGCGGAGTGGGACCGTATCAACTCCCAATCTTTCGAATATCAGCAGCTCAAGCGGGAAGCAGATGCGGATAAGACCCTTTATGACGAGCTGATTAAGAAGATTCGGGAAGCTGACATCAACGCCGGATTTCAGAATAACAACATCCGCATCGCGGACTTGGCCCGTCCACCGTCGCATGCTATGTTTCCGAACATAAACCTCAACCTCTTCCTGGCATTTGTCCTTTCAAGTCTCCTCGCAGTGGGGGCTGTACTGACGCTGGATACGCTCGATACAACTTTGAGGGACCCTCAGGAAGCAAGCCGGTTCCTGGGCACCGATGTCATTGGCACTATACCCCTCGATCGCCTTGCCGCCCGCGTTCAAAAGGATTCTGCGGAGACGACTGCTGCCATTGTGCCTAAGGACTCCCGGAACGGACATAAAAAGGGCGCTTATCGATCGACTTCCGACTTCGAAGAGGCAGTTCGGACTGTCCGCAACACGATCCTGCTCTCTGATTTTGAGGGCCGTTTGCGCTCCCTCGTCATCACCAGCGCCACGCCCAACGAGGGAAAGACTACGATCGCTGCACACCTCGCCATCGCGAACGCGGATCGCGGCAAGAGAACACTCATCGTCGACGGCGACCTGCGGCGGCCGAGCCTTCATTCAAAATTTGGAACGAGCCTCAGGGTCGGCCTTTCCAATGTACTGACAGGCGAGATGCCCTGGGAGGACGCCGTCCTGCCGATAGAAGGCAGGCCGAATCTGAGCCTCCTGCCGGCTGGGCCCGGCTCCCATCGGGCGGCCGATCTGATCGGACCCCGGCTCTCGACACTGTTGGACGAGTTCGGCAAAGTATACGATCTGGTAATTCTCGACTCACCGCCCTTGCTCGGTTTTGCGGAATGTCTCCAGATGGCCACAGCCGCGGATGGCGTACTGATCGTGAGCCTCGCTGGCGAAACTCGCCGTCGAGCCGTCGCGGAAGTGATCTCCGTGCTGTCCAGGCTCCGAACCAATATCATTGGCGTCGTCCTCAACCAGATGAGTCGCAACGTTTCCGCAAATGGCTATTCGTATTACGGGTATTACCGCTACGGATACAATCAGCCCAAGTAACCCCTCAGACTGCAAACGCAGCCACTAACCCTTCTCCCCGGATCACTAAGTTATCAGCCTGGATCCCGAAAGAGGCACACGATCGGCACCCATCAGAGGATCATCCACGGGTTTTCGCTGATGCGCCTTCGGCCGTTTGACACCTCGACTGCCGGAGGCCGATCGAATGAGCGGTTGCGTCGCGCTGGCCTGACTACAATCGCAGCTGTCGTCGCAAAGGGAATAGCGCTTCTGACGGCATTAGTATCTGTGCCCTTGACATTTCAATACCTTGGTCCGGAGCGCTACGGAATCTGGATGGTGCTGATCTCGATAATCGCCGCGATGAATTTCGCTGACCTTGGAATTGGTAATGGTCTGACGAATGCAATTTCGGAGGCCTGCGGCAAAGATGATCGCATCCTGGCTAGGGAATACATCACAAGTGCCGCTGTTCTCATGCTGGCCATCGCTGCCCTTCTGGCCGCCGCTGGCATCGTCGCTTATCCGTTCTTGCCATGGACCCGCTTGTTTAACGTCAAATCGACCGCCATCGCGGGGGAGGGGGCGGAGGCATTCCTGGTCCTCTATGGATCCTTCATTGTAAATATCCCGCTCGGTGTGATTCCCCGCGCACAGGCGGGTCTCCAAAAAGGATATTCATCGCAGCTGATAAGCGTCGTCGGGAGCGCCCTGTCACTGGCCGGCATGTTGGCGGTCATTCGACTGCATGGCAACCTTGCCTGGCTTGTCTTTGCCTCTGTCTTCTCAGCCATTCTTGCAACCCTGTTCAACGGCTGGCTCCTGTTCCATGAGCATCCGTGGCTAATCCCCGCTTGGAGTTCTTATCGCACACGATCGGCGAAGAGATTGCTCACGCTGGGATCGCTGTTCTTCGTGCTGCAGTGCGCTTATGCGCTTGGTTTCACCTCCGATAACATTGTGATTGCCCAGGTTCTCGGCGCGGCGGCCGTCGCCGCGTACGCAGTTCCGCAGAAGCTCTTTGGCACAGTATCCATCCTTGCGTCCATGGCGATCATCCCACTTTGGCCAGCCTACGGAGAAGCGATGGCACGCGGAGATCGCGCTTGGGTTCGCAGGGTTTTTGCCGGTTCCCTGTTGTTCACGCTTTTGATCACGATCCCTTTATGCACGGTCCTCGTTGTTGCCGGATCATGGATTCTCCTGGTATTCGTTGGGAAGGGCGTACATGCACCACTTTCGCTCCTGCTCATCTTGGCCCTCTGGACTATAGTCTATTCGCTGTGCTCTGCTGTTTCCGTCATGCTGAACGGGGCAGGCGTACTTAAAATCCAGGCCGTCGTCGCGGTGGTCACAGGTTTCGTTAACCTGTTGCTCTCTTTGTGGCTGACGCGCCGGATAGGAGTCTCGGGTGTTTGCCTGGGTTCGATCATCACGCAGCTCGCGATTACGGTCCCTGCCTATTTTGTTTTGATTCGCCGCCTCTTTGGTGACGACCTTTCACGACCCGAGACAAACGACTTTCTTCGGTCCCCCCTTGCACTCCGAGCGGGCGCACTGCTTACAACACTCCGAAGCGTGCCGACAATACCCCGTGCCGACAATACCCCCAGACCATAGATGATGCACTTCCGCGGCCTTGGAAAACCTAATACATGGGATTTTTTGGCACTAAGATAAATCGACTACGCCGAGCATTATCGGTACTATCGCAACTCGATAGCAGGATCGATCAGGTAAAAATCAATCAGGGTATCGTTCTTAACAAGCTGCACGAGAGTACACAATCACACAATCTTCACGATTATGAATACAAGATCTTCTCGCAGTGGGGCGAGGATGGAATCATACAGCATTTGGTCAGGACGATTGGCATCACAAACAAGACTTTTATTGAGTTCGGAGTAGAAGACTTCTCGGAATCAAACTGCCGGTACCTGCTCATGAAGGATAACTGGAGCGGGATGGTCATTGATGGATCTACCCGCAACATCGCCAGACTCAAAACGAATGACTACTATTGGCGTTATGACCTCAAGGCTTTGGCCGCCTTTATAACGAGAGAAAACATCAATGATTTATTGGCCCGCGGAGGCTTTGGACCAGATCTGGGACTGCTTTCGATCGATATTGATGGTAACGATTATTGGGTCTGGGAGGCGGTCACGGTTTCGCCGGCGCTCGCAATTGTCGAGTACAACGCTCGCTTCGGCCCTGAGCGCCAGGTTACGATTCCGTATGACCCGCATTTTGACAGAACCAAAGCACACTACTCCAATCTTTACTATGGCGCATCGCTCGCCGCGCTTTGCGCTCTGGGCAAAAGAAAGGGCTACTGCTTTGTCGGTAGCAATTCCGCTGGCAATAACGCTTTTTTTGTCCGCAGGGATTTAAGGCCGAGTACGATACTTGAGTTAACCCCTGAAGAGGGTTTTAGCCCGGTGAAAGCTCGTGAGTCACGTAGGAAGGACCGTTCTCTCTCGTTTCTGACTCAAGAGCAGGAGGGGCTTATCCTCGCTGGCTTGCCGCTCGTTGAACTCGCTGGGCGCACAAGCGATTGATACGGCTGATCGATAGCGCCGACCATGAGGGGCTGAAAGATTGTGACATTTCCAACCACAAAGAAGCTACTACGGCGACTTGAGGCGCGGGTCGGCGTGGCAGGATACGTGCACAACTGCTTGCACAGTTTGCTTCTGGGCGGCGGGATGTTGATGGTTGACCGGGGCCTTTCTCGGCCGTCCCCGCACAGGCGGGACGCACCACAAAGGATCGTAATTATTCGGTTGGACAACATTGGCGATGTCGTTCTCTCTTCTTCCATGCTGCGCGAGCTCCGCAGTCTATATCCTGGTGCATGGCTGACACTTGTTGTGAATAGCTACACCAGACCCCTCGTTGAACATTGCCCGTATGTTAACGAGGTTCTCGATGTTTCGCTCGCATACACATCCGTATTCTCCGTATTCGCCGACTTGGGGAGGGCGTTCAGGTTTTTTAGGTCCACTCTTGGCCTCCAGTCGTGGGATATGGCCATTATGCCGCGTTGGGGTCCGGATACCCACTTTGCCACGTTGTTGGCAGCATGGACCGGCGCTACAAGGCGAATTGCATTCTCTGAGCGTACCTCGAAAGAAAGGCGCCGCCTGAATCGCGGCTTTGATCGTCTGTACACCGACGTCTTGCCAGGGGGCTCATTGAAGCACGAAGCAGAGCACAACCTGGATATTGTTCGTTACCTGGGAGGGAAAATTCAATCCGCTGGTTTGGAGGTCTGGCTCAGCCCGTCGGATCAGGCCAGTGCCGACCGGTACTGGACCGAAGCTGGCCTTGCGAACTCAGCCACAGTAATCGCCTTCGGAGTAGGTGCGAAACATAGTCGGAGGAGATGGCCCGCCTTCCGTTTCGCCCAATTGATCGAGGACCTGTCCTCCGGCCTCGAGTTTATTCCACTGGTCCTGTGCGGTCCCGAGGATAAGGCGCTTGCGCGCGCGATCCGGGATCGCGTAAAGGCCGCGCCTCTCATACCAGAGGATCTCTCCATCAGGCAAACTGCTGCTTTGCTGGGCCGTTGTGCGCTGTTTATCGGCAATGACAGTGGGCCGATGCACCTTGCCGCGGCTATGGGCCTTCCCACAATTGAGATTTCCTGCCACCCAGCTGCCGGCGATCCCGAGCACGAAAATAGTCCCGATCGATTCGGCCCATTTACTGATCGTCGCGCAATTCTGAGGCCGTGGCAGGCAACGCCCCCTTGTGTCAGCTCTTGTCAGTTCCACGAGCCGCATTGCATCACTGCTGTTTCGGTCGATTCAGTTGCAGAAAAGGTCACACAAATGCTTGACGCCTGCTTACTCACGGTGCACTCATGAACGTTATAGCTCCCGCGCTACCGCCTGGAATAACTCTGCCATCGAGCAACCGCTGTGTGCGCCGCCCAATTACCCGGGCGCACGCTTTAGGTATGGCTTATCTGTTTGTTATTTTGTCGTGTTGGTGGCTCTTCCACATCGGCATCATTTTTTACATGCCGGACTGGAACAATCCCAACGTCCTGGCAGCAATTGAAACCGGATCGGTCCTGAATCAGATAAACGTCGTGTTCTTCGGCCTGATCGGAATCGCTGCTCTCGTGCCAGCAGTAAGGCTCCTGTCGCGAGTCCGTTGTTCCTGGCCGTATTGGCTTCTGGCATATCTGCTGTGGTCGACTGTTAGTCTGATGTGGAGCCAGGATGTTTTGATGGGGTCAAAGAGACTCGTTACTCTATACTCAGCCTGCATCGGAGCGATTGGTATCGGTGCAGGATTTTACGGCCGTCTTCCAAACGGGCCCTCGCTCCTGCTCCGTCACGTGCGAATCGCTGGACTCATCACAATTCCATTATGTATTCCACGATTGCTCACCGACCTCACAATCGCCAATCTGACTGCCGCGAGCTGGAGGTCGGGAATTAGAGAGGCAGGACCAGAGGTCGGATTTTCTCTCGCCTACGCTCTGATCGCGTATTTTGCGCTACGCTCGCAGCCCACGACAGCAACTCACGCTCCCCGACGACGCTACTATTTATCGGTACTTGGAATTGTGGCTCTGCTGGCGTTGTTACTGATCTGGAAGAGCCGATCTCTCATCGTCTTCACTGCTGTCATCGCGCTGGCACTCTATATGTTAACGCGGCGCAAAAGCCGCAATTGGGTCGCATCCGCGGTGATAAGCCTCGCGATCATCGTGGCACTCGCCCCGTTGTTCGTTATATATGAAAGTACCCTGTACCAGTTCTTTGCGCGCGGAGACAGTGCCCAGACTATTAATCAGCTGAACGGCCGGCAACCTCTCTGGGAATATGTATGGAATAACGATGTTACGCAGCGCCCGTGGATGGGCGTGGGTTTCGGTTCTTATTGGACCACAACACGGGCGCCCGCGGTATGGCACGCCATTGGTTGGAGGGCCCCACACGCCCACAACGGATACCTCGATGAGCTTGCGGCGACAGGCGCAATCGGGCTCTTGCTTTTTAGCGGATTCATCGTTTCTTGTTTCACCGCTATGGCCCGAAGGACAACAGGGCCCGGACACTTGCCAACGATAGTTGCGGCGGCGTGGGTAGTCTTGTTCCTTCTTATTAATTGTACTGACACGGTGCTGCAGTTTTACTTCAAAGTGCCGTTCATCTTCACGCTGGCGGCGGTCGCATCCTGCAGCGTGGCGGTGTCGCCTGGCTATCGCAGTCAACCGAAACATCTGACCAGATCATGGGGTTACCGGCCACGTTATAACGGCCGCTGAACCCCCCGTGGCCGGCCCGCGACCTTCATGGCCGCAGCGACGCCCTGTTTAAGTGCTTCAAGCCGCCGGGCGTTACGCCGATCTAAGCCAAGCCGCGCCGTCCCAATCACGCACTATAAGCATACCGGCAAATGGTGGACTAACACCCATGAAAGTGACTATTGTTCTGTGCTCGTACAACCAGGGTCGGTTTATTGACGACGCGCTGCGAAGCCTTACGACCCAGGAAGGCCTGTCTGCTGACGAACTGGAAATTATTCTTATCGACGGCGGCTCCACCGACGGCACCCTGGATGTGATAGCGCGGTATCGTGACAAGTTAGACGTTGCCATCAGCGAACCTGATCAGGGGCAGAGTGATGCATTGAGAAAGGGATTTTCCCTTGCTACCGGTGACATTCTTGGCTGGCTCTGTTCGGACGACCTCGTTGAGTCGCACACAATCCGTGAAGTCATCGACTATTTTCACAACTCTCCAGATGCGCAATTTGTGTACGGAGATGCGGTATTCATTAATGAAGCCGGGGAAGTGTTCGAGGTCAAGCGCGAGATTGAATGGAATTGGTTTGTGTGGCTGCATGATCACAACTTCATACGCCAGCCAAGCGCTTTTTGGCGCAGGACGCTCTATGATCGCGTGGGGGGAATCGATCCACAGCTCCGGGCAGACATGGATACCGAGCTCTTCTTCAGATTTGCGCTGACGACTGTGCCGCGTCACGTTAGAAGACAGTGGTCGCGATTACGTATGTATCCTGACATCAAGACGATCAGGATGCGGAGTGCATCTGACAGCGTAAGGAATGCAATTCTTGAAAAATACGGCGTGAGCTACCGCTGGCGCATACAGGAAAAGGTCTCCTTTTGGCTGGCGAAAGTGTTGCGCACATACTTAAAACTCAGAGCGCAGTGTTACGCGGACTCTCTCCTGTCTCAATTGTATTCTCTCTGCTCAAGGAGGCGGTGGACGGAGCTCTTTGGCATTTGGAATTTCACAGCTGACCCTGAGAAGTGAGCTGGTGCGATTGGAGGGCAATTTGCGCGTCTTGATTATCGGACACGGATGCAATCCGTACACGGGTTCGGAGCCTGGATCGACGTTTTATCGTGCCTACTACATGTCGGAATATTGTGACGTTCATCTTATTTCTCATCCGCATAAGCGTGAAGAGACCAGGCAGTTTCTCGCAGAGTACCCGCGCCCCCGTTTGCAAATACACTGGGTCGGCGTGCAATCGTGGTTGGATTGCTGGAAACCCGATCGGAGCGAACGGGGACTTCAGCTACATTACCTGTTGTGGCTTCGCGCCGCATTGAAGTATGCCCGGGGGCTGCACAGAGATAAGCGATTTGATTTAGTTCACCACGTGGGCTGGGGTACTGTCAGCGTACCGTCACCATTTTGGAAACTCGGGCCACCGCTTATTTGGGGCCCCCTGGGCGGAGGGCAGACGATCCCGAAAGGTCTGATGGGGCTGATGGGCATGTTCGGATGGGGTCGTTGGAAAGAGGGAGTTCGGACAGTCCGAGTACGGGCTCTTCGTTTCGCGCCGCCATTCAGGCGCGCGGTTGCCCGCAGTTCTTTCGTGATCGCCGCCAATCGGGAGAGTGCTGGCCTGCTGTCCTCGGTAGGAATACAATCGGCGGTAACCCTTCCAGACTGCGCCCTACGCAGGGAATTCCTGCCGCGTGTATTCGTTCGCCCTTCGAAGCCCTGTCGAATCAACCTCTTGTGGGCGGGGAAGTTACTGCGTTTCAAGGGTCTCGAGCTTACCTTGGCAGCCGTAAAGGAAATGGGGCAGAACGCGCAGGTTCAGCTCAACATCGCCGGCGACGGTCCTGACAGAAGCGCATTCCAGTTCACAGCCAAACGCTTCGGCCTCGAAAAAATCGTCAGCTTTCGAGGTCAGATTCCATGGCCGGAGATGTCCATGGAGTTTGAAAGCGCCGACGTGTTCCTGTTTACCAGCCTGCATGATTCCTTCGGCTCGGTTGTGCTTGAGGCAACAGCCTACGGCCTTCCGATCATAACGCTGGATATCGGCGGGGCAGGAACATTCCTTCCATCGTCCGCGGCAATCAAAATAACACCTACAACTGTAGAGGCCACATCGAACGCCATTGCGAAGGCCATTATCCGCCTGCGCGACGATCTGCCGCTCAGACGGTCGATGGGGATCGCCGCGCGCCAATTTGCCGAGTCGATGCTTTGGGACTCGCAGTCGGCGGCAATGTGGGATATCTACCAGCGCGCTTTGTCTCGAACCGGAGTCATAAACTGCAGAGAGGTGTTTTCGTGTGATGCCGGGGCCGCTCTGGGATGACCCCACGTGTTAGTTCCACGGAACTCCTTAAACGCACAATTTGGAGTATCGACAAGCCCCTCGCTACCAAAGCCGCATGGACGGAGCATTTCTGCTTCTGGATGCGCAAATCCCGCCGACTTGCATTAAACGTTAATGTATTAATCACAGCCTTCGCCCATTTTGCCTTCTTATTCGCCACTCAGCTACTTACAGACACTGACAAAGACACTCTTACCCTGCCCGAGCCATTTACCCACTGAATGAAGATACTAACTGTTCACAATAGGTATAAGATTCGTGGCGGGGAAGACGAGTGTCGGGAGGCGGAACATCGCGTCCTGAGCGAACGCGGGCATGTCGTCACAGCCTTCGTCATGGACAACCACGTGATCACTTCCGCCAATCAATGGCGGGTTGGACTCCGCGCATCGTGGAATAGGCAGTCCTACCGCGAGGTACAGGAGATGATCAGGACCATCAGGCCGGATGTCGTTGATCTGCACAACTTTTTCCCGCTGGCCTCACCCTCCGTGCATTGGGCGGCGCACGGTATGGGCGTTCCAGTAGTACAAACTCTGCATAACTACAGGCTCATCTGTGCCGATGCGACACTCTATCGCGATGGCGAGATCTGCGAGGAGTGTGTTCGCTGGAGTTTACCGCTCCCCAGTATCCTCCATGGATGCTACCACGACGACCGAGTCCATAGTGCCGCTGTGGCTCTTATGATCGCCACTCACCGTTTTGCCAGAACGTGGCAGCACAAAGTGTCGCTATTTGTTACGGTATCCAACTTTGCGAAGCGAAAATTTGTCGAAAGTGGTTTCCCTGAATCGAGAATTGTTGTAAAGCCGAACTTCGTGTTCTCCCCGGGAAGTCCAGGTGAAGGCGGCGATGACTTCTTGTATGTCGGTCGGCTGACTCCGGAAAAAGGTATCAAAACTCTCCTGGAGGCAATGGGTCGGACGTGTAAGCAGATCCGCCTCAACATCGTAGGGGATGGACCTCTGGAGGTCGAAGTTCGAGCTGCTGCCGCCCGGGATCCACGTATCCAGTACCTGGGTGCCCTCCCATTGCAAGCGGTCCTCAAATTAATGGGCTCGTCAAAGTGTCTCGTCTTTCCTTCGGAGTGGTATGAGACCTTCGGAAGAGTCATCATTGAAGCATTTTCCCAGGGAACGCCGGTCATTGCTGCCAACCTGGGTGCTATGGCCGAACTTGTGGACAATGGGCGTACGGGCTTTCACTTCCGGGCAGGAGATGCCATGGACCTTGCCCGGACAATTGAGCTCGTGGACGAGAGCGTGCCGCAGCTTGCCTCCATGCGCTCGGAAGTGCGACGGGAATTTGAGCTGAAATATACTGCCGCTCGAATTTACGAACAAATGGTTTCCATATACGAGCGTGCAATTGCAAACCCCTGAATCGGTCCCTGCGGCGCCGGCTCACGAGATGATCCTCGGGATGAAGGTGCACGCAACGACCCTCCCTCATTCATCCGCCGCAGTGTGCGAATGGGCAGAGCGCGGAGAGTCGAGATACGTGTGCGTGGCCACTGTCAACAATGTGATGGAGGCGTTTGACTCGACTGAATTCCGAACGATCATGAATCAGGCGGACTTAGTGACTCCGGATGGTATGCCGCTTGTATGGTCACTCCGGCTCCTTGGGCACAGTCAAGCGACTCGGGTTTATGGACCGGATTTAACGCCGGTTATCATCGCGAAAGCGGCGCAATCGCGAATCCCGATTGGATTCTACGGAGCTTCGCCAAACGTCCTTTCCCTATTGATCGAGACCGTCCGGCGCCGTTTCCCCGACGCCGACATCGCGTATACCTACTCTCCGCCCTTTCGCCCGTTGTCCATGGAAGAAGACCAACAGGTCATCGACGAGATCAATCGGTCTCGGGCGCGAATCCTCTTTGTTGGTCTCAGCACTCCAAAACAAGAGTGGTGGATGGCGAGCCACAAGGGGCGGGTCCACACCGTTACCGTCGGCGTTGGTGCAGCGTTCGACTTCATCGCCGGCACCAAGGCCCAGGCACCCCGATGGGTGATGCGGATCGGTATGGAATGGTTCTTCCGATTACTTACGGAGCCCACGCGTCTTTGGAAAAGATACCTGAAGCATAACCCCCGGTTCGCCGTACTTGTCACTCTCCAGTTAGCCTGGAGAGTACTCCGGGGTCCCAGGGTAAATCGTGTACCTTCACGTGATCGGGCACTCCACTGACGATGGTCTTCTCATCCCAACAAGTGTCTGACCGCGCGCACGACCTTTCGCTGAGCGCGCAAACAGCAGTTGACACCGTTTCTCTGTTCCTGCTATTAACACTGGTTAGCCTCTCGCTGAAAGACGTGATAGCGACGGCAGCGCGCCCTTAGGGCGCTAAAGCACTCAGGCACCCACAGCTTTCGCTCGTTAGATGATGCGAATCAGGAAGGCTGATATATAACGCCATGACTAGAGTTATTAATGCCGAGGTTATGGCCCATACTAATGGCGCGAACAACGATCGACGCGCTTTATTTGGGTCGATTGCACTGCTCGCACGTCAGGAGAAGACCTGGTCGCCGGCGTTGCTATCAGGCGTCTTATGGCGAGCCGCGGCCAACCCCGGAACTATTTGGGAAGTCCGTAGGCTGTTCAGGCTTCCGCCGTTCGCGGAAGTCACTCAAACCAATCCTCGATTTGCGTTTAAATATCTCACTCACGACTACCTCGCACGGAGTTTCAACGTAACCGAACGTGCATCGTGCTTTTTGCACCACTATAGACGCCTGCATTCGCTGCTTCCCGATTCTCTGCTTCGCGATATTCTCAGAACGGATGTCACCCTCCACGAGATCACCAGTGGCGGTCATCTTTTCGCGGTAACGACGGGTCTGACCAAGCCGCTCTATTGTGACAAAGAGGGAGAATTCTCCATCAATCTTCATGTAGATGGCGACCTCGTGTTTATGCTCTCGTTTACTATCGTCCCAGGCAACGTAGTGAACTCGGACTCTCCGGAGGTCCTTCTCATATCACGACTTCAGGGTATCGTTGGAACTTATGATAAGATCAGGCATGCCACTAAAACCTTGCATGAGGTAGCTCCAGGCGCACTGCTTCTCGCCGCCTTACAGGGCATCGCCATGGCTTTTGAAGTTGGCGAGGTCGCGAGTGTAAGCGCCACAAATCAAAGCTCTTACTGTCCCGCCTATGATACTGTCTTTAGGAGCGCGTACGACGACTTTTTTACGGAGTTGGGAATCTCCAGAAACGCCGGAGGCTTCTTCTCAAGTTCCGTTCCGATAGTTGAAAAGCCGCTCTCGTTCATCAAACAGGGGCATAAACTTAGAACCAGAGAGAAGCGAGCCTTCAGGGCCGAAATTACGTCGGCGTGTGCCGGGTTCTTTGCGAAAGCGCTTTCTCGGCCCTGCGCCCACATAAAAGATATCACTGGCGATCGAGATGCGCGTATCAAAGGGTACGTTTGCCCGCCGTCCCACCATGGTTAATCTAAGTACGACGAAGCCAGTCATGCGGCACCTCTGATGCCTGTATCCTACGAGCGGCTTTTATCATCATGCCTGTAGCCCTGACTGCTTTTCTTTTGCTTTCACGATCTACCCTCTTCCATCGCGATCCTGTGGGAGGGTGCTTGACCTGGGAAACATCGCTGTGCTGTTAGCCAACTTTGTCACTTGCACCAGCCTCGTTGAAAGCCAAGCCCCCATCCCACCGAAGCTATTCCTCGGTAGGTGGTCGACTCGCAGGGTTTTCGTGGCGAGCTTTTCCGGCATGTGTAATAAATGGTAAAGACGATTCCTTATGGGTCTCAAGTTAAAGGTCGCGGCATTTGCGAGACAATTAACGGGCGGGGCGATTCGACGAAAGCGCCTGCCCGCTGAGTTTGGTCGTGCACTCATCAACGTAACCACCCGTTCCGATATTCGTCTTCTCCTGCCCGGCTTTCATCGCAGTTCCGCAGATCTGCTGCAGGTCGCGGCTGCCTATGTCCGGCCCGGGGACTGCGTTTGGGATCTTGGGTCAAATCTCGGGATTTTCTCGCTTTGTGCTGCGTGGAAGGCCGGTCCTTCGGGGAACGTCCTCTCGGTCGAGGCGGATCCCTTCTATGTCGAACTTCAGCAGAAGACGATACGTTCGCTTCCACCTGGTTACGCTTCGATTTTCCCTCTTTGTGCGGCCGTAGCTAGCGATCACGGAATCCTCGCCCTATCCATTCCCAAGCGTGGACAGTCCAGAAATCACCTGTCGACCGTCTCCGGCAACGACGCAGGGGAGGTTGAACGCGAGAAATTGGTAGTCACGATTCCTGCCGACTTCCTGCTGGATCATTGGAAACCTCCCGCCTTTGTCAAAGTCGACATTGAAGGCGCTGAGTTATTATTTCTTCAGGGCGCCAAACAACTATTGCGGGAGCTCCGTCCTGCGTTATACATCGAAATCGCTGAGTGCAATCGGGAAATCGCTACCGGCATCCTGTCATCTTATGGTTATAGCTTCTTTGCCCTGCTTCCTGACGGAGTCGAAGCGGCGCGGCCAGGCTGCACATTTGACACGATTGCCAAACCGCGGCCTCACTCAGCGTGAGGCTTGGTTAGATTTACATTGAACCTCCAATTTATTCGCCGAACGACCGATGCAGAGGACCTCGGCGAGCAATTGGTTGAGCCCGTCTATTGGTCCTCGATTGCTTCTCAACTGGCCCATGGCTTAGCTGCAACAGGAACCCTGTTCCTCTTCGCCCGCAGCCTGGAAGCCGCCCCAACTCATTGGTCTGAACCAGTTCCAGTGCCGGGACCAGCTTGATCCGACCTTCAGGATGTAATGATTGGAGTTGAAGTTGTTGCCCACTGCCATCTGGCCGCCGGTGTCGTCACCCAGGCCCGAAGCGCCATTGGAGCCGAGGTAGGTAATGGTGTTGTTGTAGACCTTATTGTTGGCCCCTACCCAGGGACCCTGCGATCCGCGGCCGGGGCTCTGATTGATCACGGTGATGCCATTACCCCCGCCGCTGGGCACTTCGACGACATTGCCGTAAACGTCCGCCCCCGAAGAGTTCTGTAGCGCGATCTGCGCATTCCAGAGCCACGCCGTCGGCGTGTTGCCGTTTCCCTTCACGATGTTATTGCGGATAGTCGCCCTGTAGCTTATCTCGTGCTTAATGCCATCACGCAGGTTATTAGTCACAGTATTAGTGTCGTAGACCGTGCCAACATTGTTGTAATCGGACCACAGACCAGCGCCCCGATTGTCGTGAACGAAGTTCGACTTGACGAGGAGGTCAGTGGTCTCCCAGAACTTACTGCCCCCCGCCTCCCAATCGGGCTCGAAGCCAGCGTAGTTATTCCAGGAAATTTCATTGTTAGTCACCTGGCAGTTGGCTCCGCCCATGGCGATGCCCAGCTGGCCGTTATGGTGGATGTAGGAACTGGAAAGCGTTGAGCCGGGCCCCAGCTCCACTCCGGCACCGTGATTCCACCGCGCCTCCACCTGACTGACAATCCAGCCGGAGCCTTCCTTACCGTTGCCGATCGCGCCCTGCTGCGCCCGGTTGGCATATTTCTCGACAATAATCTTCCTGATCTGCACGCCCGTGGCGGCGCCGTAAAAGGCGATCGCAGTCGCTCCAATCTCGATCGTATGCCCGGCGGGATTCGTCGCCAGATAGACGCTCTTGCCGGCAATGTCGTAATACCACCAACCGGGCTTGAGCCCCTGCTGGGTTGTCGCCGGTTCCTGGATTACGTTATCGAGGAATAAATCCTGGATCTGACTGCAGAGCGGAGAACTCTTGATGCATGGGAATGAGGGGCTGTGCAAAGGTGGCACCGTAGCTACCCACATTCCCGATTTATCCGGGCGGAAAGTCAGGATCTGTGATCCGTTCAGATCGACAGTTCCCTGCCCGATAAAAACATCTCCATTCTTAGGCGCCACGCTCTGCATCCGGTAGACGCCTGCCTCAAGAATGAAGTTCGTTCCTGCCGGGGCTGCATCCACTGCTGCCTGTAGGTTGCTGCCCGGCAGGAGTTTCACGATAGAAGCGCTGTTGATCCCCGGGGCGGAACCCGCCAACAGGAAACATCCAACAGTGCAGGCCAGCAGAGTCAAGGCTCGGCGTTTCTCTGGCCCCTGCATCATCATTGCGAAAACCCAGGCACCTCACGCCCGCTCGTCTCATGCGTGGGAGCCAACCCGCAGGCTACCGGCTGCAGCAAAACGGCCAGGGAAAGCACCACTTGAAGGTGGTGTCCTGGGAACTGAAGGAGACGCCCGGACCTTTGCCCGCAACAGTACCATTCTTTGTAAGGAATGCCGGTTGCCCCGGAACCACATTCCGGATAACAGCACCCAGGCTATTCGTTACGGCGACGCTCCCCGCAATCGCAGCCAGGTGCACCGTGCTCGACTCTGCAAGGGCGGCTATGCCGCTCGAGTTAGGCGCACTGGCGGTCAGGCCGAGGCCGTTCGCCTCAACCGCGAAAGAAGGCGACGTTGCGAATTTGCATTTTCCCGACTGCAACACAAATCGATTATGGTATACGATGCCGCGCGAATGGTCGGCGAGCGTTACTACCGATCCCTTCTCTCCAATCCGCACATCGGCAATAGTCTGTCCCGTTTCAATGACAGATCCATCGAAAATTGTGGCATTGCCGTGCACTGTATAGCCGTCGACCTTCAGATCGCCGCGAGTGCTGACAGTACCCAGCGAAACGGTTCCAGCAAGTGCGCAGGAAACCGAAAATAGCAAAAACGCCCCAACCTGCAGCTTCTTCATGGCGAATCTCCTTGTCCTTCCAAAATTAACTGTTCGGGGTTACTGCGATAATCCACACTACCCCGGAATCGTTTCGCCTGCAACCGTTTCTTTGTGAAAATAAACGGCTTACTGTAATGCAAACGTCATACGCAACCCTTCATTTTGGACCCATTCACGCGCAAACAAAACCCCGAGTGGTCACCCACTTTCGATTCACAAAAACATTCACCACCCATAAACATTTAAGTCATATAAAACGATTGCAGTTGGAAGCACTCAGCTACCGCTCCCTCGCGCTGCGCGGGAATCGGTTTGATTCTCTCTGCTTTACGGGGGCTTACTCCCGGCTCGGTCATCCATGAATCTGCTTCTACGTTCAATCGGAATCGCACTTCGAGTCGTTGTCGCGGCGGGCTGCTGCTGGGGAATCTGGGGTTCCTGGCAACTGGCCCGCGCCGACTACCTGTTCGAGAAAAACTCGGAAGACTCTGTACGAGCCGCGATTCGAGCCGCCCCCGACCAATGGTTGTATTACATGCGGCTCGCCGACTTTGATCCGGAGCATGCGTCGGAGTTGCTGGAGTCCGCGTTGCGGCTGGATCCGTATGACGCTCAGGCGGATATGGAGCTTGGATTACTCTTCGAGGCGGTAGGCAACTTCAATGACGCGGAGAAGTCCTTTTTGGCTGCATGGGAGGTGGATCGGACCTATCCGCCACGCTGGAGTCTCGCCAACTTCTATTTCCGCCGTGGCAATATGCCTGCATTCTGGATGTGGGCGCGAAGAGCGGCCGAAATGCCTGCGGACGAAATCGGACCGCTCTTCGAACTGTGCTGGCGCGCTTCCCCGGACCCGGAACAGATCATGGTGGCCGTGCTCAATAACCAACCCGAACTCCTGAAGCACTACCTCGAATTTCTGCGGACCAAGAACCAGCTGCACGGCGCCGCAATCGTCGCTCCGCGCCTTTTGAACGTGGGCAACCCGGCCATTGATCGGCCTTTGCTCTTCGACATTGTGAATCGATTGACCTACAGCGGCGATGGACCGGACGCTATTGCTCTGTGGCATTTGTTGATCGCCCGCGGCTGGGTTGTTGCCGACGCGACAGTACCGAATAACGGCGATTTCACCCGGGAACCCCTGCCCGTCAGTTTCGACTGGTCGCTGCCCGAGGACCAGGGCATGCATTCGTGGCCGGGCCCTTCGGGACTCGAGACCGAATTCTCCGGCACCCAGCCGGAGGATTGCACGGTTGCTGAGCAGGTCGCGACGCTGCCGCCCGGCAATTACTTCATGTCATTCGAGTACCATACCGCTGGAATCCCAGCCGCTACCGGACTTCATTGGCAAATCATTGATGGGAAGTCGAATATGGTATCGGCCATTTCTCATGATCTGTCCAGCGATACCCTCATTCGCTCAGGGTTCGACTTTTCCGTTCCTCCGGACACTCCAATCGTCCGCATACGTCTTGCCTATCAGCGGGCTCTCGGAACACCAAGAATTTCTGGTTCTCTTACGCTTTTATCCACTAAAATTCAGCTAAACTCAAAGTCCACGCCATGAACTGCCCAAAGTGCCAAAGCGCAGACATTCGTTCGTCAAGAAGTCCGGGCTGGGTAGACGCATTCCAGCGCGCTCGTGGCCGTGATGCGTTCCGATGCCGTGACTGCCGGTCTCGCTTCTTTGCCCGGGATTCGGGAGAACCCGCAAATAAGGCAGATCCAAAGGCACTGCAGAAATCAAAACAGATCAGGGAGTCACGACGGAAAAGGCGCCTGGCTCGCCGGATGTTAATCATTTCGATCTTCGCCGTGGCCTTCGCCATCTTCTTCTTCTTCCTGCGCTATCTCACGACCGAGCGAGCCCCCTCGAGCGATTCGGGACGCATAAATTCTTACCCTGCGTTTTCTCTCGGATAGGTGTGCCGCAACTTGCCGCCACCGCTACGCCTGGGCAGGCGCATCGTCTCGATTCACTGGTTTGACTCCCTGTCGGCCAGGACTCTCCGGAGTCATCGGCGTATAGACCAGCCCGAGCATGGCAAACGCCCAACCGGAAACCGCCGGACGTGGAAACGGATAATCCACACACGCGTGTAACATGATTCCGACTAATCCCAGAGCCCAGGGGTTGCGAACAGCCGAGGGAATTGCGGCGGCAAACGGAATGAAGATCAGGAGCAAAAAGGGAATTCCCCCGTCAGCGGCAAACTCCGCCCAGTCGTCGTGGGCATGGTTCACCAGACCATGAAAGTCCGTGATTGCATACCGCGGATAGACCAGCGGGAAGGTCCCGAGACCGAAGCCGGTCAGCGGTCGATCCTTTGCCATATTCACAGTAGATATAGTCAACTCCCGGCGCAGCAGGTAGGAATCGTTCTCCTGTAGGCGAAGCCAGACGTGTCCCCAACCAACCGCAAATGTGAGAATCGCGGCCATCAGCGGAACCGTCACGAGAATGGATGCGGTCGTTCGTGTTGGCAGCCCCGTTTGCGGATCCCGAAGCTTCACCAGACCGATCACAAGCAGCGCCAATAGCTCGGCCGTACATAGAACCGCACCAGCGCGCGATGCCGATCCGATCACGGAGGAATACAGAACTCCGGCCGCAAGCACGTACCACCAGGATCGCCAACCTTCACGCAGAGCTCGCCAGAGGGCGATTGGCAATGCCAATTCCACAAACTGAGCATAGTTGTTGTAGTAGGGAAATGTGCCATAGACATCTTCATAGCCGGTTGGGAAAATCCAGAGGACTCGCCCTTCGGATGTGAAAAGTTGTGCGAGGCAGAGCACAGCCATCGCGGTTGCGAAGATGAGAAATGCGCTCAGGAAATTGCGCCGCGTTGTTCTGTCGCGCGCAATAGTCTGACAGAGAAAAAATACGCCGCAGAGGGCGCCCCATTTCAGGCAAGCGTCCCGCGTTTCAAAGGTCGAGACGGTAGTGTGTGTGAGGAGCTGAATGATGCCCCAGATCGGAATCAGGTATACGAGCCATGAAGCCCAGCGTCCCCTTATTTCCTGTCTGCGACCGATGCCCGCCAGCAGATATACGGCAACCACGGCGTAAACGCCGATCTGGAAGAACTCAGTCGCCCACGCCTGCTCAACGAACACGGTTGCGGTGGAATAGACCAGAAGAATGAAGACGCAGACTCCGAGAACTCCGGCTACACGCCGGCCGGACGCGACCGCCGGATCGTCCCATGTTTCCTCTGCAACTGTGGTTGAGACTGGCAAGGCACCCATTGTATGCCAGCCCTGTTGCACGAATTCAAGGGGCTTTCCTCTCTCCTCAGCGGAACAACCATCTCGTGCGCCAACGGGTCGTCATGCTCGTACTGTCTCGCAGCTCTGGAAGCAAAGTACAATTTAGATGGCTCTGCCGGCTCTTCTGGCGTCGGATCAAACTCAGATGCCTGGATCGGCTGTTCAGCTATCTCGAAAACGGTGATCACGACGGTGACCAGATCTTCGTCGGAGAACGCCAGGCATGAATCGTTAGAAATGGGGCAATGTGCGAAAGTGGCGGAATTGGCAGACGCACCAGACTTAGGATCTGGCGGGGCAACCCATGGGGGTTCGAGTCCCCCCTTTCGCACCAATCGTTGAACCGGCCCTGTGCATGGATACACCGCACGACGCCGGTCGCGCTGTCCTGTGGGCAACGTGTTCGAACAGTTCAATTCTTCAGGCCGACTCCCTCAGCCAGGTTCCACACAACAAACGGTAAGCCTCGTTGATCGCAACCATCCGTTCTGTCGCAGACAGCTGTTCCTGCTCTGTCCTTCGCCCCACCCGGTCGGGATGATACCGGTTGGCCATCCGCCTGTACGCCGCTTTGATCTGCTCCCGCGTGCCGCTCGCCGCTACACCCAGCACCCGGCAAGCTCCCTCAAGTGTCAATGGCAGAATCGGCTCAGCCGCCGCGCCATCCGACTCGCCCTCGTATTCCTCCCCGAAATCCGCCCCCAACTGCGGCTGATGATTCTGCTCGGATTCGGCGTCGATTTCGCTGCTAACCGTCAGCCCGTCGAACCCATCGTTGCCCGTCAGCGGCACAACAGATCCCGCCGAGATCTCCGCACTACCCGGCCGCTCCACCCCGTAAACGGCGTCTTCCGCCCGGAGGAACGGTAAAAAAGAATCGAGTGCATAGTATCCACGCGCCGCATGCTCGGGGAGCGTCTGCTGCCGCCTTCTCAGCAGACTTTCCGTTGCAGACGCCACGCCAAGCGTCCAGCTTTCAACAAAGAACAAAGGGTCCGGCTCCTGCGCCTCACCCAAAACCTCTTCTACCTGGGCAACGAAGGGCCGAGTTGACTCAAGCCCACTCCTTTCCTGAGATACCGCAGCTGGGGCTCGATAGCTTTCCTGCCCCACCCACCACTCCCGCCGCGCATTGCAAGAAGGCTCCAACCCTCACCCCCGCCCGCCAATCCTTTCATCGGCAGTTGAGGCTGTTTCTTCTATAGCGGCCCGTGCTCAACCCCCATTTGGACTCAGACGTGCTCGTACTTTGCGGATCGCCGCCCACTCCTCTGCGGCCATCGCGCCGCAATCCATTCTTCTGAAAGCCTTCCCGGCAATTACCGGTCTTCATGCCGCCACAAACTTCCCGTGCAGAATCTCCCCTGGCGACAAATCATCCACATAACACCACACCCAGCTCTCGCCCGGCTCGATCGACCGCATCAGCGGATGCTTCGTCGCTTGAAAGTGCTTCGTCGCATGTTTGTTCTTCGAAGAGTCGCAGCACCCGACGTTTCCGCATTCGAGACACAACCGCAAATGCACCCAGCGATCCCCCAGCTTCACGCATTCCTCGCAAACATGCGTCTTCGTACTCGTAATTTTGATCGTACCCAGATGTGAACATTCCGCCGCCATTTTCCCTCCTTGTCTTCCGCTCATCGCCCCGTGCCAACAATCATCCGCGAAATCGCCTTTCGAAATTTGTCGCTAAAGGCTAACAGCTAAGAGCTATCAGCTTGCTCTCTCCAGCGCCCCGCGATCCCACTGCCCAAACCGCGCCGCCGCCTCATACGTGCTCCTGCAAAACTCCAGCACCGCCCGGCTCGGCGACACGCTCTTCCTCGCATCCTCGTACATCAGCAAAAATTCCCCCAGCCCCTTATCCCAGTGCGCCGCTTCGGGCCGCACCCGGGCCGTGCCGAAGCCCTCCGGCGCCGGAGCCGCATACGAATAAAATGCCGGTCCCGCAACGCCACCCCCGCCCGGCCACCACCCCACGCTGCTCACCTCATGCGAATACGCTTCGCGCGTAATCCGATCCGCCCCCGGCCGCTCCGGCGCACGCCGCCCCGAAAACCGCGTCACCGCCAGATCGAAGCTACCCCAGAAAAAATGCACCGGGCTCACCTTCCCGATAAACTCCGCCCGAAACTCCTGAAACACCGCATCCACGCTCAATAAAATCCGCCAGAACCTCTCCACCTTCTCCGCGTCATACGATGCATGCGCCCGGTCCTCATCGAACGCCACCGGATTCGGCACCTCCACCGGCATCCGCCAGATCTTCACCTCGATCCCCTCATCACGTAGCATCTTCATGCACGCAGCATAGAAATCCGCCACCGCCATCGGTTCGAGTTTCAGCGTCTTCACCTTCCCCTCGCTCGTCTCGAGCACCAGCTCATGCGCCAGAAAATCGAACAGCAGCTCAAACGCCCGCGCCCCATATGCAATCCGCGAAGTCGTCAGCCCCCGCGCCGTCACGTATAGCGGCACATTCCACCAGTGGTTCACCAGCGGAGTCAGCGCCAGCCGAACCTTCCCTACAATCTGCGTCCACATATGCAGCGTGTCGCAAGTATCCTTCCACTCGTCCAGCGGCAAAGCCGGCCAGCACTCCGGCGCATCGGAAACAAAAAGTGTCGTCATCGGCTTCCCTCTTCCGCGACCCGCGGCTCCGTCATCTTCATCGGATCCAGAACGTCCCCAACCTCCGCATCGCTCATGACTTTTTTCTCCCGCGCCAGCGCCACAATCGACCTGCCACTCGCCACCGATTCCTTCACCAGCTCCGCCGCCTTCGCATACCCAATCACCGGATTCAGCGCCGTCGCCAGCGCAATCGTACTCTCCGCGTATTGCCGACAGCGCTCCACATTCGCCGTAATCCCCGCCACGCACCGCTCCGTGAACACCCGCAGCATGTTCGCCAGTATCGTAATACTCTGGAGAACGTTGTAAGCCATCGACGGCATCATCACGTTCAGCTCCAGCTGCCCCGCCTGCACCGCCATCGCCACCGCCGCGTCGTTCCCTACGACCTGAAAACTCACCATCGCCGCCAGCTCCGCCATCACCGGATTCACCTTCCCCGGCATAATCGACGACCCCGGCTGCAAGCTCGGCAAATGAATCTCGTTGAACCCCGTTTGCGGCCCCGAGCTCAATAACCTCAGATCGTTCGAAATCCGGATCATCTCCAGCGCCAACCCCCGCAGCGCCCCGCTCACCTGCCCGATCGGGGCCTGCGACTGCATCGCCCACCGCAAATCTTCCGCCGGAAAAAGAGCCTGCCCCGAAATCCGCGCCAAGTTCGAAACCGCCTTAACGCGATATTCAGGATGGGTATTCAGCCCAGTCCCTACCGCTGTCCCGCCCAGCCCCAGCTCCCTCAAACCGTCGCCCGCCTGCCGCAAAAATTCGCCGGCCTTCCGAATCGCCATCCCATACGCCGCAAATTCCTGCCCCAGTCGAATCGGCACCGCATCCTGCATATGCGTCCGCCCAGCCTTCACCACTCCATCGAACTCCGCGCCTTTCCGCGCAAATGCATCCGCCAGCGCATCGATCTCCGGATACAGCGTTTCGAGATCGAGCAGCGCCGCCAATCGCATGGCCGTTGGGAACACATCGTTCGTCGACTGCCCATAATTCACATGATCGTTCGGATGAACGAATTTGTACTCGCCCAGCGCCCCACCCAAAATCTCATTTGCCCGATTCGCAATCACCTCGTTCGCGTTCATGTGGAAGCTCACCCCCGCCCCCGCCTGAAACACATCGACCACAAACTCCGCGTCCCATTTCCCCTCGATCACCTCTTGCGCCGCGGCGACGATCGCATCCGCCTGCTTCGGCTCGATCAGTTCCAGCTCCCAGTTCGCCTCCGCCGCCGCCCGTTTCACCATCCCCATCGCCCGAATCAACAAAGGATGCGCCCGCATCCCCGAAATGGGATAGTTCTCCACCGCCCGCGCCGTCTGCGCGCCGTAATACGCGCTCGCTGGAACCTCCACAAATCCCAGCGAGTCTTGTTCTCTGCGCATGTTGGTCATCGGCGCCTCCCTGAGTAGATTAATTGCCGGCCGTGAGGCTGTAGCGATTAAGGTCTCCAGATGCGCCTTCCATTTTTCTTGCCGTCGTGATTCGCGAAGGGCACTTGGCCCGCTCGCTCTTTGAATGCACGAATCATCGTTTTCTCGGCTTCTCCATAATTCGCTGAGGCTGACCAATACACCCAAAGACCGCACTGCAAGAGCTTGACCACCTGTCCGCCGGCGTGTGGACTCTTATTCCCGCACTGATGAAGACGGAATTCACTAAGTCGCTTGCGGATCGCTCGTTTTGTTCTCCAGATATAGACAACTGGTTCGCTCGGGAGCCAACGCCGATTTTCGTATCCGATATCAACAATAACGTTCGATGGGAGCGGCGCAATCAATGGAAGGCCACACGGCTCGCAGCCAGCTTTGGAATTATTGACTCTCGCGACGACGAAGACACCTGCATTGTGCTCGGACACGTCATCGCCCCAGGGTATCGGTCCACTCGGGGAAAGACCTACAATCTCGAATAGCTCGAAAACTGTCAATCAGCCTCCGCGCACGCTACGCCAGTATCGCCACCCCCGCAAACTCCGACTGTATCCGCGCCTTCCACTCCCGAGGCCCCGTCTCATGCACCGAAGTCCCCTGCGCATCCACAGCCACCGTCACCGGCATGTCCTCGACCGTAAACTCATAGATCGCCTCCATGCCCAGGTCCTCAAACGCCACCACCCGCGCCGCGCGAATCGCCTTTGAAACCAGATACGCCGCGCCGCCCACCGCCATCAGATACACCGCGTGATTGTCGCGAATCGCCTCCACCGCCGCCGGCCCGCGCTCCGCCTTCCCCACCATCCCCAGCAACCCGGTCTGTTCCAGCATCTGGCGAGTGAATTTATCCATCCGCGTCGCCGTCGTCGGCCCCGCCGGGCCCATCACTTCCTCGCGCACCGGATCGACCGGGCCAACATAATAAATGAACCGATTCGTGAAATCGACCGGCAGCTTATCGCCTCTGTTCAGGATGTCGATCATCCGCTTGTGCGCCGCATCGCGCCCAGTCAGCAGCTTCCCGCGCAGCAGCACCACTTCCCCCGGCTTCCAGGTCGCGACCTCTTCGCGCGTGACCGTATCCAGATTCACTCGCCGAGCGCTCGAAACGTCATACGTCAACTCCGGCCAGTCCTTCAGCGAAGGCGGCTGCAGAGCCACCGCCCCCGAACCATCCAGAACAAAATGCGCATGCCGCGTCGCCGCGCAGTTCGGAATCATCGCCACCGGCAAATTTGCCGCATGCGTCGGATAATCGCGAATCTTCACATCGAGCACCGTCGTCAGCCCGCCCAACCCCTGCGCGCCAATTCCCAGCCGATTCACCTTCTCGTAAATCTCGATCCGCATCTTCTCGAGCCCATTCTTCGGCCCGCGATCCAGCAACTCCCGCATGTCGATCGGATTCATCAGCGATTCCTTCGCCAGCAGCATCGCCTTCTCTGCTGTCCCGCCAATCCCAATCCCCAGCATCCCCGGCGGACACCAACCCGCACCCATCGTCGGCACCGTCTTCAGCACCCACTCCACCACCGAGTCCGACGGATTCAGCATCGCGAACTTCGACTTCGCCTCGCTCCCTCCACCCTTCGCCGCGACCGTCACCTCCACCTCGCCGCCCCGCACCATCTCCACGCTAACCACCGCCGGAGTATTGTCCTTCGTGTTCTTCCGCGCCCCCGCCGGGTCCGCCAAAATCGAAGCCCGCAGCGTGTTATCAGGATTCAGATACGCCCGCCGTACGCCCTCATCCGCCATCTCCTGCACTGTCATCTGGGCATCCCAGCGCACATCCATCCCGATCTTCAGAAACACCGTTACGATCCCCGTGTCCTGGCAGATCGGACGATGCCCCTCCGCGCACATCCGCGAATTAATCAGAATCTGCGCGATCGCATCCTTCGCCGCCGCCGACTCCTCGCGCTCATACGCCCGCCCCAGGCTCGTGATGTAATCCACCGGATGGTAGTAGCTGATGTACTGTAGAGCATCCGCCACACTCTGAATAAAGTCTTCCTGCCGAATCGTCGCCATCGTGAGCCGCTCTCTCAAGAACCTGCCTTCAGGTTAATCGACCAGGCGTCCGGCGGCCTACGTCCCCCCGTCGTCACGATTACCAGGGATTCCCCCACGTCTGCTATCTTCGCCCCAACCACCTCCAAACGCCCGAGAACAGCGAGAACCCGCCATGCCCTGCAACCCCGAAGAGCTCCGCCACGTCCCCCTTTTCGAACTCCTCGATGACGACGAAGCCGCCGTCCTCGCCGCTCAAATCGAAGTCCGCCACTTCGCTCCCCGCCAGCGCATCTTCAAAGCCGGCGACCCGGGCGAACACGCCTATATCGTCATGGCCGGCCACGTCCGCGTCCTCACTATCGACGACGACCAGCAGGAGGTCCTCGTCGATCAGCCCGACCACGGCGACTTCTTCGGTTTTGCCTCCCTCATTTCCCAGACCCCGCACCAGACCTCGGCCATCGCCGACGATGACGTCACCTGCCTCGAAATTGGTCGCGACGACATCGCCACTCTCATCGCCCGCCGACCCGCCGCCGGCCTCGACATGCTCACGATGCAGGCCCGTCAGTTTCACGCCTCCCAGCAGCTCGTCCGCGCCCGCGCCAATCGCAATCCAAACGAACTCATCGAAGAAGAGTCGACCTTTGGCCAGCGCCTGGCCGACTCCGTCGCTCGCTTCGGCGGCTCCTGGTCCTTCATCATCCTCTTCGTCATTGTGCTCGTGGTCTATTCCGCCGTGAACATCCTGCTCCGCGGTCGCGCCTGGGATCCCTATCCCTTCATCCTCCTCAACCTTTTCCTATCCATGTTGGCAGCGATTCAGGCGCCGGTCATCATGATGAGCCAGAATCGCCAGGACCTGAAAGATCGCGTCCGCAGCGAACTCGACTTCGACGTCAACCGCCGCGCCGAATCCGAAATCCAGTCCTTGTCCCACCGCCTGAGCCTCCTTATGGACAAGGTCGAAGACGTTGAAGATCTTCTCCGCGCCAAGCCGCGCCCCTGAGGAACGCTGGCTCTGGACTGCGACGGTCACCTTAGCGGCGCCATCGATCGATGACCCGGTTCGACGACCTCCGGCAATTCCTGACATGCCTGCGCCTTGTTGCCCACCGCATCGTCTAATCTATACAAATGCCGGAAGACTTCCGGGAACCTGAACATTTCGACGTCCTCGTCATCGGCGCCGGACCCACGGGCATGGCTTGCGCCATCGAAGCCCAGCGCACCGGCTTCCGCTCCGTTCTCGTCGATAAGGGCTGCCTCTGCAACTCCCTCTTCCACTATCCGTCGCACATGACTTTCTTCACCACCTCGGAGTTGCTCGAGATAGGCGACATCCCTTTTCCCAGCCCCAACGCCAAACCCTCCCGCAACGAGGCTCTCGAGTACTACCGCAAGGTCGCCATGCACTACCGCCTCGACATCCGCGCCTACCAGCGGGTCGAAGAAGTCTCCGGCAAAGACCTCAGCTTCGCTGTTCGCACCATCGACCCTTACAACCGCGAACACCACTACTCAACCCGCAAGGTCGTCGTCGCCACCGGTTATTACGATCTACCGAATCTCATGGACATACCCGGTGAAGACCTCCGCAAAGTCCTCCACTACTACAACGACCCCCATCCTTATTACGGTTTGGACGTCCTCGTCATCGGCGGCAAGAATTCGGCGGCCATCGCCGCCCTTGAATTATGGCGTCATGGCGCCCGCGTCACCCTCGTGCACCGCGGGCCCGCTCTGCACCGTCACGTCAAATACTGGATCCTTCCCGACATCGAGAACCGCATCAGGGACGGCGAAATCACCGCGTATTTCAATTCGAGCGTCACCCGCATCGATCCCGATTCCGTCACCCTCGATACTCCCCAGGGGGAGCGCGTCCTCAAGAACGATGCGGTGCTGGCCATGACCGGCTACCGTCCCGACTTCGATTTTCTTGAGTCCCTTGGAGTGCGCATCGAGGGCGAGCACCGCTGTCCCGCCTGCGATCCCCGCAGCCTCGAAAGCAACGTTCCTGGCATCTACCTCGCCGGCGTCATTGTCGCCGGTGATCGAACCAACGAAATTTTCATCGAGAACGGCCGATTCCATGGCCGTCAGATCGCCGAGGACCTGAAACAGAAGCTGCTGGCGCCGGCCAGTGCGCTGGCCGGAGTCTAGGAGGACCGAGCATCAATTCGCTTCTTGCTCGTTTTTTGGGGCTGGTTTTTCGCTCGCTTTTTGCCGGCACTCTTTGCTCACTGCTCTTTAAGTGATTAGCTAACCGCTTTTTAGCTGATAGCCTTTCGCCAACAGCGTTTCGCTGATAGTTTTTCGCTCCTTTCCTATGCCGATGCTGCGACCACGAACGATCCGCGGCCAGTTCATGGCCGCTCTTGTCCTCTTCGAGGTCTTTGTCGTAGGCATCTTCACGTTCCTGCTCGTGCGCCACCAGGAGAGCGACCTCAGCCAGCGCATGCACCGCCGCCTCGAAAATCAGTCGTTCCAGGCAACTGCCCTCGCCACCTTCGCCCTTTCCGACCCTCATCCGGATTCGCTTTCCCGCGTCATTACCGACATCTCTAAATCTCCCAGCGTCAGCGCCGCTCAGATTACAGACCTCGAAGGCCGCACCCTCGCCAGCACCGACCCCAATACCATCGGCAAGCTCACCCTATCCCTCCGCGAGAAAGCCTGTCTCCGCAGCCCCGATCATCCCGCCGTGTTCCAGTCCCCGGCGAATCATCAGTGGGAAGCAGTCGCGCCAATTTACGAAGCAGACCGCCTCTACGCGCTCGTCTGGATCTACCCCAACGACCGCCAGGACCGCCAGGATTTCCGCGACCTGCTTAAGATCACCGGCTTGTGGGCCGCCTTCGTCCTCGTCGGCTGCACCATCATCGCAGCCGTCCTCGCCGAATCCATCACCCACCAGCTCGCTGCGCTTACCCGCGCCACCCGCGCGCTCATCCTCAATCCCGAAGACACCTCCGACTTCCCCCTCCCCGTCAAATCCACCACCGAAGCCGCCGAGCTCACCATCGCCTTCAACCGCATGGTCGCCGCCGCGCAGGATCAGCGCGCCGGCCTCAACGAAACCCTCGCTCTCCTTGACTCCATGCTCGCGAACGCACCAATCGGCTTCGCCTTCTTCGACCGCAAATACCGCTTCGTCCGCGTCAATCAGTTCCTGGCGGACATGAACGGCTACTCCTTCGCCCTCCACCTCGGCCGCAGCATCGCCGGCATTCTCCCCCCCAATGCGGCCGCCAAACTTGAACACACCATCGAGGCCGTCTTCCAGTCCGGCGCTCCGGTGCGCAACCTCGAACTCGCCTGGGAACACGACGGCCGCCCACGCAGCTGGCTCGCCCACCTCTACCCCGTCCGCACCGAAACCGAACCCACCCGCTGGGTTGGCGCCATCCTCGTCGACACCACCGAGCAGAAGCGCGGCGAAGAAACTCTCCGCCGCACCGAGAAGCTCGCCGCTACCGGCCGCCTCGCCGCATCCATCGCGCACGAGATCAATAACCCTCTCGAAGCCGTCACCAACCTTCTCTACCTCATCCGCCAGGAGCGCCTCAGTCCCGAAACCGCCCGCTTCGCCGACCTCGCCCAGCAGGAAGTCACACGCGTCTCCGAAATCACACAGCAGACCCTGCGCTTCTACCGCCAGTCCACTCTCCCCGCCATCGCCAATGTCAACGAACTCCTCGATTCCGTCATCACCCTCCATCTCGGCCGCATTCAGACCCTCCAGGTCGATCTCCGCCGCGACTATAAAGGCGATCTCCCCCTCTTCTGCTTTGCCGGCGAACTCCGCCAGCTCTTCGCCAACCTCATCGGTAATGCCCTCGACGCCATGACCCCCGATGGCGGCCGCCTCCTCGTACGCGCCCACGCCTCGCGTCAGAACGAGGTTGCCGGTGTCCGCGTCTCCGTCGCGGATACCGGCTGCGGCATATCCAGGGAAGCCCGTCGCCACATCTTCGAGCCCTTCTTCACCACGAAAGAAGCCACCGGCACAGGCCTCGGCCTCTGGGTCAGCGAACAAATCGTCCGCAAGCACAACGGCTCCGTCCGCGTGCGCAGCCGCTCTTCCGGACCCGCCACCGGAACCGTCTTCAGCATTTTCTTCCCCGCCACAGGCGTTGAAACGGAAACCATCCCCACCGAATCCGACCACGAACCCGTCTCATCCTGAGCAACGCGAAACCCCGGAGTTTGTTTTTCTTTCGAAAAATTGGAAGCCCGCAAAACTCTCAGAAGCTTGCCGAGAGCCGCAGCATAAAACTCCGCGAAGGCCCGATCGCATTCCCCGAAAAAAGCCCGCCAAAATCGATCACGTCCAGCACATTCGTCAGATTCTGCCCATCGGCCTGTAACTCCAACTTCAGCCGTTCCGTTCGGTACACATTCGCCGCCGCCGAAGCATTCACCTGGAAAGCCGGATCGATTCGTCCGCGCTCGAAATTGATCCGATCGAGCACCGCCGGCCCATACTCAGCCAGCACCGTCGCCGGGTCGCCATCGAACTCGAACGGTAGCCCCGTGTCATATTGAATTCCGCCCGCAACCCAAAACCGCGGCTCAATCTGATACCGCAACCGTCCGCGCACCGTGTTCCGCTGATCCTGCGAATCCGGAAAATGTCCGGTCAGCTGTTGCTCGGCCTGCGTCGCGTCATTGCCCAGAAACAACCCGCCGGTTACTGGATTCCAGGCATTCCCAACCTCCCACGAGTAACTCACAAACCCGGAAAAACAATGCCAGTCCGGAACCTCAGCCTTGCCCTCGACGCCATAGATAATCGCCTTCCGAAAAGCGACAGGAAAACTGACAGTTGTGTTATCAATCTGATCGTCGTCGGCATAGTTATCCTCAAACCTGCGAAAGTAATTAACATCGACTTTCACCTTTCCGAGAAATGCCTTTGTAAGTCCGCCTTCGTAATAATCTCCCTCCGAAGGCTGAACCGGTAACCGCAGGAAAACAGCTGGATCCAGAGATTCAATCTGAATCGAACTCGACAGCAAAATGTTCTCGAACGACGGCGTCTGAAAAACGCGATCGTATGAGAAATGCAGCACCATATCCGCCGATGGGGAATAGCGTGAGATCGAGAAGCGCGGTCCGATCGACTGACGGTTCAGCAGAAGCTGATAGTGATCCCATCGCAGGCCGGCGTTAAAAGTCCAGTTACCCAGACGGATCAGATCCTGCACAAATGCGGATTGCTCGAGATCCGGCCGCTGCCCCGAAAATGCGAATGTCACCGGAGTGCCCGCATCGAATTGGGTTGGATCGGTGATGTCATAGCGGAAGTTTTCATGCAGAAATGTGTCGTCCGATTCGGCGCCTAGCTTCCATTCGTTGCGGCCGCGCGCAGCAGTTATCGTTCCCTTGAAATAGCCCTCCCTGAACCCGTTGTGCTGGAAGACTTCGATCGGTGTCGATTGCGGGTTAGAGCTGAAGTCGTTCGCATTGTCGCGAACCATTCCGCGCACATCGGCCAGGGTCTGCGAAGAGAACATATGCTCATATGAGGCGATTCCCATCGTCTCGATATTGTCCGCTGTCTGGCGTTGTCCGGCTAACTGCTGCACCTGCTCGTTCGGCAGGTCGTAGCGCGACAGTTCATGGCGAACGGTCATCGCGAACCGGTCGTTCAGGGTTAAATCACGTTCATATTGGACGGCAAAATCGGCAATCGTTCCCGTGTTCGAGTAATTCTGCATTACCACCGGATTCAGATAGCGGTGGGTCATGCTTCCGCTGGCGCTGGCGCCCAGTGTATTTCTGTTCCATGAGTATTGCGCTTTGCCGAATGCGGCGGCGGTATCAAAGCTCCCGCCGGACACCACGAGATCGCCATGCAATCCGGGATCGGCATTGCGGAGAGTATTGACTTCGACCACGCCGCCCATTTTGCGGCCGTATTCGGCGGGAATGCCGGCGGTGTAAATGCTCATGGACTGCACGTCGTCGGCTTCGATTTCCGGGCCGAAGCTCGGTGAGCGATTGTCTGTGAGCGGTATGCCGTCGATGACGAACTGCGTTTGATATTCCGAGCCGCGAGCATGGAGGACCGCGTTGCCTTCATAGAGCCACCCCGGCTGAGAGTTGACGAGATCCTCCAGGGAACGGCCGGGAATCGAGCTGAGCCGGGTTTGAATGAACGGCGTTCCGATCTGCGTGACCGATCCTGGCTGGTCGGGATCGATCAACGTGTCTCCAGCTGTGACCGTGACGCTCTGATTGACGATCGGCAGTCTTAACTGCACGATTTGGCGAACGGGAATAGCGGATCGGATGATGAGGCTTCCGGAAAAAGGGGCGAAGCCAGGCTTCGCAATTTCGAGCCGGTAGATACCGAAGGGCAGGCTCTGTATCGTGAGCAGGCCTTCGCGATTGGTTTCGAGTTCGGCTTTATATTGATTGGCCTCGCTGATGATCTGGATCTCGGCCTGGACCGGGTGACCTGTTGAATCTGTCACGGTCATCCGCAGTTCGCCGCTATTGGTCTGGCTGATTGCGGGCAACGCTGCGCAGAACAGTAGAATTGCAAATCTCGTCATCCGTTTTTCCCGTTGGCCACATGCGCTGTGTTCATTGTGCCTTCTTTCCACATTCCCGTAGCACAAACGGCGGTGCAGTGGTCATAATCAGCCCAATCGTCGGGGGGAAGGGCAGGTTGGCGAGGAGCAATGTTTTCAGAGGGTTGGGCGATTCCCTTTTTTGATTGATTGCATGGGAGTGAGGTCAGGACAAGTCTCACCATGAGTGCCAGGAGCCTTCGTGCTCGATGAGGCGGACTTCGACGCCGAATAGCTCGTGGAGTTTTTCGGTGGTGAGCAGTTCCCTTTTGGGGCCGTCGGCGAAGATGCGGCCTTCGCGCATCATGATGACGCGGTCGATTTCGGGGAAAATGTCGGCAATGTGGTGAGTGACCATGAGGATGCCGGTCCCCTGCTGGGCAACGCGGCGGAGTGCTTCGCGGAGCTCGCGCTGGGCGGCGAGATCAAGGGCGTTGGAGGGCTCGTCGAGGAGAAGCATTTGCGGCTGGTGAACGAGGGCGCGGGCGATCATGATACGGCGTTGCTCCCCGGCAGACATTTGTCCGACAAGCTTGGCTTCGAGATGCGCGGCCTGCATGAGTTGGAGGGCCTGGTGGGCGCGCTCGCGCATTTCCGGCGTGACGTGGAGATTGGGCCAGAGGGTGGAGGCGGAGAAGAATCCTGCGATGACGGCGTCGAGGCCGCGGGTGACGGGGGTGCGCTCGCCGGGGAGTTCGGCCGAGACGACGCCGAGATGGGTGCGGAGCTGGGAGACGTCCCAACGCTCGCGGCCGAGGAGGCGCAGCTCGGTGGTGGGGGTGACGATGGGGTAGCACTGGCAGGTGATGGTTTTGATGAGGGTGGACTTGCCGCAGCCGTTGGGACCGAGGATGGCAAGGTGCTCGCCATTAGCGATGCGCAGGGAGATGTTTTGGAGGACGACGTTGTCGCCGCGGGCGACGGAGACGTCGCGCATAAGGAGGAAGTCGAGTTCGTTCACGATGGGCAGGCGCTCCGATGGGCAGGCGCTCCGGAAGAAGAATTATTTCAGAGTGCGAAGTTGGTAGATTTAAATAAACTTCACACCATCATGACTGCTCTCTCTCTACTTTCGGTAACGCCTCGCAATTTCGGTTTTGCGAAGGAGCGCCGCTCGCGGGTACGGACGGCGATCGTGGCGGTGTTTGCGGCCTGTCTGATGCAGTCCGCGGGAGCGCAGCGGCTGGTGTTGATCGATCAGGATGGGTCGGGGCCTGGCGGATCAAACCAGATGGCCATGATGGTGCTGCTGCAGTCGCCGCAGGTTGAGGTGCTGGGCATCACGATGGTCACGGGGAACGCGTGGCGCGATGAAGAAACGGAGCACACGTTGCGCATGCTGGAGCTGATTGGGCGGACGGACGTACCGGTGGCAAAAGGCGCGGTGTTTCCGCTGGTGCGGACTGAAGAGGAGACGCGGCTGAACACGCCGCTGGTGGGGCAGGTGGACTGGCTGGGCGCGTGGGGGCAGGGGCCGACGACGCTGGTGGAGACTCCTTCTGGGGTGGTGGGCGTGAAGCCGGCAAATCCGATGATGCACGGGCCATACGTTGTGCCGCCGTTGCCGGAGGGTGCGCCGCACACGAAGGCGATAGACGAGGATGGTGTGCATTTTCTGATTCGGCAGGTGCATGCGCATCCGCACGCGGTGACGATTTATGCGGCCGGGCCGCTGACGAATATTGCGCTGGCGGTGCGGATCGATCCGGAATTTGCGGAGCTGACGCGCGGGATCGTGATCATGGGCGGAAGCCTGAATCCACAAACGGATGACCCGGAGTTTGCGGAGAGCCCGCGGCACGAGTTCAATTTCTGGTTCGATCCGGAGGCGGCGCATATTGTGCTGCGCGCGCATTGGCCGCGTATTGACGTGACGACAGTGGATGTTTCGATCAAGGCGATGTTCACGGAGAAGATGGTGGCGGATATTGCGAAGTCGCCGCAGCCGGCGGCGCGCTACATCGCTGCGTGGTCGCAGGACCGATACTATTTGTGGGATGAGCTGGCGGCTTGTGCGTGGCTGGACCCTTCGATCATCACGAAGGAGAAGCAGGTGTTTATGGATGTCGATCTGAGCCATGGTCCGAGTTATGGCAACACGCTGACGTGGACGGATGCGATGCGGCCGGCTACGGATGTGCAGAAGGTTCACGCGCAGCTGGATCTGGATCTTGCGAAGTTTACGCGGGAATTTGTTGAGCTGATGTCTGCGCCGCCGCAGGGCGGGCGGTGAGATAGCGAC
The DNA here is from genome assembly GCA_963758135.1 of uncultured Acidobacteriaceae bacterium. GTDB lineage: Bacteria > Acidobacteriota > Terriglobia > Terriglobales > Acidobacteriaceae > Palsa-343. Next base: position 654,619 of record CAVWUF010000002.1, read on the forward strand.
ATGACAGATGCATCGCTGATTTCTTCTGAGGCGCTACCGCGGGGGTTTCGTTTTGCCGCCGTGAAGGCGGGCATCAAGCCAAGCGGACGGACGGACTTTGCGGTGGCGGTGGCAGACAAAAGTGCGAGCGCCGCTGCGATGTTCACGTCGAATCGGGTGCAGGCCGCGCCGATCACAGTGGGGCGCAGACATTTGGCGCGGAGTGGCGGACGGGTGCGGGTGGTCGCCGTGAATGCGGGCAATGCGAACTGCGCTACGGGTGAGATTGGGATCAAGGCGTGTGAGCAGGTATGCCGGGCGGCGGCGGAGCATTTCAAATGCGCGGGGCACGAGGTCTTCCCTTCCTCGACGGGGATTATTGGGGTGCCGCTGCCGTGGGAGAAGCTGGTAACGGCGCTGCCGGCTGTGCGGGGGGCGCTGGCGTCGGACGTAACGTCGGACCTGACGTCGGACCGGGAGGGGTTTTCGCAATTCGCGCGGGCGATCCTGACAACCGACACGCGGGCCAAGGTAGCGCACGCTGCGTTCGATGTAGATGGGAAGAGGGTGCGGATTGCTGGCGTATGTAAGGGCGCTGGGATGATTCATCCGCGGCTGGTTCCGGCCTTGCATGCGACGATGCTGGTTTATTTATTCACGGATGCAGCGGTTGAGCCGGCGGTGCTCGACGGGTTTTTGCACGATGCGGCGGACGTGAGCTTCAATCGGATTTCGATTGATGGGGACACTTCGACGAACGACACGGTGTTGTTGCTGGCTTCGGGTGCTTCGGGGGTGAGGGTCGACGCGTCGGACAAGGTTTTCTCGGGCGCACTGGCGGAGGTTTGCATTTCGCTGGCAAAGCAGATTGTGTCGGACGGCGAAGGCGTCGGGCACGTCGTCGAGCTGCAGATCGAGGGCGCAACGAGCGATGCGGATGCGCTGACGGTGGCGAAGTCGATTGCGCATTCGATGCTGGTGAAGACGGCGTGGGCGGGAGCCGATCCGAACTGGGGGCGGCTGATGGCGGCGGTTGGGTATGCGGGCGTGGCGATTGATGCGGAGAAGATTGCGATCTGGTTCGGGGAGTTGCCAATTTGCGTGGGCGGCGGGCGAGCACCGCAGTATGACGAGGCGGCGGCGCATGCATATCTGGAGCAGCGGGAGTATTCGATACGCATCGCGTTGGGTGTGGGGGAGGGGCGCTGCCGATTCTGGACCTGCGATCTGAGCGCGGAGTATGTGCGGATCAACGCGGAGTATTCGACGTAACAGCAGGGCGCAGAGCTCAGGGCTCAGAGCTCAGGAAGAGCCGTTCAGCCAATGACGAGCGGAAGGCGAGCAAAAACCGTGCGAGGCGAGCGAGAATCGTTTAGCCAGAACCTTTCATCGAGAACCTTTCAGCCGAACAACTTTCAGCGAAAAGCGCGCGTGAACTTCAAGGGAGATGCAATCGAATGCGAGAGCTGGAGGCGAGTCGAGTGCGAGCGAGGAGTGTGTGACTGAAATCACATTCTTCGTCAAGTCGGCTATGCATCGTGGGGAGTGCAGAACGCTGAGGGGCGCATGGTTCCTGAGTTTCGTGGGACTGTGTTCGAAAAATGCACAGGGTTATTCACAAAACTGTTGAAATCCGAGAGAGCGGCCGTGGGGTATTGCGGTGAGTTGGGCCGCCGGGATAAAGTGCCAGCCTGCGCTACAATTTTTGTAGAGTTGCTGTGCAAGATCGGGCGTATGCGCCTCTCCCCAAACACAGCGAAGATGAATGCTCGAGGCCCGGCGAAGTGATATCGGCACTTCCGAATCGAGCGACTGAAAAGGATTCACAGAAACAGATGGCGCCAGAAGCAAAAATGAGGATTTCGTCTGCTGCGGCGAACGGCAAGCATGAGCAGAGCCTCATCAGTGCGGCGAAGTTTCGGCAGCTTTTTGAGCTGGCGCTGAAGGTGCAGCTGCTGGGTTCGCGCGGCGATGGCGTTGGAACAGATTGGCTGCGGGGACGGGAGGCGGTGGTCGCTGGGGTGGCGGCGGATTTGCGCGGAGACGATGGGGTGGTTGGGGAGCAGGCGGAATCGCTCGCGCATCTGCTGCGTGAGCAAGCGCCGTTCGGGTTGGCGAAGCGCAGCTTTGAGGAGCGCGTGATCGAGGCGCTGAGCGAGGCGGTTGCCGATCGCATGCGGAAGACGGGGCGGGTACGGGTGATTTTTTCGGATGGAAACGGGATGAGCGTGCGCGACGTTGGCCGGACAGCGAAGCTGATGGAGGAGGCGCGGGCGATTGCCAGCTCTGCGAACCTCGCGGTGCTTTTTGTGGAGGACGCGGCAGCGCAGAGCAACGGTAAGGCAAAACGGACGGGCAAGGCAACGTCACCGATGGCAGACGTGATGCCGGAAATCCCTGTGGACACGCAGGATGTTGTGGCGATGTACCGGGTAGCGCATGAGTCGATAGCGCGGGCGCGGGAGGGCGGCGGTCCGACCCGGATTGTGGGAGTGCGATGGGCCGTACCGGCGCGTGGCCGGAAGGGAGCGAGTTTGGGAACCGAGAGCGAGGACGCAGTTACGCATCTGGAGCGGTGGCTGACAGCGCGAGGATTGCCGGCCGAAGAGTGGCGGCGGGAAATTGTGGCGGGGTTCGAATCCGATCGCGTCGGACACGATACCGCGCTGAATGCGGCGTTAACTGCGACGGCAGACGAGGGCGCGGAGACACGGGCGATTGCGTAGGCGGAGTGGCTGAATACGATCGGGGAATTTATGGCAACCAGGGTTACGAATCCGGCAGAGAGCGATTTTTCTCAGCAGCTGCGGGAGTGGATCGAGGCGTTTGACGATGTGGTGGTGGGCGACGGGCCTGAGCAGGGCGCGGAGTTGCTGGCGGCGCTGAAGCAGCGGGCGCGCGAGGCGGGTATCGCGCAGTCGAGCGAGCTGACGACGCCGTATGTGAACACGATTCCCAAGCACGAGGAAGTTCCCTACCCCGGCGATCGCACGCTGGAGCGGCGGATTGAGGCGCTGATTCGCTGGAACGCGATGGCGATGGTGCACGGGCAAAACAAGAAGGACCCGGGGATTGGCGGACACATCGCGACGTATTCGTCGCTGGCGACGCTGCTGGAGGTTGGGTTCAATCATTTCTTTCATGCCACGTACGGGGATCAGCCCGGAGATTTTGTTTATTTCCAGGGACACGCGAGCCCGGGGATTTATGCGCGGGCATTTTTGCTGGGGCGGCTGGATGAGCAGCGGGTGCTGAACTTCCGGCATGAGCTGCGGGAGACGCCGGGGCTGTCATCGTATCCGCACCCGTGGCTGATGCCGGATTTCTGGCGGTTTCCGACGGTGTCGATGGGGATTGGTCCGCTGAACGCGGTTTACCAGGCGCGATTCATGCGGTATCTCGAAAATCGCGGGTTAATCGAGAAGACGCCGCGCAAAATCTGGGCGTTTGTGGGCGATGGCGAGACGGACGAAGTGGACACGCTGGGAGCGCTGTCGCTGGGGCGGCGGGAGAAGCTCGACAACCTGATCTTCGTGGTGAACTGCAACCTGCAGCGGCTGGATGGGCCGGTGCGGGGGAACGGGCGGATCATCGACGAGCTGGAAGCGGTGTTTCACGGCGCCGGGTGGAATGTGATCAAGGTGATCTGGGGGTCGGACTGGGACACGCTGTTCGAGCGGGATCACACGGGGCTGCTGTTGAAGCGCATGGAAGAGTGCGTGGATGGGGAGTACCAGGCGTTCAAGGCGAAGGGCGGGGCGTATATCCGGAGCGAATTTTTCGGGAAGTATCCGGAGCTGCTGGAGCTGGTGAAGGACATGTCGGACGACGAGATTTTTCATCTGCATCGCGGCGGACATGATGCAACAAAAATCTACAACGCGTACAAGCGGGCCGTGGAGCACAAGGGCGGTCCGACGGTGATTCTGGCGAAGACTGTGAAGGGGTACGGCCTCGGAAGCACGCAGGCGCGGAATGCGTCGCACCAGGAGAAGAAGGTGGCGGACGACGCGCTGGTGGAGTTCACCAAGCGGTACGAGCTGCCCATGGCGGAAGAGGATGCGAAGGCGGGAAAGCTGTTTCGTCCGACACAGGACTCGCCGGAGATGACGTACATGCACGCGCGGCGGCAGGGGCTGGGCGGATTCATGCCAAAACGGGATGTGCCAAAGATTGAATTCACGGCGCCGAAGCTGGAGACGTTTGCGGAATGGACGGGCGGGTCACGGGGGCGGGCAGTTTCGACGACGATGGGGTTCGTGAGCATGCTGCGCGCACTCATGAAAGATCCGAAGATCGGCAAGCTGATCGTTCCCATTGTGCCGGACGAGGGTCGCACATTTGGACTGGAGTCTGCGATTAAGCAGGTAGGGATTTACGCGAGCGAAGGGCAGAAGTACAAGCCGCACGACGTGGACATGGTGCTGTCGTATCGCGAGGAAAAGGACGGGCAGATTCTGGAGGAAGGGATAACGGAAGCGGGATCGATGGCGTCGTTCACGGCGGCGGGGACGGGATACTCGAATTATCTGGTGCCGACGATTCCCTTCTATATGTACTACTCGATGTTTGGATTTCAACGCGTGGGCGACATGATGTGGGCGTTCGCGGACGCGCGGGGCAAGGGCTTTCTGATGGCGGGCACGGCGGGGCGGACGACGATGACGGGCGAGGGATTGCAGCACCAGGACGGACACAGCCATCTGTTGATGAGCGTGATCCCGACGTGCGTAAGCTACGACCCGGCGTATGTCTACGAGCTGGCGGTGATTGTGCAGGATGGGTTGAAGCGGATGTACGAGGATGGCGAGGACGTCTTCTACTACATCACGATGTACAACGAGGACTACGCGATGCCGGAGATGCCGGAGGGCGCGCGTGAAGGAATTGTGCGGGGGATTTACCGGCTGAAACCGGCGGCGAGCGGCAAAGCGGTGGCGCAGCTGCTGGGGAGCGGGCCGATTCTGAATGAGGTGCTGCGCGCGCAGGGGATTCTGGCAGACAAATTTGGCGTCGAGTCCGACGTGTGGAGCGTGACCAGCTACAACGAGCTGCGGCGCGAGGCGCTGGGGGTAGAGCGGTGGAACCGGCTGCATCCTACGAAGGCGGAGAAGACGCCGTATATTGTGTCGGCGCTGGGCAAGGCGAAGGGGCCGATGATCGCGGCGAGCGATTATATGAAGGCGGTGCCGGACCAGCTGTCTCCATGGCTGACGAATCGGCTGGTGACGCTGGGGACGGATGGATTTGGGCGCAGCGATAACCGCGAGCACCTGCGGCGGCATTTCGAGGTGGACGCGGAGTCGGTGGTGGCGGCCACGCTGGCGAAGCTGGCGCGGGATGGGAAGTTTGAGGCGAAGCGGGCGCAGGCGGCGCTGGAGGAGTTGGGGCTGGACGCGGAGAGAGGCGATCCTGCGCACATGTGAGGCAGGCCGGGGTTTCGCTGGAAAGCACTGACGGGTAGCTTGACAGTGCGAGATTCCTTCCTAGAGTCTGAGAGCGGGAAGCCCGAACGCAGGAGTCTGAATTCAGACGGTCTGAATGCAGGGGGGCGCACCAATGATTGTCGGCTGTGCCTAGAATGGCAAGAATCCCACCGAGGTTTGATTGAGATCCTCTTTTTTTCTATCCGCAGTGATGTTGTCGAGCGCTTTCTTGCCCCTGACGGAAGCACAAGTGACAACTCAACAGCCGTTTCCACCGGGGTATCAGCCGCCGCCGGAGGCGATAACGACGAGTGCCGAGGGGTCAACCTACGTGCCGATGGACAGCTGGATTTATCCAGCGCTCGACCGGCTGCATGCACTGGGATACCTGAACAGCGCCTTTCTGGGAATCAGGCCGTGGACGCGGCTCAGCATTGCGCACATGCTGGAGCAGAGCGCGGACCGCATCGATACGGATGAGAAGAACGACGAGGCGCGCGAGATTTATCTTGCGGTGCTGCGCGAGGTGCAGCCGGATATCGACAACGCGACGGAGCTGAATCATCCGAACGGCGAACTGGAGAGCGTTTATACAAATCTTCGCGGGATCAGTGGGACGCCGCTGCGGGACAGTTTTCACCTGGGTCAGACGCTGATCAACGACTACGGGCGGCCGTACGAAAGCGGATTCAATAACTATTCGGGGTTCAGCGCGCGTGCGGAGGCGGGGCGATTCACGTTGTACTTCCGAGGCGAATATCAATATGCGCCGAGCGCGGCGGGGTATTCGCCGGCTCTGGCGAGTTATCTGTCCGACACGATCGATAACATACCGATCGCGAGCAATCCGGTGCAGGACACGATTCCTCAGGGGCCGATTGCGACGGCGAATAACGGGCGGATCATGGAGGCTACGCTTTCCTATCACCTGTTGGGCCACGAGGTCTCTTTCGGCAAGAGCGATCACTGGCTGGGACCGGATCAGGGCGCGGCGATGCTGTGGAGCAACAACGCCGAGGACATCTATGACTTTCAGATCGATCGCGTCGAGCCGCTGCGGATTCCGGGCTTATCGCGGCTGACGGGGCCGTTCCGCTACGACTTTTTTGTGGGCAGCCTGAAGGGGCACACCGATCCAAACGATCCATGGGTTCACATGGAGAAGGTCAGCTTTAAGCCGACGAAGAACCTGGAGTTTGGATTCGATCGCATAGTGATCTGGGGCGGCAAGGATCACGTGCCGATTACGATCCATTCGTTTTTGAAGAGTTTTTTCAGTTTTCAGAATGTTTCGGTCGCCGAAAAGCTGTCGCGCAACGATCCAGGGGCGCGCTTCGGGACGTTCGATTTCAACTACCGGCTGCCGTATCTGCGGAACTGGGTGACTCTCTACACTGATTCTCTCGTCCATGACGACGTGAGTCCGATCAGCGCGCCGCGGCGCTCGGGCGTGCACCCGGGGATATATCTGGCGAGGTTCCCAGGGATCGAGCATCTGGACCTGCGCGTGGAGGGGGCGAACACGGACACTCCGAGCACCGACTACGACCATGGGAGCTTTCTCTATTACGAGACGGTTCAAAGACAAGGGCCGACCAACAAGGGTTTCCTGGTGGGCGACTGGATCGGACGACAGGGAAAAGGCGGGCAGGGCTGGCTGACCTATCATCTGTCTGCGAACGAAGACATTCAGTTCATGTATCGGAACATGAAGATCGACGGAAATTTTTTCCCGGGGGGCACGACGCAGAACGACTTCCAGGGTTCGGTGCGCAAGCGGATCGGCAGGGATATCGAAGTGCGCGGGTCGGTGCAATATGAGGGATGGAAGGCGCCGATTTATCTGACGGGTGCGCAGAGCGATACGACGGTCGCCGGCCAGATCACGTGGTATCCGCCGGAGAAAAAGCAGCAGTAGCTGGACGAGGGGCAGCGCGCCGAAGGCTAGCTGCGCAGGCGGGCGAGCAGGTCCTGGGGATGGACGGGCTTGGCGAGGATCTCAAACTCATGTCCCTGGGCGCGGACGCGGTCGAGCAAATCGGCGGTAGCGGCCTGGCCGGAGAACAAGAGAATCTTGCAGCCGGGGAGCATGGCGCGAATCTGGATGGCGGCGTCGATGCCGTTCAGGTCGGTCATGATGACATCGGAGATGAGCATGTCAGGGCGGAGGGTCTGAGCCATTTCGACGGCCTTCTCGCCGCTGTAGACCGCGGTGGCGTCAAAGCCGGCCTGATTGAGGATGATGGCAAGAGTATCGGCGATGACGCGCTCGTCATCCGCGACAAGCACTTTGGGTTTCGCCTGTTGTTCGGACATTCGTTTGGTATCGCTTCCTTGGGGTCAGATTGAAACAGGAAACAACTATCGCACAATCGCCGGAGCAGGCTCCTGGTGCCGCCCGCCCGGATGACCTGCTCTATGATGATACGCTTTCTTCGGGAGATGCTTCATCGGGCAGCAACGCTCCCACCTTATAGTTTTTTCATTCGCATAGCCAAACGGAATTTTGCTCCTGGAGTGGTTGGGGCGGATGCGCCGCGATTCGCGGGAGTGACCGGGCGGACTTCATATGACCGACGCCATTATTCAGGCACAACACGTGGAGAAGTACTACGCGCAGTCGCGGGACGCGCGGATTCAGGTGATCGCGCCGACCGATCTGGCGATTTATCCGGGCGAGATTGTGGCTTTGCTGGGGCCGTCGGGGTCGGGCAAGTCGACGCTGCTGCGGATGCTGTCCGGCTTGTCGCAGCCTTCGGCGGGCACCGTTTTGTGGCATGGGAAGGAACTGTCGTCGGCGGAGATCAATGTTTCTATTGTTTTTCAGAGCTTTGCGCTCTTTCCGTGGCTGACGGTTCTTGAAAATGTGGAGGCGCCGCTGAAGGCGCGTGGCATGGAGGCGCAGTCGCGGCACCGGCGGAGCCTGAAGATCCTGGACACGGTGGGCCTGGACGGATTTGAGGCGGCCTATCCGAAGGAGCTTTCGGGCGGGATGCGGCAGCGGGTGGGGTTTGCTCGGGCGCTGGTGGTGGAGCCGGAAGTTCTGTTTATGGACGAGCCTTTTTCGGCGCTGGACGTACTGACCGCGGATAACCTGCGCAGCGAGCTGCTGGAGTTGTGGCAGAAGAAGACGATTCCGACGAAGGCGATTTTTCTGGTCACGCACAACATCGAGGAAGCGGTTTTACTGGCGGATCGCATCATCGTTCTGGGGCGGAATCCTGGGCACGTGCGGACCGACTTCAAAGTTTCGCTGGCGCACCCACGGGACCGGAAGAGCCACGCGTTCACGGCGCTGGTGGATTACATCTACAAGGTGCTGACCAGGCCCGATGTAATGCCCGCCGAGGCGCCGACGGCTGCGGATGGGCGTCGAGTACGGGATCAGCGGCAGATGCGATATGAGATGCTGCCCCATGCGCGGCCGGGCGGTATCGCCGGATTGCTGGAGCTGATCATCGATCTGGGCGGCCGCACGGATATCTACAAGCTGGCCGATGAGCTGGCATTCGAAATCGACGATCTGTTCCCGATTGTGGAAGCGGCGCAGCTGCTGGGGTTTCTGAAGATCGAAGAGGGCGCGGCGGCCATCACGCCGGAGGGCCACGCGTACGCCGAGTCGGAGATTCTGAAGCAGAAGGAGCTGTTCCGCAAAGCGGCGCTCGATCACGTATTGCTGCTGCGGCAGATTACGCGGGCGCTGGCGAACAAGAGCGATCATTCGGTGCCGGAAGAGTTTTTCCTGGACATGATGGACGAGCAGTTCAGCGACGACGAGTGTACGCGGCAGCTGGAGACGGCGATCAGCTGGGGAAGGTATGCGGAGCTGTTCGACTGGGACGATGCGCGGCGGCGCTTCGTGGCGCACGAGCATGAGGGCGAGGAAGTACACGCGGGAGCGGGCGAAGACGGGAAGGGGACGGAGGAACCCGCCGGATGAGGCCGCGGTTCACGCTCTCACGCGCGTTTGTGATCGAGCGAACGTGGCCGTTTTTTGTGGATGTGAGCGTGGCGGCGGCGCTGCTGGCCGGGTTCTACGCGATTTTGTGGATCGCGAGGTTCTGGTTCAGCTCGGCGATTCCGGAAGTGGAGATTTACCGCTCGCCCTCGCACTTGCCGCTGTACGCGTTTTACTCCGTGGTGCGGATTTTTGTAGCGTACGCGCTGAGCCTCTTGTTCGCAGTGGGCTATGGGTACCTGGCCGCATACAACAAGCGGCTGGAGACCCTGCTGATCGCGATCCTGGACATCCTGCAGTCGATTCCGGTGCTGAGTTTTTTGCCAGGTGTGATGCTGGCGATGATGTCGCTGTTCCCTTCCCGTCAGCTGGGGATCGAATTCGGGGCGATCCTGCTGATCTTCACCGGCGAAGTGTGGAACATGGCCTTCAGCTTCTACACATCGCTCAAGAGCATTCCGCGTGAGCTGATGGAGGCGACAGCGATCAATCGGTTTTCGCGCTGGCAGCGGCTCTTTCAGCTCGAGCTGCCCTTCGGGGCGATCGGGCTGGTGTGGAACTCGATCGTGTCGGTCGCGAATGGATGGTTTTTTCTGATGGTCTGCGAGATGTTTCCGGTGGGCAGCCGCAATTTCAGACTGCCGGGGCTGGGGTCGTATCTGCAGACGGCGGCGGCGCACGGCGATCTCGTGGCGGTCACGTGGGGGCTGATCACGATGGTGGTGATTATCGTGCTCACCGATCAGTTATTGTGGCGGCCGCTGATTGCGTGGTCGGACAAGTTTAAGTTTGAGACGGTGGAGAGCAGCAATCGGGTGACGTCGCCGGTGCTTGATGCGCTGCGCAGCTCGAACGTGCTGGGGATCATTAACCGCTACACCTTCAGGCCGCTGGCGGAGCGGTTCTACGCGGATACGGCGGCGCGGCGGAAGCGCAGGAAGCCGAAGCCGGCGAATGAGAAGACGAGCAGGGTCACAACCGCGCTGTACTTTGTGACCGCCGCGGTGCTGCTGGTGGTGATTGGCGACGCAGCATTCCATGCACTGCTGCTTTTGAAGTTCATTCACCGGAACGCGTTTCTGGCATTGCTGGCGGGAGCGGGGCTGACGTTCTTGCGGGTGGATGCGGCGCTGCTGATCGGTTCGCTCTGGACGATCCCGGTGGGCGTGGCGATCGGTTTCAATCCTCGTCTGTCCCATCTTTTGCAGCCTGTCGCGCAGATAGCGGCGTCTTTTCCGGCGACGGCGCTGTTTCCCCTGATTGTGATTGCGCTGATGCGGATTGGGGTAGGGATGGGGTTCGGATCGGTCGTGCTGATGCTGCTGGCGGCGCAGTGGTACATCCTTTTCAACGTGATTGCGGGGGCGCAGGCGATTCCTTCCGAACTGCGCGAGGTGGGCACGTTGTTTCGCTTTGGCGGCCTGCAACGCTGGACAACGGTGATCCTGCCCGGGATTTTTCCGTTTCTGATCACCGGGCTGATTACGGCTTCAGGCGGCGCGTGGAATGCGTCAATTGTGGCTGAATACTTTCAGGTGAAGGGACAAACGCTTTCGACTTTAGGACTGGGCGCGCAGATCAGCGCGGCGAGCAACGATGCGAATTATCCGGTGCTGCTGGCGGCGACGATGATTATGGCGCTGGTGGTGGTGACGGTGAATCGGCTGGTCTGGCGGCCGCTGTATCACCTGGCCGAGACGAAGTACCGGCTGGAGTAGGACAGTCGTCAGTTTCCAGTGATCATTTGTCAGTGATCACGGGCCGATCCTGAACAGCTCTGAGATCGTTTGGTTGCGATGGGTAAAGATCTGCTCGACGGAGCGGCGGACGAAGAGGGCGTGGGCGAGCGATCCCAGGGGACCGAATGAGAGATCGTAGTCGAGGCAATCATGCATCAGCGTGCCGCCTGGTGCTTCTTCGAATGTATGCCGGTGATGCCAGTGTTTATAGGGGCCTTTGAGCTGGGTGTCGATGAAGAAGCTGGGCGGAGCGAACGCTTCGATGCGGGTACGCCACTTGAAACGGGCGCCGTAGAGGCGAAGCTCATAGTCGATGAGTGTGCCTTCGCGCATGGCGATGGGTGGCGGAGTGAGGATATGAAAGTGGAGGAAGGCGGGCGTGATGCGTTCGAGATTGAACGCGTCCGCGAAGAATGCAAAGACTTCAGCGCGGGGGCGTGGGATGAAGAGGGATCGGTCGAGGTGATAGGGCACGGGCTTTCGGTGGAGTGCACGGGGTAGATTCTGCACCGCCGCAACAGTCTACACATTCAGTGTGAATGGGGAACCCCCCTGTCGTTTCAGATTTCGACTTCGCCTTCCAAGTAGAAGACGCATTCGCCTTCGAGTTCTACGCGGTCGTTGACGAGGCGGCAGAGAACTTTGCCTCCTCGGGGCGATGCTTGAAAAGCAGTGAGCTCGGTCTTGCCGAGACGTTTTGCCCAGTATGGCGCGAGCATGCAGTGGGATGAGCCGGTGACCGGGTCTTCGGGGATTCCTTTAATGGGGGCGAAGTAGCGGCTGAGGAAGTCGTATTGTTTATCGTCGCTGGGGGCGGTGACGATGAACCCTGGCTTGCCGATGCGGATGAGAGCGGCCATGTCGGGGGCGAGGGCGCGCAGTTGTTGTGCGTCGGCGAGGACGGCCATGTAGTTGAAGTCGTTTTCGAAGACTTCGGTGAACACGCCAGCCGGAGGTGTGGCGCCCATGGCTTCGGCGAGCGCGGGCGGCGGGGCGACTGGCTTGGAGGGGCGCCTGGGGAAATCCATGACGTAACCCGCGCCGTTTTTCCTGACTGGGAGCGGGCCGCTGGCGGAGTGGAAGACAACGTGGGTGCGGGTGGGTTCGAGGCGCTCCATGACGACGGCGGCCGAGGCGAGGGTGGCGTGGCCGCAGAGGGGGACTTCAGTGCCAGGCGTGAACCAGCGCAGTTTGTAGTCGCCGTTTTGGGGAACGAGATAGGCGGTTTCGGCCAGGTTGTTCTCGGCGGCTATGGCCTGGAGCGTCGCGTCGGGGAGGAAGTCCGCGAGGGGCATGATGGCGGCGGGGTTGCCGGCGAAGCGGGTCGTGGTGAAAGCGTCGACCTGGTAGATTCGGGTGCGCATGGAATGATTTTGGCCTGGGAGGCGGGGTTTGGGCAAAGCATGCTGATTTACCTGATGGTGTCCAACTTGCCTTTACTGGATCAGCGAGAGACAGGCACTTATCGACCGTCCTGGGGGGTTGCGCCGGGCGCGGCTCGCTGCCAATGCGCCAGGCGCGTTTGCGAAGGCCGCCGCGCGCTCCGTGGGCCAGCCGAGTTCCAGGCCATGCAGCAGAGCGGCCGAGAAAGCGTCCCCCGCGCCGACACTGTCTTCGACCTGCACGGAGAATCCCGCATACGTTCTGAAAGCTCCATCCATCCACAGATCACATCCCCGTTTGCCGAGCGTTACACAAATCGTCCTGGCGCCGACATCGTGAGACCAGTTCCGACAAAACTCATCCGAGTAGAAGTTCCGAAACAGCACTTCGGCTTCCGACTCATTCAGTTGGATCATGGAAGCCAGTTGGGAGAGGCGCTGCACCAGCGAGATTTTCAATGAACTTCGCGAAGATTGATATCGTAAGAGCGCTTTGCTGCCGGAACTGCGGAGATCAGTCGATGGAGTATATGCTCGTTGCGCGCGGTGGTCTGCGTGAGGGTACCGCAGTAGATCCAGGCGGGGCGTATCTTCTGAATTCCGCGGAGCGTTGGGACGAGGCCGGCGCGCACGGCGCTGGTCTCGTTGTGTAACACTCATGTAGCCTTTGGGGGAGTTGTTGACTCGCGGATTTGTTTACTCGATGATTCAAGCACCTTCGGAAAATCATCATGAAACTGAATCGCCGCCAGGTTATGTCGGGCATTGCGGCCCTTGCCGCCAGCAGGACGCTGCGTGAGCTGTCCGGCCTCAGGCCGGTTCTCGCATCGGTATCGCCTGCCGAACTCGCTGCCGACCCGCGCCGCCCGCAGTATCACTTGCTGCCTGCGGCAAACTGGATGAACGATCCCAACGGCCCGATTTACTGGCAGGGCCAGTACCACATGTTCTACCAATACAACCCGAACGGCGCTTACTGGGGCGACATGCACTGGGGCCACGCTATTAGTCCGGACATGGTGCACTGGCGCCATCTTCCCGTCGCCCTTGCACCCACACCGGGCGGCCCGGATGCGGGAGGATGTTTCTCCGGCACCGCGCTCTCCGACGGCAGCGGCCGGGTTGCGATGCTCTACACCGGCGTGGTTCCCGCGCCTGAAGACCACGCCACCATTCGCGATGGCGTACACAGCCTGCGGGAATCGCAATGTCTCGCATTTGGAACGGGGGCCAGCCTTACAGGCTGGTCGAAGGATTCCGCGCCCGTTATTGCAGATCCTCCCCCGAGCCTCGATGTCGCAGGCTTCCGCGATCCCGCTCCCTGGAAGCACGGCGAAGAATGGCTGATGGCGGTGGGATCGGGCATCCGCGGCAGAGGCGGCGCGATCCTGCTCTATCGTTCGCGCGATCTGCGTCACTGGGAGTATCTGCATCTGCTGGCCGGGGGGGCGGGCAGCGGAGATAAGACGCCTAACCCCGTCGATTCCGGAGATATGTGGGAGTGCCCCGATTTCTTCGCGCTCGGCGATAAGCACGTGCTGATTCACTCGACCCAGGGGAAAGCTTACTGGCACAGCGGATCGTTCGATACAGACGCACTGGTCTTTCATGCGGAGCGTGGAGGGATGCTCGATTTCGGATCCTTCTATGCGCCCAAGACACAGCTGGATCATGCGCAGAACCGCATTCTGTGGGGCTGGATCCCAGAGACGCGGCCGGAGGCGGAGTATCGCGCAGCCGGCTGGGCCGGCCTGATGTCGTTGCCGCGCGTCCTCACCCTGGACTCGAACGGCGAGCTACGGATTCGGGCGGCTCCACAGGTAGAAAAACTGCGCCAGAGCGAGCAGAAGCTGCAACTCACCGGTCAGGAAGAAGGGGATCGCAGGCGGCTGTCGGAATTGCAACTTGAGAATGCGTGCGGGGAGATTGCCTGCTTGTTGCGGAGAGGTACGGAGTCGTGGGAAGTTTCGCTCTTCTCGGACCAGGACAAAGACAAAGCCCTGCTCGCCTGCCGCTACGATCCTTCTCGCCCCGGCGCGATTCTGATCGGCGATAAGGCCGTTCCGGTTGGAGACGCCGGGCCGATCGAGCTTCGTTTCTTCATCGATGGCTCCGTGATCGAGACCTTTGCTAACTCCGCGGGCGCGCTCACCAGCCGCTTCTACATTTCGGGTTCGACCGCGGCGCCTATCCGCGTGAAGATCGGCGCTGGATGGAAGAGCTTGTCGGCCCTGTCGCTGTGGCAACTATCACCTGTTTCGGGGGACCGCCTGACCACCTGATCCGGTGTATTCGAACTCTTTGCGGCTCGCCACTGGGAACGACGGTTCGATTGCGCTCTGAGGCACGGCGCTGGGAGCGCTGAGCGCCGGAGTTCCGGGAAAAAGCTGGGAGGGCGGGGCGCTCTGCGGATCATGGGCGCGCTCTATCTGCTCTCAGCTCTGAGTTGCGCCGTCGCCTGGCCGGCAGAACACCATGGAGGGGACCAGCATGAAAATCGGCGTAGCACATTCGCGTGGATTTCTAATTTCGACCGCGGATATTTCGGAGTCCTCCCAAATCTCAGGGAGCACGGCATCTCTGCCTTCGAGAGTCGCTCGATGCCAGTCAGATCACGCTTTGCCTTGAGCCCGTCATATCAGGCGACGCGTCACGAATAGTCATGTCTTGACAACTTTGACCGCTTGCCGAAGTTTAACTCCCCGTGAGCAACTGTATCAAGGATACTATTCGGAGATATTTGTGTCTGGTTCTACGCCTGTCCGCACCCCTCACGAAGCCGTGGGGGTTTGGCCCGTCATGGGGCGAGGTAAGTAAGAATGATCCGCAAGACGCTCTTCATGAAGAACTCGCTGTCGCCCTTCCTGTTTCTATTGCTCGGCATCTCATTGACCGCAATCCCGGTCCGGCGCGCCACTGCACAGGCAGAAGCCCCCGCACAGCAAAAGCCGGTAGCGACCACCACTCGGATTCCGGTCGGGGATGCCGACGGCGCCGAAGAGGATCGTCAGTCCTGGCTCGAGCGCGAGCGCTGGTTCCTGCAGCAGCGCGCTTTCCCGAAAGCCCATTTGCCGGCGGGAGTCTATTGGCGAGCTCTGCAGCAACGCGACACACTAACAGCAAAGCACAAGGCCCTTTTTCAGGGATTGCGCCCCGAAGTAGCAGCCGCCGCCGATCCGTTGTCGTCCGCCGCCTGGACGCCGGATGGACCGCGGCCACTTCAGTTCGTCGCGGGCGGCACTCCGTGGTCCGGCCGGGCCACCTCCATCGCCGTGCACCCCACCGATCCCAACACCGTCTACCTTGGGACCGCCGGCGGCGGCGTCTGGAAAACCACCGATGGCGGCCAGACCTGGACTCCCCTCACCGATTCCCAGGCTTCGCTGGCCATCGGGGCTGTGGCCATCGATCCTAACAACCCCAACACGCTATATGCCGGGACTGGAGAGGCCAATCTTTCTTACGACAGCTATTACGGACAGGGACTGCTGAAGTCTACCGATGCCGGCAATACCTGGACGCTGATCCGCGCACCCTTTACCACCGCCGACACGGCCCCGGATTTCTCCCAGATTGCGGTGCAGCAGGGAAACAGCAACGTCATCCTCGCTGCTACTGTCTACGGCTACGACACCGGGGGCGGAGGGGTCTTCCGCAGCTCGGACGGAGGCCTGACCTGGAAGGCTGTGCTTGTTCCCGATACCTCCAATTCGGTGAGTTCCGTAATGTTCGACACTAAGACTCCCAGTACTGCTTACGCCGGAGTCGCCGACGGTACTGGAGCGACCGCCGCGGTCTATAAGTCCACGGACAGCGGACAAACCTGGACTGCGGTCGGCGGGACCGGCGCCAATGTTCTTCCCGCGCCAGGCACCGTTGCCCGCGTTGCGCTTGCCGAAGACTCTGCGGGGACCACGCTCTACGCGGCGGTCGCTCTCAATAACGGTGGTGACAACGACAACGGAACGCCCGGTTCCATCTACGAATCCACCGATGGTGGAGCGAACTGGACCGACCTGGGATCACCCAGCGCAACGGACGGTCCCGACTGGTACCGTGATGCCATTGCTGTCGATCCCGCGAACTCCAGCGTCATTTACACATCAGGTATTTCCCTTTATGTGTCCCTCGACGGCGGTAAGACCTGGGCCGCTGCCGGTAATGGCGTCTATGCGGATCAGCATGCGTTCGCCTTTTCCGCAGACGGCAGCAGGATGTATGCCGCGGACGATGGCGGCATTTTTGTAACTACCACTCCGGCGAGTGCGACACCCGCTTTTAGTTCGCTCAATAACGCCGTGGGCACGATGACGTTCTACCCCGGCTTCTCGGTGTTCCCAAGCGACCAGGCGCAGCTGCTCGCAGGTGCTCAGGATCACGGGCTCGATCTGTATCAGGGCGCGCCGCTCTGGACCCAGACAGCGTTGGGATACTGCGGGGATGGTGGCGCCGCCTATATCGACCCCAAAGGAAGCTACGCGTATGGACATTGTCCGGGAGCAAATATCTGGATCGCAAGCCCGGGCGGTGCTTCCCCTGCCGCTTGGACCGAAGCGGATTCAGGCATCAATCCCAACAAGACTGACAGTGTGCCTTGGGTTGCGGATATCAAGGGCGATTGGCAGACAGTTTCAACGGTTTATACCGGTACCAATTACCTCTACCAGTCGACTAACTCGGGTAACTCCTGGACCCGTATCTCGCCGGCTCTCGCGGGAACAGTCGGCTACACGATCAGCACGATCGCGGTTTCGCCCTCCGATTCCAATACCGTCTACGTAGGTACCAACGGCGCGAGCATCTGGGTGACGCATAATGCTCTCTCGGGAGCCTCTTCTACCTGGACAGCTCTTTCCGGATTGCCCAATCTCTCCATCACCAGGATTCTGGTTGCGCCCGACAGCGCGAACGACGTTTACGTCACTCTCAGCGGCTTCGACAGTGGCCACGTATTTCACTCCACCAATGGCGGAACGTCGTGGACGAATATCTCCGGCGACTTGCCCAACACGCCCGTGGACAGTATTGTTATCGATCCGGATATTCAAAACGTCATTTATCTCGCAACGGACACGGGGGTCTACTTCACAGACAACGGAGGAACCAACTGGAGTCTTCTCGGTTCGGGATTCCCCAATGTTGTTGCCCAGGACATTCTGATGTACGAGCCCAACCGCACACTGCACGTGATTACTCACGGTCGCGGCGCGTGGGAGACAGTTGTACCCCTGGTCGGGTTGCAGGCTTCGACAGGCAGTCTCCAGTTTGGCAATCAGGAACGTCAGTACCACCAGCAGTGTCCTCACCGTCACCCTCACCAATAATCAACCGTCCGCCAGCCTCAGCCTCACCGGATTTCAAATCGCCGGTCCCTTTGCGCAAACAAACAACTGTGGCCCATCTCTGGCAGCCGGTAGCAGTTGCACCGTCAATGTCACATTCACACCCAATTCGGAGGGAGGACTCCAGGGGACGCTGACAGCCTCCGCAAGCACAAATCCGGTTGTGGTCCTGCTGTTCGGGACTGGGCTTGCACCACTCGTCTCTCTCAACACTTCGGCGTTGGTTTTTGCTAATCAAGCTGTCAATACTTACAGCACCTATCAGTACGTGGAGGTCACGAACACCGGAAATGTCACACTGAATAACATTGCCGTCACCATCACCGGCGCCAATCCCGGCGACTTCTATCTATCCAATGGTTGCGCAACAACGTTGGCAGCCGGTTCCGCCTGCTACCCCAACGTTGCATTTGATCCAACTGCTGGCGGAGCTCGCACAGCAAAGCTTTCTATCTCCGACAGCGCCGCCGGTTCACCACAAACCGTAGCCCTCAGCGGCAACGGAACAGTGGCGCCCAATATGACGGTGACCCCCTCCGCATCCAGCATTACCACGGCGCAGGCGCTGACAGTGACGGTTGGGTTGAGCGGAGGCAGCGGCAATCCCCTTCCGACTGGCTCGGTAACCCTTACCGGCGGCGGTTACACCTCGGCTGCCACCACCCTCACCGGCGGCTCGGCCACCATCAACATTCCGGCCGGTTCTCTAACCGCCGGCAGCGACCTCCTCACCGTCACTTACACACCGGGCTCCGCCAGCTCTTCGATCTACAGCTCTACTGAACAGGCGGCGACCGTCACTGTGACCACGACAACAAGAACGCCCAGCGTCAACGTAGCCCCGTCGCTGTCGACGATCAGCACCGCCCAAAGTCTCTCTGTTGCCGTGAATGTCAGCGGTGGCACGGGTAACCCCACCCCCACCGGCTCGGTCACGCTGACTGGTGGTGGATACAACTCGCCCGCCACTACCCTCACCGCAGGCGCCGCCACCATCAAGATCCCGGCTGGCTCTCTTGCCACAGGCAGTGACACCCTCACCGTCACTTATACCCCGGACTCCGCCAGCTCCTCCACCTATGGTACGGCCACCGGTACGGCTGCGGTGGCTGTTACGACAGCTGCGAAAATCACACCGGCTGTCGGAGTGACACCATCTTCCTCCAGCATCACCACGGCGCAGAGTCTCTCGGTGACGGTGGCAGTGAGCGGAGGCACCGGTAACCCCACCCCGACTGGCTCCGTCACGCTAACCGGCGGGGGCTACACTTCACCGGCGACCACGCTTAGCGCCGGGTCGGCGACGGTCATTATTCCTGCCGGCTCGCTGGCCACAGGCAGCGACACACTCACTGCGACCTACGCGTCGGACAGCTCCAGCTCGTCCACCTATAACAGCGCGACCGGATCGGCGATGGTGACGGTGACCACCCCGGCGAAGACTACGCCCACCGTGACGGTGACACCGTCTTCCTCCAGCATCACCACGGCGCAGAGTCTCTCGGTGACGGTGGCAGTGAGCGGAGGAAGCGGTAACCCCACCCCCACCGGGTCGGTAACCCTGACCGGCGGCAGTTACACATCGGCTGCGACGACGCTGAGCGGTGGCACCGCAACGATTAATGTCCCGGCCGGATCGCTGGCCACCGGTAGCGATACGCTTACGGCGACCTATACGCCGGACTCGTCCAGTTCAACGACCTATAACAGTGCGAGTGGTTCGGGGCCGGTGACGGTGACCGCGCCACCGAAGCTGGCGCCTACAGTGGGTGTAACGCCGGCTTCGTCGAGCATAACGACTGCGCAGAGCCTGTCGGTAACGGTGGTTGTGAGCGGCGGCGCCGGAAACCCCACTCCCACTGGCTCGGTAACCCTGACCGGCGGCGGTTACACCTCAGCGGCAACGACCCTCACCGCCGGCTCGGCGATTATCCCGATCCCGGCCGGATCGCTGGCCACTGGCAGCGACACACTTACTGCGACCTACACGCCGGACAGCTCCAGCTCGTCCACCTATAACAGCGCGACAGGATCGGCGACAGTGACGGTGACGACTGCGGCCAGTCCCAGTTTCACGGTCACTGGAACGGCGGTCACTCTCTCGCCGGGGGCAACGACTGCCAATACCTCCACAATCACCGTTACACCGGCTGGAGGCTTCACCGGCAGCGTGGCGCTCACCGCCACACTCACTTCGAGCCCCGCTGGAGCCCAGGACCCGCCCACCTTCAGCTTTGGGTCTACCCCGGTGAACATCACCGGCACAACCGCAGGGACAGGCACGCTGACGATCTCCACCACGGCGCCAAGCAGCGCGGCGCTTCTCTACCCCAAACGCCCAGGAGTTCCCTGGTACGCGGCTGGCGGCGCAACCCTGGCCTTCGTCCTGCTCTTTGGCATTCCGGCGCGGAAGCGCAAGTGGCGGACGACGACAGTCAAGCTCGTACTCCTCTTAACTATGGCCAGCGGTATGCTCGCTTGCGGAGGCGGAGGAGGAGGTGGTGGTGGTGGTGGTGGAGGTCGTGGTGGTGGGACCGGTAATCCCGGCACGACTGCGGGAGCCTACACCGTGACGGTGACGGGCACGTCAGGCACCGCAACAGCCGCGGGCGTTGTAACGCTCGACGTTCAATAGTCGACGCTGAATCCCGGACTCCACAGTCCGGCACTTCTACGCGTCTTGTCCTGCGGCTCGTCCAGCCCTCGTGCGATTTTGTACTTTGAGTTTGCGCTCTTCCTCGTAGCGGATCCGGTACAGAAAATCGGTAACCTGCTCTGGATTGCTGCGCACGTCATTCAGGCTTTGACACGCTCCCCGTCGCATCGCCGCATCCTTCATGAGCCCCACCTGCGCAGAGGTGCCTGTGACCGCCAATTCTTTCCGCGAGTCGCGACACCGCCGCCACCGTAGGACGCCGCCAGTTGGGAATCGGCGAATCCGCCGGCCACTCCATCGCTTCCAGTTCCGTGAGCCAGTCCTCCACAGCCAGTTGCGCCTGCTCGAATCCGAAGAGCTCGCTGACCGCGCTGTAAAGTGCGGTTAATTCGTTTTCGGCATAGGTCAGGCATTCGCCAACCAGCTCAACCGACAATGGCGTGTTAAGAATGCCCGGGTTCATCAATTCCGTCGTCATTTCGCCCCCCCCTAAGTACGAATGCCCAACAGTAGCGTGCAGGCCGCCGATCTCGCCACGCCGGAAACAACAGAATTGAGCCTCGATTTTTCTGCAGGTCGCGCGACGCTCGAATGCGTTCGCTCGTGAGATGTCTCCACGAATGGCTCCCGAAATCGGAGCGCCAGGTTCCGCCTCCCCAGCCAACCGCAGCCGTTGTATGCTGGTCGATACGTACCGCGTTGCAGGCCCCCCCAAAAACCCCGGCAGGGAGGCTGCCATAGTTGAGACAAAGCCAATTCGTGTCCTCATGGTTGAGGACCATCCAGTCTTCCGCGAGGGATTGAGCACCATCATTGGTTCCCAGCCCGATATGCAGCTGGTCGCGCAGGCCTCTGACGGCACTGAAGCCATTGCCCAGTTCCGCCGGCACCGTCCGGACATCACCCTGATGGACCTCCGCTTGCCCGGTGTCGACGGCGCCGACGCGCTCGTGACCATCCGGAGCGAATTTCGCGATGCGCGCATTATCATGCTCACCACCTCCGACACCGACGGGGACATCCAGCGGGCGCTGCGCGCGGGAGCCTCCGCCTACATCCTGAAGAGCATGTCGAAGGATGAGATCCTCAACGTGATGCGCTGTGTCCACGATCGGGGCCGTTACGTCCATCCTGCGGTAGCCGCGCGCATTGCCGAACATCTCGGAGAAGAAAATCTTACTGCTCGAGAGGTGGAGATACTGCAGCTGATCCGGGACGGCAATCGTAATAAGCAAATTGCTGATCGACTGGCGATCGCCGAGAGCACCGTCAATTTCCACATCAAGAACCTGGTCGATAAACTCGGAGCCAATGACCGGACTCATGCTGTGACCATCGCAACCCGTCGCGGCTTACTCAGGACCTGAACCGGACCTGTAGAAAACCACAGGGTGAATGCTGTAGCTTCCGGTATTCCCCCGTGCCGGTAATCGCCCCTATGGTTAAGGTAAAGGTGCGAGCTGTAGGTAAGGTGAACACTTTGCGTATCCTGCGGCCACGCTGGCTTTGGCTCCTGCCGGCCATCTTCGCAATGAACTCAGCCTGGGCCGTCGATCCATCCTGGCTCCTCTCGCAATATGCCCATACATCCTGGAAGACCGTTGACGGCGCACTCGTGGGATCACCGGCCACCATCGCGCAAACTTCGGATGGCTACCTGTGGATTGGCACCACCCTCGGCCTGGTTCGATTTGATGGCGCTCGCTTTGTCCAGTGGAATCCACCCCCGGGACAAAGACTTCTCGACTCCAGAATCTTCTCCTTACTTGGCTCACGCGATGGCAGCTTGTGGATCGGCACCGGCTACAGCCTTTCCAAATGGAAGGATGGGCAGCTTACTAACTATCCGCAACTAAGTGGCAGAATCGAAGCCCTTCTTGAAGACGCTTCCGGGACTATCTGGCTGGGGCGCACCCAGGCCACCGACAACATGGGCCCCCTCTGCAGGGTCCAGGCCCTGCAACTGCAGTGCTTCGGAAACGACGAGGTTCCGTTTCCCAATGTCCTGCAACTCGCCCCCGCGAGCGACGGAGCCATATGGCTTGGCGGGTATCCCGAACTCTGTCTCTGGCAGCCAGGAAGGTCGCCGCGCGTCTACTTCCGCAACCGCACCGGGTTTGAGGGCTTCTCCAGCTTCAAAGCGTTAGATACTGGGCCGGATGGATCGACATGGGCTGCAATCGACAGCCCTGGTCCGGTGCTGCGCCTTCAGCATTTCGTCGATGGCCGGTGGCGAGAGCGGCGATTTCCGGATATTCCGGTCCGGAATTCCCAGGTTACGGCATTGTTCGTCGATCGCAATAATCAACTGTGGATCGGCACCGGAGTGCGCGGAATTTTCCGGGTTCGTCCCGACCGCGTCGAACACTTCGACCGAACCGACGGCCTGTCGAGTAACTTTGTCCGCGGCTTTTATCAGGACCACGAAGGCACCGTCTGGATAGTAACTTCCGCTGGTATAGATAACTTTCGCGATCTGCACGTTGCAACTTACTCCATGCGCGAAGGTCTCGCCGCCGATGGCGCGGGGTCCGTGCTCGCCTCCCGCGATTCAGACCTCTGGGTTCTCGAAAACAACGAGATCGTGCAAATGCTGCGGAACGGCAGGTTTTCATTGCTTCTGCCGCGGCCAGGCGTCCCCGGTCACCACGTATCGACTTTCTTCGAAGATCACGCCGGACGACTCTGGTTCGGGCTCGAAAATGGCTTATTCCTCGATGACCACGGCGTCTTCCGGCCGATTCTTCATGCAGACGGCACGCCTCTCGGCATAGTCTTCTCCATCACCGAGGACACGGATCATAACATATGGGCCCGGGCCGGACCGAACCTGGATCGAATTCAGGATTTCAAGATTCGGGCGGAACTGACTTCCACTCAAATCAGGACTGCGTACATACTGGCGGCCACTCCAGACGGCGGCATCGTCCTCGGCCTTGTCGATGGGGAACTAATAAAATACCGGAACGGCGAGATACAGTCCGTAGCCTCCAACGAAACCGGCAACACAAGTCAGATCCGCGACCTGACAGTCGATCCGGACGGTACTGTCTGGGGCACAACCGTAAACGAGTTATTCGCCCTGAGGGGCCTGAAAAGGGAAAATCTCACAGTCCGCAACGGCCTCCCCTGCGATGGAATCTTCGCCCTCGTGGAAGACGACTCCCATGCCATCTGGCTCTACTCGCAATGTGGCCTCATCGGAATTACCCGGTCTGAGTTGGAGAATTGGTGGCGGCAGCCGAGCAGCTTCATTCACACCACCTTATTAGACCAGGCCGACGGCGTTCAACCCGGACTTACTTCCCTCAAACCGCAGACTGCGAGAACAGCAGACGGTCGCCTTTGGTTCGCGAACGGACGGGTTCTGCAAGCGATCGATGCTGCTCATCTAACTGAAAACCCCATCCCCCCACCGGTGCAGGTGGAATTGGTCGTCGCCGACGGAAATAGCTTTCCTCCCCGCGATGGACTGCGGCTCCCCCCTCTGACGCGTGACCTGGAAATCGCCTACACGGCGCTCAGCTATGTCGCCCCTCAGAAGGTGCGCTTCCGTTACAAACTGGAAGGCCGCGACGCGGGCTGGCAGGAACCGGGAACGCGGCGTCAGGCTTTCTACACCGATCTGGGTCCGGGTAGGTACACGTTTCATGTGATAGCGCGGAATAACGACGGTCTGTGGAATGACACAGGCGCGAGGCTGAGTTTTAGCATCGCTCCCGCCTGGTATCAAACGGTTTGGTTCGAGTTAGCCTGCGGCCTGTTGATATTGTTAGTCGCCTGGGCCCTCTACCAACTGCGAATTCGGCAGATTGCGGCAGCGATGAATGCCCGTTTCGATGAGCGTCTTGACGAGCGTACCCGCCTGGCGCGCGAATTTCACGACACACTCCTGCAGACCATCCAGGGCAGCAAAATGGTTGCCGACGATGCGCTGGACGAATCGGCCGATCCGGCACGTATGCACCACGCGCTCGAACGCCTCTCCGTCTGGCTCGGCCAGGCCACCCAGGAGGGACGCGCAGCGCTCCATTCTCTGCGCGTGTCCACGACCCAGAGGAACGACCTTGCGGAAGCCTTTCGCCGCGCGACCGAGAGCGATCGCATCCCGAATTCCATGTCGGTCGCCTTTTCTGTCGTCGGCGTTCCTGGCGAGATGCACCCTATCGTTCGCGACGAGGTCTGTCGCATCGGATACGAAGCGATTCGCAATGCCAGTCTGCACTCGCGGGCCGATCGCCTCGACGTGGAGCTCAGTTATGCCCAGGACCTGACTCTGCGCGTGAAGGACAATGGCGTGGGAATCGACCCATTCGTCATGGACACGGGAAAAGAAGGTCATTTTGGACTGCAGGGTATGCGCGAGAGGACCGCACGTATCGGCGGTAAGTTGACTCTTCTAAGTTCCGCGGCCTCCGGAACCGAGATCAAGCTCGTTGTTCCCGGCAATATTATCTTCCGATCTGCGCGTTCGGCTCGGCAAACTCTGTCTGCCAGGATGAGATCCATTTTGCAAAGAATCAGCCATTCTTCCAGAACGGATTAATTCTCATCTTACCCGCGGCTCATAACATGGGATGCACCGTACCCACGAGTTAGAGCGCTGCCTGTGGCGGCGATGGTGAGGGCGCAGAATTTGTCTGGGAAGGTGATTGGGTTGAAGTGGGAAGTCTCGATCATCTTTTCGCTAGGTGGATGAATACTCCAATCCAGACGCACCTGGGAACGCTGATCATTCAGGAGCCCTCTCCATTTCTCGCGGGTCATAAGGATCGGCTGCGATAGGCAACCACTCACTCCAGATCGATCTGCCCCGTCAGCACATGCGCCCGCAACCGGTACTCCCCGTCCGCCGTCGTCTTCGTGAAGCTCCGGAAAAATCCGCCCTTCTCCACGCCCCAGGCCGAGGCATTCACCTCCCCAATGTCCACCGAGGCGTCCACAGACTTATAGCTCCCGCTGCTGGTCGAGATGACAATCTGCCCCGCATACAAATCGATGTCCTTATCGCCCGCCACGCCGTCTACCTTCACCTGCCCCGCGCCCATGTGCAGCCGCAGATTCATCCGGCGAGGCACCTCGATCCGAATCTCAAGGTTCTCGTTGTGTACCGCCCCGCCGCCTTTCACAGTCAACCGTCCATAACCCGGGGTACCAGAGAAACGCAGCTCAATATCCTGTGGGCTTACTTCGCGGTTCACCGTGCAGGAGACGCGGATCACCTCCGCATCGGTGCCCACGATCTCCACGCTCGCGGGTCGCGAGTCGATCACCAGCGCCGCCCTCGATCGCAGCGACGCCTCGATCGCATGGTCGCAGTCGCCCACCGTCTCCGCGGACCCCGCAGCGCCGCAGAACAGCAAACCCGCAGCCGCAACAGCGTATAGCAGTCTCATGTCGCCCTCCCCCAATTCCTACGAGAGCGCCCCTCCAAAGGTTCCCGCCTGTGCTGCGAAACTGTCCGCTCGCCACAGCCCGAACCGGCATGATACAGTTCCGCTTCAACAGGGAAATGATTTCAGCACCGGATTCACCCCGGACTTTGGACTCTGTCCGAAAACAGCCCTCATGCCCGCCACACCTAAGCTCACTCGGCGAAACTTCCTCCACACAGCCGCCATACTGGCCTGCTTCAGGGCCCGTATGCCACTCTGGGCCGATTCCCTGTCAGACCTAACCCCGCCCCCGCCCACATCCGCTGGCCGCCGCTTCGCCGCCGCTATCGGCCCGGCAGACTGGCAAGCTCTAAGCGAACGCCTCGCTCAGGTCAACGCCGACATCCGAGCCCACGGCCTGCGCACCCTCCCCGGCGTCCCAGGCCTGCTCCTTACCGGCTATCCCTACAACGAGTTTTACGACTGGGACCTCTATTTCGAGAACCTCTACCTCTCTTACTACGGAGTCTCGGAATACTGCTTCACCAACCTCCGCGAGTTCCTCAACCGCCAGCAGCCCGACGGCTACATCAACCGCAGCCTCATCAAGCAGCGCGATCGCCAGCATTTCAAGCCCTTCCTGGCGCAGCTCGCCGTCCTCGGCTCAAATCAGAGCAACAACAGCTACGAATGGCTCCGCGGTAATTACTACGACCGTCTCGCCAAATATCTCACTAAGTGGTTCTCTTACGACAATGACGGCAACGGCCTCCCTGTCTGGAACTCAGCCGACGCCGCCGGCACCGACAATCAGTGGAGCCGTGGCGGCGCGCTTTCTTCCTTCGAAATTGAAGGCGTCGATCTTGCCTCTTACCTTGTCCGCGAGCTGCGCGCCATGGCCGTCATCGCCCACAACCTGGGACTAACCGCCGACGCAAACACCTATAACCAACACGCCGCCCGTCTTATCCAGCAAATGAACGCAACTTTCTGGGATGAAACCGACGGCATGTATTACGACCGCAACGAAAAGACCGGCAAGTTAGTCCGGGTCAAATCGGCCACCTGTTTCACGCCTCTCTTTGCCGGCGCCGCCACCCCCCACCGGGCCCACCGCATCGTCCACCAGCACCTGCTCAATGAAAACGAATTCTGGCTCGCCTATCCCGTCGCCAGCTACGCCAAAACCGAGCCCGACTACTACCAGGGCTCGCATCACGAGTGCAACTGGCGCGGCCCCACCTGGGCGCCCACCAATTACATGATCTTCCACGGTCTCATGCGTTACGGATGCAAAGACCAGGCCGGCATCCTGGCCGACCGCCTCTTCCGCATGGCCCTCGAAAAAAACCCCGTGCTGCGCGAATACTACGACGCTGAAACCGGCCTCGGCCTCGGCCAAACCCATTTCTGGGGATTTACAGCCCTCTACTACGGTATGAAGCTCGAAGCCCAGCTGCACTACGATGCCTCCAGCCTCGACAAACCCATCCTGCCAATCATCGCGCGCCAGCTCGGCATTCCTTTCGCACCCCGAACCCAGCACGATTCAACCGGCCCCGGCTAAAGGAGACAGCAATGGTCAACTGGCTCGTCATCGGCGTCGGAGACATCGCCCGCAAACGTGTCATCCCCGCCATCCTCGCGGAGCCGCGCAGTACCCTCGCCGGTGTCGTCACCCGCAACCCATCCAAAGCCGACCCCTACCCGGGCGTGCTCGCATGGCCTTCCCTCGAAGCCGCCCTCTCCACAAAAACCATCGACGCCGTATACATCTCCCTGCCCGTAGCCATGCATGCGCAGGCCACCATCTCCTCGCTGGGCGCGGGCGTCCACGTTCTCTGCGAGAAGCCCATGGCCATGAACTTCGCCGAAGCCCAAAGCATGGTCGCCGCGGCTCACCAGAGCGGCCGCCTCTTCGGTGTCTCCTACTACCGCCGCTTTTACCCGAAGCTCATCCGCGCCAAACAGCTCATCGCGGAAGGCGCAATCGGCCAGCCCGTCCTCGCCGAAGCCAACTGCCATGGCTGGCTTGAGAGCGAGGAGCGCGCCTGGCTGCGTGACCCAGCCCTCGCGGGAGGCGGCCCGCTCTACGACATCGCCTCGCACCGCATTGACGCTTTGAATTTCCTCTTCGGCCATCCCCGCCGCGCTATCGGCATCACCTCCAACGCCGTCCACGCCCTGGGTGTAGAAGACTCAGCCACAGGCGTGATCCAGTACAACGGCGGCATCCACGGTGTTGTCGATGTCCGCTGGAATTCCCGCATCCCCCGCGACCAGTTCTGCGTCATCGGTACGGAAGGCGAAATCAACCTCGATCCGCTCAACGGCCCTGAGCTGCGCGTCGCAGGCCGCGTCGAATCCCTGCCCGCGAACCCCAACGTGCACTACCCGCTCATCGAAAATTTTGTCGATGCCGTCGAGCGCACAACCAACAGCGCCCTCGCGTCGCCCGGCGAACAGGCAATGTGGGTCGACTGGGTCATCGACCAGATCTTGCGGGAGCCCGGAGGCCGCGTTTAGCCCCTCAGCCAAATTAGCATTTGATTATCAGTTAACTGATAATCATTTCCCAGAAAGCTGCAACCCCCGCGATTTTTCTTGCCAACTTTACTCTCCGCCGATGTATTCTTGCCGAGCCGACCGGCAGAGGGCACGTTCGCGATTCGCTGATCCCGCCGCAACGCAAACGCGCCTTCCCCCCTAAATTTTCACCCGTGCCCAGGGACAACTTCCCGGCACCCACGACGCAGGAGAAAGAGAGAAACCCGTCATGAGCGAAATCACAGATCTTTTGCAGCAGAAAGTCGGTCTCAGCGCCGAGCAGGCCCAGCAGGTGGAACAGGTCGTGCTGCAGCATCTTCAATCGAGGGTTCCCTCGGAATTCCAGGGCATTTTTGCCTCCTTTACTGGTGGTGGAGCTGCCGCCGCAGGCGGTCAGCCCGGAGCCGCTGGTTCCGGCGGACTCGGCAGCCTCCTCAGCGCGGCCACCGGCCTGTTTGGTGGCAACAAGAGTTAAGTCGCTCTGTCGGATGTTCAGGGACCTGGACCGGCATCGTCCCGGATCGGGTTCGCGTCGACGCGCATGTTGACACGCAGCCTGGGTCCGGCAAGTCAGAAGAAAGAACCAAAGGAGACACGATGAACTTCAAACGATTCACACCCGCTGTATTGGCTCTGGCTTCGACCATCCTCTTCACCGCTCTGCCGGCCATCGGCCTCCAAACCAAGCCGGCAACCAAGCCCGCGGCTGCCGCGGCTCCCACCACGCTCGTCGACCTCAACTCGGCGACCAAGGACCAGCTGAAAGCCCTGCCCGGCGTCGGAGACGTCTATGCCCAGAAGATTATTGACGGACGCCCGTATGCCAACAAAACCCAGCTCAAGACCAAGGGCATTGTCCCCGCTGCCACCTATACCAAAATCTCCAAACTGGTGATTGCCAACCAACCGCCAGCCAAGACGA
Organism: uncultured Acidobacteriaceae bacterium; assembly: GCA_963758135.1. GTDB lineage: Bacteria > Acidobacteriota > Terriglobia > Terriglobales > Acidobacteriaceae > Palsa-343. The sequence goes on from CAVWUF010000002.1 coordinate 683,945, forward strand.
CGAAGTAAATCCTCTCCGGCTCCGATGATAGGGCTGGCCAACTAATCAAGGTTTCACTGTGCACTCGCGATTCGATAAAGGAAAGGTACTCACGATCAACATGAAGAAGATTCTCATTTTGGCTCTGGGCTCGGTGATGTCCGCCAGCCTCCTGCTGGCTCAGGCGACCACCCCCGCCAGCTCATCCTCCACATCCACTTCCAGCACCTCCAAGTCCAAATCCAAAAAGTCGAAGGCCGCTGCGGCCACGACCCCGGCCAGCACCACCACCAGCACAACGCCGGCCTCTTCAACGTCGACCTCGTCTTCGAAGAAGTCGAAGAAAGACAAGGCGGCCGCTTCCACGGCGACGCCAGCGTCCACACCGGCGGCCAGCATGCCGGCGCCTTCGGCTCCTGCCAAGACCATGCCAGCCCCCGCCGCCAGCTCCGCTCCGGCTGCCAGCACGCCTGCCGCGAAGACAGCTGCTGCTGCCAAGGCTCCGCCGCCGAACGCCGGCGATATCGCTGCTGCGAAGTCCAAAGGCATGGTATGGGTCAACCTGAACACCAAGGTCTACCACGGTTCGGGTGACAAGGAGTACGGCACAACCAAGAACGGGAAGTTTATGTCTGAAGCTGACGCGAAAGCAGCCGGATATAAGCTAGCCAAGAACTAGGATGTTTCAGTAAGCCAGAAACAACAAAGAGCGGTTCTGTGTCGAGGTTTTCGACCAGGACCGCTCTTTACCGTTCTAATGCTCCCAGATAGTAGCCACTCGCTACCGGCTATTGGCCACATTTTATTGGCAACGGGTTACGGGCTACCAGCCAACCGCTCGCCTGTTGCCTACTCCCTATTGCCGGTTGCCTATTGCCTGCCCTTCAGCCTCTCCACCACCACCGGAGCCAGCTGCGATACATTCCCTGCGCCCAGGGTCAGAATTGCATCCCCCTCACGCGCCCGCTCCATTGCCCGCCGAATCGCCTCTTCTGACGACGCCGCATACTCGACCTCGCCACGGTGCGTGGCCTTCACCAGCGCCTGCGCCGTGATCCCCGCAATCGGCTCCTCGCTGGCAGCGTAAATATCCAGCACCTCCACCGACGATGCATCGTCGAAGGCATGCACAAACTCCTCCATCAAGTCGCGCGTGCGCGTGTATCGATGCGGCTGGAAGATCACATGCACTCCGCCGTACCCGCAGTCCTTCGCCGCCCGCAGCGTCGCCCGAATCTCGGTGGGATGATGCCCATAATCGTCGATTACTGTTACTCCGCGCACGCACCCCTTCACCTGAAATCGCCGATCAACGCCGCGAAACGACTTCAGCCCCGCCGCAATCGCGTCTGGCGCAATCTCCAGCTGCGCGCCAATTGCAACCGCCGCTGTTGCATTTAATACGTTGTGGATGCCAGGAACATGCAGCTCCAGCGGCCCATAGACATCCCCGGCCGCGGCAACCTCAAACCGCGTCCGGCAGAGACGCTCGCCGGCGCCGGATTGCTCCGGCCCGGGTAACGCAGGCAGCAGCCGCAAAACAAAATCCGCCTGCGGCGATGCCCCATACGTGAACACCCGCCGCCGCACCCGCGGCAGGATGCCCGTCAGCAATGCATCGTCTGCGCACGCTACGCACGCCCCGTAAAACGGCACGCGTTCCATGAACTCGACGAACGCGCTTTCCACATCCGCCATGTCGCGATAGCAATCCATGTGCTCGCGATCCAGATTCGTCACAATCGCCAGAATCGGCGACAGCCGCAAAAACGACCGGTCGCTCTCATCCGCTTCCGCCACCAGGTACTGCGACTGCCCCAGCCGCGCATTCGATCCCATCGCATCCACGCGGCCGCCCACCACCACGGTAGGGTCCAGCCCGCCAGCCGTCAGCACCGAGGCCACCATCGATGTCGTCGTTGTCTTGCCATGCATGCCCGCAACCGCGATGCCGTACTTCAGCCGCATCAGCTCCGCCAGCATCTCCGCGCGCTGGATCACCGGAATCTTGTGCGCCCGCGCCTCGATGACTTCCGGATTGCCCTCGTGCACCGCGGAGCTGACGACTACCACGCTCGCTCCCACGACGTTGGCTGCCGCGTGCCCCTCGAAGACCGTCGCGCCCAGAGCCGCCAGCCGTTCCGTCACGGCCGACCGCCGCAGGTCCGACCCGCTCACCGGATACCGCAGGTTCAGCAGGATCTCCGCGATCCCGCTCATCCCAATCCCGCCAATCCCGATGAAGTGAACCCGCTGCGCCTTAGCGAACATAGGAGAAGTAAATCAGATTTGCGATGACCGAACGTCGCAGCCCAACGACGAGAGCAGAGGAACAGACCCCGCCAGGCCACAACTATTGCCTGTTCCCTGTTGCCTATTGCCTGCTCTCAGGCATCGTGTGCAGCACCAGGTCTTTTTGGTTGATGAACCCCACCACCACATCGAACCCCTTCCGCGCTTCCCAGTCTTTTTGCGTGATCGGGAAGTGGAATATCATCTGCCCCTCGATCTCCTGCCCTGGCGTCATCGTGATGTCGCGCGGCACAGGACTCTTCTCCTGCGGAGCCAGCGCCGGATAAGCCACGAAAACCTTCTGAAAATCCGGCCCATTGGCCGCCACGCTGCGCTCAATGTCGCCGTTCGGCAGCGTCACATCGCCATACATGTCGTGCAAAAACAGCGGAAGCTTCGTGGTGCTCTTAATTTTCACATCGGCGATCACGATTACTTCGTCGTAGATATTCGCGCCACCGGTCACGCCGCCCAGAGCCGCACCCGTCGACAGTTCGCGATGGATTGGGTACGCCGACACTGAAACCACCTGTCCAGCATGGACCGGCCCGCGGTAGTTGATCCACACATACGCCCCGATCGCGCACACGACGAAAATCGTCGCCGCAAGGACCGTGAACAGGGGATGATTGCCGGCTTCGTTGCTGTCGGACATGGCGTTTATCGCATTCTAACGGAGTCGTTTGGGTTGAACCCATTCAAGCCCGCTTTTGGCTTGGGCGGGCCTGCGGGGTGGCGAATGCAAGCCCGGTTTTGGCTTGCGTGGGCTTGCGCAGCGCCGCCAGAAACTCACCCGCGCCCAGCGTGTTCAGCACATCCTCTTTGCGTAACCACGCCCGTCGCAATTGCCGAATCCCGTAACCCATCTTCGCAAGATGACTCGTATGATGCGCGTCTGTGTTGATCGCGATGCGGCACCCCAGCTCTTTTGCCAGGCGCAGATCGCGATCGCACAAATCCAGCCGGTCCGGATAGGCATTATGTTCGACGGCGACGCCAACCTCCGCCGCGCGCTTCAGCACTGCCTCCAGGTCCATCTGGTAGGGCTCCCGGCGCAACAACAGGCGCCCCGTCGGATGCCCCAGAATCCGCACATACGGATTCTCCATCGCCCGCAGCATCCTCTCCGTCATCTGCTCCCGCGGCATGTTGAACAGCGAGTGCACGCTCGCAATCACCACATCCATCTGCGCCAGCACATCGTCGGACAAATCCAGCGCCCCGTCTGCCAGAATGTCCACTTCAATCCCGGCGAATACCCGAATCTTCCCGGCTAACTCTGCGTCCACTGCCCGAATCCGCCGAATATGCTCCACCGCCCTCGCATCGTCCAGCCCATTTGTCATCGCCAGGTTCTTCGAGTGATCCGTGATCGCGATGTATTCATACCCCTGCGCGATGCCCGCCTCCGCCATCTCCCGGATCGTGTTCTTCCCGTCCGTCTCCACCGTGTGCATGTGCACATCGCCGCGAATGTCCGCCTCTTCGATCAGCACCGGCAGCCGATGCTCCTCCGCAGCCTCAATCTCTCCGTTGTTCTCCCGCAGCTCCGGCGGAATCCAGTCCAAACCCAGCGCCCCGTAAATCTCCTCCTCCGTCGCCCCCGCCACAAACGACCCGTCCTCCACCCGCGCCAGCGCATACTCGCTCAGCGTGTACCCCCGCTTCAGCGCACGCTGCCGCACCGTCACGTTGTGCATCTTCGATCCGGTGAAATACTGCAGTGCCGCCCCATACGATCCCACCGGCAGCAAACGCACATCTACCTGCAATCCGCTCCGCAGCCGAAAGCTGACCTTGTTCTGACCCTTCGCCAGAAGCGTATGCAGGGCCGGATAATTCGCGACATACTCTACCGCCGCGCCCACGCAATCCTCCGCGCACGCCGGCCCTGTCGCAAGAATGTCCAGATCGCCGACCGTATCGCGCCCGCGCCGCAACGAACCCGCCGGCAGGATCGTCTCGATCCCAGGAAACCCCCTCAGATATGCGATCAGCTTCTCTGCCGCTGTCTCCGCATCGTCCAGCAGAAAACGGCTGCTGTTCTGCTTGAAATCCTCAATCCCCTTGCGCAGCTTTTCGATCAGCTTCTCGCCGAACCGCGGCAGCCCCTCCAGCCGCCCCGCCGCAATTGCCTTCTCTAACTCCTCCACCGACCCAACCTGCAGCGAATCCCACAAGAGGGCCACCGTCTTCGGTCCCATGCCCGGCAGACGCAGCAGCTCCAGCATCGTCGGCCTGTACTTCAACAGCAGCTCTTCGCGTAGCGGCAGCGTCCCCGCTCGCTCAATCTCCAGGATATTCGCCGCCATTCCCTTGCCGATGCCGGGAATCTCCTGCAATTTTTTAGGATCGTTCGCAATCGCGCTCAACTGAACGGTCGAAGACTCCACGGCCTCCGCCGCGCGCCGGTACGAACGGATACGAAAAGGATCGCCCGCGCTGATCTCCAGCAGGTCCGCCGTATCCGCGAGCATCTGCGCAATCGACCGGTTATCCATCGCTGTCGATTACATCATGTCAGGAAATGTTCAGGAAATTCGCGCGACCACTCCCGGGTATGCGTCGCATCCTGCACCACAGCGAGGCTCATGACACCGAGGCTCGTGAGAAGACGCACCCCGGCCAGTCAACTGTCCAGCGAATATATGGGAGGAAGTTGCGCGGCTTACGCCGCATCGGCATTGGTGTCCCGGGCCCGTATTACCTGGTCCGCCTGCGGCCCCTTCTGCCCCTGGACGATGTCGAACTCCACATCGTCGCCCTCTTTGAGACTCTTATATCCATCCACCTGGATCGCGCTGTAGTGAACGAACACATCGGGCCCGTCATCCCGGCCTATAAACCCGTACCCCTTGGCGTTGTTAAACCACTTCACCTTGCCTCTGTACTGAGCCACGTGCGCGAACCTTCCTGTCAGGCAGTGTGGGTCGGAGTTTCCCAACCTGTCCTGATAAAGACGCCGCGCCCTCAGCTTTGGTTTTCCGCTTTCACGCAGGAAACCTCACATCATTTTTTCTTCCGCCCTCGCATACGCGCGTAATACATTACTGAAATCAGAGTTTTACCGTCCAGAATATTCCCTAAGGAGATTAACTTTAGTAACTCCGAGAGCGGGACAAACTGCAGCTCGAACGTCTCATCTTCCTCCGGATGCGCCTCCCCCGGCGTCAGGTCCTCTGCCAGAAAAACCTGCATCCATTCCCCTAAAAATCCTGGACTTGCGAAGTAGCGCACCAGCTTCGTCCACTTCTTCGCGCGGTAACCGGTCTCCTCCAGCAGCTCCCGCTTTGCCCCCTCCAGATGATCCTCGCCCTCCTCCATCTTGCCGGCCGGTACCTCGTACATATATTGCTGCGCAGCATGCCGGAACTGCCGCTCGATCAGCACCAGGGGGTTCTTTTTACTTTTCGAGTCGTCGATCGCCAGGATCACCGCCGAACCGTTGTGCCGGATCACCTCCCGCTTCACCTTTTTCCCGGTCGGCTCCTCAATCTCTTCGCTCAAGACCCGAAACAGCGAACCGTCGTATGCCACCTGCGACGCTAAAACCTTCGCCGGACCCCCCGACCGAATCTTGAGCTTTTTCACCACGGGTATCGCATGCGGATCGGTCTTCGCCTCCCCACTCTTCTTCTTCTTGCTCTTCTTCGCCATCCTCACCTCGCTCCTTTTTCCTACCCTACCATCCGGGCGAGATGACCCAGAAGTCCCGTCGCCTTCGGGGACGCTGATCTCTATTCCCTGTTCCCTATTCCCTGTTCCCTGCACTTCTGCATCTTCCCGGCGCTGCCCAACATCCGACCATAAGCCCCCGCATAGCGCCCACCCGACCCATGAGAGACTTCCATCAGGCCTGAGCCGTGAACGTCGACTGCTATCCCATCTCGATCCTCCCTCGCCTTACCCGCCTCTTCCTCGACTACACCTCGAGCCACGAGCCCATCGCGCCTTTCTACGTCTCCACCCCCTGGTCGACTGCCTGGGCCAATACCATCCCCCCGCAAAGCCCGGCCCACCGCAACGCCCTCGCCGACCTGCTCCTCGAGCAAAACCGGGGCTGGTTTTCCGGCGCCACTGCCGCGTCAGTCAAAACCCTTGCCAACATCGAGCGCCTTCGCCAGGGAGCAGGCGCCATCGTCACCGGCCAGCAGGTCGCCCTCTTCGGCGGACCCCTCTTCACCCTCCACAAAGCCGCCACCATCGTCCAGCGCGCCCAGGCGGCGAATGCGGTCCCCGTCTTCTGGCTCGCCACTGAAGACCACGACCTCGCCGAGGCCGACCACGTCATCCTCCCCTCGCGCCACGCCCTCCACACCCTCCGCCTCAGGGTCGACGAGGCCCCAGCCGCTTCGCCCGGGGTCCCCGGCGAGCTCGCTCGCGGGGGTGGTTCGCCCGTCGGCGGACTCCACCTTGGCCCCAACATCGCCACCGTTCTCGAACGTGCCGCCGAGCTCATCGGAGGCACCCCCGAATTCGATCTCCTCACCGCCGCCTACACCCCAACCGCTACCTTCACATCCGCGTTCGCCCGCCTCCTCGCCAACACCTTCGCCGACTACGGCCTCGTTGTCATCGATGCCTCCACGCGCGCCTTTCATGCCCTCGGCGCTCCCGTCCTCCGCCACGCCATCGAACACGCCGAGCCCCTCGAAGCCGCCCTTCACGAGCGCGACAAGCTCCTCGCCGAACGCGGCTACCACTCTCAGGTCCTCGTAGCCCCCGGCTCCAGCCTGCTCTTCCTCATCGATGAATCCGGCGCCCGCCTTCCCCTCCGCCGCAAGAATGGAACCTGGCAGGCGGCGAAGGCGACCCACACCACCGCCGACCTGCTCGCCATCCTCGACACCACGCCCGAGCGCCTCAGCCCCAACGCTCTCCTGCGCCCGGTCTTTCAGGATTCCCTGCTCCCCACCCAGGCCGTCATCGGTGGCCCCGCCGAAATCGCCTACTACGCGCAGAACCAGGTCCTCTATCAGGCGATCCTCGGCCGCACCACCCCCGTCCTGCCGCGCCTCAGCGCTACCCTCATCGAGCCGAGCATCGCCAAGGTCATGGCCCAGCACGAGCTCACCCTTGAAGACATCCTCACCACCCACGCCGACGAGCTCGCCCACCGCCTCGGCGCACGCTCCATGCCGGTCGAAGGCAAGCGCCGCCTCTCCGCGACCGGCAACGCGCTCGACGACGAACTCGAAGCGCTCCTCGCCTGGACTAACTCGCTCGACCCCGGGCTCGGCCGCTCCGCCCAGGTCTCCGCTTCGAAAATGCGCTACCAGATGAACCGGCTCCGCCGGCTCGCCGCCAACTATCAGCTCCAGCGCGAAGGCAGCATACGCCGCCACGTCGATACCCTCAGCTTCAACCTCTTCCCCGACCGCCACCCCCAGGAACGCACCATCGGCGGAATAGCCTACTTAGCCCGCTATGGAGCGCCTTTACTAGCGACGTTAGTGGAACAAGCCACACAGGAGTGCCCGGGGCACAAGGCTCTGTGGCTATAGGCTGTAATTCCATAATTTTGCATGAGCGTTCGGCAAGATCGAGCCATTAGCCGGACTCACGCGTCGGCGTTAAAATATGGTTGATATGTCTCGAAGGGTTGAACTGCGGCGCGCTATCGCCAGAGCAAGCCTCCGAAGAGACTGGCAGCTCGCCAAAGAGCACGGCCTCGACAAGATGACCGACGAGGAGATCGACGCAGAAATCGACGCGGTTCGCGCCGAACGTCTCGCAGCAAGGACAGCCGCGCGCACGTCCACCCGCTGAACACTGCGCGCTGAACCCTGAACGCTGTACCCTGTACCCTGTCACCTGTACCCTGTCACCTGTAACCTGCTGTACCCCGCCGCCTCGCCTGCGTTAAACTCACCCCCAGACGCTGCGCCATGGCCAAATCCGCCCCCAACCCGACCTTCGATCTCACCTGCCCCGACTGCGGAGCCATCCTCAAAGTCGACGCCACCACGCGCGCCGTCATCGCCCACACCCCGGCCCCGCGCAAGCGCACCTTCGAAGACTTCGATCAGGCCACGCGCCATCTCCGCGAGCAGGAAGAGCGCAAAGAGAGCATCTTCCGCCAGTCCCTTGAAGCTGAGAAAAACCGCGAAGACGTCTTCAACAAGAAATTCGCCGAGGCTCTCAAGAAGGCCCAGGAAACCCCCGACACCGGCAAGCCCCTCCGCGAATTCGATCTCGACTGAATTACGGTAGAAGAACGGCTTTCAGGATTACGGCAGAGGAGCGGCCTTCAGTCCAGCGTTCCGCGAAAGCCGGAGGCGGCTTCAGGCGCGGCAACACCGCCGGCAAACACATCTGGAAGGGGCATCTAAAGTATTATGAGTAGCGGAAAAGATCTCATGAAAATCACCCACCAAATCGAATCCAGCCTCTCTGAAATCCCCTGGACCCGCGTCGCCGCTGCCGGCTCCTTCGCCCTCGGCGCGCTGCTGCTCATCACTGGCCGCCGCAAGGCCGCCCTGGTCGCCGCCGGCGCCGGAGCCGCGGCCGTCCTCGCCGAGCATCCCGACATGGTGCGCGATGCCTGGAACTCCATGCCCCGCTACGTCCGCGCCGGCCAGGACTTCCTCGTCCGCGTCGAAGACTTCGCCGAGGAACTCAACAAACAAGGCATCCGCATCCGCAAAGTCCTCGTCAACGACTAACGCGTCCGCATCTACGGTTGAACAAGCTGTAGCTCGGAGAAGTCCGCGCGGTAACTTCTCAGATCGAAGGTCGCCAGCCGGTCCGCCCTCAACAGCGCATGCGCGGCAACCAGAAAATCCGCAGGGAATCGCTTCACTTCGCCAGGGATTTGTGCCCGCCTGCGATGTGCATATTTCTCAAACCGCTCCGCAGCCAGCAGCCAGACCTCCTGCTCCACAGTCCACTCCACCGTCACTCGCATCATTTGGAGGAATCGGTCTACAAATCCCTCGGCCAGGTTCGGATGGGCCCTGAGTTCAACGTATACGATGGGAGCAATCACCAGGCCGCCACGTTTGCCAGCCTCGTCCAGGAATGCCGAAGCGCGGCTTGCAACGGATTCGCCTCCCCAGATCGACGAGAGGACATTGGTATCAACGGCCGTTCTCATTCCGGAGTTCGATCGTCTTCCCGCATTTCTCGCACCCACGCATTGATCTCGTCGATGCTCTTAAAGTAGGGCGCTATGCCGATGAATTCGCTGAAGGAGTGAGCCCGTTCACGCGCTGGCTCCAGGAACGTCTTCCCCCCTTCCTCTCGAAATTCCACCCGATCCCCAGCCCGCAATCCCAGGCGGGTCCGCACCTCCTGTGGAATCGTCACTTGGCCCTTACTGCTCACGGTACTGCTCGGCATCTTTACTCTCCATTCAAGAAGTAAAGATAACACAATTTACCCACATCCGCCTCCGCTACACTAACCCCATACCCATGAAGCGCACCATCACCCACTACGAGCTGGACCGCAAGCTCGGCTCCGGCGGCTCCGGCGTCGTTTACCTCGCCAACGACACCCAGCTCATGCGCCCCGTCGTCCTTAAAATCCTCAAACGCGGCACCCTCACCCTCGAGCAAATGCGCACCACCGTTCTGCGTGAAGCCCGCATGGCCTCGGCCATCGAGCACCCCAATGTTTGCGCCATCTATGAGGTCGGCGAAGAAGGCGAAGAAGCCTTCATCGTCATGCAGTACGTCCCCGGCCAGTCGCTTGACAAGCTCATCGCCAAAGGGCCGGCCAGCCTCCAGCTGATCCTGTCCGTCGGCATCCAGATCGCCGACGGACTCTCCGCCGCTCACACGCTCGGCATCTTCCATCGCGACCTTAAGCCCGCCAACGTTATGCTCACCGACGGCGGCCTCGCCAAGATCCTCGACTTCGGCCTCGCCCGCCGTCTCCCTCCCGAAGAAGCCGAGTTCGACCCCTCCAAATCTGCGCGCCGGAAGCCCGGAGACGCCATTGCCACCTACACTGCGCGCGGCGGCACTATCGCTTACATGGCCCCCGAGCAGTTCGTCACCGGGCAAAGCTCGGTGCAGTCTGACCTCTGGGCCCTTGGCGTTATCCTCTACGAGCTCGCCAGCGGCCGCCATCCCTTCGCCCGCCCCGACAGCGACGAGTTCCAGTCCATTCGCGCGATCCAGTTCATCGACCCTCCGCCCCTCGACCGCATTCCGCCCGAGCTCAGCTCCGTCATCCTCTGCTGCCTTAAAAAAACGCCCGCCGAACGTTACGCCAGCGCCGCCGAAGTCCGCGAAGCCCTCAAGACCATCATGAAAACGCTGCAGCTTGAAACCGGCATTATCCCCGGCGATGCCGCTGCCGTCCTCCCGCCTTCCACCGTCGCCGAACAGGAGAAGCGCACCACCGGCCTCCTCTCCATGCTCGCCGAGCGCTTCGGCCAGTCCTCCGCCGAAAAAGCCGAGCAGAATACCATCCTCGTCCTCCCCTTCCAGAACCTCGGCGCCGCCGATGTCGCGCCCCTCTACGGCTCCGCCCTCGCAGACGCAGTCGCTGCCCGCATCGCCCGCATGTCCTCGCTCGTCGTCCGACCCTCCAGCGCCCTCATGTACCTGCCCATCTCCAAAATGGACCCCCTCGAAATCGGTCAGAAGCTCCTCGTCGACTGGGTCCTCACCGGCAACTTTCTGCGCTCCGAAAAAGGCTTCGACCTCAACTGGCAACTTCTTGAAGTCGACCGCCAAAGCGTCCGCAGCGGTGGCGGCATCAGCGTCCCCTCCTTCGACTTGATCGCCGTGCAAACCGAAATCTGCAACGAAGTCTTCGCCTCTCTTCAAGGAGTAGGCCAGCTTCACCCCGCAGCTCTGCCCGTCGCCTCGCGCAACAGCCGTCTCGGCGAAGAGCTTTCCGAGGAGTACCTCCAGGCTCGCGCCCTCCTCTCCGGATTCATGCAGCGCACCGGCAGCCGCTCCGACCTCGACCGCGCCCGCGACCTCTTTGAGGCCGTCACCAACCGCGACCCCACCTACGCCCCCGCCTGGAGCGGCCTCGGCATCGCCGAGCTGCAATACATCCGCTATGGATTCGGCGGCCACCTCCACGTGATGGCCGCCCGCAAAGCACTCGACCGCGCCCTCGATCTCGACCCCGGGTCCGTCGAAGCCAATCTCTACCGCGTCTACATGCTCCTCTCCCGCGGCGAAAAAGAATCCGCCCGCCACGGCATCGAGCACCTTTTGCGCACCGCCGCCAACGACTGGAACGTCCACCTGGTCGCCGGCATCACCCTCCGCGTCGACGGAATGTATGAGGAAGCTCTCGACCAGTTCCACCGCTCCCTCATGCTGAACCCGTCGAGCGCCGCCGTCGTCTATAACCACCGTGCGCGCGTCTACCAATACCAGAACCAGCTCGAGTTAGCCGAAGAGGAGTTACAAAAAGGACTAACTCTCGAGCCTAAGTACCCGCTCCTGCGCACCTCCCTCGCCTATCAACGCATGCGCCAGGGAGACCTCCATCAGGCTATCGAGATGCTTGAAGACGTCATCCGCGATGACAGCTCGATGCGCATCGCCGTGCCTACCCTCGCCATGTGCTATGTGCAAATCGGCAATCGCGACCGGGCCGCCTCGCTCATCGCGGAAGAAACCATCGCCGCCGCCGAAGCCGACAGCGAAATGGCCTATCGCCTGGCCACTTACTTCGCGGTCGACGGAGACGAAAGCGAAGCCCTCCACTGGCTACGCCGCGCGATTTACCTGGGCAATGAAAACTACCCCTGGTTCTCGAAGAACCCGGCCTGGAACCGGCTGCGAGAACACGCCGACTTCGGAAGAATCCTCGAAGACCTGAAGAAAAGCTACCGCCGCAACCAAAAAACCTGGAAAAGGCTGCTGGCGGAGCCCGCCGCTTAACCTTCAGAAGAGTCTTTGTATCAGGGCATGACTTCAGTCGTGCCAAACCCAACGAATGTAATCCGGGCTTCAGCCCCTGCGCAACGGCATCACCAACAAGAATAACGCTGCGATTGCTTAGCGCGGTAGCATCCTCTTTCATCGGCGCCCGCCTCACGGTGTATATTGATGCCGACAACCTTTAACATAAAGTTGTCGACCCAGAGGAACTAAGGTCCTCACATAGGACTATCCCAAAAGACCAGATTGATAATTCTGATGATGTACGCAGTTCTCCTGTTCTCAGTTTGCAGGTACTTATTTGGGACATGGTTGCCGCCAAGTGCCGAAAAGGGGTTGTGGCTGTACGCATCTCTCGCCCATCTTTTATTGGGAACACTGCTCCTCACACATTTCACAAAGCCCGTCGATGCAGTATCTGACGCGATAATCGCCGCCCTCGTTTTGCCAGAGATTCACCACGCCATTCTGGAGCTAAACGAACGCTGGGCAACATCGGCTTGGAACGGCATTTTTGCCTATTACCTCGCAGTCATCGTCTCGGGGTCGCTGGCGATGGTTCTGCGGGGCCCCTCTCGCCAACAGCGTTTAACAGGAAGATTTTTCTATATCGTCAGCACGCGCCTTGGCGAAACATCGGTGGTCTTCTCAGTGCTATACCTTTTCGCGGTCCTGGCTTTCCACCGCCACAGTGCCAAAGAAGTAATCGCGCTGGTCGCAACTTGGCTGGTGATCGTGCCGCTGCGACTCCTCGAGAACGCAGCGCTACTGGCGAGGGAAGTTAGGGAATTGTGGGGTCACCCCGTCCGCCACGAAAGCCTTGGCGAAACCTATGCGCGAAAAGAGCCGAATCTGATCCTAATTCGTAAGGACGGGGCCGGACTGCTGAGTTTTGGCCAAGTCCTTGCAGTGAAGCACTCCACCAAGGAACCGCCATCCTTTGCCATGACAATTGACGAGCTTCAATTGGCTGACGAACGCTGGATCCGCTGCCTCCAAATCGGGGGCACTCTCCCCATAGACGTCGAGCGAAAAGTCAGTGACGTCGCGAAAAAGATCACAGTTTTCAAGCTCGATCACCTCGCCACGCAAGCAGGTATCGATTTTGCTTTTGGGCAATGCCGCGCCTACTCCAGCCGGCGCGACATGATCGGTTTGGTCGCGTGTAACACCGACATCAGAACGCTGCGGTTCGAAGTCACAAGAAATGACCTCGAAATCGGCGAGGGCCAACTAGTTGCCGTCGCGATCGGAAAGAAGCTAGTTCTGTACCAGGTTATCAATGGCCTTACGGAAGAGGAGATTCTGGCCCAGAAAAACACCTACGGGTTTGCTCGCGGTTCCGCCAAGAAAATTGGCGCTTGGGATAACACCCGCGGACGATTTGAGCATACCCGATGGATCCCGAGATTAAACGAGCCAGTCTTCTTGGAGCGTGAGCGCGCCGCCCCGGACGACCCGCGTGCCGTTGGGTTTTTCCCGGACACGGCCTACCCCATCACTCTCGACATCCAGCAACTCGTCACTCATAATGCCGCAATACTCGGAATACTTGGGGCCGGAAAGTCGTTCCTGGCGCTCGAGCTAGTCGAACGCATGATCCTGCAGAATATAAAGATCGTTGTCCTCGATCTGACCAGTCAATATGCCCCTCAGCTTGCACCCTACTATGACAGCCAAGCACAGCAACCCAATCTGGAACAACTGCAACAAGCTGGACCGCCGGGGAAGACGAACTGCAAGCAGAATGTAGCCGAAGGGGGCAGCGTACAAGCCTTTCAAGCGCTCTTAAAGCAGCAACTTGCTGCGTTCATGGTTGATCCGACGGCAAAGCTCCGGTTTTACAATCCTACGACATTCGAAGTTTGGAGGCAGGATTCAAAGCCCTTCAGCGGCGTCGCGTCGATGGCTCAGCTTACTCCCACCGAAATCACAAGAATCATCACAGAAGTGTGCCTCGATGTATGTTCCGACGCGATGTCCGACCAGGCTAGACTCTGCATTGTTTACGAAGAGGCACATTCGCTTATTCCGGAATGGAACGCGGTAGTTGCGGAAGGTGACAGGGCCGCCGCTAATGGTACGTCGAAGGCGATCTTGCAGGGGAGAAAATTCGGGTTGGGGTGCCTGGTGATCACCCAGAGAACTGCCAACGTGACGAAAACCATTCTCAACCAATGCAACACCGTATTTGCGCTGCGGGTATTCGACGCTACCGGAATGGAATTCCTTCGCAATTACGTCGGAGACGATTACGCTAACGTCCTTTCGACACTCGAGGACAGACATGCCGTCATATTCGGGCGCGCGTCCTCCTGCTCAGACCCAGTCCTTGTGCGGTTGAATGACAGGAACAAATTCCTTCGTCTGAACAGGCTCCAACCCTGACGAGCGGATGGGGTGGGATTCGTAAACACACATTGTCGCGATATTCGAAGACCTACTCTTCCGGCCAAACCGCCCGCGACGCCCAAAACCTCACCTCATCCAGATCCTGGGGCTGCCTCTCATAGCCTTCGCGGTCGCGTTCTTCACGCTCTCGGACCCCCAATCGGCGGAACTGTTCGTCCCAGGCTGACCCCTGAATCTTTGGCCGTTTCCACCCTGACCGCGTCGTCCCCACTCGTCTCATCCCCTTACAGTACCTTGGTTTTCCTGAAACGGAGATTCGCCTTGCAATGCTCCCCCGCCCGCTCCAAACTAACAACAGAACCTGAACCAGGACTCGCCACGCGAGTCCTTTTCTTTTGCACCAAAGAGGGCCCCAGGGCCCACGGCGCGAAAACCACGCAGCCCAGTTCTTTCAAATTCCCGACGCGTCGTTGGCCGAGCCGGAGCACTGTGATCTGAGCTCTGATCTCTGTGCTCTCTGTGGTGAGTCCTTTGCCGCAAGAATGCACAATCCAGGAGGCATTTCGGAGAAGAGGAGGGGGATATCAAACTCGATAACATCTTTAACTCCCCCGGAACCAAATAGATGCACAATCCCATACCAGGGGGGAGGGGGTATGCTCCTTTCCGGCTTGCGGCGACTTGCCTTCTTTTCAGTTTTCGGATCGAGCCGTGCTGGAAGCGTTCGCGGCGCGTTTTCCGCGGCGTATTTTCATGGCTGCTCCCCAGCTAAGCCTGAGAGCAGTTCTGCTTGAAGTGGGTTTATGTGGAGGCGTCGAAACACGCAACGCTTCTGGTTCTATGGAGCACCGGGCGGGAATTGAACCCGCGAATACTGGTTTTGCAGACCAGCGCGTTAGCCACTTCGCCACCGGTGCCCTGACCCGCCACGTCCAACGACGCGGCGGAAATCCTGCTTAAGCCACTGTCAACCAGCCTACTGCGGTTGCGCAGTCGTCCGCAGGTACGGCTTCACCGTCTTATAACCCGGGAAAACCTTGTCCGCCTCTTCGTTGGAGACAGCGCCGGTGATGATCACATCGTCGCCCTGTTTCCAGTTCGCCGGGGTCGCTACTCTGTGCTTCGCGGTTAGCTGGATCGAGTCCAGAACGCGCAGGATCTCGTCGAAGTTACGGCCGGTGGTCATGGGGTAAGCCAGGGTCAGTTTGATCCGCTTATCGGGTCCGATGACGAAGACGGTGCGTACAGGCGCATTCTGCGCAGGCGTGCGGCCATCGGAGGTTTCGCCCGCATCACCAGGCAGCATGTCGTAGAGCCTGGCGATCTTCAGCTCCGGATCACCGATCAGCGGATAGTTGACCGTGTAACCGGCAACGTCCCGGATGTCCGAAGCCCATTTTGCGTGGCTGGAGACAGGATCGACACTCAGGCCGATCACTTTCGCGCCGCGCTGCGCGAACTGACTCTCGAGACCGGCAACGGCGCCCAGCTCGGTGGTGCAGACCGGCGTGAAGTCCTTGGGGTGCGAAAAAAGCACGGCCCAGTTATCGCCGATCCACTCGTGAAAGCGGATAACCCCCTGCGTGGTCTCGGCAGTGAAGTCCGGTGCTACATCGTTAATGCGAAGCGACATGAAAAGTTCCTCCTGGGCAATTCCCGATTTTCTGTGCGGCATAAGAAAACCCACCCGGCCATTTGGCAGCGGGTGGGTTCTGGGAGCGATTCTGAACTTATCTCATCTCTCTCAGACACACACCCGGCGGGTGCGGCAGCAACAGCAGCAGCACATGCAGGCGCGGTGAGAAAGACGAACCATATGTTTGTGAGAGTAGAGCCGGGCAGGGGCGGCTGTCAACTGTCTGCAGCGGCACGCAAGGCAGGCTGCTGGATTAGCTTTGCCTTGCCAGGGAAACGCGATCTTCCGGCGAGGCCGTCAGAATGTGTCGTAATTCCCTGCCCGCGGATTGAGTAACGGGAGTTTTGGAGCGGGTCGTGACCGAGCGCATTTCCCCGGGCAGGCCAATTGTCCAGCGCAGCCAGGAATGCGACAGGAGTTCGCGCACCATGAGCAGACAGCCTCCGTAAACGACGATAAACAAGATGGGGATCAGGACTGAGGATCCGAATGGGCTCTTCCATAAACGCAAGGGACCAAGGCGCGGAAGGATCCGGACAAGGACAGGCTCAAGCACAGTAAGCGCCACACTGTGGGTTAGATAGAGCCCAAAGGTGTGTGCGCGCACATCGACGAATCGTGGCCATGCAGCGTGGCGCAGCCGCATCATCGCCAGAACGACGGCGACAGAATAAAGCTGGTTGGTAATCCGTAACGAGTTCAGCGGGTCTGCCGAATGGAGATGAAAGAGCACTTTTGTCTCAACAAGGGCGAACCCATTGGTCAGGATGACGCACCCAATCATGACCCACGACGGAATTCGTGACAGCCATTTCTCCACGACGGCAAAGTGCCAGGCGCCCCAGGCGCCCAGCCAGAGATAAAAGACAAAGCCGAAGACCGCGCGCGGGTGCTCGACGGGAAACCAGCGGCCATAGATATTTGCCCCGTATAAGAGACTCACAGCGAAAAAGACCATGCCAGTTGCTATGTTCCTGAGGGCGCGACGCAAGATAAGCAGGACTGCGAGCGCAATCAGCAAGTTAGGCACAAACCAATAGGCCGTATCCAGCAGCGAAGTGGAAAAGGTGCTCCATAAGGGTGTGAATGGATCGGCTGAGTGGATCGAAAGCCGCCCGTGAGCGGCGTGGGCGGCGATGTGAAGCATACAGTAGAGCAAATACCAGAGAGTCCACGGCAAAAGGACATTCTTCAGCCGGCGGCCATAATACTCGAGCGAACTGTACCGATCCATGCGTTCGCCGAAAAGAAATCCGGAGATCAGGAAGAAGCCGATCGTACCAAACTTAAGGGGTTGTATCAGGTACACGGCCGGGACGGATGTGTAAGGATAAGCGATCACCGTATGAATCGCGATAATTGCCATCATCGACAGGAAGCGCACGTTGTTGGCGAAAAGGTGATTGGCGTCGGACGCCGTCCGCGGCTGCGCGGCGTTTTGCGATGCCGATTTGGCGATTTTGTTGCGGGCTGCGTTGAGGCGGAGAGCGCCGAAATACGGGGCCATGAGCCAGCTCCGAGCAATGTGTATGCCGGAGCATAGCTGCTTGCTCGGGTAGCGCGACGCGGATGAAGGTGCTGATTCGCGCTCTGGTAACGAGCGCGTTGGCACACATACGGCAGTCTTCCCGAAACGGGAACGCTGTCGATCCGGGCGCCCCGATCGGCTAAGGTTGACAGGCCGCCTGTTCGGAAATCTCAGTTCGCGGGGGCGTCTCCCAGCAGCTGATAGTTATGCGCCACCTGAAAAGTCATGGCGCCGACATATACATATTGAGAGACCTGGGCCAGCGATCGCATGTGGTGCCGGACGAGCAGGCGGTAGGCTTCGTAATTCAGCGCGACGGTACCGGCCTGAAACGCGGCGAAGGCGGGCTTGTTCTTGACGAGGGCCTGGGGAAGGATCGCTTCGTGAAAATATTGCGGCTCGGAGAGCGCTTTTTCGGTGCTGGTGAAATCGAGAACGCGCAGAGAGGCAGCCGCGCCGAGCATGGTCCAGTCAAGAGCATTTAAGCGGGGAGCCTTTTCGGTGGCCTCCGGAGCGCGCTCGACCGGAAAGATGCCCATCGGGCCTTCGGGATCGCCGGGTTGGGCGGTGGCTCCGGATTCGAGGGGCATTGGAGCTTCGACGAGCGAGGAGGAGACGAGTGAGGACGAGCCCTGCGCGTGGGACGGCACAACGAAGGAACAGGCAAGGACTGCGGCAAGAACGAGACCGATGCGGGTGTGATTCATTTCATCTCCAGCCCCATTCTTTCGAGCCCGTATTTTGGGGTTCACCGGGGGAGCGGTGAATGGAGATGAGTGTGTCACAGAAACTCGGTTTTCTACACTTATCTTGCGTCACTGCAACAAGTTACGGGAGGGGCAGAGGGGCGATGGCTCATCGGGAAAGGAGTGACGTGACTGCGCGATTCAGGTGAGGTTACTCACGCGCGCGAAGATCAAGGCGCGATGGTTACCGGACCGCGCATGTCCTTGCCGATACGCGCCGGCGCCGCGAAGAGAGGCAAGAAGATGTGCCGCATTTGCGGTAACACACGATGACCAGGGATTCGCTGGTCGAGCAAATTGTCAGCGCTGACGGCGAGCGAATTCGCTCCGGTGACGGCTATAGAAGAAATAAATCACGAGGCCGATGGCCAGCCAGACGAAGAAACGAATCCAGGTCATCACTTCGAGTCCCATCATCAGCACAACGCAAAAAATGATGCTGAGGACCGGAAAGACCGGGCCCAGCGGAGCGCGAAATCCGCGCCGACGGTTGGGCTCCCGATAGCGCAGGATGAGAACGCCGGCTGAAACGAGCACAAATGCGAACAGGGTGCCGATGTTGGACAGGTTCGAAACCGTGCCAATATCGAAAAGCCCCGACGGAATGCCGACCACGAAACCCGCGACCCATGTGGCCACGGCGGGTGTTCGGTATTTCGGGTGAACATGCGAGAAGACCGCGGGCAACAGGCGATCGCGCGACATGGAGAACCATACGCGCGCCTGGCCGAGCTGGAAGACCAGGATCGATGAGATCATGCCGGTGAGCGCGCCGAGCACGACGAACAGGCGAATCCAGTGCAGGCGATGACCGCCGGGCAGCAGGGACAGCTTCTTCAGCGCGTTCACCACGGGCGCGGCGTCGCCCATCATGCTTTTCCACGGCACCAGACCGGTGAGCACCACCGCGACGCCGATATACAAAATGGTGCAGATAAAAAGCGTGGCCAGGATGCCGATCGGCACATCGCGCTGCGGATGCTTGCACTCTTCCGCCGCCGTCGAGACTGAGTCGAATCCGATATAGGTGAAGAAGATGATCGAGCCGCCGGTGAGCACTCCCGACCACCCATTGGGGGAGAACGGATGATAATAGTGCGGCTGAATGAAGCTGGCGCCGAATGACACAAAGATCAGGATCGCCGCGATCTTGACGAGGACCATGATGTTGTTGGTTTCTGCCGATTCGCGAATGCCGCGCACCAGGATGATCGTCAGCAGGAACACGATGAGAAACGCGGGGATGTTGAATCCAAAATGCCACCCGGGCGGATAAAGATCGTTACCCGCCAAATCCTGCAAACCTTCGGGGAGATAGGCCGGGGAAATCCATTTGAGCGGAGGGTGGATGTTAAACCAGTCGAGCAGGTCGACGATGTGCGCGGCGAAGCCGACGCTGACCGACATGTTCGAGAAGGCGTATTCGAGGATCAGGTCCCACCCGATGATCCACGCGATCAGCTCTCCCATCGTCGCGTAGGTGTAGGTGTAGGCCGATCCGGCGATGGGGATCATCGACGCCAGCTCTGCGTAGCACAGGCCGGTGAACGCACAGACAATGGCCACCAGCACGAGCGATAGAGCCAGAGCCGGGCCTGAACCTGGGCGGCCGACCATCGCTGTGTGGCGAATGAAGTAGTCGATGAGCGGCGTGTTTTCGATCGAGGCGGTGGGGAACTGTTGTCCCGCGATGGCCGTGCCAATGACCGTGAAGATGCCCGAACCGATGACCGCCCCAATGCCCAGAGCGGTGAGCGACACCGGGCCCAGCGTCTTTTTCAGAGCGTGGTCCGGGTTCTCCGAGTCGGAGATTAGCTTGTCGATGGACTTGCGTGAAAATATCTGGGACCTGGCTTGCGTCCCTGCGGGGCGAGATGGATGCGCGGGCTGATCCGCCAACGACAACTCCTGCGGGGAGGGTGGATTGAAAGTGAGTGTAGCTGGTTCCCGAGACTGACGAAAGAAAATTCGCCGCCTTGTTGTTCCTGGGTCGGATCAGCGCATTGTGCCAGAGCAGGATGGGGTACGGCGCTTCCCTGCCCTGGCACGCCGCACGAGGACGGCGAGCCGGGGGCAAAAAAGCTTACAGGGTTACCAGATTGCCTGAGGGTGTCAGTCGGGAGGTGTTAAGCGGCAATTGTGACTCCGTGAGAATTGGCGCCACGAGGTGCGGAGTTCGGGACTAATCGAGGTGGGCGGGGCCGCGCAGCAGGGGCACAATACCAAACATTCCCTGCTGGCTCGGGTGGGTTGAATGGATGGCTGGCGGAGAGAGAGGGATTCGAACCCTCGATAGAGCTTTTCAACCCTATAACGGTTTAGCAAACCGCCGCCTTCAGCCACTCGGCCATCTCTCCGGTCGGTTGTGGAACAAGTATATAGGAGGGGCCCCCGCGAAGGCGCGGAAATCGGCGGCCCAGCCCGGTCCCCGCACACCAGTCCTGGCAATTCCGGTACCCTCCGGTGAGCGCCAGGGCCCTGGGGCGCATCCCATTGGAAGTGGCATTTCGTCACACTGCCAAGGGAGACAAACCGATGACACCTCGTAGTGAAAGCGGGTCGCAGGATGAGATCGTAGTGGGATATTTTTCCGACGGCGCCGATGCGTACCGCGCCATTAACGAACTAATGGACGAGGGCTTCGCCGCCTCGGAGATTGGGGCGGCGTTTCGCACTCCGCGTGGGGGCGCAGGCGGCGGGGGCGATGCGACTGTGGGAGAGATGAGGGGAGTGCGCGAGCTGACAGAGAAGAACCCGGCGCTGGCGGGTAGCGTTGGTGGGCCGGCCTCGGGCGATCAGGCGGTGACACCGGCGGGTCTCGCGCCCGGATCGGGCAATGCCTTTCCGGGAGCGCCCTCTTCGCCGGGGCCGATTCCTGGATCGGAGATTCCGCAGACGCTGCCCCATGATCTGCCGGAAACCTTACCGCACGATTTGCCCAGTACGCTGCGCTCGTCCGAAAGCCGGGCGGTGGGCATTCGAACGGCGAACAACAGCTGGGTGGATCATCTGCAGAGAACCTACGGCGCCAGCAGCACTGCGGAGACGGCGAGGAACCGGAACTCAGTGAACGCTTCCGACCAGAAATTCGGGACGGGAGAGGGGACGCTGGGACTGGTTCCTGAATTCGGCTACTCGGAGTCGAGTTTCGAAGGATCGTTTGTGGGCATGGGGCTTGCGACGGAACAGGCGCGCAGTCTCAGCAGCGAACTGGGACGCGGCGGCGCGATCGTATCGATCAGCGCGGGGGCACGCGCCTCGCTGGCCGAAGGGATTATTGAGCGCAACCGCGGGCGGGTTCGTTTTGAGAATGCCTCCTCCCAGTTCTCACGCGCTTCAGATCGGGAGAGCCCTGTGCACATTTATGGATCGATGCAGGACTACTACCGGTCGGACGAGGACCTGCAGCGCAAGGCATCGTAGAAGCGCTTTCGCGGAATTCGCAGCAAAACGCCACCAGCCCGGTGGCGTTTTTTGCTTTTCATGGGCACGGAAGCAGGGTAAATTCGGATTCTTAGCTTTGCAGCGCGAGGATTCGGGATCGCCCAACTACGACAATCTGGCCGCGGAATGCGGCTGCTGCCTCTGGTGGCGGCAACGTTTTTTATGGTCTCGGGCGGACCCTATGGGATCGAGGACATTCTCGATGCCGGATACCTGAGGGCTCTGGTCATCCTGGTGGCGCTGCCGTTTCTCTGGAGCCTGCCGACGGCGCTGATGATCGGCGAGCTGGCCAGCGCGCTGCCCGAAGAGGGGGGCTTCTATGTCTGGGTGAGGCGCGCGCTGGGGCCCTTCTGGGGCTACCAGGAGGCGTGGCTATCGCTTGCGGCCAGCATTTTCGACATGGCCATTTATCCGACTTTGTTCGTGCTCTATCTGGGCCGGCTTTTTCCCGGCTGGACGGCGGGTTGGCATGGAACGGCGTGCGAGTTGGGAGTGATCGCTCTTTGCTGCGCATGGAACCTGCTCGGAGCGCCGGCTGTGGGCGACGGTTCGATGGGCCTTTTTGTCCTGCTGCTGTCGCCGTTTGCCGTTCTGGTGGTGGCGGCGTTTTGGCATGGAGCGCACCTGGTCTCGCACATTGGGTGGGCGCACTCCGGCGCGGAGGGCGGGGTGAGCACGGCGATCCTTGTGGCGATGTGGAATTACATGGGATGGGACAACGCCTCGACGGTGGCGCGCGAAGTGGACGATCCGCGACGCAACTACCCGCGGGCGATGTTGTGGAGCGCGTTGCTGGTGACGGTGAGCTACGTGATCCCATTGGCGGCGATGGGCTGGGCGGGCGTATCGGTTGGATCGCTGAGCACCGGTTCGTGGGCCGATGTGGCGCGGACGATGGTGGGCCCGTGGCTGGGCGTTGCGATTGTCGTTGGCGGGACGCTGACGTCCGTTGGGATGTTCAACGCGCTGACGATGTCTTACGCGCGGTTGCCGATGGTGCTGGCCGAAGACCGCATGCTGCCCGCGGTGCTGGCCCGCAGAAACGGACGCGGAGTACCGTGGGTGGCGGTGCTGGCTTGCGCAGGTGCGTGGGCGCTGGCGCTGCGGTTCAGCTTCGAGAGGCTCATCTCGCTCGACCTGATGCTCTATGGCGCCAGCCTTATTCTTGAATTTATGGCGCTGATTGTACTGCGGCTGCGTGAACCAAATCTGGAGCGGCCCTTCCGGGCGGGCAGTTTCGCGGCCACGTGTTTTATCGGCGCCGTGCCGACTTTGCTGATCGGCTATGCCACGTTTGCGTCGCGACAGGAGCGCGTGGCCCACATGCCGGCTCTGCTGCTGGGTGCGCTGATCGCCGCCTGTGGGCCGGTTTTCTTCCTGCTGTCGAAGACAGCGGCAGGCCGCGCGGAAGCGGCGGCAGAGATTCGCGACTGACCTCGACTTATTTCTTTGCGGCTACTTCCAGGAGCTTCTTGCCTCGCTCGTCGGTGAAATTCCGCGCGGCGTACATCACGCGATCCCGGGCGTGAGAGGCATCCTGCCATCCCCTGATCTCCACGCGTTTGCCTTCGAGATCTTTGTAGATCGAAAAGAAATGGGTGATTTCCTTCAGCATGTGCGGATAAATCTCGGAGTAGTTCCACACATCCCGGTAGCGCGGATTGTTCTTGCCTACGGCGAGAACCTTTTCATCGAGGACGCCCTGGTCGGTCATCTCCAGCAGGCCGATGGGGCGCACCTGCATCACGCAACCAGGAAAGCTGGGAGCATCCACCAATACCAGGACATCGAGGGGGTCGCCGTCGTCGCTCAGCGTGGAGGGGACGAAACCGTAGTCGCCGGGATAGTGCACGGGCGAGTAAAGATTCCGGTCCAGGCGAAAGACGTGCAGCTGTTTGTCGTATTCATACTTGTTGATGCCCTCCGCCGGAATTTCGATCACGACGTTGAACACCTCAGGCGCTTTGTCGCCTACGGGGAGTTCCAGATAATTCGTCATAGCGGTTCCAGTATCTCTTATTCGTGGGACGAACGGGGGCGGCCGCGGAGCAGTATGCGATGCGCGTGGATTTATAATCGGCGACAATGAAGGCTCATGTCTATGTCACGTTGAAGAAAACCGTGCTCGACCCGCAGGGGCAGGCGATTCACAATGCGCTGCGCAAGATGCTGTACGCGGGTATCTCGGATGTGCGCCAGGGGAAGCACTTCGAACTGACGCTGGAGGATGGGATGCCCGAAGCTGCGGCCCGCGCCGAAGTGGAACGCATCGCTCGCGAAGTGCTCACGAATCCCGTCATTGAGGAATTTACTTTTCGGCTGGAGTAATTCGGTCCTGGCGGAGGCGTGGCTCGCCTCCTGACTTCCTCGATGCTCTGCAACTTTCGTCGTCTGCTCTTCGCCTGGACAGCCAGGGTAGGCTAAGAGATTATGTGCGGCATTGTTGGATACGTTGGGAACAGCACGGAAGTGGTCCCGATCATCATCGAGGGGCTGCGCAGGCTTGAGTATCGCGGATACGATTCGGCGGGCATCGCCGTGGGTGGAAATGGCGACGGGCTGCAGCTGCGCCGCGCGCCAGGCAAGCTGCGTCATCTTGAGGAAGTGCTACGCGAACAGCCTGTGCACGGGACATTCGGCATAGGCCATACGCGCTGGGCTACGCACGGGCGTCCGACCGAAGAAAACGCGCATCCTCATCGCGACTGCACGGGCCGCCTGGTGGTTGTGCATAACGGCATCGTGGAAAACTACCTGGCACTCAAGCAGGAACTGATGGGCCAGGGGCACAAATTCGTCACAGAGACGGATACAGAAATCATCGCCCACCTGATCGAGCAGGAGCTGTCGGCCGGTAAGCAAAACGGTAAGGAGTTCCATCTGGAAGACGCCGTGCGGCGCGCGGTCAAGCGGCTTACCGGGGCCTTCGCCATCAGCGTGCTCTCTGCCGACGAGCCAAACAAGATCGTGGCCGCCCGCAATGGACCACCGGTCATTATCGGCGTGGGTGAGGGCGAGTATTTCGTTGCATCGGATGTTCCCGGAATTCTGCACCACACGCGCGACCTCTACTTCCTCGCGGACGGAGACATGGCGGTCCTCACGCGCGCGGGAGTGAAGCTCACCGACTTCGACGGCAACCCCGTTGTGCGGCCGCTGCAGCGCATCCTCTGGGATCCAATCCAGGCGGAAAAGGGCGGCTACAAGCACTTCATGCTCAAGGAAATTTTTGAGCAGGCACGCGCCGTGCGCGACACCACGCTCGGCCGCATTTCGCTCGATACCGGCAAAGTTTTTCTTGCCGAGATGGAAATTCCCGACGAGACTTTCCGCAAGGTGCGCAACATTCACATTGCCGCCTGCGGTACCAGTTGGCACGCGGCAACTGCCGGCAAGTTCATGATCGAGCGCCTGGCGCGCCTGCCGGTCGAGGTGGATTACGCCAGCGAATTCCGCTACCGCGATCCGATCGTCGACGCGAACACCGTCGGTCTGCTCATCACGCAGTCGGGCGAGACTGCCGACACTCTGGCCGCGCAGCGCGAGATGATCCAGAAGGGCGCGCCCACGATCGCCGTTTGCAACGTGGTTGGCGCGATGATCACGCGCGAGGCCCACGGCACCATTTACACGCACGCCGGGCCGGAGATCGGCGTCGCCTCTACAAAAGCTTTCACCGCGCAGCTGGTCGCTCTGTTTCTCTTCGCGCTGCATCTGGCGCAGGTACGCGGCACCCTTGTCGAAGAAGAGAGCCGGATGCTGCTGGACGCGCTCAACCTTCTTCCCGGCAAGATCGAGGAGATCCTCCGGACCTGTGACGACGAATGCGAGCCTCTCGCCCGGCTCTATTCCAATGCGCGCGACTTTCTCTTCCTCGGCCGCGGCATTCACTATCCCATCGCGCTCGAAGGCGCGTTGAAGCTCAAGGAAATCTCCTACATTCACGCCGAAGGCTATCCGGCCGGCGAAATGAAGCACGGCCCCAATGCGCTCATCGACGAGACGCTACCGGTGGTGGTGCTGGCCACGAAGGACGAGAGCAATCGGGACTCAGTGCTGCGCTACGAGAAGACTCTGTCCAATATTCAGGAAGTCACGGCACGTTCCGGGAAGGTGATCGCGGTTGCGACGCGCGGTGACGATCACATCGGCCAGCTCGTGGATCATGTCCTCTTTGTTCCGGCTGCACCGGAGTTGCTGTTGCCCATCCTTGACGTGATCCCGTTGCAGTTGCTGGCGTACCATATCGCGGTGCGCCGCGGTTGCGACGTCGATCAGCCGCGCAACCTGGCCAAGTCAGTCACTGTCGAATAGGCGCCCGCCGCGCGACCCAGATGGCGGCTGAAGATGAATAATTCTTTCGCATACTGAACTTTAGATTTCCCTGCCGAAGTATGACAGCGTGCGCACCACAACTACTGCGCGTTCGTTTCGCCTACTGGATCTGTTTCCCGATGTGAGCCCAACTCCAGGCAAGCCGACGAGCGCCGATGGCGCAGGAGCTACCCGGTATAATCGGCGCAATTTCGTCAGGGAGTTGCGGCGTTGGCTTTGAAGGGTGGGAGAGGGTCGAGGAGTGGGGGTCGGCGGATGGGCGGAGGCAGTGGACCAGGCCTCGCTTTGAGTCTGGGCATGTCGCCCGGGGATGTGCGCACGCTGCGGGGGCTGAAGACTCCGGCGCGAATCCAGAAGTTTATCGATGAGCTGACATATCAGTATGCCGATACGGCGTGGTCCCCGGCACGCGTGCTGCGGGAGCGCAAAGGACATTGCATGGAGGGGGCGCTGGTGGCCGCGGCGGCGCTGCGGGTGCAGGGGCGTCCGGCTTTGTTGATGGATCTTGAGGGCGTGCGCGATGACGACCACGTGGTGGCGCTCTATCGGGAACGTGGACTATGGGGAGGGATTGCGAAGAGTAACTTTGCGGGGCTGCGGTTTCGCGCGCCGGTGTACCGGACGCTGCGCGAGCTGGCGATGAGCTACTTCGAGCACTACTACAATCTGCGCGGCGAGCGGACGCTGCGTGCTTACTCGCGGGCAGTGAATCTCGCGCGGTTGGACCGGTTGGGCTGGATGACTTCAGAGGACGATGTCTGGTGCGTGCCGGAGATGCTGATTGCGGCGAGGCATTATGCGTTGTTTCCGCATCGTGTGGGGCGGGAGCTGCCGCGGCTGGATCGGAGGAGCTTTGAGGCGGGGATGGTTGGGTGGGTGAAGCACTGAACGGCAGGGTGCAGGGTGCAGGGAACCGGAGTGTGCGGCTTGCTTCAATCTATGATCGACACTTCCGGTCTGCTGCTACAACGTTACGAGCCGCACTCCGGTGATGGCCGGGACGGCTCTTAGTTCGCGGAGGACGGCGTCGGTGACTTCTCCGTCGATCTGGACGACGGCGATGGCGGAGGCTGGGGTGGCGTCGTGGCCGTTGGAGCGGCCTAAGGCGAAGTTGGCGATGTTAACGTTGTGCTCGCCGAGGATGGTGCCAACGCGGCCGATGACGCCGGGGACGTCGCGGTTGCGAATCGTGAGCAGCGTGCCCTGGAGCGGGGCCTCAATGTCGATGCCGTCGAGGTGCAGAAGGCGAGGCGAGTCGCCGTGGAGGATGGCGCCGCTGGCGGAGATGGTGGTTTCGCTGGTGTGCAGCGATAGTTGAAGCACGCTGCCGGCGGCGCCCGAGGGCGCTTCCTTTTTCTCTTCGTGCAGGCGAATGCCGCGCTCGGCGGCGACCGAGGCGGCGTTGATGCGGTTGACCTGTTCGAGGTGGCCGAGCACGCCGGCGATAGCGCAGTTGCGGATGAGCTCGGTTTTGGTTTCGGCGAGCCTGCCGTGATACGTGATCTGGATGCTGTCGATCGAGCCGCGGGGAACCTGCGCGAGGAAGGTGCCGAGGCGCTCGGCGAGGGTCATCCAGGGGGCTAGTTCTTCATACTCCTCGTGGCTGAGCGAGGGGAGATTGACGGCGTTCTGCGCCACGCCGGACTTGAGGTATTCGCGGACCTGGAGCGCGATCTGAATGCCGACGGCTTCCTGGGCTTCGCCGGTGGAACCGGCAATGTGGGGGGTGAGGATCACGTTGTCGAGTGCGGCGAATGGGGAGTTTTTGGGCGGCTCTTCGTGGAAGACGTCGAGGGCTGCTCCGGCAACGTGACCGCTCTTGAGGGCTTCGGCGAGGTCGGCTTCGACGACGAGCTCACCGCGTGCGCAGTTGACGATGCGGACGCCCTTTTTCATGGTGGCGAGCGACGTTGCGTTGATGATGCCTTCGGTTTGGGGCGTGAGGCCGACGTGGAGGGTAAGGTAATCGGAAAGGGCGAAGAGTTCTTCGGCGGAGACGAGGCGGATCGCGTTTTCGCGGGCGATGGAGGCGGAGACAAAAGGGTCGTGGCCGAAGAGCTCCATGCCGAAGTTGCGGGCGCGGCGGGCGACTTCAAGGCCGATGCGGCCGAGGCCGAGGATGCCAAGTTTTTTGCCGCGAAGCTCTGAGCCCTGGAGAGATTTTTTCTCCCACTTGCCGGCGTGCATGGTGGAGTCGGCGCGGGGAATCTGGCGAGCGAGCGCGATCATGAGGCCGAGGGCCAGCTCGGCAACGGCGATGGCGTTGGCGCCGGGGGTGTTCATGACGACGATGCCTCGGCGCGTGGCGGCTTCGGCATCGATGTTGTCGACACCGACACCGGCGCGCCCTATGACGCGGAGGTTGGGGGCGGCGGCCATCAGAGCGTCATCGACCTGCACGGCGGAGCGCACGACCAGGGCGTCGGCGTCGGCGACTGCTTCGGGAAGGTTCTTCACCTGATCATGGGTGAGGACTTGCCATCCGGCTTCAGCCTGGAAGACGGCGAGGGTCGCCGGAGAGACTTTTTCCGCAAGGACGACTTTCATTTTCACCTTTCGTGGTGGCTGCAACGCTCGGGCAGCGTTGCAGGCTCAGGCAGGAACCATTTCCGGAACTGCTTTGACGTTGGCGGCTTCTGCGGACTGCTCAGCGTAGACCTGCTGGGCGGCCACGAGAGCCTTGCCAAAGGCAAATCCGGGCAGGCGGAGCGATGTGGCAGCGACCTGTTCGAGCGCAGCGATGATGGCGATGGTGTCCATGTAATCGAAGAGGCCGATGTGGGCGATGCGGAAGATTTTTCCCTTCATCTCGCCCTGGCCGTTAGTCACGATAGCGGCGAACCGGCGCTTCAGCTCTTTGACGACGATGCCGGAATCGACGCCCTCGGGCGTAAGCACAGAAGTGGCTGCTGCTGCGGGAGCTGCAGGGGCGAAGAGCGAGAGGCCGAGTGCCTGGACGGCGGCGCGGGTCATGGCGGCGCAGGTTTCCGCGTTGTCGATTAGCGCATCGCGGCCGGCTGCGAGATCTCCTCCGCCTTGGGCAGCGATGTAGTCGAGTGCTGCGCCGAGCGCGGCGATGAGAGCTACAGCTGGGGTGTAGGACGACTCCCCCTTCTGCGCGTTCTTGCGCTCCTTGCGAAGATCGAAATAATAGCGCGGGTTCTTCGAAGTTTCGGCGGCCTTCCAGGCGCGATCGCTGAGGCTGAGATACGAGAGACCAGGCGGGATCATGACGGCCTTTTGCGAGCCGCCGATGATGACATCGATGCCCCAGGCATCCACATCGAGGTGGGTGGTGCCGAGGCCGGTGATGCCGTCGACGATGAAGAGAGCATCGCTGGCGGAGCTCTTGAGGAGCGCGCCGATGGCCTTCACATCGTGACGGACGCCGGTCGAGGATTCGGTGGCCTGGACGTAAACGGCGCGCGTGTCGGGGCGCAGGGCTTTCTTCACTTCATCCAGAGATATGGTGTCGCCGTAGGGGGCGCTGACGAGATCGACCTGGCAGCCGAAGGCTTTGGCGAGGGATTCCCAGCGTTCGCCGAATTTGCCGGCGGAGAGGACGAGGACGCGGTCGCCGGGCGAGGTGAGGTTGGAGACGGAGGCCTCCATTGCGCCGGTACCGGAGGAGGCGAGGAGCAGAACGTCGTTCTTCGTGCCAACGAAGACTTTCAGCTGGGCGAGCACGCGCTCGTAGAGGGCTCGGAATTCAGGAGTGCGGTGATGAATGTCGGCGGCAGCCATGGCAAACTGCGCAGCGGGCAGCAGAGGGGTCGGGCCCGGGGTAAACAGACGCGTCTTGCGAATCATGATGAAAGGAAACCTCGTACACCATTTTAGAACGGTTGAACATACGATCTTCTACCTATAATGAGGGGGTTTGAATAACACGAGAGAGGCGTAGAGATGGAGCTGGTAAAACAAATCGATCACGACATGGTGGCGGCGATGAAGGCGCACGATGTAGAGCGGACGGGTACTTTGCGCATGGTGAAGGCGGCGCTGAAGAACCGGGAGATCGAGAAGCGCTCCGCGCTGACGGACGCCGAGGCGCAGCAGGTTTTTCGCACGATGATCAATCAGCGTAAGGATTCGATTGAGCAGTTCACGAAGGGCAATCGGCCGGAGCTGGCGGCAAAGGAAGCGCGCGAGATCGTCCTGATTGAGAGCTATCTGCCGAAGGCGATTGGTGAAGAGGAGCTGAAGAGGTTCGTGGATGAAGCGCTGGCTGGGGCGAGCTTTGGGCCCCGGGATATGGGCGCGGCGATGAAGGCAGTGCAGGCGCGGATTCAGGAGGCGGGTGTTCGCGCGGATGGGAAGCAGCTAAGCGAGTTGGTGAAGGCGAAGCTGTCGCAGCAGGGCGGGGCGTGATGGGAGCCATGACAGGACTGAACAGACGGGAATTTTTGCGGATCGCGGCGGTCGCTCCGGCGGTCGTTCAGACAATGTGGTCGAAGGCCGGCGAGGAAGCCAAGCGGCGGCTGCTGTTTGTGGGGACGGGAACCGACGCGGGGAGCAAGGGCATCTACGCGTATCACTGGGATCCGGAGACGGGCGAGCTGACGGCTGCCGGGCTGGCGGCGGAGACCGATAATCCTACCTTCCTGGTTGTGGACGCGGACGCGAAGTATCTATACGCGGCCAACGAAATAGCAAGTTTCGAGGGACAGGCCAGCGGAGCGGTGAGCGCGTTCGCGATCGACCATGCGGGCGCGCGGCTGAAGCCTATCAATGAGGTGCTGGCTTTGGGGGCCGGCACATGTCATGTGGCGCTGGACCACCTGGGACGAGCCGCTTTCTGCGCAAACTACAACGGTGGGAGCGCGACTTCGTTCTCGATCAGCTATGACGGGCAGATCAGCGATCCGGTGTCGCATTTCCAGTACCAGGGGCATGGACCGAATGCGCAACGGCAGGAGGGGCCGCACGCCCATCGCGTAACGGCTTCGCCGGACGACCGCTTCCTGCTGGTGAACGATCTGGGGCTGGACTGCATTCACATCTATCACCTCGATGACCGGAACGCGAAGCTGATGGCGAATGAGCCGGCGCAATGGAATGCGGCGCCAGGTTCGGGGCCGCGGGCGCTGCGGTTCCATCCCAACGGACGGTTCGCGTACTGCATTCACGAGCTGATGTCTCAGGTCGAGGTGCTGCATTGGGATGCGGAGAAGGGCACGCTCCAATCGGCGCAGAAGATCAGCCTGATTCCGGAGGACTATAAGGGAGCCACGCGGGGCGACGACATCGTGATTACGCGCAACGGGCGGTTCGCTTATGCCACGAATCGCGACTATGACTGCCTGGTGAGTTTCTCCGTAGACCCGAAGGATGGGAAGCTGACGATGCTGGCTCGCAGTTCCTGCGGCGGGAAGATTCCGCGGCATCTTGCGCTCGACCCGACGGAGAAGTGGGTGCTGGTGGCGAATCAGGATTCGGATGCTATAGCGGTGTTTGCGCGGGATGAGAAGACGGGCAAGCTGGGGGAGACGGGGAAGAGCTTTCCGATCTCGAAGCCGGAGTGTCTGGTGTGGGCGTGACAACAGGGATTAGTGATTAGGGATTAGGGTGGGAGCTTGGTGCTGTTGAGCGGGATGGCGGTGATATGCAACAAAAGCGATCCGAAAAGCACTTCATGAGGATTCTTTCGAGGCTATGACGGCGTCGAGATCGACGATTTGGCCGCGCATGGTGGACAGGTCTGCCGGAGTGAGAGGCTCTTCGGCGGCGAGCATGTCTTCTATCGCCGATGCGATCTCGCTGCCCTGCGGTAATCCAAAGACCCCGAGAACTCCGGAGAGTTTGTGGGCAGCTTCACGGCCCTGCTTTCTGGCGTCCTGATCGGCGGGATTCCGGGAGAGGGTTTCGCAGGAAGCCTGTAACAGGGCGACGCGTTCGAGAACGGTGGGCCTGGTGGTACGCCATATCTCGGTCAACCGTGCAGCGATTTTCGCGGCAGGGTCGTCGCTCATATCTCTTGCCACCCCAGGGTTGCTGCGATATCCCTGGCCAGGACCAGCGGGTCGAAGGGCTTGAACATCACTTTGACGACGCCGAGGTCGGAGAAGCGTTTCTGATCCGCAGCCTGGACTTTGGCGGTGAGCAGGATGACAGGGATGTCGGCGGTCTCGGGCAGCGAGCGCAACTCGCGGAAGGTGGTGGGGCCGTCCATGCCTGGCATCATGACGTCGAGGAGGATGGCGTCGGGACGACTTTCGCGAGCCTTGATGATTCCGGCGGCGCCGGATCCGGCGACGAGGACATCCCAGCCGGCAACGGTTTCGAGGCTGAGGGCGGCGACTTCCCGAATATCCTCTTCGTCATCGATGATTAGAACGCGTCGCGACATCTCTTATCCTGATTTCTGCCTGGACATATCTTTTATCCCAGTTTGTGTACGAATTGATTTTGGGTGTCCTCTTCCGCTAAAGGGGAAAGAGAAGCACGCTCGGGTAGATAGAAGCGGAAGATTGCACCGCGGACGCCGTTTTGTTCGGCCCAGATGCGGCCGCCGTGCTGGTGAACGATGGTGCGGCAGATGGCGAGGCCGAGTCCGGTGCCGCCTTTCTGGCGGGAATCGGAAGCATCCACCTGCTGGAACCGGTCGAAGATGCTCTCAAGCTTATCCGCGGGAACGCCGCGGCCCTCATCGATGACGCTGATGGTGACCCCGTCGGTTGCGTGCACGATGGCGATGCGCACGGTGGAGCGGCGCGGTGAAAATTTGATGGCGTTGCTCAGCAGGTTGGTCATGACCTGGAGCAGACGGTCGGCGTCGGCTTCGATGTAAACGGATGTGGGATCGCAATAGAGATGGACGTCTTCGGACTCGGCGACCGGCTGCATGGTGTCGATGGCCTGGTGAAGGAGCTCTTCAAGGGCAATGCGCCGGAAGGCGAGGGGTGCGCGGCCGGAGGTCATTCGTTCGAGATCGAGAATATCGTTGATGAGGCGGACCAGCCGATCGGAATTGGCAACGGCGATGCGCAACAGGCTGGTGGCCTTTTCGCTGACGTCGCCAAGCAGTCCCGCGGAGAGAAGGCCCAGCGCGCCGCGGATCGAGGTCAGCGGGGTTCGCAATTCGTGACTGACGGTGGAGATGAACTCGTCCTTCATGTGGTCAAGGGCGTAGCGCTGGCTGATGTCGCGGAAGCTGAGAACGCTGCCGACGGGCGCGCCTTCTTCGACCATGGGCATGAGCGAGAATTCCACGGGAAAGCTGCGTCCGTTGCCGCGGAAATAGACATCCTGGCCGGAGGCTCCGTCGGCTGTCTGAAACGCGCGGCGGGTGAGGCAATTTGCGTCACAGCCAGATGCGGGAGGGTGAAGAAGCTCGTGGACCTTGCATCCGATGAGCTCGGACTCGGTGCGTTCCATCATGCGGGCGGCGGCGGGATTGGCGAAGGCGATACGGTTGGCGGAATCGACGCCGATGATGCCGTCCGCGACGGAATTTAAGATCACGGCCTTCTGCCGGTCGAGGGTGCGAACGCGTGCTTCCTGGCCAGCACGCGCCATGAATTGACCGACTGAGCCGCAAACTGTTTCGACTGTGGCCATCAGGTCGGGGTCCTCGCGCATGAACTGGCGGGAGAAGCACTCGACGACAGCGATGACCTGGTTGCCGACGCGCACGGGAACAGCCCAGGCGGAGATGTAGCCGTTGAGGCGAGCGGCGGTGCGGCGGAGAAAGGACGGATGCTGGCGCACGTCGGAAATCCAGGTGGGTTTGCCGAGAGACCAGACGGAACCGGGCAAGCCCTGGCCCCGGGAGAGAACCATGGCCTGGGTTTCGTGGAGAAAATCCTCGCTGCTGCGGCCGCGCGCGCACCAGGAGATGCGGGGGCGGATGTAATGCTGGGTCTCGTCGACGGTCCAGAGAGCGGCGAACTCACAGGAGAAGGTATTGCAGAGAGCCTCGAGAACGCGGCTGAGGCCTTCGTCCATGGAAGTGGTTTCGCCGATGATCTGGCTGACCACGAGCTGAATGCGGAGGCGGCGCTCTCGACGATTCTGCTGCGTGACGTCGCGGAAGATGCAGCGGACGGAGACGGGGCCGGACTCTTCGCGGCGGCAGCTGAGACTGGCCTCGACCTCAACATTTTCGCCGGCGGAGTTCTGCAGACGGAGGGGATGGTGCTCGACGCGCACACCGTGGAGGGCTTTGTGGAAGAGCGCGGCGGCCTCGGCCTGCACTTCCGGGGGGAAAGGGGATTCGAATCCGATCAGCGACTCGAACTGGGAGGAGTCCATTCCGAAGAGCGCTTGCCACGAGGGATTGACGTAGAGATAACGGCCGCGGGGACTGAGAGTGGCGATCATCTCCGCGGAATTGTCAAAGAGGTCGCGGTAGCGGGCTTCGCTTTCGCGCAGAGCATGCTCGGCGCGGCGGGTGGCGCTCAGGTCTACGGCGATCGAAACCAGGCCTTCGACGGCGCCTGAGGAAGAACGCGCTGCGGAGAGGTAGACCATGGCGGGGAAGGTGCTGCCGTCTCTGCGGCGATAGCGCATCTCGAATCCGCGGACGCGGCTGGCAGGGAAGGTGGCGACGTAGCGCACATAAGGAAGGAGGCTGGGAGCGGTATCGGCGGGCACCTCAGGGTTGGTTCTGAAGGGCGGCATGGAGAGCGCGAGCTGCTCGCCCACGCGGGCCATTTCGCTCTCCGGGAAGAGTTCGGGGGCAGAGAGCTTGCCGAGGGCCTCATTGGTGCGATAGCCGAGCATGCGTTCGGCGGCCGGATTGAAGAGGGTGATACGACCGCTGAGGTCGCAGGCGATCATCATGGGTCCGGCTGAATCGAGGATGCTTTGGTGCAGGCGGGCGACGCGTTGCAACTGGCGCTCACCTTGTCTTTCTCGTAATGCGGCGCTGAAGCTGGAAATGGCGATACCGACGAGGAGGGCCTGGGCTAGTGTCCAGAATGCGGCGAACCAGAATATCCAGGGATGATTTTGTGTTGGCGGACTACCGAACCGGGCGAGGATGATCGCTCCGACGAGGGAGAAGGCGAGAGCGATGACAAAGGCTCTTGTTACGGTACGGGTGTTGTTGAATCGGGTCACAACTCGATTCCGTGGAAACGGGGGGATTTGCTTCCCTTTTCAGTCTAAAGGGCTTTAGGGTCAGTATAGGAGAGCGGGAAAGGGTTCCGACAGCAAAATCCACGCGCACCAGCAGCCACAATGCCACTTTGGTGTTACGTCAGTGACCGAGTGCAGCTTTGGAACGAGTTGGACCCGGTTCCCGGTTAAACGGCGACCGGGTCGAGGATGCGGCTCCAGCGGCGTTCGCGGCGGCCGGCATAGGCCTTCTTGTGCCAGGCGTATCCGGTGACGAGCGGGAGCGCGAGGGTAGCTTCGCTGTAAACCATTTGCTCGAAGGTGGTGTCGACTTTGCCCCAGGAGCTGGCTTCCTTCAGAGTGCTGGAGGAGAGAGCGCCGTCGCGGACGTCGGCGACCGTGATCTGGATGGCGTATTTGTGCATGGGGGCTTCGTTGCCGAGGATGTCGGCGGCCACGACGATATCCTGGGCGAAGTTTTTGGGAACGCCACCTCCGATCATGAGGAGGCCGGTGGTGGGGTTGGCGATCTTGAGCTGGGTGAGCTCGTAGAAATCTTTGGCTGAGTCGATGGAGACTTTGGGCTTGTCCTGGCGCTTGTGCTGGTGAGCGACGAGGCCAAAGCCGGCGGAGCAGTCGCTGAAGGCGGGGCAGAAGATGGGGACATCTTTCTGATACGCCGAGTAGACGATGGAGTCGACGCCGCCTTTTTCGGGAGTCTTGCCGTTCTGTTCGAGCCAGGCGCCCATGGCGCGGATGAACTCGCGGGAGCTATGGGGGCGGGGCGGAAGCGAGTCGGCGACCTTCTCGGTGGTTTCGTCGCAGAGGCGCAGCTCTTCCTCGTCGATGAGTGTGTCGTAGATGCGGTCGATCATGAGCTCGCGGAGTTCGGCGTCCTGGGTGCCGGATTTGTAGAGCTCGTCGGCGATGTAGTGCTTAAAGCCGAGGGCTTCGAAGAAATCCTGGTCGACGATATTGGCGCCCGTCGAGACGACGGCGTCAACCATATTGTTGCGGATGAGGTCGACGAAGATCTGCTTGAGCCCGGCGGAGATCAGCGAGCCGGCGAGGCAGAGGATGACGCCGCAGTCCTGATCGCGCAGCATGCGCTCGTAGATGGAGGCGGCGCGGGCGAGGTCGCGGGAGCTGTAGGCCATAAAGTGCATGGCGTCGACCAGGGCGACGACGTTGTGCTGCTTGATGTCGATGTGGCGGATGGGCGTCGAAATGAGCTCGTGTTTCGAAGGCATAACGAAAATCAGGATAGCAAAAGAAGGTGAAGATTGAGGGAAAGTGAAAATTGAAGCCGGGGCGTTGCATCCACAGCGCCGGGTTGACCTCGGCGACAACCGACTTCCCATCCGGAATCCCCATCCGTCGAAACGCTAAAAATGGATTGGCCGTTGGCACTGCTTCCTGAGGTAGAGGAGCCACGGCGGACCGGCGTGGGTTGATGTGACGACCTCGCCATTCACTCCGAATCCGAAGACCGACTTCGTAGTTGGGGTCCATGTCTCCGTTACCCGGAGCCAGGTTCGCTCTCCTGACCGCTCAGGCCGCGCCCGGCGCGGTC
Organism: uncultured Acidobacteriaceae bacterium; assembly: GCA_963758135.1. Lineage (GTDB taxonomy): Bacteria > Acidobacteriota > Terriglobia > Terriglobales > Acidobacteriaceae > Palsa-343. The sequence goes on from CAVWUF010000002.1 coordinate 720,747, forward strand.
TGGCGGACGAAGACATAAGTCTGCGCAGCATCGGCCGCCCAGTGCTGAGGGAAGTCCTCGACTGAATAGGTGGTACTTTTCGAGGCAGGCCAGCGGGAATGAAAAATGCGTGATCGATGCCTCCAGCTAAAGCTCAATATAGGTGGTGTACTGTTCATCCTCAAGCTGGCTGAACGGGAGCAGCCTGATGGGAGAGCCGCTGTTGGTATCTGCCCGCCACGCGAGCTGGCCTGGGAGCTGGCGCGCCGCGAGCAATTGCCGGCGTGTAACTCCAGGTGGGGTCGATACAACCGGGAACAGGACGAGCGGGCCGCGCACCAGCGCCACGACATCGGGGTGATCGTCGTCAATCGGCTCGAGGCGGAGAGGCATGGGCAACAGGAGCTGGACGCTGTCTCCGTCGTTCCACCGGCGATGGATGGCAGCGAAGCCGCGCTGGCGGGGGGCGGTTGTGGGCTTGCCATTGACGCGAATGACGGGGCTGGCCGAGTTGCCGATTGACCAGGCTGGGATGCGAACGCGCAGAGTGAAGGTGTCAGGGCGCGAAAGTCTCAGACCAAGGCGGATGTTTCCATTCAAGGGATATTCACCGCTCTGGGTGAGGGTCATTTGCGCGCCGTCGGGAGTGACGGCACGGAGCGAAGAGGGATGGTAAAGGTTCACGAAGAAGCCTTCGGGGTCGCGGAACCAGGTCATGATGCGATAATCCGCAGCGACCTGAGGGAGTGTGCCTGAGCAGCACGGCCATGCGTCCGGGAAATACGTCTTATGCGAGGAGAAATTGTAATCGGAGTAATAGAAGGCCCGGCCATCCGGCTGGAGCTGCTTCGCTCCGAGGACGGTGTTCAGAAAGACGCGTTCCATGCTGTCGCCGTAACGGCCATCGGCGGTGACGCGCAACAGATAGCGGGTGAGCTTGAAGTGGGCGTAACTGCCACAGGGTGTTTCGAACCCGCGATGGGTTCCGCTTAGACTTGCGTAGAGAGCGCCACTGCCGGGAGCGCTGAAACTTTCGTCAGGTCCCCAGCCGCCGGTAGCGAAGCTCTGGGTAGCCTCGATCATGTCGAAGGCGTTGGAGGCGGCGCGGAGATGTTTGCTGCTTCCGGTGGAAATCCAGGCCTGCATGGCTGAGCTCAAAGCGTTACAAAAGCTGTAAGCGTGATGGTCGCCGAGCACATTCTTACCTTCGGAGAGAGGATCGAAGTATGTGTGATCCAGAAGGTAACGAGGGGCGAGACGAAGATAGCGATCCCCCGCACCTCGCTGCCAGGCGAGATAGAGGTTTTCCGGAAGCGTGTAGGATTCGTCGTAATTGTCACCGGGGTTCTCGCCAATGGATTCACGCCAGCGACTTTGCGGCTCGCCGCGATCAAGAGCCTCGGGAGGCAGATGGGGCTCGGCCGCATCGGTGGTTCGTTCGAGTAACTGGAAGGCGTTGGGAATGCCCGCGAATTGGTGGGCATCGATGAGCCCGATAACCATCTTGTCGTAGTTATAGGCGGGAAAGCGGAAATTGGCGTAGAAACGGCCGGAGATGGCGGCTCCGTAGAGATCGACCAGCCGTACGAGGCGGGCGCGTGTGCGCGCATCGCGCGTAATGGCGTAACCGCGCGCGAGGGCGGAGATCCACTGGCCGGTGCAGTGAGCTGGAGCAAATCCATATCCGCCGCTTTCCGTCTTGTTCAGGGGCAGCTCGTCGTACCAGCCACCTAACTCGGGACCAGGCGCGGGCAAGCCGGCCCGGAGGCGCCAGGGCTTGAGCAGACTATCCTCATTCAGAGACATCAGGATGCCCTGTGTGTGTTCGAACTGCTTCTGCGCGAGTCCGGGAGCGAGGTCGACGTCGGCGTAATCGAACTCGCCGAGCAGATCGGAGGGCGCATCGGCGACTGCAGCGAAGGAAAGTGGCGAGCGGACGCCGAGAGCAGCAAGAGCGCCGCATCGAAGAGTGGATTCGAGAAATGATCTGCGCGAGTGCATAGCGGGGGCCTCCTAATGCGGGTTGGGTGGCTCAAGAGCCTTTAGTGGCGTTCCGGACGATTCTCGAAGGGTGATATAGCGATCGGCAGAGTTTCCTGGGAAGCGTTCCTCGATGCCGCTGGGCCACAATACATCGATATGCTCGATGCCGGCGGCGGAACCGAGGCCGAAGTGGAGGCGGAGGTCGCTCGAAGAGAGATAGCTGGCGCCACTACGCAGCTCCTGTACCCAGGTTTTGCCGCCAGCAGCGACGGTGACTCGTGCTCCGATGCCGTCGCGATTGGAGCGCGTTCCATCGAGAACAACGCCGAGCCAGTGATTGGCATTTGGAGCCAGATTGACGAGAAGCAACGGCTTTTCATCCATGTCGTTGACGACCGCCGATTCGCGGCCGTCATTCCAGAGGTCGGCAACAGCGAGGCCGCGGGAAGGCATCGGCTCCGTACAGCCCGGACCTGAAGCCGCGCTGACATCTTTGAACCTGCCGTTGCCCTGATTCCAGTAAAGAAGTCTGGGTTCCCGATAACTGGCTCCCAAACCGGCGTCGACCTGTGGATAGACGTGACCATTGGCAAGAAGTAAGTCTGGCCACCCATCGTTGTCCACATCGACAAACATGACTCCCCAGCCAAGGTAATGCGTGTTGAGGCTGAGCCCTGCGTCGACGATGCTCGGAGTAAACGTTCCGTCCCGATTATTGCGGTAGAGAGAGGAAGTATCGTCCGAGAAATTGGTCTTGAAGATATCGGGCCAGCCGTCGCCGTCATAATCGGCGACGGTGACTCCCATCCCCGCCTGTTCGTTGCCGTCATCGCTGAAGGCTACAGAACTATCCACGGCGACATCGGTAAAGGTGCCATCTTTATTATTGCGATAAAGAATGCTCGGCGTGCTGTCGCACGCGACATAGATATCCGGCCAGCCATCGCGGTTGTAGTCAAGCGGAGCAACACCAAGGCAGTAATGGCCGTTGGTTTTAGCGATGCCGCTGGCCCGGGTGACATCGGAGAATTTGCCGTCCCCAAGATTGCGGTAGAGAAGGTTGGTGGTAAACGCAAGGCCGCGCGGGCCGCATTCGACAGGCATACCCTTCCAGATGCAGTTCATCCGCTCACCTGGTTTGGGCGCGCTCCGGAGATCGAACTGAACATAGTTAGCGACAAAAAGGTCCAGCTTCCCGTCGCGATCGTAATCGACAAAGGCGCAACCGGTACCCCACTTTGTTCCGTCCCCCGCGACTCCGGCTATTTCCGCCACCTCTTTGAAGCGTCCGTTGCGTTCGTTGTGGTAGAGGCGATTCTTCCCGTAGTAAGTTACGTAGAGGTCGTCATAGCCGTCGTTGTCGTAGTCGCCCGCGCAGACGCCCTGCGCCCAGCCGGTTGCGGCTAATCCGGCCTGAACGGTGACGTCGGTGAAGGTTCCGTCGTGGTTGTTGTGGTAAAGATGGCTGGTGGGTGCATGAGGCGAGGGGGGTTCTCCATCGAGTGTGCGGCCGCCGGTGAGAAAGATATCCGGCCATCCGTCGCGATCATAGTCGAGGATGGCGACGCCACCTCCGGTCGTCTCGATGATGTAATTCTTTGCCGCGGCTTCGCCGTTGTCGTTGCGCATGGTGAGACCGGCCTGCGCAGCCACATTCACAAACCAGGCGGGTGCGTGATATTGCTTGTCAGCCGGATAAGGAACAGGCTGGCGATCCGACGCCTGCTTCGCCCCCGAGTGCGCGGCGGTTGCGACCACCACCACGAGCAATGCCGGAGCAAAAGCCCCAAATCTCATATCGCCGGTCATGGTAACACTACTCGACTGGGTGAGATGCGCAGTATGCTGGTGCGTTATGAAATGCTTCACGATTGCGATGCTCCTGCTCGCCCTCGTTGCAGCAGCGCGGGCGCAAACCGGGTCCAGCGAGACGGCGAACGGCGATGTGGCTCGCGCGCACGAAGCCCTGCAGCACGATCATCCCGATGAGGCCATTGCCATCCTGAAGAAACTGACCGAGACCGAGTCACAACCGCAGGGGGCGGAGCGCGAACTGGGGCTGGCCTACTACCGCACGGGGAAGCTGATCGAGGCGCGCGACGCGTTTGCGGCTGCACTGAAGCAGGATGCTCAGGACATCGAGGCAGTGCAGATGCAGGGCCTGACGCTGTATCGGCTGGGGCAGCCTGGGGCGGCGATTCCGTATCTTGAACGCGTTCGCCAGTGGACGCCGGACGCGGGTACAGATGCGAACTATGTTCTTGGGCTCTGTTATCTGAACGCGAATCGCTACGACGATGCTCGCAAGGCATTTGCCGCGCAGTTCGGCGAGCCGCCGGATTCAGGAGCGGCCTGGCTGACGCTGGCCACGATGCTGCAGCATGCGAATCTGCCGCGGCAAGCTGCAATCGAGGCGCAGAAGGCTTTGCAGATTTCGCCGGAGCTACCGCTGGCGCATTTCCTGCTGGGCGAAGTGGCGCTGACCGATTCGAACATCGACGAGGCAATTCAGCAGTTCGAAGCCGAGCGGCGCATCAACCCGAACTACTCGCCGGTTTATGAGCGGCTGGGCGATGCCTACCTGCGCGTGAACCGTCTGGACGAGGCGCAGCAGGCGCTGACGAAGTCTCTGGCGCTGGACATGAGCAGCACCGGGCCGTTCATCCTGATGGGCCGAGTGTTATTGCGGAAACAGGAAGCGCAGACCGCGATCATGTATCTGCAACACGCGGAGAAGATGGACCCGGCCAATTACATCACGCATGCGTCGCTGGCGCAGGCGTATCGGCTGGCGGGCCAGGCGGACGAAGCGAAGCGCGAGAACGAGCTGGCGGCGCAGAACCACCTGAACAATGAGTTGAAGCTGGAACCGGTGCAATAGCGGGCTGTCCAACGAACAGCGTCGCGGCCTAATGCACGCGGATGGTGACCAGCCGCGTCTGGAGCGGAACGCCGCCTCCGATATTGGTTTGCAGCACTGCCTCAAATGGGCGAATCTCGCCTTTAGGTCCGGTGATTTTTTTCAGGAGCAGGGCGGCAGTATCGGGCTGGCAGACATAATCGACCGCGGCCTGGGTGCCGAAGGTTGTAAGCCCGCTGAAGACGAGCATGCGGCGACCAGGCTGGAGGCCGGGCTCAAGGGCAAGGATGGCGTAGTCGGTGGTGAGAGGCCGTTCGGGGCGCGAATAGACGGCAGGCTCTCCGGCGAGAGGATGAACGTTCACCACACCGGCAGCGTCCGGGCTGGCCACCATGGTGAAGTCGGTGGTGGGTTGCAAGACGCGGAGCGACGGATTCTCAACGCGCGCGCCGATAAAGATGAGGTTGCGGAGTTGGGCTTCGTCCCACGTGACGAGGAGGCTTCGCTTGAGGATAAACGTTTCATGGTGTGCATCGAAGAGGCGGGTGAGGGTGTAGACGGAGGCGAGCTCCCCGATGCCCGTGTAGGTATCGACGTAGCCGGCGCCCTCCGGTTCTTTCGCGGAATCGGGTGCGGCATAGCGGAGACCCTGCGTGGAATTGCCCTCGAAGAGCGCATTGCTGTAGATGACGAGCGGCGGATCGGCGGCGAGAAAGGGCCGCCAGAAGCTATCCACCGAAGTATCGGCGTGAGCTGACCCGTGCCACGGGCGCCAGACGAGGAATGCGCACAGGAGGCAGAGCGCGAGGAGGGCGAGAGCGAGAGTCCGGAGAAGCAAACGTGGAGAAGAAACCGGAATTTGAGGTGGCGGGGCGGGCTCGGCAACGACGGCGGAATGGGACAGTGGGAGATCGGCAGGCCGAGTGGATGCCTGAGCGCGTATATGGAAAACCGGAAGGTAATGGCCTTTCGGGACTTCCATGATGATCGGTTCAGCGGCGCCTTCCTCCGCAAAATAGGCCGTGAGCTTTTGCCGCAGGATGCGCGCGTGGGTTCGCACGATGCTGTCTTCGCTGGAGTTGTAGCCGGGATGTCGACCGAAGACGCGGATCCCAATTTGCTGCTCGGTGGCGTCTTCGGGAGCTTCCCGAATTGCGCATTTAGCTACGTAAAACAGGAACTCGCAGAGGCGGGGGGACGACTTCAAGTGTTGGCTTGAAGCAATCCGATTCACCAAAGCCCATCGCTCGTCAGAAGCGATCGGCGGATCGACCTCAGGCACTGCGTTAATTGCCGCCATCACAACGGGAAAGTATGGCACACGGTAAATTGACGGGTCAAATCACAGTAAAAAACGTTGCGTGTTGTTTGAGCGCGCGCGAATACTTGCGGCTGTCGTAAAGGGAGTCGTCTCTGCAGATGGATTTGGTCAGAGAGGAATCGGCCCCGTTATTCAGGTCTGCGATCGACAGCGCGCTGCAGCGCGACAGAGAGAGACATTCGGGAGGCTAAGAGCATGTTCGGAAATTCACACAAGGGAAACACGGATTCGGGAAGCAAGCGGTCACGGCATGGTCGCGTAGTACGCATCGCGCGTGTAGGGTTGCTGACTGCTCTGCTGATCGTCGCGGGCGGAGCCAGGCTCGCCTTGGGGCAGGCCGTTTATGGTTCGATCTATGGGACAGTCACCGACAAGTCGAACGCCGTGATCCCGAATGCCACGATCACTGTGACTGACATCTCGAAGGGGACCTCGACAACGACCCAAACGAATGAGAGCGGCGAATACCGGATGCAGCACCTGATTCCGGATACGTACAGCGTGAAGGCGGAAGCGAAGGGGTTCACGAGCGAAACAGTGGCGAACGTGGTGGTCTACGCGGACACCGCGCCGGAAGTGAATTTGCAGCTTGCGGTGGGGAGCGTGGGCACGACGGTTACGGTGACCGGCGGCGCCCCCTTGCTGCAGACGGACCGGCCCGATGTGGCGACCATTCTGAATGAGCGGGCGGTCGAGGACCTGCCGAATCTGAATCGTAACTTCACGGCATTTGAGTTGCTGACGCCGGGGACGACTTACATCGGATGGGGGCCCGGCGAGGGCGGCGGCAATCCGCAACGCAGCCAGTCCATCGAAGTGGACGGGCAGCTGCCCTTCGCGACGGGGTATGAGTTGGACGGAACCGACAACCAGGAGCCGCTGAACGGCGTGGCGGTCATTAATCCGAACCTCGATTCGGTTTCTGAAATGAAGGTGACCGCGCAGAACTATGACGCGGAATTCGGTAAGGCGGTCGCCGGACTGGTTACCGCTCAGACAAAATCGGGCAGTAATGCATTTCACGGCACCGCTTTCGAGTATCGCCGGTCGGATGCGCAGCAGGCGCGCGATCCATTTGCGAATGCACCGCCGAACAATACGCTGGCGCCTACTCTGCACAACCAGTTCGGCGGATCGATCGGCGGCCCGATCCTGCATGACAAGCTGTTTTTCTTCGGCGACTATCAGGGATTGCGCGAGAAGACGGGTGTCTCGACTCTAACCACGGTTCCTACTGCGCTCGCCGAGTCTAGTTGCACTTCGGGCGGCCCTTGTAACCTGAGCGACTACCTTACCGTTGGGCAAATCTACAAGCCCAATTCTCTGACAGACACGAGCAACACCGGACGCATGCCATTCGCGGGAAATATTATCCCTGCGGCGGATCTGTCCGCGGCAGCGGTCGCTTTCTTCAAACTGCTGCCCGCACCGAATGCAGGTTCGGGAGTGGAGAATAACTACGCGGCCTCAGGTTCGGGGATTTTCACCACCAACCAGCCTGATGTGCGCATCGACAGTAAGCTCACGGATAAGCTTCATGTCTTCGGGCGCTACACCTACTTCGGAGGCGCACTTTCCGGGAACCCGTTCTTCGGAGCAGCAGGCGGGCTGGGATTTGGCTCAGGCGGGTTTGCCGGCAGCGACAATTTCCATTATTCCAGTCTGGCGTCAGGCGGGGACTATGTGTTGTCCTCGAAGTGGCTGACCGACTTCCGGTTCGGCTACTACCGAATCTACAACAACACCGTTGGTCCAAACGGTAATCAGCCGCTGGGTAACGAACTTGGAATTCCGAACGCCAACGTCGGCAATCTGTCGCTGGATGGCGGACTTCCGCAATTCAATATCGATATTCCGGCTAATGGTGCTAACGGCGGGCAGAATGTTGAATATGGCACTTCCGCTAATCCCACCTTGCAACAGACCAGCCAGTATCAGTTTGTCAATAACTGGTCGCATCAGTTAGGGAATCACAACATCAAGTTCGGCGCTGATTACCGGTATGGGAAGAACTTCACAGTCACGATCGCGAGCAATGCGCTTCGCTCCGGAACCTACTTCTTTGCCTCGCCGAGGACTTCGGGAGTCAGCGCGACAGGCGTGGTGTCACCGGGCGTTGGTTTCGCCACTTTCCTGCTCGGCGATACGACTACGTTCTGGCGGACGCAAACAGCGAATGTCAATGCTCAATCGCGCCAGACCCGCTTCTTCACCTACGCTCAGGACCAATGGCGCGCAACGAGATCGGTGACTGTCAACTACGGCCTGCGCTGGGAGCTTTACACTCCCGAGTCGCTGACAGCCGCGGGGGCCGGTGGCCTGCTGAATCTGAATACCGGCATTCTCGGTATTGCAGGCGTTGGCGAGTTCAACAGCGCGTCGAATGTAACGAATAACTTCGGAATGTTCGCGCCCCGACTCGGGGTTGCCTGGCAGGTAAGGCCGAACACGGTCGTGCGAGCCGGGTATGGGATTGTCTATGGCCAGGGTTGGGCCGGGGACAGCTTTGGCGACGTGCTTACGTCGTCCTTCCCCACCCAGGTCCAGCAAAGCGTTAACCCGGTATCCAATGATGCGGCTGTATTCAATCTGACTTCTACCGAAAATGGAGTAGCTCCGGGACCGCCGGGCTACACCTTCGCGCCAATTCCGTCGAATGGTGCTTATCCGCTGCCGGATGGCATCTATCAGATCGCACGGCCATCGCAGGTGAGACTGCCCACCGTGGAGGGCTGGAACGTGACGGCGCAGCGCGAGCTGACCAATAGTCTTTCGCTCCAGGTTGCCTATGTGGCGAGCCAGGCGTACCACAACATGTTTGACTCGTCGCCCTCTTATAACGCGAATGAGGATACCTATCGCGGCTTCAACCAGGTGAATCCTAACAACACAACCCCGACGGGCGGAAGCTGCTCAGGCATGACGGCGGCGACCGCGCCTTCGAGCTGCCTCTACACGGAAGCGCAGCGCGCCCCGTATTACGACGGAACCGCGCAGACGCAACTGGGTGTGAAGTGGGGCGTTCCTCACGGCTGGACGCAGCGCGTCGACTACATGGCTAACCAGGCGACCGGCAGTTATAACGCGCTTCAAATCGTTCTGAACAAGCGCTTCACGAACGGCCTGCAGTTCCTGACCCACTACACCTGGTCTCACGACATCGATCATGAGTCTTACCAGTTCCTGATCGATCCGAGGATCGGACGAGGCAACAGCTACTACAATCGACGCCATGCCTGGGTATTTTCGGGAGATTATGACCTTCCCTTCGGCCGGGATAAGATGTTTGCTTCCGGTGTGCCGAGCTGGATGAATCAGGTAATAGGCGGGTTCCAGCTTAACGCCAATCTCACCCTCGAGGGTGGAATTCCGTTCAACACCAACTATGAACTTTGCTCCGCAGACAATGATATCGGTCACGATGACAATGCGTGCTTCCTGAACAAAGTCTCCGGGGGAAGTTTCGGCATTTCCAAGGGCAAGTTTGATCCGGTGGCGCTGAGAGTTCCCTACATTAAGCCATCGCCTTATGTACTTCAGCCCCCGGGACAGGCGGATAACTCGTTCGGCGCGTACGCTCGGCCGGTTGCCGACAGCTTCGGCAACATCGGACGCGACGCCCTGTGGGGCCCGGGGTACTTCAACGTGGATACAGACCTGGCCAAGAGCTTCAACCTGTACGAGAACGTAAAGATGCAATTGATCGTGCAGGCGTTCAACGTTTTCAATCACCCGAACCTCGGCAACCCGAATACGTGTATCGATTGCGGGGATAGCAACAATTCGGGGTATATTCAGGGCACCTACTCCGAACAGGACGGAACGTCGATGCGGCGCCTCCAGTTTGCCGCTCGGTTCCAGTTCTGAATCGTCGCTGGCTGGGGATGTCCGGCTCACGGCCCGACATCCCCATTTTCTTGAAAATTGGCTGCGCCGGTGAGATGAGGAGTACGATTCGGTGACCGCTGGTTACAGGCACGCGCGCACCGAGTGGAGTCAAGGGCGCAGGCTACCGGCGATGGAGGGTTGTCGCAAGCGGACCACCGCCATGATCAGAAGGCTGGCCACAAACGGGGTTACGTGTATCGCGGTACTGGGCATCTTCGCACCAGCGTCGATGCATGCGCAGGGTAAAGTAAGCGAACGGTTGGCGCCGGAGCCGACCAGTATCAGCCTCCCGGCAGTCCCCGCGCTGCCTTTCTCGGTGGTGGGGCCGCGGGGCGCCATCCTCGGGCGTCAGGACGGATCGTTCGAAGCGTGGATCTTTCCCTGGAAGATCCTGAACGATGTGCACATGACGGTGAACATGGCGGATTATGCGGTCCCCATCGATGTAAACCGGCAGGTGGCGGAGATCGATGTGGAGCCGGATCACACCACCATTACCTATGCGCACGCCAACTTCACCATTCGCCAGATCATGCTTGCGCCGAAGGTGGCGGGACAGACAGGCGCGATGGTCTTCTACGAAATCCAGGCGATCCGCCCGATGGATCTGACGCTGAGCTTCAATCCCGTGATGCAGCGGATGTGGCCTGCGGCCTCGCCGGACCGGCCGTCCCCGGAGTGGATTGCGAATCCCAAGGGGTCGGGCTTCTATATTCTTCATCTCAATACGCCGGAGCACGCCGCCGCGGTGGCAATGCCGGGAGCGCAGCCCGGTATCCTGCCTCCTTATCAGGAGGCTCCACATTCCTGGCCTCTGCAATTTGTCCTGCACTTCGATCCTGGTAAGGATGCCGGCAGAGTTTATCCGCTGCTGATGCAATTCGGTAATTCTTCCGCGGCAACAACCAAGGAGGCCTTCGGCAGGAGCCTTGCCGATCTGGCAAACGAGGCGGGCGCGATCCGCTCGGCGAATCGGGAATACTTCAGAAATTTTCTTGCCGGGCACACGGCGATCGAAACTCCGGACCCGCAACTGGACGAGGCCTTCGCGTGGGCTGAGACGGCGATCGATCAGCTGCGTGTAGAGACGGAGCCGGATGGCAGCCAGGAGGCTCTGACAGCGGGGTTTGTGGAATCAGGCGACGCAGCTCGTCCGGGATTTGGGTGGTTCTTTGGAAGGGACGGGCTGTGGTCGCTGTATGCGGTGAATAGTTACGGAGACTTTGCCACCACAAAGCAGGAAATCGAGTTCTTGCTGCGGCACCAGCGTGCGGACGGAAAGATCATGCACGAGCGGGCGCAAACCGCCAGTCTGGTGGACTGGTCGGCTTTGCCGTATGAGTGGGCTTCATCCGACGCGACTCCGCTGCTGCTGATGGCGGTCGACGACTACCTGAAGGTCAGCGGCGACCGGCAGTTTGTGACTTCGATATGGGATGGTCTGCAAAAATCGTGGACGTTTGAAACAAGCCACGATTCCGACGGCGACGGTATCTACGATAACTCCCAGGGTTCAGGATGGGTCGAGTCCTGGATTCCGGCCATGCCGCATCAGGAAATCTATCTCGCCACCTTAGATGAACAGGCCAGCATCGCCATGGCCGATCTGGCCCGCGTGAATGGTCACGAAGATGTTGCTGCGCAGGCCGGGCTGCGAGCCGACGCAATCGCCAGGACCATCGAGAAAGAATACTATCTGGCCGATGCGCAGAACTATGCGTTCAGCTGGAATGGCGAGGGCCAGCGTGACCGAACCGCGACCATTTATCCCTCGGTTGCGTGGTGGGACGGTACTTATCAGCTCGGGCACGGTGATGCCATGATCGGACGGTGGGCGAGCAGTGAATTTTCGACTGACTGGGGCTTGCGCGACATCAGCGAGAAGACTTCGTTTTACGATCCGATCAGTTATCACCAGGGCACGGTTTGGCCGCTGTTTACGGGCTGGGTATCGGTGGCGGAGTATCGCGCGGGACATCCGCTTTCGGGTTATACGCACTTGATGCAAAACGCGAACCTGACATGGGCGCAGGACCTTGGGGACGTGACGGAGCTGTTATCCGGCCAGTTTTACCAGGTACTGGGGAGAAGCACGGCGCATCAGCTATGGTCGTCGGCGATGGTTATCTCGCCCATCCTTCGGGGCTTGTTCGGCGTGGAATGGAATGCGGCCCAGAACACACTCAACTTATCGCCGCATTTGCCCGCAAGCTGGACGAAGGCCACGTTGCGCAGGCTGCCCTTCGCGGACGAGACCGTCGATGTCGACTTCGAGCGTGAAGGCCAGGAACTGGTTGTGCGGGCGAGTGACAGCAATGTTCGTCTAACATCCCGTCTGCCGGGAGCAACCTTTCGCGGTGGCGAACTGCATATCCCTTTGCCCGCTGTGGAGGCCGGCGTCGAGGAGCATCTCCCGGAGTTCGGAGCGGAAACACAGCAGATGAAAGTGCTTTCCGACACTTATGAAGGCCACAGTCTTGTGCTTCGCCTTTCGGCGCCCGGTTCGAGCACACAAAAGATCGAAGTGCGAGAGAACGCTCCAAACATCCGGCTTACAACGAACGATGCAGGGCTCGGTTCCCTCGAATCCGGGATGCGATCGCTGGAGGTGCATTTTCCGGAAGGGGCCGGCTATGTGGAAAAGACGGTAACTTTGTCCTGGTGAAGTTGGCGAAAAAAACATGGCTCTTTGGCAGTCTATTGTGGGCCGTCATCGCTCCGGGCGCTCATGGCCAGCAACCTACAGACCAGGGGTTAACGCTCTCGACCGATGCGGTTACTGATCGATTTGTCGCGGCCCATGGCCAGCGCGCTCTGCTGATGGGCTACTCCGGTCTGGGCCTCGAGGCCTGGTCATACCCATTTCAGCTTTTCCGAAATTATCATGTGCAATTCCTGCCGGAAGGAAGCGACGGAACCATCGACGCGGATATGATCCTTCGCCGGATCGAGTATCGCCCCGATGAAATTGTCCGCACGTATGTCGGCGCAGACTTCACGGTGCGGGAATCTTTGTTTGTTCCCCTCGATCGACCCGGCGTTATTGTGACTTATAAGGTGGAAGGTCGGCCGGTGGATATCCGTGTAACCTTCCTGCCCGTTCTCGATCTGATGTGGCCGGCAGGAGTCGGTGGACAGGATCTCAGCTGGAATCCGTCGCTGTCCGGATATGTTATCTCAGAACGCAGCACCGGATTTCGCGCGACGATTGCATCGCCGCAGGAAACAGCGTACAGCCAGGTCGTCAACAGCACCCTGCGACAGGATCTAACGCAGTCGATGGTTATCCATCCGCTGGAGGGTCGCGCCCAGGTCTTTGCCGCGCTTGAAGAAGTCTCGGCGCCGGAAGGATCGGCTTTGCGGTCTCTGGAGCAGGGTGGAGCTGAGTTCCACGCGGCGTGGAAGAAGCACGTATCTGCGGCGATCGCAAGCGGGCTGGATATTCAAACGCCGGACGCGGAACTGAACCGCGCGCTGCTATGGTCGAAGCTCGCGCTGGACGAGGCGTGGGTCTGCAATGATCGCATCGGCTGCGGGATCGTGGCCGGATATGGGCCGTCGCGGGGCATGCGCAGGCCACAGTACGCATGGTTTTTCGCCGGCGATGGGTTAGTGGCAACCGGAGCACTGCTCATGATGGGCGAGAACGAACGGGCGCGGACGGAGCTGGAGTTCATTCTGAAGTATCAGAACAAAGCGAACGGGATGATCTGGCATGAAATTTCACAGAGCGCCGGGTTCATCGACTGGGCCGGGAAGTACCCCTATCTCTATGTTCATGTCGACATCACGTTTGATTTTCTAAGTACGCTGGCTGACTACTATGACGAAAGCGGAGATATCGGCTTTCTCCGGGAGCACTGGGCGCAGATCGCCGCAGCCTATGCTTATTGCCGGTCCACGGTGAACCCGGAGACAGCGCTGCCGGAAATTCCCGCCGGGAAAGAAGGCGGCAATGAGCAGGATCGAATGAGTGAAGATGTAGGGCTGTCTGCGGCGTGGGCAGCAGCCGCGGCTGCCTTTCAAAAGCTTGCGACAGCCACGGGGCACTTGAATGAAGCACAACAAGCGGCCCGGGAGAGCGACGAAGCCCGCAAGGCGCTGGCCACGCGCTACTGGGACGCGAAGAACAATTTCTGGATTGCAGGATTTGCCGAGAATGGGAAAGCAATGATGGACCAGCGGAGTCATGCGGAGCTGCTGGGCCAGGGTTTTTTCACGGCCGCGCAGGAAGACGCTGCGCTCGATCGGCTGGCGTCGGCGGATTTCCAGACAGACTGGGGCACACGCAGCATGTCTGCCCGCTCGGCGGGTTATAGCCCTGACCTTTACGGCTCAGGCAGCGTGTGGGCGTTAGGAACGGAGGCGATGGCGGAAGCTTTTTGGCGCGACCATCGGCCCGAAACCGCGGCGTCCACCTGGAAGTCGCTCCTGCCGTGGTTCCGGCTCGGTTCGCTCGGCCATATGCACGAGGTGCTGGCGGGGAACTTGTTTCATCCCGAGGTTGAGTCAGTGCCGGAGCAGACCTGGTCATCGGCAGGGTTTCTGCACGCAACAGTGTGCGGGCTCTTCGGCCTCGAGGTCGATGCCCCACAGCACCGCCTGCTTCTTGCCCCGCATCTCGATCCGCGATGGGGTGAAGTTTCGCTGCAGCGAATCCCCGTGGAAGCTGCCGCTGTCGACGTCAAGATCGATCAGAAACCGCAGGAACTTGACACCACAGTTTCGGCCACCGGAGGCGCCGTACACCTGAGCTTTGCGCCCGAAATTCCTCTGGGCGCGGCTTTGGTGCATGCTTCGGTTGCTGGACGAAGCATTCCCGTCGCCGTTGAAAGGCATTCGCAGGATGAACACGCTCGGGTCGAGTTAGACGTTCCCGCCGGCAGTTCTGTGCATTGCACTGTTACCTATACCGGCGGTGTGCAGGTTATTGTTCCGGTGCGTCAGCCCATGATCGGCGAAAGCAGTGAGGGGTTGAAGCTGACCGGGGCGCGGCTTGAAGGCAAGCGCTTATCGCTGGATGCAGATGTATTTTCGCCGGAAGAAGGATCGATTGAAGTTCGTACACCATGGGCAATCGCGAACGTGCAAGGGGGATCCGCCGCGCCGCTCAGTGACGGCTGGACTCGGCTGACGTTCTCCGGCGTGGAGGTAAACGGTATGCCGCATTATGCGCACCGCACCATGAGCGTCGAACTTCAAACGCCATGAAAGCAGTTCAGGCGGTTGCGGTGTGTCGAAGGGGAGTCCGTCTCCTCTTGCTCGCCTGCTGGCTGGCGCCCGCTTTTCCGGTGCGCAGCCAGACCGAGGCAAAGCTCGCGACCGCTGATACGGCGGTTCTGCTGGCCGCCGCAGAACGGGCCCCGAAACTCGTGCTGCTCAGCGGTCGCGGGCAGACTCCGTGGCGGAATCAGACAGAGGAGATTTTGCCGGCCTATGTGGAGCGAAACGGCGAACGCCTGCCTCTGGCGTGGCGCCTGTTGCACAAGAATCTCGTGACACCCAACCGCGTTTCCTTCATCTATGAGTCGCAGCAACCCCATCTAAGCCTTGAGTGGATATGGGAGGCGCGGGCGAAGTCAGGGCCGGTTGAACATAGAATCGTGATCCGGAATCTGAGCGGTGTCGAATACTGGCTGCCCATGATGGATAGCCTGCGGGTCGATCTGCAGGTTCGCGCCGCGACCATCCTGCGCCACCTATATATAGATAAGGGCGCGGGCGGTCCCACGGCCATTGGTACCCATCTGCAGGACATCGCACCGGGCTACAACTGGACTGGCTGGTCCACGACGTTTGCGCATCCTGTCGCTGGCACGCCGGCCGAGATCATTCCCTGGGAGGCGGTATTTTCGCCAGTGGGTGAACAGGCCGGGTGGTACGCAGGCATCGAATTCAGCGGGCGAACCCGCATCAACCTGGGCCGCACAAGAGACGGCGTCATCAGCAGCCTGGGCCTCGATCCGGAACCGGGGCCGGTGCTCACGCGGCTCCTGCCAGGAGGTAGTTTCGCTTCCCCAACCGTTTTCATCGGGGTGTTCGAAGGCGGGCCCGATGGCGCGGGAAATCAGTTAAGGCCGTGGGTCAAAAAGGTGCTTGGCTCAGCACGAACGTGGCGCGATCCCAGCTATCCGTTGACGGTGAATAACAGCTGGGGCGGCGGCATGAACGTGAATGAGGCCACAGCAAGCAGGATGATCGCCGACGCTGCCTCGCTCGGATTCGAGATGTTTCACATGGACGCGGGATGGTTTCGCGGCGTGGGAGACTGGTATCCGAATCCGGCAAAGTTTCCCCACGGCCTCGATCCAGTCGTCGAGGATGCCCACCGGCACGGAATGCGCTTCGGCCTGTGGGTGGACTGGTCTCAGGCAGGCCTTGATATTCAGCCAGGCGCGCTGAACCTTCGCGATCCCAACGTTCGCGACTGGCTGGTGGCCGACGTGGCTCCCGACTGGAAGCCGCAGGACTTTAAAGGCCAGACGATCGACCTGGGAGATCCTCCCGCCCACGATTATGCCGTCCACGAGACCAATCGAATCGTCACAGACTACCACTTGGATATGCTCGAGCACGACGGCTATGTCGTGGCCCAGGGATGCACACGCGACGATCATCCTCACGCCCCGCCGGACCCCGGCCGCATGAGCGTGAGCCACTACGACGGCGAGGATATCGTTCTCGGCCCTAACTCGACCGACGTGAGTTATCACGCCGTCGAAGCATATTACAGCATTCAGGAAGAGCTGCGTCACAACCATCCGGGCCTGCTGCTGGAGATCTGCAACGACGGCGGCCGCATGGTGGACTTCGGCAGCGCGGCTCACGGCGACTATTTCTCCATTACCGACAGCTACGATCCTCTGTCCAATCGCCGCGCGTTCTACGATGCCAGCTTTGTTCTGCCTCCGGCCATGCTGGAAACCTATGTCGATAAGCGGCCGGCGCCGCATATTGGAAATTTCCTGTATATGCTTCGCAGCGGCATGATGGGCTGGGTTTCAGTCATGCAGGACACCAATGAATGGACGCCGGAGCAACACGCGGCCGCACGGAGGGCTGTCGAGCTTTACAAAACCAAACTCCGGCCCCTGATTCGCGATGCTCGCCTGTATCACATCTCACCTCGCCCGGATGGAGTGAACTGGGACGGGATGGAATATTGGGATCCCATGCGACGGGAGGGCGCGGTGTTCGCGTTTCGCGGATCATCCGGTGAACCGGAACATCGATTCAGGCTTATGGGCCTTGACCCGCGCTCGACATACCGCCTTCAATTCGAGGATGGAAGTTCGCCCAATAATACTGCGTCGGGGGCGAAGCTCATGCGGGATGGCCTGCAGCTTGCGTTACAAGCGCCCTTGACCTCAGAGTTGGTCTTCGTCTCGGAGGAGGCAGGCCGAATCGTTGCATCCGGCTCAGAGGCGTTGCCTGGCCAAGGCGAAACGGCAGCGCTACGCGAATCCCAGAGTGAAGCCTGGTGATTTGTTACGGCGGATAGATCAGCGCCTTCTCCCGCTGCTGCTCGAAAGCATCGAGCGGCGGCCGCCATCCTTCCGCGATACGCTGCGGATCCTGACCCGCGGCGATCGCATCGAGAACCGCGCGATTCGCCAGGAGAGTGTCGATCTTCTCCAACTCGAATTTCTCCGGGTAGAGCCGGTGCAAGGCCGAGGCGATTTCCACCCCAAGCTCCGGGGCATCGAGGACATTGCGATCCATCACCAGGATGCGAATGCCGTGGCAGACTTCACCAGCATAGGGGAAGGGCTTTTGCGGAGTGAAGTCCAGGGGAACGAATCGCACCGACGGCAATTGACGTCGATTGAGAAACTGCGCCAGTGCGTGTGCGTCGATCCAGGGGGCTCCCAGCAATTCAAACGGAGTGTCGGTCCCGCGACCCACAGACACGTTCGTCGTCTCCACGAGACCGATTCCCGGATAGAGTGTAGCCTCTTCGAGATCGCGCAGGTTGGGCGACGGATTTACCCACATCAAAGCAGTCGAGTCGTACCAGTCGCCGCGCTGCCAGCCCTGCATCTGAATCACACTCAGAGGAGTTTGTAACTGTAGTTGTTGCTTGTCGTAGCGTGCCAACTCTCCCAGGGTCATGCCGTGACGAACGGGGACCGGAATGGGATTGACGTAGCTCTCTGCGCCTGGATCCGAAATCGGCCCTTGCACAAACGAGCCGTTGATCGGGTTGGGGCGATCGAGCACGATGATCACGGTTCCTGTTTGCGCCGCCGCTTCGAGAAAATAGCGGACCACGGCTTCATAGGTATAAAAGCGCACGCCCGCATCCTCGAGATCGATCACCACAGCATCGAGCTTGCGTAGCGAATCGAGCGATGGACGCCGGTCCACGTCTTTCGTCCCATACAGGCTCATTACGGGCAATCCCGTCGCCGCGTCGGTGGAGTTCGGCACGTTCGGCTGATCGTAAGAACCAGCGAGCCCGTGCTCTGGACTGAAAAGCGTGTCGAGGGAGAGCCCAGGCAGAGCCTGCGCCGCATCATGGAAGAGCACATCGATGGTGCGGCGGCCCTCGCTGTCGACGCCGGTCTGATTCGTCAGCAAGCCGAGCCGCAGTTTGCCGCCGCGGCGGCGAGCCAACTCTGCGAGTTCCTGAAAGCGATCGGCCTCCAGCACGTCGATGCCGGTTTTCACGTCGCCATTGCGCACAGGCCAGCGGCGCATCCCGCTCAGCGATTCGTTGTAGCCGGTGATATGCGCGGCCAGCGCGCCGCCGTCAGCGTGTATGCCCAACGCGATCGCGGCCGCGTCGGCGATTTTGCCGCGCAGCGAGGTGATGCTTTTTGGCCCGTTCGGGTGAACTGAGTTCGCCAATACAATCACGTACGTGTCGCTCACGGGATCGATCCAGAGCGAGGTTCCCGTGAAACCCGTGTGCCCGAACGAACCCACCGGAAACAGGGTGCCGCGATTGCTGGAGTAAGGGGAGTCGATGTCCCAGCCGAAGCCACGAAGCGCGGTTCCGGTGGCCGGTTGTTCGGGCGCAACCATCTTCTCGAGCACAAGGCGCGACAACGGAAACTGGCTCTGCCGGCCGGCCAGGCGGTCGAGCAAGCTCTGTGCGTACATTGCCAGATCGTCGCCGGTGCTGAACAGTCCGGCGTGTCCGGCCACTCCGCCCATGCGTCTCGATGTAGGATCGTGCACCACGCCGCGCAACATCGTGTCGCCGGGAAACGTCCTCGATGCTGGTACTCCGGACGGAATGGGGTCATGCTCGTATTCGGTCGGTGCGATGAGTGGAAGCCAGGCCTGAGGCGGCAGGAATCGTGTGTGCGTCAGCCCCAGCGGTTCCATGATGAAGCGTTGCGTGTACTCGTCCAGGGTGAGCCCGGAGAGCTTCTCCACCAACGCGCCGAGCACGATGAAGTTGATGTCGCTGTAGACGAACTGCTCGCCCGGTGGACGAATCGGTGCAATCGCGAATGCGCGCCGGAATCCTTCTTCCTTTCCGGTCCACGGTTCGTCGAGCGGCAAATCCGGCGGCAACCCGGAGTAATGCGTGAGCAGGTGGCGAATCGTGATGTCCTGCTTTCCGTTGGCAGCGAAATCCGGCAGATACTTTGCGATCGGATCGTTGAGCCCGATCTTCCCCTGTTCGTAAAGCTGCATCACAGCCACGGCTGTGGTCAGCGGCTTGGTCAGCGACGCCATGTCGAAGATTGTGTCGAGCGTCATCCGCTCCTCGGCCGGTTCGAGCGAACGCATTCCGTAAGCCTGCCGGAGCAAGACTTTACCGTCATGACCCACGATCACTACCGCGCCGGGAAGCTGATGCTCATCGACGGCATGATTGACGATTCGGTCGATTGCGGAAAAGTCGCTCTGGGCGTGGCATGGCGATGTAGTCAGGGGCGTACTCAGAACGAGCGCCAGCAGCGGCCCCGCAAAGCGAACGAACCCTCGCATCCTCACAGAGCCTCCGCGCGCATTGGGGCATCGGGAAACAGCAGGCTTGCAGTGTAGCCCACGACGCAGGTCACCAACGATCCAATGAGCACCCACCACGTCCAGGCGATCTTAGGAAGAACCACATGATGGCCTTGAAGGTTGAACGACAGCGCGTGAGGCTGAATCCACAGCAGCAGGTTGATCGCAACGCCAGTGGCCATTCCGAACATTGTCCCGCGTTCGCCGGCGCGACGGCTGAGCGTGCCCAGCAGGAAGACTCCGAGCATCGCGCCCCACAGCACAGAGGCAATCGACAACCCTATTTCGACAACGTGGCCGCCACTCCGCGAGAACATCGCCAGCGCGAACAGCACAGCCGCCCAAACAACGGTCATCAGCCGAGACAGTTGCGTGCGAATCTTGTCAGAGATATCCGGATAACGCGGCAGGTAGAAATCGACGACTGAGGTGGAAGCCAGAGAATTGAGAGCCGCGCTCAGATTCGACATGGCCGCAGCCAGAATCGCCGCTACCATCAGTCCGGCTATGCCGGCGGGCATTTCCCCCACGATAAACGCGGGGAAAATGCGGTCCGGTGCGAGAGCTGGCGCACTTCCGAGGTTCCTGTAATAGAGGAAGAGTCCCGCGCCAATCAGCAGAAACAGGGTGAACTGAAAAAACACCACCAGGCCGCTGGCCAGCAGCGCGAGGCGCGATTCGCGCAGATTCCTGGCGGCCAACAGGCGCTGCACCATCAGCTGGTCGGTCCCGTGACTGGCCATGGTGAGAAAGCATCCCCCCAGAACGCCTGCCTGAAATGTATACGTCTCTGTTACAGACCAGGAGAAATGGAGCACCGTGAGTTTGTGCGCGGCGGACGCACCGCCGATCAGACCGGCCCATCCGCCGGGAATCTTGTGGCAGACGGTGGCGAGGGCGACCAACGAGCCACCCACGTAGAGAAACATCTGCACCACGTCGGTCCAAATCACGGCGGCCAGGCCGCCCTCGAACGTGTAAAGCAGAGTGAGCGCCGAGAGAATCGCGATCGAGGTCACGTCGCCGGTTCCAATCGCGAGACCGACAACAATCGCGACGGCGAAGACGCGCACCCCCTCGGCCGCGGCCCGCATGACCAGAAACAGCGCGGCGGTGAAGCGATGCAGCCGAGGGCCGAAGCGCTGGCCGATGAGCTGATATGCGGTCACAAGCTCGCCCCGAAAATAGCGGGGCAGAAAAAGAATGCAGATCACGATACGCCCCACGAGATAGCCCAGGGCGATCTGGAGAAATCCGAAATCGCCGGAGAAAGCCAGCCCTGGAACGCTGATGATGGTGAGCGTGCTGGTTTCCGCAGCGACAATGGAGAGCGAAATGGCCCACCATGGCAGATTGCGGTCGGCGAGAAAATAGGAGCGCAGAGAGCGGTCGCCCGACTTTCGAAAGCGAAGGCCGAAGAGCGTAATTCCGGCGAGATAAAGCGCAACCATCGCCAGATCGACGGGGCGAAGATGAAGCGGATGTGCGAGCGGTGCGGACATGAGGGATCAGTGGGCAGGCGCGACCGTTGGGATGCCAAGCTCCTGCGGGGTGGGCAGGTTGTGATGCTGGCTCCATTGCTCGCGGGCCGCGTCGAGGGCCTCGCCACGGCGCATCCATAGCTGGACTGCGGCATCGTATCGCGCGGCGACCACGTTCAGCCAGAAGGGTCGGTTCTCCATCAGCCATACATCGCTGAAGCGGGATCGCAGATAGCTATAGCCGTCACCCAGGTCCTGGCAACGGCCGTTCACGCCCGAAAACCTGCGGAGATCCCGCGAGATATGGTCGGCGATCTCCGGCGTGTTCTGGCCGGCATATAAGCGGTTGTAACTTTCCGCAATTTCATCGGCAGTTTGAAACTTGAACGCCAGAAAATCGATGCGCCGCGCGCCCAGATCCATCGCTTCAAGAGCATCCGGCTCGCGCAGTGGAGCCGCGGCGCGAGCCTGTGCGATGAGGGTCAGAGCGCGTTCGGCATCGAGTCGAACCTCTGCGCTCACGGGACGAATCTTCGCTGCGACCTGCTGGCCTGCAGAGCCCCACGGGTCGACCCAGAAATCAGCGTCGCGCGCGTCGCCGAGACCGGCGCGCCCGAGCGCCTGATGCGCTTCGATCAGCGCCTGCTGCGCATCGTTGACAGCGCCAGTTCCATCGCCGTGAAAGACAGCGCCGTAATCCTGCTGGAACTGTGCGATGTCGCTCGAGCCCGGCTGCCATGCTGCCGCAGCTCCAAACAGGACTGCATACCAGTCCTCGAGAAAGAGGCCTTCGCCATCGTCGTTCCAAATCGTGTTCAGCATGCCGGTGCTGCCTGCGGACTGCCCATCCGCAACGAATCCCTGAATGTTGCGCAGGGCCATATCGAAGTTTGGCCATACGCGGTTCCAGTTATTCACGCCTGGCGCCACCCACGTTTCCATACCGGCCTTCGTATAAGGATCGAGCCATCGCTGAAAACCCTGCGGCTCGGGATCGTACTCCCACGCAACGGCGATCATGTCGTGGGGAAGCCGCGGAACGAGCGTGGGGCTGTTCATCGCCATATCGCCCCAGAAGAGCAGTCGCCGGTGCAGTGGCGCAAGCGCCTCGTGAATCCGTGAAAGAAAGTCGATATAAACCGCGCCGAGGCCCCGTTGCTTCACATCGTCTGCCGTCTGCCCCTGACCGAGTTCGGCAGTCTCGTCGGCGCCGATGTGCAGAAATGGACCAGGGTAAATCCCGGCGAGTTCATTGAACCACTGCATGATCAGCTGCATGGACCCTGCTTGTCCCGGCGCCAGGACAGCCCCATTCGGAATCTCTCCCAGCTGCCCATATTGCTGCCAGGTCAGAACCTTATGCAGATGCCCGAAGGCCTCCTGTTCAGGGACGAGCGTTACGTGAAACCGTTGCGCATAGGCAACCAGCTGCTTCGCATCGTCCGCGGAAATCGATCCGCCGGGAAGCGCAGGGAGCGGCGCAGAGGCGTACTGCATTGTGTTCTCGAAATACGGCGAATAGACGTTCAGCTTGTACGCGGCGAAGGTACGAATCTGTTTTTTCTGAAACTCCAGCGTGGGGATCGGTCCGCGCGACAAATCGTCATGCACGCCGCGCCAGCGCATGGCGGGCCAGTCGCGAATCGCCGCGCCGGCGAGAACCGGAACTGCAGGGGAACTCCGAACCAATTGTTTCAGAGTTTGTGTTCCATAAAAGACTCCGGCGGCGGTGTGGCCGATGACGAACACATCCCGCTTTTCCGTCACCAGCACGTAGCCTTCCGGCCGCATGGCGACGTTGAAGGTCATGTCCTCACGCTTGAGCACCTGGCGTGCAAGAGGAGTTTCGTCCCGCAGCAGGTAAACGCGCACGGCGGCTGCGGTCTCCCTTAGTTGGACACCGCGCGCCTTCCATTCTTCTTTCAAGTGCTCTGCGGCAAACCGGTCGTCCGCGTCGCCTCCCGGGACAAGGACGCGCACTCCAAAAGCCAGAGAAACATTCTCTCGAGCGTTGAATTCGCGGGGTTGCGGAATCAGAGGCGGACGCGACGATCCAGCGCCCGCATGCGCCGCTGACGCAATGCAAAGGCAAGACAGGAGCGGCAACCAGAGCCGCGTGCGCGAAGACTTTCTCACCTGCTCATCGTCCTCCGGAAGCCCGAACGTCGTAGAGTTGGAATTCGCGAATCGCCGCGCCCTCGGTGCTCGACAAAATGTTGAGCCGGACGCGGCTGGCCGTCACACTGGGGAAGCTATCGATCTTCTCATGGCCGATGGCGTGCGCGGAAGAGACCGACTTCCAGGCGCTTCCCGTCCACACATCGATGGAATACTTCTCGATGCGCTGTCCGTCGTTGATCCAC
Organism: uncultured Acidobacteriaceae bacterium; assembly: GCA_963758135.1. Lineage (GTDB taxonomy): Bacteria > Acidobacteriota > Terriglobia > Terriglobales > Acidobacteriaceae > Palsa-343. The sequence continues at coordinate 744,588 of CAVWUF010000002.1, forward strand.
TCCATGGTCAACGCGCGATTGAACGTGACCGGCTTGTTGAAGCGGACTTCGAGGACAGAATGGTGAGAAGCAGTGGGCGCCGACCAGAAGGTATCCGGATCGCCATCGAGCGCCGCACCAACGTCAGCGGCAACAGGCGCATGCTCTAAAGACAGGTTGTGCGCGTAGCGCTCGTGCAGAGCCCGACCGAACTCTTCGAGACGAGAAACGTCGCTCTCTGGCAACAAGCCACGGCGATCGGGAGCCAGGCCGAGCATGAGCTGCGCGCCGTGGCCGACGGTGTCGTCCCATGTCGTCAGTAATTCATCGACGGTCTTGAGGGACGCTTCGTCGTTCGGATGCCAGAACCAGTGGCCCGCCCGCAGCGGCGTGTCCGCCTCCACCGGGCGCCAGCGCAAGTATCCATGCCGGTCGATGACGTTCCACGTTTCATACGGGACGCGTCCGTCCTCGTTGCCCACCCAGCGGGCGTCGCCATATTCGAAAAGTCCGGTGTCGGCAAAGACGATGGTGTTCGGCTGATAGGTGCGCAGCGTCTCGATGATCTTTGGAAAGTTGTAAACGTGGCCCGCGCTCCCGGCGCCGTCGAGCCAGAATTCCACGAGGTCACCGTAGTTGCTGCACTAACTCTTCTAGTTCGGCGTTATAGTACCGGTCGTAGTCGGCAGCATCCTTGTAACGCGGCTCGTGGCGATCCCACGGCGACAGATAGATGCCAAACTTCAGCCCGTACTTCCGCGCAGCCCGCGCTACATCGCCCACCACGTCGCCCTTCCCGTTCTCCCACGGGCTTGCCTTAACGCTGTAGCCGGTTTGCCCCGTCGGCCACAGGCAAAATCCATCGTGATGCTTGGCAACCAGCACCACATACTTCGCGCCCGCCGCGCGAATCGCCTGCATCCACTGCTCGGGATCGAACTGCGTGGGATTGAACACAGCCGGATCGGCGGTCCCGTCGCCCCATTCGCGATCCAGAAATGTATTGGTCGAGAAGTGGATGAGGACGCCGAACTCAAGATCCTGCCACGCCACCTGCTGCGGGGAAGGTTTGATGTCGACGAAGTTCTGTGAACGGGATGAGGCCGCAGAGCAGAGCGCGGTCAAGCCGAGTAGCAGGATACGAAAGTAGACTCTCACTCAGTCTCCAATTGAGGATTTCCCATCGTGACGTTCAAAGCGCTACCGAGGCGGACCGGTCTATTCTGCGGGCGGCCCACAAGGCTCCGGCCGGTGGATCGGCGGGAGCATCCCTGACTTCGATTCCAGGATAGCGCCTGCGCAATTCCGCAATCAGCGCATTTCTCACCGGAGCCGCGCGCTCCAAAATGCTGCCGGCAATCGCTACAGCAGGCACTTCGAACGCCGAGCCAGCCCTCGCTTCGAGACTGCGGATGCGCTCGATGACCAAGCCTGCCAGCGCCGCCAAATCCGCTCCACCCTGCACGACGACCTCCTGGGCAACCGCGTCGCCTTGTTCCGCAGCTGCAACCACCAGCGGCGCCAATCGCGAATATTCCGGCGCGGGGTTGGCGTTGGCAAATTCGATCAGTTCCCCGAGCGAACCGAGCTTCCAAAAATCTCGCGCCAATTCCAAAAGGCGAGTCGGCCGCTGCTGATCGATTGCAAGAAATCCGCGGCGCAGGCCTTCGAGTCCGAGGAAATGTCCCGATCCCTGATCCGCCAGCGCCGGACCCCATCCGCCCGCGGTGACGATTGTGCCCGTAGCAGCGCGCCCCGCCACGTTCGACCCTGTGCCGGCAAGAACCAGCACGCCGCGCCCTCCAAAGAAGACCGAGTCCAGCGCAATTTCCACGTCACCCACGATGATCAGCTCTCCGCCAACGTGGCGCGCAAATGCGGCGCGCAGCCAATTCACAACCAGAGGAACCGTTTCGCCCGCTGTCCCAACGCAACAACGACGAATCGATTCGAGCCGGATGCCGGTCGCCTCCTGAAGCTGGTTCAACGCAGTTTCAAGGTTCATCTCGGCGGTTGCGGCGTCCGCCTTCATTCTCTTGATGGTGCCCGCACGCACGCGCCCCAGTTCGCGGCTCTCGTCGCCCAGCACAAACTCCGTCTTCGTGCCGCCAGCGTCCACGCCGAGGAAGTATGGCATTAGATTCATCTCTCCAATTCGCGCGAGATATCCGGTGACGCTGGTTCGATCGTCCGCCAGCTACTGTGTTCGCTTCGGCAGAAACGTCCAGATCGCAGGATCCTCCTCGCCCAGCACCCACGAGCAGAAACCCTGCAAACCATTCTGCTGCGTCAGCTCATACCGATCCTTGAATGTGTGCAGATCGGTGAAGAAGACCCACTCCCGCATCTGGTCGCGATAGAAGTAGAACCAGGCGCTGCGGTCCTCGTCGTCCCACTGAATCTTTCCATTCCAGTCATGAGCGAGCTGCAGAGCATCCGGCGTGGAGATGTAATCCGCCGTTGGATTGGGCTTCTCAACAGGGGGATCGCCCGGTGTTGCTGATGGAGCAATCGTGGGCGCGCCCGTGTACCAGTGGTAGCCGTAGAGCGGAATCCCCAGCGACAGCTTCTCTTTCGGCACAAACTGCAGCGCATATTTCAAGTTGTCTTCGGTCCATTGCCAGCCAGCGACCGGGCCTGGTGTGGTCCAGCGCGTGTTCTGGTCGTAGGTCATCAGGCAAATCAAATCGACGACTTTCGCCAGCGCCGCCAGATCATAAGCGCCCCGCCAGTCTGTATAAATCCATTTCGCGAAGCCGCCGCTGCCCGGATAACCCGGCGCATTGGGAACCGTCGCGATGCTCAACTGAAAGCCCGACTTATGTAACTCGCCATAGGTCGTCGCTACCAGCGCCGTTAGCGCATCGCGATCCGTCCACTCCACATCTTCGATATCGAACTGAAATCCAGAATAACCGTGCAGCTTGCACTCCCGCACCAGCGCCGCGTTCATCTGCGCCTGCGCGGTCGCGCTTGTGGCAAGCAGATGAAAGTTCCTTTTGTTGAAGAGCGCGACGATCGGCATTACAGGCAGCTTCTCGCTCTGTGCCTGGGCTAACACCGCCGGCTCGGGCTGTCCTGTGACGAGTCCGTTCTCATCCACCTGGTACCACGCAGGAACGAGCAGATCGATCTGCGAAGAATGCGCAAAAAAATCGCGGATCGACTTCGCATCGCTGGTCACATAAAACAATCCCACTGGATGACCCGCCGCGAATGCCGGCCATGCGCACACAGATAAGACCATCCATGTTACGTGCTTTCGAAAGCTCATACCGCCTGCACCTCAATGTCATTGGTTCGGAACGCTTCCAGAGCATCCGCCGCAATCCCCGAGTCAGTCACCAGGACATCGATTTCGTTGGCCGGGCAAATCAACGCGGGACTTACCATGCCAATCTTGCTCGAGTCCGCGACCACGATCACCTGTTTTGCCTGACGCACCATCGCGCGGAACACTGCGGCCTCATCCGGCTCAATTGTCGTCACGCCTCGTCGCGCGTCCACGCCGCACGCGCCGATGAACGTCTTATCCATAAAGACTCCGCTCAGCATTTCAATGGCGGTGGGTCCGGTGAGCGAAAACGCCCCAGCCCAGCGCATCGTGCCTCCCGTGAGCGTCACGTTGAGCGCGGGCTGATTGCTCAGCTCCATCGCAATATTCACCGCGTTGGTGATGATGTGAATCGAATTCCGGTGCCGGATGCAGCGCGCCACCTGGGTCGGCGTCGTACCGGCCGTGAACCCCACGGTATCGTGCTCGCGGATCAGCTCCGCCGCGGCCATACCGATGCGCCGTTTCTCCTCCGCGAACCGCGATTCGCGCACGTGAAAGGACGAATCGAAGCGAAAGGGCTCATACTGCATTTGCCCCGCCAGCCGCGCGCCGCCGTGCGTGCGATGCACCAGATTGCGCTCTTCCAGCCGCGCAAGGTCGCGCCGGACGCTTGGCGCCGACGCCCCGAGAAACCCGACTAACTCGTCTACAGAAGCGTTGCCGTGCTGCAGAAGCAGCTGCAGGATATTCTTTGCTCTTTGCTCAGTTTTCAGAGACATGGGATTGCCGAACCATTATCGCTGAAAGCGGCGACGTTCATGTTTTTACTGGTTCTGAAAAAGCGTCAGAGTTGCCGCGCGGCTGGGCGGTCCGCTATTACGCGCTGGAGAGCCGAAGCCAGAGCGCGCACGCTGTCTTCTTCAACCACATACCGCACATATTCGCGGTCATGCGTTTCGCCCATCTGCACGCCCTGCCGCCGGTACACCACCGGACTCGGCGCCGCGCTCCTCAGGCTGGCGTGAAACTCCGTCGCGCCCGTTGCCTCGGCAACGCTCACAATCGTCTGCGGAGTAATTCCGCCGCCCGCCATCACGGCGATTCGGGTTCCCGCGGCCTTGACCATGCAGGCCACTGCGGCAAGACCTTCGGTCACCTTTGCCGCTCCGCCGGAAGTGAGTACGCGAGTCGCGCCTGTTTGGAGCACATCGTCGAGAGCAGCTTTCGGATCGGGTGTCATATCGATCGCGCGATGGAACGTCACCGGCAGAGGACGAGCCAGTTCCACGAGGAGCTTTGTACGGCGCACATCTACGCGCGCTTTGTCGTCGAGTACTCCCAGGATGATGCCGTCGGCGCCCAGATCGCGCGCACTCCGAATGTCCTGCTGCATTACTTCGAATTCATAATCAGTGTAAGTGAAATCTCCACCGCGGGGACGAACCATCACGAACAAGCCGATGCCGATCTGCCGTCGAACCTGGGCTATTAAACCAGTTGAAGGAGTGATGCCCCCTTCCAGCAGATCGCTGCAGAGTTCCACGCGCTGCGCCCCGCCCCGCCCGGCGGCAATCGCCGACTCTACTGAATCGACGCATATCTCCAGATGCATAAAATGCGAACCCGTCTTTCTATTGCTCGGCGGTTTAGCGTTTAACCGAGCCCCGCACGTCAGTCAAATCGATACAAACACAGGAAATGCGGCTGCGCGCATGGCAACCGCATCCCACCTAGAAATCATAATGTGCGGAGAACTGCAGGTGCCGCTCCGTGGAGCGAGGCCCCTGCAGAGAGACATTCCCGAAGTTAGTATCTGTGATCCCGGTGTCCGGGTTGCCATAACTCACGATGTTAAATGCGTTGAAGGCGTCGAAACGGAAGCCCACGAGCTGCTTTTCTGTAATGTGGAAGTCTTTGAAAGCCGACATATCCGCGTTGAAGAATCCGGGCCCGCGCACCGCGCCATTGCTTTCGGTGCCGAACGTGTTGTTAGCCGGCACGCCGAAGGCACAGACGCCGTTGTCCACTCCGGCGGTGGTGCAGGGCGTTGCCGATGGGATCGGTGCCAAACCAGTTCTCGTTGCTGCGGCCGACAATTTCAGGTGGCGGTACTGGTTCACGCGGTTGGTTCCGTAGCTGTTGGAGTTGCTCGATCCGCCAGTAATGGTCTCCGGGAAGCCCGAGTAGGCAACGATTGCCGTGGAGAGTTTCCAGCCGCCGACGACCTCATCCGGTCACCCGGTTGGCGCCTGAGAGGAATTGCTGTCCGCGACCAACGGGCAGGGCATAAACGCCGGTGGCCGAGAGGTTGTGCTGGACGTCGTAACCGGCCGGACCGTAATCCGCATGGCTGTTGTAGTAGTTCTGGAATGCGCCGCTGTAAGCCGTTGACGTTCAGCGCATAGTTGCCCAGGCTGTTGGTCATCGCCTTCCCGTAGGTGTAGTTCACGGTGAATTCGAGCCCATGGTTGAGGCGCTGCCGCAGGACGGCCTGCAGCGCGTTATAGTTCATCATGGCGCGCGATTCGGTGATCAGCAGTCCGCCATCCCCGCCAACACCCAGGGCCGAATCGACGCCGTTCACGCCAATGTACGGGCTGTTATAGAACGGGGCCGAGGTCTGAACGTCGTTCACGGTCCACTGGTTCACGTTGCCGTAGTCTTCAATGTGCTGCCCTTGTTCGCCGATATAGCCCGCCTGCACTGAGGCCGTGTGGGTAAGCGCATATTCCGCGGTCAGGTTCCACTCCTGCACGTAGGCTGGCTGAATATTCTGCGGATAAGCAGTGTAGCCGTTGTTAGAACTGCTGTACTGAACCGTGGTGTCGGAGGCGGTAAAGCCCTCCTCGGCTGTGTTGGGTGTGGGCACGGATGTCGTGGTGGGGGCGTTTACCGAGAAACCTGCCGCCTGCAGGAAGGGTGCAATCGCAGTGAGGCGCTGATTGAACGAGTTGCCCTCGAAGAAACTCACCGCGCCATAGCCGCCACGCACAACCGCGCGCGGGCTGATCTCGTAAGCAAACCCTAAGTGAGGCATCCACTGGTGGTAGTCCGGCTGATAGCAGGCGGTGTTGCTGCATATTGCGGCATCCGGGAGAGCCCCCGCGGGAAGGTGGCCTGCATACTCAATCTGCCCCGTCATGAGGTTGATATTTCCGGTTCTGTCCTGTTCTTCGACCCACGGTTCGTCGTACTCATAGCGCAGACCGTAGATCAGTGTCAGGTTGGGCAGGACTTTGAAGCTGTCCTGCACGAACCCCGCCACGCGCCACTGACGCTGGCCCACGTTAACGCTGGAAAGAGTTACTCCGCCGGACGATACACGGTCGAGCACAAAATCCGCCGGGCCGTATCCACCGGAACCATTGCCGTTCGACGTGAAGTTGCCAGAGTAGTTGAGCGAGCCGAGGTATCCGTCGTTGTTGCCGGTTGGGTAGTTGTTCTGGTAGCGCTTGGCATCGACCCCCATGCTGAGAAAGTGCTTGCCACGCTGCCATGTGAGGTCGTCCGAATAGGTGTAAGTGTTGTCGATGACGCCGCCGTTGTAAGCGGTAGTGCCCACATCGGTCAGGTTGCCGTTCAGGCCCTGGTTAGTAAAGCCGTTGTATCTCTGACTGGGAAAGCTTATACCTACCTTGGCATTGCCGCTGGTCCCGAAGGCCCCGGTGGGATCTGTTGGGTAACCCTGGTTCCAGTCCGTGCGCGTAAAGCCGGCACGCGCCGAATTCACCAGCGATGCGGAAAACACGTGAACCCAGTTAGAGCCGACAATCCATGTGGGATAGAGATTCACTCCGGGAAAGGTGATAGCCAGCACCGGCGTCTGTCCATCGTAAGCATGCGAGATGGCGTAAAAGCCGGTGATCTTGTCGCTGCTTCGCGGATCGTATTCGATCTTTACATCGCCCTGGTTATTCCCCTTGTAATTGTGATAGGGCGCCTCGTAGTTGTTCTGGGCAATACCGTCTTCCGGAGGAAGGCACTTGCCGCCACTCGGCGTGGACGGGCTGGCCGCTCCGCAGTCTGGGTAGTATTGCGGATGCGCAAACAGATATTTCGCAACGGGGTTATTGATCGGTACGCCCATATCGTTTGTATAAGGCGCGAAATTATTCTCCGGATCATAGAGCTGGATCGGATTCGCCGCGGCCAGCAGCGCTGAGAAGTCGCCGTTGCGCATCGCGTCAGGAATGACGCTCGCGGTTCCCACCCCACCCCGGTGATACCGCGACCCAAGATAGTCGCCGAAGAAGAACAGCTTGTTACGCAAGATCGGGCCGCCGATGTTTCCACCGAATTGATCCTGAGAGTAAGGACTAATCGGCGTGGCCGGCGTGGTCTGGCCGTTGCCGTAAGTATTTGCATTGAACCGGTAATCCTGGACGTAGCCGTACGCCGATCCGTGGAACTGATTGGTGCCGCTCTTGAGAATGCTGACCACCGCGGCCCCGTTTACGTTGCCGTAATCGACGGGTGAATCCGCCGTTACTACCTTGATTTCCTGGAGCGCCTGCGGCGCGGGGCTGTACGAGATCAGGTTGTTGTAAGTCTCGTTCATATCGATGCCATCGAGCGTGTAGTTATTCGACTGGGCACGATTGCCGTCCATATTCGGCGTATCGGTGTAGTAAGTGCTGCGCTCAAAACTGGTGGTTCCGGAGGTTCCGGCGGTATCGACTGACCCGGGTACATACAGCGTCAGCGCCGAAAAATCGAGGCCATTCAGGGGTAGATTCGCAATGGTGTTCGCCGTGAAGGTGCTGTCCAGGGTGGGACTTTCGGTGTTCAGGATCGGCGCCGCTCCGGATACATTCACCGTTGTCGCAGCCGAGCCAACGTGCAGCGTCACGTTCAGCGTCGCGGTCTGCAACGCTTCCAGCGAGAAGGCGGACAGCGCCTCCCGATTAAATCCGGTGGCCTTCACCGAGACCTGGTAATGGCCGATCGGTAAAAACTCAATGTGGTAAACGCCATCGCTGTTGGTCTGCGCGGAGGTATCCACGTCTGTGTCGAGGTTATGCGCCGTCACCTGCGCACCCGAAACCACTGCTCCGCTTTGATCCTTCACTTCGCCGCTGATCGATCCAGTCACGGTCTGCGCCATTGCCGCGGGAACGGACACGCACACAGTCAGCGCCAATCCCCAAACGAGCTGCCTCAAACTGGTCCTCATAAGATTCCGCCTTTGGTTGAAAAGTCCTGGTCTTGGGCCGAAAGATTGCCTGTTCTTGTTGCAGCCAGGTTTGGCCGGCTTGGAATTTCGAAAGCCGATGTGGCCATAATCTAACCACAAAGCGCCCATGTTTGGCCAGAAAATGATCGAAATGTCGAAAAATATGATCATTTTGGCGTACTTTCGGGCCCATCTTTTGAGGGGGTTGCGATGCTACTGCCGGGCCCGATTCCACTGTAGGGCCTACTGCCGGCCCGCCACTCGCCATTCAAGAATGGGCAACAGACTCGAGTAGTCATCGGTCCACGCACGCACGTCAGGGCGGCCCGGAATTTCTCTTGCGAACGCGGCAATCTGTGGCCGCGCGAAAAACTCCGTGCTGCTGGACACCAGAACCCAGGTCGCCCGATACTCGCCGCGATCCGCTTGTGGAGGGGTGTCGACGACGCGCGCCTGCATGCCCGAAGCTGCGGCGAGGGCGGCGATCTCCGGCGTCAGATCAAGATACTGGTTCGAGACGTGAAACGCGAGAACGCCGTCCGGTGCGAGCTGGCTTCGGTAGACCGCCATGGCCTGCGTTGTGAGGAGATGGATCGGGATCGCGTCGCCGGAGAACGCATCGATGACCAGCACATCGAAGTTGTGCGGGGCTTCTCTGCTGAGCGAAATTCTGGCGTCGCCGTCCGCGAATGAAATCTGCGCTCCCGACTCGCGGAGATAGGTGAACAGGTGCTGGGCAATGGGTTGAACGAGTGGGTTGATCTCGTAAAAGCGCATGTGATCTGCCGACTGGCCGTAAGCGGCCAGCGTGCCCGCGCCCAGACCCACGACGCCGATATTGCGAGCCTGGTTGTCGCAGCAGAAACGCAGTGCCAGGCCCACACCGGAATCCATCGCGTAGTAAGTGGTCGGGGTTCGGCGAAACTCCGGCGCGAACCACTGGGTTCCGTGCTCGATGGTTCCATGGAGCAGCGTGCGCACCGTCTCCGCCTGCGGAGGCACGTGCGACTCGCGCACGCGGAGCGCCCCGTAGAAATTGCGCTCCTCCACCAGCGTGCTGCGGGCATAAACAATATGCAGCATGATGACGAGAGCCAGCAGCAGGGCGGTTCCCACCGACCAGAGCAACTGCTGCGCCCAGCCATCGCGCCAGGTGACAGCGAGAGCCAGGCCGGCGGTTGCAAGAAACGCCAGCGCCACATCGTAATTCGCATCGAACAGCAACGGGCAAGCGATCCCGATGAAGGTGGTCCCCGCCGCGCCGCCTGCAGCGATCAGCAGATAGAACAGCGTCGACTCCGCCGGACTCGCTGGGCGCAGGGCGTAGGTTTCCGCATGACAGAAGAGACACGCGAAGAAGAGCTCCGCGAGGAAAAAACTGAGGGCGATCGCGATGGGCCATTTTGAATCGACCTGCGAAAGCATGATGGCAAGGCTCGCCAGCCCCAGCACCAGCAGCCGGACCACGATCCATCGCCGATAGAATCGGGGCGTCTGAAACGCGACGATGAACGTCAGCAGATAAACGCCCAGCGGCAGCACCCATAGCAGCGGAATGGCGGCGATATTTTGGCTCAGATGGCTGGTGACCGCGCACAACTGCATCGCCGCGCCGGCCGGAAGCAGAAACCACAGCAGCCTGGCTCGTAACGAACTTCGCGGTCGATCGGAGTCAACCTCCGGCTCAGGGCGGTTGCCTCTTTGGCCGACCCGCACCCGCCACGCAATGGTTGCGCACAGCGCCGCATACAACGCAAACCCACAACCCCACAGCTTGCGCTGCGAACTCAGCGCAAGATGCGGCTCAATCACGGTGGGATAGAGCACAAGCGCCAGCAGCGACCCAGCGTTCGAAAGTGCAAACAGCTTCCACGGCACGCTGCTGTGCTGCTGGCGCGCCAGCCAAAGCTGCAGCAGCGGACTCGTTGACGCGAGCAGCAGGAATGGTAACCCAATGGTCAGAGCGAGCACGCGAAAAATCGCCGTGAAGGGATGGCCGGCTGCGCTGCTTAAATCCGGCTGAACGGAAAACACCAGCGCGGCCGCAGCCAGCATCAACAGCACAATGTGAAGGACCACTGCCGTCCGCGGCGGCATGCGCCCCAGCCAATGCGCATACAGATAGCCGAGCAGGAGCGCAGTCTGGAAGAAGACGAGGCAGGTGATCCAGACAGCGGAAGATCCACCGAGCGCCGGAAGCAACTGCTTCGCGGCCATGGGTTCAACGGCAAACAGCAGAAACGCCCCGAGAAAGATGACCGCGCTGTAGAGAATTCTCATCGCGAGAGGACTTAGGTGCGCAACCATAGAACGCTACCACGGAGAATTGCCGCTTGCCTGTTCGGGGGGCCGTCTTCTGTACGTGCTTGGTTCACCCCTGTTTTCCACCCTAATCCGAGAGGTAACTCCGTCGTAAACTTAAGGAGATGAGAATTGGCATCGACTTCGGAACCACGCGCGTGGTTGTCGCCTCTGTGGATCGCGGCAACTTTCCGCTGGTGCATTTTGAGACACCCGATGGGCAGTCGACCGACTGGTTTCCACCCGTGGTCGCGGTGCGCGGGGATGAGCGTCTCTACGGGTGGCACGCGGTTGCTGCCCAGGAAGACGACAGCTGGACGGTTTTGCGTTCGCTGAAGCGCTCCCTGCGCAGCGGAGACCCTCATACGGAGTTGCACGCGGGCGGGCAGGTCCTGCCCCTGCGTCTGCTGCTCTCTGAGATGATGGCTGCCTTGCGGACCCAGCTGCTGGATCACTCGAATCTTGGGGCGCAACCCAACGAACCGCTGGAGGTGTTTCTGGGAGTCCCCGCCAGCGCCAACAGCAACCAGCGTTTCCTGACCGAAGAGGCCGCGCAGAGCGCGGGCTTCACGGTGCTGGGGCTGATGAATGAGCCTTCGGCGGCGGCGATCGAATATGCCTACCGCAACAGCGCCGAGCGCCGCAGCCGCGCGGGCAGCGGCCTCCTGGTCTACGACATGGGGGGCGGCACATTCGATGTTTCGCTGCTGACACTGGGCGAATCCGAGCATACGGTTGAAACCTCGGATGGCATATCCAATCTCGGCGGCGACAATTTCGACGAGATTCTGGCCGACCTTGCGCTTGAAACCGCCGGCCACGAGTCGTCGCTCAGACCATCCGAGCGTCACCGACTGCTGGAAGAGTGCCGCGAAAAAAAGGAATCGCTCAATCCGAACACGCGCAAAATCACCATCGATCTTGAACGCGCAAAGCCCGGATGGTCGCAGGTTACGATTCCGGTGGATACCTATTACGAACGATGCCGGCCGATGATCGAGTCCACGCGCGATGTTATTGAGCGGTTGCTTTCGGCGTATTCCGGGCTGCCGCTCGACATTCTTTATGTCACGGGCGGAGGCTCGGAACTGCCGCCGGTCGCGCGCATCCTGCGCGAAACCTTCGGCCGGAAGGTGCGGCGTTCGGCTTACATGCGCTCGGCAAGCGCGGTTGGCCTCGCCATTCGCGCTTCCGCGCAGGCCGACGCCCTGAGCGAGCAATTCAATCAGAACTTCGGCATGTGGCGGGAAGCCGATGCCGGCGGCACCATCGTCTTCGACCTGATATTTCCTCGCGGAGTCCAGCTGCCCAAGCCCGGAGAAAGTGCGCTTTCCATCGAGCGCGTCTACCAGCCGGCGCATAACCTCGGCCACTTTCGCTACCTCGAGTGCTCGAGGCTCGATGAACGCGGCCAGCCCACCGGCGAGATCACTAACTGGGAGCAGATTCGGTTTCCCTTCGATCCGGACCTGCAAAGCCTCCACGATCTGTCCGCGTATCCGGTCGAGCGGCTGCCCGACCAGATCCATTTGACGATCCGAGAGAAGTACACCTGCGACGCCAAAGGCAATGTGCACGTCAAAATCTCTGCGGAGCCTTCCGGTTATACGCGCAGTTTCCTCATTGGTCATTCGGGAACGAACGGCTCGGCAACAAACGGCTCAGGTTCGAAGCGCCAACTTTCCGTGACGGCTTGAAGTCGGGTCCAGCGAATTCGGAGCGCAGGAATGCGCGCGAGACATGCCGGACTCCCGGCGGCGAGAAGTCTGCAGGCCCTGCGTGGCCGGTCCCGATAACGGTCCCTGACTGACGGCTTCTGGATTCGATTTGCCGTGTGCTACAGTGAACCCACTCCGCTGCGCTCATCTCCTGAGCCAGCAGCCGGCCCCCGGACGATTCGCCATGGCTACTCCGATCCAATCCGCGCATGCCGTGGAAACCCTTGAACTGCAGCAGGAGATTGTCCGCCTGCAGGCGCTCCTCGAAACGTCTCGCCAGGTTCACTCCACCATCCGCCTTGATGAGGTCCTCTCCATCGTGCTCAGCATCGTGGTGCGCGAGCTTGAATTGCCCGGCGCCCTGATTACCGAGCCGCTCACGACCTATGGAGAAATGCCGGCCCTGCCGTGGGAAGGCTGCTTCCGTTTTCCGCTGCACGATAAAGACGGTCACCACCTTACGGAGCTGGTGGTTGCCACACCGGATGGACGCCCTCTGACCATCTATGAAGAGGATTTTCTTGAGCGTATGGCTCTCCAGGCGGGCGTGGCCGTTGAGAACGCCCGCTACTACGAACGCAGCCTCCAATGGGCGCGCGTGCAGCAGGACCTGAGCGCCGCGCGCGCCATTCAGTGCAGCCTGGTGCCGCAACAGATGCCGGAGATCGCAGGCTACTCGGTGGCCGTTCGTTACAGCCCCTGCTACGAGGTGGGCGGCGACTTCGTGGATATTTTCAGCATGCCCGACGGCGCGCAGGTGATGGCGGTCGCCGATGTGGCGGGCAAAGGCCTGGCCTCGGCGATCCTCTGCACAGCGTTTCGCGCCGCGTTTCGCGCCAGTGTTTCAGCCGGCGCGCCGCTTGCCGAACTGGTCTCGCGCCTTAACCGGCTGCATTGCGCCGAGGGCGCGGAAGCGCGCAAGCGGTATGTGACCGCCATCTTCCTGCGGCTCGATCCGAAGACGCATTCTCTTGAAGTCGTCAACGCCGGCCACAATCCTGGCTTTCTGGTGCGGCCCGGCTTACCGGCTCACGAACTCAAGGCAAGCGGTACGCCGATCGGCATTCTGTCTTTCGCCGAGTACGAGTCTGAAACGCTCGACTTTCCGACGGGCTCGCGGCTGCTCTTCTACACCGATGGCCTCACCGAGGTTGCTCAGGGCGAAGAAGAATTCGGCGCCGACCGCCTGCTGGCCGCATTTAGTGAGTGCAACTCCCAGGAATGTGCTGCTATGCTCGAAGCGCTGTGGGAGCAACTGCGCCGCTTCTCAGGAAGCGAGGCGCAGGAGGACGACATGACCGCCCTGGCTCTGATGCGGACGAACGCTTAGCGGGAGAATTCCGATGGCCGTAACCTCGGGCACCTCGGTCGAAGTGCGGCTCCCTTCGCGGCTCGGCTTCGAGAAGGTCGCCATGGGCACGGCAGCCAGCGTCGCCCAGTTGATGGGGTTTCCTGCCGAGCGCATCGAGGATCTCAAGACGGCAGTTGCCGAGGCGTGCATCAACGCCATCGAGCATGGCAACCAGCTCAATGAGAAGCTCTCCGTGGTTGTGATCCTCTCGGCCAGCGATGAGGCGCTGGAAGTCAAAGTCCTCGATAATGGAACTGGCATGTCGAAACAGCCGCCGAAGCCCGACATCGACCGCAAAATCCATGGCGAAGAGGATCCTCGCGGCATGGGCATGTTTCTCATTCAGTCTCTTGTCGACGAGGCGGAGTGGGTTCACGACAGCAGAGGCAAGGGAAGCTATGTGCGGCTGGTGATCCGGCTCGACAAGGAGAATGAGTAAGTGCAGACCGATACCCGCACCACCATCGACCGCACCACCAGCCCGAGCGGCGTGGCCATCTCCGTCATGCGCTTTACCGGGGACATTTCCAGCACATCGAAGGAATCGGTTCACGGCGCGTGGCAGGGTCTTGCCGGAAACGGCCCCGTGCTTCTCGATTTCTCCAAGGTCGAGTACATCAATTCGAGCGGCATCGGCCTGATCATCACCATGCTGATGGAGGCCGACAAGGCCGGGCAGAAGGTTGCTATCTTCGGGCTTACGCCGCATTTTCAGAAGGTCTTCACCATGGTTGGGATTGGCAAGTATGCCGGGTTGCACAAGGATGAGGCGACTGCCGCGGCCTCGCTGTAAGCGGGCCGGCTGTAGAAGATCATCCTGGCGAGGTTCTGATGACAGGATGGGGACAGGAGTGGCAACCTGGCCGGAGTGCACCCGCCCCCGCGCTTTGGTTTCAGATCGTCAGCCAATTGCGGCGCGGATTCCAAGCTCGTCCGCGACGTCGCCCAGCCGCCGGTCTCTGGTCCAGATCAGGATGGACCTGTCCAGCAGGGCCGAGGCTATGAGATGAAGATCGGTGATGCCGATGCCTCTTCGGTACAGTCTCCGCAACTCGACCAGGGCGAACAACTCATCCATACCCACGACCGTTGCCTGAACCAGCAAAGACAGGTCGTTCAGCATCTTCTTTCTGTCTGCGATTGAACCCAGCGCCAGCTCCAGTCGCACAAGCGGATGCGTTATGACCTTGTCTTCTTCGAGCAAGGTCTGCAGTTTCGGCTCCGGACTTCGCAGATGATCGATCCAGACCGAAGTATCGACGAGGATCATTTTCGTCGGCGCCGCGGCGCGGCTTTCGCCTTCGGATCGCTGCCCCCGAGGGCAGCCAGGCGCCGGGCCGCTTCGTTGCGGACGAGCCGGGTGAGCGCCTCCCTTACCAGCGCAGCCTTCTCTTTGATGCCGGTATAGTGCTCGGCCTGCCTGATCAGCTCATCGTCAAGAGCGATGGTTGTGCGCATTTCAAAAGCCTCGGGATACATTTTATAGCATCGTTATGATGCTTTTTTCCGTGCCGCTCTCGAGGCTCCGCGAAGATCACCCGCAGCGACGGGATGACATTGCAACAGCAGGCCTACTGCGAGCGGAGAGCGACGACGGGATCAACGCGCATAGCCCGGCGTGCAGGCAGCCAGCATGCGATCAGAGCGACGCCGATCAGCACCAGCGCGACGGCAGCAAAGGTGAGCGGGTCGTGGTCCGAGACGCCGAAGAGCTGGCTGCTCATGAAGCGGGTGAGCGAGAAGGCCAGCAGAACGCCGACAGCAACACCCGCGATCGCCATGCGGAGGCCCTGCCCCAGGATGAGCAGCAGGACCTGGCGGCGTCCGGCGCCGAGGGCCATGCGGATGCCAATTTCGTGCGTGCGCTGGCCGACCAGATATGCGATGACCCCGTAAATCCCGATGCAGGCGAGGACAAGCGCAAGCGCCGCAAAGATGGCGAGCAGAATCATCGAGGTGCGCCGCGCGGCCAGCGTATCCGCGACGACTCCCTTCATGGTGGAGACCGCGTAGACAACGTAATCGGGATTGAGCTGCGCGATAGCGCGGCGCACAGGGCCCATCACCGCGCTCGGATCGCCATCGGTACGGAGGACTACTGCGGTGACTCCGGCGAGCAGAGGCATGAGCTTGGGCGGCGTCTGCATATAAGGATAGAAAAACTGCGCCTCGATCGCGGCGTGCGGATCGCCTCCCGGTCCCCACTGGCGGACGTGGGCAACGACGCCCACAATTTCCGCTTCAGTGTCGAACTGCACGAGGTGGACGTGCTGGCCGATGGGATTCTCGTGAGGAAAGTATGCGCGGGCGAAAGCGTCGTCAACGTCGATCACGGTGGGTGTGTTCTCGTTGTCCTGGTCGGAGATCCAGCGGCCGCGCAGCAGGGTCATTCCCATCGCACGCTGAAATCCGGATTCCACCAGATAAAAGAGCGACTGCGGCATCTCGTTATCGGTGGCGGGCTTCGGACGGCCTTCGATCCAGAATGGCAGGGAGGAGTCGTGGATCATGGGGCGCGAGCCGAGGGTTACCGAGACGGCGCGTACACCCGGAACTTCGCGCAGCGCGGCGTCGAACTGCCGCAGGCGTGCGCGGGTTTCAGCAGGGGTCGTTTTGGCATTCGAGGGAAGGGAGACGGAAAAAGTGATGGCGTGATCGGGGTTGTAGCCGAGATCGACGCGCCAAAGCCGGCTGAGGGACCGCAGCATGAGTCCCGCGCCCACGAGCAGGACGAGCGCCATTGCGACTTCGCAGGCAACAAACCATCCCTGCAGGCGATAACGGGAACCGCCCGAGCCGCGGCCAGCCGTACGCAGGACCTGCTGAAGATTCGTGCGCGAGGCGCGGAGCGCGGGGGCGAGTCCGAAGATGATGGCGGCAAGCAGTGAGACGCCCAGGGTGAAGAGCAGAACGCGCGCATCGATAGTGACGTCGGAGGCGCGCGGAAGCTCGCGGGGCAAGCTGGCAGCGATGGATTTGGTGGCGAGGAAGGAGATCGCCAGTCCCAGGAGGGCGCCAAGGCCGGCAAGCAGAAGGCTTTCGGTAAGCAGCTGGCGGATGAGGCGGCTGCGGCCGGCTCCCAGGGCGGAGCGAATGGCGAACTCCGCGGAGCGGGCCATACAGCGGGCCAGCAGCAGGCTGGCGACGTTGGTGCAGGCGAGGAGAAGAAGGAATCCGACCGCGGCGAGAAGGACAAGAAGCAAGGGCTGGGCGTCGCCGACGATGTCCTGCTTTACGGAGATGAGGCTGATGCCGACGCCGAATCCTTTGTCGACCTCGGGGTAGGCGGTGGCGAGATTGTGGGCGACTGTGTCCATGTCGGCCCTGGCTTGATCGAGCGTAACGCCGGGCGCCAGGCGAGCCACGACGTGGGCGCTTTCGTCGATGCGGCGATCGCGGAAGGAGGGGTCGGTCCACTGACCGATGGGGACGTAAACATCCCGGTCGATGCCATAGAAGAGAAAACCGGGTGGCAGAATGCCGACCACCGTGTAGTCGACGCCATTTAAGGTGACCGGCTTGCCGAGGACGGAGAGCGATCCATCGAACCGGCGGCGCCAGAAGCCATTGCTGAGAAGGGCGACGGGGGCCGCGCCGAGGTGGTCGTCGGAGGCGTTGAAGTCTCGACCGAAGGCTGGATGCACCCCGAGGGTGCTGAGGAACTGAGCGGAGATCATGAAGCCGTTGACGCGCTCAGCGGGGCCCTTCTGGCCGGTCAGGTTGTAGTCCTCGTGGCGATACATGGCCATTGAGGAGAGCGTGCGGGTCTGGCGCTGCCAGTCCAGAAAGTTGAGATAGCTGACCGGAATCTGAGGCACAGATTCATTGGAGTTGATCGAGACAAGCTGCTCAGAGTGTGGATACGCCAGCGGGTTGAGAAGGACGCCGTTCACAACGGAGAACAGCGTGGTGTCCGCGGCAATGCCCAGGCCGAGGGTGAGGACGGCGATGGCGGCAAAGCCCGGCGACTTCGCGAGCATGCGGCAGGCGTAGCGAAGGTCCTGCAGGAAAACGCTCATAATGTGCTCCAAAACGACGGCAGACGAAGATCCTGGGACGGGCCCGCGTTCGCTGGATGTTGATGACAATAGCAGACCACGCCCGGTCTGTACTCGACCCTGATCCTTCGCCGCTCTCAGTCCTGCTCGCTGCCCCAAACCGTGCCGTATTCGCCAGAGAAGCAGCCAGGAGCACAGGCGCCGGGCCTTGTCAGCCGACCATTTCTGCGGTAAAACTAAATTATTAGTTACTTTCGCCGCCCACGCGCGTCGAATGAAAAGAAGGGGAATTCCGGCCGTGCCGCGCAAAACATCCCAAACCCTGACTGAAGCCGAGCTCCGCATTATGCAGGTGCTTTGGCAGAAGGGTCCAGGCACGGTCCAGCAGATTCTCGATGGCCTGCCAGGTTCACCCGCCTTTGCCTACAACACCATTCTCACGACCATCCGCATTCTCGAGCGCAAGGGCTACGTGGAGCACGCGAAGGACGGCCGCGCCCACGTTTATACGCCGCTGGTCGCGCAGGAGGAGGCAAGCCGTTCGGAGATCCGTCATCTGGTCAGCCGCTTCTTCCGCGACTCCCACGAAGATCTGGTGCTGAACATTCTTGAGGACCGGGGCATCGCGCCTGGGGAACTGGACCGCCTGCGCAAGATGCTCGAGAGCAGCGATGAAGCGAAAATGGCGAAAGGAAGCGGCGCAAACCCCAGGAGCGGCGCGCGATGATGCACTTGGCCCAGCTTGTTGCTCAGATTGCGCAGCTTGTGGTCGCGCGGGTTGTGAACTCGTTGCCCGAAGGCCTGCTGATCGCGTTCTGCGCGTGGTTGCTGCTGCGCCTCATGGGCCGCCAGAATGCGGGCACTCGCTTCGCCGTCTGGCTCGTCGCTCTGGCAGGAGTGGTCGCCCTCCCGCTGCTCGGCGGCCTCGGATCGGCACAATCGAGCTTGATTCCCCAAGCCCATGTCCAGTTCGCCGTCCCATCCTTCTGGGCTATATCCTCTTTTGTTTTCTGGCTTGCAATCGCTCTCCTCGCATTAGCCCGCGTCGTTGCAGGAGTATGGCAGGTCCGACAAATTCGCCGTAACTGCACGGAGATCCCGCTGAACGAACTCGACCCAACATTAGTGGGGCTGCTGGCGGAGACAAATCGCCCCGTCCGTCTGCTCGTGTCGGACAAAGCCCGCGTTCCGTCGGCTCTGGGGTTCAGCAACCCGGCCATCGTGCTGCCCGGGTGGGCGCTGCGCGATCTGAACGCCGTTCAGCTGCGCCCCATTCTGATTCACGAACTCGCCCACCTGCGCCGCCACGACGACTGGACGAATCTCATTCAGAAAACTGTCCGGGCCATTCTCTTCTTTCATCCCGCCGTCTGGTGGATCGATGCCCGCCTCTCCCTCGAGCGCGAGATGGCCTGCGACGATGCGGTACTCGCCGCCACAGGCAATCCCCGCGCCTACGCCGGCTGCCTGATCGACCTGCTCGAAAGAGGCTGCGCCCGCCGCGGATGGACCATGGCCCAGGCCGCCGTCGCGCGCGCCCGCGATGCCTCGCTGCGTATCGCCCGCATCCTGCGCATCGGCTCTTCGGCGACGACCCACGTCGGACGCGCCGCCCTCGGCGTGGCAGCGTCCCTGTCGATTGCGTGCGCTGGGGTTGCAACCTGTATGCCGCGCTTTGTCGAATTTGTGCCAGTCAATTCAATCTCCGCTTCCCAGATCGCAAAGCCGCGGATCACGGATGACGGAATCCGGTTCCCCGCGTCTGCCATGATTCCAGCGTCATTCCACCCCGCGCAGGAGCCTCACTTGAAGTCGGCTCTTATCCGCAAAACGACAGCGAAGCGGAACGTCTCGACGCACAGGCCGGTCGCACCTCAGCTCGCCACGGTTAAGCCAGCGCCACGGAATCCGGTCGTGATGGCCCGCTTTCTCTCCGTCAATCAGGCCGGCCCAATGGCAGATGGCCCGATGGTGATCGTCCTTGAAACCAGCGAGACCACCACAAGCCTCACCCGTGCGCAGCTCCGCACAATCGGCGCACAACAATTGAGGCAGAGCAAGGAAGACCCCGCACTCGAAATCCAGATATTCCAGATCATCAACCCGGTCACAGGAACTCCGATTCAGATTCTTCGCATCGGGCTCATCGTACCCGGAGAAACAGGGCAGACCGCGCAGTCGATCTAGCCCAAAAAATTTTGCCGTTATCAACTAATTCGTTAGTTCAACAACAGGAGAAGCAAAACCATGAACCTCAAAGAAGTGAAATCGTCAGTCGCGCGGCGTCTGGTCATTCCAGTCCTCGCCGCGGGAGCTCTCATCGCAGCGGGAGCGTGGACTTTCGCGCGCCCCGCGGCTGCGGCAGCCGCCGCTCCGGCTCCGGCCGCCGCTCCGATCGACGAGAGCAGCGTCAGCCCGCTGCTGGCCTTCGATCACGCTATGGAAGCGCTCACCGCGCGCGTCCGTCCAGCGGTCGTCAACGTCAATGTCACCGCAAAGGTGAATGACCATCAACTGGCCGAGCAGGGAGAGGACGACCAGGATCAGGGCCAAAACCAGCAACAGCAGCAAAAACAGTTCCAGCAGTTCTTTGGGCCCGGCTCACCCTTCGGCCAGTTTTTTCAGGGGCCGCAGGGCTTCCAGGGTCCGATGATGCAACAGCAGCCTTCCTTTGAACATGGCCTCGGGAGCGGCGTAATCATCTCGCCCGACGGCTACATTGTCACCAACAACCACGTGGTTGCCGGCGCCACCAACATCAGCGTCACCATGAGCAACCGCGACATTTATCCTGCAAAGCTCATCGGCGCCGATCCGCTCACCGACCTCGCGGTCATCAAGATCGAAGGCCACGACTTCCCCAGCATCCCGTGGGGCGACTCGTCGAAGCTCGAACCCGGCCAGCTCGTTCTCGCCTTCGGCAATCCCTACGGCTTCCGCTTCAGCGTGACTCGCGGCATTATCAGCGCGCTCGATCGCCCCAACCCGGACTCCGATCGCCGCAAGCCCGGTGAATTTATCCAGACCGACGCGGCCATCAACCCCGGCAACTCCGGCGGAGCGCTCGTCGATGCTCGCGGCGAACTGATCGGCATCAACACCTTCCTCTATTCACCTACCGGCGCGTTCTCCGGCATGGGTTTTGCGATTCCCACCAAGATTGCCGAACCCACTGTGACCGCTCTTATCCGCGACGGCAAAGTCCGCCACGGCTACATCGGCGTGACCATCGAAGACGTCACGCCTGACAGCGCGAAGTTCTTCGACGTGAAAAAGGCTGTGGGAGCTGTCGTCTCCGGGGTCACGCCGGATTCTCCTGGCGCCAAAGCGGGGCTTCAAACCGGCAACGTCATCACTGCTTTCAACGGCAAGCCGGTCAGCGATGCCGGAGAACTGCAGATGGAGACCAGCCAGAAGCAGCCCGGGGACACGATTCACCTCGAGGTGATGCGCGATGGCAAGACTCTCGACCTGCCCGTCACGCTTGACTCGGTGAACGGCGGCCACGAGCAGGTGGTCGCGCAGAACGGCAACGGCAAAGGACGCTGGGGCCTGGGTCTGGCAGACCTCACGCCCGATCTCCGTCAGCAGGTTCAGGCGCCGGAAAGCGTTCACGGCGCGGTCATCCAGAATGTCCGCTCCGGCAGCCCGGCCGATGACGCGGGTCTGGAGCGCGGCGACATTATCGTCTCCGTCAACCGCAAACCGACGCCCACCGCGTCCGACGTTGCCCAACAGCTGTCCAGCGTTCCGAAAGGTCAGGACGCGCTGGTGCTGGTCTGGTCAAACGGCGGCAACACGTTCCGTGTGCTTCATTCTTCCGAGGGCTGAGCACGCGGCTGAGCAGCAATGAGCAAGGCCAGAGCGCAGCCGGTGAAATATGCCGGCTGCGCTCTTTTGTGCGGGTCGGGGATTAGTGCGGAAGCTGCGCCCGCTGCTCCAGCAGCCAGGCGACAAATTCCTTGCCCGCCGCGAGGTTGTCATACTCCGGCGGCAGCTTTTTGCCGTCTGTGTATTCGTTGTAGAGCCACGGGTCCGTCACCGCGAACACCATTCCCTTCCCATACCTCGCGTACGCCATCAGCAGATCGCCCGCCTTGTCCCTCAGCAAAGGGATCGCACCGCGCGACAGAGTCAGCGAGCAGGTATCTTTCATGTAGAGCACGTGAGGATGCGTAAACGGCGGACCCGGCGTAGGCACGTCGATCCGACCTGCCGGAAAATCGTCGCCTACGACGTGGTGGACGAGCACGTTGTTGAAATGCAGCCCAAATTTGTCCGCCAGCAAGTCCATATGCGAAATGTCCGCGTTCGCCGGATCGTTCTCCATCATCAACAACACTCCGCCGCCGCGCACCCAATGCGCGATCTGCTTCGCGTCTTCGGCCGTCATGTAATGAGGATCGGGATTCTTCGCCGGAATATCCGGAGAAACGATGATGTAGAACTGCGCGCCCTTCAGCTTCTGCGCGGTTGGAGCGGTGGTGAGCGTTTTCGTCTCAACTCCATAGCCGCGCCAGATCTGCCCGAACAGCGAATATCCTGAATTCGAAAAATCGTCCCACTTGTAATGGAAAAGCTCCTTCTTTCCGTCGGCATTCTGCCGTGTCTGACTGTTGAACCAGGCGTCGAGCAGAACCGTCGCACCATCCCCAGAAGGAGCCTGCGAGGACATAGGCAGACAGAGGAGCAATAACAGGGCCGCCGCCACTGCCTTCGGAATTCGACCTTCCACAACCATGAACGATCTTCTCCGCGAGGTCGCCGAACTCAGGATCATCCGCACTGCATATCTAAACAGAAGGAGCTGCCCGATGTCGCCCAGGCTGCTACCGCGGCCAGCAGGCGAGAGATTCGATTTCTTCGCAGTTTCCCGTTGCACCTATTGCATTCCCATACCAGACTGTGTTACCTATGGCCTACCAAGAGGAGCGTGTATGGGAGACAAGGCCGACGTCTGGCAAGGCACTCTGGCCCTGATGGTGCTCAAGACCCTCGAAACCATGGGCCCGCAGCACGGCTATGGCATCGCGCGACGCATTGAGCAGACCAGCGGCAACCTGCTCTCGCTGAACTACGGCACGCTGTATCCAGCTCTTCTCAAGCTCGAACAGGAAGGCGCCATCGTCTCCGAGTGGGGCACGTCCGACAACAACCGCAAGGCGAAGTTCTATAAACTGACGCGCGTCGGACGCAAGATGCTGGAGCGCGAAGAACGCAGCTGGCAGCAGGCGACGGCGATTGTGGGCCGCTTCCTGTCCCCCTCCGAGGAGTCATAAATGCGGACCCTCCGAGCCTTCTTCCATCGCCTCCGCGGCCTGTTTGTCCGGCATTCGGCACAGGATGACATCGTTGCCGAACTCGAGTGCCACGTGCAGCTGCATATCGACGACAACCTCCGCGCCGGCATGACCCCGCAGGAAGCGCGCCGACGGGCGCTCGTCCAACTCGGCGGTCTGGAACAAACCCAACAGGCGGTCAGGGAGCGCAGGACGCTGCCGTGGTTCGAATACCTGCTGCAGGATCTCCGCTTCGCATCGCGTCAGCTGCGCAAATCGCCAGGCTTTACTGCTGTCGTCATCGTCACGCTGGCTCTCGGCATCGGTGTCAACACGGCACTCTTCTCGATCGTCAACACGGTGCTGTTGCACCCCGTCGACTTGCCGCATCCGGGCGAGCTTCTGGCCGTCGACGCCTCCAAGCCCAACTTCGAAACCGGCTCCATCTCCTACCCCAACTTCCTCGACTGGCAACGCGACAACCGCAGCTTCGCCGGCCTCGCCGTCTATCGCCACGTCGGCTTCGTCATGACCGGCTCCGGCTACTCCGAGCGCGTCCGCGGCAATTACGTCACCTCAGATTTCTTCCCGCTCCTCGGAGTCAAACCCTCCCTGGGCCGTCTCTTCGCTGCCGGTGAAGACGAAATCGGCCGCGCGCCCATCGTCATGCTCGGCGGCGGATTCTGGGCTCGCGAATTCGGCTCCGATCCCAACATCGTCGGCCGCTCCATCACCCTCGACGGCCGCGACTACACCGTCGTCGGCATCATACCCGCCTCCTTCGATCTGCAGGTCGGCGGGTTCCTGCCCGAAGACATTTACGTTCCCATCGGCCAGTGGCAGAACGAAGCCCTCAAACTCCGCGGCGCCGGCCTGGGCATTCACGGCATCGGCCGTCTGCGACAGGGCGTCACCCTCGCTCAGGCCCAGGCGGACATGAATAACGTCACCAGCCATCTCGCCGCCGTTTATCCGGAAGAGGACCGCGGCCTGCGCGCCAACCTCCGTCCGCTGCGTGAAGCCATCGTCGGCAACGTGCGGCCTGTGCTCTTTGTTCTTCTCGCCGCCGTCGGCTTCGTGCTCCTTATCGCCTGTTCCAACGTTGCCAACCTGCTGCTCGCCCGCTCCAGCGCGCGGGCGCAGGAGTTCGGCGTTCGCATCGCGCTCGGCGCCGGCCGCA
This sequence comes from uncultured Acidobacteriaceae bacterium, assembly GCA_963758135.1. Lineage (GTDB taxonomy): Bacteria > Acidobacteriota > Terriglobia > Terriglobales > Acidobacteriaceae > Palsa-343. Next base: position 768,844 of record CAVWUF010000002.1, read on the forward strand.
GCCGCATCGTCCGCCAGATCCTCACCGAAAGCACCGCCCTGGCGCTGGCAGGCGGCGCACTCGCCCTCGTTCTCGCCGCGTGGGGAACTCACGCAGCGGTGGCCCTCGCCCCCGACACGCTGCCACACGCCTCCCACATCCAACTCAGCCCCGCTGTCCTCTGCTTCACCTTTGGTGTCTCGGTCGTTGTCGGCATCGTCTTCGGCCTCATCCCCGCATGGAGAATCGCCGCGCAACAGCCTCAATCCGCGCTGCGCGATAGCGGCAGCCGCACGGTCCATGGATCGCGCCATCGCACCCAGGACGTCCTCGTCATTTTTCAGATGGCCGCTGCGCTTGTGCTGCTCGCCGGCGCCGGCCTTATGGTCCGCAGCCTTTTTGCGCTCTACCACACCTCGCCCGGTTTCGACCCCAACGGCGTTCTCCGCTTCAGCGTCGCCGGCCCCGATGCACTCGTCCTCCACAACCCTGTGGGCGCTCGCGCCTACGCCCGCAGCCTCGACCAGCAGATGCGCTCCGTTCACGGCATCTCCGGCGTCTCCCTCATGGGAAACGACGTTCCGATGACCGGCGACGACGACGAAGAGCTCTTCTGGCTGCAGAACGAAGCCAGGCCGGCTGACGCCAACGATATGCACTGGTCTCTGCTCTACACCGTCGAGCCCGATTATCTCCGCATCATGCGCATCCCGCTCCTGCGCGGCCGCTGGTTCGCCGATGCCGACCGCGCCGACACTCCGCACGTCATCGTGATCGACGACGATCTCGCCCGCCAGTTCTTCCCCAATACCGACCCCATTGGCAAAATCGTCAACCTCACCAATCCCGATAACATCCAGGCCACCGTTATCGGTGTGGTCGGGCATGTCCTGCACTGGGGCCTCGACAGCGACGCCAGCTCTTCACTGCACGCCCAGCTCTACATCGACATCGGCCAGCTCGACGACTCGCAGTTCGTCTCCAACAGCGGCTTCTTCTGGAACGTCGCGGTTCGCGCGGACCACCCCGACACCGTTTTCCCGGAAATTCAGTCTTCCCTGCGCCAGATGAATGCCTCGCAGGTGGCCTGGCGTCCCCTCACCATGAACCAGATCATCGCCGGCTCTCTCGCCGCGCGCCGCTTCTCGATGATCCTGCTCGGAGCCTTCGCAGTTCTGGCCCTGTTGCTCGCCAGTGTCGGACTTTACGGCGTCATCTCTTACCTCGTCGGACAACGCACACAGGAGATGGCCATCCGCATGGCGCTGGGCGCCGATCGCGGCAGAGTTTTGCGGTTGGTCATGCAGCGCGGCGCCATTCTGGCCGGGGTCGGGGTGGCCGTGGGAACGGTTGCGGCCCTGCTTGTCACTCGTCTCATGGCGAGTGTCTCTCTCGAAAAATCCTCGATGATCTACGGCGTCCATCCCTGGGATCCGATCACCATGATCGGCGTCATCGCCATCCTGACGTTTGTCGCGCTGCTGGCCTGTTACGTCCCCGCGCGCCGAGCGGCTTCGGTCGACCCCATGCGGGCGCTGCGTTCGGAATGACGCGGGCCGGGAGGCAGCAACTCTAGGTTCGCGTGTACCGCGTCACGTCCACTTTCGACGTCGCGATCAGTCCCTCGCCCACCATGGCATCGAGGTGCGGTATCAGCTGCGCGATCTTTTCCTCGCGATCGATCACGGTCACCATGATTGGCGCATCCCGCGAAAATTTCCACGGACTCGGGCGGTGAATCCTGGTGCTACTTCCGTAGCCCTCAATGCCGCGATAAACGGTAGCCCCGGCCATGCCCAAGTCGTGGCATTTCGCCAGGATCGCCTCGTGCAGCGGCTTACCCTCCCATTTGTCGGCCTCGCCGAAATAGATGCGCAGCATCCGAGCCTCGAACTGTTCCTTCATCGTTCGGTCTCCGTCACAGTCCGCCAGCGTCTTCCGACGGCGGCTCCAGCTCTGCCGTGCGCCAGGAATACTTCACGATGTCCACGTCCGACATAACCACCAGGCCCTCCTGCACCATCTGATCCACGACCGGCAGAAACTTCTGCAGCTTGTCGTCGGTGTCGACCACCGACAACATGATCGAAGCGTCCCGTGAAAGGTGCGTCGGCTTCTCTTTGTGCGCGCGCCGGTGCGCCCCAAAGCCCTCGATGCCCCGGTAGACCGTCACGCCCGCGATGTCGTTGGCGCGCATCGCGTGCACAAGCGCCTCGTGCAGCGGCTTGTCCTGCCAGCGATCTGATTCGCCCACGTAGATGCGCATCAACCGCGCCTTGCCCTCGATCTTCAAATGCTCGGGGATCGGCCGCTTCTGCTTCGAAAGCTGCGGTGCCTTCGCCACCGTGGTCTCCTGCACCTCGATCAGCCCGGTGCCCGCCATCTCCTCCAGCTTGCCCATCAGCTCCGTCACCTTCTCCCGCGTCTCTACAAACTCAATCCGGATGGGCAATTTGTCCGACACCTCCACCACGCTGGTCGAATGCAGATGATGATCGGCTCCGAATCCCGCTATCCCCTTCAGCACGGTCGCGCCGCTCACTCCCCGATAGAAGAGAAAATCGAGGATGCTCGCATAGGCCGAGGCCCCGTGATACTTCGCCCCATCGCTCACTGTGATCGAAACCTTCAGCGCCTTTCCGGTCGTCAGCATATCTTCTCCTTTTCACTCGCCGTCATGACAGGAACTCCGCCGCCAGCATCCCGCACCACACGGCGGCCAGGCCCAGCACAAGACTGCCGAACGCGTACAGCGCGGCCATGGGCAAACCGCCAGCCCGCAGCAGCGACATGGTCTCCCACTCATAGGTCGAAAACGTACTGTACGCCCCCACGAACCCTATGGGAACCAGGTAACGCCACGCCGCGCTGATGCCCGCGCGCCTTCCCATGAACGTCACCACAAATCCGATGACCAGACACGCCGTTAGATTGATGACCAACGTCCCATAGGGAAACCTCGTCCCCAGGCGATTCGTCACCGCCGCTCCAATCCAGTAACGGGCAACCGATCCAAGAGCGCCGCCCAGTGCAATCAGCAGATACTTCTGCAATCGTCCTCCTTGCAGGTCCGCGAAGCTCTCGCGCGACCACAAAGGCCCGAATCCTACCGCGGGCAGCGACAAAACGCCGCGGCTATCCATGGCTTCGCCACAGATCGGGATTCCACATCATGTGCAGGGATCGCGCCGGGGATACGACTCCGCGACAGGATTCCTGTCAGGAGTCATCATCTGTCCAGCGCTAAAGAGGACAGCGGTTAAGGCGAACTCCTTCGCCTCTTGATTAATTCCATCACATAGTAGCTTCGCTTCGCTGTCAAGCGCACGACCGGGCCAGCTTACCCGACTCGTTACGACGAATCAGGGATGGCTACCAGGCCGCGCGCGCGACCTGGACCTCGACGCTTTCGATTCAAAGGTGAAAAATCGCCAGTACTCGCCGGCTCGTTCAAGGCGGGCCGATTCGACCTCGGCTTCCGTGAATTGCGTGATCGCGCGCTGCCAGAAGTGCTGCCCCGCCAGGTTCGCTTCCATCACTCGCACCTGCCAACGCCCGGGAAATCGTCGCCACACCTCGTGCGCAATCGCCGTGCCCACGCCCTGGCGCCGATAGCGGCGCACCACAAAGAACTCCCCCAGGTCCCACAGAGGCTCGGCACGGGCTACGCTCTCGTCCCTCCGGACCAGGACGAGCCCGGCCAGTTTTCCGGCCACTTTGATAAGAAAAGGATGGTGATCGGGGTCACGCCAATAGCGCGACAAGTCCTGATATTCGAATCGGCCGTTCGACCTCAGATCGATCGGCAGGAATTCGGTGAAATCGTGCGCGTACAGCTCCAGCAGATTCGCCAAGATCGGCTCTTCTTCTTGCTTCGCCGGAATCAACTGAATGCATTCAGGCGAAATGGGATCATCTCTGGTTATCGCCACGGGATTCCTCGGCCCGCATACGCGTTCGGAATTACAGATCCATCACCGGGTTGCTTTCTTAAAATCCCATGATGTTGTAGCCGCTGTCCACGTAGATCGTCTCGCCGGTCACTCCGCTGGCCAGGTCCGATGCCAGATAGACAGCCGTCTTGCCCACCTCTTCCTGCTCGGTGTTGCGATGCAGCGGTGCGCGGTCGGAGTGATACTTCAGCATGTCGCCCAGGTTTCCAATGCCGCGTGCGGCCAGCGTCTTGATGGGTCCCGCGGAGATCGCATTCACGCGAACATTCTGCTTGCCCAGGTCCCAGGCCAGATAACGCACCGTCGCCTCGAGCGCCGCCTTCGCCACACCCATCACCTTGTAATGCGGCACCACCTTTTCGGCTCCGAAATATGTCAGCGTGATGATCGATCCCCCGTCTGTCATCAAAGGAGCGGCCCCGCGGCTCAGCGCGATCAGCGAGTAAACACTCACGTCATGCGCAATCCGAAACCCCTCGCGCGTGGTCTGCAGAAAATCGTTTTTCAGGTCTTCGGCGGGGGCGAAGGCGATGCAGTGCACCAGCACATCCAGCTTGCCGTAGCGCTCCTTCATTTGCGCAAAGACCTGCTCGATCTCCGCGTCGTTCGAGACGTCGCACTGAAAAGGCTCCGCACCCGGCAAATCCTGAATCAGCCCCAGTGCCTCGGCCTTCATGCGCTCGTTCTGATAGCTGATCGCCAGCTTTGCGCCCGCCTCGTGCAGTTTCTGAGCAATCCCCCAGGCGATGCTGCGTTTGTTCGCCAATCCAAATACAGCCGCCACGCGGCCTTCCAAGTTGAGCATGAGTTCGTTCCACTCCCCGGATCATCGTTTGCTGCCCGGCAAGTCGCCGCCAACCTGGCAATTGTAGCTGCTTGATCGCTCAAAGCGCGCTGCCAGCTATGCGCATTCCGATCGCCGATGTTCTGGGGGCTCTTCGTGCAGCCTGGGCTGTTGGGCCGGCCGGTAGTACCGCTGCTCCGGATGCGCGCACGCCATGCACAGCGTCTCGCCTTCCCGCTCGACATAACGCTCGTAGTTGATGCCCTCGCCACACGCCGCGCATGCAACCCGCGCCCCCTTGTAGCCAGGCATCTCATTTGCACCAACAGCGACATCGACCCATTGCTCGCCGAACAGCTCGGAGTCGTCCATCTCGCGATACGCCTTCATCTGCTGCTGGTTCTTGTCAGCGATCCCCGGATACAACTCCCGCGCCCGCTGTTTCGACGATTCGAGCGCCACAATGCGGATCGCGCGTCCCGACCCGAGGTCGACAAAGGTCGCGGCCATCTTTCCCCAGTCGCGAAACTTCAGCGCACGCTTGCCCAGGCGGCATCCCGTCACCACGCCAATTGCATCCGTCGCGCAGCGGTCGATTTCGACGTAGGTCACCAGCCGCTTGCGATCGCTCCCACGTGGCTCGGTAATTCCCAAACGCCGGCATCCCAGCATTGCCATGCGTACGCCGAGGACCTGGCCCGCGCACAAGTGTCCATGCGCAATCTCCGCCTGGCGAAGCAGCTCATCGAGAGAATCCATGCACCTATGCTATGCCTGTTGCCGAAAGTCCGACGCGCAGAATTGGGGACGGGAGCCGGTACTGGTGCGGCTACTCGTCGTCGCTGTCTTCTTCCACCAGCACCGCCGAAGTGCCCACCACATCGAAGCTGACTCCCGCACCGCCGGCCGGAAGAAAGCTGACTTTCAGCGGGCTCCGCTCCCATACCGCCGGCGCACACGCCGGGGTCGGATGATCCGCCGGATCCCATAGCCCAAGCTTTTTCGCCAGCAGCGGACGCCGCGCCTGCACCTGCGCCACCACCGCGAGCAGCTGCTTGCCGGTTGTGTTCACCCCACAATACGCCGCGTAGTCCCGAAACCACACCGCCTCAGACACGGCCGGATCGAAGTCCGGCAGGCGCAGCGCCGCTACCTTGCCGCTTATGCGATCCACCAGCACCCAGGGACCCCTCTGCCATACCCAACGCGTCCCCCGCTCCTCGGGCAGCGCATCGTTCAGCTCCACTGCCCGCCGCACCGCGAAGCTGCGCTCGGTCACGTCATGCACCTCGCCGGTGGTCCATTCCTTCACTTTGCCGTCCACCATGAGCGGACGCACCTTCAGCTCGGTTTCGCCCTTCCTGGCGCCCGCCGGGTCGCCCTCCATGGAATACGGCTCATGCCGCGCGGCTCCCAGAGCGACCACATGTGGTTTTGCCGCGCCAGCCGCAATCGCGGGCGCGCAAAGAAGCACAGCTACCAACCAGCCAGATTGTCGAGGGATCATACCTGCAGGCTACGGAGGAACCCGCGCCTGCGACAGGTCACAGAAGTAATTTGCCGGACCGGTTTACTGGCTGGGGGACCCAACTGGAGCAGCGGCTGCCGCCGAACTCACCGCATGCTGTTGTGCCTCAACCGCCACCATACGCCCGTTCATATACCGCCAAACCGCCCATCCGGCGCCGCCCAGCAGCAGCAGCAGGACAAAGACACCCCAGCGGAGCCGCGATTTATTCCTTTTGCGCGACTGTTCGCGGGTTTTGCCAACATTCTCAACGAAGGCCACCCATTCGCCTTCGTTCTGCACCTTCTCGCCCGTGGCCGCTATGAAGCGCTCCACCCATACCGATTCGTCCAGCCCAACGGTCCGCGCATACCCCCGCACAATGCCCTTGCTCAGAATGCCACCAGGGAGCACATCGAATTTTTCATTTTCAAGGGCAGAGAGGTAGCGGGTAATCACCTTTGTCCGGTCGCTGATGGTCTCAAGCGTGACTCCGCGAGACTCGCGCTCCCGCCGTAACTCCTCGCCAAACTGCCCCACGCCAGGCTTCCTTCCGAGTGATTTGGGGATTTGCCCCTCAAGACTAAGGCCGCAATACCAAAAACGTCAATCGAAAAACACCGTTAAGTTCTTTGTTCTTCTATCGAAGATCATAGTACGGAGGTAACCGTATGTGCAAATCCCTCTCTCGGGTGATGTTGGATAGTACATTAGGCCTTAACGGAGCATGCAATAGCTCCGCCGCCAATCCGGCCCGCTTTTCCACAGCCCTTTGCTACTCTGGACCTGGGACCCTGCAAAGCGTTCGCGTCACATCCAATCCATCAGATGAACAAGCTCGTCATAGGAAACATTCTTTATCGCCCGGTCCGGTCCGCCATCAGCGTCCTCGCCGTCGCGATCGAGGTCATCATGATCCTGTCGATCGTGGCCATTATGGTCGGGCAGATCCAGGGCGCGGCGAACCAGACCAACGGCATCGGAGCTGACATCATGGTCCGGCCGCCGAATGCCAGCAATTTCAGCGGCCTCAGCGACGCCGCGGTCCCGGCGAAGATTGCACCGGAGTTCCTTGCTAAGCTCCCCCACGTCGCGGTCGCATCTCCGACCATTGCCAAGCTGGACACCAGTGGAGCCGTCCAGACCATCTTCGGCATCGACTACCCGACCTATAATGCTCTTCGCCCCTTCGTTTTCCTCTCCGGCGGCCCACCCACGGGTCCGGATGATGCCCTCGTCGACGATCTCTATGTCCGCAGCCACCACGTTGGTCTCGGTCAGACGGTTAAGGTTCTCAATCACACCTTCCGGATCTGCGGCATCGTGGAGCACGGCAAAGGCAGCCATATCTTCGTGCCCATCCACACCCTCGGTTCGCTGAACGGCACGCCGGACAATGCATCGATCTTCTATATCCGCACCGACCATCCGAAAAATCAGCAGGCGGTCATCGACGAGATCGAGCACACCCCCGCGTTGAGCACGTATTCGGTGCAGACGCTCGCCGAATGGATGGGGACGATGACGCCCGAACACCTGCCGGGCTTCACCATCGCCCTCAATGTCGTCATCGCCATCGCCGTCATCGTTGGCTTCCTCGTCATCTTCCAGTCGATGTATACGGCAGTCATGGAGCGAACGCGGGAGATCGGAATCCTAAAATCGTTGGGCGCGTCGAAATTTTACGTTGTGAACTTGTTTCTGCGCGAAGCCATCCTGGTGTCCGTCGCCGGCGTTCTTGTGGGCATGCTGGCTACTCAGCTGCTTAAGCTCTTTATGGACGCGCGCTTCCCAACCCTGACGTTCTATCTGACGACCCACTGGCGCCTCAACGGAGCCGCCATCGCGCTCATCGGGTCGACGCTCGGAGCCCTGTACCCTGCGTGGAAAGCCGCCCGCAAAGACCCCATCGATGCATTGGCCTACGAGTAGCTAAATTAGCTATAATAGCTGAATCGGCTATTACGCCGTCGAAGGTGGCTTATGGTCAAGATGACGTCCGCTGAGGCACAGAACCAGTTCGGCAAGCTGCTCGATACCGCCCAGCGCGAACCCGTGGCGATCACCCGCCACGGACGAACCGCTGCCTTCGTGGTATCCCCACGGGACATGGAGGAAATTCTGCGCGAGCGCGACCGTCGGCGCAAGGCGGTCGCCAGGTTCGATGCCTGGAGCAGGAAAGCCAGAAAAAGTATGACGCCAGCCGCAGCCGCACTCACCGACGAAGAAGTCAATCGCCTCGTGCATGAACTGCGTTGAAAGACTACATCGTCTTCGACACCAGTTCGATCGTAAGCGGAATTCTGCGCCCCGGCTCCGTCCCGCATCGCGCGTTGAGGAAGGCGCTGCTGAACAACGAGCTTTGTGCCAGTCCTGAAACGATGGCTGAGATGTGGGAAGTCCTGACGCGACCGAAGTTTGATCAATATGTGGACCGAGCCACGCGCCAGCAAGCCGTTGAACAGTTCCAACGCGATTGCCTTGTGTTTTCGGTGCCACGCTTCGATGCAACTACGTTGACACCACCCTGCCGAGATCCTCGCGACAACAAGTTCCTGGCGCTCGCGCTCGTTGCAAGCGCCGCCGCCATCGTCAGCAGCGACGACGATCTTTTCATCCTGCATCCCTGGCGCGGTATTCCGATTTTGACGCCTGCGCAGTTCCTCGCGAGATAACGTTGTACGATCCAGGCTCTATGCCCGCGTTATTGCCGCAGCGAAAGCGAGCGCTTGCGATCGCGGAAACAGCCCATCGACGCTTAGGCGTGCGACCAGGCTTCAGGAGGGAAGTTCGTCGCTGGGATCGGGCGGCAGGTAAATGCCGTCTTCTGAGTCTTTCTGACCCGACTCCTTCGCACGAGCGATGAAGGGCGTTCCACTAGGGAGCCGGAATTTCCATGGGCGAAACTGCTCCGTTTTCCGCGCAACGAACCAGGCCCCGGTAAAGCTCAGCAGCACTTCCAGCGAAATCGTCATGGTCGCGATTGGCCAGCCCCCGCCGTAAAGGCCGCCGCCCCTCGTATGCACGAAGAAAAGCGCCACGGCGATGAGAACGAAATAGCTGCACCACCCGGCTAAAAAAACCGCCGCTCGCAACAGGATGGCAGGCAGGATTGAAGCCACAAACCGAGCGATTGTTCCGATGAAAACGCCGCCCACCAGTCCAGTCACCGCTCCCGCGCACCAAAAGGCGATGATTGGACCACGGCCCGGGCGCGGGAGCGAATGGATCGCGATCGCGCCGAAGAATAAACCTACCAGGGAGGTTGGTCCTGCTCCGATGATTCCCGCCGGAATGGGGATGGCCCAGCGCCGCGCCCTCGGCACACCCGAAAGCACGGTGAAGGCAATCCCCGCCGCAAGAATAAAGGGCGCCGCAAAGAGAATCTGCATGGCGCCCCAATTATCTCTTTACAAAAGTGAACTGGCTACTTCTCGGTCAAGGCCTCTACACCAGGCAGTTTCTTGCCCTCCAGAAACTCCAGGCTCGCTCCGCCCCCGGTCGAGATGTGCGTGATCCGGTCAGCAACCCCGGCCTGCTTCACGGCCGCTACCGAGTCGCCGCCGCCCACAATCGAAATCGCGTCCCGGTTGGCCGCGACCGCCTCGGCAATAGCGTTCGTTCCGACAGCAAACCGCGGAAACTCGAAGACGCCTGCCGGCCCGTTCCAGACGATGGTCCGCGCGCCAGCGACGATCTTCTTGATCGCTGCAATCGACTTCGGGCCGATGTCCAGCCCCTGCCAGTCCGCGGGGAAGTTCACGCTGCTGTTCCAGATCTGGGTTTTGGCATCCGCCGAAAATGCATCGGCGAGCACGTTGTCGACCGGCAGCAGCAGCTCGACCCCTTTCGCCTTCGCTTTCTTCAGGGCCTCGCCGGCCATCTCGATCCTGTCTTCTTCGACCAGCGACTTGGCCGTCGTCACGCCCAGCGCGCGCTGGAACGTATACGCCATCCCGCCGACGATCACGAGCGTGTCTACTTTTTCGAGCAGATTATTGATTACGTCGATCTTGCCCGAAATTTTCGACCCGCCCAGGATCGCCACAAAGGGCCGCGCCGGATTCTCGAGCGCCTTCCCGAGGTAAGTCAGCTCCTTCTCCATCAGCAGGCCCGCCGCCGACTGCTTCACGAAGTGCGTGATTCCCTCCGTCGAAGCGTGCGCGCGATGCGCCGATCCGAACGCGTCATTGACATATACATCACACAGCGACGCCAGCTGCTTGGAAAACTCCGGATCGTTGGCTTCCTCTTCCGGATGGAAGCGCAGATTTTCGAGCAGCAGTACCTGCCCTGACTCCAGCTGCCGCGCCATCTCCTTCGCAATATCGCCGACACAATCCGGCGCGAACCCCACATTCGTCTTCTCGCCCAGACGCGCGTCCAGCAGCGTCCGCAGCCGATCCACCACCGGCCGCAGGCTGTACTTCAGATTCACCTTGCCCTTGGGCCGCCCCAGATGCGACGCCAGAATCAGCTTCGCCTTGTGCTTGAGCGCATACTCGATCGTCGGCAGCGTCTCCTTAATGCGCGTATCGTCGGTGATCTCCGACCCATCCTCGGTCAGCGGCACGTTGAAATCCACGCGCATGAAGACGTGCTTGTGCGCCACATCCACATCGCGAATCGATAGCTTCGTCATAACTCCCTCAGTCTCCACTGCGCTCGTCATTGTCTAACCCTCCCACTTTACTCACAACAGAGATCACAGAGAAAATCCAGGAAATACGGAGTTCTTTTGAAATTTCCTCTTCCGAAATATCGCTTGCCGACTCTGTGTCCTCTGCGACCTCTGTGGTGAGTCTTTCGTTCTCTATTCATGCGGAGCCGAATGCACCACCGCCTCCGCCTCGATCTCCACATGCCACGTCGGCTGCAGCAAACCAGCCACCACTACCATCGTCGCCGCCGGCCGAATCGTCCCAAAAAATTCCCCGTGCGCCTTGCCCACCGCCTCCCAGTCGTCGACATGCGCCAGATAAATGCGCGTCCGCACCACATCGTCCAGCCGCGCCCCTGCCTTCTCCAGCGTGCCACGAATAATTTCCAAAATGTGCCGCGTCTGCGTGGTCGCATCCGCCAGATCCGCGCCCACCGGCCCTGTGCCCGAAACGTAAACCGTCTGCCCCGCACGCACCGCGCGCGAGAACCCAATCACGGGCTCATAAGGAGACGTCCCAGGAATATTCTGCCGCATCGACTCCCTCCAGGCGCTGGGGACTCCGCCCGGAGTCCCCGCACACAGCAGCAGTTGAACTACAGACCCTTCTTCGTCAGGAACAGGATCAGGTCACGCACCCGGCACGAGTAGCCCCACTCGTTGTCGTACCAGCTGATCACCTTCGCCATGTTGCCCACAACCTTCGTCAGCGGCGTGTCCACAATCGACGACAGCGGATTGCCCTTGAAGTCACTCGAAACCAGCTCGTTCGCGTCCACTCCGAGGATGCCCTTCAGCTCGCCGTCCGCCGCAGCCTTAAACGCGCCGTTGATCGCGTCCTTCGTGATGGGCTTCTCCGCCAGGAAAGTCAGGTCGACCACCGAGACGTTCGGCGTAGGCACGCGAATCGCGAACCCATCCAGCTTGCCTTCCACCTCGGGGATCACCAGCTTCAGCGCCTTTGCCGCGCCCGTCGAGGTCGGAATCATCGACAGCGCCGCCGCGCGCGCCCGCCGCATGTCCTTATGCGGAAAATCGAGAATGACCTGGTCGTTCGTGTAGCTATGAATCGTCGTCATAATGCCGGACACGATCCCAAATTTCTCCACCAGCACCTTCACCACCGGCGCCAGGCAGTTCGTCGTGCACGAGGCGTTCGAAATAATGTTGTGCTTCGCCGGATCGTACTTCTTCTCGTTCACACCCAGCACCACGGTCAGATCTTCGTTGGTCGCGGGAGCCGAGATGATCACCTTCTTCACCGGTCCGCGCAGATGTGCTTTCGCCTTCGTCGCATCGGTAAAGTGACCGGTCGACTCGACCACGATCTGTGCCCCAACCGAATCCCACGGCAGCAGCGCCGGATCCTTCTGCGCAAAGACCTTCAGCTTCTTCCCATCCACTGAGATGAAGTCCTCGCCCGCCACGATCTCATTCTTCAGATTGCCAAGGATGGAATCGTATTTCAGCAGGTGGGCGAGCGTTGCGGGACTGGTGAGGTCGTTGACAGCTACAAATTCGATGTCGGGGTTTCCGAGCGACGCGCGGAACACGTTCCGTCCGATGCGCCCAAACCCGTTAATTCCAACCTTGACGGCCATATTGATTCGTCTCCTTGCCTCAGTATTGCAGTTACGTGCCACGACTCGAAGTGATCCGGATCACTCTGTTTTTTCCTGATCCAAAACGCCCGGAACCACCCAATTACCGATGCTAGCACCGTAGTCAAGGAAAAAAGGGGAAGGCCTCCGGGACAAGGAGAAATTTGCATACCAACGTCACGCCGCATTCACACCATGGCGTGTCACAAGGGGTACATAATGCCTCTCGGCGTTTGCTCCACGCTCCTGACTGTGTTACATCCTGGATATGCGCCAGTGGTTGCGCGATCGAATGAGACGACGCACGAAGCGTGGGCCGAACACCTCAGAGTCCACCGGAAAAATTGGGCAGGAACTGCCCCAGAACCAACCAGCACCCCTCCAACCCTCGTACCAGGGCAAAGGACAGGCGCCTCCTGCCGAGGAAGAGCCAGACTTCGAAGGTCTGCCCGAAAGCCCGCCGGAAAGCCTGGCAGTTGCCCACGAAGCCCCAGCCCACCAAGTCCCTGCCCACAAGTCCGCTACTCCCAAGGCAAGAGCTGCCGAAGTTCCCGCCGAGCCCATTGGCACACTCGCCGCAGCGGCCAAAACCGATGAAGAACCCGCGCCCGCCGGCAAGCTCGTGCTCGAAACCCAGCCCGAATCTCTCGCCACGCCTCCACCGGAAGCGGTACAGGGAACGGCCAAAGGAGCGCGCGGCTTCGTTGTGCTTACCATCGGCCTGCCCGGCTCCGGCAAAACGACCTGGTTCAAGCGCCGCGGCGTCACCCCGCTTTCGAGCGATCTGCTCCGCTCGCTGCTCTTCGACGACATCACCGAGCAGCGCTGGCAGGGGCTGGTCTTCTCGACGCTGCGGTCTTTGTTGAGAGCAAGGCTGATCGCCAAAATGCCCTGGAACTACGTCGATGCCACCAACCTCTCGCCCCACGAGCGCCGCCAGTGGATCAAGATGGCCAAAAGCTTCGGCTACGACGTCCAGGCCGTCTTCTTCGACGTGCCGTTAGAAGTCTGCATGGAGCGCAACCGCCGGCGCGAGCGCACGGTCTCGGATGACGTGATGAAGAAGATGGCGGAACGGCTGCGTCCGCCGGACTTCAAAGAAGGCTTCTCCAAGATCACCGTCGTCCGCGTCAAAGGCGCGCCGGGCGCTGGTGCGGCGGCCGCGGGCGAAGACGAGTAAGAAGCGGACCGCTCGAGGGTCCGAGGGTTTGCGAAATCGAATTCAGTTTCGGTGGATTCTTCCGGTGCTGATGACATTGGCGAACTTGGCCCTGTTCGCGATCAGCGTTTCGCAACAGCACTCCCAGAAAATAGCAGCCAACCCCGAATCCGCTGCTTATCGTGAAGCTGCGTATCAAGAGGGAGAGACGCTCAGGTTCCAACCGGACGAGCCGAAAGCCAGCCGGATCGTGAAACTCGCGCTTGTCCTTAATCTGCCCGCAGTCTTCTGCGGCATAGTCGTGTGCGGGATATTTGGTTCTGGGAGCGATACCGCCATCCTCGGGTTCACCGAGGCCTTCGTGCCATTGCTTTGGTACCCAATCGGGCGCTGGGTCGATCAGCAATTGCTGCTATCGATGTCCGCTCCGACGCGCGCCTCGAAATTCGGGGTCATTAAACAGAATGTTCTCAGGGCTCTCTCGGCTTTCCTCCTTGTCGTTATGCTGCTGGAATTTACTCCCCTTTACCATCACCGAACCAGCGAAACAGAATTTCTCTCCGCAACGGTCATCCTCTGGTGCGCGCCTTACCTCGTATGTTCTTTTTGGGGCGAGCGACGCCTCAAGAAGAACATGCTTCGCACGGTTTAACAGACCTGTCCCCTACCTTCATCGGTTGCGGTCTTGCGCTCAGAGCGTGACCACGCCAAGTCCCGGAACATCCTGAAAATGTCGCGTATTGAGTGTGGCGACACCGTAGCCGAGATGAATTGCCGTTGCCCCGATAATCAGGTCTTCCACGGCGATAGAAACGCCCCTGGCTGCCTGCTCGCCCTCGATCCGGCCCGCGAGCTGCGCAATCGCCAGCGTCAGAGGATAAACAATCAGGTCCTGATAGACGCCTTCCACGAAGAGTTGCCTCCGCGCTCGGTCGGCGTCGGTTCTGGCGCGGTAGATGCCATGCGTTAGTTCCACCGCGCTCACTGCGGAGAGTGCTACGTCGATCTCGCCATGGGTGGAGCGTGCCCTGCGGAGAATATCCTCGACAGCCTCGCCACGCCGTTCGCTTTCGATCAGAATGCTGGTGTCGAGGATCAGATCCAAGGCGTCAGCCCCAGGCCGACGTATCGCGAGGCTTGCGGGTCCGGATAATCTCCTCCAGATCCGAAGCAAATCCGGCGTCCATCACTGGCTTGTAGCCCAGCTCTCGCGAACGAGCTTCCGCCAAAGCGATCGATTCGGATATCGAGCGACGGGGTAGTTCGTCGGCATGCTTCCTGGCCAGCTCAATCGCCTCGGACAGCAGACGTCCCGCCGGTTCAGCGGCCACGCGCAGCACCACAGGGGGCGCTGTCTCATTCACGATCACGACTTCTTCCCCCGCCCGCACCCGTGCCAGCAGGCCGGGCAGATCGCGAGCCGCTTCCGCTTCCGGGATGTGAACCGTCGCCATCTATCGACGATGATACCCCGATTCACCTGCAGCGACTCGTAAACCAGAGCCACAAGAGTCGCCGGCTTCAGCGTTCTCGTCCATAAAACTCCTCCTTCGAGACCATCCTCCATGCCCGCGTCCCCGGCAGCGGAGGCAGCGCATACTGATTGGCGGACCAGCGTGAACCATCCGCAAAATAAAACGTCTCAAAGGTGAGCATGGTCTGATGAATGCGCCCGCTGGCGAGCGTCGCGTCCGTATCCTGGCCGCAACTCGTAAAGGTGAGCCGGATCGCAGTCCCCGGCGCCAGATCGAGCGGCTTCTGGCGTTCCCAGCCCGGCGGCAGATGGTATACACCGTCACGTCCCAGCCAGACGAGCTTCGGCACCTGCCCCTGCTGCACCGGCCAGCAGGCCGCGCGCGGATGGGCCTCGGTGCCGTCGCCCGGTTCCGGGAAGACAAGGACAATGCCGCCGCTCACGATGGTTTTGGGTGAGACGTTCCGCAGCGTGATCGTCGCCGTCGGCGCCCAGCCATCCGGCACGGGGACGGGGCTGCCCAGGCGAATGGGCCTTCCGCCGATGGCGACCATCTGAACCGCGACCGGCCAGTCTGCGCTTCGCCCCGCATCGGGAAGAGTGAAGGTGATCGAGGATGCCTGCGCGGAAGCCTGCTGAATAAAGCCCGGCGCGACCGACAAAAGAAGTGCGGCGATGCTGCCCCGCAGCCGAAACGACAGGCTGATCATGAATTGTCTCCGGGAATCCCGCTGTAGAGTTTACTGCGCGATATGGACCCAGCGATGAACGAGCTCGCCTGGGAAGGGCAAATTGTCGGATGGGGAATCCGCATCCTCAATCTGACCGCAGTAATCGAAGCCGGACGACATTCTCTCCAACAGCCCTTCAATTTCCTTTCAATCCGATTTCTTTTCCAGAAGCGTACAACGTGCAGACAAGCGGCAAGACTCTCTGGCCATGCGCCGGGCTTAGTCGAAATCGATTAAGGAGAAAAATACGGTCATGGTTGAGAAACAGACTCAACAACTCATCGACAATGTTGTGAACCGTCGTGCCTTTCTGACCGGCGCCACGATGTTCGGCCTCGGCGCTGCAACTTCCGCGGTTGTCATGGGCTGCGGCGGCAGCTCCAAATCGGTTACGCCAGTATCCGCCGCCACGGCCACCGACACTGCAACCAACATCTTTACCGCCGCTCTGATCGCCGAGAGTCTCGCGATCACAACCTACTACACGGCTCTCTCGTCCAGCGGCGTCATCACCGATCCCAACCTTGCCGGATCGGGAGGCACGGCTCTGAACGTCAGCTCCTCAGGCAGCCAGATCAACGTCGCCTATCTGCAGGGCGCGCTGCTTGAAGAGGTCGCCCACGCGCAGCTGCTACGCTCTCTGCTGGGCCTTGCGACGAATGGCAGCGGCGACGGCGCGGCAGGCATTCCGCAAACCTTCTACTATCCCACCGGCACCTTCAGCTCGCTTACTGGATTCCTGCCGGTCCTGATCGCTCTCGAGACCGCCTTTGTCGGCGCGTATATGACCGCGGTCGAGGAATTCGCATCGATGGCTGCCGGTTTCAACGGCTTCAGCGCGACCCAGGCCAACCCGGCATCCAGCGGTTCCAACATCAGCCAGGCAGACCTCATCCTGTACGCCAAGGTCGCAGCTTCCATCCTCGGCGTCGAGTCGGAACATCGCGCTCTGATCCGGGGCATTCCTTCCGTCACCCTCGATGCACCCAATTTCGCCGGCATCAATCTCATCCCGGCGAACAACCTGAACTATGAGGGCACCGACGGTCTGACGGGCCTGATCACCAGCGTCAGTGGAGACACCAGCACCACAGCCGCTGCCGCACTCACCCCGTTCATCGCCGCCGGAACCAATCCTGTGTCGGTCGCTTCAGTCGCCGGACAAGCCAGCTTCTCCTCGGTCGTCAGCGCCTCCGTCGCCGCCAACGTCACCGGGTCCATTCCGGCAGCGGAGTAACGACCAAACAGCAAGGGCCTTCCGTTCACGAAGAAGGCCAATGAGGCCGAAATGATCTCAGCCAGGCGGCCAAAACCAACGGCCACCGGAGCTGCTGCGGGGAGCAACATCAGCTCCCCGTCCAGCACCGGGCTCAGAGCGACTCGTACACCAGCGCCACAAACGTGTCGGGCTTGATCGAACCTTTAGCCCAGGCCGCATCCAGATCGGCCGTCGGCTTCGCGGCAACAGCCTGATCGACCGTATCGCCCGCGGCCTTCAGCTTCTCCACGCGATCCGCCACCGTCACCAGCATCTCGCGATACCTCTGCAATGCCCCCTTGTCACCCAGCGGGCCGTGCCCCGGCACAATCTTCGTTCGGTCATCGGCCAGGGCCAGCACCTGATCCACGCCGCGAATCATCCCATTGATCGTTCCGCCGCTCGACAAATCGATCAGCGGATACATCCCGTTGAACCACAAATCGCCGGTGTGAACGACATTGCCGCGATTGAAATGCACAAAGGTGTCCGAATCCGTGTGCGCGTCCGGCGTATGCACCAGGTCGGTCTGGTCGTTGTTCACCCACAGCGTCTCCGTCTCTGGAAACGTCTCCTGGGGCAGCGCGGCATCCGGCGCGGCAGGAAAGTGCACGTCATACGCCGTCAGGTATTGGGGCTTCGATAGCCGCACCCGCGTATTGTCCTGCGCGATGATGAACGCCCCTTCGTTGTGCATCTCCGCATTGCCGTCGGTGTGGTCGAAGTGCCAGTGCGTGTTGATCAGCAGCTTCAGCTTGTGCTCATCGAGCTTCGCCAACGCATCCAGAAGATGATGGCTCCCCGTCGAAATCCCCGAGTCGATCAGCAGCTTTCCGTCCGGCCCGATCTGGCAGACGACGTTCCCGCCCACCCCCTGGAGCAGGAAAATCGTATCCCTCAGCTTCGTCGTTTTGATGGTCTCGCTGGCCGCCGCCGTGCGCAGTTGCTGCGGCAGATCAGGATTTGGCTGCACGGCGGGGTTCGAACCGGCGGGATTCGTATTGGCCGCAGCCGGAGCCTGGGCCGAAGTCTGCGCTGCCCCTGCCTGCGCTGCCCCTAAGCCCTCACTCTGCCGCGCCGTGTGCGCCAGCACCTTACCCTGCGCCAGCCATGCGGCCGTCGCCATGCTGGAGCCGATCAGGAATTCGCGGCGGGTTCTCATAGCGCTGTCCGCTGCCTAAAGCAGACCCGGCGGCAGGTTCAGCCCGCCCAGCATGCCCTGCACATTGGACTTGACGATCTCATCGGCGCGCCGCCCCGCCTCGTTCATCGCCGCCGCCACCAGGTCTTCCAGCATCTCCACATCGGCGTTGGGACCCGTCAGGCTGGTCACCGCCACCGGATCGATGCTCACCTTCAGGACTTCTTTCCTGCCGTTCATCTTCACGGTGACTGCGCCGCCTCCCGACGACGCTTCCACAACCGTCGAGGCCAGCTTCTGCTGGATTTGCTCCTGCATCTGCTTCGCCTGTCCCATCATTTCCTGAAGTTTCAGAGGATTCAGCATCGGTCCTTCAATTGAATGAGATTCACTGCATGGGCCCGCTTCGCATCGCGAAGCATTTCTGTTCTTAATTCTTATCCCTGAGATCGAGCACGCTGCGGATGTCCGCATTGAAAAGCTCTTTCGTTTTTTTCACCAGGGGATTCTCCAGTGCCGCCGACTGCGCGCTGCCCGCTATTGGAACCGGGCCCTCCGTCGGTGCGGCCGCTCCAGCTTGTCCCATCCGGCCGGCGCCGTTTCCATTCTCTCCGGGCACAAACGCGATCTTCTGGGCCGCTCCCATCGCTCGCATCGTCTTCCGGCAGATCGCCTCAGCCTCGGCATTCACCGTCAGCGCCAACATCGCCTTCCGAACCGCCAACGCAACCTGAATCGCATTCCCTTGCTCGCTCCACACACCCTGATGGATCAGGTTGGCCGCCGTCTCATGCCCTTCGTTTGCGAGCGCCGCAAAAACCGCCTCGCGGATCTGATCCAGATCCGGAGACACTGCGGGAGCCGGTTCCGCAGCTGAGGCCAGAGCCAGCGAACCCTCCGTTGCTTCGGTTATCGGCTCCGCCAATCCCACAGCCGCAACCGGAGGTTTAGCTTCTGGTGCAGCCGATGCATAAGACGCCTTACCATCGACAGCTGCTCGCCCCACACTCTCCGCGGGAGACAACGCCCGCGCGGACGCAACCGCACTCCCGGAACCACCGTCGGCCGCCTTGCGCTCCCGATCCGCCTCAAAAGGCGAAGGCCGTGGCACAACAGGTGCCGTCCGCGCAATCGGCCCTGTCGCTGCAGAGCCCCTCACGGCGCTCGACGGACCCCGCACCGCACTCACTGTACCCTGCACCCTGTACCCTGTACCCTCTCCCGTCCCGCTCAAAATTTCCTCGATGGGCAGCAGCCGCTGCAGGTGCACCAGCTTCACCAGTCCCAGCTCCAGGTGGAACCGCTGCTCCTGCCGGTAATTCAAATCGTCAAAGGTCCGCAGCATCACCTGCAGAAACCGCGTCAGATCCTCTTCAGAAAACAGCATCGCCGAACGCGCGGCGCGCGCCCGCTCATCGGCGGAAATCTGCAGCAGATCGGTATTCTCGCCGCCCACTCGCGCCATCAGCGCATTTCTCAGATACCGCACAAACTGCCGCGCCAGCGCCGACGGGCTGTTGCCGGCGTTCAGCAGCGTATTCAGCTCCGTCACTACCGCCGCCGTCTGCCCCGCGCTGATCTCCTCCATCAGCCGCTCAAAGACGGTGTTCGGCACCGACCCCATCAGCTCGCGAATCTGTTCCGGCTCCAGGTGTGGCTTGCCCGCCTCAATTGGGGCAGACGCGATCGCCTGATCCATGATCGACAGCGCATCCCGCATCGACCCGTCGCCAGCCTCCGCCAGCAACGCCAGCGCCGCGTCCTCAGCGTCAATCTTTTCCTGCCCCGCAATCGACTTCAGCTGCGCCAGGATGTCGTCGTACTTCACCGCATGAAAGCTGAAATGCTGGCACCGCGACCGGATCGTCTGCGGAATATCCTCCGGCTGCGTGGTCGCCATCATGAAGATCACATGATCCGGTGGCTCCTCCAGTGTCTTCAGCAGCGCATTGAAAGCGGCATCGGTAATTTGGTGCGCTTCGTCGAGAATCCAGATTTTGTACTTGTCCCGCGCCGGCCGGTAGCGCGCAGCCTCGCGCAGCTCACGCACCTCATCGATGCCGCGATTCGTCGCGGCGTCGATCTCCAGCACATCCACCGAGTTCCCCGCGCGAATCTCCATGCACGAATCGCATATCCCGCAGGGCTCCTGCGTCGGCCGCTCCTTCGTCCCTACCGTCGTCCGGCAGTTCAGCGCCTGCGCCAGGATGCGCGCGATCGTCGTTTTCCCAATTCCGCGATGACCCGAAAAAATGTACCCATGCGCGATCCGCCCCTGCTCCAGAGCGTTGACGAGCGTGCGCGTGACATGATCCTGCCCGGCCACATCGGCAAATTTCTGGGGACGATATTTCCGAGCCAGAACCTGATAAGCCATCGATTGCTGATTGTATCGCCTGAACGCTGCCCCGATTTTCCAGAACCGGAAAGGCGGAGAAGCAGGAATCGCAGCAATTAGTTCTGTGAAGTTCTGCCCAGAAGGTCGATGACCCGAGTGGAGCCGCGAGCTGCAGCCGGAGCCAGTGTCGCTATCCCACCGTCGAGCGTCACCAGATGAGCCTTGTGCCGGATCGCAAGTCCCAGCAGGTACGCATCCGTGATCTGCCGGTATCCCTGGATCCGCCCGCTGCATGGGGAAATCGAGGTCAGCAACTCAACGTCGTCAGGCCAAAAGACGTGGCCCGGGTGCTTGAGATTGGTCGCGAGTACGTGCAGAGCTTCGCTAACGCGCAGCGCCCCCGGTGTAGAGCTCGGATTCGATAACAAACGAACGCATCCCGCTTCAGTCATCGGGCTGGTTGCCCAGTGCTTCCTGCCGGTTGTCAAAAACCAGGTCTCGACGACGGAATGATGTTCTTGAAACGGCCACATCAGCGCCAGCAGCGCATTCACGTCGAGAAGGAACGCCGGGCCTACCATTCATCGTCCGCTTCGAGCAGGCGCTTCGTGGTCAGAATCGGGGTATCTTCCGGCAGAACCGGCAAATAAAGGCCGTCGACGCACTTGAGCGTCAGAGGCCGCGAGATTCCGCGTCGAATCAGATCGCTCGCCGCTTTGCCCACGCTCATTTTGCGGCTTTCCGCATACGCCTTTACCTGTTCCAACACATCGTCATCAATCGCCAGTGTGGTGCGCATGATGTTACTATGATGTCATGATCCTAAAGTGATGTCAATGTAACTGTCGCGACATCATTTACTGCAAATTGATGACCGACCCCCTTCTCTACCGCCTCGCCACTCGCGCCGATATTCCCTACCTCGGCCCCCTCATCGAAGCCTCCATCCGCGGGCTGCAAACCAACGACTACTCCCCCTCCCAGATCGACCAGGCCATCGGCACCTGGCTCGGCCTCGACACCCAGCTGATCACCGACCAAACCTACTTCGCAGTCGAAGTCCCCGCAGCCGCCAATCCCGACAGCCTTCCCACCGTAGGCAACCTCGCAGCCTGCGGCGGCTGGTCCCGCCGCAAAACTCCTTACGGCAGCGACCATCGCCCCAACCGCGACGACTCGCTCCTCGACCCCAAAACCGAAGCCGCTAAAATCCGCGCCTTCTTCGTCCATCCAGCCTGGACCAGGCGCGGCATTGGCACCCGCATCCTCGAACTATGCGAGCAGGCCGCCCAGGGCGAAGGCTTCACCCGCTTTGAAATGGGCGCCACTCTTACCGGAATCCCGCTCTATCGCCGCCACGGGTATGCAGAAGGCGAGCGCATCGACCTGCCCCTTGCCAATGGCGAAGTCCTGCCCATCGTGGAAATGAGAAAGCAGCTCTGATCCCGCTCATGTGGGATAAAGGGAGAAATCCGGAAGGTATGGTATTTAGGCGGCGACTGCATCACCCTCCTTGTGAAGGAGAACAAAAAGATGACTGCACTGGAAGTCAAAGGAAGCCTGAACGAGGTCCTCGCTCCTCGTTGCTGTCGCAACCAGGTGGCGGGGCTCACCGCCAGCGAAAACCCGGACCTGGTGATCAAGACAGAGCCAGGTTCGCTCATAATCTCGAATGAACTCCGAGGCAGTGCTCGCCAACTTCGAGAGCAGACCGAACTAGTCACAGAAGCCTGCAAATGACTCGTCAAGCGGCATTTCTTCGGCGGGGCAACTTGCTCTTCCGCGCCGTCGCCTTCTTCGCTGCCCGCGCCCGCCGCGCTATCTCCTCTGGCGAGTACATGCTCTTCCGGCAATGCACCGACCCGCAGTTACAACGAGCCTCATCGTCGTCGCCGTCGTAGAGGAAGTAGTCGTAGGTCAGTTCCTCGCCGGCTGCGATGTTGCGGATCGCCATGATCCACACCCGCCCATCCATCTCCTCCGTCTCGCAGTTTGGGTCGCAAGAGTGGTTGATGAACATCGCGGTCCCGTGCCCATCGATCACCATCTTCCCGTCGCCTACTCCGAAGAGGTATGTCGTCGGTGAGTTCTCGTACTTCTGATCAGCATCGTCCTTCGTGATGCGCGGACCTGTGTACTCCACCACCCGCGCGCCTTTGCGAATGGGAGCCATCGTGTAACAACCCGCTGCGTGGATCGCCGAAGAGCGAATGATCAAACCCATACCGAACACGATAGCAACTCCCCCGACCCAATCTTCGCGCCTCGGCATCTAAAATAAGAGGAAATGTTGCGTACCCTCGCCATCGCGGCCTCCGTCCTGCTGCTCGCCTTGCCCCTCGCGGCCCGCGCGCAGGATAACTCCACGCCGCAGCAGCAGGACGAGCCTCCCGCTGCGCCGGCCCAAAGGCCCACGGCGCCAGCGCCCAAAAAGGACCAGAAAAAACCCGACGCGAATCCGTTCCCTGAAGCCCAATCCGAGCAGGCTGCGCACCAGTCCGACTCTTCAACCCAGGAGAAGGCTCAGCAGACGACCAAGCCCTCCACAGCCGATCAGAACCCCTTTCCTGAAGCGCAGTCCGAGAAAGCGGCCCACCAGGCCGAGCAGGGCGGCGCTTCGTCCCCGCCTCCCGCTCCCCCAGGATCCTCTGACGACAACTACAGCTCCAGTCAGGTCAAGGGTCTCGACATGCCCGCCGCCGATGCCTCGCCGGCGCCAGGCGCCGACACTCCGATGAATTACAACCCGAAGCTGGCCCGCAAGGATGCAGAGATCGGCGACTTCTACCTCGAGTCCGGCAACTACAAAGGCGCCTACGAGCGCTTCCTTGAAGCCAACCGCTCCGATCCTGGCAACGCGGAGGCCGTGTACGGGCTCGCCGAATCTGCCCGGCATCTGCAGCATCGCGACCAAGCTCTCCGCAATTACCGACTTTATCTCAGCGCCCTGCCCAACGGTCCCAGAGCCAAAGAGATTCGCAAAGCTCTGAAGGACATGGGCGTCTCGCCAGCTTCGTAACCGACGATCCAGTGGTATAGTTCCCACTGACCGTATTCACCCGCCTGCGTCTCGCTTATGCACCCTGTTCTGCAGCAGGTTTTCGAACCCTACCGCGCTGTTCTCGCTGATAAGCCCGCTGAGTGGTGTCAGCGGCATCCTAACCAGGACGAACGTTTCTGGAGCGCGCAGAATCTCATCGAGCATCTCGTTCTTACTTGTCGCAGCACCAGCCGCGTTCTCGAAAAGCGTCTCGAACGCGGCCGTCCCACAGGCGGCCGGAATACCATCGTTCAATGGCTGCTGCAGTTCGTTGTGCTCTCCTTCGGACACATGCCCCAGGGCAGCCCGGCGCCATCATTCGCGCGGCCCGACCTGCTGCACTGGCCACCCATGAACGGCGCCGAACTCACCGATCTTCTAAGTCAGGAGATCGATCGGATGGACACTCTCATCGACCGCTGCCGACAGCGCTTTGGCCCGCAACGGGTGGCCACCCACTTCCTCCTCGGCACGATGCGCCCGGACCAGTGGCGCCGCTTCCACGTCGTCCACATCCACCACCATCTTGGGCAGTTGCGCCGCATCGAGCAGGCGGTCGGCAAAGCGGTCGCGGACGAGGTTCCCTCCGTTCGAGTCTGAGGGAACCGGCACGACCGCTCATGCTGCGGGCTACAGGCTGCCGGGCACCGGCTCCGTCAGTACTTCGACTTGAACGCGTAAGTCAGTCCCATCGTGAACTGGAATGAATTGCGCTTCGTCGGCGGCTCCGTCGCCGGCGGATCGTTCAGATAGCTGTCCAGCGTTCCCACCGAGAAGCCGAAATTCTTGTACACCGGGAAGGCAACCGTATCCGTCTCCTCTGCGGAATAAGCCCGCTCGTTGTTGTACGCCGGCACAAACGACAGTCCCTGGGTAAAGGTCGCAATTTTCAGATGCAGCAGATAACTCGCAGCGAACGTCGACCCAATCAGGTTCTGACTTGACGGAGTTCCGCTGATGAAAGACTGTTTCTCATACTGCATCGTCGCCTTTAAATCGGCTTCCTGTTTCAACGTCTTGATTGCCGTCCACCCCAGCCCGCCACCGTAGACCTGCTGCAAGCTCAAATCCTGGCCGTAGTTGTGGTCGAACGCCGCCTCGCCCAGCGCGAAGATGCGCGCCGACACATACTCGTCCCGTTCCGCGTCGAAGTGCGAAATCGAAGACTTGGTCGAGGTCGCGGGCGTGAACACCCCTCCGCTGGTGTATGACGGCTGCGTGATTTTCCCAAACGATCCGCTGAAATCCGCCGATGTCCGGTTCCGCGAATCCAGCCATTGCACCGTCGGAATCACACGCACCAGCCCCACGCTCCCTGAAACCGCATACTGGTCCTGGGTTGCGGTTACCACCGTTGCCCCCGCCGTGGCCGCGCCGTTCCACCCTGCAAAGAAACCTGGCGTATGCAGCAGCTGCTTATCCAGCTCTGGCTTGCTTACGATCACTGCCGCATCCTTTACCGCGATCGGCGTTGGGGCCGCCCCCTCATTCGCGGGATGCACTGTTACCGCGCCGTTCGCCACATCGATACTGCCCGAAGGCAAATTCTCTGCCGCCTTCCGGCCACGATTCTTTGTCTCCGAGTTCAGCACCGCAAAGCTTTCGCTCGCGTGCAGCTCTTTGATCTTGTCCCAGGAAATCTTCAGGTCCCCTAATGCATCGCTGTGGAACGTCACAGTTCCCCCGGCCTCCTGCACCAGCTTGCCGTGCAGGGTGTCGCCGTTACTCAGCACGACTGTGTCCGGCTCAGGATCGGCGGCGCGGGCGCACGAAGGCAGCATCAGGAAGAAGGGCAGGAAAAAAACGATAAGGCGAAGATGGACGAGCCGACTCATACGAATGGATTCTCCTTGCAATTACAGAACTTGAATTTTCTTTGTTGAATTACCGCAATGCGCAGCGCCTCGAACGGAATTGCTGCTGCTGGACGCGACGCCCGATTTTCCCCGACAATAGGAGTATGCCTCTGACCCGTGAACAGGCCCTGGACTACTTTCGCTCCGACGATCTCATCGGCCTGGGGATGGAAGCCGATGCCGTGCGCAAACGTCTGCACCCGGAAGGTGTTGTCACCTACATCATCGATCGCAACATTAACTATACGAACTTCTGTACAGAGTATTGCACCTTCTGCGCTTTCTATCGACCACTGAAGGGCAAGCAGGCCGCGCGAAGGCTACATCCTCGACTTCGAAACCATCTACGCCAAGATCGCCGAAACCCTCGAGATGGGCGGTACCGGCGTGCTCATGCAGGGCGGCCTGCATCCCGATCTCAAAATCGACTGGTTCGAGCGCCTTCTGCGCGGCATCAAGCAGCGCTTCCCGCGAATCTGGCTGCACTGCTTTTCCGCTTCGGAAATCCTCGCCATCGCCGAATACAGCAACCTCTCGGTCCGCGATACGATCATTCGCCTGCGCGATGCAGGCCTCGACTCCATCCCCGGTGGCGGCGCTGAAATCCTCGACGACGAAGTCCGCCATCGCATCGCCCGCCTCAAGTGCGGCACAGACGACTGGGTGCTCGTCCACCGCACCGCCCATCAACTGGGCATGCGCACCACGGCCACGATGATGTTCGGCGTCGACGAAACTCTCGAGCAGCGCGTCAACCACTTCGAAGTTATCCGACGCCTTCAGGAAGAAACCGGCGGATTCACCGCCTTCATCCCATGGAGCTTCCAGCCACACAATACCGCGCTCGGCGGGCGCGGCTGGGACGAGGCCACCGCCGTCGATTACCTCAAAGTCCTCGCCATCTCCCGCCTCTATCTCGATAACATCGAAAACGTCCAGTCCAGCTGGGTCACCCAGGGACTCAAAGTCCTCCAGCTAGGCCTTCGGTTCGGCGGCAACGACGTAGGCTCCGTCATGCTCGAGGAAAATGTAGTCAAAGCCGCGGGCACCTCCAACTGCACCACCGAAGAGGAACTCCGCCGCATCATCCGCGACGCCGGCTTCCAGCCCCGCCAACGGGACACCCTCTACCGCACCCTGTTCTTGAATTAGGCGTCCTGGAGCTCATTCAGTCTTCAAGGTGTCCCACTCGCCAATGCACAAGCCACGGTGGTAGTGTTCTCGCGTGCAAAATCCGGCGCGCGCCGGCCCCGGGAAAAGAAAACGCCCCTGATCTTCGTCGCCTGCTCTTTTCTCCGGAAGCAGTTTTTGGCGGCTCGTTCCGCTCCAGCGCCTGCCCGCGACCGGTTGCACCCGAGGTTAAGATATGGCCACCATTGCGATCGATCCACGCATCAGCGGCGCCACCGCCGATTTTGTCACCCAGCACCACCAGATGTACATCGACGGCCGCTTCGTTACAGCAGCTGCCGGCAAGAATTTTCCTGTCTTCAACCCCGCCACTGGCGACGTGATCACCGAAGTTCCTGAAGCCGAAGCGGAAGACGTCAACCGGGCCGTCCTCGCCGCGCGGCGCGCCTTCGACGAGGGCCCATGGCCGCGCATGGCCCCCTCGGAACGTGGCCGCACGATCTGGAAGCTGGCCGATCTTCTCGAGCAGCATCTCGAGGAGTTCGCCGAAATCGAGTCACTCGACAACGGCAAGCCGCGCTCGGTCGCGCGCGTCGCCGATGTGCCGCTGGCGGTCGACATGTTCCGCTACATGGCCGGCTGGGCCACGAAAATCTCCGGAAAGACGCTGCCGCTGTCCGCGGGCTATGACTTTCACTCCTACACCATGCGCGAGCCGATCGGCGTCGTCGGACAGATCATCCCCTGGAACTTCCCTCTGCTGATGGCGGCGTGGAAGCTGGCTCCTGCGCTGGCCTGCGGGTGCACCATCGTGCTGAAGCTGGCCGAGCAGACCCCGCTCTCCGGCCTGCGCCTGGCGCAGCTGATCGACGAAGCGGGATTCCCGCCGGGAGTGGTCAACGTGCTGACCGGTTATGGCGAAGGAGCAGGCGCGCCGCTGGCCGCGCACGATCTGGTCGATAAGGTCGCCTTCACCGGCTCGACCGAAGTTGGCAAGCTGATTGTCAAAGCGGCTGCCGGCAACCTCAAGAAAGTGAGCCTTGAGCTGGGCGGGAAATCGCCGTCGCTTGTCTTCCCGGATGCCCCGATCGATCAGGCGGTCTCCGGAACAGCGAGCGCCATCTTCTTCAACCATGGCCAATGCTGCTGCGCCGGCTCGCGTCTCTATGTCCACGAGAAGGTCTTCGATCAGGTCGTCGAAGGGGTCAGCCAAAGTGGCGTCGGACATCAAGCTGGCGCCCGGTCTCGATCCCTCCTGCCAGATGGGTCCGCTGGTCAGCGACGAGCAGTATCGCAAGGTCGTGGGCTACATCGAATCGGGCATTGCGGAAGGGGCAAAGATCGCTGCTGGCGGCCCGGTTTCAGGAGTCGAACGCGGCTACTTCGTCCGGCCTACGGTTCTGACCAACACGAACCCGCGCATGAAGGTGGTTCAGGAGGAGATTTTCGGCCCGGTCGTGTGCGCTGTGCCATTCAGCGACGCCGATGTGGATCGCATCGTGAAACGCGCCAACGATACGGTCTATGGACTCGCGGCGTCGGTGTGGACCCAGAACCTGAGCCTCGCCCACAAAGTCGCGCGCGCCCTCCGCGCCGGCACAGTGTGGGTGAACTGCCACAACGTCTTCGACGCCTCGCTGCCCTTCGGCGGATATAAGCAGTCCGGCTGGGGCCGTGAGATGGGCGAAGAGGTGTTGCATAACTACACCGAGGTCAAGGCGGTTACGGTCGCGCTTTAACGTCTGGGCAGCCGGATGGGGCAGAGGCGCAATCGCGCTTCTGCCTCGTCCCTTTCGGTTGAGCAGCTCGCTGAACCTTTACTGACGCTGTGGCATCCTGTAGAAGAAGATGGCCCAGGAGCGCATTCGCCGAATCACGTTTGAGAAGACGCTGGCCAGTGCGCGGCAGACGATGGTGTTCAGCGAGATCGCAAAGCTGGCCATCGACAGCTTTCGCACGGCTAAAGTGCGCTTCGTGCTTACCGCGCTTGGGATGGTGATCGGCACGGCGTCGGTCATCCTGGTCGTAGCTATTTCCGCCACCGGACGCCAGTACATTCTCAGCCAGATCCAGGGCATCGGCACCAATCTGGTGGAGCTTGAGTATGCCGGCGGCGGCTCGGGCGCCGTTACGAATATCCAGTCCGATTTTCTGACCTTTGAAGATGAGCACCTCATTGACGAGGAGGTGCCTTCGGTCGCCGACTCGTCGGTAGTGCTGGAGATGCACCAGAACATCAGCATCGACGGGGTGGTGAGAGAAATCCTGGTGCTGGGGGTGGAACCGCACTACCGCCAGGTGCGCAACCTGGTCACGCTGGCCGGCCGCTTCTTCGACGAGGAAGATGAGACCGCCCACAGCAAAGTGGCCGACGTGACTGAGCCCTTTGCGCGCGCCATGTTTGGCAGCTCCGCCGAGGCGATTGGACGAACGTTTCAGATCAATGGAATTCCCTTCACGATCATCGGAACATTCAGGGAGCGGGTGGAGACCTTCGGCGAAACGGAGATTGCCGATCAGACGATTCTCATTCCTTATTCGGTGGGCCGTTACTTCAGCGGAACGGACAACGTGAAGGAGATGTACTTTTCGATTCGCGATCAGGGCGATGTTGAGGAAGCGGCGAAGCAGATCGTCTCGGTCGTTCGTAACGATGGCCGTCATCAGCCTACGTCTGTCTATCAAACGCAGACCATGACGGCGCTCATTACGCTGGCGGGCCAGGTGGTGAATGCGCTGACCGCGATGCTGCTGCTGGTTTCAGGGGTGACACTGGCGGTGGGCGGAGTGGGCATCATGAACATTATGCTGGCCACAGTCCGCTCGCGAACCCGGGAGATCGGCATTCGCAAAGCGTTGGGCGCAACCTCGCGCGAGATCAAGCTGCAGTTCCTGATGGAAGCAACTTTCGTCTCGCTGTTCGGCGGAGTGATCGGCGCCGCCATCGGGCTCGCCGTTCCCTTCTCCGTGCGATTCTTCACGAGCTATCGGGTTCCCGTCTCGGGTTGGTCGGCGGTGGTTGGGTTGATCGCATCTGCGACTGTCGGCGTGGTTTTTGGGACGCTGCCCGCGAATCGTGCCGCCAGCATGGACCCCATTGAGTCTCTGCGGTACGAGTAGAACTGGTCTTCCATTTATCCCTTTTTCCCGCGCGTCGTTTCCCTATGCGGGGCCGCCACGTCCCATTTGGATCGGCGTTGCTCGCCGCTGCTAAACTTGAGGAGAAGAACTTCAATGGCGACCACAACCCCAGTTCGCATCTCCCCCGATGAGTATCGTCATACGAGCTATCGGCCCGACTGCGATTATGTCAACGGGGTTATTGAGGAGCGAAATTTGGGTGAGTTCGACCACTCTGCTGTACAAGAAGCACTTCTCGAATGGTTTAGAAGTCACAGGTCGGAGTGGGGCCTGCGCGCTTACCCTGAGCTGCGCATCCAGGTTTCGCCGACTCGTTATCGAGTCGCCGACATCTGCGTGATCGCGAACTCGGCGCCCCGTGAGCAAATTATCCTGACGCCTCCGGTTGCAATTATCGAAATCCTTTCGCCTGATGATCGCGTGAGCCGTTATCTGGCTCGCCTCGAGGATTACCGCAGAATGGGCGTTCGCAATGTGTGGGTCATCGACCCTGCGGGGCGCATCGGCTTCGATTTTTCCTCCGGTGGCTGGGTCGAAACCACTTCCTTCACGGATGCAACCACGGGGCTACGCCTCGACCTCGCTGCTCTGTTCGCTTCGATCGACGACGCACTCGGCGATCCTGGCGCGCGGTAATTTCCGCCGCAACTTTCTCCTCCTCCGAGCCGGACCTCCGGTTTCCACATCACACATTCCCACGTACGACACGATTATCAGGAAAACTCTTGAGCACGATTCGCAATATCGCCATCATTGCCCACGTCGACCACGGCAAGACCACGCTGGTCGATCAGCTTCTCCGCCAGGCAGGAACCTTCCGCGCCAATGAGACTCTCACCGAGCGCGTCATGGATTCGAACGAGCTGGAACGGGAGCGCGGCATCACGATCCTGGCCAAGAACACCGCGGTCTTTTACAAAGGCGAAAAAATCAACATCGTCGACACCCCGGGCCACGCCGATTTTGGGGGTGAGGTCGAACGCGCCCTCAAAATGGTCGACGGCGTCATGCTCCTGGTCGACGCCTCGGAAGGCCCGCTGCCGCAGACTCGCTACGTGCTCTCGAAAGCTCTCGAAGCCAAGCTGCCGCCCATCCTCGTCATCAACAAGATCGACCGCCACGACGCACGTCCGCAGGAAGTCCTCAACGAGGTCTACGACCTCTTCATCGATCTCGACGCGACCGAAGACCAGCTCGATTTCCCGGTCCTCTATACGAACGCCAAACTGGGGCAAGCCAGCACGGATATCGCCCAGCCTGGCACGGATCTGATGCCGCTGTTTGAGGCCATTCGCAACACGATCCCGAAAGGAATGGGTGACCCCAACGGCGTGCTCCAGGTCCAGGTCACGAACCTTGACTACTCCGACTACCTGGGCCGGCTTGCCATTGCGCGCGTTTTTCAGGGAACGCTGCGCACCGGCGACGAGGTTGCAATTTCCAAGCGCGATGGTTCGCTCGAGAAAATCCGGATCACGAAGCTCTTCAGTTTCGCCGGCCTCCATCGCGTCGACATTACAGAGACGGAGATCGACGACATTGTCGCGGTGGCGGGCGTTGAAGACATCACCATTGGTGAAACCATCACCAGCGCGGAGAATCCAGCCCCACTGCCGCCCATCGTCATCGACGAGCCCACGATCGCGATGCAGTTTTCCGTCAACAACTCACCAACCGCGGGCCGCGAGGGTCAGTGGGTCACTTCCCGCAATCTGCGTGAGCGGCTCGACAAGGAATTGCTCACCAATGTATCGGTGCGCGTCGAAGAAACCGGCACCCCCGACAGCTTCAAGGTCCTCGGCAGGGGCGAGCTGCAGCTGGCGATTCTCATCGAAATGATGCGCCGCGAGGGTTTCGAGCTGATGGTGGGCCGTCCCGAAATTGTCACCAAAGAAGTCGACGGCAAGCTGATGGAGCCTGTCGAACACCTGACCATCGACATACCGGAAGCGTTTATCGGTACGGTGATTGAGCGCCTGGGCCCTCGCCGCGGCGAGATGGTCAAGATGCACAACCATGGATACGGCCGCGTGCGGCTCGAATTTCGCGTGCCCTCGCGAGGGCTCATCGGGCTGCGCAGCGATCTGCTGACCGAGACACGGGGAACCATGGTGATGAACTCGCTCTTCGACGGCTATATGCCGCACCAGGGGCAGATTCCGCAGCGGCCCACTGGCGCGCTGGTTGCAGATCGCGCCGGGGTTACGACCGCCTATGCGCTCGAAGGCCTCGAAGACCGCGGCGTGCTCTTTACGCCTGCAGGTGTCGAAGTCTATGAAGGCATGGTGATCGGGGAGCACTCGCGCGACAACGACCTCGACGTGAACGTGGTGCGCGAGAAGAAGCTGACAAATATGCGCGCGTCAACCGCGGACGATGCCATTCGCCTCGCGCCGCCGCGTCTCCTCAATCTCGAACAAGCTATCGAATTTATCGCCGACGACGAAATGGTCGAGGTCACGCCGAAGTCGCTGCGCCTGAGGAAGAAGATTCTGCAGGCCAATCGCCGCCCCCGGCGCAACCCGACGGTTCCGGCATAGGGCCCTCGGGGCGACCGTCCGGGCATCGCGAAAACTCGCCGATTCCCACCCACGAATCGCCAAAAAGATTTCAACATCCGCCTCGATTAAATAACTTTCGTAACTTTCCTCTTCTATCGCAGTCGGGTTAGCATCCTCTCCATTGCGGGGCCGAACGTCTCAATTGAGGCCCACGCAGCATTTCTGGAGTGGTCTCCCTTTCGGCGGGAGGCCGCGCCAGAATCAATTCGCTTCTCCGATTTGTTCCCAAATCTGTCTTCCCTGCGGCTGGACGTAACTCCAGCCTTGACCAAGCAAGCCGCGCGGCGTCCGTTCGCATCCTGACGCGGTTGGCAAAGAGAGGCTGTTGTACCGCGAACGCCCATTGACTGCACAAGGCTTTACCTTCCCCGGTCATGTCCGGGGAACCAACCTCTGTTCGCCGTGCGATGGCGAGGGATCACCGCATTGGCCCTTGCTCTCTCCCTCATCCACGACCGCAAATACAGTTCCAGAGGAGTTACAAAATGGCAAAAACGCAGAGAGTAACGTTGAAGGGGACCGAGCACGCCCCAATGGCTGGAGCGCGCGCCATCGGACCGACTTCTCCACATCAGCTCATCGAAATCTCGGTGATCCTGAAAAACCGTCAACCCATGGCTCTGGACCAGCATCGCGGCCAGACCATGAGCCACAGCGACTTCGCCAGAATGTATGGCGCCGACCCCACCAACGTTGACAAGATCCGGCAGTTTGCCAGCGAAAACAACCTCCAGGTGCTGACGCGCGGCGATGAGGTCAGCCGCCGGACCGTCACCCTGGCCGGCACCGCGGCCGATATGGAAAAGGCATTCAACGTTGAGCTCAACGGCTATGAGCATCCGGATGGGACCTATCGCAGTCACACCGGGCCCATTCAGGTTCCGGAGGCTTACGCTTCTATCATCCAGGGCGTTTTCGGTCTGGACAACCGTCCGGTAGCACATCCACACTTTCGCCTCCGCAACACGAACCGCTCCATCGCTTCTCGCGCCTCAACCACCACCTACACGCCGCTTCAGGTGGCATCGCTGTACGACTTCCCGACGGACGCGGACGGCGACGGGCAAACCATCGGCATCATCGAGCTCGGCGGCGGCTTTCGGCCGGCCGACCTCCAGCAGTATTTTCAAAACCTCAACCTGAGGACACCGGCGGTCCGCGCTGTTCTGGTCGACCAGGCGAACAACCGTCCCTCCACACCGACCAGCGCGGATGCGGAAGTCATGCTCGACATCGAAATCGCCGGGGCTGTGGCCAATGGCGCGTCGCTGGCCGTCTATTTCACATCCAACACTGCCCGCGGTTTTCAGGACGCGCTCAGCACCGCGGTTCACGATCAGCTCCACACTCCTTCGGTTATCTCGATCAGCTGGGGCAATCCGGAGCAAAGCTGGTCGCAGCAGTCTATGGAATGCTTCGATCAGGTGGCTCAGGAGGCGGCCTTGCTGGGGATCACGGTCATTGCGGCGTCAGGCGACCACGGGTCCACAGACGGTGTCCCGGGGACCAGGAGCAATGTCGACTTCCCGGCATCCAGCCCGCATCTGCTCGCCGTTGGAGGCACACGGATGGTGTCGGCCAACGGCACAATCCAGAGTGAAACCGTTTGGAACGACGGACCGACGGGCGGCGCAACCGGTGGAGGCTACAGCAATGTTTTTCAGCGTCCACAATGGCAGGCCGCTGTCGTCACCCAAGCCATGCGTGGCGTGCCGGACACGGCGGGCGACGCCGATCCGGATACCGGCTACAACATCCTGGTCGACGGTGAGACTCTGCAAATCGGTGGAACCAGTGCGGTCGCGCCTCTGTGGGCCGGCCTCATCGCGCTCTGCAACCAGAAGCTCGGCACGCGCCTGGGTTTGCTCAACCCGGCTCTCTATTCCATCAACCAGAACAATGGGTTCCGAGACATCACCCAGGGGAACAATGGGGCGTTTTCCGCCAATCCCGGGTGGGATCCGTGTACGGGACTCGGCTCGCCAATCGGTAACAAACTGCTGCAGGCACTCGCAACGGTGACGGGTAAAACAATCACCACAAACGTAGGAAAACTCGCGGCGTCGGCGCAAACCGCGACAACCCATCCGGGCCGGCCGCATACCGCGGCCTGATCCGCTTATCCACCAGGCGAACGAGAGATCGTTCGCTGCTGCCACGTTGTCCGCGACTCCTCCCATCCTCCCTCGGGGGGAGTCGCGCGGCACCTCATTAACACACCACACTGCCAGGCGCAAATCTCTCGGAAAAGCCGATTATGCAACCTGTGTGGATCGTCACTTCCCAGCTGCCTGGTCCGCGCGTAGACTAAAACTGTGATGGGATCGCTTCATCGCCGTGCATACAGATCGCTGGCGCTTGTGCTGTCCGCAATCTGGATCTGCACGCTGGCGATGGCCGGCACTGCTGTCACGCCGGCAATGCATTGCCAGCGAAGCCACATGCCCTGCTGCCCGCGGAGCGGCGGTAACGGCGAAAGCTGCTCAGGGGCGCGCTGCACGGAGCAGGTTCCGGAGAAGTCCGAAGCCCAGGCCGTCAAGGCGAAGGCCGAAGCAGCCACACGCTCTCCGCGCAGCGATCTTTCCGCAAGCTCCGCTCCTGCACAAATCCGCGAGCTGACTTCCGGCCTCCGTTTCCACGCTGCGGTCTTCCGCCTCAAAGACGATCTGCGAATTTAATCCTCTCGCTTCAGCGATGTGTGTCTCTGCGCATCTGCGCACAACCATCCGTTTTCACACTGAGAGGAGTATTTCCATGAAAGCCAAAGTGCTTGCTTTATTCGCAACGTCGCTGTTTTCTCTGTCCGCACTGGCCCTGACCAGCGCATCCTGCTGCACGCCGGGCGCGAAGTGCTGCGCCGGCAGCTGCTGCGGTGCGAGTTGTTGCGCGGGCGGCGCCTGCTGCCCAGGCGACTGCTGCAACCAGAAGAAGTAGCACACAACTGCGGGACACTTCGCGGCTTCCAGAGCGCGGAGTGTCCCATTTTATTTCCGGTCGAAGCGGAGCTTGAGCGCGAGGATCGCGAGCGAGAGAACAAGGCTGACGGCGTTTGCAAGGATGATGGGGAAGGCGTGCAGGAAAATTCCGTAGAGCAGCCAGAGAAAGACGCCGAGCGAAAAGACCAGGAACATAATCAGCGAGATTTCGCGGGCGCTGCGCAGCCGCCAAATTCGGATGAGCTGCGGGACAAAGGAGACGGTGGTGCAGACTGCGGCCGCCAGGCCGATCAGGTTCACTACGGGGCCAACGGCGTTAACCGCGGGGGTGGTCGCGCTCACATGCCCTTCCTGTGGATGAAGAAATAGATAGCGATGACGAAGCCGAGAACGATGATAGCGGGCCGCAGGATGCGGTCATCGATGCGGCGAGCGTTGCGCGCGCCGGTGTAGCCGCCGGCGGCGCAGGCAATCATCATCAGCCAGCAAAAGCGCCATTCGACGGCTCCGCCCACGATGAAGGTGATGACGGCCACTCCATTAGCCACCGTAGTGATGACGACTTTGAGCGCATTGATTTCCGCGATGCGCTCAACGCCACAGAGGGCCAGGGCTGTCATGGTCAGCAGGCCCGCGCCCGCTCCGAAATAGCCGATGTAGTAGGTGATGGCCAGCAGAGCCAGGAGCAGCGGGATGAGCGCTACCGGCTTTTGGTGCTCTGGATGCGCGGCGTGATCTTCCATGCGCCGGCGCACCATCTTTGAAACCGGCCCGCTGACGGCGAAACTCGTAGCGCCGAGAAGGAAGAGATAAGGCACCAGGCGGAGGAAGGAATTCTGGCTCCCGCGGAGAAGGGTGAGGGCGCCGGCGAGTCCGCCGATCAGCGCAACAAGCCCGACGGGAATGACGAGGCGACGATTCTTGCGCAGATCCTCGCGGTAGCCGGCGATCGAGGTGAACTGGCCGGGCCAGAGAGCGACGGTTCCAGTGGCGTTGGCCTGGATGGGGAGCAGGCCTGCTTTCAGCAGCGACGGGAAGACGAGAAAGCCTCCGCCACCCGCCACGGAGTTGACGAGGCCGCCGAGTCCTGCGGCAAGAGCCAGGAAGATGTAGTGGAAGATCGTGGGATGCACTGTTTAGAGGGTACAGTTTGCAGGTTACAGGTTACAGTCTGCAGGTCAGAGGGGAGCAGCGCGGTCAGTTGATTTGGAGTTCGGGCGTAGCTGCGACAAGTTGCCGCGTGTATTCCTCGCGCGGCGATTCGCACACCTGACCGCGGCTGCCGAATTCCACCAGCTTGCCCCCACGCAGCACGGCTATGTTGGTCGAGAGATAGCGCACCAGCGGCATCGAATGCGAGATGAAAAGGTAAGTCAGAGAGAACTCGCGCTGCAGGTCGCGCAACAGGTTCACGACCTGCGCGCCTACACTGACGTCGAGTGCCGAGACTGGCTCGTCCAGTACCAGTAATTCAGGACGCAGGGCCAGTGCTCGGGCGATGTTGATGCGCTGCCGCTGGCCGCCGGAGAATTCGTGCGGATAGCGGGGCATAGCCGAGTCGTCGAGTCCGACCTGGCGCAGCAGCTCCTGGCAACGGCGGCGGCGCTCGGCCCGGCTGTGCTTTTCGTGGATGATGAGAGGCTCGGTGACGATCTGCTCGACGCGCATGCGCGGGTTCAGCGCGGCGTAGGGATCCTGAAAGACCGGCTGCATGCGGCGGCGCAGCGGCTGCAGCTTTCTTTGCGGAACGCCGCTCACCGGCTGGCCGTCGAACGTGACGGCGCCGCTGGTCGGCTCGATCACCCCCAAAACCATGCGCGCAATGGTGCTCTTGCCCGACCCCGATTCGCCGACAAGCCCCACCGTCTCGCCCCGCTCGATGGAAAACGAGACGCCATCGACTACGGGAGCAGCGCCTTTCCCACCGTAGGTTTTCGAGAGATCGCGCGTAACCAGCAACGCCATAGGAGAAAACTAACAGCCTGCGCGAACGATTAAAATAGAAGAAGAGCCGACCCCTTGCAGCATCTTCTCCAAAAACTCAACCCGCAACAGCGCGAAGCCGTCGAGGCCATCGATGGGCCGGTATTGATCCTGGCTGGCGCAGGCTCGGGCAAGACGCGCGTCATCACGCATCGCATCGCGTATCTGATCGAGGAGCGCGGGGCCGCGCCTGACTCGATCCTCGCCGTGACCTTCACCAATAAGGCCGCAGGCGAAATGGCGGAGCGCGTCGAGAAACTGATCGGGCATTCTTCGCTGGCCAAGCCGGTCGTTTCGACGTTTCATTCCTTCTGCGTGCGTCTGTTGCGCCGCGACATTGAAGCGCTGCGCGTCAACAACCAGGGCCTGACCAAAACATTCGCGATTTACGACGAGACCGATCAGCAGGCTGTGGTCAAGGCGGTGATGCGCCGGATGGGGCTCGACGACAAGCAGCTTACGCCGCGCGTGGCTCTGTCGAAGATTTCGTGGGCAAAGAACCACATGATCGATCCCCAGGAGTACTACCTGCAGTCGGCGGATCCGATCAGCGAGCGTGTCGCTCACATTTTCGAGGGCTACCGCGCCGAACTGCGCAAGGCGAACGCCCTCGACTTCGACGATCTGCTGCTGGAGGCGGTGCGGGTCCTGAAAGTGTCCTCCGAGGTTCGCGAGCGATACAACCGCCGCTATCGGTGGCTGCTGATCGACGAGTATCAGGATACGAATCGGCCACAGTACGAGCTGATGAAGTTGCTGGCCGGCGAGGAAAAGAATGTCTGTGTGGTCGGCGACGAGGACCAGAGCATCTATTCCTGGCGCGGCGCGGATATTCGCAACATTCTGGAGTTTGAAAAGGATTTTCCGGGCGCGAAAACGGTCCGCCTCGAACAGAACTATCGCTCCACGCAAATCATCCTCGAAGCTGCGTCGGCGGTCGTGGCGCATAACGCGCAGCGCAAAGGCAAGCGCCTGTGGACCTCGCGCGAAGGTGGCGCCCTCATCGGCTATTACGAGGCGCCCGACGGCGAGAACGAGGCGCTCTTCATCGCGGACTACATCCAGAAATATTTGCGGAAGGCAGGCGAGGACCAGGACAGCGCGAAGTGCGCCGTGCTTTACCGCACCAATTCGCAGTCGCGCCTGGTGGAAGAAGCGATGCGCCGCTACGGCATCGCGTACACCATGGTCGGCGGGTTTTCTTTCTACGAACGCGCCGAGATCAAGGATCTGCTGAGCTATCTGAAGCTCGTGCAGAACCCGCACGACTCCATCGCACTGCAGCGGGTGGTCAACACTCCGGCCCGCGGCATCGGCAAGACCACGATGGAGACACTGGAGCGAATTGCGATCGAGACGGGGTCCAGCGTGTGGACGGCAATCAGCCGCGCACTCGACGCAAGGCTGCTGCCCCAGCGTTCGCTGGCGGCGCTCGATGCCTTTCAGAGGATCATCACCGATGCGCGCGCAATGCTCGCTCCTGGTTTCGCGGATAAGCTCGCTTCGGATCTTGACCCGCAGCCTGTCGATGCGCCTTCAGAACCCGACATCGATACAAATTTCGATTTTGGCAATGCCGCACAGGGGCACCTCGCCCTCACGAACGACGGCGACGATTTCGTCACCGAAGGCACGGATTTCGAACCCGCCACGTTCCGCATCTTTGACGAGGAGCCGCCGGTGGAACACGCCGCTGCTCCGGCTGCGCCTACCGTCGAAGCTGTACCGGGTTTTCGCAAGCCGGGGGATGCGGCCACGCTGCCGGAGCTGATCAAATTCCTCATCGATCGTACGGGCTATATCCGGTCGCTCGAAGAGGAAGGGACGCCCGAAGCCTTCTCTCGCATTGAGAACCTGAAGGAACTGGCCAACGCAGCGCAGGATGCGCAGGAGCGCGGCGAGACGCTGGCGGAGTTCCTGGACCACGCGGCTCTGGTGAGCGACGCTGACCAGTACGATCCGGATTCGCGTGTGACGCTGATGACCCTTCACTCGGCGAAGGGCCTCGAGTTTCCGCTCGTTGTGCTGGCGGGCCTCGAGGAAGGACTCTTCCCGCACTCACGCACGCTGAACGATCCTCCGCAAATGGAGGAGGAGCGGCGGCTCTGCTACGTGGGGCTCACGCGAGCTATGGATGCGCTGATCCTCACGCGGGCTCGGTATCGCCGGCGGTACGGTAACGACATGCCGGAGGCCACCGTTTCTTCGCGCTTTCTTGAAGAGATTCCGGAACAATTGCTCACAGACATGAGCGGCACCGGAGCGCGGTCCAGCAGTTGGGGCGGCTATGCCACCGGTTACTCTCAATCCCCCTCGCGCTTTAGTCGCAATGGCGGTGACGATTTCAGCTCGCGTCACTACAGCTACGAGGATGAGGACCAGAGCGCGCCATCGCGGCTGGGGTCAGCGGCCCGCGGCGACAGGCTGGTGCGCCCGCCCGCCGGGGAGAAAGCAAACTCAGTGGACAACATCGCGCGGTTTTTCTCCGGACGCGGCGGCGTTCCTGCGAAGGCGGCGCGCCCCAAACTCGACATCCCCGAGCCCACCGGAGCAAGAGGATTCCGCAGCGGGCAGCGCGTCCGCCATCCTAAATACGGTGAAGGCGTGGTGTTTCGCCGCGAAGGAGACGGGGAAGACGCGAAGATTACTGTACAATTTTCAGGATTCGGCGTGAAAAAGCTGGTGGAGAAATTCGCTCAGCTCGAGCGGCTCTGAGGGCCGTATTCCCCCTGCAAAGGATTCTCATGGCAAATACAAAAGCAATCGAAGACACGACAGAGCGCAAGAAACTGAAACGCGCGGCACGCAAAAAGGCCGCCCCCAAAGCAAAGCGCACCACCCCCCGCGGCTCGATGAAGAAAAAAGTCCGTAAGCTTAGCCGCGGCCAGAGCAAGCGCTAGCATCGGCTGCAGAGGCTCGACGACCCATCCGATTCGCTGGTGACCTTCGGACAGCGATTGGAAGCCGATGGCGACCGCAGGCCGCGCAAGTGCGCGGCCGGACCTGCGGGACGAAACCCACAAACTTACCGCGGCTCGCCTGCCTCTTCGTATAGCAGCGTCCGTCCCGTGTATAACAAATCGGGACGGGATCAGATGTCAGACGCCCCTAACCAAAAGCCCCCAAAGCCCACGCCCCTCGTCGGCGGCCTCATCCGTGCCGAGCGCCTCATGCAGATCGCCTTCATCCTGCCCGCCGCCGTCCTCGTCGGCTGGCTCGCGGGCGCAGGCCTCGACAAGTGGCTCCATCAGCACTGGATCTATATTGTCGGCATCATCCTCGGCTCCGCCGCAGGCTTCCTCCAGATCGTCCGCCTCGTCCTCGGCACTGAAAAAGCCATGGAGAAGGACGGCCAGTGACCTCGCCGCCCTCCACCCCCGACTGCGGCCCGCCCTCCAGCTTCGCCGCCTCCATCACCGACGACGATCTCCGCGAGCTGCTCCGCCGCGCTCTGCGTAACGTCGTCATCATGGCCCTGGTCCTCTTCGCCGTCTTTACGGCGACCCTGGGCTGGCAAACCGGCCTGCTCTCGCTCGCCGGCGCCGTCATCTCTTACACCGGCATCCGCGAGTGGCGCAACCTCGCGCTGCTCATCTTTTCAAAAATCGACAATCGGCAAGCCGCAAAGCCCGTGGGCCGCACTCTGGTGATGTTTTTCCTCCGCCTCGGCATGGTCGCAGCCATCCTGTATGTTAGTCTAAAATGTTTGCACGGCAGTATTTACGCGCTTGTGGCCGGGATCGGATTAGCCGTCGTCGCTCTCTCCATCGAAGCCATTCGCCTGCTGCGCAACTGACCCTACACCTATGCTCT
Source organism: uncultured Acidobacteriaceae bacterium (assembly GCA_963758135.1). GTDB lineage: Bacteria > Acidobacteriota > Terriglobia > Terriglobales > Acidobacteriaceae > Palsa-343. The sequence continues at coordinate 809,890 of CAVWUF010000002.1, forward strand.
CCTGGATCAATTTCATTACCCATCTGCTGAACCACTGGTTCGGCGCGCCTCTCACCGCGCTACTCGAACGGCTCGGCATTCAATCCGCCCATCCAGCGCACCCCATCAACAACACGCTCACGCTCGAGCTCATCGTCTTCTTCGGACTCATCCTCTTCTTCCTCCTCGTCCGCTCCAGGCTCAGCGTCGAAAAGCCTGGCCCCGCCCAGCATCTCGCGGAAATGACCCATGAGTTCGTCAACAATCAGGCCGAACAGGTCATGGGCCACGGCCACGATCCGCACCTGCCTGTCCTCACCTGCCTCCTCGTCTTTATCCTTCTCTGCAATTGCTTCGGGCTCCTCCCCGGCATCGACACCCCCACCGCCAACCCATCCGTTCCGCTCGGCCTCGCGCTCTTTACCTTTGCCTACTACAACTGGAACGGCATCCGCGCCCAGGGCCCCATCGGCTACATCAAGCACTTCATGGGTCCGGTCTGGTGGATTGCGCCGCTCATGTTCCCCATCGAGATCATCTCCCACCTCGCCCGCATCATGTCGCTCACCGTTCGTCTCTACGCCAACATGTTTGCCAGCGATCTGCTCACCGTCGTGTTTTTCTCGCTCATCCCGCCCGCCATTCCCATCATCTTTCTTGGACTGCACTTCGGCGTGGCTCTCATTCAGGCCTATATTTTTATGCTCCTCACAACGATCTATCTCGCGGAGGCGACCGCCCACCAGGAGCATGCTTAAAGACTTTCCGCCGGAGCACCGCTTCCACTCCGGTAACTGGAAACGCCGTTCAGCGTGAGGGGGCCAGCACGGTGAGCCTCAACCACCCACTGGCGGCAATCTTACGGAAGCATTGGAGAAACAATGCGCAAGCTACAGTACCTGTTCATGACCCTGGCCGCCCTCTTCATGGCGTCCCCCGCCTTCGCACAAGCTGCCCCCGGCGGCAGCGCAGCCCCCAGTTGGGTGCCCATCGGCGCCGGCATCGGCATGGCCATCGCCTCCGGTCTTTGCGGACTCGGCCAGGGCCGCGCAACCGCTTCAGCCACCGAAGCCCTCGCCCGCAACCCGGGCGCTCGCGCCGGCATTCTCACCATGCTGCTCCTTGGCTTGGCCTTCATGGAATCGCTCGCCCTGTTCACCCTCCTTATCATCTTTGCCGTCGTCCGCTCCTAGCTACGGCTCCCGGCTCCCGACAAACAAAAGCCTCCCTGCCCCGTATCCCGCGGGCAGGGAGGCTTTGTTCTTGCCTTGTCAGCCGCTCAGCTTACTGCTGCTGAATCGACTTCAGGTAATTCGTCAGATTCGCCAGCCGTTGATGTTCTGCCATCTCCGGTGACGGACTCCCTCTGTCGAGCGAACGAAGCGCGGGACCCCATACCGGCATGTCCTTCGATCCGTGCGCTGGGTTTTCCATTCCGAACTGCAACACAGAATAAATGTGAGCATCCGGGAACTTCCCGCCATTCTCTTTGGCGAGCTGCACCAGGTTCGTCGGTTGGACCTTCAGGGCCGCAGCCGCTGGGCCGCCCCCCTTGCCGTCCACTCCGTGGCAAACGGCGCAATACGTGTTGAACATCTGTTTCCCGGATGCGGGTGAGGTCCGGCTCACCGGCACTTCCTTAATAATCGGCGTTGTCTGGGCTATTCCGAAAGCGGCGGTGGCCAGCAGCCCCGCCACGAATGCGACGTGGATTCGATTCGGCATAAAACCCTCCTTTCCGAGACCTAATGCTCCTCCTTCTCTCGCATAGCTGTATGTGATGGCTGGCACAAGAATTATTTATAGGTAACCAAAATACCCACTGAATTAGCCTTTTTCGTCTCAGAAACGAACAGTCCCCCAGCCTCCCGTCTGGCCGCTCCTTCGCTGAACCTCCTTTTCCACTCCCTGCCCGACCCAAAAGTCGCGAATGCGGCTTGAATTTTTCCCGGACCTGTGTAAAGAATGAAGGACCGTGTTCATCCGTCGCCCCATGTGGACCTCAGAATTGCCTTCCCTGTCAGAATGGCAAATCCACTGCGACGGCCTTCCTTGTCGAAGAACCCTCTAGCTAAAAAAAACTGACTGGCCCCAACGCAGCTCTGTAGCTGCGCCACTCAGGATCGCTCTATCACGGGCCCACCCGTGTCAGGCCCCACCATCTTTCGGAGGTCGTCTATGAGATTTTCCGCTCTGCGCAGTGTCGTTCAGGTCTTCTCGTTGCTCCTTCTCCCAGCCGCCGTTCTCCACGCCCAAACCTTTCGCGGCGGCATTAACGGCACAGTTACCGATCCCGCAGGCGCTGCCCTGCCTGGAGCACAAATACTTGCCGTCGAGGAATCCACCCAGGTCTCGCACAGCACCATTTCGTCCAGTGCCGGCGAATTCACATTCCAAGATTTGCCCCTCGGTCCCTATACCGTTACCGTAACGGTTTCAGGCTTTGAGAGCCTCAAGTACGACCATGTCCCCGTGACGGCCGGAGTTATCTACAGCCTGCCCATCAGGCTATCCGTGGCAAAAACCTCCACCACTGTTGAAGTCGCCGCGTCAGGACTGGCCCTCGATACCACCACCGTCACCCAGATTACCGATATTCCCGAAACGACCGTTCAGGACATTCCTCTCAATGGCCGCGATTTCACCCAGATGATCGGCCTCGCCCCAGGCTTCGCCGGTTACTCCCTCGGCGGCTACGGATCGGTCAATGGAACCCGCGCCAACCAGGTTAACTGGCAGATTGACGGCTCCGACAACAACGACTGGTGGCACAACATTCCCGCTGTGAATCAAGGAGGCGTCGAGAACATCGCCGGCGTCACTCTGCCCATCGATTCCATCGCTGAGTTCAGCTTGCAGACGCAATCCTCGAGCGAAGTGGGCCGGAATCCGGGCGGAACAGTCAATCTTGTCACCAAGTCCGGCACCAACACGCTCCACGGCAGCGCCTACTACTACGAACGCAACCAGGCTCTCGCAAAAAGCAATCCCTTCAACACCCTCGGCGATCTGCCTCTCTCCAACATTCAATGGGGCGCTTCGCTCGGAGGTCCCTTCTGGAAAGATCACACCTTCTGGTTCGCAAACTTCGAAAAGCAGAAGTTCAACATTGCTACAGGAAACACCGGCGTGGAGCCCAACCAGGGATATCAGGCGGCGGCTCAGGCTGTACTCACCAAATATGGTGTCCCGGTCAATCCCGCTATGCAGAACCTGCTTTCCATCCTGTGGCCATCTTCGCTGCTGAGCGGTACTGCAACCAGCGTTCAATCCTCCGCTCCCGAATTCGGCTACAGCAACAACGGCGTCCTCAAAATCGACCATACCTTCAACCCCAAACAAAGTATCTCCGCCAGAGCCTTTCTCGGTCAGGGTAATCAGACCGCACCCGTGGGCACCACCAACGTCAATCCGTGGTTCTTCGAAATTGGCCCGATCCACGTGTATAACTACTCCGTCGCGGATAACTGGGTTGTTTCCCCCTCCATCACCAATCAGGTGACGATTGGAGTTAATTACTTCAACCAGACCTTCTCCGACGCAAAGACCAGCTTCGGTGCCGTCGCTTCCGCCGGATTCATCGACGGCTCGAGCCTGCCCAACGCCCCCAACATCCAGATCAGCGGCTATGAACCCACCGGCAACACCCCCCCTGAGGGCCGCAACGACATCACAGGCCTCCTCGATGACGCCCTCAGCTGGGTGAAAGGCAAGCATCAGATCCGTCTCGGCGGCGGCTATCGGCAGGCTCAGGTGAATGAGTTTTACCACCGTCACGCCACCGGAAACTTCAAATTCACCAACAGCTACCCGTCTCCGTGGCAGAACGATGCCACTGTCACCTCTAAAGAGGCTTCGCTCGCCGATTTCCTTGCCGGCTATCTGTATTCCGGATCCATCGCCTTCGGCAATCCGGAACGAACCGTTTACTCGAAGGGGTTCAATCTCTTCGCCCAGGACAGTTACCAGATCTTCCCCAAATTCGATTTCAATTACGGGCTGAGATACAACGTCATGCAGCCCATGCACGACAGCAAGAAGGATCTCTCCGTCTTCCGGCCTGGCCTTACTCCTACGGGCATCGCCTTCCAGGGCGCCCAGATCGGCCAGATCTACTCCACCGAGTTCAATGCCCTCAGCCCCCGCGTCGGCTTCAGCTATCAGGCGCTTTCGAAAACGGTTCTTCGCGGAGGGGCGGGCATGTTCTTTGACACCCCCAACGCCAACCCCTTCCTCGATAACCGGCCAGGCAACGCCGCCCCCAATGGTCTCGAGGGGAACCCGGGAGGCAGCAATCCGGTTGTCAACGCAACTGCCTCCGACAATGTCATTGTCTCCGGCAAACAAATTATTCCAACCCCGGGAACCGGCAATCCCTGCCCCGCCACCAATCCGTGCGGCGTCTTCAGCGTGAACAAAGGCTTCCGGTCTCCTTACAACATCAATTACAGCCTGCAGATCGAACAATCGATGGGCAAGGCATTCTTCCAGGTCGGCTACGTGGGCAGCCAGGGCCGCAAACTGCTCAGCCTCCTGAATATCAACCAGGTCTATGGCAACGGCGCAGCCGGAGCCTATGACGGACCGATTGGCGGCAACTACTACAGTGACATTAACCAGATCGAGAGTATCGGCACCTCCAACTACAACTCACTCCAGGCTATCCTGCGAACCAGCGATTGGCATGGGTTAACCACGCAGGCCTCCTATACCTGGGGTCATAACCTGGACGAGGTCACGCAGTACCGCGGCGCCCTTCCCCAGGACAGCTATAACTTCAAAGGCGAATACGGCGACTCGGACTTCGACACCCACAATTCTTTTGTGGGCTACCTCGATTACGCGCTGCCGAACCTCGCCGGACCCAAACTGCTCACCAACGGCTGGGCTCTCAACTCCGCCTTCTCGTTTAAGGGCGGCCAGCCGATCACCGTCTACACCGCCAGCGATACCAGCTCCGTCGGTGAGGGCTTCCAACGAGCGAACATCGTTCCCGGCGTGAGCCAGAAAGCGGCTAACCACAGCATTCAGCTCGATGCCAGCGGCTCTCCCTACGTGCAGTGGCTCAATCCGAATGCCTACAGCCAGCCTGCGGCAGGCACTTTCGGCAACGTGCAGCGCAACAGCGTCTTCGGCCCGGGGTTCGGCGATTTCGATCTCTCAGTTTTCAAGAACACGAAGTTCGCCCTCCACGACTATCCCATCAACGTCCAGTTCCGTGCGGAGATGTACAACCTGTTTAACCGCGTGAATCTTTCCAGTCCGGCCTGCACGCAGCTGTGCACCGATTACTGGGACGGCGCTGCCGGCGTGGGCTCAGCCTACTCAAGCGGTGGTTTCGGTACTACCAGTTCCACGATTGGTTCCGGTAATTTCTCTCCGGGAATTGGCCCGGGCGAACCGTTTAATGTGCAGCTTGCGCTCAAACTTTTGTTTTAGCCTCCCTGAAGCCCGTGGCTAATGTCTCCGGCCACGGGCCCCTTTTTTTTCGAGGCCCATCGATCTCTGGCATAATCAGGTCAACTCCCCGGATCAAGCAGGAACCCAAAATTCTATGAGTCTTACCAGACGCCAGTTCTTGATGCGCGTAAGTCAGGCCGGCGGTTACAGCGCCGCGTTCGTCATGATGCAGTCCCTCGGCCTCCTCGCCATCCCTGAAGCTTCCGCGGAATCCAGCAAACTTCGCCTCGTCGACGGCAAAGGCACAAAAGTAGTCATTCTCGGCGCAGGCATCGCCGGCCTCGTCGCAGCCTGGGAGTTAGGTAAGGCTGGTTATCGATGTACGGTGCTCGAAGCCCGCGAGCGCTGCGGCGGCCGTAACTGGACCATCCGCGGCGGCACCGATGTCGAGTTCACCAGTGGCGTCCGGCAATCGTGCAGCTTCGACGAAGGCAACTACTTCAATGCCGGTCCCGCCCGCCTTCCCTCCATCCATCGCACCATGCTCGGCTACTGTGACCAGTTAGGCGTTCCCCTCGAAGTAGAAGTCAACTCCTCCCGCGGCGCCCTCATGCAATCTGACAAGCTTAACGGCGGCGCACCCGTCACTGAGCGCCGCGCCGTCAACGATACCCGCGGCCACGTCTCCGAGTTGCTCGCTAAGTGCATTAAGAAAGGCGCGCTCGACGAAGAGCTGACCGCTGAGGACCACGAGCGCATGATTGCCTTCCTCCGGCAATATGGAGACCTCAACTCCGACTTACTTTTCAAAGGCACCGAGCGTTCTGGCTTCAAGGTTCCTCCTGGCGCGGGGAAAGAAATGCCCGAAGCCATCGACCCGCTTCCCATGCACGCCCTCCTCGACGCCGACTTATGGCAAGGCATGCTCGCTGAGGAAGTCATCGACTGGCAGCCCACCATGTTCCAGCCCATCGGCGGCATGGACCGCATCCCTTACGCCTTCCACAAAGCCCTCGGCCCCGTCGTCCGCAACGGCGCGGTGGTTCAGAGCATCCGCCAGTCCGCCTCAGGAGTTACCGTCGTCTACCACGACAAAGCCACCGGCACAGATCAAACCATTACCGCCGACTACTGCATCTGCGCCTTGCCTCTCAGCATCGCGCGCACCCTCGACGCCGACTTCAGTCCCGCCGTTCGAAAAACCATCGACGGCGTCAGTTACGATTCAGCCTACAAGGTCGCCTGGGAATCGCCCCGCTTCTGGGAAAAAGAGAATGGCATTTACGGCGGCCTTTCCTACCTCCAGCAAACCGTCAACGTCGTCTGGTATCCCAGCGCGCGCCTCTTTTCCGAACGCGGCATCGTAGTCAGCGGTTACTCCGTCGAAAATGGAACCGCCTTCGGTAAATTGCCTTCCATGCAGGCCAAGTTAGACGCCTCCCGTCAGGCCATCGAGTTACTCCATCCTGGCCACGGCAAGGATCTCTCCAAACCCGTCTACATTAGCTGGGGCCAGATTCCTTACAACCTAGGCGCCTGGATCAGCGGCTTCGGCCACGCCGGTCCCGGCTCCCTCGATGTCCTCCTCGCCCCAGATCGCCGCGTCTACTTTGCCGGCGATCATACCAGCCATCTCGTCGGCTGGCAGGAAGGCGCGGCTCTCTCTTCTTATCGAGTTATTAACCAGCTCGGCGCACGTATTGAGAACGGAGGCAACATTGTTTCCTAAGCGCATCTCCATCGCCATCCTGGCCGCGCTCGCCGCCTGCGCTGCCGCGTCCGCCCAGAGCACCATCACTCGCATCCCCATGCCTAATTCGAATTTCCCTATCTCTCAGGGCGTGTGGGTTGGTGACACCTTCTACCTCAGCGGCATGATCGACTCCTCCGTCGCCAAAAGCACGCCCGGCGACACCGAGGCGCAAACCGTCCACGCGCTCGACGCCATTAAGACTGCGCTCGCAGCTCAGCATCTTGCTCTCGGCGATGTTGTCATGATGCACGCTTACCTCGCTGGCGATCCAGCCCAGGCAGGCAAAATGGACTTCGCCGGATTTATGCGCGGTTACACACAATACTTTGGTACAAAGGATCAACCGAATAAACCGGCCCGCAGCGCCATGCAGGTCTTCGCTCTCGCGCTTCCCGGTGCGCTTGTAGAAATCGAAGTCATCGCCGTCGCCAGTCACAGTAGCCCGACGCATGCCCTGCTGGGGAAGTAACCAGGCCCGATACCTAATTCAGGAGGCACTGATGAACACTAATCTTTCCCGCCGTACCTTTTTCGGTATGGCCGTCGCCGCAACCGCTGCCGCCGCTGTTCCCATCCTCACAGAATCCCAGTTAGCCTTCGCCCAGCGCCGCCGCATCGCCCGCGACATTCCTCCCGGAGCCGTCCGCATCGACGCCAATGAAAATCCCCTCGGCCCCTGTAGCGGAGCCTGCGCAACCATGGCCAGCCTCATCCCTGAAGGTGGCCGCTATGACTTCGAGCTGACTCAGAAACTCATTGACACCTTCAGTACCGCCGAGGGTCTCAAGCCCGACTATGTCCTTGCCTATGCAGGCTCCAGCGAGCCTCTGCATTACTCCGTCCTGGCCTTCACGTCGAAAGAACACAGCCTGGTCGTCGCCGACCCCAGTTACGAAGCCCCCCTCTACGCTGCCAAAGTAAGTGGCGCCAATATAGTCAGGATTCCCCTGGCCAAAGACTACTCCCACGACGTGCGCGCTATGATCGCCGCCGACCCAAACGCCGGAGTCTTCTACATCTGCAATCCCAATAATCCCACCGGGACCATCACCAGCCGCGAAGATATCGACTACGCACTCGCTAACAAGCCAAAGGGCTCCATTCTCCTCATCGACGAAGCCTACATCCATTTCTCTGACGCCACGCCCTCCATCGACCTCGTCAAGGCGGATAAGGACGTCATCGTCCTGCGCACCTTCTCGAAAATCTACGGCATGGCCGGCCTGCGCTGCGGCTTCGCCATCGGCCGCCCCGATCTGCTCGCCAAAATTCAGACTTATGGCATGAATTCCATGCCCATCCTCGCCGTCGCCGCCGCCACCAGCAGCCTCCAGGTCCCCGAGTTGATTCCCGAGCGACGCAAGATCAACACCGACATCCGCAACGACACCTTCTCCTTCCTTGCCGCCAACAACTACAAATTCGTTCCATCGCAAACGAACTGCTTTATGGTCGATACCGGCCGCCCCGGGCACGATGTCATCGCGGCCATGGCCCAGCGCAACGTTTACATTGGACGCGTCTGGCCGGTCTGGCCCACTTACGTTCGCATCACCGTCGGCACTCGCAGCGAGATGGAAAAATTTCAGCAGGCATGGAAAGAAGTCATGACTGCTCCGGCCTCGGCCTTCGCCCGGCCGCATTCCGATGCATCCCGGCTTGCCGCCCTCGGCTCCCGCGACTTACCTCCGAACATTGCCAGAACCATCACCAGCTCCTGATAGCTCCGGACACAACCCAATTGAGGCCAAAGGCTGGCTTGAATCGGCGTTTGTGTTTTGATCGGGAATCCGGGAGAACGCCAGCTTAACCGGCGTTTCAACCTATGCGAGAAGACGGCGGCGTTTACGGGGCCTTGTGTCCTCCGCCGACAGAAGAAAAGGTCTCCGCCGCAGCTCGGGCCGCGCCGAGCACGTTGCCGGGCACAATACCCAGAATCAGTATTGCTGCGGCAGTCAGAAAAAGCGCCAGCTGCAAAGGAAAAGAAGCTTTCGCGACCGGCATAACCACAGCAGTCTCCGCAGGCCGCGAGTAAACCGCGACAGCAACGCGAAGATAGTAATAAGCCGCAATGCCGCTGTTAATCAGACCGATGATGGTCAGCCAAACCATCCCCGAATGCAGCGCCGCGGCAAAAACGTAGAACTTGCCGAAGAAACCGGCAGTGAAAGGAATTCCGATCAGCGAAATCAGAAACAGCGCCATCGCGCCGCCCAGCAGCGGCGAACTATAGCCCAGCCCGCGATAGTCCTCGATCGAAGTCAGGTGGTCATCGTATCCGCCAACATGGCTGATCACCGCGAAAATGCCCACGTTCATCGCTGCGTAGGAAACGGCATAAAAACTCGCAGCAGCTATGCCATCTGCGGAAAGCGCGGTGAAAGCCACAAGAAGATACCCGGCATGCGCAATCGAGGAGTAAGCCAGCATCCGCTTGACGTTTTTCTGGCGCAGCGCGCCGAGGTTACCGACGGTCATCGAGATAACCGCCAGCCACCAGAGAATCGGAACCCAGTGGCCATGCAACTGCGGAAGCGCGCCATAGGCAATACGCAGCAGAACAGCAAAAGCTGCGGCCTTAGGCCCGGTAGACATCAAAGCCACGACTGGCGACGGAGCACCCTCATAAACATCCGGCGTCCAAACATGGAAAGGAGCCGCCGAGACCTTGAACCCGAGCCCGATGATAATCATCGCCAACCCGGCATAGAGCAGTCCGGGAGCATGACTCCCGCTAACTGCCGCGGCAATCGCGTCAATACGCGTGGTGCCGGTCGCGCCAAAGATCAGGGCAATGCCGTACAGGAAGAATGCTGTCGCGAACGATCCAAGCAGGAAATATTTCAGCGCCGACTCGGGACCTTTGGCACTTTTCCGCCGGAAGCCGGCCATAATGTAAGTCGATATCGAAGAAATTTCGAGCGCTACGAAGACGAGCAGCAGTTCGACGGCGCTCGACATCAGCATCATGCCGACGGCTCCAAACAGCATGAGCGCGAATAACTCACCCAGCCCCTCCGTCTCCGGAGTTACCGCGTCCAATGCGATCAGAATCGACGTCAGCACAATGCCCGCAATCAGCACATGGAAGAAGACGCTGAACGCATCGGTCCGCACGACGCCGAAGTAACCGGTCCCGGGAGGAAGATGATATTGCCAGAAGCTGGCGGCCAGAGCTGCGATGGCTGCCAGAGCCGCCAACCACCCCAGCGGTTTGCGGCTCGATGCTTTGGGCAGCGCCGCGTCAACCACCATCACGAATACGCCCGCAATGGTTAGAACGATCTCAGGCAGGATGCGCAGCGTATCGTTCATTGCGTCTCCTGACTGGCTGCCGTTGCGGCAGCAGTCTGAGCGGCAGGCGTGGCCGATGCCGCTGAGTTACCTGTAAGTCCGCTGACGGCTCCATTGATAGCCCGAATCCAGTAAGGAGAAGCCACACCCATCACCAGCATCAACACTGCCATGGGCCACAGCATCATGTGTTCGCGTGCATCCAGATCGGATGCCGGTCGGTGAACTACAAGAGAAGAAGCCTGACCATAGAAGATGCGTTGCACCATCCAGAGAACGTAAGAAGCGCTGAGGATAACTCCGATCGTCGCTGCCGCAACCCACCCCGGATGTGCCTCGAAGCCTCCACTCAGAACGAGGAATTCGCCAACGAAGCCATTGAACAAGGGCAGGCCGATCAGCGCAAGCGCCGTGATCACATACAGCGTAGCCAACATGGGCAGCTTAGTAGCAAGCCCGCCGTAGAGAGACATGTCGTAAGTGCCGTAACGTTCGAAGAGGAGACTGACGAGAACAAGGAAAGCCGCGCCGGTCACACCTTCGTTAATTGTCTGGTAGACTGCGCCGTCAAGCCCGGCAACGGCAAGACAAAATATACCTAACGTGCAAAAGCTAAGGTTGCTCAGGATCGAATAAGCGACCAGCCGCTTCATGTCGGTTTGCGCCAGGGCGACCAGCGCTCCGTAGAGTAATCCGATCACAGCCAGCGCGATCATCAGGGGTGCAACGGCTCGTGACTGAGCCGGAAAAAGTCCGAGATTAAATCGAACAATGGAGTACAGTCCCAGTTTTCCAGCGACCACCATGGCCATGGCTGTTGGTGCTTCCTGAATAACATCGCTCAACCATCCATGCAGCGGGAAGACAGGAACCTTGACAGCAAAGGCCAAGAGAAATGCCAGCGAAGCCCACCACAGTGCTTGCGGACTAAACAATGCAGGTTGATTCGTCAAAGCGTTCTGAATCTGGACAAAATCGAAGCTTCCGGTTTTCGCGTAAAGCCAGAGAATGGCGACGAGAAACAGCGCGGACGGAAGGAACGTATACAGGAAGAATTTAAGTGCCGCCTGACGCCCACGCGCCGGGCCGAACATGGCGATCAGAATCGCCATGGGGACCAACGACAGCTCCCAGAATCCGTAATAGAGGAAAAGATCGAGGGCAACGAAAACGCCGATCATCGCGGTCTGCTGAAGCAGGAAGAGGAAATAGAATTCCTTTGTGCGTGTCGCGATAGCTCGCCACGAGATCAAGACGCCGATGATTGCCAGAAACGTTGTCAACAACACCAGCCACAACGAGAGACCATCCACGCCCAGGTGATAGCGAATCGCGGGACTCGATATCCACGGCCGATTCTCCTCGAACTGGAAACCGCGCCGCGCATAGTCAAAGTGTGCAGGCAGGTGCAGCGACAAAGCAAAGGTCGCGAGGGTTACCAGCAGGGTAAACCACTGGATGATGTGCCCTTTTCGCGGAAGCAGGGCGACCACCAGCGCTCCCGCCGCGGGCAGCAGGGTGATGGCGGTCAGAATGTGGTCGTTCAACAAAATGTCTTCCTCAAGCTACTGTTCATCGAGCTAATATCCGGGAGGTCCATCCAAAATACGAAACGGCCAGGACGATGGCGCCGAAAAACGCAAGCCATCCTGCATAAGAACGAATGTTGCCGGATTGAATGCGAGCTACCAGCCCCCCCAATCCCTGAGCTGTGTAACCTGCGGTAAGTGTGCCGCCATCGATAATGCCGCGCTCCACCAGCACCCCCAGAACCCATCGAGCAACAAACAGAACAGGAGTAACGATCATGACGCCGTATAACTCGTCGATCCAATACTTGTGACTGAGTACGCCGTACAAAGCGCGGGTTTGCGCTGCTATTTTAGCGGGAAGTTCGGGCCTCGAGAAATACAAGAGATGCGCAACCAGCCACCCAGCGAGAGCTACCAGCACAGAACAAAGAGCTAGAATAAGCTCGACGTGTCCACTTGGGGCCGGAGAGGTATTCGGCATATTCGCGGCGCCGGCCGCGATGGCAACGGCGGTCTGCTCATACGACATATGCGTTGCCGTAACTGCTGGCGCGAGAAAACGGGAGAACCAGTTACTTCCGCCCAAGCCCTCCGGCCATCCCATCCATCCGCCGGCGATGGAAAGCACAGCAAGTACGACCAGCGGTCCCAACATCACCCAGGGGCTCTCATGAACATGTCCCCCATGAGGGTCGGCGTCGAGTACCAGCTTCGTATCGGCGCGCGCATGAACGGCTGCCAGATCTTCTTCGTGGTGAGCGGCTGCTGCGCGAGGTTGGCCGAAGAAGGTCATGTACCAGAGCCGGAACATGTAGAACGAGGTCAGGCCGGCGGTAAGCAGGCCGATGGCCCAGAATATTTTCCCGCCGTTAGGCCAGATGAAGGCCTGGTAGAGGATCTCGTCTTTGCTGACGAAGCCGGCGAGCGGGGGCACACCGGAGATAGCGAAGACCGCTGCGGTCATGGTCCAGAACGTGACCGGAATTTTGGTTCGCAAGCCACCCATCGCGCGCATGTCCTGCTGACCGTTCAGAGCGTGGATGACCGAGCCGGCGGCCAGAAAGAGCAGCGCCTTGAAGAAGGCGTGGGTCACGAGATGAAAGATGCCTGCCGAGTAAGCCGCGACGCCACATCCAAGAAACATGTAACCCAGTTGCGAAATCGTCGAGTAAGCAAGGACGCGTTTGATGTCAGTCTGCACGATGGCTATGCTCGCGGCCATCAGCGCGGTCGCTACGCCGATGATGGCCACGGCTCCCAGAGCGTAGGGGGATCGGTCGAAGATCACATGAGCGCGCGCGATCATGTAAACGCCCGCCGTGACCATGGTGGCGGCGTGAATGAGAGCGGAAACCGGAGTCGGGCCTTCCATCGCATCCGGCAGCCACACATACAAAGGAATTTGCGCGGATTTTCCGGTAGCGCCCAGCAGAAGAAACAGCGCGATGGCAGTAAGGAAACCTCCCTGCCATGCGGGATGCAAGCCGATCTGGCTGAAGACCTCACCAAAACTCAACGTGCCGAAATGCGCGATGAGAAGAAACATCGCAAGCAGGAAGCCGAAATCGCCAATGCGGTTAACGATGAAGGCTTTCTTGCCGGCGTTTGCCGCTGAGTCGCGCGTGAACCAGAAGCCGATGAGCAGGTAGGAGGCGAGGCCCACGCCTTCCCATCCGACGAACATCAGCAGGAAGTTTTCAGCAAGCACGAGCGTGAGCATGAAGAAGAGGAATAGGTTCATGTAGGCGAAGAAGCGCCAGTAACCGTCTTCCTCGGCCATGTAGCCGGCAGAGTAAATGTGGATGAGGAAGCCGACGCCGGTGACGACGCAGAGCATAACGAGGGTGAGCTGATCGAGCTGGAAGGAGAAGTCCGCGTGGAAGGCGCCGGCGCGGATCCATGTGCCCAGATTCTCGACGTGCGGCAGGGTGAGGGAGCTAAATTTCGTAACAATGACTGCGACTTGAAGCGCGGGGATGAGCGATGCGACGAGCGCGACCGCTGTGACCAGCACCTTCGGGAATTTGCGGCCAAGCAGGCCGTTCACCAGAAATCCGGCGAAGGGGACGAGCGGGAGCATCCAGAGGTGAAGGTCCGGGTTCATAGTTTGCTCATAGTTTCATCAGGTCGATCGAATCGACATTGAGGGTATTGCGGGCGCGGAAGACGGCGATGATGATGGCGAGTCCGACGGCGGCCTCAGCGGCGGCGACGACCATCACGAAGAAAACGAATATCTGGCCGTTGACCTGTAGCTGTCCGGTGGCCTGGCTCCACTGGCGCGAGAAAGCGATGAAGGCAAGGTTGACGGCGTTGAGCATGAGCTCAATCGACATGAAGACAGTGATGATGTTGCGCTTGATAAGAAACGCGGCGACACCGATGGAAAACAGGACGGCGCTGAGGACGAGGTAGTACGCGATGGGGACGGTCACTCAGTGCTCCTTCCGCGCCAGCGCAACAGCGCCGAGGATGGCGATGAGAATGAGGACAGAAGTGACTTCGAAAGGCAGCAGCAGGTCGCGGAACAGAACGCGGCTGAGGTCGCTGGTGGTGGCAAGGTATTCACCGAGGCGCGCCTGGCCGAAGGTGGATTTCTGCGAAAGGAAGATGTAGGTTAGCAGGCCGAGGAGCGCGGCGGCGCCTGGGAATCCGGCGATGTAGGCCATCTTGCTGCCGTGGGTGCGTTCTTCTTTCCCGGCATTCAGCAGCATGATCACGAAGGTGAAAAGCACCATGATCGCGCCGGAGTAAACGATCACCTGGGCGGCAGCGAGGAATTCGGCTCCAAGCAGCAGGTACAGCACAGCCAGCGAGCTCATCACGACGATGAGCGAGAGCGCGCTGTTGATGGGATGGCGTTGAAGCAGGAGATTCATCGCACCCGCGACGCACAGCCCGGCGAAAATGATGAAGAGAGCCAGATGCATGGTATTTCAACTATCCGCAACTCGGAGCACATAGAAGTCAGCCCGAAACAGAAATTGTAGATTACTGCGCCGGAAGCCGCAGACCGATAAAGAAGCTGGTGACGACGATATTGGCAATGGCCACGGGCACAAGGAACTTCCACCCAAAGCCCATGAGCTGGTCATAACGAAAACGCGGAAGCGTTCCCCGCACCCAGATGTAGAGAAACAGGAAGCAAAAAACCTTGACGACAAACCAGAAAAGGGAAAGCAGGGAGATCAGGACAGGGCTGCTGGGCTCGGCCATCAGATGCCCAAAGGGGCTGGTCCATCCGCCGAAGAACAGCAGGGTCGCCACGCAGCTTACGGTGATCATGTTGGCGTATTCCGCCATAAAAAACATGGCGAACTTCATAGAGCTGTATTCAGTGTGGTAGCCGGCGGTCAGTTCACTCTCGGCCTCAGGAAGGTCGAAAGGCGCGCGGTTGGTCTCTGCATAGGCGGCCATCAGATAGATAAAAAACGCGACGAACTGAAATCCGCCGAAAAAGTTCCAGGAAAGCAGGCCGTGTGTGGCCTGCACGTCGACGATGTGGCGGAGATTCAGCGAACCGGAGCGAAGAACCACCCCGACCAGCGACAGGCCGAGCGCGAGCTCGTAACTGATAACCTGGGCTGAGGCTCGGAGTGCGCCCAGCAGCGAATATTTGTTGTTCGACGACCAGCCGGAGAGCGCGATGCCATAGACGCCGACCGAGGTGATGCCGAGGAGGATCAGCAGACCGATGTTGGTGTCGGAAATTTCGAAGAGCTGCACACCGTGCCACGTGGCTTGCGCGGTGCCGAAGGGTACGACGGAGATGGACATGAGTGCGCAGCCGAGCGCAATGATTGGGGCGAGGATGTAGAGCGGGCGGTAGACGGCGCTGGGCATCAGATCTTCTTTGAGGAAGAGCTTCGCTCCGTCGACGAGGGGCTGCAGCAGGCCGAAGGGGCCGACGCGGCTGGGTCCCCAACGATTTTGAATACGGCCAACCAGCTTGCGCTCAAGCAGCACCGTGTAGGCCACGCACATCAGCAGAATCACCACGACGACGATCACCTTCGCAAGGTTGATCAGCAGAAACGGAATCAGGTGGGTCTCCATTGGGCTTTCCGTAGTCGTTAGTCTGCTGCTGTCTCGACCGGTTTGCGCGATTCGAGAACGGAGTGAAGGGTTTTGCTGTAGAGGCCCAGCGTACCCGAGGTGAAGAGCGTGTCGTTGGAGGGCAGCACAAGGTCAGGACGCGCCCCGATGTTCTGGATTTGGACGAGTGCGGATTTCAGGTGCTGGTCGTTTCCGGTGAGCAGGTCAAGGCGCGGGACGTTGTAAGCCGGCACCAGCCGCCGGATTTCATCGAAGATGGCGAAGGGATCGAAGGGGCTGAGTTTGGGCTCAAGATGATGCGCGGAAAGCCAGACACCGTGTCGATCTGCTTCGCCCGATTGGGCGCCGCGTGCCTGCCCGAAGTCGCTGCGAACGCCGCCCGGACTGAAGGGCACAAGCTTCTTTACCTCCGCGCCCATCGATGCGGCGATGCGGACGATGAGCTCGAAGTCGGTGCGGACACCGGCGCGGTCGGCAGCTTTCTTCACGAGCTGGAGATCACCGTAGGTATTTGTAACTGTGCCTGCTTTTTCGTAGAGATTGGCAGCGGGAAGGACGACGTCGGCGAGCTGCGCGGTTTCGGTCAGGAACATATCCTGGACGACGATAAAGGTATTTCTGAGGGCATCGTTGTGGCGGGCGAAGCGGGCAATTGGATTAGCGCCAACTATATATAGTGCGGCAAGCCGGCCGGCTTCGGCGGCGTCGAACATCTGGACAAGGTTCAGGCCTGGTTGCGAGGGTAAGGCCGGGTATTCTTCTGTGAACTGCGCGGCGGCGGTGACGGGCACATAGCCGGGCAGCAGATCGGGGTAAAGGCCCATGTCGGCTGCGCCGCGGGAATTAGCATAATCGCCGAGGCAGGCGAATTGGACATTGGGTAAGCTTGCGCCGTAGTTGACGAGGGCCTCGATATCGCGGCCGCGAAATTCGGAGCCGAAGACGATGACGAGCGATTCTTCTTTGCGGAGCGCGTCGCGGAACGCGACAGCGTCTTTGTCGTTGTCGAGCGGTGCGGACCCGCCGGCGAGCCATGCGACCAGGCTCGCATACCCGTCCTCCGGGATTTGAAGAAAGGCGGTTGCCTGGCGGCGGAGCTTGATGAGGTTATGATTCGCGACGTAAAGGCGGGCCTGGTTCAGACGGACGTTCGTGCGTATTTGCCATGCAAGCCCCGGGTGCTGCTCCGTAGGATCGTTGCCGAGCAGCAGGATCGCTTTCGCCGCTCCGATATCGCGGAGCGACGCTTCCTGCTGATTTTTGAGGGCGGCGGCGAAGGCTGGGTAGTCGGCGGTGCGGTGGTGGTCGATGTTGTTGGTGCTGAGAACAGTGCGGGCGAATTTTTGCAGCAGGTAAGACTCTTCGTTCGTGGTGCGGTTCGATCCGATGACCCCAATAGCGGAGCCGCCCTTCGCGTCGCGAATTTCGCGGAGCCTTTTTCCGGCGAACTCGATAGCCTCATCCCAGCTGACCGGCGCAAGCTTGCCATCGGCCTGCCGGACCAGAGGCGTCGTTAGCCGGTCCTCGCGATTCGCGAAGTCGAATGCGTAACGGCCTTTGATACATAAGAAGTCGCCGTTGATGCCGGATTTGTCGCGATTGTCGCCGCGCACGATATCCATGCCGTCGTTGGAGCGGCGGACGCCGAGGGTGGTCTTGCAGCCGTCGCCGCAGTGGGTACAGACGGTGCCCACGTGGGACATCTCCCAGGGGCGCGTCTTGTAGCGATAAGCGCCGGAGGTGAGCGCGCCGACCGGGCAGATGTCGATGCACATGCCGCACTCTTCGCACTCGAGGTGGTCTTGTTTGTTGGGCGCAATGACGGAGCCAGCGCCGCGATTCTGGATGCCGAGCGCCCAGACGTCCATGCCCTCGCCGCAGACGCGAACGCAACGGTAGCAGAGGATGCAGCGCGGGCGATCGAAGAAGACGACCGGCGACCACTGCTGCTCTTCGCGGTGCTGTTTGATCTCGACGAATTTGGATTCGTGCGCGCCGTACTTGAAGGTCATGTCCTGCAGCTCGCACTCGCCGCCCGCATCGCAGACGGGACAATCGAGAGGATGATTGCCCAGCAGGAGCTCAATGGTAGCCTTGCGAGCCTGAGCGATCTCGGGGCTCTCGGTGGTGACGATCATGCCCTCGGCGACCGGGGTGGTGCAGGCGGTTTGCAGCTTGGGAACTTTTTCGAGTCGGACAACGCACATGCGGCATGCCGCCTGGAGCGAGAGGCCGGGGTAGTAGCAGAAGGCCGGAATCTCGATGCCGTGGGCGCGGCACGCTTCAATAAGGAGCGTGCCCGCGGGTGCGGTGATCTTCTTGCCGTCGACGGTTAGGGTTACGTCAGCCATTCAGATCCTTATGCCGAGATTGCGGCGCGGTGCGGTTTTTCAGCGGGAACTCGGACCGCGAGATGCTCAACGACGAAATACTCAACGTCATCGAAATCCTCATCCTTGAACTCGACATTGGTGGCCGCGGGCGCGGGAATTGATTCGCCGTGTTCGAGCATCACTTCAAAATGCGATTCCAGTCCCTCGCGCATCATGGCGCGCATTTCATCCAAAGTGTCGCCGACGGAGACGCAGCCGGGCACGTCCGGCGCCTGTCCGGCAAAATTGCTGCCGGGGGATTTTGCATAAACGACCAGATATTTTCTCGTCATTTCAACCCCGCTTGTTTCAGGATACTTGCCACGATGAACTTTGGCAGATCCTTGCTGCCGTGAAACGGCACCGTTACGATTCCCCGCTTCACCGGGTGCGCAAAGTGTCTGTGACTTCCTGTTTGCCGTTCCAGTTTCCAGCCGTCTTTCTCGATGGTGCGAATAATTTCACGGGCTTTCAACGCGTTCCTACTGTTCTCAACCAGCCCTTGTTGTCTAATCCAAACTGTCTATATCAGACCAGCGCGGGTTCTCGTTCAGGCGCGTGGTGCTTTGGACAGCCCTTGCCATCCAAATGGTCTTCAAACTCCTTCCGAAATTTCTTGACGAAGGCAATCGTCGGCATCGCGGCTGCGTCGCCCAGCGGGCAGAACGTCCGGCCCAGCATGTTTTCCGCGAGGTAGCGGATATTGTCGATGTCTTTGTCGACGGCGCCGCCTTCATGTAATCGTGTGAGTGACTTTTTAAGCCAGTCGGTGCCTTCGCGGCACGGGATGCACCAGCCGCAGCTCTCGTGCTGATAGAACTTCATGGTGCGGAGAGCAAATTCGACCATGCACGTCGTCTCGTCGAGCACCACCACGCCGCCCGAGCCGAGCATCGAGCCCGCTTTGCCGACCTGGTCGAAGTCCATACCGATATCGATTTCTTCCGGCGTAAGAACGGGGGTCGACGATCCGCCCGGCACAACCGCCTTCAACTTCTTCCCACCCCGGATGCCGCCGCCCACTTCGTAAATCATCTTTTTGAGGTTGTAGCCCATGGGCAATTCGTAGACGCCGGGGCGCTCTATATGGCCGCTGAGACAGAAGAGGCGCGTGCCGCCGTTGCGTTCGGTGCCGATTTTCGCGTATTCCCCAGCGCCGAGGCGGAAAATGTGCGGGACGGTAGCGATGGTTTCTGCGTTGTTGATGATGGTGGGACCGCCGTAGAGTCCGACGACAGCGGGGAAGGGCGGCCGAATACGCGGGATGCCGCGCTTGCCTTCGAGGGATTCCATGAGCGCGGATTCTTCGCCTACTTCGTAGGCGCCTGCGCCGGTCTGCGTGACAATGTCGAAGTCGATGCCGGACCCGAAGATGTTTTTGCCCAGAAAACCCTTGGCGTAGGCGTCGGCAACGGCGCGCTCCAGAATTTGTAACAGGTACCGGTACTCACCGCGCAGATAGATGAAGCCCATTTTGGCCTGAACGGAGAGGCCAGCGATGATCGTGCCTTCGATAACCGCGTGGGGATCGTGCTCAAAGATGAGGCGATCTTTGCAGGTGCCGGGCTCGGACTCGTCGCCATTGACGAGTACATATTTGGGCTTTGCGGATTGTTTGGGAACGAAGGACCACTTGAGCCCGGTGGGAAAGCCTGCGCCGCCGCGGCCTCGCAGGTTCGAGGCTTTCATCTCGTTGATGATCCCGTCGGGACCGAGGGTGAGGGCTTTGCGCGCGGACTCGTAACCCTGGAGCTCGATGTACTTATCGATATCGGTGGCGCCCTTTCCGAAGCGGTAGGACACCACGGGGACGCAGTCGGGATGGGTAGAGAGCGTGGCCATTACTTTCCCGCCCTCCCGCGGTAATCGGCGAGCACCCGATCGATAGAGTCCGGCGTCAGGTTCTCGTGGAAGTCGTAGTTGACCTGCGCGGCGGGCGCCCAGCTGCATGCGCCGATGCATTCCACCTCTTCGAGCGAAAAGACGCCGTCGGCGGTCACCCCTTTGTTCGGGACGCCGAGTTTCTTCTTGCAATGCTCGAGAATCTCGTTGCCCCCGCGCAGCATGCAGCTGATGTTGGTACAGACCTGCACATGATATTTGCCCGCCGGTTTGGTGCGGAGCAGCGAGTAGTAGCTGATGACATTGCGGACTTCAAGCTCGGAGACGCCGACCCGCTCGGAAACTTCGGCGATGACCGCGTCGGAAAGGTAGCCCACCTCGTCCTGCGCATAGAGGAGCATGGGGACAAGGGCGCTGCGCTTGACCGGGTAGAGGGTCACGAGCTTGTCGAAACGGGCGGCCAGCGCGGGCGAGAAGAGGGCAGCGGGTTGTGAGGGCTGTGTGCTCATCGTCCGTTTCTCACCGATCCGTTGGCGCTTCTCGCTGATCCAGCGGCGTTCATCACAACCGCAACCAGGTCGATGGCCGCACGATCCATATCCAGAACCACGCCGTCGATGTCCATTCGGCCCTCGGGCAGCAACGCGAGCCGCCCTCCCGTCTGCTGACCCGTCCCGCTGCTTAGAGACCAGCTCCCAACCGAGTTGTGCGAACCGCCAGTCAGTTCCATAGCCACTTTTCCCGCAACGATCCGGATCGAGTCCCCCATCTGCGCTACGTCTGCGGATTCTTCGCCGTTCAGACTTCGAGCCGCGGTATAGCAACGCAGCAGGGAAGCGAAAGAAACCCAAAGCTCCGTGCTTACCTGATCCATCATTCTCGCAAATCCACAACAGCCTTGATGACGAACTGGGCAAGGCTCGTCAATCCGACAGGATCGGAGCCATTCGTACCCGGCAGCGACGGACTCCCGGCGCTAACGAGCTTCTGAGGGTCCTGTGTGAGGTTGAAGTTGTAAGCAGTTCGATCCACCATTACGGAGATAGCTCGCGCATGACTGTCAAGATTGAGAGTCGCCTTCCGATTCAGAGTAGAGCTGATGGAGATGATGTCACCGTCTTCGGCAATTGCCAGTTTCATCTGCGACTTCCCTGCCAGAATTTTATTGATTTCCGTGACAGCCATGCGCAGCTGCTGTGCCAGGTCCGACCAGGTTTCTTTGGTCTTCGCTTCGCTGTTCAGCACGTCTTGCGCGAACTCCGCGGCCCAGCCTGCCATCGTGCATCTCCGTTCTGACCTTAGCGGTCGATTTCTCCCAGCACAATATCGATCGACCCGATGACGGCGACAACGTCGGCGATGAGGCGGCCGACGCACATCGTCTCGAGCGCCTGCAATGTCGCAAAAGAAGGATTGCGCATGTGCACGCGGTATGGCTTGGCGGTGCCGTCGCTCACGGCATAGTAGCCCATCTCGCCGCGGGGCGATTCCACTGCCTGATACACCTCTCCTGCCGGAACCTGAAAGCCCTCGGTAACGATCTTGAAGTGGTAGATGAGCGCCTCCATCTGCGTCTTCATCTTTTCCCGGTCCGGGAGCACGACATGGGGTGCATCGGCTTTGATCGGGCCTTCCGGCATGCCGTCGAGAGCCTGCTGACAAATCTTGACCGACTCGCGCATCTCTACGAGCCGGACGAGGTAACGGGCCCAGACATCGCCGTCGCTCGAGACAGGCACCTGAAAGCGAAACTTGTCGTAGCTCGAATACGGCATGTCTCGGCGGAGATCCCAGTCGACTCCCGAAGCGCGCAGCGGAGGACCCGTGACGCCGAGCGCGATCGCATCATCCGCGCTGAGGTAGCCGACATTTTTGAGGCGGTTGATAAAAATCGGATTCCCGGTGAGCAGGTTCTCGTACTCATCGATCTTCTCGGGCAGGATTTTGATCAGCGACTGCACGGAACCGAAGAAATCGAGCGGCGGATCGAGCGCCAGTCCTCCCACCCGGAAGTACGAAGTCATCATGCGCTGACCGGAGACGTGCTCGAAGATGCGGAGAATCTCTTCGCGCTCGCGGAACGTGTAAAGGAAGACGGTCAGGGCGCCGATGTCCATGGCGTGCGTGCCGAGCCACACCAGGTGCGAATTCAGCCGCGTGAGTTCGTTCAGCAGAACCCGCATCCACTGCGCGCGCTCGGGAATTTCAAGCTGGAGAAGCTTTTCGACCGCCAGGCAGTAGGCCAGGTTGTTCGTCATCGGACACAGGTAATCGATCCGGTCCGTGAGCGGAACGACCTGCTGGTAGAACTTCGCCTCGCAGGTTTTTTCTATTCCTGTATGCAGGTAGCCGATGTCCGGAACCAGCTTGACGACCGTCTCGCCGTCGATCTCGAGCACGACACGCAGCACGCCATGCGTCGAAGGATGCTGCGGTCCCATGTTGAGGACCATGGTGTGGTCTTTCGAGCCTTCTTCCGGACGCGGCACAACCAGCGTCGAGGTCTCGACGAATCCAGGAATCTCCGGCATCTCGTGCTTGTTGTCGGGCATCAGCGGTAGCCCTCCACCGGGTAGTCCTTGCGAAGGGGATGCCCCTCCCATTCTTCCGGCAACATGATCCGGCGCAGCCCCGGATGGCCGTGAAAGCGGACCCCGAAGAGGTCCCACACTTCCCGCTCGTAGAAATTGGCCGAGGGCCAGACGGGCGTGATGCTGTCGACGGAGGGGTCGATGCTTTCCACCATCGCGTGCAAACGCACGCGCTCCTTCAGCTTGTGGGAGAGGATGTGATACGTGACCTGGAAGCGCGGCTCAGCGGGATACCAGTCGACGCACGTCACGTCTTCGAGGAAGTTGTATCCAGCCGTCTGGAGCGTACGGCAGGCGGCGCGAATCGAATCGGGCGCGATGACCAGGGTCAACTCACCCCGATCGAATTTGGCGTTGGTAATAGCCTCAGGGTGCGCCGCGCGAAGGGCCTGAATCGCCACATTCTGCGCAAGGCCTTCGAACACGGCCTCCTTATTGATCAGCGCTTCCGCCATAGCAAATTGCCGAGGATACTCCGCTGTTGTTACAGATCCGCCTTATCGGCGGCCCAATCCAAAATGCCCTTCTTCCAGACGTAAAACACGCCCAGAACGACGAATCCGAGATACACGATCATCTCCCAGAAGCCAAAGAAGCGCGAACCCGTAATATTTGGCAACTCGCGATAGATCACGGCCCACGGGAGCATGAAAACCGCTTCCACATCGAACAGGATGAACAGCATCGCAACCATGTAGAAGCGCACCGAGAATCGTCCGCGCGCATCGCCTTCGGCGGGGATGCCGCACTCGTACGCTTCCAGCTTTTCCCTGATGTTGCGATGGCGGCCGATGAACCAGGACATCGTGACCATGCCGCAGGCCATCGCGCCGACGACCACGATCTGAAGCATCAGCGGAAGGTAATTCCAGATGTACGGATGGTTCTGCATGGCCGTTCTCCTGGACAAACGCGGAGCAGGCAAGAACCGCCGCTGCCACCAGTTCGAGACTAAGTCTACGGTTGTCAAGAGTCAAGTTACGTGCGTCGCGCACGCTGGCGCGAGCGTGGCGCAGCCGGTAGCTGGGAGCGAGTAGCCGTTAGCGAAAGCAGCGGAGCGCACGTGCTCGTGGCATTCGCACGACATCCAGGCGAACGCCGGGAGCAGACAGGATCAGGACGTGCGTGGGCCGGCTTTGCGCACTGCCTCCGCCACGTCGAATTTGCGAAAATTCTCGCCGAATTTCGAAGCGAGCAGACGGGCCTGCGCATCGTAGGCGTTCTTGTCGCGCCAGGCATTGCGCGGGTTCAGGAGTTCCGGCGGCACATCCGGGCAGGAAGTCGGGATGCTGAGGCCAAATGCTTCCTCGGTGACGTATTCCGCACGTGCCAGGCGGCCGTCGAGCGCCGCGTGAACGATGGCGCGGGTGTGCGCCAGGCTCATGCGCTTGCCAACTCCAAAGGCTCCTCCGGTCCAGCCGGTGTTGACGAGCCAGCACTGCGCGTTATGTTCCCGCAGGCGGCGGCCCAGCATCTCTGCGTAGACGCTGGGCGCGAGCGGCAGGAACGGAGAGCCGAAACAAGCCGAGAACTCGGGCACCGGTTCGCTGCCCAGCCCGGCTTCGGTTCCAGCCAGCTTGGCGGTGTAACCGGAGAGGAAGTGGTACATAGCCTGGTCGGGAGTGAGTTTAGCGACCGGCGGCAGCACGCCGAAGGCGTCCGCGGCGAGGAACAGCACGTTTCGAGGATGGCCGCCAATGCCGGGGATGACGGCGTTCGCGATGAACTCGATGGGATACGCAGCGCGGGTGTTCTCCGTGTAACGAATGTCGGAGTAGTCGGGGTCGCTCGACCGCGCATCGAGCACCACATTTTCAAGCACGGCCCCAAAGCGGATGGCGTTGTAAATCTGCGGCTCTTTCTCGACCGTCAGATCCACACATTTGGCGTAGCATCCGCCTTCAAAATTGAAGACCCCGTTCGGGCTCCAACCGTGCTCGTCGTCGCCGATGAGCCGGCGTTCCGGATCGGCGGAGAGCGTCGTCTTTCCAGTTCCGGAAAGCCCGAAGAAGAGCGCGGTATCGCCCTCCGCGCCGATGTTGGCGGAGCAGTGCATGGGAAAGACGTTGCGCTCGGGTAGCAGGTAATTCATCACCCCAAAAATCGACTTCTTCATCTCGCCGGCATACTTCGTGCCGCCGATGAGGATGATCTTGCGGGTAAAGTCGGCCAGAATAAAAGTCGAGGACCGCACTCCGTCGCGTTCCGGAACTGCTTCGAATTCCGGGGCGGCGATGACGATGAATTCCGGCGCGGCGAGTTCGGCCGGGGCCTTACCCTGAGTTTCGGGGCGGATGAACAGCTGCTTCACGAACAGCGCATGCCAGGCGTATTCGCAGATCACCTGAATCGGGAGCCGGTAGGCGCTATCGGCCCCCGCGGCCAGATCCATGATGTAGAGGTCGCGCTCCGCCATATGCCGGACGACACGCTCAAGGAGCGCCTGAAACTTCTCCGGTGGGAACGGCTGATTCACCTTGCCCCACTGAATCCGTGCCCGCGTCTGCTCGTCTTCCACGGTGAACTTGTCGCGGGGCGAGCGGCCCGTGCGCGCCCCGGTCATGGCTGCGAGGGCGCCGTTCGAGGCCAGGCGTCCTTCGCCACGGGCGATCGCCGATTCCACCAGCTGCGCTGTGGAAAGGTTGCGATGGGCATGCAGACCTTCGGTCAGTCTTTTCAGGTCCTGCATGGCAATAGTCGCTCCCATAGGGGAAGCCTCCTCGTGGGTCGGAAGGAACGGAATATTGTCACACCCGGCAGAGAGGATGCAAAGGAGAAAACGATGCTGGTGGAGCGGTAGTAATTACCCCATTTGGGTCAGCTCCGTGAGCCGGTTCCAGACCTGGAGAGGGCCGTGATTTCCTCAGGCCTGGTGCGATTCCTCACGACTGCGGCTGGGCGTCGTCGGAAGGAACCAGATACGGCAACTTCGACGTGTGACCGGCCTCATGCAGCACCGCATCCACTTGCTCCAGGACCTCTTCGATGGTCATCGTATACATTTCGCGGCCGTAGTCGTAACCGGATTCGATCGCCTTTTTCAGATATCGCCCGGCAGCCTGCGCGGCCAGGGAATCGGTGATGGCATGGCCGGTGCGTTTCTTCTGTTCGACCCAGGCCAGACAGGGCATGGCGATCCAGACGGGCCGGCCGCCGACATCGAACCGAATGTCAACCGCATCGGCATGGCGGGTGGCGATGGCGACAATGTTGGCCTTCCAGCGGCAGTGCAGCGGCTCGCCGCTCCATCGGTCGGTTGCGTTGAAATTCTCGTACATGGCTTCTTCAGCGTAGAGCATTTTGGCCTGTCTGCGCTATCCACGGGCAACGGATTGCCCTTCCTGCCGGCCTGCCGCCTCAATCCAGTGGGTGCACAGAAAATAAACTTGGCGATGTGTCGAAATAAAAACAAATCTTCGCAGCGTTTGAGCGTCCAATGAGTCTGTCTGCAAGGCCGACCAGCCTTTTACCCGAGGAGTCTTCATAGTGACCAGTCCATCGCAAACCCCAAAACTGCGGCGATTCGAAGAGCGGCTTCGCCATCAACAACGGCAACTGGAGCGCAGCATGCAGACGGCGGCAAAAGAAGGCCGCCAGGCAATGGCCGAAGATACTCTGGACGTCGCCGACCAGGCGGTGTTGTCGTACCAGAAAGAATTGATCTTCACCCAGGGAACCGAGGGCCATAGCCAGCTGTCGCTGGTCCGGCTGGCGCTGGAGCGGCTGCGCGAGGGAACATTCGGCGAGTGCATGCATTGCGGCAAGACCATCGGCGAAAAGCGGCTGGAGGCATTGCCGTCGACTCCCTACTGCATCGAATGCCAGGAAAAAATCGAGAGCGGGCAAATCGATGACCTGGTGCGAGCTGCCTGAGCCGATGCCTGGGCCCGATCGCCTTTTGAGTGCGTGGTAGACTGAACGTAATTCTTTCAGGCCAACGCTGGCGGAGAGCCGCGTTCGCAACTACCTGCCCGCAGAAATCGGGCCGCCCAAAGGAAAATCGAGAAAATCGGTGGACACACAGACCCGTCACGCGCTCAAACAGGACAAATTCGTAACCGCCACCACCTCCGGTCTTGAGTGGATCGGCGAAAACCGCACCCGAGTTGTGGCGTGGGCGGTGGGGTTCGTGCTGGCGATTGCCATCCTTATTGCCGGCATCTTTGTTTACCAGAAGCGCGAGGCGGCGGCGAATCAGCTGCTGGGCGAGGCAATGGATATTTACCAGACGCCGTTGGCCAAGCCGAATCAGCCTGCGGAACCGGGGCAAAAGACATACGCGTCGGCTGCGGAGCGGGCGAAAGCCGCGTATCCGCTGTTTCGGCAGGCAGCCGATCAGTATGGCTGGCTGAACGCCGGCGAAATGGCGCAGTACTTTGCGGGCGTCTCCGAGCTCGATCTTGGAGAGCAGCCGGCCGCGGAGAAGGATCTCGAAAAAGCGACGCATGCCGGCAACGGAAATCTGGCGGCGCTGGCGAAGATTGCGCTGGCCAACCTTTACGAGCAAACCGGCCGCAATTCGCAGGCGGTGACTGAGTTTCAGGATGTGATCCAGCATCCCACGACGACGGTTCCGAAGGTTGAGGCGCAGCTGCAACTGGCCCAGCTTTACGAGACGACGCAGCCGGCAGAGGCGCGGCGGCTTTACGCGGAGATCAAAGACCAAAATAAGGACACGGACGCGGCTCAGATCGCGACCGGAAAACTTGCGAACCTGAAGTAGGATTCCGGAAGCAGGGGTCTGGGTACCACCCTGGGGGGTGGTTCCGCATGTCGGCCTTTCTGCTCAATCGCCGTCTTCATGCAATCGCTGGTTTTGACGTTCGAACCGGTGGACATGATCCGTCTCATGAACTCGTCAAAAAGCGAAACACTAAATGCCGTATTGCCATGGGTCGGGCTCCCGATCATCCCTTTGGTAATCAGGCTGCCGCGGACCGGTCCCAGGGAAGTCGCCGACCGGCGCAACTCTTCTGCGATGTCTCCTGTTCGAGGGGGTCCTTCCCGCCTCTGCATCGAAATTTCAAACGTTATATCGTGAAAAGGGAATGCCTCAGCAAGCTGCAAACACCCTCGAAAGCGGCCCGGAGATGAACGACGCCCCTAAACCCCGCCGCGAGCTCCCCAAGGCCTACGACCCCGCCGCCATTGAAGAGCGCTGGGCAAAATACTGGTTTGACAAGCACCTCTTCGAAGTCAAAACGCCCCCGGCCGGATCGCCCGCCGGTTCCAGCAACCACGCCTTTACCGTCCTGTTGCCCCCGCCCAACGTCACCGGCAATCTCCACATGGGCCACATGTTCGAGCACACAGAGACGGACATCCTCGTCCGCTGGCATCGCATGCGCGGCGAGACAACGCTCTGGGTCCCAGGTACCGACCACGCAGGCATCGCCACGCAGATGCTCGTCGAACGCCAGCTCACCTCCGAGGGAACTTCCCGCCAGAAGCTCGGCCGCGAAGCCTTCGTCGAACGCGTCTGGCAATGGCGCAAACACTACGGCGGCGCCATCCTCTCGTCGATGAAGCGCATCGGCGATACCGTCGACTGGTCCCGCGAGTACTTCACCATGGACGACAAGCTCTCCGTCGCCGTGCGCGAAGCCTTCGTCCGCCTCTACGAAGACGGCCTCATCTATCGCGGAGCCTACATCGTTAACTGGTGCCCGCGATGTCAGACGGCCATCAGCGACCTCGAAGTCGCTCACGAGGAACAGCAGGGCAAGCTTTGGGAGATTCGCTACCCCGTCATTGGCTCACCCGGCGAATTTCTCACCGTCGCCACTACGCGCCCTGAAACGATGCTCGGCGATGTCGCCGTTGCGGTGAATCCCCTCGACGAACGCTACACGCATCTTCACGGAAAAATGCTGCAGTTGCCCCTTACCGGCCGCGAGATCCCGGTCATCGTCGATGACTGGGTCAAGTCCGACTTCGGAACCGGCGCCGTCAAGGTCACGCCCGCCCACGATGCCAACGATTTTGCGATGGGCCAGCGTCACAACCTCCCCGCCATCTCCGTGATGGACGAGACCGCGCATATGAACGCCGAAGCCGGCCACTACGCCGGCCTCGACCGCTACGAAGCGCGCAAGAAAATCCTCGAAGACCTCGACTCCCAGGGGCGGCTCGGCGCCGTTCGCGACCACGTCAACGCCATCGGCAAGTGCGCCCGCTGCCAGACCATCGTCGAGCCGCGCCTCTCCACGCAATGGTTCGTCGCTGTCAACCAGTCGCCCAGGCGCGGCGGGGATTCGATGGCGGAACTCGCCCGCAAAGCCGTCCAGGAAGCGATTGCCGGTGATCCCTCGTCGAAGCCTCTCCGCTTTACGCCCGAAAACTACGAGAAGATTTACCTCGAGTGGATGAACAACATCTACGACTGGTGCATCTCCCGCCAGCTTTGGTGGGGCCATCGCATTCCTGCCTGGCACTGCGCCCATTGCAAACAGATCACCGTCGCCCGTCAGGATCCCACCCACTGCGCCCATTGCGGCAGCGATCAAATCACCCAGGAAACCGACGTTCTCGATACATGGTTTTCTTCGGGATTACTGCCCGTCACAGTCTTCGGATGGCCGCCCCCTCCGGGCCAATCGACGCCCGACCTCGATGCGTTCTACCCGACTTCGCTCCTTGTCACCGGCTTCGACATCCTTTTCTTCTGGGTCGCGCGCATGATCATGCTCGGCTGTTACTTCAGCCAGGACGTTCCGCTCGCCGACGGGTCGAAGCGTCCCCTGAAGGAATCCGTTCCCTTCCGCGAGGTCTACATCCACGCCCTCGTCCGCGACGCCGACCGCCAGAAGATGTCGAAGACCAAAGGCAACGTCATCGACCCGGTCACGATTGTCGAAAAATACGGGACCGATGCCGTGCGCTTCACCCTGGCGTCCATGGCCTCGCCCGGTACCGATATAGCCTTCAGCGAAGCCCGCACCGAAGGCTACCGCGCCTTCGCGAATAAAATCTGGAACGCCGCCCGCTTCATCTTCATGAATGTCGACCGCGCGCGCGAAGCAGGCATCGAGATCGACTCCGCCGTCCTCGGCCAGACTCCAACCGTTCCTCCAAACGCACCCATCGAAGCACGCTGGATCGTCGCCCGCCTCAACTCTGTCGCCGCCGAGGTCAACGCAGCCTTCGCCGATTACCGCTTCGACGAAGCCGCCAGCCTCGTCTACCAATTCTTCTGGGGCGACTTCTGCGACTGGTACCTCGAAATCGTTAAGCTCCGCCTCGATTTCGGCCAGAACGCCGACAAGGCCGCCACAAAATCCGCGCTCACCACGCTCCTTCAGGTCTTCGAATCGGCTCTGCGCCTGCTCTCGCCCTTCATGCCGTTCCTCACTGAGGAGCTTTGGCACGCGCTCTATGCCCTGCTTGAAGCCGAACCCGCGGCAAAATCCATAGCACTCACTCGCTACCCACTTGGAGCAATGCATTCCGATGATAGAAGCGTCGCCGGGATGAACCGGCTCCAAGATCTCATTACTGCCATTCGAGGCCGTCGAAAAGAGAGAGGCGTTCCGGAGGGAGAGTCGGTCGGTATCTTCATCGTGTATGACGCCGGTTCTGGCTTTGGTTCCGTCAGACCGGAAGTCAACAATGTCTACGAAGAAAATGATGACATCATCAAGCGGATGGCCCGTGTCTCCGCCATCGAACAAAAGGAGTTCGCTTATCGGGAAAAAACCACTGGATTAGGATGGATATCTGGTTCGGGGCCCGAAGTCGCAGTCCTCTACGAAAAGACCATCGACATCCCCGCCGAACGCGACCGCCTCACCAAAGAACTCGCCAAGCTCGACAAAGCCCTGACCTCCGCCGAACGCCAGCTCAGTAACCCCGCCTTCCTCGACAAGGCCCCGCCCCACGTCGTCGATGGCCTGAGAAAAATGGAAGCCGACAACCGCCTCCTCATCGAAAAAACCAGCAAAGCTCTCGAAGACCTCGGCCCGGAGGCTCTCCAGTAACCGTCATGGAATGGAAAAGCCGCCGCATCGAAGCCATCCTCGAACAAGCCCTTGTCGAAGACAAAGCCACCAGCGACGTAACCACCGCGCTTACCGTCGATCCCGGCCTGCGCGCCGCCGCTACGGTATTAGCCAAGGAGGAATGTGTCCTCTCGGGACTGGGCTGCATCCCCCGCTTCCTCGACATCTTTGTCCGCCTCGATGGCAAATCGAGCGGCCGCCACGAAGTCATCAGCCATCCTGAGATCTTTGACGGGGTCCGCCTGCGCAAAGGTCAGGCCATCGCCGTCATTCGTCACAATGCTCGTGTCATATTGGCCTGCGAGCGCGTCATCCTCAACCTCATGCAGCGCATGAGCGGCATCGCCACCCTCACCCGCAAATACGTCCAGGCCGTCGAGGACACCGGCGCCAAAGTCCTCGATACCCGCAAGACCATCCCCGGTCTGCGCATCCTCGACAAGTACGCGGTGCGCTGTGGCGGCGGCGAGAATCACCGCCTCGATCTCTCCGACGGCATTCTCATCAAGAACAACCACATCGCCCTTGGCGGC
Organism: uncultured Acidobacteriaceae bacterium; assembly: GCA_963758135.1. Taxonomy (GTDB): domain Bacteria; phylum Acidobacteriota; class Terriglobia; order Terriglobales; family Acidobacteriaceae; genus Palsa-343. The sequence continues at coordinate 841,239 of CAVWUF010000002.1, forward strand.
GGAATCGAAAAAGTCCTGGCACGCGCAAAAGAGCGCCGCAAAGGGAGCCAGGTCATCGATATTGAAGTGCGCAACCTTGCCGAGCTGGAACTAGCCCTCGATCACGGCGCCGAATCGCTGCTCCTCGACAATATGACGCCTGCCGAAGTCAAGAAGTCCGTCGAGTTTGTCCGTAAACGCGGTCTCGCCATTCCCATTGAAGCCTCCGGCGGCATCACCCTTGAAAACATCCGCAAGTATGCGCTTGCGGGCCCTGACTACATCTCCGTCGGAGCCCTCACCCACTCCGCACCCGCCGTCGATCTCTCCATGCGCATTACCGCGGAGATCTACTAACGGTCGGCCCAGATAACATGGTCGGCCCAGATAACATATTAGTGGAGTCACTTACATCTAATAAAGCGTGGCCGGCGATTCCGTAATTCTCTTTTTGCACCCTGTTAAAGCGGAAGAAAGCGGCGGTCGTGGTGGTCGTATTTTTCGATGGCCCCGGTGAGGATGTCGTAATACCAGCCGTGGACTTCAAGGCTGTTGTGGGCGAGGGCGCGGGCGACTGCGGCGTGGGTCTTCAGGTTTTCAAGCTGCGCGATGACGTTGGCATGGATGAGCGCCGTGTGCAGAGTTGGGATGTCGGAGCGGTCGACGCCCGGAGGAAGGAATTTCCAGGCTGGTTCGACGTAGCCGAGCCAGCGCGTGGTGAGCGGCAGGCGGGAGATTTCGCCGCTGGCCGCGAGGTTCGCGGGATCGGCCAGGACGGCCTTGATGGCTCCGCAATCGGAGTGGCCGCAGACGATGATGTGTTGGACGTGGAGGACTTCGACCGCATACTCGATGGTGGCGGAGACTCCGCCCGGCATGGAGCCGTGCGGAGGGATGATGTTGCCCGCGGTGCGGCACAGGAACATGTCTCCGGGCTCAGTTTGAAAGATGAGAGTGGGTACGACGCGGGAATCGGCGCAGGTGATGAAGAGGACATCGGGCTTCTGCATGTCGGCAAGAAGATGGAACTGGTCCTTCATGCCGGGGAAGACTTCGCGGAGGAACTTCTTGTAGCCTGAGAGAAGACGCTGCATTTCCATAAAGAGTACAGGGTATAGGGTGCGGGCGGCTCTTCGAGGAGCGAGAGCGGTACATTTCCTTGACAGGTGAGGCTCGGTAATCGTTCAGGAAGTGACGCGGGCCGCAGCTATCCCAGCCAGCGGTGTGCTCGCATTGTCAACCATGTCATGGGCGCCAGGGGATTGACGTCGGCGGCCCTGGTTTCGAAATCGGGATCGTCGCTGGCCATGTTCCGCTCCAGGCGATGCGGTTCCAGTGCGCGGAACCGTTCTTTGGCTTCCTGCGGTAGCCGAGAGAATCCGCGCCCGCAGCTTCGCAGTCACCACCGAGCCTGGCTGTCCGGGGTGGCTGGTATCGAGTCCATCGATGCCGGAAGCGCGGAACCGCTGCATCCACCTGATGCTTAGGCGCAGGCATGATCAGTAATGTTTACTCTGCGACGGGCCACTAGCTGTTGCCGCGAACGTATTCGCGCAGCTGCATGTTGATTTGGGCAGCCTGCTGGACGCCGTGGTCGAGCATTGTGCGCCACTTTTTGGCGTCTTCGTCGAGCGGAACGGTGCCGAGGAGGAAGCTGGTCTGGAGGATGATTTCGAGGGCGTTGCTGAGATCGTGGGAGAGGCGGCGAATCTCTTTGGCCTGCTGATCTGGAATGGCTTTGGATTGCGTTGATTGGGTCATTGGGGCTTTCTGGCCGGGGGAATGCGCGGCGGCGCTCGCATTTGACACAGTTGGATGCCTTTGTAACACTAGGCATTGCTGCCGTCCAGCGCGATCTGCGCAGGGATCTTCGTGCCGAAGTGGCGGAATTGGCAGACGCGCATGGTTCAGGTCCATGTACCCGCAAGGGTGTGGGGGTTCGAGTCCCTTCTTCGGCACCAAATCATTTAAAATCAACGACTAAGAGCGGTCAGTTTGTCTTGGTGCGTTTGCAGTCCGGGCCGGATTCTGCGAATCAAGGCTGAGTTACCACGTATTCGCGGACAACAATATAGGTGGTCCAGCCTGTCCGCCGATTATATTTGACTTCAGCACGACCCGCCTCTCTTCGGAGCCGCTTCCTCACGTCCGGTAAGTCTCTCCTCGAGCAGCACCCTAACCGAATCACCCTCGCGTTTGTCGATCAAAGCGAGCACGTCGGCTTTGACCGGCAGCTTATGCCTGCCATCGCCCAGCGCCATGAAGGAACTCCTGAAAGGAACCCCATCGACCTTGCCCTTCACCTTGACCAGGCCACGCGTCCCAAAAAACTCAGCAGACTTAGGCCAGACCACATAAGTCCAGCCACCCTTTGCTGGACTCCTTTGTAACTTTGCCGTGAAAGACTGGTTCAGCTTCATAGCGACCTTCGAAGTCCAGCCAGTTTACTGCAAAAGCGAAATCGCCACGCTGCTCATCGCCGTCACGCCAGTCCGAATGGTCGGCTCCGGTAACGGCTCGAAGTGGCTCGTGTGCGGCCCCGGCAGCTCCTTGCCGGCCGCCTTCGCCGCCGCCAGTTTCACCGGATCCATCGCGCCCAGGATGAAGTAGGTCAGCGGAATCTCATGGTTCGGCAGCGCAAAGACGCCAACGTCCTCGCTCGCCATCCCCCGCGGAATATCGAAGACCCTATCCGCACCCAGCGTCCTGATCAGCGTCGCCTTCACCATCTCCGTCTGCGCGGGATCGTTGTAGAGCACAGGCGTCGATTCGTCCTCGAGCACCGTAACAGTCGCCGCCTTTTCCGGCGGCAGGCCCGCCGACGCCGTGATGCCCGCAGCCATCTGCTTAAGCCCCTGGATCACCGTCTCCCGGCTCTTGTCGCTGAACGAGCGCGTCGTCAGCTCCAGCTTCACCTCGTCGGGAATAATGTTGCGCTTGGTGCCGCCCTCGATGTGCCCGACCGTCACCACGGTGGGATCCTGCGGATCCTCCTCCCGGCTCACGATGGTCTGGATTTGTGTAATGTAAAGCGCGGCCAGCGTGACCGGATCGCGCCCCGCATTCGGGTAAGCGCCGTGTCCGCCGATACCGCGAATCACCACATCGATCGAACGTCGAGCTCGACGCCGAAGCTCCGCTCCGCACGCCCACCGTTCCGGCGGCCAGCCCATTCGTGTCATGCAGCCCGATAATCCGGTCGGGCCGTCCGAACCGCTCGTAAAGATGGTCGGCAAGCATGGCCTTCGCCCCGTCAATCGTCTCCTCCGATGGCTGGCCCACAAGGATCAGCGTGCCGTGCCACTGCGATTTCATCGCCGCCATCGCGCGCGCCGTACCGATCATCACCGTCGTGTGCACATCGTGCCCGCAAGCGTGCATCACACCTACCGTCTGCCCGGCGCGGTCCTTCATCGTCACGTGGCTCGCATAAGGCACTCCGGTTTCTTCAACGATAGGCAGCGCATCCATATCCGCGCGGATCATCAGCGTCGGCCCCGAACCATTCTTCAGGATCCCAACCACCCCATAAGCCTGCGATCCGTCGGGATACCGCCCCACACGCTCCGTCACTGTGTAACCGGCATCGCGCATCGCCGCGGCCAGAAGGCTCGACGTGCGCGCCTCGAAGTGCGAAAGCTCCGGATGCGCGTGAATATCTTTGTAAGTGTCGACCAGCGCCGGGGTCTCGGACTTCACAAACGTCGGAACGTCCTGGGCCACGACAGTCACGGCCGAAAGTGAAAGGCACGCCAATCCAGCAATCGCAAACCTACGCACAGGCTCTCCTCGGGAAAGAATTGGGGGACAGTATAGCGCGAGCTACGATTCGTGCCGCCGCACCGCCAGCACCGCATTCAATCCCCCAAATGCAAACGAATTCGACAGCGCCAGCCCAGGACCAGCCCCAGAACCAGCCGCCTCGTTCTGCAGCAACACATGGTCCAGGCCACAGGCTGCGTCGACACCCGCCCCGCCAATACCCGCATTCGCCGGCAACAAATTCCGTCGCAGCGCCAGCACCGTCGCCAGCAACTCCATAGCGCCTGAAGCACCGATCGCATGCCCATGCAGCCCCTTCGTCGAGCTAACCGGCAACGTCCTCGCCCTCTCTCCGAAAACCCGATGCAGAGCCTCCGCCTCCACGCGATCGTTCGCCTCCGTCCCCGTCCCATGCGCGTTGACGTAACCCACCTCTTCCGCTGTCGCGCCTGCGTCCTCAATGGCCCGCAACATCGCCGCGGCGGGTCCCGCCGCATTCGGCTGCGTAATGTGGTGCGCGTCGGAAGACATGCCAAAGCCAACAATCTCCGCCAGGATTTCCGCTCCCCGCGCCTCCGCCGATTCGAGGCTCTCGATTGCAAAAACCGCCGCGCCCTCACCCAGCGTCATCCCGTCACGATCCGCGGCAAAAGGCCGGCAGGCAGTCGGCGAAACAACCCGCAGGCTGTCCCACGCCTTAAGAAAGACATAGGTCAGTGGCGCCTCATGCGCGCCGGTTAGCGCCGCCCGCACCGCGCCCGAGCGCACCATGTGAAACGCCAACCCAATGGCGTGCGTTCCCGAGGCGCATGCGGTGGTGATGGTGAAGGCAGGACCCGTCATGCCGTGCTCCATGCTCACCAGGCTGGTCCCGGCACTGGCCATAATGCGCGGCACGGTGAGTGGATGCAGCCGGCCGCCCCGCTTATGCAGCTTCTCCGCCTCCTGATCCTCTGTGCTGCGGCCGCCCACGGAGCAACCAAGAATGATCGCGACGGAGTCGCCAGGATATGCAGCGACTATGCCGGATTGTTCGACCGCCTGCCGCGCTGCCGCAATCGCAAAAACCGACGACCGCTCCGCGATCTGTCGCTGGCTGGCTGCAAGCCACTGCTCCGGGCGAAAATCCTCGACCCTCGCCGTTCGGGAAAAGTGCAGATCGGGGATTCGCTCCGTCATCTCCCGAATGCCGCTGCGCCCCGCAAAGAGGTTTTCCCCGAAGCTCGCCGCATCCTGTCCGATCGGCGTGATACATCCCACGCCCGTGATCACTACGCGCGTCATGCTTTTGTCGCTGAATCTCCGCTGTCGGGACCGGCGCGCCCGGTGCCCGCGCCCTTCTGCCGCAACGCCTCTTCAATCCCCATGACCATGTCCCGCACCGTCTTGATCTTCTCGATCATGCTCTCGGGAATCTCGATCTCGTATTTTTCTTCGATATCGAATGCGAGGCTCACGCGGTCCAGCGAGTCGACCGCAAGCTCCTCGAAGCTGCTGTCCAGTTGAATCTGTTCCGGCTCTATTCCCTTTTGTTTCGCGATGAGCGCGATGCACTCTTCAGCAACCCGATTCGGTGACTCCATCCCCTGCATTCGTGCAGAATACATGCTCGTGGTCCCCATCTGGCCACCGCGCGACGCGACCGGCACACGAGCCCTGCCGTGGCGCGGAGAAACCGCCCAGAAGCAAGCCCAGTCGAGGGGCGAAGAAGAAACGAACATCCGCGATAGAATAGGCGGATGCTGTCCCCGGCAACCCCAGTCCCTCACCCCAACGCGCCGACGGCATGCGCGTCGGTGACCCCAGTCCCCGAGTGTCTTCTGAATCTCTGCATTCCCGAAAGCCTCCAGTGGGCCCACCCCCTCGTCCAGGAGTGGTTCGTCCGCCGCTTCTCCACGCCCACCGAGCCCCAGGAGCTGGGCTGGCCGGTGATATTCGATCAGCGGCCGGTACTCATCTCCGCCCCAACCGGCTCCGGCAAAACCCTCGCTGCGTTTCTCATTTGCATCGACGGCCTCATCCGCAAAGCGCTCGAAGGCCGCCTCGGTTGCGAGACCGAGGTCGTCTACGTCTCCCCGCTCAAGGCCCTCTCGAACGACGTTCAAAAAAACCTTGAAATCCCGCTGCGCGAGATTCAGCAGTTGGCCCTCGAACGCGGCTATCTGTGCCCGCCGGTGCGCGCCGCAGTCCGAACCGGCGACACGCCGGCAGCCGAACGCCGCGCCATGCTCAAAACGCCCCCGCACATCCTGGTCACCACGCCAGAGTCGCTTTACATCCTGCTGACCGCGCACCAAAGCCGCGAGCATCTGCGCCGCGTCCACACCGTCATCGTGGATGAAATTCACGCCATCGCCGACGACAAGCGCGGATCGCATCTCGCGCTCAGTCTGGAGCGCCTCGACGCTCTGGTCGCCAGCGAAAATGCGCTGATGGCCGGCGCAAGCCTGCTCAAGTATCCACCACCGTTACGTATTGGATTGTCGGCCACCCAGAATCCCATTGAGTTGGTCGCGCAGTTCCTCGGCGGCGCGCGTGGAGACGAAGTAGAGATCGTTCAGGCAGGCCAGCGGCGCAAACTCGACCTCGCCATCGAAGTGCCGACCGACGAATTGGGCTCCATCGCAACCGTGGCGATATGGGAGAGCGTCTATAACCGCCTCGCGCAACTGGCGCTCGAGCATCGCTCCACGCTGGTTTTTGTCAACACCCGCTCCATGGCTGAGCGGCTGGCCTTCCAGCTCGGCGAGCGCCTCGGCGCGGAAAATGTCGCGTGCCACCACGGCAGTTTGTCGCGGAAACTGCGCCTCAATGCCGAGCGCCGCCTCAAGGCCGGCGAAATTCGTGTGCTGGTCGCGACCGCATCGCTCGAACTCGGCATCGACATCGGCACCGTCGACCTCGTCTGCCAGATTCAGTCCCCACGAGCAATCTCAGTCGGCATGCAGCGCGTGGGACGCGCCGGCCACTGGCGCGGCGCCACCCCCAAGGGCCGCTTCTTCGCAGTCACCCGCGACGACCTCATGGAACAAGCCGCCCTCATCCGCGCTATGCGCAGCGGCGTCCTCGATCGCCTCGAAATTCCCGCCAAACCATTCGACGTGCTCATGCAGCAGATCGTGGCCGCCTGTTCCGCCGAGCCGTGGGAGGAGCGCACGCTGTTCGATGTTTTCCGCCGAGCGCAGCCCTACCGCGATTTAGAGTGGGCGGAGTTCGACGAAGCGCTCTGTCTGCTGACTGAAGGCATCGAGTCGAGCCGCGGACGCTATGGCGCGTATCTTCTGCGCGACCGGGTTCAGGGACGCGTGCAGGCCAGGCGTGGAGCAAGGACCACCGCGATCACCAATGGCGGCGCCATTCCGGATACGGCGCTCTTCCCGGTGATTTTGCAACCGGAAGGTGTACAAATTGCGACCCTCGACGAGCACTTCGCCGTCGACTCATCCCCTGGCGACGTAGTGCAGCTGGGCAATGCCAGCTGGCGCATCCAGCGCATCGAGTCCGCCGGCCGCGTGCTTGTCGAGGACGCGCATGGCGCGCCTCCCACGCTGCCCTTCTGGTTTGGCGAGGCCCCCCAGCGTACCCATGAGCTCTCGGAATTTGTGGCAGAGCTGCGCCAGGAGATCGACCGCCGCACCCGCAATGTGCTCCCCGGCTACGTTAGCCAGGCAAACCCCGAAGTAGCGGATGCCGCCGCGCTTCTGAAAGAAGAATGCGGCCTGGACGATGCCGGAGCCATCCAGCTGATTGCCTACATCGCCGCCGGACGCGCCGTCCTCGGCGCAGTTCCATCTGTAACAACCATTGTTGCAGAACGCTTCTTCGATGAAGGCGGCGGCATGCAGCTCATCCTCCACGCCCCCTTCGGAGGCCGCATCAACAAGGCCTGGGGACTTGCCCTGCGCAAGCGCTTCTGCCGCGGATTCAACTTTGAACTGCAGGCCGCGGCCACCGATAACGGCCTGAACATCTGTCTGGCCGAGCAGCACAGCTTTCCCCTCAGCGATGTCTTCCATTTCCTCACCACGGAAACCGTCACAGAACTGCTGGAGCAGGCCTCGCTCGCCGCCCCCGTCTTCAAAACCCGCTGGCGCTGGGACGCCTCGCGGAGTTTGCAACTGTTACGGTTCCAAAAGGGAAAGAAAGTTGCGCCGCAGATTCAGCGCATCCGCTCCGACGATCTCCTCGCCAGCGTTTTCCCCCAGGCCGCCGCCTGTTTCGAAAATATCGAGGGCGATATTCAGATTCCTGACCATCCCCTCGTCAAAGAAGTGATGCGCGATGTGCTCCAGGAAGCGATGGATCTGGAAGGCCTCAAAGCAGTCCTCGCGGCCATGCACGATGGACGAATTCAGTGTCTCGCCGTCGACACAACCACGCCCATCGGCCTTCTCGCACGAGCTGCATCAACGCCAACCCCTACGCATTTCTGGATGACGCCGGCCTCGAGGAGCGGCGCACGCGAGCCGTCCAGATGCGCGGTGTGCTCCCCGATGCGGTCCTGGGCGAGGCAGGACGCCTCTCCCAGCAAGCCATCGATGAAATTCGCCAGCGAAATATGGCCCGATATACGCGACGAGCACGAGCTGCACGATTTGCTTTGCACGCTGGTCGTGGTCCCCACGGAAGTGCTGTCCTGGAACAAAGCATGCCGGGATTGGGATGTTTTTCTTCGGCCGCCTCGAACGCGCCGGCCGTATCACCGTGGCCAAAATCCGCAGCGTGGCGTATTTTGTCGCAGCGGAGCGTGCAGATTGGCTCCGAAAGCTCTTCCCCGAGGTGGAATTCTCTGTGGAAATGTTGAAAACCCCCGGAGAAGTACCTGATTACAGTGACGTTTTAAAGAAAACGCTACAGGGATGGTTACAAATTCTCGGCCCCGTTACCTCCACCGGCATTTCCGAGCGCCTGGGCCTCAATGCAGGCGAAGTCTGGCAGCAAATGGTCCTCCTGGAATCGACAGGAATCGTCCTCCGCGGCAGCTTCGAAGCCCAGCCACGCCCCGGCCAGCTGCCGGACATCAACGTCGAGTGGTGCGAGCGCCGCATTCTGCAGAGAATCCATCGCCGTACCCTCAGCACATTGAGAAAACAGATCGAGCCCGTGACTCCGGCCGTCTATATGCGATTTCTTCTCGACTGGCAGCATCTGGGCGAGCGGCGGCAGCTTGCTGGCGAGCAGGGATTACTCGAAGCCCTCCGCGCCCTCGAGGGCTTTGAGGCGCCGGCCGCGGAGTGGGAGCGGTCGATCCTGCCCCAGCGCGTCGCCGGTTACGATCCGCGCTGGCTCGACGCCCTCTGCCTCACAGGCGCAGTGGGATGGGGCCGGATTTCGCCGCATCCCGCCTTTGCAGATCTGGCCAGCGGCGGACCCAGGCGCGTAGTCCCGACCAGCATGGCCCCCGTAACCTTTTTCGTCCGCGAAGAGGCGCTCTGGATGGATTTGTGCCTGTCACAGCGACAAATCCCCGAAGCTAACCTGACCGCTTGCCTCAGCGCCCTCGCAAATCGCGTTCGCTCGTGCCTCGGCGATCGCGGGGCAATGTTCTCAGCCGATCTGATCCGCCAACTAAACGTTCCAGCCGACGAAGTGCATCGCGCCTTGTGGGAATTAGTCGCAGCCGGTCTGGTCAATGCCGATGGCTTCGACAGTCTGCGAGTCCTCATCGATCCGCGAAGGAAACGAGCGTTTGCCGGCCCCCCAAACATGTTGACAAAGACCAAAGCCACGGGAAGAAACGCTTCGGGACGCTGGGCTCTTCTGTCCGATCCCGGCGAAGTCGAGCCGCACTTCGGCGAAAACAAACCCAATGCGGAAGCGGCCGCTCACGCTGCTGCCACGCGCGACGCGCAGGTGGAATCGGCCTGCCAGATGCTTCTGCGCCGCTACGGCGTCGTCTTCCGCGATGTGCTCGCGCGCGAGACCACCGTACCGCCATGGCGCGAACTGGTGGGAATGTTCCGGCGTCTCGAAGCACGTGGCGTCGCCCGCGGCGGTCGGTTTGTTTCGGGCTTTGGCGGTGAGCAGTTCGCGCTCCCGGAAGCCGCCGACGCACTCCGCGCGAATCGCTCGCGCACCCTGGCCGACATGCCTCCCGTCACCATCGCTGCCGCCGACCCCATGAACCTGGTCGGGGTTGTCATTCCCGGCGAAAGAACCGCATCGATCGCCGGCAATACTGTCACCCTGCCTCTGCCACCTGCAGAAGCCGAGGCGGCGGTCGTCGAGATGCCGCTCCCTGGAACCTTCATCTTTGGTCCCTCACCTCTCGGAGGCGGCGCGATTGCCTGACCCATCCCTGCCTGAACCGTCCCCGCAGCAGGCTCCAGAAGCCCAGCTCGTCGAGGGCGAGGATTTTTATCGCGACGGCCCGTACGTTGTGTTCACCGAAACTTACCATCGCCGGCGCGGTTCTTGTTGCGGATCGGGCTGTCGCCACTGTCCCTGGCCGGAACGGCGCATCCCTCCATCCGCGAATCGGAACTGCGACTCCGATTGATTTCCATTCCGCCCGATTCAGCTCGCCTGCCCGTCGCCCGCTGTAGTCTTTAAAGCATGAGCAAGCTCTCCCATTTCGACGATGCAGGTGAAGCACGCATGGTGGACGTCAGCGCCAAGCAGCCAACCCGTCGCGAGGCGGAGGCCTCCGCATTCGTCGCACTCAGCCCGGAAGCGCTTGCCGCGCTGCCAGACAATCCCAAGGGCAATCCCCTTGAAGTCGCGCGCATCGCCGGCATCCAGGCGGCAAAGCGCACAGCGGAGTTGATCCCCATGTGTCATCCGCTTCCGCTCACCTTTGTGGATGTGCGAACAGAAGTCGTGGCCGCAGGCATCGCCATTCGCGCCACCGCCGCCACCACCGCCGCCACCGGCGTCGAGATGGAAGCGATGACCGCCGCGGCCGTCGCCGCGCTCACCGTCTACGATATGTGCAAAGCCATCGACAAGAGCATCGTCATTCGCGAACTCGCCCTCGAGCGCAAAACCGGCGGCAAAAGCGGAGACTATCTCCGCAAGTCCTGAATGCATGCACCGGCAGGCAGCACGCTGGCCGGAATTCCCCAATCCCGTTCCTTCTCCCAAAACGCGATAATGCGAGCATGCCTGTCCACTCCGAAGAGCGCCGCTGGACGTGGATCGAGAGCGCGGTGCTGGCCGGATATTGGTTGGTCGTCGCGCTCGGCATTGCGTGGCACGAGCCCTGGGCCGACGAAGCGCAAGCTTGGCTCCTGGCCCGCGATGAGCCTTTCTGGCAGCTCATGGTGCACGCCATTCGCTACGAAGGAACGCCGGGATTATGGCACGCGCTGCTCTGGGTGCTCACCCGCCTGCACGTCAGCTACATCGGCATGCACTGGGTCGCCGGCGCATTCGCTGCCGTCGGAGTTTTCGTGCTGTTGCGCTGGTCGCCTTTTCCGCTCGTCCTGCGCCTCCTCCTTCCCTTTGGATTCTGGCTCGCCTACCAAAACGCCGTCGTTGCCCGCGGCTATGTCCTGTTCGCAATGCTGGCATTTTCCGCCGCCGCCCTCATCCGAGGCTTCGTCCCACAGGCGGATTACTCCGCGCCTGCCCCTGAAGCAGCCGTGCGGAAATCGAGGCTTCTCTGGCTCGCGGTAATCCTCGGCCTCATGGCGAACCTCTCCGTGCACGGCTTCGTAGCCTCCATTGGCTTTGCCTTCGCAGCCTGGTCGGCTCTGCGCCGTCGAGGGCAAGCGACGGTCCGTAAAACCGCCCCCGCCTCAATGCCCATCCTGATCCCCGCTCTGGCCTTGTCTTGCTTCTGGCTGTTCGCCATTGCCACCACGCTGCCCCCGAGTGACGTGAACCTTCCCGCTGGAAAAAACCTCGAGCGAGCCGCCGAGAAGCTCTGGGCCAGCTTTGGTGATCAAGAAGCAAAGGCGCAACTGGCCACCGATTATTCCAGTACGAGCAACGTCCGCCCTGGTGAACTCACGCCGGCGCCTGCGCTCGAATTCCACCGCACACCGGCCGAGTCCCTCTGGCGCAAAGTAGCGCGCGTGCTTTCCCTGCTCACGTTTCCCATCTCGAATTTTCGCTGGCTCGCTCTCGCGCTCTGCGTATTCGTGGTCGCGCAGGCTGTCGTCTTCAAACCCGCGCCCAACTCCGCGCAACTCGGCTGGATCGGCCTGCTGCCCTGGGCGCTTATGGTCCTGGTCTTCACCGCGATGTATATGGCGCCGCGCCACGCGGGCATGCTGTGGGTCGCACTGGTCGCTGCACTGTGGATGACGTGGCCCGAACCCCACCCCCGGACCGGGCCGCAAACCCAATCCGCGCGCTCCTCCCTGCCCGCCCTGTGGCTGCATCGCATCACCCTCGCCGCGCTCGTGCTGGTTGCCCTCGATCAGGCCTGGTGGACAGCCCACTGCGTCTGGTCAGACGTCCATCAGCCCTATTCCGGGGACACGGCCATGGCGCAGTTCCTCGAAGCCCGCCCTCCCGGCCAGCGCATCGCAGGCTTCTACTACCACACCGTCGGCCCGGAGGCGTTTCTTGCCCACCGCATCTATTTCAATCAGCCCACTGCCTACTGGGTCTGGACTCGCAAGCTGCGTACCAACCAGCAGGCGCCCGCCACCATCGCCACCCACCCCGATCTGATCGTCGTGGGTGTATTCGACTGGGGCCCGAGAGACGGCGCCATCACCGGTGACTGGATCGCCCCCGATCTCTCCGAGCTGAACCGCGTCCCCCTGAACGACATCTTCGGAATCATCCCGTATGCCGAAGCGCACGGGTACCGCGAAACCCACCGTTTCTGCGGGCACGCATTCATGCGCGACGCATATTCGGAATATCTCTGTCAGATCGCCCTCGAGCCGGCTCACTGATCCCGACCCACCCTCCGATCCGCGAACTCCCGCCGCTTCCGGCTCGGGCGAATCCACGAAGCCCGCAGTCCAATTCGCGATATCATAGAGCAGCAGGCAGGCTGGACGGCCGCTGCAGGGGCAACTCGGCGGAGGAAAGTCCGGACTCCATAGGGCAGTGTGCCGGATAACATCCGGGACCTGAGCGTTAAGGCTCAGGGACGGCAAGTGCCACAGAGAAGATACCGCCCAGGCTCCGCAAGGAGCTCAGGGTAAGGGTGAAAAGGTGCGGTAAGAGCGCACCGCTCCGCCGGTAACGTCGGAGGCAGGGTAAACCCCACACGGAGCAAGACCAAATAGGGAACGAGCCCGCAGCAATGCGGGCACGCGCCGGCCCGGCGCGGCAGCCTCGGCGAGGCGCCCGTTGAGGACGCAAGTCCTCACCGGGCGAAAGTTCCGGGTAGGTCGCTAAAGGCTTTCTCTTCGGAGAAAGCCGGAGCGCCCGCAGCAATGCGGCGCCTAGAGGAATGGCCGTCCTCGACAGAATCCGGCTTACAGGTCTGTCTGTTACACGATGGTCCCGGTTTTCCGAGGAGGAGAACCGGGGCCTTTCAACTTTCAGGCTCTTCTTGCTCAGGTAAAACTGGCGCCGGGCATTACTCGCCCGATTGCCGGCCAAGCCATTCGGCAGGAGTAAGGATATTCACTTTGTTGAAAGGGTGGAGGGCGAGCAGGTCTTCGTCGCCGGTTAGAATAGCATCCGCGTTTCCGTTAACCGCGAGTTCCAAAAACTTGTCATCTCTCGGATCGCGACAGGCGCGGATCGACCGCAGGATGCGGACGAATTCTGCGACATAGCCCACCTGAAGCAGAAACGCCTGGCGCTCTTCGACTGAAAGATAACGATCGAACTTGGGGCGCAATTACATCGACCAATTCCAGCATAGTCGCCTCAGAAACCAGCAATTGCTCCTGGTCGACTATCCTTCGGACCGCGCGGCCGGGAACGGAGGAGGGATCGCTCAGCCTGCTGATCAGCGCGTTCGTGTCAATGACCAGACGCTGCCGAGTCGTCCTCCGAAAGCAGTTGCTCCACAATCTCAGGCGTCATGCCGCGCGCCGTTACTTTCTCCGCAACCTGATCGCAAAACCGCTGAAACTCGGATATCTTCATCGCCCGAAGACGTTCGTATTCCTCTGTGGAAACAACCACGGCGACTTCCCGTTCGTGGCGGCGAATGACGACAGGTTCCCTCTGCGCGGTATCGAGCAAGGCGGCCAGATTCTGCTTGGCTTCGGTGGCGGAAATGGAGCGCATGCCCCTATTCTGGCCTAAAACGGATAAAATAGACAAAATACCAGCCGCCTACACCCCTATCTTCGCGCTCTCCGCGAACAGGCTCGCAACATAATCCAGCAGAAACAACGGATGTACCGGCTTTGCCAGTATCTCGAACACATTGCCCTTTTTCGCCGCCTCTTCCATAAGCGCCTGCGTGGCCGCGTGACCCGAAAACAGTACCGCCCGGCAGTGCCGCCAGTTCGCTCTCAGGACCATCGCCAGTTCGATTCCGTTCATGCAGGGGAGCATCACATCGAGGATCGCAAGGTCCGGTTCCCAGCCCGCAATCGTCTCGATCGCCTCCTCCGCGGAATGGGCGCAACGTACCTCATACCCATGCCTCGAGAAAATAACCGCCAGCGTCTCGGTGATCGCCCGGTCGTCGTCGACGATAAGAATTCCGCGAGCTATGCCGTTGCCCTTCAAAGAGACTCCTGACCACGAACAAGATTTCCAGCGAACGCAATCGGCGCAGGGCCATTCTTCGAGCCCCCCGGTTTTTCCATGGATTGCATTTCTGGTAAACCCAGCCTGTGCTCTCTACGATGCAGGAAAGCAGGACCAGGCATTCCCAGCCGCTGAGAAACCCGCAATTTCACCATCACCTGAAATGCTCCCACCCGCCAGGCTCGACAGAAATGTAGCGTCCATCGTTGCCCTTCAGAGCAATCAGAGGCTGACCCCGGCTCGCCTTGCGCATCGTCCCAATTCTGTTGATCGGAACCCCAGCCAGTCTGCGCGGGATTCGAACGTCGGGCGAAGCCGCGAACAGCAGCTCATAATCTTCGCCCCCGTGCAGCGCCAGCTCCAGCCCGGAATCTGACTCCGCCGCCAGCGGATGAATCGGCAGTGCAGCCTCATCGATGCTCGCCGCCACATCGGAAGACCGGCACAGATGGGTGAGGTCCGTCGAGAGCCCGTCGCTGATGTCGATCATCGCGTGAGCCAGCTTGCGCAGCCGGCGACCCACCGCAACGCGCGGTTGCGGAAAAAAATGCGGATGCTCCCCCTGGCCGCCGGTAAGCTGCGAAAACTTCCTGGGATTCTTCGCCGCGGCCTGCAGCTCAGCCGCCGCGCCCCCCAGCGCCCCCGTCACATAAACAAGATCACCAGGCCGTGCACCGGACCGCAGCACAGCACCACCCCGCGGAACCTGACCCACCGCCACAATATCGGCCGCAATCGAGCCTTCGCGCCCCCCCTCGCCCCCAATGGTGGCCGTCGGCGACTCCGCTGTGTCTCCCCCGGCAAGCGATACCCGCTGCTTCCTCGCCAGCGCCAAAAATCCGTCGAAGAACCGCTCCACCCACCGGCCAGCCAGGCTACGAGGAACAGCCAGCGACAAAAACACCGCGAGCGGCTCCGCGCCCATGGCCGCCAGATCGCTGAGTCCCCGCGCGAGGCAGCGATGACCCACCGATTCCGAATGCCATTCCCGGCGAAAATGCCGGCCCTCCAGCGAGAAATCCGTCGTCACGCAGATTTCGTGCCCCGCCTTCGGCCGCAAAACCGCGCAATCGTCTCCGATGCCCAGCCGTACCGCACCATAGGCCGACGGCGCACGTCGCCGGATGGCCTCAATCAAAGCAAGCTCACCTTGAACTTCGCCAGATCGCGTAGAACGCCCCAAACCATTACCTGCAAATAAAAGGACGGAGGTGTGGACTTTACGCAAGGGCGGAGAGAGGCAATTTTACACCCAAACAGAGGGTTAAGAATTGTTGAAATCTGGGTACATATGTGGAACGCTGGTTCTGAATAAAAAAGAACCTTGCGCGGAATGAATCCAGGGTATGCTGTTCTGGAGATGGATGTTCCCTCCTCCAACATATACGCCCGCGCTCTTGCCGAAGCCAAGCAAGAACTGCTGACAGTTCATCACCAGATAGACACCCTGGCGAAGCGCATGGAGCAGTTGGAAGCGTTGATTGCGAATCTCTCTCCACTGTTGCCACCGGAGAAGAGCCCGACACTAAATTTCCCCGAGCAGAAGCTGCCCGTCACTGCGGCAGTGTTGCCGCCGCAGCCGATCTGGAAGTCAATCCTCCAGGCGATCAACGGCAAGGGCGAATCGTTCAGCGTCAAGGATGCCCTACAGGCGTTGGAGCGTATCGGAAGGCCGATTGAATCGCCCAACAAATTTCAGATTGCCAGGGCGGTCCTGAAGAAGAAGACGGAGAATTTCAAGCAGATTGCGCCTGGAACGTTTGCCGTCATTAAGCGCAATGAAAAGGAGGTTCTCTCCGAAGAGAAAACCCCCTAGTCAGTTCACTGCGACCCGAGAGCCTAATCCTTGATGGTCAGGGACACCAGCTCGCAACTGGTGAGCAACGGGGGTCAGTTCCCCGCTCGGGTCTTCACTTCTACGGGCTGTGCGGTAGTGGCGAAACCGGAAGACGCTCCCGATTTGGAATCGGGTGGGGTGCCTCCCGCTAGAGATCACACCCCGTGCGGGTTCAAGTCCCGTCTACCGCATCACAACTGACTACCAGCGTACACCATTGTCACCCCGGTGTCAGCCGAAATCTGCCTGCATCACCCATACGGGGTATCTCCCACAGAACTTTTTCCTTGACGCAAGATTGATCCCGCCATCTCTCCGCCCCGATCCCTCCACCGGCGACGATTGCCGATTGAGCCCCTGTTATCCACTTGATTTACACATGGACCGTCGCATGTAATGGAATTTCTGCAAGCAGCTGGAGGTGTTTCATGGCGAATGATTCCTGGCTGGACAGCACGAATGTCGGCGTGACCTCAGAGAACGGCAGAACCTTATACTCCTTCGAAATAGCCCCATCCCAGAACAAGACCGGCACGGAACTGGCGCAGCATAAAGCCGACGCCACGACGGATCCCTTCATCTCTTCAAGAGACCTCGACGACCTCTTCTGGGGCCGGCGCGAAAAACGCGCGTCATAAGGCACTGAATTCCCAGCGCCCCCCGCCGTCACCGGACGCCGAATAACCAGCCGGTCTATCCTGAACTGACAAGCATGCCGAGTCAGAGCGCAATCATCCGCGAAAAGCTGGAACAATTCACCTCGCCCGGCGCCGATCCCGTCGGTAACCGCGCCGCCATGGAAGCTTTCCTCGAGCTCCGTCTCGCCCTCGAGGCCGGCTTGGTGCGCGCAGCCGAGCCAGACCCCGCCGCAGCAACCGGCTGGCGCGTCAACGCATGGGTCAAGCAGGGTATCCTGCTCGGCTTTCGCATCGGCGTTTTGGAGTCCTCCGGCGACGGCCTCTCCTTCGTCGACAAGCACACCTTCCCCGCGCGCCGCTTCACTCCGGAGCAGGGAATTCGCATCGTTGCCGGCGGCTCGTCCGTCCGCGCCGGAGCCTTCCTCGCCCGCGGGGTCATCGCCGTGCCCCCCATGTATGTCAACACCGGCGCCTGGGTCGATGAGGGCGCCCTGATCGACTCGCATGCCTTGGTCGGCAGCTGCGCCCAGATCGGCAAGCGGGTCCACCTCAGCGCCGCCGCTCAGATCGGCGGCGTCCTCGAGCCCGTGAACGCCAACCCCGTCATCCTTGAGGACGACGTACTCGTCGGCGGCAACTGCGGTGTCTACGAAGGAACCATCGTGCGCAGGCGTGCCGTGCTGGCGGCCGGAACCATCCTCACCCGCGGAACCCCCGTCTACGACATCGTTCGCGGCGAGGTACTGCGTGCCGAAGGCGACACCCCCCTCATCATTCCCGAAGGCGCGGTCGTCGTCCCCGGCGCGCGAGCGGTCTCCAAAGGCAATGCGAAGGACTGGAACCTCAGCGTCTATACGCCGGTCATCGTCAAGTACCGCGATGACAAGACCGAGCTCAGTCTGGCGCTCGAAGACCTGTTGCGTTAGCTCGCAGCCCAGTCCTTCATTCGCCCTAAGCCTCGCGTTCCTCCGGCTCGTGCAGAAACGGCAGTGGTGTTCCGTTGTTACCGGCCCACCGAATGCTGGCGATCAGTTCCCCCATATTAGGAATCGTAACTCCCTGCACGGGAAGGTACAGACCCGTACAATTCTCATCCCACAGAGTGCTCGCCATGAGGAAAAGAAGCTTGTAGCAGGAAGGCCACTCGGACTCCGGCATCTTCGGCCCATGAGGAAAATCCACCGCCAGCCATGCCTCGTGGCGGTCCCAGGCTCGCTGACGCACCTGATTGGACTCCTGACCTGGCTCCCGGTACCGCGAGCGCCCCGCGCGGATGCCGAACAGCACATCCGAAACGCGAACCAGCCACCTGCCCATGCGCGCCCGCCTCGCAACCGATGCCGGCGCTTCCGGTCCGCCCCACGCCTGCGTCGCCAGCTCCAGCGCCTTCTCCCGGGTTAGTTCAACCGGCGACCCCAGTAATAAAACCAGGGCGGGACAAGGTTCCTCTTCTTCATGAGGGGATCCGGAAAGTACGCTCCCCAGAAACCGGATCATTTTGCGGATCATCGCGGATTTATCTTACGATGAAAAAGCGGGCGGGCGGGCAGAAAGTTCGCCGGGATACTTGTATCTATATAACTAACTCGCCAACAAACAAACGCCGGACTACCGCCACTTATCACCTTCTTGCCATATCCCCTGGGCACCGCCTGCCGCGGCGCCGGGTCTGTGGGTCAGTCCTTTTCGACCCCTTCGATGGCCTGGTTCGTCATGAACCGCTCAAGGGCCTGCATCGCACATCCCTGACCGCAGAGGTGCCGCATCTCGGGTCGGCGGCTCTCCGCAAAGTTCCATGGCAGAAGCGTGAAGCGCTGGCTGGGCTGTCCTTCGTCGAAGCAGGGAACGTCTCCCAGCATAAACATCCACCAGTGATTCGCGTCCGCTTTCTTCCTGCCGCAGATATCGCAGCTGAAAGTTACATCCCAAACCATAATTACTCCGCCCTGAACAAAGCTTCCCATAAACTACAACGGAATCGGTCCCGCCGTACTAGCTCTTCCGTGGGACTGCGGAACGGGCCTCATAAACTACCGAAGCCGTGGGAGCCCCCCTGAAGCAGCCTGCCAAAGCCCTTCAACGATCTATTGAGGCCAGGACCTGGACTTCCCCCCACCGTCCTCGTATCGTATTGCCACCATGGTTTGCACTCGCTGCAAAGCGACGGAATTCCGCCTCTCCAGCCTCCGCCTGCGCGACCTCGAGCACCTCGCCATCCTCCGGTATCCGATGCGCTGCCGTTACTGTCATCACCGCACCTACGGAAGCCTGCTCCTGGCTCTCGTATTGTTTCAGCTGCGCCGCCACCATTTTGGTTCCAAAGAAGCCGCCTGAGCGAGACCTTCTCAGCCTGACCTTCCGACCCCGGTTACTGCGGAGCCGGCCCCCGCACAATCTGCACCAGATTCTCCGGCTGGATATGCTTCGCAAACGCCGCCTTCACATCGTCCGCCGTCAGCGCCGAATACTTCTTCGCCGCCACAATCGGCTCATCCAGCGGCAGTCCGATCTCCGCCCGTCCCAGCAATCCTCCGGCAACCGCCTCTTCGCTGGCCTCGCCCAAAGGAATCGAGCGCAGCAACAACGCCTTCGCCTGGTGCAACTCCGCGTCGGACACATCCTCCTTACGCATCTGCTCCAGATCGCGAACGATCAGCGCCTTTGCCTTCGACACATTCGGCGGGTCGCAACCGTAGCTCACCGAATAGCTGGCCCGCGTCTCCGATGCACCCAACGAAGCATCGACGTTATAAACATATCCCGCCACTTGCCGCAGATCGTGATAAAGACGCGTCGCGTAGAAACCGCCTCCCAGCACATGATTCCCCAGCTGCAGCGGATAGTAATCCGCGTCAAAGCGGTTGATGTCGATCTGCTCCGCCAGCGTCACCGAATCCTGCACCGCCTGCGCGTCAGGAACCGTAGCCGCCGAAGACTTGTTCACCGGAACCGCCGGCAGCGTCGTCTTCGGCTTTTCTCCCTCCGCCTTCCAGTCCCCAAACCACTTCTCGATCACCGCCCGCGCATCCGCCGGCGTCACGTCGCCGATCACCACAATCGTCGTCAGGTCAGGCCGGATCGTCGCATCGTGATACTGCTTCACCTCATCGAGCGTCAGCTTCGTCACTGTGGCTGGCGTAACCTCGCGCAGTTCCGGATCGCCCGCCGGCAGCAATGCCTTGTCCAGCGCCCGCGAAGTCCGGTATCCAGGACTCTGCAGATTGCCCGCCACAAACTGCGCCGTCTGCTGTTGCGTGATCTTGAAAGCCTGCTCCGGCAGGGCCGGGTGCAGCTCGTTATCCGCCAGCAATTGCACCCCGCGCGAGAAATACTCCTTCAGCACCTTCACTGAAAAGCTGTACCCCGCGCTCTCGTTCGCCGCAATGTCGTCAAGCGCTTTCTGGTACGCAATCCGATCGAGCGTCGTCGTCCCATAGGAGTAGAGCTGATCCAGCACATCGCCCACTCCCTCCTGGCTCGGCGGCGTCTGCAGATCGCCTTCGTGCTTCACCCCACCGATCACCGTAACGGTCGGGCTCGTCGTATCCGTGCGCACGATCAGCCGTATCCCGTTCGGCAGCTTCGTGTCTGAAACAGAAATGAAATTCGACGGCACCTGCAGCTCGCCCAGTTCCTTCGCCGCCCAGTCCGGCAGCGTCACTGGCTTAGTCGGCGCCGACGTCGTCTTTTCCGCTCCTCCGAATCCCTTTTCCGCGACCGCCTCCCCATTCGGCGCAGGCTTCAGCGTCGCCGTAATCGTAGCGGCATTCAGCAAATACTGCTTCGCCACCCGGTTCACGTCCGCCAGCGTCACCTTGCGGATCGCATCCACATCCTCATCCGGCGAAGTGCGCCCCTCCGCCGCAAGCGCCTGCGACCACACCGCCGCCAGGTCCGGAATCGAATTTCTCTGGAACTCCGCCTGCGCGACCTCCGCCCGCTTCGCCGCGTCCACCAGATCTTCCGGCACCCCATTCGCTGCGTACTTGTTTACGATGCCCCGCAGCTCCTCCACCGGAGCCGTCGCATCCTGCCCCGCCGGCAGCGCCACCACGCCATACCCCACGCTGGCCTTCGGATAAGACTCCGCCAGTCCAAACTCCGCCGCCAGCGCCTTTCCCGCCGGCACCATCCCGTAAATATCGCCGCGCTGGCTGGCCAGCACATCCGCCAGAATCTGCAACGCCGCATAGTCCGGCGAGTCCGTCCCCGGCATGCGCCACGCGATGAACCCAAGAACGTAAGGCAAATTGCTGTCCAGTGTGAACGTCTCCGGCTTCACCGGCTGCAAATCGATAGCCGGATGCGGCGGCAGCGGATGGCTCGGAATATCGCCGTAAAGATGCCGAATCTTCTCCAGCGTCGCCGCCGGCTCCACATCGCCCACCACCACCAGGATCATGTTCGACGGCGTGTACCACTTCTCCGCGAACTCCTTCAGCATCGCCCCTGTCGTCTTATCGAATGAAGGCCGTGTCCCCAGCGCATCGTGCGCATAGGGCGTGCCCGCGAACATGTCCTCGTTCAGCCGGTCCACAAACTTGTACGTCGGGTTCGAAAGATCCCGCGCAACCTCCTGCTCAATCGCCCCGCGCTCCTGATCCCACTCCGCCTGCGTGTCGTCCATCCCCCGCACGCACGCTGCCTCCGCCTCCAGCGCAACATCCACATCGGCCGACGGCACCGTCTCAAAATACTGCGTGATGTTCTGCTGCGTGTCCGCGTTATTGTCGCCGCCCATCAGCGCAAAGATGGCCGAGGTCTGGTCCGCCGTCATCCCCTTGCAGCCGCGAAACGCCATGTGCTCCTGCGCGTGCGCCATCCCCGGAAACCCCTCCGGCGTCTCGTCGCCCCCCACCATGAAATTAGCTTCGACCGTCACCACCGGCGCCAGCGTGTTCCGGATGATCACCACCCGCATCCCATTCGGGAAAGTCGCGCGGGTAACGGAAGTCTCGGTGTCAGCACCGCGAAGCAGGGGTGCGACGCCAATAAGAAGTGCGATCAGAAATGGCAATGTGCGGCGACGATTCAAAACGATCCTCCAGGCAGAAGTTGCCCTTTCAAGATGGTAATGGATGCGTGCTTCGGAGAGACGACGGTCGCTGGACGAGGGAGTCGGTCGATTTGAATTCCACCCAACTCCCCGGACGAGACTGACATCGTGACCACCGGGCGAATCATGATCAGGCGGCCGCAAGGAGCTGCCCGGAAAGCGAGCATGACCGACCACCTGACGCAGCCTTCCTGTTCTTACGCGTTTACGGGAACGGCGATCTTGTGGAAGGTCGAGTGAACAATCTAAGAGGTATCTCCAACCCACGCCCGCAGCTACCAGCGAGGTCCGAACCCGCGGCGCTCCTTCGGTCACAATCGGACTTCAGAAGAACAGATCCAATCCATTGCGTCCGGAACATAGCTCCTTCATAAGAGGCCGTTGTGAGCTAAGAAGGGTATTTATATCGTTGACAAATCAACTTAGAAGCGGCATACTTTTGATTTGAAAGCCCCGAAAACTCTTCGGAAGCCATCATTCACTTCGCGGATGCGAATAACTGCATGGAGTGCATGGTCGCTCATCGCTGGCCAAGCGGCGTCGTTTGCCCCACCCGCGGGCGCAAGGATGTGACCTTGCTTCCCACTCAGCGGAGACAACCAGCTGAACGATACCGACCGCTTCTCTGCCGTCCTCTCGCAAGTCGCTGGCAAGCGCCTTACCTATGCGGACGTAACTGGCAAGGTGGGAGAAACGGTTAACTAACCCGTATCGAAGCCCACGCGGGCGGGGCAAGAAACCCTGATGCCAAAGCGCAATCCCGAATATGTGCGACGGTTCGGGATTGCGGCCAAGACCGCCCGATGGGCCGTGACCATGACGCAGGTCGCCATCCGCCATGCCATCGCAGACAACCCGTGGCCGCACTGGCATCTGCTGAGTTTTACCGGGAAGCATGGGCGCGAATCGCGCGGCGTCGTTGACCTGATAGCCATCCGAAAAGATCACAGCGAACGGATTGCCGGAACGAAGCGCGGAGATCCGCTGCAAATCATTCTGATTCAGGTCAAAGGCGGGAGCGCGGCAAAACCCACGACGCAGGACGCGGCGCGGCTTCGCATCGTTGCCCGCCGTCACCGGGCGTGTGACGTGTTGCTGGCAACCTGGACAAAAGGCCGTGCGGCGCGATTCTATTCTCTGCATAGTAGGCTCCCCGAATGGCGCGAAGTGACAGATTTACGAAGCGTGTTCGGCTGATTTTGGTTTGCGACCGCGCTTGCGCTCGCCCTTCGCTTTCGGCTTTGCTCGCCTTTATCTCCGGATCCACTTCCGCCTTCACCTTCGCGGGATCGGCGCGGAGAATCGCATCCATCGCCTGTTGAACGTGCTGTAGTCTCGGCTCGTTTTCATGTCTTCGCCTTCTTTATTTTTGGCCGATACGACAAGCGCTTTTTTCGTATTTTCAGCTGATCCGGGTGCCGCTTGAAAAAGTCGATTGTCACCCCATCCAGGAATGAAAAGTTTCTCGCGTTCACAACCCAACATTTATCGCTGTCGTGCCCACCTACAACGGCGGCAGTTAACCCGTCTTTGGAATAGTGTCTTTCAAAAGTCTGCAGTTGAGTACGCGCGATCCCGTTATCAAGGGAAGGGAATGCGCCGTAAGCGGACACTACGCAACGCTGGACAACGCCTGCGATCAGGTCTGTCGGATGTAGCAGAGGCGTACCCTGTTTTGGTTTAAAAGAATGCCCTCGGAGTCCACTCAGTCGGCTGTTCCTTGAGTCCCAATCTGCGAAGATGTTGGATATTTCATGCTCGCGGTCTCCCTTCTCAAACACATAATGAACCTTTTGGTTCTGTCTTCCCTGTTTTGCGAGTATCAACTCCGTAAACGCGACGGCAGCATAAGCGCAGGCGGAAAACGCGGGGCCGAGTTCTTGCGGATGCTCATTTTTGAAAAGAACCTCATAAAAAGAGGCAATTTCCAAAGACGCACTGATTATGGCGACGCCCTCCCGATTGACGATTCCGGCCAGGCTCTTGTGAAATTCAACCTCTCTGCTGTCAGAGTCACTGAGATGAAACGTGTGACCTTCCGTGGCTTTAACCCAATCTCCCTCGATGACGTCACATAGATCAGCATCCGCCATATATCCGCCAACCGTAATGACCGGATGGTCGTCCTCTTTCCCGCTCCCATCGAAATAGGCGAAGATGCACAAGGATTGCTTCCGCTCACGCTCAAAGGCGATCCCCGAAATCTCGCGGGGCTCACGACACACCCCATCATCCTCTTCCATGGATGGCTCGGCAAATATATATTTGCCTGAGACGGAATAACTTCAAATGCGCTGACTTATCTCAGATACCTGAAACGAGGAGTGGTGGAGTAACCAGCTCATCTCTGACGGCTTCTCAATCGCATGGGACGCGCAGAGCCCCTTGAATTCAGGTAGTGGTGCAGTTTGAATTTCCCCAAGGTCTGAACGCGGCGGCAGACTTATGGCATGGCAAAGAAGACACGCATGCTCCTCGATACAGAGTCTGTGGCTGAACCACTGGAAACTCTTGCGGACGCTCTTCCTCCCGGCGAAGCGGGGCAGACTCGAATCTTTCGGCAGCCGCTCTGTATCGGCAACTTCCATCGAAACGCTTGGTTGACGTACAGCAGGACACGGAAGACTTCAGCCAGGCCGCCGCGCGGATCGTCAGAGAAACGACCGAGCGTTAGTGGACAGGTGGCTGCTCCGCACGTCTATCAATCGCTGCTCTGATGACCTCAAGGTCGATCAGCATTTTAGTCGAATCTGGATTCGCTGAGCCTTCCACGCGTTGGAACCCGTAACGCTCGTACCAGGTGACAGCTGAAGGTTTCACATCTGCAATTAGGAATCGCGCTCCTGAACACTTTGCAATAGTGAGGCAGTGTTCGAAACAGCGAGACAAGAGCAGCTCTCCGATTTGCTTCCCCTGGTAGGATCTGTCTACTGCAAGACGCCCTAAAAGAAAGGCGGGCACTTCTTGGTATTTTGGAAGTCCCTTCAGGGCCTTCTCTGGTAACCCGTTGCGTGGAATTGATGTGTTGGCGAGCGTAAAATATCCGATCACCGCAGGTGACGGTGGGGCGCAAACGGCGACGTATGTCACGCCGAACATACGTCGCTGATCCTGCCGCGCATACCTATGCAGATATTCGTTAAGTTGCTGATTCCCGCAGTCGAATTTAACTGTCTGATCGGACGATTCGATTCTGCGAACGGTGAAATCCATCGTGGTTAACGCCTGTTCATAGCCCGCACCAGATGTTGGGTCGGTTTCGGTTGATCACCCGAAATTAAAGCTCCGACACTCTCTACCTCCTGAACCGTCCAGGTGGTCGAGATGGATGGAAGACTAAACTCTGGTGCGATGCGTTCCAGTTCCGGTGTCACCAGTTCTCTGATTACATCGCCTTGTTCATCGATTGTTACGATTCGGTGCCCTCGCCTTCTTTCCTTGACGGCCCAACTCATCAACGCAAGTGCCTTCGCAAGGAAATCTGCCTTACTCCTGACCTCTAGCTCTTCCATCAACTTGTTCAGAACAACATCGTCGGCAGAAGCGAGATCGGCTTGGAATTTAACGGTTCTCATGCGCTTGATCTCCTGTCTGTTGAGGGTCCGGTGCCGATATTTGCCCCGGACTTCGTACGTTAATGAGATGCCGATTCGACTGTCAATGACTCTTTATTGCATCAGATTACATTTGTAATGTTACCATAAAACGATTGAAAGTTGAGTTAAAAATGAGCGACAGAGAGAGCCAGCCAGCGCTACAGTGTTGAATATGAAACGGTTAACACAGCGAGACGCGGTTAGGTCTTCTTCGCTCTGGTGGAGGAAGTTTCGATCAATGCCACTTGCCGCATGACCGGCGTAGCCAACCACACTTTACTGAATCTGCTCCGCGATCTTGGCTGCGCGGCTGCGTTCTTTCATCAACGCACCGTGGCAGGCCTCCTCGTCCATTGCGCCGACCACACCCAGCGCCACGCCGGCCAGGCGGTCACCACCGCAAAATGCCTCGCATTCTCGCCCTCCGGCGCACCTTAAACCCGCTCCCGCACACCCGTGACCTCCGTACCGTCCACCCCCACGAATCTCCTTGCTCCAACTCAGCAAAATTTCTACCCTAAGAACAGGGAAAGCTCTGCCCGCGCCACCAGCGCAGCAGAGCTTTTTATTTTGTCGCGCTCACTCAAACGAGGAGATCATTGATTTCTCAATTACATACGCCCAAAGGTCCTGCATTCAAATGTTTGCCCTGATATTACCGAACAGTAACGGGGGATATCAAACTCGATATCCCCAGCAAAACCCATGAAATCAAATACTTCCAAAAACAGGGATAGGGAAGGGGGGGGTACCCCCCGCATGGCGTGAAAGCGCAGGAGTTTCAGGAAGGTTGAACCTTGTCTCTCGCGGAGATGGCCGGGCGCTAAGACGAATGCTGGAGAGCGGGTGCGACCTGGATCAGGGTCGTGACGAGGGTTGGAAAAGATGCTCCCACCCAAATTGCCTTGAAGGGGCTCTCCGCGTCCCATGCTATCGCGAAGGCGCCCGCCGCCAGAATGAAGAGAAACAGGATGGAGGCGTAGAGTGGCCAGTTGAGGGCAGGGAGCGGCTGTCCTGCCGAGGCGAGTCGAAAGAAGCGCAGGAGTTCGGGAAGGATGGCTCCGAGACAGCCCCAAAGGAAGAGGTTGAACCTGCTCATGGGCGTGGGCTCAGCGCCAGAAGAGATGGCCGGGGGCCATGAAGTCGATGACGCGCTGGAATTCCGGACCGCATACGGAGTAAAGGACGCCGAAGAGGAGCGCGAGGACAAGCGGGCTCGCCAGAACGGCGTTGCGGTGGTGCTGGATGGTGTTGGCAGTGTTTTGAGCGACTCGCATGATGATTCTCTTTCCTGAGCGTTCGAATAAAGGCGGGTTCCCCAATCGTGCTGCCGTCGCCATGCTGTTCACCGCCTTGAGACAATCTTAACGGTGGAAGTGCCTGGCGCGGATGGACAAGTTCTGTGGTAGATAACGGTGGTAAGCGGAAATGGATCAGGGTGTCCTGATTTGGGACGGGTGTGTGTCGGAACCCCCATAGTGCGGCAAAAAAGTCGTGGTTGGGGGCTTGGGCGCGGCTGGTCCGCGGCTGAAGCCGGCTCTTTTCATGGCCTCTATTTCCATGGCCTGAAGGCCATGGCTTCTACCGTAGCCTCGCTGCGCCAGGCCTTATGCGCTTTGTGGGGGCGGCGAGGAGGTGGGTCCGGGGTGGTTGGATAGACGGAAGTGCGGGCGATTTTTGAGCGGGGTGATTGGCACGCGAAAGGCAATTAGGACAACTGGGCGTCCTTTCAGACGCCCAATAGCGGTTGTTTTCATCCTGCCTGTCAGCTTTGCTAGCTGCATCCTGATGTGGAGCCGCAGGACATGCACCTGTAGCAGCTACCGTTTCTAACCATGATGGCTCCGCAGGTATGGCAGCTGGGGGCGTCGCCCATGTCGTACATGCTGCGCATGGCTTCGGAGGGGTGGTAGAGGCCGCGATCTTCAAAACCAGCTTTTAGCTCGTAGCTTTTAGCTGTTAGCTCAGGTGCGATTCCCCCTCGGGGAGCATCCTGCGATCCCATGCCGCGGGTGGGGTTGTGCTGTTCCGCGCCGAAATGCAGGTCCTTCGACTGCGACGAGCTGCGCTCGTCTTCGCTCAGGATGACATCGTTGTTATTGGGGAGGCTTGGTGCCGGTGATTGTGACGGCGCCAATCCGGCGAACAGCGACAGCTGCTGGCCGGAGAGGAAGCTTAGCTGGAGCCAGCGGAAGATGTAATCCATGATGGATTTGGCGTAGCCGATGTGTTCGTTGCCGGTCCAGCCGGAGGGCTCGAAGCGGGAGTGCGCGAACTTCTCGCAGAGGACTTTGAGCGGGACGCCGTGCTGGAGAGCGAGCGAGGCGGCGGTGGCGAAGGAGTCCATGAGGCCGGAGACGGTGGAGCCTTCTTTGGCCATGCGGATGAAGATTTCGCCGGGCTGGCCGTTGGGGTAGAGGCCCACGGTGATGTAGCCTTCGTGGCCCGCGATCGAAAATTTGTGGGTGAGCGAGGCGCGCTCGGACGGCAGGCGATGGCGGACGGCGCGGGGCGGGGCGTCGGATTGTTCGAGGTCGCTGCGCTCGGCCTCACTGGCTTCAGTGCGGGCGAGGGCAGCGGTGAAGGCGTTGGTGGCGGCGACGATGGCCTTCGAGGCGATCTCGACCTTCTCGGCGACTTTGGCTTCGAGGGTCT
This sequence comes from uncultured Acidobacteriaceae bacterium, assembly GCA_963758135.1. GTDB lineage: Bacteria > Acidobacteriota > Terriglobia > Terriglobales > Acidobacteriaceae > Palsa-343. The sequence continues at coordinate 869,382 of CAVWUF010000002.1, forward strand.
TGAGGTCGGCTTCGGCGGGCTTGTGGCCGGAGGCCATGGCGGAGAGAACGCGATCGGCTGCGGCGGATTGTTCGGGGGAGGGTGAGGCTCCGGCGCCTTTGACGTCCTTGGCTTTGGCGCCGTCGGAGACGTTGAGGGGCTGCGCGCCCTTCGATCCATCGCGGTAGACGGCGACGGCTTTGAGGCCGAGACGCCAGGATTCGAGATAGGCTTCGGCGATGTCGTCGAGGGTGCAGTCGTGGGGAAGGTTGACGGTTTTGGAGATGGCTCCGGAGAGGAAGGGCTGGGTGGCGGCCATCATGCGGACGTGGCCCATGTAGTGGATGGAGCGGGTGCCCTTAGCGGGCTTGAAGGAGCAATCGAAGACGGCGAGGTGTTCGGGCTTGAGGGAGGGCGCGCCTTCGATGGTGCCGGTGGCGTCGATGTAGCTGACGATGGCGTCGACCTGGGCGTTGTTATAGCCGAGCTTGAAGAGGGCTGTGGGGACGGTGTTGTTGACGATCTTGATCATGCCGCCGCCGACGAGCTTCTTGTACTTGACGAGGGCGAGGTCGGGCTCGATGCCGGTGGTGTCGCAATCCATCATGAAGCCGATGGTGCCGGTGGGGGCGAGTACGGTGACCTGGGAGTTGCGGTAGCCGTGCTTTTCCCCGTGAGCGAGGGCCTGGTCCCAGCAGTCGCGGCTGGCCTGGAGTAAGTCGTCGAACTGGGGAACGGCGAAGGTCTTGTCACCCGCGGTTTTGGACTTACCGATGTTATTGACCTCGGCGCGGTGCATGCGGATGACGTCGAGGAAAGGTTCGCGGTTGACATAGTAGCCGGGGCAGGCGCCGGTGTTGTCGGAGTTGGCGCCGGCGGTTTGCGGCGTGGCGGAGGCGAGGGGAGGGCATTTTTCGGCGATGCGTGCGGACTGCAGGTAGGCCTCGCCGCACATGATGGCGGTGAGGGTGGCGGCGAAGTCGCGGCCGGCATCGGAGTCGTAGGGAAGGCCAAAGGCCATGAGGAGCGCGCCGAGGTTGGCGTAGCCGAGGCCGAGGGGGCGGTAGTCGTGGGAATTGCGGGCGATGGTTTCGGTGGGGTAGCCGGAGTTATCGACGAGGATCTCCATGGCGGTGATTATGATGTCGATAGCGGCGCGGTAGGCGGGGATGTCGAAGGCGCCGGCGGGAGTTACAAATTTGAGTAAGTTGAAGCTGGCGAGGTTGCAGGCGGAGTTATCGAGGAACATGTACTCCGAGCAGGGATTGGAGGCGTTGATGCGGCCGGTGTTCTTGGAGGTATGCCAGCGGTTGATGGTGGTGTCGTACTGCATGCCGGGATCGCCGCACTGCCAGGTGGCCTCGGAGATCTTCTTCATGATGTCGCGGGCTTTGTAGGTGGCGACGGGCTGCTGGTCCTTGACGGTGCGGGTGGTGAAGTCGGCGTCTTTTTCTACGGCGCGCATGAACTCGTCAGTAACGCGGACGGAGTTATTGGCGTTCTGGAAGAAGATGGAGCTGTAGGCTTCGGAGTCGGGGCCGCTGGAGCCGTCGTAGCCTTCGCGCATGAGGGCCCAGGCCTTGGCTTCTTCTTTGGACTTGCACTCGATGAAGTCGACGATGTCAGGATGGTCGACGTTGAGGATGACCATCTTGGCGGCGCGGCGGGTCTTGCCGCCGGACTTGATGACGCCGGCGAAGGCGTCGAATCCGCGCATAAAGCTGAGCGGGCCGGAGGCTGTGCCGCCGCCGGAGAGGGTTTCCTTCGATCCGCGGATGGAGGAGAGGTTGGTGCCGGTGCCGGAGCCCCACTTGAAGAGCATGCCTTCGGTTTTTGCGAGGGTGAGGATGGAGTCGAGGGAGTCTTCGACGGCATTGATGAAGCAGGCGGAGCACTGGGGCTTGCGATAGCCGGTGACGGAGAATTCGACGGCGCAGGTGTGCTGGTTCCAGTGCCAGTTCTGGGCGTCGGAGTTGGGCTCGAGGCGATCGCAGCCTACGTTGAACCAGACGGGCGAATTGAAGGCGGCCTTCTGGGTGACGAGGAGGTGGACGAGCTCATCGTGGAAGATGGCTGCGTCTTCGGGGGTGTCGAAGTAGCCGCCGTGGAGGCCCCAGTCACGGATGGTTTCCGCGACGCGGCCGACGAGCTGGCGGACGCCGGTCTCGCGCTCGGCGGTACCGAGCTGGCCGTGGAGATATTTGCTGGCGACGATGTTGGTCGCGGTCATCGACCAGTCGATGGGGACTTCAACGTCCTTCTGCTCGAAGATGGTCTTGCCGGCTGCGTCGGTGATGGCGGCGGTGCGGGTCTCCCACTGGACTTCGTCGTAGGGGGAGACGGTGCTGCGGGAGAAGAAGCGCTGGAAGCGCAGGGCGTTGGACGTGGTGGCTGGATGGCCGGCATCCTGAACCGCAGAAGCGGGAGCGGGGGCGGATGTCGCGGGGTTGGCTAGGGTGACGGGTTTCCTGGTAGCCTCGGCCATGGGGGTGGTTCCTCTCTTATGAATGATGACGCTTGACGCGTGGGTTCTGCGCGGATCGATGTTTTTGTATTGCCTGGTCGTCCTGTTATCGGTTTTTCTGGCCCGGTTTCGGGAAAAGCTGTTGACGCGAACAGGATTTCCAGGGCGAAGCACCTGGATTTCCCGATCACGGCAGCAGCGGAGCAACTCAACAAGAGCGGATCGAAAAACCGAGGGCCTCAGTCGAGTGGGCTTCCAGATAACGGGGGAAGGCGACGACCGCGTTCAGAACCTCTACGGATAATTTGGAGCCGCAGAAGGCAAAGTACCTCTGTTAATGGTGTGTGTCAAGCGCTAACCACTATATCTGGTATTTTAGATGGGATTTTAGGAATCAGGGTTCACAATTGGCGGATTTTGGTTGTGGAGAATGGTGGAAAGCCGCGTCCTGAGCGGGTTTGAGTAGCGCCGGAGCGATTGGGAGGGCCGCGCGGCACGCATCGCCCCGGCAGACCTGAGGAACGAGGTACCGTGCCAGAAACGAGGCTATGCGGGTGGGATCGGGGCCGCAAGGCGCGGGAATGGTGCAACTTCGGTGGATGAGTGTGGGAGTTGTGGAGAAGGGGTCCGTTAGGGGTAACTGAGGAGGCAGCGGTCGCATGAAGGGTGGTCTACTTGTTCAAGAGGTTTTGATGAGATGAACATTGGTCTGGCTTTCGATTCCCATTTCGGGAAGGGACCGTTCTGGATCGAGCTTTGCCTGTCCCCGGATTGAAACTTCGATTCCGGTTTGGGAATGCCTGGGCCGGCGGCGCGTTTTGCGCTAGGGAAAAGGGCTGGGCCAGCGTATGCTCGATGTCAGGGAGAGGGTTGCTCTTCCGGATTTCTGGCCTGTTTTTTTCCAGCTTGTCCACTTCCCTGCTCTCTTTTGGGACAAGCGCGCCTGCTGTAAGGGAAGTTTTCCTGCCGCGAGCCTGGCTTTCGATGTGCACGTTCCAACAACCGGAAATGAGGCGAAGCGATGCGATCGAATCTGGTGTACTCGGCGGGGCTGAGGATTGAGAATCGGTTTCTATTGGCGACGGTGGTGATGCGGGCGGTGCGGAAGCTGCACATCGACTCGACGCGGACCGAGGACACGACGAACCGGGTTTTCAGTGAAGTGGCGGGAGGCCGGTATTTGAGCGTGAAGCTGCCTACGCTGGTGCCGACTACGGCGATTGAGCCTTTGCTGATTGCTCCGGCTGCGTAGGAGATTTTGCGGTAAGGAACCGGCCCACCCAGGGCCGGTTTTTCTTTTTGGTGGTTGGGTCAAGTTGGGTCAAGGGCCGCAACCCGCCAGCGGTTGACTTTTCCGCTACCCTGATGCGGTGAGGCGCAACGAACGATCCGGGATTTATGTTGAGATCCCCATCCGCAGCTCGGTCGAGAAGATCTGGCAATTGACCCAGTTTGAGGACGGATGCCGCAACCGAGTGCGGGATGTGAAGGACTGCTCCCTTTCAAGATGGTGCATGGCATTACTTTGGGATAGGCCAAGAGCAGAGTTCCATTGATGTTCGGGTGGCCGGGGAGTTTGCTTCTTGCTGTGGGGTGAACCTGGCCTTCTCCTGGTTTTGGGGTTGGTTTTACACGGGTTGGGTGTTTTTCCGCGAGCTGTAAAGCCGCGACTCACCTCGTTACTTTCCGCTGGTTTCAGTCCAGAGGAAGGCCATTTCGTCGGCGTAGTCGTCGACTAATTGCGAGATGGAAACGCCGGCTGAGTGACCTCCTTTGATGGAGTAGTGAAGGAGGATGGGGCGGTTGCTGCGGGAGGGGTCCGCCGTTTGCGTGGCCTGCATGAGGGCGGTCATCTTGCGGGCGTTCATGGGGTCGACGCGGGTGTCGTTGTCGCCGGTAAAGAACATGATGGCGGGATACTTTGTGCCCTTGTGGACGTTTTGGTAGGGCGAGTACTTGACGATGTAGGCGAAGTCTTTGGGGTTTTCGGCGTTGCCGTATTCGGTGGTCCAGAGGCGGCCGAACTCGAATTTCTGATAGCGCAGCATGTCGAGGAGCGGATAGCCGCACCAGATGGCTCCGAAGAGGTCGGGGCGCTGGGTCATGGCGGCGCCCATGAGGAGTCCTCCGTTGGAGCGGCCGCGGATGGCGAAGTGTGCGGGCGATGTGTAGTGGTTGGCGATGAGATATTCGGCGGCGGCGAAGAAGTCGTCGAAGACGTTCTGCTTGTTCTCGAACATGGCGGCCTTGTGCCAGGCCTCGCCGTATTCGTTGCCGCCGCGGAGGTTGGGCAAGGCGAACCAGCCGCCCTGCTCCATCCACCAGGCGTATTCGGGGTTCCACTCGGAGAGCATGGGAAGATCGAAGCCGCCGTAGCCGGTCATGAGCAGGCGGGTGTTGCCGTCGCGGGGCAGGCCTTTTTTGCCGGCGATGAACATCGGGATGCGGGTACCGTCTTTTGAGGTGTAGAAGACCTGGGTGACTTCGTATTGGGAGGAGTCGAAGGGGACTTTGGGCGCGGCGAATACTTCGGAGTGGCCAGTCTTTGTGTCGTAGCGATAGATGGTGGGGGGAATGGTGAAGGAGTCGAAGGTGTAGAAGCCTTCGGTTTGGTCGGAGCGGCCGTAGACGACAGAGCCGGTGCCGATGCCGGGATAGGGGAGTGCGCCGATCTGCTTGCCATCGAGGGTGTAGATGGTGGTCTCGGTTTTAACGTCGTGGAGGCGCGAGACGAAGAGCTTGCCGTCGACGATCGAGTAGGAGTCGATGACGTCGTGGCCTTCGGGGACGATGGTTTTCCAGGCGGAGGGATCGGCGCCTGGGGTGGCTTCGACGATGCGGGTATTGGGGGCCTGGTAGTCGGTCATGAGGAAGAAGCGATCGCCGGCATCGATGACGCGGACGTGGGCTTCGACGCCGTAGACGAGGGTTTGAAAGTCGCTGCCAGGCTTGCGCAGATCTTTGACGAGGTAGTCTTCGCTGGTGGCGGGGACGCCGTGGGCGATGTTGACGACAAGGTAGTGGTGGTTGTCGGTGACGCCTACGCCGATGAGGTCGAGTTCGGTGAGCTGTTTGCCGCGGAATTCGCCACCGAAGAGCTTTGCGTCGCCGGAAATGGGCGCGCCGAATTTGTGGAAGAAGACGTTGGAGCCCTGGTGGGTGAATTTTGCGTAGTAAAGGCCGGTGTTATCGGGGTTGAGGCTGATTCCGGAGTAGCGGGCGGAGGGCAGGAACGTCAGGCAGGTCGGCTCCGGTTTTGACGTTGCGGATGTGGACGGAGCCTTCATCGGCGCCGCCTTCGCGAATTTCGTAGACAAGGAGGTTGCCGTCGTCGGAGACGTTGACCATGTTGACGGAGGTGTTCTGATCGGCGCTGAGTTTGGAGGCATCGATGAGGAGCTGGTCGTGACTCGAATCGTCGGGATCGTGCCAGCCGGCGCGCATGTAGATGGAGCCCTGGTTTTGGTCGGCGAGGCGTTTTTTGAAGAAGTATTTTCCGGCGCGCAGGGTGGGAATGGAGTACTGATCGACGCGCATCAGGGAGGTGAGCTGGGCGGCGATTTGGGGCAGATCCTTAATTTGTGACAGGTACTGTTGCGTATAGGCGTTTTCCTGGCCGATCCAGGCGCGGGTGGCGGGAGATTTCGCGTCTTCGAGCCAGCGGTACGGGTCTTCAATTTTGGTGCCGTTGTAGTCGTCGGTGACGACGTTGACGGTCGCCGTGGGTGGCGGCGGCAGGGTGATGCCGTTGGCTCCGTGGATGGTCTGCGCTTCGATCATCGGTACGAGGGCAATGAGAAGGAGGGCGAGAGACGAAGTTGTGACGAATCGGCGACCAAAGAGCATGCTGCGGTCCTCATGGGAGCGGGGTTCGGGAGAATGGGTAGTTTACGGCATTTAAGAGATGCAATTCTCCAGGGAGAATACATAGGTCAGGGAGAGCCGCGATTACGAACCGGCGGCGCTGCTCCAGAAGGCGTGGGTGCGGGCGGGGATGCGATCGGGGAATTCGCGGTAGATGGCGTTGAGGGCCTGGAAGAGGGCTTTCGATTCGGATTCGAGGCCGAGGATCAGCGTGGAGCGCAGAATGCGGGTGAGGCGGAGATGGTTGTGGTTCATGGGCCGTAGCCAATTCTGCGCGCGGCCCGCGAAATCCGGCGCGCGTTCGATGGTGATGGCGGAGGGGCTTGAGATCCGGCGTAAACCGTAGAAGCAAATCATGCGCTCGAAGGATTGGCGCAGGCGATTCTGCATAGCGAGCGAGGCCTGGAAGGTGCGGATGGTATTGGGATCGAGGATGGGCGCGGCGGGGTTGGCGCCGCTGGGTTCGGGGAGGGGAAAGAGCCACTGAATGAAATTGTGGACAGCTTCGAGACGATCATCGTCCCAGGCGAGGATCTCGGCGAGGGTGCGGCCTTCGTCGTCGGGAGCGCCGTCGCGGTAGAAGGCGACGAGGGGATGGGTTTGGCCGGAAACTGACTTGATGCCAGACCTGTGCGGACCGAGTTTGGGAGGCTGAGTCACAGATGGATCCATCCCTTGAGAATCAGCAGTAAGGAGGCGGAGCCGACGACGATCCAGAGCGCGACGCCCAGCACCAGGGGCCGGGGGCCAATTTGGCGGATCGCCTGACGGGAGAGGGACGCACCGATCAGAAACAGAGTAACGCCGAGGCCGAGTCGGCCGAGTTCGGCGAGTGCCAGATATTCCGGATGCAGGACCGGAAAGTAACTGGCGAGAACGGCAGCGAGACAGAAAAAGAGTATGAACCAGGGTAGCTGAATTTTGGCGCGACTGTGACGAGCGATTGCGGTGGCTACGGAGAGGGGGACGATCCAGAGAGCGCGGGCGAGTTTGACGGTGGTGGCAATGGCGAGGGCAGCGGCTCCATAGCGAGCCGCGGCGCCGACGACGGAGCTGGTGTCGTGGATGGCGAGGGCTGCCCAGAGGCCGAACTGGGTTTGAGAGAGGCGCAGGGTGTGGCCGAGAGCAGGAAAGATGAAGAGGGCGATGGAATTGAGGAGGAAGACGGTGCCCATGGAGACGGCGGTGGCCTCATCGCTGGCATGGGTGATGGGCGCGAGCGCGGCGATGGCGCTACCGCCGCAGATGGCGGTGCCGGCAGAGATGAGGAAGCCGGGGACTTTACCGACGCGCAGCAGAAAGGCGAAGGTAATGCCGAGCAGCATAGCGAAGGCGATGCCGAGGGCGGTGTAGAGGAATCCAGAGCGGCCGACGCGGACGACTTCAGCGAGATTCATGCCGAAGCCGAGGCAGACGACGGAGGCCTGGAGAAGAATTTTAGAGAGACGCCTGGCCTCAGTTTGATATCCATTTTCGACGGAGAGCCCAAAGGCCAGGCCTGCGGCGAGGGCCAGTGGCGGAGAGAGGATTCCGCAGGCAGCCAGGAGGATTCCCAGGAAGAAGAGGTTCTTCATCTGAGGTCTATCATCGTCTATGGGGCGATTTAGCTGCTACTTCCCAGGCCGGAAGCGCTTGCTCCTCCTCCTCATATAATCCTGATTTGGGCAACCCATCCAAAAGCAATCGATCGAGCAATCCATCCGGGAGGGGGCACTCCGCCGCGGTAGCCGCCGGAATTTTGCTGAGCCGGCTGGTGGGATTGGTGCGGGATCGGGTGTTTGCGCACTACTTTGGCGCTTCGGACGCCGCCGACGCGTTTCGGGCCGCGTTCAGGATTCCGAATATTCTGCAGAACCTGTTCGGTGAGGGCGTTTTGTCCGCGTCGTTCATCCCGGTTTATGCGCGGCTGAAGGCGGAAGAGCGGCATGAGGAGGCATCGCAGCTGGCCGAGGCCATCTTCGCGCTGCTGTTCGTGGTCACTACGATCCTTGTGGTGGCGGGAGTGTTCGCCACGCCGTGGCTGATCGACGCCATTGCGCCTGGATTTCACGGCGACAAGCGCCTGCTGACGATCCGGCTGGTGCAGATTTTGTTTCCTGGGGCGGCGCTGCTGGTGTTTTCGGCGTGGTGCCTGGGGATTCTGAACAGTCACCGCAAATTCTTCCTTTCCTATGCGGCGCCGGTGGTGTGGAACATCGCGATGATCGCGACGCTGGTGTGGGGAGGGCGGCATCACGCTGAATCGCGGCTGGCGGTGCTTCTGGCGATCGGTTCGGTGATCGGAAGCGCGTTGCAATTTGCGGTGCAGCTTCCTACGGTGCTGCGGTTTCTGTGGCCGCTGCGGCTGCATCTGAGTTTCGCCGGTCTGCATGTGAGAACGGTAAGCAAGAATTTCTTCCCGGTGTTCCTCAGCCGCGGAGTGGTGCAGATCAGCGCCTATGTGGATTCGTGGCTGGGGAGTTTTCTGGGCACCGGCGCGGTGGCCGCGCTGGCGTATGCGCAGACGCTCTACACGCTGCCGGTGAGCCTGTTCGGTATGGCGGTTTCGGCGGCGGAGCTGCCTGCGATGTCGAGCGCGTTGGGAACGCCGGAGGAGATTGCCGGAGCGTTGCGGGGGCGACTCACAGCGGGGTTGCAGCAGATAGCTTTCTTCGTGATCCCTTCGGCGGCGGCGTTCGTTTTGCTCGGCGATGTTGTTGTCGGGTTTATTTATCACACGGGACATTTCCAGCACGCGGATGTGATGTTTGTGTGGGCGGTGCTGGCTGGATCGTCGGTGGGGTTACTGGCGTCGACGTTGGGGCGGTTGTATTCTTCGGCATTTTATGCGCTGCGTGATACGCGGACGCCACTGAAGTTTGCGGTGTTGCGGGTTGCGCTTACTTTGGGCCTGGGCTATGTGTGCGCGCTGCCTCTGCCGCGGCTCCTGGGACTGGATCAGCGGTGGGGCACCGCGGGGCTGACTTTCTCAGCCGGGTTGGCGGGATGGCTGGAGTTTGTGCTGCTGCGGCGAGCGATGCAGGGCCGCATTGGAGCGGTGCCTTCGGGGGCGTCGCGCATAGTTAAGCTGTGGTTCGTGGCGGTTTTGGCGGCGGGCGTTGGCTATGGGATTAAGCGCATTCTGCCTTTTCATCGGCCGCTGCTGGTGGGGCCGTGCGTGCTGATTCCTTATGCGGTGGTTTATCTGGCCGTGGCACAGTGGATGGGGATTGCGAGCATGGGGGCTGTGAGGCGGCTGTTCGGGCGCGGGCGGTAGACGGCGCGGACCCGGCGGCCCGCAATGTGCCCGGTGTGCGCTCCACCAGTGAGGACTATATGCACATCGTCATGGCCAACTTCTACCTCCTCAGCGTCACCGGCCCAAAGATGCCGCCCGACCTCAATCAGGCGCCGAGAAGACCCTCACCACCAAGCCCGAAGTCATCGCCTGGCTCAAGCGGTCGTCGAGGCCGCCAAACAGGCGCATCTAAAGGAGACACCACAGCACCTCGCCTTCAAAGTCCACATGGCCGACCACGACTCCGCCGTCGACTGGATGTACCTGCGCATCATCATCCACGCCAACGAACATATGGGCCAGCAGGTCGCCTACGCGCGCGCATGACCGGCGTCGTGCCACCCTGGTCGCGGTGGGCCAAACACACAGCGTCATCCAGCACTTCCCACCGCCAGGGGGCCACTCAAGGCTGGGCATAGTAGCCATTGCTGGTGCGCACAACCGTCCCCGGCTTATCGACCTTCACCTGGACATCGTGCCACGTATTCGGCGAATCCGCCCGGCCCGGATCGAACGTGATCGAATACCACGCAGTCGCATCCCCGGCGCACTTTGCAATCTCGGCGGTGATATCGTTGCTGCCCGAAAGCACCAACCCCCCGCTGTGCGTCGCGAAAACCTGCAATGCCAGGTTCGCCGGGTTTGCCTTACCCGGCTTGGTCACAGGCTTGGTAAAGCTCTCCCAGAGAAAGGTGCGTGAACTCGCCGCATCCGCCGTGCCCAGCGGATCGACCGCGTAGAGCCGGATATCCTCCCGCTCCAGCTCGCTCGATAAGCCCACGATCGTGCTGAAAAACCTGCCCTGCTGTTGCAGACTAACCTGGACGTCAGGAGTATCGAAAATAGGCCAGCCTGGCCCGATCCAAACCACCAGCTTCCTGCCCGAAGCCGGCCCAATATGCGCCGCCAGCGCCGACATTCCCCGCAGCGAAATCTCCAGCCGCTCCTCGGCGCCGTAAAAACCGCCCCGCGGCAGGCTGTGCAGCTGTCCCTCGCTTTTGTGCAGCGTATCAACCAGCGCGTTGCCGTCGCTGGACACAGAAGTGACCTGACTCAGGCCAGTGTCGGTGAGCAGGAAAATCGCCGTCGGCTGCGGCAAGTGACCGCCATTGGCGTGCAGAAAGTTCTCGATCTGTGTCCGCACGATGCTGACAGAATTGAAATTCGCGTTGACATCGTCGATCAGCAGAAACAGCGCCTGAGCATCATCGTGGGAGGATGTCTGGAGTTCGTGCGCCTCGAACGAACGGATCGCTGCCGGCTGCCGGTCGTCCAGCAACGTAAAATCCTCCTGCTTCAGCCCCTCAACAGGATGGCCGCCCTTATCCGTGACGACCACATCGAGCGTGATGGGACCCGACTGCGGCAAGGCCGGCTGTGCGGCGACCGGAGGAACGTCGAGCGGTTTCTGGGCCACGGCGTTTGCCGCGCACCACAACAAAACCAGGCAGATAGAGCCCCTGAGAATTAGCATCTGTCCCCTCCCGCGCGCACCGCGACCCATTTTGTCAGAAGATCCGCATCCGAAGCTCAACGGCAATGGCGGCTACTGAGGAATGCTCGGCTCGGTTGCCGGCGTCGGCTGTTGTGAGCCTGTCGCATCTGGTCCGCCCGAGCTTTGCGGCTGACTGCCGGTTTGCGACGGCTGCTGAGTTGTGGACGGCTGAGGCGCTGGTTTAGACCCATTGCCCGGATCAGATTGCGGAGTTGGCGGCGAAGCTTGCCCAGACTGGCCCGAGGAGCCCGGCGAGGGTGCCGACTCCCCTTCGCGATAAGCGGCGCGCGTGGGATGGCGCTGGCTCTCGCCCGGTGGCGGAGGGAGCTTTTCCGCTGCCAGCGTCACCTGGTTTACAACCGAGGGATCGTCGCGCAGCTTGAGGTAAAGCTCGCCACCTTCGGGATGGGGTACGGGCAATACGTACCCCGGAAATCCATCGGGTACCTCAATGGGGTGTTCGAACTGCGGGTCGCTGGCGACGGAATCCACCAGGAAGAGATTCGAGCCGCTCAGCCGGCACTTCTCATCCGGTCCCGGTGGGCACTTCAGGTCGTGCAACTCCGGCAGACGGACGAGGGTGGCCAAAGGCTGCCAATCGCCCGCGGTGCCGTTATCGACCACGCGAAACTTCAGTGGCCCGAAGGCCGACCCACCGAATGCCTTCGCCGGATCCAGCGTGGCCAATGCCACTTTAGCGTTCTCCAGCGTCATACCGCCGTTATCGAGACTCAGGGTCGTTGAAAAAGCCTCGTCCTGTGTGGCGACTTCCATGAGTACGCCGCGGCGGAATTTTGGCGGCGACTGCGCCCTCACCGAGAAGGTCAGCTTTGCATCCTCGGGCAGTTCGTCCTGGTTCGCCAGTTCGATATTGCTTCCCGCGCCGGACGCGGACGTATGCACGCTCTTGCCGATCAGCTCAACACCCGGTCGGGGCGCGCCCACCGCCACATTCACCATCATCGTGCGGCCATCGGTCAAAGTCACCTGCGCCCTCGCGGATTCGCCCTGTTTCAGCTTCTCCGCGGCCCTGGCGTCCTGAGCGACCATCGGCAGTTCGCCGCTGCCCATCGTCGAATTGATCTTCCCCGGCGTGAAGGTTACGTCGTTCACGGTCAGCGTGGCCACATATTCCAGTGCGCTGCCCTTCAGCACGCCCTGGGCGTCGCCAGCGTGCAGCGTAAAGCTGTCCATATGTCCTGCCTCGGCATAGGCGCGCAGTGGGATCGTTTGCGCCGTCACCGTACCGTATTGCTTCACCTCCAGCTGCAACGGTCCAGGGTTCGCCTCCCTGAGCGGCAGCTTCACTTCGACCTGATCGGAACTGGTTGCCTTCCAATCGGCTTTCAGCTCTTTGCCCGCTGAGTCCTTGACCAGGATCGTATCGACGCAGCTGGCATCGTCGGTCGAAAGATGGATCGTGTCTTCGCGTCCGACAATCAGCGCCTCACGATCCGCCGCGGCCAGCTCCCAATGCTGTGCGTGCGTATTCTCCAGGCGAAACGTCGGCCCATCGTACTTTTCGAATCCCCAATAGCCGTGCAGCGAAGCGTCGATGGTGTTGCCAAAGTCACTGGCGCTCAGGTCCTTGGCTTCGAGCACCAGGCCGCCCTTCTCCGCGTCCGGCGACACCACTTCGTCGATGCTCTTGCCGTCTTTCGTTTTCAGCCGCAGGATCATCTGGTGCGTGTAGCCGGTGGAGAAAACCAGCGGCGCTCCGTCGACGGCCAGTACCAGCGAATTTTTCTCCGCGCAGTAATTCTGTTTCGAATCCACTGGATGCAGCGGCGGAGGCTGCGACGCTTCCACAGCCGGCAGCGCCGTGACCATTACTGACTTGGGATTGTGAAACGAGGGCGGCATGTTCAGCATCAGCGCGATCTGGTCTCCCTGTTGCGTGGCCAGCGCGGGAATGTACTGGAATTGCGCGGTGTGAAAGGTGTCGAGGATACGCGCGATGTCCATCACCGAGCCCACATACGGACTGTAGAAACCATAGTTCGCCTGCGGCGTGTAACTGAGCTGCATGGCCAGATCGCCGGCGGGTCCGGCCGTCAGCGCTTCCACGATCGACTCGCTGTGCCCATCGTTGAGGATCAGCGCTTCCCTGCCCTGGGTGAGGCAGGCAGCCTGCATTTCAGGCATCCGATCCAGGCACTTGTCGTCGATCTTCATGCCCAGGCTGCGCGCCAGCAGCGGCGCCGCATCCTTGAGCCTCCCGGGATCGGTGGCGTTGATGTGCCGCACAGCGGCGAGATAGATGTCGAGCCGGGAACGGTCGAGCATGGCCTGATTCAGATCCTGCGACGCGCGCACAAATGAACCGGGACGGCCGCGCACGGCGCCGACCAGAGTGTGAAAATCCCCCCCCGTTGCAGGTGCCAGGAAGAGCAGAACCTGCTGCGCGCCGTCGGGCACGGTCACGGTCATTCCCTCGTCTTCGCTCTTGTGGTTCCACGTCTCCTGCCGGAAAAACCAGCTCTCCGGCGGCGGGTTGGTCGAACCGCGCAGAAACGCCGCGACCATCAGGTAGTGCGCTGCCTGCCCCTCCGGCCAGTCGGCCCTGATCCACACTCGGTCGCCGGCGGCAAGATTTGGTACTTCGGAGACGGGCAGTGTCGTGCCCGCGCGTGTGACCTTCACCTCGAGTTTTGGGCCCCCCAAATCGAACGGAGACGGATCGGCCCACGCCGCGGTGGCGGCTGTCAGAAACAATACTGCCGGCAGAAGGGAGCGATACAGTCGAATTGCCATAATAGTTACCATTTTAGGCTCAGTCGGCTGGAAAACAGGCTCTGAGATCGGCTCATCGCAATTTGATGAAACAATTTCCACGATGGGTTTACCTGGAAAACGTTCGGCCTTGCAATCGACGCATAAACCGGAGACCTGCTTGCGGAGTCAGCTGGAGCAGGCTGCGTTAGCGAATCTTCCTTGTGCGCCGTCGCTGTCGTCTTTTAGAGCGACGCCGCTCAGCTTCAATCGGCGCGCCTCCGACAGCAAATAGGCCAGCCGTCTTGCTGCGTCTTCATAAGCCAGTCCTTCCGGCCGTATGTTGGAGATGCAGTTCCGTTCCGCATCGGTGCGGCCGTCACGCGGCGCCCATGTCAGATATACGCCCAGGCTGTCCGGTGAGCTCAGCCCGGGACGTTCCCCAATCAGCACCACGACGGCAGCCGCGCCCAGAATCTCGCCAATTTCATCGCCCAGCGCAACTCGTGCGTGATTTGCAACAGCTACAGTGACTTGTTGCGGAAGACCTGCATTTCCGGCGCGAAGCTCGCTCAGCACAGGCATAGCGTGCTTCATGGGAGCCAAAGCGGAGAGGCCGTCTGCGATCACCACGGCCAGTTCGCAGCCACCGCAGCGCGACTCCCGCAGCCTCTCCCGGCTTTCGGCGGCCAACGCGCGGCCCAGGTCCGGCCGCAGCAAATATTCTGTTCGATCGCGTGCCTGGCTCGAAACAACAACGGGCTCGCGAAATCCACCATTCCGCAAATCGCGCGCCAGAGCCTCCGCGTCAAACCTGGCACGCACCGCATCGCGGGCTCGCGCATGTGCCAGTTCAAATTCAAGCAACGCCCGGGTCGGCAGGCTGCCGCCCACTCGCCCTAACCCAATCCGCGCCGGCGTGTACGCACGCAGACGCGCCCACACATCTTCGGGGGAACCCGTCGATACGTCTCCGGCCGTCTTGCTTATCCCAACCATTCGCTCGCCCCGGGCAACAGTCGCCCCTCCGCGCCTGGATTGCCAGATCTGCCCAATAGGTCACCGCGCTCGTTACAAATTCCCATTCGCTCGAGCCACGCCTCGAACTCCGGCGCGCGTTTCATTCCCAGCGCGCTGCGCACATAGAGGGCATCGTGGAACGACGTGCTCTGGTAATTCAGCATCACATCGTCGGCCCCCGGCACGCCCATCACAAAATTCACACCCGCCACTCCCAGGAGCGTCAGGAGCGTATCCATGTCGTTCTGGTCCGCCTCGGCGTGGTTGGTATAACAAACATCGCAACCCATGGGCAGGCCCAGCAGCTTGCCGCAAAAGTGATCCTCCAGCCCCGCCCGAATGATCTGCTTCCCGTCGTACAAATACTCCGGGCCAATAAAACCCACTACCGTGTTTACCAGCAACGGCTTGAAATGCCGGGCTACCGCATAGGCGCGCGCCTCACAGGTTTGCTGATCGATCCCTTCGTGCGCGTTGGCTGAAAGAGAGCTTCCCTGCCCTGTTTCGAAATACATCACGTTGTCGCCAACCGTCCCGCGTCCAAGCGCCAAAGCCGCCGCCCGCGCCTCCTCAAGCAACTCGAGCGTCACGCCAAAGCTGCGATTCGTGCCCTCCGTCCCCCCAATCGACTGGAACACCAGGTCCACCGGCGCCCCCGCTTCCATCGCGCGCAGCGTATTTGTAACATGCGCGAGCACACATGTTTGGGTCGGAACCTCGTAGCGTTCGCGAAAAGCGTTCATCATCTCCAGCAGCCGCACTACTGCCTGCAAACTGTCCGACGCTGGATTGACGCCGATCACCGCGTCGCCGCAGCCATACAGCAAACCCTCCAGCATCGACGCCGCAATTCCCCGCACGTCGTCCGTGGGATGATTAGGCTGAAGCCGCACCGACAGTCGCCCGGGCAATCCCAGCGTGTTTCTGAACCTGGTAACCACCCGGCACTTCTGCGCCGCGAGAATCAGGTCCTGATTCCGCATCAGCTTCGACACCGCCGCAGCCATCTCCGGCGTGATGCCCGCGGCGGTCCGTGCCAGAACGTCCGTATCCGTCTGCGGGTCCAGCAGCCACTCGCGAAACTCGCCGACCGTCATCCCGCCGATCGAGGTGAACGCATTGCGGTCATGCGTGTCCACGATCAGCCGCGTGACATCGTCCTGCTCATAAGGAATGAGCAATTCTTCCAGGAATTGAGTCAGCGGAACCTCTGCCAGCGCCATACGCGCCAGTGCGCGTTCCTCTTCGTTCTCTGCGGCGATCCCGGCCAGCGCATCGCCGGATCGAGCCGGCGTCGCCTTGGCCAACAGCGTTTTCAAATCACGAAAGGCGTGCGTGTGGCCGCCGATTGTAACTGTGTATGTCATGATTGGCTCACGGCAAACATAGCAGCCAGGGCGTATTAACACTATTTCAATCTGGCTTCGATCTAATCTTTCAAGCCCTCGGTAACCTTTCCTCTCGTCCTATCTCCTTCGCCACCTCCGCCATCATCGTTCAACCAGCTCAGCCTCATGCAGACAAAGCGCGTAACGACTGCCAAATGGTGTCCCATCCGAAGCTTTATTGCTCCAGTTCGCCGAGTAACAAAGCCAGAACGAGCGCCCGGTCGCGCTAATGAACTTGCTCGGAACATTCACGAAATATGCCTCGGGCCCGAAGTTTCGCAGATAGTGCACCAGGCGCCATGGCCCTGTCATTGCCGCGGATTCAAGGATCATTGTGTCGAAATGCCCTTGCCGGACCCCGCGCGTCACGCACATCAGATAGCGACCGAGGCCGGGGTGATACGTCATAGTCGCGCAGCCCAGATGTCCTTTCCACTCGGCCAGCGGTTCAATCTTGTCGAAATCACCCGACCATACAGGATGCCCCGCCCGGTCGTGGCCCGCGAAAAACTCCCAGGCCTTCGCGTCGTTGATGCTTGCCGGCGACGGCATTACCCGCAGCAGATAGATCGCGTCGCCCTGAATCCAGTTATTGCAATCACGGGTGCGGCGGCCTCCATGCGCGACCAGGTACGCCCGACCGTCCGGCGAGTGGTCCATGTCGCGTCCGAAATCCACAAAGTGCTCCGATCCAATTTTCACCGGCGCCAGCTTCGGATCTTCGCCAAAGAGCGGTCGCAACGGCGTGTGGGTCGTCTCCTCCCAGGACATCCCATAATCGCGCGAGATGCGAAATCCGACCAGCGGTCCCATCTCCGTCCAGCCCACATCGCCGCACCTGCCGTCGTTGGTCAGGCAGTACGTTCCGTAATACCAAATACCGCGGTGCGTCAGACTGCCGCACGGATACCGGCCGCCGTAAGGTTGGGGCGATGCCTCCACGCGTGGTTTCAGGTTGACAATCCTTAGAGCAAGCGGATCGTTGCCCTCGATCCGCGCCTGCGCTGTCGCGGCCTTTCTTCCCCGGTAGTCCAGAGAATTGCACGGATACCCAGGGAGCGCGTTGTCAAATGGCTGATAGCCTTGTGCGCCATCCACAACGTACCCATCCGTCCACGGAGAATAAAGATTCCCGTCAGGTGCCCAGGTCGGGAACCACGTATCGGCGTTCGTATACTCGCGATGCCGACCGGTAAGCCGAATCCCGCCCAGCTCCGCAGAAGGGACGAACGGACAATCGGCGGGCGGCTCCGAAGGCCACGCGTTTGCCTCATCCCCCGCCACGCGCAGGGCAGCCCCCACAGAGACAAGCATTCCGGAACTCAGAAACTTCCGACGGTCCACTGCCCGCGCCTCGCAGGCAAGATGCTACATGAGATCGGCGGTTGGGTGCTGAGCCCAGTCCGGATCGCGCACTCTGAGCGACACGCATCGCGACAGCTCCTCCCGTCAGCGTCAAATCCCGCCGCTATAATCGAAGCGACCTATGCAACTCCCGCGCCGCCGCTTTCTCGGATCCTCGCTCTTCGTCCTGGGCAGTACTCTAACCGAAGCGCTGACCATGCCGACTTGGAAATGGAGAGAATCCCTGGTCGTGCAGGCGGCATCGACTCCGCAATCCCCGGTTCAGTTCGTCGATGTCGCACAACAAGCCGGCCTAACGATCCCTAACGTCTGGGGCGGCGTTGCTCACAAACGCTCCATCGTCGAGACCAAGGGAAGCGGCTTAGCCTTTTTCGACTACGACAACGATGGGTGGATCGACATCTATCTGACCAATGGCAACCGCCTCGATGCTAACTGGCCTCCCGGACAGGCGCCAACTTCCCATCTCTATAAGAACAACCGCGACGGGACCTTTACCGATGTTACTGCTAAATCGGGTCTGGCCCGCACCGGATGGCAAACCGGGGTTTGTGTCGGAGATTACGATAACGACGGATGGGATGACTTATTCTGCTGCTTCTGGGGACATAACATCCTGTTCCATAACAATGGAGACGGAACGTTTACCGACGTCACGAAATCAGCCGGCATATACAGCGCTCGCGGACGCTGGGGATCGGGTTGCACCTTCCTCGACTATGATCGCGATGGCCATCTCGATCTTTTCGTCTGCAACTACATCCAGCTCGACCCAGACAAGACGATGTCCGCAAGCGACGCGAATTACTGCCAATGGAAGGGCATCCCCATCATGTGCGGGCCCCGCGGCCTGCCCGCTGACTCCAACATCCTTTACCACAACAATGGCGACGGAACCTTCACCGATGTTTCGGAGAAATCCGGGATTCTGAAGCCCGGCCCGCGCTATTCAATCACCGCGGTGTCGTATGACTTCGACAACGACGGCTGGCCCGATATTTACGTCGCTGTGGATTCCCAGCCCAGCATCCTGTTTCACAATAATCATGACGGCACATTTACGGACATAGCCGTGATGGCCGGCTGCGCCTATAACGACGACGGCCATGAGCAGGCCGGCATGGGCGTCGCCGTCGCCGACTACGACTGCAACGGCTGGTTCGACATATTCAAGACTAACTTCGTGGATGACACCTGTAATCTTTACCATAACAATGGCGATGGAACCTTCAGCGACGTCTCCTTCAGCTCCGGAGTGGGGGTCAATAATCAATATGTGGCGTGGGGATGCGGCTTCATTGACTACGACAACGACGGTTGGCCCGACATCGTTCAAATCAACGGGCACGTGTATCCGGAAGTGGACCAGTATAACTTTGGCGAGTCCTTTAAGAATCCAAGGCTGGTCTACAGAAATCTCGGCAATGGCCACTTCAAAGATGTTTCCGCGGAAATGGGATCCGGCATTGGCGAGCGCTTCTCCAGCCGGGGCGCTGCGTTTGGCGACTACAACAACAATGGCTGCATGGACGTGCTGGTCCTTAACCTGAACGATCCGCCGTCGCTGCTTCGCAACGACGGGGGTAACAAACAGAACTGGATAAAAGTGAAACTAATCGGCTCCACCTGCAATCGAACCGCTATTGGAGCCCGCGTGCGCGTGATTACCGGCAAGCATATTCAGATGGATGAAGTTCACAGCGGCACCAGCGTGATGTCGCAAAGCGATCTTCGCCTGCATTTCGGTGTCGGGAAGATCGAATTGATCGATGCGATCGAAGTGAAGTGGCCAACCACGCAAAAGATAGACAGATTCGCCCATCTAAAAGTCAACCAGATACTCACCATACGGGAAGGCTCTGGCGTAGTTGCTTCCTGGACACCGCCCATGCCTGAGATGAACAAGCCATAGACGGAGCCCCTGAACCGTCCGCTTGCGTCCAGCGTCTATTGTTTTGACGCCGGAATAGCCTGTCCCGAAGGAACGATCAGAAATTGCTGGATCTCCTTCCGCTGGCGCTCCACCTCATTGGCCTGGGCCTTCTCAATTTGGTCGTGAAGCTCGAATTCCTGTCTCGCCCTCGCCGGATCGCCGGTTCGGTCGTAGGCGACTCCAAGTCGATAGTAAGCCTCACCCAGCTTCGGATTCGCCCCAATAGCTCTCCTGTAATCCTCCATCGCCTCCGATAAGTCGCGTCGAGCAGCGGCGAGTATTCCTAGCTGCAACCACGCGTCAGCAAGTCCGGAATCGAGGGTCACGGCTTTCTTCAGCAGAGTCTCCGCTCGCTGTTGTGCCTGCGGATCGCCCGTCTGGTGCTGAGCTTTCAGCAGGACCATCGCGTACAGGTAGTTCGCCAGAGGGTTCTTCGGCTGCTGCCTCGCAAAGCGCTTCAGCCTCGGTTCAATACATGGCAACGGATCAGGCGCCGCTATGTCGATCTTCCCCATGAAGGTATACGGTTCAGGATCCGAAGGGTTCAGATCGGAGGCCGCGCAGAGACGTTGCGCTGCTTCCTTATAAACAGCGCCGGCAAAGAGTGCAGCACCCAGCGCGGTCAGCATTCTTTCTGACTGCGGATAGGCCTCCGTGCCTTTCCGAAAGACTTCCTGAGCCTGCCATATGGCGCGGTGCAGCAAAAGTTCTGAACCCCACGCGAAATAACTCTGTTCGCTGGGTTCTAATGTCGCCGCGAGCTCGTATTCATGGACGGCGGCAAGCGGATCGCCCAGTTTCTCATCGAGTTCCCCCGCGAGGTGATGCAATTTGGCATCGTCCCGATGAGCCAGCAGCAACTTCACATGATCGCGTGCCTGGGAGTAATCGCCCACTCCTTCACACGCCAGCGCCAGATCGTAGGTGTTTTCATAATTCGACGGATCTATGCGATAGGCACTCTCCAGAAATGGGACGGCGGCCGAGTACCTGCCCGCATGCAGATAAAACTCTCCCAGCCGACGGCTTGCGTCGAAACTCGCGGGCGCTGCGGCCTGCGCCGCGCGCAACTTAGCTTCCGAATCGCTGACCGCCGCGGAGTTACCAGTCACAGCGGCTGCGCTGGTTTGTTCCGGCAGAGTGAGGACGTCCTGGGCCAGAGCTTCGCTGGTTCGTAAAGTGGTGTCTGACCCATGCCCGCCAACCGCTGTCCAGTCAGTCACGCCTGCGACTGTGAAATTGGGCTTGTCGGAAAATTCCATAGCTTGCCCCGTGGAGCCAGAAGAGTCCGGGCGAGCCTCGTCGTGCTCACCAAGCACAAGGTCGGCAAGGTTCTGATTCTCCTCCAACGTCACAATGACAATGACATGGCTGCGCGTACTCCCCTTCTCCGCAGTCATTGCATAACGGCCGGCCGGGATAGTCTTAAACGTGAAACGCCCATCTGGATCGGATTTCGTTTCGAAGCTTCCTGCAGAATCTTTTTCACCGAGCTGGATCAATGCTTCGGCAACCGGTTTCCCCCGCGCATCGACGACTCGACCCCGGATCGTAACCGTGTCTGACTTCTCCGGAATCGGCTGCTGCTGCGCAAAAGCAGCCATCGCCGACAAGACCATCAGCGCGACCGCCAGCACCAGAGCGTGGCCTGCGCAGACCAAAATGCGGAACCTGGAATGTGTGGCAGCAAGTAAGTTGGAGTTGTTCGCGGTCATACCGTGTTCACGTTCGGCCTTGGTTATGAAGGCCTTCATTGTACCGCCGCACCTCGGACCCAGGATACTGTGCCAACGTCGCCATTTTAGGCCTGCCATAGCTATTCATCAGGGCTTCGGGGCAGCCGCGTCGGCCACCGGCGTCTTGTTGTCAGATTGGGGCGGCTCATCGACAGTTACCTGCCGGTCCCCGGCTACGTCCACCATCACCTGCTGAATTCCGCTGGGCCACCGGATTTCAATACGCCTCGCCACTCGCTCCGCACCGAGCCCGAAGTGCAAACGCGAATCGCTGGAGGAAAGATAGCCGCTGGAAGTTGTTACTGTTCCCCACTGACCGCCGGCTGAAGTGACTATCTTCACCTGAGCTCCGATTGCATCGCGATTGCTCTTGTGACCGATGAGCTTCAGCGTGATCCAGTGATTCAGGGTTTCGGTTTCGTTCAGCAGAACGTGTGGCGCCCCACCATTCGTTGAGACCACCGCGTCCATCCGCCCATCATTGTTGATATCGCCGATTGCCATTCCCCGGCTAACCCACGCATCCTGGAATATGTCGGACGAAATTCCCGAGACATCCACAAACCTGCCGCCGGCGTTGCGAAGCAGCATCATCGGCTCTTTGTATCGAAGTTGCGGAAAGCTCTTTTCTATCGTATCCAGGTCGTGGCCCTGCGCGATCAACAGATCTTTCCAGCCGTCGTTGTCGTAATCAAGGAAGCGTATGCTCCATCCGGAGTGAAGCAGGGTAATCTGTCCCACGCCAGACGGCCCGCTGACATAGTTAAAAGTCCCGTCTCCCGCATTCTGGTAAAGCGCATACCGCTGGTTCGCCAGATCGGTAACCACAAGGTCCGGCCATCCGTCGTTGTTGTAGTCGGCGAAGTCCACTCCCATTCCCGCATAAGTCTGGCCTTCCCCATTAACGGCCACCCCGCTTTCCAGTCCAACTTCCTCAAATGTCCCATCTTTCTTTTGATGAAACAGGAATTCCTGCATCGAGTCGTTGGCAACGAACAGATCGATGCGTCCGTCCTGGTCGTAATCGCCAATGGCCAGGCCGAGCGCCTTGGCCGGCTTGTCGAGGCCCAGCTTGTGCGACACTTCGGTAAAATGGCCATTGCCGTCATTGTGATACACAAGCATCGTGATAGGCGGAAAGACATCCGGATGGCAATAACCACGATAGCCTTCCCGGTGTTCGCCACACCACTGATCGTTCCAGTCCCACGTCACATAGCGAGCTACGACCAGGTCCAGCAACCCGTCGTTATCGAGGTCGACCCAGGCCGCCGAGCTCGACCAGCCACTGCCGCCCACACCGGCTGCTTCCGTAACATCCGTAAAGGTGCAATTACCATTGTTGTGATATAAATGGTTGCCTCCATATCCTGTGACATATAGGTCTTCAAGACCGTCGTTGTCATAATCGCCAACCGCGACGCCCATATCGTAACCGATCCCCTTCACACCCGATTTCTCGGTTATATCTTCGAAGGTTCCGTCCGGTTTTTGGTGGAATAACCGGTCCCAGTATTCTGGTCCGGTCTTTTTGGGGATAAACCCCGGCGCGGTCGGATCCGAATACGGTGCGCCATTTGCCAGGAAGATATCCAGAAGGCCATCGTTGTTGCAATCGAACAGAGCCACGCCCGAACCCATGGTCTCAATAAGATACTTGCGCGAGGTATGGGGAGCCTGATGAAGAAACTGAATGCCCGACTTGCTGGTAACGTCCACAAACCGCCCTGGCACCAGCGCCGAGTTAGCCTCGACAGATGAAGATGCGCTGACGGCCGCGACAGAACCGGCAAATACGCTTGCCATCCCGAGCACAAAGATAGCCAGCCATGTTCTCATTCCCTGCGTTGCCATTCTTCCTGAAGATGGGGCAGGCTTATTTTACCGCACGGACGAACACACTGGACGAGGTTAGCTGTCAGGCCATCCAGGACCGCAGAGCCCGCCCCAACTGCTCGATGTGGAGCGGTGTCGCTTCCTGTGAGAGCACGAATTCAGGGGGAGCGATCAGTCGCGCCTGGCCGATGTTCTCAGCAATGCAAACGCACACGGCAGAGTTGCGGTACTCCTCGAACCGGCTTGCCGCCAGCCATATGTAGAAGGCCAGCATCTGCGCGTCGGTAACACTCCCTTCGAGATCGTCGACTGCGGGAAGGGGGTTGACCTGCTCCGGGTTCTCGAAGACGGCCACGCCGGTAAACGGCTTGGGCTTGCGGCGAACACCGAAGCGCGCGGCGACAAAGCAGGGCCGGGCTCGACGGAACGCCTCCGAAGCGGCCCATTCGACAAACGAGTTTCCGAAGATCACCGCGCCGTTACCGCTGAGAAAGAGGGATCGCACAAACTCCCGAATTACCGATTCGGAGGACACTTCCGCCGGACACCAGGGGCCGACGTCAACTTTACGAAGACGGTCAAAGACCGCGTCGGCATCGACAAGATCCTTTCGCATTGTATTCATCTCGTGAGAGAAGTTTTTGCGATATAAATCCAGCCGCGCGTAGCTCAGGAGAGTGGCATTTGGTAAGGGGGCGCCGACAACTGACTGTTCGAGGACCGTATCCAGCAGACTTCCTCCGGCTTCGATGGACCATGTGTCCGAAGGCGTCGCTCCCGGGCGGCCAGTCGCCAGGTCGAGAAGCCCCTGGGTGGCCTTGCCATCCGGGCCTCGACTGCCCGCAACAAGAAAGTCAAAAAAGCTGGATGCGCCGCTTTCCAGTCCGGGATCGAGTTGCAAGGGCCGGCCGATTTCTCCCCATGGCCGCCAAACATGTTCCGCATCGACGGGTAAAGAACGGGGCAGATCGATAATGATAAGGCGATGCACAGGCTTCGCCCTCGTCACGTCTGTCTGCATTGCATACCGATCAACTTCATCGAACACGGACTGGACGGCGCGCCTCCAGTCCTCGAAGTAAGGAGAGCGGGCTAACTGGGAGGAATTCAGGATGGTCTGCTCGCTGGTGGAGAACTGCCAGTTGCGCACGCCCATCCTGTTTTCGAGTTGCACAACCTCGCGGAACAGCGCATCGGAGTTAGGCGGGGTTAATTCCGCCACGTACAGGAGGAGGCGCTCGACAGAGCGCCGCTCGTTGGGGAAGAGATATTCCCATTGTGCTATTTGCTGGTTTACAAATGGCAAAAAAGTGAGCGGCAAACGAGCGAGGACCCCCTGATCCACCGCTTTCTTCAGCTTGCCGTCCATGCCTTTCTGGATCTGCATTATGCCCTTCAACAGTGGTTGTCACGCCGCAAGTTGGCGGCAAAGTTAGCAAAACACTTAACCCCGAAATTCTCTGAGCACACTGCCTTGCGCATCGAGACCGGGACAGCCGAGCAGGCCGGCAAGCGTGGGACAAAGATCGACATGATATATGGGCCTCTCTACGATCTGAGGCTTATCGGTGGCGGGTCCGAGAGCCATCATCCAGGTGTCGCGAGTGGAATCGTGGTTGGCGCGGTGGTTAAAAAAGCCATTGGTGGTCGACCCGTCGGGATCTCGTCCAAACTCGGGCAGCACAATCATCGTCGTCTTTCCGCGGTAGGAAGGGATGGCTTGTATCTCCTCCCAGAGTTGCCAGCTCAGGCGGTCCGCCGATCGGATGCCAGATAGGTGCATCGCGTAGGAACCGAAGTGGGCTGCCTCCACATCGGAAAGCACAACCACCAGCAGCCTCGGCCCGAACCTGCGCATGACTTCGCGACTTACGAAGAACGTCAACTCGTCGCCGGACGTGGGCCCGCCGGCATGAACAAAGCCGGAGACAGCTGCCGCAACCATGGTGCGCACATCGGGATCGAGCTGCTCCGAGGCGTCAAAGACATTCCATCCCAGACCTTCATAGTTACTACCCTGCATGGCGTTTTCAAGTTCCGCTTCTACCTTTTCTCGGTCCGCCAGGTTGGCGGTTCGTCCGGCGCGCAAAGCTTCAACGACAGCAGCCAGCATCAGTTGCTTGGGAAATACTACGTTCGCTCCGAACGCCGGGCCGTATCTGGGGTCGGAACTCGCTCCGATCTGGCTGGTCAGCGCTTTATTGCTGGCGATGATCCAGGTGTCGCTGCGGTCAACGGACCGTCCCTTGCGAAATTGCTCAAAGAGAGTGGGTGAAGCAGGGGCAAGTTTTCCCCAGTCGTCGACACGCTGCCAGTTTCCCGTGAGGATGCTGGAAATCGCGTTGAAGTGCGCAGTCACGCCTTCGTTGCGCACATGTGGGTAAAAAAGTGAGCTGGGCAAAAGGTCGCCGGACAGGTGCGGAATGTTGACGAGCCCGTCGGGAGAAAAAGTCTCCGCGCGGCGAACTCCGCCGATGATGACGAGCACGATCTTGTGGTCCGCGCTCACCTCAGCAGGCAGGTTATCGGCTGCCAGGCTGTGACTGGCTTGTTGATCCGGAAAAATTCGGCCAGCAATCAGTAGCCCGGCTGCCTGAAGAAACAGCCGCCGGGAGCGATCGGCTGGACCCGGAGGTTCAGCGAGCAGATCGGAACCACTCTTGCCGTTGTCGATGCAACCTTCGTCCATCACCGAGCCTCTCGGAAGTCACCCGTCCTCGCATCCCGCCTTTGACAACCGTCGCGGAACCCGGACCTAAATTGTGCGCATGATAACTCGCTGCTGAAGGAAGGGGCGGTGATCTGGGACACGATTGCGCAGGCTCTGAAACCTGTCGCCGGAACCTAGCCGAGAGCCAGTGAAAGCAGTTTGCCCAGATCGAACTGCGAGTTAGACTCAGTGCCCCTGGGAAGCGTGGGACTGATAGCCACTGCCTGTCTGTGGCCCTCAAACCATACCAGGAAGCAAGAATGCTCCGCTCCCGGCAGCCGCTGCTGGTTGATCCATTGATAGTAGGCGCCCATATCCGCGTCCACTAATGAGCCCACCGGGTCCAGCTCAGGCGTCACCTGGGCGTTCGACAGCAACTCGTTCATGGGCCGTTGCCTTTGGCGGGACGCAAAACGCACCAGCAGAGTCAGGGGCTGAGCTCGCCGGAGGGCCTCGCGAGCAGTCCACTGGGCAAAAGTTGTGCTGAAGATTTGCGTCCCCGAACCCTCCGTCAGCAGTTTTAGCTGGAACCGCCCCAGCAATTCGTCGTCCATCCTGTCCAGACCAAGGTCTGCGGGCGAGAGTCGCGCGAGATTGGAGCGCAGTTCCTCCGGACCCATCCCCGGCTTTTGTATCTGCTTCTGCATGTAGTCCAGCAACGCGGAGCGTACCGGCTGCAAGGCTGCATACGATACGCAGGTGAGCTGCGGACTGTGCTTCGCCTGCGGCCCACCATCGACATACCAATGTCCATATGGGACTGGATGCGCCTGGGCCCGTGCTTCCACTCCCGCCAGCAGCAGTTCGAATCCATCTTCGGGCTTGATCTGATTGAACCATGTGCCGTGAGCCCGAAGATTGCGGAACAGCGGCTCGTCATACGATGCGACGCCCTGTCCTATAACCGCAATCCCAAGCCGGCGGACAGGCGCGGGCGCGATGGGCGCCGCGCTGCGCAACCGGTCACCGTAGGCGGTCGCAGCATTTCGGAATGTATCCTGTTGTCCTGTCGTCCACAGATGCGCCGACTCCTGCTCAAGAAACTGCGCTGGCTGATTAATCCAGTCCAGACGCTCCAGTTTCGGCGTAAGTGATAACTCCCTGAAAGGACCAAACCACGCGTCGATCTGCTCCGGAGAAAGAGAATTGAGCGTAGCCAGTTCCTGATCAAGGGCGCTGCGTTCCACCGGAAACTTATAGTCGTAATCGATCAGCTCGCGGAGAAATCCAGGCAGAAAGCTAAGGGGAAGCTTCTGCAGCACCGCCAGGTTTGCCACGGCAAGCTTCCGCGCCTGCGGAGGATACTCGGCAAAGTATTCGGCCTTGAGGTCGCGCGGCAACATAGGCAGTTATATTAGTTCTCTGATGGCTTTTCCCTGCGATTGCGCAGGCGAGAATCCCAGCATCGCTCCGAGGCTGGGAACTATATCGATCGACTGCACTGGTTGGTCGTAGACCACTCCGGCGCGCGTTCCTGCGCCCAGCGCCATCATCCACGTAGTGCGTGAGGCGGCGTCCCCGGTGCGGTGATGCTGAAATCCGTTACCGCCGGAATCTTCATCGGCGTCACGGCCGAAGTCTGGAAGTATCATCAGAGTGGTGTTGCCCGCATATTCAGGCTCGCTCTGCGCCGCATTCCACAGCTCCGCACAAAGACGATCCGTCCGGCGGATGCCGTCGATATAGAGCGAATAGGCGCCGGAGTGAGCGATATCGATGTCGTGCATCGTGATCCAGAGCAGGCTCGGCGCCTGCAGACGCATCAGCCGTTTTGCGATATACACAGAGAGCTCGTCAGGGCTGGAGAGCGTGCGCGCATGTTTGATGAAGTCATCCACAGAAAGCTGGAGAATTGTTTCCAGTTGTTGTAACTCAAACTCGCTTCCCTCTAATTGGGGAGTGTAGAGTGGCGTCTCATAGTTATCGTGCAGCAGGTGTTCGTAATCCGTCGTAGTGCCCGAAGTGGCGACGCTCAACAGCCGCTTGGGCAAAACCACGGTCGCTCCCTTGCCTTGACCGTAAGAACTTTCTCCAATCCGATTGAAGCCGTTACTGGGGGCCACGACCCATGCGTCCGACGCCGGCCTTCTCAGGTCCTTGCGAAAGTACTCGAAGACCGTGGGATGATCCGGCGGCACTGCCGAAAAGTTATTGAGCGTCTCGTAGACGCCCGTCGCCAGGCTGGCCGTCGCCACATAGTGGCCGAGAATTCCATGATTCGTGACCTGCGTAAAGAAGCTGGATTGCGGGATTAGTTCCTGAAGCAGGTGCGGAATATTCTCCTGGCCTTCCGGCGCAAAGGTCTCCTGATCCCGCGCCCCTCCGCCGAAGGTGATTACGATGACTTTGCGTTTCCGGCGAGCAGACTCGGCGCGCACAAAAGGGCTGGCGCTCATCAGAGCGGAGCCCAGAGTCACTCCGGCGGCCGAACGCAGAAAGTCTCTCCGGCTGCAACTAAGCCGCCTGGCGACATCCCTCGCGTTCATCGCGTCCCGCAAGGAACGGCTACGGTCCATCATTCCCTCAATAATAGACTCGCCCATCGTCATAGGTTCTGCGCGTTACTGAGGCCTGGCCCCCGAGCCGCTCTTTGCCGCGTATACAAACTGCTGCACTTCCGCCCGTTCCTTATCGTCCTCCGCCAAGTGATCGGCTCGCTGCTTTTGATAGACGGCAAACTCGTGCTGCGCCTTATCCTTTTCGCCAACGTGAACGTAGTCGGTGCCCAGGCGGTAGTGAGCATCCGGCAAATTCGGATCCAGTTCCAGCGCGCGCACATACTCCGGGATCGACTGCTGATACTCGTGCTGGTCAGCGTAGAAATTTCCGAGCTGCACGTGCGCATCGGCCTGTGTTCCATCCAGAGCGATCGACTTCTTCAGCAACGACTCCACGGTCTGCGGGTCGGGATCTGCCTGTTCGAGCCGCTTCCCCTTCCACAAACTCATTGCATAGTAATACTGGGCGCGCGCATTGGCCGGCTGCAGCTCCGCATAATGTTTGAATCGCTGGATCACCTCATCCACCAGCTTCGGCGAGCTGTCGTACGCTCGCGCCAGAAACTGATAACAGCGCGGATCGTCCGGACTGAGATCGACCGCCCTCAATAGTGCATTCACGGATTCCTCATAAAGACCGCGAGCGTAGAGCGCCATGCCCAGTCCAATCTGCAGCCGCGGCGAATCTGGATAGCGTTGGGTCGCGAACTTGAAAACCTCGACCGCCGGCTCATAGGTCCGGTGCAGAAGAAGCTCGCTGCCCCAGGCAAAAAGATTGTCGTCGCTGGGGTCGATGTGCGCGGCGGTCTCGTACTCGTTCGCGGCGTCGACGAACTTACCGTCCTTCTCGTCGATCTGTCCCAGCAGGTTATGCAGTTCACCGGTGTTTTTCGTCGCAAGCAAGCTCTGAATCACGCTGCGTGCGCTGCTGAGCTGGCCGGTTAGAAAATCGGCCATCGCCAGATCGTAGCCGTTGTCATAGGCATCCGGCTTCACCTGCTGCGCCCGTTCCAGCAGCGGACAAGCTTCCTTCAGCTTTCCTGCCTGAATGTAAAACTCCCCCAGGTTGTGGTTAGCGGTGTAGTCGTTTGGCTCCAGTTCGAACGCCTTGCGAAACTGCTCTCCAGCTAACGCCGTCTCCCCCGCATGAGAAAGACTCGCAGCCAGGTTGGTCCTGGCGGCCGCGTCATCCGGCTTGATGCGCACCGCGGCCTGCAGTTGTTCGATGGCTTTCTTATCCTGCGATAGCGAGGCGTAAGTTAACCCCAACAACTCGCGGACTTCGAAACTATTGGGTGCATGCGGCAGAAGGCTCTGTAACTTGTCCGCCGCCTCCGCGAAATGGCCAGCGTCGTAATCCGCCACCGCCGCCTTGAATTGCCGATCACGCTTCTGCGCCTCCGTCTCTGTGCCCCCGGCATTTGCGGCCGCGAAACACGCCGCCCCTGTCAGAAGAAAACCAACCGTGGCGATCCCAAACAGGGCCCACCTGCTCACAGCTCACCTCCGTCGTTGGCGCGTGAGCAAAGCGCCGCGCAAAATAGATGCCGGAAAGACGCCATGTTTTGACGCCTTTCCGGATCGGTCTTATGTTACCTCTTCAGGGCCCGAAAAGTCCTTCCGGGACTCAGAAGTACAGCTTGAGAGCGAACTGGATTTGCCGCGGATCATACGGATCATCGCGGGTCGATCCAATTTCGCCGAAGTTACTGTTGAGGTAGTTGCCCGAGTTCGAAACCGCAACGACACCGTTGCCTCCGAAGTTTGGAGCGTTGAAGTTCGGGTGGTTCAGGATGTTGAAGAACTCCGCCCGGAACTGCGCCGACCAGCGTTCGCTCAACTGGATAGCCTTGAAGGCGGAGAAATCCAGCCGGTGGAATCCAGGTCCCGGAATCTGCCCGGGCCGCGAGCCCAACGCAGCGGCGCCGGTCAAGGGTAAGCAACCGCTTGGACTCGTTCCAGGCTCGATGGCATTCGTAACTGGGTCATGCACGAGCTGGCAAGGCTGGTTAAATGCCTTCGCGTTCCCAATCCAGTTCTCCTGCCCCTGCGAATCCTTGTAAAGTCCAAGTTTCGCGTCTCCGGTCAGGATCGTGTTGCAACCCAGCCCGGCGGCTGTTCCATCAGGGCATCCGAAGTTGATCGGCTGCCCACCCTGGAGCGTGGCCGACCAATTGACTGACCAGCCGCCGACGACATAATCCTCGATCTTGTTCATGTCGTGGCCAAACTGCATGCCCTTTCCGAACGGTAGATTGTAAATGCCGCTGAAATGGACGACCTGCCGGATATTGAAGTCCGCCAGTCCCCTGTCAAAGCTCGGTCCCAGCCCCGGCACATAGGGTGCGCGGAAACCGCCCGTACTGCCGCCGTTCAGCAGATCGCCGGCGTCGCTGGTTGTCTTGGAAAACGTGTAGGCGAACAGGAAGTAGAGTCCGTTCGAGAACTGCTGCTCCACACGTGTCTGCAGTGCGTTGTAATTGCTGTACCCGATGGTGTTCTGATAACTCATTCCGTGAGAGAAATCGGGCCAGGGAACCGCGTTGGTAGTGCTGTCATTGTTGGCCAGGATCGTCGACACGTCATTGGTGCCGATTCCCACCTGGATATCCTGCCCCTGGGTGAATACGTAGGCGGCCTGCGCTGATAAACTGCGCGTCACCGAATACTGCACCGTCAGGTTTGCATTCTGGTTGCGAGGAGTAACCCAGTGGAACTGCGCCCCCTGCAGTCCCAACCCCTGGGCATTGACGGCCAAAGGCGTAAATCCAATACAGGAGAGGCCTGATTCCAGGGTATAGGTCCCTCCCGCACTGGCCGTCTTACAGCCCGCCCACGGCGTGTTGTAGCTAATCGGCGAAACAGATTGCAGCCCGGTCGGGCTGCCTGCGGCAACTTCGGGGCTGTAGGAGAAGTTAAAGACAAAGGGATAGTTTTCACCGATGTTGGGTCCGTATCCCTGGTTTTCGAAGGAGTTGTAGAAAATTCCGTAGCCGCCGCGCACTACCAGCTTTGGGCTCACTTCATAGGCGGCGCCGATACGCGGCGCGAAATTGTTCTCCTGATCCAGTACCAGCCCGCGCCCGTACTTGTTTGTTTCCTCGAGCGTGATGCCATCCTTTGCCAGCAGATCGATAAAGCCATTGCCATTCAAAGAGGGATTGTTCGCGGTGGACGACAAGCTTCGGTTGTCCCTGCCGCTGGCCGGGATCAGATAGGTCGGAGTGCTGCCGTTCGGCCCACTGGAACTCCCGCCCTGCGCTGGCGAAGGAACAAAGTTCGCCTGGCCGCCATTGGTCTCCTGAATCGGGCCGAAGTAATCCCAACGCAAGCCCAGGTTCAGCGTCAGCTTGGGGGATACTTTCCAGTCATCCTGAAGGTACAAAGCTGTATAAGTCTTATAGTCGTCGGTGGTGCTGATATTCGAGGCATTGATGGAGTCGGACCCGCCAGAATAATTCACGCCTCCCGGTACGCTTGCCGTTGTCGGAGTGAGGAGGAACTGAGCCCGCCCCGTGCCGCCGTTGTTCTCATTTGGCACGTCGGTATATTGCCCGTTGTAGTCAAAGTTACCGCGCGAGAACGCCGGCTGCAGCGTGTCGAACTTGATATGCTGCGATTCAACGCCCATTTTGAAGCTGTGCTGCTTCCAGATCCGCGTGAAGTCATC
Organism: uncultured Acidobacteriaceae bacterium; assembly: GCA_963758135.1. Classification (GTDB taxonomy): domain Bacteria; phylum Acidobacteriota; class Terriglobia; order Terriglobales; family Acidobacteriaceae; genus Palsa-343. The sequence goes on from CAVWUF010000002.1 coordinate 901,329, forward strand.
CGTAAGCTGCAGCGTCTGGCTGATCTCGTCCGAGGGCAGGAAAGCATTGCTGCCCAGCGTCGCCAGACCACCGATATCGTATTCAGGAAGCCCACCATTTTCCGACGACTGCGGAACTCCCTGAATCCCGAACTGCGCCGGAATGCCCGAAACCGAGCCGTCCGGCCCGAAGCGCGTCGTGTGGAGGTGATTGAAGCCCACGCGCGCCACGTTGATGGCGTTCGGTGTAAATACGTGCGTCCATGCGCCCGCCGACTGGTTGGACTTCGCCGTCTGAATACCTTCCTGGAACCCGCCGCCGTCGGCGATGCCACCAAATGGTCCCGGGATGTATTGGGGATCGTCCACATAGCTGAACCTGTAAAAGACCTGGTTCTTGGCCGAGGGATCGTAGTCGCCGCGGACGTCGAGGGCATTCCGATGCTCGAAAAGATTCGGATGCGACGTAAAGTTATTGACCTTGCCGGCGGTGGTCGGCGCGGGATACAAGCTCATCAACTTAACGGCATTTGGATCCAGCCGCCCCGCCGGAATCTGGTTCAGATTGGGACAGCTCCCAATTGTCGGTGCAGCGTTCGAAGCAGCACAGCCAAACGGATCGCGAACGTATCCTGTTTTTGAAGCGACAATACCCGAGACTGTATCCATCGTGCCCGCCGTAACCAGGCGAGTTGTGGCCGGATCGAAAACCGTTCCCAATAAGAACGACCGATTGAGATTGTCGGTCTGCGTGCCAGTTGTCAAGATGTCCGAGAGGTTCGTATACCCGCTGCTGATCTCGGCTGCTGTCGGCACGGCAACCGTCTGCACGCTGCCGAGCACGCGCCGCAGGCCCTCATAATCCCCAAAGAAGAAAACCTTGTTCTTCACGATGGGACCACCGATGGCCGCTCCGAACTGGTTCTGCTGGAGAGCGCCCTTGGGAACTCCGTTTTCGTTTTCGAACCAGTCGGCCGCGTCAAGGGTCCGATTGCGGAAGAATTCCCAGATCGCGCCGTGAACATTGTTGGTGCCCGACTTGATCGTCGCGTTCAACACCGCGCCGCCCGCGCGCCCCAGCTCGGCGCTGAAGTCCGCCGTCTGTACCTTGAACTCCTGCACCGCGTCCACCGGCGGCAGAACGATGAAGTTCGTCCCGTTCAGAAAATCGACCGTGTCGGAGTTATTGTCGATTCCATCGAGCAGGTAGTTGTTCTGCGCCGGACGCAGTCCATTCGCCGAAAATGCTCCCGTCGCGGCGTTGCCGCGCGTGTCGGCCTGGGGTGTCTGCGTGCCCGCGCCCAGCTGCGCGAGGAAGGTAAAGTTGCGCCCATTGAGCGGCAGATCGTTCACCGCCTGCGTACCGATGGTCTGGCCCACCGAGGCCTCGTCCGTCTGCAGCACCGGAGGCGCCGTGGTCACCTCAACGGTTTCAGAGGCCGCGCCCGGCTTCAGCTGAACATCGACCTCAAGCGTCTGGTTGACGGTCAGAGTGATGTTCGTCTGCGTGGTCGTCGCAAATCCCTTTGCCGTGACGCTGACGTGGTAGTTCCCGATCCTGATCGGCGAGAACGTGTAGACGCCGCTGCCGCTGGTCTTGGCTTGCAGGGTCAAACCAACGTCTGTGTTCAGGAGCGTCACATCGGCGCCGGGCACAACCGCGCCCGTCTGGTCCTGAACAACACCGGTGATCGTGCCTTCATCGACCTGGCTGAAGGAGCGCTGCGCTGTGAACAACACGAAGCACAGGCATGCGAACACTGCGAAACCAGACTTTACGATCCAATTAGAATTGCGTATGCGGCCCATCCGAATATCCTCCCTGCACTGCGACGGTCTCTTCGTTTCTGATCGAACTTCTTTTTCTTTCCATCTGGTCGCCCTTTGAAGCGAATTGAAACTCGGGAGCCGGATGGTGAGATCGACTGCGATAAACGCCGGTTCCACCTGGAAAAGAACGACGATGGAAACGGTTACACTGGAAGCGACAAAACACTATTACAACCTCAGAATGGTTGTCAACCCAAAGTTTGAGATCGTGAAACACCCTGGGGTGGATGGCGGCCGGTTCAGACCTGACAATCCGGCGGACGCATGCGTTGGAGTCAGCGGTTGCGGCACTTGATTCCCGTGCTGGTGCTATTCTGCGGAAATCGCACTGTTTTTCACCGTTTCTCAGGCACCGATGTCGGGTCGCAACAAAGAAAAGCCATCTCTATCCCGCCGAAGACTGCTCAAGGGTATGGGGCTGGCGCCACTGCTGCTTCGCCCGGCGCCTTTCAGGGGACCATCCCTACTTTTCGGACTGAGTGGACCTCCCGGCGCAGGCGATTCAGGCTTTGCGTTCGGTGACATTCGCCTCAAGCCACACTACCCATCCCCCTCTCCTCTGGCGGACATTCTTCGCCTTGTCCCACCGGGGCTGGACAACTATCCAACCGAGAAGTACGCCTCCGAAATTGAATCGCAGCTGAGAGACTGGAGCGACGCGCTCCGGAAATCGCCACGCGACCTCGCGCCTCTGGCGAAGTTTCTGCACCCCTCGATCCAGGCGTCGTCTCTCGTGCCCTCGGACGATCAGCCGATCCGCGCCGGCTTCGGAATTGAACTTCGCAAGCGGCAATTTGACGCTGCTCTGATCCCGGGTCGCGAGCGGTTTCTCGATGCGGTGCTGAGCTGGCTGGGGCCCATTTCTACTGTGGAAGCGTCGGAATTCGAAATCTACGCCATCGAAGAAACCGGCAGCTCGCCGCTCGCCGTTCATCTCGAAATTCGCTACGACATAGCGGCCATGTACCAGGACGGCCGACGAGAAGAGCGCGTGGGCTCGTGGAGCACCGACTGGTCGCGACAGGAGTCGGGATCGTGGCAAGCGACGCGCTGGCAACTCGGCGAGGAGACCGTCAGCATCGCCCACCAGGCGATTTTCGTCAACGTCACGGCCCAGGCGATCGGCAACGTTGATTCTTATAAAAACCAGCTCCTCCGCGGCGTCGACTATTGGCGCACGGTCCTCGACGGCGCCTGCGCGATAGACTTATACAACAATACCGGCGTAGCCGCGGGCGATTTTGACAACGATGGCTTTGACGATTTCTACGTGTGCCAGCCCGCGGGCCTGCCCAACCGGCTCTATCGCAATCGAGGCGACGGCACATTCGAAGACGTTACACAACACGCCGGAGTAGATGTTCTCGACAATACAGCGTGTGCGCTTTTCGCAGACTTTGAGAACAAAGGTCTCCAGGATTTGCTTGTCGTCTGCGGCGCCGGACCGCTGCTCTTCCTGAATCAGGGTAACGGCACGTTCTCACTCAGGCGCGATGCGTTTACCTTTGCGCGGCCTCCGCAGGGATCCTTCACACACGCCGCAATTGCCGACTACGATCGCGATGGGCGCCTTGACATCTACTTCTGCACTTATATGTATTACCTGGGGCTCGACCAGTATCACTATCCGGTCCCTTATTATGACGCCCGCAATGGTCCGCCGAATTGCCTCCTGCACAATGAAGGCAACGCGACCTTCGTCGAGACCACCGAAGCGGCCGGTCTGAATGCGGACAACAATCGCTATAGTTTCGCCTGCGCCTGGGGCGACTCCAATAGCAATGGCTTGCCCGACCTTTTCGTCGTCAATGACTTTGGCAGCTCGCAGCTCTACCGCAACAATGGCGATGGCACGTTCAAGGTCGCTTCAGCTGAGGCGCACGTAGAAGACGTGGGAGCCGGAATGAGCTGCGCCTGGTCCGACTACGACAACGACGGGCATCAGGATGTCTATGTCCCCAGTATGTGGGAAGCGGCAGGGCAACGTGTCTCCGGGCAGAAGCAGTTTCACGCCGACGCCCCTCAGAAGATTCGCGAGTTATATCAACGGCACGCGCGCGGTAACGCCCTCTATCGCAATCTGGGGAACGGTAAGTTTGAAAATGTCGGCCATCGCGCTGGAGTGGAAATGGGCCGCTGGTCCTGGTGCTCTGATTTCCTCGACTTCGATCACGATGGCTTTCCAGACCTGTATGTCGCCAACGGATATATCTCAGGGCCGGATCGCGGCGATCTGGCCAGCTTTTTCTGGAGACAGGTTGTCGCCAAATCGCCGGAGGACTCGACGCCCTCGGTTGCGTACGAACACGGATGGAACGCGATCAACGAGCTCATTCGGTCCGACAGTACCTGGCATGGCTATGCAAGGAACGTTCTGTTCGCCAACAATCGCGACGGTACCTTTTCAGAGATATCCGCGCCCGCAGGCCTGGATTTCATCGATGACAGCCGCTCGTTCGCGCTGGCGGATATCGATCATGACGGGCGTCTGGAGATTATCCTCAAAAACCGCAATGCTCCGCAGCTGCGCATCCTGCACAACGTCATGCAGGATATCGGCGACTCCATTTCCTTCCGCCTGCGCGGAAATCAGAGCAATCGCGACGCCATCGGAACCGCTGTTACTGTCGAGACTGGCGACCTGCGCCAGACAAAGTATCTGCAGGCGGGTTCCGGCTTCCTCGCGCAGCACTCCAAAGAGCTGTTCTTTGGGATTGGCAAGCCGGTAGGGCCACTAAGAGCCTCGATCCGCTGGCCCAGCGGACTCACTCAGGATTTCGATAAGTTACCGCACAACCATCGAATCGAAATCGAGGAGGGTGCCGCTTCTTTTGTTGCTCGGCCCTTTTCGGCGTCTCCCTCATCCTGGGCTCGAGCCGGACCAACCCCCTTGCCGGAGCCCTTGCCCGCCCAGGTCGAAACGTGGCTGATCGAGCCTCTCAAAGCAACCGAGATCTCTCTGCCCGATCTGGCCGGCAACGTGCATGAGCTTCGCAACGCGCGTGGCAGTTTCATACTCCTCAATTTTTGGACCGTCGGCGCTCCGATCTGCCGCGCACAACTGAGGCTTCTGGAGAAACACCAGTCTGAACTTGCGGCTAGCCATCTGCAAATTTTGGCAGTCAACGTCGATGACGCCAGTGCCGTCGCTTCCGTCCGTTCGCTCGCGGCACAGGAGAGTTTGAGCTTTCCCATTCTTCTTACTACTCCCGAAGTCGCGGGTATTTATGACATTATCTATCGGTACCTGTTTGATCGCCGCAGAGATGTGCCTCTTCCCACTTCGTTTCTCCTCAATGCCCAGGGCATGATTATTAAGGTCTACCAGGGACCCTTCACTCCGAAACGCCTTCTGGAGGATGTCGAGTTGACCGCGCCCAGCGCCGCTGACCGATTGCAATGGGCGCTTCCTTTCCCCGGTAAACTTTACCTCAGCGCTTTCCAGCGCAACGACTTTACGTATGGCGTGGCCCTCTTTCAGCACGGTTACTTCGATCAGGCTGAGGATGCCTTTCAGCAGGTGATCGGCGTTAAGCCCGGCGACCCGGAGGCTTATTACAATCTCGGCACTCTAAAGCTGCGCAGAAACAACATGCAGCAGGCTCGCGATTATCTGGAACAGAGCCTAAAACTGCGCCCTGACTATCCCGAAGCGTGGAACAATCTGGGCATGATCGCCGCCCAGCAGGGTGCGACGGATGAGGCCATACGGGACTTTCGGCAGTCGCTCGCCCAGCGCCCCACTTATGCGATCGCATTGCTCAATCTCGGGAACGTCTACCGTCGCCAGCGGGATTTTGAAAAAGCGGACCAATGCTTCTCCCAGGCGCTCGCGCTTCAGCCCGACGATCCTGAAATCGATTACAGCTATGGCATGCTCTTTGCTCAGCAGGGACAAATGCAGAGGGCAATGGAATATCTCCAAAGAGCAATCGATCTGCGTCCCGTCTATCCCGAAGCCCTGAATAACCTCGGCGTCCTCTACGTTCGAATGCAGGATTACTCGAGAGCTGAGGCTCAGTTCAAATCCTGCATGCAGCTCGCGCCGGGTTTCGATCAGTCTTATCTCAATCTCGCAAACCTTTACGCAATGCAGAACGAAACCGACCGGGCCAGAGGCGTCATCGAAAATCTGCTGCGTATCCAGCCTGCCAACCAGGCCGCGAACCAGGCTCTGCAAATGCTACAATCACCGCGCTGACAGCGCCCGAAAGCTTGTGCAGCGATGGGAATTTCCGCCATTCTTCGACATGAACCCCTGAGCACGACCGTCCGATGGAGCAAGGCTGGAATCGTTACCCTGCTCGCCTTCCTTCCTTGCCTTATGGTGGCCGCGCAGCAAATTTCCGTGTCGGCAACCACCGACTTACAAGCGGCGGAAGCTTTGCGGCAGCAGGGTCGTCTCGACGATGCCCGGGCCGCCGTACAGGCGGAACTGCGGCGCAAGCCGTCCAGCGTGGAAGCCTATAACCTGCTTGCGATTATCGAAAGCGAGCAGCAGGACTTCACGAGCGCAATCGCCAGCCTGCAAAAGGCTCTGCAACTGGCTCCCAATTCGGTAAAAACCTATAACAATCTGGGGAACGTCTTCATCGCTGAGAAAAGACCAGATCTCGCTGAAAAGGCATTTCGCAACGGTCTCCGCCTTGACCAGCAAAATCGTGATGGCAATTACAATCTTGGTACGCTGCTTCTGGCTCGCGGCCATCCAGCGGAAGCCATTCTGTATTTCGAGCGGGTGCGCCCCCCTGATCGCGAGACTCGCTTCGAACTGGTGCGGGCGTACCTCGAAACAAAGCGCACTGCGGAGGCACTGCGCATGGCAACCGCCCTTTCCTCGGAGAACCAGGGCGACGTCAGGCTGCACTTTTCTCTTGGTGTGTTGCTCGCGTCCAGGGGACAGAACAAGGCCGCCTTGTTAGAACTGGAGAAAGCCGATGTACTGGCGCCCAATACTTTCCAGATTCTATTCAACCTCGGACAAGCCTGTCTGCTCGACGGTCAGTATTCCAGGGCGGAGTTGCAGTTGAATCGAGCGCTAAAGGTCAAACCCGACTCGGTGGAGACCCTTTATTTGCTGGCTCAGTCCCGCTGGAAGCAATCCCAGCCATTGGACGCGTTGGATTTCCTTGTGCGCGCGCGCAGGTTAGCGCCGGACAACACCGATATCATCCTCCTGATGGCTCAGATCGGCATTGCACAGGGTTACTTCGCGGATGCCATCCCCCTTCTCCAGAAGGGTCTGGAGATCGCGCCGCAGCGGACCGATCTGCGCTCTGCGCTTGGAGAGAGTTACTTCAAAGCCGATCAAATCGAGAAAGCCATCGACGAGTTCCAGAAGGTCGTCGCCGCCCAGCCTTCCATGCGAGCCTATGCCTTTCTGGGTCTCTCGCATACTTATCTTGGGCAGTTCGATGCGGCAAAGCAGGATTTTCACAATGGTCTCCGGCTCGATCCTCATAGTAGCTTCTGCCTATTCAACCTGGGTTATATCGCCGTGCGTCAGGGCGATACAGCATCAGCTACGGAGACCTTTCTGAAGGTTCTTCAGTCCGATCCCGATTTTCCCGATGCCCTGCTTGAGTTAGCCAATATTCGCATCGAGGCCAATCAATATCCCCAGGCGGAAGAATTACTCAAGCGGTATATCCGTGTCAGCCGCAATCCAGGGTCGGGCTATTACAAACTCGCCGTGGTGGAACGAAAGCTGCACAATTCAGCGGAAGCGGATAGATACCTGGCTCGCTTTCAGGAGCTCTCCAGGAACCCCGCCCCAACCTCCTATCTTTACGAGGATCTCTTCAACTATCTGGATCAGCGTGACCAGCTCTCCGCCCCGGCAAGAGAGCAGCAGGACCTGGCGGAGCTGCTTGACCAGGCAAAAAAGCATCCTGACCAGCCGGAGATTCTGTACATGCTTGCGCAGGCCTATTTACAGGCGGGCAGCCTCGATGAGGCGCGAAACATCATTGCGCAACTCGATCACGCCCGAGCGGACGATGCCCGAACCCTTGTCGGCGCCGGGGCGCTCTTGGCCCGCTACCACCTCTACGACGATGCCATCCCACAGTTTCAGGCCGCGCTTCAGGCAGATCCCGCTTCTGACGATGCTAAGGTCGACCTTGCTACTGCCTTGTTTCGCAAGGCTCAATATGCGCAGGCCCTCGACGCCGCCCAACAGGTCTCCGCGCAGGAGCGCAGCGACGATGCATGGCTCGCATTAGTGGCCGATATCTATGCACATCTGGGAGACACATCCCGCGCCGCCCAGATGTTTCGCAACGCTGTCGAACGCAGTCCCGACAACGATCAGAATTACCTTTCGCTCGCCATGTTGCAGTTCCGCCAGAACGATGCTGCAGCCGCTAAGCGAACGCTTTTGCAAGGCCAGGTGCGCATGCCTGCTTCGGGCAAGATTCTCTGGGGTCTCGGCGTCGCGGCCGTCATGGAAGGAAGCACCGCGGCGGCCGCACGCCTGTTCGAGCGCGCGCTTGACTTGCTACCCGAATGGTCAGCCAGTTACTCGATGTTGGGAGTGTTTTATTATCAAACCGGACAAACAGCGAAAGCCAAAGAAATGCTGGACCGCTTCAAAAACAGCAGTGTGGGCGGCCTCGACGTTAACAAAATCGAACAGACCCTTGCCGCAGCTCCTCAGGTCACTGCAGCTCCCGACGACCCGCTGCCCCTGGCAAAAAGGCAGCAACTACTCCAGATAGCTCAGGTTCTGGTCGACGGAACCCTCTGACCGCAACGTGCCCGAGCCAGTTGGCTGTGCGGTGTAGGCGAATATAGTCACACCTCGGAAGTCATGCCATTTCGCGGGGAGCAGCCGTGACCTGGAACTTCAAACTTTGCGCACCGAGGTAAGGGTGGTGCGCAGTGAAGTACACGATACCTGGTTGCTCGCTGGCGCGGATCCAGATGGCGCCCGTTCCCCCAACCAGCGAAAAGGGATTGTCGCCAATTAAGGACGCCGGACCAGTAAGCTCGAAACGAATCGCGTCGTTGGCGAAAGGGCGAATAGCATCGTACTCGTCAGTGACGCGAAGTACCACACGGGTTGTATCTGCTCCGTCAGCCATCAGGCTTGTGTCGTCTGCCAGAATCGCGAATTTCCGATCGATCCCACCGCCGGAGAGGGTGCGCGAGATCACAAGCTTATCCTTAATGTAACCGTCGATGCGTAAATCCCCCCACTGCTCATAGTGCCCGCTCAGATCGGCAAAAAAAGGCGGGAACTTCAGATGGGCATAGGTGCGGCGATCGGGACCCACCTCTGCGGCGAGCTTCCCGGAAACGTAGAACTTGAGGCGTTCGCAATTCGAGCAAACGAGCGCCGTCGTGAAGCCGATATTCTCGTCGCCACGAGCCCAGTGAAAGGAAGGCACGAGGACAACTTCCTCTTCCGGATCGCACTGCGATCGGTAAAAACCTGCCGCAGGCTTCGGCTCGCGAAAGATATCGGTCACCCCGTGATAGCAGATGCGGTCGCCCGATCCGAAGTTAGCGTGTGTGTTGTAATCGAAAGCGCACCATCCTATGCCGCCCGCATACTGCGGATTCGAGGCCAACTGATCATGAACCCGGGCATGTCGCAACGTATGCTCACGAAGCCGATCGATGTTATCGATAGTTTTGGTAGGGTACGTGTGCCCAACAAACTCCGTATTGAGATACCGCGGATGATTCGGCGGCAGGAGCGGGAAACCGAAGTCATTCATGGTGAACACGTCTTCCAGAAACTCCGACTCCTGGAAGTACCGAATGCCGCCGGTCTGGCGAGTCGGGTCCAGTTGGTGCGCCAACGCATTCGTACGCGTGTAGAAGTCGTGGTTGTCGCGAGATTCATTGATGCGCACGCCCCACAGAATTATCGAGGGACGGTTCCAGTCGCGGCGGATCATGCGTCCCACGTTGTCCACTGCGAGGTCCTGCCACGCCAGATCGCCAATGTGTTGCCACCCCGGGATCTCCTCGAGAACCAGCAGGCCGATCTCGTCGCAGGCATCCAGAAAATGCCGCGACTGCGGGTAATGGGACGTCCGCACGATATTGCACTTCAGATTTTTACGGAGGATGATGGCATCCCGGCGCTGCACGCGCGCCGGCATAGCCTGTCCCACCCAGGGAAAAGTCTGATGCCGATCGAGACCGCGCAGCTTGATGACGCTGCCGTTGAGCGAAAAGCCCTGTGGCGTGAAGCTGGCTTCGCGGAAACCAATGCGGCGAGCATCGTGGTCAAGTAACTCCGAACCGCGAAGCAGACGAGCCTCTACGTTGTACAGCTTTGGCTTATTCAGGTCCCATAACTCGATCGCACCCAGCTTTTCCAGTTGCAGGGTATGGGTTGTCGATGTCTCCGAGACAGAGCCTGGGACTTCCTGGTTCGCCTTCCCAAGAAGGCGCTCCCCATCTCGCAGCAACACCTCCAGCATCAGCGGGCCGTCCACGGCGCGCGGATGTGAACCAGTGTCTGGGTGCTCCACGAAACATTGCACATCGAGAACCGGATGCGCTGTCAACACGTCTTTTGGCTGAGCAAAGATATTTTCAATAAACGTGGGCGACACAACGCGCAGCGACACTTCGCGGTAGATGCCGCCGAAAGTAAGATAGTCGATCTCGTAGCCGAACGGCGGAATATCCGGCCGTTCGCGAGAATCAACCTCGACGGCGAGCACGTTGTCGCGCTCGAAATCGACGTGATGCGTAAGTTCGAAAGAGAACGGGGTGAATCCGCCCCGGTATTCGCCCAGACGGACGCCGTTGATCCACACGGCCGACGCGGTCATCACGCCTTCAAAATCCACGAAAAGCCGCCGGCCGCGGGCGGATTCGGGCATGCGGATACGGCGGCGATAGATCGAGATGAATTCATACGATTTCTCATCGAAGCTGTGCCACGGCAACCGGATGTTGGTATGTGGCACAGTGACGCGCACAAAATTGCTGTCGTCAAATTCACGCTCATGTGCCCCAGGCGAGGTTGCCGGACTGTATCGCCAATTGCGATTGATGGGCAGCACCATGCGTCCCGCCTGCCCAGAGCCTGGTTCGGCAGCCGCTGAAGGTAAGGCTGCAACGACTGCGCTCCCAGCAACAACCGTTCCGCTTGTCTTGAGAAAATTGCGACGATCCATTAACGCACCTCGGCCAGATCAAAGTAACAGAGTCGATAACGCATCATGGTTTTACTGTCACCATCACGACGCCATGGCTTGGAACCTTGGCCGAGTAACTGCCTTTCTGCCCCGAAGTCTCCTTGCCCGTCCACAAGTCGTGCACGTTGGCGGATATACCCGCCGGATAACCGATGTCCGTCCACGCGGCTTCTATATTCGCCGGTGTAGCGCCGCGATTGAGTAACACAACGGCGCGACCGCCATCCGCCAGTTGCTTAGACCACACCTCCAGATCGCCGTCTTTTTTCACGCGCTGGCCCTGTTGGCCCAGCGCATCCTGATCGATGGCGATGACGTCCTTGTTCAGAAGGATTTCCCGGGTCTCCTTCGACATGTTGGCAATATCGGTGCCGGCAAGCAGCGGTGCCGAAAAAAGCGCCCACATGCTGAAGTGCGCGCGATCCTCTTCGGTCGTCATCCCGCCATTACCCACCTCCAGCATGTCAGGGTCGTTCCAGTGCCCAGGGCCGGAGTAACTGTAAATAGGTGCCATCAGATCGAGAATCTCAACAACTCCGTTGCCGCCCCACTGCTTCTTGCAATCCCAGCAATCCTGAATGTCGCCGGTCGCGCGCCACAGATTGCCGATCGGGCCGGCCCAGAGCCACGGCTTGTTCGAGCCCCATTCGCAAAGACTGAAGACGATCGGCCGCCCTGACGCGGCAAGCGCGTCATGGAACAGCGTGTACGAAGACTCGGCATTCTGCCCGGGCAGCGTGCTGCACCAGTCCTCTTTCACGTAATCCACGCCCCACTGAGCGTACTGCCGGGCATCCTGGTACTCATGGCCCGCGCTGCCAGGCCGGCCTGCGCATGTCTTGGTGCCAGCGTCGGTATAAATTCCGAACTTCAGGCCCTTGCTGTGGATGTAATCCGCAAGCGCCTTAATGCCGGAAGGAAACCTGGCTTTGTCGGGTATGACCTTGCCATTCTCATCTCGACTTGTCTGCCAGCAATCGTCGATCACTACATACTGGTAGCCGGCATCCTTCATGCCATTGCTGGCCATCGCGTCAGCTGTGTCGCGAACAACTTTCTCGTTCAGGCCGTCGCAGGCATATTTGTTCCAGCTGTTCCAACCCATGGGCGGCGTCTTCGCCAACCCGTTGTCCCATGCGTTCCCCAGCATTGGCAACCCGGCCACAAAGACCAATGTTGCCACAGCACGAAAAATTCCCTTACTCATGCTTGCTCCCTCTCCCGGTGAGCCCAGGATTGCGTCCCGCTTAACCGGACTTTTCTTCTCCCGATGATCCGCTCGAAATTGTACCGCGTCAGGGAAGGATTGCGTTTGCAGCACGAAGCAAGATCACTCCATCAAGCGATCCCTCGAGCCAGTAAAAACCCGTGGGGATACCCTGCGTCAGAGGGGCACAAGCCGGCCCCTCGTCTTCACTTTGGGCAGTGAAACGCAGTTAGGGAATTGTGATCTGCGACCTCTTTTCGTCGCGAAGGAGGGCGGAAATTTGGAGGACCGTTCCACTTTACACCGAAAATGCGGCGGCCAACCTGAGACCGCTGCCTTTCGATGACAGTGCGTCTCCAATTCGTTCAGAAGTTAATGTGACCGGCGAACTGGAAGTCGCGCGGCGAATTCGCAATCCCGGTAACAGTCCCGAATGAGGTGGACCCCTGTGACCAGCTAACGTTGGGGCCGCTGAAGACAACATGATTGGTGGTATTCAGGCAATCCGCTTCGAAAACGAATTCCCAGTTTTCATGAATGGGGAACGATCGCCGCAGACCGGAATCCAGATCCCAGGTGCCAGGATTATTCAGATTCAATGGCTTCGTTCTTGGGGCACTGCCGATTAGGTATTGATGCTGTCCCGCAGTTTGCAACGCGGCCGAGGCCGCATCCTCCGGCTGCTGAAACGCGGTTACGTCGATATACTGCACATGTCCAAGGCTGGCATCCTGATAACCGTTCGGCCCTTTGCCGAAGCTTCCGTTGATCCGAGCATTGTGACTGGTATAGTCGGGTGAAGAAGGATTCAGATCCGGCATGCATTGTCCCTGGCCCGGATAGGTCGATCCGCTGCACCCAGTCCAGACGACTGCCATCGGCGTCCCGGACGCGTAGGTGTAGATGCCGGAGAGCTGCCAACCACCCGCGAGCCAGCGCACCACGCGGGAATCGCTGCCTAAGTGCCCCTTGCCGAAGGGGAGCTGATACACCCCGAAAGCATGAAGTGTTTGCGGCAGCGAGTTCGCTGTCCACGAACGATCGATGCGGTCCTGCTTCCATGCGTGCGTCCCCTGGGAAATGGCGGCCGCCGGAATATCAAAGCCATCGCGGAACGTACCGTCATCGCCGATATTCTTTGCATAGGTGTAATTAAAATTAAACGTGAGCCCCTGGCTCAGCCGCTGCATGATAGTCAACTGCAGCGAGTTATAACTGAAGTTACCAACGTTTCCCCATGTGTCGCTGACACCGCTGTACTGGGGGAAAGCCACCAGCATCTGTGTAATCGTTGCGGAAGTGTTCAGCATGGCCGCATTCTGGAAAGCCGTCGGGGCTGGAGCATTGGGGAATTTTGATTGAAGTATCGCGACATTGGCTGGAGTGGCGGGAGACGCCAGCAATGGCTTCTTCCCTGTGCTGTCCGTCACTCCACCCAGTCCTGCCAGGTAGATCGGATTCAGCTCATTGGTCCAGTAACCGCGAGCATTCGAGCCTGTCGTACCGGAGTTAACGATGAAGTGGCTTTCGTTGCCAACGTAATTCACGGCCGCAGTCATATTTCTCGTGATCCCTCGCTCGAATCCCGCGTTGTACATCTCCAGTTCCGGAGATCGGCCCGAGAAATACGGATCGGCGTAAGAAACGCTGCTGGCGCTTACGAACTTACCCGTTGTGGGGCTCACGTAATACCCGGTGTTCAGCGTCTGCGAAGCGGCGCTCGGCGTGGGTGGTGCAGGATAACTGAAACCCGGCCCAAGCAGCGACGTATTCGCTATTCCGGCAGAGGTAAAGTACGCGCTATTGTTGAGGTAGAAGGATGGACCAGCCGCGATGCCGGTTCCCACCTCCGTGGGACCAATGGCAGTGACATTGAAACCTGTCTGGCCCGTGCCCTGGTAGGCGCCACCCCGCCCGCCTACGCCGCCCGCCTGCGTAAAGACGATGGCGTAACCGGCGCGAAAAACGGTTTTGTCATCGATCGTGTACGCCAGGCCCACCCGCGGTCCCCAGTTCTTCCAGTAAGTGTGCACCGGGGTCGTGCATCCACAACTAACCCCGGAGCCTCCGTAACTCCCCGCGAACTGCAATTCTCCGGGGGTGCCGGTCAATGGATTGGTCAGGCTCGGATTAAGGAAAGTCCACCGATCCTTGACCTCGTGGTAGGGAGGCAGATAATCCCAGCGCAGCCCCAGATCCAGGGTCAGCTTTCTGGTTAGCCTGTAACTGTCTTCGGCATAGGGGGAGATTACCTTGTACCGGCCACCCAGCTCACTCACAGGTTGCAGTCCGATTGACTCCGCAGTCGTGTCGTTACCAGTGGACCCAGCTACTGCACCCAGCAGGAAGCTGGCATAGGAGTAACCAGACGGGGCAGGAGCCGTGCCAAGGCTCAGGGAGTTCGATCCGGTTCCATAGTTCGCTGTAGAATAGGCGTTGAAGGGAAGGGTCAGGACGCCGGTGTAAGTCGCCGGGTTTGCATTGTTGATCTCCTGCCACTGAAATGTAAGGCCGTAGGTCATCGAGTGCTTGCCCTTTAGCCACTGCAGGTTGTCGGTCACCGCGTAGTTATTCGGCGTAGTCAGCTGAGTCGAGACCGAGTTGCTGTCACCCGTCCAGTTCGTCTGCACGTTGCCGAACGCCGGGGTCGTGCCAAAGCTTTCTTCGGGAAACTCCACGGCCGATTGCGCGCCATTTGGCGGCAGGTTGGTGATGCCCAGGGTTCCGGCTTCCCACGCCGATACTCCCTGGGTTGCATTGTGGATGTTCTGAAAGAATCGGGTATAGGAGTACTTCACCTGGTTAATCACGCTCGGCGTGATCGTATACGTGTCGCCGACGACGTAATCCTTCGGATAAATATTCGCCAGATCTCCTCCCACATAGGGAGGGGGAAGATAGGGGGTCCCGTAGTTGTTCAGGTAGTTGACGGTGCCGATCGCGCCCACGCTCGACAGTCGATTTTTGGGGCTGAGGTCGTAGTCTACGCGCCAGTCGACGAGGTGATTGTCAAAGCCGCTGGGAACGCCGCCCAAATAGTTGTTCACGATCACGCTGGGGTCCGTCGGCGCGGGCAGGAACGACTGCATCTTCTGCGCGATTGGCGAGATCTCGTCAGCGGGAATGACGTTGTTGGTGAGAATCCCGTTCTTCATTGCCTGGAACGGTTTGCGCGTACAGACGCTGCCCACGCAGCTATTTGTGGTCGGGTCGAAGATGATCGGCGGGTTATTCGCGCCTGTCCCGGTTTGCCCTGTACCAGGATTGCCGTTCAATTCCGTGAAGTCCCCGGTCCGCATCAGCGTCGTGGGAATCGTGAACAGCGAATAGTTGGCCCCCTTGCGCTCGTCGTACTTGTCGTAGGCGACGAAGAAAAATAGCTTATCTTTGGTAAATGGGACTTTGCCTCCGACAGATGCGGAAGCTTCATTTTGATGCTCGGCGGGTTTAGGCGCCGGAACAACCTGGCCGAGCGCGTTATGCGTCGTCGCGGCTTTCGCGGTGAAGGACCACGTGTCAAAAACCGTATTGCGAAAGAAATCGGAAACCTGCCCGTGATAGTGCAGACCGCCGGATTTCATGGTGAAATTCTCGGCGCCCGCCCCCATGTACTCTGCCGGAGGCGTGCTGGTTAATACCTGAAACTGGTCAACGGCGTCCAGATCGAGGGTCTCAGCGACGAGGCGGTTGTCACCCTGCTGGCTCACTGTCTCGGCCGGCATTCCGTCCAGATAGAGCTGACCCAGGTAGTTACCCGTACCGCCGATGATGGGCAGCCGAATTCCGGTCTGCGATCCCGGAGTTAGTACTCCGAAGGCGGTCGGGTCCCGCTGCGCGTTATTCATCTGCAGCGGAAGATTGGCGTAGGTCTGGTTTTCGATCGTCAGGCCAAGGGTTGCATCCGCGGTATCAAGCACAGGTGGAGCAGCGGTTACCGTGACGGTCTGATTTGCCTCGCCAACCTTGAGCACTGGATTCAATGACCGTATCTGCAGGGCGTCCACTACGACGTTGTCCTGGACCAGAGTCTCGAAACCTTTGGCAGCAACCTGCACAGTGTAGGTGCCTGGAGGCAGCGGAGAAATGCTGAAGAAACCCGCGGAGGATGACTCGCGCACGGTAGCGACATTCGTCGCGACGTTCGTTGCGGTAACCGTGGCATTGGCGACGACAGCGCCGCTGGCGTCAGTAACAGTGCCCTCGAGTGAGCCATCGCCAGCCGTTTGCGCCATGAGCGCAGGCGGTGTTAACAGCGCCGCGATTGCCGCCAGGGCAAGCAGGATGCGGCGAAGACACCACCGCCTGTGCGCGAAAATGCCAATCTGCATGACGCCTCCTAATTCGAACAAGTGCGGAAAATTAAATCGAACAAGTGCGGAAAATCCAACAATTTTTCAACGTGGGGACGCTATCCGAAGGAGGCAATGTTTGTCAATAGAGAGTTTTTTTCACCATGGAAGTATCGCATTAGACCCACCACCAGGATAGGATGATCCTTGCCGGAAATTGCGGTTGAAGGCCCATCTGCTTTTCTCCAACTCCTCATCCCTGGGTTTGTGGCCTATTTCACAAAATTCCTGATCGGACAATAAATGCCTATTGACATTCACAAATCCGCTCACGTATGGTTTGCCCGACCGCAAACTGGTGTTGCGTCGTCCGCCCTATTAACCTCAGAGGGTCGCGAACTGACCTGCCAACCAAACTCGCTGAAGAATTGTGCCCCGTGCTCCCTCCTCCCTCTGGCAGAGATGCTCTTGCTAACGGTGTTCTGTTTGGGTTTCCTGCCGCTGCTCGCGCAGACCCCGGCGGGGTCCGCTGCCTCGGCTCCCCAGTCGATTGTGCCGCAGGAGCAAGAGGGCATCGATCGGGATATCGGACGCCACTTCGGTGATGCTCCAGCGAATCCCGGTCCCAAGGCCAGGCTCTCGGGTGCGTTGCGTCCGGCCGACGTGCGTGCTGCAACCCGTAAGGTTGCCAACTGGGAACTGGCCTGGTCTCAGCCTTACTTCGACCGCATCTGGACCTGGAGCGTTCTTTACACCGGGTTCATGGCTGCTACCCCGGCGCTGGACGACTCGCATTATCGCGAGGCAATGCGAGCGATGGCCGGGAAGTTTCAGTGGCAACTGCGCTCCGAGCATCCTAACGCCGACGATCAGAGTGTCGGGCAGACTTATCTCGAACTCTACCTGCTGCAACCCTCGCCGGAAGAAATCGCCCCAACGCGGGCGGCGCTGGACGACTTGCTCGCGGGCGGAGCGGCCAGGATTCCGGAGGGCCAGGCGCAGATTCCGTGGTGGTGGTGCGACGCCCTGTTCATGGCGCCACCGGTATGGTCGCGGATGTATGAGGCGACCCACGACGCAAAGTATCTCGACTATCTCGACAAGCATTGGTGGGAAACGTCAAGCCTGCTCTACGATCCTCAGCGGCATCTGTATTTTCGCGATGTGACCTTCCTCCATAAGACGAACGCCCAGGGCAACCCGATCTTCTGGTCGCGAGGCAATGGCTGGGTTATGGGCGGCATCGCCCGCACTCTGGGCGACATGCCAAAGGACTATCCCACCCGCACGAAATACGAAACACAGCTGCGGGAGATGGCGCAGGCAGCCGCAAAACTGCAGGATCCCAAGACCGGTCTATGGCACGCGGACCTGCTCGACCCCACTGACTATCCCCAGCCGGAGACATCGGGCTCCGCACTGATGACTTTTGCGATAGCCTGGGGTGTCAACCATGGAGTGCTTGATCGCGCGACCTATATGCCGGTGATCGCCAGAGCATGGCGCGGCCTGGTGGGTGAGATTTACGCCGATGGAAGGCTCGGGAACATCCAGCAAACCGGCTCGGCTCCCGCGCACTATCTGCCATCTTCGAGTTACACCTATGGAGTTGGCGGATTCCTGCTTGCCGGCAGCGAGGTTGCGCAGCTTTCCGATCACCACCGAAAACAACAGTGGAGATCCGGACAGTGAGCGGAACCGCATCGATCCGGGCAGCTCCCAAATCGCGGGCAACGACCGGCGAAGGTCAGTTGCAATGAAGGCACGACTCGCCAGCAAGAAGCGGCCCACCATCGCCGTGACCTGCCCTGTAGCTTCGATCCTCATTGCCGTGGCCTCGGCAACGTCCGCCATTGCCCAAACCTCGGCCCCGAACCTCACCGGAATCGCGCACGTCGCCATTCGAGTCTCCGATCTTGAACAGTCGAGGGCATTCTTCCACAAACTCGGATTCGAAGAAGCCTTCGCGATGGACAAAGGTGGCTCGCCCACCGAAGCATTCTTCAAAGTGAACGATCGCCAGTTCATCGAGCTCTACCCCCGTCGGGACGTATCGCAGGCCGTCGGCTTCATGCACATCTGCTTCGAGGCTGCGGACATCGACGCCGTCGATCAGGACTACCAGGCTCACGGCCTCGTGCCCACTCCGGTGAAGCGCGCCGGCGCGGGCAATCTGCTCTTCACGTTACAGGGCCCCGAAGAACCCGGCCCTCCGTCTGACCTGCGGCCCGCGCCAACGCAGAATATCGAGTACACGCAGTACATGGCTGGCTCGCGCCACACGCTCGATCGCGGCCAGCATCTCGGTCTCGATCGCATCGCGGACCGCATCGCCGGAGTCGGCATCCCGATGGCCGATCCGGCCGCGGCGGCTTCGTTTTACCTGGATAAGCTTTCTTTCGCGCGTGCCGCGCAGTCGCTCGAACCCGGCATCGCTGCGCTCATGCTCCCCGGTGCGCCCGGTCAGCGGATTGAATTCCTTCCCCCGTTCTCCGGCCAGGCGCCCAATGCTCTCTCCTTCCGGCTCATTTTTTCTGTGCCCGATCTGCGACCCACCACTGGCCGCCTTCACGCATTGGGCCTGCCCGCAAAGAAACACGGGCCGACAGTGATCATCCAGGACCCCGAAGGAGACTCGATCGCCTTCATCCGAACTGCAAAGGAGAGTCCATGAAGATTTCCCGCACCCAGGCTTGCCTCGCACTCGCACTGCTGGGATTTATCCCCAGCGCACATGCCGCGGATTTCCGCGTGAAAGATTTCGGCGCAAAGGGCAACGGAATGGCGCTGGACACGAAAGCAATTCAGGCGGCGCTCGATGCCGCAGCTAGCGGGGGCGGCAAAGTGATCCTCACGCCGGGAACCTACCTCAGCGGATCGATCTTCGTGAAGTCGGGCACGGTGCTCGAAGTTCAGCAGGGCGCAACCATCCGTGGCTCGCGGAAGCTTGAAGACTATCCGATTATGCCGACCCGCATCTCCGGCATCGAGATGAGCTGGCCCGCGGCGCTGGTCAACATCTACGGCCAGCACGATGCCAGCATCACCGGTGCGGGCACCATTGATGGCGACGGTCAGGTCTGGTGGCTCGGCTACTGGGCGCTGCGGCACCAGGACGAGCCCAAAGGGCTGCGCTGGGCGTCGGATTACGACGCGAAGCGCCCGCGCTTGATTCAGATCTTCAGATCAAGCAACGTGTCGCTGTCGGGTCCGCTGCTCACCCGCTCCGGCTTCTGGACCGTTCACATCTGCTATTCCGATCAGGTCCACGTCGACGGCATAACCATACGCAACAACGTCGGCGGCCGCGGCCCCAGCACCGACGGCATCGACATCGACTCGTCAAAGCATGTGCTCGTAGAGCACGCCGACATCTCCGTCAACGACGACGCCCTTTGCCTCAAGGCCGGCCGCGACTCTGACGGCCTGCGCGTCGCGCGTCCCGACGAAGATATCGTCATACGCGATTCGACCGTGAGCGACGGCGCAGCTGCCATAACCTTCGGCAGCGAAACCTCCGGAGGCTTTCGCAATATCGAGGTCTACAACCTGCACGCCTTCGGACACGTGCCGTTAGGAGTGCTGTTCAAGTCGGCGCACACCCGAGGGGGCTGGTCCGACAACATCCGCATCCACGACCTGCAACTCGACGGCGTCGCCATTCCTGTCCAGATCACCATGAACTGGAATCCCCACTTCAGCTACGCTGTTATCCCGCCCGGACTCACCGATGTTCCTTCCTACTACAAAGTCCTGGCCACGCCCGTGCCTCCGGAGCGCGGTCTTGCGCACTTCTGCAACGTGCATATTTCGAATATCAAAGCGACCGCCGCGAAGACCGCCTTCGATGTAAGCGCTACGACAGCCGCACCGCTTGAAGATTTTCAATTCGACAACCTGACCATCGACGCGCAGTCGGCAGGCAAAGTCGCGGATGCCAAAAACTGGACTCTCTCCAATGTGACCATCCATGCCACAGACGGCAGCCAACTCACCTTCACCGACAGCAACGGCATAACGCTGAAGGATGATTCCGGCGTAGCGCCCATAGGGCATCCTTAATCGCTTCTCGCCCAGCATCTGCTTGCTGTTTATCTCGAGCCGTCTCAGCTGGTCGCATTTAGCTAATCGCTCTTCGCTAAACGAATTTCGCTAATCGCGTTTCCCAAACCGCTAATCTGCCAATCGGCCTTTGCAAAAGCTCTTGTTCGCCTTCCGCTGCCTCTTCAACACGTTTATCGGACCGGCTCTCAGCTTCGTTCTATCTGCTGACCGCATCGTAGGGCAAGAACATGGTAAAGACCGTCCCACACCGATCCGGCCTCTGGCTGCTGCGAACACGCAGCATGCCGCAATGCCGGTCGACGATCTCCTTGCTGATCCAAAGCCCAAGACCGGTCCCGCCAATGTCCTTGGTCGTAAAGAAAGCCTCGA
The DNA here is from genome assembly GCA_963758135.1 of uncultured Acidobacteriaceae bacterium. Taxonomy (GTDB): domain Bacteria; phylum Acidobacteriota; class Terriglobia; order Terriglobales; family Acidobacteriaceae; genus Palsa-343. The sequence goes on from CAVWUF010000002.1 coordinate 922,232, forward strand.
AGACCCTGCGCTGCGTTGGCGTGTCCATTCCACATCCGGTGTCGGCAACGGTGAACACGATGCCCGGCCGCGCGCTCGTCCAATGGCGGCCTTCGCGGCTGCGGACCAGCAACCGGCCTCCTCTTCGCGGAATGGCGTCGATGGCGTTGCCGATCAGATTCGCCAGCACCTGGCGTATCTCGCCCTCGAAACACTTAATCTCCTTCCTCGCGCGTTTCCGTGTTTCCACACGGATGTTCGCATTGGCCAGCCGGCTCTGGTAAATCAGCAGCACGCTGTCGATCAGTTCGTCGCACGGCACCGGATGCGGCCACGTGGACTGCTTATGGAACCGCAGAGCCTGCCGCGTGATAGCGGAAACGCGCCGCAATTCGAGCTCCGCCATGCTCACATACTCCCTGGTTTTTTCCCCATCCTCAGTCCCCTGCGCGAGGTACAGCAGGTTGGTCACGGACTCCAGCGGATTATTGATCTCGTGAGCAATGGAACTGGCCAGGCGTCCTACCGCCGCCAGCTTCTCACCCTGCATCAGCGCCTGCTCGGCTCGCTTGCGCTCGTCAATGTCCTCCGTGGTTCCGTACCACTTCAGGATCGCGCCTCCATGGGTGTGCCGCGGATAAGCACTCGATCGCATCCAGCGGTATTCGCCATTGGCGGTTCTGATCCGATGCTCCACGCAGTAGGGCCGGCCTTCAATCAGCGAAGCACGCCACGCTTCCGCCATCCTCGGCAGATCGTCGGGATGCGGCACCTGCATCCATCCGTCGCCCAGCGCCTGCTCGCGCGTCAGCCCGGTCAGTTCCAGCCACTTGTCGCTGAAGCCCACGATGCGCCCTTCGATGTCGGCCGTCCACGGAATCTGCGGACTCAGTTCGATCGTCCAGCGCAATTCCTCCTCGCTCTCTTTGAGCGCTCGCGCCGTCTCCTCCAGTAACGCCGCCCCTCGCTTTCTTTCCGTCACGTCGCGGAAAAAAATCACGATGCCGTCCTGCGACGGCCGCACGTTGATCTCGAACCACTGATTCAACGGCCCGGGATAATGCGCCTCAAACTGCGCCGGGATGCGCTCCCGCATCGCCCGGTAGTAGTGCTCCACGTACGGCGACCCCTCGTAGACCGCGTCCGGAAAGCTCTCCCAGAAGTTCTTCCCCTCAATATTGCTGATAGGTTCGATGGCCGCCCTCGCCGAAGCATTCATATACGTGATCCGCCAGTGGCGATCGACGCTGATAATCCCATCGGTCGTGGTTTCCAGCACCTGATTCAGCCGATCCGTCAGATGGTCGCGTTCACGTTCCGCAGCGCGCCGCTCGTGGATGTCGCGAAACACCAGCACAATCCCAGTCAACTCGCCGGCATCGTCGCGAATCGGTGCTCCACTGTCGTCGATGTGAACTTCCTTGCCGTCGCGGGCCAGCAGGATCGTGTGATTGGCCAGGCCCACGACCGCGCCCAGGCGCTTCACCTTTTCGGCCGGACTCTCCACCGGCGCGCGCGTCTCTTCGTTGATGATGCGGAAAATTTCGGCCAGCGACCGGCCCTTCGCCTCTTCAGCGGTCCAGCCACTCAGCGCCTCAGCCACCGGGTTGATCATCGTCACTTGGGCGTCGGCATCCGTAACAATCACCGCGTCCCCGATGCTGTGCAGGATGCGCAAGACTCGCGCCTCGCTCTCGCGCAGCCTGCGGTTCGCCATCACCTCGCCCGTTACATCCTGCAAAACTCCAAACAGGCCGGCGATCCTGCCATTTTCGAAGATGGGATTGTAGGAATAGCTGAGATAGAAATCCTGCACCCCGGCGCTCGTCTGCAGCGGCACCGGCAGCTTCTCGAAATAGCAGGTTTTGCCTGAAGCATACGCCTCCTCCAGCAGTGGCCCCACCACGTGCCACGCCTCGGGATAAACATCGCGCGAGGCCTTGCCCAGCGCCCCCGGGTGCCGAGGTCCTGGAATCGGCCGGTAAGCGTCGTTATAGAGAAGGATGAGGTCCGGTCCCCACAGCGTTCGCGCCGGTGAGGGGCAGGTCAGCATCAGGTTCACGATCGTCAGCAGCTCTTTCGACCAGCCGCTGATCGGCCCCATCGGCGTCGAGCTCCAGTCGTACGCGCGGATCAGATCCGCCATCTCTCCCGTGCCGAGAATGCGGTTCGAGCCCTCTGTCGATGAGCCCTTCGGGAATACGGAGCGGGAAAGGGGCCTGGCTGCCATCACTCAAGAATCGCCTCAAACGAGAAAGCTGGCAAGCGGGAACGATAGAGACGCAACCGCACGCCGCTCAACATCCGACCCGCCCGAGTCGCCGGGATTCTCACTCGAATCCCAGGCTTCACGCGCAAGCCGCGCCCGCCCATGCTCCTGCAGTGAGGAAATTCGCGGCGAGACGAATCCCGCAAAGCCATCGCGCGTTTTCCGCATCAATGATACTCCGCCGGGCCGCCCCTCGCCGGCACATTCACCGGCGTCGGTTCCACCGGATTGAACTGCCGCGCCAGATCCGGCGTCGACTGCACCTCCGCATCCTGCGCATCCGTCGCTTTCTCCACCCCGACCCCAAATACGTAACTCGGACCGAACATATTGCTGGTAAAGATCACCAGCTTCCGGTCTGGAGAAAAACGCACGTTCGGCTCAAGACGATAGTTGTGATGCGACATGTTCACAAGGTGCTCGGCATGGAACACTCCGGGCTGCCAAAACTCAGGCGAGTTCAGCGCCCCATCCAGCCGCATCTTCTCCGGATGAAACAGCTCGATCCACTCCCCGTCCGGGGCGTGCGCTACCTGCCCAGGATCGCCGCCGTCCCCTGTAAAGAGATCCGCTTCCCGCGTCAGGTTGAAGTGGATCGACCACTCGTTCCGTTCCATGTGATACGCCGTGCGCTCATGCGTCTCGAGGTTGTAGCCGGCAAGGAAAAACACCTCGCCCTTCGGATACTGCCAGTCGTACCAGATCGTCCTGCCATCGAGACCCCAGAACTCATGCCCCGCAATCTCCATCGCCATCGTCCGCTTGTGGATCAGCACGTTGTCCGTGCCATCCGTGTGGATTTGCCAGATGCGATCCACCTTCTGCCACGGTCCCTCATGGCAATACATCAGCAGCGTCGGATCGATCGGCGAAAACAGCATGTGCCCGATCCAGTCCGTCGAGTGAAACAGAATCTTCACTGCGCCCGTCTCCAGGTTCACCGTGTACAGCACCACCGGAATCCGCGCCGCCAGACGGCGCTCCATCATTTCTCCTTTCCCCTCTGGCTGGAGCAGGCTGCCCGCTTGCGGCGGTGTCGTGCCGCCACCTGGCGGTGGTGTCGCCGGTTGCGGCCGATTCCGCCCATACTCCTGCTGGGTGCCAGCATCGGTTTCGTCGTACGTGCCCGCCCCGAGCGTCTCATCGGCATTGATCGTCGCCACGCTCCCCCGCGCCGGCAAGGTCGCCAGCTTTGTCACTGCGCCCGTATACATATCGGCCTTGTAAACCGTGCCCAGTTTTGTCTCCTGATCGAACTTCGTGAAAAACACGCTGTTCGTTTTTCGACCCACCACGATCGCCCGCATCCCGCTGCGATACCCCGCCGGCGTTCCCGGCGTCACCCCCGCTGGCCGCGGCGGATTCGGCACCAGCAGCCGCGTCTTCATCGTCGTGAGATCGAGAATGTGAATCCCGTCTGGCGCGTCATAGGCCATCAGCTTGCCGTCGGGCGAATAGGCATTCACGTTAAAGTAAAAGCCGGAAGAGCCCGGCTCGCCGGTCAGCCGATGAATGCGGTGACCGGTATCTTTGTCCACCCACGATAGCGGCGGTTGCTGCTGTCCCGCCGCCAGCGGATCCACAGCGGCCATCAGCGCCGTCGCGCTCAGATAAAAGCAAAACCAGCGGAACATATCGACTCCCGAAGCGAGAGATTTCCGGCTGGGACAGCCATTCGTTCCGCCCCACATTTCCGCGAGGGCGACCGTCGCAGCGTGCCGCATCCTCCTGGGAGAGGTGCGCGAGGATTTTTATATACCCGCCAAAGTGCAGATGGGAAATATTTCCCCCATTGCAATACCGCGATGCGAGACACGCGATTTGTGGGGGACCCTCGAAGGGTGCGGCCGAAAGCTGCGGCCCAGGCGGCAATCCAATCCATTCGAAGACAATATTCTCCGGATACGAAGTGGACTTCCTAAAACGATTCCAGAATGTCCGCAACCGCCGCCGAAGCAAACTCCTGTGCCAGCCGCCGCGTCGCCGCTGAGTCCTCCTGGATGAAGCTCGCCAAATCCTGGGTCTGCTCGTACTGCTGTCGGAATAAGTACGAAGGATTCTGCCAGATCGTTTTCCCCGCGCGGTCCACAAGTTCCAGCTTCGTCGCAATCGTCACCAGATAGCTCGAAGTCTGTCCGGTCGTATTGTCGTAAGTCAGCGGAATGATTTGAAAACTAGTGATGGTTCCTCGCAGCGTCGCATCCGCACCCGGATCCTCGCCGCTCACGATCCGATAGGAAGTGCGGCTCGTGAATTCCCGAATCACTGCCTGTGTAAATATCGCCTGGGTGTGATACGACTGCGTATTGTTCTTGAATGCCGGAATCGCCAGCGTGTGAACGTTGGTGGGTAAATGAACTGCGGAGTGGACGCTGTGATACCCGCATCCGCCCAGGAGCAGAACCGGCGCTAACCACAAATCAGAAAAACGCAGACGCATCGCTGCAAACATTCTCGCAGAAACGAAAAGGGCAGCCCCGAAGAGCTGCCCTTCAACTTCGAATCCGCCGAACTAAGCCGGTGAAGGACTGCCTTCCGGCAACCCGCCCGTCCGTCCAGGCTCAGGCTTCAGCACCTGCTGCACATCGGAAACCGCTGTACCTCCGCCGCCCGAAGGCCGCAAAGGAGGCAGTTCCTTGCCGTCGATCAGCATGCGGATTTCGTTCGCATCCAGCGTCTCCCGCTCCAGCAAAGCAACCGCCAGCCGGTGCATCACGTCCTGGTTCGTATTCAGAATCTCCCAGGATGCCTTGTAAGCCTCGTCCACCAGGCTCCTTACTTCGGAGTCGATCTGCCGCGCTGTCTCTTCCGAGAAGTCCCGATGCTGCGCGATTTCACGCCCCAGGAAAATCTGCTCTTCCTTCTTCCCGAAGGTTAGCGGCCCAAGCCTGCTCATGCCATATTCGCAGACCATCTTCCTCGCCAGATCGGTTGCACGCTCGATATCGTTCCCGGCGCCTGTCGTCATCTGCTTCAGGAAGATTTCCTCCGCAATGCGGCCGCCCATCAAAATGGCCAGCTGCGTCTCGAGATAGTCCTTCGTCACGGTGTGCTTGTCGTCTTCCGGCAACTGCATTGTCACGCCAAGCGCCATGCCGCGGGGAATGATGGTGACCTTGTGCAGCGGATCGGCATGGTCGCGCAGCGCCGCAACCAGTGCGTGTCCGGCTTCGTGATACGCCGTCACCCGCTTCTCCTCGTCGGTCAGCAGCATCGACTTGCGCTCAGCGCCCATCAGCACCTTGTCCTTCGCCTGCTCAAAATCGAGCATCAGCACCGACTTCCGGTTGTAACGGGCAGCGTTCAACGCAGCCTCATTCACCATGTTGGCGAGATCGGCGCCGGAGAAACCAGGCGTCCCACGAGCCAGAACACGCAGATCGACGTCGTCCGCGATCGGTACCTTCCGTGCATGAACCCGCAGAACCTCTTCGCGTCCTCGTACGTCGGGGCGACCCACAACCACGCGCCGATCAAACCGTCCAGGCCGCAGCAGCGCCGGATCGAGCACGTCCGGCCGGTTTGTGGCCGCCACCAGAATCACACCGTCGTTCGACTCAAACCCGTCCATCTCGACCAGCAGCTGATTCAGCGTCTGCTCGCGCTCATCGTGTCCGCCGCCCAGTCCAGCGCCACGATGCCGCCCGACCGCATCGATCTCATCGATAAAGATGATGCAGGGCGCGTTTTTCTTGCCCTGTTCAAACAGATCGCGAACGCGGCTTGCGCCCACGCCGACGAACATCTCCACGAAGTCCGAACCTGAAATGGAAAAGAACGGAACATTCGCTTCGCCGGCCACAGCTCGCGCCAACAGCGTTTTGCCGGTTCCCGGAGGTCCAACCAGCAGCACGCCCTTCGGAATCCTGCCGCCCAGCTTCTGAAATTTCTGCGCCTCGCGCAGAAATTCGATAATCTCTTTCAGTTCTTCCTTGGCCTCATCGACGCCGGCAACGTCCTTAAAGGTCACTTTCTTCTGCTGCATCGAGAGCAGCCGAGCCCGGCTTTTGCCGAACGACAACGCCTTGTTCCCGCCGCTCTGCATCTGGCGGATCATGAAGAACCAAAGCAGGGCGATCAGGATCAGGGGCGAGAACTGCAGCAGCCATCCCCACCAGCTGTTTCCGTCCGCGTTCTTCACCGTCACGCTGACCTTGTTCTGATCGAGGATGTCGAAAAGGTGCGGGTAATTGGACGGTACCACCACGTGGAAGGCGCCTTTGTCGGCGCGGAAATGCCCATGCACCTCGGGGCCATTCACGGTGACGTCGGCCACCTGGTTCGATTCCACAGCACTGAGGAACTGCGAGAACGTCGCTTCCTGTTCGTGGCCGCCCATCACATTGTTCTTCTGGAACAGCTGCCACAGCACCAGAAGGCACGCAATGATCAGTACCCAGAACAGAATCTGCTTAACGGTCGAATTCACCTGGGAAAGACCTCTCTCTTTTCACGCTCGGACGGTTTTCCAACTGGCCCAACTCGCGCATTCGCGGGCGTCGGCCCGAATTTCACAACAATTAGACGACGCAAAGCCGCCCGGGGAGTCAGAAGATACGCACGAATTCATGAACACGAACCTGTCAGCGCCAAATGCCAGCTTTCGCGTATCCAAGTATTGTACTCCCGCCCTCCTCTTCGACCATCCCCCTCTTCTGCCACCTACGGGTCATACGTGCAAGCCGCCGCGAACGATAGGTTATTTGTTCCGCGCCGGCTGGTGACTAACTCCGGAAGACGACCTCGCCGGCGAGACGCGCGTCGAGACGGGATCGGAGAGCTCGATTCTGGGCTGGGCAGCGGGATCACGAAAGCCTTATCGGAAAGAGCCTGCGCGCGGACCTGACGAGTGAACCCTGTCCGAAATGGTCTGCTGCCGAGCCAACGACACTCCACCCTACTTCGCCACCCCCCTAACCCGAAACCCATACAGCACCCGATCCCCCAAATCCTGTTTCACCCCTAAATCCTCAAGCCCCTTCTTCGCGCTCTCCGGCAAATCTTTCCCCACCTCAAAGACGATGGCCTCGCCGTTCCACGTCCCCACCAGCACCTCCGATGAGAACCGATACGTCGCCGTCGCCTTTGGCACCGCCACAAAAATCACCTCGTGCGCGTGCCACTGAGTCTCCTCGCCGCCCCTTGAAACCGGCAGAATGTCGTGCACCTCCACGTCGACGGTCAGCTCAACCGCGGCTCCATGGCTCACAATGTGGTAACCGATCGTGTTGGCATCGCGGACCGTCAGGCTCGCCCGATCAAGCGCCTCGCAGCCCCGCAGCTTCGGCGCCGTCGCCCCACACTCATACCGGGGACTCCCGAACCCCTCGATCGCATACTGCGCGGGAATCGTCTTCTCTCCGCTGAATTCCCCGGGCGCGCGCTCCGTCCCTCCATCCACCGCAATCGTCGGTGCTGGATTCAGCAGGTGCGTCGCGGCCGAGGCCTCAAAGACCGTCGTAACCAGCGAATAGCTGCCGACGACCTCATCGGCCTTCTTCTCGCCCTGGGCCGTTGCCGGTGCTGGCGCCGGCTTCGCGGCCTGGCCCGCAGCGGACCCGGCCAGCATCACCACCATCATCAACCAAACTGCCATCAGCCAACCGGACGGTAGACTCCCGCCCCGCAACGTTCCCGCCCGCAATTTCGCCATCAACCCGGACATTCCGAGAGGATCATAGCCCCGCACCAGTCTCTCCGAACGCCCAGCCGCAATGATTTGTTCCAGCGTTTCCCGGAACAGAAGCGCTTCCCATATCGGGACCAACCAGCGTCCTTTCCGGAAATTCAACCCTTACATCGCAGCACCTCAAAATGTGGAAAATTTGTCAAGCTTCTCGCGCACGGTACCGAAGTTTTGTCGTTCATTCCAAATAGGTTCCTTACCAAAACACTCCAGCAAAGTTGGCAGTTTTTCCCCTCAACTCCGGTATCCTGAAAATAGAGGGTAAGAAAAGAAAAAGGCCGCCTGGCAGTCTGTTGCGAAACAGTCAGGTCGGCCTTTTTCATTGGGGCCAAAGTTATGGATAGCAACCGGCAACCACGCACAATCCAGCCAGACCCTCCAGCGCGCCTGGCCAAAACCCGCCCCTTAACTATCACGTTGCCAACCACTTGCCGCTATCTCAAACGGGCCCCCCGGAACTCACGCCAATGCAACAACCTGGCAATATCCCAGCTCCAGGGGGGGGGTGGGCATGGCCCTCAACCCACCGCCTCCTCCTCGGTCAAGTCATCCATCGCATCCAGCTCGCGCTCTATGTCCTCCTCTCCAGACAGCAATCCCAGCGCCTGCCGCTCGAACAGCCGCTTATAAATGCCGCCCGTCCTGCGCACCAACTCGTCGTGCCGTCCTTCTTCCACCACCTCGCCGTTGTCGAAGACGAGAATCCGGTCCAGCATCCGCACCGTCGACAACCGGTGCGCGATCACGATCGCCGTCCGTCCCGCAATCAACCGCGCCATCGCCTCCTGGATCAGCGCCTCGGACTCGGAGTCGAGGCTCGAAGTAGCTTCGTCCAGCACCAGCACCGGCGTATTCGCCAAAAAGGCGCGCGCCAACGCAACCCTCTGCCGCTCGCCGCCGGAGAGTTTCACGCCGCGTTCGCCCACCAGCGTCGCGTAGCCCTTCGCCTGTCGCTCGATAAAGTGGTGCGCGTTGGCCAGCCGCGCAGCCGCCTCGATCTCCCGCTGCGTCGCCCCCGGCTTGCCATAGGAAATGTTCTCTGCCAGAGACCGGTGAAACAGGATCGGCTCCTGCGGCACCAGCGCCAGTTGCGCGCGCAGCGAGTCCTGCGTGACCTGCGCAATGTCCTGCCCATCGACCACGATCCTTCCCTCGGCAACGTCGTAGAGCCTGTGCAGCAGCTTCACAAACGTCGTCTTGCCCGAGCCCGAATGGCCAACCAGCCCCACACGTTCCCCCGGCTCGATACGAATCGAGAAGTCCCGGAACAGCGGCTCGGTCTGCATCCCGTAGCGGAACGTCACTTGGTCGAAGACAATTTCGCCCGCCGTCACCCGAATCGGCTTCGCCGCGGCGCGATCCGCGACTCCGAGCGGCAGCGCTTCGAACCCAACCATATCCTCCATCTCGTTGACGCCGCGCTGCAGGTTCGCGATGTGCTGCCCTGTGTCGCGCAGATAGCCATGCACGATGAAGTAGCTGGTCAGCACAAACGTCACGTCGCCCGGCGACGCTTTGCCGCGCCACCACAGCCAAACGGCGCAGCCCACCACCAGCGTCCGCAGAACCAGCAGCGAGATCATCTGCGCCGCCCCGCTGTAAGTGGCGAACAACCAGGTTCGTCGTGTGCGCCATCCCCACTTCCGCAGCACCTTCTCGAGGCGAGCATCTTCCCGTCCCTCGGCCCCGAAGGACTTCACCGCCGTGTTGCACGTGATAGCATCCGCCAGCGCGCCGCCCATGCGTGTGTCCTGGGCGTTCGACAAGCGCGCCGCCGGTGCGATCCAGCCCAGCGACAGCGCCACCGAAATCGCCACATACACCAGAGCCCCCACGCCGACCAGCAGACCCATCGCCGGCCAACGCAGACCCAGAATCAGCGGACAACCGGCCAGCACCAGCAGCGCCGGCAGCAACGCCAGCAGCAGCGTGTCATCCAGCATGTCCACGGCCCAGATGCCGCGCGTGATCCGGCGCACGATCGACCCCGCGAAGTTGTTCGCATGCCAGTCGGTCGAAAACCGCTGCACCCGCCAGAAGGCATCGCTCGCCATCCGCATCATCAGCCGCACGGTCAGGCGCACAATGCCGAGGAAGGCAAGATACCGTCCAAGTGCCAGTACGGTGCCCAACGCGAGCATTGCGGCGATCGCACGGACAGCCGCATGCAGAGCCTCCACCCTTCCCGCACCGCCACGCGCCACGGCGTCGACCAGATGGCCCGAGTAAACCGGCAGCAGCAAGTCGGCAGCCGTTGCCACCGCCATGCCCGCAGCCACTCCCGTCGCGCACCATGCCTCGCGCTGCCAGTGGCGAAACAGAAACACCAGCACCTCGCGCACAGCATTGCGATTGTCGGAACTCCGGCCCAAAGAATTTTGCTCAACAATGTCGCTCATAAAATTCCTCAACAGGTCCGCCGGAGAAAACGTCTCCCGGCGTCCTCAGCTCAGAAAATCTGTGAAAGAGAAACGACCGCGACTCCAGGGACGAACCCCTCGCTGAAGGAGCACACCCTGCGGCCAGCGAGTCAGATTCGGATGACGGGATTACCTAATGGAGGAAGCTGACGGGAAAAGCACCAGGCCGCTGCGTTTTGGGGTCGCGGGGCGAAGTTTGAATCTTCATGGGCGCCTTCCTCTCGTCAAAAGATGTCCCAGCTTACCACGTATCGTGTTTGCTCGACGAGCCGGCTCGATCATTGTTTTTCGTCGCTGATATTCCACTAACCGGTTTATGGCTGACCGGCCGTGGCTGCCAGCTCCTGGCTTCCGCTCGCAGTCGTCTTTTTCAACTGGCCACAAGCGGCGTAGATGTCGCGCCCTCTCGGTCGGCGCACAAATGCCGGAACACCCTGCTCCCGCAGGCGATCCTGAAAACGCGCCACGTCCTCGGCTGCTGGCGTCGAGAACGGCACGTCAGGACCGGGATTCCAGGCGATCAGATTCACCTTTGCAGGGAACTGCGCACGGCGGACCAGCTTGACGACTTCATCCGCATGCTGGGGCTGATCATTCACGCCGCCGAGCAGCACATACTCAAAGGTCACTCGCTCTCTGGGGCGCAGCGGCACCTGTCGCACCGCTTCGATCACCTCCGCGATGCTCCATTTCCGCGTCACGGGCATGATTCCTTCGCGAACCCCATCGTTCGGCGCATTCAGGGAGATTGCGAGTTTCGGTCGCACCGGCTCTGCGGCGAACCGCAGAATACCGGGCACAATTCCCGAACGTCGATACTGTCATTCGCGACTCGGGAATCTCCATCTGCTTCACCAGCAGGCGCACCGCCGCCCTAAAAGCGTCGTAGTTCAGGAAAGGCTCACCCATACCCATGAAGACAAGGTTGATTCGATCGCGGCCCGGTTCAGCCTCCTGCCGCTTAAGGACTGCGGCGACCTGTCCCGCGATCTCGCCCGCCGTCAGGTTGCGAATGATTCCGAGCTTCGCCGTCAGGCAGAACTGGCAGTTGACCGCGCAGCCAATCTGGCTTGACACGCAAATCGTCGCCCGCGACCAGTCTTTTGCTTTGAGAGATTCGTGCGCGGTTGAGAAATCGCCGTCCTCCCCACCGTCGCCCTCGGGCATCCAGACTGTTTCGACCGTCTGGCCATCCCCTCCGGCGATCAAATATCGTTCGGTTCCGTCCACGGACCGGAACGTCTCGAGGATCACCGGCAAGCCAACGCGGAACCCGGCTGCGGCGACCCTCTCCCGCAGTTCTTTGGGCCAGGTCGTGACCTCGTCCAGAGCCGCCACTTTCTGCCTGTAGAGGGCGGTTTCGAGCTGCCGGAGGCGGTACTTCGGTAACCCAAATTCACTAAGAGTCTCTGTAAGCGACTCATTCGAAAGGCCAAAAAGTACGCCACCCCCGGCCAAGCCTGGAGCGTCTAAAATGGTGTTTAGTAGTTCCCCGCCATTAGTCATCTATAAATCCGAGGATAGCGCATCTAAACTTTGCCGTAGAGACGGCCCTGAACACCTCATATTGGAATGAATACCGAAAGAAATATCCGCCGAACCGTACTTCCCAGTGGTCTCATCGTTCTCACCGAGCGCATGGAACACGTCCGCTCCGTAGCGATGGGGGTCTGGATGCGCGCCGGTTCGCGTCACGAAGTGGCAGAGCTGAATGGAATCTCCCATTTCGTTGAACACATGGTTTTCAAGGGAACCAAGTCCCGCTCGGCCCAGCGCATTGCCCGCGAGGTGGACGCGATCGGCGGCAATCTCGATGCCTTCACGGGAAAGGAAACCATCTGCTTCAACATCAAGGTTCTCGATGAGCACGTGCCCACGGCCCTCGACGTTCTTTCTGACCTGGTCCTCAATCCCGTCTTCGCCGCAGAAGAGATTGCCCGCGAGCGCGGAGTCATCCTTGAAGAGATCAAGATGGACGAGGACAGCCCTGATACCCTGGTCCACGAGATCTTTACCCAGAATTTCTGGAAGGGCCATCCTCTGGGCAAGCCCATCCTCGGCACCCGCGAGACGGTTCGCAGCTTCGAGCAGAACACTCTGGTCGGCTTCTTCGAGCAGCGCTTCCAGGCCGGCAATATGGTCTTTTCCGCAGCCGGCAACATCGAGCACGACAGTTTCGTCGAGCAGGTGGCGCGTTCTTTCAGTTCGCTGGCGCCTGGAAGCACCCTGAGCGACAGCGCCGCGCCCACAGTTACGCCGCGCATTCATCTGCGCAATAAAAAGTCGCTCGAACAGGTGCAGCTTTGTCTCGGCGTGCCTGCCCCCCCGATTGCCGACGAGTCGCGCTACACAACCCTGCTGCTGAACACCATCCTGGGAGGCGGAATGAGCTCGCGGCTCTTCCAGACGGTTCGCGAAGAACGCGGGCTCGTCTACGCCATCTACTCGGATCTGGCTCCCTATCGCGACACCGGCTCGCTGTGCGTCTATGCCGGAACTTCTTCGGACCGCGCGCTGCAGGTTATCGACCTGGTCATGGAAGAATTTCGTCGTCTCAAAACAGAGCCCCTGCAGCCTGGCGAACTCCGGCGGGCACAGGATCAGCTGAAGGGCAATCTGCTGCTCTCCCTCGAGAGTTCGATGTCGCGGATGTCGAACCTGGCGCGGCAGCAGATGTACTTCGAGCGTTTCTTTGGCCTCGATGAGATTATCGAGCGCGTGGAAGCCGTGACCGAAGAGGAAGTGATGCGGATGGCATCCAGCCTCTTCCAGCCCGAGCGCGTCGCCGTCACGCTGCTCGGCCGCCTGGACGGACTGCATCTCAATCGCAGCCAGCTTGTGTGCTGATCGAACGTTCGATCACCGCTGCGAAGAATCCATCGCACGGATGCACCCCTGGCAGCGTCCGCAGAAAGCCATGGCCGGTCGCTGTTCTCAGCCGATCTCTCCCTTCCGGGGTAACCCTTCCATGCTCCGCAAGCTGGTCCAGAATGTCCTCTATCGAGACCAGATGGAAGCTGGCGCTTGTCTGCAGGACTTCTGTGACCACGTCCTCGTTTTCCTCCGGCTCCAGCGAGCAGGTCGAATAAACGATGCGGCCGCCTGGCTTGAGTCCGGCCATGGCAGCCCGAACGATCGCCAGCTGACGCGCATGCTGCCGCTTCAGGCCGGACTCGCTGACGCGGAGCCTGATCTCGGGATTTCGCGCGATGGTTCCGGTGCCGCTACAGGGGACGTCGCACAAAACCAGGTCCCACTCCGGCTTGAGCTGAAGGTTCGCCGCATCGGCGACTTTGAACTCCAGCCGCTCCGCGATGGCAGCAGGCATCGTCGCGCGCATGGCGTCGAGCCGTTTCCGGCTCACGTCGATCGCCGTAAGGTTCGCCTCTGGCAGGCGCTCGGCAATGATCGCCGTCTTGCCACCGGGGGCCGCGCAGGTGTCGAGCACCCGCTTAGCGTGCGGTGATGCGGCTGCGGCGATCTCGGCTACAAGTTGCGAGGTTTCGTCCTGGATGCGGACCTGGCCGGCACGGAAGGGACCGCTCCGCACTACGTCTCCGCGAATCAAACGGCGCGCAGCGCGCAGAAATGCTCCCGGCTGTGTCTCAATTCCCGGCAACTCGGCCTTCGGGTCGGCCAATCGAATCGTGATTCCGGCCGGCTCCTGGTTCCACTGGCAAATCATCTCCGCGGTTCGGCGTCCATACTGTCGGGCCCATCGCTCGACCATCCACGCAGGATGTGCCGTCGAGGCTGCAACGGGCGCGGTGGTCTTGCCGATGTGTTCCGGAGGATGAACGCTGGAGGTCGAACGCTGGATCTTCCGCAGCACGGCATTCACCATGCCTGCGGCAGCTCTTTCCGGAGACAATTTCACCAACTCGACGCTGTCGTGAATCACTGCATGCGGCGGCACGCGATCCAGATGCAGCAGCTGATACGCGCCCATGCGCAGCGCGGTCGCCGCTTCAAGGCTTAGTTTTGCATCGGGACGTGCCAGCAGCGGCCGAATGCGCGTATCAAGCGCCAGCTGCCACCGCAGGGTACCCAACACGAGGGTGGTGGTTAGATTGCGGTCCGGGAGCGAGAGGGCATCGACCTCAGGGGATCGCAGCAGGTCGTCGCTGTGCGCATCCGAAGCCGCAATTTGTAACAGAACTTGATACGAAAGCAGCCGTGCGGGGGCGATAGTCGTCACTGGCATGGTCACCGTCATGCTTACGCCAGGCGCGTGCCGCTCTCGACCGCGTTTCCCCGCAGGAACTCGCCCGCCGTCATCCGCCGTCTGCCTTCGGGCTGCACTTCGACCAGTTCGAGCCAGCTGCCATCGCCGCATGCCGCGAACATCGTCCCTTCTTCGATCAGCAGCTCGCCAGGGATTGCTTTCTGGCCGCCGCGCACTTCTGTTGGAAGCATTCGCTGCACCGTCAGTTTTTTTCCGCCAAGCGTGGTCCACGCTCCAGGCCAGGGCTGGAACCCGCGCCAGCGGTTATAGAGCGCCATCGCCGGGAGTTGGAAATCCATTCGCCCGTCTTCGCGGGTCAGGATGGGCGCGAGGGTGGCGCGCGACGGATCCTGCTTGCGCGGAGTAATCGATCCGGCGTCGATCTCGCGGAGCGTCTCCATCATGAGGTCCGCGCCCATTTCGGCAAGCATAGGAAAAACATCGGTGGCGGTCATGCTCGGCGCGACGGGCATTTCCCGCTGCAGCAGAATGTCGCCCGTATCGAGACCTTCGTCAAGACGCATCGTGGTGGCACCGGTCGCCGCCTCGCCGTTCGCGATGGCCCACTGGACTGGAGCTGCGCCGCGATACTTCGGCAAGAGCGACGCATGGAGATTGATATTGCCGAGGCGCGGCAGATCGAGCATCCATTTCGGAATAATTTTTCCGTAAGCGACTACCAGAATGGCGTCGGGCCGGATCGATTCGAGCTCTGCCCTCAGCTCCGTATTGTTTTTGATTTTTTCCGGCTGCAGAACGGGTATGCCGGCCTCGATGGCGGTTGTTTTTATGGGAGGCGCGGTTAAGTGCTGGCCGCGTCCCACAGGGCGATCGGGCTGAGTCACAACGAGGGGCACATCGTATCCGGCGCGGAGCGCCAGCTTCAGCGTGGGAACGGCGAACGCCGGTGTCCCACAGAAAACCAGCTTCATTTCCACTCGCCGGACTTCTGCAACTTGCGAATCCTGCGCAGGATCAGATCGCGCTTGAGCGCACTCAGGCGCCAGGGAAACAGAATGCCGTCGAGGTGGTCGATCTCATGCTGGAAGGCCCGAGCCAGCAATTCGGCGCCTTCCAGCTCGATGATTTTTCCCTCCAGATCCTGGGCGCGAACCTTCACCTTCGCTGCTCGCGAAACCTTGTCACGGATATCCGGGAGGCTCAGGCAGCCTTCTTCCTCCAGTTGTTTGCCCTCTTTGTGAACGATCTCCGGATTCACGAGGACAATCTTGTCCTTTGGATTTTTCTGGTTGCTGAGATCGATCACGGTGATCCGCTTCGAGACACCGATCTGCGGCGCGGCGAGGCCGATCCCGATTGCCTTGTACATGGACTCGAACATGTCGGCGGCCAGCGTGCGGAGATCGTCGTCGAACACCGTGATCTTCTCTGTGGGCCGCTGCAAAATGGGGTCCGGATATGTGACTATTTCCCGAATCATCCTGTGCTAATTCCTGATTTTTTCCCTAATACTGCTTTACCTGGTCCAGGTAACCGTCATAGTTACGTTTCAACTCGCGGAACGAATCACCGCCGAATTTTTCCAGGGCCAGCTTTGCGATGGTTAGCGCGACCATAGCCTCGGCCGCCACGCCCGCTGCAGGAACCACGCACACATCGCTGCGTTCATAGGCAGCCTTGGTTTCCTCGCGCGTGTCGAAGCGTACGGATTGCCAAGGGCCTGCGGAGCGTCGAAATCGGCTTTAAATATCCGCGAACGACGATGTCTTCGCCGTTGGAGATGCCGCCTTCGACGCCGCCCGCGTTGTTATGCTCTCGCGTGAATCGCGTATGGCGTCCATTTCCGGCCTACGCGCATAGCCGATGGCATCGTGCACCTCAGAGCCCAACGACTCGGCCGCCGTCACGCCACGCCCGATCTCTACAGCCTTAACCGCCTGCAGCGACATAACCGCCTGGGCGAGTAAACCATCGAGCCGCTCGTCCCAGTTGGCGCAGGTGCCCAGTCCCGGCAGGCGCGCCATGGACGACAACCTCAAAGACGCCGCCGACCGAATCACCGGTGCGCAGGACAGCATCTACCTCGGCCTTCATCCGCGCTTCCGCCTCGGCGTCCACGCAGTTCAGCAGGACTTCTTCCTTCGTCCGCAGCGCTGCAATTTCTTGCCAGGTCGCATCGCGTTCGAGCTCGGCCGCGCCGACGCGGATCACGTGACTGGCAACATCGATGCCCAGCGCGAGTAGCAGCTGTTTCGCGACGCGCTCCTGCGGCGACGCGCGCCGTCGATTCGCGCGCCGAAGCCCGCTCGAGCACATACCGAGCATCGGGAAAATCGTATTTCAGGGCTCCGGCGAGATCGGCGTGTCCGGGTCTGGGCGATGCGACGGCTTTATGTTTCGCCGGATCGCCGGCCGCCACCGGCAAGGGCTTCAGTCCAGTTCTTCCAGTCGCGATTTTCGATGTCGATTGCGATGGGCGAGCCGATGGTCTTGCCGTGCCGCACGCCGGAGAGAAAATGCGCGGTATCGGTCTCAATGCGCATCCGGCCGCCGCGGCCATAGCCTTGTTGGCGGCGCCACAGCTCGCGATTGACGAACGATTCATCGATCGGAACGCCCGCGGGCATCCCCGAAAGAAGGGCAACAAGGCTCTCGCCGTGCGACTCGCCGGCAGTGGAAAAACGTAGCATCTCCCTCACAAACCCGCTTCGATTGTAGATGAAAGGAGGTTGAATCCGGTCGCAGGCGCAGCTATTCGCCGGCCAGCCAGGCGTATTGCTTCTCAGTGAGAGGGACCACGGACAGCCGACCCTGGCGAACGAGCGGGGAATCGGCAAACATCGCCTGCGACCTTGATCTCGGCCAGCGTCCTGCGGGTCTTCGTCTTGCTGACGAATTTGATTCGGACTCTGCGGCTCACTTCGGGTCGGTTGCATCGACCGACACCACCTTCGCCAGCCCAACCGTCCGCTTCTCATCGCCGGTGTGGTAGATCACCAGCATTTCGCCGCGCTGCATCGCTGCGAGATTTTTTACAGCCGCGGGATTCGTCACGCCGTCCCACAGGGTTTCACACTCGCGCGCGAGATCGTCGACCGAATAGGTGCTGGGTTCAGTCTTCAAAAGGTAAGGCATGGTTTCTTTCTTCTTCCTGTTCGCGGTGAGCCGGCTCCGTCGCGGACTCGTGAACTTCGCGGATCTCTTCCGATTTCAAATAAGCCTGGGTGTTCAGCAGCGGACGCTCCATCGACCTTACCCATTCCGTCATCTCCGCGCCTGACCGGCCGTTGGCCTGGGATCGGGCAAACTCACTACGAACGGTCTGCATTTTCGCGTCGAGGTTGTCGAGATAGTGCAGGAGGATTGCCTCCGGCGTCATGGGCAGCTTGGGCGATCCAAACTCGTATTCTCCATGGTGGCTCAGCACCAGATGCTCGACCAGGAGCCGCTTTGCCGGCGGAAAGCCTGGAATCGTGGCCAGCTTCTCTTCGATCATCCCGATCCCGATGGTGATGTGCCCGAGCAGCTGTCCTTCCATCGTGTAGTCGAAGCTGGTTCCCCACTTGAGTTCGCGCAGCTTCCCGATATCGTGCAGCACAACGCCGGTTAAGAGCAGATCGCGATCGACATTTGGATAATGCTGGGCCGCCATCTCGCAGAGGCCCACCAGCGACAGGATGTGTTCCAGCAGTCCGCCGATCCAGGCGTGGTGCATGCCTTTGGCAGCGGGGGCGTGACGCAGCGCGACGGAGAGTTCCGCATCATCTAGAAAGGCCTGCAACAGGGCCTTCAGGTGGGGATCGCGCAAGCTGGCTACCCAGCCTTCGAGTTCCACCCACATTTCGTCGATGTTCCGATCCGACTGGGGAACGAAGTCACTGAGATCGTACTCCGCAGGCGCGGCGCGGCGGATCTTTTTAACTTTAAGCTGCAGTTTTTCGTTGAACCGGCAGACCTCGCCGAGTACCTTGACCACGTCTCCCGTGCCGAAGTCGCCTGCTCCGTCAATCTCCCACATGCGGGCTTCGATCTGCCCGGTGCGATCACCCAGTGTGATTGCGAAATACTGACCGCCATCTCTGCCGGTGCGCAGCTGCTTCAATGACGCCGCGAAAAAGCCGGTAATCTCGCGGTTCTCCCGGCCGGCCAGATCAGCAACCATTGGTTCTTTCATCGGAGTCAGATTTGTGGCGGTGTTCCCTGTGCCGGCGGTGTTGTGTTCTGTGTCGCCGGCGGCGGGGTTTGCGCGGGAGGCGTTGCGGCCGAAGTGGAAGGCGGCGTCGGGCTCTGCGCGTTTTTATCCTGGCTCTTGTCTTCGTCTGAGAGCCGCCGCTTTGGGCCTTCTTTAGCTGGGTTGGCCTTCTTCTTTGCCTTTGTCGTGTCCCCGTTTAGTCCAAGCGCCGCCTGTTCGCGTTGATCCTGTGCCAGCTGCTCCGGTGTTTCGGTCGGAGGGACGAACTTCTGCTTCTTTTTGGAGGCCTTTGCTTCTGCCTGCTTCTGCTTTGGCTCCTTCATGCGGTCGGAGAAGCGTGTCTTCGCCTTCTTCTCGTCGTCGCTGCTGGGCATCCCATTGCCTTCGGCGTTGGTGGGAGCGACGCCATTGGCGGGAAGCGTATTCGAGGCCACCTGGGTTGTTGGAGCGGGCGCGGCTTCCGGGGCAACGGCTCCAGCATCGACCTGTCGCGTGTCGCCGGTCGGCAAGGTCTCCCGCGGCGCCTGTCCGAAGCGAATCTTCTCTTTCTTGCCTGGCTTTTGGGTTCCGGCGCTGCTGGCCACGGTTTTGGGCGCGCCTGTCTGAGAGTTCACCTTGTCCAGCGTCGGCACTCCCGCGGGAGGAGCCGCGCTCGCCGTTTCCGTCTGCTTTTGTTTGCGTTCCGGCTTCTGGCGGAAGCGCGTACGCTCCACCTTCTTCTTTTTCTTTGGTTGCGGTGGGGTGTAGGCGCCATGGATGAATTTGATCTCGTTGGCGGTGGCGCCGGAATCCGAATAAGGTGCTCGTACCTCAATCGCCGCCTGATCGCGCAGCTTCGCCAGATAATCGCGCAGTGCCGGCTCCATCTTTGAATAGCCAATCTTTTCCTGAATCTCGTTCTGTACATCGGCCAGCGGCGCCAGGCCGCCCTTCGTGTGTCCCGTCACTTCAAGAATCAGCCAGCCTTGTTTGGTGCGGATGGGAGCTGTGAATTGTCCTGGCTGCAAGTCGAACGTCGCGTCCTCCATTACTTTCGGCAGGTCGCCACGCTTGTAATCGCCGAGACGGCCACCTTCCTGTGCCGTGGGTCCGCTGGAGTCGGCCTTCGCCACCGTGGCGAAATCCGCTCCGGATTTCAGCCGCCCTTCGATCGCATCCGCCTTCTTCTCGGCGTCCGCCACCTGCGTAGCATCGTCCGCATTTGGCGTCGCAACCAGAATTTCGCTCAGCTTCTCCTGTTCGGGCCTTTGGAATTCCTGCTGGTGCGCGGCGTAATAGGCCTGAATCTCGGATGGCGCGACCTGAATATGCTGGCCTACTTCCTGGCTTATCACTTCCGACGTAATCACGCTGTCGCGGATGTTCTGCTTGAGGTCCTCAAAGGAAACCCCCTGGGCCTCAGCCGCCTTCTGCAGGTCCTCCATGGTATCCATGTGGTACTGCTTGCGCATCTCGTCAAGGCGCTTCACAACCTGGGTCTCGCCGTTGATGCCGAGTTCCTTACCCTTCGACAGCAGAAGCTGCTTGTCGATCAGGGAACGGAGCAGATCCCGCCGTTGTTCCATCAGTTGCTGCTGCGACCAGCCCTGCTGCCTCGCCTCCGCGTCCAGGTCCTGTTGCGCGCGATCATAGTCCGACTTGCTGATGACCTGGTCGTTCACCATCGCAACAATGTCTTCGACGACCGTGCCCTGGTATGGAGACTGCGTGGTTCGCTGCGTGGTAACATCCGTATCGCTCGCGTTGCGGCTCTGTGCGAAGGCCTGCGCGAAGGAGGGAACAACAGCGGGCACAACATTAAGGGCCACACCGGCGGCCAGCATGGCAGAATACCGCGGAACTCGAAGCATCATAGGGATCAACGTCTCATCTGGCCGCCCCGATCCGCTGGTGAGATCGCCGTAATTTACGGCATTTCCCGCAAGCATCGCTCGGCGCTGGCGCTTTCGTCATTGTACCGCGCATGAATGGGCGAACGCCCGAGCACCATGGCCAGGTTGAGGTGCGATGGAATTCCGGCATCTGCCTTTTCCCTTGCACACGCCAGTTCGCCGCTGCATAGTGTTCACGTGGATCAACTCCAGCCAGGCTCGACTCTTGGCCACTACAAAATCCTGCGCCATATCGGAGCAGGAGGCATGGGTGTGGTCTATGAAGCCGAGGACCTGCGACTCGGACGTCACGTTGCCCTCAAGCTCATCGCAGGCGCGGACGCCTCCGATCCCGCCGCCCTCGAACGTTTCTGGCGCGAGGCCCGGATCGCTTCAGCGCTCAATCATCCTGGCATATGCACCATCCACGAGATCAGCGAGACCGAAGGGCAGCCTTTCCTGGTCATGGAACTGCTGGAGGGGCAGACCCTCGATCTCCTCTATGCTGGCCAGGCGGTTCCAGCACCGCGTCTCATCGAGATTGGCGCACAGCTGGCCGATGCGCTCGACGCCGCCCACCGCAAGAGCATTCTGCACCGCGACATTAAGCCCGCAAACATCTTCATTACTGGCTCCGGCCAGGCGAAGATCCTCGATTTCGGCCTCGCCCGATTTGAAAGCCCCGGCCCGAACGATTCCACCGACGCTGGCATCGCCGAACGGGACAAGCTCACTCGCTCCGGGGCTACTTTGGGGACCGTCGCTTACATGTCTCCGGAGCAGGCGCGCGGCGAGCCTCTGGACGCGCGCAGCGATCTTTTCTCGCTCGGCGTTGTGATGTATGAAATGGCGACTGGCAACCATCCGTTCAAGGGAACTACCAGCGCCGTCGTCTTTGATAAGCTGCTCAATTACCATCCGCCTTCGCCCAGCTCGCTGAATCGCCAGCTCCCGGTTGAATTCGAAAACATCCTCAATAAGGCGCTCGAGAAAGATCGCGATCTGCGGTATCAGTCCGCTTCCGATCTGCGCGCCGATCTCAAGCGCCTGCAGCGCAACTCTTCTGTTCTTTACGGCGGCGCGACTGGCATGCCGGCTGCGGTTTCTAATCCTGCTGCTTCTCATCCAGGCGATACCTACCCCGGGATGGTCCGAGTGGGCGCCTCCACTTCGCCCGCGCCTGATGTTCTTCCCGCCGCCAGCGCCGCCAACGAAGCCGTACCGGTGCAAGCGGCGCCGTCTGCGCAGAGGCGTTCCCGCTCTGTCCATCCTGGCTGGTTGGTCGCCGGCCTTGTCGCGCTGGTGATTGTAGCTGCAGCTCTTGCTGCGACCCAGTACTTCGGGCGAAAGAGGGCAGCCGTTGTTACAGATGTGGCTGCGTCCAGGTCACCTGTAACAGGCGCTGCGACTAATGCGGCAGCCGTGTCACCTGCTTCATCCACAAGGTCCATTGCGGTTGCGAAGCCTGCACCGATTCCGGCCTCGAAGGCAGTTACGAATCCTGTAACTGAGCCCGAAAGCAATCCGGAAGGCAAGCCAGCCGCCGGCATACCCGTGGCCGCTGTCGACGATTCGACGGTTGCCTCTCGGACGTCCACACCAGGCATGCCATCAACGACCCCTTTCGAGGACGATGCCGGTGTTCCCGCTTCGCCGACGGACATCACCGGCCCAGCCAGCGGAAATGTGCAGCCCAGGATTCCATTCCGCAGAGCATTCGCGGCCGCGCCCAGCTTTACCGCTCACCACCTCCATCACTTTGGCGGATTCTGCTCCGGCACCCTGCAGCTGACGCCTGAGACCATCAATTACACCTCGGACACACACTCCTTCAGCCTCACCCGCGACCAGATCAGCGCCATTCAGGGCGACGCCATCGTGGAATCCAGCGGACGCCGGTGGCGATTTGAGATTCCTGGCAAGAATGGTGCTCAGGTCCACATGCTCCTCTCCCGCTGGTACGCCGCGATTCCCGCTCCGCAGTGAACCTCGCGGGTGCTAAATTGCCAACCATGCGAACGACACGCGTTGCCTTTGCTCTGTTCATCTTTACCTCCTGCCTCATCGCCTCCGGCCAGGACGACCCCGCCCTTAATGCGACGCTTCGGACGCTGGCGACCGGCTTCCACGGCAAGGTAGCTCTGTACGCGCACGATCTGGCCACCGGGAAAACGGTTGCGAGCAATGCCGACGAGCCAGTCCCGACCGCTTCGGTGATCAAGCTGGGGATCCTCTATACCGCTTTGCAGCAGATCCGTGCGGGCAAGGCTCACTTCGACGACCGACTGACTTTGCGTAAAGAGGATCAGGTCCCTGGCTCCGGTGTGCTTCTCTTCCTTGACACGCCGCATGCCCTCACGCTGAAAGACTCGCTCACGCTGATGATCGCCGTCAGTGACAACACAGCCACCAACCTGGTGATCGACGACCTTGGCCTCAGGACGATCGACGACCAGCTGGCAGGACCGCAACCCGAGGGACTCGCGCTCAAGAACACCTGGCTCTACAAGAAGGTCTATCGACCCGCCGAAGGAACGGTTCCCGCGGATCAGCCGCAGTTCGGACTCGGCAAGACTACGGCGCGCGAAATGGCCGCGATCATGGATCGTTTCGTCACCTGTAACCTTGGTCCCGTGCCCGCAACTATTGGCGGATCGACGCCGATTCCCTCTGACAAAGATCTGTGTGCCGCAGCCATACACATGTTGAAAGTGCAGTCCGACCGTGACATGATTCCGCGCTATCTGGAGAAGCTGGACAGCACAGAAGGCGACTCAGCCATTGCGAACAAGACCGGGGCCGTCGACCATGCCCGCAATGACGTAGGCGCGATTTTCACAAAACAGGGAACCATCGTCATTGCGGCGTTCACCCACGACAACGCCGACACCAGCTGGACAGCCGACAATGAAGCCGAGGTTCTCGTAGCGAAAATGGCTCAGGCCATTGTTCAGGCCTGGGCGCCTGGCAGTTAAAGGTGAGCGGTCAATTCGCTGGAGCTGTTATTTTGAGAGGGCGTTCTCGCGTCAAAGCCTGGATCATCTCTTCCCAGTTGGGCCACTGCTTCACCAGTTCATCGCGCACGCCCGAGACATAGTCCGCGTAGTCGAATCCTGGGCTCACGGTGCAGCCGAGGAGGGCGCAGCGTCCTCCATCGATGAGCCGCGATCCCTGCCACACCTCCTGCGGTACGACTGTCTGCAGCAGTTCTCCATTCGCGATATTCCTGCCGAGCACCACCCGTCGCGACGAGCCATCGGGCCAGAGCTGGAGCATCTCGACTGGGTCGCCGAGGTAGAAGTGGAAGACCTCGTCGGACGCGAGCTTGTGCATCTCAGAGAAAGTGTCCGGCTCCAGGAGATAGTAGATCGCGGTGCCTGCCGATCGGGCGCCGTCGTATAGTCCCGGTAACGAATCCTGGGGAATCGTCTCCGCTGCCTTCCAGGTCTGGCGAAACCACCCGCCCTCGCGCGGATGCGGTTCGAGGTTCAGCAACTTCTTCAATTCCTGCGCGGAGATTTCCATGGAGGCATACTAACGCGTCTTTGCATTCGGGCTGGCCATCGGGGTGGGGCTCTGGCAAATGGCATTCCGCAGATTCGGCTATGATGCGCGAATAGTCCATTCCTCACTTGGAGCCGTACATGCACCTTCGGTCCTGC
The DNA here is from genome assembly GCA_963758135.1 of uncultured Acidobacteriaceae bacterium. Taxonomy (GTDB): domain Bacteria; phylum Acidobacteriota; class Terriglobia; order Terriglobales; family Acidobacteriaceae; genus Palsa-343. The sequence goes on from CAVWUF010000002.1 coordinate 946,497, forward strand.
TGCCCGCTTATTGTTGCGATCTGCCTCGCCGCCTCGCCCATTGCCGGGGCACAAACCGCTTCCGCCATTATGCTCACCGTCGACACGACCCACTCGCCGGAGAAAATCCTGCACGTGCGCGAAACGATTCCTGTCCACGGCGGACCGATGACCCTCTATTACCCGAAGTGGATTCCGGGCGAGCACGGCCCGGACGGACCCCTCTCGGGGCTGACCGGACTGCACTTCAAGGCCGATGGCAAGGAGGTTCCCTGGCAGCGCGATTTGCTCGACGTCTATACCTTCCATGTGGACGTTCCTGCCGGGGTCACGCATCTCGATGCGGCCTATGACTACATTGAAGCCGGCGGCGCGTCGGCCACGGACAAGCTGCTGGTGCTGGAGTGGAATGAGGTTGCGCTGTATCCGGCGGGCACGCCGTCGGCGCAGCTGACCTACGATGCGACGCTGATTCTGCCGGAGGGCTGGAAGTTCGGGACTTCATTGCCGGTCGATAGTCAGTCGGGCGATCACGTTCGGTTCAAGCCCATCTCGTTCGAGCTGCTGGTCGACTCGCCGGTGATTGAGGGCGAGTATTACCGCGTGGTCGACCTGACACCGCCCGGCGAGCCGATCCACCACGAGCTAGATTTGGTGGCCGACAGCGAGGCTGCTCTGGCCATTTCGCCGGCCATTCAGAAAGGACTGACGAATGTCGTCGCCGAGTCGGGCGCGCTTTTTGGGGCGCGGCATTACCGCGACTATCATTTCCTGCTCACGCTGAGCGATCACGTGGCGCACTTTGGGCTTGAGCATCATGAGTCGAACGACAGCCGGTTGCCGGAGCGCGTTTTCCTCATGCCTGGCGGGGCATTCAGTATCGGCGGCCTTCTGCCGCACGAGTTCGTGCATTCGTGGAACGGCAAGTTTAGGCGGCCAGCGGACCTGACGACGCCTGACTTCGAGAAGCCGATGGAGACGGATTTGCTGTGGGGCTACGAAGGGTTGACGGACTACCTCGGTCCCATGCTGGCCGCTCGCAGCGGACTGTGGACGCCGGAGCAGTACCGCGAATATCTTGCGAGCATCTCCGCATCGCTGGGACCGGGGCGTCCTGGGCGGACCTGGCGTCCACTGCTCGATACAGCCAGCGGCGAGCCTGCCGGCGGCGGAGGCTTCGGCGGACGCGGGTGGTTCAACTGGAAGCGCGGAACCGACTACTACGACGAGGGCGACCTGGTTTGGCTTGAAGTGGCGACGATCATCCATCGGGTGACGAACGGGCAGAAATCGATCGACGACTTCTGCCACGTCTTTCACGGCGGAGCGAACAACGGACCGGAGGTGAAGACTTACACCTTCGATCAGCTGGTGAGCGCGCTGAACAGCGTTGCGCCCTACGACTGGGCGGCATTTCTGCACGAGCGGCTCGATTCGAAATCGCCGGATGCGCCTACCGGGGGGATCGAGAATGGCGGCTGGGGGGTCACGTACAGCGGCGAGCCGATCCACTTGCCGGGACGGAGAGGCAATGCGGGCGACACCTACTCGATCGGGCTGCAGCTGGGCGAAGACGGCGCGGTCAACGACTCGATTGTGGGCGGTCCGGCTTACAACGCAGGCATTACGTCGGGGATGAAGGTGATCGGGGTCAACGGGCGCGTCTACACGCACGATGGGCTCGAAGATGCGATCGAAGCGGCGAAGGACGGATCGAAGCCGATCGAGATGCTGGTAGTGACCGACGACTATTACAAGACGGCCAGCGTGGACTATCACGGTGGCGCTCGGTATCCGCACCTGACGCGGGATGAGGGGAAGCCGGACTATCTGGACGAGCTGATTAAGGCGCGCGCCGGGCAGTAGGGGCTCACGTTCTCGTTGCTTTCGTTTTTCGATTCTCACTGAGCGCATTGACGATTCGGCATTATTCCAAAATCCATTCTGCGAATTGCCAGTCAGCATAATCGTCAACTTTTCGAGCGAGAACGGAACCTGGGCGGACCCACCTGCAAATGCCAGGCGCGATGGGCCACTCCGGCTTCGTGCTAGCTTAGGGAAGCCGGGGCGGAACACTCCACGGAGGATTGTCGGGGTTTGCGTACCGCGCGCCGTAGGCTCGAACGCGGAGCGAGATCATGTTTTTCAGTTCTTTGACGCGGCGCATTGAAGGCCGAGGGGCTGATGGCTTTCGTGTTGCAGATCGGGCCGTGCGCCTTTTAGAGGATGGCGCAGGTGTTGTTTCTCTTGCGTTGGGTGACCCTGACTTCGATACGGCGACTGAAATTGTGGAGACGGCCGTGACCGCTCTTCGCGCTGGGCGCACTCATTACACACCTGTACCTGGCAACCGCGACCTTCGGCGGGCGATTGCGGCGGCACAGCGCCGGGTGGATAACTTCCCATGGGAAGCAGAGAATGTCGTTGTCTTCCCGGGAGCACAGAGCGCCTTGTTCTCAGCGATGCTGTGTGTCGCAGAGAGTGGCAGATCGGTGGTAACGTTCGATCCGCTCTATGCCACGTATGAAGCGGTGATTGGCGCTTCGGGCGCGCGCATTGTCAAGGTTCCGGTCGATCTCGAATTCAGCAGCGGCGCACCCCCGCGGATCGATTTTCAGACATTCAGGAAAATGGTTCCATACGACGCCAGCGCGGTTCTCTTGAATTGTCCGAATAATCCGGGCGGCTACGTATTTGATGATGAAACTCTGGTTTCGATCGCCGAGCTTTGTTGGGAGCGAGATATCTGGCTCATATCGGACGAGGTATACAGAAGCCTGATTTATGGCGGCCGTCATTTGCCAGTAACTTCGATGAAAGGCATGGCGGAGCGAGCGATTATCGTAAACAGCCTTTCAAAATCTCATGCGATGACGGGATGGCGGTGCGGCTGGGCGATCGGTTCGCTTGCCGTGGCTGCCCACCTGGAGCGTCTTGCTCAGTGTTCTCTCTTTGGTTCGCCACCTTTCATCCAGGATGCGGCCGTGGAAGCGTTAGTGCATTCGGACCGATACACGGCGGACTTTCGTAAGCAGTTTGCTCGGCGTTGCGAGGTGCTGCTTGGATCGCTGGCGCGCTCCAGAGCGCTGCGGGCGCGGATGCCGGCGGGGGGCATGTTTACGCTGGTCGACATCTCCGCATGCGGATTACCGAGCGATGTGTTTGCAGAGCGAGCTCTCGATGAAGCTGGTGTAGCCGTTGTTCCGGGAACAGCCTTCAGCGAGTTGGGTCAGTCCTATATTCGCGTGAGTTTCGCGCAATCGGAGGAAGTGCTTGCGGAAGGCGGTCGAAGACTGGCGGATTTTGCAGACAGGCTTGCAGTGTGTACAGGCTGAGGACAGAGCCGTTTGCGAATGCTCACTTCCGCATTTGCCTTCATATTCCTATTCGTACGAGAACATTCCATCCCGGCGTTCGCGAATCGGTATGCGCGGTGGCCAGGGTTTACAGTTTCAGGCGAGAGAGCTCGTCGACTTTGGGTTGAGCAGCGTTCCAGGGATGGACTCGAGAAACGCGCTGACGTGCTCAGTCCAAAATTTCAGTTTCTTGCGCGCGCCACCTGTTCGTAGACCTCGACGTATTGGGCGGCTGGGGCGGCCCAGAAATAGTTCTGGGCCATTCCGTTGCGCATCAGGGTTCGCCAGGCGGGCTTGTCCGCGAATACAGACAGGGCGCGCTGGATGGCTTCGAGGAAATGGGCCGACTCGTAGCCGTGGAATTTGAATCCGGTGCCGGTTTGGGTCTCTGGATTCCACTCCTCGACGGTGCTGTCAAGGCCGCCGGTGTCGCGGACGATGGGCACGGTTCCGTACTTGAGGGCGTAGAACTGACCGAGTCCGCAGGGCTCGTAGCGCGAGGGCATGAGGAACATATCGGAGCCGGCCTCGACTTTGTGGGCGAGGGTCGTGTCGTAGCCGATGCGGACGAAGACTTTGCCTGGGAACTTTGAGGCCAGGGAGCGGAGCATGTTCTCGTAATACTCTTCGCCGTTGCCGAGGGCGACGAGCACGACGTCTTCCCGCAGGAGGGGCTCGGCGATCTGATCGACCAGATCGATGCCCTTCTGCGTAGTGAGCCGCGTGACCATGCCGAGGACGGCGGCGCTGTCGCTGACCGCGCTGGCTCCGAAGGCGTGGAGGAGGTCGCGGCGGCATTCGGATTTTCCAGCCAGATTTTCAGGTGTGTAGTGGGCGGCGATATTGCCGTCGTTGGCCGGGTTCCACTGGTGGTAGTCGACGCCGTTCAGGATGCCGGTGAGATCGCCGGCGCGCTTGCGGAATATTCCGTCGAGGGTCTGGCCGAACTCGGGGGTCTGAATCTCCTCGGCATAGCGGGGGCTCACGGTGGTGAGCTTGTCTGCGTAGACGATGCCGGCTTTGAGGCAATTGAATTGGCCGTTATGCTCGGCGCGCTCGGCGGTGTAGATGTCGAGGGGGAAGAGGAGGCGCTCGACGGTGGCCGGGGCGTAGCGGCCCTGATAGCCGGCGTTGTGAATGGTGAGTACCGTGCCTCGATTGCGCAGGACGGGATCGTAGTAGTAGAGGATGCGGAGATAGAGAGGAAGGAGCGCAGCCTGCCAGTCGTGTGCGTGGAAGATGTCGGGGACGCCGAGCTGCTTTGTGGCTTCGAGGACGGCGCGGCAGAAGAGGCCGTAGCGTTCCCAGTTGTCCTGGTACTCGCCGGAGGGCGTGCCGTAGAGGGATTCGCGGTCGAAGAGCTCGGGGCAGTCGATGAAGTACATCTGTACGCCATCGTGGACGCCACCGTCGATCACAGCGGCAAAGCGGCTGTAGTACTGGAATGGAATGGTGACGCTGCGGATGGCGTAGCGCTTCTCCTGGTGTGCTTCGGAGAACTGCTCGCGTACCTGGCGGTAGTAAGGGATGTAGACGGCGACCTTGTGTCCGAGGGTGGCGAGCTGGCGCGGCAGGGCGCGGATGACTTCGCCGAGGCCGCCGCTTCTGGCCCAGGGCGCGCATTCCGATGCCGCAAAAACGATCTGCATTCGAGGCTCCGTTTCTAAAGGGGGTTATGGAACCGACACTGAGTCTAAACCCTGGGCGCTGTCTCGGGATAAGCGCTCAGGCGCGGGTGGCCATCGATGGGCGGGGACAAACCGGCAGGATCGTGCACAATCGTTACTGATGCCGCAGCGCCGCGAACGAACCAGACTTGAAAGACCCAGACTCGGCCAGAACTTCCTTGTGAGTTTGACGGCGCAGATTGGCATCGTGGATGCGCTGGGGGATATTGCGGACAGGACAGTGGTGGAGATTGGGCCGGGGCGAGGCGCTCTGACGGTGGTGCTGGCGGGGCGGGCGCGGCGGTTGGTGGCGATTGAGCTGGATGGAGAGCTGGCGGCGCGGCTGCGGGAGCAATTTGCGGATCGGGATTCGGTGCAGGTGCTGGAGCAGGATGTTCTGTCGACCGACCTGGCGGCGTTGCGGGGTGGGGACGCAGGGAAGCTGCTCGTGGTTGGAAATCTGCCGTACTACATTACGTCGGATATTTTGCTGCGGCTGTTTGGGTTCAATGCAGTTGTGGAGCGGGCGGTATTGATGGTCCAGCGGGAGGTTGCCGATCGGGTGGCGGCGATGCCGGGGACGAGCGATTATGGGGTGCTCTCGGCAACTGCGCAGATGTACGCGCGGGTGGAGAAGCTGATGACGCTGCCTCCGGAGGCGTTTTCGCCGCCGCCGCAGGTCCACTCGACGGTAGTGCGGATGACGATGGCGCCCAGGTTTGAGGAGCTGGGGGTTGGTGCGGAGGAGTTTTTGCCCTTCGTGCGGAGTTGTTTCGCGCAGAAGCGGAAGATGCTGGGGAAGAATCTGCGGAATGCGGGGTTTGAGCCGTCGGCGATCGCGGCGGGGTTTGAGGGTTGCGGGATTTCTGCGCAGATGCGGGCAGAGGAGGTCGGGTTGGAGGGGATGGCGTGCTTGTTTCGAACGCTGACGGCGGCCAGCTAAGAGGCCTTACTACAGCGAGCATAAAGTCCACAGAGAAGAAGCGGAAGCTGCGGGATGAGGCGCTGACGTGGAGCGGGTTACTCCGCTGTTGAGAGACTGTAGGCCCTCGACCCTCGACCCTGCCCCCTCTGCTGTACCCTGACTCCATGCTGCTCGAACTCCGAGCCGAAAACTACGCCGTGATCGATCACGCCATCGCCGGCTTCGGCCCCGGCCTTAATCTCCTTACCGGCGAAACCGGCGCCGGCAAATCCATCCTCGTCGATGCCCTCGCCCTCCTCATGGGCCAAAAGGCATCCACCGGCCTCATCCGTCACGGTGCCGACCGCGCCGTCCTCTCCTGCGTCTTCGAGGCCACCCCCGGCGCCGAGCTCATCCTCGAAGCCAACGGCATCAACGTCGACGCCGACGAAGTCATTCTCCGCCGCGAAATCCTCGCCGACGGCAAAGGCCGCGTCTACGTCAACAACCAGCCCGCCACCGTCGCCGTCCTCCGCGCCCTCGCTCCCGAGCTCGCCCTCGTCCACGCCCAATCCGAAACCGTCTCCGGTTTCGACCCCGCCCAGCAGCGCATCCTCCTTGACCGCTTCGCCGGCGCCTCCATCGACACCGCCCTCGCCGCCACATCCGGCGCCTACGCCCGCTGGCACGAAATTCGCGACCGCCTCGCAGAACTGGAGAAGGACGAAACCGACCGCCTCCGCCTCGCCGACCTGTGGACCTTCCAGGCTCGCGAAATCCGCGACGCCGCCCCCCTCCCCGGCGAAGACGAAGCTCTCGAAACGGAGAAGCGCGTCCTCGCCAACGCGGAAAAACTCCAGTCCTTCGCCGTCGCCGTCAACGACCTCCTCTACGAAGACGACCACTCCGCAGAAACCGCCCTCCAGGCCGCGCAAAAACACCTCGAAGAACTAGCCCGCTACGACCCCTCCTTCGCCGAACCCGCCCAGCAAATCGCCGCCGCCCGCGCCACCGTCCAGGATGTCGCCTCCACCGTCCGCGTCTACGCCGATCGCATCGACGCCTCTCCCGAGCGCCTCGCCGAAATCGAAAATCGCCTCGCCCTGCTCGACCGCCTCAAGCGCAAATACGGCTCAAACAGTTCGCCCCTCGAACATGGTTCCACCCTCGCCGCCGTCATCGCCGCCGGTGAAGAAGCCGCCCGCAAGTTAGCCGAAATCGACAACCGCGACGAAATCCTCAAAACCCTTCGTGCGGATCGCGACAAAGCCGCCGCCGCGTACATCTCAGCCGCCCGCGCCCTCACCACCGACCGCCTCGCCGCCGCAAAAAAACTCGAGAAGCTGGCCGAATCCCAGATCAACGACCTCGCCATGAAGGCCCGCTTCACCATCGCCGTCACTCCCACCGAAGACCCCGCCGCCTGGACCGCCCACGGCTGGGACCAGGTCGAGTGCCGCATCGCCACCAATCCCGGCGAGCCCATGCAGCCCCTCGACCAGATCGCCTCCGGCGGCGAAATGTCCCGTGTCCTCCTCGCGCTCAAAGTCAGCGTCGAAGAAGGAGCCAACCGGGCGCGCTCCCGCAAAGTCCAGACCCCGCGCACCCTGGTCTTCGACGAAATCGACATCGGCATCGGAGGCCGCGCCGCCGAAGCCGTCGGCCAGAAACTCAAAGCCCTCTCGCGCGCGCAACAGGTCCTCTGCGTCACCCACCTGCCCCAAATTGCCGCCTTCGCCGACCACCACTTCCTCATCGAAAAGCAGGAAAAACAACGCCGCACCCAAACCTCGATCCGTCTCCTGACCGCGAATGAAAGAGCCGAAGAAATAGCCCGCATGATCAGCGGCGCCACAGTAACCGAAACTTCCCTGCGCCATGCCGAACAAATGTTGAAAACAAGCGCAGCGAGCTAGAAAACTCCCGTCAAACGGTTGATTTGAAGGGGCACGGCTTCAGCCGTGCCGTAACAGTCTCCAGAGAATGGGCTTCAGCCCCTGAGGGATGGTTCTTGACGGCTAATCTTACTGCTGTCGTCAACGCGCAAAGGTGCCCCGCAAACTCGCCCCGCCCCACCCTACCATCAATTTGCAGGAGAAATGCTCGCCAACTCACTTATCCATGGCCAATTACTCGGTGTTATACTCCGCCCCATGCGCGCCCTAACTGCTCTTCTGCTTCTCTGCCTTACTGCCGCCGCTTATTCTCAGGAAGCACAACCTGCTCCCATCCTCAGTGGCCACGTCACGCGCGCTGCATCGGGCTCTGACTTCGACGTTGACGGCGCCCGCATCCTCTGCGGCCCCGCCACCCAGGTCGAGCACCCCAACGAAAACACCTATGGTTTAGGATGTCCCGATCATCCACTCTCCCTCGGTCAATCGGTCAACGTCTACGGCCACCGGAAAAAGAAAGTGAATGCCATCGCTGCCGACCGCCTGGACATCAAGCCCCTGCCCCACGATGACATTTCCGGCTTCGCTGTAATCGACGCGGTCTCCCCCAACAACGCCTCCTCGCCAGGCTCCGTCCAGATTCGCACCGACGGCTACCCGATCCTCATCACGGCCCGTACCGCAGTCACCTTCAATCCCCCGCTCCAATCCCGCGCGGACATCATGACCAATGTTTGGGTCGAATACGCCGCCAAACCAGGCCCCGGCGGCATATTCGTCGCGCGATCCGCAAAATTCTTTCAGAACTACATCACGAATCGCGAAGATGCGATGCGCACGAAGACCGACTACGATCCCTCCGCCGTCCCGGCTACCGCAAAGCAAAATCCCGTCGCCGTCTCCGTCACTGGTCCAGATCCAAAACGCATCCCACCCTGGCCTGACCAGGAGATGCAAAACCGCATCGACACCATCGGCCAGAAGCTCATCCCCGCGTATCAGCTCCGCCTGGCTGCCAGCGATCCCAGTCGTATCAACTTCCGTTTTCAGCTCACAGACGGCAAACGCTGGCCCTATATCCTCACCCTTCCCAGCGGAATCACTCTGGTTCCCCACCAGGTCGTCGAACGCATGCAGAACGACTCTCAGCTCGCTGCAATCCTCGCCGACGCCATCGCCTGCGCACTCGAAAAGCAAACCTACCGCATGCGCAATGCCGACGCGGCCATCACCGCTGGCAACGTTGCCTCCTGGGCCTCCTTCGTTCCCGTCATCGGACTCCCCATAGCACTCGCCAGCACAGGCACAGGAACCACGCAGTTCGTTATCATCCGCAAAGAGGAACATCAAAGCGGTCGCGTCAGTCTCGGCCTCCTCAAGGATGCCGGCTACGACATCGACCAGGCCCCCGTCGCCTGGTGGCTGCTCGCTTCAAAAAAGCCGCTCCCCCTTACAAAAATCCCCGTGCCCGATCGCTCGATCTACCTCTACCGAACCCTCGGCGAGGTCTGGCACAACCCACTGAACCCTGCCACCTGACCGCTCCTCATCACAATCTGGGAACAGCGGGCGTAGCAGAGCGAACCGTCCGCATTTCCTCGATCGCCACGGAGCTAGCCCTGTAACCCGTCACCCGTCACCCGTCACCCGTAACCTGTAACCTGTAACCTGTAACCTGTAACCCGTAACCTGTAACCTGTAACCTGTAACCCGTAACCTGCAACCTGCTTTCCCCCCGAATGTGGAAAACTTGTCAAGTCCCAGCCAAAAATCCAAAGTAACGACCCCTCATTCCAAACCGTTTCTCCGCCAAACCAACCAAACAAAGTTGGCAGTTTTATTCTCCGAACCTGATATTCTGAACTTATAGAGTAGAAAAAGAAAAAGCCGCCTTCAGGCGGCTTTTCTGCTTTCGGAGAAACTCCAGTGACGACAAAATCAAACCTGCAAACCCTGCGCGCGCCGCAGTCGCTCACACTCGCGAATGAATCATTCGCAAGCGTCACGCAACTGCCATGTCTTCAATCAACACGCTCCGTCACGAGCGCCAATGACTCATGCACGCCTGTGAATGACGCATTCGAAGGCGTCTCCAAGTGACAAGTTTTCAGGGGTTTGCCCAGGTCACGAAAGTTACTCCCACCCGAAGTCAAGCAGAATCAATCACCACACCGCACTCCCACCCCCACGGGGTGGTCGCGCGAGGCAGCCGCTCCGAATGGCAAAACGTGTGCCAGGAAAGAACAAGAAAAGGAGGGTGAAAAGAAGACTACCCGCGCTCGGCGGCAGCCAGGTCGGTCACCTTGCGGTCGTAGACGCCGATCAGCGAATTCCAGCGAACGTAGAGCAACTCTTCGAGCATCTTGATGCCGTCGCGGAGGTAGCTCATGCGGGTCCGCTCGTCGTGGCCCCAGGTGACCGGAACTTCTTTGATGTTGTAGCCGCGCTTCAGGGCGATGAAGAGAATCTCCGGATCGAATCCCCAGCGCTCGATGCGCTGCAGCTGGAAGACGGTCTGCGCAGCGCTGCGGCGGAAGGCCTTGAAGCCGCACTGGGTATCCGCAAAGGGCAGGCGCATGATCATCCGCGTGACCACATTGAAGCAGCGGCCGAAGAACTGGCGGTAGAGCGGCTGATGGATGGTCTGGCGGCTGACCTCAAGCCAGCGCGAGCCGATGGCTATATCCGCGCCGTCGCGAATGGCCGCGAACAGCCGCTCCGCCTCGCCCATGGGCGAAGAGAGATCGGCGTCGGTGAACATGACGATGTTGGCGCTGGCGCGGAGCATCCCGTTGCGCACGCTGTAGCCTTTGCCGCGGTTCGAAGGATTCTGGATGAGACGGACACGGCTGTCTTTGGCCGCGAATCCCTGAATAATGGCTGCCGTGTCGTCGCTCGAACCGTCGTTGACCACCAGCACCTCGGCATCCCAACGCTTCTCGTCGAGCGTACGCAGCACTTCGACGAGCGCCGGCCCGATGCGGGCGCTTTCGTTGTAGGCCGGGATGACGATGCTGTATTGAGGGTTCACAGTACCTTAACCGTTTCTTTGACAGACAAATCTTGCCGGGATCCGGGCCTCGTTTGAGTGCCCAACCGCAGGAAATCTTGTCTGACAGGGAAATCCATCCTAATGATAAGCGCATAGAATGCCAGCTGCCAACAGTTATTTTGTCCCACGCAGGTGTTACACTCGCCACTATGGAAGAGCCCTACGGACCCGTCGCTGGAGCACCTCAAGGCCCAACGCAACCCCTTATCCCTCAATACCAAAAGCCTCGCCGGCGCCTCTGGATCTGGTTCGTGGTGGGTGGCTGCCTCCTGCTGGGCTTCGTTGCCGTCGCATCCCTGCTCATCTACGCCGCCGCCCGCTCCTTTGGCGGCTCCGCCGACGGGTTCTCCCCGCTCAGCGACAACATCGGCGTCATCGACATCGATGGCGAAATCCTCTCCGCCGAATCGACCATCGACCAGTTGCGCAAGTACGACGAAGACAGTTCCATCAAGGCCATCGTCCTCCACATCGACTCGCCCGGCGGCGCGGCCGCGCCTTCGCAGGAGATTTACCACGAAGTGCTGCGCATCCGCGAGAAGCACGACAAGCCGATCGTCGCCTCGATCGAAAGCGTGGGCGCCAGCGGCGCTTATTACATCGCCTCGGGGACCAGCAAAATCTACGCCAACGACGCCAGCGTGGTCGGGTCGATCGGCGTCATCATGGAGTGGACCAACTACGGCGACCTGCTGACCTGGGCGAAGCTCAAGCCCGAGGTCATTCACGCCGGTTCTCTTAAGGACGCCGGCGACCCATCGCACGCAATGACCCCCGAAGAGCGCGTCTATTTTCAGGGACTGGTCGACAACATGTACGGCCAGTTCGTGGCCGACGTCGCCAACGGCCGTCATCTGCCGCCCGACCGGGTCAAATCCCTTGCGACCGGACAGGTTTGGACAGGCCAGCAGGCGCTGCCGCTGCACCTGATCGATAAGGAAGGCGGCTTCCGAGACGCGCTTCTCGAAACGGCGAAATCCGTCGGCATCTCAGGCGAACCCAGCGTCGTTAAGCCGATCATTCGCCACAAGAGCTTGTTCGATTTGCTCTCCGATCCCGACGATCTCCTGCACAATCCGGGAAAGGTCCTTGAAAGGCACGCCGGCTTCTATTTCCTCTGGCGTTAAGACTGGCCATCCTCCCGCCTGCACCCGCGCGGTCGAATGCGCGGCCCGCCAGGCCGTTAAAAAACCCGCAACTGATTGACTTTGCAAGCCAAAGAGATTGCATCTACTATGGTGGACAGAGGGCTAACCCAAATCGGAGCAACCCCCACCATGACGAAAGCCGACCTTGTTGAGGAAGTGACCAAGCTGGGCGATCTGACACGGCGCGACGCCGAGACCATCGTCGAGACCATCTTCGATTCCGTGATCGGCGCGCTGAAGTCCGGTGACAAAATCGAGATTCGCGGCTTTGGCAGTTTCCGCATCCGTCAGCGCAATCCGCGTATTGGGCGCAATCCAAAAACCGGCGCCAAGGTTGAAGTTCCGGCAAAGAAGGTTCCGTACTTCAAGCCGAGCAAGGAACTGCGCGATCTGGTGAATCCGGGAGGCAACAGGCAGAACGCGGAAGCTCCCGCAGCCAGGGTTGAACAGAATGCCGAGCCAGGCGGCACCGCGGCTTAATTCCGCTCCCGCTCTTTCTGATTTTCAATTCAGGTTTCACTTGTAGATAAGCCTGATGCCGATCTCAGTCGACGGACACGCAACCGGGACCGAAGCCGCCTGAAACGATGGCGCCGATAGCATCACTCGCGGATTGTTGGCAAATCCGAATCCCTCTTTCGGAATGCCGAGGAAGTTACGATCCAGCTTCATGTTGGAATTCTCGTCGTGGATGACCACGACTGCGTAGCGGCCTGGAGGCACTTGAAACTGCTCCGTCGCCTGCCTGTTTGCGATCGGAAACCCACCCTGCACGACGGCCTTTGTTTTGTCTTCCGGCCAGCCGGTAGCAGAGGCGAAGACGAGTCCTCCCGCTGCACCGCGGTCATCGCGAAAACCGCTGACGTGTACCTGCAGAGTACAAAGCGGCTTGCCGGACACGGGAGCCGCGTAGTGGCCCCGCGGATCGCGCTGCTGCAACTGGCCAGGCGCAACGAGAATAAACGCAGCCAGCAGATGGACGAATTTGGGAAATGTCATCGTGATCTTCCAAACCTGACGGCGAACAGGCTGCATTCAAATTGCATTTTCGATCGGCACTTTCGTTGGACGGCCCCGGCCCGCGCCAGGTTTGCGGAGGACGAAACGGCCCGCAATCGGATAGGGTGTTGAGTTGGCTTCATCCGTCTCTGAGAGAATCTTCCCATGCATGCCTCATCGGTTGTCGACGCCGCTTTATCCGTTCCTGGACAGGCCGCAGCTTATCCGATTCGCCGCATCGCGGTGCTGGGTTCGGGAACCATGGGATCGCGTATCGCCGCGCATATCGCCAACGCCGGGTTTCCCGTCCTTTTGCTCGATGTGGCACAGGCGGGCGATCGCAGCCGACTGGCCACGCAGGCCGTTGAGAGCCTGAAGAAATCGAAACCGGCAGCGCTGGCTTCGCCTGAGTTCGCTGCGCGCATTACCACGGGCAATTTCGACGACGACCTCGTAAAACTCAAAGAGTGCGACTGGATCATCGAAGCGGTCGCCGAGAAGATGGAGATCAAGCATAACCTGCTGGCGCGTGTGGCGCCGCATTTGCGGGCGGACGCTATTTTCACGACAAATACCAGCGGGCTGCCGGTGAACGAAATTGCGCAGGCGCTGCCGGAGGGTCTTCGCCCACGCTGGTTCGGGACGCACTTTTTCAATCCGCCACGCTATATGCAGCTGCTCGAGATCGTCGCGACTCCCGCGACCGATCGCGCCGCCGTCGAGTCCGTCGCGCGCTTCGCCGAGATTCACCTGGGGAAGTCTGTTGTTCCGGCCAACGATCGACCGAACTTCATCGCCAATCGCATCGGCGCGTTTGCCATGCTGAACACCATTCGCGTGATGCAGAAGCTGGGCCTGACGATTGAGGAGGTGGACGCGCTGACTGGCAGGCCGCTGGGCTGGCCGAAGACGGGGACTTTCCGGCTGGCGGATATGGTCGGCCTGGATGTGCTGGGCAGCGTGGTTCGCAACTTTGCGGCCAACACGAAGGACGAGCGGTCCGACGTCGAGCTACCCGCATTTCTGGAAACCATGCTCGAGCGCAAATGGTTCGGAGACAAAACGGGGCAGGGCTTCTATCGCAAGCAAGGGGAAGAGCGCCTTGTTCTGGACCTTAGCAATCCCCACCCCAGCACGCTCGAATATCGCCCGACGCAGAAACCCAGGCTTCCCGCGCTCGACGTGGCAAAGCAGATCGAATCTTTACCCGAGCGCATTCGCACGCTGCTCGGCGGCAATCCTGAGAAGGACAAAGCGGCGGCTTTTTACTGGCAGATTTTGCCCGATCTGTGGCTCTACGCCGCTAATCGCATCGGCGAAATCAGCGACAGCATCGCGGACATCGATCACGCCATGCGCACCGGCTTTAACTGGGAGCTGGGCCCGTTCGAAATGTGGGACGCGGCTGGAGTTTCCAATACTACGGGGAAACTGCGCGCGCAGGGCCGCACACTCCCCGCCGCCCTCGAAAAGCTGCTCGCATCAGGATCAGAATCCTGGTATAGAAACAGCGGCGCCGAATACTTCGATCCGCGATCGTCGACTTGGCTCGCGGTCGAATCGTCCTCTGCCGCGGTCACGCTCACTCGCGCCAAACGCTCCGGCGGGATCGTCGCAGAGAATCCTGGAGCGTCGCTCATCGATGTGGGCGACGGCATCGCCTGCATTGAGTTCCACACCAAGATGAACGCCCTCGGGGGCGACATCGTAAATTTCGTTCGCCAGACCCTTCGCCCCGAGAGCGACCACGTCCGCAACTTTCGCGGCTTCGTGATCACCAACGATGCGGCCAACTTCTCCGCCGGCGCTAACCTCGTCCAGCTCCTGCTCGCCGCACAGGACGAGGAGTGGGACGAGATCGACCTCTACATACGAGCCTTTCAGGAGATGACCCAGGCGATCAAGTTCTGCCCATGCCCGGTGGTCGTTGCTCCGTTCGGCCTGACGCTGGGCGGCGGCTGCGAAGTGAGCCTGCACGGGGCGGCTCGGCAGCCGCATCTTGAGCTCTATATGGGCCTCGTCGAAGCCGGGGTCGGCCTGATCCCCGCAGGTGGAGGATGCAAGGAGATGACTCTGCGCGCGATCGAAATCGCCTTAGCGGCGGCGCCCTCGGGGTCGCGGTCCGATTCGGTGGAACTCCATCACTCGATGCGGACGATCTTTGAAAACCTTGCCCTCGCGAAGGTCTCTACATCCGCGTTCGAGGCGCGCGATCTGCGCCTGCTGCGGCCCTCCGATAACATCACGATGAACCGCGAGCGTCTGCTCCACGACGCGAAGTCTCGCGCCCTCGCGACTGCTGAAGCAGGTTATATGGCTCCAGTGGCTGTCACCGACATTCCCGCACCCGGTGACAGCGTGCTTGCCGCGCTGCGTCTTGGCATCCACATGATGCGCGAAGGCGAGTACGCCACCGGCCACAACGTCACGGTCGCGACGCACCTGGCTGAAATCCTGTGCGGCGGCAACATCACGCCTGGCACGCTGGTCAGCGAACAGTATCTGCTCGACCTCGAACGCCAGCATTTCCTCTCGTTGTGCGGCGAACGCAAAACGCAGGAGCGGATCGCGCACACCCTCAAAACCGGTAAGCCGCTGAGGAATTAGTAACAATAGTGAGCACAATATGACTGAAGCCGTTATTGTCAGCGCTGTCCGCACCGCCGTCGGCAAAGCCCCGCGCGGGGCCCTGCGCAATACCCGCCCCGATGACCTCGGAGCCATCGCCGTTCGGGGCGCACTCGACCGCGTGCCGCAACTCGACGCACACGAAATCGACGATGTTATTCTCGGCTGCGCCATGCCCGAGGCCGAACAGGGCATGAACCTCGCGCGCATCGTTGCCCTGCGTGCGGGCCTGCCCATCGAATCCGCTGCGATGACCATCAACCGTTACTGCGCCTCGGGGCTGCAGGCCATCGCGCTTGCCGCCGAGCGCATCCGCGGAGGAGGGGCGGAGGTCATCGTGGCCGGCGGGGCGGAATCTATGTCGTTTGTGCCGATGGGCGGTAACAAAATCGCTGTCAATCCATGGCTTGTCGAAAATTACCCTGGTTCGTACCTGAGCATGGGGCTGACTGCTGAACGGGTCGCGCGGCATTACGGGGTTTCGCGCGAGGACTCGGACCGATTTTCGCTCGAAAGCCATCGGAAGGCTCTTGCGGCTATCGAGCGAGGAGATTTTTCCGATGAAATTGTCCCTGTTACTGTGACACTTTCATCGCCGAACGGCAACGGCAAGAGCAAAAGCACGAGCGCTGAATTCCGCGTCGACGAGGGGCCTCGCGCCGACTCGACGTATGACGCGCTCGCGAAGCTGCCGCCGGTCTTCCATGCGAAAGGCGTCGTTACAGCCGGGAATTCTTCACAGACCTCCGACGGAGCCGCCGCTGCCGTCGTTATGTCCGCGGATCGCGCGGCGCAGCTCGGCATTCAGCCTCTCGCCCGTTTCGTCTCGTTCGCCTATGCCGGATGCGATCCGGAGGAAATGGGCATCGGCCCCGTCTACGCGGTACCGAAAGCGCTGAAGCTGGCCGGCCTGACCCTCGACCAGATTGATATCATCGAATTGAACGAAGCCTTCGCCGCCCAGGCGCTCGCCGTTATCGGCCAGCTTGGGCTGGACCCGGCCAAAGTCAACGTCAACGGGGGAGCCATCGCTCTCGGGCATCCGCTCGGCTGCACCGGGGCAAAGCTCACCGCTACGATTTTGCGCGAGATGCAGCGGCGTAAAGCGCGCTATGGATTGGTGACGATGTGTGTTGGCGGCGGGATGGGGGCTGCCGGGGTATTCGAGAGGCTGGGCTGACGCGAAAGCGGTTTGCAATGTGACACAATTTGTGTCACATTGAGGTATGCGGACGATTAACATGCGCCAGCTTCGCAATACACGCCAGCTTGAATGCTGGCTGAAAGCCGGAGAGACGATTGAGCTCCAGAAGCGAAATCGACCGGTGGCGCAGATTACACCCATCCATCAGCCGCTTGCGAAGAGGGAAATGCCGGACTTCGCAGCGCGTCGCCGGAAGATCTTTGGCGATCGCATTCTTCCGGGAGCCGATCTGGTGATCGAAGAACGCGGGCGCTATTGAAGACCTACGCGGATAGCAGCGTTTTTGTCTCCCTCTACATCAACGACCAGCATTCAGAGGAAGTCCGCAGAGGGATGGCGTCTGGTCCCACTCTGTGGTTCACGCCTCTGCATCGGGCTGAGTGGACCCACGCAGTGGAGCAGCATGTGTTTCGCAGGTTCATACCAGCCAGTGCCGCCAGACAGGTTTACTCCGATTTTGCGACGGATACGCGCCGGAGGCTTTGGCTCGAAGCTGAGCTTCCGCCTGGCACCTTCGATACCGCCGTTGAACTCGCGCGCACACATGTCGCCTCAGTCGGAACCCGCACCCTTGACACTCTTCATGTGGCATGCGCCCTCGAGCTCAAAGCCACTGCATTCTGGACCTTCGACGAGCGCCAAAAGAAACTCGCCAAAGCCGCCGGCCTCAAAACCTTTTGATTCATCCTCGCTTCATTCCGCCCAGCGTACGATGGTTTCGGAGCTCTAAATGGCCACAGCCTCGCTTCACAAAATCGCCGCCGGCGGCAGCTTTCTGATCGAGACCGCCGCGCCTGAAGACATTTTCACCCCCGAGGACTTCTCCGAAGAGCAGCAGGAAATCGCCCGCACCACGGCGGAGTTCGCCGAAAAATCGATTCTGCCTCGCGTCGCCGAAATCGAGGCGAAGAACTTTGCTGTTACGCGCGAGCTGCTGCTCGAAGCCGGCCGGCTTGGCTTGCTCGCCGTCGACGTTCCTGAGCAGTACGGCGGCCTCGCGCTCAACAAAGTCACCTCCGCGCTGGTTGCCGACCGCATCGCGGTTTCCGCCAGCTTTTCTGTCAGCATCAGCGCGCATACGGGCATCGGGACGCTGCCGGTCATCTGGTACGGGACTGCGGCGCAAAAGGAAAAGTATCTTCCGAAACTCGCGTCCGGTGAATGGATCGCCGCCTACGCGCTCTCCGAATCGTCGTCTGGCTCCGATGCGATGAACATCCGCACCCAGGCGCGTCTTTCGCCGGACGGAAAACAGTACATCCTGAACGGCGAAAAGATGTGGATCTCGAACGCGGGCTTTTCCGATGTCTTTATTGTATTCGCCAAAATCGTGGGCGAAAATGGCCAGCCTGAGCAGTTTTCTGCGTTCATCATCGAGCGCAACACACCGGGGCTCGCCATCGGAGCGGAAGAACACAAGCTCGGTATACGCGGATCTTCCACCTGTCCGCTGGTGCTCTCCGACTGCGCCATTTCGGTTGAGAACCTGCTGGGGGAAGCCGGCAAGGGCCATCACATCGCCTTCAACATTTTGAACGTCGGCCGTTACAAATTAGGGGCGGCCACGCTGGGCGGAGCGCGCCAGACGCTGCGTAATGCCGTGCGTTATGGAAAGCAGCGCATGGCCTTCGGCAAGCCCATCACCGCTTTCGGCCTGGTGCAGGAGAAAATCGCCGATACTGCCGCCGGCATTTTCGCCGCAGAAGCGTTGGTCTATCGCGTTGTCGGCGCCATAGACGCGGCCCTTGCCACACTCGCCTCCGACGCGCCTGCAGCCGACGTGCAAAAGCGCATCGAGGACTACGCCGTCGAGTGCTCCATCGTGAAGGTGTGGTGCTCGGAGATGCTGGAGCGCGCCGTCGACCACTGCGTGCAGATTTACGGCGGTTATGGCTATGTCGAGGAGTACCCCGCGGAACGTTTCTACCGCGACTCGCGCATCAACCGCATCTTCGAGGGCACGAACGAAATTAACCGGCTCATCATTACCGGCTTCATGATGAAGCGGGCGATGCAGGGGCGTCTTGCGTTGCTGCCAGCGATCGCCAAAGTTATGGACGAGGTGATGGCCGGGCCATCGGCGCGCGAAGAAGCCTCGGGCCCTTTGGGCGGGGAAAAAGCTCTGCTGGCCAGCGCGAAAAAGATCGGCCTGTTCTGCTCGGGCGTGGCGAGCCAGAAATACCCAACCAATCTTCAGGATCAGCAGGAGATCATGGGCGCGCTTGCCGATATTCTCATTGAAATTCTGGTGATGGAATCGGCCATTCTGCGCGCTGAAAAATTCTCCGGCCGTAGCCAGATTGCCATCGGCCTGGCTCAGCTCACGGCCGCACGTTCGTTCCGCATCATTCAGGATTCGGCGGAGCGCATTCTCGGAGCCCTCGCCGAGGGTGACATGCTGCGCACCCAGATGGCGATCTTCCGGCGGCTCGCGAAGCACGACCCCATTAACACTGTATCCATCGGCCGCGCTGTTACCGAAGAGATAACAGCGGCGGATCGCTACGTACTATAACGAATTTCCCGGGTCATTCCTGTTTATGGGCGGTCCCGGAGAGGAACAGTATCCAGTTCTGGCCATCCTGCGAAATCTCGGACCGCATGGAGTAATCCGTCGCCGAAATGATCGTAATTGTGTATCGCACGGTTGCGGGCTTACCGCTTAACTTCGCTGGATGCGTCCAGACCCAGCCAGTGGCGCTCGGATTTCCCGTGGAGATTTCCTTGCTTCCGTCGCTGTTGAAGCCATAATACGTATACAGCCCGCGTTCATGGTCGTAGCCCAGAATCGATACCGTCGCGTCATCGAGCAGTGCTCCGCCGTACTTTTCGTGCTCCACAAGATAGCAGCCCCCGTCCATCCATTCAAGATGCGAAGTGCCGGTGAACTTCCCGCCCGGGCCCATTACGCCAGGGACCAGCTCGCCTCCCAGACGCCATTTGCCGGCCAGATAGTCGAGTTTGTGCGCTTCGGGACACGGTTTCGCGGCCGCCTCCTGCGCGCACAAACCCAGGGGCAACGCCAGCAGGGTAACCAGGCAGATATGCGTCATTCTCATAACTCAACCTTACGTCAGGCGGCACTTACTGCGACAACCGTTTGTCAATGCGCCTGCGGCCCAGCCAGCAACAAGCCTTCCACCAGCGTCGTCCACTCGTCTTTGAGCGCCGCGCGATAAAACATTCGCCCGGCGCGGCCATACCAGTAGTCCGCATTCGACAAGGAACCTTCTTTGCGATGCAAATAAGCATGAACGGCCATGCCCTCGGTGCTCGCCAGCCGATCGACGAGATCGTGAGCGCTTGCCCAGTCGCCTTTGGCATCCCACCAGAGCGCGGCCAGTGGAGCAGAAAGTTGCGGCGGCGGCTGATCCAGCGCCAGCGATTCCTCAAACTTATTCGGCGACATGATCTAATTTACCGTCCCCGTACCCAGAGTCTTATTGTCAACCCTGTTGCAGGATCAACTTTCCAATCGTCGCCAGCTGCATGTTCGACGTGCCTTCATAAATCGAGCCGATCTTCGCATCGCGATAAAACTTCTCCATCGGGTAATCCCGCACAAAACCGTAACCGCCGTAAATCTCCACCGCTTTGCTGGCGACATCCTCGGCAACTCGCGAGGCAAACAGCTTGGCCATCGCGGCTTCTTTGACGAACCCCACGCCGGCACACTTCATCCGCGCCGCGTTATAGACCAGCATGCGGGTTGCTTCAATCTGCGTGGCCATCTCCGCCAGCATAAACTGAACCGCCTGAAATTCGGCGATGGATTTGCCGAACTGCTTTCGCTCTTGGCTGTATTTCACTGCCAGGGACCAGGCCCCTTCCGCCAGCCCGAGCATCTGCGCGGCAATGCCGATGCGCCCTTCGTTCAGGGTCTCGATGGCAATTTTGTAGCCCTTGCCGATCTCGCCAACTACATTTTCTGCGGGCACGCGGCAATCGTCGAGCAACAACTCGCATGTCGACGAGGCGCGAATCCCCATCTTGTCTTCCTTGTGCCCGACCGCAAAGCCCGGCGTACCGCGCTCGACCAGGAAAGCAGTGATTCCGCGATAGCCGGCTTCCGGCTGCGCATTCGCGAAGACCAGAAACAGGTGGGCTTCGTTCGCATTTGAGATCCAGAGCTTGCGCCCGCTGAGCACAAAGCTGTGGCCATCGCTGCGAGCCTGGGTGGCGAGGGAAAACGCATCCGATCCCGATCCCGCCTCGCTTAGCGCATACGCGCAGACTGTCTTCTCCGCCATGAGTGGAATCCAGCGACGCTGCTGCTCTCCATTTCCCCAGCGCAGCAGCGCATTCACGGCCAGCGTGTTCTGCACGTCGACGATCACGGCCACCGCGGGATCGATGCGGGAGATCTCCTCGACCGCCAGCACTGCGCTGAAGAACGATGCGCCCGCTCCACCCAGTTCCAGGGGCGCTTCAATCGCCATCAGCCCCAGCTTGAAGAGATGCTCCAGGATGCTCGCGTCGAGCTTCTGCCCCTCGTCCATCTCGCGCACGCGCGGGGCAATTTCCTGCTGGGCAAATTGGCGAACGGTGTCGCGCAGCATCGCTTCTTCTTCGGTGAGCGTGGTCAGCGGTGGAATCGCATCGGTGGCTGGTTCGGTTTCAGGCATTTGTGGTCCTCGCAGTGCGGCCCCTGGGTTGGGTCTGCTGCACCAAAACCTGAGCGTACCCTGGCTGGGTTACGTTACGCCATCTTTGCAGGGATTCTTTCAGGCGCAAGGGAGACCCGCGACCTATGCCGAGCCACACACATGACTGTTTCTGGAAAGAATCGCGCCGGACAGACCTGGCGAACAGGTTCGAAACTGTGACGCGTTGAAGGGTACGCTGCTGTTCAGCGTTCGGCGCCCGCCTCGGCAAATTCCTTCGCCGGATCGACACTCAGATCGTCCAGCGTGACTGCCGGCCGGGCTTGCGCGTAGCCCGGCATTACTCTCAGCCGTTTCAGAATCTTCCGCGTCAGACCCGTCAGCGGAAGCTCCGGCAAGTCCATCAGCGGAACCCACGCGCGGTCGCCAACTCCCCGCGCCAATATTTTTTGCTCATTCATATTGAGCCCATACACCGTAACGTAGTAGTTCGTGTTGGTGATGGAATGACGCACCGTCAGCAGGAGCATGTCCTCGCTCTCCTGCCCTTCTTTCACAGATGGCAGCTCCCACATGTTGGGCATTTGGGTGGCGTCCGGTGGACGCCGCTGGAGCAGAACCTCCGCCTTAGGCCACTGCCGCCGCTGGACCAGCGCCAGAGCGGTCTTGCGACTCAGCATCTTTTTGGCGCGCGGCACGGCATGTTCTCCACGCGTCACGCATCCCTCGCGAATCGGACATGCGAGGCAGATCGGTCCCTTCGGCAGGCAAACCGTTGCGCCCAACTCCATCATGGCCTGGTTGAAATCCCCCGGCCGCTCTGGATCAACCAACTGCTCAGCAGCCCTGCGCAGTTCACCGCTGCGTGCCACTCCCGGTACCGGTTCATGGCCGAAGTAGCGGGTCAGCACCCGTTCCACATTGCCGTCTACAGCCGCTACAGGCTCGCCAAACGCGATGCTCGCCACAGCCGCCGCGGTATAAACCCCCACGCCAGGCAACCGGCTCAACGTTGCCGCCGTTCTCGGAATCTCGCCCCCGCCCTCGGCCATTACCGCTCGCGCAGACTCGTGCAGTGCACGCGCCCGGCGGTAGTACCCAAGCCCGCTCCACAACGCCAGCACTTCAGTCTCGTCGGCCTGGGCCAGCGACGCCAGCGTCGGGAACCGCGCCATGAATCGCGTGTAGTATTCGATTACCACTGCAACGCGCGTCTGCTGCAGCATCGTCTCCGACACCCAGATGGCATAGGGATCGCGCGTCTGCCGCCACGGCAGGTCCCGCGCATTTTCGTCGAACCACTGCAACAAATTTTGACGGAATTCCACGTCTTCCTGTCTTACGGCCATTGAACGATTGTAGGTTTGATTCCAGCTACTTTTGAGCCATTCGGCAATCCCACAAAAGGCTTAGCATCTGTCCAATTACTCCCGTCTTCTTCCTGTGCACCCTTTTCGGGCACCCCGGCCTCATCCTCTGCCCGCCCGACTCTTTGGCCGGGCCATCCTGTACTCTGAACGGTTGCCGCATGGAATCCGACTCCTTTATCCGCCGCCTACCCAAAGCCGAGTTGCATCTCCATCTCGAAGGCACAGTCACTCCGGAAACCCTGGTCGAGCTCAGCGCCCGCCACGACGCTTCGCCCCTGAATCTCGATCAGGCCCGCGTTCTCTACCACTACACCGATTTCAGCGGCTTTCTGATGGCCTTCAAGGCGGTCACCGAGCACCTTCAAACCCCTGACGATTACGAACTCATCACCTGGCGGATGCTTGAGCGCCTGGCCAGCCAGGGCGTCGTTCACGCCGAAGTCTACGTTTCTGTCGGCGTCATCTATTTCTGGAATCGATCCGAATTCGAACCCCTCTTTGCGGGCATGGAGCGGGCACGCATCCGCGCCGAGGCCGAGCTGGGCATCTCCCTTTACTGGATCTTCGACGCCGTTCGCCACTTCGGTCCCGAAGCAGCCGCCCGTGTGTTCAGAAAGGCTGCACAGCTGCGCCCCCAACATCCCTCCATCATCGGCATCGGCATCGGCGGCGACGAGCGCCGCGTGGGCGCCGAGCCTTTCCGTGACCTTTACGCCGAGGCTCGTGACGCCGGTCTCCGCCTCACCGCCCACGCCGGCGAATCCGCCGGGCCGGAAAGCATCTGGGGTGCGCTCAATATCGGGGCTGAGCGGCTGGGCCATGCGCTCTCGGCGATTCAAGATCCCGAGCTGATGGGCCTCCTTGCTGAGCGCCAGGTCCCTCTGGAAGTCTGCGTGACCTCGAATCTCCGCACCGGCTGCTGTGCCCACCTCGACGACCATCCCCTGCGCCGTTACTTCGACTCGGGGCTCATGGTCACCCTCAACTCCGATGACCCGGCCCTCTTCGCGAGCGATCTCCTCGACGAATACGTCAACGCCCAAAACCACTTCGGCTTTACCGAGGAGCATCTCCGCGAGCTGGCTGCCAACTCCATTGAGGCGAGCTTTCTTCCGCCCGATCGAAAGGTAATGCTACTGCGGTGCATCGAATCACTCAAATGATGTATGGTCCGTGCAGATGCGCAGCGGTATAACACAGGCACCGTGAGCTCCGGTGCAACCTGCGCTATCATGGAGCCATGGCGCTGTGGGGAATGCGCATGTGCAGGACTGAAACTTTTGGAAATAGCGATTCGGTGGAATCCTTGGCTTCTGAATCCTCCAACTCGTCATCTGGCGTTTTGCGCGCCATCGGCTGGACTTCGGTCGCGCTTGGTGTGACTGCCCTTGGCCTCTATATCGGCCGTGAGCTGAGGCTGCGTTACAAGTTCAATCGACGCACTCCGACGGATTTCTTCTCCCACGCGGGCGAAGAGATGGGCGCGGAATTTGGCGTGGGCATCTGAAGTCCCGCGGAGAACGCACCAATTCGAATGTGTTCCCTGTTGCCTTTTACGTGTTCCCTGGCTTCTTAGTGGGTTCTGTCCACCAGGTAGCGCGCCACCGCCTTCAACCCTTCCGCCGATTCGGCATACGGCTCCAGCGCCGCGAATGCTTCGTTGATTAATCGAGCCGCATCTCGGCGCGAAGCTTCTACCCCAAATACCGCCGGCCACGTAGCCTTGTCGCTCGCTACATCCTTACCCGCCGTCTTTCCGAGGTGCTCGGAGTCCTGCGTCATATCCAGTACATCATCCACAATCTGGAACGCCAGTCCTGCCTTCGTTCCGAACTCTGTCAGCGCCCTGGCATCCTCGGCGCCGGCGCCGCCATAAACTCCGCCCGCCACAATGCTCACACGGATCAGCGCTCCGGTCTTCGCTCGGTGGATCGCGGCAACACTCTCCGCCGTCGGCTTCGTGTGTTCGCCTTCAAGATCGAGCACCTGCCCGCCGATCATCCCTTCCACTGTGCCTGTCGCCTCGGCGATCAGACTCACGATCTTCACCACGCGATCCGGTGCGCACTTCATCCGCGCCAGCGTCTGGTAGGCCAGCGTTTGCAGCGCGTCCCCTGCCAGAATGGCAATGGCTTCTCCATACGCCACGTGGCAGGTCGGCTTGCCGCGGCGCAGATCGTCGTTGTCCAGGGCCGGCAGATCGTCGTGGATCAGCGAGTAGGTATGCAGCATCTCGATCGCCGCGCCCAGGTCCTCGATGCCCCGCGGCAACCCTGTAGCACCGTGCGCGAAGCTGATGGTCCTTGCCGCCTCCATCGCCAGCACCGGGCGCAGACGCTTGCCACCCGCAAACACGCTGTGCCGCATCGCCGCGTGAATGGACGCGGGCGTCGCGGTCGCCGGGGGCAGCAGCCGCTCCAGAGCGGCATCGGTGCGCTCCACACCCTCACGCAGAATTTCCTGGACCTCAGCCCGCATCTCGATCATCGTATCGGAACTTCCCTCGCCTTTCGCCGGTCGGCCTTCGCCTTTCCAGCCAAGCCAATGCCAGTGTAATCGCCAGCGCGGCCAATGAAACCCCGTCTCCGGCCCATTGATCGCTTGTCCTCCGCCAGCGGACGTCGATCTCGTTCGCACCCGCTTCCACCGGGATGACCATCAGCCCGTCGCTCCGCTGCGCCCGATCACGTACCTCGACTCCATTGCGCATGACCTGCCACGCCGGGTAATCCATCAGCCGAAGCACCGCATATGTTGCACGCGTGCTGTTCACCATCACGGATCGGCGCTCGGTATCCCAGCGCCCAATCTTCACTTCGTTCACGCTCTCCTGCAAAGTCGCGCCGCCTGATTCGGCGAGCTCCGCATTCGGCGAGCTCAGTATGGAAACCGCAGGCAGACCCGGTTGAATCTCGCCATTGTCCGCGCCCTGCGGTGTATATTCGTCCGTGCCCTCGAATCCGCGCGCATGAAACGCCGCTACCTGCGCGGCGACGTTGTCCTCCTCATCGCACGGCTGCCAAAACAACGCCGCAGCCATCACAGACATCCCGCCCGCCAGCAGCAGAGTCCCCGCAGCCCGCACCGCGATGGCTCGCCTGGTCGTCGCTTCCCCTCGCAGTGCAAGCCCGACCAGAGCCGCAACAACCATCCCCAGCACCAGCATCCATCGCCACGGAAACTGGAGGTACTTCAGCTCTGGAGTCAGCCGCCATGCGAGGTCGCTCCATCGTTGCTGAAGAATGCAAACGGCGGCGCCCACGACTACAAGCGGCATCCAGAGCGGGTTCCGCCTCTTACGGGACACCAAGGCTGCCGCCACCACCCCAAGCATCAGCGCCACGACAATCCAGGAAACCGTCCGCAGCACCTGGTTGTGGTAATTCAGATTGAACAAATCGTCCGTTGAGACATTCGGCCCCGGCAGCTTTGCAAACCCAAACAGAAAGCTGTCCTCGACGCGCATCAGCGGCCCGATTGCCCGCCCAATCGCCACCCACCGCTGCTCATAGAACGCTGGAACCAGCCAGAACCCCGCGAGCGCCAACCCCAGCAGCGCGCCACCGGCAGCGCGCCCCACCAGCCGCCAGGTTCGTCGCTGCACCGCCGCAACCAGCACCAGAACCACGAGCAGGTAGCAGCCCATGACGGCCGCCGGAGCATTCGTAAGCCAGATCGCCGCCACGGTGAGCGAAAGCGGAATGAGTGCACGCTTCTCCCGAATGCCATACAGCACCAGCAGCGGTATCCAGGTCGCCGCCAGCAGCTCGGCCATTGCTCCGCGCTCGTACAGAACGAACAGCATGTAGGGATTGACCACATACAGGCAGGCCGCCAGGGTCGCGTTGTCAGCGGCGATCCACTCGCGGGCCATGGCGCGGAAGCTGAAGCCGGCACCGAGGAGCGCAATCAGGGCGAACGCCAGCGGGATCCAGCTCCACGGCAGTACCGCCCCCAGCACCCCCCCCAGCAGCCAGCTGAGCGGGGGATAAAAGACAAAGCGCGGCTCGCCAGCCAGAAAATTGGCAGACCCGGCCCAGTGCGGATAGACAACGCCCTGGCGCCAGTGCGCGGCCACTTCAAGCCAGTTTTGCAGATGAAAATCGAAGTCCTGGCCGCAAGATGTTCCGCGCCAGGCGAGGGGCAGAACGGCTATGCCGACCACCGCCAGCAGGAGCGATCGCCTGCGCCTCGCGCGGGTCGCGTCGCTCGCCTGACTCGCCGGAAAACGGAACCAGAACCTCACCGTTTCAGGGCTCAAGCCGCAGCGTGTGCGCCGTCGCCGCCGCTACCGCCTGCTTAGTAAATGGCAGGACAAAGGTTCTGCCGTTGTACCAGTAAGCCCACTGGTCGCGGTAGTACGGGCTCAGCGGGTCACCCGACTCGCCCATGGTGATTTCCTCGGTGGCCGCATCCACGTTTGACCAGTCGATCGTGAAACGCTGCGATGGTCCAAACGACCGTCCCACCTGTTTCACCGTCGATGTGTCGCCGGACTGCGGCAGCACTCCTGTCCCGGTCCAGTCTTTGAACCACGGCAGCAAACCGAAGAGCGGGTGCTCCACATCCACCGGATGCGAGTAGCCATACCGCCATTGCCGCAGATCGCCGGGCGCGCCACCCTGCGCCAAGCCCTGGCGCACCATGTCCGCCAGAAAATCGTCCCAAGTCGCGTACTGCGGTGGAAGCCACGCCGCCGGCTCATGCATCAATATCTGCTCACCGGCGAAGAGGCTCTCCGCCCAGCGGTACTCCGACCACTGTTCGCCGAGTTTCGGCTCCAGCAGCATGGGATAAAACGCTTTTTTCGCAGCCGCCAAAATGGCCGCCGGCGCTGAGTCGATTGTCACCGCGCCATCCCACGACCGCAATAGGTCCGCCGCCTGCCGCAGCCGCGCGTCGGTGTTCTTCGCGTGGTCGATCCCATACGCAAGGCGCTGCGCAATCTCCTGATCGAGCTCGGAATAGACGTCGGTCTCGAGGGTCAGCATGTCCTGCTGGGTCAGTTTGCTCTTTGGACCGAGCCATTTCCAGATGCGCTCGTTGCGGTACGGATCGGCCCACTCGAGGGTGATTTTGGGGCCGTCGGCGGCCGAGCTTGTGGGATTCTGATTTGCTGGGGTCTGACTTGCCTGGTTTTGTGAAGCAGGGTTCTCAGCAGCACGGCTCGCCGTTGACGAACCAGCAGCCGCGCCCTGACTGGGCGGATTGGGATTCGCCGTCACACGCGCATTCGCCGTCGCCAGAATTCCGCCCGGCGGATCGAAAGCCGACGGCATCTCATCGAGGCCGATATATCCCAGCCACTCATGCTGGCCATCCACGATCGGCACGCCCGCCAGCCCGCCCTGCCGGACCGGAATGAATCCGATCGCCTGGTATCCGATGTGTCCTTGGTCGTCCGCATAGACCACGTTCTGCGTGGGACCCCACCACTGGCGAAGCGCGTTCCGAAATTCCGTCCAGTTCGACGCGGCATTCATCGCCAGCAACGGATAGCCGCTGGCCTTCGGATCGTAGACCGTCCATCGCAGAGTCAGGACGCGCTTCTCGCCACGGATAAGCGGGGTGATCACCACTCCGTTCGCCGTGCGCGCCACCTCCGCGGTCACATCCTTCCCGCCGCGCACGTGGATCGTCTCCCGGTTGTGCTCCATGGGGTGCCAAGCGCCGTCCGCTCCCTGGTACTGATCCTGCCCGTTGACCCGCTCTACATAAATGTCCTGCGTATCGCCGTAGAGGGCGGTGAATCCCCATGCGACGTGCTCGTTATGCCCGGCAACCACCAGGGGAAGGCCCGGCACCGTTACGCCAGCCGCATGCAGCCCCGGGGCCTTCAGATCGTTCTCGTACCAGATATTCGGAATTTCCTGCCTCGAGATGCATATCGTTCGAGAGCATTGCCTGGCCGCTTGCCGTTCTCGATCCTGCGACGACCCACTCATTCGACCCCGGCGTGCACCCCAAACAACCGTCATCCTGAGCGAAGCGCCGGAGGCGCGCAGGCGAAGGACCTGCATTTCCGCCCCTTTGTAAGTAGTCCAAAAACGCCGCCCCGTCCTGGCTTTCGTCCAGCGGCACATCAGGAATGTTCTGCTGCGGCGCGGTGATGGGCGTCTCGGTTGTAATCGGGGGGCGGTCGCGCCACGAGCCTGTGGGATATAAATCGGCCGCCAGGGTTGGCCCGAGGCGCGCAGTGATCTGCTCGCGCTCCAGCTTCTCCTGCCAGTGCTCGTCGAGCATCTGCACCATGCTCATCACCACCAGCATGGAATCGACCGGCTGCCACGGCTTTGGCTGGTACATCAGCAGACGAAACTCGGCTGGGAGACGGTCCTCGTGCGCGCCGATAAATGCATTCACCCCGCGCGCATAATCGTCGAACAAGCGGCGCTGCTGGTCGTCGAGAGTGGCGGTGAGCCGCTCCGCCGTGGCCCGCATGGCGAGGATTCGTTGCTGGCGATCATGTTCCACCAGCTTTGAACCGAGGATCTCGGCGGCCTCGCCTGCCGCCATCCGCCGCGCCATGTCCATTTGCCATAGCCGGTCCTGCGCGGTCACATATCCCTGCGCAAAAAGCAGGTCGTCGAGATCGGCTGCCTCGATGTGCGGAACGCCGTGCCGATCCCGACGCACTGTCACCGGCGCGCTCAACCCTGGCGTGAGAAGGTTGCCGTCGAGCTCAGGCAGGGAAGACTGCATCTTGTGTTTGAGCCAAACGCCGCCCGTCACCACGGCGCCGGCAACGGCCATCAGCACGAGGAGCAGCAAAACAACGAGCACGCGCAGCACCGGATGCCGCCGCTCCTCGCGCGCTTCGACGTCGACACTTCGTCCGAGAGCCATTCGGGATTATTGTCGCAGAAGAACGGCTGGGCGCTGGGAGCTGGGCCCGCTCCTGGTGACCTGGTCCTGGCTCCGGGCTTCGGGCTGGGCGCTACATCGATCCCTGCTGCGGGCGGCTCGCCGGCGGGATGATTCCGTTCATGCGCAGATAAACGCACATCTGGCCGTAGTGATCCATGCTGTGCATGATCATGAAGGCTACGTCGGAAGTCCGCGTGATCTTCCAGTTCGGAGGAAGACCGGGCACGCTGCTGAAGGCATTGTCGGTTGTCAGCGAGTTGGCGACGGCGTGGGCATAGATGTAGGAGTCCTTCAGGGCCTTGACGAGTTCGTCCTTAGTCTTGAGGCCTTCGAGGGTTTTGGGATCGACGGCGCCCGGGACGCCGCTGGCCTTAAGCAGCGAGTAGTTGGCCTGGGCGAGGTGTTTGACCTGCTGGCCAAAGGTGCGAACGGTCTTGAATTCGCCGGCGGTGGGGACGAAGTCGTATTTGTCGGCGGGCATGGCTTCGGCGGCGCTGACGACTTCCATTTCGGTCAGGCTCAGCAGCGCGCCCATGGAATCGGCAGGCGAGTAGGAGGACAGGGCGGCGGGGGCGGCGGCGGCCTGCCCATTTTGAGCAAATAGAAATGCTGGTGAAGCCAGCACGGTACAAACTGCCAGAATCATACCTCGACGTGCTTGCATAGGGACTCTCCTCTGAGCGGCTCTCGACCGCGCTGCAAGCCTACCAGAATGGCTACGGAAAGGTGTCAAGGCAGCGGCCTTGCTTCTAAACTGAATCTATGAGCGACCCTGGTCGCGTCCTGATCGGCATTGGCCTGCTTATGGCCGCAGTGGGCGCAGTCGTCCTTCTGCTCGGAAAAAACGGGCTTCCGCTGGGGTGCTCGGCGACCTGACTTGGCGCGGTAAACACGCAACCGTCTATTTCCCACTGGGGACTTCCATCCTGCTCAGTGTGGCATTGACGCTGGTGTTTTGGCTGCTCTGGCGGTGGGGAAAGTAGCTTCACTTTTGACATCCGATGATTGATGCTTGATGATTGATGCATGAGGACGACGCTGGCCATCGACGACGACGTTCTGGCGGCGGCCAAGGGTCTTGCCGAGAGCGAGGGAAAGAGCGTCGGCGAGGTCATCTCGGGGCTCGCCAGAAAAGGTCTCGAACCACCACAGAGGCGCTTTCGAACCCGTAACGGAGTTCCCTTGCTCCCCAGGCGTCCTGGTGGGAAGCCAGTGACTATGGAGATCGTGAATCGCCTGCGCGATGAGTGGCCATGAGGTTTCTGCTGGATGTCAATGTGCTGATCGCTCTGATCGATGACCGGCACATTCACCACGGAATCGCGCATCGATGGTTTGGTACTGCCGGTCGCAAATAGTTTGCGACTTGTCCTTTCACGCAAAACGCGGTTTTGCGGATCCTGAGCGGTCCGGGCTACTCAAATTCATTTGGAACGCCCGCGGTCATTTCTGAGATGCTGTCCCAATTTTGCGCCCTTCCCGGACACGCTTTCTGGCCAGACGACATCAGACTTCTGGATTCCGCTGAGATCGAGCGTTCCCGTCTGCTTCACTCCAGCCAGGTCAGTGATACATACCTTCTTGCATTGGCCTCAACCCATGGAGGCCAGCTGGCGACTTTCGATCGCAGGCTTGTCGTGAGTGCGGTACGGAATGGGGCCGCCGCTCTTCACGTGATTCGCTGATCGCCATCTCCAAGTACAAAAAAAGGGCCCCTCGGGGTGAGGGGCCAATCTGCCTTGGTTCTCTCGTTGTGTGAGAGCTCTTTTGCGCCTGCCTTCTTAGTGAGGCTGGGCCGTTGGTTGCGACGCAGTACCCTGAGGGGAGGGCTGCGCGGAATTCTTACTGCGTCGCGCCAATCGGTGAACTGCCATTCGGCGAGTTCAAGGCTGCTAAACTGTTTGCCATCAGGCTCACGCGTACCACACTACCCGGCTTCGCTGCGGAATTGTCATCCGAGCTGACCGGCGCGTTGCCCATGGCCACTTCGTGAATCCTCCACACCGGGATTTGGTGTTCGGCCAGATACCGGACCACCGCTTCCGCCATGTGCTGCGAACTCTCCATGCCCACCGTACCCCGTGAGCGCGAGTACCCTTCCACTTCCACCACGTAACCCTTCTGCCCCTGCAGCTGGCTCACAACCTGATCCAAGGCTTCCTTCGCCTTATCGTTCAGGACAGTTTGTCCGGGACGGAAGTGGATGTCAGTGTTCGTGATCGGGTGATACTGATCCAGATTCGCAACCGTCTGACCCAACTGGGCCGTTTTGTCGCTCGCCTGCTGCGCGGTCTGCTGCGCCTGCCCGGCTGTCGTATTTGCTGCGGAAGCTACCTGATTTGCCTGGTCCGCCGTGGTCTGGGCGGCGTGAATGCCGTTCTGCGCCCGCTGATCGACATCCTTAATATCGGACGCGTTCTTCGCCTGCAACTGATCCAGCTCGTTCAGCCGATCCTTTACCGGATCCAGCTGGCGGTTCACCCACTTCTTGCGGGCGAACGGGTTCATATGCCCCCAGAAGCCCTCATTCGACTTCTCGGGGAGCGGGGCCTTGCCTGTTCCAGTCTGCGGATTCTGGCTCTGATCCTGGGGATTGGCGTTCGTCGAAGCGCCCGTTTGAACCTGGGGCTGTTGTCCTGAAGAGGTAGACTGTGCGACCGCTGGCAGACCCAAACTGACCGCAACCAGCAGCACTGTAATCGATCCGGGATTCAATTTCGTTTTCATAGGTTTATTCTCTGTGGATTGAAGCTTCGGATGGCTGCAGCGCCCCGTCTTGCACGAACAGTAACAGCACTCGCCGTGCCAAACCGCCAAGCGCTCAACCGCTCCACCGTAAGCACAATGTAATCAGAGATTTGAAGTGGATTTTCGCAGCGGCTCAGGTTTGCTACAGCCCTGTAAATAACGCACTCTCGGCCCGGATCGGGAAGAAATTACTCGCGCTGGGCACAAGAGGCTTTCTTGCTGCGACACTCAGGAGCCGGGTGTGACTTCGATGATCCGTATCTCTGGGTAGCTTTGGTTCCAGTCCTGGGCGACATGGTCGAAGATGAGCCGAAACTCCCGCGTCTCCCCGGGCCGGATCGGCGAGGCGCTCACCGGCTGGGTATCGACATAAGGCTGGCGCATCCGGATCAGGTTGAGCGGCATGGTCTCTTTCTGCACCAGCTGGTTCCCGATGTCCCGAAACGCAACCTGCACGGTAATCCCAGTCACGGTCTTTCCGCCCTGGTTGCTGACCTGCCCATCGATGTATGTAACCTGCGAACCGACCAAGCTGCCGGCCTGGCTCATTTGCAGATTTGCAATTGGCAGGCGGGCCGCGTAAGGATCGGCCGCCGCCAGTCCAGCGCCTCCCGGATTGGCCGGCTCGCGATGACGTCCGAGGGTGATCAGCAGCACAAGGACGATGAGAACTACGCCGCCCGCAACGATCCACGGCAGGGGAGAGCGTGGTTCGCGGGGCTGGGGTCCATCGGGTCGAAACATTGCGGGCTCCGAACTCGGCTTCGAGCTGGACTGCGAATGAGGGTCCGAATCAGGCACGTTCATCGAGAGGATTGTACCTCTCACGGACATTGGCAAGGGTCGCGGGCGAGCAGTGCATTCGGCGCGAGCATGAAGCGCTGGCAATCTGCCGCGCATTCCCTTGCCTACTGTAAGAGGACTGCCTGCGCACGATACCCAGAAGGTAACCATCACGGCACACCGATGGCGGAATTAAAAATTATTTCCTCACGCCCCGAGTCATGCTTGCCGAAAAATGAGTCTAAGCAAACAAGTTCAAATCCCCCCGCGAGGCCGTATGCATATCTATCCGGAAACACCCTATAAGGAGCCGAAGAGCTCGAGTCGTAAACAGGATTACGCCTATCGCATCGCGGCCGCCGCAGCGGCGCTCTTCCTGCTGCTGACGTGGCTCACCGCATAAACGGGCCCGATTCGCACGGACTTGTTCCCGCAATCCAGCGCGAAAAATCCTGCGCAAACGGGCTTTTCAAATGATCCAGTTCTGACTCGATCAGCTGGCTGGCTCCTTGACGGCTTCCTGAATGGCTGGTTCCGTGACGGTTGGTTCCGTCAGGGGCTGGTGCTTCGCAGCTTCGCGTGCCAGAGCGCGGCGCATGAGCACTTCCAGTGCAGACTTGTTTTCTGCGTATTCCGAATCCGTGATCTTTGCTTCCAGCCGGTCGGTCTCAAGCTGAAACAGTTCGTCCTTCAGCGCTGCCAGCATTTCCGGAGTACTCCCGCTTTTTTGCGCTCCATTCGTCGTTGTCAGCCGATTCGCTGGTGTCGCCGCTGCGACAACATGCGCTGTTGTTCCCGCAACCATTTCCGCCCGTAACGTCGTCGCCTTCACTCCCGAAGGCAGAATCGAGGTGAGCGGAGAAGGTTCAGGTACAACAGTAGCCATCCCCTGGCCCGGCTTCGACCGCAGCAGAAACGCCGCCGCTATGACCATCAATAAGCCCGCACCGCTCAGGATGTACCATTTGTACTTCTGGAGCGGATCGGGTGTGCCAATCGGCACCGCGCCCGCTACGCCCCCGCCGGGTCCGTTGGTCTGCGCAGCGGGCTGATCGGAAGCGCCCTGGTCTCCGGCCAGGCCCATTCCCTGACCACCCTGGCCCGGAGCACCCTGGCCCATCCCATTTGCCGCACCCCGCCCGTCCTGCTGTTCTCGGGGCATAGAACCCGTTCCCGAAACCGTGAACGCGAGCGGCGCAAGCGGCGTCACATTCGTCGCCAGAAACGTCTGCACTCCCGGCCCGCTCGCATCCGCGCCAAGGGCTTGAAAATTTTGCCCCCCCTCGAAGCTCATGCTCTTCGGCAACATCACCGCGACGTTGTCGGTTGGCAGAGTTACCCGGGGGTGCAGGGTGAAGGTCCCGTTATAGGGCAGCTTGTATCCGATCTGGAAACGGGTCTCGCCCGGCCGCAGCGGAAAGACAAAAGCGTAGTGGCCCCGGTCGGCCTGGGGAACCGGCGCGCTTGAGACCGCCATCCCTCCAGGCCCGGTCGCGGTCGCGCCCTCCAGTACGGCATCCTGCGGCAGGTAGAACTCGAAGTTGTGCGCGTTCAGCTGTGTCTTCGGCGGCTTTGAGGTGTTCCTGATAAAGAAGCTCTCCGTCACGCTCAGCCCCTGCTGATCCGTCTCCATGCGTGACACATCCGCATACGTGTGAATGCCATCGACTTTCGGCGCCACGTCGAACACATCGATGTTCACCACGGAGGTATTCGGCGGCACGGGCCCGTAATAGGACGCCTTCTCATGCTGGACCTGCACCAGGTGCATGCCGGCGTTGTCCGGAACGTCAAAGGAGTAATGGCCCCTCGCGTCAATCGTCGTCCGCGCCGACTCCGTCATCGCCTGTTGCAGGTCGAGGAGCACCGCGGTATCACCAGCCGCGGGCTTGCCCGTCGTGCGGTCGGTAACCGTGCCGGAAATCGTCGCCGCACTCAGCGAGAGCGGCAGAACAAAAGTAGCGAAAAATGACAATTGAGAGAGCAGCTTCATAGAGTTCCATTCTTATTGCAGAAAATCAGCCGAGACGCGGCGCGAAGGCATCCGATTCCAGAAGGTCGATCTCGGCCACGGTCTCGGCCGCCTCGTTTTCCAGCATCACCCGCTGCGCGGCATAATCCTCTTCGGGATACTTCCCGGCACGATACTCGAAGTTTAGATCCCGCAGGTTCTCGTACAGCACTTCTCTCCGCTCCCGGAGGTACTCGACGCGAGTCTTCGTATGCTGCGCCTCCACCCGGCGCTCCGGCCAGAATACATAGAGGAACGTCGTAATCAGCAGCAATGCACAGGCTAGCGTCGTCATATCTCCGTCTCCCGTCGAATTCTGTCTCTCAACTCCAACGACGCCGGATCATCCGCCACCGCGGGCATGGCCACCGTGCGCAGTCTCCACTTCCGGACCAGCATGAACGTGCCCGCCAGGCCGAACAGCAAAAGGCCCGGAGGCACTACCCAGGCAAGGATATTGAAGCGCGTCAGCATGGGGGCGGCCAGAGCGGTGGGGCCATATTTTTCCTGAAAAGCCGCCAGCACCGCATCGTTACCTTCCCCGCTGGCAATCGCCGCCTTCAGTTCGCCCAGCATGCGATCGGAATCCGGACAGCCCACATGGTTGCACTCGATCAGAATCTCGCTGCATCCGCACACGCACATCAGCTTGTGTCCGAGATCGTTGTAGCGCGACTCGGTGTCAGCCGAACCCAGCGTTGCGGCTCCCAGCACCACCAGGAGAGGCAGCAGCGCAAATCGGCTCATGCGGCGCATCAATCTCCCGCCTTCCCCGCCGCAACCACCTCAGGCGCAACCACCACGCGATGCCGCTGCGCCGCAATCGCCGCGCTGATATTCGGCGCCAGCGCTATGAGGGTGCCCAAAATCGTCACGATGAGCCCAATCCAGATCCAGGCCACCAGCGGATTCAGAAACGCCTTGATCACCGGCTGCCCCGTCGCTGGATCCTTGCCCGCATAAATGATGTACAGGTCCCATGCCAGCGTCGAGTGATTGGCAACGATGGTCGAAGGCTGCTGGCTGGCCGCGTAAATACGCAGCTCCGGCGAGAGCTTCGTCACCAGATGGCCGCCGCGATACACATTCAGCAGCGCAAATTCCGTGTCGTAATTTGGATTCGAATCCTGCGAATAATCCATGCACTCAATCGTGTAAGGACCCAGCATAAAAGTCTGCTTGTAATTCATCGTCTGTTCGTGGCTCTGATTGAACGCCTGCCCGCTAATCCCGATGAAGATGAGCACGATCCCGAAGTGAACGATGTACCCGCCGTAACGCCGCGTATTGCGCCGCGTTAGCTGCACCATCGATGTGAGCAGGTTCTGTCCGGATTTCTGCTGAATCACCTTGCCGCCACGCCAAAACTCCGCAAAGATCGCCGTGATCACAAATGCCGACATCGCCAGCGTCACCCACGCATAGAATGCGCCCTGATCATCGGTGGTGAATATCGTCCAAGGATGCACGCCCAGGGGGATGATGGCGATCGCGACGACCAGGCCGACTATCGCCGGCAGTTTGAAGTTTTTCGCGATACTGCGCACCGACGTCGACCGCCAGGCAAGCAGCGGGCCTATGCCGGTCAGAAACAGCAGGAAGACTCCAATCGGGACCGCAACGCGGTTATAAAACGGCGCGCTCACCGTGACGCGATTGCCCTGCACATATTCCGACAACACGGGGAAGAGCGTTCCCCACAGCACTGTGAAGCAAGCCGCCAGCAGCACCAGGTTGTTGAACAGGAAGCTCGACTCGCGCGAGACCAGCGACTCCAGCTTGTGCTCCGACTTCAGATGATCGCGGTTCAGAATGTAGGTGAACAAACACACCGCCAGCACGATCACCAGGAATACCCAGAACCACGTCCCGATGGCCGACTGCGCAAACGCATGCACCGAACTCACCAGCCCGGACC
The DNA here is from genome assembly GCA_963758135.1 of uncultured Acidobacteriaceae bacterium. Lineage (GTDB taxonomy): Bacteria > Acidobacteriota > Terriglobia > Terriglobales > Acidobacteriaceae > Palsa-343. Next base: position 983,630 of record CAVWUF010000002.1, read on the forward strand.
GTGTGAGAAGCGTGCCAAGAATCGCCAGCATGAAGGTCGAAAAGATCAGCCACACATTCCAGCTCTTCATCATGCCGCGCTTTTCCTGCATCATGACCGAATGCAGAAAGGCGGTGCCCGTAAGCCACGGCATCACCGAGGCGTTCTCGACGGGATCCCAACCCCAGTAGCCGCCCCACCCGAGCACCGAATACGCCCAGTGCATACCCAGGAAAATGCCCACCGTCAGGAACAGCCACGTCACCATGGTCCAGCGCCGGGTGATGTGGATCCACTTTTCGCCGGGATAGCGCATCATGAGCGCGCCCAGCGCAAAGGCAAACGGCACGCTGAAGCCGACATATCCGAGATACAGCATCGGCGGATGTATCACCATCTCCGGATACTGCAGTAACGGATTCAGCCCGTTTCCGTCGGGAGGGATCGCGCCGGTAACCAGGGAAAACGGCGTCGCAGCCACATTCACCAGCAGCAGGAAGAAGACCTGGATACCGGCCAGGATCGTCGACGCGTAGGCGGTCAGCTTGACATCGACCTTGTGACGCACACGCAGCACAAATCCATAGGCCGACAGCAGGAACGCCCACAGCAGCAGCGATCCCTCCTGCCCCGACCATAGCGCGGCGAATTTGTAGGCCGCCGGCAGAGCGCGGTTGGAGTGCTCTGTGATGTAGGCAACGGAAAAGTCGTTGGTGAACGCGGCCCATACCAGCGCAAAGGCCGCGCATCCGGTGGCCAGGAAGCTGGCGATGCCGGCTCGGCGCGCTGTCTCGGCCAGCTTCTCGGGGATATCCAGCCGCGGCGCCCCACCGCCAGCTGCCGCAGCGCGATTGCGCCCGCCAGCAGGTTGTAGGCGCTCAGCACGAGCGCGATCAGGAGCGAAAAACTGCCGAATGCGGGCATAGGCGTGACTTTCTGATTGTCGCACTTTCCGAGGACTGACGACTGCGTAGACGACTGCCGCGACAGCTAAAACGACAACCAGGGGAACACTCTGATCTTCACGTCGGCGAGCGCAGGGGCGCTGTGACAAATCTCACACGAAGGCAGGTAACAGGCAGTAGGGATGGCGGACTGGGGCAGGCAACTGTGAAATGGGGACTGGGGACTGACAACTGGGACTCGCACACCGGCGGGCAGTCACGCAGCCCGTCGCGGCAGCCTGTTCCCTGCTCCCTATTGGCTACTCCCTGCCTTTAGGCCGTGCGCCCGATCGGCTGCTGGGTCAGCAGCGTTCGCACCAGCGCGAGCAGCTCGTCGGGAGGAAACGGCTTCAACCGGAACATCACATCGAGATCCTGGTATTCGTCCTCGGCCTCCGCAAGCCCGCTCAGCACCAGCACTGGCAGATCGGGATAACGCAGGCGCAACTGAGCCACAAATTCCGGCCCATTCATGCCCGGCATCAGATGATCCGTTACCACCAGAGCCACGGGCCGCGGCGTTCCCGGCTGATCGAGCATCGCCAGGGCCTGCCTTCCGTCGCACGCAAGAGCTACGTCAGCGCCGGACCGCGCCAGAATTGCTTTCCTGGTGGTCGCCTGAATACAGTTATCGTCCACCAGCAGAATGTCGGCTAGCATCGGGGTCATAGATTCCTTTGCGCTGAAAAAGGTTGCCTTGCCGAACCTGGATATTTCCGGCAATGAAAACCGCCTGAAATACCGCAGAAAACCCTTTTACCTGCCGTTATCTAAAAAGGCAAGAGCGAATGCGGCAATAGCTCTCCCACTTTCGGCACAATCACGTGGATATTCCAGTTCTTCCCTGCCTCTTGTCGGTGATTGCCTTCACACCATCGACAAAATCGGAGTGGCCGGCATCTCCTCGGTCACTCCCGCCCGGGGGCGATGGCCACAAAGAATAACGGCGGAGAGCCCAAAGGGATCTCCGCCGCCAAGAAGTACCGCCGGTTAACTTAGAACGTTACCCGGCCACCAAACTCCATCGCACGAGGGCTGTTTGCCTGGCTGCTCAGCACACCCCAGGTACCCGGAGAATACAAGGCCATGCCGGGATCATAGAACTGCCGGTGGTTGAGCATGTTCGTTGCGATGAACGAGAACTCGAAGGTAGCCGACTCCATGATCCGGACATCCTTCTTGAGCTGTCCATCGAGGTTCCAATAAGGCTGACCCGTGAACGGCCCGTAGCCCGAGTTCTTGGTGTCGATGCCCAGAATCGGTGCCCGAACCTGGTTCCATACCGCAACCGGATCCTTGAACAGATTCACAGGAGTGTTTGACGTTGCGTTTCCAACCATGTTCCCGAACGAATCCGTTCCCCCCGCCACTCCGAAATGCGCGGAGTGCCCTGCGTTGTACTTGCTCGTGAACACGCACTGCTCGTTGTTGAAGTAATCCGCACCGTCGCCCGCACCCCACGACTGCGCATCGGTCTGCGTGTTGCAATAAACCGGCGGTCCCGATCCGGCCGTGAAGATCGGAGCGAAGGTCCAGCCCCCCGCAGCGCGTCCCAGGAATCCGTTCTGTCCTTTAAACCACGGGTCCGACGCCACGATGTACGTGTTGTAAACATACTTCCGGTAGAACGGCTGGTTCCCGTACATCGCTCCCAGGTTATAGGCATCGTTCTGGGTGTATTCGCTCGACGCCTGCACCACGGCTCCTGTGCCCAGCGCCTTGCTGTAGGTGAAGTTGTGCTGCATCGTCAGCCCGTGCCAGCTGCGCGTACCAAAGCTGATAAAGCCGCCGTTGTAGTTGCCGTAACCGGTGCTCGCGTTCTCCGCAACACCGCTGGTGAACTGCCCGCTTGCCCCGTTTGCCTGACCGGGAATGGCTGTGTTCGACATCGTGCGGGGGAAATTGAATCCGCCGCTGTCCAGATCGGACCACAGGCTCCACACAGCCTGGTAAAGCAGGTTTCCTTGTCCGTTTGGACCTTCCTGGTCGAGAACTGCTGCCGTGCAGCTTGAGTAACCATTGCAATAGCCGGTACCGGCCAGTGCCGCCTCGAAGAAGGGCTGCGTTGCAACCGAGTTGATGAAGCTGGTATACGCCGCAGTGCCGGGGGTTGGAATATTGGCGCCGCAGGCTCCGATAGACGTTGCGCAACCGATGTACTTTTCCAGATTTGCATACGCGGTCTGGAACTGTTGGCCGCCCACCGACATCATGTACGGCACGGCGTTCAGGTCCACCGGCTGGTATTCGTGCTGGATGCGCCGCCCGATGTAGCCGACCTCCAGCAGCGACTTCTGCCCGATCTGCCTTTGGATCGTCAGATCGAACGAATCCACCACGTTCGGCCGGAAGTTCGGATCCATCGCTTCGCTGGCCGACCCGGCAATCAGGTTGTAACCGGGATAGGCAGGTTGCGGCAGCGTTGCCGCCGCAGTTGGCAGCGGTGCATTGTTCCCGTCCACCCCGATGCGGAACGCGTTGGCGACCGTCGGATTGGTCGGTCCACAGGCGCCGCTCGAGAAAGCCTGCCGGCACTGTACCGCCTGGATCAGCCCGACGCCGAGCAGCGGCGACAGCACCAGATCCACACCGTTCAGACGCCCGTAGATGCGTCCGTAGCCACCGCGAACCACCGTTGATTTCGAGAAGCTCGGATTCCATGCAACGCCCACGCGTGGGCTGAAAGAGCCATAGAAAGGATCGTATGGATACTTATCGCCCTTCCCTACGTTGTGGACCAGAGCGAACCCAAGTTCCGGGTTGTAAATCCCGCCCTGCTCCGCTGCCAGTTTCCGCTGGTTGAGGAAATCGGCCGACTTTACCGGCTCGTCGGCGGCATCCACCAGAACCGTCTGCTTCCCACCTGCCTCGGTCGGCGGCATCTCCAGCGTCCACCCCATGCCATACGTCAGCGTGAAGCTCGGCTTCATATGCCAGGTATCGCTGAAGTAGACGTTGTAGTACGGAATGGTGCTCTGGTCGAAAGCATGGGTTAGCGGCGGATTGAGCGCAAGATTTGCCCCGCTGCGTGTGTACGCCTGCTGCGCGTCCGTCACAATGCCATATACGGCTGCGGCGTCGCGCTTCGCCGCCGTTGTCGACGGATATCCTCCGCCGATTTCGGACATGTCCACCCGCCCGGAACCCGACGAATCGCCTAACTGGTAGGTCGGCGTGAAGTTGATGCCGCCCCCGTTGTCGCTGCGCTGGTGGTAGTCGAAGTTGTGCTGATACTGCCCGCCGAACTGGAGCAGGTGATTGCCCTTCAGGATCGACACGTTGTCGCTGATGAAGTTATCCTGCCCATCCCAGAACCGGGTCCGAATGCTCTGCGTATTCAGATTGAACGGCGACAGAACATCGGTTGATGTTTCCCCAAAGGGCTCCATCGCCCCGCCAAGTCCTGAGATTTGCGGCGGCGCGTTGTCCGTCCCCCACTGCCAGAAATTGCGCAGGTAGCTGTAGTGGAAATCGTTGGTCGTGCTGGAGTTGATGCTGGTGGTCAGACCCGTGACGAAATACCACGGCTGCTGTGGCCGGGCCGCCGTCGATGTCGGCGTCCCCAACTTATCGCCGGGGAAGAATCCGCCGATATCCACCTGCGACGCATAGGCCTGTGTCAGCTTGTAATAACGGTAGCTCGCGAACCAGTGAAACTTCGAGTTGAAATCATGATCGATGCGCGCAACCCAGTCGTTGCTATTCAGGGGCAGCGACAGATTGCCCCGGAACCCAACCTCGTTCACTCCATCGCACTCCGTACCCGCGATGCTTCCGCATTGGGTAGACGGTGTGCTGTTCGTCTCAGGGATATTTCCCGCCGGCATATACTTCTGCCACATCGCCTGGACCGTGGGGTTGATCCCGATCCCACGAGGGTCGAGAGCCTTCATGTCGTAGGTAACCCCGCCAAACGTCAGCATTCCCGCTTCCATTGCGGGTGACGGCACAGCCCTGACGACCGTCGACGACTGCGGATACCGGTACCCCTCGAAGAAGCCGAAGACATACCACCGGCCGCCCAGCAGCTTGGGCAGGAAGAATCCGCCCGCCTTCGCGCCAAACCGGCTGTAGTGATATTGCGTCAGCGGGAACCCGCTCTGATTGTTGTCCCACGTGTTCGCGTCGAAACCATTGTCGAGATAATACTCATACGCAGCGCCATGCCAGCGATTCGTTCCACGGGGTGTCGCAAACTCCACCTGCGCACCTGCGGAATTGTCGAAGTCGGCTGTCTGGTTCGCCGTATTGATCTTGACTTCTTCCACGCTGTCCTGTGGGGTTGGCATCACGCCCGTCGGGCCAGCCGCCAGAGCGCCGTTCGCCCCCGCCACTCCCGTTGGGTCTCCGGCGAAGCTGCCGGTGTAAACGGCCATGCTGCCGTCCATATCATTCGTGATCTGTCCGCCGTCCAGCAGGAAGGTGCTCTGATCGTTCACCGCCCCCGCCACGCTGCCGCTCGGGTCAACGCCCGGCTGCATCGACGTGAAGGTATTCACATCGTGGTTCAGGCTCGGCAATGACTCGATCGCTTCCTGCGAAATCGTCTGGCCTACTGTCGAGTTGAGCGTCTGCAACTCGGTACCGACGACCTGCACTTCCACCGTCTCCGTGCTGCCGCCCACCTTCAGCTTCAGGTTGAGGGTCAGCTGCGTTCCGATATTGACCTCCTGCCCCTCGGTCTTCGTGATCGAGAAGCCCGATTTGGAGGCGCTCACGCTGTAGGTACCCGGAGGAACGCTCGGAAAGACATATTTCCCGTCGGCATTCGTGGTGTCCGTCAGCTTTACGCCGGCGGTCGCATCGGTCAGTGTGACCGTCGCACCCGGAACTATCGCCCCGCCTCGAGTCGGTCACTTCCCCGACCACCGTGCCTGTATTGGTTGACTGGCCAAATCCGCGGCTCGCGCCTGCGCAAACGAAGAGCGCCGCTGCCACCGCCACGATGATCCACCGTAGTCTGAGTTGCTTCATTTACAGCTCCTCCAAAAGGGGTTTCTAGGTTCCCATCATTCACGACTGCCGGGTGGAGCACTGCGAGACCCGGAATGACCAAAAAGTCCCGCTCCAGCCGGAGTGGACTACATTGTCCTGCTACCGTTGCCTTTGAAAGCCAATGCAGCTACTGATTTCTAAGAAAACCAGATTCGCAACAGGGCGAGTCAATCATTTGCCGGGGAAGGCTGCTTGCGTTAGTGCAATCGAGAGTCCAATTTCGGACACCTAAAATCAGGCACTTAACCGCCCGTCAACGCGACAGAATTCAAAAATTCATATTTCTGTAGTCCCACGAATTCTGTATTGCAGATCACCCTTTTGGGTTACCTCTGTCTAAAGCACTCTTTCCGACCCGTCGTGAAAAGATGGGTTGATAGCCGTAGAGGCAAAACATGAACACCCTCAAAACCACGTTCCTCCTTACTGCGCTCACTCTGCTTCTGGTCCTGATTGGCAGCCACTGGGGAGAAAATGGCGCGATCTTCGCGTTCGTCATCGCCGCCGCCATGAACCTCTTCAGCTACTTCTATTCCGACAAGCTGGCCCTGCGCATGTATAACGCCCAGCCGGTCACCCGGGAGCAATTGCCCCGGGCGTATGCGGTCGTCGAGCGCATGACCGGCCGACTCGGCCTCCCGATGCCAAACATCTACGTCATTCCCACGGACGCGCCGAACGCCTTCGCCACCGGACGCAATCCGCAACACGCGTCGGTGGCCGTCACCCACGGCATCCTTCAGCTTCTGAGCGACGATGAACTCGAAGGCGTCCTCGCCCATGAACTGGGTCATGTTAAGAACCGCGATATTCTGACCAGCTCCATCGCGGCCACGCTGGCCGGCGCCATCGTCCTGCTGGCGCGCATGACGTGGTGGGCCGAAATGTTTGGCGGCTTCGGCGGAGGCGGACGCGACCGGCGAGGCGGCATCAGCGCGCTCTTCATGCTGATCCTCGCGCCCATTGCCGCGACTCTGATTCAGCTGGCGGTCTCGCGTTCGCGCGAATACGAGGCCGACGCGACCGGCGCGCACATCACCGGCAATCCTTATGCACTGGCCAGCGCCCTTGAGAAGCTCGATGCTTATTCCAAGCGCATGCCGATGCCGGGGTCGCCCTCGACTGCCCACCTCTTTATCGTGCAGCCGCTGCTGACCCGCGGCGACTTTGCGAATCTGTTCTCGACCCATCCGCCGATTCAGAAGCGCATCGAGCGGCTGATTGGACGGCCGAGCGTTTATGGAGCGCCGCAGCGTTGATCGGGCAGCGATAAAGCGGGCAGCGATAAGGCGCTAAGTAAAAGAGCGGCTCACCACCAACCGCCCTTCGCCCTGTTCCCTATTGCCTGTTGGCTATTGCCTGCTTCGCCCGCAGGGCGAAGCCTAAGGCGCCCAGCCCAACCCGTCCGCACCCTTGCCCACGTCGATCAGCTTCTCCACTTTCCACTGCGTCAGATCGATCGCCGCCACTTGCGCTGCCGTTTCGCAGGAGACATAAGCGACCTGTCCATCGGGCCGTATGAGAATTTCCTGGGGAGCCGCGGCCACCGCCACCGTGCGCGCCACGCGCATGGCTGCCAGATCGATCACTGCCACTTCGTCCTTCTCGGGAAGCGCGACCAGCAGCCATTTCCCATCAAGCGTCGCAGCCGACCCATATCCCCTGCCCGGCAGATCCACCCAGCTCCGCACTCGTTTCGCGGCTGTGTCGATCACCGCCATCCGCGGCTTCGTCATATCTGATGTGAACACCATCCGGTCGTCCCGTGAGATCGCGATCCGCTGGACGATTGGCGCCACGGGGATCACGGCGACGGTTTTCCGCCCAACCACATCGAGCACCGACACCGTGCCTGGACCCACGTTCGCCGTGTAGCCCAGCTTGCCATCGTGGGAAAGCGCCAGCATGTGCGATTCCTTCTGCCCCGTAGGAATCTTCCCCATAATTTTCACTGTCTTCGGATTGATCACGGTGATCGCATCGTCGAGTTCTGTCGTTACGTAGAGCATCCCGCTGGCGGGATCGAGGACCGGAAGGTGAGGGCGCACGCCATGCCCAAAATCGATCGTCCCGGTCACCCTGCGCGACTTCAGGTCGATCACCAGCAGTTCACTTCCATCAAGGCCTGGCTTGCCTACGCCGGAGTTGCCGTAAATCGGCAGGTACGCGGTTCGCCCGTCGGCGGATGCGGCGATCTCGTGAGCCCACTGCCCCGGGACACCCTCCTCAGTTGTGGCCGTCTGCCGCCCTGACGCCGGATCCACCAGGCTCACGGTGCGATCACCCTGATTGGCCACCAGCAGCGTCTGCGCTTGGAGACCGGCGCAGGCGAACACAAGCACAACCGGTAAAGCAAAATGTGTTTTCATAGCCCCGCCACTATACCTGACTACTATCGTTGATTTTCCGAAGGCTTGACCTGGAACCCTGACCCCGTACCCTGGACCCTCTGCCTGGACCCTGTACCCTGCACCCTGTACCCTGATTGCGCCATGAGAACGCTGCTTCGCACCCTCGTCTGGCTGGCCGTCGTCGTCTGGTTCGGCGGACTGCTCTTCTTCCCCATCACCGCCTGGGCCGCCTTCGGCACCATCGCCGACACTCACGCCGCCGGCACCATTGTCGCGAAATCGCTCGGCGTGCTCCACCACGAAGGGCTCTTCGCCGGGTGCCTCATCGTGCTCCTGCTCGCCATCGGCTTGGCTACGCGGGTATTCAGCCGCAGCATCGTGATAGCGATTGTCGTTACTCTCATCATGCTTGGCCTCACCGCCTGGTCGCAGTACTCGATCATTCCGCACATGGAGCAGGACCGCATCGCCGCCGGCGGAGCCATTGACAGTGTCCCCCGCACCGATTCCCGCCACGCCGATTTCGACCGCCTCCACCGGGAATCCGAGCATCTGGAACAAGCCGTCATGCTGGGGGGTCTGATTCTTGTGATCCTGCTGGCGCGGCAATACGAATAGGCAGTCTCCCGCTTTATGTTGAAACGCGAGCGGCTCCAGGGCGCATCCAACGAAGTATGCCTGACCCAGCCGCCCCGCACCCGCCCGGCAAACGCGCCAAGGATCCGAACTTCCCTCTCGTCGTCGCCATCAGCGGTGTCGTCCTCATTCTGTTTTTCATTGGTGCGTGGGTGTTGATTCATCACTCCGGCAGCAGGCTGGTCCCGCAGGTCCAGCACGATAACGAGCCGCATTCGTACCTGCGCTTGCCCGGGCCAGCTCCCTTCGAGGCGTAGATTGAGTGCGGGCGTGCCACCGCTGCTGCATCCGGCACGTATCCGCCAGACCGCGGAACGTCACCGATTGATACGCTGTAGGCATGTCCGGCGTCCCTCTCTCGCTTGAAGGAAAAGTCGCGCTCATCACCGGAGGATCGCGCGGCATCGGCGCAGCGACCGTCCGGCTCTTCCGCCAGGCCGGCGCGCGCGTCGCCTTCAACTACCGCGCAGCTCAGGCCGCCGCCGATGCTCTTGTCGCCGAATGCGATCCTGCCCACTGCGTCGCTTTCGCACAGGAGCTTTCAACCCCTGAAGATGGCCGGGCGCTGGTTCGCCGCGCGGTCGATCGCTTCGGCCGCATCGATATCCTCATCGCCAACCATGGCATCTGGGAATCCGCGGACGTGCCCATATCCACCATGTCCGACGCCCAGTGGCGCAACACCCTCGCCGTGAATCTCGACAGTGTCTTCGGGCTCATCCAGGCTGCGGCGAGCCAGATGCAGAACCAAAACCCGGCCAACATACCGGGTACTGGCCATGGCCTCGTAGCCAACCCTGGCAACGCCGTGTCACCCGATGCAGGCCACATCGTCCTCATCAGCTCCACCGCGGGCCAGCGCGGCGAAGCTTTTCACGCCGACTACGCCGCCACCAAAGGCGCAGTCATCAGCATGACCAAGGGCCTGGCAACGGAGCTCGCTCCGTACGGCATCCGCGTGAATTGTGTCGCTCCCGGCTGGGTCGACACGGAAATGTCAGCTCCCGCCATGGCCGACCAGCAAACCCGCGGCCGAGCCCTGGCCACCATCCCGCTCGGCCGGATTGCCGATCCGCTCGAAATCGCCGGCCCCATCCTCTTTTTGTGCACGCCGCTTGCTGGCTTTATGACCGGAGAGATCGTCAATGTAAATGGAGGAGCTGTCCTGAACGGTTGACCCATGAGAAAGATCATCCCCATTTCACTTCTGTTTTGCTGCGCTCTGGCACTCCGGGCCCAGACTCCGTCTCCTGATGCCCCTCCCACTTCGACGGTCAGCGCGCCGACAAGCGCAGCCGAAGACGCCAGCAGCAAGAAAGCCCGCGCTGCGCTCGACGATATGGTCCAGGCTCTGGGTGGCAATCAATGGCTCAACTATCAAAACAGCTACGTGGAGGGCCGCATCGCAGGCTTCTTCCAGGGCAAGCCCACCGGCGCGACGGTCCGCTATTGGGACTGGCGCACTCTGGACGCCGAACGCATCGACCTGACCGAGGGGAAATCCGACAAGCATAACTGGACGCAGATTTTCTCCGGCAAGAGTTGCTGGGAGGTCACGTTCCGCGGAAAAAATCCTGTCCCCAAAGATCAGTGCGCCGAGCAAATCCGCCGGCGCGACCACTCGATCGAGGCGGCCGTGCATGTGTGGATGAAGGACCCGTCAACGATACTGATGTACGAGGGCCAGTCGCTGGCCGAGCGCCACTTGGCGCAGCAGGTTACGCTCCTCAATTCCGACAACGACTCGATCACCATCCAGATCGATGCAATGACGCACCTGCCCTTGCGTCGCAGCTATTTCTGGCGCGACCCGGTCTATAAGGATAAGAACGAAGAGACGGAAGAATACGACGACTACCACAACATCGATGGGATTCAGACACCCTTCACGATCACGCGGCTGCATAACGGCGACATGACGAGCCAGCGATTTATTTTCAAGGCGGCTTACAACGTGCCGCTTGCGGCAGATGCGTTCGATGCCGATGCGGCGGCAGCAAAGATCCATAAGTAGGATGCCGGAGACACACAAAAGCCGCACCCGAAAGTGCGGCTTTCTTTTGCCATCATGTGGCCTGAAACAATGTCGGTTACTTCACCTGCGGCGTAACGGTCTCCGACTTGGCGGTAGTATTCTCCTGCTGCTTATTGGCATCGTTGTCCGGGGAGCCCTTGATGCCGTCCTTGAATCCCCGGAATGCCTCGCCCAGCCCCTTTCCCAACCCAGGCAGCTTGCTGGGTCCAAAAATCAGAAGGGCGATGGCCAGAATGATAAGCAGGTGTTCGGGTTTGAACAGATTGTCAAACATAAGAATTCTCCAGGAAGGCGCCACGCGGGATCGGGCACACTTCTGCTTCCCCAATTGTCGCACATGCGGATATGTGCCGATAAGAATACGTTGCAGGAGTCTCAATCGGATCATTCCTTCACCTCCCCTGCAACCAGCGCGCGTGTACCTTAACAGAAGGACCCATGAGCAGCGCCGATCAAGCCATGAGCAGCACCGACCGGGCAACAAGCAGCACGGAACGGGCCATCTGCATCCACGGCCACTTCTACCAGCCTCCGCGCGAGAATCCCTGGCTCGAAACGGTCGAGTCTCAGGAATCCGCCGCCCCCTGGCACGACTGGAACGACCGCATTACCGCCGAGTGCTACGCCCCCAATGGCGCGGCCCGCATTGTCGACCAGCACAACCAGATCATCCGTATCCTTAATAACTACGCGCGGATGAGCTTCAACTTCGGGCCGACCCTGCTTTCCTGGCTCGAACAAAACGCACCCCGCGTCCACGACGCGATCGTCCACGCCGACCAGCGCAGTCAGAAGCGCTTCTCGGGCCATGGATCGGCCATGGCGCAGGTCTACAACCACCTGATCATGCCGCTGGCCAATACCCGCGACCGCATCACGCAGATTCGCTGGGGCATCGCCGATTTCCGCGCACGCTTCCGGCGGATGCCCGAAGGCATGTGGCTTCCGGAGACCGCCGTCGATTCCGAATCGCTCGATCTGCTCGCCCAGCACGGCATCCGATTCGTGCTGCTGGCGCCTCACCAGTGCGCTCGCATCCGTTCCCTCACCCCGGCCGCGCCGGCTGGAGCGTCAAAGGTTACAGCTCCGGCGAAAGACCAGGCAGAGCAAACCGCCAAAAAAGATCAGGCAGCCCGGAAAGACCCGATGCAGCGGGTCGAGTCAGCCTGGATCGAAACGCCCAACGCCTCCGTAGACACCACCCATCCCTATCTCGTGCGCCTCAAAGAAGGCCGCAGCATCGCCGTCTTCTTCTACGACGGCCCGCGCTCACGCGCCATCGCCTTTGAAGGGCTGCTGAACAGCGGCGAAGGATTCGCCCAGCGCCTGATCAGCGGATTCAAAAGCGGGGAGGAGGACGCTCAGTTGGTCCACGTCGCCACGGACGGCGAAAGCTACGGCCACCACCACCGCTACGGAGAGATGGCTCTCGCCTGGGTGCTGCACTCGCTGCAGGACCACACGCCCCCATCCACGGCAGGCGTGCGCCTCACCAACTATGGCGAGTTTCTCGAGAAGAACCCTCCGCGTTTCGAGGCCCAGATCGTCGAAGACACTTCATGGAGCTGTGCTCACGGCATCGAGCGCTGGCGCTCCGACTGCGGCTGTTCGAGTGGCCGTCCTGGCTGGAACCAGAGATGGCGAGCGCCGCTTCGCGACGCGCTCGATTCCCTGCGCGACGCCGTCGCTCCGCTGTTCCACGAGGCGGCGATTCGCCTCTTCAAAAATCCCGACACCGCGCGCAACGACTACATCGGCATTGTGCTGGACCGCTCCAAAGAGTCCCGTGATACTTTCTTTGAACAGCACGCCAACTACGAGTTCAACGAAGAAGAACGCACCCGCGCCCTGATGCTGATGGAGCTCGAGCGCCACGCCATGCTCATGTACACCAGTTGTGGGTGGTTCTTCGACGACATCTCCGGCATCGAGACCGTCCAGATTATCGCCTACGCCGTCCGCGTGCTCCAGCTTGCCCAGGAACTCTTCGGCAAACGGGCGGCCACACTCGAAAAGAAGTTTGTCGACCGCCTCGCCGCCGCAAAGAGCAACCTTCCTGAGCAGCAGGATGGCGCCTCGGTCTACAACCGCTACGTACGGAGCATGCAGGTGGGTCTGGAACAGGTTGCGGCCCATTACGCCATCAGTTCCATCTTCACCAGCTACCCCGACGAAGCCGACATCTTTTGCTACTCAGTACGCCGGCTCGCGTATGAGTCAGTCATCTCTGGCCGCGTGCGCCTTGCCGTAGGCCAGGCGCTGATCTGTTCGAAGATCACCGAAGCCGCCGAAACCGTGGCTTTTGCCGTGCTTCACTTTGGCGACCAGAACATCACCGCGGCCGTGAAGCGCTGGGAGCCCGCGCAATCCACCGACTACGACCAATTCGTCGAGCAGGCCAAAGCCGCAGTCAACCTCGCCGATTTCCCTGAAGTTGTGCGCTGCTTCGACCGCTTCTTCGGCAGTCAGAACTACTCGCTGCGCTCGCTCTTCCGCGACGAGCAGAAGCGCATCCTCGAAACTCTGCTCTCCAGCACCCTTGCCGAAGTCGAATCGAGCCTTTCGGCGATCTACGAGAACCAGGCGTCGCTGCTCCACTTCCTCAGCCAGAGCAAGCTGCCGCGGCCGGAAGCTCTGACCGTCGCCGCGACCTTCGCGATCAACGCCGGCCTGCGCCGCGCTCTGGAGAGCGAGCCCATTGACGCCATCCAGGCACGCACCTGGCTCGGGCTCGCCAAATCCGATCAGATCACGCTCGACAAGCAGCTTCTCGGCTACATCGTCGATCAGAGAATGAAGCAAACCATGCTCGCCCTGCACGAGCATCCGGAAAGCCTGCATTGCGTCGAAGACGCACTGCTCGTCGCCCGCACTCTCCGCGAGCTGCCCTTCGATGTGAACCTCTGGCAGGCGCAGAACCTCTGGTACGACACTTACCGCTTCCACCGCGAAATCCCACCGTCGGCCGAGTGGCTGGAAAAAATGAAGGAACTCGGCGTCCAGCTGTCAATCGCCGTCGACGCGATCGTCGTTGAAGAATCGAACGGCAATGGCGCCAGCAATAGTCTTCTTCACGACGCTGCGCAGATCGCGGAAGAAGCGGCCAGGAAAACGGCCTGAAGCAGCCAGGAAGCGGTGGGCGACAAACCATCGGCTAAACGGGCGGTCAGCGGAGACGCGCGCACCCGTCGCCCATAGTCGCTCACCGTCGGTCGTTTGTGCAAAAGCTTGCTTTCTCCGTGCAGGCTCGTTGCAGAAAGCTGGTAAGGTAATGTAACCTTACTGAGAGGACTTCATGACACGACTCACGATTACGGCGAAAGGCCAGATCACCCTCAAGCAGGACCTGCTTCGGCACCTCAACGTGGGTCCTGGACAGCAGGTTGAGGCCGATAAACTGCCGAATGGGGGAATTGTGGTGCGGGCATCCGCGCCAATGGGGTCCATGGACGACTTCATTGGCAGCCTCGCGGGCAAGAACACGCCCCGGCTCACGCTCCGGCAAATTCAGGACATTGCCGAGAAGGGGTGGTCCGGCAAGAAATGAAGAAGCTCACGCTCGACACAAACGTGCTCGTGAGGATTGCGGTCCTCGACTATGCCGCTCAGGCGCGCATGGCTGCGACCGCCATTCGGGACGCCGAGCTCCTTGCCATACCGCTCGCGGTCCTTTGCGAATTCGTCTGGGTGCTCGGCCGTGGCTACCGCAAATCGCCCTCCGAGATTGCCGGAGCGGTTCGCCGTCTCCTGAACAGCAGGAAGGTTGCGCTCAATCGGCCAGCTGTGGATGCCGGGTTAGCTGTTCTCGAAGCCGGAGGCGACTTCGCAGACGGAGTTGCCGCGTACGAGGGTCAATGGCTGGGTGGCAGTCAATTTCTCACCTTCGATCGGAAGGCGGCTTCTTTGCTTCCCAGTTACGGATATCCAGTTCGCCTTCTGCACTAACGGGTCCGAAACGATCAGCTGAAAAGCGGTCCGCTAACCGCGTCTAAGCTAACCGCTTCTCAGCTGACCGTCTATCGCTGCCCGCTCCTTAGCTGCTTTTTCAGCTTCTCCACCGCAGCGTAACCGGCCCCTCCATCGGATGCTTCATTGGCTGCCCCGTGCGCTCCGCATCGAGCCTGGCCTGCTTCAGCGCGAAGTACCACTTCGCCGGCTTGTCCGCGTCGTCGATCAGCATCAGCGCCGGATCAGACTTGAGCCCCTCTGCCTGCTGAATCATCGTCACCTGATCCTGGCGCACAAACATGTTTCCGAAGAATCGCAGGATCGACTTCATGAACGGCACGTTGTACAGCACATTCCATGCGCCGTACACATCGATGCGGCAGGCAGTCGCCGTCGTCGGTGTCACTGTGGTCAGGCTTGAAAACCACTTATCCCCGGCGCGAATCGTCTCATACCTCCGATTCGGCAGCACAAAATCGATCGTCGTCGTAATCGGTTCGCCGTAGACACCCAGTAGCTTGTAAGGCGCGCTGTTCGCCGAAGGCGCGTGCGTCGCCATGCGAAAGCCCTGGGCAATCGGCTCGAAGCGCTTCTCCTTTTCGTGAATGCTGGCCTGCTTGCGCCACCACCACGCCTGATGCACAAAGGGTCCGTGCGCCGGATCCATCAACCCGATGATGCCGTGATCCACATTGCACGGCAGGTCCGCCGTCAGGTGCTCGCTGCGGAATCGCTCGCTGAACTTCGGCAGCTCCGGCACCGGCGTAGTCGCGGCATCCTCCGCCTTCACGCGCCCGCGTCCCGCCTCCGGCACATACACCCAGGCATAGCCATCGCGCTCCTCGCACGGGTACGCCATGCCGTGCAGATTCCGCGGAAACGGGTCGTCCTTCGTCAGCGAAGGAATCTCCATGCACTGACCGCTCACCGGCTCAAAAACCCAGCCATGATATTTGCAGGTGAGTGCCTTGCCATCGAACCATCCGCAGGAGAGCGGAATGCCCCGATGCGGGCAAAGGTCGCGCATGGCGAAAAGCCGCCCATCGTCGCGGCGGCCCAACACCATGGGGATGCCCATCAGCATTGCCGTCGACAGGCTCTTGCCACGCAGGCCCTCGCTGCGCATCGCCGGATACCAGTCGTTGTAGAGCAGCGTCGCCGGAGGTCCGCTGATGGTAACGGTTGCCATTGCAAGTCTCACTATACCGCTCGGTTTCGGGTCGAAATAGAGACTTCAAAATTCCGCGATTTCGCTTTCAAATCGAGCCCGAATTTCCCACAGACTGGCGTGTTGGAAATGGGCGATCTCCAACCCCCTGAATCTATTGACCTAACCCGCCTTGTGCCCAGCTAACTCTTCCCGTATCATAAAGATAAGCCTTTGGTTACCCTGCAACTGACTCCAGCCTCACCGTGACCCCCGGCCCACCGAAACGAAACCTATGGCAGACGATCAGAACCCACAGCTTCCACTCCCAGGCGCAGACGGCAACGGCGCGAATGGTCCCGGCGGTCCCACCGGCCCCGGCGCCGCAAATCTCGTCCCCATCAACATCGAAGACGAGATGCGGCGCTCGTATCTCGACTATTCGATGTCGGTCATCATCGGGCGCGCGCTCCCCGATGCCCGCGACGGCCTCAAGCCCGTGCATCGCCGCATTCTTTACACCATGCACGAGATGGGCCTGCAGTCGAACAAGAAGTACACCAAGTGCGCGAAGGTGGTCGGCCAGGCCATGGGCGTCTACCATCCGCACGGCGACTCCGCCATCTACGACTCGCTGGTCCGCATGGCGCAGCCCTTCAGCATGCGCTATCCGCTGGTCGATGGCCAGGGCAACTTCGGCTCCGTCGATGGCGATCCGCCGGCGGCCATGCGATACACCGAGTGCCGCCTTGAGAGGATCAGCGGCGAACTGCTGGCCGACATCGAGATGGAAACCGTGGACTTCGTTCCCAACTACGACGAGTCCACGTACGAACCGTACGTCCTGCCGACGCGCATTCCTAATCTGATTGTGAACGGCTCGAACGGCATCGCCGTCGGCATGGCCACGAACATTCCGCCGCATAATCTCACCGAAGTCATTAACGCCGCCATCGAGATGGTGAACAATCCCCACGCCGGCCTGGCTGAAGTGCTGAAGTACGTGCAGGGTCCCGACTTCCCCACCGGCGGATTCATCTACGGCAAGAGCGGCATCGCACAGGCCTACAAGACCGGTCGCGGCCGCTTCCTGGTGCGCGCCAAATGCGCCACCGAAACCATGCCTCAGGGACGCCAGTCGATCATCGTCAGCGAGATTCCTTATCAGGTCAACAAGAACGTCCTCATCAAGCGCATCGCCGAGTTGGTCAACGAGAAAATCATCGACGACATCAGCGACGTTCGCGATGAATCCGACCGCGACGGCATGCGCGTCGTCATCGAGCTCAAGCGCGGGGCAGAAGCGCAGATCATCCTGAACCAGCTCTACAAGCACACGCAGATGCAGGAGAGCTTCTCGATGATCTTCCTGGCGGTGATCAACGGCCAGCCGCGCGAGCTGCCGCTGCCGGAAGCGATCCGCATCTTCATCGAGCATCGCCAGGACGTCGTGCGCCGCCGCACGGCGTTCCTGCTGCGCAAGGCGCGCGAACGCGAGCATATCCTGCTCGGCTACCAGATCGCGCTCGACCATCTCGACAACGTCATTAAGATCATCCGCGGTTCGTCTTCGCGCGTCGATGCTCGCGAAAATTTATTCCAGTTCTTCTCCGGCCGCACCATTAAGGTGCGCGATCAGGCGCTGGCCGGCGTCAAGCTCGATCCGGCAAAGTACGCCGTTGATCCAACCGTGCTGATCAACGCCACGCTGACCCTCAGCTACCGCCAGATCGACGCCATCCTCGACCTGCAGCTCTATCGCCTCACCCAGCTTTCCATCGACGAACTGCTGAACGAGCTGCGCGAAGTGCGAGACAACATCGACGAGTACGAGTCGATTCTTGCCTCGGAGAAAAAACTACGCGGCGTTATCGTGAAGGAACTCGAGGCTGTCCGCAAAGAATACGGCGACGAGCGCCGTACGCAGATTGTGGACGAGACTGCGGAGCTGCAGCTGGAAGACCTCATCGCCGACGAACAAGTAGCCGTCACTGTTTCACATTCCGGCTACCTGAAGCGGACGCCCATTTCCACCTACCGCCAGCAGCGGCGCGGTGGTACCGGCCGTCTTGGCATGAAGACGCGCGAGGAAGACTTCGTCACGCAACTCATCGTCGACTCGACGCACGCCTATCTGCTCTGCTTCACCAATAAGGGGCGCGTCTACTGGCTCAAGGTCTACGAAATTCCCGACGTAGGCGCTGCGGGCAAGGGCAAATCCATCGCCAGCCTGCTCAGTCTGCAGCCCGGCGAGACGGTCCGCAACATCCTGCCTGTGCGCAATCTTGAAGAAGAAGGCAAGTTCATCTTCTTCGCTACGCGCAAAGGCACCGTCAAGAAAACTGAGCTGAAGGACTTCTCGAACGTTATGGCGCGGGGCATCATCGCTATCGGCATCGACGACGATGACGAGCTGGTCGCGGTGCGCGTCACCGACGGCAACCAGATCGTCTTCCTGGCAACGCACGACGGGCTTGCCATTCGTTTCGGCGAAGAGGATGTTCGATCCATGGGCCGACCGGCGTACGGAGTGCGCGGCATCGACATCGGCAAGAACGACTACGTTGTTGGCATGGCCGTCACACCGAAGAAAAACGGTGTCGTCCACCGTATTTTGTCCGTCACGGAGGCCGGCTTCGGCAAGCGCACCGACGTCGAGGAGTACCGCCTCCAGACCCGCGGCGGCAAAGGCGTGATCAACGTCAAGACCACGGCGCGCAATGGCAAAGTGGTCGGCATCCAACTGGTGGATGAAACGTCGGAGATTATCGTCATCAGCCAGTACGGCAAGATCATCCGCATCGACACCAACACCGTCCGCGCCGCGGGCCGGTCGACGCAGGGGGTCAAGCTGCTCAACCTCGAAGAGGGCGACAGGGTAGCCGCCGCGGTCGTGATTCCGCCGGAAGAAGTGAAGGGCGAGCCGGAAACGGGGACGCTGCTGCAGTAGGGGTGTGAAAGAATACCGCTATGAAACCCATTTTCGGCAACGGTATGGAGAGAGGGCGACTGGTTCGTCGCCCAATGTCTGGAAATCGACATCGCCAGCCAGGGTGAAACGGAAGAAGAAGCTCTCGCCAACTTAAAAGAAGCGCTGGAGCTTCATCTCGAACCGCCGTTAGCCACCCGACCCGCGGAGATCCGAACCATCGAGGTCGAGGTTGGGGCGGCTTAGTCCTCTCCCCTTTCGAGAAGTCAAACGCCGGCTGGAAGCGGCCGGATTTGAAGAGGCCAGCCAAAGAGGCAGCCACACGGCAATCGTTCCCCGAAAGAGTGACGTCGCTGTTGGCACCCTCCGCAGCATTTTGCGTCAGGCACACGTCGACCCCGATGAATGGGAACGACTCAGCGAATAGTTATTTCCCTTAAGCTGATTTTGTGCAGCTGCAGTTGTCACCCCGCGCCCGCGACATCTCCGAACTCACCATCGGCTACGGTCTTATCCTCGTCGTCATCTGGACGCCCAACCCCGCCCAGCGCATCCTCTACTGGATCGCATTCGCGTGGATCGCCATCACCTCGATACTCCGCCGCGAAGAAACCGCGCCGAACGGCCTCGGCCTGCGCGGCCTCCTGCCGTCCCTCTGGATCCCAGCCGCCGCGATCGTCCTCTTCGTCGCCGGAGTCGCGCTCGCCGAACACCTGCGCACCCTGCACCCGCTCTACGGACCGCTCCCCGTCGCCGTTCACATCCTCGGATACGCGCTCTGGGCCCTCATGCAGCAATTCATCCTGCAGGTCTTCGTCCTGCTTCGACTCCTCCGCCTCGGCATGGCACGCACTCCCGCCATCGCCCTCGCAGCGGTTCTCTTCGCCGCAGCCCACATCCCGAATCCGGTCCTGGTGCCGCCTACCCTCGTCTGGGGCGCCTGTTCCTGCTTCTGCTTCCTGCGCTATCGCAACCTCTACACGCTCGCCCTCGCCCACGGAACCCTCGGCATGTGCCTCGCCGTCACCGTCCCCAACCACATCCACCACCACATGCGCGTCGGCCTCGGCTACTTCGAATACCCCGCCCACTATCGCCAAGATCAGCCTCGGATCGCTCCCTGAAATCAAGGCGAGCCCCGGGGCCAAAGAGACACGCTTTTCTATTGCCTATTCCCTATTGCCTATTCCCTGCCTTCTATTGCCTGTTCCCGGTTGCCTATTGCCTGTTGCCTGTCTTTTCCTTACAACAAAGAAGAACGGCAGCGAAGCCACGCCGGCAATCACGCAAAATGTAACAGCCGCCCGCACAGAAACGTCATACAGGAATCCGATCGCCGCGCTCCCCAGGAACCAGGAAATTCCATACGCCGCGCTGAAGACGCCATACGTCGAAGGCCGCCGCTCCACTGGCACCATCCCCGCCACCGCCGCGGGGATGATCGATTCGTGCACGCCCATCCCAAGGCCCCAAAGAGCCGCACCCACCAGCGCCATATCGAATCCGCCGAGAAACACCAGCGGCGCCGACGCGATTGAAACAAACGTCAGCGGGATCAGGACCGTTATGCCAAACCGATCGAACAGCTTCCCAAACAGCAGCGAGCCAGCACCGCTGGTCGCCATCGCCACCGAATAGAAAATCGGAATCCAGATCGCCGACGCGACACCGTGCTTTTGCAGATGAAACGCAATCAGCTGATAATCCGCAAACCCAGCTGCCACCAGCGCGGCGCCCACCAGATAAATCCAGAACGACCGCCCGAGCCCTGCCGCATGAGGGCTGGGCGTATGCGCCTCGAGATCTTCGGGCCGCGGATAAAGAAATTTTGTGACGACAATCAGCACCGCCGTGATCAAGGCCGGGATCAGCAGCGTCGCAAACGCGACTCTATAATCCCCGCGCCGCGCCAAAATCAACGCCAGCACCAGCGGCCCAATCAGCGCTCCTGCCTGGTCCAGCCCCTCGTGCAGGCCGAACGCCCAGCCGATCCCCATCTCTTTGCCTGCATGCGACAGCATCACATCCCGCGGCGGATTCCGGATCGCCTTCCCCACCCGTTCCAGCACAATTAGCGCCGAGGCGACCTGCCAGTTCCCAGCCAATGCCAGCGCCGGCACAGCGGCCATCTGCACAAAATAACCAAGCAGCGTCATCGGCCAGAACTGCCGCGTCCGCTCGCTCACCCGTCCGGAGAAGAACCGCAGCCCATACCCCAGCAGCTCCCCCAAGCCTGCGACAACGCCCACAATCGCGCCGCTCGCGCCGAGCGTCGCCAGAAACGACCCGGCGATACTCCGGCCGCCTTCGTACACAAAATCCGCGAAGAAGCTGACGACGCCGATCATCAGCACGAAGCGCAGCGCTATCCGCGCCGCATGGCTTCGCTTTGACTCAGCAGAATCTGCCATCCGTCAACCCCCACTTCGATTGAACATGTGCCCGCACTCGCAGCCGATAATATCCCCGCGTTTTGGCCGGAGTATACTTGCCCGGCGCGAGCATCGCTGGGCCGTCACCTGCATTTCGCAACCGCAAAGTGAGGAGAACACATGAACCGACGATCCATATTAAAAGGAATCAGCCTGACCGCCGGACTGGCGATGTCAAGGCTCTCGCTGAACCGCAGCGCATGGGCGCAAGCGGCTCCGGCGCCGCAACCACCCGCGCCCACTGGCCCCTACACGCTGCCTCCGCTGCCCTACGCCTACGACGCGCTTGAGCCTTACATCGACGCCCAGACCATGCACCTGCATCACGACAAGCATCACCAGAGCTATGTCGATAAGCTCAACGCGGCTGTTGCCGGACATCCCGAGCTCGCCGGCAAGAGCGTCAACGGCCTCGTCGCCAATCTGGATGCTGTTCCCGAACCGCTGCGCACCGCCATCCGCAACCAGGGCGGCGGCGACGCCAACCACACCTTCTGGTGGCCCATCCTCTCGAAGAGCGGCGGCTCCGAACCGAAGGCGGAACTGGCAAAGGACATCGACAGCCAGTTCGGCAGCTTCAGCCAGTTTCAGGATCGCTTTACTAAAGCAGCGACCAGCGTCTTCGGCAGCGGCTGGGCGTGGCTCTCCCTGGCCCATGACGGCAAGCTGCAAATCGAAACAACTCCCAACCAGGACAGCCTGTTAAGCAGCGGACGTACGCCGGTCATGGGCATCGACGTCTGGGAGCACGCTTATTACCTCAAATACCAGAACCGCCGGCCGGAGTACGTCGCGGCGTTCTTCCACATCGTCAACTGGGACTTCGTGAGCGGCCAGTACGCGCAAGCCAGGTCGTCTCTCCATGCCTGAATGCGGTCAAACCAGCAGCTGGGGCCCGCAGAGCCAATTCTCGGGCCCAACCCCGATGTCGGGGCTGTCCCTGGAAGAGGGCCTGCTCCCTGGTGCCCACAATTGGACACTGCGGCATTCAAATATAAACACACGGTAAACGCCCCCCCCAAAAAAATAAACAATCCGCGATGGTGGCATATCGCGTAGTGGATTATGTAGTCTAATCCGCACCGTGAGGTCCCCCGCCCCGGCGCTCCCCAAAGGGTCCCCAGCGAGTTGCTCCCGAACTCGAAGGGGTGTTCCGGTCCCCAATGCCGCGCCTGGTCTCGGTCCTCGCAATCCGATGGAGGAATGACAAATGAAACAATCGATGAAGACCATGATGGTCGCCGCAGCCGTGTCTGGCCTGCTGAGCGGCGCGACAGCCATGCACGCGTCCGCGGCAGTCAACACGTCAGCAACGCCCATACTGAAGGCGGGCAAGCTGTCGTTGAGCGGCTCGACCCTCGATCAAACCGCGAAACACTCGTGTAAAGGGAAAAACGACTGCAAAGGCCAGGGCGGCTGCAAGAGCAGCGACAACGGCTGCAAAGGCAAGAATAGCTGCAAAGGCAAGGGCGGCTGCGCTACCGACGGCTCCCATCCGAATATGTAATTCCCCGCTGCACAAAGGGCCGCCTCAATGTGCGGCCCTTCGCTTTTCCCATCCGAGGTTTCATAGAGTGCCTGCAAACCGCTTCAATGGCTTTACCGATTATGGCGTGGGCATTGGTTTGCGCATTCCCCACTACCAGCACATTCTCTCGCGCAAACCTGTCGTCGACTGGTTCGAGATCATTTCTGAAAATTACATGGTCGATGGCGGCCGCCCGCTCGAGGTCCTCGACCAGATCATCTCGCAATACAAAATTGTCCAGCATGGCGTCTCCATGTACTTCGGCTCCGCCGATCCTCTCAGCCGCGAGCATCTGAAGAAGCTCAAGCGCCTGGCTCGCCGCACAAAAACCCCCTGGCTGAGCGACCATCTGTGCTGGGGCTCTGTCGACGGACGCTACACGCACGACCTGCTCCCCATGCCTTACACCTGGGAAGCCGTCGAGGTCACCGCCCAAAAAATCCGCCAGGTTCAGGATTTCACCGAAGTTCCTGTTGTGGTCGAAAACGTCTCCAGCTACGCCGAATTCCACGCCTCCGAAATGACCGAGTGGGAGTTCCTGACCGAAGTGGTGGAGCGCGCCGACTGCGGCATTCTGCTCGACGTCAACAACATCTACGTCTCCTCGAAAAACCACAGCTTCGACCCCTTCGAATACGTCAATTTCGTCCCCGCTCATCGCGTAGCGCAGATCCACATCGCCGGCCACAGCAAGTTCGAGAAGTACATCCTCGATACGCACGATCACCCGGTTCTGCCCGCCGTCTGGCGCCTCTACGCGCGCGCTATCGAGCGCTGCGGCCCAACGGCCACGCTGCTTGAGTGGGACGACAGCATCCCCAGCTTTGAAGAAGTCCACGCCGAGGCGCTCAAGGCAACAAAGTTCCTCAAAGCGGCGGCCGATGGCGCTCACGCCAACAGGAGCCTCGCGGCTGTCGAGTCCGCCGCAAAGAGTCTTGTCCTCCCGATTGAAGCGCGGGATGGCGCGAAGCCGCGGGATCTGCTTGTGGAATCCGCACGATGAGCCACCCCGGCCAGCTTCTCGAAATTCAGCGCCGCATGGCTGCGGCCGTCATGCATCCGCTCACCCGGCAGGAGAACATGCCGCGCCGCCGCAGTGACGGCGCCTCCAACATTGCCGAAGCCGAAGCCATCATCCGTCCCAACGACCGTCTCTCCTCTTTTGAACGCCTGGAAATTTACAACCGCCAGTACTGGTACCGCCTCTTCTCCTGCTTCGAAGAAGACTTCCCCGGCCTCCTGGCGATCCTTGGCCGCTCCAAATTCGACGCCGTCATGCGCGCGTATTTGACCGACTGCCCATCAGAGTCATTCAGCCTTCGCAATCTCGGCTCGCGCCTCGACGCCTGGTTCGACCAGCATCCTGAACACCTCGGCCCCCACCCCGTTCTGGCGCGAGACATGGCACGCCTCGAATGGGCCCACATCGAAGCCTTCGACTCCGAACAGCGCCCACGCCTCAGCGCCCAAAAGCTCGCCGCGATCGACGAACACTCCAAATTGCGACTGCAACCCTACCTGCGCGTGCTCGCGCTCTCCTATCCGGTCGACGACCTGCTGCTTGAGCTGCGCAACGAAAACGGCAGCGCCGCATCTTCCGCGAACAACGCCAGCACCAGGCGCAAACGCCACCATGTCCGCCATGTAGCCGCCCTCGCCCCCAAAGCGATTCACATCGCGCTGCATCGGCTCGAAAACTCCGTCTGGTACAAGCCGCTTTCCCCTGAAGAATTCCAACTGCTCTCGGCGCTTCTAGCGGGCAAAACGCTGGGCGAAGCCATCGACTTCGCCCTGGCCAACAGCTCCCTGCCCGAAGACCAGCATGCCGCGTTTCTCCAGGAAGCCTTCGCCAACTGGGCTATGCTGGGGTGGTTCACCAGCTGACGCCGATGCCTTCAATAGAATGCCCCTCATGCTCGATCAGATCACCGCCGGACGCACCGACCTCGTCTTCGAATACCTTGCCCAGGGTCACGCCGCCAGCTCCCAGGACGCGCAGGGAGTCTCGCTGATGCAGTGGTGTGCTTACTATGGCGATGTGAGCGCGATCCGCTATCTTCTCGCTCAAGGTGAATCCCGATCTGCCCTCGAAGACCAACTCAACGCGGCCGCCTTTCATGGACACTGGCGTCTCTGCCAGTTCCTGCTCGAAACCGGCGCGAAGGTTAACCAAGCCGAGACCGCAACCGGGGAAACCGCTCTCCACGCGGCAACCTCCAAAGGCGGCGCAGGTCATGACCGCGTGGTCCGCGTGCTCCTTGCGGCCGGAGCCGATCCTAACGCCGCTACGATACGGGGCGCCGAAACCGGCGCCTTCATGCGCGATTGCCGCACACGCGGCGAGACCCCTCTGCACCGCGCTGCCGCCTTCGCCTCCGAACCCACGGTTCAGCTCCTGCTTGACGCAGGGGCCAACCGTGAAGCTAGAGACGTGAACGGCGATTCGCCTCTATCCTGGGGGAGCTGGCACGGTCGTCCCGATTCAATCCTGCGCAGACTCTGCTACGGCAAATTCCACATCCGTCCCGAGCGCCTGTCGATGGAAGCCTATCTGCTCGGGGAGCCGCACTCGTCAAGCCCGCCCCCGCCCGTCCAATCGTGACTCCAACGTTCCCCGCAAGAAAGGGCAACCACCATGAGTACACCCGCGACCGCCGCACCAAAAGACAATTCCTCCAACTTCCTCGTCAGCGCCTATCGCCGCTTTCAGTTCCTGTCCGCCAAACTCGACGCGCCCTTCCTCCTGCTCGTCCGCGTCTACTGGGGATGGCAATTCGCACAGTCCGGCTGGGGCCGCCTCCATCACCTCGACACGGCCACCAATTTCTTTTCGAGCCTCGGCATCCCCGCTCCCGGCCCTACCTGCGTCATCATCTCCCTTCTTGAACTCATCGGCGGCATCCTTCTTATTGCCGGCCTCGGCACGCGTTTCATCGGTCTGCTGCTCGCAGGCGATATGTTCGTTGCCTATCTGACCGCCGATCGCGCCGCCCTCGCCGCCGTTATCAGCGATCCCGGCAAATTCTATGGAGCCGACCCCTACACCTTCCTCTTCGCCTCACTCATAGCGCTCATTTTCGGAGCCGGCCGCTATTCCGTCGACTACCTCATCTGGCGCCGCCAGGGCTGTTAATCTCCGGCCAAAGCATCGTCCCTGCGAAACCACCCGCACGGTGCTAACGTCTAATGGGTGGTCCTGACGACACTCTGATACGCCATGAAGATTCGCGCTTTGAACCCACATTCGCTCGCCGTTCTTGCCGCTCTCACCTTCTTAGCAGCCCGCGCACCAGCGCAAACTACACCCGCTGCTCCGGCCGCCGCCTCCCCGTCGGCTCCCGCTTCCACGGGTATGCCGATCAGCCTTCCCGTCACCGTCGTCGACAAAAAGGGCGATCCAGTGAAGAATCTCACCGCCGGCGACGTCACCCTTACCGACAACGGCCATCTGCAGACGATCTCCTCGTTCGCCCCTGCCCAACCCTCCCCGATGACCGTGGGAATTATTGGGCAAACCAGCACCAACCTCCGCACCGAACTGGGCGACGAGCGCCTGGCCAGCGTGCATTTCATCGACCACACCCTGCCCGGAACTGACGACAAAGCCTTCGTGGTGCAGTTCGCCCGCGAGGTCGATCTGCTTGAAGATCCCACTGCCAACGTCAATAAACTGCATGACGCCGCTAATCAGCTTGGCTCGCCGCAATTTGGCAATCAGGGCGGAAATCAGTCCGGCAATCAAAGCAGTGGCGGTGGCGACAGCAGCGATCCGAGCTCCTCCGGTCGCACTGCGGGGGGCGGCAGCGGCGGAACCCTCTACGACGCCATCTATCTCTCCGCTAATGAAGTGCTGAAGAAGCAGCCCGGCCATCACGTCATCGTTCTCAACAGCGACGGCATCGATCGCGACAGCAAAGAGACGGTTAACGACGCCATTGACGCGGCCCAGGCTGCGCACGCCGCCATCTTTGCCATTTACTACAAGGGCGAAGAGGAACGCGCCAATAATCCCAATCAGAACCAGGGCCGCCGCGGCGGCATGGGCGGCGGCGGCTATCCCGGCGGTGGTGGCGGATATCCAGGTGGCGGTGGAGGCTATCCCGGCGGCGGAGGCGGTCGCCGTGGCGGCGGCCAGACACCTTCATCCGAGCCGCATGTCGACGGCAAGGAAATCCTCGAACACATCTGCTCGGCAACCGGCGGCTACATGGTCGAAGGCAAGAAAGACAAAGCCGACGAAGCCTACAACAAAATCTCCGCGCTGCTGAAGAATCAGTACACCCTTTCGTACACGCCGGATAAGGAAGCCGCCGATTCCGTATCCCATCACCTGGTCCTGACCTCGAAGAAGAACGACGTGTGGACCATCGTGCAGCAGGACTACTCCAACCAGTAACTGGCGGAGGCTGGCGCTTCGTCTCTCCGCCCGCCTCCTGCTACTATGGCCGCATGCGACGCGTCGCATCGGCGCTGCTCCTGCTCGTCTTCAGCCTTCCGCTGATCGCGCCCGCGTTCGCGTCCACCCCCGACGATTCGCAGCTTCCAGCCTGCTGCCGCCGCGATGGCACGCACCATTGCGCCATGAGCATGGCGATGGGCAACAACCCCTCCCGCCATCGCACCGTCTCTGAAAAGTGCCCCTTCTCGCCGTTTGCCCATCCGCAGCTGATGGTCCCTCACGCGTTCGCGCTGCATAACGCGACGGCCGTTGATCGCCTGCCTGGCAGCCCGGAATCCATCATCCGCGAAGCCGAAACCGGGTACCGCATCTCCGCGGATCGCAACCGCCACAAGCGCGGCCCTCCCACCCTCCTCAGCCTGTAACACCGCCACGAAAACGGAGCCGGCACGATCCCCGGTGCATGCCCTCTGTTTTGTAACCGTGACTGCTACAGAACCAAAATCGAGGAATCTCGTCATGCTCCGAAAGCTTCATCCCTTTCTTTCTCTGCCGGCGCTTGCGGCCTTGTGCCTGCTCTGCACGCCTCTTGCTTCTGCCACCATCTTCGGTTCCGTTCGAGGCGTCGTTCACGACCCTCAGCACCGCCCCATTCAAGGTGCGCACCTTACATTGAAAGCCCAGAACTCTGACTGGACGCAATCCCAGGACTCCGACGATAACGGAGAATTTCTGTTTACTTCTGTACCCATCGGAAACTACACCGTCATGGTCTCCTCGAAGGGCTTCCAGCAAATGAGCCAGGGCGTCGTCGTTGAGTCCGACACCAGCCCGGTGCTCCATTTTCAGTTGGCAGTCGCTGGCGTGAACGAAAGCGTTGCCGTCCCGGAAAATCCAGTGGAGGCAACGACGCAAACCATCACGCCGACCACGATGGTGAACCGCACAGACATTCAGGAGACTCCGGGTGCGGATCGCACCAATGGTATGGAGATGATCACCGACTACGTGCCAGCCGCCTACGTAACCCACGACATGCTTCACATGCGCGGCGGACATCAGGTCGAGTGGCTGATTGACGGGGTGCCCATCCCGAACACAAACATCGCGAACAATCTGGGACCGCAGATCGACCCCAGGGACATCGATTATCTCGAAGTCTTTCGCGGCAGTTACGACGCCGATTATGGCGACCGTACCTATGGAATCTTTAACGTCGTGCCGCGAACCGGATTTGAGCGTGACCGCGAATGCGACCTGGTCATTCTGGCTGGGAACTTTTATCAGACCGACAATCAGGTCAGCTGCGGAGCGCACACCGCCCGTTCCGCGTACTATGCCAGCCTCAACGGAAATCGCAGCAATTACGGCCTGCAGACCCCGGTCCCTCAGGTCGCCAACGATACCGCTAACGGCATCGGCGGTTTCGCTTCGTTCATCTTTAATCCCGATCCAAAGAATCAATATCGTCTCGTCGGGTCTCTGCGCCGGGACTATTACCAGATTCCCATCGATCCCGACGCCAACTCAATCGGAAACAGCATTTATCCCAGCTATGGGCTGCATGATGCCGAGGTGGAGCCCGATGGGTACGTCACGTTCTCGTGGGTTCACACATTCGATCCCAATACACTCCTCACCGTTTCGCCGTTCTATCACTACAACGGCGCCGACTATCACGGCGGCCCGAACGATTTCCCTGTCATCTCCAGCGTTACCCAAACTGCCAACTACGGCGGGATGCAGGCGGCGCTGAACGTCAACTACAAGCGGAACGATGTTCAGGCCGGCGTCTACGGATTCGCCCAGCATCAGTACAACTACTTTTTCAACGAATACACCGACGGGACACCAAATGTGTCTCCCTCCTCCATCGGCGTGAATGGCGGTCTGGCCGCCTTCTTCATCAACGACAAGTACAAAGTGGCCCCGTGGCTGACCCTGATCGCGGGTCTGCGCGAGACAGCATTCGATGCGACGATCTCCGAGCACGCCACCGATCCTCGGGTCGGCGCCGCGATCAAGATCCCTCGCCTCAATTGGGTCTTTCGCGGGTTCTACGGCTACTTCTACCAGGCGCCGCCGCTTTCGACGGCCACCAGCGAGCTGCAAAATCTGGCGACAGGTCAGGGATTTGGCTTCTCGCCACTGCACGGCGAACGCGATATCGAGTGGCAGATCGGCGTGACCATTCCTTACGAGGGCTGGCTGCTTAGCGCCGACAACTATGAAACCCGTGCCGAAAACTGGCTCGATCACAACAATATTGGAGAGTCGAATATCTTCTGGCCGATCACCTGGGACTACGCCATGATTCAGGGCTGGGAGTTGACGCTGCGCTCCCCCAACATCTGGCACCGCGGACAGTTTCATCTTGCGTATGCGAATCAGATCGCGCAGGCAACTTCGCCCATCACCGGAGGCCTTATCTGCCCGGCACAGACAGCGTCGTGCCCGCTTTCAACCGTCAACATTCCGCCTGGACTTTCTCCAGTCGATCATGACCAGAGAAACACCCTGAACCTCGGCTACAACACTACCCTTCCCTGGCGCACCTATGCCGCGACCAATGTCTACTATGGCTCGGGGTTCACCAACGGCCTTCCCGGCGTGCAGTATCCGGGCGACTATCTGCCGGCTCATACGACGGTTGACCTTTCGCTTGGCAAAAGCTTCGCGGAAAAATACACCCTCTCGGCAACCGCTTTGAATCTGGCCAACCGGCGCGTGCTGCTGGATAACAGTCTGACGTTCGGCGGATTTCACTGGAACGATCCGCGGCAGATTTACGGCGAGTTCCGGTACCGGTTCAATTATTAGAAGCTGGCTGTTGAAGCTTCCATTATGGAGGGTACGAATTTTTTAGAATGAAACCGTGGTTATAGCAGCTCCAGTCCTTGCCGCAAAGGAAAGACGCCGGGCAAAGTTGCTCGGCGTCCCCATCTACTGGCACTTCCTCAGCCTTGACGCGCCCACTATCGCCGTCCTCTGGGCATGGAACTTCGCGCGTTCAGCTCAGCTTCACGCACACGTCTCGGCAATCTCTGTCCTCGGCATCGGAACCTGGCTCATCTACGTCGCCGATCGCCTCCTCGATGCGCAATCCGCGCACCGTTCGTTGCTGGAAAACAACCTGCGCGACCGGCACTTCTTCCACGCATGTCATCGACGTACGTTTCTGATCGCCGCAATGGCTGCGATATTGTCCCTGCTCTTGCTGATTGGCATCATGCCGCCAGTTGCTCGCTTCGAAGACGCCGTCCTTTTCGCCGTCTCCATGGTCTACCTAGCCATCGTGCATCTCCCTTTCGTCCGCATTCCCAGATCATTTCCGCGCGAATTCGCCGTTGGCATCCTCTTCGCGTGCGCTACAGCGGTTCCCGCGTGGTCTCAGCCAGAATCAAACCACGCAATGCTCCTCCCTTCGATCATGCTCTTCGCCGGACTCTGCTGCCTCAATTGCCTCGCCATCGAAATCTGGGAGCGACCAGCGGGGCCATCGCACCAATTCACGATTCCCTCATTCGCTTTGTGTGTCGCGGCTGCTTCCGCCACGGTCATCCTTGCATGGCACGGCTCCGGCCCAGCGCGCGTGGCGGCCTCCGCTCTGGCTTCTGCTCTGCTCATCCTCGCTCTCGACCTTTTCTACCGCCGATTTACAGATCGAACCCCCGGCCACGAAGACTCCGCCGGCTTTCTCCTGGCCATGCGTATCGCTGCCGACGCCGCTCTCCTCACGCCCGTCTTCTTTGTCCTTCCGTGGCGCGGATGATCGAGAACACCGTCAGCCTTGAATGTCCGCCGCGCCTCGATACCATTCGCGGCTTCGACCGCATAGCCCGCCTCTATCGCCCGATGGAATACCTCTCCTTCGGCCCCCTGCTGGAGCGCTGCCGCCTCTACCACCTCCTCGCGCTTGGAAATTGCCGGCGCGCGCTCGTCATCGGTGACGGCGATGGCCGCTTCCTCGCAAAGCTCCTCACCGCCAACCCGCATCTCTTCGCCGACGCTGTCGACTCGAGCCCCGCCATGCTGCGTCTTCTAGAAGACCGCGCGGCCAAACTCGGATTTCGCAACCGCTTCACGACGTTCTGCACAGACGCTCGCACCTTCGAGCCTGCAAGGGCAAAGTACGACCTCGTCTGCACCCACTTCTTCCTCGATTGCCTCACCGAATCCGAAGCCGATCACCTCATCGCGCGCCTCGACCAGCATCTCGCACCCGGCGCGCAATGGCTCGTCTCAGAATTCGAGGTCCCCGCCGGCCCAATACGAGCATGGCTCGCCCGCCGCGTCATCTCGGCTCTTTACGCTGCCTTCCGCATCCTCACCGGCCTCGCCGTTCGCGAGATTCCACCGTGGCTCGCTATACTCGCCCGCCACGGCTTCGAGCGCAAAGCATCCCGCACTTTCCTCGGGGGCCTCCTCGTATCCGAGTTATGGCAACAGGCAACCGCCCGCAACATCCCGCGCTCCCATCCATCAATGGCTCCCGCGACCGAACTGCAAATCAAACTCAGTTCTATTCCCGGCATCGACCCTGGCCCCGAACCTGTGTTCGACCCGCCCACGCCACCCAGCCCGGACCCCACACCGGGCCCCGCACCGGAACCAGACCCGGAGCCCTACCCAGGGCCCATCCCAGCGCCGCAGCCCGTCACATAGCCACCTGCGGCGAAGAAAATTCTCGAAACTCTGCGCCGGCTCTGCCCGCATCGTTTCTTCGTAGAGCGCTCCGCGCAGCAACCAGCTTCACCAGCTCGCCCCCGATTCGCGCAACTGGCTCTCCCCAATCACCCGCCGCTTTCTGGCGAAACACCCGCGCCGTCGGATACCACGCCGAGTCCTCGCGCGCATCCCTCCAGCGCCAGTCCGCCAGATGCGGCAGAACCACCCAAACCGGCAACCCCATCGCGCCCGCAAGATGCGCCATCGCGGTATCCACGGTGATCACCACATCGAGCGTTGCCACCAGGGCCGCCGTCTCGGCAAAATCGCGGCTCGCAGAGCACGCATCCACCAGCGGAAACTCCCCGACCACGCTACGCATCTGTCGCGACGCCGCAGCCTTCTGCAGCGAGAACCACGCAATCCCCGGAACCTCTGCCAGCGGCAACACCGCCCGCAACGGCATCGACCGGCAATCGTCGCTCTTATGTTCCGGATTCCCCGCCCATGCCACTCCCACCCGCAACCCCTCGCCCTTCCATTGCAGCCGCGCGGTTTCTACTTCTGTATCAGCGGCGCGCACATAAGGGAACCGCGCCGGAATCGTCTTAACCGCCCCACTAAATGCCAGCGGCAAACTCATCAGCGGGCAATGCCGCGCAAATACGGGCAACGGTTCGCCGCGTTCAACGACCCGCACACCAGCAACGTTCACCAGCGAATGTGCCAGCAGCCGTTTCAGCGAAGGCTGCACCTCCAGCACAACCCGTCCGCCCCGCTCGGAGACCAGCGGAACATAGCGGACAAACTGCAGCGTGTCCCCCAGTCCCTGCTCCGCGTGGAGCAGAATCGTCTCCCCATGCAATCGCTCACCCCGCCACTGTGGCTGCGCGAAGTCCCTCCTGCGCAGGCGCAACTCGCGAAAGTCCCATCGCCACTCATGCTCCCGCCAGCCCTCTTCGAACCTTCCTTGACGCAGATAAGCGAGCCCGAGATTGTAGTGGCCACCTGCGCTGCTCGGATCGAGCTCCACCGCCCGCTCGTAATGGCGAAGCATCCCCGCACCATCGCCCAGCCGCATCAGCACGTTGCCAAGATTCGTATGAGCCGCCGCGTATTCCGGTTCGAGATCAATCGCACGCCGGTAGCACGAGGCAGCCTCCTCATCGCGCCGCTGCTGGAAAAGCGCGTTGCCCAAGCTGCTGTAGTGCGCCGCCTGCTCCTCTTCGAGAGCCAACACGCGGCGAAAACACTCCTCCGCGCGTCGACTCTCCCGAAGCGCCATCCAGGCATTTCCCAAATTATGGTGAGCCGCCACGGTCTTCGGATCGAGAGCCAGAGCCCGCTCGTAGCACCCCGTCGCGCCCCGCGCCTGCCCCAGCATCTGCAGCGCATTGCCAAGATTGCACCAGGCCTTTGTGTACTGAGGACGCAGCTGAAGCGCCTTGCGGCAACACAACGCCGCCTGCGCAAACGCGCCTTCGTCATAATGCAAATTCCCCAGGCTCAGCAGCGCTTCAGGAAAAGCCGGCCGCAAATGCAGCGCCTCCTCATAGGCACCCCTCGCCTCTCGGCGCCGCCCGGCCGCTGCCAGTGCCGCTCCGAGCGCATAGTGGAGCGCGGCATCGCCGGGCGATTTGCGAAGCGCCGCCCGATACATCCCGATGGCCTGATCGACTTTGCCCTGCCGGCACAGGAGATGCCCCAGCGATTTCTCCGCCCTGCCGGAGTTGCTCTTGAGCCGCGCCGCCTTTTCCCAAGCCCGTTGCGCCTCGTCCTCGCGCCCGCGCGCCGCTTCCACGTCACCAAGACAGCACCAGGCTGCCGCAAATCCGGGCCGCAATTCCAGAGCCCTGCGGCACCACGCATCCGCATTCTCCAGATTCCGCGCCGCCTGTTCGGCCGCCAAACTCCCAGCCACCGGGTTTCCAAGGGCCGGGTTGCCCGCCGCCAGGTACGCCTCTGCCACGCTAACCGCGAAACCCGCATTCCCAGGACGCAGTTCTACAGCCCGCGCCGCCAGCTGGATCGCCGCCTGCCACTGACCGCTCTGCCGCGCGATGAGCCCCATCAACGCCAGCGCATCGGCATCGTCGGCATCCTGATGAAGCGCCTTCTGATAACAGCGGCTCGCCTCAAGCAAACGACCTGCGGCGTGATGCCGTAGCCCACCGCGCACGCTAGGGGCCAATGAAGCGGCCGAACTCGACTCCCGTCCCTCCATCGCAGAACGTGCTGCAAGCAGCAGTCCGTGCCTGGACCGGAAAAATCCCGGAAATTAAAGCGTTCTTACCGTATCCCCCAATAACCTGCCCCGCAGAATTAACATTCACCGACTCCTTCGATTGTTACAATCAGGTTACAAATTGAGAGGACGAGTCCCCTTCAGCTTTTACCCATGAATCTCTATATTCTTCGCCATGCCAGCGCAGGCACGCGCCGCGCCAATCCACTCATCGATGTCAAGCGGCCACTTGATAAAGAAGGCAAACAACAATGCCTCCTCGTCGGCAGCTTCCTCAACGCCCTCAATGTCCAGTTTGACCGCGTCGTATCGAGCCCTCTCAAGCGCGCCCTGCAAACCGCTTCGCTCGTCGGCACCGAAACCGGTTACGAAAGCAAAATCGAGATCTCCGAAGCCCTCTCGCCGGAAGCCACCGTGCAGAAGTTTCAGGATCTCGTGCGCAGCCTCACCAGCTACGACAATGTTCTCGTGGTCGGCCACAATCCCAACCTCACCGTCTTCTTCGGATCGCTCCTCGCGCCTTCGAGCCGCATCAGCACGCGTCTCCGCAAAGGCGCAGTCGCCCGCATCGACTGCACACGCCTGCCCGGCACGCTTCACTGGCTCGTCGATCCAAGGATTCTGCGCGGCATTTACGCCAAAGCGACAAAGAGATCGCGCCCGAAGACCTCGCGGAAGTAGCCGGCCTCTTTGCGGAGCGACCACAGCTCCAGCTCCGCCCCGGTGCGCCCCGGCAGCACATCCATCGTCACTCGCCTCGGATAAGCCCGCACCCGCACCTTCAGCACGTCGCTGGCGCGATCCTGATTCAGCGCAACCGCCAGCCGCAGCAGCACCACCGCGCGCCGCACATGGTCGTACTCCTCAGGAGGAACCTGGCGCATCGTTCGCCCCTCCGGCGCCGGCCGGCTCTTGCCCAGGTAGCGCGCGATCGCCGACGTAACCACGCGCTGTTGCGGCGTAAACCCATAGAGCTCCGAATTGGCGATGATGTACTGCGCGTGCCGGTGATACCCCTGGTGATTCAGAAATTTCCCGATGTCTCGCAACATCGCCGCCGCTTCCACCCAGGTCTGATATTCCGGCGGCAATCGGTGCACTGCCGCCAGATCGCGAAACAGCTGCGCCGCATGCTGCCGCACCGGCTCCGCCTGGCGGGGTTCGATCCCATATAAGCGGCAAGTCTCTTCGATTGCCTGCCATCGTTCCCGCTCGAACTCCTGATGCACAGACGCTCGCGGATCCTGCTCGGCCAGCATCTGGGCCAGAATCCCGTCGCGCAGCCCCATCGGCGAATAGCGGAACCCGGGCAGCCCGAGCCCTTCCAAAATCGCGGCAAACACATGCGCGCCCGCCACAATAATCTCGGTGCGCTTCGGCCCAATGCCCGGCACCGCTGACCGCTCCCCCATCTTCATCTTCGTCAGCTTCGCCGTCAGCTGCCGCACGGTCGCCGTCGGAATCACTTCCCTCGCGGCCGCGCCCCTGACTACACCGTTCTTGCCGCCGCGCCGTTTACCGAGCGCCCGTCCCGCATCGTAGAGAGCCGCCGCGGTTCCCGAGGTCCCAATAGCCAAACGCACGCCATCGGGATGGATCCGCCGCTTCGCCCGCCGCAGCTCGCGATCGATAAACTGCCGCAGCCGCCGCACCTCATCCTTGCCCGGCACTTCGCTGCGCACGAATTCCTGCGTCAACCGCACCGCTCCCAGCGGCAAGCTGATCGTCTCGTGAATCCTCTTGTGTTCCGAGAGCGTGATCTCGCAGCTGCCGCCGCCCACGTCAATCAGGACGCAGCGTCCGCCTGCCCCCGGCTCGTTCTCGACCACTCCGCGATGGATCAGCCGCCCCTCTTCGAGCCCCGAGATGATCTCCACGTCCCAGCCCGTCTCATCGCGGACCCACGCCTGAAACGCCCGCGAATTACGCGCATCCCGCATCGCCGATGTCGCCACTGCGCGCACCCGGTCCGTCCCATGCGTCTGTACCGCTTTGTAAAAGCGCTTCAGGGTCCGCAGCGTCAGCGCCATCGCCTCCGGCGAGACGATCCCCGTCTCAAAGACGCTCGCACCCAGCCGCGTCACTTCGCGATCCTCGTGCACGATGCGCAGCCTATGCCGCACCACGCGGCCAATCTTCAGCCGGCAGGAGTTCGATCCGATATCGATGGCTGCAAAGGTTTGCATCTTTTCACATCAAGCGCTGTGTTCGGCTCCAGGGCCGCTCACTCAGATATTCGCATGCCCGCAAGAATGTGGGAGCCACATCCGATCGCTGCGTGGCTGTGAAATTTGCTCGCCATCCGCGCCCGCGGTCAGCCAACACGCTTCCCCGGCCGATCCTGAACGCTGAGCGCTGAACGCTGAACGCTCCTGCGCGAAACCGCCAGCCACTCCCCCATCAATCGCCCGCGCAGCTTCGCCGCCGTCTTCATCGCAACCACAAAATGCCGCTCCCGTTGTTCCTCGATCAGCGAAGTCAACTCCTTCGCATCATCGCCCAGAGCCGTGTGCGCTTCTTCAGCCAGCACCAGCCAGTCGTGCCAGTCGCCGATCTCATCCTGCAGCTTCTTGAGCGCCTCGCCCACCTGCTTCGCTTGCTCGTCTCCCCGCGCCGCCAGCTCCGCCACATAACGCGCCTTCTTTGCGCCTTTGCGAAAGTCGTGCAGATTCCCCGCATCCAGCACCTGCATCTCCGTCGTCAGCCGTGCAAAGCGGTCGAGCGCTACTACACCGGGCGCCTTCTTCCGCGAACGTCGCGCACTCTTCGCTTGCAGTGCGGCTTCCAGCTCCTCCATCCGCTTGTCCAGCTTATCGACCAGCTCCGGCGCGTGCCACCGCAGCCCATGCGCCACCTCGTCCCGCCGATGCTTCAGCCACGCATCCAGATCG
Organism: uncultured Acidobacteriaceae bacterium; assembly: GCA_963758135.1. Classification (GTDB taxonomy): domain Bacteria; phylum Acidobacteriota; class Terriglobia; order Terriglobales; family Acidobacteriaceae; genus Palsa-343. The sequence goes on from CAVWUF010000002.1 coordinate 1,020,757, forward strand.
CCCGCCTGCTGCTCCACAACCTTTCCCCGCAATCCCGCCTCCGGAGTCTCAACCAGACTGGGCGTCACAGCAGTCGCATTTTCTCGCATCTTCTCACCCTCTTGCCCAGCATCCCTCCTCACCAGCTTCTCCAGCAGCTTCCGATGCACATCCAGATCGCGCACCGCCCCCGCCGCATGACGAATCTTCTTCAGCAGCTTCATCGCGGCCACCGCTGCGCTCTGCAACGGTTCTCCCACCGGAACCTCCCGCACCAGATTCTCAAGCGTAGCCTGCAGCCGCCGCGTTCCCGTGCGCGTGTCGTGAACAGCGTCAACCCCGGGATCTTCCCCGCATTGCATCAGATTTTCCCGCAGCTTTGCCGCCAGCCGCCGCACGTTTTCACGATCGTCCGGCATTGCTACAGGCCCCGCTGCCCGCGCGCTCTCGCTGCTATTCTGATTTTTGTGCCGAATCATAATCCCAATCCCACGAAAGCCCCCGCCCAAGGTCACCACTCGATGACATTTCCACCGCTCTCCGCGGCACGACCCACCACTCCTCAGCCATCGCTTTACTCTACTCCCGCGCGCGCATGGACCCTGCTCGCCCTCGTCTTCATCGCTGTCTATTTTGCCGCGCTCTTCTCGCCCGCGCTCCTTGACGACGCAGACGCCACCCACGCCCAGGCTGCCCAGCACATCGCCGCCACCGGCGACTGGGTCACGCTTTACGTCAACGGCATCCGGTATCTCGAAAAACCTCCCCTTCCTTACTGGATGGTCGCCGTCGACTATCACCTCTTCGGCCAAAACGTCTTTGCCACTCACCTGCCGATGGCGCTCGCTCTGCTTGGCTGCTCCGCCATCGTCTGGCTGTGGGCTCGCCGCGCCTGGGGAGACAGAGCCGCATTCTACTCCGCACTCGCCATGCTCACCTCAGTCGGCGTCTTTCTCTTCACCCGCACCCTCATTCCGGAATCGATCCTCACCTTCTTTCTCCTCCTCGCTCTCTACAGCTTTCTCACCGGCATCGAGGATCGCCAACCCGCGCGCGTCTATCTCGCCTACGCTGCGCTCGCACTGGCCCTGCTCGCCAAAGGCCTCATCGCCCCTGTCTTTTTTGTAGCAGCCATCGTTCCTTATCTCGTCATCACCGGAGAATGGCGCCGCTGGCGTCAGTTCCATCTCCTTACCGGACTGCTGCTCTTCCTCGCCATCGGCGCGCCCTGGCACATCCTCGCCGGGCTGCGTAACCCCGACCACGGCAACCCCATCGGCAATATCCCCACCCCCGGCCACGTCCACGGCTTCTTCTACTTCTATTTCATCAACGAGCACTTCCTCCGCTTCCTCGGGCTCCGCTACCCGCACGACTACAACCGCCAGCCGTTTTATGTCTATTGGCTCGGCCAACTCGTCTGGCTCTTCCCCTGGAGCGTCTACCTCCCCGTCGCTATCCGCCGCGCCTGGCGCAATCGCCACATCTTCTACACCGACCTGCGCTACGAAGCCACCAACACCATCCAGTTCCTCGATCCCAAACTTACCGCATACGAATCCTCCGCCCTCGCCGCGCGCCTCCGCTTCCGCGCCCGCACCAGCCTGCTGCTCACCCTTTACGCCGGCTTCATCCTCGTTTTCTTTGCCCTTTCCACCAATCAGGAGTACTACACCTGGCCCATGTATCCGGCGCTCCTCATGCTCATCGCCGGAGCCCTCGCCGTCATCGAGGAATCCCCCACCGGCGGCCAAAAATCCCGCTGGCTCGCAGGCGCGCAAATTCTCTTCATGGTGATCGGCCTTGTCGCAGCCGCTCTGCTCGCCTGGGGATTATGGCAGTCGCGTCATTTGCCCTACGTCGCCGACATCGGCACCCTCATGGCTCACCGTGGAGTCGGCGGCTACACCCTCTCCATGTCGCACTTCTTCGACCTCACCGGCCCGTCTTTCGCCGCGCTCCGCATGCCTGCGATCTTGGCCGTGCTGGCGTTCTTCCTCGGCCCGCTCGCTGCATGGCGCCTCCGTCGGCAAGGCCACTCCTTTGAATCGACCGCAACCGTCGCCTTCACGACTGCCGTCATCCTCATCGCCGCGCACATTGCTCTGGTGCGCTTTCAACCCATGCTGTCATCGAAGGCGATGGCCGAGACCATCAACCACCTCACCGCCCAACCCGCCAACGCCAATGCCCAGCTGATGCTCTATGGAGATCAGTCCGATGGCTCATCGATCCTCTTCTACACGCATCGCCAGGCGCTGCTGGTGCACGGCAGCACCTCTTACTTCGCACCCGAAAAAGGCGGGGATCGCGGCGAGACCTTCGGCTCCTCCATGATCTGGGGCTCCGACTATCCGGACGCGCCGCACATTTTTCTGAACGATGCCGGCCTGCTCAGCCTCTGGGGAACCGGCCCACGCAAATTCCTCTTCGTACCGGGAGACTTCCACCACCACGTCGAGACGCTCCTCGGATCCCGCCTCTATCCCGTCCAGGACCTCTCCGACAAATCCCTCTACACTGACCGACCGCTGTAGTCCCTGCTCCCTATTGCCTACTGCCTACTCCCTGCCTTCACGGCAGCTTCTGCACCGACGTCCCCTCCGGGATCGTCAGTTCAAACTGCTCATCGTTCAGCTGCTGGTTTACCGTCAGCTTCTGGAATGTAATCATGATCTGATACTGATCCAGCGGCCGCTTGATGGTGATCGTCCCAGGAAAGTGTTCCGCCCCGAACGTCTGCATCGGTCCATACGTCGCCTGCGTCTGGATCTGCCCGCTCTGGTCGTAGATGTCTTCTTCGATAGGCCGCAGGTCGATACGGCTGAAGTAAATCACGCGCGTGGGATGCAGGATGTTGCTGTTTCCCTGCCGGACCGCAACAGTCAGCACGTACTCCGGTATCAGCTCCAGCTTCCTCGTCTTCGGATTGATCTCCGTCTTGCTGTCCGCCGACGGCAGCAACTCATCTTCCGGTCCGATCTTTCGAATCAGCAGCGAATCCACAAAGATATACGGCCGCATGTTCTCGAAGGCATTCTGTGAAGGCGGCTTCGGCTCGGCATTCGTCCCCTCAATCACCTTGTTCTTCGGTGGAATCCACAGCCGGAACGTTTTGCCGTCGCTCGCCATGTCGAACGCCCGCGTATGCACCACCGGCAAAAAACCAATCACCCGCAGCGACTCCGGCTTCCGCAGCAGAATATATCCGCTGAACGACGTATAAGTCGTCTCTTTGCCCTTCAGCGATCCGCCCTCGGTAGCTGTGAAAGTCACCGTCGCGTTCAGTGAGTTAATCGCATCGTATTGCTTGTTAATCGCATCGACCAACTGCCCCGGCGGCGCGCTCAGCACGTTCTTCGGTATCTGCGCCTGCGGCACTCTCCGCGTATGCCACAGACACCCATTCAGCACCGGCAACGCCAGCATCAGGGCAACTGAAATTCCACTCCGAATGCGTCGCATCCCACCCAGTTCAACAAAGTGCGAGTATATGCGCTGACCCGACCGGCTAACCTCCCTTACCCGCACCCGGCCGTCCACCATCATTGCGGCGAGCCCGCATTGCGCACCGCCCGCCGGTACGCCTCCACATCCTTCGCATGCTGTTCCAGCGTCGCCGAGAAACGCGACCGGCCCGACGGGTCGGCGCTCGCCGCCACAAAATACAAATAATTCGTCTGCGCCGGATGCATCGCTGCCTCGAGCGACTTGAGCCCCGGATTGCAAATCGGTCCCGGCGGAAGCCCCGCATGACGATACGTGTTGTACGCGGAATTCGCCTGTAAATCCGACTGATAAATCGTCCCCCGGTACCTCCCATCGAGCAGAGCCGCATAAATCACCGAAGGATCGGTCATCAGCGGCATGTGCTGCGCCAGCCGATTCACGAACACACTCGCAACCATCGTCCGCTCTGCATCGAGCGGAGTCTCCTTCTCCACCAGCGACGCCAGCGTAACGGTGCGATGATAATCCGCCGTCAATCCAATCCCCTGGGCCGCCTGCCGGAACCGTTTCACCATTGTCGCCACCATCTCCACCGGCTCCGTGTGCCGCGCAAAGCGATAGGTGTCCGGAAACAAATAACCCTCCAGACTGGGGGCAGCCGGATCAAGATCGGAGATTAGCGAAGCATCCTGTTTCGCCGCCGCCAGAAACCCCGCCTTCGATCCCAGCCCCTCTGCCTCCACCCGGCCCGCAATATCGAATACGTTCGACCCCTCCGGAATCGTCAGCGCCACCGCATACACATCGCCCCGCCGGATCCGGTCCCACACCGCCTCCATCGGCACCGGATGATCGAAGCGGTACTCCCCAGCCTTCAACGTCCCGCCCTTCACCTCATGCAGCGCCAGAAACACATACCGGCTCCTGATGATCCCCTGCCCCTTCAGCACCGTCGCAATCTGCATGCTCGACATCCCCGGCGCAATCTCCACGAACGTCTCCGCCCGCGGACCGGCCGGGACCATCAGCGCGTATCCCGCCACACCGGCCACTACCAACACCACCAGAAAAATAAAAAGAAAAAAATGTCGCACGAAAGCCAGAATCCATTCTTCGAATAATGTCTCTTTGATTCCCTAACCCATTGTAAGATGCGGCTTTCCTCCCGGTTCTTCGCGCTCGAACTGGTCTCACACATCTCAGACTTCTGGAGAGAGCACGTAGGAGACCGCCGTCCGGGCTCCCCACGCGTTGCGGTAGGCGCGATGGGGTGCTCCAAAGCGGGGCTCACGGTCCTGACCCAAGCCATGGCGCTGTATGTGAGACCAGTTCTACTATCGTTACTGTGGAACCCCGCCTTCTGGGCCTCGATTTCGGCGACCGCCGTATCGGCGTCGCCGTCTCCGATGCGCTCGGCCTCACCGCCCAGCCCGTCCTTACCCTCGTCCGCAAAAACGCGAAGGACGACCTGAAATCCCTCGGCCGCCTTCTGCGCAAATTCGGCTGTTCCGCCATCGTCCTCGGCAATCCCCTCTACATGTCAGGCGACGTCAGCCCCCAGGCCACCAAAACTCACGCCTTCGCCGAGTCCCTCCGCGTCGCCTTCTCCCTGCCAGTCCACCTCTGGGACGAACGCCTGACCTCCGCCGAAGCCCACCGCCATCTTCACGCCGCCGGCCGCCCCCTCTCCGGCCATCGCGAGGTCGTCGATCAGGTTGCTGCCGTGTTGATTTTGCAGAGCTTTCTCGACGCCCACCGTGCCCGCGACCCGTCGTATAATCCTCATTGAGGCGGTACCCCAGCCGAATATCCTTGCCAGCGGTTTTGTTTAGCGGCGCGGATTCAACCGTCCGTTCCGCATCGCATTGGTTTTGTCACGATGCAACAGCCCGGGAAACAGCCCCTGACAGAAAAAAGATTCAATGCCCGAACACATCAAGCAAAAGCTTCTGGAAGAGATTAAACAGCTCGAACATGAGCTCACCCATGAACTGCCCGCCGAAATTAAAAAGGCAGTGGCTATGGGCGACCTGAGCGAAAACGCCGAATATCACATGGCCAAGCAGCGCCAGGACTTCGTCAACGCGCGCCTTGGCCAGCTCAAAAAGCGCATGGCCGAGCTGGCCCTCGTGAATCTGTCCAATATCCCCCGCGACCGCGCCGCCTTCGGTTCCACCGTCCTCGTCTACGACACCTCGAAAGATGAGAAAATCGAATATAAACTCGTAACCAGCGAAGAATCGGACGTGAGCAAAGGCCTCATCTCCACCACCTCGCCCATCGGTAAGGCAATCGTGGGCAAGCAGGTGGGCGACATGGCCACTGTGGTTACACCCAACGGCAAGCGTGAGCTCGAAATTCTGAAGCTGGCCACCATCCACGACGAAGCGCAAACCGAAGCCGAAGCCGGTAAGTAGTGAGCAAAGAACCTCAAATCACGTGGACCCGTGCGTTCGGCGCTGGCTGCGGTGTGATCCTTCAGGCCATCGTGAATGGTCTTGCCCTCACCCGCATTTCGCCCAACGTTCTAACCTTCCTCGGGCTCGTCATCAATACCGGCGCTGCCGTGCTCTTCGGCTTCGGTAATCAACAGAACTACGTCCGCATGTTCTTCTTCGCCGGCTTGGTCATCATCGGCGCGGGCATCTTTGACATGGTGGACGGACGCGTTGCCCGCCAGACCCAGCAGGTCACCGTCTTTGGAGCCTTCTTCGACTCCGTCATCGACCGCTACTCCGACGTCGTCCTCTTCTTCGGGCTCCTCGTCTTCTACGCGCGCGGCAATCGCCTCTTCTACGTCTTCCTCGCCGCCTTTGTCATGGTCACTTCGCTGATGGTCAGCTACACCCGCGCCCGCGCGGAAGCCCTCATCGGCAAGTGCAAAGTCGGCTTCATGGAGCGCCCCGAGCGTGTCGTCCTCATCATTCTCGGCGCCCTATTCGAGCGCTGGGGAGTCATGGCCCCCGTCCTCTGGGTCCTCGCCGTGATCTCCACCATCACCGTCGTCCACCGCATCCTCTACACTTATCAGCAGACCCGGCATTTGGCGCCCGTCGTCGAAATCCAGCACATCGTCCAGCCGTCGGCAACCATCCAGCCCGTTCCGCAACCGATAGCTATGCGCGAACAGGATCCCCGTCCTGAACTCCGCGCCTCCAACGCGCCGCGCGTTTGAGCTAAATCGTGATCGCCCTGCCGTCGCATTCTCCGCTATGCAGTCTGTCAGCTTGGTTCTTGTGATTTTCTGTACCCTGCACCCTGTAACCTATACCCTAACTACTGTTCCAACAGCGCCGTCTTAGGATCCAGCCCCGCCGCCCGCCGCGCCGGAATCCATGAGGCAAACACCGCAATCCCTAAAAAAAGAACCGTCATGGTTACAAATGTAGCCGGGTCTGTAGCCTTCACCCCCACCAGCATCGCCGTCATCACCCGCCCCAGCACGACCGCCGCCAGAACCCCAATCGCAATCCCGATCCCGCTCAGCCGCAGCCCCTGCACCACCACCAGCCGCACAATATCCCCGCGCTGCGCTCCCATCGCCATCCGCACTCCGATCTCCGCTGTCCGCTGCCGTACCGCCGCCGACAGCACCCCATACAGCCCCACGCCCGCCAGCGCTCCCGCAATCACCGCGAACACCGAGATCAGCAGCAGCGAAAACCGCGTCCCCGCCTGCGCCGTATGCACAATCTCGTCGCCCGTCTCGACTTCCGTCACCAGAAACTGAGGATTCAGCTCATGCAGCGCCTGGCGCACCTGGTTTTCATAAGCCGCAGGGTCGCTCCCCGTGCGTAGTGCCCAGGAACGAACGCCGCCGTTTCCCAAAAATCCATCGGTGAAGTAAATCTGCTCGCGCCCTGGCTCGGCCAGCGACTCCTCCCGTTGATGCGCAACCACTCCCACAATCTCCACAAATTCCGCCTCAGGCGTCCGAACCCTCGTCAGGATTCGTTTCCCCACCGCCGCTTGTCCCGGAAACGCCTTGTCCGCCAGCATCTGATCGACAATCACATGATTCCTGCCCGGCAGATTGTCGTCATCCGTGAACGTCCGTCCCGCCAGCAGCGGCGTTCGCGTCGTCTCGAAATATCCAGGCAGCACAACCTCAAAATCCGTCGCCTGATACCTGCTCGGATCCTTCCCCGCGTCTGCGGTCCCCCATCGGATCGGGCTAAAATCTCCCGTCAGCGGAAATGGAAAGGACGCTGTCACATTTTGCACACCCGAAATCGCACGCAGCCGATCCTCGATCTGCAGCACCATCGCCGCTCGCTCTTCAGGCGTCGGCCGATGCGTCGGATTCCCCGGAAACTGTAACTGAAACGTGAGCAGGTTGCGCGCATCGAATCCCGGATCGACCCGCTCCAGATCCAGAAAGCTCCGGAACATCAGTCCCGACCCCACCAGCAGCACAAACGACAGCGCTACTTCCGCCATCACCACCAGATTCCGCACCGTCGCGCCGCTCGCCAGCCCCGAAGTCCGCCCACTCCCCCGCAGCACATTCATCAGCGCCGGCAGCGTCGCCCGCCACGCGGGAGCCAGCCCGAACAGCACAGCCGCCACCAACCCCGCCAGTGCCGTGAACCCCAGCACCGATCCATCGATCCGAATGCTGTCGAGACGCGGCAGACTCTCCGGAGCCAGCGCCCGCAATTCACGAATACCAGCCCACGCCAGCACCAAACCCACCGCTGTTCCCATCAGCCCCAGCAGAGCAGCTTCCGCCATCAGTGGAGCAATCAGCCGCCACCGGCTCGCGCCCAGAGCCGCGCGCACCGCAAACTCGTGCTCCCGCAGCGAAGCCCGCACCAGCAGCAGATTCGCCACATTCGCGCACGCATTCAGCAGCAAAAAAATCACCGACCCCATCAGCGCCAGAATCGCCGGCCGCACCTCCGCCACCAGGTGCTGCGCCATTGGCTCGATCGTGATCTGATATCCAATCGACGCGTCCATCGGAATCGTCCTGCGGCCCTCCGCCGCAACCGCATCGGCCGCACTCTGCGCCTGTTCGGCCGTCACGCCCTCCTTCAACCGCGCGACCGGAACGATGGAAAATCCATTACGCTGCGCCGCATCGTACGCCAGGCGGTTAGCCACCCACACATCCGGCGCGTCTTCCTGATCGGCCGATGGCGGCAGGTACAGCCTGAATCCCGGAGCCAGCACCCCCACAATCAGCGGTCCCGGCCGTCCCTGCGCCTGCATGCTACGCCCAATCGCCTTCCGGTCGCCGCCGTAGCGCCGGATAAAGTACTCGTAGCTGAGGATGCCGATCTGCGGCGGCGGAGGAGGTGTTGCCGCGTCCGCTGTGCCTCCAGCCGGAGGCTGCGCCGCCGGCGTTCCATCTTCCGCAATAAAATCCCGGCCATATAGAATCTTCGTCCCCATCACCTGAAAGAAGTTGGTTGTCGCAATCCCCGTTCGCAGTTGTTCCGGCGTCCCATCCTCGCGCACCACAACATTGCGGAACGTAAACACTCCGGCCATATCTGAGAACACAGACTTCGTTCCATCGCGCAGATCGATGTAATCCGCATTCGAAAACGGCAGCCCTTTCACATGCCGCTTCGTCAGATCCATCCCCCCAACTACAAGCTGTCCCGGATCCTTATATGGCAGCGGACGCAACAGCACCGCGTTCATCACGCTGAAGATCGCCGTGCTCGCGCCCACGCCAAGCGCAATCGTCGTTACCGCAATCGACGTAAACCCCGGTTTCTTCCGCAAAATCCGCCCCGCGAGCAAAACCATCTTCAGCATCGTGACCTCCCTCAGAGAACTCCACCGTTCTTCTCTTCTGTTCCCTGGTCCCCGCCCCCTGTTGTCTGTTCCTGCCTCACCGCGCAGCCGCTTCGCACCATTACGCCTCAGCGTTCAAAAGCAAAAAGGGGAGCAGCCCCAGCCGCTCCCCACCGTAGGCTTTCCCTGTTCCCTATTCTCTGTTGCCTGTTCCCTGCCTTTTCACCACCGCCCCCACGCGCGGCTGATGTAATCCGTCATCGTCATCGTGATCAGCACAAGAAACGTGAAGAACCCAGCCGCCACCGTCAGCTTCGTAAGCTTCGAGCTGTACTTCACGTGCATGAAGAACAGAACCACCAGCGTCATCTTGATGCACGCAATCGCCAGCGCTACAACGGCATTAAAGTCGCCCAGCTCCACATAAGAGACTGCGGTTGTAGTCGCCGTAAGGACCAGCAGCGCCGTGCCGATCAGCAGGTAGACCTTCGGGCTGACGATGTGCTCCTCATGATGCGTCGGTTCGTCGGTATGTTTCGCTTCAGCCATTGAGTCTCCGCCCCTTGCGCCACCGATTTCCAGCCTACTCCCTACTCCCTATTGCCTACTCCCTGCCTTACTGATGTCGACTGATCAGATACAGCAGCGGGAATAGAAAAATCCAGACAATATCTACAAAGTGCCAATACAATCCAAAATTCTCAACAGGCGCAATGTGTCCGCTCGTATAAGCACCACCCCACGCCCGAATCGTAAGAAGCGTCAGCAGCGAAACACCGATAATCATGTGCAGCGCATGCATCCCCGTCATCGCGAAATACAGCGAGAAGTAAACCTGCGTTTTCTCCGCCATATCCAGCTGCAGCGGCTTATCCGCCGGATAATCGGGATTCACCTTCATGAAACCCTCGGGGCTGAAGTTCAGTCCCGGCACGTGATGTTCCACCCACTCGTCGTGCCACTCATACGCCTTCACGCACAAAAAGCCGCAGCCCAGAATGATTGTCGCAATGCACCAGCCCACCAGCGCTTTGCGCATCCGGGTCTCCGACGCGTGAACCCCCATGGCCATCGTGAAGCTCGAAATAATCAGCAGCGTAGTATTCAGCGTTCCCGCCCAGATGTGCAGTGAATGGCTGCCGTCAACGAACGCCGGGTAATACCAATTACGGAAAATCAAATAGGCGCAGAACAGCCCGCCGAAGAACATAATCTCCGTCAGCAGAAACAGCCACATCCCAAACGTAGCCGACTCCCGCTGCTGCTCCACGCTCTCGAAATGATGGCGCAGAAATGGCGGATGCTCGTGCTCGGCATGCGCCGTCTCCGCGGTCTGAACCGCAAGTGTGTGGCTATCCAACAGTAGGCACCTCGCTCCCCTTTTTACTTTCCAGCCACTCGTAGTCGTAGGCTTCGTGCGTCACGATCGGGGTCTCGGCAAAATTTTCCGTCAGCGGCGGCGACTGAATCTGCCACTCCAGCCCCGTTGCCTGCCACGGATTCGGCCCCGCAATCTTACCGTACTTCAGCGACCAGGTAAGATACAGCAACGGCAACAGGTAGCCCGCGCCCAGCACGCTTGCCCCCGCGCTCGAAAATACGTTCAGCACCTGGAACTCCGGCGGATAAGCCGCATACCTCCGTGGCATACCCAGATACCCAAGGATGAACTGCGGGAAAAACGTAAGAATAAATCCGACAAATGTAATAACCGCGGCCAGCTTCGAGACACCTTCCGGGTACATCCGCCCGGTCATCTTCGGCCACCAGAAGTGCACCCCCGACAGATACGCCATCAGCATCCCGCCCACCATTACAAAGTGGAAATGAGCCACGATGAAGTAGGTCTCCGTCAAGTGAATATCCATCCCCAGCGTCCCCAGAAATACGCCCGTCAGCCCGCCGATCGTAAACAATCCAATAAATCCAAAAGCGTACAGCATGGGAGTCTCAAACGTGATGGACCCTTTATATAGGGTTGCCGACCAGTTAAAGATCTTGATCGCCGATGGCACCGCCACCAGCATCGTCAGCAGAGAAAATACCAGCGCCGAGTAGTTCGAAATCCCCATTACGAACATGTGGTGCGCCCACACAAAGAATCCGAACACCGCAATAGCCACCGACGAGAAAGCCACCGCTGTGTAACCAAAGACCCGTTTCCGCGAGAATGTGCTGATAACTTCTGAGATCACGCCCATTCCCGGCAGGATCATGATGTAGACCGCCGGGTGCGAATAGAACCAGAACAGATGCTGGAACAGCAGAGGATCCCCGCCCTTTGTCGGATCGAATACCCCAATCCCGATTGTCCGCTCGAGCACCACGAGCACCAGGGTGATCGCCAGGACCGGCGTCCCCAGCACCATCAGGATCGACGCCGCGTAGTGCGACCACACAAAAAGCGGCAGCCGGAACCACGTCATGCCCGGCGCGCGCATCCGGTGGATCGTCACAATAAAATTCAGACCGGTAAAAATCGAGCTGAACCCTGCAACAAACACCGCCAGCCCCGCAGCGACGACATGCGTGTTCAGATAATGCGTGCTCAACGGCGTGGTAAACGTCCATCCTGTGTCGACCCCGCCAAAGGCCAGCACGCACAGGATCATGATCCCCGCCACGACATACAGATACCAGCTCAGCAGGTTGATCTTCGGAAACGCCAGATCCTTTGCGCCAACCATAATCGGAATTAAAAAGTTCCCGATCGTCGCCGGCACCGACGGCACCAGAAACAGAAACACCATGATGATGCCATGCGCCGTGAATACTTTGTTATAAGTGTCCGCGGCCAGCAGGTCGCTCGGCGGCGTCAGCAGTTCCAGCCGGATCAGCCCCGCCATCGCCCCACCGATAAAAAAGAAGAACGTGATCGAGATCAGATACAGCATCGCGATCCGCTTATGGTCCCCTGTCAGCAGCCAGCTCTTCAGCCCGTATTCTTTGTTGAGATACGAAACCTTCGGTAGCATGGCCGTTGTCTGATCAGGCAGAGTAACGATTGTGCTCATGGCTTCACCGTCCCTGGCGCAAGCGCCGGAGAAGATGTCCCCGGCGGCGTCGCGCCCGTCTGTATGGGCTGCTCTGCGCTGTTGTTGATCGTCTGTTCGATCCGGTATTGCGAATCCAGCCGCCGGATATATTCCACCAGATCGATTAGTCCTTCTTCGCTAACCTGCCCCTGGTAAGTCGGCATAATCGGTGCGTACCCGGCAACTTCATGCATCGTTGGATTCAGGATCGTATCCCGCAGAAATGCATCGTCCACGGTTACAAATGACCCGTTTTTCATCTGCAGGTGTGATCCATATACGTTCCCCAGGTTCGGCCCGTGCGCATTCGGTCCGCCGTTATGGCACGAGTTGCACCCCAGGCTCGCGAACAGCCGCTCCCCGTTCTGGGCCAGAGAATTTCCGCTCGTCGCGCCCGCGGCCCACGCCTCGTAGTCCTCGGGAGTCATTGCTACCACTTCACCAATCATCTGGGAGTGCAACGTCCCGCAATATTGCGTGCAGAACAGGTGATAAGTTCCCACCTGCGTGGCCTCGAACCATTCCGTGTTGTAGCGCCCTGGAATCACCTCGCGCTTCACCCGGAACGCCGGAATCGAGAAACTATGAAACACATCCTGGGAAATCAGCGTCACCTGAACCGGCCGATTGATGGGGATGTGCAGCGCATTGATCTCATGTTGCCCGCCTGGATGCTCCACCTTCCACATCCACTGTTTGCCGACCACATAAATATTCATCGCGTTCGCAGGCGGGCTATAAATCCTGAAGTACAGCAGCGCGCCCCAAACAAAGCAGATCATAAAGAGAATCAGGGGAATGATCGTCCACGTCGCCTCCAGCAGCGTCGACCCTTCAATCGGAGTAGCTACCGGGCTCATTTCCTTCCGGTACCGGATCGAGAATGTAACTACGAGGAACGCAACCGCGCCCAGACCCACGACTGAAATGGCCACCAGAAAAAAGTAAAGCGCGTCCGCATACGGCGCAATACTCGACGCCTCCGGCGGGAAGATTGCGAAGTAGGTGAGCCACTTAATTAAAAACTGCCAAAGTACCGGACTGATAAAGTGCATCGTCGCCTTTTTATCCGTTCACCAGATGAGCCTTCTGCTCCCGCGCTATGCGGAGATCCCGCCGAAAGTTCACAATCATGAAAGTTCCTAACCCCAACACTGTCAGAATCCATCCCAGCTGCAAAATTCGTATGTAGATCAGCGTATGCCTGTTCTGGGTCGGATCGTACTGGTAGCAGTAAGTCAGCAGATTATCTACTGTCGACCCAATTGTCCCGTGCGAAGCCTCTACCAGCCCCAGCTGGATATCTTTGGGTGAAAACTCCACCCCCAGGTAGTATTGCGCCAGCCGACCCTCGGGCGTCGCAATCTCAATCGCGCTCGCATGCGCGAACTGTGTCATCTTTCCGTCCGGACCCTGCATCGGCACATAGCCAAATCCCACCGTGGTTGCAAGCGCCCGGATCGCCGCTTCCTGGCCGGTAAGGAAATGCCAGCCGTTCACATCCTGCGGCCGCCCGTAGCGCTTCATGTAGAACGCCTTCTCCCGCGCCGCGATCGACGGTGTTTCCATCGGATCGATGCTTACCAGAACCACGTTGAAATCCCGACCCGGATTGAACTTTGACATCTCCAGCGCACCCACCAACCCATCGATCTCTTCCGGACATAGAATTTTGCATTGGTAATACACCAGCGACAAAATCACGGGCCGCCTTCCGAAATAGTCGCCCAGCAGCACCGGCTTTCCCGACTCATCGCGAAACGCAAGGTTCAAGGGTAGCTGCGTGTTCAGTCGCTGCCGGATGCTAATCTGCTTCAGCAGTAAAGGCTGCCGATCGGCAGGAGTCCCCGGTTTTTCATAACCAAAAAACTGTCCTTGCGCATGCGCATTAGCCACAAAACCAAAACAAGAGAAAATGCAGGTAGCGAAAACCAAAGCCGCTTGCCCCAACCCCTTCCGAGTTATCGTGTTTCTCTGCATTTCACCTTTGACAACTTGTGTCTTGACCTATCGCCTGCCCTACTTATTGTTCGCCTTGCTGGAAGCCTGCTCTCCCGCCTGCTTCGGCTCGCCATGTAACTCCTGTTCATACGCCGTCCGCGCAAATCCATCCGTCAGCGGCATCTGCACATAGGGTGCCTTATCCCCCATCATCAACGCCTGATGTTGGGGTTGAGGCGCAACCGGCAGCCCCCGCTGCGCAATCAGCTCCATCGCTCGCGCAATCGGAATCCTCACTGCCCCGCCCGGCTTATCCACCCAGCTATAGTAGTTCAGCAGCAGGTTCTCGCGCTCGTGGAGGTCGGCCAGATCCTGATTGCCATCGTCAAGCTGCAGCCGCGGCGTCGGAAACTGCCGGGTCAACTCTGCCAGCTGCTCCTGCTCAAGCGCCGGATTCGACTGGATCGCCTTTCGCGGTGCAATCTGATTCGGCGCATTCCACTTATTCACCGGCCCATCCGCGCGGTCCAGCCCATTATTGATCACTTTTCCCATACCGAAGCAGAACACGAAAAACACCCCTACAGAGATGAACAGAGCTACTAGGAAGACGATAATGCCGCCCGTGTTGGCGTCCGTAATCTCATAACCCTCTCGAACCGACTCTTCGTCGAAATGAGTTTTCGGGTCCAGCTTCCTGCCGTGCGAATCAGGCGTGGGCATATTCATGCTCCAGTATCTCTGCCAGGTGCGGATCGTTGGTCGCCACCAGCGGGCGCCGCTTTAGCTCCGTGAAGTAAGAAACCAACCAGAAGCTGATGAGCGTTCCCGGCATCGCGACGTACTCAAGTATTCCCCAGCTGAGGTGAAGGTTGCGGGCCGCATCCTTGAAGTTCGGTTCAATGAGCCAGAATATGTCGAGAATGCGCGCGAATATCATGATGCAGCAGACCACCACCAGCCTGCTCTTGATTCGCTTCAGATCCCTCGACAACAATAGGCTGAACGGGATCAACCAATGAAAAATGACATCCAGCGTGGCGATCACCCCCCAGTGCCCCCGGATGCGATCGAGATACCACGGAATTTCCTCCGGCGAGTTCCCCGACCAGATAATCAGGAATGAGGCGAATGCCAGGTAGATATTCAGCATCACAAACGCAAAGCACAGCTTCCCCAGGTCGTGCTGTTCTATAACCCGGAACGTGCTGTGAATCGGTTCCGCCTTCGACAGACCAATCAGGGTGAGGATGGTCAGTGCCAGCACTCCATAACCCTGCGCCACCAGGAACTGAAATCCATAAACCGTCGAATACCACGTAGGATCGAGCGACATGACCCAGTAAATCACCAGGGCAAACAGCAGCGCCGCATAGAGGACCACGCCAAATCCGCTAAGGTTTTCGAATTTCACCCGCCAGTAAGCCACGTTTGGTTCCGGATCGGCGTCCCGCTGCATCGACCACCGGTTCAGCCTGATGATGTACAGCCCAAAAATTGCGAAGCAGGCAAACGAGACCCAAAAGAAATTCCTTACATTCAGCATTGCCGACTTCCAGTGAATCGCATGGGCCATATCGATCGTGATCACGCCATTTTTCAGCGCCGTCGACCAGTCGGCGTACCTCGACCACGGATAAAGTCGCCCATACCACGCGCCCAACACCGCAATCGGCAGGAAAAACAGAATCACAATCGGCCAGGTGCGTGTCATCGCTTCCAGCGGCCGCCGAATAATCAGCCCCCACTTACCACCCGAGAGGTACTGCACCATCAGCAGCGCCATCGCGCCAAAACAGAAATTGAAGCAGGTCATATAACCTGCCAACCACCCGCGCAGCAAGTGTTCCCACCCCAGCTGATCCTGCGCCTGTCCCAGAAATGCCAGAATCACCGCGATTGCCGCGAAGATAACACCCACAATCAGCGCCCGCGTACGCCATTCATTTACAAAAGCCGGCGCGCCGAGCGTGGATGGCAATCCTTTGCTGAATTGTTGGTTCGCCATTATGGCTGTGCTCCTGATGGCCTGGCTGGCGGCTTACTCGTCTGCCCCTTGGTTGTCGTCATCGCTGGAACATTCTTCGAAGCGGGCGGATTGGCGATGTGCGCAGGGGCGCCCGCCACAATCAGCGTCTGCGGATTCGCATTCACCGCCGTCGACGGCAGCGGCCACGGCCCCGCATAACTCGCCGGTTCACCCAGTCCCTCCGCTATCGAGCTGAGGTTCTCTACCTCCGCACCAGCCGGCACATCCAACGTCTTCGCATTCTGGCTTAGTTGCAGCGCGCGAATGTAAGCCGCGATCGCCCAGCGGTCTTCGGGCGTTACCTGCGCCTTGTAATCCGGCATGGCGCCGTAACCGTTGGTCATAACATAGAAATAGTGACTCAGTGGCTCACTGAGCCGCTTCGCATCGTGGAAGTTCCCGGCCGGCTTATAACCGCGATCGACAATCATTCCCGCCCCGTTACCAACCCGCGAATGGCATGGCGTGCAGTACACATTAAATCTTTCCTGCCCCCGAGCCATAACCTGCATCGTTACGGGAAACGGCATCATGTCCGCTTCCTTTCCATTCATCAGTCCCGTATAAAAATATTCGTTCTCGTAGAGCTGCCCGCGGGCTACCGTATGTTCCACCTGCGGACGCACCGACCGACCATCCGCGAAGAACGTCGTGCTGCGCTGCGGATACATCCTCGGCTGGTTCTGCATATCCTGCCGGCAACCAGCTATGAGAATCAGCAAACCAACTGCGCCAGCTGTGCTCCAAGCTCGCCGCGATTGGAAACGGCAGGTACCAACCCTTATCTTCCCTGTCCCCTGTACGCTGTAACCTGTGGTGTTAATATTCCACCTCCACCACAGTTAACGGCGACTGCGCTTCCAGAAAACTCCTCGTTGCCGCGGGTTCAAACTTAGGATCCGTTGATTCGAGACACAAAAAGAACTTGTCGCTGGTAGCTCCGTTACGGAAATTCGGTGCATTGAACACCGGGTGATACGGCTTGGGCAACCCGCACAGGGCCAGCATCCCAAAGGCTGCAGAAAGTCCTGCCCACAAAATCGTCCACTCATACGCGGGGACCACAAACGCCGGCCACGAAAAATAAGGCCGCCCCGCGATGTTCAGAGGATACGCCCACACGGCAATCCAGGTCTCGAGTCCAAACATGGCCGCCAGCCCAAGTAAGCCGCCCAGCAGGCACACCAGCGATACCTCGTCGCGATGAAACCCGATTGCTTCCGCCGCCTCCTCCACCGGATAGGGCGTATAGCAATCCATACGCCTGTAACCCGCATGGTGGGCGGCCTTCGCCGCATGCACCAGTTGCGTCGGTCCATCGAACTCGGCCATCAAACCGTATAGTCCCTCGGGTAAAGGCATCAGTCACCCGCCTCCGGAAGTGGCTCGGCTTCTTCCCTCACTTTGGCCTGCGGCAGCATCATCCGCAGTTCCGACATGGGAATCATAGGCAACAGCCGAACGAACAGGAAGAACAGAAACGTAAATAACCCCAGAGTTCCAAGAAAGGTCGCATAGTCCCACTTCGTGGCGCGATAAGTCCCCCAGGAAGACGGAAGATAGTCGCGCGTCAGGCTTGTTACCACGATCACGAAGCGCTCGAACCACATCCCGGTATTCACGATCAACGACATGAGGAACATCAGCCCGACATTCACCCGGAATTTTCGCAGCCACATCAGCTGCGGCAGGGCAATGTTACAGGTAATCAGCACCCAGTACGACCAGCCCATCGGCCCGAACATGCGGTTCCACATCATGAAGTATTCCCAGTGGCTCGCCGAGTACCACGCCATAAACACTTCGGTCGAGTAACCGTAGGCCACAATCAGCCCGGTCGCCAGCATCACTTTGGCCATGTTATCGATGTGCCGGATCGTGATCAGGTCCTCGAGGTGATAAAACTTCCGGATCGGAATCGCCAGGGTCAGCACCATAGCAAAGCCGGAATAAATCGCGCCCGCGACAAAGTATGGCGGAAATATGGTCGTGTGCCATCCCGGCATCAGCGCCACGGAAAAGTCGAGGCTGATCACGCTGTGTACGGAAAGCACCAGCGGCGTCGCCAAACCCGCCAGTAACAACGAAGCTGTCTCGTACCTTACCCAGTGCCGCACCGATCCGCGCCAGCCAACCGCAAGAAGCCCATAAACAAACTGCCCCGCCTTCGAAGTCGACCGGTCGCGCAACGTCCCCAAATCCGGAATCATCCCGATATACCAGAACACTACCGAGATGGTTGCGTAAGTCGAAACCGCGAATACGTCCCACATCAGCGGTGACCGGAACTGCGGCCAGTAATTCATGCTGTTCGGATAAGGAAACAGCCAGTAACCCAGCCAAGGCCGGCCCAGGTGCAGCACCGGGAACATCCCGGCGCAAACCACGGCGAAGATCGTCATCGCTTCCGCGAACCGGTTGATGGAGTTACGCCACCCCTGCTTGAAGAGGAGAAGAATCGCCGAGATCAGCGTCCCCGCGTGTCCAATGCCGATCCACCACACGAAGTTGATGATCGCGAAGCCCCAGGCCACCGGGATCGTGATGGCCCAGATGCCCACGCCCTTCAGGAACAGCCAGGTCACGGCAGTCAGCAGGATTCCAACAATGCCGCCAGCAACCATGAAACCGAACCACCAGCCCAAAGGCGTATGGCTGGTCAGCACAATGCGCGATACCTTCTCCGTGACCGACTTGAAGGTATGCCCCGGCGCGATAACCCGGTACTCTCCCGTTACCGGATCGACCATCGGATTGTTGACGGGTGCGTCTTTCGTCGCCATCTGCTCTTCGCCTTCGCCCTCGGAATCCCTGTTGCCAGTTACTCGCTACGACTGACTCGATCCAGCTACTAAGTGCTGTACTCGCCCAACGCCTTCGAAAGATCCTCATTGATATTCAGCACGCCCGCCACATAGGTTGTTCGCGGCCGTGTATTGATATCCGCCAGTACTCCGTACGTTCGTTCCTGGGTCTTCAGCTGCGCTACCCGGCTCTGACGGTCGTTGATATTCCCAAAGACAATCGCGTCCGTCGGGCAGGACTGCTGGCATGCTGTCCGTATTTCGCCATCTCGAATATCCCGGTTCTGCTTATCCGCTTCGATCTTCACCGCCTCGATGCGCTGCACGCAGTAACTGCACTTCTCCATCACGCCGCGGCTGCGCACCGAAACATCCGGATTGCGCATCAGCTTCAGGCTTTCGGTCTCGTAATCCGAGTAGAGCAGGAAATTAAACCGCCGCACCTTATAAGGACAGTTATTCGAGCAGTACCGCGTCCCCACGCAGCGGTTATAGACCATCATGTTGAGACCTTCCGGCGAGTGTATCGTAGCTCCCACTGGGCACACCTGCTCGCACGGCGCATTCTCGCAGTGGTGGCACATCATCGGCTGCATGTGCGCCCGCGGCGCAGCCAGATCGCCCTCGAAATAGGTATCGATACGGATCCACTGCATCATGCGGCCGATCTTCACCTGTTGCCGCCCTACCACGGGAATATTATTTTCCGCATAACACGCCGCCACGCACGCGTTGCAGCCCACGCACGAATTCAGATCGATCGACATACCCCACGCATTCTTGTCATATCGATAAGCGGGGAACATCGTCTCGTCCGGCTCCGGAACATCGCGCCCCTCGCCTTCGTGCGCAAATTCGGGATTGGCCTTAAACTCCGTCAGCGTCGCGTACCGGATAATCCCGCGATCCAGCGACTCATTACCTTCAATCGAGTGCGTCCCGCTTCCGTCTCCGCCCGCGCGCACCGAACGCTGATCGATGTGGTGGCTCTTCGTCACGCAAATGTCGTAAATATCGCCTGTCTTCTTAAGACTCGCCCCCATCTGCGCCCAGGGGGAGCCCGACGCCTGAATCAGGTAAGCGTTGTAACCAACACCGCCCGCGACTCGTCCACTTCTGCGTCCCTGCCCCAGCGCGAGCACCACCACGCCATCAGCCTGCCCCGGCACCGCCAGCGCGCCCGCGATAATCTTCTTCCCGCCAACGCTGATCTCAACCGCGTCGTTCTCCGCCAGGCCAAACTTCTCCATCGTCGCATAGCTCATCTGCGCCGCGTTGTCCCATGAAAGATTCGTCACCGGCCGCGGAATCTCCTGCAGCCAGCCCACGTTCGCGAAGCGCCCGTCGTACACATGCGCGTCCGGCCGGAACGCCACTTCGATGGAATCGCCGCCCGTCACCGGAGCAGATGCCGCACCTCCCCCGCCCTTCGCCGTTACGCTCTTCGGCGTATACGCCGTCCCATCGATCCACCCATCGTGCAGCGCTTTGCGCCAGTTGAATTCCGCATCGCCCTTCGAGAGCTGCCCGCCGTTGCCCATCCAGGTCGCGCGCACCGCGTCGTAGGCAGAAACATCCGGCTCCGCCAGCATCGACTGCACAATCTCATGCGCCGTGTGCCCGCCGTACAGCGGATCGATCATCGGCTGCACAACGCTCACGGTGCCGTCGTACGCGCGTACATCCGACCACATTTCGAGATAGTGCGCATTATTAATGTGCCAGTGCGCAATCTCGCCCGTCTCGTCCAGATGTGAGCCCAGATGCACAACCGTCCCCACCTTATCGAACGCGCTCTCGAAGTCCAGATCGGCCGGAGCGGAGTAGACGGGATTGGCATTCAGAATCACGAGCCAGTCCACCTTGCCGGCATTCATGTCCGTAACCAGCGACTTCAACTCGTCACCCTGGATCGACGGCATCGGGTTGACCGGTTCGGTGTACACCACCGTCTTGCCCACGTTGCCCAGCGCCTGATTAATCGCAAACGCCGCCGCGTGAACCGAGGGCGGCGCAAACTCCCCAGGAATGACCACGCACTTGCCGGCGCTCGCCTTCAGATCCGCAGCAACACCTTCCAAAAACTTCGTCTCGTGATCGGACCAGCTTCCACCGCCGGCCGCGCCGCCTGCTCCAGCCGCACCGGCAAGCGCCTGCGCAAAGCCTTCTACCTGGCTCGGCTTCACCGCAAGTCGATGCTCGGCTTTGAACCCCGTCGTCGTGGTCACACTCTCCACCACGTACAACCGGTTCATGTCCTGCGTGCCCTGCAGTTTCCGCTTTTGTGCGTAATCCCGCACCAGCTTGTGGAATCCCGGAAACGTTGCCCCACCAAGAAAGTCCGCATCGAGCGACACAATTACATCGGCCTGGTCCAGCCGGTACTGCGCATCCACAAAGCTGCCGAAAGCCTGCTTCGCCGCCGTGTAGTGGCTGTCGCGATTCACCGGGTCGTACTGCACAAACTTCGCCTGCGGAAAATTCTTCTGCGCTTGTTGCCATTGGCTGGCGAGCGTCGGCAACGTCACCGTCGTGCTCAGAAAATACAATCCCTGTCCGCCCGAAGCCTTCTTGTCCGCGAGCATCGATCGATAAGCCGCCAGAAACGCCGGCCATGTCCGGGTCTCGCCACGGTACAGCACGTGCTGCGAGCGGTCCGGATCGTACAAATCAAGCAGCGTCGCCTGCGTGATCGGGTCCGAAACTCCCCGCACATACGGATGCTCCGGATTACCCTCGAGCTTGATGGGGCGGTACGCATCGCTCTTCACCAGCACCGGCACCGCGCCCGATGCAAACGGAAACGCCGACGCAAAATACACCGGCTTGCCCAGAATCAAATCCTCGGGCGCCGCCACGTACGGATAAATCGCCTCATCCGGCTGCTTCGTGCATCCGGCCAGCCCAGCCAGCGCCATCGACGCGCCCATCACCTTCAAAAACCCGCGCCGCGAAACCGGGTCGATCCACTCCGAAGCCTGCGATGGAAACTCCTTCGCCACCATCTCCGCAAATTCCGGCGTATCCGCCAACTCATCCACCGACCGCCAGAACTTTTTGCCCTTCACATTCGCAAGCTTCGCCCGCACCTCGGCCAGCGTCGGCTTCGGCGCATCAATCTGCACCACGTTCTCTGAACGTTGATCGCTGAACGCTGATCGCTCGTCTCTGTTCATCGGTGACAAACCTCGCAGCTGGTCAGCTCACGCGGATTCCGAATGTCGTAGTGCTGCACCAGAAACTGCCCCAGCGCCTCCTGGCTCGTGAACTTCGTGTAGTGCATCCCGGCCGGCAACTGCATCGGCATCGTGTTCTCGCTGCCAATCCCAACGCCCGCTGCCTGCGCGTGAACTCCCGTCACCGGCTTGCTCAGCGCCGCCATCTGCACTTCGCCCGCCGGAGCCGTCTCCGTGCACGTCACTCCGCCCGCCGTCGGCGTTCCCAGGCCCACATCCTCAGCCGCGCACCACACCGGCTTCAGATCCGAAGCCCCTTCCCACGCCATGTTGTAAATCTCGCTCGTCGGCCGCAAATTCTTCGCCGGATCCCGATGACAGTTCAAACACCACTCCATCTGCAGCGAGTTCTGCATGTACATGATGGGCATCCTGTCCACCCGCCCATGGCAGCTCGAGCACCCGATCCCCTTGTTCACATGAATTTCATGATTGAAGAAAACGTAATCCGGCAAATCGTGCACCCGCGTCCACGCAATCGACTCTCCTGTCGCCCAGCTGTGACGCACCGGCTCCAGCAACTGCGCGTCCGTCCAGATTTGCGCGTGGCAGTTCATGCACGTCTTCGTCGGCGGAATCCCAGCGTAGGCCGACTTCTCCACCGATGTGTGACAGTACTGGCACTGCAGCCCCAACCCCTCCACGTGATGCTTGTGGCTGAACGGCACCGGCTGGTCCGCCCTCTGGCCCTGCCGCGTCACCCACGGCGAGCGCTGCAGTTCATCGAGGGTCAGCCCCAGGGCTATTACAATCAGCCCCGTCAATATCAGGCTCATCCGGGCCAGCGCGTTCGAGCTGCGATCAAAAATCTGCGCCATGAAGCGTCCTGCGTCTCCTGGTGAATCGCTGCGAGTCAAGGCTTGGGCGGTTGCCGGATCAAGATCGACGCGGTCGGAGGAAGCGGCGGTCTCAGAAGAAATGGGTGCAGTAAAAACAGGTGCTGCTCAAAAGGGCCCGGGTGCTTTCCAGTGCAGGGGTTCTGACTTGCCGTGTTGGCTCCCCTGTTCCGGATCGACGATTGTGTTGCGGATCACAACCGAGTGTGACTTTTATCACAAACTTCAACCGCAAAGGGAAACTATAGCGGCACTGCGCCGCGCACTGCAAGCCGCGCATGTCGCCACAGGAAAAAAAGCATGACTTTAATAACGGGACGAACAAGAAAGCTTAGCTCCCCGGGACGCCAACTTCCGCCACTTCCCTCGGCCCTGGCGGAATTCATCCGCACCCTCAACCCCTTTTCGCAACGAGTCGAAACTGTTTTGATAAACCTCGTACTACAGAAAACACAACGTGCGAGACCCGCCATCGAAGCCGATCTCATGCAGCCCGCCGCAGTCTCCCCACTGTACATGAGATCGGTTTCTCCGGTGGTCCGCAAATGTTCTCGCCAACCGCGCTTCACTGGCAGGTCGCTCGGCTTTTGCTCGTTCCTCGCTGGTTTTTCGCTAAACGCCGTTCGCTAATCGCCTTTCGCTAACAGCCCTTCGCTAATCGCCTTTCGCCGGACACTTCTCGCTGCCACTCGCCTGCACCCTGCACCCTGTACCCTGTACCCTGTACCCTGCTCTCATGGTCGATGGTCGCCGCGCCGTTCGCTATGATGCCGCTCTTGCCGTCCGTACCCTCACCGCAGCCGATCCCAAACTCGGCCAGCTCATCCAACGCTGCGGCCCCTTCACCTTGAAACTCAAAAGCCAGCACTCCCCCTTCGAGGCTCTCCTCGAATCGATCATCTATCAGCAGCTCCATGGCAAAGCCGCCGCCGCCATCCTCAAACGCCTGCTCACTTCCTTCGGCGAACTTCACCCCGCGCCCGAACATCTGCTTCAGGCGCCAGACGACCTCCTCCGCGCCGCCGGCCTTTCCGCCTCCAAAACCAAAGCCCTCCGCGACCTCGCCGCCAAAACCCTCGACGGAACCGTCCCCACCCTCATTCAGATTCGCCGCATGTCCGATGAAGAAATCATCGACCGCCTCACCCAGGTCCGCGGCATCGGCGCCTGGACCGTCCACATGCTCCTCATCTTCCGCCTCGGGCGCCCGGACGTGCTGCCGGTAACCGACTACGGCGTCCGCAAAGGATTCGCCCTCACCTTCAACCGCCTGCCCAAATCGAAACCATTCGACGCGTCGATGCTCGCCACCATCGAACAAATCGAGCGCCGAGCCGAGAAATGGCGCCCATGGCGCTCCGTAGCCAGTTGGTACCTCTGGCGCGCCTGCGAACTCGGCAGCAAGAAAATGCTCCTGCCTGGGTAGCCACCGGGTTATCGGGCTCGCTTCTCCGCCGCGACGCCGTCAGCATCTCCCGCCGCAGAATGGCGTTGATACGTGACTGATATCCCTTACCTGGGTGCGCAGCCACATCAGCACGTCTGAATCGATGCGCACGGCCGTCGATGTTTTGGTAGCCGTATAGAGAGGTTTTCGGACAGCCTTCTTCCAGAACTCATCCCCCGGCGCAGCGATGTCGCTGTAATCGATCTCCTATCGAACCAATCGCTTCTTCATGAAGCCTTCGCTCCATACTGTCGGCCGTCAGTAAACCAGCGTCGCAGTTTCGAAGCTCACGCCATGCTTGCGCAGGTTTACCGCTTTTTCGGGAGCCAACGTCCACTGAGCACCCCACCCAATTTGTTATCCTCTCCCCTGTGCGAGTTCTGTACGGCGTTCTCGTTCTCAGTACGG
This sequence comes from uncultured Acidobacteriaceae bacterium, assembly GCA_963758135.1. Lineage (GTDB taxonomy): Bacteria > Acidobacteriota > Terriglobia > Terriglobales > Acidobacteriaceae > Palsa-343. Next base: position 1,045,670 of record CAVWUF010000002.1, read on the forward strand.
CTGTGCTCATCTGGGCTGCCATCGCGGTCATCCGCCACATCCGGCGCCACCGCCAAGCCGCTCTCTCTCAGCCTGAACAGCACGACGAATCACTCTAATTCGGCTGTCCGCCATCCAAGGAGCCCCGATGAATCCCGCCTCCGCCGCATCCCCGGTTGTCTCAGCAGGCCACCCTGTCGCCGTTCGCAATATCCTTTCCGTTCTCCTCGGCTCCCTGCTCGTCGCCGTCTGCGCCCAGGTTTCCATCCCCCTGTGGTTCACGCCCGTCCCGATCACCCTCCAAACATTCGCCGTGCTCCTTCTGGGGCTGCTCCTCTCGCCCGGCGCCGCAGCGGCATCGATGCTCCTCTACCTTGCCGAGGGCGCTGTCGGACTCCCCGTATTCAGCCCGCATAGCCCCACCGGAATGCTTCATCTCCTCGGACCCACCGGGGGCTATCTCCTCTCCTACCCGTTCGCCGCCGCACTCACATCATTTCTGCGCACCCGCATGGCCCGGTCCGGATTCTTCGGCTCTCTGTTTGCTGCAACCGCCGGCAGCTTTGTGATCCTGCTCTGCGGAGCGGCCTGGTTGGGCGCCATCTCCCATCAGCCCCCAACCTCCACACTCACCCTCGCCGTCCTCCCGTTCCTCCCCGGCGACATCCTCAAAATCGCAGCCGCCGCCGGCGCCGCAGGCGGGCTACGCCGCTCGCGGCGGCACGTCTGATCCCATCCGACCTGCCTACGGCCACCGCAGGCGCAATTAGCAAGAATAATAATTACCAATCCGGTAGACATTCGGTATTGTCCTGACAGATTTCCTGGAAAGGCAGTTCCTTTTTATGCCGTGCCTCAGGCGGGCCGCGGCCCATTGCCTGCTGTCCTCATGCCTGCTGTCGCTCGCTGCCTGGGGCAACAACGTGATCGCCGGATGGGAGCCTCTGCTTCCTCCGCTTCTATAACCCGTCCGAAGGCAACATTTCATACGCCTCCCAACCCACCGACCCAACGGGCCTCTATCTGTGACTGAAAAGCATCGACTGGATGAACGACTGGCCCACCATCGGGCAATAGGCTCCGCTTCGCAACAAAACAAAGAAAAGCCCGCGTCAGCCATTGGCTGTTACGCGGGCTTTTGCTCTTATGACGATGGCCGAGGCAAGAACGCAGCCGAGATACTTAGAAATCAGGAAGCCATCGCAGACTGGCTCAGCGCAAACTCTTCGACCCGAGACCTTCTGCGAGAAACCAGCCGCACTCCCTCCGCCGATTGCTCCATTGCCATATTCTGTGAACAGACCCCGCACAGCCAATAGTGCTCCATCCGCCGGGAACGCTTGCCCTGTCCATCTGCCTCGCCCGATTGCGTATCGAAAACAAAAATACGCCCCTCACGTAGATAGTGTAGGGGCTTGGCGCACTTCGGATTCGCGCAATGACTCACCATGTAACCATCTCCACATCTGCGCTTCCCTGATTCGTCGGACTCATTCTCGTGCCGAGCCGACAATCAGCGCTGCTGTCGTTCAAAATGGGAACCCACGAGATGACCGGAACGCGGTCTCATCTCGCAATACGACGCAACTCAACTGATTACTGACATTGACAATTGGATGCGGAAATGGCAGCGACCCGTTTTCCGCGAGTTTGGCCCGGAGGGCGGCGCCGTCGCGATAGGCGTGATGATCAGACGGTGAAGCTATTTTGGCACGACCGCTGCCCACGTTTGCGAAAATTCCAGGAATTCCAGACGCCATCCTGTGACGTTGTGTAAAAATGAAGGTTTGGCCCTCTCCTGAAAGCAATGTCCCTCCTCCGTTCAACATTCATCGGGCTCTCTCAAAACTCCCACCTGCGCCGTTTCGCCGAGTCTTCCACCCTCGGCCGCCGCTTGTCTTCCCGCTTTGTCGCCGGCTTTCGTATCGAGGACGCCCTCAGCGCCGCCACCGTCCTGGGCGCCCAGGGCTTTGCTGTCACCCTCGACAGCCTCGGCGAAAACGTCGCCACTCCCGATGGGGCCCACCAGGCGGCCCAGCGTTATCACTGGATCCTCGATTCTCTTGCCCAGTCCAGGCTCAACGCCAACGTCAGCCTTAAACTCACTCAGATGGGCATGGACCTGAGCCCTGACCTGGCCCTCGAGACCGTATCCGGCCTTGTCGATCACGCCGTTCAGGCCAACTCCTTCGTTCGCGTCGACATGGAAGGTTCCGCCTACACCCAGGCCACGATCGACATGGTCCGCGCTCTCCATTCCAAACCCGCCAACCGCGGCCATGTCGGCATCGTCATTCAGGCCTATCTGCGGCGCAGCGCCGCAGATGTCGCGACCCTCCTCGGCGATGGCATCCGTATCCGCCTCTGCAAAGGCGCCTATCAGGAACCTCCCGATTTAGCCTTCCCCGATAAAAAAGACGTCGATCGCAACTTCGTCGCTCTCACCCAAACCCTGTTGAAAAGTGGCGTTTTCCACGGCATCGCTACCCACGACCCCGCCATGATCACAGCTACAAATGACTTCGCCCGCGCCCAGCGCATCGCCCCAGCCACTTTCGAATTCCAGATGCTCTATGGGGTCCGCCGCGATCTGCAGCGATCACTCCTGAAGGAAGGCTATAAAGTCCGCGTCTACGTGCCCTTCGGCGAAGAGTGGTACCCTTACTTCATGCGCCGGCTCGCCGAACGCCCCGCCAACGTCGTGTTCCTCGCAAGGAATTTCTTCCGCAACTAGGGGTTGCTCCCCAATTTTAGGGGTGCTCACAACCGGATCTGGGGCCCGAAAGAATCCGCTTATTTCGCATTTGCATCGATTCCCGCCTCGGTGCAGGTGTCCCAGGGGGGCCAGCATTGCCTGTGGCCTGTTCCCTGCAGTTTCAATGCGCCCCGACCGGCGCTTTCGCCCCCGGCCGCACCTTCTTGAAGAACCAAACCAAAATCACGCAGGCAAAGCAAATCAGGCTCATCCACCTGAAAACATCCACAAACGCCCACAACAGCGACTGCTGTCCCACCTGTTGATACAGCACCCCCGCCGCCGCATGCCCCGCGTTCGGAGCCGCCGTACGTCGCGATAAATACCCCGTGAGCGCGCTCAGTTGCTGCTCAAACCAGTACTGCGTTGTCGATACCGAGCCGGTAATCTGCTCCTGGTGCGCCGCGCTCCGCCGCACCAGCAGCGTCTGCGCAATCGATATCCCAATCGACCCGCCCACGTTCCGCAACAAATTGAAAATTCCGCTCGCGTTCCCGATCTGATCGTTCCTGAGCGTGCTGTAGGCCTGGGTGGTGATCGGTACAAAGACAAAACTCAGCGCAAACCCCGTGGCCACGATGGGCACCAGCAGCGTCCATGGGCTGATCCCCAGGGTCAGATTCCCAAGCATCAGCGACATGATCCCGAATCCCACAAACCCAAAGGTCAACAAATACCGGGGGTCAACCTTGTTCCCCAAATATCCGATGATCGGCATCCCGAGGATCGATCCTATCCCGCGGGGCCCCACCACCAAGCCGGCCGTGAAAGCCGTGTACCCCAGCAGCTCCTGATAAAACAGCGGCAGCACCGTGATCATCGAGTAGATACAAAGCCCAAACATCGCGATCATCGCGCAGCCAATTGCAAAATTCCAGTCTTTCAGGGTCTTCAGATTCACCAGCGGCGTCTTGCTCCGCCACGAATGCACCACGAACCATGTGAACGACACGATCAGGAAAAACGCCGCCCACCGGATCCACACGCCCCAAACCAGTCGTCCTCCTGCCCCTTATCGAGGATCACCTGCAGGCACCCGGTCCAAACGCCAGCAGTCCAAACCCCAGCCCGTCAAACCGGCTCGCATGTCCCTTTGTTATGTAATCCGGATCCTTCACGTACCGGCCAATCATGAACACTGCCAGCGCGCCTACCGGAATATTGATATAGAACGCATACCGCCAGCTATAGGTATCGGTCAGCCAACCGCCCAGGGTCGGCCCCAGCACCGGAGCCACCACCACACCGAAGGCGAACAGCGCCATCGCCGCGCCGCGCTTCTCCGGCGGGAAGCTCTCCAGCAAAATCGACTGCGACAGCGGCTGCAGCGCGCCGCCGCCTGCGCCCTGGATTACGCGCGCGAGCAACATGAACCCCAGCGTCGGCGCCGCCCCGCAGAAAAATGAGGCGATAGTGAAGATAACCACGCAGGTGAGCAGGAACCGCTTCCGCCCAAACTTCAGCGAGAACCAGTTGCTCGCCGGGAGAATCACCGCATTCGCCACCAGATAGCTGGTCAGCACCCACGTCGCTTCATCGTTCGACGCCGAAAGCGACCCGGCAATATAGGGTAGCGCTACGGACGCAATGGCCGTATCCAGCACCTCCATAAAGGTCGCCAGCATCACGGAGACGGCGATGAGCCAGGGGTTCACGCCGAAATTTTGCGCCTGCTGACTGCTTTCGCCCGCCATATGCCTGCCAATAAGGAAGAAAAGTGTGGGGAGAACGCTTGCGGGGGCCGGAAGTCCTGTGCCTCGTTTTGGATACGTCAGTGGCCGCCGGGGATGCAGCTGCGGCGGTGGAATTCAGCACTTTGCGGCAAATTTTACTCCTAAATTCCCCATTTTGAGCCATTTCCCATTCTGCATCCTGATCGCTGCCGTCCGCATCAGATATATTGACAACAACTCACTCAAGTGCCATCCTAGCCTGGAACGAGGCACTTCTCAGGAGCATCAACACCAATGGCAAAGATTATCGGTATCGATCTCGGCACGACCAATTCCGTCGTTGCCGTCATGGAGGGTGGCGAACCCAAAGTCATCGCCAACGAAGAGGGCGGCCGGACTACACCCTCCGTCGTCGCTTTCACTAAATCCGGCGAGCGCCTCGTAGGCCAGGTCGCCAAGCGTCAGGCCATCACCAACCCGGCCAACACCGTTTATTCGATCAAGCGGTTCATGGGTCGCCGTTTCAACGAAGTCAGCGACGAGCTGAAGATGGTTCCTTATAAGGTAATCCAGCAGGGCGATCACGTCGCCGTTGAGGCTCAGGGGAAGCTTTATACGCCGCCCGAAATTTCCGCCCTTATCCTGCAGAAGCTGAAGAAGGCAGCCGAAGACCACCTCGGAACCACCGTCACCGAAGCCGTGATCACCGTTCCGGCCTATTTCAATGACGCTCAGCGCCAGGCCACCAAGGACGCGGGCAAAATCGCTGGCTTGGACGTCAAGCGCATCGTCAACGAGCCCACCGCGGCCGCCCTCGCCTATGGCCTCGACAAAAAGAAGGACGAAACCATCGCCGTCTACGACTTTGGCGGCGGCACCTTCGATATTTCCATCCTCGAAGTCGGCGAAGGCGTGATCGAGGTGAAGTCCACCAACGGTGACACGCACCTTGGCGGCGACAACATTGACCAGCGCATCGTCGACTGGCTCATCGATGAATTCAAGAAAGAGGAAAGCCTCGATCTTCGATCCAAGGGCAACGAGATGGCCCTCCAGCGCCTTCGCGACGCAGCAGAGCGCGCCAAAATCGAGCTCTCCACGGCGCTCGAGACCGAGATCAATCTGCCCTTCATCACAGCGGATGCGACCGGTCCCAAGCACCTCGTCAAAAAGCTCACCCGCGCCAAGCTCGAGCAACTCGTCGAGGACATCATCCAGCGCTCCGTCGAGCCTTCGAAGAAAGCGCTCGACGATGCCGGCATCGACGCCAGCAAGATCGACGAAGTCGTCCTTGTCGGCGGCCAGACCCGCATGCCGCGCATCCAGCAACTCGTCAAAGACCTCTTCGGCAAAGAAGGCCACAAGGGCGTCAATCCTGACGAAGTCGTTGCGATCGGGGCAGCCGTTCAGGCCGGAGTCCTTGCTGGCGAAGTGAAGGACCTGCTGCTCCTCGACGTCACGCCGCTCACCCTGGCCATTGAAACCCTGGGTGGCGTAGCGACGCCGATGATCCCGCGCAACACGACCATCCCGACCAAGAAAACGGAGACCTTCTCGACCGCGGCTGACAGTCAGACCGAAGTCGAAGTCCACGTCCTCCAGGGCGAGCGCCCCATGGCCGCGCAGAACCGCACCCTGGGCAAATTCAAGCTCAGCGGCATTCCGCCTGCTCCTCGTGGAGTCCCGCAGATCGAGGTCACCTTCGACATCGACGCCAACGGCATCCTCAATGTGACCGCCAAAGACACGGCCACCGGCAAGGACCAGAAGATTCAGATCACATCCTCTTCCGGTCTCAGCAAGGAAGAAGTGGACCGCATGGCGAAGGAAGCCGAGGCGCATTCCGCCGAGGACAAGCAGAAGCGCGAAGAGATCGAGGCGCGTAACCAGCTCGACGGTCTCGTCTACAACATCGAGAAGATGCTGAAGGAGAACGGTGACAAAGTCTCCGGCTCCGAGAAGGCCGATGTTGAAACCGCTCTGGCCGATGCGAAGAAGACTCTCGAAGGCCAGCCCAGCCCAGCGGAGCTGAACGCGGCGCGCGAAAAACTAACCGCCGCCTCGCATAAGCTCGCCGAGGCTATGTACAAGGCCAACGCCAGTACAGCAGGCTCAGGCGTTCCGCCCACCGACGGTGCATCGGCAGCCGCCGGAACCAACGGCGACCAGAAGAAAGACGAAGGAGTCATCGACGCCGAATACGTAAACGTCGAACCGAATAAGTAACTCCGGGGGTGACTCATTCGAGCCCGGTGTTGGTTTGAGTGGGCACGAATTCAGCGTGCGGATTCGATTTCGAAGGGGCGTCCCAATGGAACGCCCCAAACGTTCAAACCGTAAGGAGATGTAGTTCCACTTGATAAAAAGGTCCCCGATGACAAACACACTCTGGAAATGCGAACAGCTGCGCGCAGGGCAAATCACCAACCAGGTCATGTTCGACAACGAACAACAAGCCAGCCAGTTCGTCCGCCAGATGCGCCACGTCGAACCGGACATCTTCTGGCGCATCGAACCTGTCGAAGCCCAGATGGTCTGGAACTAAAACGCCCTTAACGTTGGACGTTAAACGTGCTACGCTAAACGGGTGATCCGGTCCTTTGCGGATAAGGAAACCGAGCGGCTGTCCAACCGTATCCATACCCGGCGGTTTCGATCAATCGAACGGATTGCCTTTCGCAAACTTCGCCAGATAGCCAGTGTCGACCGGGTCGAAGAACTTGCAGAACCGCCCGGCAACAGGCTCGAAAAGCTGCGCGGCGACCGTGAGGGCCAATGGAGCATCAGGATCAACGACCAGTGGCGTATCTGCTTTGAATGGAGGAACGAAGATGCCTGGCAAGTCGAAATTGTCGACTACCACTAAGCCCAGCACGCTCAGGATGTCACCCCTGCATCCAGGCGAGATGCTCCGCGAAGAATTCATGAAGCCCCTCGGGCTTTCGGCAAATGCGCTCGCGCTGGCACTCCGCGTGCCCGTTACGCGCATCTCCGAAATCATCAACGAGCGCCGCAGCATAACCGCCGATACCGCCCTGCGTCTCTCCCGCTATTTCAGCATGTCGCCCAACTTCTGGCTGCGGTTGCAAACGCAATACGATCTGGACATGGCCGAGGATGAGTTCGCTTCGACCATACGCCGAGAGGTCCGCCCCGCTCCCCGCAACCCCAAAACAGGAGAACTGAAACCCGCGTCCATCGCCTGATCGAAAAAAGAAAATGCCACCGACCCAGCACAAAGACTATTACGCGCTCCTCGGCGTCAAAAAAACCGCCTCCGCGGACGACATCCGCAAAGCCTTCCGCAAACTCGCGCGCAAATACCACCCGGACGTCAATCCCGGCGACAAAAAATCCGAAGAGAAGTTCAAGGAAATCTCCGAAGCCAACGACATCCTCTCCGACGAAAAGAAGCGCAAGATTTACGACCAGTTCGGCTTCTACTCCGATCAGATCGATCCCGCCGCCGCCGAAGCCGCCGCCCGCGCTGGCCAGTCCGGATACGCTCAGGGCGCGCGCGGCCAGCAGCAGGGCGTCCCCTTCGACTTCTCCGGCTTCGACTTCTCCGAAGAAGCGCCCGGCGCAGCTGGCGGCGCGGGTGCAGGATGGGGCGGCTTCCGCGACATCTTCTCCGGCATGTTTAACCGCGAGCGCGAGGCCCAGGGCCCGCAGCCCGGCACCGACCTCGAATACCAGGTCAACGTAGATTTCTGGACCGCTATCCGCGGCGGCGTCGCACGCCTCGAAATCCAGCGCCAGGAACTCTGCCCGAGCTGTCACGGCAAGGCTTCTACGGGCGGCTCGCAGACCTGCCCCGAATGCCACGGCCAGGGCCAGGTTACGCAGATGGGCGGCCGCATGAAGTTCAACATCCAGTGCCCACGCTGCGGCGGCAGCGGCAAGGTGCAAAACGCCTGCCCCACTTGCCATGGTGAAGGCACCGTTTACCGCACCGAGCCCCTCGAATTCCGTATCAAGCCCGGCACCCGCGACGGCCAGCGCATCCGCCTCGCCGGTAAAGGCAACGCCGGACTCAACGGGGGCACGCCCGGTGACCTCTATCTCATCATCCGCAGCGGCACGCACCCCGTCTTTACCCGCACCGCCGACGACATCCATATCACCCTTCCCGTGACCGTCTCGGAAGCCGCGCTCGGCAGCCGCATCGAAGTCCCCACGATCGACGGGCGCGCCCAGCTCCGCATCCCGCCCGGCACCCAGAGCGGACAAAAACTCCGCATGCGCGATCGGGGCGTCCCCTCGGCCACGAAAGAAGGCGCGCGCGGAGACGAAATTGTAACCGTCGAGGTTGCAGTTCCCCAGCTCCGCGACGAGCGCTCCCGTGAAATCCTCCGCGAATTCGCCAAACTCAACCCCGAAGACCCCCGTGAAGCGATCTGGGCGAAGGTTTAGTAACAGTGGCGCGCACCAAAAAGGCCCGCGACCATCCTGACATGCCGCGCGAGATTGATTTTCGAGGCGGCCAGCGCGGCCGCTATGCGGAAATGTTAGCCCGAGGAATTCGCATCGTCATCTCGAAAAAGAAGCCGAAGAAGGCATGACCCGTGCTCCTCACCACCGCCCGCCTCAACCTCCGCCCCATGACCCCCGAAGACGCGCCCGCCCTCCATGCAGTTCTCGGCGAGGAAGAAACAATGCTCTTCTACCCGCGTGCCCTAACCCCGACGGAAGTCGATGACTGGATTGCACGCCAAGCGGCTCGCTACCCGACAGGCACCGGCCTGCTCGGCATCGTCCTGAAGGAGTCAAACACTTTCATCGGCGACTGCGGCCCCGTCTGGCAAACGATCGACGGCGCGCCAGAACTTGAAATCGGCTACCACGTCCATCGTGACTACCAAAACCGGGGCTATGCCACCGAAGCCGCACGCGCCGTTCGCGACTATGCTTTCTCGACCCTGGCCTGCGATCATGTGATTTCCATGATCCGGCCCGAAAATCTCCCCAGCCGCCGCGTCGCCGAGAAAAACGGCCTTACTGTATCACGCGTAATCTTCTGGCGCGGCTACGACCACTGCGTCTATCGCCTCGAAAAAGCGAGCATCAGCCAGGACAAAGCGCAATGAAACCGATCCCGCACCGCAACCCACTACCGACTCCGGTCCACGACACCAACGACGGCCGCGCCCACCGCCACGCCACCCAACTCCTCAACGCATCGATGTCCTATGCACGCCTCATCCTCCGACGTTACGGCGAGCTCGCACCCTTCGCCTTCTCCATCGACCGCGAAGGCCAGGTCTTTCGCGAAACGCTCGACGTCCCCCGCCTGCCCCGCGACCCCGAGCGCCTCTGGAAACTCCTCACCGAGCACATCACCAAACGCATCCGCCTGAGCGCTATCCAGGCCTTCGCCCTCTGCGCCAACGTCACCCTCGCCCAACCCTCCGAGGAAAACTGCACCGACGCGATCATCCTCACTATTGAGCAGGAAAGCGGCCACGCCCTCCACGTTACCGTCCCCTACAAGATGTTCGGAGGCCAACTCCGCAATCTCCTCCCACGCCGTATCGCCCTCGGGAAGACCGTCGTGGAGGAAGCCGCGCCGAGCATCTTCCCACCCGCCCGCTCAAAACACGTGTAGTTCTCGAGCCACGGGGCATCGCAATCCTACCAGCTACCCGCTACGAGCTACTCCACGATTCTCATATCCCCGACGCCGTCCGCGGTGCATAATGTGAATCGGATATGCCGACGAAACGCAAATCCAAAGGCGCCTACATGATCTCGGCTGTAGCCGAGATGTACGACATCCATCCCCAGACCCTTCGCCTCTACGAGCGCGAAGGACTGCTCAAGCCCTCGCGCACCGAGGGCAACACGCGCCTTTACACCGATGAAGATCTCGAGCGCCTCGAGTTCATCCTCAACCTCGCGCGCGACCTGGGCGTCAACATCGCCGGCATCGCCATCATCCTCCAGATGCGCGAGCGCATGGAGACCATGAACCAGCAGATGCAGGACTTCGTCGACTACGTCCGCACCGAGATGCTCTCCCGCATGCAGCACGCCGCCGGCCAGCCCGGCGCAGCGATGGTTCCCCTCCGCCGACCCGTCATCGTGCCCACCGAAAAAACCCGCCGCTGATGTCCATCCCCGCACCGAACCGTCGAAATCCACTCACCGTTCCCAGCGCAACGTGACCAGCGCCACCGACTCCGCCGGCAATTCTGTCTGCAGTGTCACCGAGCCGCCCTCCACTTCCACCCACCGCGGCGACCCCATCAGCTCCAGTCCGTCTCGATCCTGCAACTCCGCCAACTGATCCGCTGTCGGATGCTGCGGCGACCCCATCGCCTTCCAAACCGAGTACGCATTGCTGTGCATTGCATCGATGCGATATTGGCTAACAAGCACGCGCCCCATCCCCAGCGGCACATGCCGCATTCGCAGCGATACTACCGATGGGGATCCGGCCCTTTCAGTCGCCGCATAATTCCATAACAACGCCGCCGCGCCATCAGCCGACCCCGTCGCGAGAACATCCACATCCCTGTTATTCGCGGCATGGCCGCTCACCAGCCCGTCGAGGGGGATCGCGCCGCTGCTGCTGGCTCTCACGCGTTCGCCGCTTATCAATCCTGCCATCCGAAAGAAATTGAGGATCGCCTTGTCGATGCCATTCGTTGAGAGCGAACGAAAACCTTGAAAATAGTCTCTGCCCTCGAATTCGAATGCCCACGTCAGCATCGCGGCCAGATCCACGCCGCGACGGTTTCCGAGATCGATCAGAGCTTTGTAAGCCGCCGCCGTGTAGGCCGGATACTGGGCTCCGTTCCGATAATTGTTCGCCGGGTTTTGCCTGCCTCGAGCACGCTGCGCAGCCTTCCGGATCCGCCTCGCTCAGAATTACCGGCAGATGGCGGAGCTGCCGGAATTTCGCGACGATGGCAAACCCACGATCAGCATCCGTCAGCTCGTGATTCAGGCCCATCCGCACCTGTCCATCCTCCAGCGCCGGTTGTCCTTTCGCATGAAAGGAGATGAAATCCAGCGGAACTGGCTTCCCGTTGACTGCGCTTCGGCCTGAGCTCACATGCCGCAGAAAGCCCTCCAGAAACGCCGCGGCTTTCGCACCGCCCGGCCCGGTCGTTGCAGGTCCACCCACGCGCGCGCCCGGAAGCGCCGCCCGCACGCCCGCAACCGCGTAGTCATAAAGCTTCCAGTAATCTTCTGGCGCCGCGTGCCAGTAATCGATGTCCGGCTCGTTCCATACTTCGAAATACCACGTGAGCACGGCGCGTCGCCCGTAGCGCTCCACCAAATGCGCCGCGACCACCCGCACCAGTTCGCCCCACTTCGCATAATCCTTCGGCGGATTGTTAGAGGCCCCCGCCATCGCGCTGCCAGGAAAATTCACCTGGTACGGCTCGTGCCGATTCGGCAGGGACGCCGCCAGGTCCTGCGGCATAAAGCCCAGCTCCACAAACGGGCGGACGCCGGCTTTCACGAGCGCGTCAAAGATTCCATCCAGAATGACGAAGTTATAGATCGCCTTACCGTTCGCATCTTCGTGGTACACGCCCGTCGAGCTCCACTTCAGCTCCGGCGTCCCATCGCCACTGGTAAGGAGATGATGGAAGCGGACATACACCGGCGCTGGACTGAGATCGTGTAGCTCCCGCAACAGCTTTACACCGGCCGTTGTGTTCGTGTAATTGCCTTCGTCGTAGCCGAACCACGCGTAAATCGGCCGCCACGCTCCGATCTTCTGCCCCAGATCCACGTCGATCGCCACGGGTATCGCCGAGGGATACGGCGCAGGAGCGGGAGGGGTTTCCTGCGCGGCCACCCGCGCCAGATTCCCGCCGATGAACAAAATCGCACCAGCAAAAAGAAACATGGCACGCACAGCAGTCATTGTGCAACCCATGCTAATTCACAGATAGACCCCCATGCCGACAGTGAAAAAGCGTGCCATCACGGCACGCTTCTCCTTAATCCAGTTTTCGGTTTTTCCTGTTCCCTGTTGCCTGCTCCCTGCTTTAGTGCGGCTTCCGGTACTCGATCTCATCTCCGCGCAAATAATATTCCGCCGAGCAAACATCCGCCCCGCAGATCATCGACTCCAGCCCCACAAACTGCGCTCGCGTTATCAACCCCAGCGCCCCGCATTTCGGGCACGCCAGCACCGCCACAAAAGGATTGCGCGCGTCGCCCATCGCCGCCGCATTCTCCAGCACAAAGAGCGTTCCTGGTTCCATCTGTTCCGGTATCCACTCGTCCAGCATCTGAAGATCTTCCTGCATACCTTCCTCCTGTGTCGTGCTCGGTGCTTCGACCGTGATTATGATCCAGTCAGCGGCCTGGAAACGGCGCTCTCTGGACTGCTGGCGGTCTTGCTCTCATCGCGCGCTTGTTTTTGGCTGGCCTCCTCTCGTTTCTGCGGCAAAATCCGGCCCTCAGCAGGAAACTCCTGCTCTCTTAGACCACAATTGTCGGGAAAGTCCGTTCGGAAATTTCGCTGCACTCGAAAGCGCGCTCTCAAAATGCGCCTTCTCCGGCTCGCGCCGCTTCTGCCCCGATTCTCGCGGCGGCCTTCTCGTGCTCGATTCTCGCTCGGGCATCACAGGCGGCGTCCCATGGCTCGCCTTGACTCGGTACGATGCACCCCCCCGATTCCTGGCAGCCCGTCAATTGACGCCATTCTCACGGCCAGGCCCCGCCATGTCAATGCCCACTTTCGGGTCGGGTTATCTCACCAGATTCGTCACCCTCATCCCCCACCCGCGTCACCACGCGCAATCACCAAAGTGTCATCGCCCATTCATCGACTCAATTGCTCCGCACCAGAGCCCACTGGCCCACGCACCGCCACCTTTACGGCCTCCGCAACCGTCTCAATTTGTAACGGTGTCAGATACGGATGCATCGGCAGACTCAGCACCCGCTCCGCCGCCCGCTCCGCCACAGGAAAACTCCCCCGCGCCCACCCCATCTCGCGAGCCAGCTCAGAATAGACAGGCTGCAGATGCAGCGGCACAGGATAGTGCACCGCTGTGGGAATCTCCGCGCCCTTCAGCGCCGATTCGATCGCCGTGCGACCCTCTGCCTCAATCGTGTACTGCGCCCACACGCTCGTCCGATCGGCGAAAACCCGCGGCGTGTGCACCGCATTTTGTAACAGTGCCATATAGCGATTCGCAATCTCCGACCGCGCCGTCAGCTCCTCGTCGAAAACCTCAAGCTTCGTCAGCAGAACAGCCGCCTGCAGCGTATCCAGCCTTCCGTTGATCCCGACCCGCGTGTGACGGTACCTTCCCTCCTGCCCATGATTGCGCAGCTCCAGCATCGCACCGGCAAGCGCATCGTCGTTCGTGAAGCATGCCCCGCCGTCGCCGTAACATCCCAGAGGCTTCGATGGAAAGAAGCTCGTGCATCCAATCGTGCTCAGGTTCCCCGAGTGCCGGCCTTTGTACACTGCCCCAAAACTCTGCGCCGCATCTTCGATCACCGCCAACCCATGCCGCACTGCAATCCTGTCAATGGCATCCATCTCCGCCGCCTGCCCATAGAGACTCACCGGCAGAATCGCCTTCGTCCGCGGAGTAATCGCGGCCTCAATCTTCGATGGATCGATGTTGTATCCGACAGGCTCAATATCGACGAATACCGGCCGTGCCCCGGCCAGCGTGATCATCTCCCCGGTCGCAAAAAACGTAAACGGGCTGGTGATCACCTCATCCGGTTGTCCGTCCTGACGGCGACCAACACCGAGCGCCAGCAAGGCCAGCAACAGAGCATCGGTCCCGCTGGCGCACGTAATACAGTGGCGCGCCGCGACCCGAGCCGCAAGCCGCTCCTCCAGTTCCGCGACCTCCGGCCCCAGAATAAATCGCTGATGCTCGAGCACGGCGCGCATCCGCGCATCGACCCGGGCCTGAATGCGCCGGTACTGCAAATGTAGGTCGACAAATTCCATCACCTTTTATTGTCGCTCACATGATCCGGCACACAACCGCGCACACCACATCCGCTGCGTTGGAACATGGAATACGGCGCGAAGCGCGTTCATTCTGACGTGGCTCGAAACGCCGGCGCATGGCAGCGCCTGGTTTCCCCGTTCCTCGACCACCCTCTACCGGCTACAGGCTACGAGCTACGCAATATCCGCTTTGCCCGTCCGCGAAAGATCAACCGGCATCCCCACTCCCAACTTCTCAATCTGCTGTTGCGCCGCGCTCCGAAACTCCAGCGGCCGCGCCATCTTGTGAAAAGCCTCGGACGTTCCTCCCGTCCCCACCATCGTGATCGACCCGTACCCCAGCACCCGTCCCATCCCCGGCTCGTTCACCTCGATTGTCTCCACCTTATTCAAGAGCATCTCGATGGTTTTCCGGCTCGCCAGGCCTGTCTTGATCACCACCCGCCGCGTGGTCACAGCCATCTCGGTGGCATTGCGGCGAATGCTGCCCGCAAAAATCACGATGAGCCCACAAGCCAGCAGCGCGGCCCCTCCGTACTCAGCGACGTGCCGATTCGTCAGCTCCATCTCCGGATGCGCGTATGCGTAATACAGCAGATACCCGCCGATCGCCCACAGCACGCACGCGCCAAAAATATGCCCCAGCATCACGATCCAGTGCAGCCGTGTCGTATACACGACCTTCTCGCCGGGAACCAGCGTCTTATCGATATAGCTCAATGTGCCTCCTCATCCTGGTCGCCGCGCCCGAAAGCCCGCCGCTGGCGCATTGCTCGTCCCCAGGAAGTGTCCCACATCTGCGTGTGAGAGTCATCCCAAGCGCAGCGAGGGGCCCGGCAGTCTCCCGTCCCGGCACACTCGCCTCGGATTCTCCGCCACCAGCTCCCGGGCTTTTCTGAAGGCTGCCGCTGATCTCTGATTGGCTCCTCCATCCGTCCAACCTCCTGGGTTCGAAGATAATTAAGAGCGCATGCGCATTAACCTCCTCGCCTTCGGCGTCCTTCGCGACTTCCTCGGTAAGACTCCTGGGCCTCTCGAGCTCCCAAGCGGCTCTACCGTCCGCGATCTCCTGAATCGCTGCCGCACGCTCGTCCCGGAACAAACGCCCCCGTGGTCCTCCATAGCCGTCGCCGTCAATCGCGAATACGTCCCCGCCACCCATCCCCTCGCCGACGGCGACGAAGTTGCCCTCCTTCCGCCCGTCAGCGGCGGCAACGCCCAACCAGCGCCCTTCATCCGGCTCATCCACCAGAGAATTGTTCCCCACGACATCGTTCCTCCCCTCGAGCGGGCGAAAGACGGAGCCGTCGTGATCTTTGACGGCATCGTTCGCGACAATTCGCGGGGACGGAAGACCCGCTACCTGGAGTACGAGGCGTACGAAGACATGGCCGTCGCCCAAATGGAGCGGCTGGCCGCCAAGGCCCTCGCCGATTATTCCATCCGCAACGTCGCCGTCGTCCACCGCCTCGGCCGCATCGATATCGGCGAGTCGAGCGTGCTCATCGCCGTCTTCTCCGCCCACCGCGCCGCCGCCTTCGACGCCTGCCGCTGGCTCATCGACACCCTCAAGAAAACCGTCCCCATCTGGAAAAAAGAATTCTTCGAAGACGGCGCCGTCTGGGCGCAGGGGGATCCGTTCCCCCCCGAACTCACCGCCCTCGCCTCACAATCTGACCGCCAAAAACCCGCAAAAAAGACCACTCCTCGCGGCAAAATCGACAGGGCCCGCACGCGGGAGAGCACACGATGACAATCCGTGGGCTCCTTCTTTGCATCTCGTTCGCATGGGCGGCTTATTTGCCCGTCGCCGCATCAGTCAACGCCCAGGTCCCATGGTCCACGGCAGGTATTTCTGCAGACGTGCAGGACTCCAGTTCCCCGCCAACCTTCCACGTCAAAGTCCGTCTCGTCAACGTCTTCGTCAACGTCACCGACTCCTTTGGCTACCCCCTCGGCGGCCTTACACAGGACGACTTCACCCTTACCGAAGACGGCGTCCCCCAGAAAATCTACTACTTCGAGCGCCAGACCGACATGCCCCTGTCCCTCGTTCTCGCCATCGATACCAGCGGCTCCGTTCGCAAAGATCTGGACATCGAAGTCCATGCCGCCCGCGACTTCCTTCACACCCTGCTTCGCCCCAGCGACCGCCTCGACCTCATCGACTTCAATTCCACCGTCCGCGAGGTAGTCCCCTTTACCGCAGACCTCCACCGCCTCGATTCCGGCCTCGACAACCTCGACTTCGGCCCCGCCACCGCACTCTACGACGCCATCTACCTCTCCTCCCAGAACCTCGCCTCGCGCTCCGGCCGCAAAGTCCTCGTCATCGTCTCCGACGGCGGCAACACCGTCAAAGGGGTCGACTACACCCAGGCCCTCGATCAGGCCGTCCGCGATGAGGTCATGGTCTACAGTCTCATCGATCTCCCCATCCTCAACGACGCTGGCCGCGATACCGGCGGCGAACACGCCCTGATCACCCTCTCCCAGGAGACGGGCGGCAAGTACTACTATGCGGAGTTCGGAGACATCGCCAAAGCCTTCCGAAAAATCTCCGAGGACCTCCGAACGCAATACCTCATCGGCTATTACCCCGCTCAGCGCCGCAGCCAGACCGACTTTCGCCGCATCCAGGTCACCCTCAAATCAACCGCCAACCGCGGCTATACCCTTCGCTATCGCCCCGGCTACTACGCCGCACCCTCCCAGCCCCTCGACCAGTGACTCAAACTGCGATAAATTGCCCCCAAACGCCTCAGGCCGTTGTTATGATCATTGGCAACCATTAAATGCTGTCTGATTCGGAGCTTCGTGAACGTCTCGGCCCGCTCGGCCCGCTGCAGGATCCCGCCCCCCCGTCCCGTCCCGTCGCCCTCTTTGCCAGCCTCGTTGTCCTCGTTCTCCTCCTCTGGGGCGGCAGCGTCGCCCTCATCCTGCATTTAGACAGGATCTGTCCCCCCGTTTACGAGGCGGCCTCCGGCCACATCTACTACTTCTGCGACCACCGCCCGGGCAACCCCCACATCGTCTACCACACCACCGATGAACACTACACCGTCTACGGGGCCCTCGCGGTCTCAATCCTCACCACTTTAGGTGTCATCATTTTCGCTCTCGCCCGCAAGCCAACCCAGCCGAAATCATCCTGATCCCCCCCCGCCGAGTCGTCGCCGAGCCACAGGTACGAGCCAAGCCCGACTTAGAGCTCGACAGGTCCCAGCGCGTGCAGCCCAGCATCGTGTGATCCGCGACGAATAGAATCAGTTATTTGCGTGGGTATCCGTCAAAGTCAGGTGACCCGGGTGAGGGTGTCGCGCCAGCCATTGAACCGACCTCCAAAGGTCGGCAGAATTTCGGGGCTCGGCTGTTCGCCGGATGGATCAGCGACTCGGCTGCGTGAGTCATCGCGTAAAGGTGCTTGTGAAGCGGAGAACCGAATCTCTGAGGTAGCGCAGCAATACTCGCCGCACGAATTCAATACAATTCACTTCGTGGCACGAACTCAGTAGACTTCGCGGTGGAAGAGGTCATCTTTTTCTTCGCAAGGTGACGAACTGCAGCCGACGGCGCAGCTGACGAGAGCAGCCACGCCGATGGTGATGAGGATAGCCGGCAGGTAACTACTCAGTTCCGCAATGTGGGCCAATAGTTCGTGCATATTTTTATGGATGCTTCGCTTTCTGTCTCCCCTTACAATTCGACACTTTGAGGCGGTTTCGGGTTTCCTGCACTCGGGGAGAAGTGACAGCCATGATGACAAAATTCAACGGCACTGTTAATCACCCATTAGGACATAACTACAGACACAGACAACCTTTTGTACATTAATTTCCCGATTCGGGTGTAGAGGGAAGTGGAAATCCCTGGATGGAATCTTCGGCCCTGCTTCAGCTTCTTATTATGTCCATATTTTAGTTCATGTTAGGTAAACAACCGCATGAATCCGGCTGGGGGAAGGTCGGGGACCTGGAAGGTTCGGAAGTCGCCTTGGGACCGGCAAAGTGCCTCTGCGCCGAGGTAACCACTGCGGACGGCGCCCTCCATGGTGGCGGGCCAGCCGGTGGCGGTCCAGTCGCCGGCCAGGAAGATTCCGGGCCACGGGCTGACCGACGAGGGGCGGATTTGGTCGAGGTGGGGGCGGATGGAATACGTTGCGCGGACCTCTTTCACGACTGTGGCCTTGAGGAGATTGGCCGAGTTCACGCCGGGGAAGAACAGGGCAAGCTCGCCCAGTGCGAGATCGATAATCTCCTGGCGCGTCATGGGAACCAGAGAGCGCGACGCGCTAACTACGAGCTCGAGATAGCTGGCGGAAGAGCCTTCGGCGCCGCGGTGGCCGGGTTGAAGGCGGGATTTATTGAACATCCACTGGATGGTGGTGTTGAGGAGAACCGCATGGTCGAGGTCCGTGACTTCGCGGTCGAACCAGAGGTGGATGCCGGTGATGGGGGAGTGCTCGAACTTCGCAAGGTGAGATGCGAGCTCCTGGGAAGCGTGGTTTTGGGGCAAGGTGGGGAGCAGAGCGGCAGTGGCCTCGAAAGAAAGAGCGAGGATTACGGCATCGGAGGGGATCGCGCGGAACTCGTTGTTGCCGGTTATGGTGGTGAGCCAGCCGTTGGCCGAGGGTGCGATCGATTCCACGCTGGCCCGGAGGGATACCTGGCCGCCGCGTTCGCGGAGGTAGCCAAGGGCGGCGCCGTAGAGCTCGCTGAGGGGGATGGAAGGAATGCCCATGCGCCCGGATTGGGGGGAGAGCAGGAAGGATTCGCGGAAGACCTTGGCGGCGTAGTGGACGGAGATGCGGTCGAGGTCTTCGTTGAGGGCGGAGACGAGGACCGGGGTCCAGAAGCGTTCGATGGCGCGCCTGGTTTGGTGGTGGCGGCGAAGCCAATGGGCGAAATTTTCGGCGGTGTCGGGGGGAAGGCCGGGGATGAACGACGCGAGGCCGCGGGCGATGGCGAGCTTGTCGAGGAGGGAAAAGGCGGGGGCTCGGAGAAACGCGAGGGTGGAGTGGAAGGGGGCGGGGAGTGGGCTGGGCTGAATGACGCTGGCCAGGCTGCCCGGTTGGCTGCCAGGCGGATCGCCATGCCGATTGCCAGCACCAGAGGCGCCGGGGGTGAGGAAGGTGAACCGGTCATACCAGCGGATGCAGTCGAGGACGCCGAGGCGGCGGTAGAGGTCGATGAGAGAGGTGCAGCGGCCGATGAGGACGTGCTGGCAGTTGTCGATGACCTCGCCAGTGCCGGGGTGCTCGTAGGAGGAGGCGCGGCCGCCGAGGTAAGGGCGACGCTCCAGGAGGTGCACGCGATAGCCTGCGTCGGCGAGGGCGCAGGCGGCGGCGATTCCGGCGAGGCCTCCGCCGACTACGGTGATGTTTTTTGTTGATCGGGGCTCAGGCATCGGGGTCTTTCGGGCCGGCGATGCGGTTGCCGACGACCTGCATGAGGCCGCGCAGGAGGATGGCGAGGCGGGTGAGGCTGGGGACAGTCACACGCGAGGAGAAGACGTCGTAGTCACGGCGCTCGATGCGGCGAAGGAGATCGTGGTAGATAGCAATGAGAACCCAGAGAGCGGGACGGGCGTCGGGGTCGATGAGGGGCAGGAGCCGATAACCGGATTGGTAACAGTCTT
Organism: uncultured Acidobacteriaceae bacterium; assembly: GCA_963758135.1. Classification (GTDB taxonomy): domain Bacteria; phylum Acidobacteriota; class Terriglobia; order Terriglobales; family Acidobacteriaceae; genus Palsa-343. The sequence goes on from CAVWUF010000002.1 coordinate 1,065,660, forward strand.
CGGCACGTTTGGCGAGGCCTTCGAGGAGTCCGCGCTGATTGGGGGTCATGAGATCGCCGTCGTGGAGGCTGGCCAGTTCTTCTATGGAGACGCCGTGACGGTTGAGGTCTTCAAGAGGAACATAGATGCGGCCGCGCTCGGCGTCTTCGCGCACATCGCGGAGGATGTTGGTGAGCTGGAAGGCAACGCCGGTATCCTCGGCCAGTTTTTCTGCGCGGGGATCGGTATATCCGAAGATGCGGATGCAGACGAGACCAACAACGGAGGCTACGTAGTAGCAATACTGGCGAAGTTCTTCAAAAGTAGCGTAGGTGTCGTAGCCGCCTGACGCGTCTTCTTCGGCGGTGGGATTCTCGAGATCCGAATCGAGGTCCATGGCGGTGCCGTGGACGAGCTGGTCAAGGAGTTCCATGGGGATGTTGAAGCGGAGGCGGGTGTCGCCGAGGGCGATAAAGACGGGGTCTTCGGTAAATTCTCCGGAGGCGGCGCTGTGCCAGCAGTCAAGCCAGGAGGCGAGGCCGGCGCGGCGTTCGGCGCGGGATCGGGACTCGTCGTCCGAGATGTCATCGGCGTTACGCATAAATGCGTAGACGGCGCAGATTGCGTTGCGTTTTGGTTTGGGGAGGGCGAGAAAGGCATAGTAGAAATTCCTGGCCCGATCGCGGGCGATGGCGGTGCATTCCTCATAGGCGGCGGCGAGCCTGAGATCGGCGATACGCAGGCCGCCGGGAGTGGCGGCAGAGGTCAAGGGGCGCTCCACTTGCTGGCAAGGGCGCGGAGGAGGAGCGCCGCTTTGCGGATTCTGGAGATGGCTGGCCGGGTGCGGAGGACATCGTAATTCTGCCGCTCGATGGCGCGGAGAATCTCTAAACCGCCGCGGGAGAAGAGGTCGAGGTCGAGGGCGAGTTCGCGATCAACCATGCGGATAAGGGGAAGACCGTCGCGGAAGAGAGCCCTGGTGAAGTCGACTTCGGAGCGCATCAATTCGCGGAAGCCGGGGGTGAAGCTATGGGCGGCGATGTCGGCTTCGTCGACGCCGAAGCGGTCCATATCTTCGCGGGGAATGTAGATGCGGCTTTTGGTGTAGTCGACGCGAACATCCTGCCAGAAGTTGGCGAGCTGGAGCGCGGTACAGGTTTTGTCGGAGAGGGCGAAGCGTTCGTCGTCGCGATAACCGCAGGCGTAGAGAACGATACGGCCGACGGGGTTGGCGGAGTAACGGCAGTAGGCGAGAACGTCGGCCATGGTTGCGTAGCGGGTGACGGTCTGGTCCTGACGGAAGGCGACGAGAAGATCGGCGAAAGGCTCTTTGGGGATGTCGCAGGCGCGAATGGTCTCGGCGAGAGCCACGAAGACTGGATGACGGACAACGCCGTGGTAGCAGGCGTCGAGTTCGGCGCCCCAGAGGTCGAGGAGGGCGAGGGATGCCTGGGTGTCGCCGACTTCATCCCCCAGGTCATCCGACACGCGGCAGTAAGCGTAGATGGCGTGGAAGTGGGGCCGCAGGCGCTGGGGCAGGAACCAGGAGGCTACGTGGAAGTTCTCGTAGTGGGTCTCGGCGAGGCGGCGGCACCAGGCGCGGGCTTGTTCCACGGTGGGAGGCACGTCGGGGATGCGGTACTCGAGCGGAAGAGCGGCCCAGCCTTTTTCGAGCAGTTCGAGGTTGGCGGTATCGACCGGCATGGGTTTTGTGGAACTCAACCCCCATTCTAATTTGGACCGAGCCGGTGGCTTCGATCAGGTTCGCGTTTCGCCTGGAGCGGGTCGCGGATAGAGTCGCCAGGTTTCTAAGGACCCCCCACCCCCCTCCCCTCCCCTCTTTTGCAATGTATTTGAAATCAGGGAGCTTCTGGGTGTTATCGAGCTCGATAACACCCTCGCATGGCTCCGCTGAGCGGCTGGAAGCGGGTTTTCCGGAGGATTGAGACTTGCCGTGCATTGGTGTTTTGACTCCCATGAAAGCAAAAGCCCCGCTCATCCCGGAATGGACACGGGGAATGAACAGGGCTCGCCTAACTATCTATGAGGTTAGCGCTGGGGAGGGAGCAAGTCCAGAACAATGCGCACGCCGCACATTACGGAAGTTTGGCGGCGGACAGGCGTGCGGGAAAGAGCCCCGATCATCCCAGGTGGACGCCGGGGTTTGTGGGGTGAACCTCGGCTGCGCCCATGGGGAGTTTGGGGCTGGGAATTTCTTCAAACGCGGGCGTGGGCGTTTTGGGCTGTTGCCGCTATTTCAGGATTTGGATTGGCGTCCAGTCTGGTAAATAGGAGCCGGCTTATCGGGTATTAATCCCCAGGCGAAGCTCCGAAGATGCCGAGCAGCCCGTCCACACGCCTGTAGACTTCGTCGAACGTCAAGATCCTGACGCCGTTCAATCGTTCGCGGAAGCTCTCGAATGAAGCTCTCTTGTCCTGCGAATCGAGCTCGGTGCAGTCGCCGGCGACGATTACGCAATAGGGCTCAGAGGTCAGAAACGAGGGCCTTTCTCGCTGAAGGCCATGAAGGTTCTCCATTAGGGATCTCCGATACCTGAGGGCTTGTGCGATAGCCCCTGTCATCTCGCTCGATATTGGGTAGACACCACTGCGATACTCGCAACCGAGAATCGAGGTCGCTGGCGTCTTTATTTCGATGATTGCGGCTGCGCCGGTGGACTCGAGTTTGCACAAAAAGTCAACGATTTGACCGCCAGTATTCAGGAAACCCTTTCCTCCGAGGTAGGCCTTGTCTTTAATGAGAATCACTGGATAGGAAAATAGCTGCGACAGCACGAAAGCATTCTTGGCGAAGAGGGTTTGCCAGTATTCCTCTCTCGTTTCCCCGCAGTTTTTCTTCCACTCATTCAAGAAAGCCCTGAGGTTCGCTAGACCCACAACCGTGTTCAGTTCCGGCAGCTCTGCGGCCCCTTCTAATAGCTCAACGGTCGACCGCCTACACACCCACTGCAACAACATTCTGAATAGCTTGATTGCGTCTCCACTATTCGAACTAAAAGCCTCTTGGAGCTCTGGACCGGCAATTGCTATGAGATCGGCCAACGGCTCCCCGACTTCAAGAAAGCTCTTTTTGCCTTGAGGCACACCGTACGCGTTCGCGAGTTGGTAGAGCTTGCGCAGGCTGATCAGAAGCGTGTAAAGCTCGCCTGAATGAATTTCGAGCTGGTAACCTTCGTCGACTTTGATCGAATTGAGCGGCAGCCGTTCAAATTCCGCCCATTGATCGTCGCGCTTTTTCTTCTGGTAGAGAAACCGGCCTTTTACGGCCGCTTCTGGCCTGCCGGAGTTTTCTACGATCTCTGGGCGAAATATGAGTCTTGCCCGTGGGCCGTTCCTTAGAACGATATCCGTAGCAGTTGCGGTCTTTCTCGAGGTGGATTCCGTTTCGATCCGATCCATACCATTCCTTGGTTTACAGCAGGCCTACATTTGGGCCTCGGAAGTGGAACAGCTACGGCTCCTGGGGGACATTTCCGTCCTGATTTCGGGCTCGGCCGGATCCGCGAACTACGAACGGGCCATCGGCCCAGACGACAAAGCCATTCTCGACCTCTTCTATAGAGAAATCAGTGAGCATGTGTGGGCGTTGGAGGTCTTCGTTAATCGTGATCCCTCGATTGAAGAGCCCTACGTCTGCTTCCGCGAACTCTCTCAGACCCCACCGCATCGCGTCCTTTGACGAGGATGAGAACCAGTAATCGATAATCTCGTGATTGGCCGATTCGCGCGACTTGAACCCGACAATGTAACCCTTCATTGGATTCCTTTGCTATTTGCCTTTGGCTGAAGGTTTAGCAGTAGAGGTTTCCCTCTCCACATCTATTTCGCGAGGCGGTATGCACGCTTTCAGGAAGGCTCTCCCGTGTCGGGTCAGCCGGAACTGCGTTACCACCTTGTCGTCAACCGAAAGGTGAAGCCGTTCAATTAAGAAGGCTGCCTCTAAGGAAGCTAGACACTCCTCGAACTCCGGTGCGGTCTGTCCCCAAGGGCCGGTCGCTTTCTTCATTGCGCTCGCCAGATCAACGTGGCAGCACGCGTGTCCGGCCGCCGGTCCGTGTCCTAAGCGCTCGGGGAGCACTTCGGCTTTGCTCAGGCTCCACTTCCACATCCAGTTCAATACGGCCGCTTCATCGGGAGCCAGCTGACGAAGAACGGCGATGTATCCTGGCCTGACCTCGTTTGTTTGCTTTGGTGAAGAGGCGTTTACAAGCAATGCAGACCACATGGTGTGGAGGTCATCGTCGTCTTCCAGAGATGCGCCCTCCAGAAGCGGAAAAAGCAGCTTGATTGGAACAGCCTCCGGGGTGAACCCTGCCTGCTGAGCCATCCTCTCTGCTTTCTTCACACACTCAAGCTGTCTCTTGAATCGATAGAGCCTTACCTGGTCGCGCCACATTTCGCCAAACTCGGCCGCGGCCGGACCAAGAATACGCTTGCCGGCCGCACTGAGGACAACCGCCGCTGCCAAGGCCGGGCCTCCTTTGGCAAGCACCGCCGCGACGTCAGTAATCTCTTCGGGGTTCATCACCTTTGAATCCAAGTTACACCGGCTGGAGAGCTCGGGAGCGAGAATCCAATTGGCGAGAGGCCCACATCTGTTGAGGCGAGACCCTTTTTCAGCTCGGTCCCGATAAACGCCCTTGGCTCCAGCAATGCGTTTCGATGAGCGCATCTTCCCCGTAGCGGTCAGCGAATCGGTCAAAGGAGAACGAGAACGTGGGTAGTTTCTCCTGATCTCAGTGCTGATGGGCAGCACCTTTGTATCTTCTTGTCCGGAGGTTTCTGGGTGCCCTTTTAACAGTCCATGGCAGGGGTCAGAACCTGGAAAAGAGCATCCCTCGGCGGCTAAAGCCGCGCTTCATTTTGCGGCCTGAACGGCATGACTAAAAGTCATGCCCCTTCACTTTTCGATGCCGTAGGCGAGCTTTTTCGCAAGCGGTGAAGCGTGCTCCTTCAAAACTTTGCCGGGCCTAAAGGCCCGTGGCAGGGCGTCCCTTTTCACCGGCCTAAAGGCCGGTGCTTCTACCGTCGTGCTGCCTGCGCAGCACCTTGATGCGGATCGAGTTTTCCTCAGGCGGTGAAGCCGTGGTCTTTCAAAAAAGACGCAGTGGCTGAAGCCCTCATGATTTTGCGATGCAGGCGGCACGACCAAGGTCGTGCCCTGATACAAAAGCAGGCATTTTTCCGCGGGCTGCAAATCATGCCCCTTCACTTTTCGATGCCGGAGGCGAGCTTTTTCGCAAGCGGTGAAGCGTGCTCCTTCAAAAGAGACGCAGTGGCTGAAGCCCCTCATGATTTCGCGATGTTGGCGGCACGACCAAGGTCGTGCCCTGGTACAAGAGCAGGCATTTTTCCGCAGGCTGTAAACGTCAGCCCCTTCACTTTTTCGATGCCGTAGGCGAGCTTTTTCGCAAGTGGTGAAGCGTGCTCCTTCAAAACAGAAGCAGGGGCTGAAGCCCTCATGATTGTGCGATGTTGGCGGCACGACCAAGGTCGTCCCTGATACAAAAGCAGGCATTTTTCCGCGGGCTGTAAAAGTCATGCCCCTCCACTATTCGATGCCGGAGGCGAGTTTTTTCGCAAGCGGTGAAGCCGTGCTCCTTCAAAACAGACGCAGGGGCTGAAGCCCCTCATGATTTCGCGATGTTGGCGGCACGACCAAGGTCGTGCCCTGATACAAAAGCAGGCATTTTTCCGCGGGCTGCAAGTCATGCCCCTTCACTTTTCGATGCCGGAGGCGAGTCTTTTCGCAGGCGGTGAAGCCGTGCTCCTTCAAAACAAACGCAGGGGCTGAAGCCCCTCATGATTTCGCGATGTTGGCGGCACGACCAAGGTCGTGCCCTGGTACAAAAGCAGGCATTTTTCCGCAGGCTGTGGCCTGAGGCGAGTCTTTTCGCAGGCGGTGAAGCCGTGCTCCTTCAAGACAGACGCAGGGGCTGAAGCCCTCATGATTTTGCGATGTTGGCGGCACGACCAAGGTCGTGCCCTGGTACAAAAGCAGGCATTTTTCCGCAGGCTGTAAACGTCAGCCCCTTCACTTTTTCGATGCCGTAGGCGAGCTTTTTCGCAGGCGGTGAAGCCGCGCTCCTTCAAAACTTTGCCGGGCCTAAAGGCCCGTGGCAGGGCGTCCCTTTTCACCGGCCTAAAGGCCGGCGCTTCTACCGTCGTGCTGCCTGCGCAGCACCTTGATGCGGATCGAGTTTTTCCTCAAGCGGTGAAGCCGTGCCCCTTCAAAAAAGACGCAGTGGCTGAAGCCCTCATGATTTTGCGATGCAGGCGGCACGACCAAGGTCGTGCCCTGATACAAAAGCAGGCATTTTTCCGCAGGCTGTAAACGTCAGCCTCTTCACTTTTCGATGCCGGAGGCGAGTTTTTCCTCAGGCGGTGAAGCCGTGCTCCTTCAAAACAAGACGCAGGGGCTGAAGCCCCTCATGATTTTGCGATGTTGGCGGCACGACCAAGGTCGTGCCCTGATACAAAAGCAGGCATTTTTCCGCAGGCTGAAAACGTTATTCCCCTTCACTTCTCGATGCCGGAGGCGAGTTTTTCCTCAGGCGTTGAAGCCGTGCCCCTTCAAGAAAGACGCAGGGGCTGAAGCCCCTCATGATTTCGCGATGTTGGCGGCACGACCAAGGTCGTGCCCTGATACAAAAGCAGGCATTTTTCCGCAGGCTGAAAACGTCATGCCCCTTCACTTCTCGATGCCGGAGGCGAGTCTTTTCGCAGGCGGTGAAGCCGTGGTCCTTCGAAACTTTGCCGGGCCTAAAGGCCCGTGGCAGGGCGTCCCTTTTCACCGGCCTAAAGGCCGGTGCTTCTACCGTCGTGCTGCCTGCGCAGCACCTTGATGCGGATCGAGTTTTCCTCAAGCGGTGAAGCCGTGCTCCTTCAAAACAGACGCAGGGGCTGAAGCCCTCATGATTTCGCGATGTTGGCGGCACGACCAAGGTCGTGCCCTGATACAAAAGCAGGCATTTTTCCGCAGGCTGTAAAAGTCATGGCCCTTCACTTTTCGATGCCGGAGGCGAGTCTTTTCGCAGGCGGTGAAGCCGTGCTCCTTCAAAACAAGACGCAGGGGCTGAAGCCCCTCATGATTTCGCGATGTTGGCGGCACGACCAAGGTCGTGCCCTGGTACAAAAGCAGGCATTTTTCCGCAGGCTGTAGCCCCGCTCATCCCGGTTTGGTCTCCGCGGAGGGCAGCCCTGTTGAGACCAGCGCTCTACATGCTGTCGCCAGACCGTCTGCCGGTGATCAGCCGAGAGGGAGGTATAGATCAGGACACCGGGCGGGAGCCCGCATCCTTTGCGATATCCTGCACGGATGTTTCCTGAAGCCAACGATATCGCTCGGACGTGTAGTCGCCGGAACCGGAACGGCAGGCTCGGAGAAAACGGGCCAGCCCATGCGGTCCAAGTTCACGGCTCAAAATCTCAAGTGCATGCCGCTCAAGTTCTTCATCGCTCATTTGCTCGATGGAATTCACGGCTATGCCTCCCGAAGCCAGTTTAGCGGATTCCTCACGGGAATCTGAGCCGGGCCAGGCGCGGGCTGGGAAATCCGGCATCCAGTAGACGCTGGAGAGCGCAGGCATCGATATAAACCCTGGGCAGCGCAGTCTCGGACACCTAATGGACCTTCATGCTGCCGCTGGGTTGGTGGGTAACGCGGCGGAAGAGCCAGGCCATGCAGGCGGCGGTGAAGGAGACGAGGGCGGTCCAGCGGAAGATGTCAACGAAGCCCCAGAGCATTGCCTGGCGCTGGATTTGCATGTACATCATCGCCAGCGCCGCTGGCCGGCCGGCGGGGTGGCCCAGCTGCCGCGCCAAATAGAGGGACATTTGCGCCGCGTGCTGCTGGAACCAGATTCCGGAGAGCGGGACGGAGGCGGCGATGCGGGTCTGGTGAAACGTCATGCGGCGGACGAGCATGGTGGATGCGAGCGAAATGCCAACGGAGCCGCCGATGTTGCGGAGCAGGTTGAAAATGCCGGTGGCGTTGCCCATCTGCTCGTTGGTGACGGTCGAGGTGCACATGGTTCCGATGGGGACAAAGAGAAAGCTGAGCGAGAAGCCTGTGACGAGGATGGGAATCAGCATGGTGGTGGGGCCGATGCCGGTATTGATGTTGGCGAACCAGATGGAGCAGAGGCCGAAGACGCCGAAGCCCCAGGTGAGGAGCCAGCGGTTGTCCACCTTGTGGCTGATGATGCCAACCATGGGTAAGCCGATCATGGAGCCGATGCCGCGTGGCGCGACAACGAGGCCGGCGGTGAGCGCCGTGTAGCCGAGGACTTCCTGGTAGAAGAGCGGCATCATGGCGACGGTGATGTAGATGGCGAAGCCGAGCATGAAGACGAGAAGGCAGCCAACGGCGAAGTTGCGATTGCGGGCGAGGATTTTGAGGTCGACGAGGGGCTGTTTCGCCTTGAACGAATGCCAGATGAACCAGGCGAGGGAGGTGACGAGAATGGCGACGGCCCAGCGAATCCAGACGGCGCCGAACCAGTCGTCTTCCTGGCCCTTGTCGAGGATGATCTGGAGGGCTCCGGTCCAGAGGCAGAGGAGGCCGAAGCCGAGGTTGTCGAAGGGGCCGGGTTTGGCGTTTTTGATGTACGGCGGATCGTGGACGAAGCGGCCGATCATGAAGACGGCGAGGATTCCGACGGGAATGTTGATGTAAAAGGCGTAGCGCCAGCTCCACGAGTCAGTGAGCCAGCCGCCGAGGGTGGGTCCGAGGACGGGGGCGACGACGACTCCGAAGCCGAAGAGGGCCATGGCAGCGCCGCGCTTTTTGGGCGGGAAGCTTTCGAGCAGAATGGCCTGGGACAGAGGCTGCAGAGCTCCGCCGCCCGCGCCCTGCACGATGCGGGCGAGGAGCAGCAGCCAGAGCGAGGGTGCGGCTCCGCACCAGAAGGAGGCGAAGGTGAAGATGCAGACGCAGGAGATGAGGAAGCGCTTGCGTCCGAAGCGGAGGGCGAACCAGTTGCTGGCCGGGAGGACGACGGCGTTGGCGATGAGGTAGCTGGTGAGTACCCAGGTGGCTTCGGAGTTGGAGGCGGCGAGCGAGCCGGCGATATAGGGAAGCGCGACCGAGGCGATGGCGGTGTCGAGCACCTCCATGAAGGTCGCGAGCATGACGGAGATGGCGGCGATCCAGGGATTGGCAGCGGGGATGGCGGCTGGGGTGGCTGCGGCCTGGGTGCGGGATCGCGCTGGGGGTGCAGAGCCGGCGTCGGCGACGATGTTTGGGACCGGACTTTGCGGGGCCGGACTTTCGGGGGCCGGAGTTTCGAGGGTCGGACTTTCGAGGGTCGTCGCCATGACGCGCTGCTGTCCCTCCCGGGCGACGATTCAGATTAGGCTTTTGGGACGGGACGGTCGGTGGTGGCTGTCACAAGTGGGGGACAGGCCGGAGTCTGTGCCAGTGCGGTCTTTGCGGCGTGAGGAAAACCTGTACCGGGAGAACCTTGTAGACTGCACAGAACGACCGGTGATTACCAGCGGGGATTTTCCGCCTGTGGGGTGATAATTTTGGCCTCCAGCCGATGGTAGACTCGGGGCAAATTGGCAGGTTTATCAAGAACCAAGGCGTGACGGGATCCACCCGTTTAGCGCCCGGAATGGAGCATTCACGTGGCAGATGATCGTCAGCGCGCCGTAGATCTGGCGCTAGCGCAGATCGAGAAGCAGTTTGGCAAGGGATCCATTATGCGCCTCGGGAGCAAAGAGGCCATCGTTCCCATCTCCGTGATCTCCACCGGCTCGATCTCGTTCGACGCAGCTCTGGGCGTTGGGGGCGTGCCACGTGGCCGCGTCGTTGAAATCTTCGGGCCTGAGTCATCCGGGAAGACGACCATTACGCTGCAGATCATCGCCGAAGCGCAGAAAACCGGCGGGCTGGCGGCTTTTGTGGATGCCGAGCATGCGCTCGATCCGCAGTATGCGAAGAAGCTGGGGGTGGATATCGATAATCTGCTGATCTCGCAGCCGGATTATGGCGAGCAGGCGCTTGAGATTACGGAAGCGTTGGTGCGGTCGGGGGCGATCGACGTGCTTGTAGTCGATTCGGTCGCGGCGCTCGTGCCCAAGGCGGAGCTGGACGGGGAGATGGGCGATTCGCACATGGGCTTGCAGGCGCGGCTGATGTCGCAGGCGTTGAGAAAGCTGACGGGGACGGTCTCGAAGTCGCGCACGTGCCTGATCTTCATCAACCAGATCCGCGAGAAGATCGGCGTCATGTTCGGCAATCCGGAAACCACGACGGGCGGGCGCGCGCTCAAGTTTTATTCTTCGGTGCGCATCGACATTCGCCGGACGGCGGCGGTTAAGGACGGGGATGCGGTGGTTGGTTCGCATACCAGGGTCAAGATCGTGAAGAACAAGGTAGCCGCGCCGTTTCGCGAGGCGGAGTTCGACATTCTTTATGGCGAGGGCATCTCGCGCGAAGGGGATGTGCTGGACCTGGCGGTCAACAATAATATTGTCGAAAAGAGCGGGGCGTGGTTCAGCTACTCCGGGGAGCGCATCGGCCAGGGACGGGAGAATGTGCGCCAGTTCCTGAAAGATAATCCGGCTACGTTTGCCAAGATCGATACCGAGCTGCGGCAGAAGCTGGGGATTGTCCCTAAGGCGGCGACTCCTGAACCGCCGGCTGTGCCGCCGAACGGGGCGATTCATGCGCAGGAAGCGGTTCGGCCGGCGGCTCGGCGGCAATAGCGGCGAACCGACATTGAGGGATGGCCGCTTTGGCGGCCATCCATACTTCGGCTTGACGACAGCATGTATGTATATGTATGCTAAATTTTAGAAGGGGATGCATGCATGACTCTTAGCGAGCAGGTTTTGAAGCACATCGAGACTGTCTATGTAGTGCCTGCTCGCCAGCGGGGGGAATCCACGATTCGTGTGAAGGCGGGAGACGTGCACCGAGATTTGCACTGGGCGAACCGCGTACCCTCCGTTTGCACGACTCTTTCATCGCAAAAGCTGCAGAGGGCGGTCGGCATTGAATTGATCGCGAAAGATGGGCCTCCGTCCGGACAAAGCACGACGGTGGTTTTCACATACCGTTTGCCTCAGGCAAATCGTCCTTCCACTTCACCGGCTAAGCGCTCCGGCAGCCTGGAAAGTCTTTATGGGATTGCGTCGGAGATCTTTCGTGAATTGGGCGGGGGGGAGAAGTTCATTCGTGAAGAACGCGAAAAGCTAAACTTCCGCTACGACGCGGCCGCCGACCGGGATTCGGAAAAGCACAAGTGAGCGTCATCTATTGGGACACGATGCTATTTATCTACCTGCTGGAAGCGGACGCGCGTTTCGGTCCACGGGTTCTCCAGATCAGGGAGGAGATGACACGTCGGGGAGATCGCTTGTGTACCAGTGTTTTCACGGTAGGGGAAGTCCTGACTGGCCCTCGGAAGAAGGGCTCGGCCGCGGTCGTCGCCAGGCTAAGAGACTATTTTGGTGGCGACGAAGTAGACATGGTTCCATTCACCATGGCCACGGCAGAGGAGTATAGCCGGGTGCGTGCCGCCCACCCTGTATACCCCGCCGATGCAATCCATCTTGCCAGCGCCGCGCAAGCTCGGAGCGACTTGTTCATGACAAACGATCAAGGACTCCTGAAGCTGAAGATACCGGGAATCAAGTTCATCGTTGGCCTCGATGCACGGGTGTTCTGACGTCGTGCCGGGAGAGCCTTAGGTCCGACTCCGGCATGGTCATCACAGCTTCGATCCCCAGAAGGCGGACATCGGCGACCGGACAAGCGCCGTTACTGCCTCTTCCCGAGGCTCAATGTGAATCGCGCACCCGTGCGGAAATTGAATGGCAGCGATGGATAACCGATGGGCCCGATGTGCTGGTTGCTGGTGAGATTGTCGAGCTGGGTGTAGACCCCCATCCACGGCTTGACCTGGTACGTCGCGCCCAGGTCGATCTTCGCCCAGGAGTAATCGAGGTTGCGATTGGGAAGAAGCAGGGTGTTGCCTCCGTTTACATCATCTCCGCCCAGGAATGTTGAGTCGTCACTGCGGCTTGAATACGCGCCATTGATGACTCCGGACCAATGTTTGCCTGTGTAGATGACGCTGGTGAAGCCGGTGTGCGGAGGCTGACGGAAGGGACGTGCGCCCACGAGCGGCGCGTAGTTGCCGATGGGGATGCCTGGATAATTGGGGTTCGTGCAGGGGCCGGGCGTGCCGGTGGCGCTGCACTCGCCGATTCCGTCGGAAGAAAATGAATGCTGCACGACGGAGTCCAGATAGGTGTAGCCGCCGCGCACGAAGATATTCTTGCCGAGTCCGTATTCGATTTCCGACTCCACTCCCTGCGCGCGGTAGGACATCGAGTTCAGGTCGAGCTCGTAGGCGTAGTTGTTGCTGAGGAAGGCTTCGAGTTGCTGTTGCTGGCCGGCGGAAAGATTCGGCAGTAGCTGCGGGACCACGGAAGCCGGGACGGGTTCGATCTGATTGCCAAATTCGTTATGGAAATATGTAACTCGCGCGATGACTCTTTCACTGAAGAGACTCTGCTCGATGCCGCCATCGTAAGTGCGCGATAACTCGGCCCCGATGGGGGTAATTCCAAACTGCGCGATGCTGGCCTGCCCGCCGTTGGCCTGAAGAAATGCGTAGAGGGAGCCAAACTGCTGATCGAGAGTCGGCTCCTGATATCCGCGCGCGAAATTAACGTTGAGGCGCGTTCCGTGGATTACGCCTCGGCCCGGGCGCACAAGGTACCAGGAACCGCCACCGCGAGGAGTGGCGACGGTACCGAAGAGCTGGTTTTTCTCCACGCCGCCCGCCGCGGTGTAGAAGAAACGATATTTGAACTCGCCTCCCACCTGGGCCTGGTAGTCGTAGTTGGTTCGCTCCAGGCCTTCGCGGTAGGCATAGACGGGCTCACCTTCGAGGCCGCGCTCATTCTCATAACGGAAGCCGGCGATAACACCGAGATGGGGTCCGTGCACATAGTTGGTCTGGGCGTACAGGCTGTCGCGATTCGAGGCCAGAGCGAGCGAGTAAGGGTAGATTGCCCCGAAGCTGGTTCCGTAATTCATGAGCGCCTGGCCGCTGGTGGAGTAGCCGTTGGCGCCCAGCAGGGATACGTCGTTTCCGTAATAATTGCCGGCGATCGGGTTTCCGGCCGGATACCACTGTTCCGACTCTTCCCGCTTGCGAACCAGGCCGTAGCGTACGGTGGCATTCCAGTTGTCGCGGAAGGAATGGCTGATGGTTCCGGATCCGTAGGAGTCCTGGTCAAGCTGCTTGCCGTCGTTGGCGAGATCGTTGAAGGAGTAACCGCCATTCGCGGAGGGGATCCCGGTGGCTGAGTCGCTATTGCGCACGGTGATGCGAATCTCAGTTTTTGCCGACCAGCTCCACCCGAGGTTAGCAACGCTGGTGTCGTCGTGGTAGCCGTCGTTCGGGATTGAGTTCTGCGTATTGAGGCTGGAGAAACCGCCGTAGTAATCCAGCTTGCGTCTCATCCCGGCTAATTGCACCTGGTTGCGATAGGTCTTGAAATCTCCCGCGTCACCTTCGTACAAGAGCGAAGGGAACTGGGTGCTTCCACGCGGAGTGGTCAACGCCACAACACCGGCTGCAGCGTCAGAGCCGTAAAGCACAGTGTTGGGTCCCCGATAGATCTCGAAGTCCTGGAGGCCGGCGGTGGCAACGTTGCTGAAATCGAAGCGGCCGCCGAGGTCCTCGATGGGGACGCCATCCATCACGACGCGATTCGCCGTCGAGCCGCCTCCGCGGATGAAGAGCGAGGTTTCGCCGCCGATTTGCCCGGTCTGCACGACGTTCACGCCAGGCACCTGGCGGAGCGGATCGACGATGTCCGCGCGGTTGGCAAAATCGGACGCGTTCAGTTCAGTCACTGAGCCGCTCACCTGGGCCTCCGGCTGGGGCATACCCGTGGCGGTGACGACGATCGATTCGCGCACCCACTCCGGTTCGAGGACGACGCTCTGTTCAACGAGGTCAAACTTGCCGGCATAGAAACTCTGGGTTGCCAGTTGCCGGAACGAAGCACCCGAAGCCAGCACGTAGAAGCGGCCCGACGCCGGGTTCACAAGGGTGTAGCCGCCGTCTGGCCCGGTGAGACCGTCAACGAGGACCTCGCCGTTTTGCACCAGGGCCACTGTAGCGTTGGCAATGGGATAACCGAGAGGATCGGTCACACTGCCGTGCACGCTGACGGCGCGCAGAGCCGTCGAAGAGCCAATCAGCAGAGCGAGCGTCGCGCACTGTAGATGGCGAGCAGACAGGAGACGGCCGGGTGGCCGCGGCGAAAGCGTCATAGAATCCTCCGTTCCCCTCGGAACGCGGTGAAGGGCCTGCGAAAAAACAAGCCCGGCGAACGGGACCGGTCTCCTGACTTGCGCACGGTGGTTCGGTGAAAAGCCTGAAACACCATGCTGGACCGCCTTCCCGAAGCCGTTGGGCCGCAGTGGCACTCTGGTCCAGCTTCCCCGCGCCTGAACAACGGACGCAGGAACATGCGCTTACAGTTGCGGGGCAGTGGCGGATTTGCACCGCCTTCCCGAGCATCCCGTCGTCCTGAAGATGGCAACCGCGAACACGCGTACGGGGCAATTCCCGTTGCGCCCTCGGGACTTCCGGATCGGACAAGCCGATCCGGAAGTCCCGTTATAAATCCTGGACCCCCGCAAGTCAAAGAGGGCATAGCCGTCTGGCCAAATCACCGCACATTTACCTGTCTGAAAATAAATACTGAGCCCACGACAACCGGCGAGCTATATACTCACGAAACAAACACCCCGGATTTTTCTGTTTTCTGCCAGGTTTCGATGGACCTTCGTTCGATCGACGAAGGGATCAGGCCCCGGGTGCTCATTGCGGACGATGAACGCATCATCGCCGACACTCTGGGAATGATCCTCAACCAAAGCGGGTTCGAGGCCGCCACGGTGTACAGCGGCCAAAAAGCCGTCGAAGCGGCGTGCCATTTTCGTCCACAGGTTTTCCTGGCCGACGTGGTGATGCCAGGGATGAGCGGGATCGAGGCGGCTATTCAGATCTGCACGATGATTCCGGGGTGCCGGGTGCTGCTGCTGTCCGGGCAGGCGGCAACGTCGGACCTGCTGCGCGACGCTCGCGTGCGCGGGCACGAGTTTGAAATCCTGCTGAAGCCGGTACACCCGCAACAATTGCTCGACCGGTTGCGGGCACGGTGATGCGGGACCGGATCTGTGCAGGGCTCGGTCAGAGACGGGTCGAAGCGGCCTCGCGAATTGCCTGCCACAGTTCTTTCATCCCTGCGCCTGTCTTTGACGAGCACAGCACCAGGTTGTCGGATCCAAAGGCTTCTCGCAGCGTTTTGAGGGCCTGAGCGCGGCCGTTGCCGGACAGCCGGTCCGCCTTGGTTCCGGCCACGAGAAATTCTCGATCCGCGCTTCTCAAAAATTCGAAGAGCTGCGCGTCGCTCGCCTTTGGGGCGATCGTGCTGTCCACGAGGCAGACGCAAAGGGCCAGAGTTTCGCGGTCGCGCAGATACGGCTCGATGAACTTCGGCCACTCCGCGGAGATCGACTTCGAAATTTTCGCGTAGCCGTAGCCGGGCAAGTCAGCAAAGATGAGCTGGGGCTGGTGACGCTCGGGGGCATCCCGGAGCTCGAAGAAGTTGATGGCTCGGGTGCGGCCGGGGGTTGACGATACGTGCGCCTGCTTTTCGCCGAGGAGGGCGTTAATCAGGCTGGATTTGCCGACATTCGATCGCCCCAGGAATGCTATTTCCGGAGGTCCCGCAGCAGGGAAATGCAGGGGATCGGTCGCCGACTTGAGGAATTTGGGATAAAACGTCTTCATGGGTCAGGCTCAGGGTCAGTCTAACGAACCGTTTCGACCCGGTAATGGCTTTCGTCCGAGAGAGGTGCCGTGAAACACAGACACATTCGCTGTACCATCCTGGCCAACCTGTTGGGAATTGCTCTTCTAATGGTGTCTCCGCTCCGCGCACAGTCAGCGGAGGACGCCATCCGCCAGGTTCTGAGCGATCAGGCGATCGCATGGAATCGAGGCGATGTTGTCACGTTTATGCACGGGTATGACGATTCTCCGCAGACGACTTTCATCGGCAAATCGGTCGAGCATGGGTACGAGATGATTCTCGCCCGCTATCAGAGAGTCTATGCAACGCGTGAGGCCATGGGCCAGCTTGAATTCAGCGGCCTGGAGGTTCGGATGCTGGGCGCGGACCACGCGGTGGTCGCCGGTCACTTTCACCTGACCCGCACCAAGGCCGGCGGCGGCGATGCATCAGGAATTTTCTCCCTTGTTTTTGAAAAGGAGTCATCGGGATGGAAGATTGTCCTCGATCACACCAGTGCCGATGCTTAAGATCTCACTGCAACCGGGGTGCGAGAATCGGGCGCCAGCCGGAACTCTTATCGGCGTCGCCACTCTGCTTCTGTGCTGCTCGACGCTGGCGATCCGGGCGCAGGGATCGGGACAGGATTCAGTACAGAAGGCGGGACAAAGCCCCGAACAGAAGCGAGAGCAAAAGCCGGAACCGGGCGCAGAACAGGGCGCGGGACAGGGCGCGGGACCGAACCGGGACCTGTGCGCGGCTATCACTTCAATGGCGGATTTCAAGGTTTGCTATGCCGAAGAGTTCAGGAAGCAGGATATGAATCTCAATCACATTTATCGACAGGGTCTGGTAGTTCTGGAGCACGAACTGGATGATGCGCTGAAGCGCTCGGCGAACGATGAGGCGGGATCAGTCAATGATGCCATCGAGGAACTCAAGTCCGCTCAGGCCGCCTGGGTGAAATATCGCGATCTGCAGTGCCGCGCCGCCGGGCAACAATATCAGGGAGGAACCATCCAGCCGCTGGTTGTGAACCAGTGTCTTACCCTGGTGACCATGCACCGCATCGAGGAGATTCAACAGGCGTATGAAATTGGCGGACGCAAGCTCGAGTAGGAGCGGGAGCCCAATCGCTGCCGGGGCGGAAGCGGCAAAGGGCGAGGCGGCTTTGAACGATCAGGATCTGTTTCACGAGCTGTCGTTCTATACGCTGGCGCATTCCGATCCTGCATTTATTCATCAGAACGCGGTCGATGCGTATACGGCTCAACATGCGGATGAGACGACGAAGCCGATCGCGGCGGTCTTCGCGCTTATCGGTCTTTACCTGCATCTGGAGAGAAGCTTCACCGGCAAGCAGGTACAGCGGGCGCACATGAAGATGGCGAGGCAACGGAAGCAGTGGCCACGGCTGCCGCTGCCGGCGAAGCGGGGGGCGATCACGGTTGCCGATGTAGTGGCTGCCGCTCCCGGGCGTGTGAGAGATGAGATGATTCGCGCATGGTGCGCCTCGGTCTGGGAAGTCTGGCAGGACAGCCGGGAGGAGATTGGCCGGCTTGCGAAGACTGAACTCGACGTGGATTAACTTCGGGTCACACGGCTTGACTTGGGTGCGGCTATCCCGCATGGTCGTCACTATGGAGGCTCGCCATGTGCGCGCATTTCGAACCCAACCCGACGAATCTGTTTCTTCGCTTCTCCCGTAACAAGCTGCTCGACCAATACTGGCCACGTCTTCGCACTTGTGTTGAATCACTCACCGACGAGCAGATTTGGTGGCGTCCGAATGCGTCGAGCAATTCAATTGGGAATCTCATCCTTCATTTGAACGGCAACGTGCGGCAGTGGCTGGTGAATTCCTTCAGCAAGAGGAAAGATGAGCGGGATCGTCCGGCCGAGTTCAGCGCAGCCGGCGCGATGACCGGCAAGGAACTGCTGGAAAAGCTCGATGGGACGGTTCAGGAAGCGGGACAAGTGATCGACGGCCTGAGCGAGGCGGATCTGATCGCGCGCTACGAAATTCAGGGTTACAAGGTCTGCGGACTCGATGCTGTCTACCAGGCGATTGAGCATTTCGGCTTGCACTATGGGCAGATTGCCTACATCACCAAGATGCTGAGCGATCAGGATCTGGGGTTCTATAAAGAACTCAGCAAGACAGGCAGGGCTGACTGAAACCGGCCGCAGCCTGAGCTGAATGGCTTGACCCGCATATCGACGGTGACCTAACATCGTCGAGATGGTTCTTCGCCACATTCCGGCTGCCTGTTGCGCATGTTGTTGTGCGCCGCGCCGGAGTTGTGGATGAGCCTGTAACCTCAGCCTACCCACCCGCTCCCGCGCTTCAGCTTCTGCTGACGCGGGATTTTTTATTTGTCCTCAACCTGAATGATCTCGACATGAATTGGCTACAACCTGGAGAAATTATGGCGGACGTTTCCGCAATAAAAGAAACCCGAGCCCAGAAAGCCGAAAGGCTGAAGCGCGAGAAGAATCCGTGGGACGCGGTCGAAGAGATTCGCGCGTTCGCCCGCAGTGGGCGCTCGTCTATACCCGAGGACTGGAGCCTCTATTTCCGCTGGTGGGGAATTTACACGCAGGGCGACGGGGTGGGTGTGACCGGCGGCAAAGGCGGTGAGGGCAAAGCGAGCGACTATTTCATGATGCGAGTCGGCGTACCGAATGGGATTCTGCGCGCCGATCAGGCTCGTGTGCTGGCGGAGATCGCGCGGAGACATGGGCGTAATCTTGCCGATATCACGGTCCGGCAGAATATTCAGTACCACTGGCTGACAATTGAGTCTCTGCCGGAGATTATGGAGTCGCTCGGCGCGGTTGGGCTCTCACCGAAAGGCGCATGCGGCGACGTGGTCCGGAATGTGACCGGCTGTCCCCTGGCGGGGATCGCGCACGACGAAATTGTCGACGCTTCGCCGCTGGCGCTGGAGGTCTCGCGGTCACTTCAGGGGAACAATGAATTTTTTAACCTGCCGCGCAAATTCAAGATTTCGATCACGGGATGCGCGGTGTGGTGCTCCTATCCGGAGATCAATGACATCGGATTGACCGCGGTGCGCAGGGGTGAAGAGGTTGGTTATTCCGTGCGGGTGGGGGGTGGGCTGTCGAATGAGCCGCATCTTGCAGTTCGGCTCGACGCCTTTGTTCGTCCGGAGCAGGCCGCGGCGGTGGTCCGCGCGATTACGGAAATCTTCCGCGACCAGCAGGGATTGCGCGAGAGCCGCGACCGGGCGCGGATGAAGTATCTCTTCATGAAGGAAGGCTGGACCCAGGATCGCTTTCTCGCAGAGATGGAGAACCGTATCGGTTACAAATTGGCCCGGGAGTCGAGGAGAGTTCCCGACGACGTTCTGCGCGATCACGCCGGCATTCATCCGCAAAAGCAGCCGGGCGTGAGCTACGTCGGGCGCCAGCGTGCTGCGCGGGCGGCTTACGCGGCGATCAACTGGCGGCGGCGGCCGAGTTGGCCGAGCGCTTCGGCAGCGGCGATCTGCGGCTGACCGTCATGCAGAACCTGCTGTTCATCAATGTTCCCACCCGCAGGACAGCGGAGCTGGCGCGCGAACTGGAGCAGATTGGGCTGCCGTGGAGGGCTCGCCGTTCTGGCGCGGCGCGATCGCCTGCACCGGCACCGAGTTCTGCAAGCTGGCGATCACGGAGACGAAGGGCTTCACGCGCTGGCTGGTGGATGAGCTGGAGGAACGGCTGCCGGAGTTCGATCAGCAGCTGCAACTGCATGTGACCGGCTGCCCGAACAGCTGCGGCCAGCACTGGATCGCCGACATCGGCCTCGAAGGCAAGAAGATCAAGCACGAGGGCCGGATGACCGACGCCTACTACTTCTGCGTGGGCGGACGGTTGGGAAACATGCGGCGACGGCCCGGCCAGTTGGCTTCCGCACGCCGGCGCACCTTGTGCCGGAAGCTGTGGAGCGGTTGCTGCGGAAGTATATCGCGGAGCGCAACGATGGCGAAAATCTGCGTGCTTACTTTGCGCGCAACACGGACGCCGATTTGCGAATGGCGCTGGCCGGCGAAGAATTCAAACCGGTCGAACGGGATCTGCCCAGCGGCAGCGTTCCGGTAGAGCTGGTGGGATGAGGAGGATTGAATGACGCTGCTGCCCATTTTTCTTCGTCTTGATCGGCGTCCGTGCCTGGTGGTGGGCGCGGGCACGGTTGCTCTGGCGAAGATCGAGAGCCTTCGCGGGGCGGGGGCGGAGATCACGGTAGTGGCTCCGGAAGGCGTTGCGGAGATTCGCGCGCTCGCTGAGCAGGGTTCACTGGTCTGGCATCGACGCACTTTCGAGGCCGCTGACCTTGAGGGCATCTTTCTGGTGATCGCCGCGACAAACGCGACGGAAGTGAACCACTCTGTGTATGAGGAGGCGCTTCGGCGCAACGTTCTGTGCAATGCGGTCGACGATCCGCCCAATTGCGACTTTTACTTCGGGTCGGTGGTGGCACGGGGCGATTTGCAAATCGCCATTTCGACAGCGGGCGAGAGTCCGGCTGTGGCGCAACGGCTGCGCCGCGAAATCGATGCGCAGCTGCCGGACGATCTTGGCCCGTGGCTGGAGCAGTTGGGCGCTTTGCGACGCGAGGTCCGCGCTGGGACGCGCCCGGGGGAGGCACGTAATTTGTTGCTGCACGAACTGGCTCGCCGGCCGCTTTGCGGCTCGGAGGATTGTCCGACCAGGGTGTTTGCGCAGGAGCAAATTCGCGAGAGGCGGGAAGAGGTGGTTGCGTGACTGCCTCGCGGCCTGGGATGGTTTATCTTGTTGGCGCAGGTCCGGGAGATCCCGAGTTGCTGACGTTGAAAGCTGTTCGTCTGCTCGCGGGAGCCGACATTGTCCTGCACGACGATCTGGTGCCGGCCGCGGTGTTGGCTCACGCTAAGCGCTCGCTGATCGTTAACGTGGGCAAGCGATGCGGACAAAAAAATGTTTCGCAGGAACAGATCAACGCGATGCTGGTGGACTATGCCCGACGCGGTCTGTTGGTTGTGCGCCTCAAATCCGGCGACCCCCTGGTCTTTGGGCGTGCCGGCGAAGAAATGGACGCGCTCCGAGCGGCGGGGATTGCCTTCGAAGTTGTTCCCGGGATCACGGCGGCGTTTGCGGCGGCTGCGGCACTGCAACGGCCGTTGACGGATCGAAGAAGCGCATCGAGCATCCGCTTTTTGGCTGGACACCATGCGCCTGGCTCGGGAAAAAGTTTGGGGATTCGCCCCGTCTCACCCTCTGACGTCACGCACGTGATCTACATGCCTGGACGGAATCTCGGGGCGGTTGCGGCTGAGTTGCGCAGGGAAGGTCTGCCGTTGGATTTGCCATGCGTCATTGTGTCGCGGGCAGCGCAGCTGGATCAGCAGATCGCCCGGACCACTCTTGACCGTCTGGATCGCGCCAGTGGAGGGGCAGCGCCTTCGATTCTGCTGGTGGGCGAGGTGCTTCGCGAATCCGAATCTGTGACAAGCGCTGAGGACGTTGCGGGGTACGCGGAAGGACTGGGCGAGCGTTGGCCTAAACCAGCGGGGCTGTAGGAAGAGCGGCTCGGTTGTTGAGGCGGCGGCAGCCCGATCCAGAATCCGCTTCATTCCGGGCAGGCTAACATTCCCCTATGAGCCAAACAGCATCCAAGCAAGCCATGAACAGGATGAGCAGGTTCGCTCTTTCTTCGGTATTTCCGGCGGCATTACTGGCGCTTGCCCTGGCGGGCTGCCACGGCAATCAAAACCAGCCGGTCAGCGGCGACGATCCGGCGGCTGTGAATCTGGCTAACGCCAGCAACACGGAGACGGCCGGCTCCGAGAACCCGCCGCCTCCTCCAGCGGATCAGGGCAACGCACCCGCTCCTTCGAACGATCAGTACGGTGGCGATCAGTATGGCGGCGAGCCGCCAGCCGCTTATTCGGATACCGCATACGATGTCGCGCCCGATCCTCCGCCGGCGTTGCCGGATTACGATCAGCCGGAGTGTCCGGGCGACGACTACATCTGGACTCCGGGTTACTGGTCGTATGCGTCGGCAGGCTATTACTGGGTGCCGGGCGAATGGGTCATGGCGCCGTACGTCGGCTCACTGTGGACGCCGGGTTACTGGGGCTACTATAGCGGCCGATACCACTGGTATCACGGCTACTGGGGCCCACATATCGGATTTTACGGCGGAGTGAATTACGGTCACGGTTATGACGGTAACGGTTATGAGGGCGGCTATTGGCGCAACCATGCTTTTTACTACAACACCGCAGTTAGTCACGTGAATGAAACCGTCATTCACAACGTCTATAACTACCGCATCACGAATACCTATAACAACACGCGGGTAAGTTACAACGGCGGGAGTGGCGGGCTCAATTATCATCCGACCCCGGCGCAGGCGGCAGCCCGAAGTGAGCATCATGTGGCGCCGCTCCCGGTTCAGCGGACAATCGTGCAGACGGCGATGCAGAATCGGGCGCAGTTTGCCAGCGTGAACCATGGGCGTCCGCAGACGGTAGCGGAGAGCCGGCCGGCGAACGACGGGCGGCCGGCGCCCGCGCCACGGCCAGAGGATTTTCATGCTGCAGCGACGGCGCGGCCGGAAGCCGGCACTCCGGTGGCGGCACCCGGCATGAGACCAGCGCCAGGGGTGGGCGCCAGAGTTGCGCCGAACCGGCCCGCCCCGGAAACGAGGCCAGCGCCTGCAACAAGGGCTGCGCCGGAGGGTCGTCCTGCTCCGGAGGCGAGGCCTGAATCGCGGCCAGTTCCTCAGCCCGCGCAGCGGCCAGAAGCGCAGCCGCAGCCAAGTGCCCGACCCGGATCAACGCCCCAGCCAGCGAGGCCCGAGTATCGGCCGCAGCAGCAGTCGAAACCTGCGCCACCGCCGCAGCGGCCCGAATATCGGCCTCAACCGGAGGTGCGACCGGCTCCGCAGTCGGTTGCTCGACCGAAGCCGGAGCCGCAGCCGCAACCTGAATCGCGGCCTCAGCCGGAGTCTCGACCTCAGCCTGAGTCGCGGCCCTCAGCTCCACCGAAACCAGAGTCGAAACCCGCTCCACCAAAGCAGGAACAGCGGCCCCCGGCCAAGCCCGATGACAAACACCCGCAGTAGGAACCCGGTTACGATTGCGATGGGCTTCCCAAGCGAAACAGCAATTCCTGCGATGAGTGGCACGCTCAGCGCAAATACAAAGTGGTGCTTCTGAGCAGTTCGCGCAGGCGGAAGGCGCGCTCCAGTTGGCCGGCGACGAGGAGTTCCTGACGGCGGCGGTGGTCTGCATCGTCGAGCATGTGGACGAGTTGCTCGTCGCGGGCGGCGTTTGCTTCGAGCTGGAGGATCGCCGACTCGAGCGTAAGGCGGAAACGCGCGCTGACGTAGATGGGTTCGGGAGAAGTAGTATCCGCCATAAGATCCTCACCGGGAGCTGGAGTTTCTCTCCCTTTCGGCGATTGTAGGGATGGGGCAGTCAGTGTGGAATCGCCCGTCGCGAGGCCAGAGAAGAAACTTTCTATGTAGAAGTGGCGCGTTCCGGGACAGGGGCCGCATTTTCCACTTACCTTACTTTGTCTGAAAAATCCGGAAAAGTTTTATTGTTTACAGGTCCATGGATTTTCGCGAGATGAGATCGCCGGACTGGGTCACGAATTGTTCGAGCGGCATGGATCCCTGGTCCCCCTTGCCGCGGGTGCGTACGCTGACGGCTTCGCTGGACTCTTCCTTATCGCCCATGACCAGGACGTAGGGAACCTTCTGCAGAGTGAAGTCGCGTATCTTCGCATTCATTTTTTCGTTGCGGGCATCGAGTTCAACGCGCAGCCCGGCATTTTGTAACCGCTGCTGTACCTTTTTTGCGTAGACGAGGTGGCGTTCGCTGATGGGCACCAGTCCCACTTGCACGGGGGCCAGCCAAAGAGGAAAGGCACCCGCGTAATGCTCGATGAGCACGCCGAAGAAGCGCTCCATGCTGCCGAAGAGGGCGCGGTGGACCATGACGGGCTGCTCGCGCTCGCCGCTTTCGGCGACATATTCGAGCTCGAAGCGGGCGGGCAGGTTGAAATCGAATTGAACGGTGGAGAGTTGCCAGAGGCGGCCGAGGACATCGACCAGCTTGATGTCTATTTTGGGGCCATAAAAGGCCGCCTCGCCGGGAATGGTTTTGTGAGCGATACCTTTGCGCTTGAGTGCGCGCTCGAGGGAGCCGACGGCGAGATCCCATTTTTCATCCGAACCCGCGTAGTTGGCGCGGTCGGCGGGATTCCATGTGGAAAGCTCGACCTGAAAATCGCTGAAGCCGAAGGTAGTGAGCACGGCCTGAGCAAAGTCGATGCAGGCCACGACCTCGTCTTCGATCTGCTGGGGTGTGCAAAAGATGTGGGCGTCGTCCTGGGTGAAGCCGCGCACGCGCAGTAGTCCGTGCATGGTGCCCGAGCGCTCATAGCGATAGACGTTGCCGAATTCGGCGAGGCGGACGGGAAGGTCACGGTAGCTCTTCGGGGAATTTTTGTAGATCAGAATGTGCCCGGGACAATTCATGGGCTTGAGGCGGTACTCCGCATCGTCCAGCTCCATGGGGGTGAACATGTTCTGAGAATAGAAACCGGCGTGTCCGCTGACCTCCCAGAGATGAGAGCGCATGACGTGGGGGGTTACGACTAAATCGTAACCGCGGCGGATACATTCTTCACGCATCCAGTCTTCCATGACTTTGCGGATCATGGCGCCTTTGGGATGCCAGAAGATGAGGCCGGGGCCGGCGAGATCCTGGATGGAAAAAAGATCGAGCTGTTTTCCCAGGACGCGATGATCGCGGCGGGCGGCTTCCTCAAGACGGGCAAAGTGCTCGTCCAGCTCTTTTTTCGAGAAGAAGGCGGCGCCGTAGATGCGCTGCAGCTGGGGGTTTTTCTCATCGCCCAGCCAGTAGGCGCCGGCGAGGTTGGTGAGACGAAAGGCCTTGACACGCCCGGTGGAGGGAAGGTGCGGACCGCGGCAAAAATCGACAAATTCGCCATTACGGTAGAGAGAGATCTCGTCACCGGGTTTAGTGAATTTCTCGACGAAATGCACTTTCATGAAGTCGTTTGCCGCTTTGAATTGTTCGAGCCCCTGCTCGCGCGGCTCATGCTCGCGGACGAATTTCTCGTCGCGCGCTATGACCTCCGCCATTCGACCCTCGATGAGCTTCAGGTCTTCGGGGGTGAAGGGCGTAGGGCGCCAGAAATCGTAGAAGAAGCCGGAGTCGGTTGCGGGACCATGACCGAGCCTGGTTTCGGGGAAGAGCTCGGTGACGGCGGTGGCGAGAACGTGCGCGGCGGAGTGGCGCAGGACTTTCTGAGCATCCGGATCCTTTTCCGTCAGCAGCTGCAATGCGACGTCTTGTTCGAGCGGCGCGGTCAGATCGACGAGGCGTTCGGCATGGGTGTCCTCCGCGCCATACATCGAAGCTTCGCTGGCGCCGGCCGAGGCGGCCGCAACAGGAGCGGCTTTGAGAGGACGAATGCGCGCGACCACGGCCGCTTGCGCCAGGCGCGGTGAGATGCTTTCCGCAATGGCCAGGGGAGTTGTGCCGGACGGAACCTCGCGCACCGATCCGTCGGGGAGCTGAACCTGAATGGAACTCATAAAAGCAGGGTAACGGGTTTAGAGTTGGGGGTACAGATGACCGGCGAGGATCCGACCATTTGCGTATTATTTGACATCTCTCCGAGCGGAGTGACATTCTCATAGGTTTTGCCGGGGGTGTTTTCGATGAATCCGCCAGGGACGGTGGCTGGAACGGCGACGCGGGGGCAGACCGGCGGCCGGTTGACGGTGGCTGAGCCTTTCCTGATCCAGCAGCAATGGGATGCGTACACGGAGGAGCAGCATGCGGTTTGGGCCGAGCTGGTGCGGCGGCGGATGCCACAGCTTCGGGAACACGCGGCCGAAGAGTATCTGAACGGGTTTGAGCAGATCGGGCTGCGCGAGGATACGATCCCGAATCTGAGCGAGGTGAGCCGGCGGCTGGCTCCGAGGACGGGGTGGAATGCGACGCCGGTGAGCGGGTTTCTGCCGCCGGATGCGTTTTTCGAGATGCTCGGGTCTCGGCAGTTTCCGACGACGACGTATATCCGGAGCCGGGAGTCGATGGAGTACACGCCGGAGCCGGATATTTTTCACGATGTTTTTGGGCACGTTCCGATGCATGCGCATCCGGTTTTCGCGGATTTTCTGCAGCATTATGGGCGGGTGTGCGCGGGGTTGATGCAGGACAAAGACAAGCTGGAGCGGATGGGGCGGCTGTTCTGGTTCACGGTGGAGTTCGGCGTGATCCGGCAGAAGGGGAAGGTGAAGCTGTACGGGAGCGGGCTGATCTCGTCTCATGGAGAAGGCACGCACGTCATCGAGGGGAAGCCGGAGATTCGGGACTTCAATCTGGAGCAGGTGATGGAGCAGAAGTTCCTGGTGTCGGAAGAGCAAAAGGTGCTGTACGCGGTGGAGTCGTTCGATGAGATTTACGAGGCGGCGCAGGAGGCGGAGAGACGGCTGGGTTGATGCAGGCAAAAGGGAACAGGCGATAGTGCGCTCTCCGCGCACGAAAAAGGCTCAGGTCAGTCGTAACGTCGCGGTTCGATGGATGAGACGGAAGTGGGATTGTCATGCGGGTCGACGATCGATACCGTTACGTGATCGCAGTGCGTCCAATGCTGGTGAACAGGGCGTGCTTTCGCAGGTGCGGCTCACCGTAGTCATGGAAAAGGCGCAGAATTTGCGAAGTATTGATCTGCGACGATGCACAATACAAAGACTGGTTCTTTACGCGGGCTCGATCAGAGGTGGTCCGCGCGGAAGGACATGCGGGAGGGACAGATGCCGCGGATTCATTTTCAATTACAACTGGCCGAGCTGAAGGACAAGCTGCTGGCGATGGCGGCGTTGTCGCAGCAGGCGGTGCAGGCCGCTGTAGACGCGTGGCTGCAGCGCGATGAGGCGCTGTGCCAGTACGTGCGGGAGAACGAGACGGCCATCAATACGGCGCAGCGCGAAGTGGATGAGATGGCGTACGAGCTGCTGTCGCGAGAGCAGCCGATGGCGATCGACCTGCGCTTTATCCTTGCGGTGATCAAGATCAACGGAGATCTGGAGCGGATCGGCGACATGGCAGTGAGTATCGCGATTCGCACGATGGACCTGATGCATCAGGATCCGATCGATCTGCCGGTGGACATCGCGGGGATGGGAGATTTTGCGGGACGGATGATTCGGACGGCGGTGCAGTCGCTGCTGGATGGTGATGCGCTGGTGGCCGAGTCGGTGCGCGAGATGGACGACGAGATCGACCGGATGAACCGGGTGGCGATTGCCGATCTGACAAAGGTGATTCAGGAGAAGCCGCAAACGGCGGATCAGGCGCTGCCGGCGATTCTTATCTCGAGGAACCTGGAGAGGATTGCGGACCACGCTACGAATATCGCGACGGATGTGATTTTCTGGGTGCGGGGCGCGGACTTGCGGCATCAGCTGTCGTTGGCGGTGGACTGAAAAACAGGCAACAGGCAACAGGCAACAGGGAAAGCGGCCCGCAGTGAGCGGTCAGCGTTCGAAAAATAGCCCGAGGAAAGGCGGATTAGAGGTCTGTGTTCCGGAGGCCCATTCGGGCGCGGGCGAACATCCAGTCGATTGCGCCGTTGAGTTCGGTTTCGGTTACGTCTTCTACTACGATTGCATTGCCGATGCCTTTGGGCAGGATGAAGCGCCGGGTTCCGGCGCGATTTTTTTTGTCGTGACCGGCGGCGGCAAGGAGCTTCGCGCGGGTTGTGCGGAAGCCGGGAAGCGGTCCGTAGACGCGGATGGTGCGTTCAATGCGCTCCGCTTGATCGGGCCCGACGGTCTTGCGGGCAAGGGCGATCTGGAGCGCGGCCAGCATTCCCCAGGCGATGGCTTCGCCGTGGAGGAGACGCTTGTAGCCGGTGGCGGCTTCGATGGCGTGGCCGAGGGTGTGGCCGTAGTTGAGGATCATGCGCAGGCCGGCTTCGCGTTCGTCGATAGCGACGACGCCGGCTTTCATCCGGATCGATGCGGTAATGACGCGTTCGAGCGAAGCGGGATCGCGGGCGAGGATAGCTGCGGAATTTTGTTCCATGAAGCGGAAGAGCGCGGCATCGCGGATGATGCCAGCTTTGACGGTCTCGAAAAGGCCGGCGCGCAGCTCGCGGTCGGGGAGGGTTTGCAGGACGTCGATATCGGCGAAGACGGCTCGGGGGTGGTGGAAGCTGCCGATGAGGTTTTTGCCTGCGGCGAGGTTGACGCCGGTTTTGCCGCCGACGGAGGAGTCGACCTGGGCGAGGAGCGTGGTCGGAACCTGGATGTAGTCGATGCCGCGCATGTAGATAGCGGCGAGGAACCCAGTAAGGTCGCCAACAATGCCGCCGCCGAAAGCGATGAGGAGGGAGGAGCGGTCGGCGCCGGCGTGGGCTAGTTCGGAGGCGAGACGTTCGACATGAGTGAGCCGCTTGTGGCGCTCGCCGGCGGGGAGGAAGAGCGTTATCGGTCGGCTGGTCTTTGGGAAGGGGGCGAGGAATTGCTTGCCCCAGAGGGACCAGATTGCGGGTGAGGTGATTACGAAGATGCCGCGGGATTGGCCGTCGAGGCGGAGGCCCTTCGCGCGCGGGATTATCGGGAAAAGATTGCGGCCGACAAAGACTGGGTAGCCGGAAGAGCCGGATTTTACGCGAATCGTGCGCATGCAAGGACAGCGTACAGCGTTCGGCGCTCCGTCAACAGCTTTCCCGATGCACGTCTATGGACCGCCAAGACGGCGGAAGCATCCTAAGCAAGCATGATTCGACCCTGTTTTCTGGTTATCGATAAGCAGTTTCCTGGAAGCATTTCGACGCGCAAGCTGGTCATCGAGACAGCCATGCTGAACGTTGTGACCGCGTATGGAGCGGAAGAAGCGCTCGAGACGCTGGCGCGGTTCCCCAATGTGGATGGCGTTGTGCTCGACACGGAGACGCCGGGAATGACGTGCCGCGAACTGATCAATCGGATACGGGGGATGAGGGCTGAGATTCCGATTGTGACGGTTTCTCCAAGCGGGTATGAGGCGTGCGGAGGGGAGCAATTCCATGTGTCGTCTTACGATCCGCAGGCATTGCTGGAGCAACTGAAGAAGATTTGCTCGAAGGAGACGATGGAGAAGGCGGAGGAGAGCGAGGCTGGAAATTGAACGGCCTGCAACGTCGGGCGTTCCCTCTTCAGGGCTTATTCAAGACGAATACCCTTTTAGTATTTCGCGGCCGACTGGGCCACCCCTGGGGGGGTGGGACTCCGGCAAGTTATTGCATCTGGACCACTTGCTGGAGGCCACTTTGGGACTACGGCAACTTGCTGAAATTGCGAGGGTTCGGTTTGCGTTTTGGTCTGGTTACCGAGGGGTTTGATCGGTGGAAACCAGGTCAGTTACTTCGCGCTCGCGAATCCCGGTGGCTCAGTCAGCCGGATTGTCAAAAAATCTCTCCCCGGCCTGAGCCGGGCGCCTGAAAGAGAAAAGCTCTGTTCGCATGGGCTGTGGAGGCCGGGCGGAACAGAGCTTTCCGTGTTGCTAGGTTAGGAAATTCGGAGGGATGGGGCAAGGAAATTCGGCGGGGTGGATGGTACGAAGGTCATGGTCAATTGTTTTTGCCTATGAAGAGTATTGAGACGGTATTTGCGATAAGTAGCATTTATGCTAAGTAGCATTTATTTAGAGTGGGGTGGCCAGGTTTCTAGTCCAAAATCGGCGGCGAGATCTCTCCAGGATGGATTCGTTTCGGATACAAGGCGATTTTTCTTCCCGCGGGTCCAGCCTTTGATTTCCTTTTCCCGGTCGATGGCATTGCGCACATCAACGAAGATCTCATAGTGGACGAGGCGCCAGACTTGTAGTGCGCGGTGAAGCCCTCAAGTGCTTCCCGGTGCTGGCAGACTCGGAGGGGGAGATTGTTGGTAATGCCGGTATAGAGGGCGCGGCGGGAGCTGCTGGTCAAGATGTACACGTAATAGCGGTGAACTCTGCGCATGTTGGATTGATTGTGCAATGGGGATGGCGTGTGTGGTGGCGCGGCGTTCCTGCGGCAGGTGACTTTGGTGATGGGCTCCTTCGCTTCGTGGGGAGAAAACGCGAGGTCCTTCACTTCGTTCAGGATGACAGGAGTTAGGGGTTGTGGCTGGCGGGGGGCTGGGGGCTGGGGGAGAAAACGCGAGGTCCTTCACTTCGTTCAGGATGACAGGAGTTAGGGGTTGTGGCTGGCGGGGTAGAGAGTAGCGACCGAATGACAGCTTAGTACCTGGCGAGGGAGGCGATGGATTGGAAGATGGTTTCGGGTTGGGGGAGGATTACGTCTTCGAGGACTGGCTGGTAGGCGACGAAGGTGTCCATGGCTCCGATGCGGCGGACTGGGGCGTCGAGGGAGTCGAAGAGTTCTTCTCCGATGCGGGCTGCGATTTCGGCTCCGTAGCCCCAGCTGATCATGTCTTCGTGGGCGACGATGGCTTTGTTGGTTTTCGCGACGGATGTGGCGATAGCTTCCCAGTCGTACGGGTTGAGGGTGCGGAGGTCGAGGACTTCGGTTTCGATGCCTAACTCGCGCTGGGCTCGCTGAGCGGCCTGGAGAGCGCGGGGGACGATGGCTCCGTAGGTGATCAGGGTGAGGTGCTTGCCTTCGCGGACGATCTTCGCCTTGCCGAAGGGGATGGTGTAGTCGGGGCCGGGATAGGGAGCGCGTCCGTAGCTTTCGCGATAGAGGCGTTTGTGCTCGAAGAAGAGCACGGGATCGTCGCAGCGGATGGCGGTGCGGAGGAGTCCGTTAGCGTCGAGTGCGTTCGAGGGGTAGACGACGCGAATGCCTGGGGTGTGGGTGAAGATGCTTTCGCCGGATTGCGAGTGGTAGATGGCTCCGCCGGTGAGGTAGCCGCCGATGGGGACACGGATGACAGCGGGCGCGGAGAAGGTACCGTTCGAGCGCCAGCGGAGGACGCTGAGCTCGTTGCGGAGCTGATGCATCGCGGGCCAGATGTAGTCGAAGAACTGGATTTCGGCGATGGGCTTGAGGCCGCGGACAGCCATGCCGGTGGCGCGGCCGACGATGGCGGCTTCGGCGAGGGCTGAGTTGAAGACGCGCGAAGACCCGAATTCGCATTGCAGGTTAGCGGTGAGCTTGAAGACTCCACCTTTGCCTTTGACTTGTTTCTGTGCGAGGTACTCTTCGCGGGAGCAGTCGGCTACATCTTCGCCGAAGACGACGATGCGGGGGTCGCGGCGCATTTCGTCGTGGAGGCAGGCGTTGATCAGGTCGGCCATGGTGCGGGGGGCGCCGTCCGGTGAGGGGACTGTCTGCAGATCGGGGCGGGTGGGGTCGTAGTCCTCTGAATATTGGTGGCGGAGAATGGCGGCTGGTTCCGCGGAGGGGAGCGGCGCGCTGAGGGCGCGTTCGGCGGCTGCGCGGACTTCTTCGTCGACCTGTTTTTCGAGACGCTCGAGGGCTTCGGCGTCGAGAATGCCGTCCCGGAGGAGAACCATCTGGAAAGTGTGGAGCGGGTCGCGGAGCGATTCGGCGTTGCGCTCGGACTCGGGACGATAGAGGCGCGCGTCATCGGAATGGGAGTGCGCGTAGGGGCGGATGACGTGGCCATGAACGAGCGCGGGCCCTTTGCGGGCGCGGCAGTGGGCGACGGCTGAGTCAAAGGCGGCGAGGCAGGCAATGGGGTCGGTGCCGTCGACTTCAGCGAAATGGAAATGGGGGAAGTTGGCGAGCAGGTGGGAGATGTTGCCGCCGGGAGTGTTGACTTCGACGGGAACGGAGATGGCGTAGCCGTTGTCTTCGATGACGAAGAGGACGGGGAGCTTGAGGTTGGAAGCGATGCTGATGGCTTCCCAGAACTCGCCCTGGCTGGTGGCGCCTTCGCCGATGGAGACGTAGACGACTTCGTCGCCGTGGAAATCGACGGAGTGGAACTGGCGGTAGTCGTTGACGCCGGGCGCTGGCGCAGAGGCCTGGGGATTTTGCGTGAAGTAGAGTGAGGCTTCCGCACAGCCGACGGCCTGGAGGCACTGGGTTGCGGTCGAGGAGGACGGGGTGACGATGTGGAGTTTGGCGCTGGTCCAGTGGGAGGGCATCTGGCGGCCGCCGCTGGCGGTGTCAGTAGCGGCGCCGACAGCCTGGAGGAAATGCTCTTCGACGGTGGTGCCGAGGGCCAGCGAGAGGGCGCGGTCGCGGTAGTAGGGAAAGAACCAGTCGTACGCGGGGCGGAGCGCAAGGGCGGCGGTGACGAGGAGGGCTTCGTGTCCGGCGCCGGAGATCTGGAAGAAGACTTTCTGCTGATTTTTGAGGATGATCTCGCGGTCGTCGGTGCGGCGCGAGAGATACATGAGGCGGTAGATTTCGATGAGCTTTTCAGGAGGCAGGCCGGATTCGCTGCCATTGCGCGAGGGTGAGTGCTCGCCGTTGCTGGTGGCAGGGCTTCGGGTGGATTTAACGCCTGAGACCGCAGTGCGGGCCATCGGGACCCCTCGAAACTTAGATGATCGCTACTTCAGTTTAGAGCGTGCGGGAGTGATCGGAAATGACTTTCGTTCAGCAGCCTAAACAGGAGGACGACGGGAAATTGTATCGAACAACAGGGAAAAGGGAATAGCCAATAGGGAGTAGTGAGTGAGGGTTCGTTGATGAGTTGAGTTCCGGGAACGCGGCTTGCCAGCGGCGGATGCCGGTGCTGGTGAGGGCGGCGCATCTGGTATGTTGGCAGCCATGGCGGATGCGGAAAAGCCGTGGTACCTGCGAACGTCGAAGCGATGGCAGCATTTGCAATATGTTCCGTGGAAGCGTCTGTGGATGTTTGCCGCGGCGGTGTTTTTCCTGTTTTCGGTGATCGGGTTTTACCAGGACTTGATCCGCGTAGGAACGATCCCTTACGCGATTGTGCTGGTCATCGCGCTTGTCTGCGGACTGAACGCGGTGCTATGGATCGTCGTCGCGTCGCGATTCTCGTGGCTGGTAATGCTGCCGTTGATCGGGTTGCAGTTTTTGATGGGACCGCTTCTGACGAGGCTGGCTCAATGGATGGGGGTGACATTTGCGCTGAGGGACGCGGATTCGGCGACAGGGGTGCGATTCGCCGGCACATGCATTTTGGCGGTCGTGGTGATTTCGTACGTGCTGTTCGTGAACTACTTTCGCGCGGAAGGGAAGGAATCGTATCGGATTCGCAGCGAGCTGGAGCTGGCGCACGGGATTCAGAAGACGCTGGTGCCCCCGGTGATACTGCGGACGGAGTGCTTCGAGGTTTATGGGATTTCGGAGCCGAGCGATAAGGTGGGCGGCGACCTGGTGGATGCTCTGGTGTTGCCCAACGGCGATGTGGTCGCTTACCTGGCGGATATTGCCGGACACGGGCTGCCGGCGGGGATTCTGATGGGCATGCTGAAGACGGCGGCGAGGACGGCGCTGCTGGATGCGGCGACGGGGCATCCGAGCGGGACGCTGCCGTTGCTGCTGGAGAAGCTGAATCGGGTGCTGCCGGATGTGAAGGAGCCGCAGATGTACGCGACGCTGACGGCGTTTCGTCTGAACGCGGATGGGCGCGCGTGGTATGCGATGGCGGCGAGCCCTCCGGTATTGCACTGGAGCCCGGTGCGCCGAGACTGGCAGCGGGTAGAAGAAGAGCAGTTTCCTTTGGGGTTGCTGCCGGTTTCAGGGTTTACGGGCGAGGCGATCGAGGTGGGGCCGGGGGACTTGCTGGTGGTGGCGACGGATGGGGTGCTGGAGGTGTGCAATCGGCAGGAAGAGGAGTTTGGGATCGAGCGGGTGGAGGGGGCGATTGCCGCGAATGCGCATGCGCCTTTGCCGGAGCTGGCGGCGACGATTCTGGCGAATGCGCGGGCGTTTGGAAAACAGACCGACGATCAGACGCTGCTGATGATCCGGCGGGTGGGAAAGACCGGTAAGGCTGGGCCGGTGGTTTCGTGATGAATCGGATGTGAAGGATCAGGCGGCGACGGGCTCTTCCGACGGAGCTTTTGCGCGGAGTTTAGTGCGGAGTTTTGCGGAGAGGGATTTGCCGAGGCGCATGGCGGGCTTTTCCACGAAGAAATACGAGAGCGGCACGATTATTCCGAGGAGGGGCAGAAGGAAACGGGCGAAGGAGGGCTGCCCGGGAAAGTAGGCTGCCGGCATCGTGAAGAGTTGCTGCCAAAGGTAGATTCCGTAGGAGGTGAGGCCAATGGCTTGCACGGGCTTCGAGCGCAGAAAAGCTCTGAGCCAGGGGCCGCGTTCGAGGCTGTAGAAGATGAGGAGGGCGAATCCCAGGGGGACGAATAGGGAGTCGAAGAGGCGCTCGACGGTGGTGTCGGGCGTGACGGGGTGGTCGAGCAGGATGAGAGCGACGAGCATTACGACTATGGGGTGGACCTTGGCGGCAATGCGGCGAGCGCGCTGCTCGTAGATGGCCATGAGGATGCCGCAGGAGATGCAGGCAAAGCCGGCGCGAGCTAACTCCGATATGAAGCCGTTGCATTGAGGCAGGGCGAACGAGAGGGTCCACGCCACGCAGAGCAGGAAGATGCAGGTAAAGAGGGGGCCGCGTCGCCGCGGTGGGGTGATGATCCACAAAGCTGGGAAGAGGAGATAGAACTGCTCTTCGACCGCGAGGCTCCAGGTGTGGCCGACGAGCCAGTTGTGGGGAAGGCTCTGGAGGTCGTAGAGGAAGGCAGCCGAGGTGGCGATGGCGCGCCAGGATTCGTGAAGGGCGCCGGTGAGGGTCAACAGAGCGACGGTTGCGAGGTAGAGGTAGAAGGGCGGAAGGATGCGGAAGACGCGGCGGATGTAGAAGCCTTTGAGGGAAACCGATCCATAGCGGATTTGTTCGGAGATCAGGAGACGGCAAATCACAAAACCGCTGATGAGGAAAAAGATTCTGACCCCCTGAGGGCCCGCATAGGCGAAGAAGTGGCGCAGGGGGGGGAATCGGAGCCCGAGCTGGGGATGCTGGAAGAAGAAGAGGTGATGCAGCAGGACGAGCAGGATGCTCACCGCGCGCCATCCGTCTAATTCGCGGATACGTTCGAGGGGATTATGCGGGGCGGGGGCATGGATCGTCATTCGGCGGCCTGCGCCGAGACAGTATTGCATCGCGGAGCGGAAGTCTGTATCGCACGACGGGGGGATGCGCATGCCGCTTAGGAAGGCCTTTCCCTTAATGACCGGCGTGGCCCCGCCAGCGCGCATCTGATACGGGAGCGGCTATTGCCCGTCCCGCATTTTTTCCTTGACGGTTTTGGCGAGCTTTTCGATTTCGGAGGCGGTGTTGACGACGGAGAGGGAGAGCTGATTCTTGCTGCTCTTATCGACTGCGTCTTTGAGCTGTTTTGCGAGATCGAGCAGTTGCTGGGTGTCGGCAACGATTTGCTTCTGGCGGATCGCGTTACGTTGTTCGGCCATGGATTTGGCCATGCGGATGTGATTGGGGTCGGGAGGCGAATTATCAAAGCCCGGTGGATTGGAGAGGGGCGGGTTATTCTCTGCCGGCGCTGGCGGCAGACTCTGGGCGCGGTTTTGCGGGTAGGCGGCGAGGGGTGAAATGGACGCGGCAAGCATAACTATCATCACTATCGCCAACAAGCGGCAGGTTGGAGCGAGCCTGGGGACGTTGATCATGAGGGACCTCCTCCGGGCAAGATGGATGAGATTTTTGCCGGTCTCGTACCGAGTGGAAAAATTATAAGCCGGATTTGGGGAGAAACGCAGAAGCAGGACGGAGGGCATTCTGAGGACGAAGATGTGGACTTATTTGATATTCGTGGGACGGCGGGAGTTTTTTGAAGGGTTAGGGGATAAATACCTCCTCGATCTGCAGGATTTTCTGCATGAGAAGCTGCCGAAGTTAATTTTTGTGGCGCTGTTTTCGTGGGGGCTGATGTGGGTCGTGAAGCTGGTGGCGGACCGCATTCTGCGCGCGGCGGACCGGCAATCGAGCGGGGCGGGGCATTACGCGCAGGTGCGGACGCTGACCACGGTGATCCGAGCGACAGGGATCGGGATCATCGTGTTTCTGGCGGTGCTGCAGGTGCTGCCGGTGCTGGGTTTCAATCTGGGGCCATTGCTGACCAGCGCCGGGGTGGCGGGAGTGGCGATCGGCCTCGCGGCGCAGAACATCGTGAAGGACTGCTTCAACGGATTTCTGATCCTGGTCGAGGACCAGTACAACGTGGGGGATGTGGTGCGCATTGCCGGGGTGAGCGGCACGGTGGAGGCGATGACCCTGCGCAGGACGCAGGTGCGGGACGGGGATGGGACGCTGTACATCGTGCCCAACTCGCAGATTACGACGGTGGCGAACCTGACGCGGGACTTTTCCGTGGCGACGATCAATGTGTCAGTGGATTTTTCTGCGAATCCAGACGAGGTGATGGCGCTGCTGAAAGATGTGGCGATGAGCGTGCGGAACGATCCGTCGTACAAGGATGTTTACCTGGAGGATCCGACCTTGCTGGGCGTGGACTCGATCAAGGGCTCGCAGGTGATTTATCCGGTGCAGTTGAAGACAAAGGCGAATCAGCAGTGGGCGGCAGAGAGAGAGACGCAGCGGCGGATTCGGCTGGCGCTGGAAGAGCATGGAATGCTGCCTGGGGATCCGAACCGGGTGTACAGCAGGGACAGCGTTCGGCGTGCAGCGATCAGCGTTCAGGAAAAGCACGAAGAACCGAAGGCGGACCCGACGGCGGCGAAGTCGACGGAGGTAAATCCGTTCACGGGCGAAGGAACGTAAAGCGGCCTTCGGCGCTCAGAGCGATGCGGGGATCTCGTTGAAGGTGAGGTTCTGGGCGGGGCTGCCGGTTTCCTGGCGCCACTGATCGAAGAGGCGGCCGTAGCTGAGGGTGAGGAGCGCGGAGGGATCGAGGCCGAGCTGGCGGCTGGTTTCGTCGATCCATGCCGAGGGGCCTTCGAGCTCGGCGTAGACGCCGATGGGGGTTTCGTCGAGGACGCAGTGGCCGGTGGCGTCGGAGAATTCGGTGCGCCACTTTTCGTAAATGAAGGCAGGTTCGAAGCCAAGCTTGGTGAAGATGTGGCCGATGGCCTGGCCGTCCTGGACGACGGTTTCTGTTTCTTCGCGCTCCTTGTGGCGAGCGGCGGGGTCGGTGTTTTGCGGCAGGCACTTGTGGGTGACGACCCAGCGATCCCCGTATTTGCGAACGCGAAGAATGGCAGTCTGAGAACGCAGTTGGCGATCGGGTGTGTCGTAGAGGACATTGCGCTCGAAGGTGCGGGGGGTTTCCTCGTGAAAGCCCAGGTCTTTGAGGCGGCGGGTGAGCTCGCCGGGATCGGGTACGCGGAACTTGACTTCGACTTCGATGGGCATGAATGCAGGGTACAGGGTAGAGGGTACAGGGTAGAGGGTAGAGGGTACAGGGTACAGGGTAGAGGGTACAGGGTACAGGGTAGAGGGTAGAGGGCACAGGGTACAGGGTACAGGGATCAGGGATCAGGGATCAGGGATCAGGATGCGCCTCGCGACGGTTAGCATGGGGACGTGGAGACGCTGAGGCTCACGGTTGATGCAGGGGATGTGGAGGGTGAGGGGTCGCGCGCGGCGATTGCGCGGGCGGCGGGGATTCTGCGCGGCGGCGGGACGGTGGCGTTTCCGACGGAGACAGTGTATGGGTTGGGGGCGAATGCGCTCGATGCCGAGGCGGTCAAGAAGATTTTCGTGGCGAAGGAGCGGCCCTCGTGGGATCCGTTGATCGTGCATATCGGAGATCGAGGGATGCTGGGAACAGTGGCGGCGGAGGTGAGCCAGGATGCGAATCGGTTGATGGAGGCTTTCTGGCCGGGACCGTTAACGTTGCTCGTGCCGAAGCATCCGAGGATTCCGGAGATGGTGACGGCGGGGCTGGAGCGCGTGGGGGTGCGGATGCCGGCGCATCCGGTGGCGCGGGCTTTGCTGCGGGTGGCGGGGGTTCCGGTGGCTGCGCCGAGTGCGAACCGGTTTGGGCGGATCAGCCCGACGAGCGCATGGCATGTGGCGGAGGATTTGGAGGGGCGGATCGACGCGATTCTGGATGGCGGAGAGACGACGCACGGGGTGGAATCGACGGTGGTGGACGTGCGCGGGGATGGGTGCGTGATTTATCGGCCGGGGGCAATCACTCAGGAGCAGCTTCGGGCGGTGTGCCGGGGCAGGGTGACGTTTCGGTCGGAGATGGAGGAAAGTGAGCTGGCGAAAGCGGCTCCGGCGCCGGGAATGGGCGTGCGGCATTATGCGCCGCGGGCGCGGCTGGTCCTGTTGGAGGCAGTTGGGCCGGGGCTGGATTTGGCGCTTGTCGTTGAGGTGAATCGGCTGGAGGCGGCCGGCGAGGTGGTGGGTGTGATGGCTCCAGAGGGTTGCGTGGCGGCGTTGATGGAGATGCGAAAGAAGCCGCTGGACACGCGGGGCTTGACAATGGGCTGCGACACGATGCGTGTCTACCACTGGGGTGCGTGGGAGAGGCCGGAGGAATTGGCCCGGAAGCTGTATGCGGGACTGCGGTGGCTGGACGCGGCGGGGGTGACGGTGATTGTGTGTCCGTTGCCGGAATCAGTGGGGATTGGGGTGGCGGTGCGGGATCGGCTGATGAGGGCCGGGAGGCGGGAGGCGGGAACCTGAAATCGAAGAGATCGCGACTGAACGGTGGTAACGAACGGAGGTCATAGTACTGAAGGAATGTTGGACCTCCAAGGTGACAGGAATTGTACCCGTTCGAGTGATTGTTCAGTGGGCGTGAAGTGGAACAGACTTGCGCATGGCATTCCAGGAAGGTGAAAAAGTTCGCGTGAAGCGTGGGGAGTTGATCGGGATCGTGTCCAGAAAGCTTGCTCACCTTAAGGACATGTACGTGATTGAGTTGGATGGGAATCGCAAACCGGCGAAGAAGCTGGCGCATGAGTCGGAGCTTGAGCCGGTGAAGATCGAAGAGCGGCGAAGCGCTTAACGGGGTGCAGGTTACAGGGTACAGGTTACGGGTTACGGGTTACGGGGGGCTCGGAGAACGGAGGCTCCCGTAAACCCTGCGCTGGTCTAACCTACAAGACGTACGCTCGCAGCATCCACCACACAAGAAAAAGCGCGACGACGGCAAGCAGGGCGTGGCCGATCCACTGGCCTGGCGTTTGCGGGCGTCCGAGTTTGAACATCCGGCGATCTTAGCAGACAGGTTCAGGGCGGACTCAGGGCTCAGGCTCAGGCACGGGGCTCAGAGCTCAGGGCAGAGTGGACGGGCACGGCGCGACAGAATCGAATTGACAGCCGGCCAGCGCCGCGAGGCAATGTTGATGGTGGGCGCAGCAGGATTCGAACCTACGACTTCCACCGTGTGAAGGTGGCACTCTACCGCTGAGTTATGCGCCCTGCTCTTTCCATTCAAACAGTTGCAGCAACGTCCGTCAACGGCGTTGGAACGACTGGGAACGGGAGCGAGCCTGTCCCGGAAGCTGTTGCAGTCCACAGGCACTAAGCGGTAAGGTTGCACTTCAAAGCGCGCGGCGCGCCGGGTACGAAAGGGGCTTTGGACGGCCCGATCCGCATGGACCCCGGCGCGACGGTATAGCAACAGGAAGGGGTGTGGGTTTTGGAGGGCCCATGCCCCATTTCTGTAGCAATGAGAGTAGCCCCAAGTATTGTGGAAAACCGGTGCACGAACGCGGTGAAAACGTATTGGCCGTTTTTTGCACCGGCTCTGGTGAAACAAAGTCACCTGCGACGTAATGCTGCGAATCGAATTATGAGCACGCCCGAGATTGATGAGGCGATCAAAGACACCGACTTATGGTTCACGGTTCTTAAAAGCCTCTTTCAGTTCGACGAAATGGAAATGAGAGGCGTTGTCCGAGGCCTGCTCTCTCCAACCCTACCGGAAGAATGCGTGCAGTCCATCTACTACCGCACAACCGGAAATGTCAGTTCTCTGCTGGAGCTGAACTCACCAAAGCACTTTCAAGCAATTGGGATGCTTGCCCGGAGCATCTTTGAGCTGGCCGTGGACATAGGCATTTTTAACTTGGTGAAGGGTGCTCCGATCAAAATGCGGGTGTTCCTGGACATCGAAAAGTTGCGTGCGTGCCGCAGCGCGGTCGCATTCGCTAAGAACAACTCCCTGACCCTTCAGCATTCTGTTCAGCCCCAACGGGACTACATAACGAACAACGAAACACGAATTATGGGCTTGGCTGCCACCACATGGCCGGGAGTCAAGTTGTCCGACCTCACGCACTGGAGCGGCACGCGTTTGCCAGCGCGGGTCAAAATGCTCCCTGTCGATATGTTGGAGCTGTATGACTGCTTCTATCGGCAACTGAGCTGGTCGGTGCATTCGGGGCTGGAGGGGTCCTACGGCCTCCAGCCATCGACATTCGCCCGAATGTGCGGCATGGCCTTCAACTTCGCCGCGCGAAATTACGAAAAGGTACTCACGCAGGTCATCCGATCCATAAAGCTCGACAGGGCAGATCCGCTCATCGAAAATAAGATGAAGCTCGCCAGATTCCTGCCATTCACCAATGGCGCGCAGGACGAGGGAGAGCTGCGACGTGATCTAGGGATCTGACCGATAGGGACGCCCAAGCGCCACCAAGAATGCGGCAATGGAGCTGGGAACTTGGGAACCTAGGAGCAATTGGAAACGTGTGGTAACGATGGAAAGGGAAGCCAATTCGCCTGCTCTAAGTTAATGAGGAGCGGGCCGCACTCGCCGTGGCGGGGCACAGGTCTGCATCCGTGGTGAGTGCAAGCCATTCATGTTTAGAATGATGCAGGCAAATATGGCCCTTCGCAATCCGTCGCCGTTGCCGGACGACCCTCACGATCCGCTGGACCAGCCCCTGGATGATGGGGAGGAGGTTCTGGGCCCGGTTCCTGAAGTAACCGAGGGCTGGGAAGAGGATGAGAGTGAAGGCCCCCTGCCCGTTACTGAGTTGCCGGAGGGGTGGGAGGAAGAGGCAGGGGACGAAGAGGCAGGGGACGAAGATTCAGCGCAACTTCCGGGGCGACCATCGGCGCAACATTCAGAGGAAGATTCCCCGCAACCTGACGGCCCGGATGGGGTTAGCAGGGATATGGCAAGCGTTGCTCTAGACCGGGGAATGCTGCAGGGCCGGGCACCAGGGGGGTCTGCCGGGACTTTGGCGGGGAGCCTAGCCGGACCGGCAGACTGGCGGATGATGACCGACGCGGAGATTATGCTCCGGGTGCGGGAAGGCGATGACACCGGGTTCAACTTCCTGATCGAAAAGTATCGGAAGCCGATCGTCAACTTCATGTACCGCATGGTGCATAATCAGGCGGTGGCGGAAGAGCTGGCGCAGGAGGTTTTCCTGCGGGTTTACCGGTCGCGGCAGACGTATCGTGCCGAGGCGAAGTTTACGACGTGGCTTTACCGGATTGCGACGAACCTGGGCGTGAATCACGCGCGGGATACGAAGCACGAGCGGGCGGCGCAGACGATTTATCTGGATCAGCCCGATCCGGAGACGGGCACGACGCCGGATGTGGCGGATATGCATCCGGGCGCCGAAGAGGAGATGGTAAAGGACGAGCGGATGAAGGCGATCCGCAAGCACGTGATGGCGTTGCCGGAGCGGCAGCGTACAGCGGTGCTGATGCACAAATATCAAGGACTGGACTACAAGGAAATTGGCGCGGTGCTGCGGTTGAGCGAATCGGCGACGAAGTCGCTGCTGTTCCGGGCGTATCAGACATTGAGGGAACGGCTGAAGGAATTCGTGGAGCAGGATTAGCGGGAAATTGAGGGATTGATTTTATGAACTGCCAAAAAGTAAAGACGAGCCTGCCGGACCTGCTTCTTGCTCCGAAGTCGGTAGCGTCGGAGGTGCGGGCGCATGTGGAGAACTGTGTAGAGTGCGGGAAGGAACTGAGGGCTCTGGAAGCCACGATGGCGTTGATGGATACGTGGGCTGCGCCGGAGGTTTCGCCCTACTTCGATACGCGGATGGCGGTCCTGTTGCGGGAAGAGCAGCAGGCCGCGCCGGCTGGATGGCTGGAGAGGATGCGGGAGCGGTTCCTGTTCGGCAGCCATATGAATATGCGGCCGCTGGCTGCGGCAGCGTTGGCGCTGATTGTTGCGGTGGGTGGCGGGACCTATGCGGGCTTTGGGGGATTCTCGCAGAAGCCGGTTCCGGTGCAGGCGGCATCGCCGGTGATTAAGGATTTGCAGTCTCTGGATGAGAATGCGCAGGTGTTCCAGCAGCTGAACTCGATGGATCAGCAGGAGACCGGCGATAACGGCGGTGGGATTTAGAGGCAGGGAGTAGGGAGTAGGTAATAGGAAAGAAGGGCAAGGCTGTGGTGATAGCAGAAAAAAAGCCGGCCCGAATTGGCTTGCAGCCTGGTTTTGCGGTCTGCCATGGGGAAGTAAGGTTATGATCCCGGGAACTCGGAACAAAACGCAGGGCGGGTGGACGCCCGGACGCGGGATTGTGTCCGGATGGGCGCGTGCGGCAGTTCTGGGGCTGCTGGTTCTTGGGGGACCGTCATCGTTTGCGGCAGGGGATGCGGGACCCAACCGGTGGGGCGGACAGCGGAGCCAGGGGGCGCGGCCAGCTCCAGCGAGGCCCGCTCCCATGCGGCCGGAGGCGGCACGACCAGCGGCTCGCCCGAATCAGAAGGGAAATGGCGGGGGGCAGCCGGGCGGGATGCCCGCAATCATGAGGCCGGGAGTTAGCGGGAACCCCGCGGTGATGCGGCCAGGGGTGGGCGTGAATGCGGCGCAGCGGCCGGGGCAGCAGCACTTGCCTGAATGGCTGAACCAGCACCAAAATATGTCGGCGCAGCAGCAGGAAGAAGAGCTGCGCCGGGAGCCGGGGTTCAATCGGCTGTCGCCGGATCAACAACAGCGGGTGTTGAATCGGCTGCGGACGCTGGACGCGAGGCCGCCGGAGCAACGGCAGCGAATTCTTGGGCGCAACGAAATGTTCGAGGGGCTGTCACCGCAAGCGAAGCAGGATGTGCGTGTCTCGGCACAGTCGCTGAATGCCATGGCGCCGGATCGGCAGCGGATGGTGCGGCGCGCATTTAACGACCTGCGGCAGATTCCACCGGAGCAGCGGGGGCAGATTCTGAATTCGGCGCGGTTCTCGCAGTCCTTCAGCCCTGAGGAGCGGCATGTGCTGGGGAGTTTGTTATCGATTGAGCCTTACGAGCCGCGGTAAGGCAAGGGACAGGGAGCTTTACTCGAGAGAGACTCAAGGGCGGCGTTCCGGGGGTAAGCCCATGCAAGGGCAACCGCGGCACCGACGACCCGAGGCATTCAATCCCAATCGCAGTTTTACGCCTCTTTACTGCAGACTTATCTCCAGCAGCTCAA
Organism: uncultured Acidobacteriaceae bacterium; assembly: GCA_963758135.1. Lineage (GTDB taxonomy): Bacteria > Acidobacteriota > Terriglobia > Terriglobales > Acidobacteriaceae > Palsa-343. Next base: position 1,108,865 of record CAVWUF010000002.1, read on the forward strand.
TGGAGTAAGCCGGAGCGCGGAAACGCAGGCTATTGCCGGGTGTGGGAAGCGCGGTTTCGACGGGCGCGACGCTCGTCGGCTGATTAATGGAGTTCGTTGCTTCGGGATTGTGGGCGGTGAGCGAAATCAGCCGGCCCGAGGGCGCGAGCTTCGCTCCAGGGAAGCGGATTTGCAAGGACTGGGGATCGGAGGAGCCATTGACCAGCTTGAGATAGAGCCGCTTTTTGGCGGAATCCTGCGTCACCGAATAGAAAAATCGCGGACCCGCGCCTTCGATGGAAGACACGGGGGTTTCAGTACCGATGTGGCCGGCAAACATCACCTGGGCGTAGTAACTCGGCGACCCGTAACTATGCAGTGCATCGTAGCCGATGAGGTCGGTATCCCACTGCATGGCTCCCGGACTGACGTTCACCAGCAGCGGAGCGTAAGAGGCCATGACGATGAGGTCGCTATTGCGTTCGAGGCCGGTCATCCATGCGGCATCGCCGAGAGCAGCCCCCATGTTGGGCGTGGGCGTGCCTTCGCGCGTCGCCCATTCGCCGACAAAAATCTTCGGGCCACTACGGTCGGTCTTGTCGTAGTGGGTGGCGTCGTGGAAAAAGTCGGTTGCACGCAGATAGTAATGATCGTCGAGCACATCGGGAGTTACGCCGGTGACGGGAGCCGTGGCAATCAGTTGTAAGTCCCGGTACCTTGCCTTGATCGCTTTGTAGAATTGAGCATATCGATCACTATAGCTTCCTGACTTATCGAACTCATCTTCGTTGCCGATTTCGACATAGGTTATATGGAATGGCTCAGGATGACCATCCCTGACTCGTTCGGCGCCCCATTTGGTATCGGAGGTGCCCATCGCATACTCAATTTCATCGAGGGCACTCTGAACGTACGGTTCCAGATCGGGCCCCGGTTTCACGTGTTCGCCCTTGAGCGAATAACCCGCATAGACAGCGAGGACCGGCGACATATGGAGATCTTCGCACCACTCAAAGAACTCGAGCAGTCCCAGGCCGTCGGTCGACCAGTAATTCCAGGGACTGGGATGGCCGGGGCGATCGACGCGCGGCCCGATGGTCTTTTTCCAGTCGTACCAGTCAGCGAGGCGATCGCCTTCGAGATAGTTACCGCCAGGAAAGCGCAGAAATTGCGGATGCATGGCGGCGAGTTTCTCCATCAGATCGATGCGGTTGCCGTTGGGGCGATCATGGTAGGTCGGCGGAAACAGCGAAACCAGATTCAGCCAAAGATTGCCCGGATGCGCCACCGTGAGCACCAGGTGGTTATCAAGGGAAGGCTCGATGGCGCCGGTCTTAAAAGTGAACCTATATTGGCCCCAGTCTGTTCCGATGCCGGAAACAAGAGCGCTCGCCAACACCTTGCCGCTTTGGTTTGCAACCAGCGTGGCTGTTACCGGACCTACGTCTGCGGAATCTTCTTTCGCATAGAACGAACCCTGATAGGTCGTATTAGGGCGAAGAGGAATGCCCCAGTAGCCCCCGTTCAGGACGCCGGCGGGGCTAGCTGCGCTGGCCTGGCTGACCTCGAGATGCAGGCTACTCGTTAGCGCCGTGCTGGGTCCGGTCGTCTTATCGAGATTGATTCTTGCCTCGGAGTTGCCGTTCTCGACCAGGATCCAGTCATTGACGCCGGACCAGTCCGCACGAAAGGTTCCATTGCGAATCAACTCCGCGTAGAGGCCGCCATCGTAGGAGTGGTTGATTTCCTCGGTCATCAGGCCGTAGAGCGTGGGGCTGACCTTCGACGCCGGCTGATCGGGATGAATGGTGAGGGTTGCGGGACCGATTTGCGCATTAGCGAGTGTGGCGGGCAGGAGCAGGAACAAAAATGCGGGGATTCGAAAGAATTTAGCTTGCATGGAGAGGGCCTCGATTTGCACTCGGACTGGATGTCGAGAAACGTATATCACAACCGGCATTGGTCCAGCTTTGCGGCGCCAATCCCGTGTCGCGGATTCGTGGCGTCAAGAGTGCGGCGATGGGCAGCAAAGATTGAGCATGGTTGAGGCCGCTCCATCATTCCTCCGCAAACGGTCGCGGTTAGTCCGATCCGGCCTGCATCAGCGAGCTCAGGCACGCCACCGCTTCATCCAGTTCCGCAACCGGCACGCATTCGCGACTGCTGTGCGCAGTGCGCATATCGCCGGGGCCGAAGACAATCACTTCTTCGGCGATGGGCGCAAAGATGCTGGCCTCGGAGCCAAACGGAATCGAAATCGCCGCTCTGCCGGTGAGCACCTCTACAGACTGAACCAGAGCGGCGTTGGCGCCGGTTTCAAAGCCAGCCTGTTGTCGCAAAGGCTCGATCTGGGCGCGGAAATGCGGATTGAGGGAGTGCAGGCGGGCGAGAATTTCCCCGACAGATTCAAGTACGCGATTGGCCGATTCTCCGGGAATCGGCCTCCACTCCAGCTGAAAGCGACAGTAACCTGGGACAATGTTCTTCGCCGTTCCTCCTTCGATTGTGCCCACGTTGAGCGTCGTGAATCCGGGATCGAAGAAGGTATGTTTTTCAAGCGCGAGGTGCGCGGCAAATTCCTCGATGGCGGTGATGAGATGAGCGGCGTTATAGATCGCCGACACACCCTGCTGCGGATGGGCGCTGTGTGCTTCCTTACCGAAAACCGTGACTTCTGCCAGGCAATATCCTTTGCCAGCACGGGCAGGATGCAGCGACGTTGGCTCGCCGATCACCATGCGGCGTGGGCGGAGTAGGTTGTTCGTCACAAGCCGCAACGCGCCGACGCAGCCAATCTCTTCGTCCGCCGTCAGAACCAATCGCAGACCATCCGCCAGCTTCCCGGAATCGTGTCTGCAGATCGCCGTCAACAGACACGCGAGAAAACCCTTCACGTCGCACGCGCCGCATCCGTGGAGGCTGCCATCGCGGATGACCGGTTCCAGTGCGCCTTTCCAATCCTCCGCAAATGGAACCGTATCCGTGTGGCACATGAAGACGAGGTTCACATCACGATCGGCAGCGTTCTGCCCGGGCGGGGCCGCGATCACGTTCACCTTCTCCACCGCGGCCGTGTCCACATACGGCAACTCCAGGGTCGACCAGCCTGCATCCTGTAAAAGCCGAGCTGAATAGTCGATGACGGGGCGATTGGAGACCGCTGAGTTGGAGCGAATGCGAATCAGGTCCGACAAAATCTCGACGACGCCCTTCATCGCGCCGCACCGGTCGTATCGCGCCAGACTTTAGCATGGACCTCTTCGTATCGAGAGATGATTTCTTCCTGGCTCGCGTGCTTGCCATCGCGAACGATGAGTTTGCCGTTCACTGCCACGTCGCGAATGGCGGTCCGATTGATGCCAAACACGATCAGCGGCAGCAGATCGTCCGCGGAGTGGCCAGCAATAGAAACGTCACGAAGGTCAACGGTGAAAAAGTCGGCGAAGGAACCGGTGGCCAGTTCTCCGGTACGCACGGCGAGGGCACGCGCTCCATTCACCGTTGCACAATCGAAAAGCCGCAACGCCAGCGCCTGTTCACCAATCTGATCGAGAATCGCTCGTTGCTGTTGAACCAGCCGCAAATGGTAGTCCAGCTCTCGCGCGTCCTCCAGAGGATCGATCTGCGCCTGGCTGTCCGACCCAAATGCTATGCGAACGCCGCTGCTCATCGCTTTGTCTGCCGCAATAATGCCGTCGCCCAGGTTGCGTTCAGTTGTCGGACAGGAACAAATCGTCGCTCCTGCGTCTGCCAACATCGCGGTCTCTTCGGCGCTGATGTGGATCGCATGCACCGCGGTCCAGTCAGGCCCGAGCAGCCCCGCCTTGCCCAGCAAAGCGACCGGCGTCGCGCCGTATTCGCGCAGACATGCTTCGTTCTCCGCAACCTGCTCCGCCATGTGCATGTGCAGCGGCAGCTTTCTCTCGCGCGTCCAGGCGGCAATCTCGCGCACGTCATCGAGAGGCACGGCCCGGATGCTGTGCGGCGCGACGCCGACTTGCACGTCTGCCGAATCGCCTGGATATTCGCGGGTGAGCGCGTCCACATTGGCAACAAAGTCCGACGTGGTTTCGAAGAACCTGGTCTGACCAGGGTCAGATGGCAGCTGAAAGCCGGAGCGCAGATAGGCGCTCCGCAACAGCACGATGCGAATGCCGACCGATCGCGCCGCTGCAATCACCTGCTTGCCGAGCAGATTCGGATCGTCGTAGGGGCGACCGTCAGGCGCCGTGTGCAGATAATGAAACTCACCCACCGTCGTCGTGCCCGCGATCGCCATCTCGAGGAATGCCATGCGCGCGACGTTGTAAACCTGCTCGGGATCAAGCTGGGCCGCGGCGTGGTACATCGTGCCGCGCCAGGACCAGAAATCCCTGCCTGCCACGGCTCGCGACTCCGATTTACCGCGGATCAGCCGCTGAAAGGCGTGCGAGTGCACGTTGACGAAGCCAGGCAAAAGCGCTTTGCCACGCAGATCGACGACCGTGTCCGACGGAGTGTCTTTCGGGCTGACACCGAGAATGCTGCCGCTATCGCTGACATGAAGGCCACGGTTCGCAACAAATTCGGCGCCGGCGTACAGGAAGTCAGGACGATAAAGGGTGGTCATCGTCACTCTCCGTCGGTGCCAAACCGGCTCATGCAGCGATCCTCTCGCCGGCAATCCACACTTCGCTCAAAGGATTGCTTCCCAGCGTGTAGACCAAATCCCGCCAGTCTGCTCCGTGCAGCACGAGGAAGTCCGCCGGGAGTCCTGGTTCGATGCGGCCCGCGTCGGACAAACCAAGCGCGCTCGCGGCATTCACGGTTCCGGCGGCCAGCGCCTCCAGCGGCGTCAGACCATTGAGACGAACGGCGAGACCCAGCGCCATCGAAGCCGAGAACAGCGGACTCGATCCCGGGTTGAGGTCGGTTCCCACCGCAACAGCGGCGCCTGCATCGATCAGCTTGCGCCCCGGCGCCGGCGCCAGCCCCAGATGCAGCGACACGCCGGGAAGGATGGTCGCGATTGTTTTGCTGCCAGCCATCCAGGCAACTTGTTCCGCACTGCACGCCTCCAGATGATCGACGCTCAGGGCTCCCATGCGCAAGCCAAGTTCGAGTCCGCCGACGCGCTGGAATTGCTCTGTGTGCAGTTTGATCGCCAAGCCGTGCTGTTGCGCGCAGACAAGCATACGCTCCGCTTCCTGCGCGCTCCAGGATTCCTTCTCAACGAATACGTCGACGGCCCTGGCCAGCTTGCGCCGCGCCACTTCCGGAATCAGCGTCCGACACACGTCGGACACGTAGGCCGCGCGTTCCGCCGCGTCGGCAGGCGGCACATGAATCAGCAGCGAAGGAATAATGCGGGCGCGTGTATGTTCGGCCAGCGACTGGATGACCTCGAGCATTGCAATCTCAGCCTTGGGGTTGAATCCGTATCCGGATTTCACCTCGATGACGGTCGCGCCGGATCGCAGCAAAGAGTCGATACGCGGCCTGGCGAGCGCGATCAGATCCTCCTGAGGCGCAGCTGCCGTCGCGCGAATCGTGCTCCGTATGCCGCCGCCTGCCGCGAGGATGCGCTCATAAGGCACTCCCGCGACTCGCGATTCAAAGTCCGCCAGACGATCGCCCGCCCACACCGCGTGTGTATGGGGATCGACCAGTCCTGGCACAACCGCGCGATGCTGCACATCGACGGTCGCGGCGACTTCTCCTGACCAATCAGCTTCCGGCCCAACCCAAAGGACAAGGCCATCCGCGATGGCGAGTGCCGCGCACTCAACGATCTTCAGCTGACGCATCTCCGCGCCGCGTTTTGGGCCAGGCCCTTCCGCGGTCACCAGCTGCGAGATTCCACGGACTAACAGATCGGCTTTCATTGCAGACTGGGCATGTCCACGCCACGCTCCCTCGCGACCGCGATCGCTCGATCGTATCCCGCGTCCGCGTGGCGGACCACACCCATGGCGGGATCGTTCCGCAGACACAAGCGCAACCGTTCCTCCGCTTCGTCGCTGCCATCGGCCACGGCTACCAATCCAGCATGCTGGCTGTAACCCATGCCCACGCCCCCTCCGTGATGAAAGCTCATCCATGCAGCGCCGCTGGCAATCCCCGTCGCGAAGTTCAGCAGTGGCCAGTCAGACACCGCATCGGAACCATCGAGCATCGCCTCCGTCTCGCGGTAAGGACTCGCCACCGAGCCAGCATCGAGATGATCGCGCCCGATCACGATGGGCGCCTTCAGCCGTCCATCGCGCACCATCTGATTGAAGCGCAAGCCGGCCCGATCCCGCTGCCCATAGCCCAGCCAGCAAATGCGCGCCGGTAAACCCTGGAAGGCAATTTGATCGGCGGCAAAGGTAAGCCATTGAGTCAGCCTCTGGTCATCCGGGAAGAGCTGCATCAGCGCCCGATCTGTCGCCGCAATGTCGGCGGGGTCACCGGACAAAGCAACCCACCGGAACGGCCCGCGGCCCTCGCAAAAAGAATCGCGGATAAAGGCTGGCACGAATCCCGGATAGGAAAACGCATTGGTCACGCCCGCGATCCTGGCCTGCGTCCGCAGATTGTTCCCATAATCGAAGGCAATGGCGCCGCGTTCCTGCATTTTGATTATGGCGTGGACGTGTGAGGCGATCGCAGCTTGCACGCGTGCGACGTACGCATCCTGCTGCTTCGCGCGCAGAGTGTTCAGATCCTCATCCTCGCGCGCGATCGGCAAATATCCCCACAATGGATCGTGGGCGCTGGTTTGATCCGTCACCAGATCGGGCGTGAACGCGATCTCGACCATCTTTGGGAGAACCTCGGCCGCGTTGCCCAACAGCCCAATCGACAAAGCCTGCCGCGACGCTTTCGCTTTCTGCGCCATCGCAATCGCTTCGGGGAGCGACGTGGTCGCCTTGTCGAGATATCGCGTTTCGAGCCTGCGCTGGATGCGGCTCGCGTCAACCTCAACGCAGATGCTGACACCGCCCGCCAGCTTCACGGCCAGCGGCTGCGCACCGCCCATGCCGCCCAGACCTGCGGTCACCGTTATAGTTCCCTCCAGCGTTCCGTTGAAATGGCGTTGCGCCGCACCTACAAACGTCTCGTAGGTTCCTTGTAGAATGCCCTGGGTTCCGATATAAATCCACGATCCGGCCGTCATCTGGCCGTACATCATCAACCCGGCCTTATCGAGCTTGTCGAACTCATCCCAGTTAGCCCAGTGCGGCACAAGATTCGAGTTGGCTATCAGCACGCGAGGCGCGAGCCGCTGCGTCTCCAGCACCGCGACCGGTTTGCCGGATTGGATCAGCAGGGTCTGGTTATTCTCCAGCCGGTCGAGAGTCTCGACGATCTTGTGAAAGCACTCCCAGTTGCGCGCTGCCTTACCCCGTCCGCCATAGACAATCAACTCCGCAGGCTTCTCGGCGACCTCCGGGTCCAGATTGTTCATCAGCATCCGCTTCGCGGCTTCCTGGATCCATCCACGCGCGGTTCGAGTGTTGCCGCGCGGCGCGCGAATCGAAGGTGCAGGCTGACTCATCGAGGCCCCTCGGGAATACAACTATTCTCGTTGCTCCGCATGGCGCAAAGCAAATCGGCTACTTACTCTGCCTTCTCTTTTTGTTCCTTCGGTTCGGTGGGCTCAGGCTTCGCGAACGGCGGTTGATCGTATTTGTAGAGTGCGTTCATAAAGAATTTGTAGGTCCCATGGGACTGCGCCCGCCATTGCGGCTTGAATCCGAATAAAAAGATTCGCCCGCTTCCATAAGGCACTTCCAGCGCGGCGATCTTGTCCTCGATCGCCTCCGGGTGCAGGAGCAACCCACTCTCCAGCGGATTGCTGTCCTTCGGATACCGCGCCAGCACCGCTCCATGAAATCCCGCCTGCGTGGCAAACGCCGGTCCCTGCTCGAACATCACGATCGGTTCTCCCGGCAGGCCCCACGTCACCGGACGGTCACTGGATCCAAGTTCCACGCGCAGCAGCGCGCCAGAACAGAAAAACTTGTCGCTCTTCACTCCCTCCAGAACATTGGTTACCGGCAGTGAAAGCATCGGAACCAGCGTCGCTGCGGTCTGGTTGAACGCGATCAGCGTTCCCCCGCGGCGCACAAACTCCCGCAGATTATCGAGGCCCCCCTCGCCCAAACCGCCGGCGTATTGGCCGGGCACGATTCCTTCCCGATAACCCTCCATCAACTGCTGCTGGCGCATATCCGGCAGGATCAGCACGTCGACGCGATCGCGCAGCTGCCCGGATCGCATATCTGCGTTATATAAACTTATCGGCGCATATCCATATTGTTCAAGAATCCAACGCGTCCACCCTTCATCGATTGACGGATCCCATGGACGATACAGACCCACACGCGCTTTGTGGACAGCGATCACGTGCTCGGGAGCCTTATCCGCACCGACTACCGAAACAGCGTATTTCTTCGATAAGTCGCCGATACTTGAGCGGCTAACTCCACTCACCACGATTGCGCCCTTTTCCATGCCTTGCGGGGTCTTCACCTCGTCCTGCGCAAACCCCACCGAACCTCCGGCGGCAAGGACATCGTTGATGACGCGGAAACTCGCATTGGATTGATGGCTCACTATATAAGTCCCGCCGCTTCCCTGCACCTCCGCCGTCGGCGCATCCAGGTCACTTACGGGCTTCAGGTGTGCGAGTTGATCATCGGTGATCGGATCGGTGACCGGATCTACGCGGACGCCCATCTGCATGGGCAGCGTCCACCCTGTAACGTCGTAGGGCAAATCCACCGGCTTCTGGCTCTCCGTGAACAACGCCGAAGGATAGCGCTGCACCTCGAATAACTCCTTGGCCATCGAGGTATAAGGCTGGTTCATCAGGATCACCCACGAACCGGCGGGATAATCGCGGTCATTCGCGTGGAACCCTGTCTGCGACTCGCGAATCTCAATCCCATTTTCCTGCATGATGTGCGCCAGCAGCTGCCCTTCCGGCGCGTCCGCCTGTACGCTGGGAATGACATAGGCGAACGGAGGTCCCTGCTCGAATCGCTTGATGTTATCCCGCGCCGCCTGGTAGCGGTTGTAGAGCAGCGTCTCCCGATATCGGGCCGCGGTGTCGAGCACCGACATCGAACCTGCCACCATGTAATCCACCGCGTCTTTCAGCCTCCACCAGCCGCCCTGCCACGGCGTGGTGTACATCGTCAACGCCTTCAGGTCCTGCATATCTTTCGGAAATTCGTCCACCGTATAGAAGCGCGGGGTGGCATAGCGGTAAAGTGCCGTTTCCGTGAAGAAGGATATCTCGTTGCGGAACGACCCGGCATAATCGACAAACCCCGGATACCAGTTATCGAATTGTGACTCGCTGATCGCCCCTGGCATCTGGTGCTCGTCAAGATACGCTGTCATGTTCGTGCCGATGACATTGAACCAGCTCCGGACATAGGGGCTAATATTCGAGGAGATAGGGTCGGAGAAGGGCGGTATCCAGATTCGCGCTGGAAACGGAGCCGTCTGATGCTGGCAATAAAAGATAACCGGCGAATATTCGATTTCCGCCTTCGTGACGACCTGGGATTCCTTCATGTTCAGCATGTAGCCGTCGCGGTTGTTATCGTGGCCGACATAGTCCTGAAAGAGCCAGGGCATTGGGCTGACTTCGAAGCGCGTGCCCAGATTTTTGCGGTACCAGGAAACTACCATGTCCTGGCCGTCTGGGTTCAGCGTTGGCCACAGCACCAGGATCACGTTGTCAAGGATTGCATCGACCTCGGGATCGCCCTGCGCGGACGCCAGCTTATAAGCCAGCGCAATCGAATGCTGGCCGCCCGCTACCTCACTCGAATGCAGGCCGCCGTCGATGTGCACAACCACCTTCGACGAGTGCGCCAGTTCCCTTGCCTGCGCATCGTCGAGCCCCTGGGCCGTCGCCAGCTTTCTGGCGATCAACTTATACTCATCCAGCCGAGCCAGGTTTTGCGGCGAAGAAATCACCGCAATCTCAATGTCGCGCCCCTCGGTGGACTTACCGACTGTGAACATCTTAACGCGGTCGGAGTGGGCGGCGAGCTCATGGAAGTAATGAATCTCTTCCTCATAATTCGCCAGGTAGTAGTCATCGCCCGGAGTATGACCCAGCACCGAAGCCGGCGTAGGCGCCTGGGCCCACATGGTCAGGCCGGCAAGCAGAGTGGCAGAAGTCAGGAGAAGACAGCGCATCTTTCGTGGGTGCATCTAATCCCTTTCTGAGCTATCGGGGAGGGGGTAAACTCCGCGCCCTCCGAACCTGAATTTCATTGTGTACGAGTAGTTTAACCACAAGCGTCCGTGCAGGAAAAAGCGCCGGAGACGAGTCCCCGGCGCTCCTCGATGGGCGAGTTAGAAGTCGTACCGAAGCGAGAACTGCATGCGGCGGGGTTCCACGAGAAGAGTACTCGCAACCCCGAGGTTACCGCTCGTCAGCCCCGACCCAATAGAGGCGGGATCGAATCGGACGGTGTTGGTAGCGTTATAGGCCTCCCATGCGAATTTGAGCGCGCCATATTCGCCAAGCTGCCAGCTCTTGTCCACACCCGTATCGATGTCGAAGTATCCATCGCCACGGAAGTTGTTGCGCTCGCCCGCTTCGCCCGGGTAGGGAAGTCGAACCGGCGATCCATTGGAGATGCCACCGTTAATCCCGGTGCCCGCAGCATTGCATGAGCTACCAGGGTTAGCAAAGAACTGCGGCTCGCCGTTGCAGTCAAAATGGCGGCTCATTTTTACCGGGCCGGTTACAACCCCATAGCTCTCGATCTGCCAGTCAGTGGTCCAGCCAGGCTCGAACAGGGAGAAGGGCAGGCCGCTGGTGGTGCGGTTGATGCCGGACAGCTGCCAGCCGCCGACAAATGCGTTTTCAATTTTATTGGTCCCGCTCAAGAAGGCTTTGCCGCGGCCGAAGGGAAGCTGGTACACGAGGTCGACTGTGAGCAGTTGATGCGTATCGAAGTCGGAAACGGCACGGTTCAGGTAGGGGCGCCAGGTATTCAAAATGTCGCTGAATGAGCCGCCGGAACCGCTGGTGCTGAATTCGGTGCTGCGTTCAGCGTCCGAGCCGAAATCGATTGACTTGGAGAGCGTATACGCAATATCCATCTGGAGCCCATGGGTGACAGGGTGCCGCAGGACCAATTGGCCAGCGTTGTAGTAACTCATGCCGACTGTTGACAGGGCATAGAGCGAAGAGAACTGACCTTGCCAGAAGTGAGGCTGCCAGTTCGCCGGCGCAGGGTAGAACCCGATGAGCGGACCGTAGAAGTCGAGATCCGAGAGGGCAGTGGTTGCTCCCAGGTTGGCGCGATACGGCGCCCACTCATTGGTATAGATGGCCTGTGTCGCACTTTCACCGGCATAGTCAAACCCAGCCATCCAGGGAAATACGTCCTCGAAGTATTTGATCGCCGGAACGGTGGCGGTGTTACTGCCGCCGTTCTGGTCCACCAGCCGCGAGAGCTGGGTACCCGCACTGTAATAGTCGCCGCCGCCGCCCGGATCCACGAAATCGACGGGCTCACTAAGATCGAGGCTCTGGATGAGATGCCGCCCCATATTGCCAACATAATCGGCTTCGAGGGTAAATCCCTTCGAGAATTGGTGCTGAACCGAAAGGTTAAACGCCTCCGTATACGGCGTCTTTAACTTGCTGTCGAGTCCCCAAGTGATCGCAAATCCGGACAGGCCCGAGGGTGGAGCATAAGGAAATGTAGCCGTCTGGGGCGCGCTCCCGTTGCTGAAGGGCAAGCTTGTCCGGCTGGTGAAGCGGGGCGAGCTTTCCGAATTGTAGGTACCAGCCGGATTGCCAATGTCACTGCTGATGCCATAGGCTCCGTGCTGGTCGAAGGCGTTCACCAGAGCCTCGCCGTAGTGATCGTAGTAAATGCCTGCGCCCATGCGAATCGTGGTTTTATCATTCACCGAATAAGCCAAGGCGAACCTAGGTGCAAAGTTATTTTTTGCTTTGGGCCAGAAACCCGGCTTTCCGTAGTACGGGCCGGTGGGCGCAAAGTAGAGTGTCGGCTCGTAGATCTGGCTCTGTAGAGCCGCCGATTCGCGCTGCTGGTACCACGCATGGGTGTCGATGGTAGGAGCGACCTGTTGACCGCTGGTCTCCCAGGGCGTTTGCAGAAGACTCTGACGAAGACCGAAGGTCAGGATCAGTTTGGGAGTCGCGCGCCACGCATCCTGCAGATAGTACTCATATTCGTTGGACTTGAAGTGCCGCGCGATGGGAGCGCCATCCGCCAGCAGGCTGGCCGAAGTGGGACTGGACACCTTGTAATTGAATTGGTCACCGACATACGGAACTGTGCCCACGAGGTTGGCATAGGCAATCACATAGGAATTTTGGAATCCGCCCGGGACCGCTGGCTGACCTATCGTTGAAGGGTCAGGGGGATTGCCACCCAGCCAGTAGGGATTCGTACTGGCGCTGCTATAGGAGTTCGCGTCGGAAGAACGGTTCTGGTGGATGAGGCGCCAGTTTCCGCCGACTTGAAAGGTATGTTTTCCTTTGGTCCAGCTGAAGTTATCGACAATGTTGGTAACCGGCACGGACTGAATTGTGGTTCGAGTTTCAGCGGTCGGCGTGGAAAGAAAGCGGAAGTCCACGTAATCCGCGGTACCGAGACCGCGAAGGCTATTTCCCTGGCGGATATATCCGAAACGCAGGTCGTTGACGATGTTCGGGGAGATAGACCAGGTATCACCGGCAACGATCCCCTTGGTATTGTCTTCGAAGGTCTGCGCAGGGGGCTGACCGGGAAACTGTTCGGCATAGCCGGTTGTATCTTTCTGCAGCCCGCCGCGCGCAAAAATGCGCTGCTTCTCGTTCGGCGTCCAGTCGATGCGCCCGATGCTTGTGTTGAAGGTCACCGGATTCGGCGACGCAAAGGTAAAGGAGCCCTCGTTGAGCCCGTCACCCTCAGTCGTGCCGTTGGCCGCCGGCATGGATTTAAAGTACGCGAGCGCATTCGGATTGGGGCCGGGCCCGGGAGAATATTGTGCAGTCTCGCAACCTCCCATCGATATGCACGGAGCATCCAGTTGTGTGACCTGCGCAGGAGTGAGGGTACCGCCTGGATAGCTCAGGATTCCCGCCTGGTAGGCAGATGTCGGAACCGTCTGCGTCACTACCTCATCTTCCGCTTGCCGATTGCCTTCGTAGTTCCCGAAGAAAAACAGCTTGTCTTTAATGATCGGACCGCCGACCGCGCCGCCGAAGATATTTCGGATCAACTTCGGTGGTACGTTGGGCAGGCCGCTGTTCAGCTCGGCCTGCTTCACGAACCAGTTGTTAGAGACTGTCAGGGTAGGACGGTTGTATTCGTAGGCGCCGCCGTGAAACTTGTTAGTTCCCGACTTGGTAATGAGACTGACCTGGGCGCCGGCGGACCTACCTTCATCGGAGTTGGTATTGGCGGTTGCAACACGAAATTCCTCGACAGAATCCTGGGTTTCGCGCAGGACACCTGTGAACGCGTAGCCAAACACCTGGTCGTTATCGTCGACACCGTCGACCGTAACGTTTCCCTGGTCGGAACGGATGCCGTTGACGGCGCCGCTGCGGCTATCGCCGCCTGGGTTCGATTCCGATGCGCCGAGGGTCGGCAGATACAGCACGCCGGGCTCGAGCGAGAGCAAGTCGGGCACGTTGCGGGTCTCGCTGGGCAGCGCCTGGATCAGGGCATTGTCCATCGCGCCGCCGAGGGAGGCGTCTGTCGTGTTCAGCGTCTGGGCGGCCGCGCTTACGTTCACGACCTCGGCCTGCAACTTCACCGTCATGACGAAATCGATTGTGGCCGGCTGATCCACGATCAGTTCGGCAGCCTTCTTCTGCTCAGCAAAGCCCGTCGCCGTCACATCGATGGTGTAACCGGCCGGAGGAAGCTGCGTGAAGGAATATTCGCCCGCCGCGTTGGAGGTGGCGCTCAAAACCTGCCCAGTGGCGCCGTTGGTGAGGGTGATCTTCGCGCCGGGAACGACCGCGCCGCTCGGGTCTTTCACCACCCCACGCAGGGATGTGGTTGCAATTTGAGCGATGCTGGTTGCGGCAAAGGCCAGCAAGAATACGAACGCAGCGATTGGGAAAAGGCGTCTGGTCACGTTTCCTCCAAAAAGGGCGTTGCGGGCGCCGCGTGGGTCGGCACCTTTTTTATTTGTATTGTGACGAATGGGACGAACGACCGAGTGAGCCTCCCATTTTGCGACATCACGGATGCAAGTTCAAGGGGAATCGAAACACCGGGCGGTAAATGCGCTCGCCATAAACAAAAGTTTTCCACCCCATAGCATCATCCGAATTAAGGCCATCGAAACTGGTGATGACGAGGCCCGGTCAAACCGGGAAGAGTGGTCGGCCCTGGTTGGGCCTGGGGTTGTTTACGACGTAACCCTGGCGGAGCTATAGTGGCGCATCGGCAACTCGACGCTCCGCAGGTCACGGAGCACTGCCGAGAGGAGCATCACCGTGTCCGACAACACAGAATCCAACCTCGAAGAGAGGAAGGACCGGGCGACTGGTTCTGCTGGAAGCGGCATCTCTCGCCGCGGCTTTTTGAAGGGGGCCGGTCTCACCGCGGCCGGAACCGCCCTGCTCGATGGCGTACAGGCCTTCGGCAGCGAAACCAGGGCGGCCGCCAGCCCTGGAGTCACCGAACTCGGGCCTGGGGCGGTTCCGGTGCGTTTGCGCGTGAACGGGGTCGAGCATACGGTTGAGATCGAGCCGCGGACGACCCTGGCTGAAGCGCTCCGCATTCATCTGGGCATGACCGGCACGAAGGTTGTCTGCGATCGCGGCGTATGTTCTGGCTGCACGATCTGGCTCGACAAAATGCCGGTGAACAGCTGCATGACCCTGGCGATCGACGCGATCGGCCACAATGTCACGACCATTGAGGGGATATCGTCGGAGGATAAGATGCACCCCCTGCAGGCCGCCTTTGTGAAGCACGATGCCCTGCAATGCGGATTCTGCACGCCGGGTATGGTGATGAGCTGTGCCGCGCTGCTCGAGCGCAATCCGCATCCTTCGGAAGCGGATGTCCGCCATGCCGTATCCGGCAATCTGTGCCGCTGCGGGACGTACCCGAAGATCTTTGCCGCAACGCTGGATGTCGCTGGCGGCGGCCGCAACGCATAGCGGAGGAGCACGATGAAGAACTCTGGAATGGAAGACGCGCTTCTTCAGCAGGCTGGGACGGGACCCGCAAAAATGACGGTCCAGATGCCCACCGGCGTCCCGGGATATACGCTCACGGACGAATCGCGGGAGGTGCCCGCTACCGAGCCGCCGGTGTGGCCGATCAATAAGGATCTGAAGTTTGTCGGACAATCGGTCGAGCGCTACGACGGCCATGCGAAGGTCACCGGCCGCGCGCGTTATACGTCGGACGTCCAGCTGCCGGGCATGCTTTACGCGAAATTTGTGAACGCGTCTGTGCCCCACGCAAGGGTCGTTTCTGTCGATACCACGGCGGCAGAGAAATATCCTGGCGTTCGCGGCGTGCATGTCATCCAGCACGTGCTCGGCAATGCCGTTCTGCGGAATTCCGCGCTGGAACAGGTGAAGTATCCTGTTGTGCGCTATGCCGGACAGCCGGTTGCAGCGGTGGCCGCTACAACTCCGGCCGCCGCTGAGGAAGCTGCGGCGCTGGTCAAAGTTCGGTATGAAGCGATCCCATTCGTCGTCGACGAGGTCAAAGCGCGCGCAACCGACGCACCCAAAGTTTTTCCCGGCGCGGCGGACGCGGAGGGCAGCGCGGGCGGCGGTGGCGGTCCGAGCGATGTGAAGCAGACCGGCAACATTCACGGGCCGTCGATCCATCGGCGTGGAGAAACGGACCAGGGGTTCAAAGATGCCGAGGTGATCGTCGAGGGTCACTACACGACCCAGGTACAGACGCACTCCGCGCTCGAGACGCATGGCGTAGTGGCGGACTGGAAGCCTGAACTGTTGACGGTCTGGGCATCCACGCAGGGCACGGGGAGCGTCCGCGAGGAACTGGCCGGCTTCTTCAAGATTCCGCTGACGCAGGTGCGCGTGATTACGGAATTCATGGGCGGCGGTTTCGGAGCGAAGTTCGGAGCCGGCAATCCAGGCGTGGTCGCTGCGGCCCTTTCAAAGAAGACGGGGGCGCCGGTCCGGCTGATGCTGGATCGCGAAGAGGAGCATCTTTCGGTCGGCAACAGGCCCAGCTCCGACCAGACGCTGCGCATCGGAGCGAAGCAGGACGGAACCATCACCGCGATTCACCTGATCGCTTATGGCACCGCTGGATGCGGCACCGGGGCGGGGTGCTCCGGCCCCGCGTCGAATCTTTACAAGAGCGCTTCGCTGCACACGGAAGAAAGCAACGTCTTCATCAACGCCGGTCCGGCGTCTGCCATGCGTGCACCGGGTCATCCGCAGGGCGCCTTTGCTCTGGAGCAGACCATGGACGAGTTGGCCGTCAAGTTGAACATGGATCCGATCGACCTGCGTGACAAGACCGACGAGCATCCGGTCCGTCGCGTGGAACGCCAGATTGTGCGGGAGAGCGATCTTTGGAAATCGCGTAATCCGGTGGCCGGTGCGAGCCCGGGTCCCGTTAAACGCGGCGTTGGGTTGGCGCAGTCGGTGTGGTATCGATTCGTGAGCATGAGCTCCTCCGCCGAGGTCCGCATTCACAAGGACGGCTCTCTCGAAGTGCTGTCGTCCGTCCAGGACATCGGCTCCGGGGTGAAGACGGTGATGGCGCAGATTCTGGCCGAGCAATTCGGGGTTCCGCCGGCGCAAATCGCGGTCAGGATCGGCGACACCAATCATCCTCAGGGGCCCGATTCCGGCGGCAGCGTTACCACACTCTCGCTTACGCCCGCGGTTCGCGACGCGGCCTGGCAAGCTTCGCAAAAGTTCCTGTCGGACATTGCGCCTGCGCTTGGCACAACGTCGGACGATTTGATCCTGGTGGATGGCGAGGTTCGCAGCCGGTCCGACAAGTTCGAGCCGCTGAGCTTCCGCCGCGCGGCTGCCAAAATGACAACTTCACAAATTGCCGTGCAGGCGAAGCGGATTCCCGACTACGCCCCAAAGAAATACCTCACGTACGGTGGGGTCGATGTAGCCGAGGTTGAGGTTGACACCGAGCTCGGACGCATACACGTCCGACGCGTGCTGTCGGTGCATGACTGCGGCCGTCCTATGAATCCCGCACAGGTGATCAGCCAGATCAACGGCGGCCTCATCCAGGGGATTTCCTACACGCTGCTGGAGAATCGGCTCATCGATCCCGTCTACGGCCTGATGGTGAACCCCGATCTGGAGCAGTACAAGATTGCCGGCGCGCGCGAGATTCCGGAGATCGACGTACGGCTGGTCGAGGCATACATCGGGCAGAGCTCCACCGATGCATCGGGGATTGGCGAAGCCGCCGGAGTCGTCTCCATCGGAGCCGCCATCGGCAATGCCGTCTATAACGCCATCGGAGTTCGCATCCGTCAGACGCCGATGACGCCGGCTGTCGTGCTGGGTGCACTGCGCGCGCCCGGGCAGGGGAAGGAGCTGGCATGAACCGTTTCGCACTTGCAGACTGCACTTCCGTTGACGCCGCATTGTCGCAGTTGAAGGACGGGGCTGTCGTCAAGGCAGGGGGTGTCGATCTTCTGGACCGCATGAAGGACGGCATCGAGCAGCCACAAAGGCTGGTGAATATTCGCAACATATCCGGCTTGCGCGGAATCCACGAAACCGACGAGGGGCTGACCATAGGCCCGCTCACAACTCTGGCTGAGATCAGCGACCATCAAGTGATCCGGTCGCGCTATCAGATTCTGTCCGACGCGTGCGGCCACGCCGCAACCCCGCACATCCGGAACATGGCTACGGTCGGCGGAAATTTGCTGCAGCGCGTGCAGTGCTGGTACTACCGTTCGTCCGACTTCCAGTGCCTCCGCAAGGGCAAGGATCTCTGCTTCGCCTTCGAAGGGCTGAATCAGTACCACGCCATCATGGAGTACGCTACCTGCCCATCGGTTGCGCCGTCATCGGCTGCCGTTGCGCTGCTTGGGCTCAACGCCAGCGTGGAGCTGAGCTCGGCGAAACGCGGCAAGCGAACGGTCGGCATCAGGGAGTTGTATGTTGTGCCCGACGCCAATCCCACGAAGTTCACTGTAATCGAGCCCGACGAACTGCTCACTGCGATCCTGGCTCCGAAGCCGGCACAAGGCACGCGGTCCGCTTACCAGAAATACGGCGAAAAGGAGAGCTTCGACTGGGCCATCGCCGACGCCGGCGTCGTCCTCGAGATGGACGGCGAAGTTTGCCGACGCGCCGTCATTACCATGGGCGCTGCATCGCCGGTCGTTCGCCGGTCGCCGCAGGCAGAAGCCGCGCTTGTGGGCAAGCCGATCACTGAGGAAACCGCGCGTGCCGCCGGACAGGTTGCCGTCCAGGGGGCGCAGCCGCTGAGCATGAATTCCTACAAGCTCGATTTGTTTCCGGTCGCGGTCTATCGAACTATTCTTTATGCAGCGGGGAAGAGGGATCGCGATCCCAGCGCGGCAGGTTAACAGGAGGCTGAACAATGAGCACGATGAACGCAACGCAACCCTGCCAGTGCCTCCGCACGAAGAATCCCTACGGAGCCACGCCACAGAACGCGGAATCCTGGCTGCCAGGAATTCATGCAGCCTCCAGTTACTGGTGCCTGCGCACCATGAGCCCGGCCGGCCCCGACGATCACTACGTCCATCTCGCGCGCTGCGTTCCGGGCCGCGCCTGTTACGAGGAGCGGGAGTAACAGACCTACACGCAGGCGATCAGCTTCGACCCTAAGTTAATTGCCACTGCAAGACCATCGATAACCTTGCTCATGTCGCCCATCTCCTGGGTCGCATGGTTCACAACCGCATTGGCAGCCTTTAGCTGCTTTGCCAGCGCGGCAACCTGCGCGTCGTCATCCTCAAGCATTTGGTTAAGAGTGGTCTGATAATTCTTCTGCGCCGCCGCATATTTCGACGCGAGTGCGGCGCGATCCCGGTCCGTCTTGCAGGCCGCATGAAGCATGACGTACTGGCTGTCCAGCGACAGGAATGTGGTCTGAACTTCGATCAGCGCATTCGCCATAGAGTGGTCCTTGTCACCTGGCAGGTTTCGACGCGGGTTGGGCCGGCGCTGTTGCAGCCGTGTTCGTCGAGCCCGTCGACATGATTTGCGAGGTCCACTTCTCAACTGTGGAAACGCTGAGCGGCGCTGAGCGGAAGGCCATGGGCTTATCTTCAGCTACGGTGTGAATGCGTTGCGACATCTCCTCGAGCGATGTCGCCATGGCATTGCTGGCCTGCAAATAAGCGCTGTCCATAGCAGATTTCTTCGCCGCGATCTGTAGTTTCGCCAACGGCGCCAGCTGGGCGTTCAAATCTGCGGAAGCGGTCGACGGAGACAGCCCAAATGGATCCAGCGCCACCTTGAGAAGCGCCGCGTTATCGGTGGCATTACCATCAACCAGGTTCCCTGCCAGCGTGCTGCCTATCGTGGAATAGACCATCTCGGCAGAGTTCCAGATCTCCGCCTCTTTCGCAAACAGTTCGCTCAGGCTTTTGACCGTATCGTCCATGGCTTTCGCTGCTTCTCTCTCTTTGTGTTCCTTGGCGGCGGTTGCGAGCGCTTGCAGGGCTGCTTTCAGAGCCCCTTGCTCCACCGAAGAGGCCTTAACCGATGCCAGCGTTTCGACCTCACCTGCCAGCTTCGAAGCTGAGGCCGCCACATCGGCCGGAGCTGTTGAGCCAGTGAGTTTTGCAAAGTCCCCCGACAAAGTGGAGAAATCCGAGGCTAACTCGACGCGCTTCTCCAGCTCCGCTTCCGTCTCCTTTACCTGTTCGCGATTCTCGGAAGGATAGGGCTTGGCGTAGAGCTGCGCATTCAGCAGATAGAACTGGTCTGTATTGTCGAGGATCGTCGTCAGGGCCATGTAATAACCGCACAGCGATCTCGCAGTCGTCGCCATCTGGGCTGCCGCAGCGGTTGTATCCTCTGAAGTCCTGCAGCCGGCCAGGAGCAGAAGTGAGCCGGCAACGAGGACCGCGCCGCTGCGCCGGTGCGCTTCACATCCCATTTGTGGTTGACGCCTTCGCGGCCTGCTGCTGGAATGAGCTCCATTGCGCGTGTTCCTGGGACACCAGGGACTCGACACGTTCGGCGAGCATGGCGCGCGGATCGGGCGCGCCCGCATAGGGACCAGCATTGCCCAGATAAGTGAACTTCTCGTGTTTCAGCGCCTCGCATGTAGATCGATAAGTGTTCCAGAGCTGCTGGTACTGATTCAGGTGCAGGATGCCTTCGAGAACGGTGATCAGAACGCCGAGACCCGCGGTGACCAGGTTAGCGTTATGAAACGAAAGCGCGGCAAGGAAGGGGATCAGAGCCGCGGCCAGTATCTCGACAATCTTCATGCGCTTGAAAATCCGCTGCGCCGATCGGCTCTTGCGGTCGTACCAGTCGATCTGATCCTCCAGCCGCGCATAGATCGGGTCATTGCCGGTCAGGGGCTCCGTCGTTCCGGGCATAGATGATCTCCTCCAGAGTCTGCCTGCCAAATATACAATCTTCGGATTCAATATACGGTTGCCTGCCTTGAATATGACCTCCGTGAGCTGGTTGTGCCGCGGTGGACGGCACGGCTCTGCCTGCAATCCGACCGCACGCGATCATCGTGGATTGGGCCCTGGCTCTGCTCGATGTTGCCCAATTTTCCGCTTGCGCCTATTCTGGCAACGGCTGCATGCGGCTCAATCTTCCATCCGGGGTGCATCATGGGACGCGCGATCTTCATCAGCTATCGCCGGGACGACACCGAGGGCGAAGCGGGACGGCTGTTCGACGACCTGGTGCGGGCGTACGGCGATGATTCGGTGTTTATGGATGTGGCCGGGATCAACCCCGGCATCGATTTCCGCAAGGCGATCGACGATAACGTAGCGACCTGCGGCGTGCTGCTGGCCGTAATCGGTCCCACGTGGGCCAGCATTACCAACAGCTCAGGACAACGCCGGCTCGATGACCCCAACGATTTTGTCCGGCTGGAAATCGGCTCCGCGCTGGCTCGCGATATCGCGGTCATCCCGGTCCTGGTGCACGACGCCAAGATGCCCACGCCGGATCAGCTTCCGGATAACCTGAAGAACCTCGCCTATCGCAACAGCGTCGAGATTACCCATGCGCGATGGAACTCCGACGTGCAGCTCCTCACCAAGGCCCTGGGCCAGTATGTCGCATCTTCGAGCTATACGAGCACGGAGCCCGTCCACGCCACTGTCTCGGTGCAGCTTCCTCCGCCGAACGCGCCGGAACACCAGCCGTCTCCGGCTAAGAAGTCGAAGACCCCGCTGATCGCCGGCATCGCCGTCGCCGTCGTGTTAGTGATCGTCGCGGTGCTGTTCCTCTCGGGGCACAACTCTGGTGGAACAGCCGCAACGCCGGAGTCCGCGTCATCGGGCACGACTTCGTCAACACCAGCAGGGGATGCCGGCGGTCCGGTCGCGGCCAGCTCGCTCCAGGCAAGATGGGAGAACTCCGCGGAAGTGGAGGAAAACGGTCTGGCATGGCTCGACATCACCGCCTCGGGCAACCAGCTTTCCATCCACGCATGGGGTAGTTGCCAACCGAACGCCTGCGACTGGGGCGAGCAGACAACCGACTTCGACGGTCAGAAAGCATCCGCAACCTTTAGCTTTACCCAGATAGAAAAGAACAGCGGGAAGGAAAAGTCGCGCGTGGCAACCATCACCATCGCACCCGTTAACGACGATGCCCTGCAGGTGAACGTTGACAGCACAGTGGAAGGCAAGCCCGAGACCCAGCACGAGTTCACGTTCAATCGCTCGAAGTGATCGCCAATCGAACCTGACCTTCGGCCTGCAGCTGTCCACCTGAACGACGCGGCTTTGCTACCCTCAAGTCATGGCTTCGTCCCCGGCCACCGGCATCGTCACCCTGCGTCCCCGCGGCATTCTCTTCGACATGGATGGCGTGCTGGTCAGTTCGCTGGGTTCGGTGGAGCGCACGTGGGAGACATGGGCGAAGAAGCGCGGCATCGACCCAACCACGGCCATTCAAGCCGCCCAGGGCCGGCGCGCTATCGAGACGGTCCGTCTGCTGCGCCCCGATCTGAACGACGTGGAAGAGCTCGAGTGGCTGGAGCGCATGGAGATTGAAGACAAAGCCGGTCTTGAGGCGCTGGCGGGCGTGGAGCGCATTCTGGAGACGCTGCCACCGAGGTATTGGACGGTCGTCACGTCGGCCACCGAGCGACTGGCGCGCAGCCGCATGGAGCATGGCGGGATTCGCGTTCCGGCGCGGTTTGTTACCGCCGAGATGGTGAAGCTCGGTAAACCGGATCCCGAACCGTATCGCAAAGGGGCTGAACTGCTCGGCCTGTCGTGCGCCGATTGTCTGGTCATTGAGGACTCGGCCTCCGGCGTCAAGGCCGGTCATGCGGCCGGCTGCACCGTCCTCGCCACTCTCTATTCACAATCCGCCGAGAGACTGCGCGAGGCGGACTGGATTGTGCACTCGCTGGAAGAGGTTGAAATACAGACCGCCGGAGAGACGCTGGAGGTCCGGTTCACTCCAATTCAACGACCGGTGACCGCGGGCGCCCGCCCATGATCGAGCGCATATAATTTCCGGAATTGCATGGCCATCCCTGTTCGAGTCGAATATGCGCACCAGCGAAAGATGCGCACGCATAATACTGCTGGCTACCGCGCCGCTCACTGGCCTATCTGGATATGGGTCTTCTTCCTGGCGCCTGGTCCGCTGACTTTCAGCCTTTTCGATCGCGGAGGCAGCGCGAGCAACTGGATCTGGCTGGGTATCGTGGTGGTTCTCACCGGCATCGCCGCGCTCTTCGGCCAGTTGCCAGGAGCGGAGCCGGCGCCGTACATTCTGCGCTTCGATGAGGATCGTCCCAACCCGCGTTATCGCCGCATTTGCTACACCTTCGCCTGGAATGCGCTGCTGAACTTCGCGCTGCTCAATCTCGCCGGGCTTGTCTGGGCTGCGGCAACAAGCCAATGGCGGATGAAGCAGATCTACGCTCGTGGCTATACGCCGTTGCTGATCTTCATTCTCGCGCTGGGTGCGTTGGGAATTCTGCCGCGCGTGCGCCGCTCAACCCAGGGCGAAGGCTGGGAGCGCCGCTATTTCTACGGAACGGTCTGGTCCGTCACCGCGGCGCAGACCGTGCTGCTGATCCTGTGGAAGGCCCTGCCGAAAACGCACGGCACCGACATCGCTAAGCTTGCGATCTACTGCGCCGTGCTGATCGTCATGGGCGCGCTCGCCGCCTACGGAGTGCTTCCTCGCACCAGACCTATACTTCCCGGCGAACTTATGGTGGCGGACTGAGCTCAAGCCAGACTTACAGAAAACTTATAGCTTCCTTGTGCCGGTCTTGCGGTGACTCCTCTGGAATCAATCCAGAGGAGTTCGAATTGTGCACACCTCTCAGATCGTTCTCTACCTGGTACTGGGCGTGATCATTTTCGCGGGAATCGCATTCCTCATCTCTACACTGATTCATCTGGTTCTCGATTCACGGAGGAAGCCCGCAGCGGCGGACCCGGTAGAAAATGGCCGATGGCGCCGCTGAATTGACGAACTAAGACGCTTGAAGCGCCGAACTAAAGATTGCCTCGCGCCTCCTGCTCGCGCTCAATGGCTTCAAACAGCGCCTTGAAGTTCCCTTTGCCGAAACTGCGGCTGCCCTTGCGCTGAATGATTTCGTAGAACAGCGTCGGGCGGTCTTCAACCGGCTCGCGTGAAAATCTGCAGCATGTAGCCCTCGTCGTCGCGATCCACCAGGATGCCCAGCTTCTCCAACTCCTCGATCGGCTCGTCGATCTTCCCTACCCTCGCCTCCAGCTCCGTGTAGTAGGTGTGCGGCACGGTGCAGGAACTCCATGCCCTGCTGCTGCAGCTTCGCCACCGTTTGCAGAATGTCGTCGGTCGCCAGCGCGATGTGCTGCACGCCCGGCCCGTGGTAGAACTCCAGGTACTCTTCGATCTGCGACTTCTTCCGCCCCTCCGCCGGCTCATTGATGGGGAACTTCACCCGCCCGTTGCCGTTGGCCATCACCTTCGACATCAGCGCCGAGTACTCCGTCGAGATGTCCTTGTCGTCGAAGTGCTGGTAGAGCGAGAAGCCCATGGTGTTCGCGTAGAACTCGACCCAGCGATTCATCTCGTTCCAGCCCACATTGCCCACCATGTGGTCGATGTGCAGCAGTCCCGTGGGCCGAGCGAGCGGATCCTCCGGCATTCGCCGATAGCCGGGCAGGAACGGCCCGTTGTAGTCGCCCCGCTCAACAAACGTGTGAATCGTGTCGCCATAAGCGGCAATGGATGCGATCCTCACCATCCCCTGCGCATCTTTCAACTCAAAAGGCTCGCGGACACTGCGCGCCCCGCGTTTCGTCGTCTCTTTCCATGCCTGGCGGGCATCGTCCACCCACAAAGCCACATCGCGCACGCCGTCGCCATGCACGCGCACATGCTCGGCAATCTCGCCATCGGGACGCAACGGCGTGGTCAGCACGAACCGGACCTTCCCTTGCTCCAGCACGTAGGAGGCGCGATCGCGAACGCTGGTTTCAGGCCCAGCATACGCCACTAACCTCAGCCCAAAGGCCAACCGGTAGAAATACGCTGACTGGCGAGCATTACCGACCTAAAATTCGACATGATCAGTGCCATTCAGCGGCAGAAAATCCTTCTGTGTAGCAACTTCCGTTTGCGCCAATGTGGACATCGAAACAGCTCCTGGGGTTACGATGCCATGCGCCCCAAAATCGGCTCCTGAGCACACGGCGAGCTTTACGATATACCTCCGCGGAGAGGATTGGCCAGTGACGAAACTTCGGATAGAACGAATCGTCCAAAATGGCCAGCGTTCAGGACTGCGACGGTAGAAGAAGGCACGTAGCGTAGTAACCTGATCGCGCATAGTTTCCAGCAGGAGCGTGGTCCAGCAATGGCGACAATGCCCGCGATAAGGGATCTTTGGCATCATCTGGCGCCGATCGCCGGAACGTTTCACTACTTCTTTGCGTTCGTCATCGGCGCGGTCGCTGTAGCAATCCGAAAATATATGCAGCGCGTGCGCGAGAGCCGCGCCGCCATGTGGCCGAGCGCCGACGGGCAGGTACAAAGCGCGACCGTGAAGAAGGAGCAACACGGCTGCTGGGTTGAGGTCTCCTACCGCTATTACGCCCAGCAGGAATACCGCTACGGCAC
This sequence comes from uncultured Acidobacteriaceae bacterium, assembly GCA_963758135.1. Classification (GTDB taxonomy): domain Bacteria; phylum Acidobacteriota; class Terriglobia; order Terriglobales; family Acidobacteriaceae; genus Palsa-343. Next base: position 1,134,114 of record CAVWUF010000002.1, read on the forward strand.
ATACCGCCGCCATTTCGGCCGCAAAGCCGCTGCCGAGTCTTTTGCTGAAGCGGTCCGTGGACGCAACGTCCAGGTGCGCTACCGTGACGACAAACCCAGCGAGTCGGTTCTTCTGGAGCAGGATTTGCAAATGGCCGGTGTGCTGCAAATGGGGTGAAGCAGCCCGCTGGGCCGCGCCTGAATCCGACTCCACAGAGGCGAAAAGATGCCGAAGAAAGCCGCCAAACGCGCCGCCAGGCACACCGCCAAAAAAGCTGCCTCACCGGCGGAAGAGGTCGACCAGCAACTGGCCCGCTATCGCGCCATGCGCGATTTCGCCATGACTGCAGAACCCAGCGGCTCCTCTGGCGACGAATCTAAACGTAAAGCCGGAGAAGCCGCCCTCCCCTTCGTCGTTCAGAAGCACGCCGCGACGCGGCTGCATTACGACTTTCGCCTTGGCTGGCGGGGCGTTCTTAAAAGCTGGGCGGTCACGAAAGGCCCAAGCTACGTGGTGGCGGACAAGCGCCTCGCCGTCGAAGTCGAGGACCACCCCATCGAGTACGGCGGCTTCGAAGGCACGATCCCAAAAGGCCAGTACGGCGGAGGCACCGTGATGGTCTGGGACCAGGGGACCTGGGAACCGGTCACCGACGTGGACGAAGGCTTGCGCACAGGGCAGCTTAAATTCATCCTCCACGGCAAGAAGCTGAAAGGCCACTGGGCGCTCATCCGCATGAAGGGCGACCGCTTCGGCGAAAAGGGCAAGAATAACTGGCTGCTCATCAAAGAGCACGACGAGTACGAACGAACCGCCGATGAACCTGCCATCACCGATGAAGCCCCTGACAGTGCCGTCACCGGTCGCAGCCTCGAACAGATCGCCGCCGCCGAAGATCACGTCTGGAATTCCCATGTCCCCGAGAAGAAACCGCCCGCCAATCGCTCGCGGCTGACGCGTAGAACAAGCGCGCCGAAGGCGCAGTCGCCTGGACGGCCAGCCCTTCCGGATCGGGAGAGCGCCCTGCAGGATGCTCCCCGCGAAAAGATGCCGGCCTTCGTTTCACCCGCACTGGCCTCGTCAGTCGAGCAACCGCCCGAAGGCGACGGTTGGCTCCATGAGCTGAAGCTCGATGGCTACCGCATCCAGATCCACGTCGACGAAAAAGACGGAATGAAACGAGCGCGTCTCTTCACACGCAAGGGTCTCGACTGGACGCATCGGATGCGCGACGTTGCGGAAGCTGCCGCTGAACTTCCCGTCCACGCCGCTATCCTCGACGGCGAGGTCGTGGTCCTCAACGATCGGGGAGGTACCAGCTTCGCCGATCTGCAGGCGGCCTTCGAAGAGGGAGCGAAACACCCGCTCACCTATTTCGCCTTCGACCTGCTCCATCTTGACGGCCACAACCTGCGCAACCTGCCGCTTGAGCGCCGCAAGTCCATTCTCGAAGGCGTGCTCGATGAACACAGCGGCGGCACGCTCCGCTACAGCAGCCACATTCGTGCCCATGGCGGCGACATGTTTCGCCGCGCCTGCGAAATGGGGGCGGAGGGCATTGTCTCGAAGCTCGCCAGCTCGCCGTATCGCTCGGAGCGCTCGCACGCCTGGCTGAAATCGAAATGCGTCCTGCAGCAGGAATTCGTTGTGGGCGGCTTCACTCCGCTTTCGACTGGGGGCCATGGCATCGGATCCCTGCTGCTCGGCTACTACGACCATGGCAGCCTGACCTATGCGGGCCGTACGGGAACCGGCTTCAACCGCAATACGCACGAGCTCTTGCGCAATCGTCTTGACGCTCTGCGCCAGGAGAAGACCCCGTTCCATAACCCGCCCGGCGAGGCAAAAAAAGATGCCATCTGGGTCAAGCCCACCACGGTCATTGAGGCGCGGTTTGCCACGTGGACCAACGACAATCTGGTCCGGCAGGCTGCGTTTCTCGGCCTTCGTGAAGACAAGGATCCAAAAGAGGTAGTACGCGAAACGGCGGGAGCGGTCCCCCGATCCAACCGGAAAAGCCGCAAAGAAGATCCCCCTCCGAAAGCTGCGCACCACTCCGGACCCGCCGCAACCGCGGCGAAAGTCGAAAGCCCAAAACCTGAAAGTTCGAAAGCGCAAACTCCGGCTCCGCCCAAATCTCGCAACGATCGAGCCGTCGTCGCCGGCGTCTCCATCACTCATCCCGACAAGGTCCTCGACGAAGAAAGCCAGCTCACCAAGTTACAGCTCGCCCAATATTACGAAGCCGTCGCAGATCATCTGCTTCCACACATCGCCAATCGTCCCGTCAGCATCGTGCGCTGTCCGGAAGGCAGCGGCAAGCCTTGCTTTTTTCAAAAGCAAATTGGCAAGGGCATGCCGGATGGAATCGACAGCGTGCCGGTTACGGTGAAGAAGGGGGGCAATCCCGAACGAGAACTGTATGTCACCGTGTCGAAGCGTGAAGGCCTCGTCGGTTTGGCGCAGATGGGCGTCCTTGAGCTTCACCCATGGGGTTCGAGCAATAAAACCCTCGAGCAACCAGACCGTATCATTATCGACCTCGATCCCGACCCTGATCTGCCCTGGAAACAACTCGTCGCCAGCGCCATTGAAGTCCGCGCCCTCATGAAGCATCTGGACCTCGAGACCTTCGTCAAATCCACGGGCGGCAAGGGCCTGCACATCGTCGCGCCCATCGCACCAAAACGCGAATGGCCGGAAATCAAAGAGTTCGCCCACCATTTTGTCCTGATGATGGAGCGGGCCAACCCAAAGCTCTATCTCACCAAAATGACCAAGTCAGCCCGCGCGGGCCGAATCTTTCTCGATTATCTGCGGAACGAACGCGGAGCCACTGCCGTCGCCGCATATTCACCACGCGCCCGCGCGGGAGCCCGTGTGGCCATGCCACTCACCTGGGCTGAACTGGAGCGCACCGATCCGAAACAGTTCGCCGTCGCCAATTTTGAAAAGTGGAAATCGCGATTGAAGCACGATCCCTGGCTCAGGATGAACGATGTGAAACAGCAGCTCACCAGCCGTGCTCTCTCTGCCGTCGCTGAAGTAGCGGGCAAGTCAGTGTGAGCGCCGCAACGCCATGCGCGCCGCGTTATAGCCGCACATCCCGTGCACCCCGCCGCCGGGCGGCGTCGACGAGGAACATAGATACAGATTCTTCGTTCCGGTGTAATAGCCTCCGAGCGCGGGACGAAAAGCAAACTGCCGCATCGACAGTTCCCCTCCCCCAATGTCTCCGCCCACGAGGTTCGCGTCCATTGCCTCAAGAGTAGCCGGCGTCGAAATACGCTTCTCCAGTACGCAGTCCTTGAATCCCGGGGCAAATCGCTCGAGCTGCGATTCAATCCGGCTTGTCATGTCGACCGTCGACCCATTGGGAACATGGCAGTAGACCCACGCCACATGCTTACCTTCCGGGGCCCTCGTCGGATCGAACAACGACGGCTGGGCCACCAGCACAAACGGCTCCTCCGCGATGGCGCCGCGACTCGTCGCTTCCTCCGAGCGGGCGATTTCATCGAGCGTTCCGCCCAGGTGCACGGTGATCGCCCGATTGCACTCGCGGGTGGCCCATGGAATCGGAGCCGAGAGGGCGTAATCGATCTTGAACACGCCCGGGCCGTAGCGAAACTCCCTCATCGCTCGCCGATACGTCTTCTGCAGCTGCTCGCCGGCAATATAAAGTAACTGCCGCGGTGTCAAATCGCACAGAACCAGGCGCTCCCTGGGATCCACTTCCGCGAGCGAGGTAATGCGGCGTCCCGTGTACACCGCGCCGCCCAGTTTTTCCAGGTATGCGATCAGTGCGTTCGTAATGGCCTGCGAGCCGCCGCGCGGCACCGGCCAGCCGACTACATGCGCGGCAGCTCCCAGGACCAGGCCGACCGCCGAACTCAGCGGCTCGTCGAGGCTCAGGAACGAATGCGCCGCCAATCCCGCAAAAAGCGCTCGCGCCCGCTCGCCCCGAAACTTTCGCGTGGCCAGCGCCCTGGCTGGCTGAATCGCCATACGGGCGAACTGCGCCATCAGGAGCGGACGGCGGGGGATGCGCGTCACCGGGCCGAGCGCATCGGCTGCAAAATCCGCCCAGTGCGTGGCGATCGGCTCAAAGAGTTTCCGCCAAGCCGGCCCATCGACCCCGAGCTGCGTTTCCATGTCCTGCAGGCTGTGTTCCAGTGTCACGGCCGTACCATCGCTCAGCGGATGCGCCAGCGGGGAGAATCCGTGAATCCATTGCAGCCCATGTTCAGCGAGCGGCAGCGTGGAAAAGAAGGGAGAACCAGCTCCCATGGGGTGTACAGCGGAGCCGAAGTCGTGCCGGAATCCGGGCAAGGTCATCTCCATGGTGCGCGCTCCGCCGCCGGGCTGGGTTTCGGCTTCGAATACGTCCACGCGCAGACCGGCACGCGCCAGCACAATGGCTGCCGCCAGCCCGTTCGGGCCTGACCCGATTACGGCGCCGTGCTGCATTTTCTCTTCTCAGACTGAAGGATTTCCTCCCGATCACCCGTCCGCCGCATCAGGTCCTCCCAGCTCGTCGCAGCCGCCGTTCCTGTATCCGCAGCTTGACGTAGTACAGCAGATACAGCACTACTGCGAGGTTAATCACGACAAGCGCTACCCTGATCCACGTAACATGGCGCAAAATTTCGACCCGGCAACTCCTGCGGCATAACCGCATCCACGATGGTGGTGCAGATCAAACCGGTGTGCTGCCAGTTGGATCACCGTTACCGGAAGGGATTTTATCATAGTTCCGATGCTCCAATTTTAAAGCAGGCCGCCCTGCCGCCGGGGTATTCGGGGTGATGATGAAATTGCCAGGGTTACCTGGGCAGTCTTACTATGCTCAATAACAGGTAAAAGCCAGTTGTGACGGCAGGCTGCCCGGTACGTCCGCTGCGGCAGCCTTCGGACTGGCGCTGACCGAGATTGTCAGGCTTTGCGCGTAGCGTATTCAGGAGTCGCTACCCACCGTGGCAGAAGGGAAAAAAATCCCACCGGCGCAGGACGCGGCCACGGTAAAGAACAGGCGAGCAAATGTGCGGTTGGGTCCGCCAACGCCCTCGGCAGGCACTACTTCACACTGCATGAAGTCTCAGAGTCGGAAGAAGGTTGGTAGCAACCAGGGGGTCAGCCGGATCGTTGGCTTCCAGGTTCTGCTCTCCGGCAATGGTGGTTGTCTCTGCTAGATCGGGATGCCCAATTCCCGGGCAGATTGACGGATATCCACGGAAGGCGCCACAATGGCCAATTGCGCTCCCAGGATGGAAGCATGCCGTTGGAGCAAACGCAGGTCGAGAAGCCGCCCCAGGTTGTGGGAACGACGCGGGTCAGACCAGCAGAATGCGCGGTGTTCACACGACATTTTGTCACGGACTGAGG